>NZ_JAHEPS010000002.1 GCF_018596335.1 Shewanella jiangmenensis | reverse complement strand
CAGGAGTAAACTCCCTTGTGCTGCCGCTCGACTTGCATGTGTTAGGCCTGCCGCCAGCGTTCAATCTGAGCCATGATCAAACTCTTCAATTAAAGTTTTGGTCTCAATGAATTTCTGCTGTCATGCTCTGCATGAAAACTCTTTCATTGATAAAATCGTTTTGTCGACTTCATCAACCTGCGAGTATCCACACAGATTTGCTTGTCTTATCTGATTTTTAAAGAACATCCGGTCGCGCTTGGCTCACCGGGTCAGGGCTGCGTATTCTACGCTTTCCTGCTTTCGCGTCAAGCAGTTTTTGCAAACTTTCTTTCGACGCTGTTGAAGTTGGCTTTCGCTCGCTTCAACCACCTTCACGCTACGTTTCGCTTGGCGCCCCGTGCCGTGTCAGTGGATGCGCATTATAGGGAGCCTGAACTTTTGCGCAAGGGCTTTTTCTGCGAAAACAACCCAACTGAGCAAAGTTCAACCAAAAACACCATCTACAATGGGAGGCCGCCTAATTTATGGCGATTTTCCGTACAAACCCATCGTTTAAGCGCGTCAGACGGCAGGTAAAAACACTCAAGAACTTTCGCAGCGATCTTCATAACAAGCATCTGATGTACTGTCTTGCTGAACTATCTTGCTTCAGATGGCGTAACGTACTTGCGGCACATGGCATAACCTAGATTGCCAATTGGCGAATCAAGACTCAGGAGCAACCCCATTCAAATGCAAGCAAGCTCGAGCACGTTCGACTTTTATCAGACTGCTAAAACGGTATGGGAGAAAGATTATGGTCAATGCTTGGGCTTTTCGCAATCAAGGCATCTCAGTTTAACAATTTCTATCTGGCAAACGCTGCAAGGCAGGCACTGGCGGGGTTGTCTACAACCGCGACGCGCAATCATAAAAGGTTGCCCAACTCATCTGGCTTACGCCAAACGAAAACGCCGACTCTCGTCGGCGCTTAACTACTTATAACTTTTCCGGTAGCCATCGCTTTAGCGCTGCGGCTTTGAAAGCAGAAAAGTGAGACTAATCCTTGGTATCGTCCGGCTCATCATCTCCAACCACATGGGAAACTTTGAGTTTACGTACCGAGCGCACGGTAATCACAGGCCCGGACAGCGCATAAAGGTAAAAGCCAAGGCAAAGAATTAATGCGGGTTCTACCGAAATCACCACAAACACGGCAACTACCAGCAGGATGACAATAAAGTTGACCTTGCCGCGCCAGTCCACTTCTTTAAATGAGTGATAACGGAAGTTACTCACCATCAATAGGCCAGTGCAAACAGTGACGGCTGCAAAGAGATAACTGACCGACGCCGCCTCAACCTGATACTGATGACCAAGCCACACAGTACCCGCAATAACCGCCGCCGCTGCGGGACTCGCCAGTCCCTGAAACCAGCGCTTATCGGCGACGCCCACCTGGGTGTTGAAGCGCGCAAGCCTCAGCGCCGCACCAGCACAATAGATAAAGGCAGCAAGCCAGCCAATCTTCCCCAAATCCGCCAACGCCCAGTTGTAAGCAATCAGTGCCGGCGCCATTCCGAACGACACCATGTCGGCCATACTGTCGTATTCGGCACCGAATTCACTTTGGGTATTGGTCAATCTGGCGACGCGGCCATCAAGACCGTCACACAGCATGGCAACGAACACCGCAATGGCCGCCGATTCGAAATGGCCGTTCATTGAGGCGATGATGGCGTAGAAACCGGAAAAGAGGCCCGCGGTGGTAAAAAGATTGGGTAACAGGTAGATACCGCGATTTTTTGCTGTTGGCTTGTCAATATTTTGCATACACTGAATACCATTGAGTAACAATAATTCCAAGATATCACACTTTCGCCATGCACTGGCGAGGGCTTCAGGAGGCAAAGCCTTATGTTTAATCGGTATCAGCTTTTTGCATTATCTCTGCTACTCGGCTCCAACATGGTCGCAGCCACCACTATATATAAGTGGGTCGATGAAAACGGTGTCACCCACTATACCGAGCAGCCTCCCGAAAAGGATGGCAAAGCCCAGGTAATCAAGGCGGCTGATATTGAGCAAAAGCGAATTGGTTTTGAATCACCCAAACCACAGGCCAAAGCCGATGAGCCACAAACCGACGAGCAGAAAAATGCCGACCTCATCCGTCAGCAAAATGCCGAACAAGCCGATGCCATTTGTGAGCAGGCAAAGCAAAACCAGGAAGTGCTGGAAAACTTCAATCGTGTTACCCGTAAAGATGCGGGCACCAATGAACCTGTGGTGATGACAGATGAAGAGCGCGAAGCGGCGCTGGCGGACTCCAAAAAGCGGGTAGAACTTTTCTGTAAAGAGAGTGGCGGCAAAGCCAAGAAATAAGCCAAGAAATAAGCCAAAACGGTAATCGACGGCAAATAGGTTAAAAAATGTCGCTAAAGACATGAAAAGGTAACGACATAAAAGAAGGGAGCCAGATGGCTCCCTTTCTATTTGAGGCGTTTCGCGATGCTCTGAATCAATAAAGCTGAGTCAATAAAGCTGAGCCATAAAGCTAAGCCACTCAAGCTAAGCTGTAATAGCTAAGCCCACGTCAGTGGCTTTGCAGCGGTTTTTGACTGAACACCAGCTCGGCATCCTGACAGTCGACGACTATGGGCTGCCCGGGCATAAACTCACCCCGCAGCAGTTTTTGCGCCAACGGATTTTCAACTTCCTGCTGCAGCGCCCGTTTCAGTGGCCGCGCGCCGTATACCGGATCGAAACCGGCTCTGGCGATAAAGGCCAGTGCTTCGTCACTCAGCACCAATTCAAACTCGCGCTCGGCCAGACGCTTACGCAGCGATGCAATCTGGATGGCGGCGATATGTTTAATGTGCTCTGCATCCAGTGGATGGAACACCACAGTCTCATCGATGCGGTTTAAAAACTCCGGCCGGAAACTGTGTACCACCACATTCATCACTTCTTGCTTCATCTCGGTGTAACTCAAGCTACCGAAACGCTCCTGAATAATGTCGGAGCCAAGGTTTGAGGTCATGATGACAACGGTATTGCGAAAATCCACGGTGCGGCCCTGACCGTCTGTCAGTCGGCCATCATCCAGTACCTGCAGGAGAATGTTGAACACATCGGGATGCGCTTTTTCCACCTCGTCGAGCAAAATCACCGAATAAGGCTTACGGCGAACAGCTTCGGTAAGGTAACCGCCCTCTTCATAGCCCACATAGCCGGGAGGTGCGCCCACCAAACGTGAAACCGAGTGTTTCTCCATAAATTCCGACATATCGATACGCACCAGCGCCGACTCAGTGTCGAACAGGAATTTCGCCAGCGACTTACACAGCTCAGTTTTACCCACACCGGTTGGGCCGAGGAACAAAAACGAACCAATAGGACGGTTAGGATCGGCAAGTCCGGCGCGGCTACGGCGAATGGCATTGGCCACCGCATCCACCGCCTCGTTCTGGCCTATCACCCGCTCATGCAGCGCATGCTCCATTTGCAGCAGTTTTTCGCGCTCGCCCTCAAGCATCTTGGCGACCGGAATACCGGTTGCCTTGGACAGCACCTCGGCAATCTCCACATCGGTGACCTTGTTGCGCAGCAGCTTCATGTCCTGCATTTCGGCCTGAGCGGCCAAATCGAGCTGCTTTTCAAGCTCGGGAATGCGGCCGTACTGCAGCTCAGACATGCGGGTCAGATCACCGGCGCGGCGCGCCACTTCCAGATCGAGCCTTGCCTGCTCCAGATCGGCCTTAATATGCTGAGTGCCGGCAAGTGCCGCTTTTTCGGTGCGCCAGATTTCATTAAGCTCGTTGGCCTTGGCTTCGACTTCTTTCAGTTCAAGGCGCAAATGCTCAAGCCGTTTGCGGCTGGCCTCATCGTTTTCTTTCGCCAGCGCCTGCTCTTCGAGCTTAAGCTGAATAGCGCGGCGCTCGAGGCGGTCAAGCGACTCAGGCTTGGAGTCAATCTGCATCCGAATGCTGGAAGCGGCCTCGTCAATCAGGTCGATGGCCTTATCAGGCAGCTTGCGGTCGGATACATAACGGTGCGACATGCTTGCCGCCGCCACAATCGCCGGATCGGTAATTTCCACATGGTGGTGCAGCTCGTAGCGCTCTTTCAAACCACGCAAAATGGCGATGGTGTCTTCCACCGACGGCTCGTCCACCAGCACTTTTTGGAAACGGCGCTCAAGGGCGGCATCTTTTTCCACATATTGACGATATTCATCGAGGGTGGTGGCACCAACGCAGTGCAGCTCGCCGCGGGCCAGCGCAGGCTTAAGCATGTTGCCGGCATCCATGGCACCATCGCCTTTACCGGCGCCGACCATGGTGTGCAGCTCATCGATAAAAAGGATCACCTGGCCTTCTTCCTGGGCAAGTTCATTGAGCACGGCTTTCAAGCGCTCTTCAAACTCACCGCGGTATTTGGCACCGGCCACCAGCGCGCCCATGTCCAGCGACAGCACCCGCTTGTTTTTAATGCCCTCGGGCACTTCGCAATTGACGATGCGCTGAGCAAGCCCCTCGACGATGGCGGTTTTACCCACGCCGGGCTCGCCAATGAGCACGGGATTATTTTTACTGCGCCGCTGCAACACCTGAATGGTGCGGCGAATTTCATCGTCACGGCCAATCACGGGGTCAAGCTTGCCCTGCTCGGCGCGCTCGGTCAGATCGACCGTGTACTTTTTCAGCGCCTGACGGTTATCTTCAGCATTGGGGTCGTCGACCTTTTGGCCAGCGCGAATGTCTTCAATGGTTTGCTCCAGCCGCTCTTTGGTGGCACCCGCCTGTTTGAGGATCTGCGCCAGGGTGTCGTTGCCTTCAAGAGCAGCCAGCACAAACAATTCGCTGGAGATGTATTTGTCTTTGCGCTTTTGCGACAGCTTGTCACACAGATTAAGCAAACGAATGAGCGCCTGTGACAGCTGCACGTCACCGCCGGTGCCTTCGACCTGGGGTTGACGCTCCAGCTCTTGAGACAAGAGTGAGCGCAGGTTACTCACCCGAATACCGGCCTGGGTTAACAACGGATGAATAGAGCCGCCATCCTGATTCAGCAATGCCATCATCAGGTGCACGGGTTCGATAAATTGATGATCTCTGCCAAGCGCCAGAGACTGCGCATCGGATATCGCTATCTGGAATTTATTGGTCATACGATCGAGTCGCATACAGCCTCCTGAAACACGAACTGCAGGAATTCCTGGGTTAGCTAAAAGATGGGGCTGTATGGCGTAATTTCAAGTGCGCAAAAACTATTCACGCACTGAAATTGATTTACTCGCGCCAGATAAGGGAAGCCATGCGCCCGGTTACGCGCTCACGGCGGTAGGAGAAAAACCGCTCAGGATGGGAAAAGGTACAGCTTTCATCGGCAAATATAAGCTGAACACCAGCCGCCTTAAGCCGCAAACGCGCAAGCTCAAACAGATTGGCGAAGTACTTGTGCGCAAGATGGTCCCGCGCGGCAAAGCAGGCATCGAACGCCGCTAAATCCGCAGCCGGCGCCTTTGCCAAAAAGGCATCTCTCACCTCAGCGCCAACTTCAAAAGCCTCTGGGCCAATGGCCGGGCCAAGATAAGCAATGATGTCGGCGGGCTTGGCGCGAAACTGCGAAAGCGTGGCTTCCAGCACCCCATCACATAAACCCCGCCAGCCGGCGTGGGCTGCGGCCACTTCATCTCCGGCCTTCGAGGCAAAGAGTACCGGCAGGCAATCGGCGGTCATCACCACACACACCTTGGCGGCAGCGGCAGTATAACTCGCATCGGCATCGGGGGCGGTTGTGAGGTTTTGGTCATCGCTAACAGCAGCGCTCGGGTACTCGGTCTCGAGATGCAGCACCCTTGTACCATGCACCTGATTAAGCCACGCGGGCTCAGCGGGCAGTAAAAGCTCGCGGCCGAGCAAAGCCCGATTTTGCAGCACCGTTGCCGAATCGTCTCCCACATGCAGCCCAAGATTGAGGCTGTGATAGGGCGCAGCGCTCAAACCGCCGCTGCGCTCAGTGAAGGCGAGCTTAACCCCGGCCGGCACTTGCCAGCCGCCGGGCAGCTTACAGATAGTCATGGGGATTGGCTTCGGTGTCCTTACGAAGGGCCTTGGTCAGCTCAACCATGTCGTCCGGAATTGGCGCGTTGAAGCTCATCACTTCCAGCGTGACCGGATGCACCAACTCAAGCTTAACGGCGTGCAGCGCCTGGCGGGTGAAGTTTTTCAGGATCTCGAAAAACTCCGGGCTCGCGTTTTTCGGCGGCTTTGGGCGACCGCCATATACAGGGTCGCCCACCAGCACATGGCCGATGTGCGCCATATGCACCCGAATTTGGTGAGTGCGGCCAGTTTCAAGGCGCAGACGCAAACGGGTGTGGGCACGGAACTTTTCAGCCACCCGGTAGTGGGTCACAGACGGACGGCCACTGTGATGCACCGCCATATGGGTGCGCTTGGTGGCATGACGGCCAATCGGTGCATCGACTGTGCCGCCGGCAGTCATGGTGCCAAGCACAATGGCCTCATACTCACGCACGATTTCACGGGCCTGCAGCGCGGCAACCAAATGGGTTTGTGCCTCAACCGTCTTGGCCACCACCATCAGGCCGGTGGTGTCCTTGTCGAGACGGTGAATGATACCGGCGCGGGGCACATGCTCGATTTCGGGGCAGTGATGCAAGAGAGCATTCATCAGGGTGCCATCGGCATTGCCGGCACCGGGATGCACCACCAAACCGGCAGGTTTATTCAGCACCAATATAAAGTCGTCTTCGTAGACGATGTTCAGGTCGATATCCTGAGCCTCGGCGGCAACCTCTTCTTCGAGGGCTGCTTCAATCTCAATGATCTGCGACTCCAGCACCTTTTCCCTGGGCTTGGTGACAGCCACGCCATCAACATATACATTGCCGCCGAGGATCCACTCCTTGAGGCGGGTACGCGAATAGTCAGGAAACAATTCAGCGATGGCTTGGTCGAGTCTCAACCCCGTTTGGGTTGCTGAGATCTCGCTTTTTAGATTAATCTCTTGGGTCATGGGAACCGTACCCCTGTATCGGGGTCCAAATTGGTGTCTATCAGTTACAATCGGATGTTCTCCATTTTATCGTGAAATGGAAGAATTCTTAACTACAACTTCAAAAGAATTGAATTCGCGTATGTCAAAATTTGCCAAAGGCTCGGCCGTCGCCCTTTTAGCACTGGCCCTGGGTGCCTGTAGCAGCACCGGAAGTCAGGAAGATGCGGCGCTCAGCCAGAAGTCGCCCGACGCACTTTACGCCCAGGCCCGCACCTCGATGGAGCTGGGTAATTTCTCCAAGGCGGCCAAGAGTCTGGAAGCGCTGGACTCGCGTTTCCCGTTTGGTCCGCACAAGACTCAGGTCCAGCTCGATCTTATCTATGCTTATTATAAGATGGACGATACTCCTCAGGCGCTGGCCAACATCGACCGTTTCCTGCGCCTTAACCCCACCCACCCCGATGTGGATTACGTACAATATATGCGGGGTTTGGTGAATATGCAGGCCGACAGTTATCTGTTCCATGACATGATGAACATCGACCGTACCGACCGCGACCCTAAAAATGCCATGGATGCGTTCAAGGACTTCGACCGTTTGCTCAAGGTCTACCCCAACAGCAAATATGCGGCCGACTCGCGTAAGCGGATGCAGTTTTTGAAAAACCGTCTGGCGCGTTACTCGATTCAGGTTGCCGAGTACTATGTCAAAATGAATGCCTGGAGTGCGGCGGCCGTCCGTGCGCAAACTGTGCTTGAGTCGTTCCCGGGTACCCCTTCTACCGAGCGGGCGCTGGAAATCATGGCCGAGTCATATGATGAGCTGGGTCAGGAGAAGTTAAAGCAGCACGTATTGCTGGTAATGAAAGAAAACTTCCCCTCCAACGAGCTGGTAGCTAACTGATAGCCGCTCATCCGGCATCGATGTGACAATTAGCGTGACAATCAATGCGACATTGCCGGCGCTGCCGCGAAGAAATTTTCGCCGCTAAACAACGCTGACTTTCCCCCCAACGCCCGACTTTTTCGTCGGGCGTTGCTTTTTCAGGCGCCGGGCGCGCCGTTTTTAGCTACTGCCCTTAGTCAAACCGACTATATACGGTGTTTAGCCGCAAAATCCCCAGCAACAAAAACCAAGGTCTTGTACCGACGAAATCCTGCTTCTGGTCATTTAAAACACACCAAAATACCCATTTCGGCCCATTTTGAATGATTCTTGTACAAACGATACTGTTTTTGAAATATTTCCGATAAAAGAGTTGACTCAAAAGCCCAAAAGCTATTTAATGCACCCCGTCGCCCGAATAGCTCAGTTGGTAGAGCAGCGGATTGAAAATCCGCGTGTCCCTGGTTCGATTCCGGGTTCGGGCACCACCTTCAACTTAAGGTGCTCTGGCGACAGAGAAAAATTGCAAAGCAGTACAGTGCAGGTGTGGTGGAATTGGTAGACACGCCAGCTTCAGGTGCTGGTGCTCTTACGAGCGTGGAAGTTCAAGTCTTCTCACCTGTACCACTTTGCGATTATAGTTAGCTGTACAAAGACTCATTGTGCAGGTGTGGTGGAATTGGTAGACACGCCAGCTTCAGGTGCTGGTGCCCTTACGGGCGTGGAAGTTCAAGTCTTCTCACCTGTACCAATTAACACAAAGAGTCTTTAACAATACAGTGCAGGTGTGGTGGAATTGGTAGACACGCCAGCTTCAGGTGCTGGTGCTCTTACGAGCGTGGAAGTTCAAGTCTTCTCACCTGTACCAAACAAATAAGCCTCGCAATGCGAGGTTTTTTTGTATCCAAAATTTGTCATCCCGCAGAAACGCCCTCTCCTTTTGTTTGCTATACCTATAATGTGACTCAACCAAAGGCATGGCCGAGTCGCTGGTATGGATGCGTCCTTCCCTTGTTTCAGGGGGCCGTGATGAACCAGTTGCAAATCAAGCACAAAATGATGCTTGGCTTTTTCCTTCCTGTGTCTTTGCTCATCATTATGTGTACTGTGTCGTTGAACATCATGTCGAAGATTGAAGCGGGCGTACTCAGCATCTACAACGACCGAGTTGTCCCTCTGGAAGATTTAAAGCTTATCGGCGATGACTACGCCGTGTTTGTTATCGACGCCATCAACAAGGCCAATGCCGGCGGATTCAGCGCCGAAGAAGCCCGCACCGAGCTGAAAGAGGCGCGCCAGAATATCGAAAGACGCTGGCAAAAATACATGGCGACTGAGCTTACCGACGAAGAGCGCCAACTTGCGAGCGAGGCCGAGCGCCTGTTCAGCCCAGCCAACAACCAGATAGAGCAGCCCTTGGCAAACTCGGCGGCTTGTCCGGCAACATTGCTGGTCAGCTAACCTCGGACATCATGCCGCTCTACAACGTTATCGACCCCATCAGCGGCAAAATCGCCGAGCTGGTAAGCCTGCAAATCAAGATTGCCGGTGAAGAGCGCGCCAAAGTCGAGGCCATGCACGCAAGCTCTGTGGTGTGGTTTATTGGTCTTGCGGTGTTTGCGGTTGTGGTAACGGCGCTGCTTGGGTACTGGATTAACCGCGGCGTGATGTTACCTGTTACCGAAATCCGCCAAAAATTGAGACTTATTCGCGAACATTCAGACATGACAGTGTCATTCAGGGTATTCAGGCAGGATGAGCTTGGCTATATCGCAACCGATCTGAACGATGTAGTGAACCACCTGCAGGGCATTTTAAAGAGCATTGCCAGCGCCGCCGCCACTTTGGGTGACTCAGCCAACGAGCTCAACACCTTTACTCGCCAAACCAATGACCGCATGAATCAGCAGCAATCGGAAACAGAGCAAACCGCCACCGCGATGAATCAGATGACAGCCACCGTGGCTGAGGTTGCCCAAAGCAGCAATTCGGCGGCCCAGTCGGCCCGCAGCGCCGACGAAAGCGCGGCAAAAGGCGATAAAATTGTGCAGCATTCCATCAGCAGTATGTCATCGCTCGCCAGTCAAATTCAATCAACCGCATCGGTCATCAGCGAGCTTGCTACCGAAAGCCAGAACATAGGCCGGGTGCTGGACGTGATTAAAAGCATTGCCGAGCAAACCAACCTGCTGGCGCTGAACGCGGCCATCGAGGCGGCCCGCGCCGGCGAGCAGGGCCGAGGCTTTGCTGTGGTCGCCGATGAAGTGCGAACACTGGCGCAGCGCACCAGTCAATCCACCCGGGAAATTGAGTCCATGATTGAGTCACTGCAATCTGGGGTCAAAAGTGCCGTCACCTCGATGGAGCAAGGCATAGAGCAGGTGGATGAAGCCAATCGCAGTACCAATCTGGCTGGCGAAGCGCTGCGGGAAATAGTCGCCGCCGTCGACAGTATTACTGAACTCAACACCCACATTGCAACGGCAGCCGAAGAGCAAAGCTGTGTGGCCGAAAGCATTAACCGCAACATCATCGCCATCAGTGATATAGCCCAGAGCTCCACTCAGGCGTCTAACAACATGACAGATGCAGTCACCAAGCTCGCAAACCTTGCCGGACAAATGCGCCGCCAGGTAGCCACATTTGTGCTGTAGCTTAATCAGCGCTGTCGTGAGGGAATGTATGCTTGCTTAGGGGTTCACTAAACCCAATAGAAGCGGCCATTCACGGCCGCTTTTTATGATCCAAGGCCTTCATGGAGCATGGAGCTTAGAGCATGAAGCTGTTAGCACAACTCAGTGAGGCAAGCTCCGGTTCAATAAATTCATGGAATAGCGGGCAGTAATGGAATTGCGGGCATTAATCGAATAGCGCGGATAATAATGGACTAGCACGGGCAATTCCTGAATAGCGCGCTGCAGTTTGTCTTGATTGCAGCACACGCAGCTTGCCCCCCTCTTTTGCCAATGCCAGAACCAGAACCCAAGCTAGAGCCAGAGTCGCAGATAACGCTGCGGCGTCACCCAACTGTTTTGACTAGCCTTGCCGCATGCATAAAGCGCAGGCAGACCCGATTGCGACCTTCAGACTTTGCCAGGTACAGCTGTTTGTCGGCCATAACCAGCATGTCCTGCCAGCTTAGCTCATCAAACTGCGGGTCATAACGCTCAAAGAGCACCCCGCCTATGCTGATGGTTACCATACCGAATTGGCCCGCCGGATGGGCAATATTCAGCTCTCTTATGCGGATAAGCATACGCTCGGCCAAGCGCTCTATCTGCGTAGTATTGTCGCCATGCACCACTACGCAAAACTCTTCTCCGCCAAAGCGGGTTACCAGCTCACCACGGCGGCGACACTCAATCAGCAAGGCCTGGGCGATCGACAGCAGGGCTTTGTCACCGGCGCCGTGCCCCAGGCTGTCGTTGTACTTTTTAAACTCATCCACATCTATCATTAAAAAGCCGAGGGCGCCCTTGCCTTCGCTCCACTCGCTGTACGCCCGGCTGGCGAACGCCTCAAGCCCGCGACGATTGGCAATGCCGGTTAAAGGGTCTTTCAAGGACAAAGACTCGAGGTAGTTCTGATGACGCTCCAGCATCTCAGCCAGTTGATTAAACGACAGCGTCAGCTTGTCGATTTCTTCAAGAAAAAAGCGTTGATTGATTTTGACCAGACGCCCTCTGGCCGTCATTTTCAGCAACACCCGGTGGATATTGTTCAGCGGGGTAATGAGCAGCAATGACAAGGGCACAGAGCCAACAAAGAGGATCACCATGAAGGTTGCAAAAATCAGCACCGACTCTTTGGAGATAAACGACGGCATAACCCCTTTATGGTGAGTCACTGTCAGCACCAATGCGGGCATATCAAACACATCCTTAATCAGCCACTGGTGACTTAAACTGATATCGTCGATATCCAGAGTATCGTTAAACTCAGGCAGCTGGTTATGAAGACGAAGATTGGCAAGCCCGAGGCTTGAATCCACCAGCGTAAGCTGCTTGAGCTTATCCGACAAAGATACATCGACTATCCGCACCACCATAAAGCTGCCGACCACAGGGCCAACGCCTTTGCTTGGCAGCACAGTGGTATTGCTGAAAAACAGCACCCTGCTGCCATGGCGGACAATACCGCTGCGGGTACTGGTTTTTTGGTTATCGACTGCGGCTTTATCCGGCAATACCACGCCAAACCACTGGGGCTGGGCGTTCACATCGTCCGGGATTAACCCCGGCACGCTTTGGTACTGCCATACTATGTCGCCATTTAAATCAAACAGAAAGGCGCCGTCCATCTGCGCCGCACTGAAGGCTTCGGGGTAAAGATTTGACTCGGCAAAAGCGGGGGTCGGCGCTTTCAAAAAGTCCACCATCTCATCCCAAACTGCATAATCGACGCTTATTGTTGTCAGCGGCTGGCGGAAAAAATCGACCCCGGCTTTAAGGGCACGCACCTCCATCAATTGCTGATCGCGCACCTCCCGCATCAGCTCCGGTCGTAAAAACAGGCCATAAAGCAGAAATGACGTCACAAAAGCCGCCACGGTCAACACAGTACCAAGCAATAAGCTAAAGTGGTTCAGCCTCATGGTGCCAGCCCCCTTGTCTTAGTACTTTAAGCGTAGTCAACATCGGTAAATCAGGCACAAAAAAGCCGCCCTCAGGCGGCTTTTATCGGCAAAAAATGCTTAACTTATACGGAATTGGCTGACCGCATTTTTAAGATAAGCAGCCCGCTGGCGTACATCATCAGATGCCCTGGCATTGGCCTTGGCGGCCTCAGACGACTCCTCAGCGATATCGCGGATAATGACCACGTTTTTATTCACTTCGGCTGCGACACAGCTCTGCTCTTCAATCGCCGCAGCAATCTGGGTGCTCATGTCCATGATGTTGGCCACATCATTATTGATTTGCTCAAGTAAGGTGCCGGCACTCGCGGCCTGCTCCGAGCTTTCCACGCCCTGGCGCTGGCTCGCCTCCATCAGCTGCACAATTGAGCGGGTACGGCTTTGCAGCGTCTGGATAATGCCGGCGATTTCTTCGGTAGACTCCTGGGTACGCATGGCCAGAGAGCGCACTTCGTCCGCCACCACGGCAAAACCGCGCCCCTGCTCGCCGGCACGGGCCGCTTCAATGGCCGCGTTCAGCGCCAGCAGGTTGGTTTGCTCGGCAATGCCGCGAATAACATCAAGCACGCTGCCGATGGTACCGCTATCGCGCTCAAGCTCGCCGACCACGGTCGCAGAGTTAGTCAATTGCCGCGACAAAGATGCAATTTTATCAATGGTTTGCTCAACCCCAAACTGACCACTCTTCGCGTTGGCGTGGGTATGACTGGCGCGCTCGGCGGCGTGTTCGGTGTTCTTGGCAATCTCATCGATGGTGGCGCCCATTTCGGTGATGGCAGTAGCAACCATATCGGTTTCACTGAGCTGGCGCATTACACCATCCGATGCCCGGGTGGCATTTTGAGAAAGCTCGCTGCAGGAGTGATGCATGATTTCAACCGCCTCGTTAACCTGCTGAATAAGCGATTGGAAACTATCAACCATCTGATTGAAATGCAGTGCAATTTCTGCAATTTCATCTTCAGTGCCTGTATCGCAGCGCAGGGTTAAATCCTTCTCGCGGCCAACCTGTGAAATCACCTGATTAATGCTGTTAATCGGCCGGATGATGGCGCGGATGATAGTCAGGGTAAAGAAGGCCACCAGAATGGCAATGACGGCGAAAATAATGGTTGCCAAACGGGCGCTGTCACCTTCCTCATCGTGAATTTCAGCAAGCGCCAGCTCCCGCAGTTCCTTGGTCGCCTGCTCAGCCTCATCAATCACCTGACGAAGCTCTCCGAGTTTACCATCGTCTTTGCTGAGCCCGAACTCCCGCTCTTTCGCTACCAGCGCATGAAAACCCGAACTGTATTGATTGATAAGTCTGGAGATTTCCGCTTTGACATTGTCGTCCAGTAACGCGGCTGACAATTCGGCTTCAAAACCGGTCAGGGTTTTTTCAAACTTCTCCAAATCGGCCACGTCACGGCGCAGCATAAAGTCTTTTTCGTTGCGCCTTAACTGCAGCATTTGCACCGCAATTCTTGGCTGGTCGTGCTCCTTAAGCAGGGTTTCAACGTTATGTACCGCATCGCGCAGGCTGCCATAAAGCCCCGCTTTGGGGTTAAGGCCAATCTCCTGCTGTAAACTCACCACCTCAGCAAAAATAAGCAGATAGCGGTCCGACAACGACGTAAAACGGTTAAGCGCATCCTTGGGGATCTCATATTCTTCAAACACCGCCCTGACCCGCGCCAGGTCATCATGCATGTCTTGCGAATGTCTGGCATGGTCAGCAACGTACGCCATGTCTTTACGGGTGAGGAAATCCTTTTCGTCCTTACGCAGCTCAAGCATATCCCGCTCAAGCTCAACCACTGACTGCGCCGACAGCGCCAGTTCAACCTGAGTCTTACCCGAGTATATCTGCAGGCCAAACATGGCAACCAATGCCCCGATGGACATGGCCGCACTCAGCATTAATTTTTGACGAATGAGCATGTTACTCTCCCCAGTTGCCTGCTCTTATACACTGTAGACGCTGAATGCAGATTTCACATCGCGCGCCGGCAGCGTCACAAATATATCACCAGTATTTTCCACTTTACCCATGACAAATGAAAGCTACAAAACCGCATTAATGCATTAATTCACATGACTTTTAATAACTGACATAGCAAAACCACAGTGCAATGCCGGATATCAATTAAATGAGGTGACAGGCAGGTTGTTTTCACTAAAATGTGCATACAATATTCACACACTACCCAACACAATGAAGATAATCACAGCACAGGATGTTCACCGCGCCCTCGACTTTAACTGCCTCATCGAGGCGCTGAGATGCCAGTTTTCAGCCCCATCCAGCGCACCGAAGCGGCAAGTTTACCCACTCGATGCTGCTGGCAGCCACGACGCCTTTGCCTTGCTCCCTGCTTGGGATGTGCACAGTATCGCCGTAAAAGCCTTTACCTATTTACCTGATAATCCAAGTAACAATCCCGGATGTCAGAGTCTTTACTCACAAATTTTGCTCTTCTGTCGCCAAACCGGCGTCCCAGAGGCTCTGATAGATGGCACCAGCGTGACTTACTGGCGCACCGCTGCCGTATCCGCGCTCGCATCCTCTTACCTGTCACGCTCCGATAGCAAGCGACTGCTGATATTCGGCACCGGCAATCTGGCGCCTTTTATGGCATTGGCACACGCCGCCGTGAGACCCATCGACGAAATCCGTGTGATTGGCAGAAACCGGCAAAGCGTTGACAAGACCTGCGCCAATATCCGCGAGCAAAGACCGGATATCGACATTCGCCCCGGTGATGCAGCGCGCGACGTGCCATGGGCCGATATCATCAGCTGCGCCACCGGCTCGCCTGTACCACTCTTCCCCGGTAGCTGGGTAAGTGCCGGCACCCATACGGATTTTGTCGGCAATCACCATCAAAACTGTAGGGAATGTGACACTGAACTGGTGCTGAGTGCTCAGGTTTTCGTCGACTCCAGAATAAACGTCTTCGCCGAAGCCGGTGAATTGCTGCTGCCGGTGCAGGAAGGACGCTTTGAACTTGGCAGTGTCCGCGCTGAGCTTAGCGAGCTATGTCGCGACCGCATTTCCAGCGAAAAAAGTTCCAGCGAAAAACCTTGCAGCGACGAGCTTTCAAACAGCAACCGCAGCACAGCGCCGTGGCGCACCAGTCCCAGCGACATCACCCTGTTTAAGAGTGTCGGCTCTGCGCTGGCAGATCTTGCTGCGGCAAGACTCGTGTATCAGCGCCTTGGCGATATGACCTCTGCAAACGAGTGAATTCATTCCTGTGCCGCGACATGGCATTCGGGCACTTGGGCATTCGGGCAACCGCGCTTGGCAACAGGCTTTGGCAACAAGCTTTGGCTCGCGGCTGCGGCGCGAAAAACGCCGCAACGTAAATAAATTTGCATCCCCACTAAACCTTTTTATCTTGGGTAAGTGTCTTATTAGCAAACCAAATCGACGGAAACCCAAGGTGCTCTTCACACAGGCGTCACCCAACGAGCAACAACAGCCAGACGATACCGAGCTTGCCGCCGCGGCCGCCTGGGGCGACAAGCATGCATTCGAGCAGCTTTATCGCCGCCATCATCAACGGATTTATGCTCTGGCACTGAGGCTCGCCGGCGAGCCGAGTGTTGCCGATGAAATTCTGCAGGAAAGCTTTGTCCGCCTGTGGCACAAGCTGCCGCAATTTCGGGGAGAGAGCCAGTTTGGCAGCTGGTTTTATTCGCTGGCGCTAAATCAGGCCCTCAATACCTTAAAGCAGCACCGAAGTTTCTGGTCACGCTTTATGCCGGATTGGCATTTGCATGAAGCTGCGCCGTCGGAGCCTTGCGCACATGGCGGCAATGATGATGAGTTGCTGCTCGACCGGCTGATTTTAAGATTGCCCGAGCGGGCGCGGCTGGTGTTTGTGCTGATCGCGGTGGAAGGGTTTTCCCACGATGAAGTGGCCCGATTGCTTGCTATTTCAAGCGGTACCAGCAAGGCCCATTACCACAGAGCGCGGGAACTGATGAAGGAGATGCTGTCATGATAAAGAGCAAAGACGATCGCCTCGATAGCCTGATTGCCAGCGCCCCCCGTGAACTGGCGCCGGCTACTGACAACTGGCAGGCCATCGCCTCAAGGCTCGACAGGCCTTTGCCGGACACCGAGACATTGCCGTACACCGAGAAATCGCCAGATACAGAGAAAGCGCCGCGCCGCTTACCACTGGCAATAGCCGCAATAGCCATGCTGCTGGTGCTGGTGCCGCTTTTTAACCGCGAACCGGCGCCAACTGATGATGGACTGCACGCACTGATAGACAGTATCGAGCTTGCCCATCAGCAGGAGGTAGCGGTGCTCATCGCGCCATCACAGCTGGCTTGGCAGAAGGTCGGTTTCAGCGACAGTATCGATGCCGGCTTAACTGAGCTGCGTGAAGCGGCCAAGCTCATCCTTAATGCACTGAAAGCCAATCCGCAGGATAAACAACTCTGGCAGCTCTGGCTCTGGGTCCAGCGCCGCGAAATTGAACTGCTTACCCAGGGGCAACGGTTGCCACAAGGCGCCACACAAGGAGATACACTATGAAAACGTTGCACTCATTACCGCTGCTGTGGCTGCTCGCCCTGCCGGCACTGGCCGCCGAGCAGGTCAACCAAACCCTGGATGCGCCGGCAAACCTGCTGCTTGATGTCAAAGTCCAGCGCGGCAAAGTCGAGTTCAGCCCCTGGGATCAGCCCAAGGTGCAGGTTCAGGGCACCCTGGATGAACTCAGTGAAGGATTGGTTTTTGAAAACCGTGACGGCCGGATCCTGCTGGAAGACAAAATGCCCAAAAGCTATCAGGGCAACAACAGCGCAGGTTCGATGCTGGTGATTAAGGTACCGGCAAACCTCACCCTGAGCGCCGAAGCCATCTCGGCCGACATCAAGCTGGCAAATTTGAATGGCGAGCTGACTCTGGGCACTGTCTCCGGCGATATCAACGCCCAGACGCTCAGCGGCAAGCTGCAGGTTAACTCGGTATCGGGCGACATAGGCACCAGCAAACTGAGCGGCGCGGTGGCGCTTGAAACTGTCTCCGGCACCATTACCGACACCGAATCCACCAATACCGATGGGCGCTATAAATCCGTCAGCGGTGATATCAATCTGAAAAATCAGGCCGAAACTGTGCGTATTGAGCAGGTATCAGGCGATACCGAAGCAAGCCTTGGCAGCGCAGGCTCGCTGAAATATAACGCCGTCAGCGGCGATGCCAAACTCAGCGTTAAAGGTGATGTCAAACTGTCGGCAGAATCGGTCAGCGGTGATATCGCACTAAGCTTACTGACCAGCCCCGATGTGCGTCTCAGCATCAACGGCGGCCCGGGCGGCGCTATTCACAACGGTCTGTCGGACGATAAGCCGCTGTCACCCAAATACGGCCCCGGCAGCAAGCTTGAAACCCGCATCGGTGAGGGCAAGGGCGTAATTGAAGTCTCCACCCTGAGCGGTGATATCAGCCTTAAAAAGTAAAATAGAAAAAGGGCCGGTTCGCTGGCCCTTTTGCTGCGCGCTTTTTATAACGCACTTTTTTATAACGCACTTTTTTATAACGCAATCTTTTAACGCAATCTTTTAACGCAAGTAAACATGCGCGCTTTGGATTAGGCGCTTTGATTACAGATTGAAGTAAGCCTTTGCCGTAGCGATTTTGCCATCACTTAACCGAGGCAACCTCGGCATCGGTCAAATAACGCCATTCGCCATGGGCAAGCTCTGGGTCAAGTTCAATTGCGCCTACCGCTTCCCGGTGCAGCCCAACCACCTTGTTGCCCACGGCAGCAAACATCCGCTTTACCTGATGATACTTGCCTTCGGTAATCGCCAGCAGCGCCTCGGTGTCACTAAGTATCTCAAGTGTGGCCGGCTTGGTGAGGCCCTCTTCGCCATTAAGCTGCAGCCCTTTGGCAAACACCTCGACCAACTCTGGTGTCAGCGGGTCTGCCAGCTGCACCCGATAGCGCTTGGCGCAGTCGCGCCGCGGCGAGGTGATCTTATGGGACCACTGGCCATCGTCGGTGATGAGCACCAATCCGGTGGTATCGGCATCAAGCCTGCCGGCAATATGCAGTTTGTCCGGGCGGGCGATATCGAGCAAGGATATCACCGACGGATAGTATTCATCCTGAGTCGAGCAGATGGTATCCACTGGCTTATTGAGCATCAGATAGCGAATGCCCACCAACTCCAGATGCTCGCCCTCAAGGCACACCCGCGCCCCTGCTGCCACCTTGAATGCCGGGTCTTTGATAACCTGCTCATCCACAGTGACATCGCCGCCATTGATGGCTTTTTTGGCCAGCCCACGACTTAAGTCAGTGGTCTCAGCCAGAAATTTATCCAGTCTCACGCTTGTGTGCTCCGCTCTTTGCCAAGGCGTCTTTCGGGCCGCCATTATGCCGCGCCCCGCTTAAAAGGCAATCTCGACAATTTTGCTTACAACCACGGCAAAACTTATCTGTGCCCGCCCCTGTTTACATTACCGCAAAAGCTTTAACATATCCGCCGGACATAAGCACAGTAACCGCCTGCAAACAGAACGAAATACTTAAAATGGGTTCGAATGCGGGCGAAACAACCAAGGAAAAGCAATGAGAAAAGTACTCATCGGGGGATTGTGTGCCTCGCTCATCATGGGTTTGGCCGCCTGCAATCAGGAAAAGACCGCAGAAACCAAGGCACCTGAAGTGGCCAAAACCGCCACCGCCGACGCCGTAGCCAAGGCGCTGAGCTCAGGTATTGATTTCGCCAACTTTGACAAGAACATCCGCCCACAGGATGACTTCTACGACTATGTCAACGGCAGCTGGAACAAGAGCACCGAGATCCCGGGCGATCGCACCAGCGTGGGCGCCTTCTACGATCTGCGTGAAAAATCCCGCGATGACGTAAAAGCCATCATCGACGAAGTGGCCGCGACCGCAAATCTGAAAGATGGCACCGACGAGCAGAAAGTGGCCGATCTGTACCGCGCCTTTATGGACGTTGAGACCCTGAACAAACTGGGTATCACCCCAATTCAGCCTGAACTCGATGCCATCGCGGCCATCGCCAGCACCGATGATCTGGTGAAATTTTTCGCCCAGAGCCAAATCGTCGGCGGCGGCACGCCACTGGCATTTTACATCGGCATCGATGCCAAAGACTCCAGCCGCTATGCCACCCACATCTGGCAATACGGCCTGAGCCTGCCTGAGAAAGATTACTACTTCAACGAAGACGAGCGCTTCGTGAAAATCCGTGAAGCCTTCAAGGCCCACATCGAGAAAATGTACCAGCTCGCTGGCCTGCCCAATGGCAAAGCCGCTGCCGAAACCGTACTGAAACTCGAAACCGCCATCGCCAACGCCCACTGGAACGTGGTTGATTCACGCGACAGCACCAAAACTTACAACAAGTTTATGGTGGCCGATCTGGCCAAGCTGGCGCCGGATATCAACTGGAACCTGTACCTGTCGGTGCTGGGCGGCGACAAGCAAGCCGATATCATCATCAACCAGCCAAGCTTTATCGAAGGCCTGAACGCGCTGGTGAAAAACGAGTCTCTGGACAGCTGGAAAACCTACCTGCAGTGGCAAACTCTGACCCACGCCGCCGGTTTCCTGTCTGAGCCGCTGGATAACGAAAACTTCGAGTTCTTCTCCAAGACCCTGAACGGCCAGGCCGAGCAGGAGCCACGTTGGAAGCGCGGCGTTGCCACTGTAAACGGCACTCTGGGCGAAGTGGTTGGCAAGGTGTATGTGAAGCGTCACTTCACCCCAGAAGCCAAAGAGCGTATGCAAGTGCTGGTTGAAAACCTGCGCGGCGCCTACGGCAAGAGCATCGATGAACTGGCCTGGATGAGCGCCGACACCAAGGTTGCCGCCAAGGACAAGCTGGCCAAGTTCAATCCAAAAATCGGCTATCCGAACAAGTGGGAAGACTACAGCAAGCTGACCATCAAGGCTGACGATCTTATCGGCAACAGCAAGCGCGCTGCAGCATTGCAGCACGAGAAAGAGCTGGCCAAGCTGGGCTCACCTATCGATCGCGACGAGTGGCACATGACCCCACAAACCGTGAACGCTTACTACAACCCAACCATGAACGAAATCGTGTTCCCTGCCGCCATTCTGCAGCCACCTTTCTTTAACATGGAAGCCGACGATGCGGTGAACTACGGTGGTATCGGCGCCGTGATCGGCCACGAAATGGGCCATGGTTTTGACGACCAGGGCGCCAAGTTCGACGGCGAAGGCAACATGCGCGACTGGTGGACCGAGCAAGACCTCAAAGAGTTTGCCGCCCGCGGCAAGGCGCTGGTTGAGCAGTACAGCGGCTACAAGGTGTTTGATGACCTGAACGTCAACGGTGAGCTGACCCTCGGCGAAAACATCGGCGATCTGTCCGGTGTGACCATTGCCTACAAGGCCTACAAGATGTCACTGAACGGCAAAGAAGCCCCGGTGATTGACGGCCTGACCGGCGATGAGCGCTTCTTCATCGGCTTTGCCCAGATCTGGCGCGCCAAGATGAAAGAAGAAGCCATGCGTAACCGCGTGGCCACCGACCCACACTCACCGGCCAAATTCCGCGCCCTGGGTGCCCTGTCCAACATGCCTGAGTTCTACACCACCTTCGGCGTGAAAGAAGGCGATGCCATGTATATAGCCCCGGAAAAACGGGTAAAAATCTGGTAAGCGAGTCGCATAAAGCGAAACAAATCAAGGGCGCCTGTGGGTGCCCTTTTTTTTATTCCAGACTGTGCTTATACTCGCCGGAGTATGCCAAGGAGCAACAGATATGCATGAACTCATCGAACAATTACAAGAAATGAGTGAAAGGGTTCCAGTACCGCTGGAATTACCTTCATTTGACCAACTGCTGGATGTGGAAGAAGAAATCCTTATCCCGCTGCCATCGGATTTAAAAGAGTACCTGCTGCACGCCAGCGACGTGATTGTCGGCAGTTTTGAACCCGTGACCGCCGCCGACCGCCACAGCCACACATTTTTGCCGGAAGTCGCAGCCTATGCCTGGTCCATCGGCCTGCCACGCGCCATGATCCCCATCTGCCAGAATGGCGATAACTTTTACTGTATCGACCAGGAAGGTCAGGTACACTACTGGGCTTTTGGCGACTTTACCGACGATCAATGGGATTCCTTCTGGGAGTGGGCCGAAGACGTCTGGATGAACAGTTAATACGGAACCTCTCATGGCAAAAGAAATTGGCCTTAACGGCATCGAAATGCAGTATCTGCGCCTGTCACTCGGTCTGACCGAAGCGCAGGTGGGCAGCATTACCGGCCACAGCGAAGACGCAGTAAAAAGCTGGGAAAGCGGCGAGAGCGAAGCGCCGGGGCTGGCGCAGAAAAAACTGCTGGATATCGATGAAGTGATTGAGATGCAGGTGCTCAATACCTCCGACGGTATCGAGGCCATGTTCAAAAAAGAGCCCAAGCGTCACTTAGCCTTTGTGGTGTACCCGACCCAGGCGTTGTATGCCCAATACAATCCGGAGTTTTTAAGCTCGCTGCCACTGGCAGAGCTTTACAACACTTCCGCCTGGCGCATCAAGAAAGAGTGCCAGTTGGTGCTCGAAGTCGATATCACCCTGGTGCCGCTGGAAGTCGAAAGCTACAAGGCCTATCGCGAGCAGCATGGCCTTGGTGAAAGCCGCGAAAGCCGCGCCAAATGGGCAGCCGCGCAGCTGAAATAAGTGCTGCGGCTTAAAAAGCCCTGGCGTTCTACGCGCGACTACTCATAAAAAAACGGCATCCATTGGATGCCGTTTTTATTTTCCTGTCATCAGGCGGGCATGATTAGAAGTTCATGCTCATCTTGATGTAGGCATAACGGCCCATCGGGTTGTGGGTAGCCATCACATAACCGTACAGATCGGCGTCACCGTCACCAATGGCGAATGGTGGCTCTTCATCCAGCACGTTGTTCAGACCCACGGTCCACTTCAGGGTTTCGCTGAAACGGTAAGAGGCTGACATGTCCACCAGCAGCTGGCCATCGACAGTGCGGGTTTCGTTGTAGTCGGCAAACTCACCGGTGTAGGTCAGGTTAAGGTTGGCGGCAAAGTTATCCATCACCCAATTGGTGGTACCCAACCAGCGATGCTCTGGGTAACGGTATTTACCGGTCCAGTCGGTCAGTACACCTTCTGAGTCCACTTTCTCGAAGTTGATAAGGTAGCTGTATTCCAGACCAAACTTGAGTTCACCGTAGCTGTCGAGCTCCATGCGATAGTGGCTCGACAGGTCGATGCCCTGCACTTCCTGAGAGCTTAAGTTAACAAAGCTTGAAAGGATTTTATCGATAGTGCCGAGGCTGTCGGTGCCCACAGGTGGCAAACGCTTACAGATTGGGCTGTTCTGGTTGGCACAGTTGGCATCGTAAACAGCTTGCGGCTCAAGCTTGTCAATCTTGTTGTCCTGCAGAATGTTGAACCAGTCGAAACTGATATCAAACTCCTGGCTTGGCGCATAAATCATGCCCACGTTCCAGCTCTCAGACTCTTCGGCGTCCAAATCCTTGTTACCGGAGAACAGGAAGTTCTGGTCTAGGTTTTCACACTCAGACTGTGGCAAACCGTTGGCGGCGCAGAAGTAAGTGTCATCCAGGAACAAGCTTTCCTGAGAGGGGCCAAGGCCAATCTGTGCCAGTGACGGCGCACGGAAACCGGTCGCCCAGGAGCCGCGGGCAGTCAGCTCGTCGGTAATGCCCCACTGGAAACCCACTTTCGGGTTGGTGGTAGTGCCAAAGTCACTGTAGTTGTCGTAACGGCCGGCAAGCTGCAGCTCGAAACTGTCAGTCACAGGCACAGAGAATTCGGCGTACGCCGCCCACTGATCCCGCGCCGCTTCAGCAGACACAGCTTCGGTACCAAAAATCAGCCCGCGCTGGAACTGCTCATCGGGCACGTCGCGTACGTCTTCTTCACGGTATTCAACACCGGCGGCCATCATCACGTCACGCTCAGCCAGGGTAAATGCCTGACCTGTGATGTTGGCGTTATAGGCGGTCATGTGCGATACGCCCTGACGGACCAGACTGGTGGTAATGGCATCAATCACTTCCGGTGAGTTAACGGCAGCGCCGAACGGATTGTAGTTACCGGCATCGATTTCACGCTGCAGATAATCCACCCGCACCCAGCCCATGGAGCGATCGCCACTCTGGATTTGTGCCTGACGGCCCTTCTGAGCAGCCATTTCCCAATCCCAGGCATCGTTAAGGGTGCCTTTCAGGCCCGCAACCAGACGCAGCGAGTCAGACTGGATGTCCCAGCGACGGGCGCCGGCATCCACGGTGCGATAACGACCAATCTGGATATCCTTGCCCCAAGGGTTATCAGGGTGAGTGCCGGGCACGGTCAGACCGGCAGACTCATCCAGCGGGGTTGGCGCACCGCCGGCTTCAGAGGTGTTGTGCTGGGCAGCAACTTCAAGGAATGCAGTGACATCTTCACCCACAAAGTATTCAAACTGACCGATAGCGCCCACGCGCTCGGCGGCAGGAATAGTGAGGTTGTATGGACCGTAGTCAAACAAGCAGCTGCCGCTGCCGGTGAGACGATCGGCCGGACAGTCCGGATCCGGAGTTTTCACGCCATCGACATAGAAATAGCCAGGGTAGCCACGTGATGAGCGGTTGTCATCGCCGCCGTAAGGCTCCTGGTTGGCAGTACCGAAGCGGCCCATTTCATCGGCGCCAAGGGTACTGTTGTTGAAATAATCGAGGATGATAGAGGCTGAACCCTTGTCGCTCTTGGTGCCCCACAGCAGGTTTGCAGTCTTTTCATCGTAGGTTGGGCCGAGCGCGCCGCCATAGCCAAGGTTAACTTCAATGCCTTCAATGTCTTTTTTGAGGATGATGTTAACCACACCGGCAATCGCATCCGAGCCGTAAATGGCTGAAGCGCCGTCTTTGAGGATATCGATGCGCTCAATGGCAGATACCGGAATGTTGTTGATATCCACAAACGAGTTACTTACGCCTTCGGCAAAGGAGCTGATGGCAACGCGACGGCCGTTAATCAGCACCAGGGTTGCGTCAGGGCCAAGGCCACGCAAGCTGATCGAGGCCGAGCCGTTGGCGGTAGAGTCCTGGCTGTTGCCACGGGTAGAAAAAGCACCGGCGCCGTTGGCGGGCATTTTTTCCAGCAGCTGCTGCAGGTTATCCAGACCCATGTTGGCAATATCTTCCTTGCCGATGGACTGGATTGGTGACGGGCCTTCAAGGTCGGTACGCTTGATGCGCGAGCCGGTGACTTCCAAACGCTCCACTTTGGCGCCATCGTCGGCTGCAGAGGCCATTGATGGCATTGCCAGCGCAACGGCGAGCGCACAGGCGCTCGGGATCCAGGTTTGAGCTTTCCATGTTTGACGCTTCATTGTCATTCCCCAGTATTTTGGATTGTTGTTTTGCGTTCAGATCCGCAAAATGGCGCTCTGAACTTACTTATGCCAAACCAAAACTACTCAAGCAATTAACAATGTCAACACATTCATCACACAAGCAACCATCACCTCGGCGGCTTGCCGGCGGATTTATCGCTACCAAAGCAGTATTAATATCACTTTTAATGCTACTTAATACCGACGCACTGGCGCAGCAATCACTGGCTGAGTCCCTTAATCAGTGGCGGGATCTGCGCCTGAGCCCAAGCTTCAGTGGCGTTATTCTGGTGCGTAAAAATGAGACAGACCTGCTTACATTTTCAGCGGGCGATACGGTGACCAAAGACAGCCGCTTTATGCTGGGCTCCATCAGTAAACCAGTGTTTGCGAGCTGGTATCTGTCAGCCCACGCGAGCGACCTCGACACCCCACTGGCAGCCAAGCAGTTGCCAGACTTTGCCCATAAGTCCGGCCGCGCCCTGACGCCGCGCATGATGCTAAGCCATACCTCCGGCATCAACCGGCGCGGCAATGGCATAAGCAGCAACCCTCAAAACGCCAATGGCAGCTTGCCGTTTGAGTACAGCAACGCCAACTATCAGATTCTTGTCCAGAGCCTGTTTGCGCCGGAGCCGAAAAATATCGGCGCCGCACTGAGTGCGTTTTTCGCTTCACACAAGCTTGATATTGTTGCCAAAACCGGGGGTTTCACCGAGCTATACCTTGGCATTCAGGGCATGGCACCCGCGTTTGATGAAACTCCGGACACAACACAAAACAGTCACACGAAAAACCTTCACACCAAAAACCTTCACGCCATAAACCTTCACACAAAAGTCAGCCCAGAAGGCAAACAGCGCCATGCCGCCTATCCGCACTCAACGCCATTAAGCCTTGCCTCAGGCACCCTGATTGGCAGCGCAGCCGCCGTGGCTGACTTTCAAACCGCATTGCACCAGGGCAAGTTAATTTCAGACGTCGCCTACCGCGCCATGGTCACGCCCTACAGTCAGCGCGAGCACCGCTGGGGGCCTCTCGGGTATGGTCTCGGCCTGCAAATCGCCAACAAGCCGCTGGAATACAGCCACGGCGGCTATTTGCCCGGCTTTATGAGCCTGATGCTCTACTATCCGGATTCGGGACTGCAGCTGGTGATGCTTGAAAATGTGTCGGCAGATCTCAGCGACCAGCGCAAGGCGTTTGCCCATCAGGATGAGCTTCGCTCGCTGCTGCGGGACTATCTCAATGCAAACTGATGCGAATGCAGCGACCGATATGTAACGCATGACGGGAAAACTGCGCCGCGGGCGCAATCATTAGCCCCGGGGCGCTGGCTTGGGTATAATTGCCCGCATCGGCTCACGCCAACAGACATTGACTGGACTCCATGACCAATAACGATATTTTACGCCGCCTGCGTTTTGCGCTGAATCTTGCCGACGCCAAGGTAGTGGCACTGTTTGCCCTGGTGCACCGCGACATCAGCGAAGAAACCCTGCTCGCGATGCTTAAGAAGGACGATGAAGAAGGCTTTCGCCCTTGCACCGATAACGACCTGTGCCAATTTCTCGATGGTCTCGTAATTGACCGGCGCGGCGTAAAGCCGGGGGCGCCGGCCCCCAAGCCGGAAGAGCTGACCAACAATCTGATTTTCAAGAAGATCCGTATTGCGCTGGAACTTAAAGAAGACGACATTCTCGCCATGCTGACCGCAGCAGGTTTTGAATTGTCCAAGTCTGAACTCAGTGCGATTTTCCGAAGCCCGGATCACCGCCACTTCCGCTCCTGCGGTAATCAGCTGCTGCGCAACTTCTTGAAAGGTCTGTCAATCAAGCTGCGCGGCCGCGGCTAAGCTCAGCCTTATGCGCTGCGGCTCTATATGCTGCAGCGCAGCACTGTGTTGCACGCAATGGCTTGCCCGCTGCAGGCTTGTCCGATTTGAACGAGGCAGCGCAGCCTTTCGCGCAGCCTCAGCAGATTTCAGCAATGCGGGTGGGCATTAACACTCACCCCGCACAACGCAACTCAAACACACCGAGGTGACCGGCGCCGGGTTAAGCGCCCGCCTGCTGTCATTTTGTAACGCTTTTTAACATCCATCCGAAGATGTTTTAAACGCCCATTTGTGAAAAAAACCGCAAAATCCCGGCCTTGCAAAGCTACAAAGATCACATTTCGTGATACTCTTCCACCACAGATAGCTCCACGCCAAATACCAAAAAAAGCAATCAACAGGTAGCCCATGGACGATAACAAACGCCCGCTCTATTTGCCCTTTGCCGGTCCAGCCATTCTTGAAGCCCCGCTGATTAACAAAGGCAGCGCCTTCACCGAAGAAGAGCGGATATTTTTCAACCTCGAAGGTTTGCTGCCTTTTACGGTAGAAACCATCGAGGAGCAGGCATCACGGGCCTACGATCAGTTCAGAAGTTTCAATAACGATCTGGATAAACACATCTACCTGCGCAATATTCAGGACACCAACGAGACCCTGTTCTACCGTTTGGTGCAAAACAATATTGCCGAGATGATGCCTATCATCTACACGCCTACTGTCGGTCTTGCCTGCGAGCGTTTTTCGAAAAACTATCGCCGCAACCGGGGTTTGTTTATCTCTTACCCCTACAAAGACCGGATTGACGACATCCTCAACAACTCCACCCGCCACAAGGTAAAAATCATCGTTGTCACCGACGGTGAGCGCATTCTTGGCCTTGGCGATCAGGGCATTGGTGGCATGGGGATCCCGATTGGTAAACTGTCGCTGTACACCAGTTGCGGCGGCATCAGCCCGGCTTACACCCTGCCAATCACTCTGGATGTGGGTACCGACAATCCGCACCTGCTGGAAGACCCCATGTACATGGGCTGGCGTCATCCACGCATCGGCGGCGAAGAATATGCTGAATTTATTGAAGCCTTTATGGAGGCCGTACACCGCCGCTGGCCGGATGTGCTTATTCAGTTTGAAGACTTCGCCCAGAAAAACGCCATGCCGCTGCTTGAGCGTTACAAAGACAAATACTGCTGCTTCAACGACGACATTCAGGGCACTGCGGCCGTAACCGTCGGCTCTCTGCTGGCGGCCTGTCAGGCAGCCGGCACCAAGCTGTCAGATCAGCGCATCACCTTCCTTGGCGCCGGCAGCGCAGGCTGCGGCATCGCCGAAGCCATAGTCGCGCAAATGGTGTCTGAAGGCATCAGCGACGAGCAGGCACGCAGCCAGGTGTTTATGGTTGACCGTTGGGGACTCTTGCTCGACAACATGCCTAACCTGCTGCCATTCCAGCAGAAACTGGCGCAGAAAGTCGACAAGCTCGGCCAGTGGCAGGACCTGAGCGACAATGTGTCGCTGCTGAGTGTAGTCAACAACGCCAAGCCGACTGTACTGATTGGTGTATCCGGCGCGCCGGGTCTTTTCACCGAAGAGATTATTCGCGCCATGCACAGCCACTGTGCCCGTCCGATCATCTTCCCGCTCTCTAACCCCACCAGCCGGGTTGAGGCTACGCCAAAGGACATTCTGCACTGGACCAACGGTCAGGCGCTGGTTGCCACCGGCAGCCCGTTCGAGCCAGTGGTGGTTGACGGTGTGACCTATGAAATTGCCCAGTGCAACAACAGCTACATCTTCCCGGGCATCGGCCTTGGGGTGCTGGCGTGCGGTGCCAAGCGGGTGTCGGATGAGATGCTGATGGCATCCAGCCGCGCACTGGCCGAGTGCTCACCGCTGGCACAGGATGGCAACGGCCCGCTGCTGCCGCCACTGGAAAAAATCCACGCGGTCAGCAAGCACATCGCGTTTGCGGTGGCCAAAGTCGCCATTGCTCAGGGACATGCGCTGGATACCACGGATGAGCTGCTGCTGCAGTCCATCGAAGCCAACTTCTGGTACCCAGAGTATCGCCGTTACAAGCGCACTTCGTTCTAACGGCACTTCCTTCTAACTAAGGTGCAAATAAGTCCCGCGCTTGTCGCTGACGCCATAAAAAACGCCCGAACTGTTCGGGCGTTTTTTATGGTTCTGATTAGACGCTTATGCGCCCATCACCTCACGCATGCTGTTGAACATGCTCTTGTCGGTGCGGGCTTTTTTGAGTTTTTTAAGGCTCTCTTTCAGCGCTTCATCGGCCACACGGATGTACAAACCATTGTATTCCTGCTCGGCAATGGCCTCATCGGTGTCCTGCAGCTCGGAAATATCGTTGGCAACTATGCTCAATTGGATCCAGGCATTGGCAAGGTAAAAGCCATGAAATTCGGCGCGCTCAAACAAGGAAGCCGCGCTCTTTGGCAGGCTGTCCCAGGCCGAGCCAAAACGGCCGGTTTCATCGGCAAGCAGGTCATCGCAAAGGCTGCGGTACGCCGCCATCAGCCCTTCAGGCAGGCGCTCGAGGGCAATCACCCGACCGGCAACCCGGTCAGACACTTCAAGGGCGCGGCTGCGATAGGCTTCGGTTATTTCAAACATCGACTCATCTCCTCAATGACCCACACGCCATGGCCGCATTGGCCAATGTCCGGGGCAAATTCGTTTGCGCAGTCTTATACACATTCAGGGGCGCAAAAGCAAAATTCCACTCAACGGCCCCGTCTGCAGACACGATAATTTTAACTGTAAGGAACTATTAAAATTTTGTTGGGAAACGTCATAACATACGGTTATGATTTAACCTATAAGAATGCCACCAGAATATATCGGCACACCTATTCATGAATCGCGCTTGCATCGCTTTGTTGTGTTTGCTGGTTTTCAGCCTGCCACTCTCCTCGTCGACCGTTGCCGCAACTTTGTCCACGGAGGAGATTGATGCCATTTTCAAAACACTCGAGAGTGGCGAGGTCGGCAGTGACATAAAAAAAGCCCAGCAATATCTCGATACGCTGCGAAAGAATATCAGCAGTGAAGACATAGAGCGCGGCCTGCGCCTGAAACGGGTCAGCTGCTGGGTGCGCGATCTGACCCAAGACGCCGCTATCGATGACGCCATCCGTTATGCCAATGAGCAGCTTGAGCTCGCGTCCATTCAGTCTGACATTCCCGCCAGGGCCGATCTGACCCTGTGCCGTGGCTGGCATAGTCAGCAAAAAGGCCTTGTATCAGAGGCGATGGACGACTATAACCATGCCGTCGCCCTGGCTTATCAATCGGAAGATCCCCGCCTGATTGCCGACACCCGCAGCGTTCGCGGCGGTTTGCTGTCGTATCAGGGTAATTTTGCCGATGCGCTGGAAGATTTAATCACAGCCCAGCACATGTATGAAAACCTGAACCTTCCTTACTGGGCAACCTTGAACCTGCAGGAACTGGCCACCAGCTACCGCCGCTTTGGCGATCCCGACACCGCCATCCGCTACTACAAAGAGGTACTTGAAAAGTACGAGCGCAAGGAAGACGTATCCGGGGTTATCGCCACCAAGGGCGACATCGCCATTACCTATGAAATCATGGATGACCAGGAGCAGGCGCTCAGTTACTACCGCGAGGTACTCAAAGGCTGGGAAGCTCAGCAGGATAAAATCAATGCGGCCGCGACCAGGGTCAACATGAGCGGCAGCCTGATAAAACTCAATCGCATCAAAGAAGCCAAGACCAACCTTGATGCCGCGCTGCCCTACATCAAACCCGAGCATCCGGCTTTTTATGCCTATATGAATATGTTTATGGCTCAGGTGCTTTTGGCTGAAGGAAAAGCGGCCGATGCCCTGCCGCTGCTCGAAGCCGGTGAAGAGAGTTTTCAGCAGCTGCAAAACCGGCGCGGGCTGGCCGAATTGTATCAGGTGAAAAGCCAGGCCCATGCCGCCGTAAACGATTGGGCCAACGCCTTTTATGCGCTCGAAATCCATAACACCATCCATGCCGAGCTCGATAGTCAGCTGCAAACCCAGCGCACCGCCGAGATGCGGACCCGCTTTGATACCGAGCGCATTGCCGATGAAAACCGCCAATTGATTGAAAACCAGCAGCTGCGCGAAAAGGAAATGGAGATCCTTAAAGAAAACAAACTGCTGCAGCTCACTATTATCGTCATGAGTATCATCATTCTTGTCATAGTGTCGGCCTTTGCCTTTAAGCAGGCTCAGCGCTCACGGATGATGGAGCGACTCGCGCACACAGATCATCTCACGCAGCTTGCCAACCGCCGCCACACCTACCATAAAGGCGAGTCGCTGTTTAATGACGCCAGCGCCAACAATCCGCTGTCGGTGATTATTTTTGATGCCGACCATTTCAAGGCAATCAATGACTTTTTTGGCCACGAGGTTGGTGATAAAGCCCTGATGGCTTTAGCCAAATGCAGTTCATCACAGATGCGGCGTCAGGATTTGGTCGGCCGGGTGGGCGGTGAAGAGTTTCTGGCATTGCTGCCGGGTACCACGCTGACACAGGCGATGGAAATTGCCGAGCGCCTAAGAAGCCATGTGGAACTTGCTGAGCTTGGCGATATCGCCCCTGAGCTCACCTTGAGTATCAGCGCCGGGGTTGCGAGTCTGGATACACAAAACGATAAGAACTTCTCCAGTTTGCTTAACCGCGCCGATCACGCGCTTTACCGTGCCAAAAACAAAGGCCGCAACCGGGTTGAAGCCGATCCACATCATTCGGACACCAATACAGACAGCAATTCAGACAAGAATCCGGACACCAATCCGAGCACTCATGCCTGATAAACAATCTGAGCGGTAAAGCATTGCGACGGCTTGCCCAAAGCCACCAAATCAAAGCGGCTAAATCAACGCCGCTAAATCAAAGCCGCTGAGCTGCATGTATATGTGTAGCCTTTGTTTACTTTCCTTTTTACGTCCCTTTTACTTTTCTTTTTACTTCCCTTTTTACTTTTCTTGCTAGATCCCGTCCGACTTCCCTTCAGGCGTAATGCGCCACAAAATATGGGGCGCTGCGGCGACAGGCTCCAGTAAAAACCACTTGCGATACAAGGCCGCCAAACGACCATCTTCATACAAGCGCGCCAGCGCCTGATGCCAGCGCTCCACCGTCGCTCTGGGCGTACCGCCCGAAAAGGCCAGGTACAATTCAATCCGGTCAAGCTCAAACAGCGGCGTGAGGCTGGATTCAGCAGTGCCCGCCTGCATCAAAAGCCGCGCCACACTCAAATCCACCTGACACCAGAAGCGCACGTGTCCTGCCAGCAACTGACGCAATGACTGCAGCGGATAACTCGACACCTCAAGATTGGCAACACCGGCCTGCTGCAACAATCGCTCGGCCGGTGAGCCGCGGTACACCCCGAGGCTGCCAAGTTTGGCGGCGGCCTGCAGATCCTGTGGGCTCGCGCTATCGACATTGCGCTTGTAAACCATGATTCTCGCCGTCGCGATAGGGCCGACAAAATCGAACAAACTGCGCCGGCTTTCACGCAGCGCGGTGGAAAACAGCAGCACATTGGATTCGCGGGAAGCGATGTTGTAAGCACGCGCCCAGGGCAGCACTTCAATATCGCCGGGCTCACCGAGCTCGACTTTAAGTGCCTCAACCAACTCAACGGCAAAGCCGGTCGGGGTTTCAAGCTCAAGGAAACTTAACGGTGGCAAGGGCTCGGTAAGAAAACGCAGTGACTCCCGCTCAAGCCCGGGGTCGTCCGCAAGCGCGCCAAGCGGACTCAGCAGCCCAATCAGAAAGAAGCAGCAAAAACGCATTACTGTCGACATCAGGCCGCTTGCCCCGCAAATGGCGTTCACTCAATTAACTCCAATAGTAGTGTGCCAAGGCCAAAGCCACCAGCGGCGCAAGCGCCTGACGAGCGAGTGCAAAACTGCTATCATCTGCGCAGTCCTTCAATGATATCGCCTATGACTACGCCAAGCCCCGCCCATCCAGCGCCCGGATCCACACATCAGGAAGCCACAAAGCAAGAAGCCTCAAAGGAAGAAGCCCCCAAGCAAGAAGCACAGGCGCCTGAGCCAAAGCACCCGAGCCCACAGGCACTCACCGAGCTTGCAAGCCTTATCAAAACCTGGGGGAAGTCCCTCGGTTTTGCCCATATTGGCATTACCGATACAGACCTTAGCGAACATGAGGCGCCGTTTCTCGACTGGCTCGAGAAGGATTACCACGGCGAAATGGGCTACATGGCAAACCACGGCTTGATGCGGGCACGGCCTGCAGAGCTTCATCCCGGCACGATCAGGGTCATTGCCGCACGAATGGATTACCTGCCCGAAGATGCGCGCTTTGCCGCCAATCTTCGCGACCCAAAGCTTGGCTACATTTCCCGCTATGCCGGTGGGCGCGACTATCACAAACTCATTCGAAGCCGCCTAAAGAAACTTGGCGACATGATAGATGAATGGCTCAAAGCGCAAGGCTTACCCGATTCAGGCTCGCGCCCCTTTGTCGACTCGGCGCCCATCCTCGAGCGGCCGCTCGCCGAAAAAGCCGGCATCGGCTGGACCGGCAAGCACTCGCTGATTTTAAGCCGCGGCGCGGGCAGCTGGTTTTTCCTGGGTGAGCTTTTGGTCAATCTGCCGCTGCCGGTGGATATTGCGGTTAAGGAAGAGTGCGGTCAGTGTGTGGCCTGCATCAAGAGTTGCCCCACGGGCGCCATTGTCGAGCCCTATGTGGTGGACGCAAGGCGCTGCATCTCCTACCTCACCATCGAGCTGCAGGGCGCTATTCCCGAGGAGCTTCGCCCGCTCATGGGTAACCGCATATACGGCTGTGACGACTGCCAGCTTGCTTGCCCGGTCAACAGCGAAGCGCCATTAAGCCGGGAGCTGGACTTTCAAACCCGCCCGGCGCTGCGCTTACCGCCTTTGATTGAACTCTTTGACTGGGACGAGGCAACATTTTTAAAACAAACCGAAGGCAGCGCCATCCGCCGCATCGGGTTTGCGCGCTGGCAGCGCAATATCGCCGTAGCCCTTGGCAACGCGCCCTCAAGCCCGGACATTATTGCCAGGCTGAACGCACGCCTTGAAGATGCAAGCCTTGATGAGATGGTTGCCGAGCATGTTCGCTGGGCACTAAAGCGTCAGCTGGCGGGCGACGGCGCCGAAAGCCGCCAAACAGCAAGGCTGGTGCGCGCCATCGAAAAAGGCATGCCCAGAGACGCCTGATCCTAGGGCGTATTATCCAGGGTAAAGCCGATTTTCACCGTTACCTGCCAGTGGGCAATCAGGCCTGACTCAAGATGTCCACGGGTTTCAATCACTTCAAACCAGCGTAAATGGTGTAATGACTGGGCGGCTGCAGCGACAGCATTGCGGATGGCATCGTCACTGCTTTGGCTGGAAGAACCTGTGACTTCGATGATTTTGTAAACATGATTCATAGGGTATCTCCGTTTAAGGTGCCCTATGAGTATAGCCCCGCAGTGCGGGGCTATTTTTTTAACCTTACCAAGGCTTGATATCAGCGATTCTATTGCATGGCCTAAGGCAATCAAGATGCCATTAACCACTGGCGCAACGGCATCAAACCCTTGATAACACGCAGGCCAGAAGGTTAACCGAGGCGGCGACGCAGCTCGCGGGTCGCTGCCACCATGTTTCGAAGCGCAGGCTCCACCTCATCCCAGGTGCGGGTTTTAAGGCCGCAGTCCGGATTAACCCACAGCTGGCGGATGGCAATACGCCGCGCCGCGCGCTCCATCAGCGCCACCATGGCCTCCACTTCGGGGGTGTTTGGCGAGTGAATGTCATATACACCCGGGCCAATTTCAGCCGGATAATCAAACTCTTCAAAAGCGTTCAAAAGCTCCATCGCCGAGCGGCTGGTTTCGATGGTAATCACATCCGCATCCATGGCGGCGATCGCGCCTATGGTGTCATTAAACTCGCTGTAGCACATGTGGGTGTGGATTTGTGTGTCATCCTTTACACAGGCGGCGCTGAGTTTGAATGAGTCCACCGCCCAGTCAAGGTAGGCCTGCCAATCCTGTTTACGCAGCGGCAAACCTTCACGAAACGCCGGTTCATCGATTTGAATAATCGCAATACCGGCACGCTCAAGGTCGGCCACTTCATCGCGGATAGCCAGCGCAATCTGCTTACAAATGGTGTCGCGGCTGATGTCTTCGCGGGCAAACGACCAGTGCAATATGGTCACAGGGCCGGTCAGCATGCCCTTAACAGGCTTATCGGTCAGGCTTTGGGCGTAGCGGGCCCAGTCCAGCGTCATCGGCTGTGGCCGCGATACATCGCCATAAATCAGCGGCGGTTTGACGCAGCGGCTGCCATAGCTCTGCACCCAACCATTTTTGGTAAAACCAACACCGCAGAGCTGCTCACCAAAGTATTCCACCATGTCGTTGCGCTCGGCTTCACCGTGCACCAGCACGTCGATACCGAGTTTGAGCTGGCGCTCTATGGTGTCGCGGCACACTTGCTTAAGCTGATTATCGTACTCCAGCGCCGTTAACTCGCCCTTGCGAAACCGGTTACGCAGCGCCCGGATGGCCGGCGTTTGCGGAAATGAACCAATGGTGGTGGTTGGCAGCAGCGGCAACTTTAACCTTGCCTGCTGCTGTTGCTGGCGCTCGGGAAAGGCGCTGTCACGCTCGTAATCCGAAGCGGTGAGCCCGGCAAGCCTCGCCTGGACTGCAGGATTGGCGGCACGCTCACGCTGGGCGCGGCGGCTGATACACTCTTTCACCACAGCCCTGGCCTCATCTGAGTCTGGATTGGTCAGCAGCGTTTTAAGGCTTCGAAGCTCAATCAGCTTTTGTCTTGCGAATGCGAGCTGACGCTTAAGTTCTGGCGCAAGCGAAGTTTCCAGCGCCAGATCCACCGGCGAGTGCAGCAGCGAGCACGAGGTCGCAAGCCAAAGCCGCTCACCCAAATCCCGCGCCACCGGCAGAAGACGCTCGGCAATCACATCAAGATCTGCCGCCCACACGTTACGGCCGTTGACCACCCCAAGGCTCAGCACCTGAGATGCGCCAAGCCTTGAAAGGAATACCGAGAGTTGCTCCGGCGCCGACACCAGATCCAGATGCAGCCCCGCCACCGGTAAACCGGCAATCAGCTCAGCATGATGGGCGATGCTGCCGTAGTAACTGGTCAGCAGCAGCTTTATCTTCAGCGCACTGAGCGCATCAAAGCTCTGTTTGAGGGCATCCAGCCAGGGCGCATCCAAATCGAGTGCCAGCACAGGCTCTTCAATCTGTACCCAGCTTACGCCCTGCCCGGCAAAGCGCCCAAGGAGCTCAGTGTAGGTTTCAAGCAGCGCCGGCAGCAGGGTTAACTTGTCAAACTCACTGCCATAAGCTTTGGATAAATAAAGGAATGAAACCGGCCCAAGCAGGCAAGGTTTTGGGTCGTACCCAAGCGCCTTCACTTCCTCCACCTCATCAAAATACTGCTCCCAGGCGATGGAGAAGCGCTGACCTTCAGTCAACTCAGGCACTATGTAGTGATAGTTGGTGTTGAAGTATTTGGTCATCTCCGCCGCCGGCGCCGGTGTGCCGCTGGGGGCGCGGCCGCGGGCAACCCGGAACAGGGTGTCCAGATCCACCTTGTCGCCATCACGGTGACGCGCAGGGATAGCATTTAAGGTTGCCGCCAATGTAAGAACCTGATCGTAATAGGCAAAATCCCCCACAGGCAGACGTTCTACCCCAGCGTCGGCCTGCCACTGCCAATGGGTGTGGCGCAGCGCTTTGGCGATGTCCTGCAGTTCTTGCTGTGGCAATTCACCACGCCAATATTGCTCCAACGCAAATTTGAGTTCACGGCGGCGTCCTATCCGTGGAAAGCCAAGACTATTTAATTGCATATTGTATACCTTATTGGTGTAATATGAGCCGATTTCAGAGCAAGCGCGCTGTTAAACAATTTCAACAGGCGTCTGGACGTCTAGAAGTTTATTGTGATAGTCTTCTGGGCAGCAAACGAATTGCGTTCACGGGCAACATGAACAAACTTCATGTGGAGTAGAGATGATAGAGCTAAGACACCTTCGCACCCTGATGGCACTGAAAGAGAGTGGCAGTCTGGCAGCCGCGGCCAAAAAGCGGTTCGTAACCCAGTCGGCTCTGTCACATCAGATTAAAGAGCTGGAAACCCGCATCAACTCCCCGGTGTTCGTAAGAAAGAGCAAACCCCTTTCCTTTACCCAGGAAGGCGCACGCCTGCTGCATCTGGCCGAAGAAATTCTGCCACGGGTCATGGAAACCGAATCTGTACTACGCAAAGGGCTTGAGCAGGACGACAGCCTGCTCAGGGTTGGCATTGAATGTCACAGCTGTTTTCGCTGGCTGATGCCGGTGATGGAAAACTTTCGCGCCGAATATCCGGATGCCGATTTGGATCTCTCAAGCCGTCATCTGTTTGATTCGCTGAACGCACTGGAGTCCGGAGAGCTGGATATAGTGCTGACCTCAGATCCCGTGCCCGGCCACCAGCTCGCCTATCAGCATTTGTTTGATTTTGAAGTAAGGTTAGTGGTTGCCAAGGATCATCCGCTGGCGGCCAAACCCCATGTTCTGCCAACGGATCTCGAAGGCTTGCCGGTGATAAGCTACCCGGTGCCGCTGGAGCGGCTCGATTTGTTCCGGCTTTTTATGGAGCCGGCCGGCATTGCGCCCGGGGTGCAAAAGACCTGCGATCTGACTTCGGTACTGCTGCAGCGCATCGCCTGTCAGGAAGGCATTGCCGCGTTGCCGAACTGGTCTATCAGCGAGTCGCAGGGTTTAAGCCTTGCCAGCGTGCGCCTCGGCGCCGAGGGGCTCAAGCGGCCGCTGTTTGGTGCCTATCGCCGTGGCAGCGCCAATTCTCGCCGGCTGCAGCGCTACCTTGAACTGGTTGCCGCAGAAGGACTGGCACGCCAGCAATAGGTCACCAAAACCGGATAACATCCACCGAAACACCAATAAAAAACGCCTGCTGATGCAGGCGTTTTTTTATTGGTTTTTCGGTCTTCTATTTGCGCTTAGCACTCACAGCAAGCATGGCTTACAACGGATTAAGCAGCAGGCCGCGCATCGACAAAATGCGCCGCAGCACCAAACCGGCCGAATTCGGGTTACGGGTCTGGCGCAGGTTATGGGCCACCATAAACTCTTCTTTCAGCTCTTCATCCAGCCCAAGCGACTCAAAGGCTTCCAGGGTCAGGGTTTGCTGCTGAGTATCAATAATTTGCTTTATGATACTTAAGGGGAATGACTCTTCCGATTCGGCATTCAGATAAGCAAACGCAGTAAGGGCAATGATTTGCCCGAATACGCTGAACAGCGCCAGCGTTTGCACTTCATCCGGGTCAATGCTGACGCCGGACAAGTCCTTCAGGCTATCCACCGCCGAGGCGGCAATGCTCTCGGTCAAACGCCAATAGCCCTGCACCAGCTTTTTATAGGGCTGGGGCAGCTCATCGAGGCGCTCTTTGAGGTAAAAGCTGAAGGCATAACGGTAAATGTTAACCTGCCCAAGGCGAATAAGCGCATCCTTGAGGCTGCGGTTTTTGCTGTTATTGGACACACCGGCAGCATGAGCTGTAGTGCTGCGCCAAAGCAGATGGGCTGCCAGCGCCGGATCGCTCGACACTATGTCAACCACGTTACGCACATCACCATCGGCGATGATGGCCTTTTTCAGGGGGATAAGGATCCCACGACGGCCAATGACCTGTTCTTCATTGGCAATGATCGCCCTGATTTGAGAAAAAACCTGATGCTCAAGCTCAGTCATGCAACTAACCTATTTTTGTCCGGGCAAAACACCTGGCCCCAGCGGCCATCTCGATAACCCGCCCTGGTTATTATTATCGGGGAATTTACCCACAAAATCCTGTCCATGGTCAAGTCGATTTCCGGTTGGCGGAACATTTTTCCGGGGCCGCGCTTAAAAGGCGCCGCTTTCCAGTGCCAATTGGTGAATTTGCTCCGCCAGCGCGTGATATCCGGCGTCATTAAAATGAACAGTGTCCGATTTCATGGCGCTTTGCGACAGTAATTCGGCCACGGTATCTTCGAGTAAAGGCACAGCAAACTCATCCGCCAGCTCACGGTAAAGTGGCAAAGGTTTTAACATAATTTGCCGGTCCGGCACTGCCACCAACAGCACAGGTATGCTGCGCTGCTTAGCTTCCCTAAGCATAGTCGCCAAATTGGCTTTTAAGGCGTCTTTACCGGTGGATTTAAGAATATCGTTGCCACCTTCAAGCAAAATGATGAGATCGGGCTGGGTTTCATCCAACACTTCGGGCAGGCGCGCAGCGCCCTCGGCAGTGGTTTCGCCGGAAACGCCGGCATTAATGACTTCGCACTGACACAGCAGCGCCAGACGGGATGGATAATCCATGCCCTGTGCGGCGCCTACGCCTTGGGTTAAACTGTCGCCAAAGGCCAGCACCCGCCCATCTTCCCCAAGAAAGGGCAATTGCGGCTGGCTGCAGCCCGGCAGCAAACTGAGCAGCAGACAAAAAGGCAAAGCAAGTAACAAGGCGCGCACTGACGTTCTCCCGCAAGATGAACCCCAGTTATCGCCGAAAAAAAAACCGGACACAAGTCCGGCTTTGGCAAATTATTGAATTATCAGTAACGCACTGACACATTCAGGCTGACTTTGCGACCTTCGCCCGGATAATAGCCATTTCCCCAACTGCTGAAATAGCCTGATGCGGCGTATCGCTCATCAAACAGGTTATCGACACGCAGGCTCGCGCCCACGTCACCAACGCTCAGGTTAACTGCGGCATTGGTCAGCCATACCGCATCGATGCGGCCGCCTTCGTTGGCATTATCGCCTTCAACAAAGCGCTCGCCGGTGTAGGCTTGATCCAGATACAGCTGCCATTTGTCAGACAAATCCAGGCTGACATAGGCGCGGCCGCTGTGCTCGGCCACCCAGGACAGGGATTTGCCGTCATTGGCACCAGCGGTAAACTTGGCGTCGGTATACTGGTAATCAATACCAAACTTAAGCGTATCAATTACCTGCCAATCCCAGTCCAGCATGGCGCCAATACGGCGCGACTCATCGGCGTTGACGTTGGAACCGGGGAAGAAGCCCCCCGGCGGTGTTGGCGCGCTCGGGTCGAATACAATTTCATCTTCCAGCGCCAGCTGGTACAGGCTCAGGCGCAGGCTCTGCTGGGCACGCTGATAATCCCAGCCCGCTTCGTAGCTGCGGCCGGTTTGTGGTTTTAAGCTGCCCTGGGAGGTGTAGGCCTGCTCATCCACCTTGGCAAAGCGGAAGTTGTCTTCGGCGCGCACATACAGGCGCTGAGCGTCACTCAGGCGATAATTGAGGCCAAGCTCCAGCGCGTGGGCATCGTTATCGAGTTCGCCGCCATTGGGGAAGGTATTACCGTCGCGGATATCATCGGTGATTTCGGCGTAGCGGCCACCGACCACGTAGCTTAAACGCTCGGTAAGCGGCACCGAGGCCTGCACAAAAGCAGCCCACTGTTTCTGCACGTTGGCGCGGCTCATGTAGGCAGACACAAAATCAGACTCACCTCGGGACAGGTCAACCCCTGCCACCAGTTTGAGTTCACCGTTTCGGGTAGTAAAGCGGCCGGTAGCCTTGGGGGTGAGCGCCAGCAGCGAGCGCTCGGTGGTGCCCTGCCCGCCCCAGCTGATGTAGTTCACCCGGGTGTCACTGGCATCCAGATCCGCCGCCAACGTCCAGTTAGACGTCAGCGCATGCTCATAACCCACCCGGCTTGCCTTGGTGATGGTGTGGTTATAATCATCGGCGTTGGATGGATTGGCCTGCTGCGGGTCTTCAATCAGCTCGGCTTCACTCAGGGCGCCAGCCAGCAGACGGTCCTCATCATAGAAGGAGCCCTCGGCATAAAAGCGATTGTGCTCGCCACGATATTCGATGCGACCGAGCACATTGCCGGTTTCGCTTTCGGCGTGACGGCGATAGTTATCGCTCTTGTCGTAGCTGCCGGAGAGGAAATAGAACCAGTTATCGGCAAAACTGCCACCAAAATCGGCGCTGGTGTTCATGGTGCCAAAGCTGCCCCCACCAAAAGACGCGCCGCCGCTGCGACCTTCTGGACGTTTGGTGATGATGTTAATCACCCCGCCCACGGCCTGATCGCCATAAAGCACACCGGCGCTGCCGGACAATACTTCAATGCGCTCCACCTGACTTAACGCCACACCCGACAGGCTTGGCGCGGCGATATCGATATTATTAAGGCGACGACCATCCACCAGAATCAGGGTGTTGTTGGCCGCCTGACCTGAGCCGAAACCACGCATGGCAAACACAGGGCCGGTGCCATTGTCACTGATTTGAATATCGCTTTGGCCGCGCAGGACATCGGCAAGGGAGGTTGCACCACTGTTTGCAATCTCTTCGGCGCTGATCACTGCCACGTTGGCTGCAATATTCAGCGGGGTATCGAGGGTTCGGCCAATCACCACCAGATGCTCGTCGGTTGAGCTTGTGGCAGTTTCAGCGTGAGATAACGCAGGGGTCAGCGACACTGCCAACGCCAATGCGATAAGAGAAGGTTTGGTTCCCATTTTCCTTTCTACTCCGTTAAGGGAAAAGGGGCATAAGCCACCGGCTCAAATAAGCCGCACGCGGGGATCTGCCCACCGAAATCCTCGACGATACCTGCTTTGGGCCGGTCTCCGGACTCAGGCTTACGCCATTACCGTTGCGGGGGCAGTGTCGGATTTACACCGACTTCCCGATTATCCCGCGCCTGCGGGCACCCAAAGGGCTGACAAAAAATAACCGCCCGCAAGCTGCGGGCGGCGCATTATAGACGTCTGAACGTATAAAAGTCTAATACCTTAGTCTGGGCAGCGACGATTATCCCGGCCTGCTGCAGCGCTGGCGCTCATCGATGCCGCGCACATTGATGTCGGCCAATCTATGCCGGGCTCAAAAGCCAATCAAAACCTTAAAATTACAGCAGCTTGATTGGCATCATGGCTGAGATAAACGCCTTATGATTGGCACCGGTGAGCGGGACTTTATCTTCTTGAAACACATCACCGCGCATGGATTTATGCAGCAGTAACAGCTGGCCCGGACGGCTTATCACTGAAAAATAGCCCACTTCACCGGTAGGCTCACTGAAGAAAGGACGCTGGTTTTCCATCGACTGGTGCTGATTGGGCATACGTGAGCAGCCCAAAATCCCGTGCACGCCACGATGACCATTCACTTCGACATCACCGAGTTTTTCGTAGGTGACATTGCCCTGGCAGGCGCCGGCGTAACTGCTTGCCAGCGAATCGAGGAAGTTTTCCGGTAACATGCCCGCGTCTGCCACCTTGAAACTTTGCACGCAAATCAGTGAATTCCACTCATTCAGGTTCTCAAGCTCAGGCACAAACTCGGCGCTGATCACCCCCGGACGCTCCTCAAAGGACGCCTGCTTCCAACCGGCGGGCAATTCAAACGCAAGCGACTGACCAAACAGGTTCAGCGACTGGGTTTCGGCCTGTGCCGTCAGTGCACACAGCAGCGGCGCAGCTACACAAAATCGGAACATGGTAAGCATCCTTGTTATTCTCCGGGCAGTGCCTTCGATGGCAACAGCGCTAACTTTTATCTCATTATCAAAATCTTAAAACGGCATTCACCAAGCGCGTTGATGAGGGACTATCCAAGCGCCAGGAATGGGCTATCGGCAGACAATATTGGCAAACAATATCGGCAAACACTATCGGAAAGTAATGCAGACCTGCGCAACTGACCGCAAAAGCGCTTCATACAAACTAAGTATTTACCAGCCGTTAACAGGGGCAATACTTTACCACAGTCACCCGAGTTGGCCAGCTTTTGTGCTGCGCCGCACAAAACCAACAAATGTAAATTATTCTCATTTGCGACATTTGCGCTGCTAAGATACGCGGCAATATTAGCCAACCGGAGTATATCCAGATGAAAGCATCTCTCGCCCCGTTATTCTGTTTAGCGCTACTTGGTTCACCAGCCGTGCTGGCCGGTGAATGTGATTTAACCATCAGCGCCAATGATGCCATGCAGTTCAGTGCTCAGGAGCTCAGCGTCAGCGCAAGCTGTAAAGAAGTGACCCTGACCCTCACCCACTCTGGCAGCCTGCCCAAAACCGCTATGGGCCATAACTGGGTACTGGCCAAGGCCGCCGATATGCAGGCCGTAGCAACCGATGGTATGGCCGCTGGCGCCGATGCCGCCTTCGTAAAGGCCGGCGACACCCGTGTGATTGCCCACACCGGCGTAATAGGTGGCGGCGAGTCGACCAAAATTACTTTCAGTCTTGAAGGGCTCAGCGCCGCCGAGGCTTATCGCTTCTTTTGCACCTTTCCGGGGCACTGGGCCATTATGCAGGGCAGCTTTGTCATCAAGCCCTGAGACTCCATCGTCATCTCTTCAGGTAATTACCGCTAACTACGGGTACAGGTCTTAACTGGCCTGTACCTGCCATCATCGCTATAGTGTCGCTATTCTTATGCTTTATCGGGTCAGCTTTATAGGCTCAGCACTTGTTGGCCGCTGTTAATCGCAATCGTCATTAACAGCCGCCGCAAACCTTAAGGCTTGCCGTCAGGGATTGGTAAAATGGCACAGTTAAGCGACATCAGTATTTATCCGGTAAAATCCATGGGCGCACAACGCCTTAGCCGCGCGCAGGTCACTCTGGAGGGGCTGATGGGCGATCGCCGCTTTATGGCAGTCAAACCCAATGGCGAATTTATTACCGCCCGCACCCACCCCAAGTTACTTAAGGTTGAGCCTCAGGGCAGCGACGAGCAAACCCACTGCGGCGAGCTGTGGCTGCGGGCTGAGAATATGCCTGAGCTGCGCATACCGGCCTCTGAATTCAGTAAAGAGCCTATGACGACCGGCGTGTGGAAAGACAGCTTCAGCGCCTTTTCAACTACCCCATTGGCAGACGCCTGGATTTCTACCCTGCTTGGCGAAAGCGCCCGCATATTGTGGCTTGGCGAAACCTCGGCACGCTTTCGTGAAAAAACCGGCACAGCGGTCAGCTTTGCCGACGGCTATCCGCTTTTGCTGATTGGTGAAGCCTCCCTCACCGACCTCAATCTTCGCGCCGACGCGCTCTGTCAGATGAGCCAGTTTCGCACCAATCTAGTGGCAAGCACCCGCGAGCCTTTTGAAGAAGACAGCTGGAAGCGTATCCGTATTGGCGAGGTGGAATTCCTTGTCGCCAAACCCTGCAGCCGCTGTGTGATGACCACAGTCATCGCCGGCACCACTGAATTTCACCCCCGCCAGGAGCCGCTTGCGACCTTAAGCAAATACCGCAAAAGCGCCTCCGGTGATGTGAATTTCGGCCAGAACCTGATTGCCCTGAATAGCGGACAAATCCGTGTTGGCGATAAAATTGAAGTGCTTGAAACCCAGGAGGCTGAACATTACCGCAGCCTGGCACCGGCAAAGCGCCTGCTGACACTCAGGGACAAAGCGGCCATCGCCAGGGACTTTTACCGCTTAAGCTTTGCCGCCGCAGACGGCAAACCGCTTCCGGGAGCCATTGCCGGACAACATCTGCCGTTTGCCTTTGATATTGACGGCACCCGCCACATCCGCCGCTACAGCCTCACTCACCCAACTGGCGACGGGCTTTATCATATTGCGGTAAAACGCACGCAAAACGGCCTGATATCCAACTGGCTTATCGATAACCTTGCCACAGGCGACACAGTGCTTGGCGGCCGCGCCGAGGGGCGATTTACCCCAAAAGCCAGCGCCAAGCTCACGCTTATCAGCGCAGGATCCGGCATAACGCCTATGCTCGCCATGCTGCGGGCTGCCATCGCAAAAGCTCGCTTATCCAATGGCAATAGCGCGCCGCTCGGCCATATTCACTTTATTTATCAGTGCCGCACCGAAGAGGATATTCCCGAAACGGCGCTGCTGGCCAAATGCGCGGCGGCCGGCATGACGCTGGAGATATGGCTGAGCGCAATGGCCGAAAATGCTACCGTTGAAAATGCTGCCGTTGAAAATGCTGCAATTAAAAACGCTGCTGTTGAAACTGCTGCGATTAAAAACGCCGTAGTTGAAAACACAGCAATGGGTTCCGTTGATGCAGACAGAGTTGCTTTAAAACTAAGTGAAACTGGCACGGAGTCAGAAGCAAGCACGCGTTACCAAACACTGCCCACGCGCCCTGGCCGCTGGCAGGCGTCCACACTTTCTCCCTCCTCTGCCGATTTCAAGGCTCAGGGACGCGAGGTGTTCATATGCGGCCCGCAGGGCTTTATGGAAGCGGCCCGAGATGGGCTGCTGGCATTGGGGGTGGATGATGCAAACATTCATATCGAAAGCTTTGGCGGACTCGCAAGCTCAGCCAATCGACCAGTGAAAAGCGTGCAGATATTGCTCGACGAAAAGCCATTTCAGGGCAGTAATCAGCAAAGTTTGCTTTCACAGGCTGAGGCCCATGGCCGGGTCATTCCCTGGTCCTGCCGCGCAGGTATTTGCGGCAGCTGCAAGTGCTATTTGCTTGAAGGCGAAGTCCATCAGCCCAAGGCCGAGGCACTTTCTGACAGCGAGCGACGCGATGGCGTCATCCTCGCCTGCTCGGCAACGCCGCTGACGGATATCCGGGTAAGCCTTAAAAAGCCGTCCTGAAAATCAAAAGCGCTGCTTATGATCAAAAGCACTCCTTATCATCAAAAGTGGCAAAACTCCCGCTGGCGGACTAACTGCGCCAGCGACTTAGCCAGCAACGTAGCCAGCAATCTGTGCCAGCAATATGTGCCAACAACGTATGCCAGCATCGCCCAGTCTCAGCAAAAACTTCGCATAAAAAAGCCGCCCGAGGGCGGCTTTGGGTGGTGATGGCGCTATGGATAAGGCGCCATCTTTAATGATCCCGAGTAACACTAGCTTCAAGGCGCGGTCTGACTAAGCAAAGCGTGCTAATCAGCACGATCTTGCCTGGTGCAAAGCCTGTCAGGTGCGAAGCTTGGCAAGCTGGCCATCCTGACGACTCACAAGCCGTGCCAGGGTTTCGCTGCTTTCCCGCGCCTGTCCGGCAAGGTTCATAAGCTCCGCGGCCTGATCTGAGATACCTGTGATATTGCGGCTCACTTCTTCGGTCACCGCGCTTTGCTCTTCGGCTGCGGTCGCGATTTGGGTCACCTGATTGGAGATTTCGTTAATCCGCTCCACCATGGACGACAGTGACACAAAGGCAAGCTCGGTGCGCTCCGTCGCCTGGCTTGCGAGCTGAACCCCTTTATCTATGATGCCGGTTGCGCCGCGCACCTCAAGCTGCAGCGCATCGATAAGCCGGCCGATGTCATCGGTGGAGGCCTGGGTTTTGGATGCCAGCGAGCGAACTTCATCGGCCACCACCGCAAAACCGCGTCCCTGCTCACCGGCGCGCGCCGCTTCAATGGCAGCATTCAGTGCCAGCAAATTGGTTTGGGCGGCGATGGCACTGATCACATCCAGAATTTTGCTGATATTGCTGCTGCTTTCAGCCACCTTGGCCACCGCCAGCTTGGCCTGCTGCGACTCCTGGGCCATAGTAGACACCAATTTCACCGCTTCAGTGAGGCTGGTTTGGCTGTCGCGCACCTGCACCGCCATGGCGGACGACTCGGCGGCGGTTTGCTCCGATGCCTTGGCAACCTCGGTGGCGGTATGGCTCATCTCATTGACCGCAGTGACCACGCTGTCGATTTCACTGTACTGGCGGGTCACGCTCTGTCTGGTGTGCTCGGCAATGGCAGCCGTGGCTTCGCTTTCGCGTCTGGAGTCAGCCGCCACCGACTTAAGGTCGCTGATAAGCATGTGCAGCTTACCGATAAAAGCGTTAAACCCTTCGCCAAGGGCAATGAGCTCAGCATGCTCATCCACTGTGAGTTTCTGGGTCAAATCCCCTTCGGCACTGGCGAGCTGGCTCACGCGCTGCTGAATTTGCTGAATCGGCCTGACCACGCTGCGGATAAAGAGCGCAATCAAAATCACCGCCACCGCCGCAATACCAATCCCCAGCAGCAATACAAAACGGCCAAGGCTCGCGGCCATGGCCTCCATGCTGGATTCAACCTGATTGGCACTGGCAAAGGCGATTTCCTTCGGCACTTCGATACTCAGGCGCCACTGGCTGCCCGACAGCGGTATGTCGATGGGATAGGCGACAATCATGCTGCTGTCATTCAGCAGATAATTGTTGTCTTTACCAAGGCCAAGGATTTGATTGGCAAGCCCCTTGTCCATTGATTCACTGAGCGGGCGAGCCTTCTTATCATAGTGGCTCGCTGCCACAATGAGCCCCTTGGTCGACAGCAGCGTCACCTTGGCCTGGCCCTGATACAGGCTTGCCGACAGCTCATCAATCAGCTTCTGAAACACCGGCAAATTCAAATCGACACCGACCACGCCACGAAATGCGCCATCGCGCACTATCGGCACAGTGAGCGAGGTCATCAGCATGTTGTTGCCGGGGGAGATCTCATAAAGGTAGGGCTCCATCAGGCAAGGTTTGAGGCTGTCTTTGGCGCACAGATACCACTCGGCTTCCCGCAGGCCAAACTCGTTGAGGGTATCAACATACTTCTCGCTGGCATCCTCCACCTGCTGCTGGGTTTGGCTGCCATCGTCATTGCGGTAAAAGTACACCTCCAGTGTGCCTGCGCCTTCCACCGAGTGCATCAACCCCGGGGCGGTAAATTCGCTGTCGCGACCATCAAATCCGTTGGGCTCAAACTGAGCATACATGGAGGATATCTGTTTATTTTTTTGCAGAATTGAGCTCACCGCATCCTGCACACTTTCGCGGTTCATCCGGCCGACCAGGGCATTGTTTTCCATCATGGCGCTGAAGGAGTAAGGAATACGGTAGGCCTCGTTGATAAAGGCCGCGACCTTCTCGCCGTAGCGGCCGGCACTGGCGGTCAGTTTGGTGCGGATTTCATCATTGAGCGCTTTGTCGACTTCGACAAAGAGCTCGTCGGTTTTACTGTTAAGGGTGCTCCAGAGCGTCACCGACATGGTGGCGACTGTGGCCAAAAACAGCGCCGAGGTCATCCAAAGGAGTTTTTGTCGCAGGGGAAGATGTTTCATGCACTCTCCGCAAGGTCCTGAAAATACATGGGTAGACTTGTGTATGATTGAGTATAGACCTGTTCTGCGTCCTTGCAGGTAAATAACAAAAAAGCGGCCTGTTGGGGCCGCCTTTGTTTATTGGCTTACTTGCCGAGCACGGCTTCGAAACACTCTGCCATGATTTCAAGTCCGCGCTGAATTTGCGCATCCGGCGCCGTGATGGGCACCAAAATCCGCAGCACGTTGCCGTAAGTACCGCACGACAACAGGATAAGACCGCGGTTACGGGCCTCAGCGAGCACCTGCGGGCAATACTCAGGTGCAGGCTTGCCATTTTCCATCAGTTCGATGGCAATCATGGAGCCCAGACCACGCACCTCAGCGATTTGCGGATAACGACCGGCGAGCTCACCAATGGCAGACTTGATGGTCTGGCCAATGGCGTTGGAGCGCTCCAGCAATTTTTCTTCTTCAAACACTTCAATCACGGCGAGCGCCGCGGCGCATGCCAGCGGGCTGCCGCCGTAGGTGCCGCCAAGGCCACCCGGGCCAATGGCGTCCATCACATCGGCGCGGCCAGTGATGCCAGAGAGCGGGAAGCCACCGGCAATCGACTTGGCGAAGGTGGTGATGTCTGCGGCAACGCCCATCTGCTCCATGGCAAAGAAGGTACCGGTACGGCCAGCGCCGGTTTGCACTTCGTCGGCAATCAGCATGATGCCTTCGCGGTCACAGAGTTCGCGCAGGCGCTTCATAAAGCTTGGGGTCGCGGCATAGAAACCGCCCTCGCCCTGCACAGGCTCAAGGATAATGGCGGCGATGTCGCTTGGCTCGGCGTCATTCTTGAAAATACGCTCGATGGACGCCATGGCGTCATCTTCACTCACCCCGTGCAGCGCACAGGGGTATTCGGCGCGAAACACGTTGGCCTGCATCAAGCCCATGCCCTTGCTGTAAGGGGCAACCTTTCCGGTCAGCGCCAGCGCCGCCATGGTGCGGCCGTGGTAGCCTGAAGTAAAAGCAATCACACCGGCACGCTTGGTGTAGGCGCGGGCCACCTTAATGGCGTTTTCCACCGCCTCGGAGCCGCTGGTGAACAGGGCTGACTTCTTGGCAAAGTCACCGGGCACCAATTGATTGAGCTTTTCACACACAGAGATGTAGCTCTCATAGCCCAGCACCATAAAGCAGGTGTGGGAGAACTTCTCCAGCTGCTCGGCCACTGCGGCCTTTACTTTTGGATGCAGATGGCCTGTGTTCAGCACCGCGATGCCGCCGGCAAAGTCGATATACTCACGACCTTCAACGTCCCACACGGTGGCGTTTTCGGCGCGCTCGGTAAACACAGGGTGGATTTGGCCAACACCACCGGCTACAGCTGCGCGGCGACGAACCATCAATGAATCATTGGTCAAGCTCATAGGGTACTCCTGTTTCGCCGGTCAAACCGACAGACAGATATATTTGATTTCTACATACTCATCGATGCCGTACTTGGAGCCTTCGCGGCCCAGACCCGATGATTTCATGCCGCCAAAGGGGGCCACTTCGGTGGAAATAAGCCCGGTGTTCACGCCCACCATGCCGTATTCCAGCGCCTCGGCCACCTTCCAGATAAGGGAGATGTCACGGCCGTAGAAGTAAGCCGCGAGGCCAAACTCGGTGTCGTTGGCCTGACGAATCACATCGTCCACATCGCTGAAACGGAACAGCGGCGCCAACGGGCCGAAGGTTTCCTCGCGGGCGACCTTCATGCTGGCATCCACGTTGGTCACAATCGCAGGTTCCATAAAGTTACCGCCAAGCAACTTGCCGCCACTGAGCAGCGTCGCGCCTTTATCGAGCGCATCCTGAAGATGGCTCTGCACCTTCTCAAGCGCCGCGCCATTGATCAGCGGCCCTGTGGTCACGCCGGGCTCGGCGCCATTGCCGACCTTAAGCTTGGCCACGGCGGCGGCAAGCTTCTGGGCAAAGGCATCGTACACGCCATCCTGCACATAGATCCGGTTGGCACAGACGCAGGTTTGACCGGCGTTGCGGTATTTGGAAATCATCGCGCCTTCAACGGCAGCATCGAGATCCGCATCATTGAACACGATAAAGGGCGCATTGCCGCCAAGCTCAAGCGACACTTTTTTGAGGGTTGGCGCGCACTGCTGCATCAGCTTGATGCCGACATTGGTGGAGCCGGTGAACGACAGTTTGCGCACCACAGGGCTTTCGCAAAGCTCGTTGCCGATGGCTACTGCATCGCCGGTCACCACACTGAATACGCCGGGGGGAATACCCGCCTCCTGCGCAAGCTCAGCCAGTGCCAGTGCCGTAAAAGGTGTTTGCGGCGCTGGTTTAACAATCATGGTGCAGCCCGCAGCGAGCGCAGGGCCTGCCTTACGGGTTATCATCGCCGCAGGGAAGTTCCACGGGGTAATGGCCGCAGTTACGCCCACGCCCTGCTTAATCACCATGATGCGCTTGTCGCCCTGATGACCGGGGATGGTATCGCCATAAAGACGCTTGGCCTCTTCGGCAAACCATTCGATAAAGGAGGCAGCATACACCACCTCGCCCTTGGCTTCGGCGAGCGGTTTACCCTGCTCTGTAGTCATCATCAGCGCCAGATCATCGGCGTTTTCCAGCATCAGCTCATACCAGCGGCGCAGCTTGGCACCACGCTCTTTGGCGGTGAGCTTACGCCAGGCCGGCAGCGCGGCTTCGGCGGCGGCAATGGCTTCACGGGTTTCATCGCGGCCCATCACAGGCACAGAGGCAATAGCCTCATTGGTGGCTGGATTGGCAATGGTCACCGTCTCACCGGACAGGGCATCGCGCCACTGGCCGTTGATATAACACTGGGTTTTCAAGAGTGAAGGACGTTTTAGCTGCACAGCTGACTCCTCTTCGTCGGCATGGTTGCCGTTAATTCTGTTAATGCCCCTTGGGCTCAGTTGCCTGTGTTAAATGCCCAGCTTGTCGCGCATGGTGTAGTACCAGGCGCCGATGGCGCTGAACGGTACCCGCAGCGCATGGCCACCCGGGAACGGGTAATGGGGCAGCGCAGCAAACGCATCAAAGCGAGTCGCCTGACCATTAAGCACCTCGGCAATCAGCTTGCCGGCGAGATGGGTGTAAGTCACACCGTGTCCACTGCAACCCTGGGAGTAATAAATGTTCTTGCCGATACGGCCAACCTGAGGCAGGCGCGACAGGGTCAGCAGGAAGTTACCGGTCCAGGTGTAATCGATTTTGACGTCTTTGAGCTGCGGGAAGGTTTTCAGCATCTTGGGCAGAATAATCGATTTGATGTTTTCCGGATCGCGGGCGCCGTACACCACACCGCCGCCGTATATCAGGCGCTTGTCGCCGGAGAGACGGAAGTAATCGAGCAGGTAGTTACAGTCTTCAACGCAGTAATCCTGTGGCAGCAGGCTTTTTGCCATTTCATCGCTCAGGGGCTCAGTGGTAATCACCTGGGTGCCGCAGGGCATGGACTTGGCCATCAGCTCAGGCATCAGTTTGCCAAGATAGGCATTACCGGCCACCACCACAAAGCGCGCCCTTACCTGACCGAACTCGGTTTTGACGATGGCAGGCTCGCCTTCAATCACGTCTACTACCGCCGAGTCTTCAAAAATCTTGCCGCCGAGGCTTTCCACCGCGCGGGCTTCACCAAGGGCCAGGTTCAGCGGATGAATGTGGCCGCCGCTTTTATCCAGCATACCGCCGACGTAGCGTTCAGTATTCACTACATTGCGGATACCAGCCTCATCGAGGATTTCCAGTTTGCCAGTGTGGCCATGGGCTTCCCACAGCGCCTTTTGCGCCTTGAGGTGTCCCATCTGTTTCTGGTTTATCGCCGCGAATACACCGCCGTTTTTGAGGTCACAGTCGATGTTGTATTTCTCGATACGCTCGCGAATGATGCGGCCGCCTTCGAATGCCATTTCGCCGAACAGTTTAGCTTTTTCTTTGCCCACGTTTTTTTCGATGACATCGATATCACGACTGTAACTATTCACAATTTGGCCGCCATTGCGGCCAGAAGCGCCCCAGCCGATGCGGGCGGCTTCAAGCACAACCACCTTGAAACCGGCTTCCAGCAGATGCAATGCTGAGGACAAGCCGGTGTAGCCAGCGCCTATAACACACACGTCAGTGTCAAGATGCTCCTCAAGGCGAGGACGAATACGGGTGTCATTGGCGGAAGCGGCATAATAAGACGAGGTATGAGGTGTAGCAGACATGATGCTTCCTTCTTTTTATGTTCATTATTTTAAACAACGAGAACATCCTACACCTTAGCAATGGGAAACTCTAGCCGTCGATGCCGAATATTTTGAATATTTGTTGAATATATTAAACAAAAGAAAACGGCCGCGTTAGCGACCGTTTTGATGGGTTGGTAAGCCTTACTCCATGGCTGCCTTGGCTTTTTTCTCGGCCCGGCGGGCAAAGTACCAGGACAGGAAGGCCATCAGCGATACTGCCATGATAATAAGGGTCGCCAGGGCGTTGATCTTGGGTGACACACCCAAACGCACCGAGGAGAACACCACCATCGGCAGGGTAGTCGCGCCCGGCCCCGAGGCAAAGCTTGCGATAACCAGGTCATCCAGCGACAAACTGAAGGACAGCAGCCAGCCCGCCGTCAGCGCCGGTGCAATCATGGGCACAGTGATAAGGAAGAAGGTCTTGAACGGAGTAGCCCCCAAATCCATCGCCGCTTCTTCAATCGACATGTCCAGCTCACGCAGACGGGACGACACCACCACAGCCACATAGGCGGCGCAGAAGGTCGAGTGCGCGAGCCAAATGGTCAGCCTGCCGCGCTCGGCCGGCCAGCCAATCATGTCGGCCATGTGCACAAACAGCAGCAGCAGTGACAGACCGGTGATCACTTCAGGCATTACCAGCGGCGCTGTGATCATGTTCGACAGCGACAACTTGGCCCAGCTGCGGCGAAAACGGGTCATTACGAAGGCGGCCATGGTGCCGAGCACCACCGCCATCGAGGCCGACAGGAAGGCAATCTCCAAACTGGTCCAGACTGCATCGAGGATCTGCTGATCCTTGAACAGTTCCATATACCACTTGGCCGAAAAGCCGCCCCACACGGTCACCAGTTTGGACGCGTTGAAGGAATAGAAAATCAGGATAAACATCGGGGCATAAAGAAAGATGAGCCCCAACCACAACATCACGGTAGAAAAACTCAGCTTTTTCATGCTTCTTTCTCCAAATCACGGGACTGATAATGATGGAACAGGGTGATAGGGATAATCAAAAGACCCAGCATCACTATCGCCAGCGCCGAGGCCACCGGCCAGTCGCGGTTGTTGAAGAACTCCTGCCACAGAACCTTACCTATCATCAGTGAGTCCGGACCGCCGAGCAGTTCAGGAATAACGAACTCACCCACAGACGGAATAAACACCAGCATGGAGCCTGCAATCACACCGCCCTTCGACAGCGGCAGGGTGATTTTCCAGAAGGTGTTGATACTGCGCGAGCCAAGATCAGCCGCCGCTTCCAAAAGACTCATGTCCATCTTCACCAGGTTGGCGTACAGCGGTAGCACCATAAACGGCAGATAGGCATAGATAAGGCCGATATACACCGCAATATCCGTGTTCATTATCTTCAAAGGCTCGCTTATCACCCCAAGCCACATCAGCACATTATTGATAAGGCCGGTGTCGGCAAGGAGCCCCATCCAGGCGTACACCCGGATAAGGAATGACGTCCATGACGGCAGCATGATAAGCAGCAGAAGCACGGTTTGCATCTTGGCCGGCGCCCGCGCAATGGCGTACGCCATGGGGTAGCCAAGCAGCAAACAGCCGATGGTGGCCACCACCGCCATTTTGAGCGAGCCAAGATAGGCGGTGTAATACAGCGCATCGTCCAGAAGCAGCAGATAGTTACCCAGGTTCAGTGCAATGTTCAGCAGCTGATCGCCATAGGTAAAGGTCGGTTCATAGGGCGGAATGGCAATGGCCGCGGTGGAGAAACTGATTTTCAGCACTATCGCAAAGGGCAGTGCGAAAAACAGCGTCAGCCACAGAAAGGGAAAGCCCAGGGTAAAGTGCCTGCCACGGATGGCAAAGCGAAAACCTTTCTTTCGTTTGCTCATGATCTCAATACCACACCACTGGTGGCCTCCCAGCTGATGAACACATCATCACCCCATGTGGGATGGTCGGCGCGCCGCTCGGTGTTGGTCATGGAGCACTGCACAATACGGCCATCCTCAAGACGGATGTAATACACCGACAGGCCACCAAGGTAGGCAATGTCATGCACTTTGCCGCTGGCCCAGTTGTATTGGCCTTCAGGCTGCTCGCGGGTGATAAGGGTCTTTTCCGGACGCACCGCCAGCCACACGTGCTTGTCTTCGACACTGGTGGTCACGCCGTGGCCGATAAAGAATGGCTGCGTCAGGGTGGGCGACTTGAGCACCGCGTGGTCGGCTTCGTCTTCAACGATTTCACATTCGAACAGGTTCACGCTGCCGATAAACTCGGCAATCATGCGGCTGTTAGGGCTCTCATAGATGTCCATTGGGCTGCCGACCTGGGCAATCCAGCCGTCGCTCATGATGGCGATACGGCCCGCCATGGTCATGGCTTCTTCCTGATCGTGGGTTACCATCACACAGGTCACACCGACACGCTCAAGGATTTCAACCACTTCGAGCTGCATCTGGGTACGAAGTTTCTTATCCAGTGCGCCCATCGGCTCATCGAGCAGCAGCAGTTTGGGGCGCTTGGCAAGGGAGCGAGCCAAGGCCACGCGCTGACGCTGACCGCCAGAAAGCTGGTGCGGCTTACGCTTGGCGTATTGCTCCATGTGAACCAGCTTGAGCATTTCGGCCACCCGCTGAGTGATTTCATCCTTTGGCAGCTTGTCCTGCTTAAGGCCGAAGGCGATGTTCTGCTCCACTGTCATGTGCGGGAACAGCGCGTAAGACTGGAACATCATGTTGATGGGACGCTCGTAAGGCGGCAGATCAGTAATATCCTGACCGTCCAGATAAATGCGTCCTTCAGAAGGTCTTTCAAACCCTGCCAGCATACGCAGCAGAGTGGATTTGCCGGAGCCGGAGCCGCCGAGCAGTGCAAAAATTTCCCCTTTATTGATGGTCAGCGACACGTCGTCGACGGCGCGAACATCATCAAATAATTTGCTGACCCGTTCAATTTTGAGCAGCAATTCATCCTGCGTCTTTGTTAATGGTTTATTGGTGACGCCCGAAGTCATAGCCATAATACATCTCCATTCCAAACTCGCCAGAACAAGCCTCCGGCCTGCTGGAACTCGGTTTACTTGTGCAATTAGAGTAAAGGAGGGGCAGCAATCCACTGCCCCTAAGTCGTTGCTTATTGACCGGACTTGATCTTGGTCCAGATCCGGGTCATGGCACGCTGGGTCTTCATTGGACGCACTTCACCAAGGTAAAGCTTGGCAAGGGTTTCTTCTGATGGATACACGGCAGGGTTTTTGGCCACAGCCTCATCCAGCATTGGGGTAGAACCATCGTTGGCGTTGGCATAGGCCACGTAGTTACTGATGGAGGCAATCACCTCTGGGCGCATCAGGTAGTTCATCAGCGTCAGGGCATTGTCAGCATTGGCCGCATCGGCAGGAATGGCCATCATGTCAAACCACAGTGGCGCACCTTCTTTTGGAATGCGGTAGTCAATCACGTTGCCATTACCGGCTTCTTCAGCGCGGGCCTTGGCCTGCAGAATGTCGCCTGACCAGCCGATGGCGGCGCAGATTTCGCCGTTGGCCAGATCGGAGATGTAACGTGATGAGTGGAAATACTTAAGATAAGGGCGGATCTTGAGCAGCACATCACCGGCCTTGTCAAAGTCGGCAGGATCGGTTGAGTTAGGCTGCAGACCCAGATAATTCAGTGCAGGAGGCAGAATTTCATCGGGTGAATCCAGCACCGCGATACCACACTTGGCGAGCTTCTCGGCATTGGCCGGATTGAAAATCAGCTCCCATGAATCCACAGGTGCGTTTTCGCCCAGCACTTCTTTTACCTTGGCGACGTTAAAGCCGATGCCGGTGGTGCCCCACAGGTAAGGCATGGCGTGCTCGTTGCCCGGATCGCTCTTTTGCAGCTGCGACATCAGGTTGGCGTTCAAATGCTTGGCGTTTGGCAGCTTGGACTTGTCCAGCTTCATAAAGGCGCCGGCCTTGATTTGCTTCGCCAAAAAGTGAGCGGAAGGTACCACCAGATCATAACCACTGCGACCGGACAGCAACTTGGCTTCCAGTACTTCGTTGGTGTCGAACACGTCATAAATCACCCGGATCCCAGTTTCTTTCTGGAAATTTTCCAGGGTGTCTTCGGCGATATAGTCAGACCAGTTGTAAACGCGAACCACTTCTTCCGCTGATACCACTGCGCTGCCCAATACCCCGGCGGTCACCAGTGCCAGAGCGGTCATCTTCTGTAATAACTTCATGCTATCTCCTTTTGCAGGTAGCAGTAATTGAATGGCAATTACTCTGATTGTGTCGCCGACTGAGCCGGCTTTAGTGTTATTGTTAGGACCAATGCTACAACCTGAAAAAACGCATCGGCAGTTGCTGCTGCCTACCACCTTTGTTAACCAAGGGTTAACGTTCAGGCAGACTTTTACTATGCCCTCAGTTTTACCGAGCTGCAATCTTTGCAAATGTCAGCGAAAGTGCCTGACTTGCTTTTAAAATCAGTTCATCAATCTCAGCGCGGCTGATGCAAAGCGGCGGTGAAATAATCATGGTGTCGCCCACGGCGCGCATCACCAACCCCACCTCAATACAGGCCTCGCGGCACAGCATTCCTGCGCCCATGTCGGCGGGCAGTCGCGCGCCGCTGTCTTTGTCAGCCACCAATTCAATGGCGCCAACCATGCCAAGGCCGCGCACTTCACCCACCAGCGGATGCTCACAAAGCTCACGAAGCCGCGCCTGCAGATAAGGGCCCGTGTCTTCACGCACCTTATCGACCAAACGCTCCTCTTCGAGAATACGGATATTCTCAAGCGCCGCGGCGGCCGCCGCCGGATGGCCTGAGTAAGTAAAGCCGTGGGCAAATTCACCGCCCTCGTTTACCAGCACATCGGCGACCCTGTCAGACACTATTACCCCGCCCATGGGGATATAACCTGAGGTCATGCCCTTGGCGATGGTGATTAAATCCGGAGTGAGGTTATAGGTAGTCGCGGCAAACCAGTTGCCGGTACGGCCAAAACCGCTGATGACTTCGTCCAGAATAAACAGAATATCGTACTTAGATAAAATCCTTTTGATTTCATCCCAGTAGCTATCAGGCGGAATGATGACGCCACCCGCGCCCTGAAAGGGCTCGGCAATAAAGGCCGCGACCTTGTCTTCACCGAGTTCAAGAATTTTCGCTTCCAGCGCCCTGGCGGCCTTGATGCCGAAATCCTGCGCTGACAGCTCACGCCCCTCAGCAAACCAGTAGGGCTGGTCGATATGGACTATGCCGGGAATGGGCAGGTCGCCCTGCTGATGCATAAAGCCCATGCCACCAAGGCTGGCACCGGCTACAGTGGAGCCGTGATAGGCATTTTTGCGGCTGATGATGGTCTTTTTACCGGGCTTGCCTTTCAAATCCCAATAACGGCGCACCATGCGCAAATTGGTATCGTTGGCTTCGGAGCCGGAGCCGGTAAAAAACACCCGGTTCATGTGCACGGGCGCCAGGCTTGCAATTTTGGCTGCAAGACGAATGGCGGGCTCATGGGTACATTGGAAAAAGTTGTTATAGAACGGCAGGGTTTTAAGCTGCGCCGCCACCGCATCGGCGATGCTGTCACGGCCATAACCCACGTTGACACACCACAGCCCCGCCATGGCATCGAGCAGTTTGTTGCCGTGGATATCCCACACATAGACCCCATCGGCGTGGGAAATAATTCGGGTGCCTCGCCCGGCAAGCTGCAGAGTGTCAGTAAAAGGATGCAAATGGTGGCTTGCATCCAGAGACTGCAGTGCGCCGATGGCTTGTTGTTCTTGTTGTTGCATCATCGCCCTTCCCCAGAATGTACCCGGGGTTGCCCCCGGGCTCGTGCGTTATACCGTCAATAACAGGAATTGACGCTCCCAGGCACTGACCACGCGCCGGAAATTCTCAAGCTCGGTTTGCTTCACCGCCACGTAGCCGGTGGTAAAGGTATCACCCAGGTATTTGCGTGCCGCATCACTCTGGTCGAGGGCAACCAGTGCTTCTTCCAGTGTCAGCGGCAGACAGTTGGTCTCGGCGGTGCGGCTTTCGTTGGCGCGGCCAAGGGCTGGATTAGTCGGCTTAAGGCCTTCCACCATGCCGATATAACCGGCGAGCAAGCTCGCAGCAATGGCCAGATAACAGTTGGCATCGGCGCCCGGAATACGGTTTTCGATGCGGCGGTTCTGTGGTGATGACTCAGGAATACGCAGACCACAGGTACGGTTTTCTTCGCCCCACTCCAGGTTTACCGGCGCAGAAGTGCCGGGCAGGAAGCGGCGGAAAGAGTTCACGCTTGGGGCCATCAGCGGCAGAAACTCTGGAATGTATTTCTGCAGGCCGGCGATGTAGCCGAGGAAGTGCGGGCTCTTGGTACCATCTTCCTTGGTGAAAATGTTTTTGCCGGTCTTTTTATCCACCACACTCTGGTGAATGTGCATGGCGCTGCCTGGCTCATTGGTCACAGGCTTTGCCATAAAGGTGGCGCATACGTTGTGCTTGAGCGCGGCTTCACGCAGGGTACGTTTGAACACAAACACCTGATCGGCCAGTGACAGCGCATTGCCGTGGCTGAAGTTGATTTCCATCTGCGCCGGGCCGTCTTCATGGATCAGGGTGTCAATGTACAGGCCCTGGGCCTCACACCACTCATACATGTCTTCAAACAGCGGATCGTATTCGTTGGCGGCATCAATCGAGAATGACTGACGACCGGCTTCAGGGCGACCTGAGCGGCCAAGCGGCGGGTTAAGCGGCAGATCCGGATCGTCATTGCGCGCCACCAGATAGAATTCCATTTCAGGGGCAACCACAGGCTCCCAACCCTTTTCTTCGTAAAGCTTCAGCACGTTTTTCAGTACGTTACGTGGTGAAAGCTCAATAGGATTGCCCATGCGGTCGTACATGTCATGGATAACCTGTGCCGTGGCTTCCACGGTCCATGGCAACACGTACACGGCGTTTTCATCCGGTACACACATAAAGTCCACGTCGGCTTCGTTCAAAAGCTTGTAATACAGCTCATCATCAACAAAGTCGCCGGTCACGGTCTGCAGCAGCACGCTTTCGGGCAGGCGCATGCCACCTTCGTTGATAAACTTGTCCACCGGCGCAATCTTGCCGCGGGCAATACCAGACATGTCACTGATTACACATTCAACTTCGGTAATCTTCTTTTCTTTCAAAAACGCTATCAGCTTATCCATAGTTATTATCTCGCTCGCTTTTGAGCCCTGGCGCGGCAGGCGTCACCGAATGCCTTGAAAATCGAAAGGTAAAAGGCGTTATCGGCAACTTTCCATTCGGGGTGAAACTGCACACCGAGGGCAAAATTTTTGGCATTTATCACGGAGAAGGCTTCTATCAAGCCATCCGGAGCATAGGCTTCTGGCCGCAACCCGTTTCCAAGGCGCTCAACGCCCTGCGTGTGGACGGAATTCACTTCCGCCGAGCTGCGGCCCCAGGCTTCGAAAATTACCCCCCCGGGCTCCAGAGTAACGGTATGGGCCAGGCCATACTGCCCCTCCAGCGGCGCTTCTCTGTCTTCCCTGTGTTCCATGTATTTGCCGGTTTCATGGAGTTTCTGATGCAGACTGCCACCAAAGGCGACATTCATTTCCTGAAACCCGCGGCAAATACCCAGCACAGGTACACCAGCGTCTATCGCAGCACGAATAAGTGGCAAGGTGGTCGCGTCACGGCGCGGATCATGATGGGTGCCCGGCTCACTGGCCGGTCCCGCATAATGATGTGGCTCCACATTGGATGGAGAACCGGTAAACATAATGCCGTCGAGGCGCGTTAATAATTCCTCAGTGGGCATTCCTGCACCAACCGAGGGGATAATCAGCGGCCAGCCGCCGGTGCCATTGATAATACCGAGGAGATACTTTTCCCCAACAATACTGAATGTTTGCAACCCTATTGGGGCATTACAGGAGGAGACACCAATCACGGGCACCGTGGCGTCAGACATACTTCACCTTGCATCTGTGTCGAAGTTTGGGTTTTGTGATCGCCTTCAAACACGGCGTTCATTTTTTCACACAGTACACCGAAATATTGAACGAGGCAAGTGCCACCACCCAAGTTGGCAGCACTTTTATAACAATGTGATAATAACCGTTATTTTTCAGCTAGATGATGGAGTTACATTCTGTAACTTGGCCGTCTTAAGCCTGGCTGCACAGAAGTTGTGCAACCCAGACAGAATTGCACCAGGATGGCCGCGGAGCCCCGTCAGCACGGCGCTTGGTTAAAATTATTTACATCGGCGGAGGAATTTGCTGCTGCGCGGAAGGTGGCGTAGAAAATCAGAGCGCAGAAATGACTGCGGCCCGAGTGGGCCGCAGTGGAAAGCTTTTTCAGAAGTTGGCGGGAGTAGTGGCACTCACCAGATGACAGGGCTCATCAAAGGGATTTCTGAAACGGTGCGGCAACTCGCTGTTAAAGTAGTAGCTGTCACCGGCTTCGAGGATAAAGATTTCATCACCAACGGTGAGTTCAAACTTGCCGGTGATCACCATCGCGGCTTCTTCACCCACATGCTTGAGCATCTCTTCCCCTGTGTCGGCGCCGGGCGGATAGGTCTCGCTCATCACCGACATGGCGCGGTTGGGATAATCCCGGCCAATTACTTTAAACTCGAGCGGGCCTGTGCCTATGTCGAGCAGTTCGTCGGCCCGGTACACAATCTTTTGCTCGGACGACGCCGATTCGCCGATGGAGAAAAACTCCACCAATGACATGGGGATCCCCGACAATACCTTTTTCAGCGAGCTCACCGACGGGCTGACGCTGTTTTTCTCAATCATGGAAATGGTACTGTTGGTCACGCCGGCTCGCTTGGCCAGCTCACGCTGGGACAAGCCTTTGAGTTTCCGTACGGCTTTGAGGCTGGCTCCGATATCCAAATTTGTCACCCCCACTCAGGTTCAGTTATCTGCACAGCAGATAAAGTGCAAATTGTCTGCTCCGAACCGGGCACTGCCATTGCTCCATGTTCGAAAATTTTTATTTATCAATTAGCTTTCTGCGTCAGACCAGTCAATTGCGGCGCTGCTTCTGGCATTGCTCACAAGATACACATTGTATTCTGGCGATCAAGTATGTTAAATAAAATGAACACTGTAAAGTTATCCGCAAAAAGTGTGATGAGTATACAGAGACAAGTCCAATTTACAATAAAAACCAATGCCGGAGCCCTTATGGCAAACAATTCTCCCATTCACAGCGACAAGTACCCAGAATCCTTCTATTTTGCGACCGCAAAAGAGATTTATCAGTATCCTGTACTGGATGGGGTTATCGATGTGGACGTCTGTGTGGTGGGAGGCGGTTTCAGTGGTTTGAATACCGCCATCGAACTGCGACAGAAAGGATTCAGCGTAGCCCTGCTGGAAGCCAAACGTGTTGGCTGGGGCGCATCAGGCCGCAACGGCGGCGAGCTTATTCGCGGCATAGGCCATGGGCTAGACCAATTTCGTAATGACATAGGCCAGGAAGGGGTGGATGCCATCACCCAGATGGGTTTTGAAGCCGTAGATATAGTGCGCGAGCGGGTTGCCACACACCATATCGACTGCGATCTGCAGATGGGCTATTGCGATCTTGCGGTCAAGCCGCGCCACATGCAGGAGCTTGAAGCCGAGCTTGAACACCTGCGCGCGGTTGGCTATCGCCATGAGCTTAAGCTGCTCGATAAATCACACATAGGCGAAGTGATTGGTTCGGACTGCTATCAGGGCGCGTTGATGGACATGGGCAGCGGCCATTTGCATCCCCTGAATCTGGCGCTTGGCGAAGCACGGGTTGCCAGAGAGCTTGGGGTGCAGATTTTTGAATACAGCGCCGCCAGCAACATCGTCAAAGGTGAGCGCCTCAAGGTGCAGACAGAGCGCGGCGAAGTGCGCTGCGACAATCTGGTGCTGGCCGGTAACGCCTACATAGGCCACAAGCTTGAGCCCTATGTCGGCGGCAAGGTGCTGCCCGCAGGCAGCTATCTGCTGGCTACCGAGCCGCTCTCCCCGGAGCTGCAGCGGCAAATCATTCCGCAAAACATGGCTTTTGCCGATATGCGTATTGCGCTCGACTACTTCCATTTATCCGCCGACGGCCGGCTGCTGTTTGGCGGGCTTTGTACCTATTCGGGTAAAGATCCCAAAGACATTGAAGCGGCGCTGCGCCCCAATCTTGAAAAGGTGTTTCCGGCACTGAAAGGGGTTCGGATTGACTACCAATGGGGCGGCATGATTGGCATAGGCGCCAACCGCCTGCCGCAGCTTGGTCGTCTGCCGGATGCGCCCAATATCCTGTTTGCCCAGGCCTATTCCGGCCATGGCGTCAACGCCACCCACATGGCGGGCCGTCTGGTGGCCGACGCCATTGCCGGCAACAGCGAGCGTTTTGATATTTTCGCCAAAGTTAAACACATGACCTTCCCGGGAGGCCCTGCCCTGCGCTCGCCGCTGCTGGCTGCCGGTATGCTGTATCACCGCTTTATGGATATTTTCTGATAAAAGGCAGTATAAAAAGAAACCCGCCGATTGGCGGGTTTTGTTTGTCTGCGGCTTGCGCAGCGGTTACAGCGCAATCCAGGTCGCTTTTACTTCGGTGTACTTTTCAAAAGCATGCAGTGACTTGTCGCGGCCATTACCCGACTGCTTATAACCACCGAATGGCGCGGTCATATCGCCGCCGTCATAGTGATTAATCCACACCATGCCGCTGCGAAGCGCCTTGGCGGTCTTGTGGGCCTTGCTGATGTCCGAGGTCCAGACACCGGCGGCGAGACCATAAATGGTGTCGTTGGCGATGGCAACGGCCTCATCCATGCCGTCAAAGGTGATAACCGACATCACCGGGCCAAAGATTTCCTCGCGGGCAATCCTCATCTGATTGGTAACACCGTCAAACACAGTCGGAGTGACGTACACGCCGCCGGTTTCTTCCAGCACCCGCTTGCCGCCGCACAAGAGCTTGCCACCTTCATCGTGGCCGGCCTGAATGTAGCTCAGCACAGTATCGAGCTGCTGCTTGTCGACCACAGCGCCGCAGGTGGTGGCCGGGTCCAGCGGATGGCCGGGCTGCCAGGAGGCGAGCTCTTCTACTATTAATTTCAAAAGCTCATCTTTCACGCCGGATTCCACCAGCAGGCGCGAGCCTGCGGTGCACACCTCGCCCTGGTTAAAGGCAATGGCAGAGGCAGCAGCTTCGGCGGCCGCTTTCAGATCCGGCGCGTCGTTAAACACGATATTCGGGCTCTTGCCGCCCGCTTCGAGCCATACCCGCTTCATGTTGGACTGACCGGCATACACCATCAATTGCTTGGCAATCTTGGTCGAGCCGGTGAATACCAGGGTATCCACATCCATATGCAGCGCCAGCGCCTGGCCGACTGTGTGGCCAAAACCCGGCAGCACGTTCAGCACGCCATCGGGAATGCCTGCCTCTTTGGCAAGCTGTGCCATACGAATGGCGGTAAGCGGCGATTTTTCAGATGGCTTGAGCACCACGCTGTTACCGGTGGCAAGGGCGGGACCGAGTTTCCAGCAGGCCATCAGCATCGGGAAGTTCCACGGCACGATGGCGGCCACGACACCCACTGGCTCGCGGGTGATCATGCCGATTTCGTTATGGGGGGTTGGCGCCAACTCATCGTAAATCTTGTCGATGGCCTCACCGGACCAGCGGATGGCACGGGCGGCACCGGCTACGTCAACGGCTTTGGAGTGGGCAATCGGTTTACCCATGTCGAGGGTTTCCAGCAGCGCCAGCTCGTTGGCATTGGCCTCGAGCAAATCAGCAAAGCGGATCATCACCTGCTTGCGCTTTACCGGCGACAGCTGCGACCAGATCCCGGACTCAAAGGTCTCGCGGGCATTGGCCACCGCCAAATCAGCATCGGCCTGCTGGCAGCTGGCAACCTTGGTCAGCACCCGACCATCGACCGGACTGACACAATCGAAGCTCTCTTTGCCAATCGCATCGCAATAGCGGCCGTTAATAAAGGCTCTGCCATTGATCTCCAGCGCGGCTGCCATTGCCTCCCAGTCGCTGCGGCTTTTGGGTGTACTCATGATGACCTCTTATCTCACTGATTATTATGATTATAACTATCGATTGCCTGTGCATTTCAGCGCATGACCCAGCTCATTTTCCAAGGGGGTCCAAGTGGCGTTGCAGTCCAGAGATTACGCTGCGACCGGCATCATTTCAATATTTTTTACAACTGCAGCATTTTTGCCACAAATAAATGCACAAGGGTATTCCATGTTCATTATTTCTGACATAGCATAGCGAATATTAACCACCCCAAAGCCCTATAACAACAGGAACAAGGTATAATGTATGGTCGACTTCAACCCCGCTTCCGGACACGACAAACCGTCCCTTGAGCACTACTGGATGCCGTTTACGGCTAACCGCCAGTTCAAAGCCAGCCCCCGACTGCTGGCCAGTGCCGAAGGCATGTTTTACAAAGATGTGGACGGCAATCCCGTGCTCGATTCCACCGCCGGTCTGTGGTGCTGCAACGCAGGTCACGGCAGACAAAAAATCAGTGAGGCGGTCAGCCGCCAAATTCGCGAGCTCGACTACGCGCCATCGTTTCAAATGGGCCACCCCATCGCCTTTGAACTGGCTAGCCGCCTCGCCGAAATCGCCCCGCGCGGTCTTAATCGCATCTTCTTTACCAACTCCGGCAGCGAGTCAGTCGATACCGCACTGAAAATGGCACTGGCCTACCACAGAGCCAACGGCCAGCCTACCCGCACCCGCTTTATCGGCCGCGAGCTTGGCTACCACGGTGTTGGCTTTGGCGGCATTTCTGTTGGTGGTATTGGCAATAACCGCCGCACCTTCAGCCAGCAGATCCTGCAGGGCGTAGACCATCTTCCCCACACGCTGGATATCGGCAAAAACGCATTCTCACGCGGATTTCCAGCCCATGGTCTTGAAAAAGCAGAAGTGCTTGAGCAGCTCATCACCCTGCACGGCGCCGAAAACATCGCGGCGGTTATCGTAGAGCCCATGTCCGGCTCCGCCGGTGTGATCCTGCCACCCGAGGGCTACCTGAAGCGCCTGCGCGAAATTACCCAAAAACACGGCATCCTATTGATTTTCGATGAAGTGATCACAGGCTTTGGCCGCGTGGGCGACGCCTTTGCCGCCCAGCGCTGGGGCGTTACCCCGGATTTGATGACCACTGCCAAGGCGCTCAATAACGGCACCATCCCCATGGGCGCGGTATTTGTCAGCCAGGATATTCACGACGCCTGCATGCACGGTCCGGAAGAGCTGATTGAATTCTTCCACGGTTACACCTACTCAGGCCATCCGGTCGCGGCCGCTGCCGCACTGGCCACCCTGGATATCTATAAAGAAGAGAAACTGTTCGAGCGCACCAAAGAGCTGGAAGGCTACTGGGAAGATGCGGTGCACAGCCTCAAAGGCCTGCCCAATGTCATCGACATCCGCAACACAGGTCTGGTTGCCGGTATTCAGATGTCACCCAATAACGAAGGCGTTGGCCGCCGTGGTTATCGGGTATTCGAGCGCTGCTTTAAAAACGGCACCCTGGTGCGGGTCACCGGCGACATCATCGCCATGTCACCGCCACTGATTGTCGAAAAAGCGCATATCGACCAGATGATTAACACCCTCGCCGATGCCATTCAGACGATTGGATAATCCGTTTCTTTTTTTAAGGTAGCCAGATAAACATGCAAAGCATTACTCATTTTGTAAACGGTCAGCACACAGCCAAAAGCGCCCGTACCCAATCAGTATTTGAACCCGCCACCGGTGAAGCGCGCGCCGAAGTTTCCCTCGCCAGCAGCGATGAAGTCGCCGCTGCCATTGGTGTTGCCAAGGCCGCGTTCGAGAGCTGGTCGCAGATGACGCCGCTCAACCGCGCCCGCATTCTGTTTAAGTTCAAGGCCCTGGTTGAGGCCAATCTGGATGAGCTGGCCGAGCTTATCACCCGCGAGCACGGCAAAGTGCTGGACGATGCCAAGGGCGAGCTTATCCGTGGCCTCGAAGTGGTGGAATTTGCCTGCGGTATTCCGCATCTGCTCAAGGGCGAGCACACGGCGCAGGTCGGTACCGGCGTGGATGCCTGGGCGGTAAACCAGGCGCTGGGTGTGGTGGCCGGTATTGCACCCTTTAACTTCCCGGTGATGGTGCCTATGTGGATGTTCCCCATCGCGATTGCCTGCGGCAACACCTTCATCATGAAGCCATCTGAAAAAGACCCAAGCTCTGTGATGCGTATTGCTGAGCTGCTCAAGGAAGCCGGTCTGCCCGATGGCGTGTTCAACGTGGTTAACGGCGATAAAGAAGCCGTGGACACCCTGTTGACCCACAAAGACGTTCAGGCGGTGAGCTTCGTAGGCTCTACCCCGATTGCCGAGTACATCTACGCCACGGCGTCGGCCCACGGCAAGCGGGTGCAGGCCCTCGGCGGCGCCAAGAACCACATGCTGGTCATGCCGGACGCGGATCTGGATCAGGCAGTCAATGCGCTGATGGGCGCCGCCTACGGCTCTGCCGGGGAGCGCTGTATGGCAATTTCAGTAGTGCTGGCGGTGGGTGATGCCGGTGATGCGCTGGTCGAAAAGCTGCTGCCCAAGATTGCCGCGCTCAAGGTCGGCAACGGCCTCGACACCGAAATGGAAATGGGCCCGCTGATTTCAGCTCAGCATCTGGACAAGGTGTGCGGCTATGTGGATGCCGGTGTGCGCGAAGGCGCCAAACTGTTGGTCGATGGTCGCAACATGAAGGCCGATGCCAATGGCTACTTCCTCGGTGCCTGCCTGTTTGACCATGTAACGCCGGAAATGAGCATATATAAGGAAGAGATTTTCGGCCCAGTGCTCAGCATAGTGCGGGTGGCTGATTATCCAAGCGCCCTGAAACTCATCAACGACCACGAGTTTGGCAACGGCACCGCTATCTTCACCCAAAGCGGCGAAGCGGCCCGTCACTTCTGTCATCACGTTCAGGTTGGCATGGTCGGGGTCAACGTGCCCATCCCAGTGCCTATGGCATTCCACAGCTTCGGCGGCTGGAAGCGCTCGCTGTTTGGCCCGCTGCATATGCATGGCCCGGATGGCGTGCGCTTTTACACCAAGCGCAAGGCGATTACCGCCCGCTGGCCTCAGGGCAAGCAGCTCGCGGCTGAGTTTGTAATGCCAACCATGAAGTAAAAGCCACGGGGCGCACTGCGCCCCAAGATCCCAAATCCAAGGGAGTGAAGATGACAATTTTGGTTAAAGATATTCAACACTTTTCCAGCTCAGCGAGTCAGTCTGAACACTACTTTTTGCCAGAGCAAAAACGACTCGAAGGTAACCCACAGCAAATACTGACAAATCATTACTCCAGCGGCTGCAGACAATTCCACGTCGGAATTTGGCAAAGTGCTGGCGGCAAATGGAATGTCAACTATACTGAACACGAATATTGTGACATTCTTGAAGGGTGCAGCATCATTTGCGACACCGAAGGCAATAGCCTGACCGTGGCAGTCGGAGATAAGTTTGTTATCCCCGCCGGTTTTATAGGCACCTGGGAAGTGATTGAAAACTGTAAAAAAGTCTATGTCATTTTCGAGCAAAAATAATCTGTAAAACCCGCCATGAGGTCACAGCACTGCGCTGATGTTTGGCAACCCATGTGGAGCGGCGCGCCAGCGCCATTCCAACAAACATAAAATAAAATGGAGAATCAAGCGTGGCTAAATATTTCAATAAAAACAAGCTTGCACAGCTGACCGGGATCCTTCTGACAGGTGCGCTGCTGTCGCCTCTGGCCAACGCCGGAGAATTGAGTGGTGAAGTGGGCGTTGCCAACGACTACCGTTTCCGTGGTGTGTCCCAGACCGCCGGTGAATTTCAGGTTTCTGGCGGAATTGACTACTCAATGGAATCAGGTTTTTTCGTTGGAGCCTGGGCGAGTAATGTTGATTTTGATGGTTGCTCTACTTACTCAGATAACTCGGAAGACTGCACCGAAGCAGGTGATGAAGTCGACGCCAGCTTCGAGCTGGATGTGTATGCGGGTTATTATCATGAGGTGAATGAAAACCTGAGCTGGGATGTAACTCTCTATCGCTACAATTACCCAGGCGACAATCTGGATGCAGATTACTTTGAAGTAACCTTCGGATTCGATTTCCAAGGTGTAAGAACCGCTTATTGGTTTACCAATGATTACTATGGTTCAGGCCTTGACTACAACTACTTAGAAGTCAATTACAGCTGGGAGTTTGTTGAAAACTGGAGCCTTGATCTGCATGGCGGGTACAATTCAGGAGAAGCTGTTGATGAGTGGATGGGCGCTTACACAGACTACTCCATCGGCGTATCTACCGAGGTATTTGGAGTAGGTTTGTCCTTAGCTTGGCTCGATTCAACTATTAATGAAGAATTTGCAGTTAAGGACGGTGTAAGTAAAACCGAAGGCACTGTACTGGCAAGCGTAAGCTACGCTTTCTAAACCAAGCCCTTCCCAAGCACGCCTTAAGTGAGTTTTCATCGCTTCCGGCACCATAAAAAACCGCCTCTGCTGGCGGTTTTTTTATGGCATTTTTTAAGGGGCTTTTTTGAGCTTTTTACGGAGCTTTTACATCGCTTTGTCTACGGCGCTTTGTCTAAGCAGCTTTATCTACGGTGCTTTGCCCGCAGAGCTTTGCCTTCTGTGCTTGGCCGCCGCGTTTATTTGTGCGGCAGTATGCGCGGGATCCCGCCCTGATCGAGCTGACGCTTTAAATCGCGCCAGTGGTGACTGAGCTCGGTCAAAGGTTCGCGGCGCTCGGGAAAATGGCTGCGCATGTTTTCCATCAGTTTGGCTTGTTTGTCACACATCAGTGACCAGTCGCGGGCGTTGGTAAGTGGCATGGCGTTATCCTTAACAGGTTATCTCCGAACGGCTCGATCCTACTGGTAACAGATGGTAGCAGCTCATAACAGAGAGTGAGTGACTGAATCCCTTTCCTGTAAAACCTTAGTTGCCATAGGCCATTTGTTCAAGCGCATTTACTGAGAGGTATCTCACTTTTCAGCGCCGCACTTTAGGCGTATCTTAAGGAAAAACGGCCAAAGGATTTGTTATGACTGCCAACCTGTTGAAACTGCTGTTCATTGCCATCGGACTCTACCTTATCTACCGTCTTATCTTCAGCGGAAAAAAAGGCCTGACGCTGTTTGAAATGCATTTTAAAGACGGACGTCTAACCAACCACAGCGGTAAAATTCCGGAAAAATTTGAGCGTGAAAGCCGCAAGCTCGCCAAGGCGGAAAAGCTGACCTGCACCATACGTGCCGAGCGTCAGGGCGATGTGCGGCTGCATATCTCTGCCAATGTGTCGGATGAGATTGCCCAGCGACTGCGTAATCAGTTCCCGTTTGAACTCTATGATAAAAAATCAATCGATAACTCCCGACTGACGGGCTGATCCCCAAAGCTTCTGTTTCAAAGCAAAACGCCAGCCCCGCGCTGGCGTTTTGTTTTCTGCAAGGCGAGCAGCGTGCCTTATTCATTCACACTGTGAATATTTGAAATATAGCTCCCGGCATTTATCTGAATAATTGAGCTTTTTAATATTTCTGCATTGGCAAATGCCTACCCATCAAGGAGCACTACCATGCTGAAACTCAATCTCGTCTCTGTCGCCGTTATCTCTCTCTTGTCTGCAGCGCCAAGCTATGCGGGCGCAGGCGACAGCCATGGCGCCGGTCAGGATGAACACGCACTGACCACCAGCTTTGCCTATCAGGGCAAACCCGCCACCGAAGCCACAAAGGCTCATAATGCTGCCGTCGCCGCCGGTCTTAACTTTGCCGATCAGGAAGCCTTCAATAACACCCGGGCCAAGCTCATCGCCAAACTCGATGATGCCACCGCCGCGCTGCTGGCCGATAAGTTTGAATTTATCGGCGATGAGACCCCGGACACGGTCAATCCTTCTTTATACCGTCAAGCGCAGCTCAATAATGAGGCCTACGGCCTCTATGAAGTGCGTGACGGCATCTATCAGGTGCGTGGCACCGACCTTGCCAATATGAGCTTTGTGCGTACCGATAATGGCTGGATAGTCTTTGACCCGCTTACCACCTATGAGTCTGCCAAGGCAACCCTCGACTTTGCCCTGAAACACCTGCCCGGCGGCGATAAGCCGGTGGTGGCCATGGTCTATTCACATTCCCACGGCGATCACTTCGGTGGCTCTCGGGCGGTGGCCGAGCGCTTCCCCGGCGTGAAGGTGTACGGCTCGCACAATATCACCGCCGAAATGGTGGATGAGAACGTTCTCGCCGGCAATGCCATGGCGCGGCGGGTCTCCTATCAGTACGGCAATACCCTCTCCCAGGGCAACACGGGTATAGTCGATGCGGCGCTGTCCAATGGTATGGCCAAGGGGCAAATCACCTATGTGATGCCCCACTACGAAACCAATGCCCAGGGGCAAAAGTTTGAGAAACTGACTATCGACGGCCTCGACATCATCTTTATGGATGCCTCAGGCACCGAGGCTCCGTCCGAAGCCGTGGCCTATATCCCGTCGAAAAGGGCTATTTGGGGAGCCGAGGTGATGTATCACGGCATGCACAACATCTACACCCTGCGCGGTGCCAAGGTGCGTGATGCCCTTAAGTGGTCGAAAACCATCAATCAGATGATTGAAGCCTGGGGCGGCGAAGCCGAATTTCTGTTCACCGCCCACAGCGCCCCGGTGTGGGATAACGACAATATCCTGTCTTATATGAAACTGCAGCGGGACAACTACGGTTTTGTCCATAACCAGTCACTGCGTCTGGCAAATTCTGGTGTAGTGATGCAGGACATAGGCTGGGAGATCCAAAAGGTTATCCCCGACAGCATCCAGCAGGCCTGGCACACCAACGGTTACCACGGCACCTACAGCCACAACGCCCGCGCCGTGTACAACATGTATCTGGGTTACTTCGACATGAATCCGGCTAACCTCAACCCTCTGCCGACCAGAGAAGAAGCAACTAAGTTCGTTGAATACATGGGTGGTGCAAAGTCGGTGCTGAAAAAGGCCAAGAAGGATTTCAGCCAGGGCGAATACCACTTTGTTGCCACCGCACTGAACAAGGTAGTGATTGCCGAGCCTGGAAACAAGGAAGCACGCAACCTGCTGGCCGATACTTATGAGCAATTAGGTTATCAGTCTGAAGGTGCGGGCTGGCGCAATGTGTATCTCTCGGGCGCGCAGGAGCTGAGGATTGGCATCCAGAGCGGCGAAATCAAAGCGGCCTCCGCCGATGTGATAGCCAATATGCCTGTCACCAGCCTGCTGGACTACATGGCCATCAAGATTGACTCGGTGAAGGCTCAGAAGCACAGCTTTGGGATAAACCTGGTGCTACCGGATATCAACGAGACCATTTATGTGGAGCTTGCCAACGGTAACCTCAGTAACATCAAGGTCGACAAACCCAAGGCCGGTGCTAACCTGACCGTGACCTTAAACAACCAGGATGCAATTGCCATGAACCTTGGCAAGGTATCACTCAAGCAGCTGTTTGAAGCCGGCAAAGCCAGCTACGAAGGCGATGTGCAGCTTCTCGATACCCTAAAGAGCCTGATGGTGGACTTTGACCCACGCTTCGAAATCGTGCCCCTGCCCACTCAGGCCGAGGCCGATGCCAATCAGAAAATCTATTACCAAGCCCAGCCACAACATGACGACACGCACTGGGGGCGCAGACATCAGCACTGAGCACTGAAGCCCGGCACGGGAGCAAGGTTTAACCGCCCCCGCGACAGGTTTCAAAGACAAGAGGCAGCCCTGGCTGCCTCTTTGATTTTCAAGCAGATAAAGTTACCTTATTAGCCAATCGGTCATCCATTGGGTCTGCCATGGGACAATTCAGTAAACTTGACCTGAACCTGCTTCGGGTATTTCTGTGTGTATATCAGCAACAATCCTTTTCCCGGGCGGCGGATATGCTGGGATTGACCCAATCCTCAGTCAGCAATGCGGTGCAGCGTCTCAAGTCGCAAATCGGCGAGGAGCTGTTTGTCAGAGCGGGACGAGGCATTACCCCCACCGCGGCAGCCCATCAACTGTATCGGGGCTTATCCCATGCGATGGACGATATTTCCGCGTCACTGGATGCTTTCAATCAGTTTGACCCGCACACCAGCACCCGCCAGTTTACGGTTTACACCTATGAGGCCGCGTCCCACACCCTGCAACCGGCACTGGCGCCGCTTTTGAGCGGATTGGCATTGGGAATAGTCTTTAAAGACATGACCTCCCATCCCGAACATGTCTATCAGGCGCTCTACAGTGGCAGCGCCGATATGGTGATAGACATCTTGCCTCCCGCAGGCAACAACCTGAAAAGTCAGCTGCTGATTGAAGAGCAGTTTGTCTGCGTCGCCGCCAAAGACCATCCGAGGCTTAACGGCAGCCTGAGCACCGAGCAATTTGCAGCCGAACGCCACTGTATCCTTAACCTCAACCGACGCGGCTTGAGCCTTGGCGAAATATTCTGTGAAGAGCCTTTGCCGGAAAGGCGCATTTACTGTGAGAACAGCAGTGAAATCAGCATGATGGCCAGCATTTCCCGCAGTGATGCCATCGGCATAGCCCCGCTTCGGCTCGCCCAGTCCTTTGCCCCCATGTTGCAGCTACAGCTGTTACCCTTCCCGTTTAAAAGCCGCCCAATCCCGGTTTACATGGTCTGGCCAAGGCGGCTGGACAATCAGCCCGCCCACCGCTGGCTGAGAGACACCCTCAAGCATGCGGTAAGCGCTCTCAAACCTTAAAATAACATTAAATTTATTTTCAATTACCGATCAATGCCTTAGCCTGGAAATCACTACAAAACAAAATGCTAACCATTCCTATTTGTATTTTTAACACCTAGAATGTCTGCCGTTTGAATGACACATCAAGATGGGAATGAAGATGAACAAAGCAAAGTTTGGCTTGTCGGCCGTTGCGCTAATGATGGCGGTATTCAGTCAGCAGGGCGTTGCCGGTGAAGACCTGTTCGGCTACCTCAAAGGTGCCGAAGCCCTGCCCCAGGGCGCATCGGAGCTGTACCAAAAAGTCACCCTGCGTGACGGCAAAAGCCAGGGCAGTTATCAGGGCATCGACTTTGAAACCGAATTCGAATACGGCTTCAGCAACAAGTTCTCCTCGTCGTTTTCGGCCAAGTTTATGTCGCTGGATACCTCTGGCCTCGCGGTCGACGGCTATCTGCCCGGCGCCAAAGACATCGACTTCAAGGCCTCCGGCATTGAAGCAGGCATGGCCTACATGTTCTTAAGCCCGGCCAAGGACGATATCGGCCTGCAGATGAGCATGTCGCTGGATTACGACTGGATTGATAAGCACTCGGGCTACGACAAGGACACCCTGTCGCTGGAAGTGGGTCTGCAAACCCAGAAATACCTGCTCGAAGGCGAGCTGGTATGGCTTGGCAACATGGCGGTGGAAAGCACCTATGCCAAGCGAGCGCCCATCGATAATCTGCCGGAAGACTTTGACTGGCCGACCGAACCTGAGATGGAAATCGAGCTTAAGTTTGGCACGGGCCTCAGTTACCGCTTCGCGCCCAACTGGTTTGTCAGCGCCGAAGTGCTTTACGAAACCGAGTTTGAGACCGAAGTGGGTCAGGAGCGTTGGTCCTGGTTTGCCGGCCCCTCTCTCCACTACGGCAGCGCCAACTGGTGGGCGACGCTCACCTGGCTGCCACAACTCGCCGGTGGCGGAGAGCAGTTCGATGGCCAGGACACCAGCCTGCACCTGATCGAGAAAACCGAGCAGGAATGGCGCTTTAAGGTTGCCTACAACTTCTGATCCGCAAAGGGGCACGCACTGTGCCCCTTTCAAAAGCATGACTTTTCAGTTTTTGGGAGAATGACGATGTCTGAATCTCTATTCAACAACAGCTTATGGTTTATTCCGATGGCGCTTGTCGCAGCCCCCGCAATCGCCACCGACTACCTGAGCATCCCTCAGGCGCAGCAGCTGCTGTTTGCCCAGGCCAATCAGTTCAGTGAGCGCCCGACCCTGCTCAGCGACGATGCCCGCGATGCCATCAAGTCCCGCGCCGGTACCCGCCAACGCCAGAGCAATCAACCCATCTGGCGCGCCGAAAAGGATGGCGAGTTTCTGGGCTGGTTTATCGTCGATGACGTGATTGGCAAGCATGAATACATCACCTATGCCACCGCCATCAGCCCCACCGGCGAAGTGCTGGGTATCGAAGTGCTGAGCTACCGCGAGACCCACGGCGGCGAAGTCAGGGAGCAAAGCTGGCGCGCCAATTTCAAGGGCAAAACCCTCAAAGACCCGTTCAAGCTCGATGAAGATGTGCCCAACATCAGCGGCGCAACCCTGAGTTGCCGTAACCTGCTGGATGGCGTCAAGCGACTGCTCACCATACACGAGCTATACCTGACAAAAGATGCCTGAACGCCCTGAGTCGTTGCGCCGAGCCAGACCCCTGCTTGGCACCTTCACCGACATCCGTATCATAGATGCGGGCAGCGCCTGCCCGCAGTCGGCAATAGAGGCCGCCTTCATGGCGATGAAATCGATCGATGAGGCACTCTCGTTTCATCGGCCGGACAGCGAGCTGTCACGGCTCAATGCCCATCCGGGCAGCTGGCAGCCCATGGGCCGCCATGGCCTGAGGCTGCTGAAACTCGCGCAAATCTTGGGCAGGCACAGCGACGACGGCTTCAACGTCACAGTGGGCGGCGAACTCGTTGCCGCAGGTGCCCTGCCACGCCACGTTAGCCATACTTTTATCCCCATGGGCAACTGGCAGGATATCGAGCTTAAACCCGGGCATGCCAGGCTTCGACGCCCGGTGCTGATAACCCTCGATGGCATCGCCAAGGGTTATGCGGTGGATTTGGCGATAGCGAGCCTTAAGCGCCATGGCGTGCAAGGCGCCTCGGTGAACGCTGGCGGCGATCTGCGGGTGTTTGGCGAAACGGCTATTCGCATCGTACTAAGACACGATAATGGCTTAGCGCTTGGAAACGATAACGGCTTAGTACTTAGAAACGATAACGGCGTAGCGCTTGGAAACGAAAAGGGTATATCGCAAGTGCTTTGGCTTAAAAATGCCGCCATCGCCAGCTCTCGCCACGGCGGCAAAGAAGATGCACGTTTTGCCTCGCGGATTATTACCGGCAACGCCATGCCTGAAAGCGCGCAGCTTCACAGCGTTATCGCCCCCTTTGCCTGGCGCGCCGATGCGCTGACCAAAATAGCCGCCAGCGGTAATGAGGCAAAGCTTTTACGCCTTGGCGGCCGCCGTGCCGACCGCCGTGCCGACCGCCGTGCCGACCAGAGTCTTCTTAAGGTTTGATAATGAAAAAACTCAATGGCTATCCCGATTGGTTCTTCTATCTCCTCCTTGGCGCCATGCTGATGAGCGCCCTCACTGGCCTTGCGCTGTTTCCCTGGGTGATGGAATTCAAACTGGAATGGGAGCTTGGCAGCACTTTGCCGGGCAGCATGCGCCTGCCGATAGTCAGCAGCCATGCATTGGCATCCTTTATCCTGCTGATGCTGCTTGGCGCCCTGTGGCAGGTGCACATACGCGCAGGCTGGCGCCGGCGGGAAAATCACAAAAGCGGCCTGATGCTGGCGCTGTCACTACTGCTGCTGATGTTGACTGGCACCGGGCTTTATTATCTGAGCAGCAGCGATTGGCAGCTCAGTGCAAGCCTTATTCACTCGGCCGCCGGGCTGATGCTGAGCCTTGGATTTATCTGGCATTGGATTGCCGGGCGCAGGATAAGGCTCGGCCTCATCGCACGCGCCAAGCATCGATAGTAAAAGCATTGACAATAAAAACATCGGCAATAAAAGCATCAGCAATACGGAGATGTGCCTTAAAAAGGCTTGGCACAAAAAAACCAAGCCCCGTGTAAAAGCAGAGCCCATATGCTCAGTAAGTAAACCCAGCAAGCGGGCTGCGACAAGCCGGATTATTTGCGCTCAAGCGCGTCGTCTTTCATCAGCTGATCGTTATGGGTTTTCATCGGGTCGGCCTCGGGCGCAGCCGTATCAGACACCTTTTCCTCTTCAACGCTGACCCCTTCCCACTCAAACGACTCGCAGCCACCAAGCAAGGCGGTGCTTAACAGGGTAACGGGCAGCAAAAGTGCGGTTTTTCTTATCACAAACATCTCCTTTGTATTCAAATCTTCTCTGGCATCAAACGTCACAGAGCCTTCGCCGCAAACAGCCATCATCGCGAAAAGCCAATGCCGCAAACAGCCGGCTTAAACATCCAGGTTTACCGGCTAAAGAGTAAAGGCCGGAAGGCTTAGCATAAAGAAGGCGCAAAGAGTGTTATCCCCGCGCCTTGCTGACTGTTAAGAGTCTCTTATCTTTGAAAAAGTTCCTCAAGGTGCCTGACGGCCCTGTTCCTCAAGGCCCGGGCGGCACCATTCCTCAAGGCCAGGGCGGCTCTGATCCTCAAGGTGCCTAACGGCCCTTTGGGGCAAAATGAGTGCGACCAGCTCATCAATGCGGCTGTCGCTCAATTGGCGGTAATCGAAATAGGGGCAAACAATAATCCGGCGCTGGATATCGATGGCAAAGGATTCATTAAGCCAGCTAAGCCGTATTCCACGCTGTGGCTCGGATGAAAGTGCCTTGCCGTAACCCCGGCCCATCACTATGTATAGCGAAGGCGCTTCGGCCAAAGCCTTTTGTGCGCTTGCTGCAGTCAATGCCTTGTGCGCACCTTCAGCAGTCAGTGCCTTGTGCGCTCCGGTATCAGCCACAGGCGGCGGGCTAAACAGCAGCGCAGTGCCGGAGCCGGGCCTTAGCAATCTGGCATCGCGGTACGCTTGCCAGCTTGGATATTCAAGAACTTGTGCTAGAAGTGGCCCAAGATGCGGTGCAAGCAAAGCCGCATCATCAGACGCGGCTTCCGTTTCATCCTGCTGGCGTCGCCATTCAGTTGCCAATGCCCACAATAGCTTGGCGTAGACATTAAACACCTTGCGCCAGCCATTGCCGCAGGCCTGGCCGATAGCCGCAATTTCGCCATCGACCAGCCCCTGAAACCCCGAAAGCTCGTCCAGATGCATAAAGGCCGGCCGCTTATCGATGCAGGCTGCAATCCGGTATTGGGCATCGCCAAGACCCGTATTTATGTCGCTTTTCATGCGATTATTCCGGCTCAGGTTCATGAGGCCGGGCTGCTTTGCTGACTCTCGTCGCCGCCAAGCACCTGACGATAGATACTGAGTACCCGCTCGGCATGGTCCTGTACCGTAATTTCAGGCAGTTGGCCCGCCAGACGCTGCAGGGTCAAGCGATGATTTTCATCCCGCAGGTTGCAGTAGGCGGCCACCAGCTGCTGCGCCTGATTGAGCGGCAGAATATCAAGCTCTGCCGCCGTCTGGAAAATCCGCACATTGTCAGACCAGACGGTAAGCTCCGGATGCTCATGGCTGCCCGCAAGCACCAGATACTGGGCAATAAATTCGATGTCGGCGATGCCGCCGGGGCTTTGCTTCAGGTCAAACAAACCGGCATCGACACTGAGAAGGTGCTCGCGCATCTTGATGCGCATGTCCCGCACCTCGGTCTTGAGCGTGGCTTTATCCCGCGTCTTGCCGAGCACCTCGGCGCGAATTTCGCTGAAACGCGCCGCCAGGCTGTTATCGCCAAACACAAAGCGCGAACGCACCAGCGCCTGATGCTCCCAGGTCCAGGCTTCGTCGCGCTGATATTCGCCAAAGCGCTCGATTTCACTCACCAGCAGTCCAGAAGCGCCGGAGGGCCGCAGGCGCATATCGACCTCATACAGCTCACCCGAGGTGGTGCGGGTAGAAAAGAGATGCAAAATCCGCTGCGCAAGCTTGATATAAAAGTGGCCGACTTCAATCTGGCGCTCACCGTTCGTCACGCCGCTGCCCTGATGATTGTGCAAAAACACCAGATCCAGATCCGAGCCATACCCAAGCTCTATGCCGCCAAGCTTGCCATAGGCCACCACCGCAAAGCCCATGTCACCGGGTTCAAGCGCAGGCGGCACGCCATGGCGGGCAGCCACCTGCCCCCAGGCCTGATGCACCACCTGCTCGATAATGGCCTCAGCCAAAAAGGTTAAGTGATCGCTTACCTGCATAATTGGCAGCACCCCGGTCACATCGGCGGCGGCAATCTTAAGCTGCTGCGTGAGCTTAAACTGTCGCAGCGCCTCCATTTGCTGCTCCATGTCATCTTCGGGAACCCTGAGCAGATATTGGCGCAGTTCACTGCCGTAGTCATCGAGCGAGGTGATGTCATACAGCGCCGCCGGATCGATAAGCTCATCCAGCAGCATGGGGAATTTTGCCAGCTGATCGGCAATCCAGGGGCTGGCGCAGCACAGGCTCACCAACTGGGCCCGGGCGCCGGGGTTTTCGCACAGAAGCTCAAGGTACGTAGTGCGGGTCAGCACCTGCTCGACCACGTTGAACACAGGCGCAAATGCCGCCGAGGGTTTGGGCATGATCACCAGCTCACCGAGCAGCTTGGGCATCATCCGGTCGAGTGTCTCACGGCCGCGCGGACCTATGGGGCGACGGGCCATGGTTTCGCGCCAGGCTTTAAGCAGCGGCCAAAACTCCGCATCGTCGATTTGCTGATCTTTCAGCAGTGCCTCTGCGTGATCTTCTTCCTGCACATTCCAGAACTGCCAGGTCCAGTGCTCATGATTGTCTTCGGTTTCTTCACCGCCAACGGTGGCGCGAAAATGCTTGTGAATTTTGGCCATGGCCGCCTCGATATGGGCGCGCAGGTCAAATTCATTCGCCATCTCAAGGGCATGGCATAAACGCTGCCAGTCGAGCGGGTTGTCGGGCAGGGTCTGGGTTTGCTTATCGTCTATGGCCTGCAGCAGGTTTTCGACCCGCCTTAACAGCTCATAGGCATTTTTAAGCTCATCCACCGCCAGATATTCAAGCTGCCCCAGGCTGTAGAGGGTATCGATGGCGCCAAACAGGCTTTGGGTGCGCAGGCTTGGCTCGCGCCCGCCACGGATAAGCTGAAAGCTTTGCACCACGAACTCCACTTCGCGGATGCCGCCGGCACCGAGTTTGATGTTATCGGTGAGCTGACGGCGGCGCACTTCCTGGGCAATCATCTGCTTCATCCTTCGCAGCGATTCAATGGCCGAAAAATCGATGTAACGGCGATACACAAAGGGGCGCAGCAGGCTGTGCAGCTCGTCGCTGTAGCCACTCCAGGGCCCGAGCGAGCGCGCCTTGACCATGGCGTAACGCTCCCAGTCACGGCCCTGCTCCTGATAATAATCCTCAAGGGCGCTGAAACTGACCACCAGCGGGCCGCTGTCGCCATAGGGACGCAGGCGCATATCGACCCGAAACACAAAACCATCGGCGGTTACCTGCGACAGCAAATTCACGAGCCGCTGCCCCATTCGGATAAAAAACTGCTGGTTATCCAGCGTTTTACGCCCGCCTTGGGTCTCGCCGTGCTCAGGAAAGGTGAAAATCAGGTCGATGTCAGACGAAAAGTTAAGCTCGCGGCCGCCAAGCTTGCCCATGCCAAGGATCATCAAAGGCTGCGGCTTGCCATTGGCATCGGTCGGGGTGCCGAGTGACTGACACATGTCTTTATAAAGCCAGTCGCGGGCGGCAATAATCAGCGCTTCGGCGAGCGCCGAAATGTCCAGCAGCGACTCTTTAAGCGCCACCTGTCCGGTAAAGTCACGCCACGCCAGCCGCACCATCTGCAAATTGCGGTAGCGGCGCAGCACCGCCTTGGCCTCATCTTCGCTGCTTACCGACTCAAGCTCGCGGTGCAGCTCTTTATCAAAGCAGGCGCGCTCCACTTTGTTGAGTAGCCCCTGCTGGAGCAAGGCAATCCGCTCGGGATGTCGCAAAAGCTCCCTGGCAATAAAATCACTGAGCCCGGTTATCCGTTTAAGCTCGGCGCAGGCCGCGCCATCAAGCAGCGCAGCGCCCTCGGGCCAGCGCTCATTCAAAGCGGCAAAAAACGCCTCGCCCTTGGCCAGGATCTGCGGTGTGATTTCTGTCTGATGTGGCTTGGACATACAATTCCCTGACAAACTGAGTATCGACATATTATGTCGAGAGTGATATAGCTAGTGCCATGCGTTGGCATTGCAAAGGCGTGCTTAAACATCCATGCGGCCCGGGTCCAACACCCAGTTCTCGCATCCTGGCGACAAAAGCACGCTGCAAAGGCCCGCCTGCGATTAAGGTTACTATAAACCCTCCGCCTTCAACCATGGAATAAACCGATAATATTCCCAGATTTTTAACCGGGCAGCGCAGGTAATCAGCACTTCGGGAGGTAGAAGTTAGATGGCAACATGGCGTCATACCCTGGCAAGCATCACGCTGGCCGCGTCGCTGCTGGGTTTAAGCGGCTGCTCTGATAATCAGGCCAAACTTGAGGCGGCGCAGGCTCAGGAAATCAGTCAATACCAACGGCTTGCCGGCGAGCGTATCGCAGCCTTGGGTGAGCTGCTCGATAAAGGCGAAGTGCGAAATGCGACCCTTATCCGCCACTACAGCGAGCGTATCAAGGCAGCCGACCCAAGCCTTGCGCCAATTGTTGATGCACTGGAAAAAGATGGCGGCCGCGGCCCCTTGTATCAAAACCTTGAGCGGCGCTTGGCCGAAAGTGAGGATCCAAACCGTTTCAGCGATAACAGCCTGCGTCTCGCAGAGACTGAAAACCTGTATCAGGCGGCCGACCCTGCGCTTTACAACGACATGCTGTCCGATCCGCTGAACGCCCTCGCCGATATGTCTGGCGGCACCCTGCCCCGGGTCAGCGCCATCAGCCGCGAAGCCGAAATTGCTGCCACGGGCGACGACCTCGGCGCAGGCAGTCAGCTTATCGGCAACCCAGCCTATGGTGAGTGGCAAACCCCTAGCGATGGCACCTCCTTCTGGGCCTGGTATGGCATGTACGCCATGTTCTCAAACCTTATCAACCGGCCTGTTTACTACGACACCTGGGCCGGCAGGCGCCATTACAGCTATTACCATGATGTGGGCCGCTATCGTTACAGCTCGCCAAGGGACTTGCTGCGCCAGCAGCAGGTGTTTACCGAAACCAAAAAACGCTTTGATAATCAGGGCAAACGCTTTGACAGCCCCTACGCCAAGGTGCGAACCGGTGCCAGCGGTCTGTCGCGTCAGAGTCAGCAGGCCCCTACTGTCGCCCAGGCTGCGAAAACCAGTGCCCAGAAACTAAGCGCACAAAAAGAAGGCTCTGAAAAACAAAAGTTTCGCTCAAACTACTCCAAAAGCGGCAACTACCGAAAGTCCTCAGGCAGCAAACGCAGCTTCAGGCGCAGATAACGGCCGTTTCGGGCACAGATAAAAGCACACCACAGAATTAAGGAACAAGGACTCCACCATGATGCTCTTAGAAAACCACGGCCTGCCGCAGGAGCTTTTGATAATCCTCGGCATCGATTTGGCCATCGCCGTGCTGCTGCTCACCGCCATGCGTTACCTGCAGGGCTGGAGCGTTAACGTCAATAGCAGTAAAGAGCTGGCCGAAAAAGACAACTTCGCCTTTGGGATAAGCACCGCCGGCGCAGTGCTGGCGCTTGGCATAGTGCTCACCGGCGCCATCACAGGCGCGCCCGCAAGCGACTATGTGACCGAGGCCATCGGCGTTACCGCATACGGCCTCTTTGGCATGCTGCTTATTAAGGTCGGCCGGGTGATGCACGATAAAATCGCCCTCAACAACATCGACAAAAACACCTTTATCCTCAAAGGCAATGTTTCTGTGGCGCTGGTGGATGCAGCGGCGGCCGTGGCCACCGCCATTATCATCCGCGCCAGCCTGCTGTGGGTCGAAGATTTAACCCTCAACACCTTTATCGCCATCGTCAGCGCGTTTTTGATTGCCCAGCTGATGCTGGTGCTCCTGACCCGGATGCGGGAAAACCGCTTTGCCTCGCGTAATCAGGGCGCCTGCATGCAGGATGCGCTCGCCAAAGGCCACACGGCGCTCGCCATCCGCCATGCAGGCCACATGCTGGCCATGGCATTAAGCTTCAACGCCGCCAGTCACTTTGTGATTTATTCACCCACAGGTTATGTGAGTAACCTGCTGGGGTGGTTTGCCTTTTCCATCATCATGCTGCTAAGCCTCACCGTGCTGCTGACCCTGGTCAAAGCCATGGTGCTGGCGCGCATTCGCCTTGCCGATGAGATTGAGCGTCAGCACAATGTGGGGCTTGCGGCGGTGGAAGTGGCCATCAGTATCTCAATTGCACTTATCCTGACGGCACTGATGGCCTAAGTCATCCAGCGCCATCGGCTAACACACAAGGACGTCGCCGATTACCCTGTGCGCTACCCAAATGACAACGCCTGAACTAAAAGGCAGTTGTTACAGGAAGCGCTATGGCAATGCAGTTCGGCAGCGATGAAAAAACCGCCAAAATAACACTTGACATATTATGTCCCAGTGTTATTTTGAACACAGACATAATATGTCAAAGAGGACGACTATGAATATCCACGCCATCGCCAACCACCTCAACGGACTGGGTGACAACAGCCAGACGGGTTTTCGGTTTGACTGTTATCCCATCGAAGGAGATGTGGAGGTGCTGCAGGTCAATATCGTAGGCCGGGAGGAGATCCCAATTTTTGTGTCGGTGACCGACAACCAGGTGCTGTGCATCAGCTACCTGTGGGGTGAAGACGAAGTCAAACCCGAGACCCGCGCCGAAATGTTTGAAACCATGTTGGAGCTGAACATTCCCATGCCACTGTCGGCCTTTGCCAAAATTGACGACAAATACGTGGTGTACGGGGCGTTGTCACTCAAATCCAGCATGGCCGAAATTGAACAGGAACTCAGCGTCCTGTCAGACAACTGTCTGGAAGTTATTGCCGAAATGGTCGATTACCTGAACTGAGGAGCAAGATTATGGGCATTCTGAACAAAATTCTGACCGCATTTCGTGGCGGCGCCAACGAAGTGGGCCAAAGCATAGTCGACGCCAACTCGACCCGTATTTTCGAGCAGGAAATCCGCGACGCCGAAAAGCATCTGACCAAGGCCAAGCGCGATCTGACCGATGTGATGGCCAAAGAAATGGCCGCCGCCCGTGAAGTGGATCGCTTAAAGCGCACCATCAGCGAGCACGAAGGCTACGCCAGTCAAGCGCTGGATAAAGGCAACGAAGCACTGGCACTGGAAGTGGCCGAAAAGATCGCCCAGCTTGAGCTTGAACTTTCTGAGCAGCACTCAGCCAACGAAAGTTTCTCGGCCAATGCCGCCAAGCTTAAAGAACTGGTGAAAAAGACCGAGCGCCAACTGGCTGATTATCAGCGCCAGCTGTCGATGGTTAAAACCACCGAGAGTGTGCAAAAGGCTACCGCGTCTATTACCGACTCGTTTGCCTCCAGCAACTCCAAGCTGCTCAACGCCAAAGAATCTCTCGAGCGCATCAAGGCCCGTCAGCAGCAGTTTGACGATCGCATGAAAGCCGCCGAGACCCTGGAAAACGAAAACAGCGACAAGTCGCTGGCCGCCAAACTGGCCGAAGCCGGCATCGGCGAGCAAAAGAGCGATGCCAATGCGGTGCTCGAACGGCTCAAAGCCCGTAAAGGCTAAGCAAGCGTTATCATCAACACCCGGCCCAGTGCCGGGTGTTGGCGTTTGATTTTTTAACTGCTTACCCGGCGGAGACACTCCATGAGCTTTTTTAAAAGCCTCTTTGGCGGCGACAAAGCCCCAACGCCCCGCAGCATTCGCCATCCGCGCGAGCTGATGAAAGGCGATATTATCAGCCTGGACAACGACTTTGGTTTACCCGCGCAGCTGCGCGGACAGTCGCTGGAAGTGGTAGCCATCAACACCTACGAGTTCGAGCGCAGCCAGGAAACCGAGTGGCAGCTTAAAGGTCCAAGCGGCGCGCCGGTGTTTTTAAGCCTGGTGGAAGGGGATGAAACCTGGCTGCATTTTTGCACCAAAATCACCCGCGCTGAAGTCGACGAGGTATTTGGCCTCGATGCCTTTGCCGACGTATTTGAGGAAGATTGTCAGCTGGCGCTGACCACGCAAAGCGAGCCGGTGCAGCTATCTCAGTGGCTTGGGCAGCATTATCACAGGGTAAGCTTTGCGCTTTTTGGCTATTTCCACCGCGAAGATTACCGCAATTTGCGCCCGCCCCAGGACGCCCATGGCGCAACCGGCGAGCCGTTTGAGTTTTACTTTCTTGAAGATGAAAACGAAAAGTACAGCGTCACGGTAGAAGTGAGTGAAGGCGGCGATACCGAGGTGTCAGTCGGCTTTTATGCACCGCTCAGCCTTATCCGCGAGTATTGGCCAGGAAAATCAGCATGACCAAAACCAAACATCCACTGCCCGAAACCTGGTTACAAAACCAGAAAGCTGCCAAAGCAACCCAGGTCGCCTTTGATTTGGATGAAAAATTTCAGTATCAAATCCGTAAAGCAGCACTCGACTCCAACTTGAGCCCATCGGATCAAATCCGCTCTATTTTGGGTTTGTCGGTGGCCAAGCGCCCCACCCGCCCACGGCTTACCGTGTCGCTGAGTGCCGAAGATTACGTGCTGTTGGCCGAAAAATATGGCCTCAGCGCCGAGATGCAGCTTGAAATCAAAAAGCGGGTGCTTGAAGACCTGGTAAAGTTTGTCGCCGATAAATAAGGCACTGACGTTTCGGGGGATTAATGTCAGAACATCTTCATGTGCGGCGGGTAAAGAGTCCGGCTCCCATCGAGCTTGCGATGATGCTGCTGTCATTGCTGGCGGTGATTGTGGTGCTGGTCATGACCTTTGGCCGGCTCGACGACGAAACTTACCGGCTGCTGTTTATTATCGATACCGGCATTTGCTGTATCTTTTTGCTGCATTTTTTTGTTGGCCTGTTTCGCGCCGATAATAAATGGGTGTTTATCAAGCATCACTGGATAGACTTTGTCGCCAGTATTCCGGCCATTGAGGCGCTGCGCTTTGCCAGACTGTTTCAGATCCTGCGGGTCATCCGGCTTATCCGCATGAGCCGCTCGCTGCTGTCGCAGGTACTGAGGCAGCGCCGTCAGGCCACATTGGCAAGCCTGTTGGTGGCGCTTATCACCATTTTAACCCTGTCGTCGGTGGCGATTTTGCTGGTCGAATCCCCGGCCGAAGGCGCCAACATACTCACCGCCGAGCAGGCTATCTGGTGGGCCATGGTGACTATCTCCACCGTTGGCTATGGCGACCATTATCCGGTGACCACCGCAGGCCACATCGTCGGCTCCATGGTCATTGTTTGTGGCGTCAGCTTCTTCGGTATCATTTCGGGTTATATGGCGTCGGTGTTTGTCGCCCCGGATGAGGAAGAGCGGCAGGAGTCGCAAACCGAAACCCTGCGCCATGACATGGAAGCGGCGCTCAAACGCTTGGAAGATAATCAGGCAACCATGCTCAGGGAAATGGCAGCGCTCAAACACGCGCTCAAAGAAGCCCGCGACGCCGCCCCATCAAGGCCGCAGGACTGAACCGCTTCACTTTTCAGCTACAGCAATCAACAAAAATCCCGGCAACCGCCGGGATTTTTATTGCTTAGCCAATAGTTAACCGGCTTTAATGCCTAAAGCGCGCTAATGCCAATAGCGCTTAAGTGCCAATAGCGCTTAAGTGCCAATAGGGCTTAAGTGCCAAAAGCGCCGCAAGACTCTGGCGCGCGCCAAAGTTCAAGGTCACGCCTTTATCATCCAGCCAGTCGTGCATCTCGGCATCGGGACCCGCAAGCTTGCCAAGCAGCTGATAGGCACCAAGCACATCAAAGCGCTGCTTCGCATCCTGCCAGGCGGCGCGGTAATGGCGTCTTGCCGCCGGCTCATAAAGCTCACCGAAAGTGATATCGGCAAGGCGCATCGACTCAAGTTCAGCGCCGGCATCACGCAGGGCTGGACTGAGCAGCTCTGCACTTAGCTCGATTGTGCTATTCGATGCCGCCGCGCGCTCGATAGCAACCAGCTCATCAAGGCATTGCTGCAAACGTTGGGCGGCGATGGTAGCAATGGTCGAAGCAGGCATAGTCGAAGCAGCCATAGTCGGAGCAGCCATCGACGAAGAAGCAGAAGTTGCTATTTGCCCCTCAGCTTGCGGTTTCTTAAAAAGCAGGCTGACCATCGCCAGTTGCACCTGACCATACGCTGGCAGACGCCACAGCCGCTCAAGCCTCGCAAGCAAGTCATCACTCTTCAGCCGGTGCGCGGCATCATCCTGCCAGCGCTTGCTATCCGGGCGACGGCCAAGGAGCTCATCGCGGTTTTCAGCAATCAGGGCCAGAGCCTGCGCTTCATCAATAAAATCAAGCTGCGCCAGGATCTCTGAAAAGCCCGCCGCCAGAGTATCTGTCATCACGCCGAATTGACGACAGGCCGCGTCAAGCAGCATGACTGCAGTGCGAAGCCTTGCCCACAGCGGCGCAGCGCCGAGCGGATCGCCGCTTGACTGAGCGAGCAAATCCTCAAGCAGCTGCCAGCGCTCGAGCGCCGTTTCAATAATCAGCGCAAACCCAGCGCCAGCGTCACTGACACCAGCAAGTGGCACCCCTTCAAGCACCTCAAGCGCCCGCTTACCGCCAAGACCGGCCAGACGATAACCGCGCTGGGCCTTACTCGCTTTGCCAAGTCGCATCGGCACTTTGGCAACCAGCTTGTCGGCAAGGCTCAGCAAATCAGCCGGGACGCCGGAGAGCAGCTCAAACTCAAGCTCGCATAGCGGCTCACTTTTATTACCGCTGCTGATGGTGCCTTCATCAAGGGCGATTTCTATCCGGCTTTCGCCCTCGGTCACATGCCATGTCAGGCGACGAAAATCGGTATGAAACACGCACCCAAGCCGCGCCTGAGTGGCGCCAAGGTCGGCGCCCTCGGGCCAAATTGCAGCGGGGAACAGCGAAAGCTCCGGGGTATCAGCATCAATGGCCACATTATATTCGGGCCGACTGTGGATACCGCCCACCACCTTGCCGGCAGTTTTGATGGTCTGCTCACGCTCGCCGTTGCGGCCACGAACCCGAAGGCCCATGTCCCAATGTCTCAGTTGCAGGTCTTCCGTATCAAAATAGCCGTTACTGAGCACGACATCCGACTGAAAATCACCACTAAACAGGTGATTAATCTCGTTAATGAGGTTATTTTTATTCTCGGGAAGAAAAAAGAGTTTGAGTTCTATCTCGGCGTCCATGTGCTCCGGGCCTTAAGTCGTGTCATTAAAAGTTCATTGAACCGACACCTGAGTGTCACAATGTCATACAGTTGTCATAATTCGTCTGTATGATTTGCGTCGCGGGTCAGGTTATAACCCGTTAGTATAAATACTGACGTTTTTTAGGTAAAAACACAGTTTCAATACGTGGACGCATGGGGTAACATGCGCCCGCAATTTCCAATGGTGGAATAACCTACGTAGGTAAACGGCTATGCCAGTAAACTCCATTTTGGGCGTGTTTGCAAAATCGCCAATCAAGCCACTGCAAGAGCACATCGATAAAGTCAGCGAATGTGCAAACATTCTGGTCCCCTTCTTTGAAGCTACAACCGCGGGTGACTGGGAAAAAGCAACGGAACTGCGTAAGCAAATCAATAAAGCAGAAAAAGATGCGGATGCACTGAAGCGTGAAATCCGTCTCACCTTGCCCGGCGGTCTGTTTATGCCGGTCGAGCGCACAGACCTGCTGGAACTTCTCACCCAGCAAGATAAAATCGCCAATAAAACCAAAGACATCTCCGGCCGAATCATTGGCCGCAACCTGGTAATCCCTGCACCTATCCAGGAACCCTTCATGTCCTACCTCAAGCGTTGTCTTGATGCCGTTGCGCTGGCCAAAGAAGCCATCAACGAACTGGACGAGCTGCTGGAAACCGGTTTCCGCGGCCGCGAAGTCGACCTGGTAGAAAAAATGGTTAAAGAACTCGACTTGATCGAAGAAGACACCGACGAGCTGCAAATTGCCGTGCGCCGTGGTCTGTATGCCGTTGAAGAAGGCATGAGCGCGGTCGATGTCATGTTCCTGTATAAAATTATCGAGTGGGTCGGCGACCTGGCAGACCTTGCCGAGCGCGTTGGTTCCCGTTTAGAGCTGATGTTAGCTCGCGTTTAACGAAGGTTTTACTACTATGGTTGATATTTTTGTCACCTATGGCCCCTGGCTTATTGGTCTGGCGGCTGTGTTTGGTTTTCTGATGGCTTGGGGTATTGGCGCCAACGACGTAGCCAACGCCATGGGCACCTCAGTAGGCTCAAACGCCATTACTATCAAGCAAGCTATTATCATTGCGATGATTTTCGAATTTGCCGGCGCGTTTCTCGCCGGTGGCGAAGTGACCAACACCATTCGCAGCGGCATCATCGATTCCAGTTACTTCAACGACGTACCGCACCTTTTGGTTTACGGCATGATTTCAGCGTTGCTGGCGGCCGGGATCTGGTTGGTGGTTGCGTCTGCGCTGGGCTGGCCTGTGTCTACCACGCACTCCATCATCGGCGCCATCATTGGCTTTGCCGCGGTGGGTGTTGGTACCGAAGCCGTTGCCTGGGGTAAAGTAACCGGCATCGTTGGCTCCTGGGTTGTGACGCCGGCTATTTCTGGTTTCATCGCCTTCCTGATTTTCCAAAGCGCCCAAAAGCTGATTTTCGATACCGACAATCCGCTGGAAAACTCCAAGCGCTACGTGCCTATGTACATGTTCTTCGCCGGCTTTATGATGTCGCTGGTGACCATCGACAAGGGTCTGGTGCATGTGGGTCTGGACTTCACCACCGCGCAGTCTTACGGCCTTGCAGCCGCTATCGGTGTGGTTGTAGCCATTGTGGGTAAGTTCTTTATCAGCCGCCTGAAAATGAGCGATAAAGCCGACCGCCACACCCAGTTTGCCAACGTAGAAAAAGTATTCGCCATCATGATGGTGATGTCAGCCTGTTGTATGGCCTTTGCCCACGGCTCTAATGATGTGGCCAACGCCATCGGTCCGGTTGCCTCTGTGGTATCTACCGTAAACAACCACGGCGAAATCGTTGCCAAGGCACACCTCGACTGGTGGATCCTGCCTCTGGGCGCCTTCGGTATCGTGTCGGGTCTGGCGCTGTTTGGTAAGCGTGTAATGCAGACCATCGGTAAGAACATCACTCACCTGACCCCAAGCCGCGGCTTTGCTGCTGAGCTTGCTGCTGCCTCTACCGTGGTAATCGCCTCAGGTACGGGTCTGCCAATCTCCACCACCCAAACTCTGGTGGGTGCGGTGCTCGGTGTGGGCATGGCCCGTGGTATTGCCGCCATCAACATTGGTGTGGTGCGCAACATCGTGGTGAGCTGGGTTGTTACCCTGCCAGCCGGCGCAGGTCTTGCGATTGTATTCTTCTATATCATCCGCGCTGTGTTTGGTGGCTAAGCTTACGCCTAAGCCCCTGTAGCAAGGTTGAAAACAAGAGGGAAGTCCACGGACTTCCCTCTTGCATTGAAGGGCGCAAATCCCTAGCATGTTGGCAAACTTTACCTGATGGGATGTTATCTGTGTTCAGACCCTTGCTCGTAGCAGGAGCCCTGCTCCTCTCCCCTGTTGTAATTGCGGAAAATCAGCCCCGCGTAATCTCCGATGACATCTTCGTTTACCTGCTCAATGGCCCGGGTACCGAGTACCGGATTTTGGGCAGCATCACCGCTGGCACCCCGGTCACCTTCACCGGTGAAATCTCTGGCGATTACGCCCGCATCAGCGATCACCGTGGCCGCGATGGCTGGGTACTGAAGAGCTCGCTGAGCAGCGAAAAGAGCATCAGGCAAAAGCTGGCTGAAACCGAGCAGGCCCTGATGGAAAGCCGTGCTGAACTTGCCTCCTTCAACGAGCAATACTCAGATACCGCCGGCACCATCAATGCGCTGAAAGATCAGCTCGCCAAGGCCGATGAGCTGGTGCGTGCCGCCACCGAAGGCAAAGTAGCCGCCGAAGCGGCCCGCGATGCGGCGATTGCCAAAATCCAGAGCGCCGAAGAGGAAAAGCGTTATCAATTCTGGAAAGAAGGTGGCCTGATCGCCGCCGTTGGCGCGCTCATCGGCATTATTCTGGTGTATCTGCCACGGCCACAACGTCGCAGCAGAAAGCGCTGGATGAACTGATTTACTGTCAAGACCCGGGCCTTTTCAAACGCCCGGGTCTTGTCAATTGTGCGTTACGCCCGCCTCGATTAATCCAAATCAAACAATCTTCACATTCCCTCCCCGTCCAGTGTCACCGATCACAATTTGCATGTATAATTTGCGCGCCCGAGACGCAAAATTGTATACAAAATGAAAAAGGCGTCCGCCGGAGCTTTGGAAAGCCGCCCTCAAGGCTGCCTATAACCCCTTACCGGCCCAGATGGAAAGATAACTATGTTCAAAGCGAGTGAAGTACTGGCAGGTCGTTATGACAACGCCAATCTCGACGAATTGTTCAGTCTGATCAGTCAAAACTACATCGTGGATGAAGAGGCCTACCTCAAAGAACTGATTGCACTGGTTCCGTCGAGTGACGACGAAATCGCGCGTATCACAAGCCGCGCTCACGATCTGGTCGCCAAGGTGCGCCAGTACGAAAAGAAAGGTCTGATGGTCGGCGTTGACGCCTTCCTGCAGCAGTACACGCTCGAGACCCAGGAAGGTATTATCCTGATGTGTCTGGCCGAAGCCCTGCTGCGTATCCCCGACGCCGAAACTGCCGACGCGCTGATTGCCGACAAGCTGTCCGGCGCCAAGTGGGACGAGCACATGTCCAAGAGTGACTCAGTGCTGGTTAACGCCTCCACCTGGGGCTTGATGCTTACCGGCAAAATCATTCAGCTCGACAAAAACATCGACGGCACCCCAAGCAACCTGCTGAGCCGTCTGGTTAACCGTCTGGGTGAACCTGTTATCCGTCAGGCCATGTACGCCGCGATGAAAATCATGGGCAAGCAGTTCGTGCTTGGCCGAACCATCGAAGAAGGCATCAAAAACGCCGCTGAAAAGCGCAAACTCGGTTACACCCATTCTTACGACATGCTGGGCGAAGCCGCCCTGACCATGAAGGATGCCGAGAAATACTACCGTGATTACGCCAACGCCATTCAGGCGCTGGGCACGGGTCAGTTTGACGAATCAGAGTCACCACGCCCAACTATCTCCATCAAGCTGTCTGCGCTGCACCCACGTTACGAAGTGGCCAACGAAGACCGCGTGATGACCGAGCTCTACGGCACCCTTATCAAGCTTATCGAACAGGCCCGCAGCCTGAATGTCGGTATTCAGATTGATGCCGAAGAAGTGGACCGTCTCGAGCTGTCGCTGAAACTGTTCAAGAAGCTGTATCAGTCAGATGCCGCCAAAGGCTGGGGACTGCTGGGTATCGTGGTGCAGGCTTACTCCAAGCGCGCCCTGCCGGTACTGATGTGGCTGACCCGTCTTGCCAAAGAGCAAGGGGATGAAATCCCGCTGCGTCTGGTAAAAGGCGCCTACTGGGACAGCGAGCTTAAGTGGGCTCAGCAGGCAGGTGAAGCTGGTTATCCGCTCTTTACCCGCAAGGCTGCCACCGACGTGTCGTACCTTGCCTGCGCCCGCTATCTGCTGTCTGAAGCCACCCGTGGCCTGATTTATCCGCAGTTTGCCAGCCACAACGCCCAGACCGTTGCCGCCATCACCGCCATGGTTGGCGATCGCAAGTTTGAGTTCCAGCGCCTGCACGGCATGGGACAGGAGCTGTACGACACAGTGCTGGCCGAAGCCGCCGTACCGACAGTGCGTATCTACGCCCCTATCGGTGCCCATAAGGACCTGCTGCCGTACCTGGTTCGCCGCCTGCTGGAAAACGGTGCCAACACCTCTTTCGTACACAAGCTGGTAGACCCCAAGACCCCGATTGAGTCGCTGGTAACCCACCCGCTCAAGACTCTGCAAGGCTACAAAACCCTGGCAAACAACAAGATAGTTAAGCCCGCCGACATCTTCGGTGCTGAGCGTAAAAATTCCAAGGGACTCAACATGAACATCATTTCCGAATCTGAGCCATTCTTCGCTGCGCTGGAAAAATTCAAAGACAACCAGTGGAGCGCAGGCCCGCTGGTTAATGGCGAAACCCTGTCAGGCGAAGTGCGTGACGTGGTAAGCCCCTACGACACCACCCTGAAAGTAGGTCAGGTTGCCTTCGCCAATGAAGCCGCCATCGAGCAGGCCATTGCCGGCGCTACTGCTGCCTTTGGTGACTGGTGCCGCACGCCGGTAGAAACCCGCGCCAATGCCCTGCAAAAGCTCGCTGATCTGCTGGAAGAAAACCGCGAAGAACTGATTGCCCTCTGTACCCGCGAAGCCGGTAAGAGCCTGCAGGACGGTATCGATGAAGTGCGCGAAGCCGTAGACTTCTGCCGCTACTACGCCGTACAGGCCAAGAAAATGATGGGCAAGCCAGAGCTGCTGCCAGGCCCAACAGGTGAGCTTAACGAGCTGTTCCTGCAAGGCCGCGGCGTGTTTGTCTGTATCAGCCCATGGAACTTCCCACTGGCCATCTTCCTCGGTCAGGTTGCGGCCGCGCTGGCCACCGGTAACACAGTTATCGCCAAGCCTGCCGAGCAGACCTGTCTGATTGGTTTCCGCGCTGTGCAGCTCGCTCACGAAGCTGGTATTCCAAAAGCCGTGCTGCAGTACCTGCCAGGCACAGGTGCCGTTGTCGGTGCCAAGCTGACCTCTGATGAGCGTATCGGTGGCGTGTGCTTTACCGGCTCTACCACTACCGCCAAGGTCATCAACCGCGCCCTGGCCGGTCGTGATGGCGCCATCATTCCGCTTATCGCTGAAACCGGTGGTCAAAACGCCATGGTGGTTGACTCCACCAGCCAGCCTGAGCAGGTTGTGAATGACGTGGTATCGTCTGCCTTCACCAGCGCCGGTCAGCGCTGCTCCGCCCTGCGGGTTCTGTATTTGCAGGAAGACATTGCCGAGCGCGTACTGGACGTACTGAAAGGCGCCATGGACGAGCTGGCTTTGGGTAACCCAGGTTCAGTGAAGACCGACGTAGGCCCGGTGATCGATGCCGCTGCCAAGGCAAACCTGAACGCACACATCGACCACATCAAGCAAGTGGGTCGCCTCATTCACCAGCTGCGCCTGCCAGAAGGCACCGAGAACGGTCACTTCGTGGCGCCAACTGCCGTAGAAATCGACTCCATCAAGGTACTGACCAAAGAAAACTTCGGTCCTATCCTGCACGTGGTGCGTTACAAAGCGTCTGAGCTGAACAAGGTCATCGACGAAATCAACTCTACCGGTTTCGGTCTGACCCTGGGCATTCACAGCCGTAACGAAGGTCATGCGCTGGAGGTGGCCGACAAGGTTAACGTGGGTAACGTCTACATCAACCGCAACCAGATTGGTGCCGTGGTTGGCGTGCAGCCATTCGGCGGTCAGGGTCTGTCAGGCACAGGTCCAAAGGCCGGTGGTCCACACTACCTGACCCGTTTTGTGACCGAGAAGACCCGCACCAACAACATCACCGCCATCGGCGGTAACGCCACCCTGCTGTCGTTGGGTGACGCCGACTAACAGGCTGCGCCTGTCAGGAAGCTTGCTTCCATCCTCAAAGCCGGGCTCTGCCCGGCTTTTTGTTTTTGCCTTTCAACTCGCTTGCCGCTAGAGCCTGAGCTTTGCGCCTGTGTTTGCCTCGCCACCTTGCGCCTCAAAAGCTTTGGCTATACTTGATGGATGACTGACATTGAGCCTGAGTCATCAGCCTTGGCATACATGCTTCAACATCCATGCACTGACATCGATGCCCTGATATCTAGCCATTAACATCTAGCCATTAACATCAGAGAGGAACGGCCACATGAGCGATAAACTGCTGACATTGGACGAGGTCGCCAAAATTCTCGACAAGTCACCCGTCACCATCAAACGCTACGCGCGGGAGAACCTGCTTTCGGCCAAGGGCGAAGGCGACGATCTGGTCTTCAAAGAAGAGGAAGTGATGCGGTATCTGGAGTTTTCCAAGCGCCTCGGCTAAGCGGATTTGTACTCGGCATAAAAAAACAGGGCGATGCCCTGTTTTTGTTTACTCAAGGTTCTGCGAGTCCGCGTCGAGGTTTCAGGCTCGGCTTTTCAGCGTAGGCTCAGGCTCTGGCTCGGCGTCTCAGTTTCTGCTTTTAAGGGAGCGATACTCGGGATGCGCTGCGAGCAGTTCGGTATGTTTGCCGCTGGCAACCAGTTGGCCACCTTCCAGAATATGGATGCAGTCCATCTCGGCCATCGCCGTCAGCCGGTGGCTTATCATCAGCAGGGTCTTACCCTTGGCATGTTCAAACAGCCGCGCCAGCATCAGCTGCTCGGTCTGGCTGTCGAGCCCTTCGGTGGGTTCATCCAACAGCATAATTGGCGTATCCCGAAGCAGTGCCCGCGCAATCCCGATACGGCGCTGCTCGCCGCCGGAAAGCTGCCGCCCACCTTCTCCAATCCACTGGCCAAGCCCTTCATCGCCGCTTGCAAGATAGCCAAGCCCCACCTGCTCAAGCACCTCGATAAGCGTGGCATCAGCGACCTTTTGCTCGCAGGCAAGGGCAAGGTTATCCCGCAAAGGCCCAGCAAACAAATGCACTCTCTGGGTAACCACCGTCAGGGTGGCGCGAAGTGCTCTTTCATTAAGCTCTGTAATCGGCACGCCGCCAATGCTGATACTGCCGTGCTGCGGCTCATAACTGCGGCAAAGGAGTGCAAACAGACTCGATTTACCGGCGCCGGTCTTACCAAGAATGGCGACCTTGGTGCCAGCGGCAACCGTCAGGTTAAACGCATTCAGCACAGGATTACCGCTTCCATTTGCCGCATCATAACTGAAGCTGACATTCTTAAAGCCTACCTCGCCGGAAAGCCGCTCATCCCGCTCGCCAAAGCAAATGGCGCTCTTTTCATCCAGCAATGATTTAACGCGCCCGGCCGCAGCAGCGCAGCCCGACAGCTGCGAAAACGCCGATGCCAGCGGCTGCAGCAACTCCATGGTGGCAAGCGCAGCAAACAGCACCATGGCCGCGAGCGGCCCGGGCGGCACCCGCTCACCCACGCCCTGAGCCGCCAGATACAGCATCAGCAGCACTATCGCCCCATGGGCAAGAATAATGACCGCCTGCGACAAACCAAGCAGCGACGCCATGGCGCGCTGGGCCGTTTGCCACTCTGATTCCGCCGAATCCAACAGCGCTCGCTCGCCCTTAAGCCCTTTAAACATGGCAAGCTCGGCAAGGCCACCCAAATATTCGAGGGTAAGCAAACGGTAACGCCGTTTGCCATTGACCACGGCGGCCGCACTTTGTCGCCCAAGCAGGTAAAACCCTGCGGGAATAATCAAAAGACACAGCAGCAGCGCGCCGCACAGAGTGAGCGCCAGGCCCATATCAAACCAGCCGATAAAGGCAAACAGCGCCAGCAGCAAAGCGATAAAGGCGCCCATTGGCACCATCAGGCGCAGGTAAAAATGGTCGAGCGTATCAATATCGGCCACCAGCCGATTGAGCAGCTCACCACGGCGCTCACCGGCAAGGCGCGCTTCATCTAGCGGCATCAGCGCCTTCCACACCCGTACCCTGAGCTCGGTCAGCAATCTGAAGGTCGCTTCGTGGGTGGCAAGGCGCTCGCCATAGCGGCTGGCGGTGCGGGCAATGGATAAAAAGCGCACCCCACCTGCGGGGGTAAAAAAGTTAAATGTCTGCGCCGTGGCCACACTGAGCCCGGCTACAGCGGTGGCCGATAAAAACCAGCCCGACAGCGACAACAGGCCAATGCCCGCCAGCAGGGTCACTATCGCGAGCGTAAGGCCTGTGAGCATCATCAGCCACTGACGGCGGATAAGCGGTAAAAACAGTGACAACAGATTCATGCGCCGACCTCCATGGCAGGCTGAATTCCAGCCGCTGCAAGCAGCCCGGCAAGGGCGCCGCCCCGTGATGCGAGCTCAGATGCGGTGCCGGACTCAACTACTTTGCCGCCTTCCAGCACCAGCACCTTGTCCATTTCAGCGAGCAAGTCCAGACGATGACTCACCATCAGCACAGTGCAATTCTCGGTTTCGCGCGCAAGCGCCGCCATCACTTTGCGCTCACTGTCGATATCAAGGCTCGCGCCCGGTTCATCGAGCAAAAACACCTGTGGTCGCTGCGCCAACGCCCGCGCCAGCGCAAGCCGCTGCGCCTGCCCGACCGACACCCCTTGGCCACCCTCGCCAAGGCCATGGTCGAGTCCGGCCGAAAGAGAGGTAACAAAATCAGCGATTTGCGCCTTCTCAAGCAGAGTCACTATCTCGCTGTCGCTAAGCTCACGGCCCATGGCCACATTGTCGCGAATACTGCCGTGAAAAAGATGCGGCTCCTGCCCAAGCCAGGCGATGGCTTCGCGAAGCTGTTCCAAATCCAGTGTTTCGATGGCAAGGCCGCCAATTTTAAGCTCACCTTCTATCGGCAAAAAGCCCATGATGGCGTTGAGCAGACTGCTTTTACCGGCGCCGGATACGCCGACTATGGCAACCCGTTCACCCGCCTTGATGGAGAAATTCAGCGGCCCGGCGATACGGCCGCCCTGATGGGAAAGGATATAGAGATCTTTGGCTTCAATGTCCCAGTGCTTAGGCGTAGCGTCTCTGTGCTCGGCCTCAGCGCTGCGGCTTTGCGGCTCTTGCTTAATTTGCTGCTGCGGCGCAAGCGCAAGCAGTTCCGAAAGATTTTCAGCCGCCGCCACCGCCTGTGCCTTGGCATGATAGTGGGTGCCCATGTCCCGAAGCGGCTGATAAAACTCAGGCGCCAGCATCAACACAAACAAGCCGGTAAAAAGGGAAATACCTAGGTCATAATGGCCAAAATTCAGGTGGCCAAGGTAACTGAAGCCAAAATACACCGCCACCAGCGCGATACTGATGGCGGCGAAAAACTCGAGCACCGCCGAGCTTAAAAACGCCATCCTGAGCACCGACATGGTGCGGCTTCGAAATTCATCGGAGGCCTTTTCGATGGCGCGGCCCTCGGCTTCGGCGCGGTGGAACAGCTTCAGGGTCGACAATCCCCGCAGCCTGTCCATAAAATGCCCGGAAAGTCTTGAAAGCGCAGCGAAATGTTTTCGATTGGCATCGGCCGCGCTCATGCCGACCAGGATCATAAAAAGCGGAATAAGCGGCGCAGTCCCCAGCAAAATCAGCCCCGCCGCCCAGTTCATCGGAAACACACAGGCAAGGATGATAAGTGGAATACAGGCGGCGATAGAAAGCTGCGGCAGGTAGCGGGCATAAAAGTCATGTAAATCTTCGATTTGCTCAAGCACCAGGGTGCCCCAACTGCCAAGGGGCTTACCCTTGATAAACGCAGGCCCAAGCAAGGTGAGCTGATTAAGCACCCGCGCCCGCAAGTCGGCGCGAAGGCGGCGCCCCGCTTCAAACGCCACCCGCTCACGGCCAAAGGCAGCAAGTGCCCGCAGCGCAATCAGGCCACCGAGGAGAGCAAATTCGCGGATAAACAGCGTAGGCACCGCGCCATCCATCACCACGGCCGCCAGCAGTTTGGCAATCAGAAACGCCTGGGCTATCAAAAGCATGCCACTTAGCACACCGAGCACTACCGACAAAAAAAGATACGGGCCACAGGCAGCCTTTTGCGCCTTAAGCCAGAGAGCGAGTTGCTTTTCGAGGGATTTGTCCATGAATTCCTGCACCGGGAGACTTGATCTTACCCGCAAACTGCGGCAGGAAAGCAGTATCGCAGCCTTACTCAACCGAATAAACCCGCGCCGGCGGAATTGTTACACCTTTCACAAAATTTGCGCTGGATCAATGTTTTCCTTAAGCCTGATTTAACGAAGAGCGCAAAACTACTGCGATGAAAGCGAAGGGATGAACGCGATTGAAGACAAATTTAAAGCCCCTGCGCGTGAGCGAGGGGCTTAGAGTCAGCCTAAGCGATTGGCGTATTCGACGATTGGCGCTGCACTAAGTGATAGACGCAGGATTCGGGCAAGCTCTACAGAGCCATCTACCCACAGCCGCTCAGCGTTCTTCGCGCAGGAAAACCGGGGTGAGCGGTTTGGATTGCTCGGGGCTGAAATAATAGCCGTCATAGTTGAAATCGTTCAGCTCGGCTATGGTCTGAGGGCGCTTTTCAAGTATGTAACGGGTCATCAGGCCGCGCGCTTTTTTGGCGTAGAAACTGATTATCTTGTACTGACCATTCTTGGCATCTTTAAAGACAGGGCTTACTACTGTGCCTTTGATTTGCTTGACATTAACGGCCTTAAAATACTCGGTGGAGGCCAGATTCACCAGAATATCATCACCTTGCGCCGCCAAAGCCTCGTTCAGTTTGTCAGTGATGATGTTACCCCAGAATTCATACAGGTTTTTACCGCGGCCGTTGGCAAGCGAGGTGCCCATCTCAAGTCGATATGCCTGCATTAAATCGAGCGGCTTCAGCAGTCCATACAGACCTGACAACATCCGCAGGTGCTGCTGGGCATAATCAAGATCGGCGCGGCTCAAGCTATCGGCATCAAGGCCGGTGTAGACATCGCCGCGAAAGGCAAACAGCGCCTGCTTGGCATTCTCCAATGAAAACTCAGGCCGCCAGCTGGCAAAGCGCGCGGCGTTCAGCCCGGCGATTTTGTCGCTCACCGACATCAAAGAGGCAATATCGGCAGGGGTAAGTGCCTGACACACCTTGATAAGCTCGGCGCTATGACCGGTAAGCTCGGGCTGAGTGAAGTCAGCAATCGGGGCGGGATTTTCATAATCCAATGTTTTGGCGGGAGAAATAACTGCCAGCATAGGAGCCTCTCTTATCTTTTGGGATGCTAATGATACCCAAGTGACATAAAAAAACCACGCCGTACGGGCGTGGTTTTATGGATTGGCTCAATCGGCTCAGGACTTGGCGGCCTGACTTTGCACGTCATCCGGCCAAATGTCAGTTTCGACCTGACCTTCAAGCTCAGGGAACTTACTGCGGTCAAACACCGGCATGTCGCCGTTTTTGAGCTGCTCACGGTAATCGTTGATAACCCGGACAGCAAGCCCGGAGAGCAGCACCAGTGCCACCATGTTAACAATTGCCATCAGCCCCATGGACACGTCAGCCAAGTCCCACACCAGGCCAATCTTGGCCATGGAGCCGAACATCACCATTGCAAGCACCGCCAGGCGGAACAGCGGCAGGGCTTTTTTGCGATTGCCGGACAGGAACATCACATTGGTTTCGGCGTAGGAATAGTTGGCAATAATGGAGGTAAAACAAAACAGCAAAATCGCAAACGCAATAAAGGCGCCGCCCCAGTCACCTACGTGGCTTGTCAGTGCATCGATGGTGAGCTTGATGCCGTCACTCTCGCCGCCCATGTCACCGGCCAGAATAATGATGGCGGCCGTTGCGGTGCAGATAACCAGAGTATCAACAAACACGCCCATCATCTGCACAAAGCCCTGCGATGCCGGATGATTTGGATTAGGCGATGCACTCGCCGCCACGTTGGCTGCGCTGCCCATACCTGCTTCGTTTGAAAAAAGACCGCGGGCAATACCGGCCTGCATCGCCTGCGCCACGCTGTAGGCCACGCCGCCGGCAACCGCTTCCTGCCAGCCAAAGGCACTCTTGATAATCAGCATAAAGGCATCGGGCAGCTTTTCGATATTGAAAATAACGACCACCAAGGCAATCAGCAAATACGCGAGCGCCATAAAAGGCACAACGATTTCAGACACTTTGGCAACTTTGCGCAGCCCGCCAACTATCACAAAGGCGCTGGCTATCACAATGCCTATGCCCACATACATGGGGTTAAAGCCAAATACCCGCTCCATGGCACCTGTGATGGTATTCGCCTGCACGGCGTTGAATACCAGGCCGAATGCCAAAATCAAAAACAGTGAAAACAGCACGCCCATCCAGCGCTGGCCCAATCCCTTCTCCATATAATAGGCAGGGCCACCACGGAACTGACCATCTTCATCTTTTACCTTGTAGACCTGTGCCAGAGTCGATTCAATCATGGCCGTTGCCATACCGAGCACCGCAATCGCCCACATCCAGAATACGGCGCCGGGGCCAGCGGTGCCAATAGCTACGGCGACACCCGCCATGTTTCCAGCGCCCACCCGGGCAGCCATGCTGGTACAAAACACCTGAAATGATGACAGACCATCGGCGCCACCCTGACGGCTGATGCTCATGATCTTAATGCCGTGCTTGAAGTGGGTCAGCTGAATAAATGCCAGCCTGACGGTGAAGTAAAGCCCTGCCCCTACCAGTCCGTAGACCAGCAGCTTGCCCCAAAGCAGAGCATTCAGAAAATTAACGATGGTTTCTAACATAGTCTTGAACTTATTCCTTCTGGCAGTGATGGCGAATTTTGCCCGGCATCACTGTGGCGAATGATCCGTTAAGATCATGAATAGCTGTAATTTTTGAATCATTATTTTGTTGTGAGACAAAAGTTTCGTCACATTTTACAGCGTATTGGCGTCCGACGGACGCGGCAAAATAGCACAGTAGCGGAAAAAATTCGCGTGATCCATCTCACGATTGCTCATTTATACGACATGCGCATCACGCTATTAAAACAAGGATAAGCTACTGTTAAAGCTCGATTAACAATCGAATAACTGCAACTCAAAAGCACAACGCAGTGAAATCAACTTCATAAAAATTGGATGGCGGACACGTTTTTGTAAAAAAATTACAAATATAGTGTGTCCCAAGAAAGCTATTCCAATTAACCATTTTAAGCATCGAGAGGCTTATTATGACTCAAGCACACGAGATAGGCGCACTGAAGAAATTTGTGCGTGCCACCAACTTTCTGGCCACGTCCCAGATTTATCTGAAGCAGAACGTTTTGCACAAACGGCCGCTGGCCCACAGTGACATCAAACCCAGACTGCTCGGGCACTGGGGCACATGTCCGGGGATTAACTTTGTTTATGCCAACGTTAACCGCCTCATCGTTAAACACAAACGCCCCTTCCTTTATCTCGTTGGCCCAGGCCATGGTTTCCCCGCTGTTCAGGCCAACCTGTTTATTGAAGGTTCTCTGAGTCATTTCTACCCCGACACCATTCCTTATAATGAAACCGGCATCGAAGATATCTGTAAGAAATTTTCAGCCGCCTATGGTTATCCTTCCCACGCCAACCCAGAAGCCCCCGGCCAAATCCTGGAGGGCGGTGAGCTTGGCTATTCCTTATCTGTCGGTTTTGGTGCAGTGCTCGATAACCCGGATTTGATTGCCACTGTACTGGTTGGCGACGGCGAATCTGAAACCGGCCCGCTGGCTGCCTCATGGTACGCCAACCGTCTGGTTAACCCTGCCACCTGCGGCGCCGTGCTGCCGATTGTGCATATCAACGGTTACAAGATTTCCGGCCCGACCCGTATGGGCCGCATGAGCCACGAAGAGCTGGATCTGGAATTCCGCGGCCTTGGTTATCATCCAATTATTGTTGACGACCAGCTCGAAGAAGATGTGTACGTGCAAATGGTTAACGCCATGGACACCTCTTACGCGATGATCACCGACATCCAAACCCGTGCCCGCGCCGGTGAAGATATCTGTAAACCGCGCTGGCCGGTTATTTTGATGCGCACCGCCAAGGGCTGGACCGGGGTTGCCGAAGATAAAGGCAAAAAACTCGAAGGCAACTGTGAATCGCATCAGGTGATTGTAAACAAGTGCGCCACTGACAAAGCGCACCTGGAGGCGCTGGACAAATGGCTTGCCAGCTACGGTTTTGCCGAGCTGTGCAAGATAACCGAGACTGGCACCATCGAGTTCGATGCGGATATTAAATCCCTTATTCCACCAAAAGAGTTGACCTGTGGTCGTCAGCGCCTGTCCTACGGCGGCGAAGTGGTGCGCGCCCTGTCCAATCCGGATCTGACCAAGCTGTCTTATGGTCCTGAAGTGCCAAGAGGACATCGCGGCTACTCCATGAATAAGATGGGCGAGTGGATGCGCGAAGCGTTCAAGCTTAATCGCGATCAGCGTAACCTGCGGATTTTCAGCCCTGACGAAACCTACTCCAACCAGCTGCAGGCGGTGTTTGAAGAAACCGATCGCGCCTGGCAGTGGCCCATCGAAAGCTGGGATCAGGACATGGCCCGCGATGGCCGCGTACTGGAGCTGCTGTCAGAAAACCTGTTGTTCGGCATGATGCACGGCTATACCGTGACCGGCCGCCACGGCATGTTCCCAACCTACGAGGCGTTCTCGCAGGTGGTATCGTCCATGGCCGACCAGTACTGTAAATATGTGTACGCAAGTCAGGGGGTACATTTCCGCAAGCCGCTGCCATCGTGCAACGTGGTGCTGTCATCGCTGCTGGAACGTCAGGATCACAACGGTTACTCGCACCAGAATCCAAGTTTCCTGGGTGCCATGTTGGAGAAACACCCTGAGATTATCTCGGCTTATTTGCCAGCCGATGCCAACAGCACCCTGGTGTACACCGAGCGCGCCTTTGCCGACCGCGACAAGCTCAACATCATAGTCGCCGGTAAGAAAGAGCTGCCGCAGTGGCTGTCACTCGAAGAAGCTCGTCGCCAGGCAAAAGATGGCCTGATGGTGTGGGACTTCGCATCCGATGAAAACCCGGATGTGGTGCTGGCCGGTTGCGGTGACTACGCCACCCAGGAATGTATGGCCTCCCTGGTGCTTATCCGTGAGCTGTTACCACGGGTACGGGTGCGCTTCGTCAGCGTGTCTGAACTCAACTCCAGCGGTCTTGGCAGCCGTAAATTCCAGCAAAAGCCCTGGATGATGGATGAGATCTTTACCAGCGATAAGGGTGTGGTGTTCAACTATCACGGCTACCCCAACACCATTAAGAAACTGATTTTTGATTACAAAGGCTGCAAACGCTTCCGCATCAAGGGCTATGAGGAAGAAGGCTCCACTACTACACCATTCGACATGGGGGTTCGCAACGGTACGTCGCGATATCACCTGGTCATCGACATGGCGTACAAGCTGTTCCAGCAGGGCGTGATTGATGAGACACAGCACGTGGCCATCACCACCGACATGCTGCAGCGCCTGGTGGACCACAAAAACTACATCAAGGCCAATGGCGTCGATCCTACACATATTGAAAACTGGGTATGGACACGTTAAAAAGTTTGTAAATTTGTGATCTAAAAGGCGCTTTAACCGGCGCCTTTTGTTTTTTTCCACAAAAAGAATGATGTACTGTGGATATTCGAATATTTAGAATGGATAATAATGTTGGCTCGCTAAACCACAAAGGGATCACCACACTAAGTGCGGGCTATGCGCTATAAAATTCACTGCGCATTCTGGTGGATATCATCAAACAATGGACTTGGAGAATTATGATGAAAAACTCATTGAAAATTGCACTGCTCGCGTCTGTGCTGCCTTTTGGCGCATATGCTACTGACAGCGGCATGAGCCCATGGTACGTGGGTGGCGGTGTGGGCGTAAACAACTACGAACCAAACTGCGACGAAAAAACCATGAAGACCTGTGGCGAAGACAGCCCATATGCATGGGATGTGTTCGGTGGTTACCTGTTCAACGATTACTTCGGTATCGAACTGGGTTACCGCGATCTGGGCCGCGCTGAGTGGACCGATTATGCCAACGCTCTGAACGACGTGGGCGCCAAGGGCACTACCCTGGGCCTGGTAGGTTTCTGGCCATTTGCCAGCAAGTGGAGCCTGTCTGCTGAAGCCGGCGCCATGAACTACCTGGTTTACAACAACAAACAGTGGGGTTCTAAATACTACAGCGACAGCGGTATTGCTCCATTCGTTGGTGCTGGTATCGGTTACAACTTCACTGACAACCTGAAACTGTCTGCCAAATATCGTCGTTACGAAAACCTCGACGAAGAAATTTGGAACACCCTGCAAATGGAAAGCAACTACTGGGGTCTTGAGCTGAGCTACCGCTTCGGCAGCAAGGCAGCTCCTGTTGTAGTAGCGCCAGTTGTTGCAGCCGTTGACTCTGACAACGACGGTGTGACTGACGATATGGACAAGTGCCCAGCCACTCCGTCCAACCACAAGGTTGATGCTTACGGTTGTACTGTTTACCAGGACGACGTAACCACTCACAATCTGGGTTCACTGCGCTTTGCCAACAACTCAGCCGTTATCCACTCATCTTCTTATGAGTCTGTTGAGAAGCTGGCAAACTACATGAACCAACACCCAGGTTCTACCGTTGAGATCGGCGGTCACGCCTCCAACGTAGGTAACCCAGACTACAACCAGAAGCTGTCTGAGAAGCGCGCCAATGCCGCTGCCAAACTGCTGGTTGAGAAGTTCGGCATCAGCTCTGACCGCGTATCTGCCAAAGGTTACGGTATCAGCCGCCCAGTAATGGAAGGCAACACTGCTGAAGCCCACGCAGCCAACCGTCGCGTTGAAGCTGTTGTGACTGGCTCTGAAAAGGTGCCTGTTCTCAAGTAATGCTTGAGTAACGTTATGAAAGCCACTGCCCTGCAGTGGCTTTTTTCTTTTACACTGTATGCATCTGCCAGCACATTAAGTGAAAAATTAAACCGTTTCTGTAATTTTTTTTCATGTCGCGGTTGGAAAAAAGCCCAAAATCGCTTCTAATATTGTCACTAGTACTCCGGCATTCCGGCGACTTTTCGAGAAGGACAAGACCCATGGCCAATACCTTAGAGCAACTCAAATCCTTTACCACCATTGTTGCCGATACCGGCGATATCGAGGCAATCAAGCGCTCCCAGCCAGAAGATGCGACCACCAATCCATCGCTCATTCTTAAAGCGGCACAAATTCCTGAATATGCGCCCCTGATTGACAACGCCATTGCCTGGGCCAAGAGCCAGAGCAGCGATCTCGCCACTCAGATTGAAGATGCCGCCGACAAGCTGGCCGTTAACATTGGTCTGGAAATCCTCAAGTTGGTTCCCGGCCGCATTTCGACTGAAGTCGACGCCCGCCTGTCATTTGATAAAGCCGGCTCCATCGCCAAAGCGCACAAGCTCATTCGTCTGTATCAGGAAGCCGGCATCGACAAGAGCCGTATCCTTATCAAACTCGCTTCCACCTGGGAAGGCATCTGCGCCGCCAAGGAACTTGAAGCCGAAGGCATCAACTGCAACCTGACACTGCTGTTCAGTTTTGCCCAGGCCCGCGCCTGCGCCGAAGCCGGTGTGTTTTTGATCTCTCCTTTCGTTGGCCGCATTCTGGACTGGTACAAAAAGTCCACCGGCAAAGACTACAGCGCCAGTGAAGATCCGGGCGTAGTGTCAGTGACTGACATCTACAACTATTACAAGCGCCATGGCTACAAGACGGTAGTTATGGGCGCAAGCTTCCGTAACACCGGCGAAATCATCGAGTTGGCCGGTTGTGACCGCCTGACCATAGGCCCGTCACTGCTCGAGGAAATGGCAGCCAGCAACACCCCTGTGGTACGCAAGCTCACCCCGACCAGCGAAACCGTTGCACCGGGCGACGCCTTGACCGAAGCCGAATTCCGCTGGGAATTTAACGAAGATGCGATGGCAGTTGAGAAACTCGCCGAAGGTATTCGTAACTTCGCTGTTGACCAGGGCAAACTGGAAGATATGCTCAAGGCAAAACTGCAAGGATAAGCCAGGAACACACCATGACCCGACTCACTCAAACCACGCAATGGCAGGAACTGAAGGAATATTCCAACAATCTGCCCCACATGCGTGAACTTTTTGCAACCGACAGTGCCCGCTTCGACAAGATGTCACTCAAGGCCTGCGGTCTGCTGCTTGATTACTCCAAAAACCGTGTAAACGATGACGTGCTTGGCAAGCTGTTTTCTCTGGCTCGTGGTTGTGAGCTTGAGTCGCGCATTCGCGCCATGTTTGCCGGTGACATCATCAACAACACCGAAAAGCGCGCCGTGCTGCACACAGCGCTGCGCGCACCAGCTGGCAGCGTAGTCAATGTTGACGGTGTGAATGTGGTGCCGGAAGTACAGGCCACGCTGGCTAAAATTGAGGCCTTTGTTGACTCAATCACCTCAGGCAAATGGCGCGGTTACACCGGTAAAGCGATTACAGATATCGTCAGCATTGGGATTGGTGGTTCGTTCCTTGGCCCGAAAATCGTCACCCAGGCACTGCGCCCCTACGCCAATGGCAAGCTGAAGTGCCACTTCGTTGCCAACGTAGACGCCACCTCCCTGGTTGAAAAACTTAAGCTGGTTGACCCGGAAACCACCCTATTTTTGATGTCATCCAAGTCTTTTGGCACCCAGGAAACCCTGACCAATACCTTAAGTGCCCGCGACTGGTTTTTGAGCACCGGCGCCACCCAGGCGGATGTTGCCAAACATTTCGCCGCTGTAACCTCAAACGTTGCCAAAGCTACTGATTTTGGTATCGATGCTGAAAACATTTTCCCGATGTGGGATTGGGTAGGCGGTCGTTACTCGCTGTGGTCGGCCATTGGCTTGCCGATTGCGCTGATGGTTGGCATGGATAACTACCGTGCCCTGCTGGCCGGTGCCCGTGCGATGGACGAGCACTTCACCTCGGCGCCGCTTGAGCAAAACATGCCGGTTATCATGGGCATGCTGTCTGTTTGGTACAGCAACTTTTTCAATGCCCAGTCACATGTAGTGCTCACTTACGATCACTACCTGCGTGGACTGCCCGCCTACTTCCAGCAACTGGATATGGAAAGCAACGGCAAGTCTGTGACCCTTGGCGGTGAAACCGTTGATCATGCAACCGGCCCTGTGATTTGGGGCGGTGAAGGCACCAACGGTCAACACGCCTACCACCAGTTGCTGCACCAAGGCACCGCGCTCATTCCGGCTGACTTTATTATGCCGCTGCAAAGCCATAATCCGCTTGGGGAGCACCATGCGCAGCTGGCATCAAACTGCTTTGGTCAAACCCAGGCACTGATGCAGGGCCGCACCTTTGAGGAAGCGCTCGCTGAGCTCGCCTCAAGCAAGCTGTCTGATGCTGAAAAGCAACTTATCGCCCGCCACAAGGTGATGGACGGTAACAAGCCAAGCAACACCCTGCTGATGGACAAGCTGACCCCGGCGACCCTCGGCGCCCTGATTGCCCTTTATGAACACAGAACCTTTGTTCAGGGCATCATCTGGGACATCAACTCCTTCGACCAGTGGGGTGTGGAGCTCGGTAAAACCCTCGGTAATGACGTACTGGCACGCCTCGGCGCAGCCAAGGAAGCGACCGAACTGGACGCATCCAGCAACGCGCTGATTAACCTGTTCCGTCAAGGACATATCTGATCCGAGCGAGTTAATAACGCAAAAAAGACCGGCATACCGGTCTTTTTTATTTGTTTAATATCAAAAACTTAACCATAGACTACTGAACTTCATCAAAAGGTCATGCCAAGTTAACACTCCTGAAACAATCTTCTTGCACCCTGTTTGCATTGTGTGGTATTTAGTTGCTGAGAAAACATACAACAACAGGAGGTTGCCATGGATCGTTTAGATTATGGTAGTGCGCTAGATGAAGTCGTAGAAAGACCCGGCCGCTCCAAAGGCTCCAATAAAAAACGTAAATGGAGAGAAATCGAGGCGCTTAAGGATAAGCATCGTCTGCTGAAGGAATTGCAGGATATTGATTCTAACTTTGACTACGATGTGGACAGTCTCCTGGCCTGAACTACAGGCAAATAAAAAGAGCGCGTAATGCGCTCTTTTTATTTGCTTGTGGCCGCTAATCCGACTGTGCCAGATAACTTTTCAACTCACCAAACAGCTGGCTGTCGTTGTCGGCAAACAGCGGGTCATCTTTCAAACTGATTTGGCAGCGCTGATGAATTTCCTGCCAGTCACTTTCATTTAAATGCTTGGCAAGGAGCGGAAACAGCTCGCGCTCTTCAAAAAGCATATGTTCTTCCTGCTCGGCAATATAATGCGATAAGTCACTGATGAGTTTATCTCTGGCAACCACTACATCACTGAGGATCAGATTCAGGGTTGCCATTAAAGCGCCGGAGGAAGTAATAAGCTGCTGGTGCTCTGCCGACAAACGCCCGAGCCTCGCGACTTCGGGTAATCTTTCGGCGCCATACTCATAAATCACATCCTCCAGCGGATGGTGACTGTGCTCGGCGTAACTCTGCATGTACTCAACGATATCTCTGACGAGATTGAAGTTTACGCTGTCGCCGTTTTCCAGCATGGTGCGCTTTTTGGTCAGGATCCGAAGCAATATCGCAATATGCTTGTGATCTCTCATGAGTCTACTGAGCATAACAATCCCCCTCGTCAAGGCCTGTCGCCGACAGTCATTTGAATAAATAGTAGTCAAAGCTGCCACGCCAGACCACTATAGCAAAGGCTTTAAGTGCCGTATCATGATGGGGATCAAGCTTTTAAATTAAGCACCACTGCGCTCGAGCGCTTTGATCATGGCTTTCAAAGCCGACTGCAGCCCAAGGAAAGCGCTGCTGGCGGAATTCGCTTGCCTGAGATTGCGCTCCACCAGGCTGGTGAAAAAGTTTTCCTGCTCTTCTGTCATGTCGAGCACATGGAAACTGGCGCGGATCTCAGAGGTAATACTGGTCATGGCCTGACAAAACTGCTGGTCGCTTTCCTGAATACGATTGGCAAGCCCACCCACCAGTTTCTGAATGTCATCTACAACACGGCTTAGGGTTTGCTGACGGGAAATATCGAGGATACGGGCCTCCAATCCTTCGACCACTACGGCAATCACATCGCGGATCCGGCCATAGAGCACATCGTTATCCAGCGGCATGTTTTTTATCAGAAACGATACGTGCTTATCATTACAAATGGTCCGGGAGCCAAAATCGTACAAGCGCCCCTGATGATCCAGCAGTTCAAAAATATTGGCCTCTATCGGACTGATGGCGGTGTGCTCCGGCACAAAATACAGGTTTTCCTCTACCCGGATTTCAAGGCAGGTTTTAAGTTCCAGATGATTCATCAGCTCAAAAAACGCATCGGCCAATTGAGAATATTGCTGACACAGGAAGCACTGACGGAAAAACTGCAGCACAGCACCGTATTGAGCCGACTCACTCATCGACTGGAATGCCATATGGCGGGAGAAGCTTTCGGCTTCCGCTAACGAGCGCTTTTTAATCTGGTAATTGGCAACGGCGTGAGTTTTAGCAACGAGCTCCTTCAGCTCAAAAGGTTTGGCGATAAAATCCACCCCGCCGGCCTCATAAGCCTTGAGCCGCTCTTCGAGCGTATTCATGCCGGATACAAAGATGACTGCACTGTCCATACCACTGCGCTGCAATTCAAGGCACAGCTCAATGCCGGACACGTCCGGCAGGCTGATGTCCATCAGCACTATGTCAGGCTTGCCGCCTGCAAGTGCCGCACGAAAACTGCCAGCCTCAAAGAACAGGCTGACCTGATAGTCGTCATGCAGTACTTCGTGCATCAGATGACAATAGTCATTGTCATCATCCACGATCCACACATTCAGTTGCTCCATCAAATACGCTCTCCCTTACACAGAAAATTTAACCCCGACCTCGGATAAGGCACGGGCGAATGCGGCTAACTCAAAGGGCTTGTGCAGCACTTTAAACGGCATCTCCTCATCCTTTTCAAGCCCTATATCCTCAATAAACCCGGATACCAGCAGCACAGGCATGGGATGCAGGGCCACCAGCTCACTGGCAAGCTCGTAGCCGTTCACGCCGCCGGGCATAAGCACATCGGTAACCAACAGCCCGGCATCACATGGCGACTGCAAATACTTGGCCCGCAGCGTCTGTGCATCCGGAAAGGTTTCCACCTCCATGCCCATTAGCGTGCAGTAGTCAGACAAAATCCGCAGCAGCTCCGGTTCATCGTCAACCAACAGCACCTTAAGCTTGCCACTGACCCGCGGCAGCACCTCATTGCGGGCCAGGGTTTGCTGCTGCGGCGCTTCTTTATTACCCATGGCCGGAAACCAGATCCTGAATTCGGTACCCAAGGAGTTGGTCGAAATCACATTCATGTAGCCGCGGGAGCGCTTTACAAAGCCGTAAATCATCGCAAGCCCAAGGCCGGTGCCCTTGCTCTTATCCTTGGTGGTAAAAAAGGGCTCGAAAATTTTATCGAGCAGATGCAAAGGAATACCGTGGCCCGAATCAGTTACCGAAATCCATACGTAACGGCCAGCCTCCACCATCACCTTGGTGCCAAGGCCCGGTAAAAAGCCCGCCAGCTCCTGCTCGCCGGTTGAAATAATCAGGGTTCCGCCCCCTTCCATGGCGTCGCGGGCGTTAATCACCATATTCAGGAGCGCATCTTCCAGATCGCCCTTATCGACTGTGATGTCTTCAATCTGCTCGGCCGGTTTAAACTGCAGCTGAATCTGGCTGGTGAGGGACTTGGCAAACAACTCCCTTAAACTTTCAATCACCTCATTGACCTGACAGCGCTGGGCATTAAATTGCTCCTGACGGGAAAACTGCAGCAGCCTGCGGGTAAGTTCGGTACCGCGTTGGCAGGAGCGCAGCGCGGTGGCGAGATAATTTTCAAGCCGCTCGTCCTTACTCTTGATTTGCATCAGCTCAATATTGCCGCGCAGCACCCCAAGAATATTGTTGAAATCATGGGCTATCCCACCCACAAGCTGGCCAATCGCCTGCATTTTCTGGGTACGGGCCATGGCATGCTCCATGGCGCGAAATTCGGTGTAGTCACGCCCTATCAGCGCGTACAGGCCGCCGGTTGCATCCTGATCCAGCGCCACCACATGCATATGTAAAAAAGCCTGCTCACCATTGGCCATTTTGCAGAAAACTTCCCCTTCAAAATCATGGCTTTTTGTCAGCATTTCCGACAAATCCAAATCAACGCCATTGGCCTGAATCGCCTTGGGAAAGAGTTGTGACAGCGACATATTCATCAATTGGCTGCGGGGATAGAGACTGATACTGGTAACGGCGGAATTGCTGTAAACAATTTGGCTTTTTCCGTCATGGAACTGTTTAACCACCAGAATAAAGTCATCGCTGTTGCTGACTATCGAGCGGAACATATCCTGATCCCAGCGCTCACCACCTGAGCCCAGAGCCCGCTCATCTGCGCCCAGCATCTGCACGCTGAAAATGCCCATCAGAATTTCGGCAAGCATTTCGCCAAAACTCCACATGAAGTTAAACCAGTCTTCCCTTGGGGTATGAAAGAACACTAAGAGATTTGTGTGTTTAACCGGCCAAATCACAAACTTATGCCAGCAGTGCACCAGCGGCTCTTCGCTTGCGAAGGGCCACTCTTTGATGTCTTTCCAGAGGGTAAGGTAGCGAACAGGATCGCGGCACCAGCAGGAAGCAGACGCCGGCATATCTTCATCATTGATATGCGCAAGCTCCACCAGCAGCACCGCCTGCGACTCACTGTACTCAGCAAGGATGCGGCACAGCGGCAACACCACATCTTCCCCCCGCATAAACCTGGCCTGCAATTTACCGAGTTCGGCAAGCAGTGCGGGATCGAAAATGGCCTGGCGGGTATCTAGCAGCATATTGTCGACACCAGAGTCCATTCCAGCAGTTCCGTTTCAGCATTCATTGACTAAAGCTTAGTCAAGTTAAGAAACTTTGCTGAACAACATGCTGTAACTGACCACAAGATGGTGATTTCGGGCTGCAGTGATAAAAAAGGAGGCCGAAGCCTCCTTTACTCTTTCAATGAATTGCGCACTGAATTTCACACAGAAGCGCGCTTCGATGCTGCCTAGTCGTTTCCTAGCACACTGAAAAGATGCGCCTTAAGGGCGGCAAAATCCGCCGGCAGCTCGGCCGCCAGGCTCGGCTTATCAGCTACTGCAGCAAGCTCAGGCGGCAGCGGTAAGTTCACTCCAAGCTCACGGTCGACCACATCCTTGAATTTTGCTGGGTGCGCCGTGGCCAGGAAAATCCCCCGCTCGGCGGCGCCAAGATTGTCGGTGAGCGCCTTGGCCGCGATGGCGGCATGGGGCTCTGATAAATATCCCGCCGCCTGCAGTGCTTTTAGCGACTCACGGGTGCTTGCTTCATCCAGCGCCACGCCGTCTATGCTTGCCAGCGGCCAATCCATATAGCTGGCGATGGCTTCGACCCTCGGCCAATTGCTTGGGTCGGCCACATCCATGGCATTGGACATGGTGGCAACTGTCGGCTTCACCTGCCAGTTAAGGCTTGCCAGATAGCGCGGCACGGTATCGTTGCTGTTGGTCGCCGCCACAAAGCGTTTTACCGGCAGCCCCATCGCCTTGGCAAAAAGCCCGGCAGTCAGGTTACCGAAGTTGCCGCTTGGCACCGCAATCACCGGCGCATCGCCATGATGACGACGATACTGGGCAACCGCTTCAAAGTAGTAGCAAATCTGTGCCAGCAGTCGACTGATGTTAATCGAGTTGGCAGAGTTTAAATGCAAACCTTCACGCACCGATGGCTCATCAAAGGCCTGCTTGACCAGCGCCTGACAGGCATCAAAGTCTGACTCAACCGCCACGGTGTGAATATTACCGCCAAGGGTGGTGAACATCTTTTCCTGCAGCTCACTGATTTTGCCCTTGGGATAGAGCACACACACCTGCACCTTGTCGAGGCCATAAAAGGCATCGGCCACCGCTGCGCCGGTATCGCCGGAGGTGGCGGTCAAAATGGTCAGACGCGCATCGCCGGCAAGGTGCTCAAGGCACTGGGCCATAAAGCGCGCACCAAAATCCTTGAACGCCAGAGTCGGGCCATGGAACAGCTCAAGGCTGTAGCGGCGCTCATCCACCTGCACCAGTGGCGCTTCGAAGGTAAAGGCATTGTCGACCAGTTTATCAACGACTGCCTGCCCGAGTTCATCGGCAAGCCAGGCGCCGAGCACTTTTTTGCTGCGCTCGGCAAAGGGCAGCGACAACAGCGATTCAACGTCCGCCAGCACCGGAATACGGCTTGGGAAAAACAGGCCGCGGTCTTTGCCAAGCCCTAGTTTGACCGCATCACTGAAGCTGACCCGCTCTTCGGGGTGTTTCAGGTTAAATAATTCCATCACATCATTCCTTGCCAGCGCCGCGGCCATGCTGCCAACAGCGCTTCAAATTTCTATCAAAGTCGCGGGATATCAGCCCATTATCACATCACACAGCGCGGGTTCCCAGCATATCGAGGCGGCACACATGGGCAAAACCGCCGTCGGTGAGATAATGGGATTCAAGCCAGGCCTTGGCGGCCTCGGCGGTTTTTAAACAGCTGCTGACGGAAAACAGCGTCGGGCCACTGCCGGAAATACCAGTGGTCAGCATGCCGAGTGAGTTCAGCGCTTCACGTGCCTCGTTGTAACCCGGAATAGCCGGCGCGCGATAGGGCTCCGCCAGCACATCCTTAAGCACCGCGATGGCAAGCGCCTCGTCCTGACGGTACGACGCATGAACAAAGGCCGACAGGTTACGGCCAAAATCGATGACCACAGATTTCGCGTACTCAGGGGGCATCAGTGCGCGCATTTTCGCGGTTGAAAGCGAAATGCCGGGATACGCCACCACCCAGTACCAATTCTCAAAACTCGGAATCGCCTCACAGATGCGGCCCGGCAAATCCAGCATCAGCTGCATGCCGCCAAGGTAGCAGGGTGCCACGTTATCGTAATGCACCGAACCGCTGATCCGCCCTTCAAATTCGCCCATCAGCGCCAGCAGCGCCTGCTCATCAAAGGGCCGGTCGAAATGCTCATTGAGCGCATAAAGCGCCGCCACCACTGAGCTCGCGCTCGAACCTAACCCACTGCCAACCGGCAGGTTTTTCTCAAGGGTAAGCTTAACGCCCTCACCTTCTTTGCCAAGGCGCTGTAAAAAGAACTCGGCGCACTGCCACACAATGTTATCCGCGGGGTTGCCCGGCAGCTTATGGGCCCAGGCACCGGCAAGTGCAAGCTCAATACCTGAATCTGCTTTTTCGATACTGACCCTGTCACCAAGGTAACTGCCATCTATCGGCGCCAATGCGGCGCCGAGCAAATCAAATCCCACACCCACGTTACCCATGGAAGCCGGGGCATATACAGTCAAACTCATAAACCCACCTCTCGGGTCCAATTCAGGGTACGCAATAAATCGGCAAAGGCGCCAGCGGCAGTCACATCGGTACCGGCGCCATAACCGCGCAGCACCAACGGGATGGGCTGGTAATAACGGCTGTAAAACGCCAGCGCATTCTCGCCGCCTTTCACGCTGAAAAGCGGGTCTTCCGGCCCAACCGCCTGAATACTCACCCGGCAGCCAGACTCATCTATCTGCCCGACATAGCGCAGCACTTTACCTTCGCTGCGCGCCGCTTCCACCCTTGCTGCGATTTCGGCATTGGCCTTGGGCAGATTGGCCATAAAGGTATCGACATCGCCGGACGAGTCGAAGGATGACGGCAACACAGAATCCACCACCACATCGTCAAGCTCAAGCGCCATGCCTACTTCACGGGCCAAAATCAGCACCTTGCGCGCCACATCCATACCACACAGGTCGTCGCGGGGATCAGGCTCGGTAAAGCACTTGTCACGGGCGATGGCAGTCGCCTCAGACAAACTCATGCCTTCATCGAGCTTACCGAAAATAAACGACAGCGAACCTGAAAGTATTCCATTGAATTTATGCAGCTTATCCCCTGCGCACAGCAGCTTTTTCAGGTTATCTATCACGGGCAGCCCGGCGCCGACGTTGGTTTCATACAAAAACTGACGTCTGTGCTTGAGCGCCGCATCACGAAGCGCGCGGTAAAATCCAAGCTCGCGGGTGTTGGCTTTTTTGTTCGGCGTAACCACATGCAGGCCCGCTTCCATCACCTCAAGGTAGCGGTCCGCCACATCAGACGATGAGGTGCAATCCACCAGCACAGGATTAAGCAGTTGCTGCTCTTTGGCCCACTGCACCATAGCGCTGATGTCACAGGCTTTTTCCGAGTCTGCAAGCAGTGCCTGCCAATTGCCAAGCTCAATGCCCTTTTCATCCAGCAACATGCGACGGGAGTTGGCGATGCCGCACACCCGGATACTGATGTGCTGCTCTTTAAGCGCCTCAGCCTGAGCCTTAACCTGCTTGAGCAGTGCCGCGCCCACATTGCCGGCGCCCACCAAAAACAGATCCAGATATTGCTGCACATCGAAAAAGCGCTGATGGCAGGCACCGATGGCCTTGTGCACCTTGCGCTGCTCAATCACGGCAGAAATAGAGCGCTCGGAAGAGCCCTGGGCAATCGCCACAATGTTTACCCCAGCCTGGGCCAGTGCCGAGAAAAACTTCGCCGCCACGCCCTTGTGGGTGCGCATGCCATCGCCGATAAGCGACACAATCGCGAGCGCATCGCGCATTTCCAGCGGCTCCAGCAGCTCGCTCTTAAGTTCGAGCTCAAATTCCTGCTCAAGTGCGCTGCGCACCTTGACGGCATCTTTTTGCGACACGCAAAAACTGATGGAATACTCGCAGGAGCTTTGGGTGATAAGCGACACCGACACTCCGGCGCGGGCAATGGCACCAAGGGTACGGCTCGCCATGCCGACCATGCCTTTCATGCCGGGGCCAGACACATCAAACATGGTTTGATGATCAAGGCTTGAAATGGCTTTCACTTCAAGACCTGTGGTATCGGCGGCATTGGACACCAAAGTGCCGGGTGCCGACGGATTGAAACTGTTTTTGATGTAGCAGGGAATATGAAACTGGGCAATAGGTGCGATGGTTTTGGGATGCAGCACCTTGGCGCCGAAATACGACAGCTCCATCGCCTCCTGATAAGAAAGCTGCGACAGCAGTTTGGCATCGGCCACCACACGCGGGTCGGTGTTGTATACCCCATCAACGTCGGTCCAGATCTCACAGCTTTGCGCATCCAGGCAAGCGGCCAGCACAGCGCCGGAATAGTCCGAGCCATTGCGCCCAAGCGTTACGGTGCGGCCATCGCTGTCAGCAGCGGTAAAGCCCGGCATCACCCACACCCGCTTGCTTGCAAGTGGCAGCGCCTTGAAACGCGGCTTACTGACGGCGATATCCACGACAGATTCAAGCGGTGTACCCTGGGCCAGAAACAGCGCGCGCGGGTCGAGTTTGTCGCTGCCAAGCCCGCGGGCATTCATCAGCGCCACCATCAGCTCGCTCGACAGCCGCTCACCGGCAACCACGATTTCTGCCCGCACGCTGTCGGGGCACTCACCAAGAAGATGAATGCCCTGCAGACGGGTTTGCCAGGCGTCAACCTGGGCATCGAGCGCGGCAAACAGCGCATCGCGGCTTATCGCAGCATGGGTGTCGCATGCTTCAGTGTAGAGCCGGACAAACACGCCTCTCACCCGCTCCAGCACTGCGTTAAAATCACCGCCCGCAACGGCCACATCGACCATTTCGAGCAAACCGTTGGTGACGGTGGCGGGTGCCGACAATACTGCGGCGACCTGAGTCTCTTCTGCTGCCTTGGCGATGATAGCCGCGGCCATCTCAAACCGTCCCCAGTTGGCAAGGGAGGTGCCTCCAAACTTCATTACTTTCATACTTCGCTACTCCATCCTGCCTCGCCGAATCCCCGGAAACAAAAAACCCGCTCCTTGGGGGGAGCGGGCTTGTTGTTTTGAATCTTTCGTCAGGGTGTAATCAGCCCGCCCCCATTATGGTAATGGTGGTGGTAGTAATAATGGTGGTTACTACATTGAACTGATACATGTGAGTGGTCACGTCCTGATTTAAGCTGTGGACACAGAATTGCTCGGAACGGCAATTCTTGTCAACCCCTGCATTTAATTATTTTTTACAGATCGGCAACAATATTTCATATCCTGCAATCATTGGTTCCCCGGAATGAAAATACCATACAAAAATGATGAGTTCGCTGACATCATCCTCACTTAACGTAAAGGTTAACCAATAACGCGCAATTCCGTAATGTGTTAATTTTAAAGAAAAATGAATTTGTGCATTATTAAAAACACCGCAACGCGCAACCACAGGGGCAAAAGTAGCCCCACAGCACCTTTGCACGACCGCTTTAACAAGACTGTGAAAAAAGCTGCGTAAGTTAACAATCACTGATGTAAATCATCGCCTGAGGCGCAAATCCTTAGTATCATGCGCCCACATTGCGTATATGGAGGCAGTATGAATATCACTAAGCACAGCGCGGTAACCATTCATTATCGCTTGAGCGACCAGCAAGGCCAGCTGATTGAAAGCTCTTTTGAGGCCGATCCCATGGTTTACCTGCACGGTGCCGAGAACCTGATCCCGGGTCTGGAATCTGCACTCGAAGGCAAAGCAGCCGGTCAAATCATCGAAGTGACCATCGACTGCGAACAGGCTTATGGCCCATACCACGACAGCCTGCGTCAGGAAGTGCCACTGGCCGCCTTTGGTGATATCGAAGACATAGTGCCCGGCATGCGCTTTATTGCCGAAACCGAAATGGGTCAGCGTCCGGTTCAGGTTACCGAAGTGCTGGACAACAGCGTAGTGGTTGACGGTAACCACCCACTCGCCGGTCAGTCACTGAACTTCTACGTTGAAGTGATGGACGTACGTGAAGCCAGCGCCGAAGAAGTGGCCCATGGCCACATTCACGCCCACGGCGGCGGTTGTGGTGGTCACCACCATCACCACGATGAAGGCGGCTGCTGCGGCGGACATGGCAATGATCACGACCATGGTCACTGTGCCCACGACGAAGAAAAAGAAGCCAAACCTGGCTGCGATGGTAACGGCGGCTGCGGTTGCCGCGGCTGAAAAGCCAACCGATAGTCGGAAATTATTAAAAAACGCCGGTCATTTTTTGGCCGGCGTTTTCTTTTGGGTCTAAAATGGGCTGGTTGGCATGGATTGCCGTAATTGAACTCGTCAAGGAGAGACCAATGCTGAGCCGCCCCTTTTATGAGAGCCTGCCCTATCTTTGCATGATTGCCGCTGCCACCACCCTGTTCTGGCAGCGCACCCCGCTGACCATTTCAGCCGGGCTGGTGCTGTTTTTTGCCGGAGCCAAAATTTACATCATGCGCTCTGACAATCGCCGCACCGACCCAAGCCGAAAACGCAAAAAAGGCAGTTGGCCCAAGTCATTGTATGAATTGTTTCCCTTTCTGTGCCTGGCGCTGAGCGCCATGCTGCTGGGTATGCCGGATGCGAGTTGGATGATATTGCCATCCCTCGCCATGATGGCCTATTCCCTGTATGTACTGGCAAGCCGCGCCAACTATCGCCATCACCAGATCCCATCGCCGCGGGGCAACCGCTGACAGGCATCAGTAGACAGGTGAAGGTACCTGCACGTTCAGGCTGTCTGAACCTCAAGGCGCAGCAGTAACACAACCAGTAGCACAATCAGCAACAAAAGCATGCAGCCGCAAGGCTCAGCGAATGTCAGTTGGCTCAGTAACGATAAGATTGGCAATGGCGGCGCGCTCTGCGTCCGTCATGTGCTTTAAGTAATTGGAGCAGCGGGTAATGGTTGCAATACTGATTTGGTATTCAGCTGCGATTTGCCGCTGACTCAGCTCGCCGGCCAGCAGTAATTGAAACACCTTGAGCCGGCCGGCAATGGCGCCGCGCTCTTCCTCGGTCAGCAGCAATTGAAACAGAGTCACCAACTCGCTTTTGTCCGGATGGGTCAGAATTTTTTCGATTACCAGATCCCAGGATGCCCGCATATTGTCCTCTTATTCAGGTGCCTTTGTCGTGCCAGAGTGTATCAAGGCCGCCATAGACAAACAAATCCCCTGCACTTGGCCGCCACCTTACAAAATCTAACAAATTGCGCTGTTTAGTTTATTGCCGATACAGGTAGAATGGGGCGCTTTACTCCCTTGAATCATTTTGCACAAGGATGAATAACAATGAAAAAAGTACTGCTTTGCTTGAGCGCTCTGGCCGCTTTCGGCGCCACTGCCAACAACTTTGAGAGCACCGACGACGCCATTCACTATCGCGAATCAGCCTTTGGCCTGATCGCTTATCAATTTGGCGATATGAGCGCCATGCTCAAAGGCAAAAAGGAATTTAACGCCGACGTATTCGCCCAGCGCGCTGCCAACGTCGCCGCCCTGTCCAAGCTGCCAGCCGAAGGCTTTATCGATGGCTCAGACAAGGGTAAAACCGATGCGCTGCCAAAGATTTGGGAAAACAAAGCCGATTTCGACAGCCGCATGACCGAGTTCCAGGACAACGCCGCCAAGCTGGCTGAAGTGGCCAAAGGTGGCGACAAAGACGCTATCAAGGCTGCCTTTGCCAACACAGGCAAGAGCTGTAAAGGTTGTCACGATAACTACAAGAAAGACTAATCCCTTGCTTGTATGACAAAAAAGCCTGCAATCGCAGGCTTTTTGTTTATTTAATCTTGCTAATTTTAGCTTATTAATCAAAGACCTTTAACGGACGGCCACAGCAAAAGGTAGCCCACAGGAGCCAGCACCAGCGCCAACAGCACCAAGGCTTTCCACAGCGGCGCAAACGAAAGGCTCTCATTCACACCTATATCATCCCTGTGTCGCTTGCCGGTAAACATGGCGCCGAGCAATCGGTCACCCTTGATGATATGCGCAACGACCGCCAGCACATGTACCGCCGCAAGAATAAGCAGCAAATCGAAATTGCGCTTGTGCAGCCAGGTGAGCCAGGAGGCGGTGTCACTGCTGACCATGCTCACCAGCGGCCCTTCGGTAAACACCTCATCGGTGGCAAAAAGTCCGCTGCCAAGCTGCACCAGCAGCACCAGCAGCATGGTCATGACCATGTAACCACCCAGCGGATTATGGCCATGATGGCCTTTAACACCTTTGCTGGCTGCGGCTTTGGCATACTGAATAACGGTTAACGGATGATGCAGGAAATGGTTGAATCTGGCCGTATCGCTGCCAATAAAGCCCCACAGCAGCCTGAACAGGACCAGCGCCATCAGTGCATAAGCAAACACCTGATGCCACTGCATCTCACCGACCTCGGCACTCCACCACAGCAGGCCAAGCAGCGCTACCATCAACCAATGAAACAGCCTTGTCGGCAAATCCCACACCCTGGCGTGTGTCATTACAACCTCCGAACACTCTGCAAACCGCCTGAAAAAGTATCGGGATGGTAATCAAATCAGGAGGGAAAGAGAAGAAAAGGAATGTAAGCAGGGGTGAGTTATCCATTCGAATATGCGCCCCTTTTCCCAGGGGTTCAAGCCTTTTCGGGGCAAATTCCCGCATTTTTAACCAAGCGCTCAAATATGAAGCGAACGAAAATATCGCCTTGAAAAAACGTGATTTTGTTCACGACTTTGCTTGGGCAGCTTGGTAGTCTGGAGTCACGGAAACAAAAAGAGGTTCGACAATATGTTGAAAATTACCAGCAAACAGTTCGAAGTTACTGCTCCCATCCGTGAACGTGTAGAGAGCCGTTTTGAGAAGTTATCCCGTCTGGATGTGCAGCTGATTAATCCCCATGTGATTATCAGCCAGGAGAAAGCCCTCTTTAAGATTGAAGCCTCAGTAGGCGTGCCACAAGGAGATTTATTTGCCCAGGCGAAGCATGAAAACCTGTATGCAGCCATTACGGCCATGGGACAGAAGCTCGAGAAGCAGCTTAATCGCCTGATCCACAAACCCGAAGCCAAGCGCACTGACACCGCAGAGGTTGTCGAGGAAGCCGACTTGGATGATGACTACGAGGAGGAATACGCAGCTTGACCGCAATTAGTCTCACGCCTAAGCGCACCTTCGGGTGCGCTTTCATTTTATTGCACACCTGATTATTTTTTGATTGACACCCCCGGCATCGACCATTAGTTTTAAGGGCCATGAACACATTCGTATTCGCCGTTTTTACTTTCTTTTTTATTCACTTCCCCTGTGGAGGCGGATTTTCTGTGTAAAAACGAAAGTGAAAATTCAAAAGCCTCCCTCCAAAAAAGGGAGGCTTTTTTGTTGGATGGCGATGCAGTAATTCAAAAACAGAGGTCAGTATGGATAAACCACAGCCCCTGAGCGAAACCCGGGAGCAAATCACCGACATCGACAACACTGTGCTGCAACTGCTGGCCAGACGGCGTGAGCTGAGTCTGGAAGTGGCGCGCAGCAAAGAAGTGGATGTACGGCCGGTGCGGGACACCCAGCGCGAGCGCGAGCTGCTCGCACGTTTGGTGCAAAAAGGTCGTGAGCAAGGGCTGGATCCCCATTTTGTGATGCAGCTGTACCAGAGCATTATCGAAGACTCAGTGCTCAATCAGCAGGCCTATCTCCATGGCCGTGCCAACCCCGAGACTCAAAAGCAGCAGTATTGCATCGCGTACCTTGGCGCCCGTGGCTCTTACTCTTACCTTGCCGCCAACCGTTATTGCCAGCGCCGTCAGGTGGACATGGTGGATTTGGGCTGCCAGAGTTTTGATGAAATCGTGCAAGCGGTGGAATCCGGCCATGCCGATTATGGCTTTTTGCCAATTGAGAACACTTCGTCCGGCTCCATCAACGAAGTGTACGATGTGCTGCAGCACACCAGCCTTGCCATCGTCGGTGAAACCACCATCGAAGTGGGCCACTGCTTACTTGCCAAACCCGGCACCAAAGCAAGCGATATCAAGACCCTGTATGCCCATCCGCAGCCCATCAGCCAGTGCAGCCGCTATCTTGCCCGCCATCCGGGCGTGAGACTTGAGTACTGCGCCTCCAGCGCCGAAGCCATGGAAAAGGTGCAGGCCGCTGCAGGCAACGATGTCGCCGCCATTGGCAGCGCCGAAGGCGGCGCGCTCTATCAGCTCGAAGCCATTGAAAAGGGTCTTGCCAACCAAAAGGTCAACCAGAGCCGCTTTATCGTGGTGGCCCGTAAGGCCGTGGCGGTTCCTGAGCAGCTGCCTGCCAAGTGCACCCTAATCATGGCTACCGGCCAGAAACCCGGCGCCCTGGTAGAAGCCCTGCTGGTGCTCAAAGCCAACAACCTCAACATGAGTAAGCTCGAGAGCCGCCCTATTCCCGGCACGCCGTGGGAAGAGATGTTTTACCTCGACATTGATGCCAATCTGGCAAGCCCGCCGATGCAGCTGGCACTCAAAGAGCTTGAGCGCATCACCCGCTTTATCAAGGTGCTGGGCTGCTATCCCTGTGAAACCGTGGCGCCGACCCAGCTGTCGAACGCCCAGCTGTTGATTGAGCCTGAGCATTTTCGCGCAGATGCGCCGCCAGCTACAAAACCACACCCAAGCGCCGCCGAGCCTGCACGTCACAGCCTCGCTTACAAAGCAAGCCTCAGTGAGGCTGTGGCTGGTTCACTGCTTCTTGGCAACGGCCATACCGGTGCGCTGGCGCAGCTGCCGCTGCCGCAAACCCTGGAAGGCTTTGAGCCCTTTCTTAAGCAGATCAAGGCCGCAGGGTTTGCCGGTTTAGTGTTAAGTCAGCTCGCTGAGCAGCCAAACCCCGCCAAGGCGCTGGATGCCTGCGCCAAAGCGGCTGAGAAGTTTGGCCTTATCACGGCCGCCGCAATCGATAAGGAAGAGGAGCTTGAACATGCCCTCTCACGGGTCGAGCTTATCCTCATCAAGGGCAAACAGATGTTCAACCGGCCGCTGCTTGAGCGCGTGGGTAAACTGCATCTGCCGGTGGTACTTGAGCGCAACACCATGGCCGACATCGACGAGCTGCTTGGCGCGGCCGATATCATATTAGGCGCAGGCAATCAGCAGCTGATGCTGTGTGAATCCGGCGTGAGCAGCTTTAAGAGCAGCAGCCTTGCGACGCTCGATTTGGCGGGCTTGGTGGAGCTTAAAGCGAGAAGCCACCTGCCGGTGCTGGTAAATCCAAGTTATGCGGTCAGCGCGGATGCCTGCCCACGGCAGGCTAAGGCTGTTAAACACCTTGGCGCCGATGGTTTGGTACTGGATGTAACCCTGGACGCCCCGATAGCCGACAATCATATCGGCGAAACCCTACGCCAGTTTTTTATCTGACTTCACCAGCTGACTGACGGAACCTGATAACTGACAGTACCAATGGAAAAGGGGCCAACGGGCCCCTTTGGTGTATCTGGTGTGCTAATTTTGCGCTTATCCTAGCGTTGTCTAACCAATGCTGATTGAACCAATGCTGATTGAACCAATGCTGATTGAACCAATGCTGATTGAACCAATGCTGATTTAACCAATCTGATTGAACTGATTTGGCCCCGATTCATTCCGCTCAGTCAATCGAGCTTGCTGCTACCTGACTGCGCGGCGGCTGAATGGCCACCCCATCAATCAAACTGACCCAGCCCTTCACTATCCTGAGTACAAACCAGGCAAGCACTCCCACAAGCACGGATGCCGCAAGCCAGCCGCTGGGAAGCCAGTACCAAAGTGCAGCACCAAAGACCAATCCCAACATTGAGTTTCGCTGCCATTTCAGGTGCGTCACGCATATCGCGCAGCAGTCACTTTTGCGCAGTGACAAATTCAGCAGCAGCGCAATCATCACCGGCAGCAGCAACACAAAGGCGCTCATCAGGCCATATTGGATGTGGATAAGGCTGGTGTCCTGGGCGGTGGTGTGGGGCAAACTCAACTGGGCCATGGTGTGCTCCGGTAGTACTGACAAGGGGCGGTAAAAATGAACCGTTAGCAAGCAACTTGTTTGCGGCCCTGAATTAACCTTACTTTCCCATCGGTAAAAGCGCAACCAAGGCCCGCGAAAAGCCAAGTATATTTCAGCATACTGACTTAAAGCTTAAGCCGAACATCGCTAAGGGCACGGGTAGAGCACGCGAGCACCATACCCTTTGCCTTATCATCCTCAGTCAGGGTCATTTCAGATATACGTTCAACCTCACCTTCCAGCACCTGACACTTGCAGGCACCGCAAACACCACTGCGACAGGCTGCGATAATCGGCAATTTCAGCGCTTCAATCCCGTCAAGCAAAATTCCGCTCTCCCCCAGCGGTTGCAGCATATTGCCGATGGTCAGCACAAAGCCTTTGCTTTCGCCTTTGTTTTCGCCTATGTCGGCACCCTCATCTCCCGTAGCGGCAGTTGCAGCACCAAAGCTCTCCTGATGAAAACGCGCCATATCAAAGCCTGCTGCTGTCAGCATACCCGCCACCGCCGCCATATAGCCGTCAGGACCACAGACATAAAGAGTACGCTCCCGCCAGTCACTCACCATAAGATCCAGCGCCTTTGCCGTTAACCTGCCCGGCAGTGCCAAAGCAAAGTCCCAATCCGGGCACTCGCCTGTTTCGAGCAGGTATCCAAGGCGAAAACTGCGATGATTTTGCGCCATCGCCTTAAGCCTGGGCCCGAAAATTATATCGTCCCGGGTTTTGGCACTGTGGATAAAGGCGATATCGGCGCCAATGCGGGTATCCGTAAGCCAACGGCTCATGCTGAACATGGGCGTAATGCCACAACCAGCACTCAGAAACAGAAACCTATCGGCGGGAATATCCACCAGATTAAAGCCACCGGCCGGCCCCTTGGCATCCATCACATACCCTGGTTTTAGGTTATCTATCAGATAATTGGAGACCTTCCCTCCCGTCACCCGCTTTACAGTAATGCTGATACTGTACGGCCTGGAGGGAGAGGACGAGATGGTATATGCCCGGCAGTGCGGCTCGCCGCCAATCTCCAGTAGCAGGCTGATAAATTGCCCCGGTTTATAGCTAAAGCGCACAGGCTCGCCCGGCGCGTCGAAGCGGAAGGTCACCACATCGTGGGTTTCCTCAATCCGTTCGATACAGCGAAGGCGAAAAATGGTGCTGTGCGGCAAATCCTGCCAGGGTTTGGCGGCCAGTAAGGCCGCGTCCCGGTTATGACTCATCAATAATTTCCCCAATACAAAAAGACGGCGCATGGCGCCGTCTTATAGCCACTCAGGCGACGTTCAGAATCGCGTTCAAATCGGCCTCTACCGTGGTGGTATTTTTAAGGCCGAAGTTATCCTCGAGCACCTTCAGCAGGTTGGGAGTGAGAAACGCTGGCGGCGTTGGGCCGGTGCGGATGTTTTTTACCCCCAGCGACAATAAGGTCAGCAGGATAACTATCGCCTTTTGCTCAAACCAGGACAGCACCAAACTCAGAGGCAACTCGTTGATATCGCACTCGAACACCTCCGACAGAGCAAGTGCCAGCTGAATTGCCGAGTAAGCATCGTTGCACTGACCTATGTCCAGCAGTCTTGGAATGCCATTAATATCGCCAAAGTCCAACTTGTTGAATTTGTACTTACCGCAGCCCAGGGTCAGGATCAGGCTGTCTTTCGGCGTGGCCTTGGCAAAATCGGTGAAGTAACTGCGCTCGGCCTTATCACCGTCGCAGCCGCCCACCAGGAAGAAATGGCGGATGCTGCCATTTTTCACGTTTTCAACCACCGCAGGGGCCGCCGCCATCAGGGCATTGCGGGCAAAGCCTATGGTGATTTGGTGGGGTATTTCATCATAAGAGAAACCTTCGAGTTGCAGCGCCTTATCGATCACCACCGAAAAGTCATCGCCATCGAGGTGCACCACACCCGGCCAGCCAACAATGCTGCGGGTAAAGATACGCTCGGCATACTGGCCCACGTTGGGGTCGATAATGCAGTTGGAGGTCATCACCACAGCGCCGGGGAAGTTGGCAAATTCCTTCTGCTGATTTTGCCAGGCGCTGCCATAGTTACCCGCCAGATGTGGATACTTTTTAAATGCAGGGTATGCAAGCGCTGGCAGCATTTCACCGTGGGTGTAAACGTTAACTCCCTTGCCCTCGGTTTGCTGCAGAATAAGCTCCAGATCCTTCATATCGTGGCCCGATACCAGAATGGCCTTGCCCTTCACTGGCTTGGTGTTGACCAAAGTAGGCTCGGGATGCCCGAAGGCGGCGGTTTCGCCCTCATCCAACATAGCCATCACTTTAAAGTTAAGCTGACCTATGTCCATGGCGGCCTTAAGCAGGGCGTCGGCATCCACGCTGTCGGTGCCAAGAAACGCCATAATACGGTGAAACTCGGCGGCAATCTCGGCAGATTGCTGCTCAAGCACCCGGGCATGTTCCATATAGGCGGCCGCGCCTTTGAGGCCGTAAAGGCACAGCAGTCTCAATGCCATCACATCTTCGTGGATCTCGTCCTTACCCAGATTCGGCAGAGCCGCTTTTGCCTGTTCCAGCAGCTCAGGCTTTGAAGTGCCGAGCAACAAAGAAGCGCTGTCAGGCAGAGTTTCGAGGCGCAAACCTTTCTTTTCAGCGGCCACAATGCATTGGGCTTTAAGCTCATTGCGCAGCGCCTCGGCCTCTTTCGCGTACGCTATGATGCGCTCGTCATCGAAATTCACATTGGTCAGGGTCGCAAAAAAAGCCTTGGGCACAAAGGTATCGGCCTCAGAGGGAGGCAGTCCCAATTCATGGGCCTTAACCGCCCAGGCGGAAACCCCTTTAAGCATGTAAATCAGCAGATCCTGCAGATCAGAAGTAGACGCCAGCTTGCCGCACATGCCCTGGGCATAGCTGCAACCGTTGCCGGCAGGGGTACGAATGGTTTGCTCACATTGAATACAAAACACGACGAATGCTCCTTGTTGTTTCATGCTTTATTTATGCATGTTATTGGCAGAGCATACGCATATTGCCGCATTTAAAAAGCAGCAAATAGTGATTCCTTGAAGCGGATCATCTTAAGGAGTTGCTGATTTACAAAGAAAAAAGCGCCAAATACGGCGCTTCTTATTGCAATTACAGCAGCTTATACCGAGCGCATGTCATTGACCGATTGCAGCATGGCGCGGCTCTCGGTGAGAAACTGCTGGGAGTAATTACCGAACCAGTTTGACACCTCATTGAAGCGCTCAATAAAGCCTGCTCTGTCGCCGGTTTTCAGTAATTCCAGTGCGTCTCGGTAATTATCGAGAAAATCTGAAATGGCGGTCAGGCTCTCCTCCTGGGCGAAGATAATGTCGGCATACAGCTCGCCTTTCTGGGCAAAGAGACGCCCAACCATGGCAAGTTCAAGCCGGTAAATAGGCGAGCTGAACTCAAGCAGGGTGTCGATATCCGCCTGCTCGCGGCAAAGATTCAGACCATACACAAACGAGGAAAAGTGGCGCATCGCCTGTACCAGCTGCATCGCCTTATCGTGACGGGCAGCATCGGCTTCGACAAGCCTCGCGCCCCAAATACCAATCTGCTCAAGCAGCCAGCCATATTTGTCACTGCCGCGGCCGTGACACACCACCACCACCTGCTTGGCAAGGCTGCCGACATCGGGGCCAAACATGGGGTGCAATCCCACCACAGGGCCCTTGTGGGTTTCCAGCATCGCCTTGAGCGGCGCGCCTTTGATGGAGGTGAGGTCGGCAAGCACGCACTCATCGGGCAGGTTGCCAAGGCGCTCACGTATGAGTGAGCAGGTTGCGCCTATCGGCACTGTCACCAGCACCAGGCCTGCGCCGTTAAACATGTCACCGGCATGATCCCAGTCGTCTTTATCGAGCAGGCGCACCTCATAACCCGACAGGGCAAACATCTGCGCAAACACCCGGCCAAGCTGGCCCTGCCCACCGACAATAACGATATGGCCAAGCTCGGGGTTTACCTGCTTAAAGCCAACGTCTTTTTCGCTCATGTAAGATTCGCGCATCAAACGGCGCAGTACATCCTCAATTAATTGCGGATTCACGCCCATTGCCTCGGCTTCGGCGCGGCGCTTGCCGAGCATGGCCGCCTCCCGCGCTGGGGCATAAATCGGCAAGCCTGCGGCATGCTTGACTGTGCCAACCTGGGCCACCAAATCGAGGCGTTTACGCAGCAGCGACAACAGCTGGCTGTCGACACTGTCAATCAGGCCTCTGAGTTTCTCAAGTTCGGCGGTGGTCTTTTCGGTCATATCAAATATCCTGTCAGCCATTGGCGGCCTTCAGCATAGCAAATCGGCTCGGGATCACTGAAGTGAGCAGTTGTGCCCCTTCCTTCAGCAGCGCATCTGTGGTTTGCCAGTCAATGCAGGCATCGGTAACCGACACACCGTATTTAAGTTCAGACAGGGGTTTGTCGCAGGGCTGATTACCGGCACTGAGGTGGCTCTCTAACATTACGCCGATAATGGCATTGTTGCCGCGGGCCACCTGCTCAAATACATCACGGCACACCGGACCCTGACGGTTGTGATCTTTTGATGAGTTGCCGTGGCTGCAATCGATCACCAGCTTAGGTTCAAGCCCCGCCCAGCGCACCTGCGCCTCACTTTCGGCCACACTGGCGGCGTCGTAGTTAGGCTTGCTGCCGCCACGCAGGATGATATGGCCATCGGGATTACCGTTGGTTTGCAGCAGCGCAACCTGGCCTTCCTGATTGATCCCCATAAAACGATGACCGCTGGCGGCAGACTTCATGGCGTTAATGGCAACATCAAGCTTGCCATCGGTACCGTTTTTAAAGCCGACCGGCATGGACAAACCGGACGCCATTTCCCTGTGGGTTTGAGACTCAGTGGTACGGGCACCAATGGCAGACCAGGTCACCAGCTCAGAAATGTACTGGGGGCTGATAGGGTCGAGCGCCTCGGTGGCCACCGGCAGTTCAAGCTCGGCAAGGAAAATCATCAGCTCGCGCGCAAGACGCAGCCCCTTTTCCACATCAAAGGACTCATCCATGTCAGGGTCGTTAATCATGCCCTTCCAGCCAACCGTGGTGCGCGGTTTTTCAAAGTACACCCGCATCAGAATAAAAAACTCGTCTTTAAGCTCATCATGCAATTTTTTGAGTTTGAGCGCGTATTCCTTGGCGGCAGCGATATCGTGGATGGAACAGGGGCCGGTTACGACCAGCAGGCGTGGATCGCGCTTGTGCACTATGTCAGCCACGGTGCGGCGGGAGCGCAGAATATATTGGTAGCCGTGATCCGACAATGGCAGCTCGCGCTTGAGTTCCTGTGGCGTGATAAGCACCTTCTCGGCGCTGATGTGCACATTGTTGATGGTATCTTGCTGCATGGGATCACCTTCCGTATTTACCGCTGACGTCGCCCCACCGACTACGCCGTTGATTAGTTGCATCTCGCAATCTGTATTTTTGTAATGCTACACCATTACATCGAAAACACAGTGTGCCCGTTTCACCGGGTCAGTGCAAGGCCAGTTGATGAAATTTCATCAAAAATCCTATTCAGGGGATACAGGATCAGTAGTAACCGTATTTTGAGCCTGATGCTGACTGTAATGCTGAGCAGGCTTGCGTGGTGCGCTCGGTCTTTGGAGAGAAAGTTTTTGAACAGAAAGTCTTGGGGCTGAAAGGCGTTGAACTGGCGAGCTGTGAGCCTAAAGAGAATTGGCGGGTATAAGAGCGAGGCATCAACAATCAAAACGTTGCCAAACGCCAAAGCAAATTTCTACGCAAAAAAGCAAACGTCTACGCTGACAAGCAAAAAACAGCCAGCGGGTAGCCGGACAAACAAAAACCCGCCACGAGGGCGGGTTTATGTGCGAACACTTGCGTCTTATTCAGGCGATTACTTGGTCGCCAGCTTCTCACGGATACGTGCAGATTTACCTGAACGATCACGCAGATAGTACAGCTTGGCGCGACGAACGCGGCCACGACGCTTAACTTCGATGCTGGAAATCAGAGGGCTGTGAGTCTGGAAAGCACGCTCAACACCTTCGCCGTTAGAAATCTTACGAACGGTAAAGGCAGAGTGCAGACCACGGTTACGCTTGGCGATTACAACGCCTTCAAAGGCCTGCAGACGCTCTTTGTCACCTTCTTTAACACGTACCTGAACCACTACGGTATCACCTGGGCCAAAATCAGGAACGTCTTTTTTCATTTGCTCATCGTTGAGCATCTTGATGATGTTGTTCATGTAAACTCCATACTAGGATTAACTGAGCTACGACTTCTGTGGACTTTCCATTTCGTCGACAAACTGGGCCAGAAGGCGAGTTTGTTCGTCAGTCAGAGCTAGATTTTCAAATAATTCCGGCCTTCTTAAAAAAGTTCTTCCGAGACTTTGTTTAAGACGCCAGCGTCTAATGTCTTCGTGGTGACCGCCAAGCAACACTGCCGGTACATCAAGTCCATCCAAAGATTCGGGCCGGGTGTAATGAGGACAATCGAGCAAGCCGTCGGAGAAGGAATCCTGCTCCGCTGACGCCTGTTTCCCGAGCACGCCGGGCACCAGACGAGATACTGCATCGATCAGGGTCATTGCCGGTAATTCGCCGCCCGAGAGCACGTAATCACCGATTGACCACTCCTCGTCCACTTCGGTTTGAATGATGCGCTCATCGATACCTTCGTAGCGACCACACACCAAAATCAACTTCTGTGAACCTGCCAGTTCAGCCGCGCCACGCTGTGTCAGCTTGCGCCCCTGAGGAGACAGATAAATCACCTTGGCACCGTCACCAGCCGCCGCACGGGCAGCCTGGATGGCATCTTTCAGTGGTTGCACCATCATCAGCATTCCCGGGCCGCCGCCGTAAGGTCGGTCGTCCACGGTATTGTGCCGGTCATGGGTGAAATCACGGGGATTCCACGTGTGCAACTCCAGCAGGCCACTCTTGATGGCCCGACCCGTGACCCCAAAATCAGTGATGGCACGAAACATTTCGGGAAACAGGGTAACAACCCCTAACCACATGTTTGGCACCTCGATTTAGAAGTCAGGATCCCAATCCACAATAATCTGTTTTTCCGCCAGTTTTATCTCAAGGACGAACTGGTCGGGAAGAAACGGAATCATACGCTCCGTTTTGCCGAAAGCATCTTTGGCGTTGGCCTTCAGCATGAGTACGTCGTTGGAGCCTGTTTCCAGGATCTGCTCAACCTCACCCATGTTGTAGCCCTTGGTGTTGATCACAGTGCAGCCAATCAGGTCGCGCCAGTAGAACTCGTCTGCGGGCAACGCGGGCATTTGCTCTGCCAGGATCCCAATCTCACAGTTAGTGAGCATCTGGGCCTGATCCCGGTCATTCACGCCTTCAAGGGCAGCCACAACTGACTTACCATGAAAACGCCACTGGGAGACCTTCACTTCGCGCCACTTCCCCTGTTCATTAAGATACCAGGGAGAGTAGTCAAAAATACCTTCAACGGAATCGGTATAGGCCGTGATCTTCAGCCAACCTTTAACGCCATAGCAGGAGCCGATTTTGCCCACTACTATCGGCTGTTGGTTACTGCTCATCAAACTATACCTTTACGCCATTAAGCAGCAGCTTTACGGGCGTCTTTGATCAGCTTGGCTACGCGATCGGTAGTGCTGGCACCAGTGCCAACCCAGTAATCAACGCGATCCAGATCCAGACGCAGAGTTTCTTCCTGACCTTTGGCCAGTGGGTTGAAGAAACCAACGCGCTCGATGAAACGGCCGTCACGGGCGTTGCGAGTGTCAGTAACTACGATGTTGTAAAATGGACGCTTTTTAGCGCCACCGCGAGCTAAACGAATGGTAACCATGCGTTTTTTGTCCTCTAATGATTTGCACGAAGCAAAAATAAAAACTGGAACCCCGTGTTCGCGGTAGAGTCCCAGCAAGAAAGCCGACGAATTTTACCTGAGTTTCAGGCGAATGCAACCGGATTTGGCCAATTTTCCGGCTGCACCTTACCGGGGTTAACGCCCGGGTAACTTCATGCCGCCGGGCATCATACCGCCCATGGCGCGCATCATTTTTTGCATTCCACCCTTGGAAGACATCTTTTTCATCATCTTCTGCATCTGGGTAAACTGCTTGAGCAGACGGTTAACGTCCTGAATTTCGGTGCCTGAACCAGCCGCGATACGACGCTTGCGTGAACCCTTGATGATATCGGGGTTACGGCGCTCACCCGGGGTCATGGAGTTGATAATCGCCTCCATCTGGCGGGTCATTTTGCCGTCCTGAATTTGTGCCATGGCCTCGGGAGGCAACTGGCCGACACCGGGCAGCTTTTCAATCAGCCCCATCATGCCGCCCATGTTTTTCATCTGCTGCAGCTGCTCGCGGAAATCTTCGAGGTCAAAATTGCCACCTGACTTTACCTTGGAGGCAAGCTTCATGGCCTTTTCTTTATCGACGCCGCGCTCAACCTGCTCAATCAAGGAGAGCACATCACCCATGCCGAGAATACGCGAGGCAACGCGGTCCGGATGGAATGGCTCCAGCGCATCGGTCTTTTCGCCGACACCGAGGAACTTAATCGGCTTACCTGTAATGTGGCGGATAGACAGCGCAGCACCACCACGGGCATCACCGTCGACCTTGGTCAGCACCACACCTGTAAGTGGTAGGGCCTCATTGAATGCCTTGGCGGTGTTGGCGGCGTCCTGACCTGTCATGGCGTCAACCACGAACAAGGTCTCGATGGGCTTAACCGCCGCGTGCAGCGCCTTGATCTCGTCCATCATGGCTTCGTCTACGTGCAGACGGCCGGCGGTATCGAGAATGACCACATCAATGAATTTACGTTTGGCGTGACCAATCGCCGCATTGGCGATGTCGATGGGCTTTTGGCTCACATCGGATGGGAAGAATTCCACTTCCACTTCGTTTGCCAGGGTCTCAAGCTGTTTGATAGCGGCCGGACGGTAAACGTCGGCACTCACCACCAACACAGATTTCTTCTGGCGGGTACGCAGGAACTTGGACAGCTTGGCCACAGAGGTAGTTTTACCCGCACCCTGCAGACCGGCCATCATGATCACCGCCGGCGGCTGGGCAGCCAGGTTCAAGGCCTCATTGGCCTCACCCATGGCTTTTTCAAGCTCGCTCTGGACGATTTTTACAAACACCTGGCCCGGCGTCAGGCTCTTGGCCACTTCCTGGCCTACCGCACGCTCTTTAACGGCATTTACGAATTCGCGGACAACCGGCAGGGCCACGTCGGCCTCGAGCAGCGCCATGCGCACTTCGCGCAGGGTGTCTTTAATGTTGTCTTCCGTTAAGCGACCGCGGCCACTGATATTCTTCAGCGTACGCGACAGTCTGTCGGTCAGGTTCTCAAACATCGTCCAGTGCTAACCTTTAAGAATTGTCAAAGTTGGCTGGTATTATAGCGATGCCAGCGGTTTATGCTACCTGCCAAAACGCGCGGCTAAGCCGCGATGGCAATAAAGCGCAGCTAACAATCAGAATTGGCTAAAATTTGCAATCCACATCACTGCCCATTTCCTCAAAGCTCGTGTTATTCTAGTTTCCAAATCCGCAATCCCGCTTTCGCCACGCGAAGCTTAGAGAAACTACAAAGCAGGTTGATCTCCCATGGTTCTTTTTTCTGCCTCGGCCATGTTCTTCTATTGTATCGCCCTTATTTTGGTGACCAGCCGGTTGTTCCACGCCGAAGGCCCGAACCGGCGCGCCGTGGCGGCCGTCGCCTCGATTGCCGTGGTACTGCATGCTGCTGCGCTGCAGCAGGCCATCTTCACCGATGATGGTCAAAACTTCAGCCTCACCAATGTGATTTCGCTGGTTAACTGGATAATCGCCTTTACCTTCAGCATCCTGATTTTCCGACTCAAGGTGATTGTGGTGGTGCCAGTGGTGTACGCGTGCTCGGTGCTGTCGGTGGCGCTATTGTGGCTGCTGCCGCCCAAGTACATCACCCACTTTGAGCACAACCCCGAAGTGCTGGCCCACGTAGTGCTGTCGCTGATGGCCTACAGTGCGCTGATGATTGCCGCGCTCTATGCCATTCAGCTGGCGATGATCCAGAAAAAGCTCAAGCAAAAGCAATTTATGTTAAGCCCGGCGATGCCGCCGCTGATGACGGTTGAAAAGCAGCTGTATCATCTGGTGATTATCGGGGTGATTCTGCTGAGCCTTGGGCTTGCCACCGGCTTTATCTTCCTCGATGACATGTTTGCCGAAGGCAAAGGCCATAAGGCGATTTTGTCCATCATGGCCTGGTTTGTGTACATCATTATGCTGTGGCAGCAATACACTGTGGGCTGTCGCATCCGCACCGCCATCGCCTATACCCTTACAGGCGCGACCTTACTGTCGCTCGCCTATTTCGGCGCCAGGATAGTGAAAGAACTTATTCTGAGTTAAGCATCTGACAGGGGGCCTTTGGCCCCCTGTTTACTTGACACCCCCGCCAATTGCCAGTATTTACTTACATCTCACGGCCTTAATGGAGCCTTTGCTTGGAATCGATATCGACCGGAACACTGCTGCTGACGCTGCTGGTGTTAATTCTTGTCTCAGCCTTCTTCTCGGGCTCAGAAACCGCGATGATGTCGCTCAACCGCTACCGCCTGCGCCACCTCGCCGGCAGCGGCCACAAAGGTGCCAAACGGGCACTTAAACTGCTCGACCGCCCCGACCGCCTGATTGGCCTTATCCTGATTGGCAATAACCTGGTTAACATCTCAGCCTCGGCCATCGCCACCCTGATTGGCATGCGCATTTGGGGCGATCTCGGCGTTGCCATCGCCACCGGCGTGCTCACTGTTTTAGTGCTGGTGTTTGCCGAAGTGACGCCAAAAACCCTGGCCGCCTTGCACCCAGAGCGCATCGCCTACCCATCAAGCTTTCTGCTTCGCTGGCTATTGATGGTGATGCTGCCGCTGGTGAAGGTCATGAACATCATCACGTCATCGATTTTGCGGCTGATAGGCGTTACCAATGTCGCCACCAATGACGCACTGAGTCAGGAAGAGCTTCGCACCGTGGTGCACGAGGCTGGCGCTCTTATTCCGCAGCGCCACCAGGACATGCTGCTCTCGATTCTCGATCTTGAAAAGGTGACGGTGGAAGACATCATGATCCCCCGCGCCGAAATCTACGCCATTAACGTCAACGATGATTTCAAGGTAATTAACCGCCAGGTCATTCAAAGCCCGCACACCCGGGTGCTGGTGTACCGCGACACCATAGACGATGCGGTGGGCTTTATTCACCTGCGCGATGCGCTAAGGCTGCAATCCAAGGAGCAGTTCAGTAAATCGACGCTGCTGCGGGCGGTAAAAGAGCTGTATTTTGTGCCTGAGGGTACGCCGCTCAACGTGCAGCTGGCGAATTTTCAGCAAAACAAAGAGCGCATCGGGCTTGTGGTCGATGAATACGGCGACATTCAGGGGCTGGTGACGCTGGAAGACATTCTCGAAGAAATCGTCGGCGATTTCACCACCTCGATGGCGCCTACCGCCAGCGATGAAATCTTCCCTCAGGAAGATGGCAGCCTGCTGATTGATGCCGGTATTAACATCCGTGAGCTCAATAAAGAAATGAAGTGGGACCTGCCCACCGACGGGCCCAAGACCTTAAACGGCCTTATTCTTGAGTATCTTGAAGACATTCCCGCCCCCAACACCAGTTTGCGCCTCGAGGGTTACCCCATCGAAGTGATGGAAGTGGCCGAAAACATGGTAAAAACAGTGCGGGTTCAGCCCAACCTGTATCAGGCGCCGGGCCGGGTCGGCAAATCAGACTGACAGCGCTAATCGCCACACAAGCGGGCCAAGCCCGGCTGAAACAGGTGTGAAGAAGCTTCACAAAAAAGGACGCCATCGCGTCCTTTTTGCTATTCAATTCACTCTTCACTCGCTGGGATGTGCCTGAAGCGCTGTGCAAGTCGCGCTGAGTAAGTCGCTCAGTGCAACCGGCTACATTTAAATAGCCCTGAACAAATAGCAGTGTGCTTGCCCCGCCATTACTGCGCTTTGGCGTTAAGTTTTTGCTTTGGTCTTAAGTTTTTGCTTTGGTCTTGCGCTCGGCTTCCAGCGCCCGCCGTGCGGCAATGGCCTTGGGGGTGATTTCTTTATCGAGCGCCTTTTCGAGCCCGAGCGCAAAGTAAAGCTCCGCCATCAAGAAAAAAGGGCCTATCAACAGCTGGGTTAAATCATCAATAAAGGCAGGCTTGGCCTTTTCGTATCTGTGACCGATAAGCTGAAACACCCAGCCGATAACAAACACCGCCGCCGCTATCCAGCCGGCATTGGGCAGCATCGCCATTTTATCCGAGGTGTAGAGCACAGGCAGGATGAAGAGCAGCATCCCCACCGCCAGGCGCACATGCAGCATCACATAATAGGCCAGCACCACTAAGGTAAACACCATGGCCGCACTTGCCACGCCAAAGCCTGCCAACTCAAAACGCAGTAATCCGAGCCAGACAAAGGCCGACCAGATGATAAGTGGAATACCGACAAAATGGGTTTTGATATTGGTGGGATTAAGATGCACGCTCTTGTAGCGCGCAAGCTGGTCGACGGCCGATTTCATCTGTTGCTCCTGAGCTTATCATTTTTACAGCCAACTGGGGGCGCCAGCGACAGACTGTCGCCCCGAAAACCTGTACATTTGTACCAGTAAATCAGGAAGCCTTTGCGCTGACAAGTAAAACACTGAGCAGATTTCGGCCTAAAAAACAAAAAGGGAGCCAGGCTCCCTCTCTCAAATGATTCAGCACAGTAAGGCTTAATCCGAACTGATGATGGCCGTCGCCACCGCGTAATGGCGCTCATCGGCAATCGACAGATGAACGCTGGTTGCGCCGAGAGCATCAAGGCGGGCCCTGGCTCCGTCGGTCAGGCGCACCATGGGCGCGCCCGTGTCGCTGCTGTAAGTTTCGATGTGCTGAAACGACACGCCGCGACCTATGCCGGTACCCAGCGCCTTGGCGACCGCTTCTTTGGCGGCAAAGCGCTTGGCAAGATAGCGCTCGCGATGACCGCTGGCGACAAAAAGCGCCATTTCAGCCTCGGTCAGTACCCGTTTGGCCAGCCGCTCACCGCTGCGCTCAAGGTGCTCCTGAATGCGGCTTATCTCAACGATGTCGGTGCCGAGCCCCAGCAGTGCCATTACTCGCCCCGGCGGCCTTCGAGCATAAGCTGCTTCATATCACGTACGGCTTTCTCGAGGCCATCGATGGCGGCGCGCGCCACAATCGCATGGCCGATGTTGAGCTCGTAAAGCTCAGGAATAGCGGCGATTGGCTTCACGTTGTGGTAATGCAGGCCGTGACCGGCGTTTACCGTAATGCCAAGGCCATGGGCATACTTGGCCATAGACGCAATGCGCTCAAGCTCGGCAGCGGCTTCGGCTTCACTGTGAGCCTCGGCGTAGCGGCCGGTATGGATTTCGATGTAGGGTGCGCCCACCTCTTTCGCAGCATCAATCTGGGCTTTATCGGCATCGATAAAGAGCGATACCAGAATGCCCTGGGCGGCGAGACGCTCGACCGCGGCGCGGATTTTGTCTTTTTGACCGGCGACATCGAGGCCACCTTCGGTGGTCAGCTCTTCACGTTTTTCAGGCACCAGACACACATAAGTCGGCTTGACCTCACAGGCAATAGCCAGCATCTCTTCGGTGACGGCGCACTCGAAGTTCATGCGGGTTTTCAGGGTCTTGGCCAGCAGATACACATCGCGGTCGATAATATGGCGACGGTCTTCACGCAAATGAATGGTGATGCCATCGGCACCGGCATGTTCAGCCACGGCGGCGGCATGCACAGGATCCGGATAATTGGTGCCACGCACCTGACGCAGGGTAGCGATATGGTCGATGTTCACGCCAAGCAGAATGCGGCTCATCGGGTACTCCTTCACGATTATTGGTTTTGGTTCTGCAGTAACTGGTTGCTGTCGGCATTGTACTGGATAAGCCCAAGGCTTGATACCTTTTGCCTTGTGCTCAGGCGCCCTTGCCTGCCGGCACATCGCGCCCGCTGCGACCGGCAAAAAGTGCGCGGCTCACCAGCGGCTTATCTCCTATCACGGGGGCAAGCAGTTGACGCAAGAGCTTCTTGGCGCTTTGAAAATCCTCATCCGCAAGGCTTTGGTTGGCCAATGAAAGCAGCACCCGGCCAGGGGTGGCGTTGGGCGCAAGACTTGGAATAAAGCCGCCCTGCGCCTTGAGTAGATAACAGATGTCCGGCTCGATGGTATTACCGGTTACATCGGACTCAAGCGGCGGGCAAATGCCAAGATCTTTCAATAATTCAAGTTCAAAGTAGCGCAGCACCCGCTGCTCAAAGCCAGCGGCAAGTGTCATCAGCGTCTGGTGGTAGGTGTAAAACAGGCCATCACCGCCATGGCTGTGGCTTAGACTTCGCATCAGCAGTTCGTTTAAGTACATGCCGGCGTAAAGGGAGTCGCCCTGCAGCGGAATGGCAGGAGCATAGGCTTCGGGCTGATTAAGGGTTCTGAGCTCGCCTTTGCCGGAAAGGGTAAACAGCAGCGGCTGAAACGGCTGCAGCAGCGCCCGGGATGAGCGCTTGCCGCCGCCAAGACGGGCTATCGCATCGACCCTTCCGGCGCCATCAACCAGCAAATTGACGATGGCACTGTTTTCCCGGAAGGGGCGTAAATGCAGAAGATAGCCCCGGTGTAGCATCAGTCTTCGCCGTAGCCCAGACTTCTGAGGGCGCGCTCATCGTCGGCCCAGCCGGACTTGACCTTCACCCACACTTCGAGGAACACCTTGTTATCAAACAGGCGCTCCATGTCTTTGCGGGCTTCGGTGGCGATGGTGCGGATACGCTCGCCGTTTTTACCAATCACCATCCGCTTTTGGCCGTCACGCTCAACCAGCACCAGCGCGTTGATTTGATACACGCCGTTTTCCATCATCTTAAACTGCTCGATTTCCACGGTGGCATCGTAGGGCAGCTCATCGCCGAGGAAGCGCATCAGCTTTTCGCGGACGATTTCAGAAGCCATAAAGCGCTGGCTGCGGTCAGTAACATATTCTTCGGGGAAGAAGAATGCCTGCTCCGGCAGCGACTCGCGGGCGAGATCCAGCAAACGCTCGACGTTGGTGCCCTGTTTGGCCGAAATCGGCACTATGTCATCGAAGGGATATTTCTTCGACACTTCAATCAGGTACGGGAACAGCTCTTCTTTTTCCTTGATGCCGTCGACCTTGTTGATGGCGAGCACCGTCTTGCGGCTCTCACCACCACGACGCAGCTTACCCAGCACCATCTCGTCATCGGCGGTCCAGGTCATTCCATCCACCACAAAAATCACCATCGACACATCGGCCAGCGAGCTTGCGGCGGCGCGGTTCATCAAACGGTTGATGGCACGTTTTTCGTCGATGTGCAGGCCGGGGGTGTCGATAAACACAATCTGGCTCGGGCCATCGGTATGAATACCCATAATGCGGTGACGGGTGGTCTGCGGCTTACGGGAGGTGATACTGATCTTCTGCTTCAAAAGCTTGTTGAGCAGGGTGGATTTGCCCACGTTGGGGCGGCCAACAATGGCCACCATGCCGCAGTAGGTCACATCGTAATGTTCCTGCGGCTGATTCTGGCTGTTCATACGCGCCAGCAATTCTTCCAGACTGGGTTCGTTTTCCGGTACGCCTGACTCGGGTTTATTACTCATTGTTTCAATAATTCCAACACTTGGGCCGCAGCCATTTGCTCGGCCTTGCGCCTTGAACTGCCCACACCAACCACGGGGTCGGCGAGATCGGTCACCAGGCATTGCACGGTAAAGGTTTGATCATGCGCCTCGCCTTCGACCAGGGTCACCTGATAATCGGGCAGCGGCTTTTTAATCCCCTGCAGGTATTCCTGCAACAGGGTTTTGGCATCCTTTTGGCCAACGCCGGGCATGATCTCTGCCAGACGCGTTTGGTACCAGTTGAGCAGCAGGGCGCGGCAAGTTTCCAGGTCCGCATCCAGATAGATGGCGCCTATGATGGCTTCCACCGCATCGGCAAGAATCGACTCACGTCGAAAACCGCCGCTCTTAAGCTCGCCCGGCCCCAGATTGAGGTAATCGCCGAGCTTGAAGTCACGGGCTATGATGGCCAGGGTATCACCGCGCACCAAGGTCGCCCGCATCCGGCTTAAGTCGCCTTCGGTGGCCTTGGGAAACTGATGAAACAGCGCATCGGAGATAACGATAGACAGGATGGAGTCGCCCAGAAACTCCAGCCGCTCATTGTGCTGATTGGAGGCGCTTCTGTGGGTCAGTGCCTGCTCAAGCAAACGGATATCCTGAAACTCATAGCCCAGAGTACGGCACAGTCTTGGCAGGTTTTTAATCGGCTCCATCATGCTCACTTGATACCGCCTACACGCTCAAAACGCACGCCGGTTGGCACCCAGGTAGGCAGGGTGTCAGATGGCTTACGGTCAAACTCAAAGCTAATCCAGATGGCCACGGCTTTACCTACCAGGTTATCTTCGGGAACAAAGCCCCAGAAACGGCTGTCGGTACTGTTGTCGCGGTTATCACCCATCACAAAATACTGGCCCTCGGGCACCACAAACTCGCCCACCTGCAGGTTTTCACCGCGATAGAACATGCTGCGCATGTCCGGGCGGGCCGGGTTAATCAGAATTTCGTGGCCAACGTTGCCAAGCTGCTCGTTAAAGTGCTTAAGACGGCTGCCATCCTGAACAAACTCACTATCACCAAGGGAGACACGCTCAACCTTGGACGGCACGCTCTGGCACACCTCGCCTTCGGCGCAGGCGCGCTGGATAAAGAGCTCTTTGTTCTGATAAAACACCTTGTCGCCCGGCAGACCCACTACACGTTTAATATAGTCAATCTTGGGGTCCAGCGGGTATTTGAACACGACTATATCACCACGCTCAGGCTTGCCGGTTTCGATGATTTTATTGCGCCACATCGGCTCGCGGATGCCGTAGCTGAATTTCTCGACCAGAATGAAGTCACCCACCAGCAGGGTTGGCATCATGGAGCCGGACGGGATTTGGAATGGCTCATACAAAAAGGAACGCAGCACCAGCACGAAGGCAATCACCGGGAAAATCGAGTGTGCGGTTTCAACTATGTACGGCTCTTTGGTGATGGACTCGGCCACTTCGTCAGTTAAATTGACGTTTGATGCCTGGGCGGTGGCAAGTGCCGCCTTACGCTTGGGCGCCTGAAACAGTACGTCAAACAGCCAGATAAGGCCCGACACCAGCGTGACTATCACCAGAATTTGAGAAAAATACGCAGCCATTAACGGTTTTACTCCTTGGCATTCAATTAATTGGCTAATCTCTTGCGCTTGGGCATCAGCCCATTAAGACAGGGCTTTTGAAACCACAAGACCCAAGAGTCAGTCGCTTTGGTGAGCATACCGCCATGGCAAATGTGCAATCTGCTAACCAAAGCGCCGCAAACTGCGGCGCCTTTATCGATGTTGTACCTAAGCCAGGCTTAAGGATGCAAGCAAAGAAATGTGATCAATCGTTAAGCTTGAGCACCGCGAGGAACGCCTCTTGCGGCACCTCTACGTTACCCAGCTGTTTCATCCGCTTCTTACCTTCTTTCTGCTTCTGCAGCAGCTTCTTCTTACGCGACACGTCGCCACCATAACACTTGGCGGTTACGTCTTTACGCAGCGCCTTCACGGTGGAGCGGGCGATGATTTGACTGCCCACAGCCGCCTGAATCGCGATGTCGAACATCTGCCTTGGAATAAGCTCTTTCATCTTCTCCACCAGGGCTATACCTTTGTGGCGAATGTTGGAACGGTGGATGATCATCGCCAGCGCATCGACGCGATCGCCGTTGATGAGTACGTCCAGACGCACCATGTCCGCAGGCTCGAAGCGAATGAAGTTATATTCCAGCGACGCATAACCGCGGCTGGTTGACTTGAGGCGGTCAAAGAAGTCCATCACCACTTCGGCGGCCGGGATATCGTAGGTCAGGGCTACCTGATTACCGTGGTAAACCATGTTCTTTTGCACGCCACGCTTCTCGATACACAGGGTGATCACGTTACCCAGGTAATCTTTCGGCACCAGAATATTGGCCTGAACGATAGGCTCACGCATCTCTTCGATGTGGTTGATGGCCGGCAGATCCGACGGGTTATCCACGTACACGGTTTCGCCGTTGGTCAGTACCACTTCGTACTCTACCGTTGGGGCTGTGGTGATCAGGTCCAGATCGTATTCGCGTTCCAGACGCTCCTGAATGATCTCCATGTGCAGCAGACCGAGGTAACCGATACGGAAACCAAAGCCCAGCGCCGATGAGGTTTCAGGCTCAAACTGCAGCGAGGCATCGTTGAGACTGAGCTTGTTCAGCGCGTCACGGAAGTTTTCATAGTCGTCGGTAGAGATGGTAAACACACCGGCGTAAACCTGTGGCTTAACCTTTTTAAAGCCCGGCAGTGGCTTGTCGGCGCCGTGCTTGGCGTGCGTCAGGGTGTCACCCACAGGCGCGCCGTGAATTTCTTTAATACCGGCAATGACATAACCTACTTCGCCAGTGCTCAGCATGTCTTTGTCTTTCTGCTTAGGTGTAAAGATACCCACGCGATCGGCGTTATAGGTTTGGCCTGTGCTCATCACCTTGAACTTGTCGCCTTTCTTCAGCACGCCGTTTTTGATGCGCACCAGCGACACTACGCCAAGGTAGCTGTCGAACCAGGAATCGATGATAAGTGCCTGCAACGGCGCATCCGGGTCACCTTCCGGTGGAGGGATTTGCGCGACTATGGTCTCGAGCACTTCGTCAATGCCGATACCGGTCTTGGCCGAGCAGCGCACCGCATTTTGAGCTTCGATGCCAACAATGTCTTCGATTTCGGCGGCAACGCGCTCAGGCTCGGCCTGTGGCAGGTCGATTTTGTTCAAAACCGGCACAACGTCCAGATCCATTTCCAGCGCGGTGTAACAGTTGGCCAGAGTCTGGGCTTCTACGCCCTGACCTGCGTCCACCACCAAGAGCGCACCTTCACAGGCTGCGAGCGAGCGTGACACTTCGTAGGAGAAGTCCACGTGGCCGGGGGTATCAATAAAGTTCAGTTGATAGATTTCGCCATTATTGGCCTTGTAGTCCAGGGTCACGCTCTGCGCTTTAATGGTAATGCCGCGTTCACGCTCAAGATCCATGGAATCAAGGACCTGTTCGGCCATCTCACGGTCCGTCAGACCACCACACACCTGGATCAAACGATCTGACAGGGTGGATTTGCCATGGTCGATGTGGGCAATGATGGAGAAGTTTCTAATGTTTTTCATGCTTCGGAAATGACCAAACTAAAATGGAACACAAAATCAAAGGTGCGAAATTGTACCCGATTAGTGATGCAATACCAATCTCAACCGATGATAAAGCTAAGGAAGGGTTAAGCGCAGTGCGCTGGCTGAATTCAGGCTTAAGGATAAGGGCCATCGCAGGCCGCGTTAGCTGCGCCGCCGGTGCCGTTAACACTGTTGATTTTGAGGTTATGCGGGCTTAGTCAGGCAATCAGGCGTTATCGACTTGCCAAGCCTTGCCAGGATCACCGGCACAGTTTCACGCTCAAGGGCTCGGGCAAGATGCTTACCAAAGCGCCAACTGATAACGCCGCCCACAAGCGCAAACAGTATGCTGGCGCTATCGGCTCCCAAACCCAGCACTGAGGCTAAATTCAGTTGTACTGCCATAAGCTTACCGAAAAGCGCGCCAAGCAACATGCCAGCGAGCGGCATCAGGTACACCAAAGCCGCAGCCTTGAGCAGGCTGGACTCTGGCAAGCCGAGGCGCAGCAACTCGCCTTCTTCACAGCGTTCGCTGCTGTGAATGGAAAATTGCTGGGTTTTACCGGCAAAGGCACTGGCAATGGCGCCGGTGCCGCAGTTTTCTTTGGCGCTGCAGTGGCCGCAGGCGGTTTTCACCTCAACCTCGACTGTAACCCAACCGGATGGCTCAACCTTCACCACCCGCGCCAGCTCTTCCATCATGACGGATTATCCAGCGTCAGGCTGCGAATGATGCGGCTTAAGGTCGCCATCGGCACCCGGCCAACCGCCACCACTTCAGCATTGCCCACTTTTTCAGTCACCAGCCCAAGGCCGTTGCGGGTCATCAGCTCTTCGGGCATGGGCACACTGCCGGCGCGGCCAACATAGACGGAAATACTGGCGATGCCATCGGTAAGCGCCACATATTCCACCGCTTCCTGCGAGCCCATCAAACGGTGATGGTCGCGGGCGACGATGCGATAGCCCTGGGGCAACCAGCTGAAATTCCAGTTTTGGCCGTCGTGGCGATCGAGCTGATTAACCACAGGTGGCCACTCTTGCTTGGCCGCCTCAACCAGCAACGCGGCTGGCTCCTGCAGTACGATAAGTTCCACCACCATGATTTGCTCAAGCAGCTCTTTCTCGTCGGTCAGCAGCTCATAGCGCAGCGGCAAAAAGGTGTCCATGTCCAGCCACACCTGCAGCGGATAACGGTGGGCATCGGTCGGAATAAAACGGATCAGCTGGCCGGGTCTGCCGGCAATGCGGCTGCGACCACCCAATACAAACTGGTAGCCGGACTCAAGCTCGGCAATATTTCCGGCAAAAATCGCGGGCCACAGTCCCTGAATGCGGTCGGCATTAATGCTGATGGCGGGCTGATCGTGCTCGATAAAGGTCACGGTATTGCCGATACGCACCGCATTTTTGGTCGGGCCGTTCAGGTGCTCCAAAAACGCAACTTCCTGGCCGTTTACCTTGCCGTGCAAATACACCATGGGGCGGATATGGTCGGCCTGCAGATGAATGACCGACATTTTGAACTGTTCTTGATTGAGTGCCCGGCTCATGTTCTCGAGCCAGGCCTTTGCAGAAAGGTCTTCAGCGTGCGCCGGAAGTACCAGGGCCACCAGGGCCAGAAGAATAAAACGCAAGCTTACTCCTTGTTGGGCGTGTAACTGGCCGTGCGCGTTGGCTGGCTCAGCGTTTTACAGGGATGAGAGTCTCCTCTGTATTGTCATCCACAACCACACCACTGTTCAATCTCTGCTGCAACATATGGTCCTGTAAATAGGCATTGATGCGACGGCGCTGCTCCAGCAGTTGCTCGTTGCTGGCCTGATTTTGATTGACCACAGGGCCTGTCTGCAGGCTCACTGGCGTTGCAGTGCCCACCAGCGGACGGGTGTTAAGTACAGGCAGCGGCTGGGTTTCGTCAGCAGTTTGGTAATTCTGCACCCCAACCACGGCTATCAGAGCCACCGCAGCGGCAATGCCGTATTGACCGAGCTGGCGCATAAAGGGCACCACCACGGCGGATTTTTGTGATGCAGCGTCGCTGGAAGCATCGGCTGCCATACTCGCGCTCGCAGCCTTGGGCGCCAGCACAGTCGGCTCAAGCTCAAGTGCCGCCGCAATGCGGGAAGACAAGTCAAGCGGCATCGCCTGAGGCAGTTCGTCGCGCATCGCGTCGCCAATCAGGTGATAGCGCTGCCAGGTGGCATGTGAGCCGGTATCTGCGGCAAGTTCGGCTAAGGTCTGGCGATTGGTTTCGCCATCCACGCTTGCAGATACCCATTCCTGTCCAGTCTTTTCCATTACTCACGTCTCTCTAAAAGATGAAAACCATGACTGATGCGGCCAATGCCCATCAGGATTCCAACAAGGGTTGTAACTTTTTATCTATCACTTCCCGTGCGCGGAAAATCCGTGACCGCACAGTACCCACAGGGCATTCCATAATATTGGCAATATCCTCATAGCTCATACCATCGAGCTCACGCAAGGAAATGGCCATTTTCAACTCTTCGGGCAGCTCTTCCAAGGTCTCAAACACCACGCGTTTGATTTCATCGGACAACATCAGCCGCTCCGGCGAGGCAAACTCCTTGAGGGCATCACTGCCTTCGTAATATTCGGCTTCTTCGGCATCCACATCGTTGGCCGGCGCCCTGCGCCCCTGGGAAACCAGGTAATTTTTAGCCGTGTTTACCGCAATCCGGTACAGCCAGGTATAAAACGCACTCTCGCCACGGAATGTTGCCAGCGCCCGGTATGCCTTGATAAAGGCTTCCTGAGCCACATCGGCCACATCCGCCTGATTACGGATATAACGCGAGATAAGGTTCAACACACGGCTTTGATATCTCAACACCAGCAGGTTGAACGCGTTTTTATCTCCCTGCTGAACCAGTTCTACCAGCTCTTGATCGCTTTTTTGTCCACTCATCCGAGCCGACTTCTCCCAAATCCAACATACTGATTTTTCAGTCGCTCGAATCATAACTATCTATGTAGACCAGCGTTCGAAGAAAAAGTTCTGCGTAAATTCAAAAAATCCCCTGATGGGGCAAGTACAATAAAATGCCAACTTTGTTTATGATAGCGGGACATTTGAACCCGTCATGATACCCGATGAAACAAGCAGTTGAACACCAATCAGATATTCTGGTCATTGGCAGCGGCGCAGCAGGGCTGACGCTGGCGCTCCATCTTGCTGAAAAAGCAAAGGTTACACTCATTTCCAAAGGGCCGCTCAGCGAAGGTTCCACCTTGTATGCCCAGGGCGGCATCGCCTCGGTGTTTGACGAAGGCGACACCATCGAGTCACACGTAGCCGATACCCTGGTTGCCGGTGCTGGCATTTGCGATGAGGCCGTGGTCACATACACTGCCGCCAACGCCAAGGCCGCGATGCAGTGGCTTATTCAGTGTGGCGTGCCCTTTGATAAAGAAGAGCACATCACCAACGAGGCCCAGCCCTATCACCTGACCCGCGAGGGCGGCCACAGCCACAGACGCATACTGCACGCCGCCGACGCCACCGGCAAAGCGGTGCAAACCACGCTGCAGGAACTGGCATCGTCACACCCGAACATTCAGGTGCTTGAGCGCTATAACGCCATCGACCTTATCACCACCCGTAAGCTCGGCCGCCCCGGTAACCGGGTGCTTGGCGCCTACGTTTGGAACCGCGAGCTTGAGCAGGTAGAAACCGTGAAGGCCCGCTTTGTGGCGCTTGCCACCGGCGGCAGCTCCAAGGTGTACCAATATACCTCCAACCCGGACGTCGCCAGCGGTGATGGCATTGCCATGGCATGGCGCGCAGGCTGCCGTGTGGCGAACATGGAATTTAACCAGTTCCATCCCACCTGCCTGTACCATGCCGAAGCACGTAACTTTTTGCTGACCGAGGCCCTGCGCGGTGAAGGCGCCTATTTGCGCCGCCCCGATGGCAGCCGCTTTATGCCGGACTTTGACGAGCGCGCTGAGCTTGCGCCCCGTGACATAGTCGCCCGCGCCATCGACTTTGAAATGAAGCGCCTTGGTGTTGACTGCATGTATCTGGACATCAGCCACAAACCGGCAGACTTCATCATCAAGCACTTCCCGACTATCCACAGTCGCTGCCTCGAACTTGGTCTGGATATCACCAAAGAGCCCATTCCCATCGTGCCGGCCGCCCACTACACCTGTGGCGGGGTGATGACTGACCTGCATGGCCAGACTGACCTTAATGGCCTGTATGCCATCGGCGAAGTGGCCTATACCGGCCTGCACGGCGCCAATCGTCTGGCCAGCAACTCGCTGCTGGAATGTCTGGTATTCGCCCGCGCCGCCGCCGAGGATATTGAAAGCCAGCTAGGGAAAATCGCCCTGCCCGGCCCATTGCCCGCCTGGGATGAAAGCCGGGTTTGTGACTCGGATGAAGAGGTGGTGATTGCCCACAACTGGCACGAACTGCGCCTCTTTATGTGGGACTACGTGGGCATTGTGCGTACCGATAAACGGCTTGAGCGCGCGCTTAGGCGGGTTACCATGCTGCAGCAGGAAATTCAGGAATACTATTCCAACTTCCGCGTCAGCAATAACCTGCTGGAGCTGCGTAACCTGGTACAGGTAGCAGAGCTGATTATCCGCTGTGCCATGGCCCGTAAAGAAAGCCGCGGCTTGCACTGTAACCTCGACCACCCGAACAAGCTCGAGCACTCAGGCCCGACTATTTTGAGTCCGGAGAGTTTAACGCCCGGGCGTTGACGGCAAGCAGCAGCCGGCTCAGGCTGCGATAGTCTGCATCGCTCAGCATATCGGCAAACACCAGGCCCAGACGGCGTTGTCCCTCTGGGCTTTTTATTTGCATCACGCATAAAAGCGGCGTTACCCGCGCGCTCAGCACATCACTGCTTTGCTGACGCCCATCCGGCGCAGCATCAATCAGCTCGCCCTGTGCAGTTAAGCCAAATTGCCAATGCCATGTGCGAAGCTTAAACAGCAAGCCAATGAAATACAGACAAATAACAAGCGCTGTGACTATCTTAAGCGCGGAAAAAACGGGGGTAAGGTAGGCAGGCCAGGCCAACAGGCTGGTCATAAAGAAGGCCCAAAGGATCGCTACAGCAAGGTATTGATCCCTTGAGGCTGTCACGGAAAATCTATGGCGCCTCGCGTCCACGGACGGTGACCACCATGGCGGCAAGCTCAGGATCGGCGCACTTTTCGTGGCCCATAAACCAGGCGAACAGCTCCGGATCTTCGCACTCAAGCAAACGCACGAACACAGCCTTGTCCTTGTCGCTCAGCGTTTCGTAGTGATTTTCCACAAAGGGCTGAAACAGCACGTCCAGCTCCAGCATGCCGCGGCGGCATGCCCAGCGAACCCGCGGGGTACTCATAAGATCTGACACGTTTTTACTTCCTGTTGCTCGCAAAAAACCGCGCTAAGTCTAGCAGGCTTGACCTCGGTGTGGCCAGCGCTCAGAAGCTTTGCACCTGTCTGTCTTTACCATGGAACAGATCGGAAAAATCCGTTTCAAGCAACCTTTTAACCGCCGGATGCTGGATCATCCGCTCGGCAAACATCACATGGTACTCTTCGCGAATATCCAGGGTTTCACCAAGCAGACACATGCCGTGGCCAAGAATATCCTGCTTGTAAATCGATGGCGCCACAAAAATGCCCTTACCAAAATAGCCAAAGGCCTTCATCATGGCCGCATCATCAAACTCGCCAAGGATACCGACACTGAGATTTTTTTCGGCAAACCAGCGATGCAACTGCTGCCCAAGGCTGGTGCGCTTGCCGGGGATAAGCAATTTATCCTCCTCCAGACAGGCCGGAAATGGCTTGCTGTATTGCCGCGATGAGAAAAAACTTACCCCGCACTCACCAAGCTTTTTCGAGAGGATTTCGGGATATTTAAGCGATTCGCCGGCGCAATCCGACAAAATCATATCCAGTTTATGCTCACGCAAACGGCCAATCAGGCTCTCGTGGGTCGCCTCATAGCAGGCAAGGTGCATACTACCATCGGTGGGCAGCACACTGAGTAATACCCGGCTCGACAACGCCTTAGAGAGCGCATCGGCAATGCCGACCTCAAACAGCATAGAGGCATCTTTACGATAGTTGAGGATATCCAGAAGCTCATAGCTTAAGTTGAACATCTTGTCGGCATAGCGGTAAACCAACTCACCCAGATCCGTCGGCTCAAGCTGACGCCCTACCCGCTTGAACAGCGCCCCGCCAAGACGTTCTTCCAGAGCCCTTATCTGGCCTGTGACGGTTTGCGGGGTGAGGCACAGGGCCTCGGCGGCTTTGACCACCGAGCCCTTGCTTTGCACCATCCAGAAATAGTACAGATGGTTATAGTTAAGATGCTGCATAAGGATGGCTACAGCCTTACTTGAGTCGCTGGCAGTCGAGCAGGCTGTACATCGCCTGGGCAAGTCCTTCCTGATCTTTCACTTCGCCTGAGCCAAGTGCTTCGGTCAGACCTTCCACCAACACATCCCGGTCGGGGATGCGATCAACGCAGTAACGGCGGTTGGCATCCTGGAAACGCTTGCCACCACGATACTTGAGTGCGCGGCTCTCAAACCCATTGGATTCAGGCCGGGCGCCGAGGGCACTGGTTTTATACATCAGCGCGCCGTCGACCACGCCATCAAGATAGCTTTGGCACTCGGTGCTGCGATTATCCTTAAGGCACACATCAAGCGGTGATGCCATCGACAGCATTGGCAGCGACAGCAGCGCCGCGCCACAGATCCATTTCAGCTTCATACCTTTTCTCCTGCTGGTGGCAGTACTTTGGACAGCCAGAAATAACCAATTACAGCGGCGAACAGGGAACCGAGCAAAATACCGAGACGGGCCAGATCGCCATAGGCCTCCGCGCTCTGCTCAAACGCCAGTGACGAGATGAACATCGACATGGTAAAGCCGATACCGCACATCACAGCCACAGGGGCAATTTGTCTCCAGCCAATGCCGGGGGGCAGCTCAGCCAAACGCAGTTTTACCGCGATAAAGCTGAACACCAACACACCGATGGGCTTACCCAGCAGCAGACCCAGCGCAATACCCACAGGCACAGGCGACATCAGGCTGTCGATGCTCATGTTGCCAAGCGGCACGCCGGCGTTGGCAAAGGCAAACACAGGCAGAATCAGGAAGTTACTCCAGGGGTGCAGGCTGTGCTCTAGGTGCTCTGAAGGCGAGCTGCCATCTTTGGCCCGCAGCGGAATACAAAACGCAATCACCACACCGGCCAACGTCGCATGGACACCGGATTTAAGCACCGCAATCCAGAGAATAAGGCCAAGCACCCCGTAAGGCGTCAGCGCCGTTACGCCTTTGCGGTTTAGCGCCACGAGCCCCGTTACGGCAATGGCCGCAATAATCAGGCTCAGCATCGACAGATCGGTACTGTAGAACAGCGCGATAATCACGATTACGCCAAGGTCGTCGATGATGGCGAGCGCCAGCAAAAACACCTTCAGCGCAACCGGTACCCGCTTGCCAAGCAGCGCCATAACCCCAAGGGCAAAGGCAATATCGGTGGCAGCAGGAATAGCCCAACCCACCTTGGTGGCAGGATCGGCATAGTTAAAGAAGAGATAAATTGCCGCCGGCACCAGCATACCGCCGATGGCGGCGAAGGTCGGCAGCGACGCCTTGGACGGGCTCGACAGTGCACCTTCCAGCAGCTCTCGTTTAACTTCAAGGCCGATAAGCAGGAAGAACAGCGCCATCAAGCCATCGTTGATCCACAGCAGCAGTGGCTTATTGATATCCAACGCACCAAAACGTACCTGCATCGGGGTATCCAAAAACCCCTGGTACAAACCGGAAAGCGGTGAGTTGGCGAGCAACATAGCCAGAGCGACCGAAACAAGCAGCAAAATGCCACCGGCCGACTCCTGGCTCAAAAAATTACGAATAGCCTTTTCCATTTCGTTACTCCCAAAAAAATCTTATGACTTGAGTGTAGCGAAATCAGATTATCAAACATAATCGTAAGTTTCTGCCTGACACCTCGAAATAACCGAGGTATCAGACGAAAGTTTACTCAATCAGATAGCGACTGGCGCTTTGATGTGCGGATGCGGGTCGTAATTCGAAAGTTCGAAGTCTTCAAAGCGGTAATCAAAGATGGATTCAGGGCGACGCAAAATGGTCATAGTCGGCAGCGGGCGCGGCTCGCGCGTGAGTTGCTGCGCAGTTTGTTCCATGTGATTGCTGTAAAGATGGGTATCACCACCGGTCCAGACAAAATCCCCCAGCGCCAAATCGCACTGCTGCGCCACCATCATGGTCAGCAGCGCGTAGCTTGCGATATTGAAAGGTAAACCGAGGAATACATCGCAGGAGCGCTGATACAGCTGGCAACTGAGTTTGCCGTCGGCCACATAAAACTGGAAAAACGCATGGCAAGGCGCCAGCGCCATTTTATTGAGTTCACCCACGTTCCAGGCAGAGACAATCAAACGGCGGGAATCGGGATTGGACTTAATCTGCGCTATCACTTCACTTATCTGGTCGACATGGCGACCATCGGGCGTTGGCCAGCTGCGCCACTGGGCACCATACACAGGGCCAAGGTTGCCGCTTTCATCGGCCCACTCATCCCAGATACTCACTTTGTTTTGCTGCAGGTAGGCGATATTGGTGTCGCCTTTCAAAAACCACAGCAGTTCATGGATGATGGAGCGCAGGTGGCATTTCTTGGTAGTGACCAGCGGAAAGCCTTCACTGAGATCAAAGCGCATCTGATAACCAAACACCGAGCGGGTACCAGTGCCGGTACGGTCACTCTTGTCGGTGCCCTTATCGAGAATGTGCTGCATTAAGTCGAGATATTGCTTCATCCACGCGCTTCCTGTTTACGCAAAATCAGATACAGACCGAAAATAATCATCGGCAACGACAGTATTTGGCCCATGGTGATAAAACCAAGGTACAAACCGAGGTGCGCATCGGGCTCACGCACGGTTTCAACCAGAATACGGAAAACACCGTAACCGAGCAGGAACATACCGGACACGGCACCCACCTTGGTGGTGCGCTTGGAGAACCACCACAGCAGCAGGTACAGGGCTACGCCTTCGAGTGCAAACTGATACAGCTGCGATGGATGGCGCGGATCCGGTCCGCCGGTGGGAAACACCATGGCCCAGGGCACATCCGACACCCGGCCCCACAGCTCGCCATTGATAAAGTTGCCGATGCGGCCGGCACCAAGACCAATAGGCACGACCGGCGCCACCATGTCAGCCACTGCAAAAAACGTCCGTTTCTGGCGCCAGGCAATATAGGCCATGGCGGTGATAACCCCGATAAGGCCGCCGTGGAACGACATGCCGCCTTCGGACACCTTAAAGAGATACATGGGGTTGGCGAGGAACAAATCGAAGTGATAGAAGAGCACATAGCCGATACGGCCGCCCAGCACCACGCCAAGGAACCCGTAGAACAAAAGGTCTGATACCTGCTCACGGCTCCACAGCCCATTTGAGCGGTCGGCTTTACGATTCAACAGCCACAGCGCCGCCATAAATCCCACCAGGTACATAAAACCGTACCAGCGCAGCGCAGGTTCAAAGGTGTTGCCAAACAGCTCAAACGGGCCGAGTTTGACAATAATCGGGTCGATATCTGGGAAAGTTAACGCCATAAGGTTTCCGAAAGTTCCTTTAAAAACATCAGCCGAGCACCAGTTTGATGCCGATGACTGTCAGTAGCAGCGCAAAAATCTTTTTAAGCAGCGCGGTTGGCCAACTGCTGGCCGCCCGGGCGCCAAGCGGTGCCGTAAGCATTGAGGTGCAGACAATACCAAAGAGTGCCGGCAAATACACGTAGCCCAGGGTGAATTCAGGCATGCCGGACGCATTCCAGCCGGCAAGCACGTAGCTTAAGCTGCCCGACAGCGCGATAAGAAGACCGGTACCGGCCGACACACCCACCGCGGTGCGCATGGCAATACCGAAAAAGGTCAGTAGCGGCACCAGCAGCACGCCACCGCCAATGCCCATCAGCCCCGCCACCAGTGCAATCAAGGCCACCATCACAAACAAGGGCAGTGTCGATGGCAGCGCGCGATTGGATTCTGTCTTGACCGGATAGGCCATATGAATCGCCATCAGGATAACGAAAATGGCGAACACTTGCTTAAGGTGGGCTGCGGCAATCCGCTCGGCGATAAAGCCAGAGGCAAGCGCGCCCACCAATACTGCCGGTGCCAGCAGTTTAAGCAGTGACCAGTCGATATTGCCGCGGCCATGGTGAGCCCGGGCGGAAGATAAAGAGGTCAGAATAATTGCCGACAATGAGGTCGCAATCGCCACATGGGGCAAAAAGTCAGCGTCAAAGCCGACCTTGGGCAGCAGATACAGCAGCGCCGGCACTATCATCAAACCGCCGCCAATGCCAAGAAGCCCGGCCATAAAGCCGACAAAAGCCCCCAGCAGCACACACCAGCCTATTACCCACAGCACTTGTTCCACTGAACCAACCTTTTGTTATTCTGATGGCCCGCGGTTTAACATCAGGGCCGCTCGCGGGTTAAACACTCTTTCCGGATTTCCGGTATCAGCCAAGAATAGACGCAAGCTCACGGCTGCTTAAAAACTCCCGCACCAGCTCGCGGGCATCCTGACCGTTGGACATTTGCAGCACCAAATCCAGAAGCTGCTCAAGCTCCCTGCGCTCAACCCTTCTGAGCAAGTAGTTGATTTTGGCAAGGCTCGCCTGGTTCATCGACAGCTGGGTGTAACCCATGGCCACCAGCAGCAGAGCGCCCATCGGCTCGCCGGCAAGCTCGCCGCACACGCTCACCTCGAGCTGATAATCACTGCATTCCTTGAGCGCACGGCGCAGCGCCCGCAATATGCCAGGATGGAATGAATCAAACAGACCGCTGACGCGGGGGTTGTTCCTGTCCACCGCCAGCAAATACTGGGTCAGGTCGTTACTGCCCACAGAGACAAAATCGACCCGCTTGGCCACTTCATCGAGCTGAAACAGCAGCGCCGGCACTTCCAGCATCACCCCAATCGGCGGCCGCTTAAGGGCGGGATTTACATCGGCCTTAAGCTCGTTGAAGGCCTGGTCGAGGTACAAAAGCGCCTCGTCTATCTCATCTATGCTGCTGACCATGGGCAACAGAATTTTAAGTTTGTCGCTGTCGCCTGCGGCCTGCATCATGGCCCGCAGCTGCACCAGAAACAGCTCAGGATGGTCCAGCGACAAGCGAATGCCACGCCAGCCAAGGAAGGGGTTTTCTTCAGAAATCGGGAAATACGGCAGCGGCTTATCGCCGCCCACATCCAGGGTGCGCATCACCACAGGTTTGCCTTCGGCCGACTGCAGCACCGACTGATACACCTTGATTTGCTCAGACTCGCTGGGAAAGCGCTGCTGCAACATAAAGGGGATTTCGGTGCGGTACAGGCCAATGCCGTCGGCGCCTTCGGCGATATCGGTGGCTACGCCGCTCATCAGTCCGGCGTTGAGATACAAATGAATCCGATGGCCGTCCAGCGTCAGCGCAGGCTCCTTGAGCTCTTCGGCATACTGGCGCGCCATGGCTTTTTGCGCGCTGAGAAGATTGCGGTACTCATCCACCACCGACGGCGATGGCGATACCATCAATAATCCGCGGCCAGCGTTGAGAATAAGCAGCTTTTTATCAAGCTCGGCCTGCAGCACCTGCTCCACGCCTATCATGGCGGGCACCCCGAGGGCGCGTGCAAGAATTGCCGCGTGGGCATTTACCCCGCCAAGTTCGGTGACAATACCGGCAAGCTTCTGGCGCGGAAACTCCGCCAGCATGCTGGTGTCGGCTTCACGGGTCACCAGAATAACCGGCTTGTCTGGATCGAGATTCATCCGCCCGGGCTCAATCAGCTGGCGCAATACCCGCTGGCCAAGGTCGCGGATATCACTCGCCCGCTCCCGAAGGTACGCATCGTCCATGGCCTCAAACTGAGCCACATACCGAAGCGACACCCGGCTCACCGCCGATTCGGCGCTCCAGCCGAGGCGCACCTCACGAAGGTAATCACCGCCAAGGCTTTCATCGTCGAGCAGGGTTTGCAGCGCAAGGAATATCGAGCTGAGCTCTTCGTCCTGATCGCCTTCGAAGCGCTGCGCCAATGCCAGCAGAGCATCCTGACTGCGGCCAATGGCCTGACGCAGTCGCTGCGCTTCGGCATCGATATCGGTGCCAGTAACTTCAGGCTGGCTCAGGGAAATTTCACCGCCTATCACCAGCGCATGGGCAATCGCCACACCGCTGGAGGCGCAGGTGCCGTGAAATAACACCTGTGAATCGACGGAATGAACTTCGGCGCGCCGCTTAAGGCCGCGAATGGCCATGGCAAGCTGAGCGGCCAGGGTCATCAGGAAAGCTTCTTCGCCTTCATTAAACTGACGGGCCTTGGCCTGCTGCACCACAATTACGCCAAGGAGTTGCTTTTGATAAATAATCGGCGCCGCAAGGAAGGCGCGATATTCATCTTCATTGGCTTCGGGAAAGAGTTTAAAGCGGGGATGGAGGTGCGCATCGGCAAGGTTGATGGCTTCTTCGCGCTCGGCGACCAGGCCAACAAGGCCTTCACTCATCGGCATGCGCACCCGCCCGACGGCACTTTTTTCAAGACCGTCGGTAGCGGACAGCACCAGCAGTTGCTGCTCAAGGATATACACAGAGCAACAATCGGTTTCCATGGCCGATTTGGTCTGAATAACCAAGGATTCCAGCGCCAGCTCCAGGGTATGGGCCGACGCAACCGATTGAGTAATATCCCTGAGTGTATTAAGCACCGCCGTCCTCCCCCGATGTTGGCGCGCGTTGTTACCTGTCTCTGCCTTTATTGCGCTTGCTGGTGCGCAGCGGCTCACGGGCCTGCAGCGCCAGCGCAACCGGGGCAAATTCTTTCATCACCTTGCGATACACGTCCCGCTTGAACGACACCACCTGCCGCACCGGATACCAATAGCTTACCCAACGCCAGTCATCAAACTCAGGATGGCCGGACGAATTGAGATTAATGGCATTTTCACCGCCTTTGAGCATCAGCAAAAACCACTTTTGTTTTTGTCCGATACACACAGGCTTGGTGTCCTGACGCACCAGGCGTTTTGGCAACCGATAACGCAACCATGAGCGGGTTGAAGTCAGGATTTGCACATGCTCTGGCCTGAGTCCAACCTCTTCATAAAGCTCACGGTACATGGCGTCTTCTGCCGATTCGCCGTCGTCTAACCCACCCTGTGGAAATTGCCACGAATGCTGGCCAAAACGTCTGGCCCACATAACCTGCCCTTCGGCGTTACAGATGATGATGCCCACATTTGCTCGAAAGCCGTCGCTATCAATCACATGGACTCCAAAATACCCAAATTGTAATGAAAGGATTGTTTCACAAACCCAAGCTGGCGGCAAACCCCTATTTGCCCCTCAGCGTTGGATAAATCTAAGCCCTTTTTATGATTATCAACAGCCCAAGGAAGCATCAGCCGATGATATCCACAAAAACTGTGGATATGTCTGTAGGCAAGTCGAGGGAACTGGTGGAAATGCTCAATAATGCCGCAGAACGGGATCGATCACAAAAAACACGATCAGATAGCTAATCTTTGTTTTAAAAGGATTTAAATTAATGCCAGACTGTCAGAAAAGGATTCCCGCTCAGATCGAACAAAAAAAAACCAAGATCAATTACTCACCAACCGCGTCTAATTTCCACGCAGTTTTATACACAAGCCCGGTGGATTTTGCCCCTGTAACCCCAAAAAATTCCACCAATTATCGGTTGACTCCCCTGCCATACTGGGGTATTGCGGCTAAATTTATTCAGTTATCCCACAAATCTGTGGATAAATTTGTGAGGAATCGCGGGGAAATACGCGGGTAACTTTTCATAACCGCCGAAACTGTAAATCGTACTCATACAAAAATCATTATTATCAACACGTTAAATAGATAAATTATCAAAAAATTTATCCACCGACCGTGACTGAACAAAAAACAACCAGGATTGATCTTATCCCCAAAGGGCGTAAACTCGCGCCCATGAACTATCCAAGCCCCCCCGAAAGCCTTGATGAATTGCTAAGCCGCGCCCGCGCCATGGCTGGGTTATCCCTTGGTCAGCTGGCTCTTGGCCTGGGCTGGGATGTGCCGCCTGACCTTAAGCGGGATAAAGGCTGGATAGGACAACTGATAGAGCAGGAGCTTGGCGCCACCGCTGGCTCCCGACCTGAGCAGGATTTTCTGCATCTGGGGGTTGAGCTTAAAACCATCCCCATCGATCGCACCGGTAAGCCGCTTGAGACCACCTATGTGTGCGTGGCGCCGCTGATGGATACCGGCGGACTTACCTGGCAGCAGAGCCTGGTGAAACATAAGCTTGAGCGGGTACTGTGGATCCCGGTGGAAGGCGAGCGCGATATTCCGCTGGCACAGCGGCGTATCGGCAGCCCAATCCTGTGGCAGCCCGATGAAGCCGAGCTTGCGCTCCTTCGCCAGGACTGGGAAGAAATCCTTGAGTTTATCGCCCTGGGTAAGGTCAGCAGCCTCACGGCTCGCCACGGCGAAGTGCTGCAGCTGCGACCAAAAGCCGCCAATGCGGCAGCCAAAACCGAGTGTATTTTGGAAGATGGCAGTGTAGGGCTTACCAATCCACGGGGCTTTTACCTGAAAATCCCCTTCACCCATGCCATTTTGCGCCGTGCATTTGCGCTGTGACGGTGAGCACAGGCGCCATATCTTGGCGGCGCTTGATTCAGATCACGCTTAGGGCTGGTAATGAGGCACGGGTTTTCTATACACTACCTCATTCGTTGTAATCCCTCTTTTTACGGATATTGAAGCTGCAGTGAGAGCAAGTCGTCAGGCAAAAAAGCTGTTGTTTGCCATTTTGGCATGGACAATAGCCATGGCAGCCTTTGTTTTCTTCCGCTATGCCCAAACCCAGGATCTTCCACAATGGGCGGTGGGCAGTGGCGATCTGGCGACCCTTGCCGTTTACATGGGGATCATTTTTGGCAGCCTGCACTGGATGTCGAATCTGATTGCCGATTTCAGCGCCATTAACCGTCTGCCTTATTTATTCTCGGTACTGTTTAAAGGGCTGTTTTTGCTGCTTGGGGCAACGACCCTCGCCTATATGACCCAGTTTTTGAACATGTGGGCCATCGAAAACCACATGACAACCCTGCGGCAAATGCTCACAGTGCACGTGTTGTACAGCCCATCGTTTCAGGCGTTGATTGTGTATCTGGTGGTGGTGCGCTTAGGTCTTGCCTTTATCGAGCAAATGGCGCTGCTGGTTGGCCCGCGGGTACTGCTCAATATTGGTCTTGGCAAGTATCACAAACCCAGATACGAGCAGCGGCTGTTTTTGTATCTGGACATGGTTGCCAGCACCACCCATGCCGAATCCTTAGGCGATTACCGCTTCAGCCGCCTTATTCAGGACAGCTTCAGTCTGCTGTCAGACACAGTGGCCAGCAACGAAGCCGAGATCTACCGCTACATGGGCGATGCGGTGCTTATTCACTGGCCGCTGCATGAAGGCATCAAACGCGATCGCTGTATGAACATCTATTGGGAATTCAGCCAGCAGCTTAACTGGCAACGGCAGTACTTTGAGGAACATTACGGTTTTGTGCCCAAGTTCAAGGCAGCGGCCCATTGCGGCCAGGTGGTGGCAGCTGTGGTTGGGGTGCAAAAGCAGGAAATCAGTTTCTTCAGTGATGTGCTGAACACCCTCGCCCGGCTGCAGGATCAGTGCAACCCACTGGGTCAGCGGATGCTTATCTCTGGCGCACTCGCCAATCGGCTGGAAAATGATGACAGCGATTATGTGCTCTCGCCTCTGGGTCCGGTTAAACTCAAAGGCAAACAGCATTCCATTGAAGTGTATGGCGTTACGCCAAGGCAAGGCGGTTAAACCTGCCGAGGCGCTGCGCCTGCTTGCTCTGAAGCTCAGCTGCCCTTAAGCAACTTTTCGATTTCCAGCCCCAGCGTCCGGAAGGTGCGGATACGGCTCGTGGTTTGACGCCACACCAGGCCGATGTCGCGATACGGGGCATTGCCCGGCGGGTCAATTACCTTAAGTTCGGTGTCGTTCAAAATGCCGGCGTCAATCGCCATCTGCGGCAAAAAGGTGGTACCGAGCTTACTGTCTACCATCTGCACCAAAGTGTGCAAACTGGTTGCGGCGAACGGGTTAATCTTGTTGGTATCGCCAAGCTGACAGGCGCTGATGGCATGGCCGGTAATACAATGCTCTGACTGCAAAAGGAAAATACTTTCATCCGGCAGCGCCTGATAATCCACCGGCTGGTGGATGTCGTGTGACAAATCCTGATGCATTACCATCTTGAATGGGTCAACGCCCACTTTCATGCTGTGAAAGCCGCTGGTATCCACCGGCAACGCCAGCAGCAATAAATCCAGCTCACCTTTACCCAGCGCATCAAGCAGCCGCTCTGTGGTGTCTTCTTTGAGTAAAAGCACCAGCTCGGGGTAGTTTTTCTGGCAGTGTCTTACAACACGGCTTAACAAAAATGGCGCTATGGTCGGAATGCAGCCAAGGCGAATTTCACCTGTCATGGGCGCGCCCTGATTGCGCACCAGCTCCACCAAGTCGTCAACGTCAGTCAGGATTTTACGGCAGCGGCCGACCACCTCTTCACCGACAGCGGTAAACATAAATGACTTATGATCCCGCTCAATCAACTGGTGCCCCAGTTGCTCTTCGAGGTTCTGGATCCCGCTTGAGAGCGTGGACTGACTGACGTTACAGACCTTAGCCGCTCGGTTAAAGTTCTGTTCCTGATGAAGATTTACCAAATAATACAGGTTTTTAAGGCTGGGAAGGTGTTTCATTTTATCGATTACCACCACGACAATGAATAGAAACTACCAGTTACTTTAACACAGCTGCCGACAGTTGCACCAAGCTCAATGAGCTTATGTGAGCCATCTCCAGCTATAGCACGAAGCCAAACCCACATTGCGCTTTCCCAACTGCGCGCCATTGAGGGCATTCAGTAAAAACCGCTGCGGATCCTGAATCAAAAATCCGCCGCCCAAAATAACAAAGCCCGCTTTTGCACAGGGCAGAAGCGGGCTTTATTGTTTTGGGATTGTTCTGGGCGATTTAATCACGGTTTGCATCCGATCTTTTAAATCCGAACTCTTACATCCGATCTTTTAAATCCGGTATTTTAGATCAGAGCAGGCAAACTAAACTTTTGCCTGCAAAAACGCTTTCAGCGCGGCCAGATCATCAAAGGCGTGAGTGGCTATCATATTGAGCCATTCCTGATGACCCTCTTCCCAACCGGCTTCGCCGCCATGCTGCAGCAACTGGGCATACTGCTGGATACGCTTGAGACCAACACTGCCGGCCGCGCCCTTGAATTTGTGCGCTTCCGAGCACAGAGTGTCCTTGTCACCAGCCTCTTTCGCCTTTACCAGATTACCAACGTACTCAGGCATCAGCTGTTCAAACAACACCACACTCTTAAGCAGGGTTGCAGCCCCGATGGCGCTGACATATTGCTCCAGCGTGTTTAAGTCGAGAATTGAGTCCAGTTCGGCAATAGCCATCAAGGCCCCCTTTTTGGTCAGTGAAAATCATGCAAGCGGCGCATGACCGCTAATACTAAGGCACATCATACCCGCTCCAAATCAGGGCGCAACCGTACCGCATTTGAATTCCCTGGATAATTCCTCATTTTTACAACTTTTTAACCACAAACAGTATGATAAACGCTATAAATAGACTTTTGTCGTAGACTCAAACAGATAGGGCGAGTCGGTGCGGCTTCCCTGCCCGCCTGATTGTGCCAGCGCCTGGGTGATGGCGGTCATTGCGAGCCACTTGTGGCCACACCAATCGGGGGCAAGCAGCAAGGGCGCGCGGGCATGGGCGGTCACCCGATGAAACAGCACCTCGGCGGGGGTAGCCTGAATAAGGGCGGTTGCGCTGCTGACATACTCATCGAGGCTCATCGTCTCAAGCCTGCCGGCGCGCCACTGTTTGGCCATGGTGCTGCCTTCTACTATATGCAGCGGATGCAACTTAAGCCCATCGACCCCAAGCGCCAGCACCCGCCGATGGCTTTGCGCAAAATCCGTCGCTGTCTCACCGGGCAGCCCCAGAATAAGGTGGGTACAGACCTTGATGCCGCGCGCTCTGGCCCTTAGCACCGCATCCTCGTAGGCACGGAAATCATGGCCGCGATTGATGCGCCTGAGCGTTTCATCCCGCGCCGTTTGCAGCCCAAGGTCCAGCCAGACCTCAAGACCAGGCCTTTGATACGAGGCCAGCAAATCCAGCACCTCATCGGGCACACAGTCCGGGCGGGTACCAACAAACAGCCCGGCCACCTGCCCCATGGCGAGCGCCTCATCGTAGCGGCGCTTAAGCACAGCCACTTCATCATAGGTGCTGGTATAGGCCTGAAAATAAATGAAATACAACTCATCTTCAGCACCGGTCATCTGCCGTTTGAGCTGTGCGGCGATGCTGGCCTCATCTTTGCCATCGTTATTGAAAGACGGCACATGACAGAAACTGCAGCCACCTTTACCAAGGGTGCCGTCGCGGTTGGGACAGGTAAAACTGGCATCCAGCGTCAGCTTTTTTACCCGCCTGCCAAAACGGCGGCGGCAATCGTTGCCAAAGGTGTTTACCAGCATATCAAGGCTGGCGGCGGGCTTGAGAATTTCGCTCAAAACGTGGCTCAAAACGGCTCCTCGGTTAAAAATCCGGTGCCAATTTTAGCGCCAACGGCCACTGTGGCTGTGGATCCAGGTCAAACTATGGTGGGGTTGGCACAGTCTGGGATCCCGCTCACACCCACGCATTAAACAAAACAGATTCCACTCACAATTTGTGAATAGTTAATCAAATCGCCAAAAATTGCATTTTCTTCACTGTGTCTGCAAAAAAACTCACTATTTCTATTGCAGAAACAATACCCCAACCTGTTACATTTTGGTGAACACAAAAGTGCTAAAAAATTAAAATTACTATAATTCATAATGTTATAGCGACACTTTCACAGTTGACGTTAACGTAAAGCAATTATCAAAACTGTATGAAACGTGACTTTTTACCCACATTTTATGCAATCTTTAGGTTTGACCTTTGTAAAGTCTCAGGATAGTTTGAGAAGTTCGGGTGCATATCTATCATTATTTTTTGCGTGATTCCCCGAGCAGTATCAGTCAGAGGTTTTTTGGTGGGGGATTTGTATGAGCTTGTATCATCCCAGTTTTGAGCGGGACAATTGTGGATTTGGTCTGATAGCCCAGATGGATGGCGAGGCCAGCCACCGCATTGTGCGCACCGCTATTGCGGGACTGGATCGCATGAAACACCGTGGTGGCATCGCCGCAGATGGCCGCACAGGTGACGGTTGTGGTCTGCTCATGCAACTGCCAGTTAAGTTTTTCGAGGCCATTGCCGCCGAAAACGATTGGCACCTGTCGCGCAAGTTTGCCGTGGGCATGTTCTTTTTAAGCCAGGACGACGACAAGGTCGCCGCCGCCCGGGTTTTGCTGGAACGCGAGCTTGAGCGCGAAACCCTGAGCATTGCCGGCTGGCGCGAAGTGCCGGTCAATCCCGATGTGCTCGGCGAAATCGGTAAGGCAAGCCTGCCGCGCATAGTGCAGGTATTGATTAACGCCCCTATCGGCTGGCGTGAAAAAGATTTGGAGCGACGCCTGTATATGGCCCGTCGTCGCCTCGAGCAGCAAATCAGCAATGACCCGGATTTTTATGTGGCGAGTCTGTCCGGTCAGGTGATTGTGTATAAAGGCCTGATGATGCCGGCCGACCTGCCTGCCTTCTATCCTGACTTGGCCGACATTCGCCTTGAAAGCGCTATCTGCCTGTTCCACCAGCGCTTTTCAACCAACACTTCGCCAAAGTGGCCGCTGGCACAGCCGTTTCGCTTCCTTGCACACAACGGCGAAATCAACACCATCACAGGTAACCGCCAGTGGGCCCGTGCCCGTGCTTACAAGTTCAACTCGCCGCTGCTGCCTGACCTGCAGCAGGCCGCCCCCTTTGTAAACGAAACCGGCTCCGACTCCTCCTCCCTCGATAACATGCTGGAAATGCTGCTCTCCGGCGGTATGGACTTGTACCGCGCCATGCGTCTGCTGATCCCGCCCGCATGGCAGAGTAACCCCGAGATGGACGAAGAGCTGAAAGCCTTCTACGACTTCAACTCCATGCACATGGAACCCTGGGATGGCCCGGCCGGTATTGTAATGACCAACGGCCGCCACGCCGCCTGCGCGGTGGATCGTAACGGCCTGCGTCCGTCCCGTTATGTCATCACCAAAGACCGTATTCTGACCCTCGCCTCCGAAGTGGGCATTTGGGACTATCAGCCCGACGAAGTGGTGGAAAAAGGCCGCGTTGGCCCCGGTGAACTCCTGGTGCTGGATACCCTTAACGGCCGTCTGTATCAGTCATTTGAGATTGATAACGACCTCAAGCGCCGCCACCCCTACAAGGAGTGGATGACCAAAAACAGTCGCACCCTGAAACCTGCCGAAGAGATGACCGGCGAGCAGCATGGCGCCAGCGAATTTAGCCGCGATACCCTGCTGCAATACCAGAAACTGTTTGGCTATACCCGTGAAGAGCTCGAGCAGGTAATTTGGGTGCTGGCGACCCAGGGCGAAGAAGCCGTGGGCTCCATGGGCGATGACACCCCAATGGCGGTGCTGTCGCAAAAGAGCCGCTCGCTGTTTGACTATTTCCGGCAGAAATTTGCCCAGGTCACCAACCCGCCCATCGACCCGCTGCGCGAAAAGCACGTGATGTCGCTGGCAACCTGCGTTGGCCGCGAGCAAAACCTGTTTAACGAAACCACCGGCCATGCGTACCGGGTGATGTTCAACTCGCCGATTTTGCTTTACTCCGACTTCAATCAGTTGATGTCGCTCGATAAAGCTTACTATCGCGCCAACATTGTCGATTTGAATTACGATCCGGCCGAGGGCCTCGAAGGCGCCATTCGCCGCATCACCGACGATGCCGAGCGCCTTGCCCGCACCGGCACCACTTTGCTGGTACTGTCCGACCGGGCCGTAGCCAAAAACCGTCAGGTTATTCCGGCGGCCATGGCCGTGGGCGCGGTGCAGCAGATGCTGGTTGCCAAGAGCCTGCGCTGCGACACCAACATCATAGTAGAGACCGCTTCGGCCCGTGATCCGCACCATTTTGCGGTGCTGCTGGGCTTTGGCGCCACCGCCATTTACCCCTATCTGGTGTACGAGTCCATCGCCGAGCTTGCTAAGCGCAACAACGCCGACGACATGGTCGCCCTGATGCTGAACTTCCGTTACGGCATCGAAAAAGGTCTGCGCAAAATCATGTCCAAGATGGGCATCAGTACCGTGGCCTCTTATCGCTGCAGCCAGCAGTTTGAAGCCATCGGTATTGCCAGCGAAGTGATTGAGCTGTGCTTCAAGGGCGTGGTGAGCCGTATCGAAGGGGTGAACTTTGCCCATCTCGCCAAAGATCAGGCCAAGCTGCATCAGGCGGCGTTTCGCCCCCATGTGCCGCTGCCACAGGGCGGATTGCTCAAATATGTTGAAGGCGGCGAATACCACGCCTTCAACCCGGATGTGGTCAACACCCTGCAGGCCTCCCTGCACGGCCGCGACTATGGCAAGTACAAGGAATTCACCAAACTGGTGGACGAGCGTCCGGTAGCCATGCTGCGCGATCTCATTGGCATTCGCGGCGCACTTAAGCCGGTGGAGCTTGCAAGCGTTGAAGACGCCAAGGGGCTTTATCCGCGCTTCGACAGCGCCGCCATGAGTATCGGCGCACTGAGCCCAGAGGCCCACGAGGCGCTGGCGATTGCCATGAACCGCCTCGGCGGCCGCTCCAACTCAGGTGAAGGCGGTGAAGATCCACGCCGCTTCGGCACCGAGCGCAACTCGGCCATCAAGCAAATTGCCTCCGGCCGCTTTGGAGTTACCGCCCACTATCTGGTGAATGCCGATGTGCTGCAGATAAAAGTCGCCCAGGGCGCCAAGCCAGGTGAAGGCGGACAGCTGCCCGGCCATAAGGTCAGCGTTGAGATTGCCGGTCTGCGTTACGCCCGCCCCGGTGTCACCCTGATTTCACCGCCGCCGCACCACGATATCTACTCGATTGAAGATTTGGCGCAGCTGATTTTCGATTTGAAACAAATCAACCCGAAGGCGCTGGTGAGCGTGAAACTGGTGTCTGAGCCAGGCATTGGCACCATAGCCACCGGCGTGGCCAAGGCCTACGCCGACATGATAACCGTGTCCGGCTACGATGGCGGCACAGGCGCAAGCCCGCTGACATCGGTGAAGTACGCAGGCTCTCCCTGGGAGCTTGGCCTTGCCGAGGTGCATCAATCGCTGGTGGAAAATGGCCTGCGCCACAAAATCCGCCTGCAGGTGGATGGCGGCCTGAAAACCGGCACCGACGTGATTAAAGCCGCATTGCTTGGGGCCGAGAGCTTCGGCTTCGGTACCGTGCCCATGATTGCCCTTGGCTGTAAGTACCTGCGTATTTGCCACCTCAACAACTGCGCCACCGGGGTTGCCACTCAGGATAAAAACCTGCGAGACAACCACTTCCACGGCTTACCGGAGCGGGTGATGACCTACTTCGAATTCGTGGCCGAAGAAGTGCGCGAATGGATGGCCAAACTCGGCGTGAGCCAGTTTGAAGACTTGGTTGGTCAAACTTCATGGCTCTATGCCCTCGAAGGCGAAACCGAGAAGCAGCACGGCCTGGACCTGTCGCCCATTCTGTATCAGCCAACCGTGGCCAAAGGCTCGTCCCGCACCTGGCAGGAAATCAACCCGCCCACCGACAAGGGACTGCTGAACCAGCGCCTCCTGGCCGATGCCGGTGATGCCATCGCCAAGGGTGAAGACTTCAGCGCTGCGTATCGTATTGCCAACACCGACCGTTCGGTGGGCGCAGCGCTCAGCGGTCATATCGCCAAGACCTGTGGCCTTGGCGGCGCCAAGGGCAAGGTCAGCCTGTCCTTCAGCGGCACCGCCGGACAAAGCTTTGGCGTGTGGAACGCGCCGGGCCTTGAAATGAGCCTGTGCGGCGATGCCAACGACTATGTCGGCAAGGGCATGTCAGGCGGAAAACTGTCGATTTATCCGCCCCTTGGCAGCGCGTTCCAGAGTGAGCGCACCGCCATTGTCGGCAACACCTGTCTGTATGGTGCCACCGGCGGCAAGTTCTTCGCCGCGGGTCAGGCCGGCGAGCGTTTCGGGGTACGTAACTCAGGCGCCATCGCGGTCATCGAGGGCCTTGGCGACAACGGCTGCGAATACATGACCGGCGGCATAGTGGTGGTACTCGGCAAGACCGGGGTTAACTTCGGTGCCGGTATGACAGGCGGCTTTGCCTACGTGTTTGACCAGTTCCGCCGCTTTGGCCGCCGGGTTAACACCGAGATGGTCGACACCCACAAGGTGGATTCAGTCATCCATCAAAAGCACCTGCGTGGCCTGATTGAGGAACACGTCAAGGAAACCGGCAGCGAACACGCCAGGGCGATTTTGAGTGACTTTGATAACTGGCTCGACTGCTTTGTGCTGGTCAAGCCGAAGAATGTGGCGGTGGCCGATCTGCTCAAAAACGAGCAGCAAAGCCCTGAACTGGCAGTAAAGGCGGGGTAATCGCATCATGAGTAACGACTTTCAGTTTATTGAAGTTGGCCGCAAAGATCCGGCCAAGCAACCGATAAAACTGCGTGCCACGCAGTTTATCGAAATCTATCAGCCATTTACCCAGCCACAGGTGAATGAGCAGGCCGACCGTTGCCTCGACTGCGGCAACCCGTACTGCGAATGGAAGTGCCCGCTGCACAACTACATTCCCAACTGGCTCAAGCTTGCCAAGCAGGGCCGGATCATGGAAGCGGCGGATCTGGTGCACGAAACCAATACCCTGCCGGAAATTTGCGGCCGGGTGTGCCCGCAGGATCGCCTCTGCGAAGGCGCCTGTACCTTGAATGACGACTTTGGCGCCGTAACCATAGGCAACGTCGAGAAGTACATCACCGACACCGCCATCGCCCAGGGCTGGCGTCCGGACATGAGCAAAGTCACGCCGCGCAAAGAGCGGGTCGCCATCGTTGGCGCCGGCCCTGCCGGTCTTGGCTGCGCCGACATCCTTGCCCGCAACGGCATCAAGGCGGTGGTGTTCGACAAGTATCCGCAAATCGGCGGCCTGCTGACCTACGGCATTCCCTCGTTCAAGCTGGATAAATCCGTGATGGAAACCCGCCGCCGGGTGATGGAAGGCATGGGCATCGAGTTTCGCCTCGGGGTCACTGTCGGTAAGGACATCGCCTTTGCCGATCTGCTTAAAGACTACGACGCCGTGTTCCTTGGCATGGGTACCTACAGCGCCATGCAGGCGGGTCTGCCCGGTGAAAACGCCGAGGGCGTATTGCAGGCGCTGCCATATCTGATTGGCAACACCATGGAATTGCTTGGCCAGCAAAGCGAGCACAACCCTTATATCAACCTCGCCGGTAAAAAGGTGGTGGTGCTTGGCGGCGGTGATACCGCGATGGACTGCGTGCGCACCGCAGTGCGTCAGGGCGCGAGTGAGGTGACCTGCGCCTATCGCCGCGATGAGGCCAACATGCCGGGCTCGCGCCGCGAGGTGCAAAACGCACGCGAAGAAGGGGTTAACTTCCTCTTTAACCGCCAGCCAGTGGCCATCAAGACCGAAGGCGGCAAGGTGGTGGGCATTGAGTGCATCGAGACCCGCATGGGCGCCGCCGATGCCAACGGCAGACAAGCGGCCGAAGCCATCCCCGGCAGCGAGCAACTGCTCGAGGCCGATGCCATCATCATCGCCTTTGGTTTTCAGCCAAGCCCAGCCCCTTGGTTTGCCGACTTTGGCATTGAGCTTGATGCCAAGGGCCGGGTAAAGGCGCCCAAACTTGCCGACAACCCGTTCCAGACCAGCAATGCCAAGGTGTTTGCGGGCGGCGACATGGTGCGCGGCTCAGATCTGGTGGTGACCGCCATCGCCGAAGGCCGTGAAGCGGCCCAGGGCATTCTGAACTTTTTGGAAACTGCCGGCGCCTGACGCCAGGTTTCAACCCAGTTGCTTGTGTCTTGCGCATCCAAGGCTTTGGCCGAGGATGCGCTTTTTTTTGAGCCTGTATGCCCCTAAGGAAGGTGCGAACAAGTCGTCGCACAGCTCTGGCTTTGATAGCGACGACAGTTCAAGGCATTCAGCTGAAGGCATGCCGAGGCCTGCTGAAGTTGAATAACGACGAAATGGGGTTGCTATCAAAGCCCCGCAGGGCGTGGCTTACAGCGGTATCTGCCGCGTTACAGTTCTTGCGAAGGACTAGGGCCATTCGCTGCGAACTGTGCCTTGCATCTATCCACTGTAAGCACACGCAGAGCAAGCACGGGACTTATTCGCACCTTCCCTCATCCGACTGTGCTATATTGAGCGCTATTCTTAGTTCAGTTCAAAGGCAAGTTTATGAAAATTGGTATTATCGGCGCCATGGAGCCGGAAGTTGCCCATCTTATTTCCTCCCTGTCGGGTGCCCGTACCAGCAAGATAGCCGGCATTGAATTCACCGAAGGCGAATTGCACGGCAAACAGGTCATAGTGACCCGCTCCGGTATCGGCAAAGTGGCGGCGGCGCTTGCCACTACCCTGCTTATCGATAAATTTGCTCCGGATTATGTGATTAACACAGGTTCGGCCGGTGGCTTTGTCGACAGCCTGACCATAGGCGATGTGGTGATTGGCAACGAAGTGCGCTACCACGACGTGGATGTGACCGCCTTTGGCTATGAAATCGGCCAGATGGCGCAGCAGCCTGCCGCGTTCAAAAGCCATCCAGCGCTTATCACTGCCGCCAAGGCTGCGGTGGCCAAGCTCGGTGAAGTGAAAACCATCGAAGGCCTTATCTGCACCGGCGACAGCTTTATCTGCGATCCGGTTCGCACCGCCAGAATGCGCGCCGACTTCCCCACCATGGCCGCCTGTGAAATGGAAGGCGCGGCCATCGCCCAGGTGTGCCACCAGTTTGGTACCGCCTTTGTGGTGATCCGCTCCCTGTCCGATAACGCCAACAACGACAGCCCGGTCGACTTCGGTGAGTATCTGGTGAAAGCCGGACACCACTCGGCGCTGATGGTCATGGCGCTTATTGAGGCACTCTGATGCTGGAGAGCCAGTTTGTCGGCAAGCTCGTCGCGCTCGATGGGGCCCTGTTTGAAGGGTTCCTTATCCTGCTGTGCGCGCTGCCGCTGGCAAGACTGGCTCCCCTGCCCCGCGACATGCAGCCCATGGTATGGTTTGGGGTGCTGGCGCGGGAGCTTGGCCGCAAGGTCAATCATCCCGAGCGCGGCCGTCGCCAGCAAATGACTGCCGGGCTGTTATCGGCACTCTTGCTGATTTTGCCCTTCTGGCTGATTGTGGTGTTTTTACTGCAGCTTGCCGCCTTTCCGTGGTTTTTCGAATTTATCATTCTTTACCTGTGCTTATCAGACGCAAGCTTTGCCCAGGTGGCCGATGAAGTGCACCGCTTTGCCTCCCACGGCAACAAGGAGCAGGCAAAGAAGCTGCTTGGGCAATATGTCAGCCGCGACACGACCGAGCTGTCGGAAGTTGGCATCGCCAAAGCCACCATCGAAAAGCTGGTCACGTCACCCATTTACGGCACCGCCAGCACGGTGTTTTTCTTCGCCATAGCCGGTGCGCCGCTGGTGCTTTTGGTGCGCATGCTCAAGCAGCTTGAGCTGGTGTGGCCGCCCATCTTGCCCCGCTATCAGGCGTTTTGTGCGCCTATCAATCGGCTGGTGTCGCTGCTGCAGTATCTGCCTGCATGGCTTTGGAGCCTAAGCCTCGCCATTCAGGGTGGCCCTGCGGGCTTTAAAGCGCTTATCAGCCACAGGCGCTGGCACCCGCTTGGCAATGCGATGCGGGCAGCTTCAGTCACCGCGGCCATTCTTCACATCGAGCTTGGCGGCGCGCAGAAATTTCAGGGCGAGCGGGTGGTTATCGATAAGGTCGGCACCGGGCCGCTGCCCGATGCAAGGCATATTCCCTTGGCGATAAAACTCGCCAATCGCGCCTGTTTTACCTGGTTTGCCTTTTTAGTGTTCATGCCCATCGCCTGGACAGTGCTGCGCTACCTGCAGACGCTGTAATTTAACAAGCCAGGCACTATAATGAACGGCCGCGCAAACTGGCGCGCACACCGGTTTCATTCCCTTAATGGACACTCATCTTGTTTGAACAATTGCACATCTCATTGACGACGCCGGCACTGCTGTTTCCGGCTATCTCGTTGTTGCTGCTGGCCTACACCAACCGCTTCTTTTCACTGGCGGCGCTTATCCGCACCCTCTCGGGGGGCGACAAGCCGGTGCACCGGGATCAGATTGATAACCTGAAGAAGCGCATCGTCATCATCCGGCGCATGCAGGAAGCCGGAGTGCTGAGCTTCGCCCTGTGTGTACTGTGTATGATTTTTATCTATATCGGCATGAACAAAACCGGCTCGCTGATTTTCGGCGCCAGTTTACTGCTGCTCCTCTATTCACTGATTTTGTCGGTGATTGAAATCCGCATCTCGGTGGATGCGCTCAATATCCACCTGAAAGAGATGAGCAAATGAGCTGGATTTACTTTTTTGACCTGTGCGGCACCGCCGTATTTGCGCTGACAGGCGCACTGGCGGCCGGTCGCCACCGGATGGACCCCTTCGGCGTAACCGTGCTTGCGGCCGTGACTGCAGTCGGCGGCGGCACCATGCGCGACGCCATCATAGGCGCGACGCCTGTGTTCTGGCTTAGGGATCCCAACTACATGATAGTGATCCTCGCTACCGTACTCTTTACCCTGATTTTTATCCGCCGCCCGCGCAAGGTGCCGCAGTACACCCTGCCGATTGCCGATGCGCTGGGGCTTGCCCTTTTTACCGTGATTGGCGCGCAAAAAGCCTTAAGCCTTGGGCTTAACGGTATGTCCGCCGTTATCATGGGCTTGATTACCGGGGTGGGTGGCGGCATTATCCGAGATGTGCTTTGTCGCCAAATTCCTATGGTGCTGCGTACCGAAATCTACGCCACTGCCTCTATCCTCGGTGGTATTGCCTATACGGTCAGCCTCAAGCTCGGCATGGACAGCAAAACGGCCATGTGGCTGTCGATGCTGAGTGCGTTGGTGCTTAGGCTTGCGGCCATTCGCTGGCACTTGTCGTTGCCAGCCTTTGATTTGAAAACCAAGAGAGAGTAACAGTTGCGAAAAATAGTATTACTGCTGTATCTGCTGACTGCCGGGGTGTTCGCTCAAAGCGAGATGCCCAAAGAGCAGCAGATGGCAGTAGACTATATCAACGCCCTCACCAGCCACGATTATCAAACGCTGGAAACCTTTTACAACCGCGACAGCGTGTTTCAGGACCGCACCGCCGGGCGTAAATACAAGGGCGGGCGCTTTATCATCGAGTTTTTTGAGCGGGCCCACGAAGGAGTGCTGGAATACCAGTTCAATATCGAGCACATGTATAACTCGGGCTCACTGGTGGTGATGATTGGCAACTATCGGCTCAAGGGGCCGGGTGAGCAATTTGGCAAGCCGGGGAAAATCATTGAGGTGGCGGTGCCTGCCGTCACCACACTGAAGCTGGATATGCGTAATCACAGGGTGACCGAGCATATCGATTTGGTGGACTATCAGACGTTGTCGGATCAACTGTCGATGCAATAAGCAATGGCTATAAACAAAGAGGGCGCCCGCAAGGCGCCCTCTTGTTTTACTTAATTTAGATTCAGCTCAGGCTTATCAGCTCAGGCAGTTTAGATCAAAGTCACCTTGGCAAACTTGCGCTTACCCACCTGGAAGATGGCGCTGTGGCCCTGGGTGAATACCGCCTTGGCATCATCCAGCTTGTCGCCGTCCATCTTCACCGCGCCCTGTTTGATCATCCGCAGCGCTTCAGAGGTCGAATCCACCAGACCCGCGTCTTTGAGCAGATTGGCAACCGCCACGCCTTCACCGGCTTCCAGGGTCACTTCAGGAATGTCATCGGGCATGGCGCCCTTCTGGAAACGGTCGATAAAGTTCTGATGCGCTTTTTGCGCCGACTCTTCATCGTGGAAACGGGCAATGATTTCCTTCGCCAGCGCAATCTTGATGTCGCGCGGGTTGGCACCATTTGCCACATCGGCTTTGAACTGCTCGATTTCGGTCAGCGGACGGAACGACAGCAGCTCGAAGTAGCGCCACATCAGCTCGTCTGAAATCGACATGATTTTACCGAACATTTCGTCCGGCGCTTCGCTCACACCAATGTAGTTGTGGGCGGATTTGGACATCTTCTTCACGCCGTCCAGACCTTCGAGCAGCGGCATCATGATAACTGTCTGTGGCTTCTGGCCTTCGGCCTTTTGCAGCTCACGGCCCATCAGCAGGTTGAACTTCTGATCGGTACCGCCAAGCTCAACGTCGGCCTTAAGCGCCACCGAGTCCCAGCCCTGCAGCAGCGGGTACATAAACTCGTGAATAGCAATCGGCTGGCCGCCGCTGTAGCGTTTTTTGAAATCGTCACGCTCAAGCATGCGCGCCACAGTCTGGTGCGAGGCCAGACGGATCATTCCGGCAGCGCCGAGCTGTTCAAGCCAGCTTGAGTTGAATTCGATACGGGTCTTGGCCGGATCGAGAATTTTGTAAACCTGCTCTTTGTAGGTTTCGGCGTTGGCCAGCACCTGCTCGCGGGTCAGTGGCGGACGGGTACTGTTTTTGCCACTTGGATCGCCGACCATGCCGGTAAAGTCACCGATAAGGAAGATAACTTCATGGCCCAGATCCTGAAACAGGCGCAGTTTGTTCAGAATAACGGTGTGACCAAGGTGAATGTCAGGTGCAGTCGGATCGGCACCCAGCTTGATGCGCAGTGGACGGCCTTCTTTCAGTTTTTCAACCAGATCCGCCTCAAGCAAAATCTCGTCTGTTCCCCGCTTAATTTCCGCTAAAACCTGATCCAAATCAGCCATGTTGGCAACTACCCCTTTCGCTAGCCGTTATCAATCAAAGAGAGCTATGTTACTTGTTAGCCTGTGCAAATGAAAGCGTGTACACTAGGCTCAGTTTTTTACCGTGTCATAATTTGATACCAGACTCACATGACCAAAGTTCTTACGCTGTTCAAGCTGCTGCCAAAAAAACACCAAATCGTGTTGAGCGTGCTTGTATTGCTGACCACACTGTCGCTTTTTTTTCCGTCTGAGGAAGCCGAGGCTTCCCGGCAGTATCCTTCTGAGGCCCATTCCGAGGTCGACTTTACTATTCCGCTGTCACAGCGCGTGCCCCATCCGCCCAAGGGCGATGAAGTCAGCTTTGGTGCGCCCAATGGCGAATCAGAGCCTGAAGATGCCCGCAGCAATCGCCGCGATGAATTAAAACAGGCATCCAAAACGGCCAATCAGAATGAACCCCAGGGCACCAACCGCGAAGTAGAACACTTTGAAGTTGCCCGGGGCGATACCCTGGCAACCTTATTTCAGCGCGCCGATCTGACCAGCGGCGACGTGCACGAAATCAGCCAGCTGCCCGAAGCACGCAAAAACCTGTTGACCATCATGCCCGGCGAAGAAATTGCCATCGTAAAAGATGCCGAAGGCAAATTTGCCGAGCTCAATTACCGCATCGATGCCGTCAGCACCCTGGTGATTGCCAAAACCGACACTGGCTACAGCGAAAAAATCGAAGTCAAACAGCTGACCACCCGCACCGAATTTGCCCAGAACACCATTCGCAGTAACTTTTGGTCGTCTGCGGTGGATGCTGGGTTAAACGCCTCACAAATCATGGATCTGGCCACCATCTTCGGCTGGGACATCGACTTTGCCCAGGATTTGCAAAAGGGCGACAGCTTTGCCCTCCTGTATGAAAAACACTATGCCGACGATACCTATGTGCGCAGCGGCAACATTCTGGCGGCTGAATTTATCAATAACGGTGAGCGCTTTACCGCCATTCGTTATGACGACGGCAACTATTACTCCGAAACCGGTCAGGGCATGCGCAAGGCGTTTTTACGCTCGCCGGTGGATTTCAAATACGTCAGCTCCAACTTCAACCCCAAGCGGCTGCATCCGGTAACTGGCCAGGTGAAAGCCCACCGCGGTGTGGATTATGTGGCGGCCATTGGCACCCCTATCAAGGCGGCCGGCGGCGGTAAAGTCGTTGAAGCAGGCTACAATCAATACAACGGTAACTATGTGTTTATCAAACACAACTCCACCTACACCACCAAGTATTTGCACCTGAACAAGTACAAGGTAAAGCGGGGAGATACCGTAAAGCAGGGGCAAATCATCGGCACCCTGGGTAAAACCGGCCGGGTGACCGGCGCGCACCTGCACTATGAATTTATTGTCAACGGCGTGCACCGCAACCCGCGCACCGTGGATCTGCCCAAAGCCGACTCCATCGGCAAAAAAGAGCAAGGCAAGTTTAATCGCATCAGCAAGGATCTGATGGCCAAGATTGAGTTCAACAAGCAGCAGCAACTGGCCATGAAGTCACAGGAAAAGCAGACACAATGACCCAATCTCTTTTTATCGGACTCATGTCCGGCACCAGCATGGACGGTGTCGACGCCGTATTGGTGGATTTTGCCGGCGCCGAGCCCAAGCTCGTTGCCGCCCACACTGAAGCTATCCCTGAGCATCTGCTGAAGGGGCTGCAGCGCCTGTGTCAGCCCGGGCAGGATGAAATCAACCGCCTCGGCAGGCTCGACAGAAGCGTCGGCTCGCTGTTTGCCAAGGCAGTAAACAACCTGCTGCAAAAGGCAGGCGTTGAGGCCAAAGACATCACCGCCATCGGCAGCCACGGCCAGACAGTGCGCCACATGCCGAACCTTGAAGTGGGCTTTACGCTGCAGATTGGCGACCCCAACACCATAGCCGCCGAAACCGGCATCGATGTGATTGCCGATTTTCGCCGTAAAGACATCGCCCTTGGCGGTCAGGGCGCGCCGCTGGTGCCTGCATTCCATCAGCAGGTATTTGCCAAAGACGGCCAGTGCCGCATCATTCTCAATATCGGCGGCATCGCCAATATCACCTTTTTGCCGGGCAATGCCGATGCGGTGCTCGGCTTTGATACCGGCCCCGGCAATACCCTGATTGATGCCTGGGTGCAGGAAGTACGTCAGCAACCCTTTGATGCCGACGGCGCTTTTGCCGACAGTGGCAACACCAACGACAAGCTGCTGACCCAGCTGTTGTCTCACCCCTATTTTGCACTGTCGCACCCCAAGAGCACCGGCCGCGAGCTGTTTAACCGCGCCTGGCTTGAGCAGCAACTGGAAGACTTTGCCAATCTGGATGAAGCCGATATTCAATCCACCCTGCTGGATTTGACCTGCCGCAGCATAGCCCAGGATATCTATAAGCTGTCGTGGGAAGGCGAGCTGTTTGTCTGTGGCGGCGGCGCGCTCAATGGCGCGCTGGTGCGCCGACTCGGCGCCCTGCTGCCCGGTTACAGCATAGAAACCACCTCGGCGCTCGGGGTCGACCCCAAGTGGGTCGAAGGCATTGCCTTTGCCTGGCTGGCGCTGCGCCATCATCAGGGCTTACCGGCCAACCTGCCTGCGGTCACCGGCGCAAAACGCATGGCCGTGCTTGGCGCGCGCTTCCCGGCGAATTAACGCACCCGCCAAGCGCTTGCTGTCACACCATGAAAAAACGGCCGGTTGGCCGTTTTTTTATACTCGTCAAACTCATTTGTCTTACTGCAGCGCCGGGTGCCTAAGCAGCATCACATCGCGGCGCGGGTAACTCCAGGACACCATAATGAGCTCGCGGCTGCCCGGGATCCACGCCATGCTTTCCTGCCTGCTGATGCTGTTGGGAGGCAGATTGATAATGGCGCGACTTTCGCCTGAGTTAAAGTCGTAGAAGCTTAGCAGGGTCGATGCAGAATTGGGCGCACGGTAAAACACCCCGTCTTCAGTCACAGTCCACACATAGCCATCCGTGAGCTGGCGCGATGACAGCAGCTGCTGCGGCTCTGCCGGTTTATCCCACGGCATCCGCCACAAGCCCCTCGGGCCATCGGCATAGGTAAAATACAGCCACTCCCCTTCCACCTGCATGCGGCGCACCTGCACCGGCGAAAACACCGCAGGCTCAGCGTTGTTGAAGTTAAAGCGGGTCAGGCCATCAAGGGTGCTTGCCATCAAAAAGCTGTCATCGCCACTCCACTCAGGCCGGCCATGGTTGATGTATGGCGACGCCAGCACCCGAATGCTGTTATCGCGGGTATCGAGCACATGCAGCTTGTTGCCCTCATGATTGGTGTCGGCGGCGACAAAGGCGATGCGGGTGCCATCGTGGGACCAGGCCGGCGATGCCGCCTGGCGCTTAAGCTCGGTGTGCATCTGGCGACGAGAGCCATCGGGAGCCGAGGTCCAGATTTCGTTGTAGCCCGACTCGTTCGACACAAACACCAGCCGGTTGGCGGCGGCCGAGTAGTCGACATAGCGCTGGCTGAAGTTTCCGTAAATCATCGGAAACGGCGCCTGCGCCACCTCGGCAAACGGCGGCACTGTCACCATCTGGCGATGGTTGTTGTAATGGTAAAACACCAGCTCATCGGAGTCGGGAATAAACCTTGGGTAGCTCAGGCCATCCACATGCAGCGGCGTTATCTCGCCGGTGTCGGTATCGAGCACAAAACCGTCGCGGTTGCCCGCTTCTTCGGTGCTGAACACCAGCCTTCTGCCGTCATCATGCCAGGACAGGCCACGGATATCTTCAATGCCCTGGGTCAGACGCCGCTCTGTGCCATCGCTCAGTGAGCGAAGGAATATGTCTTCCGAAATATCGCCAAAACGGCGGGCAATAGCGAGATAACGTCCATCGGGGCTGAAGCTGAAATCACGATCGCGGTAGGCGCAGTCACTGTCGCAGGATTGGCGCTGGGGCTTTGCATCCTCCTGGGTCAAATCCAGAAACATAATGCCGGTAGACGCATCTTCCGGCCCCTCACCTATATAAGCGAGGGTTTTGCCGTCCGGTGACAGGTCAATCGAGGCGGTGGCGCTGCTGCATTCAGTCAACGGCTGCAAATGACCGTCTTTCAATGTCAGGCGCATGATGCTGCAGCCCTTACCGGTTTGGCTTGGGAAATAGAGCGCCGTGCCATCAAGGGACCACACAGCGCGCAGCTCATCTGTCTCACTGGATGTCAGCTGCTTGGGGCTGGCGCTTGGATTATGCAGTTCAAGCTGAAACAGGCTGCCTTTTTTGCCGGGCTGCTGACCGCCATACACCAAAAAGCGGCCATCGGGCGACACGGCCGGAAAACGCTCCGAGCCACCATCGGCGGTGAGGCGCTCTATCCCGAACGGGCGATGCTGGGAGTCTGTGTACCAATGGTGGGCAATCAGTGCCACCAGCAGCGCCAGCGACAACAGCAAAATCGACACGCCGCGACCAAGGTTACGCACCTTCTGTTCAAGATCCTCTGTGGGATCTTCAGCGACGCGCTCAAACTGCGGCTCGATACAGAGCCGATACCCCGTCTTTCTGACGGTTTCAATCGCCTCTTCATCGCTCAGTTTGCCAAGGTGCTGACGCAGGTGCCAAATGGCATTGGTCAGGGCTTTTTCGCCCACATAGCCGTTGCCCTCCCAGATGTCGGTGATAAGCTCCTCGCGGGTCACCACCCGGGGGTAACGCTCAGCAAGGTAAGTGAGCACTTCAATAAACTTGGGCTGTAGGGTTACGCGCTGCACAGGTTCACTGGCCGTAGCAGCAAAACTCAGGCTGTTATCACTGGCATCCACCCGGCACATCCCCAGCTGGAATACATGATGTGTTGTCTCGGTCATAACTTGACTGTCCAAAAAATTATTACCGCCGGCAAACCTGACTTTGCCTCATGCGCTCTGGCGCCATTGTAAAAGCCATGTGAGTTTGATGACAATAGCTTTAGCCATTTCATCATTAATACAACTATTTGTTTATATAAGAAATAGATTTTAAATAGAGATATAAACAAGCAAGAAAAGAGCGCTGCTCGATTGCCGTGGCCGCCGACATTTTTTACAAAGCCAAATCACACCTATAACAACCTATACCAATAGAGACAGGCAATTGCATGCATCCACTCAATGAGTCACAAAAACCGTCCGCGGCAGTTCGCGCGCAGGCGACAGCAGCGCGGCCGCACGCCTCGGCACGTGAAGCTTGCAGCGCCTTATCTATATCTCAAAGTCACGCTTACTCAAGGGTGTTAAAGCAGGATACAGGCCGAAGCCACTTAAGCTTTGCTGCTAAAAACAGCTTGATACTTATGCCATTTATGCTGCTGACGCTGCTGTTTTTGATGTCCGCCCATGGCGCCGAGCTGAGCCGCCCGGATAAGCCCGACGCTTTTGCCAATAGCACTTTTATGAAGCAGGCGGCCTCAGTCAGCGCCTCAACCCCGGCACCTCAGATGCCGGATGGCTACCAATTGCCACCCACAGCCTATGTGCAAATGGTTGATGCCAGCAAGGATACCAAGGTGCAGCTGTCGCCGGACAGTAAGTGGTTGCTTCTCGCCAACCAGAGGGCCAATGCGTCACTCAACGAACTTGCAAGACCGCTGATGAAACTTGGCGGCAGCGAAATCGATACCCTGACCGACTTACCCAAGGACCCGGGCCCCATCTACCAAAGCCTTAAACTTATCAGCAGTGATGGCAAGCGCAGCATCGCAGTAGCGGGTATCGGGCAACTGATGCCCTATATCGCGCCGCGGTTTTCGCCAGACAGTCAAAGCCTTAGCCTGATAAGCCTGGCAAGTGAGCGGCCGGTGCTGCATTTTATCGATATCCCCAAAGGAGCGATTCAGGCCGTCCCTGCCGCGCGGCTTAATTTCAGCCTGGGGGTGAATTATGCGTGGCTGCCAGACAGCAGTGCCGTTGTCGCTGGTATCGATACCAGTGCGCCCAAAATAAGCTCAGTACTGCCGCCGCCAACCATCAAAGAAAGCACGCCAGCGCAGGGCAGCCGTCGTACCCACGCCAATCTGCTTAAAAATCCGCTCGATGCCTCACTGTTTGAGGCGCAGATTATGGCAACGCCAAGCCTTATCGACCGACATGGCAAGGTAACAGCGCTGACTGAGCCGAGCGCGCTTAAAGACATTTCCCCCTCCCCCGATGGCGCGCATCTCCTCATCGTAAGCCTGGATAAGCCCTATTCACTGCGCGTGGGTTATCGCGGTTTTCCCAAGCGGGTGCAGGTTATTTCCTTGAAGGACTCAACGCTTAAGTTTGAGCAGCACCTTGCCGGCGCCGACAACGAAAACGAAGATGATGACAATCCAGCGCCCAAACCCCGCCTGTGGCAGTGGTCGCCCAAGGGCGAGCTGGTGTGGGCCCAAAGCCATGAATTTACTGACGATAAAGGCAAGACGCGCTGGCGCGACCGGATTTGGACGCTCGCACCGCCATTTGATACAGAGCCTGTGCAACTTACCGAGGTGAAGTGGCCTATCATCGACCTTGATTGGCGCGACGATAACGGCATTCTTATCACCCAGAAAAAGCGTTCGGTGCAGGAAGTCAGGGTAAGTCTTTACTTACCGGCCAGCGACTCAGCAGCAGCTGACACGCTTGTGATTGATGCGCAAATCAACAAACAGCCATCCCAAAGCAATAACCAGCAAGCCCAAAGCGATGCCAACCCAGGCCTTAAGGATTGGTATCAAATCAGCAGCCGCGATACCTACCAGCGCCCCGGCACCCTGCACCGGGTACGCCAGGGCGGCACGTCGGTTATCGCCACCCGCGATGGTACCATGATCCATTATGGCGAAGGCCACTCAGATGACGGCATGCGCCCCTTTGTACGTCAAAGCGCCCCCGGCGCTGACAGCAAGACATTGTGGCAAAGCCCGCTGGATGCGCTCGAGCAGGTCGAGGCAATTCTCGCCCTTGAGCCGCTGACCCTGCTGGTCAAACGCGAAACACCCCACGAGCCACCAGCGCTTTATCTAGTGCGGCCTAACCAGCATCAACGCAAGCACGAAAGCCAGAATCAGACTCAGACTCAGACCCAGACTCAGACTCAGGCTCAGGCTCAGACTCAGAGCGAGAGCGAGAGCCGCCAGTTGATTGCCCCCCTTGCCCGTCGCCAACTCCTTGCTGAAAACAGCAGCCGCGAACTCATTCGCTTCGAGCGCGCCGATGGCCAGAAGTTATCTGGCACCCTGCATCTGCCACCCGGCTATAAAAAGAGTGATGGCCCCTTGCCGGTGCTTATCTGGGCCTATCCGCGGGAATACAACAGCACAGATGTCGCCGCGCAAATCAGCCACAGCCCACTTGAGTATCCTGGCATAAGTCCGCTCAGTGCCCAGGCCATGCTCGCCGGCGGTATAGCCGTGTTCGACAAGGTATCGATGCCGATTATCGGCAGTAAGGATAACCCCGCCAACGACAGCTTTTTACCGCAGCTGATTGCCAACGCCGAAGCCGCGGTGAAGGTACTGGTGGAGCGTGGCATCGCCGCGCCGGATAAAATCGCCATTGGCGGCCATTCGTATGGCGCCTTTATGACGGTTAACCTGCTGGCCCACACCGATTTATTTGCCGCCGGCATTGCCCGCAGCGGCGCCTATAACCGCAGTCTCACGCCCTTTGGTTTCCAGAATGAGCGGCGCAATTACTGGCAGGCGCAGCAGCTGTATCAGGGCATGTCGCCCTTTAATTACGCCGATAAAATCCGCGCGCCGCTGCTGCTTATCCACGGCGAGGCCGACACCAACCCGGGTACCAACCCCATTCAGTCGGCAAGGCTGTTTGATGCGGTATCAAGCCTTGGCGGCCAGGTCCGGCTGGTGAACCTGCCCTTTGAAGGTCACAGCTACAAGGCCCGGGAATCTCTGCTGCATTTGCTGTGGGAGCAGGATAATTGGCTTAAAACCCACCTAAGCGGCCAGCAAAAACCACTGACCAGCGTAGAGAAAGATACAATTAAGCACTGATTTTCATCGCAATTAGTCGTAAATCCATCTTCTGGTTGATATCTAAGCAGCAGCAGGCAGCGCCATGATAAATAGCCGGAAGGAGGTATCCCACAGGGATCCGGCACGTGCGCTCAATAACAAGTTCCGCGGCTAAGCCCGGATCAGAGGATGACTTGCGATGAACATGACACAAAAAATGCTGGCCGAGTTTCTCGGCACACTGTGGTTGGTACTGGGCGGCTGCGGCAGCGCCGTGTTGGCGGCGGCGTTTCCGGAGCTAGGAATTGGCTTTGTAGGGGTATCACTGGCGTTCGGCCTGACAGTGCTGACCATGGCCTTTGCCATCGGCCATATTTCTGGCTGCCACTTAAACCCGGCTGTTTCATTTGGCCTGTGGGCCGGCGGCCGTTTTCCTGCCAGTGAACTGCTGCCTTATATTGCGGCGCAGGTAACAGGCGCCATTGCCGGTGCCGGTATTCTGTACCTGATTGCCTCCGGCCAGGCAGGCTTCTCGCTCTCGGGCGGTTTTGCTTCCAACGGCTTTGCCGAGCACTCACCCGGCGGTTACAGCCTGACGGCGGTGCTGGTATGTGAAGTGGTTCTGACGGCGTTTTTCCTGTTGATTATCCTTGGCGCCACCGATAAACGCGCGCCGGCGGGTTTTGCCCCCATCGCCATCGGCCTTGGCCTGACCCTTATTCACCTTATCAGCATTCCTGTGTCCAACACCTCGGTAAACCCAGCCCGCTCCACCGGCCCTGCGCTGTTTGTGGGTGACTGGGCCGTGTCACAGCTGTGGGTGTTCTGGGTGGCACCCATTGTCGGTGCGATTATTGCCGGCATCATCTATCGCAGCTTTGAAAGCCGCGACTGAGCATTTTGAGCGTTACGCCAAAAGTGAAAAGAGCCGCACTGCGGCTCTTTTCACTTTTGGGCCGCCGTTTTATCGCGCACACCGGGCGCTCACCGAGGCGCTCATGATTTAAGCGCCTTTTTCCCGTCGGCAACAAGTGGTACCATGCCGCCAATTAATGCCGTGCTCTGGCACGCAACTTGTCCCTCCCAAGAGAGTTTATTGATGAGCAAGAAAACCCTGGCGCAAATCACCGCCATGACCCCGGAAGCGCGTTACGACTATCTGGTGGAAGAAGTCAAAGCCAACCAGGAGATCTGGACCCTGCAGGACGTCGATGGCTGCGTAATGCTGACCACCGAAGATGAAGACTGCATCCCGATGTGGCCAAGTGAAGAAGCCGCTGCCCAGTGGGCCGTGGATGAATGGAAAGACTGTGAGCCGCTGTCTATTCCGCTGGACGAATGGCTGGAGCGCTGGGTTACCGGCATGGAAGACGATGAACTGCTGGTTGCCGTGTTCCCGGTACAGGACGATCTGGGTGTGGTGGTTCCGCCCTGGGATCTGGAAGGCCGTATCAAACCCAAGACCCGTCATTAATCTGAGGTAGTCATGGCTCAAGACCCTACCCAGAATAAGACTCAGGCTGATGAGCCAACACTGGCATCAGCCGCAACAGAGCAAACGGCCGTAGCTGAGCAAGCGGGCACGGCGGCAAAAAGCCCCATGCCCAAGCGCCTGATAGCACTGATGCTGCTGTATACCCTGGCATCGGTCAGTGGTTTGGTGGCCAAGCAGGGCGTGCTCTTTTGCCTGCTGACGCTGCTGATGGTGCTGGCGGTATTTGCGCGCCAAAAGGCCGGATTGTGGTTTTTGCGCGGCTATACCCTGGTGCAGCTTGGCATGTTCAGCATGCTGCCCTTTATTCTGGATCAGGGTGAGAACGTGGCGACCGGCCCCAACACACTGAAGCTGGGCTCACTGCAAATTGAAGCCTCGGATCACACCATTTTTGGAGTGCTTATCCTCTTTGGTGCGCTGCAGGTACTCTTGGTGTTTACCCCAAAAGTTGGCCGCTTTTTTACCCGCGATCCCAACTTTAATATCATGAGCTGATACCGGCTTCGCTATGCTTTGCTAAACAGCTGCTCTGTTAAACAACTGCTCTATTAAACAACTGCTCTGTTAAACAACTGCTCTGTTAAACAAAAAACCGCCCTTGGGCGGTTTTTTTGATTGCTGCATGCTCAGTTCGTTTAACGGCCAACATGGATCGTTCAACGGCCAACATGCCTGCACACAGGAGCAAGCGAAAGGCTTACACCGAGAAGCTGGCGCCACAGCCACAGGTCGTGGTGGCGTTGGGGTTCTTCACGAAGAAACGTGAACCTTCCAGACCCGAGGTGTAGTCTACTTCGCCACCCATCAGGTATTGCAGGCTCATTGGGTCAACCACCAGCTGTACGCCCTGTTTTTCCACGGTGAAATCACCCTCGTTTACCTTTTCATCAAAGGTAAAACCATATTGGAAACCCGAGCAACCGCCACCGGTCACATAAACACGCAGCTTCAGGGCCTCATTCTGCTCTTCATCCAGCAGCGCTTTGACCTTGGCAGCAGCGGCATCGGTGAATGTGATGGGCATGGCTACGTCAGCTTGTTCAGACATTACTACCTCGTACTTCAGATTACTGCGCGGAATTATCCGTTACCTGACTGTTTTGTTCAAGTATTATACCGGGTTCTTTTGCCTCGCCTGTGAGCCTTGGCAGGCTGAAGCTTTGCTCGGCCGAAGCCGCCTGATTGTGCTTGCTTTTGGCCACTTTCAAGCGGGCCTTGATGGAGGTTAACTGAAAGTCCGCCGGCAAGGAGATCGGGGTTTCCAGCACCTGATAATAACGGAAATCAAAGTCTTCCAGCTTGCCACCCACTTCGGCAAGTTTGTATTCCTGCTTGCTGCCATCCTTGTTGAACCCCTGCAGGCTGACATCAAGCGCCCCGTGTATATTCTGCTTTTTCTTTTGCAGCTGGGTCAGGATCACTTTGATTTTTTGCTGGCCGTCGCTGCCAAAAGGCAACAGCTCCATGCCGTGAATGGTCACGCCCTCGGCGCTCTCGTTGGGGGCCACTACCGCCTTGTAAAACGACAGCTCCCGCTCCAGCTCACGCTGTTTGGCCGCCTGCTCGGCGAACATTTTCTGCATTTGCGCGTTGGCTTCTTTTTCCACCGCGATTTCAAGATTGCGACTGGCCACCAGCTGCGACTGGACTTTAAGCTCTTCGGTCAGACGCTTTACCTTGCCGCCGCCGAGGTTCAGCACCGGCTGATCCAGCGACAAGGTCAGATGGTAGCTGAGGGCGCCGAGCAAAAAAGCGACCAGCATCAATAAACACAAATACCAGCTCGAAGGACGGAATTTACGCTCCATCACTTGCAGCCGATCGAGCCAACGATGATAATTCGCCATTGAATAACAGCCCCTTAGTAAAATCATCCCTGCAATTTTCGCTGGGATTTATCCGGACGGGGCAGAATAGCAGCTAAGGCATGGCCAAGGCCAGTACCCAAAGCCAGGGGCATAATTCAGGCATGAAATTCAAAAGCCGGCTGGATGCTTTCAGGCGTCTTGCCAAGGGCTACCTGCACACCACTCTCAGAGACAAACTGTCCCAGGCACGGGTCAGCACCCAGCTGTGTGCGCTTGCGCTGTGCTTTGCGCTTATTGCTTCTGTGGTCATTATTCTGTTCAGATTGCTGCTTGAAGGTGCCAACAGCGTCACCGGCATTGAACAGATGGATATCCACGATGTGGTATACGACTGGCGGGCGCTGCTGCCGCTTTTGGGGGCGCTGCTGATTTGGCTGGTGGCGACCTTAGGCTCCAAACGTTACCGGCGCATGGGTATCGCCTACGTGCTGCACCGCTACAAACTCCACTACGGCAAAATTCCGCTGCAATCGGCGGCCGGACAATTTTTTCAGGCGCTGATTGCACTTGCCAGCAACTTCTCGGTCGGCCGCGAAGGCCCGGCCATTCACCTTGGCGCGGTAAGCGCGAGTGTCCTTGCCGAAAAATTCAAACTGCCCGACAACAGTGTGCGCATCATGTGCGCCAGTGGCATCGCGGCCGGTATCGCCGCTACCTTTAACGCCCCCCTTGCCGCCGTGGTGTTTGTGTTTGAGGTCATAGTTCGCGAATACAAGCTGCACTACTTCTTCCCCATCATGATTTCGGCCATTTGCGGCGCCGTGACCAGCCAACTGGTGTTTGGCAATATTCACGAGTACGACAGCATTCAGGTAATACGTATTCCGCTGGACCATTACCCCTTGCTGCTGCTTGGCGGCCTTGGGCTCGGTGTGGCAGCGGCGGCCTTTAACTGGACGCTGCTTAAGGTGACTGCCACCGGTCAGCACTGGCCGCTCATCATTCGTCTGCTGATTGCAGGCAGTGTGACCACCATTATCGGTATCGCCCTGCCCCAGTCGCTGGGCTCCGGCGATCTCGCCATTAACGCCGTGATTGCCGACAACCCAGAGCTTTTGCTGCTGATTGCGGTCTTGATTGGCAAAATGGTGGCCACCATCGCCGCCATTGGCCTTGGCATTCCCGGCGGACTTATCGGCCCGCTCTACGGCATCGGCGCGCTGCTTGGCGGCATTCTGGCGCTTATCAGTGCCATGCTGTTCCCCTCTATCGCGCCTTATGTGGGGCTTTACACCGTGATTGGCATGACCGCCATGATGGGCGTGTGCCTGAGTGCGCCGCTGGCGGCGCTGGTGGCGCTATTGGAGCTTACCAACGATGCGGCCATTATTCTGCCCGCCATGTTCGTGACCATTCCGGCGTATCTTGTCGCCTATCAGTGGCTTAGGGCTGACTCGATTTTACTGCGTCAGCTCGACATCATGGGGCTTGGCTACAAGGTGCCACCACTCAATCAAGGGCTGCAACTCCTTGGGGTGCGGGCACTGATGAACCGCCGTTTTGTGGTGGTCAAAAACGATGACGCCCTGCTGCTTGAAGTGCTCAAACGCGCCGAAGGGCGCCCTGTGCTGGTGCGCGGCGATGAGGGCGACATTCAAATGCTGCGCCTGGAGATGCACTCCTTTGACGACACAACGACCTTGTCGCGCCAGCCAATGCAAGGCCTGCCGGACAGCGCCACCCTGGATGAGGTCTACAGCCTGCTGTCGCCCAAACGCACCGGCGAGGTGTATATCTATCAGGGCAGCCGCGACAATCTGGTCGGGGTGATAAGTTGGTCCAATCTGCAGCAGGAGATCCGCTCAGGCCAGCTGTAACGCCTGCCACACAGGTTTACCGGACAAAAGGCGGGGAATTTTCCCTGCGGCATTTCAATGGGGCGGCCCTTCTGCTATAGTTGCGCCTCAGCCAAACCCTACGAAACCCAGGGCCGAAAAGGTAGTTTACCGCTTCGCCCCACAGCATTTGGAAAGCCGGCTGATGACTCAGTTCAAGGGATCTCACATCCTCTCCGTAAACCAGTTCGATCTGGACTCTATCCACACCATTTTCAGTGTTGCCGAACGTATGACGCCCTATGCGCTGCGGGAAAAACGTACCCGCGTGCTGGATGGTGCGATTTTGGGCAACCTGTTTTTTGAGCCCAGCACCCGTACCCGGGTGAGCTTTGGCTGCGCCTTTAACCTGCTGGGCGGCCGGGTGGCTGAAACCGTAGGCATGGCCGCCTCCTCACTCTCCAAGGGCGAATCGCTGTACGACACCGCCAGGGTGCTGTCGACCTACTCTGACGTGATTGCCATGCGTCACCCCGATGCCTATTCAGTGCGTGAATTTGCCGAGGGCAGCCGGGTACCGGTAATTAACGGCGGCGACGGCCCCAACGAGCACCCGACCCAGGCACTGCTGGATTTGTTCACCATCCAGAAGGAACTCGGCCACGCCGGTCGCGGCATCGACGGTATGCACATCGCCATGGTGGGCGACCTTAAGTTTGGCCGCACCGTGCACTCGCTGTCGCGTATGCTGTGCCTGTACAAGAACGTCAGCTTCACTCTGATTTCGCCAAAAGAACTGGCAATGCCCGATTATGTGATTGCTGACATTGAAAATGCCGGTCACAAGGTCACAATAACCGATCAGCTGGAAGGCAATCTGGACCAGGCCGATATTCTGTACCTGACCCGTATTCAGGAAGAGCGCTTCCCATCACAGGAAGAGGCCAACAAGTATCGCGGTAAGTTCCGCCTCAACCGCAGCATCTATACCCAGCACTGCAAATCCAACACAGTGATCATGCATCCGCTGCCACGGGACTCCCGCGCCCAGGCCAACGAGCTGGATAATGATTTGAACAGCCACCCGAATCTGGCCATCTTCCGCCAGGCCGACAACGGGCTGCTCATCCGCATGGCGCTGTTTGCTCTGACCCTTGGGGTAGATGAGCAGCTGGAACAATACGAGTGTCCGGTTAACTGGTATTCACGCAAGGCTGACTTCTAAGCGTCGGCCACTGACTTAAAGGATCTGTGTACATGACCCGTTCTGAAACCTTGTTTGAACAGGCTAAAAAATCCATTCCCGGCGGCGTAAACTCGCCGGTGCGCGCCTTCAATGGCGTGGGCGGTACTCCACGTTTTATCGACAAAGCCGATGGCGCTTACATCTATGATGCCGACGGCAAGGCCTATATCGACTACGTAGGCTCCTGGGGTCCGATGATCCTGGGCCACAACCATCCTGCTATCCGCGAGGCGGTGATCAACGCCGTTCACAATGGTTTGTCTTTCGGCGCGCCGACTGAACTTGAAGTCACCATGGCCGAAAAAGTCATTGCCATGGTGCCATCCATGGATCAGGTGCGTATGGTGAGTTCAGGCACTGAAGCCACCATGAGCGCCATCCGTCTGGCCCGTGGTTACACCAAGCGCGACAAAATCCTTAAGTTTGAAGGCTGCTACCACGGCCACGCCGACTGTCTGCTGGTAAAAGCAGGTTCTGGCGCCCTGACTCTGGGTCAGCCAAGCTCCCCGGGTATTCCTGAAGACTTCGCCAAGCACACTCTCACTGCTGTTTATAACGACCTTGAGTCCGTGCAGTCGTTCTTCGACCAGTATCCTGAAGATATCGCCTGTATCATCATCGAGCCGGTTGCCGGCAACATGAACTGTATCCCGCCTGTGCCAGGCTTCCTTGAAGGCCTGCGCGCCATCTGTGACAAGTACGGCGCCCTCTTTATCATCGATGAAGTAATGACTGGTTTCCGGGTCTCCAAGAGCGGCGCTCAGGGCCACTATGGCGTAACGCCGGACCTCACCACCCTGGGTAAGGTCATCGGCGGCGGTATGCCGGTTGGTGCCTTTGGCGGCAAAAAAGAAGTAATGCAGTATCTGGCACCGGCAGGCCCTGTGTATCAGGCAGGCACCCTGTCAGGTAACCCGATTGCCATGAGCGCGGGGCTCGCGCAGCTCGACGCCCTGTGCGCCGACGGCCTGTATGAAGAGCTGGCGGCCAAGTCCAAACGCATCGCCGAAGGCTTCAAGGCCGCAGCCGACAAGCACGGCATCCCGATGGCCATCAACTACGTTGGCGGCATGTTCGGCTTCTTCTTCACCGCCGAGCAGCACATCACCCGCTTTGAGCAGGTGACCCGCTGCAACATGGATCAGTTCCGTGCCTTCTACCACGGCATGCTCGATGAGGGCGTGTATCTGGCTCCGAGCGCCTACGAGGCAGGCTTCCTGTCCATGGCACACGGCGACAAAGAAATCGAAGAGACGCTGGCCGCCGCCGACCGCGTACTGGCACGGATGAAGTAAGCTGCCATAATCCCATATCGCTGACCGGTTAACCTTGCCGGTCGAAGGGTAAAAAGGACGCATCTGCGTCCTTTTGTTTTTTACGCGCTGCAGGGTTAGCGTACGGCTTTCGGTTATTAACGAGCCATTGAAAAATATTTAAAAAAACCACCACAAGTCTGCCCCAGCAGATCTTTCCGGGCAGGATTAGACCGCGCACGAATTATTAGTCGATTCAACTGCATCCAAATCAAATTGCAGCATCTATCACCATTAAATCCCCAACCCTGAGTGATCGGGATCACGACTTATAGACGAATTGTCTAGTGCGTAACGGTTGCGTTCTCACCACGGTTATGGTCTGATCCGCACGCCCTCGGCGGCGTTATCACAGCCGGCTTAATCATTCCTTGATTGAAGCTTGCTAAACGGCCGGTTATCTGCGGCCAAAACAACAACCGGAATCAGCAGTAGGACGTGCGTCTATGCTCCATACCTTTCTGATCATATTGGCGATATTGGCACTGCTCAGTATCATCTTTGAAGAAGTTACTCACCTCAATAAAGCCAAAACCACCCTGTTTTTAGGCTGTATCTCCTGGGTCGTGCTGTTTATTGCCGCCGGCACCGGCGAGCATCGGGAACTGGTTTCCCATCAGCTCAATGAAAACCTGCTGGAAATTGCGACCCTGTGGCTGTTTTTGATGTCGACCATGACCTTTGTGGCCTACCTCAACGCCAAAGGGATGATCCAGATTATGGTGCAGAAGATCTTCCCACAACGGGTCTCTGTGCGCTTACTGATGATCCAGGTTGCCCTGTTTGCCCTGCTGCTGTCGGCCTTCTGTGATAACGTGACCGCGACTCTGGTGTCCCTCGGGCTGCTGACCACCTTCAAGCTGGACAAAAACCTGCGTCGTCGCATGGCAGTATTGATCATTTTCGCGGTGAACTCCGGCGGTGTGGCCCTTATCACAGGTGACGTAACCACCCTGATGATCTTCCTCTCCGGCCATGTGCATATTTCTGAGCTGCTGCTGCTGTTTATCCCTGCGGCCTCCAGCGTGCTCTTGCTTGCCATGCTGTTCTCGATGAACGCCAAGGGTATAGTGAGCACCACCCCAATCAACCGCGCCTATCAGCCGATTGATATCGCCATTGCACTGATTTTCTTCGCTACCATCATCATGACCATGGTGCTGAACGTGATGTTCGGTATTCCGCCGGTGCTGACCTTCCTTACAGGTTTGTCGGTGATGTTCCTGGTCGGTCACACCATTCGTAACGACAAAGAAGAAATCCGTATCCTCGAGTACATACGTCAGGTGGAATACGACACCCTGCTGTTCTTCCTCGGGATCCTGCTGCTTGTTGGTATGCTTAAAGAAATCGGCACCCTGGAGCTGCTGACCCAGGTGTACGCCATGCACGACCCCAATATCTCCAACTTCTTCACCGGTATGGGCTCGGCGCTGATTGATAACGTGCCGCTGACTGCCGCGCTGCTGAAAGCAGAGCCTGTGCTGACCACCCCTGAGTGGCTCGGTCTGACCTACGCCGTGGGTGTGGGTGGTTCGCTGCTGGTGATTGGTTCTGCCGCCGGTATCGTGGCCATGAGCAAGGTAAAGGAGCTGACCTTCGTGTCTTATCTTAAGTACCTGCCATCACTGTTCCTGTCCTACGCAGTGGGCTACGGCCTGACCGTGTTTTTGGCCGGCTACTTCTATCCGGCTGCGGGCTAAGTTAGGCTACTGTAGCAGAATGAAAAAAGGCGCTTGATGCGCCTTTTTTGTTGCTGATGGGAAGCCTGACTGCGTTAACGTCGCCCCTTAAAAACTGCCGTTTAAACTTAAAAACGGCCTTTAAATGGAGGGCACCTTGAAGGTGGTGCCGTCTATGGCGAGCAGTACGTCACGGGGGCGGATTTCAACGACTTTAAGCTTGCCCTTGATGCTGTCGCCTTCCTGAAGCTCGGCGCCATCCACATTCAGCCAGCGCTGGCTTGGGTCGTTGGAATAAACGTGGGCAACGATATTAAATTCCGGCACCTGCAGCTGCAGCGCCGCCGGTAAGTCGCCATAACGCGGAAAATCGCTGGTTTTGGGAATAGTTGCCAGTGGCTCGGGCGACACTTCACGCTTGGTGGCGTTATCAAACTCCACCTCTTTGAGTGCATCTTCAAACGCCTTTACCAGCGCATCGCCAGACAGGGGCGCTGCGCTTTTCTCGCGGCTCTCTACGGGCTTTGGCTCACGGCGATGCAGCCCCACATCGGCAGCCGCCTTATCCACCTCGGCCTGCAGCGCATCGAGCCCGGCCGAAGGCTCAGGCACGCGGCTTTGGGGCGCGGTGGGGGTCAGGGTTCGAAGCGGCCGGCTTTCTTCAACCGCCATCACCTCGTTGAACACCTGTTGCTGCTCCTCGGTGATATTTGCCGCCATCACCTCGTTATACGCCTGCTGCTCTTCGCTGACGCTCGCCGCCATCAGGGCTTGCATCCGCGCAGCCTGCGCCTCGGGTGTCTCCTCAGCGCTGTCAAAACTCAGATCAGCAGCGACAGTAGCCATAACAGGTGCCGGTTCAAGGCTGGTAACAGCCGTCGGCAGCGCCGCCTTGCCGGCTAGACGCACGCCATCGGCAAGCTCGCCGCTGTGGGCAGCTTGAGCTTGAACCTGAGAATTAGAGGCCGAGCCACCTGCCGCGGCCACAGTGCTGACTGAAGCCGCACCGGTGCTTGAACTGACATTTGAACTGACGTTTGCGCTGGCAGCAGCATGTGACTCAATCGCATTGGGATTGATTGCCGCGGCCAGTGACGATGGAGCACTCAACCAGGAGTTAACGCCCCAGGCAGCCGCCACTGCAATCGACAGCGCCGCGGGTAAGAGCAGCGCCTTGGGCACGCCGCGCTTCTTTTCGTGGCGATATAAGGGGCGCGGCGCGGCAATGGGGTCAAAAACCTCATCCTGCTGCTTACTGCGGCTGACGGCATCGAGCAGAATCGACATCAGTACTGCCCTCCGCCAACCAGACGCGGCCCTTCCGCGCTGAGGTATAAATTAAGTTGCATCAATGTCTGACTGCCGGCGATGCCATCAGCCTTGAGGCCGTGCTGGCGCTGAAATTGTTTAAGGCGAATTTCAAGGTCGCTGTCAAACTGCGACACCAACCTCGGGGTCGCGTTTTCCACTTTGGCAAGGCCGTTTTCAAGCCACTGCACCTCGGGCTGCGGCGAGGTCACGCCAATCTCCCTCGGGCTGTAAGATGGTGCCTGCCACAGCAGCTCAAAAGTGCCGGTGAAATGGCGATTGAACCAGTCGCGGTTAACCCACAATTGCTGCTCGGCCAGTTGCAAAAGCAGCTCGTCACCATCGCGCTCAAGCACGGTGGCAAAAAACTCCTGGCCGCCGTCATCCATCATGTAGGCCACCGCCGGAAAGTTAAGTTTGACCAGATTGAACCAGGTGCCCTGCTGCTGAAAACAGGATAAGCCTTGCTCCCTTGCCGACTCGCATGGGCTTAAGCTCATCACAGGTGACAGCCCCCAGGCACCGAACAGCGCAGCAAAAGCGGTATCAAGCTTACGGCTTTGGGACACAGCATCCTGCAGCACCCGCTCGCGCACCTTGGCCTGGCGTGCGGCAAGCTCGGCCTGTTCATCTTTTGCGTTGGTGACCCGCTCTATTGGACGGCTTTCATTCTTGCTGGAGACAGGCTGAGCGTCGGCAGCGGGCGAGGACGCTGCCACTGCTGCGTTATCGGATTTTTCCGAAGCAACAGCAACTTGGGCAGGTGATGGCTGCTTTGCTGCTGACGTGTCAGCAGCAATGGTCGCCTTTACAGGTGCCAACGCGCCAAACTGATTAAAGCCGTACAGGGCTGCGGCAAACGTCAGCACAGTCAGCGCGGCTATCACGCTTTTGCGCTCGAACCAGGCAGGAGCGTGCTCTTCAAGACCAAGCACTTCGACAGCGGCCTGACGCACCATCTCTTTACTGATAGGCACCTGGCTGCGGGCAAACCCGGCCATCAGGGCACGTTCACACAATAAATTGATAATACGGGGGATACCGCCGCTCGCCTGATGCAGCGCCTTAATAGCCGGCGCGCTGAAAAGCGGCTCAAACCGGCCGGCGACCTGCAGGCGATGCTGCACATACAGCCCCACTTCTTCGGCAGTAAGCGGCAGCAGGTGATAGCGGGCGGTAATGCGCTGGGCAAGCTGTCTCAGCTCCTGACGCTTAAGCAGTTGCTGCAGCTCAGGCTGGCCAATCAAAATCACCTGCAGCAGCTTTTTGGTGTCGGTTTCAAGGTTGGTCAGCAGCCGTAACTGCTCCAGCACCTCGGCTTTAAGATGCTGCGCTTCATCGATAATCAGCACAGTATCGCGGCCGGCTTCATGATTTTTCAGCAAAAAGCCACTGATAAGGTCGGTTAACTGCTTCAGTGTCGGCGACTCGCTGTAGCTGATTTTCAGCTCATCACAGAGCGTTGCCAGCAATTCGTGTTCGGTCAGAGCGGGATTCAGAATAAAGGCGGTGTCGGTGGTTTCAGGCAATTGCCGGAGCAGACAACGGGATACCGTGGTTTTGCCCGTGCCCACTTCACCGGTGAGCAGCACAAAACCGCCGGTTTCGCCCAAACCATAGGTCAGGTGCGCCAGGGCTTCCCGGTGCCGGTCGCTCAAAAACAGGTAACTGGGATTGGGAGCGATGGAAAATGGGTTATCCTTGAGCCCATAAAACGCCTTGTACATGCCTGCTTGTTCCTCTTTATTCACCGCATCTCGCCATACAAAGGTCAATGGGGACACGGCGAGTGGAGCCAAGGTAATGCGAGCGACCGACAAAGTCAAAATCTCTGCCGCTGCGCAGAGGCTGTGTCACGAAATGCTGCCAAGCCATGGTAAGCTAAGCACAGTGCTGATTAGAGGGATGTGCAGTGAAAAGGTATCTGGTGGGCGGCGCGGTCCGTGACAAACTCCTGGGGCTTGAAGTCAAGGACCGTGACTATATGGTCCAGGGCGCGACGGTCGAGCAAATGCTGGCGGCAGGCTTTACCCAGGTCGGCAAGGATTTTCCGGTATTTTTGCACCCGCAAACCCAGGAAGAATACGCGCTGGCCCGCACCGAGCGTAAGTCCGGCAACGGCTACGCTGGCTTTGTGTGTTTCTCCAGTCCCGAGGTCACACTGGAAGACGACCTTGCCCGGCGCGATCTGACCATTAATGCGATTGCCGAAGATGACAACGGTACCCTCTTCGATCCATACGGCGGCGTTGCCGACATTGAGGCCAGAGTGCTCAGGCACGTTTCAGATGCCTTTGTGGAAGATCCGCTGCGGGTATTGCGGGTTGCCCGCTTCGCCGCCCGCTTTGCTCCCCTGGGCTTTAGTGTGGCGCCAGAAACCTTACGCCTGATGCAGGACATCAGCGCCAGCGGAGAGCTTTCGCATCTCACGCCGGAGCGGGTGTGGCAGGAGCTCGACAAGGCGCTTGGTACCGCGCATCCCCAGGTGTTCTTTGAGGTGCTCAGAGCCTGCAATGCCCTTGAGGTACTCTTTCCTGAAATTCACGCTCTCTTCGGGGTTCCGCAGCCCGAAAAATGGCATCCGGAAATCGATACCGGCGTTCATACCCTGATGGTGTTGCAGCAGGCCGCGCTTATCACAAGCAGTAAACCGGTGCGCTTTGCCGCGCTGGTGCACGACCTTGGCAAGGCGCTGACGCCAAAAGAGCACTGGCCCAAACATCACGGCCACGGCCAGAAAGGGCTTAAGCCTATCCGCGCCCTGTGTGAGCGCCTAAGAGTCCCCAATGAGCATCGGGATCTGGCGCTGCTGGTCAGTGATGAGCACCAGAATGTTCATAACGCAAAGGAACTCAGGCCCGAAACCTTACTCAAATTACTGGACAAGATGGACGTGTGGCGCAAACCCGACAGGCTGGTACAGCTACTCGATGCCTGTGAAGCCGATATGAAGGGGCGAACCGGGTTTGAACATCATCCATACCCGCAGCGACAATATTTAATGAATTGTTATGCTTCGGCACAAAAAGTGAGTGTGCAGGACATAATAAGTCGTGGCTTCAGCGGCGCGGAAATCCGCACCGAGTTAGGTAGACAACGTACATCGGCAATAAGTTTGATAAAAAATTTTGTTCAAACTTCTTCAAATTCTTCACCCGTGAAAAATTTTGACTGATTTTGCTAAAATTTCTGCGCAAGATTCGTGGTTTGAGGGGTTGAAACTTGCAATTCGCTGTATTTTAGATAAGGTTATCGTGCGAATTGATGGATATTCGTAGCAAAAAAAATTGGCTATGACATAATTAGCCCGCTTCGGTTGCTCTGCAGCCGAAAAGTCAAATCCAACCTATGTTAAGGGATGTTTTCCATGAAAAAAGTACTGCTGATCGCCGGTGTTGCTATGACTACTCTGCTGGGTGGCTGTGCCAACACTGCTCTGGAAGAAAGCGTTGCTAACCTGAGCAACAAAGTAGACCAGCTGTCTGCTGATGTGAGCGCCATCAAAGCCGAACAAGGCCAGATCGCTGCTGACGCCAAAGCTGCCAAGTCTGCTGCTCTGGACGCTCAAGCTGAAGCCAAGCGCGCTAACGACCGTCTGGACAACGTAGCTTCTTCTTACAAGAAGTAATGTTATGTTGGTACCGGCAATGCCCTTCCGGGTGTTGCCGGTATTTTTTTGCCTGTAATTTACCTAAATCGCTTTCAAAACCGGTCTGCTGATCGGAACAACTTCTTCGCTCAGCGCTTCTGCGTTTAGCTCTTCTGAGTTTAGCCGTTCAGCGTTTAAGACCTTTTCGCTTAGCCCTTCCTGGCGACAATGACCCGATAGTCCATTTCCAGCGCACTGAAATCCCCTCTGGCAATTGCCTTACGCTGCGCCTCTTTCACCCGCCAGCCCCAGGGCGCCATATCCAGCAGCACCAGCGCGTCTTCTGCGCTCACAGAGACAGTCCAGGCCACAGTCTCGCTTCTGACCACCTCAAAGGATTTGGGCAGCTCAAAAGAAAACGGCTTTTCGCTAAGGTCGCTGTAGACAAACTCTTTCAGTTGCCACAGGTGGCGGGGGCCTGCAGCAAGAAGCAGCGCATAACCGCCCTGTTTAAGCACCCGCTGCCACTCCAGCCCTTTAGGCAGAGTATCCAAAAGCCATACCATGTCAGCCGCCTCGGTTGCAAACGGCAAGGATTTAAGCCCGGTCAGGCACACCCCGGGTAAACCCGCCTTGGCGGCGGCAAAAGCCTCATTCTCACTCTCAAGCGGACTGACACTGGCAATGCTGTGACCACGGCATTGCAGCACATCGATAAGCGCCTTGCCAAGCCAGGCATTGCCCTGCCCCAGATTAACGCACTCGGGGCTATCCAGATTAAGCCCTTCAAGCTCAGTCGCCAGTGCTTCAATGGCGGGCGCAAAATGGCCGCCAAGCAGCATAAACTGCCTCGCGCGCAGCGCCTGACGGCTGTCGGCATTTTGCGGCTTTTTGGCGCCGAAAAAATTCCAGTACCCCTTTTCATGGCGATCGAAATGGTGTTTTGCATCGCAGTACCAGCCCTGTGATTCCTGATGCTGGTGCAGCGCAGCGCGGCAGATGGGACATTGAAATTTCATAGCAACTCCTTAAACAAAGAGGCGGCCTAAGCCGCCTCCGCAATACCCTGCCTGTGGTTTACAGGAAAATAAATCCACACAAAAACACGCCAAGCGCAACACGATAAATCACGAACGGGGTCATCCCCATGCGGCTGATGATTTTCAAAAAGTAGTAAATACAGGCGTAAGCGGCAATAAACGACAGTACAACACCAAGACCGAGTGCCTGCCAGTCTACCGCATGGCCTTCACTTACGATGTCTTTGGTCATCAGCAGCGCCGCGCCCAAAATAACCGGAATGGACATCAGGAACGAAAAACGGGCCGCCGCCTCGCGCTTAAGGCCAAGCATCAGCGCTGCTGTCATAGTAATACCACTGCGGGACGTGCCGGGAATTAGCGCCAGAGCCTGGGCAATACCAATCAGCAGCGCCTTGCGCCAGCCGGTTTGATACTCAGTCAGTTCGTCTTTGGCCATGCGGTCAGCAACCCACAGCAACAGACCAAAAATCACCGTGGTGATGGCAATCACACCGGGGCCACGCAAATGGGTTTCGACCAAATCCTTGGTGATAAAGCCCATCACCACCGCAGGAATAGTCGCAAGGATAATCCACCAGGCGAGCTTGCTGTCGTCTGAGTGGCGACCTTTGAAGATACTGGCAAGCCAGGCCGTCAGCATGGCCGCGATTTCTTTACGGAAATAAATCACCACCGCCAGCAGCGAGCCAATGTGCACCGCCACATCGAATGACAACCCCTGATCTTCCCAGCCAAACAACTGCGCCGGCAAGATAAGGTGGGCAGAGCTGGAAATTGGCAAAAACTCGGTCAGACCCTGGATAAGGGCAAGAATAATGACCTGTAACGTATCCATAGTATTCCTTTATTGGGTTTGGGACTCGCTGTCCCAGACGAAATCCACCGGCCACAGCCGCTGGGAGGGTTTGTCGAATTGGCTCCACAGTGCATTAAAACGCGTGCCGTTAAGCGGGTGGCACCTGGTTGGCGCGACATCCGCAAGCGGCCAGAGCACAAATGCATTGTGCAGGATTTCTGCCCGAGGCAATTCGATGGGAGAGGAGCAAACCACATCGTCGTAAAGCAGTAAATCCAAATCCAGGGTTCTGGCTGAAAATTTTTTCGCGCCGGGTTTACGGCCATTATCGAGCTCGATTTGCTTAAGGAGGCTCACCAGCTCCTCTATCGCCAAATCGGTGTCGGCGCCAATCACCATATTGAGAAAGTGCTCGCCTTCAAACCCGACCGCTTCCGATTGGTAAACCGGTGACAAGGTCAGCTCACCCAATGCCCGGGTAAGCGCGACGTTTGCCTGTCGCAGATAATGCGCAGGGTCGATATTGCTGCCAACACTGATGTAAATGCGGGCCATGGCGTTACACACCCGACGCGCTCTTGGCGCTGCGCTCAATTTCAACGCCGACGGCTTCTGCGGTTTTTACCGCGCCGGGCTTCATCACCCGCACCTTTACAGCGCTCACGCCAAACTCCTGCATCACGCAGTTGGCAGCCATTTCGGCAACGGTTTCAATGAGTTCAATCGGCTTTTCGGTAATAAGCGCCGTCAACCGGTTGGACACAGTCTCGTAGCACAGGGCATGGCGATAGTCGTCAGAGGCCGCTGCAGCACGGTTGTCCCACGCCATATCCAAATCAAGGAACAGCGATTGGGTAATAGTCTTTTCCCAGTCGTAGACACCAATCACGGTATCAATACGCAGGGCACGGATCAGAACTTTGTCCATGATGATTCCTGAGGTCTGACAAGCTTTGGCCGCTATTACCGGTATAATCCGTCGCCGATAGCCACAATCGAAGGATTGCGCTTTGACTACGGCAGCAAGGGCGTTAGGATAACGCTTTGAGAATCAATATTTACCGGCATGCGTGCCCAATCATTCGGTTAGCCGCCCTGAGGGCAGGCACCGCTGCACAGCAGGCGGCGATAATACCGCAAGACGCGTAAGGAAACCAATTTGAGCAGTGAATTTGCACTGACAGCCCTGATGATCGTGAGCGCCTATCTGGCAGGCTCCGTTTCCAGTGCTGTTCTGGTTTGCAAGCTTCGTGGTCTGCCAGATCCCCGCACCCAAGGCTCGGGTAACCCGGGGGCAACCAATGTGCTCAGAATCGGCGGCGCCAGTGCCGCGGCCATGGTGCTCTTGTTTGATATGCTAAAGGGCGCAATACCCGCCTATATCGCCTATAAACTCGGTATCGATGCGGTGTGGCTTGGCGTAATTGCCATTGCCGCCTGCCTTGGTCACATCTTCCCGATATTCTTTGGCTTTAAAGGCGGTAAAGGCGTAGCAACCGCTTACGGTGCGATTGCGCCTATTGATGGCTACCTCACGGCGCTGCTGATAGCCACCTGGATGACAACCATACTCGTCACCCGCTACTCATCGGTGGCGGCACTCGCAACTGCCATTCTGGCGCCGGTTTATACCTGGTGGCTGGATGACAGGTTCACCATTCCGGTGACCATGCTCTCAACCCTTATACTCATTCGCCACAAAGACAACATCAGACGACTGCTCAAAGGTGAAGAGTCCAAGGTGTCCCGCAAAAAACGGCCCAAGGAATGAGTCTCTGGTTCACTCCAGAAAGAAAAAGTGCGATAGAAAAAAGTGCTGATAGAACAAAGGCGCCTAAGGGCGCCTTTGTGTTGCTGGGCAAGCGGACTCAGACCGGCGGCAGGGTATCAAGCGGCCAGCGCGGCTGACCTTTTACCGCCAAATCTTCAATCTGACCTGCTTTAAGGCGCTGTAAACCGGCATAGGCAATCATGGCGCCGTTATCGGTACAAAACTCACCGCGGGGGTAATACACCTTGCCACCGAGCTTTTGCATCAGCTCACCCAGCCCGGCGCGCAGACGCAGGTTGGCACTCACACCACCGGCAATCACCAGGCGCTTATAGCCGGTTTGTTCCAGCGCACGGCGACACTTAATCGAGAGGGTATCCACCACCGCTTCTTCAAAGGCGCGGGCGATATTGGCACGGGTCTGCTCATCGTCAGGCTCGGCAGCGATGGTGTTGGCGACAAAAGTTTTCAAACCTGAAAAGCTGAAATCCAGACCGGGTCTGTCGGTCATGGGCCGTGGAAATTTATAGTTAGCAGGCAAACCGGAAGCGGCGAGCTTGGCAAGGCGAGGCCCACCGGGGTAATCAAGCCCCATCAGCTTGGCGGTTTTATCAAAGGCTTCACCGGCGGCATCGTCGATGGACTCACCGAGCACTTCATAGCGGCCAATGCCATCGACTTTTACCAGCATGGAGTGACCGCCCGAGACCAGCAGCGCCACAAAGGGAAACTCAGGCGCATCGTCTTCGAGCATGGGCGCAAGCAGATGCCCTTCCATATGGTGCACACCAACGGCAGGCAAGTTCCAGGCATAAGCGAGGGAGCGACCGACACAGGCACCTACCAACAGCGCGCCAATCAGCCCCGGGCCCTTGGTGTAGCAGATCCCATCCAGATCCTCCAGACGAGTATCGGCACTGGCCAGCGCTTCACGGATGAGCGGCACTATCTTGCGGACATGGTCGCGGGAGGCAAGCTCAGGCACCACACCGCCGTAATCGGCGTGCAGCTTAACCTGACTGTAGAGCGTATGGCCAAGCAGACCCTTCTCATCGTCATAGATGGCAATACCTGTCTCATCACAGGATGTTTCTATCCCCAAAACCCGCATTTTTCCAGAATTCCTCCGCTTTCAAGGGCGACTGATTCTACCTGTTAAGCTAGTATTACACCAGTAAAGCGAGGGGTCAGATCCTTTGGCGATCCTTTTTGACTTCCGCAGGGCTTTACTTTAAAGGCCGAGTCGGTTTAAAATTCCGCACCATTTTAATCCTTACTTGGAGAAGTTGTGGCCAAATGGGCATGACCAATCCAATGCAACTTACACCTAAGGGGTGATGGCGTATGCCAATCGTTAAAGTACGTGAAAATGAACCATTCGACGTAGCTCTGCGTCGTTTCAAGCGCTCTTGTGAAAAAGCAGGTATCCTGGCCGATGTGCGTGCTCGTGAATTCTACGAGAAGCCAACCACTGCCCGTAAGCGCGCTAAAGCCGCTGCGGTTAAGCGTCTGGCCAAGAAGCTTTCTCGCGAAAACGCACGTCGCGTACGTTTATACTAATCCCTTATGAACCTGACAGAGCAGCTTAAAGACGAAATGAAAAAGGCCCTTGTCGCCAAAGACAAGGTTCGCCTCGGTACTATTCGTCTGGCACTGGCCGCCATCAAGCAGATCGAAGTGGATACACGCGAGACGCTCAATGACGATCAGGTGCTTGCTGTCCTGACCAAGATGGTCAAGCAGCGCCGTGACTCCATTGCCCAATATCAGGCAGCGGGTCGCAGCGAACTGGCTGACGTAGAGGCGGCGGAGATTTCGGTTATCGAAACCTTCCTGCCCCAGCCGCTCAGCGAGGCTGAAATTGCAGCACTGATTGAGGCAAGCATTGCTGAAGTCGGTGCCTGCACCATCGCGGACATGGGTAAAGTAATGGGAGCACTGAAGCCGAAAGTTCAGGGACGTGCCGATCTGGGGGCCATAGGCCAGCAAATCCGCGCCAAACTGCAATAATCGACTCTGGTGTATGAACAAGCCGTGCATTTGCGCGGCTTGTTTGTTTAACTGGGCTTTTAGGGAATTGAAGCAAGCAACGTGGCGATACCTCGTGATTTCATCAATGATCTGATAGCTAGAACGGACATAGTCGAGCTTATCGACCGTAAAGTGCCGCTCAAAAAGGCAGGCAAAAACTATTCAGCCTGCTGTCCATTCCACAGCGAAAAATCACCCTCATTCACCGTCAGCAGAGACAAACAGTTTTATCACTGTTTCGGTTGTGGCGCCCACGGCAATGCCATTGACTTTGTCATGGAATACGACCGGCTTAACTTTGTTGATGCCATTGAGGAACTTGCCGGCCAACTGGGATTGGAAGTGCCACGGGAACAGGGCACAGGCCCCCGCCGTGATGAAGGTCTGGCTCGTGACTTGTACCAGCTGATGGAAGAAGCCGCGCGCTTTTACCAGACCCAACTTCGCCAACATGCCGACAAGCAGAAGGTGGAAGATTATCTGGCATTCCGTGGTCTCAGTAATGAGGTGATTGAAAGTTTCGGCATCGGCTTTGCGCCCGATGGTTGGGACGGCCTCCTTGGCCGCTACCGTCAAAGCCAGGATGCGCAGGATAAACTGCTCACCGCCGGAATGCTGATTGAGAACGATGGCGGCAAACGCTATGACCGTTTTCGCGACCGATTAATGTTCCCCATTCGCGACAGACGCGGGCGGGTAATAGGTTTCGGCGGCCGGGTGCTCGGTGACGGTACCCCAAAATATTTGAATTCGCCGGAAACGCCCATATTTCATAAAGGTCAGGAGCTTTACGGCCTGTATGAACTGAAGCAAAAACATCGCGATCCCGAGCGGGTCATGATAGTGGAAGGCTATATGGATGTGGTGGCGCTGGCGCAATACGGCATCGACTTTGCCGTGGCCTCGCTTGGCACCTCCACCACAGCCGAGCAGTTTCAGCTGCTGCTTCGCAGCGCCAAAGAAGTCATTTGCTGTTACGACGGTGACAGAGCCGGCTACGAAGCCGCCTGGCGGGCGATGGAAACTGCCCTGCCGCTGCTCAAGCCCGGCGACAGCGTAAAATTTATGTTCCTCCCCCAGGGAGAAGATCCGGACTCGCAAGTCCGCAAAGAAGGCAAAGAGGCCTTCCTCGAGCGCCTCAGCGAGGCGCAGCCACTGGCCGACTATCTGTTTGACACCCTGTCACTCAAATACGGCACAGACAAAGGCACCTTGGCTAAACAAGCCATTGCATTGATTGAAAAAATTAAGGATCCGGTGCTGACCAGCCTGCTGCTTGAAAGCCTTGCCCATAAACTGGGCATGAACAGCAGCGAAGATCTGAAAAAGAAGCTCGGCATTGGTCTGCAACCTGCGGCCAGCCAGGCGCTGACCCAAAAGGGACTCAAGGGGCGCGGCACGCCGCTCAGGCTTGCGATAGCCCTCTTGGTGCAGCGGCCAGAGCTGGGATTTGGATTGGCAGCACAGCCTGCCCTCGCCCATATCCGGATGCCGGGGCTTGGGCTGCTGATTGAACTTTTGCAGCTGACCCGCGAGGCCAGCCTGAGTACCGCGCAGCTTTTAGAGCATTACCGCGAAACCGAGCACTGGAGCCCCCTGACCAAACTGGCACAGTGGGAGCACCAGATAGCCGATGACAATGCGGCACAGGAATTTCGCAAAGCGCTGATATGGCTCAATAATCAATATATCGAGCAGCGCTACCAGGAGCTCAGCATCAAACCCGACTTAACCCGGGAAGAAAAGCTGCAACTCCAAAAGCTTATCGTCGTGATGAAGGGCATAAAGTAGGGCAAAAAACCGCCCGCCCCTCTGGTGCTGACATAAGCAGATGGTTATAATTGACGGTTTGTGTGGTTTTGTGGCCGGTCCACGATCACCATCGTTGTAACACTTACCCAAATTGGATGATATCTATGGATCATACTCCGCAGTCGCAACTCAAATTGTTGCTCGCCAAAGGTAAAGAGCAAGGTTACTTAACCTATGCAGAAGTGAATGACCACTTACCTGCCGATATGGTCGACTCCGACCAGATCGAAGATATTATCCAAATGATCAATGACATGGGTATCCGCGTATTCGAAGAAGCGCCGGATGCCGATGACATGATGATGTCCGAGGACAACACCGACGAAGATGCCGCCGAAGAAGCTGCTGCTGCGCTTGCCACAGTAGAAAGCGAACTTGGCCGCACAACCGACCCGGTACGCATGTACATGCGTGAAATGGGCACAGTTGAGCTGCTCACCCGCGAAGGCGAAATCGTTATCGCCAAACGGATTGAGGAAGGTATCAACACAGTTCAGAGCTCTGTGGCCGAATACCCACAGGCTATTTCGATTATTCTTGACCAATACGACCAGTATGAAGCCGACAGCATTCGTCTGTCTGACATCATTTCCGGCTTTGTCGATCCTAACCAGGAAGACGTTGGTCCAACCGCTACCCATATCGGCTCAGAGCTTTCAGAAGAAGAACTGGAAGACGAAGATGATATGGACGAAGACGAAGAAGAAGATGAAGAAGGCAGCGGCGACGATGACGACGGCTCAAAAGGCCCGGATCCTGAAGTTGCCCGCGAGCGCTTTACCGCACTTCGCACCGCCTACGCCTTTGCCCTGAAAGTTATCGAAGACAAAGGCCGTTCACACCCAGATTCCACCAAGGCCCTGTATGACCTCGGTGAAATCTTCAAAGAATTCCGTCTGGTGCCCAAGCAGTTTGACCGTCTGGTCAAGAGCATGCGCGAAATGATGGAAAAGGTTCGTGTTCAGGAGCGCCTGATCATGAAGCTGTGTGTTGAACAAGCCGGCATGCCGAAGAAAAACTTCGTTAAGCTGTTCACCGGTCATGAAACCGATCTGACCTGGTTCAACAAAGAAGTTGAAGCCGGTCGCAGCTACTCTGCACCGCTCAAGCTGGTTGAAGAAGACGTACTGCGTTGCCATGCCAAACTGGAAGCCATTGAAGTGGAAACCGGTTTGTCGATTGAGTCCATCAAGGACATCAACCGCCGCATGAGCATCGGTGAAGCCAAGGCTCGCCGCGCCAAGAAAGAAATGGTTGAGGCCAACCTGCGTCTGGTAATTTCTATCGCCAAGAAATACACCAACCGCGGTCTGCAGTTCCTTGACCTCATTCAGGAAGGCAATATCGGCCTGATGAAGGCGGTGGACAAGTTTGAATACCGCCGTGGTTACAAGTTTTCGACCTACGCCACCTGGTGGATCCGTCAGGCCATCACCCGCTCTATCGCGGATCAGGCCCGCACCATCCGTATTCCGGTGCACATGATTGAGACAATCAACAAGCTGAACCGTATCAGCCGTCAGATGCTGCAGGAAATGGGCCGCGAGCCATCCCCTGAAGAGCTGGCCGAGCGTATGGGCATGCCTGAGGACAAGATCCGTAAGGTACTGAAAATCGCCAAAGAGCCTATCTCCATGGAAACCCCAATCGGTGACGATGAAGATTCGCATCTGGGTGACTTTATCGAGGACACCACCCTCGAGCTGCCACTGGACAGCGCCACTGCAGAGAGCCTCAAGCAGGCGACTCACGAAGTGCTGGCCGGCCTCACCGCCCGCGAAGCCAAGGTACTGCGGATGCGTTTTGGTATCGACATGAACACCGACCACACCCTCGAGGAAGTGGGCAAACAGTTCGACGTAACCCGTGAGCGTATCCGTCAGATTGAAGCCAAGGCACTGCGTAAGCTGCGCCACCCAAGCCGCTCTGAAATCCTCAAGTCATTCCTTGATGATTAATCCGGATTGAGCGGCCACGGCCGATCGCCTCTGCGGCAAAGCCAGCGCCGGTTTGCTGATTGACGCCAAAGCCACCTCAGGGTGGCTTTGTTGTTTCAGCGCCTCACGCGGCATCTGCAGTTACAGCCACTCTCGCGCAGCCATACAATCGCTCCAGTACTTAACCAGCACAGCACTACTGGCACCGCCTCCGCACAGCACCAGTACACATCAGTACAGGACAGGCAAAGCACAGGCGCAGCACTTATCGAGTCCCTGCGCTTCGCACGCCTGCGTACAGGAATTTGGACACTGATTATCCATTAACCAATTGAACCACAAGCTGGAATTTTCACCCATTTGCCCCGTGACAAGCCAAGGCAAAGTTCGTATACTGCAAGCCGCTCAGGGCTTCGCCCGGCGATATATCAAGGCCCCTTAGCTCAGTTGGTTAGAGCACACGACTCATAATCGTTAGGTCCACGGTTCAAGTCCGTGAGGGGCCACCAAATTCAAACAAAAAAGCCCATGTCATCATGGGCTTTTTTGTTTTTTACCTTTTATGTTTTGGCTCAGATTACCGCTATTCGACTTATTTCGGCGCAGGCGCCGCCAGCATAAATCAAGCAGGCTCACCGGCGGTGAGCCTTGCCGTTTGTCAGGTTAGTCTCAGGGATTCATTGCCAGTTTATGGCTCTCGTGCAGTTTATGGCTCTCGTGCAGCTGATGCACTATCTCGGCCGCTGGGCGAGGCCTTGGCTTGGGCGGCTGGCTAATCCGCGCATCAATTTCATCACCGCTGATAATGCCGCACAGCCTGTCATCGGCATCCACCACCAAAAGAAGCTTATCGCCCGACTGGCTCAAAGTTCGGCGCACATCCTGCACAGTCGCATACTGCAGCTCGTTTAAGGTCACAGCCTGCAATTGCTCACGGGGCAACATCACATCGGCGAGGGTCAGGGAAAACGGCGTTACCGTCTTGCTCACCATAGACAAAATACGGTCCGCGGCCAGCTCATTGGCACCGACAAGCCCGACCCAGCGGCCAGACACACCTGTCACCAAAAAGATGATCCCGGGAGCAGAGAGCAGCCGTTTACGACCGTCGGCCACCGACATCTCGGCCGGCAAAGCACATAAATGATGATCGGCAACAGCCTGCATGGCAGCGACAGCGCTGCTTTGCTCGGTCAAAGTCTCATGGGCGGCATAGAGCGGCAGTGAGCCCAGCGAAAAAGGATGCAGAGTTTTCATAGAATTATTCCTTTGATAATGGATTGATTTGTACTTAAAAAATCAACCAAACAAAGGTGGAGATTGACCGGACGGAAAATCACGGCAAAGACTCAACGGCGCACGGGGAATGGCATCGCCAAACTGAAGCGTGGTTACCGAGTAAAGGGCTGTGAGCTTGGGCGCCTTGGGCGGCGGTAAAACATCATTATCGGGCTGCGGACGCAGCGAGTGGAGTGACGGCTCAGAGAATGGCAGCAGGCTGACGCTGTGATGGCTGTCCAGCAGCGCCGGACCATGGGCAAAGTCGGCACGCGCGCCTGCAGCGGGGATCCCGAGCAAGATGGCCAGCGCAAACAACCAAACAACACATTGCCTCATCAACATTCTGTGATCCTGATCAATTCTGAGTCACATCTGTCATGCTAGAGGAAGTGCTTCGTACCTTGCAATGCTTAGCGCAATGATGAAAGAAGTTTAATCTTTGACCGGCGGACCCGCTGCCTCAGCTTATGCTGCCGCCAGAGTAGAAGCGGCTAGTCGTCGCGTGTCAGCACTTCCAGCAGTTCAATTTCAAACAACAGATCAGAATTGGGCGGGATCATATTGCCAATCTGGCGCTCACCGTAGCCAAGATGAGCTGGCACCTGCAAGCGGCGTTTTCCGCCGACTTTCATACCGACAATGCCCTGATCCCAACCCTTGATCACCCGACCTGTGCCAATCACACATTGAAACGCGCGCCCCTTGACGTAGGACGAATCAAACTCAGTGCCATCGGCAAGCCAGCCGCGGTATTGAGTGGTAATAAGTGCGCCTTTGACCGCCTCTTTACCATCGCCGATGATAAGGTCGTCAATTTTGAGTTCAGACATAATGGATTTCCTGTTTTAAATCATTCCGCCACCAGCAGCGCCAGCGAGGTGCCACGGTTTAGCCCGTAAAGGCACTGGTTAAGCCCTTACAAGGCTCTGCTTAAGCACTCGCCTAGCTCTAGTTGCAAAGCCAAGCTGTTGCAAAGGCAAGCTGTGGCGACGCCAGGCTATAAAGACACCAAGGGTTGGTACAGCTAAAGTGTATGTAACCAATGGCGGCGGATAATAGCACAATCACACACGGTGCTCATCCAGCTGTGCTCATCCAGCTGTGTTCACTCCGGTGCGCGCATTCCGGTAAGCTCATGCAGTAATAACAGCAAGCTCAAAGCAACTAAGCGTGCTCAGCATGCTCGCAGTTAAGTGCTTCGCCGCTGAATGCCCACTTTGAATATCTACCTGCCCATCGGCTTAAAGGCCTCACCAAGGACAAGCGGACACTTTGCCAGAGCTCCGACAATTTCGTGAATAAGCCGGACAGTTTCAATGAATAAAACGGACAGTTTCGATAAATAAGCGCGGACAGTCTTGGATGGCTGAGTGTCCGGTTTTGAAACACAAAACGGTCAATTTCGCCACTTTGTGTTTCAAAAGCGGACACAAGCAAAATCACTAAAACACATTAACCAACATTTTCAATATGTTAAATCTTGGCACGCAAGCTGCAAACAAGCTTCTAATACAGTTACAAACCAGATCAGTTAAGTAAGCCAACAAAAGGAATTCATCATGAAGCTTGCCTCATCCCTGCTCTCTATCTCACTGGCCCTGTCATCAAACCTCGCCAACGCCCTGGAAAACAAGCAGGAATTGTCGCTGCCGGTAAGCGGGATCAGCAGTCTGAATGCCACTGTCGGCGCCGGTGAATTTACCTTGGTAGCAAGCGATAACCTGAGTGAAATCAAAGTTGAAGCAGAGCTTGTTAACGCTGAAAATCACAAACCTGAACTCAGCCTCGAGCGTCAGGGCGACAGCGCTGTGCTTATCGCCCGCTTTGAAGACACGGCATCAAGCTTTGGCAAATCACCGATGATCCATGTAACCCTGACAATGCCCACCACCCTGGCACTGGAGCTGGTCGATGGCTCAGGCAATATCGATATTCGCGGTCTGAAAAGCGATGTTCTGATCAAGGATGGTTCAGGAAATCTGAGCCTCGATGGCGGCATGAAGGTCAGTATCGATGATGGTTCGGGTAATCTGAGCGTTGCCAACATCGAAGGAAAACTGAATATCACCGACGGCTCGGGGGATCTGGAAGTGAGCGATGCCAAAGGCGATATGCAAATTCAGGATGGCTCCGGCAACATCCGCATTACCAACGCCGGCGGTAAAGTTGAACTGACCGACGGCTCAGGCAATATCGAAGTAAATGGTGCCGCAGAGCTCGTTATCCACGATGCAGGCTCAGGCAACGTCCGCACCAGCAATATTCTCAGCAGCACTGACCGTAAGCAAAACCTGCAGTAACCGCCTTCCCGGCGCTGAAACGGCTCGGGGCTTGCCCTGACCGTTTCAGCCCACCCACTTAACAATCAACTATCACCTATCAACAATCACCTAACAACAATGAACAGCAACGCCTGTGATGCCGGAAAAACTGAACAACAAATTACCTGATAAGCCTTAATCTCTGAGCCTGCGGATAACCAGAGTCACCTGACCAACGGTGATGCCAAACTTATTGATATCACTCTTGTTAAGCAGGGTGTTTTCATCAATCAGATAAAGCCAGTCGTCAAAGGCTACATCGACCTCGCTGCCATCGACCTTAAGACGCATATCGTAGCGCCAGCGCAGGGCAAAGCCTTCGAGCTGCCCCTCGGCGACACCTAAAATATCGTCGGCGCGGCCAAGCCAGCGGCCATTTTCTTTAGGCTCCAGCTGCCATACCCGACGTTGCTTTTCGCCGTCATCAAATACAAAGTCTTCTTCAAGAATAATGGTTTGCCCTTCAAGCCGCCCTTGCATAGTCACCACAAAGCGGCGGGTGACCTTACCGCTCATGTCCTGCACCATGCCATGGGCATCAAGCTTGCCGACAAAAAACTGCTCGAGCTTAAAGCCGCCGGCTGTAGCGCGGTAATCCTCGATATCTGTGCTGCAGCCCCAAAGCAGCGCAGCCGTAAACAGCAGCATTAACAATCGCATGATGCTTCTCCCAAAAGCTGCGCCCTCAGTGTGGGCTCGCTGGTATCACTTCTCAGCCAAATGCCCAAAAAGGCCTGCATGATGTCTGCCTGCTCAACCACACCAAGTGATTGGCCGTTATGGAAAAACTCGCCCTGATTGCTGTTAGTTGCCACCAGCAGCAGGGTGTCTCCGGTTTTTACGTTAACCCACACTGACTTAAGCAGCGCCAGATGCCGCTTGATGTCGGCCTGCGCCAGCCCCTGCTTTTGCCACTCGCCCTCGGTGGCATCAAGGAGATCCGACGCCTTGATATCCCGCGAGTAACGGATTTCGAGCGCGAGTGGAAAGCGTCCGGCCTCATAGCGGCCATCGGCGGAATACAGGCTCGCCTGATACAGCTCAAGCCAGAGCCAGTCCATCTTGCCCTTGCCAATCCGGCTCAGGCCATCAAGCGGCGCGGCAAAGGCTCGCGGCGTAATCAGGCACGCTGACAGTAAAAGCGCCAAAGCAATAGTAAGCGAAGACAAGATTGAACCTGTGCGCGCCGCAATCAGTTTTTTGGCCATGGAAGCTCCTCGTTGCCAGCGATGCGCCGGCGAAGCAAAAAGTAACCCGGAATCAGGGCCCCCCAGAGGCAAGACAGCAGCAAGAAGCTCATTAGATTGCCAAGTGGCAGGCTCACCGCGCCAAGCTCAGCGCCCGCAAGGTAACTGCCTGCGCCGCCAGATACCCCGGCAAACACCTGCGCCCACAGCGGCAATCGCCCAAGCCAGGCAAGGCTGTGCTCGAGTGCGAGCACAAAATGCAGCCACAGCAACATCAGCCACACAGGGGTAGCGGCGAAGTGCAGCACACCGGCATACATCAGCAAGGTGTCCATGGTCATGCCGACAAGCGCGAGCGGCATAAGCTGGAAATCCCTTAATCGACTCGGACTTAACACAAAGTGCGCCACCAGCAGCAGCGACAGCCACAGCAAGCTTTGTTTGCCATAGAGCACGGCAAGCCACCATGCGGCGGTATAAATCACCGCGCTGGCAAGCAAAAAGCTGGTTTTGCCCATCATGCTCTATGCCCTCCTTCAGACTTTGCTTTGCGCCCTATGATTTCAGCGCCTTACTTTTAACCCTTTACTTTTACTGCTTGCACAAGCCGTTACATTTGCCTTTGGGCAGGCTTTGAATATATGACCCAACCCTCAGCTGCGCGCCGTTTGCGAGCGCCAACCGGGGCGGGCCGCCACCAAATGCACAGCACTGGTGGCGCGCTCCCAGAAACCGCCTTCACAGTAACTGAGATAAAACTTCCACAGCCTGATAAAGCGCTCGTCGTAGCCAAGTGCGCGAATTTGCGGCAGCTCGCGGTCGACATTTTCATGCCAGTGGCGCAGGGTGCGGGCATAGTCTTCGCCTATGTCATCCAGGGAGCTGATAACTAAGTCGGTGCGCTCGCTAATCAGGTTTGCCATGCGGCTGACCGACGGCAGACAGCCACCGGGGAAGATGTATTTCTGAATAAAATCACAGCCTTTTCGGTAGCTCTCGTACCTTTGGTCGGCAATGGTGATGGCCTGAATAAGCAGCAGCCCGTCGTCTTTAAGTAAACTTTGCAGCTTACTGAAGAAGCCCGGCAGATACTCATGACCCACGGCTTCAATCATCTCGATGGACACCAGACGATCGAACTTGCCTTCAAGCAGGCGGTAATCCTTTTTAAGCAAAGTGATGCTGCCAGAAAGCCCGGCATCCTCAATGCGCTTTTTGGCATAATCGTGCTGCGCATCCGAAATAGTGGTGGTTGTCACTGTCACCCCATAATGACGCGCCGCATGGATGGCAAGCGCACCCCAACCGGTACCAATTTCCAGCAGTGTCATACCGGGCTGTAAATCGAGCCGCTGACAGATGGTATCAAGCTTATGCAGCTGCGCGGCTTCAAGGCTGGCGTTAACATCCGGATAGATGGCCGATGAGTACAGCATCGACTTATCCAGAAAACATTCGTACAGCGCGTTGCCCAAATCGTAATGGGCGAGGATATTGCGCTTTGAACCCTCAAGGCTGTTGCGGCTCAGCAAATGCTTGATACGGTTACTGATGGCCGAGGCGAAGGCAAAGCGCTTTTCGAGCCGCTCAAGCAGCGGCAGGTTGGCCGCAAAAAGCCGCACCACTTCAGTAAGATCCGGGCTGTCCCAATGGCCATCGATGTAAGATTCGCCCGCACCAATGGAGCCAGAGAGCAAGACCTCACGGAAAAATCGCGCTGATTTCACCTGGATCACAGCCTGCGGCCCCTGATGACTGCCAAACACCCGGGTTTCGCCGTCATAGATTAATCTAAGCCCGCCCACTGACAGCCCATCCAGTGCTTTCAACAGCACCTTTTGCGCCAAAGATTCCAGTGTCGATGAAGTGGCCTTGCCGGCAACTGCGGTATTGTCCATGTTATCTCTCCACCGGCCCGGGATGGGCCACAAAAGTTACACCTTTGCGATACAGGCTCAGTGCCTGTCGATAAATGCCGTACAGAATATAAAGGGTCAGCAGCGGAAATTGCTTCATCAGCCGCTTAAGCCCCGCCTTGTCAAACGCTTCGCCGCGAAGATTCAGGGAGGCCCTGAAAAGCTGCTCGGCGCCTTGCTGATTCGCAATCACCAGCTTTAAGCGCTCGTCGCTCGCCTCGACCTGCCAGCGGTATTTCATATCCAGCGTCATAAAAGGCGATACATGAAAAACCTTGTCATTGCTCACCTGCCCCTGCTCACGTACCGCTTCCAAATCAACCAGATAGCAATGACGCTCATTCCAGGGAGTATTGCTGACTTCGGCAAGCAAATAGCGCAGCTGGCCGCCTTCACCCAAAAAGAAAAAATTTACCGGGCTGAAGTAAAAGCCAAAGTGGCGGATTTGGCCGGCAAACAGCACCTTGTCAAACTCGCCCTTGGCACCGAGTGCTGCCGCTTTGTCGAGTACCCGCTGCTTAAGCGCAGCAACCGCTTCATCGCATCTTAGGTTGGCGCTATCCTGCGATTTAAGGTAATCGGCGGGATTGAAGCTGAGCGGCCTGAACGCTTTGACGCCAAACAGACGACTTACGCGACCAAGAGCCGGCAGCTGGTCCAAATCAAGCATCATCATCGCCATCGGATAACTGAAGCTGTGGCGAATATCGCCAAAGCGCTGATGACTGACGTAACCGAAAAAAATGCCGCTTTTCATAGGTTATCCAGCGATAAACCAAAACGCTGACACACATCGAGCGCGCTTCTTACCCCATCTTCATGAAAGCCGTTGTACCAATAGGCCCCGGAAAAATGGGTATGCGACTTACCGCAAATGTCGGCGCGGCGCGCCTGGGCAGCCATGGCCGCTTCGGAAAACACCGGATGGGCGTAACGGAACTGGCGCAGGATTTTGTCTTTGGCGATGGCCTCGGTTTGATTGAGGGTCACCATAAAGTCCGGCGCAGCCGGCGAGAGCCGCTGCAGGGTGTTCATATGGTAAGTGACGGCTGCGGGGCGCTGATTATCTTCATCAAGGCGGTAGTTCCAGCTCGCCCAGGCCGCACGGCGCTTTGGCAGCAAGCGGGTGTCGGTGTGCAGCACCACATCGTTCATCCGGTATGGCAGCGCGCCAAGTACCTCACGCTCGGCATCTGTTGCATCGGCAAGCAGTGAAAGCGCCTGATCTGAGTGACAGGCGAGCACCACGTCATCAAAGTCATGCCAGTCCTCGCCATTAACTTCGATGGCGACACCGTTTGCATGGCGTTTGATGGCTGTGACCGGTGTTGACAGCCTGAGGCGCGGCGCGAAAGGGGCAATCAGCGCCGGGATGTAGCTGCGCGAGCCGCCTTTAAGCACATACCACTGCGGTCTGTCGCTGACATTCAAAAGGCCGTGGTTATGGAAAAAGCGCAGGAAGAACTTAAGCTCAAATGCCGCCATGTCATTAAGGCTTGATGACCAGATAGCAGCGCCCATCGGCAGGATATAGTGCCTTGCAAAGAATGCCGAAAAGCCCTCTTTATCAAGAAATTCACCAAGGGTCTGGCAAGGGTAATTGCCTGACTCGATGCAGGCTTTGCCAAGCTTGTTAAACCGGACAATTTCACCCAAAAAACGCCAGAACGCCGGGCGCAGCAGATTGCGTCTCTGGGCGAACAACGTGGCGAGCGTGTGGCCATTGTACTCAAGGCCGCTGTCCTGATTATGTACCGAAAAACTCATCTCAGTAGGCATAGGCTTCACATTGAGCCTGGACAACAGCTTCAAAAAATTAGGATAAGTGCGGTCGTTGAACACGATAAAGCCGGTGTCTATGGCATAGCTTTTACCACCCAGCTCAACATCCACGGTGGCGGTGTGGCCGCCTATGTAGTCATTTGCCTCAAATACAGTCACCTCATGGCGACTTGACAGCAAATGCGCTGCGGTGAGGCCGGAAATCCCTGAGCCAATGACGGCGATTTTTTTCATTTTTTGTCCCGTATTCTCGGTTGACTCTCAGTGAGTAACAGCGCGGCCTCTAACGACTCACGCTGTGTTTGGCAAGTGTCGCCCACAAGGGCTTTGGCAGCAGCGCCATCAGTTTCATCGGCCACAGCAGCCGCCTGGGGAATTGAATTCGGTTTTTCCCCGCATCCAGCGCCGACGCAATGCGCCGGGCTGCATCATCAACTTCGATTCGGCCCGGCATCGGAAAATCGTTTTTATCGGTTAATGGAGTACGCACAAACCCGGGTTCAATCAAACTCACGCTTATGGCCGCCCCCACGCTTGCCAGATGTATCCGCAGGGTGTCAGCCAGGTAAGCGAGTGCCGCCTTTGACGCGCCGTAGGCTTCGGCCCGAGGCAGCGGCAACAGAGCTGCACTCGAACCCATCAATGCCACCCGGCCATCGGCTGCAAGCTTGGGCAAAAAAGCCTCCAGACAATAACCAATTGAAATCAGATTTGTTTCAATCACTCTGGCAAACAACTCGCCATCAAAGCCAAGCGGCGAGTCAAGGTATTCGCAGGTGCCAGCGTTAAAGATTGCAAGGTCAATCGGCGTACTAAGACTGCCAGCAGCCCTAAGGCACGCATCGCGGCTATTCACATCAAACCCAATGCGGCAAAGCTTTGCGCTATGCTCACTGAAATCCACCGCCAGCGAATCCAACCGACCCTCATCACGACCGCAGGCATACACCTGCCACCCGTTTGCCAAATACTGCCCAACCAGCGCACGGCCTATCCCTGAGCTTGCGCCTGTGATAAGCACAGCAGGTGGGCTGGTCATGTCCTTATCAGCGTTCATTGACTCTCTCCGGGCACATGATTAAACGGCTTCATCGCATTCTGGCTAAATACAGTCCGGCTCATTACAGACAGGCTAATGACATTCCGGCTAATGACAGTCCGGATCATCACTAACCGCCTCATTACAGTCCGGCTCTGCGTTTCACGAGGCGCACCAGCGCACCAAGACCGGGCAGGTGCTCGTACAGCATGGCGCCCGCATCGAAAAAGTCGCGGTGATACATAACCTTGTCGCCATAACGGATCTGACTCACACCATCGACGACAATGGCCTTGCCGCCCGCAAGCCGCGGATGGGTAAAGGTCATGGTCCAAACCAGCAGCGCATCCGTGCCGCTATCTGAAACCTGCTTAAACTCAAACCCTATGCTACCTATATTTTGGTACATATTGGCGAAATAGCGTTTTAAATCAGAAAGTCCTTCGATGCGATGCAAAGGGTCGATAAACACGACCTCGTTGCCGTATACCTCATCGAGCAAATCAAGGTTGTCAGCCCCGAGGTGCTGATAGAGCTGCATCAGCCGCGCAATCGGTGCCGATATGCCATCAGATAACGCCTTTACAGCCAGGTTAGAACTCATCTGTCAGCCCTTTTTCATCACTGTCATTACTTCAAGTGCTCTGAGTCTGGCACGGCTGTGCTCGACTATCGGACTTGGGTAACTGTCATTCTTAGAAAGCCCATTATCAAAAAGCCCGTTCGCAACCTGCCCTGTGCCTGAAGCCTGATGCAGAGCCTTGGTTGGCCAATGGGCTATTTCTGGCAAGTACTTACGAATAAAGCGGCCATCGGGATCAAACTTTTCCGACTGACTCATGGGGTTAAAAATCCGAAAGTAAGGCTGGGCATCGCAGCCGGTGCCTGCGGCCCACTGCCAACCGCCATTGTTGGCGGCAAGGCAGCCATCGATAAGCTGCTCGCGAAAATAACGCTCGCCCCAACGCCAATCGATTAGCAAATGTTTGGTTAAGAAGCTCGCTACGACCATTCGCAGCCGGTTATGCATCCAGCCCGTTTGCTGCAACTGGCGCATGGCCGCATCCACCAGCGGATAACCGGTACGGCCCGCCTTCCAGGCTTCAAATTCGCGTTCGTCGTTGCGCCAGACAATGGCATCGGCAAGCGGGTTAAAGTTTTTCGCCATCGACAAAGACGGAAAGGCCACCAGCAAATGGCGATAAAACTCACGCCAAACCAGTTCGTTAAGCCAGGTGCGCGCAGGAGATGATTCGCTGACAAACACCTCCGGAAAGGCTTCAAGCAAGGATGCCAGACACTGGCGCGGCGATATCACCCCAAGTGCCAGATAAGGCGAGAGACTGCTGGTGCCGTCGATGGCAGGAAAATCCCGCCGCTCGGCGTATCGGGCAAGTGACCTTTGCTGAAAGCCCCTGAGCTTTTCAAGGGCTGCGTCCTCACCCGCTGGCCACAGGGCAAGCGCGCCGTCTTCACTGGGGTTAGCACAAGCCGTATCACTCTCACTTACGGCAGCGCCAGGGCTTTTTGAAGCAGCGCCAGGGCTGTTTGCGACAGAGTCGCCCCAGAATGGGAAAGGCTCAAAGCTTAGAGCCGGCGCAACGGCCGCCGGGCTCGGGATGGGCCACAGCGGTCTTGCAGCAGCAATCTCGCGCCAGCGTCTGGCAAAGGGAGTAAATACGCGGTACATGGCGCCGCCCTGACCGGCGCGCTGCCCCTGAGTCACAACACTGCCAGGCGGCAAAATGCAATGCTCATCGGTCAAATGCAGTGGAAAGCCCTTTTCAATCAGGGATGCATCGCGGCGCCGCTCATCAATTTCCACCTGAGCGCCGGCAAATATCCGCGAAATACCGCGCGCCTTACAAAATCCCTTGAGCGCAGCCGCCGTGCCGTTAAACCAAGGCACCACCATCAGCTCAAGCGGGATCCCAAGCGCAGCAAGCCGCTCCCCGAGGGCATTGAGATTGGCGAGTAAAAAACGCTGCTGTCGTTGCCCCATATCATGGGTTTGCCACTGAGCGGGGCTTGCGATAAAAACCCCGTACAGCTTAGCGCCACGCGCCTTCGCATCTTCGCAGGCCAACGTCAGTGCCTGGTTATCCAGGGTGCGCAAATCCTGTCTGAACCAGACAAGTGTGTTCATATTTTTCTTCCAACAATCAGAATCTTGTTAATCAGTAAGCATATCTTAGACGCAGCGCCTGCGGGTGCGGTTCCAGATAAACCTGCATGGCGATGTAGGGGTTGGGATGCTCGCGCAGGTAGTGCCGGATCAGGGTGATGGGCACGAGCAGCGGAGTCAGCCCCTGACGGTAGGCAAGAATAGCGTCGGTGAGCTCAGCCTTCTGACTGCCGGAGAGGAACTTTTTAAAATAGCCCTGAATATGTTGCAGGGTACTGGTGTGGTTACGACGACTGGCCTTTTGCTCCAGTGCCGTCATAAAGCCGTCAAAATAAGCATCCGCCACCGCCTCGAGTTCGCCTTCACCGGCGAGCAGCGGCCCGAGCTTACGATAAATGGCCGGGCTGTGTGACATCAGCAAATACTTGTAGCGGGCGTGAAAATCAGTCAATCGTTTACGTGTAAGGCCTTCAAGACGCATGCAGTGCCAGTCATGGTAGGCATAAATCCGGGTGAAAAAGTTTTCCCGGATCACCATGTCATGCAACCGGCCTTCTTCCTCCACCGGCAGGTGTGGGAATCGCTCCATCAGCGCCCTGGCAAACACGCCTATACCTTCTTTGGAACCGCCGCTGCCGTCTGCTTTGTAAACAGTTACCCGCTCCATGCCACAGGAAGGCGACTTGGCGCACAAAAGATAACCGCCCAAAAAACCAAGCTCGGCGGTCTTTTTCTCGCTGAAGGCTTTGAGCGCATCGGTGACATCCACACTGCCATCGCCGCTGCGAATTCGAATTTCGCCGTCAATCCGGACCTGACGGATACTTTTTCTTGGCGCGCCAAGCCCAATGGCCATTTCAGGGCACACAGGCACAAAATCGAAATGGGGTGCCAACTCCTGCTGGCAATAGGCTGAGTTTTTGTGGCCGCCATCAAAGCGCACCTGCTGCCCGAGCAGGCAGGAACTGATACCTATTTGAATTCGCTGAGGATTGAATGAATGCATGTAAACTCTCCCGGGTGCGTTTTTAGTTAATACGCAGCGAAAGAGCAATGGATCAGCCCAGAGCACAAAATTCCGGGCCGAGTCGATAACAGCTATTGGGGTTTGCCCGCTGCGTTCAGCTGCACCACCCGATTGTCGCGGCACACCTTGCTGCGGGCATTGAGCCAGCGCATTAACTCGCCAAATGGCTTGGGACGACAGACCAGATAACCTTGCACTATCAGGTCGGGCATATTTTCAAGGAACGTAAAATCTTTTGGATCTTCAACGCCCTCGGCAACAACCGACACCCCAAGGTGCCTGCCTATGTCCAGCAGTGATTTAAGGATGGTTTGCGCCAGCGGGTCAAAATGGATACCCCGCACCAGGCTGATATCAAGCTTAAGCTCACTAATCGGCAACCGGCACAGGCTCGCCAGATTGGTGTAACCTGTGCCAAAGTCATCGATGGCTACACCGAAGCGGTGCAACCTGAGCCGGGAGATGCTCGAATGCTGCGACTGCTTATCAAGCGCCTGATTCTCGGTAATTTCCACCGTAAGCCGCTGCATATCTATATCCATCTCCTGACAGAAATCCAGCAGTCTGGTTGGCCAGTAGCTCTGGCCCAGTTGCCTTGGCGACAGGTTGATAGACATACGGGCACCGTCGCAGTCGGGGTGCGATGCGATATTGCCCCACTCACGCAGCGCCGTACCAAGGAGCTGCTCCGACACTGCATTGAGCAAATTGTTTTTTTCGGCAAGCTCAATAAAGGTGTCCGGCGTCATCAATTGCAGCTGCTCGCCCTGCTGCAAACGGCAAAGCACTTCGAATCCTTCTATTTTGCCGGTCTTCACTTCGATTTGAGGCTGGTAATAGGGGACGACCTTGCGATGCATGATTGAGTGACGCAGCGCCTGCAGACTCATGGAGGAACGACTGGCATTAAGCTCCGGCGCCATCATAAGCAGCCGCTCGATACAGATTTGCAGCTGGGTGCGACACACGGGTTTCATCAAGGCCCCTAAAAGCCGCAATCGTGCGTTAATCACCACCTGGGACGCCGCATCGATGATCCGGCTCTCCATGCCAGAGGCGATAATCACCCCGCCACGAAAGCCCTGGCGGGCCAGACGGGCCAAAAACTCAATACCGTCCATCTCCGGCATGTGTAAATCCACCACCAGGATCTGGTACAGATCGCGCTGCTCCTGCAGCTTTTTCAGCGCCTGTACCCCGTTGTGGCAATAGTCCACCTGGTCCACGTCCAGCTCGGCAAAATAGCGGGCCAACAATTGGCAATAACTGAGAGAATCGTCGATGATAAGCACATTGATAGACATGGTTACAGCTCCAGCCAGGGCTTGCCGTTACAACCCGGCAAAGGTTTCGTCCCTGAAATCCGAGTCAGTGCGCGCCGCGGCGGCGCGCACTCCACTTCAAGCCTAGCCCAGCCGCCCAGCCTGTCAAACCAGCAGGCAGCACAGACCGGCCGCAGGCATTAACAAACATAAGGCGACGCGCAAAAAATCTGCTATACTTCGCGCCCCTTTGTGAAAAGGCATATTCCGACCAAGGCAATTGCCTTCGAAAATCGCCTTGATAATCGTCTGTTTACGCCCAGGAAAGATCCATGAAATTCGAATCCTACAGTTTTGCTCCTGAAATTTTGCGCGCCATTGCCGAATGCGGTTATGAAACCATGACCCCGGTTCAGCGACTGGCCATACCTCCCGTGCGTCGCGGTCAGGATGTGCTGGCATCCGCCCAGACAGGCACAGGCAAGACTGCGGCCTTCGCTCTGCCCATGTTGCAAAAGTTGTGTGATACGCCAAAGCCACGGGAAGCCACCAAGGCCCGCGCCCTAGTTCTCGCACCCACCCGCGAACTGACCGAGCAGATTTCCAAGAATATTCAGGCCTATGGCAAATATCTGGAACTGAATGTGGTCACAGTATTCGGCGGTGGCAAAACCGACACCCAGGCCCAGAAGCTGCGTAAAGGCACCGACATCATAGTCGCCACGCCCGGCCGTTTGCTTGAGCACCTGATGGCGGGCAACCTGTCGCTGTCCGCGGTTGAGTTTTTGGTACTCGATGAAGCCGACCGTATGCTCGACATGGGCTTTATTGCCGATATTCAAAAGCTTATCCAGGCCGCCAACAAAGAACGTCAGACACTGATGTTCTCGGCGACCTTCTCCGGCGGTGTGCGTAAGCTTGCCGACGAGATCATGAAAAAGCACACAGTGCTGACCGCCGATCGCCACAACACCGCTGCCAGCACGGTGAGCCAGGTTGTGTATCCGGTCGAGCAGCGCCGCAAACGCGAGCTGCTGTCTGAGCTGATTGGCCGCAAAAACTGGCAGCGGGTTCTGGTGTTTTCAGCCACCCGTGAAGACTGCGAAAAGCTCACCGAAGAGCTGAATCTCGATGGCATTCCGTCGGCGGTGATCCACAGCGAAAAGACTCAGGGCACCCGTCGCCGCGCGCTGCAGGAATTTAAAGAAGGCAAGCTGCGGGTACTGGTGTCTACCGAAGTCGCCGCCCGGGGTCTGGATATTCCTGATCTCGAGTACGTGGTTAACTACGACCTGCCCTTCCTACCGGAAGACTACGTTCATCGTGTAGGCCGCACCGGCCGTGCCGGTAAAAGTGGCGTCGCCATCAGCTTTGTCAGCCGCGAAGAAGAGCGCACCCTGGCCGATATCGAAAAACTGATTGGCCAGCGCCTCAAGCGCATCGTGATGCCGGGCTACGAGATTTCGAGCCGCGATTTGCTGCTGAAAAAACTGCAGCAGCGCCGCAGCTTTGCCAAGAAGACCCGGGTTGAGAGCGATGCCATCGCCCAGGTTGCCGCCGAAAAGAGCATGGCCGGCCGCCGGGTGAAGGTAAAAGTGGGCTCAAAAGGCAACACCAAAAAGATTAAATAAGGGCGAATCTACACCACCGCCCTTCAGTGAAAAGACGGCCCTGCGCCGTCTTTTTTTATCGCTGTTTGCGCGCTTTTTATCGCGCTGACACATTTTTTAAAGACAAGGCTGAAAGCATATGGCCGGGTTCACGGTCTTATGGGGACACAATCGAACTCTGGAGATCCCATGAAATTCAGCCATCTAATGCTTCCTCTGCTGGCCTTGCTATTGTCCGCCAAGCTTTTTGCCAATCCCATCGCTGCCGACGCCGAGTCGGTATCACCGCTCCTTAATGGCGAGCAGATCCCTGCCGTCATGCTCAAAGACAGCAGCGGCAAAGTCGTTGACCTTAAAAACCTGATAGCCCAAAAGCCAACTGTACTGTTTTTCTACCGCGGCGGATGGTGCCCGTACTGCAACAACCAGCTGGGGCAACTGAAAGAAATCGAACCCAAGCTGATTGAACTTGGGTATCAACTGGTGGGAATAAGCCCCGATAGTCCGGAGAAACTCGCCGCTTCCGCCGGTGAGCGCAAACTTGATTACCTGCTGCTGTCAGATGCCAACATGGACGCCGCCCGCGCCTTTGGTCTGGCGTTTTTCACCAGCAAGCAAACCAGCGATGCCTACCTTGCCCGAATGAAGCTTGAAAACCCGTTGTTTACTACTCCGGAAGGCGAGCCGCGTCTGGTACTGCCGGTGCCGGCGGTTTACATCGCCGATAAGGAAGGACTGGTGCATTTTCAGTATGTGAACCCCAACTTCAAAGTCCGCCCCGCGCCTGAGCTTATCCTGACCGCCGCGAAACTCGCCGCCACCAAGGCATAAGCCGCTTTACAGCAAAGAGAGGGTGTTCCTACAATAGGCGCCCTTTCTTTGACGGATTTTTGTATGTCCACGCCTGATTACAACCACACTTTGCTTGCCATGGCCAACGATGGCATTGCGGCCCTCGCCGCCTCAAGCGCCGGCAGCAGCCACGCCACCAAAGCGCAGCAAAGCCACTTTCTGTGCAGCTGGATGGCACAGGCACTCAAAGACAGACGCTACGCCAAATGCATCGCCGACGATTTAACCCAGTGGGTACGCCTTGGCCGCAGTGTGGGTGCAGGCGCCGAGCTTAAATCCCTGCTCGAGCGTATTTCGCATCAATACAGCGCCGCAATGCAAGCCCCTACCGGCTTGGGAAAGCGCCTCAATGCCCTGCTGTCTGCGGCGCGGGAAGCAGACTTTATCATCTATACCGATACGCCCATCAAATCCAAACTGAAACTCGATGCCGATGGCCAGTCATCTGTAATCATCTGCGCCGACGAATTCACCGCCAACATTAACGGCGATGAGCTCGTTAAACCTCTGACCCTGTACGTTCGCGCTGACGAACAAACCCTGGCCAAACTTGCGTATGAGCACACACTGCTGCTGACTCTTGGCGATAAAAAGGCTTCGCTTATCAAGCATCACAAGGCATACCGCCTGTATCCGCACAATCTGTTACCATCGCTTGCCTTGCTGACAAGCAATTAACAAGATTGTAATATCTTCAAAACAGTAATGATTTGGAGAGCAAAATATGGGGCGCTTTTTACTGTTGGCAGTAGCCTTATTAAGTACGTGTGTGCTGGCAAATAACAGCAACATGCCAATCCTTAAATACAGCGTCTCAGGTTCCAGCAGCTGGTATCCCTATTACATTCCCAATAATCCCGAGTCACCGGGGCTGATTTCAGAGCTGCTGCCGCAATTGCTCTCAAGGGCAAAAATTCAGGGCCAAAACATCCCCCTGCCCCCCAACCGCACCAATCAGGCGCTGGATAAAGGCACGCTGGACTTCGACATCGTCAGCCCCAGCTGGTTTGAGCATGGTGATTTCGGGCCGCTGTTTGTCCAGTCAGAGCCCATAATGGCCATCAAGGAACACCTGATTACCCTGGTGCAAAATCAATCGCAATGGGCGGATATGAGCAGTGTCAAGGGGAAGGAAATCGGCACCGTGATGGGCTACCTCTACCACAATGATAAAGATTTCATCCGGGTAGATTTCAAATCAGAGCAGGAGCTTATCAAGGCGCTGCACCGGGGTCGCATTCAGGCCGCCATCAGTGGCGACGACACAGCCCTCTATTGGTCAAATCAGCTGAAACTGCCGATAGCCTTTGGCGCAGAGCACTCATCGGGATTTTTGGTGTTTCGCCTGCGAAAGGAGCGCGCCGACCTGTTAGCGCGGATAAATGATGCCATCGCAGAGCTTAAGGCCGATGGCACCATAGACCAGCTGATAGCCAAGTACACTCAGTCAAACAGTAACGAGTGATCCTCTGCCTGGCGCAGCACCAGCCGTTTTCCCTGATTTAGCCAGGTAGTGCAGGCGACACGCAGTAAAGAGGCAAAGTTACTCACTTTGCCATGGCGGGCAATCACTTCATGGTAAATACGGGTTAAAAACACCGCGACACTGATGCCGGCATCCTCGGCAATTTCTTCAATCAGCTGCCAGAAGATGGCCTCCAGCCGAATACTGGTGACCACGCCATCAATCCGAATAGAGCGGGTTTTAAGCTCAAACAGCTCAGGCTCTGCGCCCGAATAGATTTCACACATCACCATCCTCCCTGTGCTTTGCCCACCTTAGCACAGCTTGGCGGCTCAGTTCAGCAGCGCATTGAACTGCTTAAGCCAGGCGGGATGCGCAGGCCAGGCTGGTGCTGTCACCAGCTTGCCGTCGGTAATGGCATCGGTAACGCTGATATCGCAGTATTCACCACCCGCAAGTCGCACCTCAGGCGCACAGGCAGGATAAGCCGAAACCCGTTTATTGCGGATAACATCGGCAGCTGCAAGCAGCTGGGCGCCATGGCAGATGGCCGCGATGGGCTTTTTGCTGGCATCAAAATGGCGCACCAGCTCAATCACCTCCGCATTAAGGCGCAAATACTCGGGCGCACGGCCGCCCGGAATAAGCAGCGCATCAAATTCTGCGGTCTTTACGGCTGCAAAATCACCATTAAGGGCAAACAGGTGGCCCGGCTTTTCGGTGTAGGTCTGGTCGCCTTCAAAGTCATGAATGGCGGTCTTGATGGTTTCGCCCGGCTTTTTGCCGGGACACACGGCAATCACTTCATGTCCCATCGCCTGCAGCGCCTGAAATGGCACCATAAGTTCATAATCTTCAACAAAATCACCTGCAATAATCAGTACCTTGGCCATAGTGTGCTCCTTGATTGGTTGCATGTTTCAAGCAGGCTGCACCACTTGCCGCGCCCGCATTCAACCTTTGACTGTACGCCGCTAAAAAAGCTTGGGGTAACAGCCCACTACTACCATGGGCACTAGCCGCTAAATGGAAGCACAGCTAAATGGAAGGGCAGCTAAACGGAAGGGCTGCTAGCTGGACCGGGTAATGCAGGCAGCTTTACTCTCTGTGCCTTATCGCAAGCGGCATAAAAAAAGCGCCCGCAGGCGCTTTTTCTACTTCAACTTTCTATAAGCTAACTTTCCCTAAGCCAACTTTCTCTAAGCCGACTTTCTCCAAGCCGCCTTCCCTAATGAAAGGCTTACTGGCTAAAGAATGCGGATAATCAGGCTCAGTCGGCTGAAATACTGTGGCCATTCAGGCGCACATTGGCCTGCTCGACCACCTTCATCGCCTGTTCGGTCAGGCCGTTGTTGCCGGTGAGCAGGTCGTTAAGGCCGCCTTTGTCTTTATCCACCAGTCCAAGCTCACGCAGCATGGCATCCACCACAGGGGCATTGGCGCGGTAGTTGAGCGCGGCCTGAGTCACCTGCTCGGCAATGCCGCCGGAGCTGGCGCCATCACCGTTTGCCAGCGTCGCGCCGCCTGTGCCATAGCCCTGCAAAATCTTGATGCCTTCAATGTTTTCCAGCGGTTTAACCGCCTGAGCAACAATCTCAGGCAGCGCGCGCAGAATGGCGAGCGACTTTTGCAGCTCAATCTGCTCATCGCGCAGCACGTTTTCGGCCTCGTACAGCGCCTGCTTACCGGCCGCTTCAACCGCGTACACCTTCTCATCGGCTTCGGCCTGCAGCTTTTTGGCATCGGCATTGGCGCGAGCCTCGGTCAGAATGGCGGATGAGCGGTCTTCGGCGGCACGTTTTTCGGCCTCGGCCTGCACTGTCACGCCCACCGCTTCACGCTCGGCTTCCTTGCGGGCATCAATTACTTCGATTTCTTTACGGCGGTTAGCCTCAGCCACCTGGCGCACTGTGATAACCGCTTCTTCTTTCTCAACTTTCAGCTTTTCAGCCTCGGCGGCGCGGGCTCGGGCGGCGGACTCTTCTTCCGACTTGGCGGCTACTGCAATTTGCTTCTCCTGCTCGGAAACTTCGATATCGCGCTGCTGCTGAATGCGCGCCTGCTCGATTGTCTTGCGCTTCTCAATTTCGCGGGTCTCGATTTCGCGGGTCTTTTCGATTTCGGCGGCCTCGATGGCGCGTTCTTTGGCAATTTCGGCCTCGCGTTCTTCACGGGCTTTTTGCTCGCGCTGCTTGACGATTTCCGCCTTTTGCTCGGCACGCTTGAATTCCAGCGCCTGCTGCTGGGCAAGCTTGGCTTCTTCTTCCGATTTCTTGATTTCGAGCGACTCTTTTTCAGCCTCAAGGTTACGCATTTCTATCTTGATGCGGTTTTCCTGCTGAATGTCGTTGGTCTCTTTACGCTTTTCTTCGATGATTTTAGCCAGACGCGCCCGACCTTCGGCGTCGAACGCGTTATTTTCGTTAAAGAAATCAAGCTCAGTCTGGTCAAAGCCGGTCAGCGACACCGACTCCAGCTCCAAGCCGTTTTTCTCAAGGTCATTGGCCACGTTGTTTTGCACCCGCTGCACAAAATCGGCGCGCTGCTCGTGCATTTCGGTCATGGTCATCTCGGCGGCCACGGCGCGCAGCACGTCTACAAACTTGGATTCCATCAGCTTTTTCAGCTCTTCCACCCGGGTGGTGCGGGTGCCGAGGGTCTGCGCCGCCATGGAAATGCCCTCAGCATGGGGCGCAACCCGCAGGTAAAAGTCGGCTTTTACATCCACCCGCATCCGGTCTTTGGTGATAAGCGCATCTTTCTGTGTCTTTTCCACTTCGATACGCAGGGTATTCATGTTCACATGGATGGTTTCATGCAGCACAGGCAGCACGATGGCGCCGCCATCCTTAACGACCTTTTCGCCGCCAAAGCCGGTGCGCACAAAGGCCATTTCCTTGGTGGCGCGGCGATAAAGCTTGGCGAAAATAAGGCCGATGACCAAAAGACCCAGCACGGCCACACCGGCCATGACAAAAACGAAAGTGCCACTATCGGCGAAGATCTGTGTGTTTTCCATAAAGCTTCCTTGTCAGTTCCACAGTTTTTATTTAAAGCGGCTGGCGGCCCAAACCCGCCCCTGGCGGCGCAGCAGCACCACCTCAGTGCCTTGAGGAAATTCGCTGCCAGCGTCCTCAGGCTCTACCAGCACATAGTGTTTTTGTTGATATTGGTCGCGAAGCAGTGCTTCGGATGGATTGCCCTTGACCGCCCGGCCAAGGGTGACAGTGGCGATACAGCCGCTGAAATCATCCACCGACACGGCGCTGCTTTCATTTTTAGGCAGTAAGGTGGCAAGTGGCGCGCCAAGGTAACGACAGCCAAGCGCAGCAAACACCAGCGCCAGCAAAATCGCCAACCAGCCCGGCAGCAGGGTGCCAAGCAGCATAGCGCCGAGGTAATTCACAGCGTAACCGGCAATCACAAAGCAGGTCATGGCCAGCACCAGCCAAATCAGCAGCGGCAAACGGTTAAGGCACAGCCAACCGATAAGGCCGGTAAAACCGCCGCCGGCGACATCGGCATCAAAGTCCACATCAGCAAGATCCCAGTCTTTCAAAAGGCCCATCAGGCTTAAACCGGTCACCAGTGACAGCGCTTCGATGATCCCAAGCAGCAAGATAACGGCCAGCACCACAGTAAAGGGGAAATTGGCGTCAGAGAGTAAAAAGGCAATCATTTTCAGATCCTTGAACAGAATGCCATTCTGTGTTTTGTTGTCCCTTGTTGAAAAACCGAGCATACCAAAGCCTGAGTCTTTGCCAAGTGTTTTTACCCACACGGCGGATTTGGATTAGAATTCGGGTAACCCTTTGCTTGGAATGGCCTAATGAGCAATCACTACCTCGCACTTAAGCAGCACTTTACCCAGATTTCCCACTTTGAACATTTCAGCGCCCTAGGCGACTGGGATCAGGCAACCATGATGCCCATGGGCGGCAGCGAAGGCCGCAGCGATGCTATGGCCACCCTCGCGGGCCACATTCACGGCATGAAAACCGCCTCCTGGCTTGCCGACTTTATTGACGCCGCCGCGACCGAATCGTTAACCGCACTCGAGCAGGCCAATCTTCGGGAGATGAAACGGGCCGTAATGCAGGCAAATGCGCTGCCCACCGAGCTGGTTGAAGCCAAAACCAAGGCGGCCTACCGCTGTGAAAACGCCTGGCGTGAGCAGCGAAAACACAATGACTGGCAAGGCTTTAAGCCCAATCTGGAAGCCGTGATGGCGCTGGTGCGCGAAGAAGCGGCCCACCGCGCGGCCGCAACCGGCCTTAGTCCCTACGACACACTCTTGGATAAGTTTGAGCCCGGCATAACAAGCGCCAGACTCGATGACATCTTCAGGCCGCTTCGAGGTGAGCTGCCAGACCTCATTCGCCGGGTGCGTGACCGTCAGGCAAGCGAGCAGATGGCGCCCCTCGAAGGCCCATTTCCGATAGCGGCGCAGGAAGCCATCGGCCGAGAGCTGATGCAACTTTTGGGCTTTGACTTCAATCAGGGGCGGCTCGATGTATCGAGCCATCCGTTTTGCGGCGGCGTGCCGGGCGATGTGCGCCTCACAACCCGCTACAGCGAGCAGGAATTTGCCGGAGCGCTGCTTGGCGTTATCCATGAAACCGGCCACGCCCGCTACGAGCAGGGCTTGCCGCTTGCGCTTCGCGGTCAGCCGGCGGGCGCGGCGCGCTCCATGGGCATACACGAAAGCCAGAGCCTGTTTTTTGAAATGCAGTTGGGCGAAAGTCCTGCTTTTATTGACAAAATCACGCCCATCATCAACCGCCATCTGCATAAATCGTTCAGCGCCGCCGAGCTCACCTATCACTACAGCCGGGTCAAGCCGGGGCTCATCCGGGTGGATGCCGACGAAGTCACTTACCCTTGCCATATTCTGCTGCGTTTTGAAGCCGAAAAGGCGCTGCTCGATGGCAGTCTCAGTGTGGCCGACCTGCCGGATTTCTGGTCGTCGCAAATGAGCTCGCTGCTTGGCATCAATACCGATGGCGACTACCGCAATGGCTGTATGCAGGACATTCACTGGACGCTCGGCGAGCTTGGCTACTTCCCAAGTTATACCCTCGGCGCCATGTATGCGGCGCAGCTGCGCGCCGCCATGGAGCAGCAGCTTGGGCCGCTTGAAGAGCTTATCCGCCAAAACCGGCTTGCCGAGGTCTTTGGCTGGCTTGAGACTCATATCTGGTCGCAGGGCTCAATCAAGGGCACAGACCAGCTTATCCAGGCCGCCACCGGCGAGAGCCTCAGCGGTCAATACCTGCTGTCTCACCTTAAGCGCCGCTATCTGGGCGAATAGCATACAGTCAGGTATAATTCCGCCCTTTGTAAACAGCAGCTGCGATGCAAAGGGCGGATAATGCACCTCAGAGCAATTAAAACCGAAGACTGGCAGGCCATTCTCGAAATTCAGGCCGAATGTTATCAGGCGCTTGAGCCTGAGCCTCTGCATGTGCTGCAAAGCAAATGGCAGGTGTCGCCCGACTCCTGTTTTGTGATGGAAAAAGACGGCGCCGTGCTGGGTTACTGTTTGGCGCACCCCTGGGTGGAAGCCACACCGCCGCCGCTGTATCAGCCACTGACCGAGCTGCCCGATGCCAACACACTGTATTTGCACGATATGGCGATTTCGGCGCGGGCTCAGGGCTTGGGTGCCGGTACCAAGGCAATGAGCAAACTTAAACAGCTGGCAAGCCACTGGTCGCTGCCATCGCTGTCCTTGGTGGCGGTTCAGGGCGCTGACAGTTTCTGGCGCCGCCAGGGCTTTGAAGAAAGCAAAAGTCTGAAGTGCCTTGGCAGTTACACCGACGATGCCAGTTACATGATTTGCTCACTCTGAGGCCGCCATGCACCCCACGCTGACCACCATAGGCTTGTTGTGTTTATCGAATATTTTCATGACCTTTGCCTGGTACGGCCATCTTAAGGCATTGAATCACAAGCCGTGGATTGTGGCGGCACTGGTCAGTTGGGGCATAGCGCTGTTTGAATATCTGCTGCAGGTGCCCGCCAATCGAATCGGCTACACGGTGATGAATGTCGGTCAGCTTAAAATTCTGCAGGAAGTCATCACCCTGAGCCTCTTTGTGCCCTTCGCGGTGTTTTACCTCAAAGAGCCGCTCAAACTCGATTATCTCTGGGCCGGGCTCTGTATTCTCGGTGCCGTGTATTTTATTTTCCGCAGCGAGCTTTAACCCTTGGTGCGGATTCAGCTTTAAACAACGAAAGGACAGTAACATGGCGCGTCAGGTTGCCTACACCTACAAGGGCCAGGCCAAGGTTATCAACTTTGCCTATGACAAATTCCACGATATGTACGAAGCGGCTGCGGCGGCCGAAGGCGTGGACTTGACCCGCTTTCTGGCGATGGAACAACAGGTTGCCATGACGGCCAAAGGCAAGGGCGCGCTCAAGAGCTATCGCCTGAATGAATTTGCACGCATGGGCTTTAAAGACATCCGCATGCTGCGTGACGAAGAACAGGGTTAAACAATGATAAATCATGAACATGCCAACTTCCCCCGCGCCGGATTCTTCCGTCGGCTCGGGGCTATGGTGTACGACATTATGCTGGCCGCAGCGGTGTGGATCCTTGCCGGTATCGTCAGCTTTGTGGTGTTTGCCGTGCTGGTTAACAGCGGCATTATCGATCGCGGCGGCCATGAGCATGTGATTGATGTACTGAACAGTAACGAGCTGTACCGCAACCTTAACTTCGCCTGGATTTTATTCTGTGTGGCCAGTTTTTATGTGCTGTTCTGGAGTCGCGGCGGCCAAACCCTGGGTATGCGTGCCTGGCGCCTTAAGGTGCAGCACCCCAACGGCCAGAACCTGAGCCTGCTCGCCGCCTCGGCGCGGCTGGTATGGTCGCTGTTTGGTCTTGGCAATCTGTTTATCCTGATAAACCCCGACAAGCTGGCGCTGCAGGATAAAATGACCCGCTCCGAAGTGGTGGTGCTGTCGGTTGAAGCCAACCAGATGCGCAGCTGGCACGGCCTGAACTGATAACCGCTATCCGGCGCGCCCCATCAGGCGCGCCGCATCGCCGTGGTTTTAACGCTCTTTGCTTTGCCTTGAAGTCCCTTTTTTACCGCTTTGTTTATCGCAGTGTTTGTTGCTGTGTTTCTTGCTGTGTTCTGCCGCGTGTTTTGCCGCGTTTTGCCAGCCTCATCCTGCGTCCGCAGGGTAAAGACCGACATCAGCTGAGCCAGCCGCTCAACCTGCGCCTGCATACTCGCAGCGGCCGCCGAGGCTTCTTCCACCAGCGCCGCATTGTGCTGGGTTACCCCGTCAATCTGATCCACCGCCTTTTGAACCTGCACCATGCCCTGCCCCTGGGTCTGGGTTGCACTGGCTATCTGCTCAAGCAGCCCCGCCACCGATTGCACGCTGCCATCGATTTGCTGCATGGCGCGCCCGGCTTTGGCGGCCTGCTGATTACCGGCGCTGATCCGCACCGCGGCGGCGCCGATGACGTCGCGAATTTCCCGCGCGGCATCGGCCGAGCGGCTGGCAAGGCTTCTAACCTCGGCAGCCACAACCCCAAAGCCCCGACCCGAATCGCCGGCGCGGGCAGCTTCCACCGCCGCGTTAAGCGCCAGAATATTGGTTTGAAAGGCGATGGAATCTATCATGCCGGTGATGCTGGCGATTTGCTCCGATGTCTCTTCGATGCCGTTCATGGTTTGCTCGACATCGGCAACGATAAGGGCGCCGTGGCTCGCGTGGGCGGCTGACTCCCGCGCCAGTGCAGCCGCATCCACCGCATGCCGACTGTTTTGATTGATACTGTCGCCAAGGCTTCGAAAGTTCGCCACCGTCTCTTCCACCGAATGGGCCTGGGCTTCGGTGCGATTGGACAAGTCCATGTTGCCGCTGGCAATTTCACGGGCCGATAACTGCAGCGTGGCGGTGGCATCCTGAATTTCGGCAACCATGCTGCAAAGCCGCTCCACTGTGCCATCGAGCGCCGACAGGGTTTCGCCGAAAAGCCCGGGATAATGGCCGCTGACTTTTTGGGTCAGATCGCCGCTGGCGATAGCACCGGCTATGTGTTTTACCTGGGTCAGCCCGTCGCGGGTGACCATGGCAAGCTCATTTAGCCGTGATGCCAGAGTGAGCAAAAAGCCGCTGCGTCCGTCAGTGGGTACGGTTTGACTGAAATCTCCCTCCCTTGCAGCGGCATTGACCATGGCATCGATATCCGCAACAAACTGTGCCAGCGCGTCGGCGGTGTTGTTCACCCCCTGCTGGGTTTGACCAAAGAGCCCCGGATACTCGCCCGCCACTCTGCAGTCAAGCTCGCCCCGCGACAGCGCCCCGACCACGGCGCTGATTTCCTTAAGCCCCGACTCGGTAACCTGAGATAAATTATTGAGTGAATTTGCCAATCGCAGCCGGTAACCACTGCGCTCATCACAGGCCATGCGGGTCGCAAAGTCGCCATTGCAGGCGCCGGCCACCAAAGTTTCAACCTCCCCCAGCGTCTGGCGCAAACTGAGCACGGTTTGATTGACAGACCGCGCTGTCTCACCAAATACACCGGGATAGTAAGCATCGATTTGCTGACTCAGATCGCCGCAGGATAAAGCGAGCGTGACCCGGCGGATATCGCCAAAACCCTGCTCGCAGGTGGCGAGCAAACGGTTAAGGTCGTCTGCGGTTTCACGAAACAGATACTCAAGGCCATTAATGTCGACCCGACGGGAGAAATCGCCGTCGGCGCCACTGGATGCCATCGCCTTGATGTTATTGCTTATCCCCAGTAGTGCCTGACGCACTTCGGCAAAGGCATCGCTGATGGCGGCTTGCTCGCCGGGGAGCCTGGCCATCTCGACGCTGAAATTACCGCGCGCATATTCGCGGCTGACCGACACCAGATTGGCTGCCACCTCGATGTGGGTTTGGGCAAGGGTGTTCACCTGGGCCGCAATGTCGGCATAGGCGCCATCGAATTCATCGGGTCTGAGCATATGACTTACCATGCCCTGACGGTGGGCAGATGCCATCTCGGTTTGCCGGGCAATGATACCGGCCACCGCATCCTGCACCCGGCCAAGGGCGCTTAAAAGTCGGCCGGTTTCATCTTTGCCATCGCGGGCAATGTCGTTGTCCAGCTTGCCAACTGCCACTGCGTTGGCAAGATTGAGCGCCTTTTCAAGCGGGCGGATGACGAAGCGCAGCAAAATCCACACGGCAGCCCCGCCAAGCAGCACGCCAAGTCCAATAAGCACCAGACTGAGGTAGCGCACCTTGATATACACGGCTTCGGATGCATCAAATTCGGCACGTGCCACATCCAGTTGCAGCTCGATAAGCTCGCCGATTTTGTTACTGATGGGGTCGATGGTGCGGTACAGCTCGCCATCAAAGGCATTGAGGTTGCCGCGAAGGTCGCCATCGACTCCGGCAAGATAGGTTGAAAGCGTCGCCATGGCGGCGTTGGCATCGGCAAACAGCGCCTCAGCTTCGGTTGCCAGTTTTTGCTCGTCGCTGGTCAGTTTGGTTGAGATATAAGCGCGCCACTCGGTATCAATACGCCCGGACGCACCCGACAGCTCGGCCCTGAGCTCGGCCGGGCTCAGCAGACCGGCGTTGGCCTTATTCACCGCATCAATCACGCTCACCGCATAGGCATCAGCGATAACCTTGAGCTGTTTGAGCGGCACCACTCTGTCCTGATACACGGTGCCAAGGGACTGATGCATGCTGTCGGTACCGCGCATGCCCATCACCCCGGTAAACAGCAAAAATACGGCCATCAACAACACAATCGACAACAGCTTGTATTTGATACTCATAGCCCCACATCCTTGTCAGTATCAGCGACATCCAAACGGAAACGCACAGCAAAAGCCTAGTACAGCAGGGGATGGTTTGCGTATTTCAAACGCAAGCTTCATGCAGAAGAACGAAGGCGCCAACAGGCGCCTTCGAGAAAAGTCGTAAATCTAAAACAAATGTCAGCGGCGGATGTAATACACGGCAACAGCGGTAAAAAGGAGCGCGGGCGCGCCGGCACCTATGTAAGGCGGCAGCTGATACACCAGTGTCATGGGGCCAAAGATTTCGTTGCAGATATAAAAGCTGAACCCGGCCACCACACCAAGCAACACGCGGGCGCCCATGGTTACGGTGCGCAGTGGCCCGAACACAAATGACAATGCCACCAACATCATTACCGCCACTGTGATGGGCTGAAGTAACTTACGCCAAAGGGCCAGCTCGTAGCGGCTCGGGTCCTGACTGTTAACCTTAAGATAATCAAGGTAGCCAAGCAGCCCCTGCACCGACAGCGACTCGGGTTTGACCGACACCACGCTGAGCTTGTCCGGCGTCAGGCTCGATTGCCAAGGCAGGGTGTCGAGCTGCTCTTTGCTGATTTTATCGTCTTCGATGTGGGTTTTGCTCACCTCAATGAGCTGCCACTCTTTGCCATTGAACTCGGCGCTTTTGGCATGGAGCACATGTGTCAGGCGCTCGTTGTCATCAAACTCATACAGAGTGATGTTGCCGAGGGTGTCGAGATCTTCCACTTCACCTATGTTAACGAAATGGTCGCCGTCTTTGGCCCAAATGCCGCGGTGCGACTTAATCAGACTGCCGCCGGAAATCATGGTGGCTTTAAGCTCATTGGCGCGCTGTTCGGCAACCGGCGCAACCCACTCGCCAAGGGCCATAACCAGCAGCATCAAGGGCACTGCGGTTTTCATCGCCGACATGGCAATCTGCAGCCGCGACTGTCCCGAGGCCTGCATCACCACCAGCTCTGAGTTGGCCGCCATCATGCCAAGACCAATCAGGGCGCCAAGCAGCACCGCCATCGGGAAAAACATTTCAATATCACGGGGAATAAGAAACAGCACATACACACCGGCATCCATCATGGTGTAGCTGCCGCGGCCAACCAGACGTAGCTGATCTACCCATTTGATAATGCCGGAAAGACCGGTAAGCACCAGCAAACACAGGGAGGAAGTGCTGATAAGCACCCGGGCTATGTACCAATCCAGAATGTTCATGCTTCGACCCTCCGCTTGAAACGGCCCGAGAGTCTGGCGCCGAGCGGCCGCTCCTTGCCAAGCAGCATGATGCCAAGTACCAGCGCCGACAAATGGATCCACCACATACCGAGCGCAGCCGGGATCACTTCATCTTCCAGCGCCTTGCGCCCGGCCACCATCAGCCCGAAATAGCCAAGGTAGAGCAAAATCGCCGGCAGCATTTTGGCAAACTTGCCCTGGCGCACATTCACCCGCGACATGGGCACGGCGATGAGGGTCATCAGCGGAATCGCCAACGGAATCGCCAGGCGCCAATGCAGCTCGGCAACGGCTTCCGGTGTTTTTTGCTCAAGCAGTTTAGGCAATGGCAAGGCTGACATCTTGCGTCTGCGCTCATCCACCTGCTGCTCTTTGATTTGCATGCCGTAACCGCCAAACTCGAGGATTTGATAGTTAAGACTGCCGGGAGCGCGCTGATAACGCGCGCCGTCATTGAGCCTTAAACGCTGGGCGCCCTGCTCATCCTCAACCACTTTGCCGCCCTTGGCAGACACAAGATTGATCTGGCCTTTGTCATCATCAGGATCGGGCAGCTGCGCCACGAATACCTTTTCGAGTTGATTGTCTTTGCCGATACGCTCGACAAAAAGCACCGCCCGGCCGTCGGGACTGGTTTGAAAACGGCCCTGCACCAGGGCAGCAAGCCCCGCTTCAGACTGGGCTTTCTCCAACACCTGATTTTGGCGCTCTTCGGCCCAGGGGGTAACAAACAGGGATAAATAGCCGGTAAACAGCATATTTGCGATGGCAAGCAGCAGGGTAACGCGGGTGACATACCACTCACTCACCCCGACGCCGTGAAACACCACCATTTCGTTTTCGGCATACATGCGCCCATGGGCGAGCAATATCCCCAAAAACAAACTGAGCGGCAGCACCAGCACAGCCAGGTACGGCAAATTGAGGCCAAGCAAGGTAAGCACGAGAGATGCGGGAAACTCACCGTCAGATGCATCGGCAAGAACGCGGACAAAATGCTGGCTGATAAAGATAGTCAACAGCACCAAAAGTACCGCGATTTGCGCCTTGAAAACTTCTCGCAGCAGATATCTAAATACAATCACAGGCAGGATCCGGTATCAAAACTTCTCATTTTGCTGGTATCAGCTTAACTTTCATGTAAACTGTTTACTTTTGATAGTTTTCTGACCGATACCGTTGCAAGGCGCCATCGAAAAAAGGCGCTGATAACAGGCCTTGGCGCGGAAACTTAGGCCCGATTTTGGGCACAAGCAGGCATTATCCAATAAATATAAAAATTTGTCTTTAAGAATCTAGGAGTGCTCATGGAGTTTAGCGTAAAGAGCGGCAGCCCGGAAAAACAACGCTCGGCGTGCATCGTGGTGGGTGTTTACGAACCCCGTCGTCTGTCAGGGATTGCTGAGCAACTGGACAAGATCAGCGAAGGCTATATCAGCAACCTGCTGCGCCGTGGCGACCTCGAAGGAAAACCAGGTCAAATGCTGCTGCTGCACCATGTGCCCAACGTGCTCAGTGAGCGCGTTTTGCTCGTTGGCTGCGGCAAAGAGCGTGAACTGGACGAACGTCAGTACAAGCAAATCATCGCCAAGACCATCAACACCCTCAACGAAACAGGTTCGATGGAAGCCGTTTGCTTCCTGACTGAGCTGCACGTGAAGGGTCGCGACACTTACTGGAAAGTACGTCAGGCGGTGGAAACCACCCAAAACAGCCTCTACAGCTTCGATGCGCTCAAGAGCCGCAAAGGCGAGACCCGCCGTCCGCTGCGCAAACTGGTATTCAATGTACCGACCCGCCGCGAACTGACCGTGGGCGAGCGCGCCATTGAGCACGGCGTTGCCGTGGCTGCCGGTATGCACCTGTGCCGGGACGTGGCCAACATGCCACCGAACATCTGTAATCCGGCTTACCTCGCCTCCCAGGCCCGCCAGCTGGCTGAAGTGTATGAAAACCTGACCGTCAGCACAGTCGGTGAAGAGCAAATGGCCAAGCTTGGCATGAACTCTTACCTCGCCGTTGGCCGTGGCAGCGCCAACGAATCCATCATGACAGTGATGGAGTACAAGGGCGCGGTAGACAGCACCGCCAAGCCAATCGTGCTTATCGGTAAAGGCCTGACCTTCGACTCGGGCGGTATTTCACTCAAGCCCGGCGAAGCCATGGATGAGATGAAGTACGACATGGGCGGCGCCGCCGGTGTTATCGGCACCATGAAAGCCATCTGTGAAATGAAGCTGCCGCTGAACGTGGTGGGCATTCTGGCCGGCTGTGAAAACATGCCTGCCGGCAACGCTTATCGCCCCGGCGACATCCTCACCACCATGAGCGGCCAGACCGTTGAAGTGCTGAACACCGACGCCGAAGGCCGTCTGGTACTGTGTGACGTGCTGACCTACGTTGAGCGCTTCGAGCCTGAGCTGGTGGTCGATGCCGCCACCCTGACCGGCGCCTGTGTGATTGCCCTTGGCAAACATGCATCCGGCCTGTTCTCTTCTCACAATCCGCTGGCACATGAGCTTTTGAGTGCCGGTGAACAGAGTGGCGATCGCGCCTGGCGCATGCCGCTGTGGGATGAGTATCAGGAAATGCTCGACAGCCCGTTTGCCGACATGACCAACCTCGGTGGCCGTCCGGCCGGTTCCATTACCGCCGCCTGCTTCCTGTCGCGCTTCGCCAAGAAGTACAACTGGGCACACCTTGATGTGGCCGGTACTGCCTGGAACAGCGGCGCCAACAAGGGCTCAACCGGCCGTCCGGTTCCGCTCTTGTCTCAGTTCCTGATTAACCGCGCAGGACTCGAGCAGGGCGAATAATTCGCGCCCCGAAGCGGCAACCTTTTACCGCACCAAACCCCATAAAAGAGCGAAGCAGCAGCTTCGCTCTTTTTTATTTATTACATCCAAACCCTTGACCAATAACCACTTTCCTTAAATCCCCAGCTCACCCAGGTTACAACCACGTCATTTTTGTTTGACATTTGTTATTTATCCGATAAGTTTTGGAACGTTCCAAAACCTCGATTCAACAAGACACAGCGAAGCAGCTGTTTTGCCGGTCAGGCAGGATAGATCTGCACGCTAAACGGAACACCCAGGCTCCATCTGCGCTGCGTGTGGTAATGGGAAGGCATTTTGCCCTCTGTGCTGGCGCTTTTTTTAACACTGGAAATTGGAACGTTCCAAATCATAAGAAAACAGGGAGATAACTCATGCCAGACCACAGTCTTTTTAAACTATCGCCACTGGCACTGGCGCTGCTGCTGCCGCTTGGTGGCGCGCAGGCAAATGAAGGCACAAACAAGGCCGAGGCCGATAAACCGCTGGAGCGGATTTCAGTCACCGGTACCCGGATAAGCCGCGCCGATCTGGAAGGAGTCACCAATGTCGCCACCATTACCGCCGACGACATGGTCAAGTCAGGTTTCAATACCGTTTATGACGCGCTGTCCAACTTAAGCTCCGCCAACGGCGCCATCATAGGCGAGGTGGAAACCGGCTCCTACACCCCAGGCGCCAAAGAGCTTAATCTGCGCGGCATTGGCCCCGAATACACACTGATTCTGGTCAACGGCAAACGCCTGGCCTATTACCCCATGCCCTACGGCGGCCAAACCAACTTTGTAAACCTCGACATGATCCCGACCGCCATGGTCGAGCGCATTGATATCCAGACCGGCGGCGCCTCGGCGGTTTATGGATCAGAGGCCATGGCCGGCGTTATCAACATCATCACCAAGAAAGGCATTGAAGGACACTATATCGATGCCGAAGCCGGTATTGATACCTACAACAGCAACCCACGGCAGATGCTGAGCTTTGTCGGCGGCTTTGCAAACGAGGGCTGGACCCTGGATTACGCGCTCGAATACAAGGGCAACGAAGGCTTGTACGCCAGCGATCGCCCCTACCACGACAGCGTATGGGACAACCCGAACCCCAAGGCCAATCGCGAGCTCAACCGCTCCATCACCGTGTACTCAAGCGATACCCCCTACATCAACAACTACGCCGACAAATACTGCAACACCGCCGATAACCCGCACCCCAGAGCCGTCGCCCATTACATCAGCCGCAACAATTACGGCATGAGCTGCGGTTGGGATGAAACCGGCGATAACCATCTGATTAACCAGAATGAAAGCTTCAGCGGCTACCTCAATACCGAGTATGAGCTGAGTGAAAATGCCCAGCTGTTTGCCAACGGCTTTTTTATCACCCAGGAAAAGAAAGGTGCCCGCGGGGTGCTGCTCTTCAACGACACCCAGTTTGTCGACCCGGATCTGATTGATAAAGACGGCAACCAAGGGGCCGTGGTCAAGTACATGTGGCGTAAAGTGCTGGATTCGGAATACACCAGCGACGGCCTTGGCCGCACCTATGACGACCAGTCCTATTCGGTAAACGCCGGTTTGAAGGGCCTGGTTGGGGATTTTGACTACTCGTTAACCCTGTCCCGCTCCGAGTACGATTTCTCAGACGAATACATGCACGCCACCAAAGCGGGCTTTGCCGACTTGCTCGGGCCACAGCTTGGCACCCACGAAGGTCTGCCGGTTCATCGCCCCGATTACAAATATTGGTTCGGCGCCTTTGATGCCGCCAAAATGTCCCGGGTCGCGGATTGGGTGACCTACACAGGCAACTCCTTCAACAACACCTTCACCGCCGATATCGCAGGCGATCTGTTTGAACTGCCCGCAGGCCCGCTCTCCTTTGCCGCCTATATCGAAGTGATGGAAGAAGGCACCTCCAGCATTCCCGACGAGCGGGTGCTGAACAAGGGTTTCTCCGGCCTCACCGGCGTTATCACCGAAGGCTCGCGCAATCGCTACGCCGCCGCCACAGAGGTGCTGGTGCCAGTGCTGGATAACCTCGAAGTTCAGGGCGCGCTGCGCTACGACTTCTACGACGATGACTCCAACGTCGGCGGCGCCTTTTCATCACAACTTGGCTTTACCTATCGTCCGGTCGAATCACTGGTGCTGCGAAGCGCCGCCGGTACCACCTTCCGGGGTCCGGACATGGCCGCGATTTACAAAGGTTTCAGTGGCAACTTTGGCATGGCCAACGACCGCCTGACGGCAGACGCCTGTAAGACGCTGGCCCAAACCGGCGCCGCGCCGGGCTACGATGTGGACGCACTGACACTGAGCTGCGCCGATGCCGATCTCACTTCAGATCCATCCAAACCGTCACTGAGTGCCAATTACGAGTCCATCTCCAGCGGTGACAAGACCCTCAAAGAAGAAACCGGCACCACTTTTACCACCGGTCTGGTGTACGAATTCAGCGAAGCCCTGTCGTTTAACCTCGATTACTACGACATCACCATCAAAGACAAAATCCAGGCCCTCGACCCGGGCTACATAGTCAACACCGACTATGAATGCCGCACCGGCGTGTACGACAGCAACTCAGAGCTGTGCCAGAACATGGCGTCGCGCATCGTCCGTTACGATGCCAACGGCAAAGGCGTTGATTACCTTGGCAACAGCATCAGCGGCAATCCATATCTTATCCATACCGTGACCGGCGGCTATATCAACGCGGCCGAACGTCAGGATGCGGGCATCGACTTTGGCTTTGAAGGCTACATTCCATCGACCTTCGGCGACTGGCGCTACGATGTGAGCCTGACTCAGGTACTGAAAAAGAAAGAACGCCTGCGTGAAGGCGATGAGCTGCTGGATTTACTCGACTCGCAAAACAACTTTGACTTCAAAACCATGGCAAGCGCCCAACTGGGCTGGACCAAGGACAACACCGCCGTGTCGCTGCTCGCCTCCTATAAAGGCGAAATGTGGAACAACGCCAACTACGGCGAGCGTGAACGCCTGCCGGGCTGGACCCGTTTCAACCTGACCATAGGCCAGCGCCTTGGCGAAGACACCCGGCTGCTGTTTAGCGTAACCAACCTGTTCAACGCCATGCCGCCGCAGGATGAAACCTTCTCGTCCTTCCCCTTCTACCGTACCGGCTCGTACGACACCCTTGGCCGTCAGTTCTCACTGCGGGTAACTCACCAGTTTTGATGTGAATAATATTTAAGGAAAACAACAATGAAAACCTTAACTCTGTCACTGCTTGCCCTCACTGTTGGCGCAGCCCTGGTTGGCTGCAACGATGGCTCAGGCTTCCATTCAACCCAGGACCCATCGCCGGTTGCCGGTAATGCGCCCGGCAATGGTGCGGGCAACACTCAGGGCACCAGCCGCAACATGTCATCCGACAAGGGCGCGCAGATTTCAGCCCCCGGTGCCAACTCACCAGCCGCCGAAGACATCAGCAAACTGATAGACGGCGACACCGGCAGCAAGTTTCTGACCTTCAGCCCCGAGGCGACTATCGTATTCAAGGGCGTAAAACCCTACGTGCTGACCTCCTACAATCTGGTGTCGGCCAACGATGCGCCGCCACGGGATCCGAAAACCTGGACCCTGGAAGGCTCAAACGATGGGGACAACTGGACCGAAATCGACTCCCGCAGCGACCAGACCTTCTCAGCCCGAGGCAAACGCAACAGCTACAGCCTGGATAAAGCACCGGCTGCCTATCAATATTTCCGCTTTAACATGGTCCATGGCGGAACCGACCAGTGGGGCGGCAATATACTGCAGCTGGCAGAGCTTGAGCTGATGGTCACCGCCGAAGAGCCGATTGTGTCTTTCAAGGCCACCAACACCACGCCGGCCATCGGCGAGTTTGTGATTTTCCACGACACCTCACTGGTAAACCCCAGCAAATGGCAGTGGCAGTTTGAAGGTGGCAACCCGGCCACCAGCACAGAGCAAAACCCGCTGGTGCGTTTTGACAGCCTCGGCGCCAAAACCGTGACCCTCAAGGCCAGTAACGATAAGGGTGAAAGTGAGCTGGTTCAGGAAGGTTTTATCCGGGTGTGGGACCCGAATGAGCCCTGGGCCGGATTCCACAATCCGTCCGTCAGCTTTATCAAGCACAAGCCGGAGCATCCGGGGCAAAAAGCGCTGGAGCGGGTCATGCCGGATCTTGAAGCCGTTATCCACGAGGTATCACTCGGGGTCGCCAAGGTGCTTTACCACAATGTCACCCAGAGTAAAGTATTCAATTCGGTGACCTTTGAAACCGATGAGTATGAGTTTCCGGCCGCCAAATCCGGCACCGATAAAGACATGGTGCTGATGTTCGACCTAAACCACATTGGAAACCTCGAAAGCCAGGGCGATGAAGCACTGCGCCGGGAGATCCTCGGCGTGCTGTGGCACGAGCTGACCCACGGCTACAACCATGCGCCGCAAAATGGCCAGTATCAGCCGGGCGATGAAAAACACACCTTCCTCGAAGCGCTTGCCAACTATGTGCGCATCCAGGCCGGATACCTCGAGCAGTACCGCGGCAAGGTTGCCTACATCGAAAACTGGAATGAAGACGCCTACAACCAGACGTCCTTTTTCCTCGAGTGGGTGGCCAACACCAACCGCAGCAGTGACTTTATCCGCCGCTTTAACCAAAGCGCCAAAGACATTGAAAAGTGGAGTTTTGATGCGGCCTTTAAGTCCATCTTCGGTGAGGATCGCGGCATCGACGTGGTGTTTAAAGAGTATCAGCAGTACCTGATAAAAGACCTGGGCCTGACGCCAAACTACCCGACGCCGGTGGCGGGTTACCGCAACTTTGCCATTGATGCGGGCGTGAGTGCCTCCACCACCGCAACCCATATCGGGATTTGGGGAGAAGGTCCGGATAAACTCATTGATAACAATATTAAAAACAAGTTCAACGCCGTCATTGAAACGCCCTGGTGGCTGACCCAATACGCGCCGGAGCTGACGCCAATTAACCAGGTCAGCAGTGTCGATGTACTGATAAGCACCCCATCCCCTGTGGTGCTTAACAAATACAGCCTGACCACAGGCAATGACAATGAACTGCGTGACCCGACCAGCTGGACCGTATCGGCCTCAAACGACGGTGAGCATTGGCAGGCGCTCGGCGAGGGCTACTATCCGCCAAATCCACCACGGCTGACCACCTTTCACTTTGATGTGGCCGGCAACACCACAGCCTACAAACACTACCGGTTTGAGTTCGACAATGCCCGCAGCGATGCCGGCGTCGGTGGCGACAATGGCCGCCTGGTTCAAATTGGGGAGCTGGCGCTGCTGACCCGCAACTGAGCTCAAAGCGCAGGCCTGATTTCCATGAGTGAATAGGCTGGATTGCTTAGGCTTGATTAAGTAGCAGCAAAAAAAGAGCGAAGCCCAGGCTTCGCTCTTTTTATTCATCAGAACCCGGTTCTCTGGTTCTAAGGGGTTTCAGATCCTCGGATTCTCGGATTCTCGGATTCTCGGATTCTCGGATTCTCGGATTCTCGGATTCTCGGAGTGTCAGGATGCCTTGCCCATGTGCAGGTCAAAGCCACCGCTGGCATGACGACGACATGCCTCGCCAAACACTTTGAAAATCTTGATAGAGTCAGGGTTCTCGGCGGCTTTCCACTCAGGGTGCCACTGCACACCCAGAGTAAACTGCGGCAACCCGGGAGCATGGATAGCTTCAATCAAACCATCTTCAGCATAGGCCAGCGGCTCCAGGCCCTTGCCCAAAGTACGGATCCCCTGCCCGTGCAGTGAGTTAACGCCAATTTCATCCCCCAGCAGCGTGTGCAGCCAACTGCCTTTTACCAATGCGATTTTATGGCTTTCACCGTATTGCTCCTCCGGAGAGCCGTCGGGATCTTCGCGGTGATCGTTGAGGTTATCCTCATCGTGCACCTTTTGGTACAGATCACCGCCAAAGGCAATGTTCATCTCCTGCATACCACGGCAAATGCCAAGGATGGGCAGGCCTCGGGCCACAGCACCTTTAATCAGTGCCAAATCAACCAGATCCCTGTCTTTATCCTGCTTTTTATCGGGGGTGAGGTTTTCCTGGCCATAGAGAGCTGGGTCGATGTTTGATGCCGCACCCGACAGGTATACCCCATCGGCCATGTCGAGGTACTGCTCAATATCTGCAACACCAAAACAGGTCGGGATCAAAAGCGGCACACAGTTGGAAAACTCCACCAGCGGCTGCATATATTTGTGGGTCATCACTTGATAAGAATGACCGTTACGGTCCTGATGCCCCATGGACATCAATATGACGGGCTTACTATTTTTTCTATTTACTTGTTGTTTTAAAGACATAGATCACCTGGTAGTCAAAACGCTAAAGTTCGCGCCTTGGGCATGCCCTGGTGTCGCCACTTCCGGCCACCCAGCCACACGTTATTGCGGCTGAAACTGCGGCCAAAACGGCCAGGACATGCCCAAACCCCGTACCTGCGACGCCCTCTTTGCGACGGCAATCACAAAATCAGCATGCCCAAAGGTGTTCAATATGTCAAACGTATAACAATATATTATTTACAATAGAAGACGGTAAAGTTTGTGGAATAAGCGCGGTCAAAGTGCCGGTGGCATCCTTATTCGCAGGCGCCATGCTCTGTTCCGGAAAGTCTTTTAACATTCAGGATGTTCGGCTTTGTATTCCTCCGCCGGCCGTAGCTAATGTCCACTGACAACCATCGGCACCAGCTGCAACCATCAGCACCAGCTGCAACAAGATGTTAAACGCCGTGCGTTACTCTCGCCCGCTAAGCGCCTGCATCGGGTTCTGAACTTGCGTTGGCATAAGCCTCTCTCCGTGTGGATTTGATATCGAGGTCATCCCGGCCGCCTTGGCAGATACGGACGCGGGCACTGGCAACGCGCGGCTTTATGTCGGGCGTCTATCTAAGTTAGAATGCGGCTTTCGTTTTCTTTAGCCGGAAACTCCATGACCCAGGCACTTTTTTACGTACTTCCGCCATCCCAAATGAGGGATGCTGCCGAGCTGCTGGCCTGCCGTCTGGCGGCGTTTCATTACCGCCGCGGCGCCTGGGTCTATATTCACTGCAACGATGAATCCCAAAGTTTTGCCATCGACGAGCAACTTTGGCAGTTTGACCCCAACGATTTTGTGCCCCACAACCTCAAGGGCGAAGGGCCGCAGGGCGGCGCACCGGTGGAAATCGGTCACGATCGGCTCGGACCATCAAAAAACCGCGGTATTCTGATTAATCTTGCAGAAAAAGTACCGCCTTTTGCGGTACACTTTGGCCACTTTATCGACTTTGTCGCCGGTGACGAGGCCACCAAGGCACTGGCACGGCTGCGTTTTCGCGAGCTTCGCGGCCTTGGCATCGAGCCATCCACTCAGGATTTGGCGACACAACCCCTTAATCTAGTTTGAGAAAATCTGATCCCCATGGAAAAGACATACAATCCACAGTCCATCGAACAGGCCCTCTACCGCGTTTGGGAAGAAAAGGGTTACTTCAAGCCACACGGTGATTCCAGCCAGGGCAACTATTGCATCATGATCCCGCCGCCGAACGTCACCGGCAGCCTGCACATGGGTCACGCCTTCCAGGACACCATCATGGATACCCTCATCCGCTATCAGCGCATGAAGGGCAAAAACACCCTGTGGCAAGTGGGTACCGACCACGCCGGTATCGCCACCCAGATGCTGGTTGAGCGCAAGCTTGAAGCCGAACAGGGCAAGAGCCGCCATGACCTTGGCCGCGACGCCTTTATGGAAAAGGTGTGGGAGTGGAAAGCCCAGTCCGGCGGCACCATCACCAGCCAGCTGCGCCGCATGGGCGCCTCTGTGGATTGGGACCGTGAGCGCTTCACCATGGATGAAGGTCTGTCCAACGCGGTGCAGGAAGTGTTCGTGCGCCTGTACGACGACAAACTGATTTACCGCGGCAAGCGCCTGGTGAACTGGGATCCCAAGCTGCACACCGCCATTTCCGATCTGGAAGTGGAAAACAAAGAAAAAGCGGGCCACATGTGGCACTTCCGCTATCCGCTGGCCGGCACCGAGCTGACCGCAGATGGCAAAGACTATCTGGTAGTAGCCACTACCCGTCCTGAAACCATGCTGGGCGACAGCGCGGTAGCGGTACACCCCGAAGATGAGCGTTACGCGTCACTGATTGGCAAAGAAATCATTCTGCCTATCGTGAACCGCCGCATCCCCATCATCGCCGATGAATACGTGGATAAAGACTTCGGTACCGGCTGCGTGAAAATCACCCCGGCCCACGACTTCAACGACTACGAAGTGGGCAAGCGCCACAGCCTGCCGATGTTCAACATCCTCACCCAGGATGCCACCATCCGCGCCCTTGCCGAGGTACTCAACACCGACGGCAGCCACAACAGCGAGCTGGATGCCAGCCTGCCCGAGCGCTATGCCGGCCTCGACCGCTTCAAGGCCCGCGACGCCATCGTGGCCGAATTTGAGACTCTGGGGCTCCTCGAAAAAATCGAGCCACACGCGCTCAAAGTGCCTTACGGCGATCGCTCCGGCGTAGTGATTGAGCCGCTGCTCACTGACCAGTGGTACGTTGCGGTACAAAAGCTTGCCCAGCCTGCCATCGAAGCGGTGGAAAACGGCGACATCAAGTTTGTGCCGCAGCAGTACGAAAACATGTACTTCTCCTGGATGCGCGACATTCAGGACTGGTGTATCTCCCGCCAGCTGTGGTGGGGTCACCGCATTCCTGCCTGGTACGACGAAGCCGGTAAGGTGTACGTTGGCCGCAGCGAAGAGGAAGTACGCCAGAACCACAACCTTGGCGCCGACGTAAAACTGCGTCAGGACGACGACGTGCTGGACACCTGGTTCTCCTCTGCCCTGTGGACCTTCTCTACCCTGGGCTGGCCGGAGCAAACCCCAGAGCTCAAGACCTTCCACCCCACCGACGTGCTGGTGACAGGTTTTGACATCATCTTCTTCTGGGTTGCCCGGATGATCATGATGACCATGTACTTCATCAAAGACGAAGACGGCAAGCCGCAGGTTCCGTTCAAGACGGTATACGTAACCGGTCTTATCCGCGACGAACAGGGCAACAAGATGTCCAAGTCCAAGGGTAACGTACTGGATCCATTGGATATGATTGACGGTATCGACCTTGAATCCCTGGTTCAGAAGCGTACCGGCAACATGATGCAGCCACAGCTTGCCGCCAAGATTGAAAAGAGCACCCGCAAGGAGTTCGAAAACGGCATCGAGCCACACGGCACAGACGCGCTGCGCTTTACCCTGGCGGCCATGGCCTCTACCGGCCGCGACATCAACTGGGACATGAAGCGCCTCGACGGCTACCGCAGCTTCTGTAATAAGCTGTGGAACGCCTCCCGCTACGTGCTGATGAACACCGAAGAGCAGGATTGCGGCCCCAACTCTCCAAACGGAAAGTCCGGTGGCGAAATGAAGCTGTCGCTGGCCGACCGCTGGGTCATCGGCAAGTTCCAGGAAACCGTCAAGACCTTCGACGAGCACATCAATGCCTATCGCTTTGACTTGGCCGCCAACACCCTGTACGAGTTCACCTGGAACCAGTTCTGTGACTGGTATCTGGAGCTGACCAAACCAGTACTGCAAAACGGCTCTGAAGCCGAGCAGCGCGGCACCCGTCATACTCTGGTGGCTGTACTTGAGCAGCTGCTGCGCCTGATGCACCCCATGATGCCTTACATCACCGAGACCATCTGGGATCGCGTTAAGCCGCTCGCCGGTGTTGAAGGCGACACCCTGATGTTGATGTCCTTCCCCGAGTTCGATGCCGCCAAGGTAGATGCCAAGGCTATGGCCGATCTCGAGTGGGTTAAGCAGGTGATTGTGGCGGTGCGCAATATTCGCGCCGAGCTCAACATTGCGCCAAGCAAGCCGCTGTCAGCCCTGCTGCGCGGTGTAAGCGATGAAGACAAGGCCCGCATCGAAGCCAACCAGGCCTTCTTCGGGACGCTTGCCAAGCTTGAGAGCATGACCATACTCGCCGAAGGCGAAGCCGCCCCCATGGCCACCACTCAGCTGATTGGTGAAATGGAGCTGCTGATCCCTATGGCGGGCCTGATTGACGTAGCCGCCGAAATGGCACGTATCGACAAGCAGCTGGAGAAGCTGACCGGTGAAGTGGCCCGTATCGAAGGCAAGCTGTCCAACGAAGGCTTTGTGGCCAAGGCCCCGGCCGAAGTGATTGAGAAAGAGCGTGCCAAGGCCGCCGACATCAAGCGCGATATGGACAAGCTGAGCGAGCAGAAAGCCGAGCTTGCCAAGCTGGAAGCCTGAGACGGCGTAAAGCCAAGTCTCTGACTCCGTAAAAAGCAGTAAAAAAGCAGCCATCAGGCTGCTTTTTTTATTGGTCAATTTTTACTGAGATCAAAAGCCTTTGTCAGTGCGCCGTTTGATCAATACCGCTTAATCAGCGCGGCGCTTAATCAGTGCGCAGGTTGATCAATGCGTCTTGGCACCAAGGCCGGTCAGCTCCACCGGGGTGACCATGGCGGCCGGGCTTAAGATTTGGCTTAAGGCATCATCGCTCAATAGCCCATCGCGGCGCACGAGCTCCGCCACACCGGCGCCGCTCAGCAGAGCTTCACCGGCGATGCGGGTGGCGTTCTCATAACCGATGTGCGGCACCAGCGCCGTGACTATGCCGATACTGGTGTTCAGGTGCTGCTCGCATTTGGCCTCGTTGGCTTCGATACCCTGAATACAGCGGCTATCGAGCATGGCGATGGCGCGGGTGAGCAAGGCGCAGTTATTCAAAAGGTTATAAACAATCACCGGCTCCATGGCGTTCAGTTGCAGCTGCGCCGCCTCGGCGGCCATGGTGATGGTCATGTCGGTGCCAATCACCTGAAACGCCACCTGATTCACCGCCTCGGGGATCACCGGGTTTACCTTGCCCGGCATGATGGAGGAACCCGGCTGCATCGCAGGCAAACGGATTTCCCCAAGGCCGGTGCGCGGACCGCTTGAGAGCAGCCGCAGGTCGTTGGAAAGCTTCGACAGTTTCACCGCCAGGCGCTTCAGCACAGATGACAGGGTCACAAAGGCGCCCATATCGGTGGTGGCATCGATAAGGTTGTCAGCCTGAGTCACCGGCAGACCCGTGATATCGGCAAGGGCCTTCACCGCCAGCACGCCGTAAGCCGGATGGGTGTTGATGCCGGTGCCAATGGCCGTGCCGCCAAGGTTTACCACGCAAAGCTCCTTGCAGGCATCATCTATGCGGGCGATGTCCGATTTAAGGCTTGCGGCAAAGGCATCAAACTCCTGCCCCAGGGTCATGGGCACCGCATCCTGCAGCTGGGTACGGCCCATCTTGAGGATATGGCCAAACTCGCGGCCCTTGGCCTCAAGGCTTAAGCAAATGGCCTCGATGGCAGCCTTGAGTGGCACAGCCGCTTCCACCATGCCAAGACGCGCCGCCGTTGGGTATGCATCATTGGTTGACTGAGAGCAGTTCACATCGTTGTTGGGATGCAGATGACGATACTCGCCCTTGCCGTGGCCAAGCTTGGCAAGGGCCAGATTGGCAATCACTTCGTTGGCATTCATGTTGGTGGAGGTGCCGGCGCCGCCCTGAATAAGGTCCACCACAAACTGGTCATGCAGCGCACCCTGAATGATGTCATCGCAGGCGGCGACGATGGCGCTGGCCTTGGAGTCACATAATAGTCCCAGCCCATGGTTGGCGCGGGCGGCAGCGGCCTTTACCCTGGCCAGTGCACGGATAAGCTCAGGGAAGGCGCTGATGGGAGTGCCGCTCAGACTGAAGTTTTCCAGCGCCCTCTGGGTTTGAATGCCATACCAGGCGTGGGCAGGAACCGGGGCATCCCCCAGCAGGTCGTGTTCAATACGTGTATCCATATTATGTGTGCGCTCCCGGAAGCGGTCTTGGCTGGGCTGTCTCAAGTGGGCTTGTTCTAGGCAAGCCTGATTATTCCGCGCTATTACAGCAGCCTGCACTGCAATAAGGGAGTTGACGCACTGATGCAAATTGGCGCTGATTGACGCAGTTTTAGCGACAAACAGCATCTGACGCAGTCTGTCGCACTTTGCCGCTTTTAGGTACACTGGACGAACAGTTTCGAGCGATACGCGCGCCAATTGCCGCCGGGAATAATCACAGGTCTGCCATGCATCAGGAATTTGCCAAAAATCTTCGCCTCCTTTGCAGCTACTACCGCTCGGTGGCCGAGGTCTGTCGTCGCCTCGATATCAACCGGCCGCAGTTCAACCGCTATTTAAGTGGCAAATACCGCCCCTCGGCCCATAGCCTGCGGCGCCTGTGTGATTTCTTCGGGGTGGAAGAGCATGAGATCCTTATGCCCCACAGCCAGTTTCAGCTGCTTATTCAGGTGCGGCCGCGCCCCAGTGAGCCTGTAAGCGAGGCGCCTGAGCTTGAGCATCTGGCCAGGCTGCAAAGCCTGAGTCAGGGGCTCGATAAATACCTTGGCTATTACTTCGAATACCACCTGTCGATGGCCTTTCCGGGCAAGATTTTGCGCAATCTTATTTGCCTTGAGAAACAAGGCGGCAAGGTGTACTACCAGCGCACCGAGCGGTTGCAGCAGGGCCCGGGTGAAAAGGTCTATCACAGCAAGTATTTCGGGATGGCACACCTATTAGCTGACCGTATCTTTTTAATGGATTATGAGTCACTTACCGGCAACCAGCTGACCCAGACCATCCTTATCCCCACCTTCAAGAGTCGGGTTGGCCGTTTAAGCGGTTTGCGCCTTGGCGCCTCGGCCAGCGGTGAGCGGATCCCCAGCTGCACCCGGGTGGTGTTCGAGTATCTGGGGCATCAGGTGGATATCCGCAAAACCCTTAAGCTTTGCACCACCTTAGACCCCGACAGCGGCCAGATAAGCCCTCGAATTCTGGAAGCCATTCAAAACGATATGGCGCCGGGCGAGCGCCACTTTCGTGCCCGCCACAGCTTTTAGGCATTTTGCATCTGAGCAGTCTTCCGAGCACTCTTCTGAGCGCTCTTCTGAGCACACGGCTTATATAAGCCTTGCTTTGCACCTGCGCTGTCAAAGCAGACCAAAACCCGCTTTACAGACGTTAGCGCTTTGCAATGTTGAAGTTTGGCACTGTGCCAACAAAAAGGCCGCTCAACGAGCGGCCTTTGAATTTCTGCAGCAGTACTTTGCTATGTCAGTAAAAAGCGGCTCAGTCTTTCAGCAGCTCTGCAATGGTCAGCACACCGTGGGTGGTGGCACCGGCGGCCCACAGCGGGCCTGCGCTGTCTTCAAAGGAACCCGCAAGGTCGATGTGCAGCCACTTGGCATCTTCACGCACAAAGCGCCACAGGAAACCAGCAGCATTGGACGCACCACCAGCGCCGCCACCTTTCACAGGGCGGCTGTTGGCGGTGTCAGCATAGGCTGATGGACACATGTCTTTATGCCATGGGTCCAATGGCAGCGGCCACACCCGCTCGGCCACGGCGCTGGCCTTGGTTTTGGCAAGTTCAAGCACGGCAGCATCAGGGGAGAAGATAGCGTTATAGTTACCGCCCACTGCCATCACGGCGGCGCCGGTCAAGGTGGCAGCATCGATAATGAAAGGCGCGCCTGTGGCAGAAGCCGCCTGCAGGCCATCGGCCAGTACCAAACGGCCCTCTGCGTCTGTGTTAACCACTTCCACGGTCACGCCGTTTTTGTAGGTAAGGATGTCACCCAGCTTATAGGCGCGGCCGCTGACCAGGTTTTCGGCGCAGCATAAAAAGAGCTTCACGCGCTTGTTCAGGCCGCTTTTGATAGCCAAACCCAGCGCGCCGGTCACAGTGGCGGCGCCGCCCATGTCACACTTCATATTAAGCATGCCTTCGCTGGCTTTAAGGCTGTAACCGCCTGAGTCGAAGGTAATGCCTTTGCCAACCAGCGCCACAGACACAGGGGCATCGTCGCCCAGCGGGTTGAAGTCCAGCTCCAGCATCGCCGGCGGACGCTCGCTACCGCGGCCAACCGCATGAATACCAATCCACTGCTCGGCCAGCAGCTGCTCGCCCTCAATAACGCGGAAACTCACCTTATCGCCGCCCACCTGCTTAAGGTAGTTGGCCGCCTGAGTCGCCAATTTCACCGGTGACAGGTTTTCAGGGGTTTCGTTGGTCAGCTGGCGCACCAGACGCGCGGCATCCATACGGTTTTCAAGGGCGGTGCGGGTGGCGTCATCGCCGGTCCACTCGATGCTCCAGCCAGGTTTGGCAGTCACAAAGCCCTGAGCGAACACCCACTGACGGTTTAAATCCCAGCCTTCGCCATCGAGTACTACTGTACTGATACCCTGAGCGCGCAGTTTGCGGGCGGCCATCTGGATCTGACGCAGAGCATCGGCGCCCTGCAGGTGAATACGGGCAACTTCGCCTTCAAAGCTGATATCGGCCTTGCCCCAATGGGCGGCGGCGGCCTCAGTGGTGAGGCAAATGCGCATTGCTTGTGTCATCTTGCTTCCTTCTTATAGGGTTTTCATCGTCGGCAGCTCGGGCCGCGTTTTTCTGCCAAAGAGTTTACCCCATAGCCAGAATAAGTCCCAGAGCCGACATGGGACCTGGCACCGAGGCATTCATGCCCCCAAGGCGCAGTATTTGCGGTACACTCGCGGTCACGTTGCTTATTCTTCTCGCCGGACAGCCCATGAAATACCCCGAGCCATTAACCGAAGCGATATTACTTAAGCGCTACAAGCGCTTTCTCGTCGACGTGCGCCTTGCCGATGGCAGCGAAATCACCCTGCACTGCCCCAACACAGGCTCGATGAAAAACTGCCTTTATCCCGGAAAACAGGTGTGGTTCTCAACCTCTGATAACCCCAAACGCAAGTACGCCAGCACCTGGGAGCTTGCCGAGGACGACAATGGCAACCTGATAGGCATCAACACCGGCCGCGCCAACGCGCTGGCAGAAGAAGCAATTGCAAGCGGCCTGATTAAGGAGCTTTCGCACTACAGCAGCATCCGCCGCGAGGTGAAATACGGCAGCGAAAACAGCCGTATTGACTTGTTACTCTCTGCCGATAACAGCCCCGACTGCTATATCGAGGTAAAAAGCTGCACCTTGCTTGAGGGCAAGCAAGGCTTCTTCCCCGATGCGGTGTCTGCGCGGGGGCAAAAACACCTCAGAGAACTCATGGAAATGGTGCGCCTGGGGCATCGCGCCGTGCTCTTGTTTGTGGTGCAGCATCAGGGCATTAAAGCGGTGGCACCGGCAGACCATATCGACGCCCAATATGGCATCTTGCTTCGTCAAGCCATCGACGTTGGCGTCGAGGTATTAGCCTATGGCTGCGAGATGGACAACGAAGGACTGATATTGTCCATTCCGCTGGCGTTTGCGGCCGATAAACCCGAAAAATCGGCCTGAAAATTTGAAAACTCGGGGAACAGCGGACATGATCAAATAATTAACAGGTGCTCATGTAAAATGTTTGCCACCCCTAAATTATTCTGATATATGTAGCGGCCGTTCTAAGATGACGCCCGAACAACGCAAAGAATACAGGAGATGCGTTATGCCTGAAGGCACTAAAAAACTTGGCGTACTCGCTATCGCAGGTGTTGCACCGTACCAGGAGCAGCCTGGTGAAGAGTATATGAACGACAAGCAGTTGGGCCATTTCAAGAAAATCCTTGAAGCCTGGCGTAACCAGCTGCGTGAAGAAGTCGACCGCACTCTTTCACATATGCAGGACGAGGCAGCCAACTTCCCCGACCCAGTCGACCGAGCCGCTCAGGAAGAGGAGTTCAGTCTGGAGCTGCGTGCCCGCGACAGAGAACGTAAACTCATCAAGAAGATTGAGAAAACCCTGCAGAAAATCGAAGATGACGATTTCGGCTTCTGTGATTCCTGCGGTGTTGAAATCGGCATCCGTCGCCTCGAAGCCCGTCCGACTGCGGACCTGTGCATCGACTGCAAGACGCTGGCCGAAATCAAAGAAAAGCAGCTGGCGGGTTAATCCAACCAGCTTGCGGTATAGAAGCGGGGCTCAGGCCCCGCTTGGTATTTCTGCGCCTTATCCAGCTTGTGCCTGCCATGTCACATCCAAGCCAAATCGCCCTGCTCCCCAGTAACGACATCAAAGTCAGCTCAGGTTCAATGCCCTACAGCTCAGGCTCAATGCCTTATGTCGGCCGTTTTGCGCCGTCACCTTCTGGCTCATTGCATTTTGGCTCGCTGATAGCCGCGCTTGGCAGTTACCTGCGTGCCCGCAGTTTGCAGGGCAAATGGCTGGTGCGTATCGAAGATATAGATCCCCCCCGCGAAGTACCGGGCGCCGCCGATGACATACTGCGCACGTTAGAAGCCTTTGGCCTCAACTGGGACGACGCAGTGCTGTACCAGAGCGCGCGCAACGAGGCCTATCAGGCGCAAATCGATGCCCTGCTAAGCACGGGTGACGCCTATTTTTGCCAGTGCAGCCGCAAACAAATTCAGGCCATGGGCGGGGTGTACAACGGCCACTGCGAAAGGCTTAAGCTTAGCAGCGGCGCCATTCGCATCAAAAACCGCACCCGCATTAGCTGGTTTGACGATGTGCTGATGGGCCGGGTCGAGGTAAGCGACGATTTTGCCCGCGAAGACTTTATCATCAAGCGCAGCGATGGCCTTTATGCCTATCAGCTGGCGGTGGTGATGGACGATGCCCACAGCGGCATAACCGAAGTGGTGCGCGGCGCCGACTTGATTGAGGCAAGCTGCCGGCAGCTTAGTCTGTTTGAGCAATTTGGCTTTCACAAACCTGCTTTTTTGCACCTGCCGCTCGCCTGTGCCGATGTGGGCTTTAAGCTCTCAAAGCAAAACCATGCCACGCCGGTGGACAAGGCCAATCCGCTGCCGGCACTCAAGGCAGCACTGGCGTTTCTTGGCCAGCGCACAGTGGATGGCGCGACGCCGGACGAACTCCTGTCTCAGGCCGTGAGCAATTTTCAACTTGGCGCCATTCCCACCACGCGGGAAATCCTGATAGACGGCAGAGACTGACGCGCTGCTCTACTGTCATTCATCCCCAATTACGGGTATGATATCGGCCAACTTTTTTAGCCCTTAACCAGATGTAGAGGTGTACCATTTTTCGTCGTATCACTCAGTTCTGTAAGCAACTGTTCGCCGAGGGCGAGCAGGCCGAGAGCACAGAAACCTTTCAACAGTCCGTTCCCGAGGGAACCGGGCTGAGCCTGAGCGTCACGCCCCGAAATGCCCACACTATCTCGCGCAAAAACATCAGTGAAAATGCGCTCAAGGTGCTGTATCGCCTCAATAAGGCCGGATACCAGGCCTTTCTGGTAGGTGGTGGTGTCCGTGACCTGCTGCTGGGCATGGAACCCAAAGACTTTGACGTGGTGACCGACGCCACGCCGGAAGACATCAAAAAGCTGTTCCGCAACTGCCGTATTGTTGGCCGCCGATTCCGTTTGGCCCACATCGTCTTTGGCCGTGACGTGATTGAAGTGGCCACTTTCCGCGGCCATCACGGCGATGAAGACGGCGACAAGATTTCCAAGGCCAATGCCGAAGGTCGCCTGCTGCGCGACAACGTCTATGGCGGTATCGATGAAGATGCCGAGCGCCGCGATTTTACCGTCAACGCCCTCTATTACGATATCAGCGACTACTCCATTCGCAGCTACGGCGGCGGCATGGAAGATCTCAACGAAGGCGTGCTGCGCCTGATTGGCGACCCGGACACCCGCTACCGTGAAGATCCGGTGCGGATGATCCGCGCCGTGCGTTTTGCCACTAAGCTTGGCATGCGTATCGAAGACGCCACCGCCGCGCCTATCCGCAAGCTCGCGCCGCTGCTCAAAGACATCCCGGCCGCCCGCATGTACGAAGAAGTGCTCAAGCTCTTTTTCGCAGGCAAGGCCCAGGCAAACTATCAAATGATGCAGGATTATCAGCTATTTGCGCCGATATTCCCGCTGATTGCCGAAACCATGGCCGACTCGCCCAAGGGCCACTGCGCCCGCATGACCCAACTGGTGATGCGCGGCACCGACCAGCGAGTGATTGAAGATAAGCCGGTAACGCCGTCGTTTTTCTACGCTGCACTGCTGTGGTATCCACTCAAGAGCCGCGCCGAAGAGATTGCCCATGAAAGTGGCCTGAGTCTGTACGATGCCTACTTCGCCGCCATGGGTGATGTGCTCGAGCGCCAGTGCCAGACCATAGCTATCCCCAAGCGCTTCAGTGTGCCAGCAAGGGATATCTGGCAGCTGCAGCTCAGATTCGAGCGCAGCCAGGGTACCCGCGCCTTTAAGCTGATGGAAAACCCCAAGTTCCGCGCCGCTTACGATTTACTGCTGCTGCGCGCCGAAATCGAAGGTGGCAGCCTGCAAAAATCCGCCCAGTGGTGGCAAAGCTTTGTCGAAGCGCCGGAAGAAGCCCGTGGCGATATCGCCCGTGGCAGCGGCAGCAGCAAAAATGCCGCGCCGCGTAACCGCAACCGCCGTGTGCGTCGTCGCCCCCGCAGCGAAGGCGCCCCGGCAGGCAGCGGCAGCGGCAGCGAAGCATGATTAGAGTCTTCGTCGCCCTCGGGGCAAACCTCGACGGGCCGGTGGCTCAACTGGACAGGGCCTGTGAGGCCCTGTTGTCTTTGGCAGCGCCGGGCAGCTTTCAGGTGTCGCCTTACTATCGCTCCCGCCCCATGGGCGATGTGGTTCAGCCGGATTACGTAAACGCCGTTGCCAGCTTTGATACTGAGCTTGAGCCGCTGGCACTGCTCGATGCGCTGCAGGCCATTGAAGCGAGTCAGGGGCGCGAGCGCCTTATTCGCTGGGGTGCCCGCACTCTGGATTTGGATCTGCTGCTTTATGGCGATAGTCTGATCCAAACCGAGCGTTTGACAGTACCCCACTACGGCATGAAACAGCGCAGTTTTGTACTGCTGCCACTTTATGATTTGGCGCCAACCCTGATATTGCCCTGCGGCAGCGCACTGGAGTCCCTGATAAACCAGACAATGCGCGACGAGCTTCACCAACTGACACAGGATGATTGAAGTCAGACCAGAGTTGGCTTATAACTCCACTTCTCACTCGCAGTTAAGAAATTCCATTATGTCCAAAGTCACCACCTCAACCCTGCTGAAGTTCAAACAGGAAGGGAAAAAGTTCACGGCGCTGACCGCCTACGACGCCAGCTTTGCAGCGGCCTTCGACAGTGAAGGCATCGACGTGCTGCTGGTCGGCGACTCCCTTGGTATGGTGCTGCAGGGTCACAGCGACACGCTGCCGGTCACGGTTGAAGATATTGCCTACCACACCCGCTGCGTGCATCGCGGTATCGAGCGTGCGCTGCTAATCGCAGATATGCCTTTTATGAGCTATGCCACCCCTGAGCAGGCCATGACAAACGCCACAGTGCTGATGCAGGCCGGTGCCAACATGGTCAAACTCGAAGGCGGTGAATGGCTGCTGGAAACCGTGAAAAAGCTTACCGAGCGCGGCGTGCCCGTGTGCGCCCACATTGGCCTCACGCCTCAGTCGGTGCACGTGTTCGGTGGTTTTAAGGTGCAGGGGCGCGATGCTGAAAATGCCCAGCGCATTCTGAATGAAGCCAAGGCGCTTGAAGCCGCCGGTGCCCAGCTGCTGGTGATTGAATGCATTCCGGCATCCCTTGCCAAGGCCATCAGTGACGCGCTGACTATTCCGGTGATTGGCATAGGTGCCGGCAAGGATACCGATGGCCAAATCCTGGTGATGCACGATGTGCTTGGGATCTCCAGCGGTTATATCCCACGTTTTTCAAAGAATTATTTAAAGCAGACCGGCGAAATCCGCGCTGCCGTGCGCGCCTACGTGGATGAAGTGGCCAGCGGCACCTTCCCCGGCGCCGAACACACTTTCAACTGAGAGCACGATGTACACAACAGCCGTAATCGATGAAATCCGCGCTCAGGTGCGTGCCTGGCGTGCCAAGGGCGAAACTGTCGCCTTTGTGCCCACCATGGGCAACCTGCATGCCGGCCACATTACCCTGGTCAAAGAGGCCAAGCGCCGCGCCGACCATGTGGTGGCCTCTATCTTCGTTAACCCAATGCAGTTTGGCAAAAACGAAGATTTAGATGCCTACCCGCGCACGCTGGCAGAAGATCAGGCCGCACTGACCGAGGCTGGCTGCGAGCTCCTGTTTACCCCAACGCCGGACATCATGTATCCCAAGGGGCTAGATGCCCAAACCTTCGTCGAAGTGCCGGGCATTTCCGATGAACTGTGCGGCGCCAGCCGTCCGGGGCATTTTCGCGGCGTCGCGACCATAGTGCTTAAGCTCTTTAACATAGTGCAAAGCGACATGGCACTCTTTGGCCGCAAAGACTTCCAGCAGCTTCTGGTCATCCGAACCATGGTGGAAGACTTATCACTGCCGATTGAAATCATAGGCGTTGATACAGTGCGCGAGCCAAGCGGCCTTGCCATGAGCTCCCGCAATGGTTACCTGACTGCCGATGAAAAGCAGCGCGCTGCCGCACTGAAAGCCGCGCTCGATACACTGGCTGCCGATATCAAGGCCGGTAGCGCCATAGACGCCGCCGTTGCCAGCGCCAATCAGAGCATCAGCGCTGCCGGTTTCAAGCCCGATTATATGGAAGTGCGCTCAAGTAAAACCCTCGCCAAGGCCACCGATGCCGACCGCGAGCTGGTCGTGCTGGCCGCCGCCTATATTGGCAAGGCGCGCCTTATCGATAATCTGGTGTTCAGCCGCTAACACCGGGATAAACCGTGTTAAGGGAGCCTTGGCTCCCTTTTTGTTTGCTTTTTAAACCAAAAAGCCACCCAAATGGGTTAACGGTTTACATTTTCTGGATATTTTTGGCTCGTTACGTCATATTATTGACAGTTGTGCCCGGTTCATGACGAACGCTGTTGGGTGCCCCTTTCCCAATTGACAAAAGGATGTGTTTTCGATGCGACTCCTCGCTCTTCCAATGCTGCTTCTTCTGGCGCAACCGGCTGCGGGGGCCGACACCATCTATAAATGCATCAAAGACGATAAAGTGGTGTTTTCACAAAGCGCCTGCCCCACCGAATACAAACAGCGTCAGATGGAACTCGAGCTGGGTTTGACCCGCGAAATTGATTCTGAGCGCAGCGATCCGAACGATCCCTTAAGTGAGCTGATGAGTGGCCGCGCCATCACCAAAGAAAAGATGGTGCAGCTGATTGATGCCGAGATTTACCGCCTGACCCAGGAAAACAGCTACGTCGAGATCCTGCGTACCAGCGAGCGGCAAAAGCTTAACCGCAAGCGTTTTTGGCGGGGCGAGCCGGAAGACGATCCGGTCTTTATCAAAGAAGTGGCCGATATGGACAAGCGCTTTGATGACATCAAAGACAACAACCAAAAGACCATTGAACTGCTGAAGGCGCGCCGCGTTCAGGTGGCTGACGTCGACACTGCGACCACCAATCCCTGATACGTCGCTGCAAAACTGTTTCTACAAAGCTGCGCTGCAAAGCTGGCTCTAAAATTCCAGCTCTACACTACTGCCGCTACAAAACTGCCACTCAATAAATGGCATCACTCTTAAAAGTGCGGGGCACAGGCTCTGGCAAGCACCCCGCATCAATCAGCTTCTAAGCCCAATGCCTCGGGAAATCAGGTAGTAGGCCAGATACCAAAGTCCGGCGCAAAAGCCCAACATCACCCCAAACGACAGCCACAGACTCAAATCCGCCGTGCCCAAAAAGCCGTAGCGGAACAGGTTTATCATGTACACCACAGGGTTAAGGGTCGAGACAGCGCGCCAGAAGTCCGGTAGCAGAGACAGCGAATAGAACACCCCGCCAAGGTAGGTAAGCGGCGTCAGCACAAAGGTCGGAATGATGCTGATATCATCAAAACTCTTGGCAAACACCGCGTTGATTAGGCCGCCAAGGGCAAAGAGCACCGAAGTCATAAACACGGTCACCGCCACCAGCCCCAGGTGCTGCACGCTCAGGTCGACGAAAAACAGCGCCACCAAAGTCACGATAACGCCAACACACAGGCCACGCGCCACACCGCCGCCCACGTAGCCGGCAATCATCACATAATGGGGCACGGGCGCGACGATAAGCTCTTCAAGGTTGCGCTGAAACTTGGCGCTGAAAAAGCTTGAGGCCACGTTGGAGTAGGAGTTGGTGATAACCGACATCATGATAAGACCGGGTGCGATAAACTCCATGTAGCTTACGCCGCCCATCTCGCCGATACGGCTGCCCACCAGATTGCCAAAAATCAGGAAATACAGTGTCATGGTGATGGCAGGCGGCACCAGGGTTTGCACCCAAATACGGGTGAAACGGGTGATTTCCTTGATAAGAATGCTTTTGAATGCGGTCAGGTACAGCGCCTTCATGATACGGCTTTCTCCTGTTGCTGCTGACTTGAGAGCTTGGTTTTGGCGCCTTCCACCAGCGCGACAAACAACTCTTCGAGACGGTTGGCCTTATTGCGCATCGACAGCACCTCGATGCCCTGCGCCGTCAACTGGGCAAACAGCTGATTGAGGCTATGCTCCTTGGCGATATCCACCTCAAGGCTGTGGGCATCGGTGACACGGCACTGAATACCTTCAAGGGCCGGCGCCGACTGCAATTCCTGACGGATATCCAGCACAAAGGTTTCCATATTCAGCTTGGAGAGCAGCTTTTTCATGCTGGTGCATTCCACCAGCTCACCCTTGTCGATGATGCCGATATTGCGGCACAGCATCTCCGCTTCTTCCAGATAATGGGTGGTGAGTATGATGGTCACGCCCTGACGGTTAAGCTCGGTCAAAAAGCTCCACATGGAGCGGCGAAGCTCGATATCCACCCCGGCGGTGGGCTCATCGAGGATAAGGAGTTTGGGCTCATGCATCAGCGCCCTGGCAATCATCAGCCGGCGCTTCATGCCGCCTGAGAGCTGGCGTGACGGGCTGTTACGCTTTTCCCACAAATCCAGTGCTTTGAGGTACTTCTCGGCGCGCTCCAGCGCCACCGGGCGGCTTACACCATAGTAACCGGCCTGATTAACCACAATCTGCAGCACGGTTTCAAACTGGTTGAAGTTAAATTCCTGCGGCACCAAACCAATGCAGAGCTTGGCCGCTTCAAGGTCAGTATCAAGGTCGTGGCCGAACACACTGACCTTGCCGGCGCTCTTGTGCACCAGTGAGCTGATAATGCCGATGGTGGTCGATTTGCCCGCCCCATTGGGGCCAAGCAGGGCAAAAAAGTCGCCCTGGGCAACCTTAAGGCTGATGCCTTTTACCGCTTCCACTCCACCCTTGTAGGTCTTTTTAAGGCCCGAGATGGTGAGCGCATCTGGCGTGTCTGTCATCTTTCCCCCAAACAAACAAAAACCAATTGATATCAAACAAAAACGGGGGCCAAGCCCCCGAAATTGAACACAGTCGCCATTACTCCAGCGGAATAACCTTGGCGATGTAAGGCAGGTTGCGATACTGCTCGGCGTAGTCGATACCGTAGCCAACGATAAATTCGTCAGGAATGGTAAAGCCGACAAAATCCACATGCACGTTCACTTCACGGCGCTCAGGCTTATCGAGCAGCGTACAGAGCGCCAGGCTCTTTGGCTCGCGCACCAGCAGCAGCTCACGCACCTTGGAGAGGGTGTTACCCGAGTCAATCAGATCTTCCACAATCAGCACGTCGCGGCCGGCGATATCAGACTGCACGTCCTTGAGGATTTTCACGTCACGGGAGCTGGACATGGCATTGCCGTAGCTCGAAACGCACATAAAGTCGATTTCCACATGCCCTTTGATACGGCGGCACAGGTCGGCCATAAACACCGCCGATCCCTTCAGCAGCCCCACCATCAGCAGGCGCTCGCTGTGCTGGTAATGGGCGTTGATACGATCAGCCAGTTCGTTCAGCTTTTGGTCAATCTCGGCAACCGAGATCATCTCTTCGATGGTGTGTTTCATATTACTCTCAATTATCAGAAGCTTGTGTGGCAGCTTCGCCACCATAACCCCAGCGCTTGGTCAGGCTGTGGGCTACGCCCAAATGGTCAAGAATTCGTGCGACGAGGAAGTCTACCAGATCCTGTACTGATTTGGGATTGTGGTAGAAGCCGGGTGCCGCAGGCATCACCACTGCGCCAAGTTGGGTGAGCTTAAGCATGTGCTCAAGGTGAATGGCGTTAAAGGGTGTTTCCCTTGGCACCAGAATCAACTGGCCGCGCTCTTTGAGCATCACATCGGCGGCGCGCTCAAGCAGATTATTGCTCATGCCGGTAGCAACTGCTGCCAAGGTGCCGGTGGAGCAAGGGCAAATCACCATCTGTTTTGGCGCGGCTGAGCCTGACGCCGGCGGCGAAAACCACTCATCCTTGCCAAGCACAATCAGCTCACCGGCGCGGCAGTCGATAAAGTCGCGGATTTGCGCCTCGGCCTTGGCGCCATCGGCCGAGAGTTTCAGCCCCTCTTCGGTGGCAAACACCACCCGGGCGGCGCTGGAAACCATCAAAAACACCCGATAATCCGCCTCGAGCAGGCATTTAAGCAAGGTCAGGCCATAAGGCGCGCCAGAGGCGCCGGTCCAGGCCAGGCTGATACTGCGCGCTTTGGGGGTGAGGCTCACTGTCATAGTGCCTGGTTTACCTTATCGTGGGCCTCGGCGATGGCGGTCTTGAGCTTGCCATGAATGCCGCCAAAGCCGCCGTTACTCATCACCACCAGATGATCGCCACTCTTAAGCTGTGACGCCACCTTGGCGACCAGAGTATCAATATCATAGTCCACATCCACCGGCAGCGGCGCGTTGGCCATGGCATCGCGGATATCCCAGCCGATATTGTCGGCCTGATACAGGTAAGCGGCATCGGCAAGCGCCATCGACAGCCCAAGGGTGTCTTTATGCACGCCACGTTTCATGGTGTTGGAGCGTGGCTCCAGCACCACAAAAATACGCGCATTGCCGACTTTGGCGCGCAGCCCTTTAAGGGTGGTTTCGATGGCGGTGGGGTGATGGGCAAAATCATCGTACAGACTCACACCTGCCACTTCACCAAGGAGCTCCAACCTGCGCTTAGGCGGTGCAAAACTCTTGAGTGCATCGATGGCGGCCTTAGGCTTTACGCCCACATGGCGCGCGGCGGCAATCGCCATCACCGCATTTTCCATGTTGTGGTTACCGATAAGCTGCCAGTCGAGCACACCCTGCGATTCACCAGCAAAATGCACTTCAAACTCATGACCATCGGCGCTGAGCGGCTTCACCGACCAATCGGCACCAGACTGATGACTGAAGGTTTCCTGCTCGCTCCACAGGCCCTTGTCGAGCACCTCGGCCACGGCCTTACTGTCTTTGGGCCAAATCACCTTGCCGGACGCAGGCACGGTACGCACCACGTGGCTGAACTGGCGCTGGATATCTGCCAGAGTGTCAAAGATATCGGCATGGTCAAACTCGAGGTTATTGATCACCAGCGTGCGCGGCTGATAGTGGACAAACTTGGAGCGCTTGTCGAAAAAGGCGCTGTCGTACTCATCGGCCTCAACCACAAAAAACGGTGAGTTACCCAGACGCGCCGACACGCCAAAGTTTTGCGGCACGCCGCCAATCAAAAAGCCCGGCTCATAGCCGCAGGATTCCAAAATCCACGCCAGCATGCTCGAGGTCGAAGTCTTGCCGTGAGTACCTGACACAGCAAGCACCCAGCGGCCCGGTAGAATATGGTCGTGCAGGAACTGCGGCCCGGAGGTATAGGCCATGCCCTTTTCAAGCACAGCTTCGACGCAGGGATTACCGCGGCTCATGGCATTGCCAATCACCACCAGATCCGGCCCGCAATCGAGCTGCGAGGGGTCAAAGCCCTGAATAAGTTCAATCCCCTGCTGTTCAAGCTGGGTGCTCATCGGCGGATAAACGTTGGCATCCGAACCTGTGACCTTGTGTCCCATGGCGCGCGCCAACAGCGCCAGACCACCCATGAAAGTGCCGCAAATCCCAAGAATATGTACGTGCATAGGCTCCTGCCGAACCGGGTACCATAGAGCCAACGAAACCGCAAAACCCCTGTACCGCAAAAAGAAGTGAAAAAATCGACTGCCATTGTACCGCCCTGTCCCGGCAAAGGCGAGCCGACAGCCGATATGGCAACTCAGTCTTTCGACTAAAAAATTCTTGTTCCCCCCATGGCTCAAATTGTGCGCCCCAGCTAGAATGCTTGCCGATTTTATCCCCAACCCAATCCTTTATTCAGGAACCATTCAACCATGTTTGCTTTCTCGCCCCGTCGCTGGGCTTTGGCACTGGTGTGCCTGCTCTCCCTGCAGGCCTGTGTCGCTCCGCTGTTGATGTTGTCGCCCCAGAGCCAGTTGCTGTGGGCTTTGCTCAAACCCCTGGTTGGTCTTGACCCCAATCAGGTTAACCTGCTCGAACAGCCGATGATCAAAAGCCGCCTCGAGCCCATGCTGGGCGAGCACTACGGCACAGCGGTAAAAATGCTGCAAACCGCCAACGAGCTGCAACAGGAAGGCCCGCTGTTCTATATGGTGTCGCGCTACACGCCTGTACCCGAAATGGCTGAAAAAGCAGGCTTTGTGTGGAACAGTGAGACTAACCAGATGGCGGTAATGCTGATTCAGGGCGATGTGACTCAGGTATTTGCCGAGCCGCTGCAGCAGGCCGTGAAAGACAAGGTTGGCGAAGTGGCCCCAAGCTGGCCAGCCGAACTGGTTGACTACGCAAGCCCGGAGCGCCTGCAGCAAAAAGCCATCGAAAAGGCTACCAATGCTGTGACTGACACTGTAACTCAGGGCGTCAATCAGGGCGTGACCCAAGGCATCGACAAAGCCATGGGCGACAGCGCCCCGGCCGGCGTCAAACAGGCGCTCACCAATCAGGTGACCAGCGACGCCAATAAAGAAATAAACAAGGCAACAGGCACAGTCAAATAAGCCTGACTACAGCGCTTATCCAACGCCCAAAGGGCAGGCCCAGCCTGCCCTTTTTGCTGCTGGCAGCAAGAGTAAGCAGCCAATCTAAAAATGATCGGAGCTTTGCCGCGCTCTTCGGCAACCAAGAACATTCAGTACGTGATGGAGTGAAATCTTGCAGGCAATGCCGCCTCATACCCCAGCAGTAGCTACCATTCAGCACAGTGATTGGTGCTTTTGGCAAAGCCGCCGAGCGGTGACGGCCCTGAGCGTAGCGGCGCTACGTGATGGGACAGAGTGACCAAGACAATGACGTCAGCTACGAGAGCAGGCATCGGATTTAAACGTCATCAATGGGAAGCGAAACATCCTGCAAGCTGATCTCGCGACTGACAAAGCCGTCGAGTCAATATGGCCCTGAGCGTAGCAGCGCTACGTGATGGGACAGAGTGACGAAGACAATGACGTCAGCCGCGAGAGCAGGCAGCAGGATCAGAAGTCAAAGCCGGGCTGGGCTTTTATACCTGCCTCAAACGCATGCCTCACACACTCAATCTCACTCACGGTATCGGCAAGCTCAAGTAGCTGGCGGTGGCAATTACGGCCAGTGACTATCACATGCTGCATCGGCGGGCGATTTTTAAAGGCCTCGAGCACCCGCTCGAGATCAAGATAGTGGTAACTCAGCATATAGGTGAGTTCATCGAGCAAAATAAGGTCAATGCTTTCATCTTTAAGCCAAATCTCGGCCTGCGCCCAGGCCTTCTCGGCGGCTTTGGTGTCGGTGTCGCGGTTTTGGGTTTCCCAGGTAAAGCCGGTGGCCATGACTTCAAAGGGCACGCCTGCGCCTTCAAGCAGCTTACGCTCACCGCAGTCCCAGTTGCCCTTAATAAATTGCACCACGGCGGCACGTTTACCGTGGCCCACGGCGCGGGCAACAGTGCCGAAACCGGCGGTGGTTTTGCCCTTGCCGTTACCGGTGATCACCATCAGCACGCCCCTCTCTATGTTGGCGGCGGCCACCTTGGCGTCTACGGCCTCTTTCACCTTTTGCTGACGGGCCTTATGGCGCTCGTCGCTGCGGGAGTCAGACATTGTTCTTCCTTCACACTTGCTATTGTTGTTTATAAAAACAGAGATTTGAGTTTATCCATATCCAGATGCGCCTCCAGCGTGTCGGCAAGGCGATTAAGCTGCCGCTCGCGGTGCTCATCCAGCGATACAGCCTTGCCCTCACCCCGGTACCCCGCCCAGCCAAGCACGGCATCGAGCGCCTCGGGGGTATCGAATATGCCGTGCAGATAGGTGCCGAATACCTGATAATCGTCGCTGATGCAGCCTGCATCGGCGCTGGCACCCCGTTCATCGAGCAGCCACAGCGGCCGCTTAAGCTTGCCAAGCACAGAGGTTCGGCCGCAGTGAATTTCATAGCCTTTTACCGCCACCGCCTCGCTGCCAAGGGTCAGCTCACCTGTGACATTGGCCAGCACCTTGGCCGGTTTAAGCTCTGTTATCACCGGCAAAAGCTCAAGCCCTTCACTTGAGCCCACGCCCTCCTCGATGCCGAGCGGGTCGTCAATCTCAAGCCCGAGCATCTGATAGCCGCCGCAAATCCCCATCAGCTTGCCGCCGTAGCGCAAGTGGCGGGCAATGGCCTTATCAAAGCCCTTATCCTTGAGCGTGGCCAGATCTGCCCGTACGTTTTTACTGCCGGGTAAGATCAACAAGTCTGCGCCAATCAGCACATCATCGGCCGCGTTTTGAATGTCGATGTAATCAAAGTCGATATCGGGGTGCAGGCGGATGGGGTCAAAATCAGTGTGATTACTGGTGCGGGGATACACCAGCACCCGCACCCGAAAGCGAGGCTTACTGCTGCTCTGGCGCGCATAGGGCACCAGCGCGTCTTCGGCGTCCAGCAGCAGATTATGCAGATAGGGCACCACGCCGAGCACCGGCTTGCCTGTATGGGCTTCAAGCCAATCGAGCCCCGGCTTAAGCAGGCTCAAATCGCCGCGAAAACGGTTGATAACAAAGCCCTTAATCCGCGCCTGCTCCGACTCGGACAGGAGCGCAAGCGTACCAACGAGCTGGGCAAACACGCCGCCTTTGTCGATATCGGCCACCAGGATCACCGGGCAGTCCACCGCCTCGGCAAAACCCATGTTGGCAATATCGTTCTCCCGCAGGTTAATTTCGGCCGGACTGCCGGCGCCCTCCACCAAAAGACACTGATATTGTTTGCTAAGGCGCGCGTGGGACTCGAGCACCGCCTGCATCGCCAGCGCCTTGTAATTTTTACCGGCGGGGCCAAAAAACTCGCTCGCTTCCAGCGCCGTCATGGCCTTGCCATGCACTATTACCTGGGCGCGTGTATCTGAGCCGGGTTTGAGCAAAATCGGATTGAAATCTGTATGGGGTTTAAGGCCACAGGCAATGGCCTGCAGCGCCTGAGCGCGGCCGATTTCGCCGCCATCTTCAGTCACGGCGCTGTTGAGCGCCATATTTTGCGGTTTAAAGGGGGCAACGGCAAAGCCGCTGCGGGCAAGCACACGGCAAAGCCCTGCGACCAGGGTGGTTTTGCCGGCATCGGATGCTGTGCCCTGGATCATGAGCGTAGCGCAGGCCATGGGTGACTCCCATTTTAGTTTTTGAGGTGTAACGGCAAGCCCGCCACCACCAGGGTGACTTTGTCGGCGCGCTCGGCCAGCGCCTGATTGAGCCGCCCCGCCGCATCCACAAACTGGCGGCTGAGCTCCCCAAGCGGCACTATGCCCGAACCTACCTCATTGCTGATAAGGATAAGCTGCCCCTGAAATCCTGCCACTGCCGCAAGCAGGGCATCGCAACAAGGCGTGAGCTGCTCAGGCTGCCTGACCAGACACTGAGTCAGCCACAGGGTTAGGCAATCTACCAGCACCGGCTTATCCGAGCCTGAAAGCGAATTGAGGAGAGTAGGTAAATCGTATGATTCTTCAATCAGTTGCCAGTTAAAACCCGATTGAAGACGACCGGCGCGATGATGCGCGATGCGCGCTGCCATCTCCGCATCACCGGCGATGGCAGTGGCAATATAGATGCCGCTCGATGCCTGACTCTGGACCCAGTGTTCACCGAAGCGGCTCTTGCCGCTGCGGGCACCACCGAGGACCAAATGGATCAAGACTGGCTCCACAGAAGCAGCAGCGCCAGATAGACGCAAAGCTCAAGGATTTGCTGACAGGCACCGAGGGTATCGCCGGTGTAGCCGCCAATCTGACGATATTGCCAGCGGGCCAGCAGGGTGCGGGCCACAAACAAGACGCCAAGGATCACCACAGTCGCGGTCACGCCGGTAAACAGCAAACAGATAACCGCCGCGCTGATGGTCAAAAACAGCACCTCGTCCCAGTGCATCGACTGTGCCAGCGGCTTGGCCTTGCTGTCTTCGTCTTCACGCACATAGTCGTGGTTAAAAATGATGCTGGCGGCAAAGGCGCGGCTTAAGGTGTGGCCAAGAATAAGGCCGCCGACCACGCTGGAGACAGAGTAAAGCGCAAGCTCACTAAGCAGTTGGAATTTCAGCAGCAGCGCCAGCACCAGTGCCAGCGAGCCGTAAGAGCCGACACGGCTGTCTTTCATGATTTCCAGCTTGCGCTCACGCTCAAAAGCGCCGCCAAAACCGTCGGCGGTATCGGCCAGACCATCTTCATGGAAGCCGCCGGTGAGCACCACGGAGCCAATCATGGCCAGCACCACGGCCACCGAGGCAGGAAACACAAACTGCGCGAGGAAAAACACCAGCGCCGACAACAGGCCAACCAGGGTACCGACCAGACCGAAGTAACGGCTGGCTCGATTCAGTCGCTCCGGACTGTTGTCGAGCCGCACAGGCACAGGAATACGGGTAAAGAAAGTGAGCGCCAACAAAAACAGCTCCAGTTCACGCTTGAACGTCGACATACCAGCCCTCAAACCTAAGAAACTACCGGCTCCACACCGGCATCATCAAAACTTGCCATTTCACGATAAAAACCACAGGCCGCCTTGATAAGCGGCAGCGCCAGCGCGGCGCCCGAACCTTCACCAAGGCGCATCCCGAGGTCAAGCAGAGGCTCAACGCCGAGATGCTCGAGCATCATACCATGGGCACGCTCGCCTGAGCGGTGTGCAAAGATAAGATATTCCTTTGTTTCAGGATACATTTTTACAGCACAAAGCGCTGCAGCTGTGGCAATAAATCCGTCCACCATCACAGGAATGCCGATTTCGGCAGCGCCAAGTATGGCACCGGTCATCTGCACAATTTCAAAGCCGCCCACACAGGCAAGCACAGATTTGGCGTCGCCAAGCTCGCTCATGTGCAGCACCAGCGCCTGCTCCACCAGCATCTGCTTGCGCTTGAGGGTTGCAGCATCCACACCCGTGCCGCGCCCAACGCAGTCCTTGGCCTCAATATCAAGCAGCGCCGCCATAATCGCTGCTGCGCTTGAGGTGTTGCCAATGCCCATTTCCCCAAGGCCAATCAAATTGCTGCCAAGACTATGATGGGCTCGCACCCGCGCGCGGCCGAATTCGAGCCCCTGCTCCACTTGCCCCAAGGTCATGGCGGCGCGTTTATGGATAGGGCCGGTACCGGCACCGAGGCGGCAGTTGGTCACGTTAAGGGAAGGGTCCGGCGGCGTGAGAATACCGGCATCGATGATTTCAAGTGTCCAGCCAAGCTCGCGGCAAAACACATTGATAGCAGCGCCACCGGCGGCAAAGTTGGCCACCATCTGCGCTGTCACTTCCGGCGGCGCAATGGACACGCCGGCATCGGCGATACCATGGTCGGCGGCAAACACCAGCATGGCCGGGCGCGCAACAGTGGGCTCATCCCCGAGCATACGCACCAATTGCAGCGCCAGGCTTTCGAGCTTGCCTAGGGCGCCAACCGGCTTGGTTTTAAGATCTATCCGCCGCTGGATGTTTTGGTCGCAAGACTTATCCAACGCTTTGATTTGAAACATAACCCGTCCTTATCTATCCCTGCGGCCAAACAGCAGCACCAGAAAAAAGCCACTGCCAAGCACGGCGGTTATCACCCCAACCGGCAACTCCTGCGAGGGCAACAGCGCCCGGGCCAGCACATCCACCCACACCATCAAGAGGCCGCCGAGCATGGCCACTATCATAAGCGACTGGCGCGCAGGAAACATCAGTCGAACTATGTGTGGGATCATTAATCCGACAAATCCTATACCGCCGCAGCTTGCCACCAGCACCGCCGTCATCAGTGAGCACATCAATAAACTGATGATGCGAAGCCTGGCGACCGGCACCCCAAGGGAATGGGCAGTTTCATCTCCGGCCGACATCGCCAGCAGCTCGCGCCGGTTTATCAGCAAAAACAGCACAAACAGCCCAAACACCAGCCAGGGCACCATCAGGGTATCCCAGGCGGCGCGGGCAAAGCTGCCAAGGCTCCAGAAAAGCAGCGAGGCCGTGACCTGCGGGCTTGAAAAATACAGCACCAGGCTGCCGAGGGCAGAGAATAAAAACGAGGTCGCGACGCCGGAAAGCAGCATTCGCTCGACCTGGCTTTGCAGCCCAAAACCACTGAGCGCCAGCACCAAAAGCACAGACACAGACGCGCCAACAAAGGCGCCTGTGGGCAAGGTCAGCACCGAAAGCCAGCTGTCAGACGCCGCCATACCCGCCGCGGCAGCGGCGCTGCTTGCCCCTACACCCGCCGTCAGGCTCAGCACCACAATTGCGCCCAGCGAAGCGCCGGCACTTATCCCAAAAAGATAAGGATCGGCCAGCGGATTACGGGTCACCAGTTGCAGCGCCCAGCCCGACAGCGCAAGCCCTGCGCCGCAAACAAAGGCGAGTAAAATCCGCGGCAGCCGAAGCTCAAGCAGAATACGGCTGTCAAGGTAAGCCACATCCGCTGGCAGCGGCGCGCCAAGGGCGTGCAGATACACAGAAAATGCCTGGCGAAAACCTATGTCGGCCGCGCCAAACATGCCGGCAAACACCATCGACAGAATGCAGGCTGCCATCAGCAGCAGCGTGAGCACGCCCTGGGCCTCAACGGGTCTGAGCAAGGCTGAAAAGGCTCTCATGGATGCTCCGACGTGCCGTTGTAGCCGTAAAAATAGTGAATAAGCGGATTGCCGTGCTGGGGATGGGCCTCAACGGTGCAGCACACGCCAAACACCTCCCCAAGCAGACGCTCGCTCAGCACCTCAGATGGCTTTCCCTTGGCGACCAAACGGCCACGGTCCAGCAGAAGCAGCTCGTCACACAGGGCGCTGGCAAGGTTTAAATCATGGATGGTACACACCACAAACACATCGAGCCGCTTTAGAAGCTCCAGCACCTCGATTTGAAACCGCACATCCAGATGACTGGTTGGCTCATCGAGAATAAGGATTTTGGGCTGCTGCACCAGCGCGCGGGCAATCAGTGCGCGCTGCTTTTCGCCGCCGGAGAGTTTGCCAAACGGCCTTTGGTTATAACCCTCCAGCCCCACTTCACCCAGCGCGGTATTGATGCGGCGCATGTCGTCGGCGTTGTTGCCGCTAAGCCAGCCCTTGTGGGGAATAAGCCCCATGGCGACCACGGCTTCGCAGCTTAACTCAAACAGCGGCGGCAATTCCTGCGGCACCACAGCCACCAGCCGGGCAAACTCGCGGCGGGAAAACATCGCCAGCGGCCGGCCATTCATCAGGATTTCGCCGCAGGTTGGGCGGATAAAGCGGTACAGGCAGCGCAGCAACGAGGATTTGCCCGCACCATTGGGGCCAATTACGCCATACATGCCCCGTCCGGCAAGGTGAAAACTGACCCTGTCCAGCAAGGGCTGGCCGTTCACCTGCCAGCACAGGTCGCTGACGCTGATGGAGGTATTCAAGGCTGGCACTCCAAACGCTTATCCCGTGGGCAAGGCGTGGGCGTGCGAAAGATAAAAGGCATAAGACTCCTCCGGATAACCCGTCCGGACACTGTAATTGGACCGAGGGCAAAGGCAGGTATCCTGACTCGAAGGCTTAATCCACCAAGCACTTCACACAGTTGCGGGCACAGTCCGGGCTCGGCCAAGCGGCATTCCCGGTTCCCCTTTTACGTCGGCGCTTACCAGGCGCAGACACCTTTGCTGATGTTTTGTTCCGGAATTACACCGGTTTAGCGCCAATTATCCAACCTTCAGGCCGGAAGCGCCATATTTTGCCAGACAAGTTGTCCCTGCCAGCCATCACCGCTTCGATACCAGCGGCTGCCAACGCAGGCGCCGTAGGGAATATCGAGCCGGTTATAAAAGCCACTTTGACGCCTGGCGCCAAGGATATAAGCCATCAGGGCGCGGATAACGCCGCCGTGGGTTACAACCCAGATGCGCTCACCCGGCTTATGCTCATTAAGTAAAGTGTTAAGCGCCTTCTCAACCCGCGCTTCAAACGCGGCCATGGTTTCGCCGTTTGGCGGCGAGATTTCCCAGGGATTTTGCCACCAGGCTTCAAGCGGCGCCTCTTGCCAAAGCTCGGCAAGGCTTCTGCCGTCCCAATCACCAAAATCCATCTCGGCAAAGCCGTTATCCACGCTAAGGGGGCAGCCAGCCTGATTGGCGAGAGCCTGGCCAAGCACAAGACAGCGGCTTAAGGGCGAGCTGACGATTGCGCTTGGTTTCGCGCTGGCGTTCGCGCTGGTTTTCTCGCTGGCGTTTGCGCTGGGATTTGCAAGAGCGGCTGCGTACCTCACTATGGCATCGAGCGATGTCAGGTCGGGAGCACTGTCGGTTCTGCCCCGCAGCACGCCGCCGTCCAGGCATTCGCCATGGCGCCAAAACACTATTTCACAGGACTCCATAGTCTCTCCTGCTGCCGATAATCGCCTCTGCAGGGCAAGCTGCACAGGGCGGGATGAAGCTGGCGTTTGATTAGGCTTTCGCTAAGGCTTTTGCACAGGCGTTAGCTCAGGCTTTCGGCTTGCCCTTGGGGGCGAATTTCGCGTATTATGGACGTCTATACGTATAAATGTCCAAACCAATTTTATGTGCCATTGTTACCGCTTTTTTTCATCTCACTGCGGTGCCGATTGCAGCTGACAGGCACCGGGCCTAAGCTAGGGCTTCACGCCGCAAATCGCTCGACAACGCGCCATGGGTGGTAATAAGGCAGGCCAGAATCTGCCCCGGACATAACTTCTTCGTACTTTGCAGGTGTTTTTATGGCAACTCCAGTGTTAACTCCCAAGGCCCGCGATCTGGCCCTCTCCCGTCAGCAGCGACTGAATGCGGATCTCGCCAAGCGTATTCTTATCCTCGATGGCGCCATGGGCACCATGATCCAGGGCCACAAACTGGAAGAAGAACACTATCGCGGCAGCCGCTTCGCCAACTGGCACTGCGACGTAAAAGGCAATAACGACCTGTTGGTGCTCACCCAACCTGAGATAATCAAGGGCATTCACCGCGAGTATCTGCTGGCCGGTGCCGACATTATCGAAACCAACACCTTTAACGCCACCACGGTTGCCATGGCCGACTATGAGATGCAGTCGCTCTCGGCGGAGATTAACCTCGTTGGTGCCCGCATCGCCCGTGAAGTAGCCGATGAAGTGGAAGCCCAAACCGGCATCCCCCGCTATGTGGCCGGGGTACTTGGCCCGACAAACCGTACCTGCTCCATCAGCCCGGATGTGAATGACCCGGGCTTTCGTAATATCCACTTCGATGATTTGGTGGCCGCCTACCGCGAGTCCACCGCTGCCCTGATTGAAGGCGGCGCCGATATCATCATGGTGGAAACCATTTTCGATACCCTCAACGCCAAGGCGGCGCTGTTTGCCATCGAATCGATTTTTGATGAAGTCGGCCTGCGCCTGCCGGTGATGATCTCCGGCACCATTACCGATGCGTCCGGCCGCACCCTGACCGGCCAGACCACCGAAGCCTTCTACAATTCGCTGCGCCATATCAAACCCATCAGCATGGGCCTTAACTGTGCGCTGGGGCCAAAAGAGCTGCGCCCTTATGTGGAAGAACTTTCCCGCATCAGCGAATGTTATGTGTCGGCGCACCCCAACGCGGGTCTGCCGAACGAGTTCGGCGGCTACGATGAAACGCCCAAGGAAATGGCCGACATCATAGTGCAGTGGGCCATCGAAGGCATGCTCAACATAGTCGGCGGCTGCTGTGGTACTACCCCGGATCATATCCGCGTTATCCGCGAAGCCGTTGAAAAACACGCCCCGCGCAAGTTGCCGGATATTCCGGTGGCCTGCCGTCTCGCGGGGCTTGAACCGCTTACCATCAGCGCCGACAGTCTCTTTGTAAACGTAGGTGAGCGTACCAACGTCACAGGCTCGGCCAAGTTTTTGAAGCTGATTAAAGAAGGCAAATACGAGACCGCGCTGGATGTGGCCCGCGAGCAGGTTGAAAGCGGCGCCCAAATCATCGATATCAACATGGATGAGGGCATGCTGGACGGCGTGGAGGTGATGACCACCTTCCTCAATCTGGTCGCCTCCGAGCCTGAAATCAGCAAGGTGCCCATCATGATTGACTCCTCCAAGTGGGAAGTCATCGAGGCGGGCCTTAAGTGCGTGCAGGGCAAGTGCATCGTAAACTCCATCTCCCTTAAAGAAGGCGAAGAGAAGTTTATCGAGCAGGCCACTTTGGTGAAGCGCTACGGCGCCGCCGCCATCATCATGGCCTTCGATGAAACCGGCCAGGCCGACACCCGTGCCCGCAAGATTGAAATCTGTACCCGCGCCTATCGGATTCTGGTCGATAAAGTGGGCTTCCCGCCGGAAGATATCATCTTCGACCCCAATATTTTTGCCGTGGCCACCGGCATCGAAGAGCACGACAACTACGCAGTCGACTTTATCGAGGCGGTGCGCGACATCAAGGCCACCCTGCCCCATGCGATGATTTCCGGCGGCGTGTCCAACGTGTCCTTCTCGTTCCGTGGCAACAACCCGGTGCGCGAGGCCATCCACGCCGTGTTCCTCTACCATGCCATTAAAGAAGGCATGGACATGGGCATTGTGAACGCCGGGCAGCTGGCGATTTACGACGATATTCCCGCCGAGCTTAAAGAGCGGGTTGAAGCCGTGGTGCTTAACCTGCCCTGCCCGGTAGCCGACTCAAGCAACACAGAGCAACTCCTGGAAATCGCTGAGAAGTATCGCGGCGGCGCTGGCGGCAGTGCCGGTAAAAAAGAAGATTTGGAATGGCGCAGCCTGCCGGTGAACAAGCGCCTTGAACATGCGCTGGTAAAAGGCATTACCGAATTTATCGACGCCGACACCGAAGAAGCCCGTCAGCAGGCCACCCGTCCGCTGGATGTGATTGAAGGCCCGCTGATGGACGGCATGAACGTGGTGGGCGATCTCTTTGGCGAGGGCAAGATGTTCCTGCCCCAGGTGGTTAAATCCGCCCGTGTGATGAAAAAAGCCGTGGCCTACTTAAACCCCTTTATCGAGGCCGAAAAGGTCGCCGGCCAAAGCAACGGCAAGGTGTTGATGGTCACGGTAAAAGGCGACGTGCACGACATCGGCAAGAACATTGTCGGTGTGGTGCTCGCCTGTAACGGCTACGAAGTGATTGACTTAGGCGTGATGGTGCCGGTGGAGAAAATCGTCGAAGTCGCCAAAAAAGAGAATGTCGATATCATCGGCATGTCGGGGCTGATCACCCCAAGCCTCGATGAAATGGTGCACAACGTGAAAACCTTCGAGCGCGAAGGGCTCACAATTCCCGCCATCATCGGCGGCGCCACCTGCTCGAAAATCCATACCGCGGTCAAGATTGCGCCCCACTACCCACATGGCGCTATTTATATTCCGGATGCGTCCCGCGCCGTGCCCATGGTGAGCAAGCTCATCAACGATGAGACCCGCGATGCCACCATCCAGGCCACCTACGATGAATACCATGTGATGCGCGAAAAGCGCCTGTCACAGGCCAAGCGCAAGGAAATTGTCTCCATCGAGGCGGCGCGGGAAAACCGCTGCCAGCTCGACTGGGCCAACTACCAGCCAAAGGTGCCGAGCAAGCTCGGTATTCAGGTGTTTGAAGACTACCCGCTGGATGATTTGGTCGACCGCATCGACTGGACGCCGTTTTTCCGCGCCTGGGAACTGCACGGCCACTTCCCGCGCATTCTCGACGATGAAGTGGTTGGCGAAGAGGCCCGTAAGCTGTACGCCGACGCCAAAGCCATGCTGCAAACCATCATCGATGAAAAGTGGCTCACCGCCAAAGGGGTGATTGGCCTGTTCCCGGCCAATACCGTAAATCACGATGATATCGAGCTTTACACCGACGAGAGCCGCAGCGAAGTGCTGATGACCACCCATCACCTGCGGATGCAAATCGAGCGGGTGGGTAACGATAACTTCTGTCTGTCGGACTTTGTTGCCCCCAAAGACAGCGGTGTGGCCGACTACACCGGCGGCTTTGCGGTGTGCGCAGGCCACGGCATCGATGCGCATCTGGCACGCTTTGAAGCCAACCACGACGACTACAACGCCATCATGCTCAAGGTACTGGCCGACCGTCTGGCCGAGGCCTTCGCCGAACGCATGCACGAGCGGGTACGTAAAGAATTCTGGGGTTATGCCGCCGACGAAAACCTCGACAACGAGGCGCTTATCCGCGAGAAATACCGCGGTATCCGCCCCGCCCCCGGCTACCCTGCCTGCCCGGATCACACCGAGAAGGGGCTCTTGTGGGATTTGCTCAAACCCAACGAGTGCATTGACCTCAATATCACCGAAAGCTTCGCCATGTACCCCACTGCTGCGGTATCAGGCTGGTACTTCGCCCACCCACAGGCGCGCTACTTTGGCGTGACCAACATCGGCAAGGATCAGGTAGAAGACTACGCCCGCCGTAAGGGGATGACGGTAGCAGAAGCGGAGAAGTGGTTAACACCAGTGCTCGACTATGACCCAGAATAAGTGATCCAGAGTGATCGAGAGCACTCTTTGAAAGTAAAAACAAAAGCCGCATTGAGCGGCTTTTTATTTTTTTGGGCCGAAGCCCAGAGCGCTGCTGCCAAATAAGTAGATTGCCAACCGGCTAAAAACTGGCCGCCAGCTCTGTTGAAACGAATCACCTGCGGTGCGCCCTTCGCATATCCCCATCCGTGACACGCTGCAAGTACATCCCTGTAAGCAGGGCGACAGCAAATTACATCCCTGTAAAAATGCCAGTTCGGTATCCCTACCTCTCGCTCGTAAGCCCATGGCGTTGCCATACTCGCCAAGCTGTCGGCGGTCACTACTGGGGATATGCCAGTGTTTGGTGCAACCTTCCACAACCGTGTTATGCCTCACCTGCTTTTTATTCTTTTAGCAAAGGCAATAACTTCTCGGCGAGCCAATCATAATAACGGTCCCCGCCATGGAAGTAATCCCGACTACCGTCTGAATAAACCAAAGTCGAAGCGTAAGACATTGGATCGCTTATCTCTTCATTAAAAATGCGTGCCGCGTGAAAAAACTCAACCCCCATCTGCTGCCAAACATATTCTATCGCATCCATGTAAGCCATCACTAATGGTGCCATTTCTTTGGACTCTTCAAAGTATTGCCAGAATGGAGTGTCGGAAATCACCATGACCCTGAACCCAAACTCTTTCAAACGAAATACTATGGTCATTTGATCCCGCATATTTGCATTAAAGAACTCCACATAGTCTTCCATGCCAATTCGGTTCAACCTGTCTGGACGCTCAGCTTTCATCCACCGCACAAACATGGATACTGTCTGATGAGTTTGCAGTCCAATATTGGTCAATACCCAAGATTCCGACTGACGTTGAGCCGAGCATAGGCTGTCGAGGTTATTGACTATGCGTAGCCACAAACGCCGGGACTCTGCACTTTCAAGCGGCACCATGATGTCATTGTCCGTGGTCAAGGAAAACTTGTGTTGTGCGAATCCTGAACCGTTCATCACCATGCCACCACAGCAGGGCTGTCCAAGCCGCTCAAAAGACTTGGCCAACTTGCCAAAATGGCTATCGCCTATCAAAGTTAGCTGCGCACCCACCTCACTTGAGTGGGCCTTCTTAATAGCGTCTAGCATTTCATCATCACAGACAGCTTCAATGCTGCTTACTTCTGGTGTTCGCTTACCATTTAACGACTTGGCCCAATGCCGCATCACATAACTAACGCCTTTCTCAGATACTGTGCGCCGATTTTCCAGATAGCGAAAATCTTCCGGCAAGGGGGTAGTAATGAGTTCAAAAGAGGGAAAGTAGCTGACATCCTCCCGCTCTTGGCAGAATGCACCTGCAACAGCCCGCAGGACAGATTTGGAGTAGCTGTTGGCAACCAACACGTGAGCATCCGTGGCGGTAGCAGTCAAAGGAACGGGAGATACAGTCAGCACAAAACGTATCGACGGGTTTACAACTTTGATTTGCTTAAACAGCTCACTAAGATCAGAAAATATTTCCTGATAATTAAATACTTTCAGTTTGTATTTTTCAGAATCATACACACCCAATTTCACCCCTGGGCAACTTGGATAGCAAAGGCCTTTGCTATCGTTCCAGGTCTCAATCAGCCCAAGAGTAAAAATAAAACATTCACTTTGAGCCAGCTGAGCGCGGGTTTCCTCCATCACCAACACCCTGTACGCCAGTAACTCTTCCCGCGACTGATAGCCCGCTTCAGCTGCTCTTGGTAATAATAAGTCATAGTAACGGCCGGACTCCTCCTCAAAGTACACGCTGTGCTCCGATAATTCATCATCGGAACAAACAAACCACTGAAGTAAAGAACGGGGCGTGTAGATATTACCAAAGGCAAAGCTAGAAACTTCATCACGATTCAGCTGGCTTCTATTGTAAGAGTAGTTATTTTGCGTCAACCAATTACCTATATGCTGAGCAAAACAGGAACCTGCAGATGAAATCCGATGGTGAGACTCAATGTCGAACTTTGACGTGAGCATGTTGAAGTTATCAATTCCTGTATGAATGTTGGCAACAGCCGTTCGCCAAAAAATTTCATCACGGGAAGGATCATAGGGTAGTTCAAGTGCCATGGTCTAAACCTCCTTATCATAGTCAAACCATTCCGTTGGTTGGCCCCTTTGCCAAAAATTTGGCCATTGGGAGACACACTTTCGTTGATGCATAAACCAAGCCAAGGGACGAAAACCGCAGTTTTTTATCGCTTCTTGCTAAATAATTGGCTTATTGTTAACGCAAAAACAGAACTGGCAGCTCTTATTTTTGATGTGATTTAAGGCCTCAAAAGCGAGGACTGACTTGGACGATACGCTGGACGCAAGGCGCTTTAGCTCTCGAATAGTCATCTGATGCACGCCTTGCCTATAACTTTCCCTGCGCTTTTGATGATGACTGACTTAAATGATGTTGCTCTGACCAGATGTTTAAACCGAAAGGATGAGCTTGACCGTGCACAGTGCATAAAAGCTGGCGTCCCAAAAAAGGACAAGACAGGTATAACCCCCAACTAGAGCTTCTGCAGGCAGGCTATTTCCCCGGGCGGTTGAGTACCGCGAGTGCAATGCCGCCGAGGACGGCGGTGGAGCAGAGAATGAGTCTGAGGCTAAGTGGTTCGCCAAGCAGTAACAGGCCGCCAAATGCGGCTATGATGGGTACGCTGAGCTGCACGGTTGCAGCGGTTGTGGCTTCTATGCGCGGCAATACCGCATACCAGAGTGCGTAACCGAGCCCGGATGCGATAGCGCCTGAGCCAATGCCGTACAGCACGCCAATGGCGGAAACGCTGAAAATCTCTCCCCCGCCTCCCTGTCCTGCGATTTCTCCGTGAGAATCAATGCCCACGGCGGCTATCACCCCATACAGCAGCAATGCCAGGGGGACGCTGCGGACAAAGTTACCGGCAGTGGCGGAAAGTGGCGATGCAGCGCCGCGCCCGAGTAACGAATAAACTCCCCAGCAAACGCCTGCCAGCAGCATTAATAAGGCGCCGACGCTGTCGGGCGCTGCAACCCCCGGCAGTAAAAACCAGCCCAAGCCGAGCAGGGCCAGTAACATTCCAAACAGCTGCAACCGATTTGGCCGCTCACCTGACCAAAGGCCATAGCCAATCATGGTGGCCTGCACCGCCCCAAACAGCAGCAAGGCGCCGGTGGCCGCAGTGAGGCTGTGATAGGCAAATGAAAAGGCGGCTGCGTATCCCAGCAGCGCCAGCGCCGATCGCCAGTTGCCGGTAAGCCGCACCGGCCTCGGCTCTTGCTTCGGATCTGGCTTTGGTTCTGGCACCGGAGCGGTTCTTGATTGCAGAAAAGCAAGCATCATAAGTACCAGGGCGCCGCTCACCATCCGCACCAGGGTAAAGCTCGCGGCATCGATACTGCCGGACACCAGCGCCTCACGGCAAAGGAGCGAGTTGGCCGCAAAGGCAAGCATGGTCAGCGCCGTGAGCAGCCACAGCCGACTGTTATCCTGGGTTGATGCAATCTCTGGCTTTTTGTTCATTCGGCCTTTCTGCTGAAGTGGATTTACTGGTTATTGACGCTTTCACCTTTTGAAGATGACGACATCTGGCGATAAGCATAATGACAATGGCATCGGCCATGTCTTTGATGTTAGCCCGCTTCTGGCGGCAAATTCCTGGTGTAAGGAAATCAGCCCGCATTATTGCTACAATAGCCTCGCTCTGGGCCGACATGCCCAACCCGATTAAGCACATTGGCTGCTGACACAGGCTAAGCACACAGGTTTAGAGTCAGACCGGCCAAAAGCAGATATAATTCCGGGGCGAGTCGCAAGACGACACAGTAACAACCGATTCAGTTGAATCATTGCAGTAACCGCTATTTCCATAGCTTTCATCAGCCGTGCCAACGCCCGGTTAGCCACCACAGGACACAATCCTTGAGCAATTCAGATCTCCAGCCGTCACTGGCTTTCTCCACCCTTAAGCTTAAACCCGAACTGCTTGAGAACCTGTCCTCCATGGGCTACCACGAGATGACGCCCATTCAGGCCCAAAGTCTGCCGGCCATTCTGGCGGGTGAGGATGTGATTGGTCAGGGCAAAACCGGCTCAGGCAAAACCGCTGCCTTTGGGCTCGGGCTGCTGAACAAGCTGGATGTGAAGCGGTTTCGCATTCAAACCCTGGTACTGTGCCCAACCCGCGAGCTTGCCGATCAGGTCGCCCAGGAAATCCGCACCCTCGCCCGTGGCATCCACAACGTGAAGGTGCTTACCCTTTGCGGCGGCGTGCCCATGGGGCCGCAGGTGGGCTCACTTGAGCATGGCGCTCACATCATTGTGGGGACACCGGGTCGGATTGTGGACCATCTGGAGCGCGGCCGTCTGGATTTGAGCAACCTTAATATGCTGGTGCTCGATGAAGCCGACCGCATGCTGGAAATGGGCTTTCAGCCGCAGCTGGATGCGATTATTGCAAACGCGCCGCGCGAGCGCCAAACCCTGCTGTTCAGCGCGACTTTCCCCGAGCAAATTCAGTCTATTGCGCAGCAGGTTATGTATAAGCCTGTGATGGTGAAAGTGGCCGTTACCCACGAAAAAAGCACCATAGAGCAGCACTTCTACCATCTGGATGACGACAGCGCGCGGATGCAGGCACTGCATTTGCTGCTGCTTGAGCACAACCCCGAAAGCGCCGTGGTGTTTTGTAACACCAAACGCGAAACCCAAAAGGTGGCGGATGATTTGAGCGCCATGGGCTTTAGCGTGCTGGCACTGCACGGTGATTTGGAACAGCGCGACCGCGATGAAACCCTGCTGCAATTTGCCAACAAGAGCGCCAACGTACTGGTCGCCACCGACGTAGCCGCACGCGGTTTGGATATCGATGCCCTCGATGCGGTATTCAACTACCACGTGGCCCACGACACCGAAGTGCACATTCACCGCATTGGCCGCACCGGCCGTGCCGGCAGCAAGGGCGCGGCGTTCACCTTCTTTAACGACAAAGACGGCTACCGGATAGCGCTGCTGGAAGAGTATCTTGAGCGCGAAATCGAGAGCGAGCCGCTGCCATCATCGAGCCTCTTGGGTAAAACGCCCAAGGCGCCAACCATGATCACCCTGCAAATCGATGGCGGTAAAAAAGATAAGCTGCGCCCCGGCGATATTCTGGGCGCCCTCACCGGCGATAATGGCATCGAAGGCGCCGAGGTGGGTAAGATTTTAGTGACCGACTACCGCGCCTATGTGGCGGTTAACCGTAAGGTTGCCAAAAAGGCACTGGGTAAAATCACCTCCGGCCGCATCAAAGGCAAGTCGTACCGCGCCTGGCTGATGAAGTAAGGCCATAGATTTCAATAGAAAAAGTAAGGGCAGTTGAGGCTGCCTTTGTTGTTTTTAGCACTCGATTTTTGATACCAATCAAAAGCCGGTGAGCAGCCGTTTATTCAGTCGGTCCAAATCGGCGCTGCGGGCACGCAGGGTAATGCGGATCCCGGATTCATGATATTCCTCATCAATCACCTGCATCCGGCTGTGAATATCCCCCATCAGCGCGCTCGCCGCATAGGGAATGTTAAAACAGGCCGCGAGCATTTGATTTGCAATGGCATCGACTATCGCCTGATGCACCCGCGCCACATCGGCACTGTTTAAGGCGCTGATTTGCATCGCATCCGGGAATTCCTGCATCAGTTCAGCCCGAGCCTCATCGCTCAGGCAATCAACCTTGTTAAGTAGCAGCAGCTTATCCTTTCCACCCAGATGGATTTGGGTGAGCACCGCGCGCACCACCTCAAGCTGAGTGCGAAAATCCGCATCACTTGCATCCACCACATAAAGCAGCACGCTGGCATCCTTGGCTTCTTCGAGGGTGGAGTGAAATGCCGGCACCAAATCGTGGGGCAGCTTATTGATAAAGCCGACCGTGTCTGAGACTAAAATCCGCGGCTGGGTATGGGGCATCAGTGCCCGCACTGTGGTGTCCAGGGTGGCAAACAGCTTATTTTCCACCAGCACGTCGGAGCCGGTGAGCGAGCGCATCAGCGATGACTTGCCGGCGTTGGTGTAGCCCACCAAAGCGGCGGTCGGCGTATCCATGCGGCTGCTTTTTTGCTCCTGCATCACCTCCTGCACCTTTTTGAGGTCACGCCTTAGCTCCGCCTGTTTGTCGCGGATGGCACGGCGCTCAAGTTCCAGCGCGCTTTCGGCAACACTGCGCCCGCCGGTGCGCTGCCGGTCGCCCGCATGCTCGCGCCGCACCCTCGGGGTTAAATAGTTAAGCCGGGCCAGCTCCACCTGCAGCTTTGCCGTTTTGCTGCTGGCGTGGCGGCTGAAAATCTCAATGATGATGCCGGTGCGGTCAAACACCTTTACTCCCAGCTCATCTTCAAGATTACTGAGCTGCATCGGGCTTAAATCACAGTCGAACACCACCACATTGGCCTGCGGGTTGCGGCTTGATGTCAAAAAGGCTTCGAGTCCGGCTTCATCCACATTGGAGAGCGAGTCATCGGCCTCATCCAGCTCGCCGGTCATTCGCGCCAACTGCTCAAGCTTGCCACTGCCAAGCACCGACAGGCGCTTGGTCGACTGTTGCCGCTGGGTGTCGGTGGCGTGCACAGTAAAGCCAAGTGTGCTCACCAGCCGCGCAAGCTCGGCGAGCGAGCTCTCGACTTCCCTCGCGCTGATGCTTGGGGTGCGAATGGAAATCAGCAAGGCGCGGGTCGAAACAGGCTCAATCGCCTCGGGCTGATTGGGCTTGGCTGACTGCTTGAGCTTAGCCGACTGCTTGATTGCAGTCTGCTTGAGCTTTACTGACTGGTCTTTGGAGGAAGTGTGCTTATCTGGCATGGCGGCTCACGGCAAAAAGCCCTGACGGGGCGAGGTTTGGTGATAGCTGATGTTAATGGCAGTCTGGCATTAGCGCCGAGTCACAGCCTGGGATCACATCATAAAAACACGGCCTGCGCTTAGTCAGCGCTAAGGCCATTCTGGCGCCAGTTATACGCAAGAAACTGCCCCTTTGCCAGAGAGGCGGGTGAATTTAATCAAGCGTTGCTAATGCGTGCAGCGGTGCAGCATCTCTGCCCTTTGTTAAGCGCAAATGATGCCGGAAATTAACAGCGGCCGATGCCTTAGGCCAGGCCGCCTTGGCCGCTGACGAAGGCGGCTATTTATCCTGCTGCGCCAGTTTATCCTCAATGCGCTTCAGGCTTGCCATCAATTCCTGCTGCTCGTCATCGGTAAACAGGTGCTGGTCTTCCACCAGATGAATAATGATGTTGGCGACTATCATGGGGATCACCATAAAAATCCAGAAATGGCCGAACACCACACCCATGATGCGCCCTTCGGTGGTCATGGGGGTCAAATCGCCATAGCCAATGGTCAGCGCCGTCACCACCGCCCACCACAGGCCTTCGGTAAAGGTTTTTTGCTCCAGCAGGCTAAAGCCAACGGCGGCCAGCAACAAACTGAAAAGATAAATGGTCATTATCAGCCACAGCCGGTTGGCTATGTAGATAAGTGATTTTTTAAGCATAACAACTCCCTGTTTTCATTATCACTAAGCATGGCGCATGGTGCTCTTTGCGAGAGAGTCGGAGGGTAACATCATCGAAATGGCGAAAAAAGCCCATATTCAAACAAGTTACCATCTGCGCGTACAGGCCGGCACGCCCACAGCACCTGCGCCCCTGCATGCGCGCGTCAAGTCTGCTAGAATCGCGGTTTTATTGTTGTTCTCAAACCGGAGTAAAGAACCATGAATCCCATTATTGCCTTGCTGAAGGAGCACAACGTAAGCGATGAGCAGGTCAAAAACCTGTTCCATACCCTGACCGAAAATCCCTTGATGGCCATGGGCGTGCTGGGGCAACTGGGCATAGCGCCAGAAAAGTTGCAGGGCATGATGATGATGGTGATGCAAAATCCCGGACTGATTAAAGCCGCTGTGGAAGAACTTGGGCTGGATTTTGCCAAAGTGGAAGCCGCCAAAGCGAAACTGGCGCCCCAGAGCGGCGACGCAAACTAAGCTGCCCCGGCTGGAGTAACAGCCTGAGCCGCATTCGCGGCATTAACTGATAGGGCTGAAAGGCTCACGCCTGGTCTTGCATCGGCGTAGCCTGCAACATGGCGCACAGGGTATGCAGCAGCGCTCTGGCTTCCGTCAGGGCGCCAAGCACCGCCCCGTCGGCTACAGCAGGCTCGCTGCCATCTGCCGAGCAGCTCGCCTCCTTTGCCCGCATCAGGGCACTCAGGGCACTGAATCCGCAGGAGGCCGCCGCACTTTTCAGGCTGTGATACTGAATTTTTGCCTCTTTCATCGTCAGCTCAGCCTTACTCAAAATGGCCTGAGCCTGCTCTATGTCGGCGCTGAATTGATTGAGCACCAGCGCAAACAATTCGGTATCACCCAACTGCCTGCAGGCAGTGTCGAGCTCAAGCCCCGAGGCCTTGGCAAACAGGCTGACATGGTCCGGCAGCGCGCCGGCGGACGGCAACTCAGTGTGGCTCTCGGTCGTTGGCAGCGCCGGCAAAAATTCGGTCAACGTATTAATCACTTCATCGATATCAAAGGGTTTGGCGATGTGGCCATTCATGCCCGCCTGCTCACTTGCCAGCCGGTCCTGGGGCATGGCGTTGGCGGTCATGGCGACAATAGGCAGCTCCGTCAGTTTAAGGTGCTGGCGGATTTGGCGGGTGGCCTCGTAGCCACCCATACCGGGCATCTGAATATCCATCAGCACCAGATCAAAACGCTGTGATGCGAGCTTATCCAGCGCATCGAAGCCATCCACCGCCTCTGTCACTCTTGCGCCATGTTGCCTGAGCAGCGTCGTCGCCACCAGGCGGTTAGTCGCGTTGTCTTCAACCAGCAGCAAATGCCGCCCCAACAGGCGGTTGTAATCCTCTCGCAGCGCCGCTGATTTGCGCGCTTCACGCACGCCGTCGCCATGCTTTGCCATGACTGACGTGAGAGTGGTTTGCAGCATCTCACGGGTGATGGGCTTGATAAGCGTGGCGTCGCAGCACGCGTCCGGATGACTGCGCTGGGCCTCGAGAATTTTTTCACTGAAGGCGGTCACTATCACTATCGCGGGCTGACGCGGCAAATGGGTCATCCCCCGCACCGAGGCGGCGAACGAAAGGCCGTCGGCGTCGGGCAACTGCCAGTCAATCAGCATCAAATCGATGGGCACAGGCGCTGCGCGGTTAAGCAGCTGCTTAGCCCCAGCGGCATCGGCGCACACCAGCACCTCAAAACCGAGCTTTTGCAGCATATCGCGCAGCACCATGCGGGTGGTTTGATTGTCTTCCACCAGCATGACCCGCGCTGGCATGGGCAATTGTGAAGGGGCGTTGGCGGGCTTGAACGCAAACGGCATTTTGATGGTAAAAATACTGCCCTCGCCCGGCGCACTGGTTACCTGGATCTCGCCCTGCATCAGATTGATAAGCTCGCGGGTGATGGCAAGCCCAAGACCTGTGCCGCCATAGCGGCGCGAAATAGAGGTATCGGCCTGGTGAAATCCCTTGAATATCGCCTGCTGCTGCTCGGCGCTCATGCCGATGCCGGTATCGGAAATGGTAAATTTAATCAGGCAATGCTCATCATCCAGCCGTCTGGCCGAAATGCGGTTTATCACCTCGCCATGCTCAGTAAACTTTACCGCGTTACTGAGCACATTCAGCAGCACCTGACGCAGGCGCAGGCAGTCGCCAATCAGGGTGTCGGGTACATCGTCATCCACCTGATAAATCAGCTCTATGTTTTTGTGCTGCGCCTGAGACGACAACATGCTGCCGATTTCGGTGAGCAGCTGCTGCAGGGAAAATGGCTCCTGCTCCAACTCAAGTCGACCAGCCTCAATTTTGGAGAAATCCAGGATGTCATTCAAAAGCGCCAGCAGTGACTTGGCCGCCGACTGGGTTTTTAACAGGTAATCGCGCTGCTGCGGGCTAAGCTCGGTGTACAGCGTAATTTGTAAAAGCCCCAACACAGCGTTCATTGGGGTGCGGATTTCATGGCTCATATTGGCCAAAAAGTCAGACTTGGCTTTACTGGCCTGCAGCGCCTCTTCGCGGGTGTTTGCCAGCTCCTGCTCGCGGGCAAGTTGCTCGGTCAAATCGTAGGCCACCCCCAAAAAGCCGGTCAGCTCACCCACTTCGCTGTGCAGCGCAGTAACGCTCAGCTTCACCGGAATATGGGTGCCCTCTTTGCAGACAAAGGTCCAGCTGCGCTCCTCTGAGTCGCTCAGTTTGGCGAGTGTCGCAATCGCCTCAAAACCGGGCGTCAGAGGCTCAGTCCGCTCAGGTTGCAGCAGCGCCAGTTGAGCGCTGATTTCACTTTCAAGCAAAAACCTGGCAGGCGTATGCAGACCAACAATCTCGCGGCTTTGATAGCCAAGCAGCTTCTCGGCCGACGGGTTAAATTCAGTGACTATGCCGTCTCTGTCGGTGGCGATAATGGCATAGGCGGCAGCATCCAGAATACTGCGCTGCAGCGCCGACAGGTGCACCAGCTCACTGGTGCGCTCCAAAACCTGCAGCTCAAGCCTGGCATTGGCCAGTTGCAGGGCGTTTTCTTCGGCTTTAGCCAGCTCATGACGATGCTGCAATTCAGAAAGGCGCCTCAGTCCAATCAGCTGCACGCTGTAACTGGCAGCGGCCAGCAGTAAACTGAGCAGCAGCGCATTCCAGATGGATGCTTCAGGCTTTGGCAGTCCCAAGGATGAGATAAAAGCGGCACTCGGCGCGAGTGACAGCTCCCATTCACGGCCAAAAAGTTTAAGCCGCGCCTCGCGTTTATATGTGTCGATGGCCGATGTCGCATCGCCCCGGTCAAAAAACCTCTGCTGCTCACCCCGGGTGATGTCGCTGATGGATAACACCAGATCCGCGCCAAGCCCGCTGATGGTGCTTAGCACTTCATCAATCAGCAGCGGCGCATAACTCCAGCCGATGGTATTGGCAAGGGACGGTTCAGCCGGACCGTCGCTGCGGTAAATGGGCAGCAGGATAAGAAAACCCTGGGCGCTTTTATTGCTGGCCTGCACCAGTGTGATGGGGCCAGTCAGGCGCATGGCGTTATCATTTGCCGCCTGCACCGCCGCATTGCGCCGGTTGGCCTCGGAGCCGATATCGAGCCCAATTGCCTGCTTGTTGCGGGACTCAGGCTCAATAAAGCGGATAACAAACAGGCTTTGTTGATGGGGCTCTAGCTGACGGATGCTAAAACTATGGTCAGGCCGCTCTGCCGCGCTTTGGCTGATAAATCGCTCGCGCTCATCGTTCTCTATCTGCTGAATAAAGCCAAATCCCCGCGCCCCGGGAAATTCCACCTCATAATGGCGACTTGCGGAATAAGCCTGCATCGTGGCGTAGTCGAAGTGGTCAGGCCCCACGGAGATAATGGCCCCACGCAGGCCCCGTAAGCCATGCTCATAGGTGGCGACACTTTCATGCACTCCGGAAACAAGCAAATCAAGCCTCGCCTGAAGTACCTCCTGAATGCGGCGCTGATTGGCCTCTGTCTGCTGCTGTGCAAGCAGGCCGCCGACCACCAGGCCCGCAATCACGATAAGCAGCGGCAACCACAGCCAAAACAGGGAGCGGCGAAAAAATGAGGATGAAGGCGGCTGCGCGTCTTTTGCATGCCCTTGCGTATGCCCTTGTATCTGTCCTTGCATCTGGCCCTCTGGGAGTTATCGCGCGCTGAAAAGCTCGCCAAAACAATTGCTGCGCACTCCCAAGGATAGACATCAATCGGCTATTTCGCCTGTTTCAATGGGTTTTATGCAGCTTTACCTTAAGGAAGCTGCGAACAAAGCATCACAGCGATGCCTAAAGAGACTAATCTGCCACTGTGCTTTTGCTGCGCCGCGACAGCCCCCCACAGCAACCCAAAGCCGGCGGTAATAAATGCGCGCACCGAGCCCGCCTCTCACTTTGTATCTGGCGAAGTCGGCTTAAGAAGAAATTTCGCGAAGCCTGTGCCTGCAACACAAATGTAGATGTAGACTTAATTTTGTCTTGGGTAAGCAAAGCGTCAGGAGTCGGCACAGATGAGCTACACGTCAAAGCTATTCAGAGGCGCTGCGTTACTTATCCCGCTGCTTTGTACCGGCACACTTCTGTTTACCTGCACACTGTTGTTTTCCAGCACACTGCTTGCTGCGCCCCTTGTTATTCCCATCCTTTCCGATTACCCGATAGATACCGAGCTGACCAGCCAGACCCTGAATGGCAATGTGCTGCATGCGCTCGAGCGCCACAGCGGCGGCCAGTTTGAATTTAAACCCCAGGTGATGCCCCAAAGCCGGGCATGGAAATACATTGAGGAAAATGATGCTTGTATTTTCAACCAGATAAAAACGCCTGAGCGGGAAAGCAAGGCCAGTTTCACCAAGTTCCCTGTGACCCTGTACCCGCCCATCCGGCTGATCATCAGCGATGGCGACCGCCGCTGGCCGACGGTGTTTGACCCGCAGGCATTCAATCTACCGCCCAATGTGCAAATCGGGACAGTCGCGGGCCACAGTTATGGCACCCGATTGGATGCGGCTATCGCCGCCCACCCGCAGCAGTTTTTCCGCCGCACCGGCACTGAATCCTCATTTCGCCTCAATGACATGCTGGTCGCCGGGCGGATTGATGCTGTCTTGAATTACGCTGTGGCGGTGCAGGTGTATCTGGATGAGCATCATCCGGGGTTTAAATTCAACGCCCTGCCCATAAAAGGCGCCGAGCAAGGGGTGGAAGGCTTTATTGTGTGCAGCGCAACCGATGCCGGGCGCGACATGGCCGCGTTGATAAATGGGGTATTTGCCCAAAAGGCGATGCAGGCAGATTTTGTCCGCTTTCATCAGCAAATCTATCAGGGAAGCGAGCAAAGCTGGCTTGGCTCAGAGTTCAGGCGCTTAAAGCTGCCAGAAGCTGAGTGAGCCGCGCCCAAGCACCCAAGCACCTCAGCACCTCAGCACCTCAGCACCTCAGCACCTCAGCACCTCAGCACCCCAGCATCTAAACACCTCAGCCGCTCCGCCCCTTATCGGTCGGCCTTGCCTTACAAAGAATCTGGCTCAGAAGATGGCGCGTGAGCCGATTTTATCTCTGCTGACGCGTCTCTATCAGCAAAAGAATCAGCGCCCTTATCAGCGTTTACATCAGCACCGGCTTCGGCCAGTGCCGCTGACGCGGCTTCAAACTTGCGGCCAATCAGGGTTACGCCTTGGGTGTAACTGAAACCATATCCATAACCGCCGCCACCAAGCAGGCCTGAGCCGCGGTTATCGGCAAAGTCGTAATGCCCCGAGGTCACAGGCATCACCGACTGCACTTCGTAGCCTTCGGCGTTCATTGCCTCTACCGCAGCGGCGATGTCGCCGGCAAGGCGCTCACCATCAATCACTGAGTCGGAATATTCCGGCCCTTTACCATCGGACCAGGCTTCGCCCGGTGCTTCCCTGAGAATTTTGAAGTGTGACGGCACATAGACAACTTTATTCATAATGTAGGGCATCCTGCTAAATTTAATCATTATTATGCCTGCAGCGCCGCCAAGAGCAACCCGGCCGGGCGCTGTCGGTTCAGTCAAGCTCAGTGTCGTCCAGCCTGACTCAGGTAAGCCAGATTCAGCTAAGAGCTAACTGATACACATGGCTGGTTTTACTGAGGCTAAAACCAAGCGCCCGATAAAAATGATGCGAGGCATCGCGATTGACGTTGGAGCGTACGATGACGGTATCCAGCCCTTGAGCGTCGCTCCACTGCAGCGCTCTGGCAACCAAAGCCTCACCTATCCCCAGCCGCCTGTGGCTGGCGCTGACCACAAGGCCGGTAATTTCGGCCTTATAACCAGTTTCAAGACTCAGGCGACACTCAACCACAACCCAGCCTACCGTGCGCGAAATGGTGCCGTCACCCACGCTTCGGGCGACAAACACGCCGTAGCCCGGGCTTTCAAGCATGGCACTTAGCCAATCAAGGGTTTGCGCCTCAGTAGATGCGTATCCAAGCTCGCCGGTTAATCCCTGAATATCGGCCGCATCGGCAAGGGCGGCCGGGCTGATATTGATTTGAGCCTCTGACTGAGCCCCCAATTTAGCGTTCATCTAAGCTTCCAACATAAGGAAAAATAAGGTCCTTTTCTGGTGCAACGCCATTACATCTTTTGCAATCGCATTACTCGTTTTTCATCTCAGCTTCAGACTTTTTCACCAGCTCATCCTGCACCGAAAACCAATCCACATGGCTGTCATAAAACACATGGGCCATGGGCAAGGCGCCGACACTGCCCTGCATGCACGCAAGCGCAATGTGCAGCTCCCCCGGCCAGCGGCCGGAGCGGAAAAAAAGACTGCTGCCACAGCAGCCACAAAAACCCCGCTGCGCCAGCGCTGACGAGGCATACCAATTAAGCTGCTCTTTGGGGTCGATAATATTTGCCTTGTCGGTATCCACCCCAAACCAACTGACAAAGGCGGCGCCGTGGGCTCGCTGGCACAAAGTGCAGTGGCAGTGCGCCACCCATTTCACCGGCAATAAAACCTCGACGCTGACCGCGCCGCACAGACAACTGCCGAGAACCGATTGCGGCGGAGTGTTACTGGTTTGCCATGTATCCATCTTGATCCCCCAACACCAGACCGGCCCCGACATCCTTGCTGCCGCTTAGGTGAAAAACGCGTTCGAAAAGCTGTTGCGAAAAGCTGTTGCGATAAGCCAGTGCGATTAACCTGAAGCCTGATTGTTGGCAAATGGCTGCTATTTTGTCCAGTCTTCTCGCCGGTGCTGGTGTTCACAGAGCACGATCAACCAGACGCGCTGAACAAATCGCCGCTGAAAACCAGCCGCTGAAAACCAGCCGCTGACCATATCAGAGCCGACCGTTGTGCGATTTACAGCGGCATCCTTACAGTTGCCAGGCGCAACCATAACGAACAGCGTACTTTATAGTCTTTTGATATTTAGGCGTTTAATCAGCAAAAGCGCTGCAACTGCCCAGCAGATATTGACCTCAGTAAAGTGAGGTATTAAGGTCAGCCAACCGCAGTTTTAAGACAATTTTCAGGCAGGGATGCAATGGCCATCGGCAAAATCAGATTTCAGGGTTTTCTGTTCCTAATTCTTCTTGGCCTTATTCTACTGAGCGTATGGCTTGCCACACGTCAAAGCGCCCGCAACGCCGAGATGATGCATGCCGCCAAGGCCGCCAGCGAGGCGCAGCAAGAGCGAGTTGCTGAGCTTACCGATGTCAACGCCATCAGCATGGTCGAAACCTCCACCACGGATATGGATGGCAATATCCATACCTATATGGTGCCGCGCATCAAGGGGTTACATCCGGCTGAGCTCGCTGTGGATGCGCCGCAGCCCGCGCGGGAACAGCTGGTGGCCATGGGCATTAATGCCGCAGAGTGGCGCATCCATTCCCAGGGCGTGGCCCAAAGCGGCGAGCCAAGAATTATCAACGACGCCGTGCTGATTTATGTGGCCGGGCTCGATGAAAACGGCACACCAGTGGTGGACTATGTGGACCTCGACGGCGTCGGCGACAAATCCTACGGCGCGATGGCGGGCCAATTTGCCAGCGACCTTGCAACACTTGAGGGCAATGAGCGCCTGGGCGCGCCCAATCCTGATATGGAAACCCAGATCTCCGGCCTCATTTACCGCTTGCAAAGCCCGGTGCCCTACGACATTTATTCGCTCTATTGCCGTGACAGCAAATGCATGTTCAGGCTGCAACTTGGCGAGATACCAGAAGATTTACCCCAAAGTGGCGCCGAGCTGATTGGCGGTATAATGCAGGATGTGAGCTATGCACTCGAGAAAACCTGCGCCGCCACCCACAGGGCCGACAGGCAGCAAAATGTGTATTTCACTGTTAATTGCCGTGACTAAATGTAAGTCACTATTGGCAATAGTGGCATTGTTAAGGCCGCACTACAGCTGCTGTTTCAGCGCCTGACTTTGTTTAACAAAGTCTTTATCATCCGGCGCGACCGCCTCGGCCTTGGCAAGCCATTGGCGCGCGCTGTCTTTATCGCCAAGTTGCATCAGCAGCTCTGCCTTTCTAAGCTCTGCCCAGCCCCGATACATCTTTGGCACGTTGCCAAAGAGTCCTTCGGTCAGCTCAAGCGCCCTCGCGCCATCAAGTTTGCCCTTGGCCGCATGTTTGATGAGCTGATAGGCAAGGTGCGCCTCAAACTCAGGCGACTCGCCAGGCCCCTTGCCAAGGCTTAACGCCGCCTCAAGCACAGCAGCCGCCTCGGCGTGGGAATCTTCAAACCGGCGCGCCTGCTGCAGGCTCAGCATTCTGTCGGTGGGAAAGGCCTTGCGCGCCTCGGCAAACTGGGCGTCAAACGCCTTGAAATCTTTGTTTTTAAGATGAATATCCAGCAGTGCCTGCTGACCTTCGAGCGGCGCAAACTGCCCGATGGCAATCGCCACCTCACGCGCCTTGGCCTCGTCGCCGCCCACTATGCCGGGGGCGTACAGGTAATAACCAAACAGCGAGCGGGCAATGGTCAAATCCTTTGGCGCAAGTTTATGGGCCTGCTGATAATGCTCGAGCGACTTACCGGCAAGACCCGGCGCCGAAAACAGTGACGCACGCTGGGCAAGCACAGCATAAATATCGCCGCCAACCCTGAGCTGCTGCGCCTTGGCATTGGGAACTGTGGACTGATGTTTGGCAAGCCACTCGCCAAGCAAGGTTTCGGCATCATCATCCCGCTCAAGCTTAAGCAGGCTGCGAAGCTTAAGTGACATCAACTCGGGGCTGGCATCCGCGTCAATGAGCTCAAACACCGCCTGATATTCACCGGCCTGATAGCGGCTCTCTATTGCAGCAAGCTCAGGCGCAGGCAAATCGGTCATCAAGGCCGAAGCCGGCGGGGCAAGCCACAGCGCCGTCAGCAGCGCCAATACAGAATATCGTCCTGTTTTCATATCTTTATCTCAATTTCCCTATGGATAACTCTTGGATTGCAGCCAAGCTTAAGGGTTCACTGAAATACGAACATCCATCCAAAGTTTGACCCTTGAATGTGAAACTTAAGCGTTTAACAACGCCCAGTGCGGGTATTGGCAGGATGATTACCGATGAAGAGCGCAGCAACTGAGCGTTCCCCCAAATTGAAGACTTTTGCAGCACAATCACAGCGCTCATTCAGGCAAAACAAAAGGACGCCGAGGCGTCCTTACTCTTTGCTTGCCGCTTTGCACGCAAGGCTTGCACCACACACTAGTTCAGCGGTTTTAAGGTATTCATCCCAAGCTGGCGCATCTGGCGGGTGATCCAATCGGCACGACGATTCATGTAATTGGTGGGCGGCTTGATACGGTAATTCCACGGATTGGGCAGCACGGCTGCGAGCAGCGCCGCCTCACGCTTGGTCAGCGACTTGGCGCCTTTGCCAAAATAGTAGCGCGCCGCCGCTTCGGCGCCGTAAATGCCCGGACCGAATTCCACGATATTCAGATACAGTTCCAGTGTGCGACGCTTGCCGGCAATGGTGTCGAGCAGCAGCGCAAACCAGGCTTCCAGCCCTTTACGCACATAACTGCGGGACGACCACAAAAACAGATTCTTGGCGGTTTGCTGGGTGAGCGTGCTGGCACCGCGCAGCGTATCGCCTTCATCCCTGTCTTCAAGCGCCGTTTTAATGGCATCGAAATCTATGCCGCCATGCTCCATAAAGCGCTGATCTTCCGAGGCAATCACCGCCAACTGGATATTGGGCGACATGTCATCGAGCATAATCCAGTAATGGCGCACCTTGATGTCGTCCTTCGGGGGAAACAAACTGCGATCGATGCGCCACGCCCAGGTCGGCGGGTCAACAAAGGTGACAGTCACCACCAGGGCAACGGAGAGCACAACAAACGCTAAGCTGAGCCGAAGCCCCCATCGAAGCGATGTCTTCAGTAAACGGCTGAATGAAAAAGCCAAAATGAAATCATCCTTTCTACACAGCAGCCAGCCTCAAGGGCACAGCAGAACGCCCCGAGGGCACATTAACAAGCCCAAAGGGCGATAATCGCCAGATTCTACCCTAAGCCACGGAAAAACCGCATGTGAAAGTCAATCTGCGACGCGAGACCTGCTTATTCGTCCTGTGAGGGCAACAGATACACCCACTTGGGATCTGTGCTCCATGGCTTGATGATCTTGCGACTTTTATCTTTGGTATAAAAGCATTTACCAAACAGAATAACGGCGGCGCCTTCAAGGTCGCGACGTTCTGTCAGATTAAAGCGTTTTTTCAGTGGTTCGCGAATATCGGAAATGGCGATGCCAAGCTCGCGGTTTTCGGCGGAATTTAGCCAGTTCATGTCTTTATCGCTGTGGGAAATTGTGCCCCAGTACATCCGCGGCGCGCCGTTTTCGGTTGGCTCGGCGTCGGCAAAGTTCACAAACAGGTTTTTGGCGCGCCAGCGATGCACCGCATCTGTGTATACCCAGAGATCAGAGCCTGCAAGCTCGCTGCCGCGCAGCAAACTCAGCAGCAGTTTTTTAAGACCAAGGCGGGGCGTGGTAACCGAAGATTCGGTTTGTCCCTCGCGCTCGCCGTGCTTAAGACTGGTTTCGGTGGAAGGCACTGTGGCGAGGTATTCCTTTTTAGACTCGCGCACAGTTTTATTGTCGGCATTGGTGGGCTTTTTTCGTGGTGTACGCACAGGCGCATCAAAGTCGATATGCAGGCCGTCATCATGCTCAAGTACGCTTTGCACCTCAGTGACGGCGGCCTCTTCATCCTTGCGGGCAGCGCTTGGGCGATACTCGGGGCAATCGTCTTTATGGTACAGCGAGCCAAAACAGGCGGCTTTGCCATCGGATGAGGCACGGCGAAAGTAGGCTCTGCCGCCGCAGCCAAGGCAATAGAGCGACAGTCTCAGCCGCTCCTGCTCATTTTCATCAAGCCTGGCAAAACCAAACACCGAATACACCTTGGGCTCTTCGCCGTCCGGTGCGCAGCGCACGTCCAACATACCTTACCTCCTAATGCTTAAGGCACAGGCCCAAGCATGAGAACCATGGTAAAGACTGCTGATAAATCAGGCAAATTGTTTAAGCCACTGGGCAAACGCCTGTTTTGGCAGCGCGCCTGCCTGCTGGGCAATCACTTTGCCGCCCTGAATAATCATCACAGTGGGAATAGAGCGAATGGCAAAACGGGCCGCGAGCGCTCGCTGGGCTTCAGTATCGAGTTTGCCAAAACGAAACTGAGGTTCAAACTCGGCCGCAGCTGCGGCAAACACAGGGGCAAAACTCTGGCATGGGCCGCACCAGCTGGCCCAAAAGTCCACCACCAGCGGCAGTTCAGATTTGAGCGCATGGGCATCAAAATTGGCCTCGGTTAACTCAAGCGGCGCGCCGGCAAACAGCGTCGATTTACAGCGGCCGCACACAGGCTTGTCAGCGAGGCGCTCATTGGGTACGCGGTTTAACCCATGGCAGTGGGGGCAGGCAAGGATCATGGCTTCTCCAGAAATAATGCAGCGGGCCTTTATCACATGTGGTCTTAGTCCGTTATTTACAAGCCTCTCACGCGGGATTTGTTCGCGTTTCAGCCTATCTTTGGCAGCTTTGTTGGGCGTAAACCAGTAAGGATAAAAATGAAAAGCGGTATTATGTTATGAAAAGCGGAATTCGTCGTACGCTCCTCCTTGGTCCATTATGGTTCGCGCTATGGATCGCATTGCCTGAGCGGCATCTGGCAGATAGGCGAAGCTAACAGAGCCCTAGGTGATCTTGATGAGGCAAAGAGCCTGCGGCAGCGCGCTCCGGCGCTGGCAAAGGAATAGCAACTTAAACGCTGGGAAGTTTGAGAGTTGAACCCTCGCCGATTTGAGTGGGATTTTGGGGCAAAGCTAAACCCTTTTCAGCCTAAAAATTAGCAGCCTGAAATAGCTGCCTGAAATACTTGCCTCAAATGCGGCTTAAAGCGCTGCAAACGGCCGACACCGGCTCAGGCCTTTGCTGACGGGATAAGCAGTGAGTTAAGCCTGCTGCCCCTGCCCCGGCTGTCGTAATTCTTTATATTTACCCACAAATCTTAAGATTGGTAGTTATTTACACTGCCACAGCCTTTAGTTCAGTTGCTATCGCCAACCATTGGGGTATAACAGGAGAACCACCTGTGGTTGGTGGTATTGAGGGGTCATTGTTGGAGGCCACAAATGCAGGCAAGTACCAACCATGGCGGCCAAAGGGAGCGAAACGACCGCCGCAGCAGCAAGTTGTCCAATACTGAACATTGGGACAGATTATCAACGGCACAGAGGTTTGCCTATTACACCCTGTCCAAACTCGGATATCAGCTATTGTTTGTCCGGCGTCAGGGTGATTTGAGTCTTGCCATCACAAGGCTTGGAGTGGATGTAGCAACCATAGACAATTGGGGTGAAGTCGATTTTACCCCGAAGATCAGCCTTAGACAGTAAGCCATTGATAAATTTTGGATGAACCTTGTAAGTGCTGCGATTCGGTCAAAATAAAAAGGAGCCAGTTCTGGCTCCTTTTTATTTCAGGCCGGGCAGATTGCCAGCCTTCTGATTTCCCACTGATGGGCTCGATTCACGCCGCTTGCTGATTGGCAAGGCCTGATTCGGTGTCGGCCAGCAACATCACCGCGGTACGACCCAGCAGTTGGTTGATGGTTTTCTCACCGGCTGCACCCAGCTCGATAATCGCGTTTTCGCGCGCATTTGCCACCGCCCGGAACAAGGTAATTTCACGCTCACTGCTGCCACAGAGGCTGAAAAACAACTTGAGAACCGCGCGGTAATGGCTTTCACGCATCGCCTGCATCCAGGAGCGCTCCAGCGCTTCAATGCCGGAAAAATCCAGCGCAGCCAAAAACAAACGACCAATACGGGCGTCGAGTTTGACCAGAAAATCCGTTTTCTTCGGGAAATGATGACTGATACCAGTCCGGCTTATACCGGTCGCTTCCGACAGCGTGGTATAGGACATAGCATCAAAGCCAATACTCAGGATCTGTTTGAGTGCCTCATCCATGATCTGATTAATGGTTTGCTCAGTCTGTACTTTGGAACGTTTCGCCATGAAATGTATCCCCCGTTGTTATTTTTGTTGCCGAGAGCTTACCAAAGCATTAGAGGGATTACTGCCAAAAAAGGACCAACGGCAAGAGTATATGACTTTGGTTCAGCTCATGTTCAGCTTGCGTCAGCAGAAGGCTCTGAGTGGTTAACTTTTGATTAACAAATGTTTCTTTGAAAGCCAGATGCTGGCTGACTCAGAACCAAGTAAATACTCAAGAGTTGGTGTAATGACGGGGGTCAACGCAGGTTTTCGCCAGTACAAATAGTCGGGCAACATATGTAGCGTCGAGGCCGAAAACAGCTGATGCAGCAAACTGGCAAACTCGGCCAGCTCAGCATCATCCCAGCGTTTTATTGATGGATAAAAATTCTGGCAAAACACATCAAAGCCAGTGAAATATGCCAGATCGACCGCAGAGTTTTGCTGCAGCAAAGGCAGTAGCGAAACCGAGCTCCAGTGCGACAAATGACTGATATCACTCATCACCTGCAGGTTGCGGCGATGGAACTGCTGCCAGGCAAGCGCCAAGTCGCCGTACTCGCGGGCAATGCGCCAGTAGAGATAGGCATCGGCCAGCACTTCCTGCTCATGGGCGCTGAGGGCTTCGGGCAAGATCCCGCCCTGCAGGGCATGTACTTGCAAATGGCCGAGTTCATGCCAAAGGGTCAGCTGCGGCTGCTGGGATAAGGTTAAGGTAAGAAGCTTGCCATCCACTATGGCATCGAGCATCCGTGCTTCACGCTCGGGCGCCCACAGCACTATGCCGGCAATTTCAGGATGGGTTAAAGGCGCTGCCAGTGCGCTGCGATAACCAAGGCGAGAACGAAGCAGCGGCGCAAGATCCTGCGATAGCGGCTGCGTTGTTGGGGTAAAACCCGCAAGGCATTCATCCAGTTGATCCGGATGACAAATCAGCGCCACTTTATCTGCTACCTGCTCAAGGCGAAGGTTGCGCTCGCCCGCAGCTGTGCTTGCGGCGGGCAAGCCGGCAACTTGAGCAACAGGCTTGGTGGTCTCAGCAAGTTCTAATGGCTCAGCGAGCTCTAAAGGCTCAGCGGCATTGGCACCCGTGGCCGTCAGCAGGGCCCACAGGCTTAATTGCAGCCATGGGGCCCCTGGCATCTCAGTGCTTGCTCATGATGTTTTGAATGATGGCTGTGGTTGATACCCCATCTTCAAACCCGAGCACCTTCACCTGGCCGCCATTGGCCATCACCTCGGCGCCGCCGGCGATGTCTTCGATTTTGTAGTCGCCGCCTTTAACCAACAGATCCGGCAGTAAGCGGGCGATAATGCGCTGCGGCGTGTCTTCACTGAAAGGCACCACCCAATCCACCGAAGCCAGTGCCGCCAGCACCGTCATGCGCCGGTCAACCGAGTTGACCGGACGGCCATCGCCCTTAAGACGTCGCACCGAATCATCATCGTTTACCGCCACAATCAGCCGGTCGCCAAGGGCGCGCGCCTGGGCAAGATAGCTCACATGACCCGCGTGCAGAATGTCGAAGCAGCCGTTGGTCATCACAATGCGTTCGCCGCGAAGCTTGGCCTGCTCGAGGGCATACACCAGCTGATCTTCACTCACCACACCCACACCGGACTCGCCCTGATGGTTTTTAAGCGCTTCAATCAGCTCAATCCGGCTCACGGTGGAGGTGCCGAGTTTACCCACCACCACACCGGCGGCGGTATTGGCGATGGCGCAGGCCTGAGCAAGTTCAGCGCCGGCGGCAATGGCGGTGGCCAGCGCCGAAATCACGGTATCACCGGCGCCGGTAACGTCATACACTTCGCGGGCCACGGTGGGAATGTGCAGCTCTGGCCCGTTGGGGGTGATTAGGGTCATGCCCTTTTCGGAGCGGGTCACCAACAGCGCATCAAACTGATAATCGCGGATAAGCTGCTGCGCCTTGGCAACAAGATCCGCTTCGCTTTTCACGGCGCCCACCACGGCTTCAAACTCGCTCATGTTCGGGGTCAGCAAAAACGCGCCGCGGTAACGGCCAAAATCACTGCCTTTGGGGTCAACCAGCACTTTGACGCCTTTGGCGCGGGCACGGGCGATAAACTCAGCCGGCTCGGCAATCGCGCCCTTGGCGTAGTCTGACAGCACCACCACATCCACGCCGGTAAGCTCGGCCTCGGCATGGGCAAGCAGCGCATCGCTGTCGGCGCGCTCAAAGGATTCTTCAAAATCAAGCCGGATAAGCTGCTGATTGCGCGACAAAACCCTCAGCTTGGTGATGGTGGGCTTGTCGGCCACTTCGAGCCAGCGCGGCTCCACACCGAGCGCCTGCACCCCACGGGTAAGCGCGGCGGCGGTATCATCTTTACCCACCAGCCCCGCAAGTTGCACCTGACCGCCGAGGGTCGCGATGTTCAGCGCCACGTTGGCTGCGCCGCCGGGTCTGTCTTCGATTTGATTGATGCGAACCACTGGCACAGGCGCCTCGGGCGAAATACGACCGGTGGGACCGACCCAGTAGCGGTCGAGCATCACATCGCCGACAACCAGAACCCGGGCCTTTTCAAAAGCTGGCAGTGTAACCTTCATATGACTCACATGCGTTTGACTGAATTAATCGCCGATTGTACCCAATTTTCTCCCTGTGTTGCGCCTGTTTTGCGTTAGAATAGCGACTAATTTTTCGTTGAGAGTGAACACCAAGTGGTCGAAAGCGCACAATTTTCCAATCACCTGTATCACCCCAAATACTGGCTGCTGTGGCTCGGCGTTGGGTTGATGCGCCTCCTGTCCTGGCTGCCACTGCGCTGGCAGATGAAACTTGGCGCTGGCCTTGGCAATCTGGTTCGGCTGATTGCCGGCAGTCGCAGCAATACCGCCAGACGCAATCTGGAACTGTGCTTCCCCGACATGAGCGAAGCCGAGCGCGAGCAGCTGTTCAAACGCAACTTTGAAGAAACCGGCAAGGCCGTGTTCGACACCATCTGTGCCTGGTGGTGGAGCGATGAGCGCATCCAGTCCCATATGCACATAAAAGGCCGCGAACACGTAGAGCAGAGCCTTGCCGATGGTCAGGGGGTTATCCTGTTTGCGGTGCATTGTCTGCCGCTGGAGATGGGCGCGCGGATTTTCGGTCAGTTTCAGCCGGGGGTTGGCGTGTATCGTCCCCACAACAATGCGGTGATGGAATATCTGCAGGTGAAAGGACGGCTGCGCTCCAACAAGGCGCTGGTGCCCAAACGGGATCTGCGCCAGATGGTGCGTTGCCTGCGTGCGCCCGAGGTGATTTGGTACACGGCCGATCAGGATTTTGGCCGTTCATCGGCGGTGTTTATTCCGTTTTTTGCGGTGCCGGATGCGGCCACCATCACCGGCGCCACCACCCTTGCCAAGCTCGGTAAGGCGCGGGTACTGCCGTTTTTTGTTGAGCGTAACGCCGATGACAGCGGCTACAACATCGAAATTATGCCGCCGCTGGAGGATTTCCCCGGCGAAGATGAGGTAGCAGATGCCATTCGCGGCAACGGCATTGTTGAATCTATCATCTCCCGCAATCCAGCCCAGTACATGTGGCTGCACCGCCGCTTCAAGACCCGCCCGAATGAAGATGACCCGTCCCTGTACCGCTGAGCCTTATTGCCAAGGGCACAGCTCATCGGTATCCATTTGAGCGACGACGAATAAAAAAAAGAGGCTGAACCCGGGTTCAGTCTCTTTTTTCAGTCTCTTTTCTGCTTCTTTTTCAGTCTCTTTTGTCAGCTTCTGATTATTGTGCAGATAATTGTTTATTCGACATATTCAGCCGCCACTCAGGCCGCTGCGTGGAGCCTTAACCCGAGTGACGACGGACAATCGCCTTCGAGGGCGGCCACCACCCACTCGCAGCCCTGCCAGACAAATACGTCCCCTTCCACCGGCGATTTACCCAGCTCACGCAGGCACAGTTCACCCAGGGTCAAACCCTGTTCATCGTCAGTGAGCGACAGGCCGTAAAGCGGCGCCAGTTCATCCAGCCGCACCTTGGGATCCAGCATAAAGTCACCAAAAAAGCCGGACATGCCCTCGGCCAGCGGCGCCTCACTGAAAAGCTGCGACAGTGCCGGCAAGTCTTTTTCCTGCCCAAGCACACACAGCACATCGTCGGCGGCAAGCACGGTACTGCCGGAGGGGTGCAGCAGCACCTTGTCCCGAAACAGCGCGGCAATGCGGGTGCCTTCCGGCATGGCAAGCTTTTTAAGCGGCTCACCGACACACCACTTTTGCTCTTTGAGGCGGTAAACAAAAATCTCCCACTCGCTCGCCGGGAAGATATCCACTCCGGCGCGGCTCACAGGCTCAGGCTTTGGCGGCAGACCAACCCGGGCAAGCTTCATCGCCAGCGGCACTGTGGTTCCCTGCAGCAGCAAAGACACCAACACCACGCAAAAGGCGAGATTGAAATACAGCGCCGCGTTGGGCAGCCCCGCCATCATAGGAAACACCGCCAGAATAATCGGCACCGCGCCCCTAAGCCCCACCCAGCTGATAAACCAGCGCTCACGGGCGGCAAAACCACGAAACGGCGCCAGGCTTAACCACACCGCCAGTGGCCGTGCGATAAAAATCATCCCCAGCGCCAACCCTATGCCCGGCAGCAATACCGGCAGCAGGGAGGATGGCGTAAGCAAAAGCCCCAGCACCAAAAACATGCCGATTTGCGCAAGCCAGGTCAGGCCATCCATCACCGCCAGGGTGCTGTGTTTGCCGCGCATGCCGCGATTACCAAGAAACAGGCCATAAAGATAAATCGACAAGATGCCGCTGCCGCCAAGGCTGTTTGACAGCGCAAACAACATCAGGCCACCGGAGAGCACCAAAATCGGATACAGGCCATCGGCAAGAATGCTGTGATTCACCAGCCGCCACATCAGGTAGCCACCGCCAATGCCGGCCGCCATCCCCACCAGCGCCTGCAGCAGGAGGCTGGTCAGCAGCGACGGCGTATCAAAACCGCCGCCGGAGCCAATCATGGCAATCAGGGTCACGGTTAAAAATACCGCCATCGGGTCGTTACTGCCGGATTCGATTTCCAGCGTCGGCCCGACCCGGTCGTTGAGTGGCTTGCCTTTAAGCAGTGAAAACACCGCCGCCGCATCGGTACTGCCGACAATGGCGCCGATGAGGAGCCCCGCCAGCAAATCAAGATTAAACAGCCAGGCCGCCATCAGACCGGTAAGACCGGTGGTCACCGCAACCCCGACGGTCGCAAGCGACAGCGACGGCCACAGCGCCAGCCGAAAACTGCTCATCTTGGTGCGAAGACCGCCGTCGAGCAAAATCACCGCCAGCGCGAGGTTACTGACCAGATAAGCCGTGGAATAGTCATTGAACAGAATGCCGCCGGGGCCATCTTCACCGGCGAGGATCCCCACTGCCAGAAACACCAGCAGAATAGGCACCCCGAGGCGGGAGGACAGCGGGCTAATCACCACACTTACAGCGACCAGCAGAGCGCCAACCAGAAAGAGCAAATTCATGTTTTCAGCGCCCATAACACCTCCCAAGCAAAAAATCCTGCCAATTATAGCAAAAACCTTAGCATCGGACGCAGCTTTAAACCAAATTTAATGTTAAAAACCTGAGTAAATAACCATGTTTCACAGGGGATTAAATAACAATTATTGAAAAATACCGCCATTTCATTTGATTTACTGCAAATCCCACCAACCAAGCAAACTGCACACACTTTAATCAGTGTCTTTTTGATAGCACAACTGTCTTTTTAACCACCATGACAATTGTCCATATGACATTAAAAGCCATCACGAAAGATACATGACACTGTAAATAAAGACTTTCTTTATCTGGCACGTTTCCTGCGAATGTGTGAATGACATTAGAACAAGCGCTGGAGAGGTCTTGATGAGTTCATTACGTAAAACGGCAATCGCACTGCTGATAGTGCTGATTGCATCTTTTTCGGTACTGCTGAGTCTTGGCAGTGAAATTTATCGGGAGATGCCGCCCATCCCCGATACATTCAGCAGTGACAGCGGGCAAACCCTGTTTACCAAGGAGGATGTGCAGCAGGGGCAATTGGTATGGCGCTCTATGGGTGGGCATCAGCTTGGCTCCATCTGGGGTCACGGCTCTTATGTAGCGCCCGATTGGTCGGCCGATTGGCTGCATCTGGAAGCCCAGGCCTGGCTCAATATCAGCGCCCGCGCCCAATTTGGGCTCGACTTTGCTGCGCTGGATAACAGCCAGCAGGCTGCGCTTGAGCAGCAACTTCGGGATGATATGCGCCGCAATACCGTGTTTCAGAGCGGAGACAATGTCCGGGTCAGTTTAAGCGACACCCGCATTGCCGCCATCAAGCAAACCGCTGCCCATTATACGGCACTGTTTGGCGATGATGCCGCCATGCAAACCCTGCGCGAGCAATATGCGATGAAAGAAGGCACCATCCCCGATGAAGGTCGCCGCTCGCAGCTGACCGCCTTTATCTTCTGGAGTGCCTGGGCCGCCATCACCGAGCGCCCGGGTGAGAATTACACCTACACCGCCAACTGGCCTTATGACCCGCAGCTTGGCAATACGCCGACCTCCGACAACATTGTTTGGTCGATTTTAAGTATCGTCACCCTGATAGCCGGGATAGGCGCGCTGGTATGGCACCACGCCGCCGGTAAAGAAGAGCCGCTGCCGCTGCCAGCAGCCGAAGATCCGCTGCACCGCTTCAAACCAACCCCGTCGCAAAAGGCCGTCGGTAAGTACTTCATTACCGCTATTGGCCTGTTTTTACTGCAAATCGTGCTTGGAGGGATCACGGCGCACTATGCGGTGGAAGGTCAGCAGTTTTACGGCCTTCCCCTGGCTGAAATCCTACCCTACTCAGTTACCCGCACCTGGCACACCCAGCTTGCGGTGTTCTGGATTGCCACCGCCTGGCTTGGTACCGGCCTTTACATAGCCCCTGCGCTGTCGGGTTATGAGCCCAAATATCAGCGCCTTGGCGTGAATGTGCTCTGGGCGGCGCTGGTCGTGGTCGTGCTTGGCTCCATGGCCGGTGAGTGGCTGGGGGTGCAGCAGTATTTCAGTCTCGATAACAACTTCCTCTTTGGTCATCAGGGCTATGAGTACGTTGACCTTGGCCGTGTATGGCAAATTCTGCTGCTTGGCGGCCTGATGATTTGGTTGGCGCTGGTGACTGCCGCAATCCGCCCAGCTCTGAAGACTCAGGGTGAGGTGCGGCCGGTGATCTGGGTGCTGTACGCCTCCTGTGTTGCCATTGGCCTCTTTTACGGTGCCGGCCTCTTTATGGGCAAGCACTCCAACCTCGCCATCGCCGAATACTGGCGCTGGTGGGTGGTGCATCTGTGGGTTGAAGGCTTCTTTGAAACCTTTGCCACCTCGGTGATTGCGCTGCTGCTGGTTCGCCTTGGGCTTATCCGTGCCCGCAGCGCCAATGCTGCCGTGTTGTTCGCCACAGTCATCTTCCTCACCGGTGGCCTTATCGGCACCCTGCACCATCTGTACTTTACCGGCACCACCAATTCTGTGATTGCCTGGGGCTCGATTTTCTCGGCACTCGAAGTGGTACCGCTGGCGCTGATTGGCTTTGAAGCAGTGGAAAGCTATCGCCTGCGCCGCGCGGCGCCCTGGATGCAGCGTTATCACTGGGCCATCATGTTCTTTGTGGCAACCGCCTTCTGGAATTTGGTCGGTGCCGGCGTGCTCGGCTTCCTGATTAATCCGCCGATTTCGCTCTACTTTATTCAGGGGCTTAACACCACCGCCACCCATGGCCACGCCGCCTTTATGGGTGTTTACGGCATGCTCGGTATTGGCCTGATGCTCTCCTGTGTCCGGGGTCTCACCCTGGAGATGCAGTGGAACGACAAGCTTCTCAAAGGCGCTTTCTGGAGCCTGAACCTCGGTCTTGCGGCCATGGTGTTTATGTCGCTGCTGCCGGTGGGTATTACCCAGTTCTTTGCGGTGATTGAACAAGGTTACTGGTATGCCCGCTCACCCGAGGTCATCCACAGCAGCACGGTTGAAACCCTGGTGTGGCTGAGGGTGGTTGGCGATGTGATTTTTGCCGCAGGCGGCATATTCCTCGCGGCCTTTCTGGTGGATTTGCTTCGCAGGTTACCATGGCGCAAAGCCATCGCGGTCGCCGACGGCGCTGCGGCCTGATGGGCGGTCAATGCCTTTCAGTCCGAAACTTTCAGTCCGGATCATTAGGTAAGAATCGTTAACAAGGATTCGGCCTGATAAGTAACAAAGGGGAGCCCAGGCTCCCCTTTTCCTGACGAGCCACTTGTCAAAACCACGAGGAAGCACAGCTATAAAAAAACACCGCTGCAGTGACAACAGCAGAAAAAAGAGTACGCCGGTCTCACCCATCCTATTTGTCAAAATGACAACCAGGGCGGCGCGGCGTATGCTCAGTGTGAGTTTCATTTTCAAGCAAATCAGGGTCGATACCGCATGTCTCTCAGTCAAACCTTACTTACCCGCATCGCGCTCGATATTACCTCTGGGCTGTCGCACCGCGACCGCTTTGCCAGGCTGGTAGAAACCGTGAAGGCGAATCTTGGCTGCGATGCCGCCGCACTGCTTGAGTTCCGTGGCCGCCACTTTGTGCCGCTCGCCACCGCAGGCCTTGCCGAGGACGTTGCCGGACGCCACTTTGCCATCGACTCGCACCCGAGGCTTGAAGCCATCGCCCGCGCAGGCGATCCGGTGCGCTTCCCCCACGACAGTGAATTGCCCGACCCTTACGATGGCCTTATTCCCAATCAGGACGACAGACTCGAAGTACATGCCTGTATCGGCCTGCCACTGTTTGACGGCGAAAAGCTGATTGGCGCCCTGACGCTGGATGCGTTTGACCCCAAGCGCTTTGATGCCCTTGGGCTGATGGAGCTGCGGGCACTCGGGGCCTTAAGCGCCGCGTCCCTTAAAAACGCGCTGCTGCTTGAAAAACTCGAGCGCCTCGCACTGGTGGGGCCGGTAAGCCCGCAGCAGAGCGATGAACATCAGCCGATGATAGGCACGGCAGCCTCAATGGAGAGCCTGCGGCAGGAAATTCTTGCGGTAGCGGGGACTGATTTAAACGTGCTTATTCTCGGTGAAACCGGCACCGGCAAAGAGCTGGTCGCCAAGGAGGTACATCAGGCAAGTCACCGCGCGGCAAAAGCATTGGTGTACCTTAACTGCGCCGCCCTGCCTGAATCTGTGGCCGAGAGCGAACTCTTTGGCCACGTCAAAGGCGCCTTTACCGGTGCCATCAGCCATCGCAGCGGCAAATTCGAGACTGCCGACAAGGGCACCCTGTTTTTGGATGAAATCGGTGAACTGCCGCTTGGGCTGCAGGCCAAGCTGCTGCGGGTACTGCAATACGGCGATGTGCAGCGCATCGGCGATGACCGCAATATCAAGGTCGATGTCCGCATCATTGCCGCTACCAATAAAGATCTGAAACAGGAAGTGCTGGCGGGCCGTTTTCGCGCCGACCTTTACCATCGCCTGAGCGTGTTTCCGCTGCATGTGCCGCCTCTTCGGGACAGAATCGATGACATAGGCGCCCTGTGCGGTCATTTTCTGGAGCAGAGCCGTAAGTCGCTGCGCCTGTCGCAGCTGCGTCTGGGCTCAGACGCCTTAAGCCGGATAAAACGCCACGACTGGCCCGGCAACGTGCGCGAGCTTGAGCATGTAATAAAGCGTGCCGCCACCATAGCCCGCGCCTCGAGCGATGGCACCGACGTGCTTATCACCTCAGCCATGCTCGCCATTGGCGACAGCCGCAGCCTGAATGACAGTCGAATGGTTTCAGGCACAGTGTCAGCAGACGAGCAGACAGGCTTTAACGGCCAGCCGCTTCGCGAAGCAAGCGATGCCTTTCAGGCCCGCCATATTCGCTCCTGCCTTGCCGCCAATAAGGGCAACTGGGCCGCCTGTGCCCGCGCCCTTGGCATAGATCCTGGCAACCTGCACCGGCTCGCCAAACGCCTTGGCATAAAAGATTGAACTAAAAGGATGAGGTGATGCCAGCCACGGCGGTTTGCATTGACCTCAATGCAGTGAATTGACAAATTTCAGTTGAAATTCTCGACGATTTCTATGAGGATGCGTGCTTCGCCAGGGAGAGACTTAAGAAGGCTTCCAGAGCGCCCCCGGATTGGGCCATGCCAAAGAGAGCAACCATCTTGATTACGCGTTTTATAAAATTGAGTATTGCCGCAGGTCTGCTTAGCCTGTGTCAGTCCGCGCTGGCGGTCGTTTATCCGCTGCCAGAAAAGGAAAGCCGTCTGATTGGTGAGAATCAGTTTTACGTGGTGCCAGATGATAAACGCACCCTGGAAGACATCGCCAACCAGTTCCAGCTTGGCCTGTCGAACCTGATTGAAGCCAACCCGGGCGTTGATCCCTTCCTGCCTAAACCCGGCAGCACCCTGATCATCCCGCACCAGCTGATCCTGCCGGACGCCCCACGCGACGGCATCATCATCAACATCGCCGAGATGCGCCTCTACTATTACCCCAAGGGTAAGAAAACCGTAGAAGTGCTGCCTATCGGTATCGGTCAGGTAGGTCGTGACACGCCGGAAAACTGGGTGACCAGCGTACAGCGCAAGCGCGCTAACCCAACCTGGACCCCAACGCCGCGCATCCGCAAAGAATACGCCGCCAAGGGTGTGACCCTGCCAGCCGTGTGGCCAGCAGGTCCGGATAACCCTATGGGTCTGTTTGCCCTGTACATTGGCAACCTGTACGCCATCCACGGCACCAACGCCACCTTTGGTATTGGTCTGCGGGTAAGCCAGGGCTGCGTGCGTCTGCGCCACGAAGACATCGAGCACCTGTTCAACACTGTGCCTGTGGGTACCCGGGTGCAGTTTGTTAACCAGCCGGTAAAAGCCACCGTTGAACCCGATGGCGGCCGTTATCTGGAAGTGCATCAGCCGCTGTCGCGCACCGAAGCCGAGTTCAACTCCACCGCCCAGGTGCCGCTGAACCTGACTCCGGCTATCAGCCGCTTCGTCGCCCACGCTGAGACGGACTCATTCCTGCTCAAGCGTGCTATCGAAGAGCGCACCGGCATGCCGCTGCGTATCAATCCCTGATAGCACTTGCGCTGATTGATAAATCCAGGATAGCCAAAAGCCGCCCAAGGGCGGCTTTTTGATTTATGGCGTTTCTGTTCCGGCAGGAGAACTCTTAATACAATACCCTTAAACCCATCTGGCTGACGCTTGGGTTTATGAAAGTAAAGGACTGATATCAAACCTCTTCTCTACCAGCCCATGAATCCAGAGTCTAGATTCTAGATTCTAGATTCTAGATTCTAGATTCTAGAGTCTAAGAGCCGATACCAAATACCAGCCCCACGGCAAGCTCGGCCCAAACAAGAACAAACCCCAGCAGCACCAGCACTGCGGCTGCGGCAAATCGCCTCGGTGGTAACTTTCGGGCAAGCAGGATAAGCGCAGTGCCCGTTGTCAGCAGCAAAGCCGCCATCACCACAAAATCGGCGCCACTCCAATGCACATCTGCGCCAAGTTGCATGGCCACAAACGGCATGGTGAGAACCAGACCTGTTACACCCAATAACCAGAAAAAGGCATTTTTACTCTGCAGTCGCTGTTCCATATTTAGCCCCAGTTCCAATAGTGCCGGACGCCGCAGCGCTGACTATCTCAGCGCTGTAACCATAAGACTAAGCTAAGCAGTTTTTGGGTAAAAAATGCAACACTCATGCATCAGCCCATCAAATCCAACGGCTGCGAAGGCGGTTTACCTGAGACTGACGCGCTGTTTAGTCTGTTGCTGAAAAGGCGCTGTGATAGCGCACCTCGCCGGCAGGCCAGTCGCCGGCAAAGCGGCGCGCCATAAAATACTCAGGCGGCACCCCGGGCAGCACCAAACCGGGCACGGGTGCAAATCCAAAACGCTGATAATAGGCAGGGTCGCCAAGCAGCACACAGCCACCGGCGCCAAGCGCCTCAAGCCGAGCCATCGCCGCCAGCATAAGCTCGGTCCCTATGCCTTGTCGCTGCTGCGCCGGCGCGACTGAAATCGGGCCAAGGCCGAACCAATCAAGCTCACTGCCGTTACCAATAATCTCGACCCGGGACAGCGCCACATGACCGACCAACTGCTTGCCATCCTCACCGCCATTCACCAATTCCGCAGCACCCAGCTGGGCCACCAGCGACAGCGCCAGCGCGCCGCTGTCACGCAGTGCCTTCACGATAAACTGCTCGGTATTGTCTGTGTGTGGCGCATTGGCAAACGCCGCAATAGTCAGGGCGTGGATAGCTTCGATATCGGCGGGGAATTCATCGCGGATAATGATGGACATGACAACTCCTGTCTGGCCGCAATTGCTCGGCGTTAAATAATGACAATGGATAATAACAGTAGCCGCAGCCAGTATTGGCAAAATGACGCCTGCGAGCACGGCTGGCTGAGCTGTAAATCACAAAAGCGGAGCTGAAGCATCAAAAGACGCGCTGACAGAAACACACAGCCGCCCACAAACAAGGCTTAAGCGCCTTGCAAGCACAGAGGCTTGCAAGGTTTTACACGCCTTAACCTAATCCAGAGCTTGGCTGGAGCTTATTCCTCTTCGGCCGGCGCCAGCAGGTCGAGGAAGGTGCTCATCACCGCGGCATTGGCCAGAATACGCTGGTCGAGTTTTTGCTGAGCCGGGGTTTCGCTGCAGCAGCCAACGCGGGCGCCGCTTCGCACCAAAAACGACTCAAACGAGGTGTCGAAGTGGTTGAAAATCACGCCATCCTGCACCGGACACTCATCGATATGACCATCGGCGGCAATGGGGAAATACTGTCCCAGCGCATCACGCAGGGCATGGCTCAGGCGGCCCGGGGTCTGGCGCGGCTCAAAGCTGTAAACATAGGTGTCGTGCATCAGCACATCTTCATGGCAGGTGAGAATGCCATCGCGGCTCGCCACCTGCAGCAGGTGGGCGTGCTCCATCAGGATTTTACCCTCGTGGGAGGTATCTTCGCCCACCTTGGGTTTACCGTTTTCCACATAAAAACCACGGTTGGGGTTTTCACCCAGCTCGTTGAATCTGTGCCCCTTGGCAAAACCTGTTGGGTTAACCAGCGGCAGCAGGCTTAAGTTGACCCGCTCGAACACGGCGCTGTCGAGCTGGGATAAAAAGTACAACAGCCCCCATGGACCGGCAGACTCTTCACCATGAAAACCGGCGCTGATCAGTAAGTTTGGCAATCCCCCTTTCTGCCCCGGTGACTGCAGTAATTGCAGCGGATGGCTGCCGGCCTGGCCCAGGGTCTTGGTACTTAAGCCCAGACGCGCCACTTCGGCATCGAGCAGAGCAGAAAAGCGTCCTATGTCATTGCTGTTGCACTCAAAAATCTCACTGTGCCAGACAAAGGACTCAAAGGGGTTGCGACTCATGAAACACATCCTTGCAATTGTATTTGGGTAAGAGGAAGCACTTGCCATCATATCAATAAAGATGAAAAACTGAATCGCATTCCACGGATTGGATCAGAAATTCCTGGCGACAACTATGACCGCTCAAATATCAATCAATTCAATCAGTCTGTGGCTGCGGCTGTCGCGCCATCTTTGCGGCTGTATGCGCCGCTCACAGCAACGCGCACGAAGCGCCATGACGACTGCATTTGGGCGCAGGTTCAGTAGCATCAGCGCGGCAGTCGTCATCACAGCCTTGATGCTGATACCTGATGCAGGGGCTAGTGCCGAGGCAAGCTTCACCGCCTGCGGGCCGGATGCTGAGCGGCTTTATAAGCTCGATGCCGCCGTTCGCCCGTTAGGGCTTGATAATGGGATAACCCTGTATTTGCTGCCCAGAGCCGATAGCCAAACCATCACCCTCGCCAGCCGCTTTGAAGTAGGCTCGCGCCACGAGCAGCGCGGCGAAACCGGCTGGGCCCATTTGTTTGAACACCTGCTGTTTAAAGGCAGCGCACTTGCCCCGGGCGATAATTACAGCCAGCTGATGAACGCCATGGGCGGCAGCTTCAACGCCACCACCAGTTTTGACGACACCCGCTACTACAGCCGTTTTCCCGCCGAAGGGCTTGAATTTGTGCTGGCGCTGGAGCGCGATCGCTTTGAGCGGCCCGAGCTTTCGACAGAGTCACTCGCGAATCAGCAAAAAACCGTGCTGGCGGAAATGGCGCAGACCATAGACAACCAACCCTATTTTCGTGCGGCCATGGAGTATCTGCTCAAGCAGGCCAAAGACACGCCGTACCAGCACGCCATCATCGGCTCACGCGAAGATATAGAGGCGGCAACGCCCACAAGCCTGATGGCTTTTCATCGCCGCCATTACCAGCCATCAAACCTGACGATGGCGCTCGTCGGTAAAATGGATACAGGGCAATTGGAAATAGGGAAACCGGCAGCGGGAACGCAGGAAACTTCGATTGAAAACAAGTCAGTCGATACGGCGCCGGATACCGCCGAACTGGTAAAGCGCTACTTTGGTAACTGGCAGGGCAACGGGCATAGTATCGGGCATAGTATCGGGCATGACAGCTGGAATGGCAGCGAACCCCAATTACCACACGCGGCGCCGCCCGTTGGCACGCCAGTGCCATACAGCCCTGAGCAAGGAGGCAGCCCTGAGGAAGCATTCAGCCCGGTTAAGGCAAGCCATGGCAGTATCAGCGATAGCCGTGCGCCCTGGCCTGGCCTGCTGCTCGCCTGGCACACGGTTGGCAAAACACATCCCGACGCCGCCGCTATCCGCCTGCTGGAACTGCATCTGTTTCAGCGCATCGCAAGCGGCCTTGAGCGCGCTGGCATAAGCGGCGACCAAACCCTGCTCACCCAGTCGTTGCCCCTTGATATGGCGCAGCACGGCATGACCAATCTGGTGCTGGTGCCTCGGGCGCGGGTGAGCCTCAATACCCTTGCCGATGGCATTAACGGGCTGATTGATGATGCCGCGCAGCAGCGCCTTGGCGACGAGGCGCTGTGCCAGCTTAAAGCCCTCTGGCTCAACCGCTATCTTGAGGAGCTTGATGACGATGGCTATGCCGCGCAGCATCTGAGCGCCATTGCGCCTTTAGATGCCAGCGCCCCGTTCGCCGCGCCCTGGCAGCGGATAAACGCTGTCACTGCCGCCGACCTTAACCGGGTTGCGGCCCGCTATTTTGAGGGTAAAACCGTACGGCTCGATTTACTTCCCGCCTGGTACAGCAGCGCCGCCAAAGGCTTACTCGAATGGTTGCCCGCGGGCTGGGCCGATGGATTGGAGGAGCTGGCACTGTGAAGCTATCAAAGCGCCTTGCCAGATTAAGCCTTAGCGCTGCCATGCTCGCGGCGTTAATCGGCTGTCAGCACACTCAACTGAGCTTTGATGCGGCCCTGCCGCCCAAGCTTGCGGATTTCAGCGCCGAAGCTAATCCGGGGCTGCCGCCGTTTCCACACATTGCCGCGCCAAAGCCAGCCAAATTTGCTTTTGTGCATGGCGATGACGGCATTGATCGCGCCGCCGACCCACGCCTTGGCGAAAATCAGCTGCTTTTTACCAGCGCCCCCCCCTTTATCCATGGAGCCATGGCCGCGCGCGCCTTATTGGCAAACGCCCGCCAGCAGGCACTCGCGGGCGATGGCTGCGCCGAAATGCTGAAGATTAGCGCAGGCCCACATAGCCTTCGATTTTCAAGCGGCTGCGATTCACCTGAGCAGTTATCTCAGCGCGCGAGTGCGCTGATGAGCAGCATCGAAAGCCTCAGTGACCAAGAGTATCGCCGCATCCTTCGCGAGCAAAAGCTTGCCAGCCACATCGATGCCTTCAGCGGTAATGATATCGACCGTTTATGGGCAAAACTCATTCTTGGAAAAGGTCATCCTTATCTTGAGCTGGACAGCCCCTTTGATGGCAATCAGGCCGTGCTCGCCGAGCGCCTCGCTGCGTTTCGCGCCAGCGCCTCGGTGCTGCTGATAAGCGCCGCGGACAATGGCTTGGCGACGGCGCCCTTCTCATCAAGTCGAGTCTCATCAAAACCAGTCTCATCACAACCAGTGTCATCACAATCAGCGTCATCAAATCCAGCGCCTGAACCGCCAAAGAATACAGCTGAAACGCCTTCACTGCTCAAGATGGTAGCCTCACCAAAGCGGCTCTACTTACTCGATGCCCCCGGCCAGGTGCAGGCGCAGGTACGCATAGGCTATGGTTTGTCGCCACAGGGCAGCAGCCGCGATTGCCGCGCCCTTGCGGCACTGCTTGGGCGCAGTCAGAGTGGCCGGCTGTTTTACGACCTTCGCAGCCAGCGCGGTCTCACCTATGGCGTGTACGGCAGCTGTATCGACAATCCGCTCGCCCGCACCCTCAAGTTTTACGGTGCCAGCGCCAACGCCAGTGCCGGCGCCTTTGTGCGCGGCATACTCGACCACCTGACGCTGCTGTCGCAAAGCGCGCCGGGTGATGCTGAGCTTGAAATGCTTTCAAGCTTTCTAAGCGGCCAGCAAAAGCTGATTGAAAGCAGCAGCACCGGCGCACTGTCAAACTGGGTCGATGCCCGCATCCACGGCAAGCCCTTTCCGGCGCCGCCGCAGGCACTGCTGGACCGAACCGCGCTCAACACATTCGCATCCACAGTGCTTGCCACGCCGCCACTGGTGGTTATCAAAGGGGATGCCGATGTCATTCGCGCCGACTTTGAAGCAAAGCTGCCAGGCTGGCACATCGAGGTGCTGAGTAAACTGCCGGAGTGAGCGCAATCGCCCTCGCTGTTTTCATCCTTTGAGAGCCCTCGCGGATGCGGGCAAAGAACGCACCAATTAAAGCCGCTACACAGACCAAAAGCCGCTATTCTCAAGGGCTGCAAGTCCAAAAGGGTATTTAGTGCACGTCGAAATGACACACTAAAATTTTCTGAAATGGATTTTCAGTTAATCCAGCAAAGAGGACTATCACATGTGTCGTTTTTCACGGGTGCTTGTCGCCACCGACGATGGGCACCAGGCAAAGCCTGCGCTTCGAAAGGCGGTGCAATTTGCCAACCAAAGCCATGCCGATTTGACCGTACTGCGGGTAAGCCTGCCCAAAGAGCACGGGATCGGCGCCAAAATATTGCAGTTACTCACTCCCTGCCACGCCATCAGCCACCAACGCCAAAAACAGCCCATCTACCCGGATAAAGACCTGCATCTTCTCCTTAAACATTGCCATGCCCCCAGCCTTGCCTGCGCCGTGCTCAATGAGCTCAGCCAGCGTGACTACGATCTGCTGATTTTGGAGCACCATGAATATTCGGCGCTGAAACTCGAATTCAGCCACTCAGAAGACTGGCAACTGCTGCAACAATCGCCGCTGCCGGTGCTGTTTGTCAGCGCCGAGCCCTGGCTGGATGCGGGCAATCTGCTCACGGCGCTGGAGGTAGAAGACGAGGGCACTCAGCATCAGCAATTTAACCGCGAGCTGCTGGATATTTCAGACGAGCTGGCGCAGCTCTTTCGCATGGACATGCATTTGCTGAGCTGTTACCACGCCCGCGACATGAGCGTGTCGTTCGATTTTAACGCCGCCGAGCACCACGACCAGATTAGCGAGCAGTGGCGGCGCCTGCGCCAAACCTCGGGCCATCTGGGAATAGAAGATAATCACCTGCACCTCGCCGCTGGGCTGCCCGATGACATGGTGCCCGAGGCCGCACGGCGCTGGCACAGTAATCTGGTGGTGATGGGCGCCAATGAACATACCAGTATGCTAAGCGCCATGAAGGGCCGCGCTTCTGAGCAGCTGCTGAATCAACTCAGGTGCGATGTGCTGGCACTGAAACCGTCCAATCTGCTGCACTGATGCCAACCTAAACCAAGACCACTCGGGGCTGTTGCAGCCCCAAAAAGACCGCCAGTTCAAAGCGAGGCGACTCTTTACAAAAAAATGCTCAGAAAATAAAAAACGCGGCATCGCCGCGTTTTTTAAACCGTGTTTACCCTTAGCGGCGATTATCGGCCTGATTGGCATCAGCCACCGCAGCCGACGGCGCCTGTCCGGCCGTTTGCGACATTTGGCTTTCCGTTTGAGACAGCATCTGAGACTGATCTTGTGATTGACCTTGCGACTGCCCTTGCGGCTGTGCTTGCAAACCGTTCAGAGGCTCAGCTGCAACCTCAGTGCCATTTTGCCCCAGCGCGTTTTCTTCCAGCGGGCTTTGCTGAAGCAGCAGCGCACTGGCGGTATCCATGGCCTCGCTGTCTTCCTGATAAAATTCACCATCGGCTGGCGCTGCAGCATCATTGCCGCTGGCATTAGCATCCGCAAGCCCCATGTCGTCGGCAGCGCTGTTCATGCCACCACTGAGAGCGCTTGCTGCGGCCTGATTTTCAGCGCCTTGACTTTCAGCGCCTTGATTTCCAGAGCTTTGATTGCCAGCGCTTGAGTTCTGTGCGCTAAGGTTATCGCCGCCTGTAGTAACAGTCGATGTAGAGGCTTCAGTCAGCGACTGCCAGGTCGATGCCAGGGTTTGCTTAAGGCCAGTCTGCGTATATCCGGCAACACCCAGCGCCGTTACCAGCACCAGGGCAGCAACGGCTTTGAACGGGAAACTGCCCTCAGCTGGCAATGCCGCGCTGGCTTCAGCTGAAAACGGCACCACATCCGGGCCACGGGTACGGCTGCCAAGGAACTGACCGCCATCGAAAATTTCCATTTCGTTGCTGGCCACTTCGCCCTCAACCACACCGCCACTGACGATGATAAGTTTCTGGCAGCTGAGCTTGCCGCGAAAGGTGCCGCACACCCGCAGCTCGTGGCAATTCAGCTCGCCATCAATCACGCCCGTAGATTCAATTTTGATTTGACCGCTGGAGCTGATGCGACCACGCAGCTCACCCGCCACCAAGGCGGCACTTTCCAGCACCAACTCACCCTCAAGCCGGGTGCCAGTGCCAATAAATGTCATTCCCTGTGCTTTGCTCATATCCCTGTTACCCATCAGTTATTGTTGTTGTGCGCTATTTTTGTGGCGCAAATGTTAACTCATTTGTTTTAAAGGGCAAAGCCCGCAGGTCAGATACTGCTGTAAACCATGGCGCCAACCGGACCAAACATATGCGTTTATGCTGGACAATGGTGTTAAAGCCACAGAAAATACGAGTGCAATCAAACAACAAGGAATAACCATCGGCCAAATCATTCGGCTGCATTGGTATAACAAGGAGGTCTTCCGTGCTTCGTTACCTGCTGACATTATCACTACTGATACTGCTTCCACCTAAGGTTGCAGCCGAAGAGATTTACAAGTGGGTAGATAAAGACGGCAAGGTACATTTTGGCGACAGACCCGGCGATAATGCCGAAGCCGTCAAACCCAAAAACAGCATCAAAGCCGATGCAGATGCCGATGAACCGAGCTTCAGCAGAAAATTCACCCCCGAAAAAAGCCAAATCCTTGGCCGCTGGACCGACAGCTCCGATATAGACGTGGACGAATACTTCGGCGGTGATGGCAGTTATATGGGCACCACCAGCATTATCGGCGTAAAGGTCGAGATGCACGGCCGCTGGACACTGAATGGCAACCGTCTTGTTATCACCTTGCACCGCACCGTTTCATCTGGCTACGGCAAAAGCAAAACCAGTACCGAGTCCAAGGTAGATGACCGCAAGATTATTTACATCAGCAGCAGCAAAATTAACTACATCAGTGCAGGCAAAGACGGTCAGGAAGCGACCATGACCCGCACGGGATCATAAGCCGCGCCCGAACATAGGTCAGCGCGGACGCCAGCAGTATCAGCGACTGCTTACATCGCTCACATCCGCGGCCCCGCACTGATAGGCATTGCCAATGCATGGTCACAGAGCCAATAAAGCCAAGCGGCTGATACAGATACAGGGTATCGCCGCCCATGGCCGCCGTTTTGATGCGCATCTCATTGAGGGTGCCCCACAGCATGTCGCGGTCGGCGTGCAGCCAGTAATCGTAAAAATGCCCCTGTGAGCCGATAACAGAGCCAAGATGGCGGCATTGGGCCAGCGCCGGCGGATTGTCCCACAGCACCTTCACCTGATTCGAATCGTCGGTGGGAAAAGTAATACACCCGCTTAACGTGAGCAGTGCTCCGCCAAGCAGAGCGCCCTGTTTCAGCATATTCATGGCCGCGCCTCCAAAAAAGCGCGCAGTCTACCCACGCTCGCCGCGCATCAACAGCATCGCATTACCATTCTGAGAGCCAGCGCAGGTTAGAGACAAACCCTAAACATAAATGCCAAACAAAAACGCCCTGAATTATCAGGGCGTTTTACCTTTATCTTACGTTTGGCTATTGGTCTGGGTTGGCAATCAGGCCGCTTTGGCGCTGCTCACTGCCGCCACAGTGGCCTTTGGCTTAAGCTCGCCAATCGGCAGTATGGTGCGGCCGTATTCATTGTTGATTACCTGTGCCATGGCAAAGTAAATGGCCGAAGCGCCACAGATGATGCCTTCCCACGCGGCGATGGTGCCGATGAGTTCACTGCCGGTAAAATCGCGGGCCGCCAGCAGGAAAAACAGCACGGTCAGCGAGCCAAAAATAAACTGTTTGATGCGGGCATAACGCAGCGAGCCGATAAACATAAAGCCGGTAAACACGCCCCACAGCGCCAGATACCAGCCCATAAAGGATGCAGGGCTTGCCGCCACGCCGGCGTTTGGCATCAAAATCAGCCCAACCAGGGTGAGCCAAAACAGGCCGTAAGAGGTAAAGGCGGTGGTACCAAAGGTATCGCCACGCATAAAACACATAATGCCGACAATCACCTGCCCGAGGCCGCCGTAAAAAATACCCATGGCCAAAATCATGGCATCGATGGGAAAGAAACCGGCGTTATGGATGTTGAGCAAAATGGTGGTCATGCCAAAACCCATCAGCCCCAGCGGGGCGGGATTGGCGAGCGGGGTGGACATAGTTAACTCCTGAGTAAAAGCCGCCGGCAAGGGTGCCCACGGCTGGAAACTGTTATGCGCCTGCCAGCACAAAAATAACACTGGCCGCAGCACTGAAGGCGGCGCATTTTAGAAGAGCCAAAATCAAAACACAATCGCTGAAAACAGCGGCTTTGATTTATCTCAAAACACATAATTTCAACAAGTTAGATACAATTTTATTTATGGTTTCAAAATCATTGACCTGGCGTATTTACCGCCGGATTGATGATGCGGCCACGGCGAAAATATCAAGGTGAAAACGTCTTGCTTTGCGCCCGCCAAGCCCAGCCTTTTTACCCTCGCGCGTACCCTTTTTGACAGCCGCCGCGGCTAAACCGACAATACCGCTGGCTTTACTGACAATAACGCAGGCTTTACCGACGAGTTAAGGGACACTGAGGATGGATTCAGGAATAAAGGCAGGGATGGAAGCAAGGATGAACGCAAGGAAGAAACCAAGAATGCCATCAGGAATGAACTCAAGAATAAAATCATGGATGTTGCTCGCATCGCTGCTGACCTTGCTGCCATCGGCAGCCGCCACGGCCGAGAACATTTACAAGTGGGTCGACAAAGACGGCAAGGTGCATTTCGGCGATAAACCCGAAACCCAGCACGCCCCCGAGCAGCTCAAACTGAGCGATAAAGGGCTGCCCACCGAGGCGGTGGTGGTTGATTATAACAGTGGCCCCAATCCTGATGGCGTGGCCGCCAACAGCGCTGATGACACCAGCGGCGATAACCCAGCCCGCGCTGGCGATACACCGGTGTTTGACCGAAAACTGCTCCTTGGACGGTGGCGGGTGACAGACTTCAACGACCTCTATGAAGAATTCAAACCCGACGGCAGCTACAGCCGCTATGGCAAACTCCTTGGCAACACACTCACCATCAAGGGGAGCTGGCGCCTCGCCGGCAACATACTGCATATTCAGGTGGTGAGCGAAACGGCCCAATTGCCAAGCGGCGAAACCAAGACCCAGTACAAAACATCCAGCCGCCAACGCACACTGCTGAGCGTTAACCGGCATGAAATCAAATACCTGTGGCAGACCGCCGATGGCGAAATGGAGTCCACTCTGGTGCGCTGAGCCTAAAGCGTCCGTTCCCGACTCCGGGCTCTCGATTATCCATGTCGGGTTTTCGACTCGCTATTCTTTGCCGAAGACCTTGTTAAGGCTGTCGATATTGTCGGCCACGTACCTTGGGTCGATACAGTCCCCGAGATTTTCGGCCATAAAACGGATAAGCCGCAGCGCACTCTGGGGCAGGCGCTTGTCGCGCCGCGCCACCAGATACCAGTTACTGCGAAGCGGAAAATCTGCCACATCCAGCACCGCGGGTTTCTCAGGCCCTAGGTCGCCTTCACTTAAGGTGTGGGCCGAAATGACCGACAGCCCAAGCCCCGACGCCACACTCAGGCGAATTGCCTCATTACTCTCAATTTGCATGGTGTCACTGAGCTCAATTCCGCGGGCGCTGAGCCAGCTTTCAAACATCATCCGGGTGGCAGAGCCCGGCTCACGCATGATAAAGCGCTCGGCTTTAAGGGCATCAAAGCTTAAGCCTTTCTGGCCCACCGCCCAGTGATCCGCCGGCGCAATCAGCCTGAGTGGATTGGAAATGATCCGTGAAGCCAACACCCGCTCGCCCGCCGGCGGGTGGCTGAAGAGGTACAAATCGTCTTCCTGCTGCTCAAAGCGGCTCAGCACATGGGCGCGGTTACCTATGCTCAGTGTCACCTGCACCCCGGGAAAGCGGCGATAAAAAGGCCCGAGAATTCGCGGCATCACGTACTTGGCAGTGGTCACAAGTCCGATGCGGATGTGGCCGGCGCTGCCCTCACGCACCCCGCCAAGGAAGCTGTCCAAATCATCAAGCCGCGACAGCAAATCGCAGGCGGCGCGGTACACCTCCTGGCCAACTTCGGTGGGCACCATGCTGCTTTCCCGGCTCTCAAGCAAAGGCGCGCCCACAAGCTCAGCCATTTTTTTAAGCTGCAGCGACACGGTCGGCTGGGTAAGGTGCAAACTGCGGGCAGCGGCCGACACCTTGCCAAGGCGCACCACAGTGATAAAGACTTCCAGCAGACGTATGCTCAGGTGCTTGAGGCGGGGATTGATCATTGATACTTATCTATACATTGCTTGGTTAAAATTTATTTTTCAATATAACCAAATCAGGGCAGAATCGCCAACCGTTGAACTTAGGGAATGTGCCGGTGAGCGAGCCGCGTAAACCCGCCTAAACGGAGAAGAGAGACATGCCGGATATTGTTATCGCATTTTTTGCCCTGGGCCTCCTAGCCGGGGTGATGAAATCAGATCTGAAAGTGCCTGAATCCATCTACGAAACCCTGTCGATTTTGCTGATGCTGACCCTGGGCCTCAAGGGCGGCATGGCGCTGCACGGCCAAACCGCCAGCCTGCAGCCGCTGGAGCTGGTTGCCGTGATAGGGCTTGGGTTTATCATCCCGCTGGCGCTGTTTCCGGTGCTGAATAAGCTGGTCAAGCTCAACACCTCCGACTCTGCCAGTATTGCGGCCCACTACGGCTCGGTCAGCGCAGGCACCTTTGCGGTGGTGCTGGCGCTCACCGAATCCATTGGCTGGGAGCTTCGCCCCGAAACCACCCTGTATCTGGTGCTGCTTGAACTGCCGGCCATCGTCATCATGCTGTGGCTGCACCGCAAACTTACCCGCAGCGGTGACAATCAGGGCCAAAGCAGCGGCAATCTGCTGCACGAATCCCTGACCAGCCGCGGCGTGGTGCTGCTGCTTGGCGGCGTGCTGATTGGCTGGGCTTATGGTCCGCAGGGGCTTGAGCCGCTGGCGCCCATGCTGCTTGGCGGCTTTAAAACCCTGCTGGCGCTGTTTTTGCTGGAAATGGGCCTGGTGACTGCCAAGGTGTGCATTCCGCTGCCACTGAAACAGTGGCGTCTGATGCTGTTTGCCGCCATCACGCCCTTTGTGCTCGCCTGGGTCGGGATTGCGACCGGCATCGCCATGGACCTGCCCGCAGGCTCGGTGCTGGTACTGGCAGGACTCACCGCCAGCGCCTCTTATATCGCTGCACCGGCGGCGATCCGCGCCGCCATCCCCGATGCCAATATTGGCCTTGCGATGCTGGCATCGCTGGGGATCACCTTCCCGATAAACGTGCTGATAGGCTTGCCGATTTATCAGCACTGGATTGAAAAGATGATGTTTTAATTCTTAAAAAGCGGGCCTGTGACCCACTCTTTGATTTTTATGATAGGCTGGCATTAACCAACGGAGCAGCAAGCCCCAGCAGGAAGCCACAGCAGGAATACATTGGATGTCAGCCAGTTACACCGCAGCACCACCCAAACGCAGTCCCCATATCGATGCCATTCGCGGCCTGGCTGTGCTGGGTATTTTTTTGATGAATATCCTCTTTATGGGCAATACTCTTGATGGTTATGCCAAAACCTCCCCTGCCGCGCCGGGAGACCCGCTGCTTGAACTCGTGAGCCGCATCTTTTTTGAAGGCCGTTTTATCGGTCTCTTTACCCTGCTGTTTGGTGTCGGGCTGGCGATTCAGTTTGCCCGCGCAAGCTCCGCGGGCAACAGCGAAGTAAATCTCGAAGCGCACCCAGCAGCACAGCCAAACCTTAACCCCATCAAACGCCGCCTCAAGGTGCTGATGCTGTTTGGTCTGCTGCATGGCCTGTTTATCTGGCCCGGGGATGTGCTGCTCAGTTACGGCCTCTCGGCCATGGTGGCAATTTATTACCTTGGCGCCGAGCTTAATCACCTTAAACGCCGGGCGATGCAATTTCTCGCGCTGGGGTTTAGCGTATTGCTGGTGTTTGCCACCATGCTGATGGGCGAAGAGTTGCCCGCGCGCGGCACCGATGAGTTTATCGCCGCCCTCGCCCCCTGGATTGGCAGCTACCCCGAGCAGCTTATCCAGCACCTTACCTTGATGGCCGCGATGAATCTGCTCGCCCTGCCCTTTGCCATGCTCTGGTATATGGCGGGCATGATGATGCTTGGCATGTGGCTGTATCGCAGTGATTTTTTCAGCCATGGCTTATCGACTACTGACACAGTGCGGCTGTTGCTGCTGGCGCTGGCGCTGGTTGCGCTGGACCTTTTTTGCCACGCAGGCAGCCACCCCTGGCTTGAGGCCATTTCACAGGTAACAGTGATATTTGCCGCTATTCCGGTTTCACTGCTGTATGCGTTGGCAATCATCCACATACAGCGCCAACATCCAAACCGCCTCGCCACGCTGCAGCGGGTCGGAAAGCTTGCGCTGTCGCTGTATATTCTGCAATCCATTGTGGGCGTGCTGGTTTTTCGCTATCTCTTCCCCGAGTGGCTGCTTGAATTTAACCGCATCGATTATCTGCTCGCCGCCCTTGGCTGGGGGCTGTGCCAGATACTGATAGCCACTGTGTATTTAAAGTTTGCCCGCCAGGGGCCGCTTGAGTGGCTGTGGCGCCGCCTTGCCACAGGCCAGCACACACGCCCGGGATTGGCGACATCCAATCCCTCACCCGGAACTGACCAATAATCAAATGCATAATCAAAGGACTGCCATACCATGTTGATTGCCGCTTTGCTGTTTTATCTGCTGCTAGCCCTCGGGGTAGCACTGAACTGGCTGCCACTTTGGCTGCTTGGTGCTTACGGCGCACTGGGGCTGATAAGCTTTGCAAGCTACGGCCTGGATAAACGCGCCGCCATCAAAGACAACCAGCGCACCCCGGAGCGCAAACTGCTCGGCCTCGCCCTTCTCGGCGGCTTTGCCGGTGCCATGCTGGCCATGGCACTGTTTCGCCATAAAACCAGCAAGCGCAGCTTTTTATGGCTGTTTTACGGTGTAACCGCGCTGCATTTGGTGGTGGCAGCCGCACTCATCCGTCTGTTTGTCTGGCCTCAGGCACCGCTCTGAGCCAGCAACCTGTTTTGCCGTGCTAAATTGCCTGTCCGCCACAGCTTTACCGACAGCGGCCGAGCCCGTACCATAGCGCCACACTTTTTCACCATCTAACTGGAACCTCGCCCATGAAAGTTGTACTTGCTGTAGTCGTGATTGCCTGCGTTGTGTTTTACTTTTTTACCTCGATGAACAGCCAAAAAGCCGCTAAAGCCAATGAAGAAAAAGGCGCGGTATTTCTGGCCGAAAACGGCAAACGCGACGGCGTAAAAACCACAGCGTCCGGCCTGCAATATGAAGTACTGAGCACAGGCAGCGGCGAGCGTCACCCAAGCGCAACTGACACAGTGCGGGTGCACTACCACGGCACCTTGACCGATGGCACAGTGTTTGACTCCTCGGTTGATCGCGGCGAAACCATCTCGTTTCCACTGAACCGGGTTATCAAAGGTTGGACCGAAGGGGTGCAACTGATGAAAGAAGGCGATAAGTTCCGCTTCTTCATTCCGGCAAATCTGGGTTATGGCAACCGCAGCGTGGGTAAGATCTCCGGCGGCTCGGTGCTGATTTTTGATGTCGAATTGATTGCCATCGAATAAGTGCGCATAAGCGATAATTCCTGCAATTATTCGCAGGCTTATAATGGCGCGATGTTATAAAGGCGTGATGTGTTAAAAGCGCAGTGTTATAAAAGCGCGATGTCGTCAGCGCCCCATAAAACACGAAAGCAAAAAGCGAAGGCAATGCCTTCGCTTTTTTGTTTTGAGCTATTGGTTTAGTGCTACTTGAACTGACGCTTATGGGCTGATGCCATCAGAGGCAAGAGCCAGCCCAGTCACTTACCCTGAGCCGGCAGCAAAACAGGAACCTTGATTAGTTACAGCTCGCAGGCCCCACATCCGTCCACACGCTGGCAACGCCCGGCTCTTCGCCCTTGGTCCACCAGGAAGCTTTCCAGTTACGGCCCTTGTGGGAAGTCACAGCGCCGCCGTTGTAGGCAACCGCTGCATCCCAACCAAGAGCAACGTTACTTTCGAGCCCCCACGCATCGGCGCTGCGGCTTGGCTCATTGCCCTGAGTCCAGTACTTGGCGCGCCATACCAGCTGATTGTGGCTCACTTTATCGCCGCCATTGTAAACAGCAGCAGCTGACCAGGCAGGGAAGTTACCGGCATTTGGGTCAGTGACGCTGCAGCCGCCGGTGTCACCGCCACCGGACTTGGCCTTCACCGTCAGCACGGTTGCAGCGGTCGCATCCAGTGCTCCGTCAGATACCAACACGCTGATGTTGTATTGGGTGTCAGCCGTCACCGAAGGCGCCGTTACCACCAAAGTGGCGCTATTCTGGCCAGAAACGCTGAGCCCCGCAGGCACAGTCCACTGGTACGTCAGCGCATCGCCATCGGCATCAGATGCACTGGCCGCAATGCTCACTGAGGCGCCGGACTCGGCCGATACCGCCGCAGTGAGGCTCACCGAAGGCGCGCGGTTTGGCGTTTCGGCCTTGTTGGTCACAGTCACTGAATCGGTAGCAGACAGGCCTTCCGGATCTGTGACCTTAAGGCTGAACACGTAGCTTACATCGGCATCGGTTGAGCCAAGGGCGATGCTGGCATTGGCGGAGTCAGCCGAGCTGATGGCAACGGCCGGACCCGAGGTCTGGCTCCAGCTGTAGCTCAGCGCGCCGCCTTCTGGGTCGCGGGATGCTGAGCCATTCAGTGCCACATCGGCAGGGCCGGTTACGCTGACGTCGCTGCCTGCGTTGGCAATGGGCGCCTTGTTGGCAGGTGGCGTGGTGCCGCTGCCATGGCCAAGACCCTCATGCATGGCATTGAGGATATCGCCGTTGTCGGCATCGATTTCCCAGGCGAACAGGCCGCCGAGCTGATTGGCCAGCACATACTGGCCCTTGGCCTTGACCGAGCGCTCGTTGTCGTAGCTGATAAGGTCGCCGCTGGATGGGTTAAACAGCCATGGCGCCTCGGCCACTTCGTCGTAGCCCTGCTGCCAGCCGCTGCCCATGCGGTTGTTGACTATGTCGCGGTAATCCACCACGCCATTTTCCCAGGTGCCTTTAACCGGGCCGGTGGCGGTGCCGGTGAAAGGATTGCTGCCGCTGTAGTTACTGACACCGGTCCAGCCACGGCCGTACATGGCAGCGCCCACCACCAGTTTGCCCGGCGTTACGCCCTGAGCCAGCAGCGCTTTAACGCCCTTGTCGGTGGTGTAGCGGGTGTCAGGGTCCCATGAGGCATCATAGAGCGAAGTCTGATGGCCAAGCTCGGTGTTGCTCCAGGCGCCGTTGAAGTCGTAGCTCATCACGAAGATGTGGTCCATGTACTGCTGAGCCTGCTGATAATCGACCTTGGCAATCTTGTCGTCACCGGCACTGATGGCAGACGTGAGCTGATACTCGCGGCCGGTTTCGGCTTCGAGTTCATCCAGCATGGCGCGCAGTTCCTGCATCAAGGTCACGTAGGTTGCGCCATCCTGCGGGCTGCCGAGCTTGGGGTTGGCACCGAGGCCGCCCGGAAATTCCCAATCGATATCAACGCCATCGAAGAATTTCCAGGTTTGCAGGAATTCTTTAACCGAGGCGACAAACACATCGCGCTTGGCTTTATCACCAAAGAAAAAGAACGGATCGGACAGGGTCCAGCCACCGACCGATGGCAGAATTTTTAAGTCCGGATGGGCTTTTTTCAGCGCCATCAGGTTGCCGAAGTTGCCCTTGTAAGGCTCATCCCAACCGGAGAGATTGCCCTGTGGCATTTGCACCGCTGCCCATGGGTCGTGGATGGCGACTTTAAAATCACCGCGGCCGGCACAGGCGCGCTGCAGCGCCTCAAAGCTGCCTTCGATTTCTTTCAGGCTGTCGTTAATGCCATTGCCGCCGCAAATGGGGGTAAAGCCGTACAGCAGGTGGGTGAGGTTCTGGGCCGGAATTTTATCCACGGTGAATTTACGGCCGTACACGCCCCACTCGACGTAATAGGCGCCCACCACCTTGCCGGACTTGTTGGCGTAGGGTTTGTTGTTTTCTTTGAGCGGCGCGTTAAGGGGCTGCAAATGGCTGCCATCGGTATCGGCGACCAGAATTTCACGCGCATCACTGGCGGTGCAGCCTTCGGCGTTACACAGGGCCACGGTCAGCTGATAGCGGCCGCCCTTATTTACTTTAAAATTGGCAGTGCCGGAGGCGCCGGATGGGCCACTCCAGTGCTCAACTCCATCGAGCAGCACCTTGGCGGTGGTGCCCACTTCGCCGCTCCAGAGGTTCCAGCTCACAGATACATCGGCGCCATCCTTTACCGTGACCAGCTGGTTGTAGGCGGTAGCCGCCTGATTGATTTCGATAATGGAAAACTTGGTTTCGCCCCAGGCGAGCGCCGGTTTTCCGGGTTTGGCGGCCATGGCAGGCGCGGCAAGCGCCGACGCCACCACGAGCGCGGTTACTGAGGGTTTAGTGAGAAACATGTCTTTGTCCTTATTGGTTTTTTATTTTCAATAAGGCAAGGCAAAGCGCCTTCAGGAACGGCAGATGCCGACAACAAGCATGGGGTGCGACCAAACACCCGCTTAAGACATCATCCTGTGGTATCCCCGCTATCGTAGCCTCTGTCTGCCCAGAGCGCCCTTAGACCGGTGGCTTTGCGTCCCGGCCTTTCGACCGGTTTGCCTTTTTCACAAATGACTATTTGGCTGAACCAAATGACAACGTTGTCATCATTAATTCAGCATAGGCTAATTATTTTCAAGGTCGCAACAACTTATTTACAGAATGGCGTTTTGATTGATGAGGAATCAGTAAAAAGTGGCGCAGCTCTGGTGTAATTACTTTAAATTAACTGCAATTTATTCATTGCCTTAAAAAGAAACGGCGCCAGACCATGGCGCCGTCTTTACCTGGTCAGACCTCAAGTCCGAACGGATCGTCGATGGAGTGCGACGGCTCTGTAAACCACTTTGGCCCTGTTTCGGTCATATAGAAGTGATCTTCAAGCCGCACCCCAAATTCCCCCGGCACACACAGCATGGGTTCGTTGGAAAAACACATGCCGGGCGCGAGTGGCGTGGTGTCGTTTGCCACCAGATAGGGCCATTCGTGAATATCGAGCCCTATGCCATGGCCGGTGCGGTGCGGCAGGCCGGGCACCGCGTAACCCGGGCCAAAACCCGCCGCTTCAAGCACGGCACGGGCCGCTTTATCTACGCTGCCACAGGGCGCGCCGAGCTTTGCAGCTGCAAAAGCGGTGGCCTGCGCCAGCTTTTCCAGGTTCCACAGTTCACGCTGGCGCGCACTTGGGGTGCCGTAAACGTAAGTGCGGGTAATATCGGAGTTGTAGCCATAGAGCTGACAGCCGGTATCAATCAGCACGGTATCGCCCTCTTCCAGCGCCTTGGGATTTTTCACGCCGTGGGGGTAAGCCGTGTCTTCGCCAAAAAGCACAATGCAGAAATAAGAGCCGGCAGCGGCACCGACTTTACGGTGGGCAGCATCGATAAAGGCCTCAACTTCGGCGACTGTGATCCCGGGGCGCAGTATCGACGCGGCAGCCTTGTGCACTTGCAGGGTCATGTCTTTGGCGCGCTGCATCAGTGCGAGCTCTGCGGCCGATTTTTGCATACGGCAGCCGGCGGTAACGCCCTTGGCGCTCACCACCTTAAGATCAGGATTGGCATCACGAATGCCTTCGCTGATAAAAAACGCCGCCGACTCATCCATGCCGATGCGCGCCGATGCCAACCCCATGCGCGCAAGCACAGCACCAAACAGCTGATACGGGCTTTCATCTTCGTGCCAGGTGTTCACCTCGCCCTTGATGACCATATAGCCCTTGAGCGTATCGAGCTCAAAGGCAGGCGCTATATATTCAAGCGCGCCGTCGGCGGGCAAAATGGCCCCGACCATGCGCTCGCTCGCGTACCAGCGGGTACCGGTGAAGTAATACAGGTTGGTGCCGGCATTCAAATACACAGCATCCAGCCCCAGCGACTTCATCAGCGTCTGCGCCTTGGCTATACGGGCGCTGAATTCATCCTTCCCGATTGGCGCTGTGCCAGCCGTCATGCATTTCAGGGTTGCCAGCGCCGCATCAAGGCTTGAGCCACCTACACCTATTGTCATAATGTCCTCTGAATTCTCTGTCCGGAGCGGGTCTTTGCCACGCGCCCGAAGCCGTATTAACGTCGTCTGTATGTTTGCCAGTTTTGTTTCGTTGCCAAGTCTGTTTCGTTACCAGTTTTGTTTCGTTGCCAGTTCCGTTTCCTCACCAGCTCTGTTTCCTTGTCTGGCTCATTGCCGGAAGAATCCAAGTCTGGGAAATCATCACCAGCTTGCACCTTGGCGAGCGTTTGCAGATGGGGATGCCGTGCCGACTTTGATTCTGGCCGACTTTGCACTTATGCCGAGCTCGAACCTGTGGCGACGTTTTAGCATAAAATATACAAAGAATAAACCGATAATCATCTTAGCCAAATCGACCCAATTCATTCGGCACTATAAGCTCTGCACCATAAGCTATGCACCATAAGCTATGCACCATAAGCTATGCAGCATCCCGACTGCGCCATTTGGTCTGCGTCATTTGGTCAGCGCAAGCAGATCAGCATCAGACCAGAAAAGTGTGCGAGTGGTGCTGTGGTTTCAGTGCCAATAATCAGCCCTCTGATGGCTTTTTTGTGAAAAGCGGCCAAATTATGGTGCAAAAGCGCGCCAATCCACCGAAAAGCTGCTAACTGTAAAGGACAAAGGGCAGCAAAATGGCCATGGGAAGCTGCAATTTTCGGCGCACCGGCATAGGGCTGATGCCTTACGCCACGCGGTAAACACAGCAGGGTTCACCGCAAATATTCCGCTTGGCAGGCAGAAGCGTCCGGATTGCGCATTTACGGGCAATTTCGGTTGCCAGATGAGGCACATGTGGGTATTGTGACGCCAATGTTGCGTGGTTAGACCTTGACGCCAATGCTGACTGCGCAAAGTTCCGGGGGGTATGGTGTCAGAGGGAGCCATGAGGGCAAATTGGTTCAGGTACAGCCTGTGTTTGACTGCAACTGACAGTGAACTTGTCAGGCAGCGGGTTGCATCTCTCCCTCCGCTGCAGGCACTGGATGTGCTGGGGCTGACGGCCGCCTTGGCTCAGGGTGAAACCCTTGAAGAGCTTCATGTTTTCAGTAACCACCTGCGCCTCGATATCGCCAGCGACGGCGGCATCAATTTTCGTCTGCTGCGCGCTGCCAAGCAGCTCGGAGTAGAATTTATCAAGGTCCAGGCCATTTGCGCCACGCTGGACGCCCACCACGAAAGCTATTTCCATCAGGGACGCCGCCCGACGCGAAGCGAGCTTGAGTCGCTGATTCGCCACTACCTGCCCCAGGACAAACTCGAAACCCTGATAGCAAACGGCGAGCTGCGTGCCATCGCCGAGCTGCTGCAACAGGGGCTCGACCCCAATACGCCGGTGGGCGATGAGCCTTTGCTGCACTACGCGGTGCAACAGGGCGACCTTAAGCTGCTGACGCTGCTGCTTGAGCAGGGCGCCGATATGGCGCGCCCTGACAGCAAGGGCCGCGATCTGATGGAGCATCTGTTTGCGCTGGCTGACAAAAAGCTGACCCCGGCTATCCGCCTGCTGCTCAGCCACGGCTGGCCGGTGGATAAGCTGCTCGCCGATGGCGGCTCTGTGCTCTGGCATGCCTTTGCGCTGGATTACGAGCTTGCCAGCATGCTGCACCGCGCGGGGCTTCCCTATATCCGCAGCCGCAGCGCCTATCAGGGCAGCGCGATTGAGCAGCACATCAAACGTGCCATCAGTCACCACGACCAACCCGTGCTCGAGCGCCTGCTGTTGCCGCTCAGTCTCAACCACGATCAGCTGATGGTGCTCGCCGGGCTCTGTACTCAGGTCGATAATCTGGTTGGCTTTAAACACCTTGAATCGCTTGGCCTCTCCCTCGATGGCCATGGCGATGACATGGTTGAGCTGTTGCAGGGCGCGGCCTCCAGCGGCGCCTTCCGGCTGGTGGCCTATCTGCTGCTTAAAGCCGAAGCGCTTAATCTCAATATTGATGATTGCGCCGCCGATCTGGTGGAATATCTGGTGGCCGACGACAGGGCCAGCCGGCTTATCGCCATCATCACCCGCCGCATCACCGAGTTTGATCATAACCGCGCCATCGGCACAGCCATTCATCATAATGCGTTGAATAACTTATCGATTTTACTTAAGGCCAACAAGCCGACCCATTATCGCACCCCGCTGCTGCACGATTATCTGGACGAGCTGACGCCGGAAGCGGCGCGGATGCTGCTGGCGGCCGGTGAAAATCCCGCCGAAACCAATTTCGACGGCGAAACCGTATTTGAAGCCATGCTGCGACTGCGCCCCGGCGATAAGGCGCTGCATCAGGTGTTCCACGATGCCCTGTTTGACTTGCCGGTAAGTGAGCACATCTGGTTGCTGATAGCCCTGAAAGACACCATCGCTTTCGAGCGCAGCTGGCTGAAATTACGCGACAAACAGATGGTCAATCATCAGGGCGATACCCTGCTTTTGAATGCCTGTCGCCACGGCGCCAGTGACATAGTCGCGTTTTTGCTGACCAAAGAGCAGGACGTCAATCAGCTTAACCACGAAGGCAACAGCGCGCTGGCACTGAGCATCATCAATGGCCAGTTGATCACTGCCAGAGCCCTGCTCAATGCGGGCGCCGATGCCAACGATACCCTGCGGGTGCCCAAGCAGTATGTTTCGGGCAGCCACAAGAGCCTCGAGGTGCTGCTTGGTCCCTTAAGCCGCCTCAAGCACGAAGCCGAAGCGCTGCGTGAGCCGCTTCGCCCCGCCGGTCGTCAGCCGCTGCTGAGCTGGGCGGTATTTTTAGGTCAGCGCGCTTTGGTTGAGCTGCTGCTCGCCAAGGGTGCCCGGGTTAACGCCCGCGACCATGATGGTGCCAGCGCCCTTTATTTTGCGGTGGCCAACGGCCATGGCGAGTTGCTGGAATTGCTGCTTGCGAGCGGCGCCGATGCCCGCGACTGGCGCGCCGGGCAGTCGTTGCTGCACACCGCCTGCTACCGTGGTCACGCTCACCTTATCGCGCCGCTGCTTAAGGCAGAGCTTGCGCTGAACGCCGCCAACGAGACCGACGGCGACACGCCGCTGCACATTGCCGCCAGCATGGGCGCCATGCACGACGATGAACTGCTGCCGGTGCTGCTCGAAGCCGGTGCCGATATCAATGCCCAGAATAATCAGGGCCGCACGCCGCTGATGAATGCGGTGCGCATGCTTAATCACAAGGGCGTTGCCACGCTGCTGCAGGCTGGCGCAGATGTCACGCTGCTCGATAAGCGCAGCCGCAGTGCCTACGATCATTATCAGGCGCTTGGGATCCCGGGCCCAGGGCTTGATGAAAACGCCCTCAAGCCATCCGGCTTTTGGTATCGGCTGCACAAGCTCACCTTAGGGCTTGGGCACGTGACGCTCTGGTACCTGCTGCCGGGCCTGTGCGCGGCGCTTTTGGTGTGGTATCTCGCCCCCGACTGGATCTGGTTCGGCGGCGGCGCCATCGGCTGTTGGTGGCTGGTGTCTCTGGTGCTTGGGCTTAAGCAGCAACTGGCAAGCCAGAGCGCACCGCCGCAGCTTCTATCGCCCCTTGGCAATTTCAGCCGCGATGAAGATGAAATCCGTTATATGGCCAGCTGGGATGACCCGGCCGCCGACGTCCCGCTCTCATCCCCCAGGCTTCAGGCATAAAAAAACGCCGCGATGCGGCGTTTTCTTTGCGGGTTAACCCAGCGATTCAGAAGCCACTATGACGGGGTTTTCTCGAGCATGGCGGCCAAACCACGGCACACCAGGGTTTCCATATCATCCACCCGCTGCACCTGACAATTGGCCAGCGGCGCGCCAAGTGCCATGTCCTTGAGGCTGCCGATACAGCCACGGTAAAACTCGGCGCCGTTAATCATGCTGCCGGCAAGCCAGATGCGGTTGGGGTTAAACAGATTCACCACCCAGGCAAGCCCCATCCCAAGGTACATGCCGGCCTGATGCATCTCGTCACTGCTCGCCTGTTTACGACCACGGAGGATCTCGTTCGAGGCAAGCTGCTCAAGGCTGAACTCGCCGCCTTCGGTCATGATCCGGCAGTGGCCAAGCTCACCGGCAAAACCACTAGCACCGCTGAAGAGCTTGCCGTTCATGGCAATCGCCATTCCCACACCGGCGCCGCAGGTCACCAACACCTCGCAGTCGTGCCTGGGATCGGCAATAGCCTGAATGCCGGCGTCCATATCGTTAACGATAAAAGCGACCTCTGCGCTGCACTGCAGCTGCGCCGGGTTAAGCCCCGTCAGCCCCGGCAGCGACTTGCAGGTAACCAGCCGGTTTTCACGCACAAGCCCGGGAACCCCCAGCGCCAGCCGGTAGTTTTCGAGCCCAAAATCCTGTTCAAACGCCTGAATTTGTTCGTTCAAATCCCGCAGCGCGAAACCATCACCGGTGGGGAATTTGTATTGTTCTGTGTGACCGTTGTGCCTGAGTTCAAACAGACCCACGGTTCCCCCCACATCGAGTGTTAATGTTTGCATCATCTACTCCACTGATACTTCCCGCTCTGACCCCGAGCAGGGATAGTGAAGTTTAACACAGTGTTGCCAGCAGGGGGCTTGAATAAATCAATTGTTAGCAATAGGTAACACTCTGCTTTTGCTGTATTTCCATGCTGCCAGCAACGCCAGTTGCAGCCCTATCATCGGGATACAGGCCACCAGCAGCACACGCCAGCCAAGACCGCTGAGCAAATAGCCTGCGCCGAGGGACGCAAGTGCCTGGAAACCAAACACAGCAAAGTCATTGGTCATCTGCACCCGGAATTTTTCGGCGCCGCTATAACAAGCCGGCAGCAGCGAGGTACCGGCAACAAAGAGAAGATTCCAGCCAATGCCAAGCAGCACCAGCGCCGTCCAGTAATTCAAAAGCGCGCTGCCGGACAGCGCCATCATGATGGTCGCGCCATACGCAGCAAGCCCCAGCAGCATCATGGCGCCATGACCAAAACGTGCCACCAGCAAACCGCTGAAAAACGATGGCAAATACATGGCGATAATGTGGCTCTGGATAACCCATTTGGTATCGGCGAGGGAGTGATGCTCCATATGGTGCATGTGCAGCGGCGTGGCGGTCATGATCAGGCTCATCATGCCGTAGCCTATGGCGGCAGCGCCAAGGGCGGCCCACAACGCCGGCTGTGACATAAGCTCTCCAAAGCTGCGCTCAGGCTCCGGCTGCTGACTGTCGGCAGCCGCCTGCCACTGGGCATCGTTGCGATAGCCCCAAAGAATGGCCCCGCCACAAAGCGCTATCAGCGACAGCAGCAAAAAGGCGCCGGCGTAACTGCCTTCGATAACAGAGGAACCCAAAAGCGCAAGCTCCGGCCCCAGCACAGCCGCCACGAGCCCACCAAGCAGCACCCTTGATGCAGCGCGCGGCGCATCCGCAGGCGCCACCGATTCCATGGCGGCGAAACGGTATTGCTGCACCACAGCGCCTGCTGCGCCCAGAAGCAAAGCGCCAAGACAAAACAAGCCAAAATGATTGAGATAAACCCCGGCTGCGGCTAATAGTCCCGCCAGCGCACCGACCAGGCTGCCAAGCAAAAACACCCGCCGACGCCCGTAACGGCGCCCAAGCAGCCCAACCGGAATAACCGAGCTTGCAAGCCCCAGCACCATAATCGCAATCGGCGCGGTGGCAAGCTCAGGCGATGGCGCCAGCGCCGCACCCACCAATCCGCCAAGCAGCACCATGATGGGGGTTGCGCTCATCGATGCCGCCTGCGCCAGCATCAGCAGCCATACATTTCGTGGCATTTATTCTTTTTCCTTCAAACAATGACTTACACAGGATACACATCCGGGTAACACTCAGGTCAAGCGCCAACGTTAGCGCTTTTCAATTTCAACCCGGTTGCAGCCCTTGGCTGCGGTTGCGATAATCCAGCGACACAGATAAGCCCAGGGCAAAGGCACCGGGGCAACTCACAAGCAAAAAGGTCTTCCATGTCAGCCATCCCAAGTACCGAAATCGCCAGACGTCTCGATGCCATCCGAACCAGCATGGCCAAGGATAAGCTCGATGCGTTTATCATCCCCCGCGCCGATGAATACCTCGGTGAATACGTGCCCGAACATAATGAGCGCCTTTACTGGGCCACCGGCTTTACCGGCTCGGCCGGTATGGCGATAGTGATGAAAGACAGCGCGGCGATTTTTGTTGATGGTCGCTACACAGTGCAGGTGCGCGATCAGGTGGATGAGCGCCTGTATGCCTACGAGAGCCTGACCGACACCCCACAACCCCAGTATCTGGCCGAGACCTTGAGCGAAGGCGCGCGCGTCGGCTTTGATGCCCGCATGCACACCCTGGCCTGGTACGAGCAGGCTAAAGCCGTGCTCGATAAAGCCGGCATTGAGCTTGTTGCCGTGACAGCCAATCCCATCGACAGCCACTGGCATGACCGCCCTGTGCCCGCAGTTAAACAATTGCATCTTTTCAGCGATGCGTCTGCCGGTAAAACCAGCCGCGAGAAGCGCAGCGAAATCGGCGCACTGGTGAAAAAGAGCGGCGGCGATGTGGCGCTTATTACCGCGCTCGACTCCATCGCCTGGCTTTTGAACATTCGCGGCTTTGATGTGCCGCGCCTGCCGGTGGTGCTGGGTTCGGCGCTGCTGTGGCAGGATGGCCGCATGCAGCTTTTTGTCGATACCGCCAAAATCCCCGAAGGCTTTAACCAGCATGTGGGCGAAGGCGTGACAGTGGCGAGCGAATCGGCGTTAGCTGAAGCCCTTGGCGCCTTAAGCGGCAAAAAACTGCTGGCCGATCCTGCCAGCAGCAACGCCGCCAGTCAGCTTGCAGCAAGGGATGCCGGCGCCAAGCTGATTGCGGCGCTCGATGTGGCAGCGCTGCCCAAAGCGGCCAAAAACGATTCTGAACTCAAGGGCATGCGCGAGTGCCACATTCGCGATGGCGTGGCCGTAAGCCGCTTCCTTGCCTGGCTTGATGGCGAAGTGGCCGCCGGTCGCCTGTACGATGAAGCCGAGCTTGCCGACAAGCTTGAGAGCTTCCGCCTCGAAGACCCGCTCTACCGCGAGCCAAGTTTCGATACCATTTCTGCCGCCGGTGCCAACGCCGCCATGTGCCATTACAATCACAACAATGGCACGCCAGCCAGGCTCACCCAGAACAGCATCTATTTGGTGGATTCGGGCGCCCAGTATCTGGATGGCACCACAGATGTGACCCGCACCCTCGCCATCGGCGAAGTGACAGGTGAGCACAAAAAGATGGTGACCTTAGTGCTCAAGGGCCATATCGCGCTCGATAAAGCCCGCTTCCCCAAGGGCACCACGGGCCAGCAGCTCGATGCCTTTGCCCGCCAGTACCTGTGGCAACACGGCTTTGACTATGACCATGGCACAGGCCACGGTGTGGGTCACTTCCTGAGTGTGCACGAAGGGCCGCAGCGCATCGCCAAAAACAGCAATGGCGTCGCACTGCTGCCGGGCATGGTGGTATCAAACGAGCCGGGCTACTACCGCGCCGACGGCTTTGGCATTCGTATCGAAAACCTGATAGTGGTGCGCCACTGTGAGGCGCTGAAAGGCGCCGAACGTGAAACCTATGAGTTTGATGCGCTGACGCTTATCCCCATCGACACCCGCCTGATTGATAAGGCGCTGCTCAGTGCCGATGAAATAAGCTGGCTCAATGCTTACCACGCCCGGGTGTTTGCCGCGCTGTCGCCGCGCATGTCCGGCAATGAGCTCGCCTGGCTTGAGCGGGCCACCCAAGCGATTTAACAAAAAGCGCCTGCGGGCGCTTTTTTTATGTGTGCCATATAAACAGCAACCACGGCTTAACTGATAAGGAGCTTCACATGCCAACCCTGTACATCGCCAATAAAAACTACTCATCCTGGTCGCTGCGCCCCTGGTTGCTTCTGACCGAGCTTGGCATCGGCTTTGATGAAATTCTGCTGCCCTTTGGCGAAAAGGATTTCAGTGCAGTGTCGCCCACCGCCAAGGTGCCCTGCCTGGTGGATGGCGATATTCGGGTGTGGGACTCGCTCTCAATCATTGAATATCTTGCCGAAAGCCATCCGTCTGTGTGGCCTGCCGATAAAGCAGCGCGCGCCTTTGCACGCAGCGCCAGCGCCGAAATGCACTCAGGCTTTGGCGCTATTCGCTCACTGTGCTCCATGAACTGCGGCCTGCGCATAAAGCTCAACGCGACGCCAGCCGCCCTCCTCGCTGAATGGGCCAGAATGGATGCCCTGTGGCGGGAAGGGCTTGAGCGTTTTGGCGGCCCGTTTCTCGCGGGCAGCAAATTCAGTGCGGCGGATGCGTTTTTTGCGCCGATTGCGTTTCGTGCCCAAACCTACGCGCCTGAACTGTCGAATCAATCCCGCGCCTATATCGACACTCTGCTTGGCCTCAAGGGCATGCAAAGCTGGTATCAGGCGGCGCTTGCTGAGCCATGGCGCGATGATGAACATGAAAAAGAAGCGCTGGAGGCCGGGGAGATCCTGGCTGATTTTCGCCAAAGCCGCTGACACTCTATTGAGCCGCTGACATTCAATTGAGCCGCTTGGCTGCTCGATTGAGTCGCTTGGCTGCGTAGCTGACAGTCGGTTTGCTTACCCAAAGCTCGATGTAAGCGCCGCCCGATAACAAGCCAAAAAACCACAGGCCCGCTGAGATGCGGGCCTGTTTGTTATGTTTTGGCAGGTTTTGACGTCAGGTAACCGCGGCAGCGCTTACCAAATCCCCAATTCAGCAAGGCGGTATTCGCCGCCATCTTTGGCGGTAAAGCGGCGCTCGCGGCTCTGGCGGCAGGCTTCTTCACAGGCTTCGGCATGCAAAAGGCTCAGCCAGTTGCGGCACTGACTCACAGCGTCGGTGGCGCACTCGTCACTGTCACGCAGGCAAAAGCCGGGGGACTCGACCTGAATATCCTCGATATGGGCAGGGTTGGCAGCTCCCATAGCGCCGTTTTTATCCAGCGTCAGCTCCACATGAATATCGCCGGATTTCAGCAGGAGAGCGGCTGGGCTCTCGCGGTGGCCACACAGGGCAACAAACTGGGCTGGCTGCTCGAGTCCACTGTGGCTGCCATCGTCAAAAAATGCCAGCAGATGCTGGTAGTACACCACGTAGCTCTTAACCGCCTTGTGCGAGCCACGGGCAAGCGGAAAGCGCTGGTCAAGAAAGCCGGTGGCACTGTCGAGGCTCACTCCACGTTTGGCACCATTGACCACGGCGGCGATGGCTTCCCCGATGAAGTGAGTCAGTTGCTGCTGATTGCTTTGGGTATGCATCATGGTCATGTTCATTGCCTTGTCCTCGGTCACAGGATGTTATTGTCGGTTTGGGCTCAGTTGGCAGCACAGGGTCAGGTCGGGCGGCCGGTCAATTTCGCTTGATTTTTAGTCTAGGTTATTTTTTACTACAATTTCACAATAAAAATTTTACAGTGTGAATTTTACAAAAATGGCCAGTGAAAAAAGCCTGATGCGCCAGTCGCATTTTATGGGCACAAAAATCAGAAACCTGCGTAAACGCAACCACTTAACTATCGAAGACCTGTCGTCCCGCTGTGTGCGTATCGATGCCGAATCCGCGCCCTCTGTGTCGTATTTGTCGATGATAGAGCGTGGCAAACGGGTGCCGAGCGCCGCCATGCTGACGGTGATAGCCAAGGTGTTTGAGAAGTCGCCGGACTGGTTTTTGGACGATGCCCCCGACGATGAAGCCATCACCCCGGACAAGGGTCGGCGCGGTGGCATCAGCGGCATGGCGCTTGAGCCAGGCTTTTTGTTTTCCAAGGATATTTTGCAGATTGCCATTCCGGAGATGCTGTCCCAGACCGGGATCAGCGGCCGCCAGTTTGCCCATCTGCTTATTCGTGCCCATCAGGAGCATCATCAGAATCACTTTCCGGATCTGGAGCGGGCCGCCGATGAGGTGGGTGCCAAACAGTTAAATCTGAGCCCCCAGGATCTGATGGACATCTGTAAGCGGATGGGCATGAAAATCCGTTATTTCACTGAGGCGCCGCGGGATCAGCTGGACGATAACGGCGTGCCGACCCATCAGCTGGTGACCTCTTACTTTGAGCCGCCATCACACATCTTTATCAACGAATCCCTGAAAAAGAACCCCGAGCGGCTCAAGTACGATCTGGCGGTGCACATAGGCCATTGTGTGCTGCACAGTAAAGACGGCCTTAAGAGTGTGCTCGCGGTCGGGCGCGGCATAGGCTCCGCCGATGGCGAATTTGAAGCAGTGTCATCGACTGTGAATGCCCAGGACATACTCGGCGCCTGGCGCGATTTTGAATCAAGCTTCTTTGCCGGGGCGCTGCTTTGCCCCAAGGTACCGTTTCGCCAGCTGCTGGAGCGCGGCGGCTATGAAATTGATACTCATAAAAAAATCGGCGTGTCGGCTTCGGTGGCCATGCGGCGTATGACTGTGGTCTCGCCCTACCCACACTGGCACTATTTCGATGCCTACGCCCCCGGCAAACTCAAGGCTGTGTATCGCGGTAACGGTATTCCGCTGCCCTGGGGCAATATGCGCCAGGTGCCGGATCCCTGCCAGCACTGGGCGGTGTTTCGGATGATAAGCGAGCCAAGCGATGGCACCTCGGCGCAGATTTCGATTCTCGATGTGAATGGCAGCCCGCGGATTTACTGCTGCGAGTCCACCAAGGTGGTGGATCTTGCCGGCAATCATCACGTGCTGTGCGCAGGCATTGACCTCAATCCCGCCATTGATGCCCAGGGCACGGATGCGCTCACCCTCGCCGAGGCCCTTAAAACCCACTGCATCGAGGCCGGCGGTCAGGGGCAAATTCCTGCGCCCATCCGCAAGCAGCTGCTCAGCATCGCCCGCATTCTTAACATCAACTGGGTGGAACGCGGCATCCACAAGGGCGCGCGGCTCATCTGCTCACGGGGCGCCGTGTGCCCGCGTAAACCAAGCTGCTATGGCGGTTGTCAGGGCTGACAACTCATAAATAAAAAAGCCGCCTCACGATGGAGGCGGCCAAGAGAGCCAGACGCGGCTTAAAGGTTCAGGGGAATCGTCAGAACTTGAGCTCAGCACCCAGGAAGCCGTAGCGGCCAATGCCCGCGCCGTATTCTGAGTGGTAGTTACCATTACCGCTTGAGAATACGCCGGAGGATGGCACCCATGGGCCCTGGTTATCAAACAGGTTACGGATACCGCCGTAAACGCGAAGCTCGGTGTTACGGGCTACGTCCATGGTGTATGACACACTGAGGTCATGGGTGATGTACGAGCCATAGTCATAGAACGACAGGGTTTCAGGGTTTTCTACGCCGCCGGTACCGGCATCGAGTTTCGCTTGGTTGGCCGCCAGCGCTTCCAGATAGTCGTCCATGCGCTCATAGTCATCCACCATCGGGCCCTTGTACTTGGTGCTCCAGCGGATGCGCAGATCGACATAGGTCCAGGTCAGCGACAGGCCGGCCTTGTCCTCGAAGATGCCGCTGGAGAGCTGACCTACGTAGTCATCTTCAAAGTATTCGCCGCTGACGGCGGTGTAAGAGACCTTGTAGTCCAGCACGTGGGTCCAGTTACCTGACAGCTTGAACTCGCCCATGGCGTCCAGTTCCAGCTTGTAGGTGAACGAGAAGTCGTAACCACGGGTGGAGATTTCGTCCAGGTTTTGCTCGCGCTGAATGATTTCAGTCAGCTGACCTTCAGTGTCACGGGTAATGTCGGCGCAGTAACCGTTGGCATCGCCATAGTTGGCACTGTCGTAACACAGGGCCAGGATGTCCTCGTTGGAGAACTGGCTGATGGCATCAAATACTGTGATGTCGTAGTAGTCGACCGCGAGCTGCAGGTTAGGAACAAACTGCGGCGCCACGGTAAAGCCCAACGTGTAGGTGTCGGCGGTTTCTTCAAACAGCTCGTCGTTACCTGCGTTGGGTGAGTACTTGGAGCCGCCTGAATCCTTGTAGCTGCCGCTTTCAGCGATGGCGGCGGCAATACCCGGATCCTTACGGCAATTTTCTGCGATTTGGCCTGTGGTGCTGGCATCGATACCGGAACAGATATCGATTACCGAGTCGTAGTCACCCCGTGGTGGCGACACCAGTTCGGTGATGTTAGGCGCACGCTGTGAACGTGAGTAGTTGGCACGTACGGCGTAGTTGCTGATAGGTTCCCAGAAGATACCGGCACGATAGCTGGACATCAGGTCGATGTTTTTCTGGCTGTAGTCGGCAAGACGCAGCGACAGATCCATATCGAGTTTCTTGGCAGCGACCACATCGCGCAGCAGCGGCAGGTTCACTTCACCAAAGGCTTCGTAAACGTTCACTTCACCGGAGAATGGCGGTACGTCGTTGAAGGTCACGGCCAGAGAGCGCATCTCTTCATCGGTACTCACCGACTGGGTATCACGGCGATATTCCACACCAAAGGCGGCCTGAGCGCCACCGGCAGGCATTTCAAACAGCTCACCATTCATGTAAGCCATCAGGTTAAGCTGGCTGATGTCGGTGTGGATATATGGGTTAACGCGAATGTAATCCGCAGCCTCGGCGCTGATGCTGCCGGTGCCAAAAATGTTGATAGGCACACAACCATCGGCACGGGCATCTTCACTGGCGCACTGAATGGTGCTGCCATCGGCGGCGTATACCGCGTTGAGCGCGTCTTTCAGCTTGAAGATACTGATTTCGTTAACACGCTGCTGGCGCTGCTCAAATTTGCCGTAACCAACAGAAGCATCCCAGCTCCAGTCACCGAACACATAGCCCTTAAGGCCGGCCCAGCTGCGCAGTGTGGTGCGCTCGTTATCGGTTTCAACCGGACCCACTTCGTCAAAGCGGCGATCCCAGTTGATGCTGCCAGCGGCTACCGCGGCGATTTCTGCAGGAATAAAGGGGTTGCCCTTTTTGATTGAGCCTGCAGCCACAGTGCCGGGTTCGCCGGTGACCGGGTCGATGTAAGGCTCGGCATCGTTATAATCCTGACCTTCGGCAGCACCGCCTCGGAAGGAGTTGTTCTTGCTGAACTGCACCTGTGCATAGGCCTGCAGCTCATCAGAGAAATCGTAATCAACTTTAAATGCCGCGTTCAGCGAGTCTTCCGGCACTTTCAGGATATCCAGCGGCGCGGCGTTAAAACCGTCGCGCTCTTCGCTCCAGTCGTTGCTGAACTGGTTGGATTCGTTATACCAGCCAGAATATTTCTTCTTGGCAGAATCGGAATAGCTGAAGAGACCACCTGTGATGTCGTTGCTGCGCTCACGCCAGTCCTGCGGACCAATCTCACGCATACACTGGTAACGATAACCACCGGATACGCTCGGATCGGAGACCTTCATGGTGTTGCACATCTGGTCTTCATCGTACTTGTAGGTCGACTCAAACAGACCGCGCTCACGCTCGGTGGCGAACAAGCCGTATTGCTTGTCGTAGGTAGCACTGGCGTAGAGATAACCGCGGTTATCTGCAAAATCAGCACCATAGCCCATATCGACGGTGAACTCGCGGCCACCGCCTTCAAAGGTTTCACCGCCCTTGGCGTTGATTTCAAAGCCTGTGCCTTTTTGCTTGGTGAGAATGTTCACCACGCCGGCGATAGCGTCAGAGCCGTACACCGCCGAAGCGCCGCCGGTGATGATTTCAACCTTGTCTACCATGGCGGTAGGAATGGTCGACAAACTGACGTAGTTGCCTGAATAGCTGTTGGATACCACGCGGCGGCCATCAATCAGGGTCAGGGTGCGGTCGGTACCGAGGTTACGCAGGTTAATGGTCGACAGACCCGTGTTCTGCACGCTCGATTGACTGTTGGTGTTACTGACGCCTTCGGCAATCGACGGGATCTGGTCAACCAGAATTTCTGACAGTGAACCCAAACCGGAGTCGGAAATCTCTTCGGCGCTGAGCCCCATCATAGGGGTGGCCAGTGAGAAGCTGTCGCGCTTGATACGTGAGCCTGTGATGGCGATTTTTTCGATGGCAGCATCGTCGCCGTTGGCAGCCTGCTCGCCGCTGGCCTGTTGATTGCTCCCTGATGCAACCTTGGTCACCTCAACCTCATCGGCAGCCATAGCAACCATGGGTACCGTTCCCAGCACCGCGGCCTGGATAGCCAACGTCAGAATTGTCTTTTTCATACTTTCACCCTTCCCTGCTTGCCTGCAGTGTTTTTGCCTGTTTTTTATCATTGTGCTGGAACGTGAATAAACCGACGTCCCGTTATGCCGCATCAATCGCCAACCAAATCACACAATCCGGTTAACCAAATTAACATTCAAATAACGGCAGACTCGGTTGTACGGTGCCTGCAGGGTGGCAGCAATGGCACTGGCAGTCGTTTCTTTGCCAATTTTATCTCTACTAAACATCTATTTTACTTTTATCAGACACTTATCAATGTATTTGATGAGGGGTAGCTGCCGGATAGAGATTAAATAGAGGCGAATTCTGGCAACAAAAAAGCCGCCTGATGGCGGCTTTGGCAGGTAATGGCAGCGTTAGCCAAGCACATAACGGGCGATGGTTTTTTGGATCCCGACCACATCGGTGCCGCGCTTAAGCTCTTTTACCAGCGGCTCATGTTGGCCCGAGATCCACAATTTAAGCTCGGCATCCATGTCGAAGGTACCGGCTGTTTCCACTTCAAAGTGAATAATCGCCTTGTAGGGGATCGAGTGGTAGCTCACCTTCTTACCGGTCATGCCCTGCTTATCAATGAGGATCAGCCGCTTATTGGTGAACACGAACAGGTCGCGCACGATTTTGTAGGCGAGCTGCAACGCTTCATTGTCACCCATGATGGGCGACAACTCGGCGGTCAACTCGGTCAAATCCACTTCACTGGCATTGCCCATCAGGGCATTCAAAAATCCCAAGCCATTGCTCCTTTGTCTTGTTTAGGCCCGAACCACTGCCGGTATCGGCTCTGTAAAGCCACAGCATACTGCAGTTAAGGGGAAATATTCAAAGTGGCTGAAATTCATTATGAATAAATTATACCAAATCGATATATATCAGATTTAGCTTGAGAATATTTCACTGTAAGCCTTGATGTACAGATTTTGCACAATCCACAATTTCGCCGACAAGGCAGTCCATAACCGCGCTTCGCTTAAATCCCCCTCAGACTGGCAGGAAAATGTTACGCATTTGTAAACAAGCATTCACAAACAAAGAGTATCCAGCATACAAAATACGATTTGATGAATTTTTATGTGAGGCATATGGTAAAAACCGCTTCCACACAGAAGCGACCGGGCTTGCCCGTCAGCAACAATAAATCGGCCTCGGCCGTAATAATTTGCCTTATCTCAATTGACGTTACGGATAATGGCATGTGGTTTATTTCGGTTTGCGCGCCAAATAACAACAGCAAAAATCGGAGTCAAACATGCATATCCATTCAAGACTCGCACTCTGTGCCCTCGCAGTAACAAGTCTCATGTCCACCCATGGCATGGCCGCAGAGCGGGTTAAGCTTCACCAGCAAAGCGCTGCCAGCAAAGCCTCTCAGGCCCATAAGATGTTCGCCGCGGTCGATAGCGGCGACTATCAGGCAGTGACCTTTGCCGCCACCCCCGGCGGTGATGACAAAGGTCGTTTTCAGCAGTTCCATCAGGGGATCCCTGTGTATGCCGCCTCAGTCGTAGCCAGCCGCTCGGCCATGAAGCAGCTTCACGGTCTCTATGGCGAGCAAATTGTCGGCATTGAGAAAGATTTGCCATCGCTTAAGCCCAAATATGATGTCGAAAGCGCCGTGGAGCAGGCCCTCGGCCACAGCGGTGTGCAGCTTAGCCGTGATGAGGTAGAAAACCTGCAAAGTCAGCTATATATCTGGCTCGACAACAAGGATAAGGCACACCTTGCCTGGCAGATTTCCTACGTACACGTCACGCCCGGTCAGGAGCCCATCCGTCCTATGCTGTTTATCGATGCACACTCGGGTGACGTGCTCGACAGCTGGGATGCCATGGCCTTTGCCTCAGGTACCGGCCCCGGTGGTAACCTGCGTACCGGTCGTTACACCTTTGGCCCGAATGGCACTTATCCTGCTTTCGAAGTCACCGGCAGCGGCAGCAGCTGTCGTCTTGACAGCACCAATGTCGAAACCTGGGACATGAAAAACGCCACCTCAGGTGGCAGCGTGCATACCTTCCCCTGCTACGAAAACACCGCCCGCGAAGTCAATGGCGGCTATTCGGCGCTGAACGATGCCCACGCCTTTGGTCAGGTCACCTTCAACATGTACCGCGACTGGTACAACAAGGCGCCCATCAGTCAGAAGCTCAGAATGCGGGTTCACTACGACCGTAACTATGAAAATGCCTTCTGGGACGGCCAGCAAATGACCTTCGGTGATGGCAACACGGTATTTCACCCGCTGGTTGACCTGGGCGTAGTGGCCCACGAAGTCAGCCACGGCTTTACCCAGCAAAACTCTAACCTTGAGTACCAGTATCAATCCGGCGGTTTGAATGAGTCCTTTTCGGATATCGCCGCGGCGGCAGCAAGCTACTACCTCACCGGCAGCTTCAACTGGCAGATTGGCGACAAGATTAAAAAAGGCAGCGGTGCCATGCGTTACATGAATAATCCGACGCTGGATGGCCGCTCTATCGACAACGCCAGCCAGTACTACAGCGGCATGGACGTTCACCACAGCTCCGGCGTCTACAACAAGGCGTTTTATCTGTTATCGACCTCGGCTGGGTGGAACATACGTAAAGCCTTCGATATCTATGTGCGCGCCAACCAGCTGTATTGGAGCGCCAATGCCACCTTCGTCAGTGCCGGTCAGGGGGTTTACAAGGCGGCCAAGGATCTGGGCTATTGCGTCAATGATGTGGTGGCATCCCTTGAGGGCGTAGGGATCAGCGGCAGCGGCGCCAAAGATGGCTCAGGCTGTGGCGGCGGCAGTAATCAGGCCCCCAATGCCAACTTCAGTTACAGCATCAACGGCCTCACTGTCAGCTTCAGCGACAGCTCAAGCGACGACAAGGGCATTGCGAGCCGCAGCTGGAACTTTGGTGACAACAGCAGCAGCACGGCCGCCAACCCAAGCCACAGCTACGCCAGCGCCGGCAGCTATACAGTCACCCTCAAAGTGACCGACGCCGAAGGCCTAAGTGATGAACACCAAGTGAGCATCAGTGTTGGCAGCACCGCTCCAAGCGAGTGTACCGTTGCAGCCTGGAGCGCCAGCACCGCCTATAACCTTGGCGATCGCGTGTCCTACAAGGGCTACAACTACGAGGCCATCTGGTGGTCAACCGGTGCAGCGCCGGATGTGTACACCAACGTATGGCAGAAGCTCGACAAGTGTGGCGGCAACAATGGCACTAACCAGGCGCCGGTAGCCGATTTCAGCTTCAGCGCCAGCGGCCTGTCAGTGGACTTCACCAGCCTTGCCAGGGACGACAAAGCCGTTACCGGCCACAGCTGGAACTTTGGTGATGGATACAGCAGCAGCGCCACTAACCCAAGCCACAACTACGCGGCGGCAGGTAACTATCAGGTGCAGCTCAGCGTAACCGACGCCGAAGGCTTAAGTCACACAGTGAGCAAAACCGTGAATGTCAGCGGTGGTGGCACGGGCAGCTGCAGTGCCCAGGCCTGGAATGCCGCAAGCATTTATCTGGCAGGCGATATGGTCTCGCAAAACGGCAAAGAGTATTTTGCCAACTGGTGGAACCAGGGCCAGAGCCCAGAGGTATTCTCAGGTCCGTGGGATGCATGGACCTTGCTGGGAAGCTGCCAGTAATCCACTGAAACAATGCGTTGGCAGCAAAAAGGGCGGTGAAACATCACCGCCCTTTTCTCATTTCTTAACTGTGCCGTCGCGGGTTAGCCCACCACCAGCATTTCGCACTTGTGGCAGTCAAACACCAGCTTGAACTGCTTGCCGCCAAGTTCCATTTCAAGCGGTTCGGCCTTGATGCCGGGCACTTCTTTGGGGCACATGTTGTAGCTGTAACGGATGCAGTGCTTGGTGATCATCAGCGGTGCGTCGCCCTTTACCGGCCGCACTTCATAGGCATCGCGAATCGACACCACGCCGTGGCGGGTAAAGAAGTCTTTGGCCTTCTGGTTGGCGACGTTGGCAAGGTAAGTCATGCTTTTTTGGGGATAACGCACGCTGTCATCGCGCTGCCACGGCGTTGGCCGCTGATAGCCTTCAATCCGCGCCTTTGTCAGCGCTTCAACCGCGTCGCGGCGCAGGTTATTGATAACCGACGCGGGCGCAAACACCCCGGCGGCGTCGCCAAGGTTGATGTCACCGAGGCAAAAGTCGGTGTTACCAAGCTTGCCAAGGTTTTTATTGAGCCCGTCGCGGTTGCGCTCAAGGTCTTTGGCGAGCTGCTTTTCAAATTCCGCTGCCACAGTCACGCTGTGACCGTGGCGGTCGGCGGCGGTGAGGCTAAGGCCGGTAGCGGTTTCAGCAAGTAAAAAGTCCACAGTCACCAGGCGCTCGGCCGACTCTTTGGCAAGCAGGGTCTCAAATTCCTGATCGTGGTTACGATACAGGGTCACACCTACCCGTAAATCCTGAGGAATGGTTTTTAAATACAGTACATTGCCTTCGGCGCGGTTAATCCGGAAACCGGTGAGCTTATCGTCCGACAGACGCGCCTTTTCAAAATTGCGGGCAAAGAAGCCCAGGCCGTCGCCGTTGTGGAACTCGGTGCTTGAATCAACAACGATATGATCTTTGGCGATTTTGGTGACCTTACCTACCTCAATACCCAGGTACTTGGGGGTGCGGAAATCGGCAATTTCCGGCTTGCGGTCATGGACAAAGTAATCGGTTTTACCGCGGTTGAAGCTTTTGTCCGGATCCGGCACAAAGCTGTAGCTGCAGCGGCCATGGGAGGCACTTTCAAACTCGGGGCGGCGCGCCATGATGGCATCGAGCTGCTGACGATAGTGGGCGGTTACGTTTTTCACGTAACTCAAGTCTTTAAGGCGCCCTTCAATCTTGAACGAGCGGATACCGGCGTCAATCAGCGCTTCGAGGTTTTCAGTCTGATTATTGTCTTTAAGCGACAGCATATGCTCGTTGGTGGCTATGGTATCGCCCTGACGGGTCTTGAGGTTACCCGGCATACGGCACTGCTGCGAGCACTCGCCGCGGTTGGCGCTGCGGTTATCGGTGTAAGCCTCACTGATGTAGCACTGGCCGCTGAACGCCACGCACAGGGCGCCGTGAATAAAGAACTCAAGCCGGGTCTGGGTTTGGGCGGCCACGGCGCGAATTTGGCTTAAGCTCAGCTCCCGCGCCAGCACCACCTGAGAAAACCCAACGTGCTCAAGAAACGAGACTTTTTCCGGCAACCTGTTATCCATCTGAGTACTGGCGTGCAGCGCGATGGGGGGTAAATCCAGCTCAAGCAAGCCAAGGTCCTGCACAATGATGGCATCGGCACCGGCCTCGTACACTTCCCAAATCAGCTTGCGGGCATCCTCAAGCTCAGAGTCAAACAGGATGGTGTTTACGGTAACAAACACCTGAGCATGGTAGCGGTGGGCAAATTCACACAAGCGGGCAATGTCGGCGATGCTGTTACCGGCGGTGTGGCGGGCACCGAAGGCGGGCGCGCCAATGTAAACCGCATCGGCACCGTGGCGGATGGCTTCAATACCATAGTCGGCGTTTTTAGCCGGGGCGAGCAGCTCAAGCTTGTTATCGGCAAGGGCTACCGGGGCAAGGTGCGCCGGGGCAGCTGGACTCTTGGAGGTGCCGGGAGTAAAGATTTCAACGCCGTTTGTGCTCATGAACTGAAACTCGTCTGCCTTGCCTGAAATGGAAGCTTGGAAAAATCGGACGCAGAGTATAGCAGAGACAGTGTTTCAGAAAAGACTTATGAGGCGGCGAACAAAAAATAATCAGCGGTAAAATACCGCCAGCCACACGCTGACTTCATTCAGGGCCGTGTGTTCAACCCGGTGGCGCACATGGGCGGGAATGGTGACGTAATCGCCGGGCTTAAGGGCAATGCGCGTACCATCGGCAAAACTGAGCTCGGCGCTGCCACTCAGTAACATCACCCATTCATGCTCGTCCTGATCGTACCATTGCCCCTCAGGCGTTGTCTGACCAAAGGAGACAATTCGCTCAATCCGGCAATGGGAGGAGCTGACGAGGGTAGTAAACACCTCGTCTGCGCTCTGTGTCGGCAAGGAAGAAAACAGATTATCCATACTCGCCTCCAAAGCTCGCCATTTGATTGCTCAATGATTTCAGCGCTTAAGTGTTTTTGCGCTTAAGTGTTTTGCGGCCAAGTGATTTCAAACGAACGCGATTCAGGGCTTTGGCTGCGCCAAATCGGCATAAAGCTCGGCATACAGATCCCGATGACGGCCAAACAAAAACCGCCGCAATGCTTCGCGGGCCTCCGCGGAGGCCAAAATCCGCGCCGCCACTACACCATTTTCGCTGCGCACCTCTTCCACCGCCAGCGGCACGGTTTCACCGCCCGGCAGCTCAAGCTGCACCTCTTTGCTGTCGCCCATGTCCTGCTCGCGCAGGGTAACCCCTGAACTTGACAGCGACAACAGCTCCAGCGGCTCGCCATCGTCGGCGGATTTCACCACCACGCCGTCCAAATCAGTCAGCCGCCAGCTGCGCTCACCACCACGGGTGTCGAGCACTTCAGGAATGCCAAGCTCAGGATTGAACTGGCCGAATTCGTCCATATGCAGATTTAGCGGGAAAAACAGCTTGTAGTGGCTCACCTCGGCCAGCAAGGTCAGTTTGGACTTGCCAAGCAGCCTCGCCACCAATTCAGGCACCTTGGTGGTTACAGTCAGCCGGTGGGCATCCGGAAGCTCGTCACCCGGCTCTATGGCAAACAGCTCTTTAAAGCTGTCGAGTTCTTCCGGCGAGAGTTTATGACTATCCATTTTCGCTAAACTTCACCCATGGTATTGCAGTCTGGTGTCAATTTACCACGGCCTGAAATCCATGTTCAATTTTCCACCAGCACTTAAGCCGCAATTTACGTATTTGGTTGCAATAATTGATAATAAAACGACCGCCGCAGCGGTCGTTTTATTACGTCAGTTCCGGTTTAAAACTCTTTGAAGGAGCGATAACCGATGCGGAAAAAGATGATGTAAAACACGGGCACAATCAGCAGGGTCAGCACAGTTGCCACCCCAAGACCAAACATTACCACCGCCGCCATCGACTCAAAAAACGCATCAGTGATAAGCGGCAACATACCAAGTATGGTGGTAATGGCCGCCATGCACACAGGGCGAACCCGGCTTACAGTTGACTCAAACACCGCCTGGAATGGCTCCTTGCCTTCGTTTATCTCAAGGTTTATCTGGTCGAGCAGCACGATACCGTTTTTAAGCAGCATGCCCGACAAACTGAGCATCCCCAAAAGCGCCATAAAGCTGAATGGCTTATCCAGCACCAACAGGCCCAGAGTAATACCGATTATCGCCAGCGGCACACAGGCCCAGATCACCAGCGGCTTTCGCACCGAGTTAAACAAAAACACTGTGATAAGGAACATAAACAGGAAACCAAGCGGCAAGGTGGCAAACAGTGACTCCTGCGCATCGTGGGAGGATTCAAACTCGCCGCCCCAGACCAGCTCGTACCCTGCTGGCATCTCGATGGCCTCCACCTGAGCGCGCATCTTTGAAAAGAGCTCGGCCGGCAGTATGTCGTATTCGAAGTCGGCATCGGCAAACACAGTCAGGGTACGCTTACGGTCACGGCGCTGAATGATAGGGTCTTCAAATTTGACCTCAAAACCATCCACCACCTGCTGCAGCGGCACCAGGGTTTGCAACACAGGGCTCCAGATACGAATACTCTCAAGGGACTCAATATCAACCCGCTCATCATCGGGCAGTCGACCTATGATGGGCAGCAGATTGGTGCCTTCGCGGTACACCCCGATTTGGGTGCCTGCAAACGAAAACTTAAGCGCTTCATCCACCTGGCTTTTGACAATGCCGAGGCGACGGGCCTGGGATTCGTTGAATTTAGGCGCAATGTACTTAACCCGCTCGCGCCAGTCGTGACGCACGTTAACTGTGCCGGGCGTCGCGGCAAATACGGCCTGCACCTTGGCGCCAAGCTCACGCAGCACATCCGGATCGGCGCCGGAAATGCGCGCTTCTATCTTGGCATCGGTCGATGGCCCCACTTCGAGGCGCTTGAACTTAAGCTGAGTCTGAGGGAACCCTTGTTCCATTTCAGCGCGAAAGGTGCTCATCACATCGCCCAGCGACTCAAAGGCGCTGGCACGGATAGCAAGCTGGCCATAGGCGGCGTAGTTCTTTTCCGGTGCGTAGGTGAGCATAAAGCGCGGAAAGCCCTTGCCGACCGACGATGCCACAAACTCCACATCGCTGAGCTTGGCGGCCCGCTCTTCCATTGCCGCAATCACCTTCTGGGTTTCGCGGATATCTGTCCCCTCAGGCAGCCACACATCCACCAAAAAGATGGGCGTAGTGGAGGGCGGAAAGAAGGACTGCTTCACATAGGCAAAGCCGGCAACCGAGGCCACAAATGCCAGCACCACCGCAATCACGCTGATGTAACGGTAACGCATGCACACATCCAGCATCACCTTGTAAAAGGTGAAGAATGCGCCGCCGTAGGGGTCTTTTTGTTCGCCTTCTGTCTGCGCTTCACCGGCTTCACCAAAAAACAGCCGGGCAAAAAACGGCGTAATGGTGATGGCGGTTATCCAGGATAAAAACAGCGAAAACAGCAGCACCCAAAACAGCGAGCCGGCAAACTCACCGGTGGAGTCAGGCGACAGGCCGATAGGCGCAAAGGCGGTAATGGCGATAACGGTCGCGCCAAGCAGCGGCCACATGGTTTGCTTGACGATGGCCTCTGACGCCTCAAGGGTACTCTTGCCCTGCTGACGACCGATAAGTATGCCCTCGACCACCACAATGGCGTTATCCACCAGCATCCCGAGCGCGATAATCAGGGCACCGAGGGAAATCCGCTGCAGCTCAATTTCGGCCTGCAGCATTAACATAAAGGTGCCAAGACAGGTTAAAAACAGGATAAGCCCGATAAGCACCCCGCTTTTTACGCCCATAAACAGCAGCAGTACGCCGATAACAATCACCACTGCGGCGATAAGGTTCCAGACGAAACTGCCAACGGACTTATCCACCTCCACCGGCTGGTTGTACATGGTTTCAATCTTCATCCCGGCGGGGCGGGCCGAATCGACCTGGGCGAGTTTGGCGTCCACCGCCTTACCCACTTCCACCACGTTGACGCCGCTTGAGAAAGAAATCCCAAGGTTGATGGCCTGGGCCTGATTGAACGACAGCACATTGGTGGGGATTTCCTGATAGCCGCGGCGCACCGTGGCCACGTCTTTGAGGTAAATCAGTTTATCGCCGGCAGTACCGGGGATAATCAGCTCCTGCAGCTCCTCCACCGTTCGCGAGCCGCCGCTGGTGCGGATACGCAGGTTATCACCGGCCACCTGAATATTACCGGCATCCGACACCATGTTTTGCGAGTTCAGCAGGTTGGAGATGAGATTGGGGTCGAGGTTTGAGCTCGCCGCCTTGTTCAGCGACATTTCGACAAAAATCTGCTCTTTTTGCTCACCGGCGAGCGACACCTTGCCAACCCCGGGCACCAGTTCAAGCTCGCGCTTAACATAGTCCACATAGTCTTTAAGGTCGCGGAAACTGTAGTCTTTGCCGGTGATCATCAGCATGATGCCGTACACATCGCCAAAGTCATCGTTCACCATGGGATGCTGGGCGCCCGGCGGCAAACTGGCGGCCATGTCATTGACCTTGCGCCTGAGCTCATCCCAGATTTGCGGCAATTCTTCCGGACCATAATTGTTTTTCATGGTCACGGTGATTTGCGATAGCCCCGAGGTACTCAGGGACTTGATTTTATCCACATAGGGCAAGGCCTGAATGGCTTTTTCGACCGGATAGGTCACCTCTTCCTCAACTTCGGTTGAGGTAGCACCGGGATACAGGGTCACTACCACCGCATCTTTAATGGTAAAAGGCGGGTCCTCAAGCTGCCCTAGCCCCAAAAAGGCAACACTGCCGCCAATCAGCAGGATAAGGGTAAACATCCAGCTGATGACCGAGTTTTTGACAAAATAACCTGCAACACTCATGGCCTGTCCTTATCCCTGAATCAATTCTACTTTTTGGCCATCCACCAGCCGCGACTGGCCCTGAATAACCACATGCTGACCGTCACTGAGCCCTGAGGTGACCTCAATGCTCTGACCGACAATCACGCCAAGAGTGACCTGCTTAAAGCGCACTGTGCCGGTTTGCTCCTCGTACAGCCACACGCCCGCATCCTGCTTGTCGATATCACTGCCATCGCGCATCACCACGGCGCCGGCGGGCAACAAAAACTCTCGGCTGTGGGTATAAGTAACCTTGCCGAGGTCAACCGTGACCTTGGCCGGCATACCTTCGAGCACCTTAACGCCGGCAGGTAAATCAACGGCTATGGTCGCCACATAGGTTTGAGAAACCGGGTCTTTTTCGGTGCTCACTTCCAGCAAACGACCGACAAAGCTGCTGTTTGGGAAGGCTTCAAAGGACACATCAAACGCGTATTTCTGGGCGCTGGGTTCGGCCTTTCTCGACACGGCAATCAGGAGATCCGGCACCTGCACATCAACCTCAATCTGGGCGGTGCGGTGAATACTCATCACCGCCTTGCCGGGCTGCACGTTTTCAAATGACTCGATAAACACATCACCAATCACCCCATCAAAGGGTGCCTTAAGCTCTGTGTATTCCAGCATCAACTCCGCCTGACGCGCTTCGGCGCGGGCGACCAGATATTGGGCATTCATCTGATCGTACTCGGCCTGGGCCATCAGTTTTTGATCCACCAGAATTTTGGAGCGCTCGGCCTGCTTGCGGGTTACATCGAGGCGGGCGTTTCGATCGTTAAGGGCAATCTGAAAATCGCTTTTCTCAAGCAGGGCAAGCACGTCACCGGCCTTGACCGTCTGGCCCTTGGTCACCGGAATGCGCGCAACCCGCCCCTCGAGGCGAAATGCCAGCGCGGTTAAATCCTGCGCCCGCGCCACCCCGTTGAACACCCGGTTCACCTGATTGTCGGTCTGGGGAATGGTATACACAGCCACCCTGACAGGTTTATCGGCAATCTCTGGCGCCTGACGGCAGGCCACCAGCGAGAAAAGTGGCAGTATGGCCAACAAGATAAATGACTTTTTCATCACAGTCCCCGCTCCTTGACCCAGCGCACCGCGGCCTGCCCATCCTTCAGTTCATCGGCGCCGGCTATCACCAGAAAATCGCCGTCGTTAAGCCCTGAGACCAGCTTGCCATCCTGAATCACCACCGCGACTTTTTCGACCCGATTGTCATCGGGCAGCCAGCGAAACACATAGGTTTTATCGGCTGCAGTCACCACAGCGCCCGCCGGAACGGGCGTATTGCCGCTAAGCCCCTGGGCCGGCAGCAAAACCCGCACTGAGGCCGACATGCCGGGTAATACATTCAGATCCTCTGGCATGGGCAAGGTTACAATTACGGTGTAACTGCCGGTGGCGCTGTCGGCCACTGTGCTCATTTCTTTGAGTCGGGCAGGAAACCAGGCATCGCGACTGTCAAAACGCACCTCTGGCGGCAGGACTTTGCCGGTACTCGCCTGATAACGTTGGATAGCGCCGATAAATTGCTCAGGCAGCTGAAAGCTCACATCTATCTGATTTTCAGTGCGAATGCCGAGCACAGTTTCCTGGGCACGGACATATTCAAACTGCCGCTTATCGCGTTTGGAAATGACACCATCGTATGGCGCCAAAAGACGGGTATAAGCCAGTTCCACTTCGGCCTTATCCAACGCCGCTTTGGCGACATCATGGTTACTTTTGGATTTATCAAAGTCGTTGCGCGACACCACGCCCTGCTCTACCAGACTGAGATTTCGCTGATACAGCACCCGTGCAAGCTCATACTGGGCGCGGGCAACTTCAAGCTGCTGCTCGTAAAGAGCAGGGTCAAGCAGCGCCAGCACCTGGCCGGCCTTAACCTCTTCACCGGGCCTGACATTAATCTGCTGAATTTCGCCGCCAACCCTGAAAGAGAGCCCGGCACGCTCAGCCGCGCGCACTTCGCCCGGCAGCAAGCGCTGGCTCATGCCATCGCCAAGGGAAATCTGGGTCAGCTTAACTGGCCTCGGCACCTCTTTGTGGTTTCCGTGGTGGGATTCTTTATTTACTTGTGCCTTTACTTCTGCGCTTGCCGCACTGCTCAGAAATCCGAGCAACAGTGCCACCCAAAGTTGGGCTGGCAGCCTGAACCTGGTCATTGAAAAACTCCTGTAATTCACAGTGAATGCCCCGCATCCGAGGTCACAACTCCTCAATAATGCTAACAGTTTTATGACGCTATGCGAGGAATAGCACTGAATTTCAATGAAAATACCTTATTTGAGGTAAAAAAAACGGAGCCATCAGGCTCCGCTTTTTTAATCGGGGGGGACTTACTTAACGAAGTCCACGCCGAGCTGGATGTCGCCCTTCAGGGTGTCCAGCATAGCGTCGCGGGCGTTGGCTTCAAACGCACTCACTTCGCCGTAAGGCAGTACTTTTTCAACGCCGTTTTTACCCAGCAGCACTGGCTGAGCGAAGAACACTGCGTGCTCGCTGCCGCCATCTACGTAGGCACATTCAACTACGTTGGCTTCGCCCTGCAGACCACGAATAAGCGACATACCAAAACGGAATGCAGCCTGACCCATAGACAGGGTAGCGCTGCCGCCACCGGCCTTGGCTTCAACTACTTCAGTACCGGCGTTCTGGATACGCTTGGTCAGAGCAGCGACTTCGTCATCGCTGAAGCTTACGCCTTCGATTTGAGACAGCAGAGGCAGAATGGTCACGCCGCTGTGGCCGCCAATCACGTTTACTTTCACGCTGGCAACGTCAACGCCTTTAGCTTCAGCAACGAAGGTCTCGGCGCGGATAACGTCCAGAGTGGTCACACCGAACAGACGGTTCTTGTCGTAAACGCCAGCCTTTTTCAGTACTTCGGCAGCGATGGCAACAGTGGTGTTAACCGGGTTGGTGATGATACCAACCAGTGCCTTTGGACAGGTCACGGCCACTTTTTCAATCAGGTTACGCACGATACCAGCGTTGATGTTGAACAGATCTGAGCGATCCATGCCTGGCTTACGGGCAACACCGGCAGAGATCAGCACCACATCGGCGCCTTCCAGAGCAGGAGTCGGATCTTCACCGGAGAAACCTTTTACTTCAACGGCAGTTGGGATGTGGCTCAGGTCAACCGCAACACCTGGGGTTACCGGGGCGATGTCGTACAGAGACAGCTTGGAACCGGCTGGCAGTTGGGTTTTCAGAAGTAGGGCGAGAGCCTGGCCGATACCACCGGCGGCGCCAAGAACAGCAACTTTCATAGTATTCTCCGTTATATCTCGGAAATTGTGAGGTAGATCCTTACGCGATGGCGCCACATTAAAGCATAGTCACACAAATTTCAATTATCCCTTGGTCGCGTAGCGCCTGAGTTTGCGCGCTTTATCGCCGGAATTGTCAGCAATCTGAAACACCCGTTTGACCGGCCGTCCGGAAGGCTTGGTCAGCATGCATTTTTATTCATGAAAATCGCTGAAATGTTGACTTTTGGCTTTAAAGTATGCAGAATGCGCTGGATTTTTGAATAACTACAAAGCCGCCCACTATGCAAAAAAATCAAGATGATTTAGTCAGAACCTTCAAGGCGCTGTTAAAGGAAGAGCGCTTTGGGTCCCAGAGTGAAATAGTCAACGCGCTGCAGTCGGAAGGCTTCGGCAATATTAACCAATCCAAAGTCTCCCGCATGCTGAGCAAGTTCGGCGCCGTGCGCACCCGCAATGCCAAGCAGGAGATGGTCTACTGTCTGCCCGCCGAGCTCGGTGTGCCGACCGCAGGCAGTCCGCTGAAAAATCTGGTGCTGGATGTGGATCACAATCAGGCCATGATTGTGGTGCGAACCAGCCCCGGCGCAGCGCAGCTTATCGCTCGGCTGCTGGACTCCATCGGTAAACCCGAAGGGATCCTCGGCACCATCGCCGGTGATGACACCATTTTTATCTGCCCATCCAGCATCAAGAACATCGAAGACACCCTGGAAACGGTGAAATCCCTGTTCAACTATGCCGAGTAACGCCTGCGCCGAGTAGCGCCTGCGCACGGCACCGGAGATTATAACAACTCATCCCGGTGCTGACCTCAAGCAGCAGGCGCTAAGCTCAGGCAGTAAGCGTTAAGCCAAGGCAGAGCCAACATATCGGCACAAAAACGCCTCCTTCCGGAGGCGTTTTTTATTGTCAGTCCAAATCTTTACGCAAAAAGTCCAGCGACGGCGCAAAGAAAGACGAGCCTGTCATGGCGCGGGTAAAGTGCATCAGATGGTCATGGTTGCCCTGACCGTCACCATGCACCATAGATTGCAGCATCTTTTCAAAATGAAACGGCGTGCGGCACACAGAGATAAACATCAGCCCCTGCTCTTTTACCGAACCATAAGGCATGCTCTGGCGTAAAATTTCCAGCGAGCGGCCCTGCTCATCTTTCAGGTTTACCCGCTTGATATGGCTGGTAAGCGGCTTGTCCTCAGACTCGTACTCGACGTTATCAACCTTGGTGCGGCCAATAATATCTTCCTGTTTTTTCACCGGCAGCCGATGCCACTTCGACAGGTTATGAGCAAATTTCTGCACATGCACATAACTGCCGCCTTTGAACAGCGGGTCTTCATCGCCCACCAGTGCCACTTCCTGACGGTGACGGCCCTTGGGATTTTCAGTGCCATCGACAAAACCGGTCAGATCGCGGCTGTCCATAAAGCGAAAACCCCGTTCTTCTTCAATAAGTTCAACCTGCTCTTCCAGCATCTGGTTAACCTCATTGGCCACCAGATGCAGTATGTCGAGCCGGTCGCAGCGAAGATGCACAAACAGGTCAAACTCGATGGCCGGAGCGCTGCGGTTACCCTCCTGCATTGCAGGAAATGGCTTTAAGTGTGCCGGGCGCTCAGCCGGAAACAGGCTGTCCCAATAGTTGGCGCCGATGGCGACAAAGCCATTGAAGGCACTGTCGGCGTATTGATCTGTGAGGTCATAAAGATACTCGGCAACACTGGCAAGACTTGAGCGCAGCGGCGCCTCAACACCGTCGTTGGCATTGAACATCAGATAGATGCTATGCAAATTACCTTCAGCACAAACGCCCAACTGTTCACGTGGCATAACCTGATTATCCATAACTATAAGACCTTACTGAATATGTCATTGTCGGTCGTATTATCCCGAACTTTAGCGAAAAATAGCACCGATTGACGCACAATATGCGCGATTGGTGCTCAATATCCCGCCGCCTGACCGTCTTTGCGGCTCTCTGAGGCGCCGCGGTACACGCCGGTGTCGACATTGATGCCGATGGCCTGATAGCCGCCAAACTCGCCAATCACATCCCGCAGCACGTGGCCTTTCTTGGCGAGCTCACGGCGAGTTTCCATCGAAAAGCCAGACTCCAGACTCACGTAGCCGCCATCGCTCATGACTTCGCCCGTGGGCTCGCTGGAGCCTGAATGCAGAATGCGCGGCGCATCGCCGGCTTCCTGCAGATTCATGCCGAAATCGACCAGATTGATGACAATCTGGGCGTGCATCTGTGGCTGGGTCGCACCGCCCATCACCCCGAAACTGAGCCAGGGCTTGCCGTCTTTGGTGATAAAAGCCGGAATGATGGTATGAAACGGCCGCTTGCCCGGCACATAAGAGTTGGAGCGTCCCGGCGTTAAATCAAAGAGTTGCCCACGGTCCTGCAACACAAATCCAAGCCCTGGCGGCGTCATGCCCGAGCCCATGCCGCGAAAGTTGCTTTGGATGAGCGACACCATATTGCCTTCGCTGTCGGCGGTGGTGAGATACACGGTATCACCCTGTTCAAGGTGCGGATTACCGGGCTCCACCGACTTGGCGGCGCGGGCACCAATCAGCTTGGCGCGCTCGCGGTTATAGGCGTCAGAAATAAGTTCAGCCACCGGCACCCGGGCAAAATCCATGTCGGCGTAAAACCGTGCCCGGTCGGCAAAGGCCAGCTTTTTGGCTTCCACAAAGAGATGCACATACTCGGCGCTGTCATGGCCAAGGGCGGCCAAGTCATGGCCTTCGAGCATTTTCAGAATTTGCAGTGCGGCAATACCCTGGCCGTTTGGCGGCAACTCCCACACGTCATAACCCCGGTAATTCACCGACACAGGCTCAATCCAGTCGCTGCGGTGGCTCGAAAGGTCGTCATAGCTCAGGTAGCCGCCATTGGCCTGCATATAATCGGCAATGGTGCGGGCAATGTCGCCCTTGTAAAACGCATCCCGTCCGCCGTTGGCGATTTTTTCATAGCTGTCGGCAAGCCCGGGGTTTTTCATAATCTCGCCCACTTTCGGCATTTTGCCGCCGGGCATAAAGGTGTCGCTGAAACCGGGATACTGCGCCAGCCTGCGAGCACTGCCCTCGAGGTAATAGGCAATCAGCTCAGAGACGGGAAAGCCGCGTCTGCCGTAGTCGATGGCGGGGGCCAGCAGTTTATCCATCGGTAGGCGGCCGAATCTGCCGTGCAGCTCAAACCAGCCATCCACTGTGCCTGGCACAGACACGGGCAAGGGGCCATAGGGCGGCAGAAACTCAAGCCCTTTGGCTTTGAGCATCTCGAGTGTCAGGGATTTGGGGCTGCGGCCGGAGGCGTTGAGGCCATAGAGCTTTTTCTCTTTGGCGCTCCAGACCATGGCGTACAGGTCGCCGCCAATGCCGGCACCGGTCGGCTCAACCAGGCCGAGCATGGCGTTGGCCGCAATGGCCGCATCCACGGCATTACCGCCGGCTTTGAGTACATCCAGCGCTACCTGGGTCGCGAGCGGCTGACTGGTAGCCGCCATGCCCTGGGTGGCATACACCTCAGAGCGGGTGGCAAAGGCTTTACCTGTGATCCTGTCCATAGCCTCTGCGCCTCCTGCGATAACAAGGCCGCCCAGCAAAAGGGCCAGCGATTTGACTGAAAATAGGTTCATAACAGCACCTCCGTGCTCACCAACCTACACAGTTTTCAGTACTAAATCACCTGTTTATGTAAACAGAATGCTAAACAGAAAGTCACACAATCGCTACAAGGCTAGAGCCAACAAGACCTAAGCAAACAGGCAGACCTAAGCAAACAACCAGACCTAAGCAAACAGCACAGGCTCATCGACATCGGCTGTGACCCGCACCCGAGCGCCGCAGCCAAGATGACCTAAGTGACTGTGGATATCGAGCACCTGCTCACCGAGCTGCACCAGATAATGGCAACCATTCCCAAGGAAGCGCCGCTCAAGGATGATGCCTTCGCCGCCGGCGTCTTCTTCCAACAGCAAGTGCTCGGGCCGCAGCAGCCAGCGGCCGCGGGAAGGCGCCTCGGTAAGTCCGGCAAACGGATAACTGCCGATGGCGCTCTCAATCCGGTAACCCGCATCGAGGGGCGTGGCCGTGACTGCCAGATAATTGGAGGCACCGAGGAAATCGGCGACATAGGCGGTCTTTGGCCGCTGATACAGGGTTTCGGGGATACCGTGTTGGACAATACGACCATCTTCAAACAGCGCCAGGGTATCGGCAAAGGCAAAAGCCTCGTCCTTGCTGTGGGTTACAAACACCGCCGATACATTACGCGCCTTCAATATGGCGCGAATTTCCAGCATCAGCGCCCGGCGCACCTGGGCATCGATATTCGAAAATGGCTCATCGAGCAGCAGCAGCTGCGGCTCATAGGCAAGCGCCCGCGCAATCGACACCCGCTGCTGCTGGCCGCCCGATAATTCATGGGGATAGCGCTTGGCAAGCCCGGGCAGTTTCACCAGCGCAAGCATATCGTCAAGCCGTGCGGCGCGCTCCTTGGCATTCAACCCCTTTACCCCAAAGAGGATATTGTCGGCCACACTCAGGTGCGGAAACAGCGCATAGTCCTGAAATATCATGCCGATGCCGCGCTTTTCAGGCGCTGTGAATACCCCGGAAGAAGCATCGTTTACCAGCTGACCGCTGATAGCGACACTGCCGCGGGAGATGCCCTGCAAACCGGCAATGCTGCGCAGCAAGGTGGTTTTGCCGCAGCCACTTGGGCCAAGCAGCGCCACAATTTCGCCCTGTGCCAGGGTGAGCGACAGCCCGCTGAGCACGGTTACGCCGCGATAGTCACTGTGTAAATCCTGAATGCTGAGGGTGGACATAATCAGCGCTCCTTCGGCGACATAGGGTTAACAGACACAGGGCTGTCAGATACAGGGCTGTCAGATACAGGGCTGTCAGATACAGGGCTGTCAGACACAGGGCTGTCAGGTGCCTTAAGCTCAAGCGAGCGGTTTAGCAAAATCAGTGGAACCAGTCCAACCAGCACTATCACAATCGCCGCCAGCGCCCCCTGCTCCAGTCGCTCGTCCGAGACATACTGAAACACATGGGTGGCGAGATTTTCAAAGCCGATGGGCCTGAGCAAAAGCGCTGCCGGCAACTCTTTCATTGCCTCGATAAACACCAGCAGCAAGGCGGCCAGAATGCCGGTACGCAGCAGCGGTAAGTGCACTAAAAAGAACATCGACAGCGGCCCCTTGCCCATGGTCAGCGCCGCCATATCGAGCGACGGCGACAGTCGCCGCCAGGAATTTTCGATACCGCCAATGGCAATCGCGGCAAAACGCACACAAAAGGCAAACAGCAGCGCCGCTACGCTGCCACTGAAAATAAGCCCGGGTCCTTCTCGCCCTAACCAGTCAGCAAGGTCATTGATGGCAAAATCAAGCCAGGTCAGCGGCCCAAGCACGCCAATGGCAAGCACAGTGCCGGGCAGCGCATAACCGCTGCTGGCAAGGCGCGCAGGCCAGCTGTCGATGCGCCTTGGGCTGATACGGCCCACATAAAGCAGCGCCAGTGCCAGCAGCACACACAGGGCGGCGCTCAGGGCGGATAAATAGAAGCTGTTCCAACTGAATTGGAAAAATTCACTGTTCCAACTGGCGCCAAAGTAGCGGATGGCGTAATCGAGCAAAATCCCGAGCGGCAATATAAAGGATGCCAGCAGCAGCAACAGGCAAAATCCAAAGGCTGGCCAGCGCCAGCGGCCAAGGGATAACAGCGGGATCTGGCCTGTCAGCGCCTGACGCTGAAACAGCTCCTGTTTGCGCCGGGCAAAACGCTCAAGGTAAATCAGTAAAAACACCGCCAGCAGAATGATCACCGACAGCTTGGATGCCGAGGCAAGGCTGCCGTAACCCAGCCAGGTGTCGTACACAGCGGTTGTCAGGGTAGGCACCGCAAAGTAACTCACGGTGGCAAAGTCGGCGGCGGTTTCCATCGCCACCAGCGCCACGCCGGCGGCAATGGCCGGGCGCGCCATGGGCAACGACAGGCGCCAGAAGCTTTGCCGCTCGCTGGCACCCATAATGCGGGACGCCTGCAGCAGGCTTAATGACTGCTCCATAAAGGCGGTGCGCCCCAGCAAAAAGATATAAGGAAACAGCACCAGCGCCAGCATCAATGCCGCGCCGCCAAGGCTTCGAATATCGGGAAACCAGTAATCAGCGGGCGAGGTAGCGCCAAGCAGACTCCGCACAAAGCGCTGCACCGGCCCCGGGTAATCGAGCAAATCGGTATAGATGTAAGCCACCACATAGCCCGGCATCGCCAGCGGAAGCAGCAACGCCCACTGGAAAAATCGCCGCCCGGGTAAGTCGCAGCGCGCCACCAGCCAGGCAGCAGGCACGGCAAACAGCAGCGACAACAGCACCACGGCCAGCATCAGCTTGGCGGTGTTGGCGATATAACTTGGCAGTACGGTGTTTGTCAGATGCGCAAACACCTCGCCGTCAGGCAAGGTGGCAAGGGTCAGCAGCGCCAGCAGTGGCGTCAGCAGTAAAAAGGCAATTACAAAACCCACAAGCGACCAGCGCTTGGGTAAACCAACAACCATAACTGTATCCGCGTGCGGCGTCGTCCCTGACGCCGCGCTTTAACGGGCTATCCTGCCGTCAGAGATCAAATTTCACTTCATCGAGCAGCTTCACCGCTGCGGCGTGGTTTTCGGCCAGCTTGCCAATCGGCAGACTGTCGGCCTTGAACTCACCCCAGGACGCCACGATGGCAGACGGCTTCACATCGGCCTTGACCGGATATTCCATGTTCACTTCGGCATAGGCCTGCTGGGCTTTGTCGGAAGATAGGAACTCCATCAGCTTGACCGCCTGGTCGCGGTTTGGCGCGTGCTTGGGCAGGGCCATACCGGACACGTTGATGTGGGTGCCGCGGTTTTTCTGATTGGGGAAGTTAATGTATACCGCCTCGGCCCAGCTCTTTTGCTCTGGGTCCTGCATCATGGCGCCAAAGTAATAGCTGTTGCCGATGGCGATATCACACAGGCCTTCTTTTACGGCTTTTACCTGAGCGCGATCGTTACCCTGCGGCACGCGGGCGAGGTTTGCCTTAAGCCCTTCAAGCCAGGTGCGGGTTTCGGCCTCGCCCTTGTGGGCAATCATAGAGGCAACCAGCGAAATGTTGTACGGGTGCTTGCCGCTGCGGGTACAAATTTTGCCTTTGTACTCAGGCTTGGCCAGATCTTCATAGTCGATATCCAGCTTGCCGAGGCGTTCTTTGGAGGAATACAGGCTGCGGGTGCGCACAGTCAGGGCATACCAGTCATCGCCTTCTGAGCGCAGCTGCGCCGGAATATTGCTTTCGAGCACCGGGCTGTCGACCTTGGCAACCAGGTTTTTATCAACCAGTTCCATCAGCTTGGAAAAATCAGAGGTCAGTACCAGATCCGCTTTCGACAGTCGGCCTTCGCGCTGCAGGCGCTCGGCAATGCCGTCTTTGGCAAACACCACCTGGGTTTTGATGCCGGTTTCTTTGGTAAATTCGGCAAGAATGGGTTCGATAAGGAACGCCTGGCGGTAGGAGTAAATGGTTAATTGTTCAGCCGCCACGCTGGTGCCCGCGATACAGGCCAAGCCGGCAAACAGGATCCCTTTGGATAATTTCATGTCGAACTCCGGTGAAGTTGATGCCCTGAGAATCAAACTAACTAATGATAATTATTATCACTTCCGACAAGGGTAATTCAAGCTTTGGAGCCAAGCAACAAAAAACCGAGAAATTGTTATGCTAGCCAATGATTTTTAAAGATTTTGATCCAAATCTCAACGAGCTTCAAACCAGTAAAACCGGCGATTATCTCAAACTAAACTAAACTGAAGCTTAATTGATTACGGACTCGGGAGTGGGCCCTATGGCGGTGGCGTTCTTGATTATGGCCGTGCTGCTGACGCTGGGCTGGTTTGGCTACAGCCACTATCAGGCCAATCACTGGCTTCAGCGGCATCAACGCCAGCGCAATGGCCATGCCGCCCATGGCAAAGGTGTGTCAGAGGAGCGGGCACTGCGCAGCGCGCCTGTGTATGAAACACTCGAGGAAGTGGCGCTGCATGCCAGTCACAACGTCAGCGCCCATCACGGAGAACATCCGTTCCACTGCGTGGCAATTGTCAGCGACAGCGACAGCTGCACCGCCCAAAAAGCCCTTGGGCAGAAACGTTTTTTATCGGCCGAAGCCCCCACCCTGCCCCTGCCAAACTGCGATAAAGCCCAGTGTCAATGCCACTACCAGCACTTTGAAGACAGACGAGTCCCCGGCACTGATCGGCGCGCCCGTTATGGCCTGTCCGACGAACTCTACGGCCACTTTGGTGAGACTAACCGCCGCGCCCGCTCCAAAGGCAGGCGGCTTAGCGATCACTGAGCTGAATAATCCGCGCTTTTCGCTCAGCCTGGGCGGGTTTGGGCAAACACTGGCAGCTCACGCACTTCTTCAAACCACAGCGCCGTTGCTGGCGCGAGCTTACGCCAATCAAGGCTTGGATGACGAAAATCCACGTAGTCGAGCAGACACACCAGCGCCATGGCACTGGCATCTATGCGGCTGCGATTACCCGCGCCCTGACGCTCAAGTTCACGGATGCCGCGCAGCAGCGCCTGTTCATAGCGCGCCGTCCAAAAGGGCGAGCGCACGCCCTCATCTTCACGCATTTGTTCCTGACGCAGTTTAACCGCGCTGTCGATAAGGCCCTTTATCAATGAAAACTGGCATTGCAGATGCCAATCGCTGCCGGGCGCACCAAAGAGCTGGGATTTGGCATGGGTCACATCAAGGTAACGGCTGATGACCTCGCTGTCGTACAACGCCGCGCCATCACTTAAAAACAGGCAGGGAATTTGCCCGAGCGGGTTGCCGCGCAGCAACTCATCACCATTATCAAACGGGTTGGTGCTGACTTCTTCAACCTCAAGCTCCAGATAGCGCACTATGATGCGCACCAGACGGGAATAGGGAGACGGCGCAGAGCACAAAAGCTTCATCGTTATTTTCCTTTTGGGTTACCAATATTTTTCCAGAGTGATTTGGCCGGGGGCCCGGCGAAGGTTTTTCTCAAGCCCCCGCTCAAGCAGCAGCCGAAGGCTTTCGGCGACCATGTCGGGATTACCGCAAATCATCACCTGAGAATCTTCCTTTGTAAGCAAAAGACCGCTGCGGGACTCAAGCAGCCCCGAAGCGATGGCGTCGGGGATCCTCACCCCCATGGCATGCTCGCAGTGCTCCCGGGTTACAGACAATTGCAGCTGGAATTGCGGCTGACTGCGCTCCAGTGCCCGAAGCTCATCAAGGTAAGCCAGATCCTGTGCGTAGCGCACACCGTAAACCAGCACCAGGTGATCGAACAATTGCCAGGGCTCGGCGGTGCGCAGCATAGAAATAAAAGGGCCAACGGCGGTGCCTGTGGCAAGCATCCACAGTTTTCGGCCTTGACGGGGGGCAAGCGGTAACTCGTTTAAGGTCATAAAACCGGCGGCGCTGGCGGAGACTTCGAGCTTGTCACCGGTATTCAGATCCTGAAGTTTGGGCGACAGCTGACCATCTTCTACGGCAACGGCCAGCACTTCGAGACAGTCATCATCAGGGGCATTTACCAGCGAATAGGCACGCGCCAGCCGTTTTTCATCGCCGCCGAGGCTTAACTTGATAAACTGCCCGGCAATAAAGGGCGCGATTTGCGCCTTTATCCGCAGCGAAAACAGTTTATCGGTCCAATCGCGACGTGCCACCACTTCACCAGTTACCCACATGCTGCCTCCAAAGACGCTGTTTGAAAGTTCAGCATAAGCAAGCGGTGGCCAAATAAAAACCCCTTTCTGTGAGCGGCTTAATTGGCGGCGGTGTTATCGCTGTTATCATCCTTGGGCGACTTGAAGCCGTCGTAAAAGGCTTTCAGGCCATCCTGCACCAACGAGTAGGTTTTATCGACGCCGGCCGCAATGTCACCTTCGAGCACCTTAAGCCCCGATAAAATATCCCGCGCCTCTTTAAACCCCTGATCGATAGCGCCGCCTATCACCGACATAAAACCATCGAGCTGCTCATCGAAGGACTGACTCTGATTTTGCGATTGATAGACGCCAAAAAACTGGGTGGCAAAGTCGACGATACGTTTGGCGGTGGCCTCGGGGGAAGTATCAACCCCTTCATCGGCGAGGCGCTGAATTGCCTTCTCGCCCTGGGTGGGCGCAAGCTCCTCGTTGATGGCCTCGATGGCCGCGCGGTACAACAGCACCATAGGCTCATCGGCTGCGCTGAGGTTAACCTCCTGCTGGGCTGAGAGGATAGCGGCATTCATTAACGAGCGCGCCGAGTGCTCGGCGGTTTTCTGACTGGCGACAACTGAAACCGACTGACCATGATTGGTAGCGGAAGATGCCTCTTTATCCCGTGCGACCTGGGATACCTGACTGCCATGGTTGGCCGCGGGCGGACGAATTTCCATAACTCACCTCAACGCAAACGGATCATCACACCATCGTTATCGGACATTTTTTACACAACTTTAGCGAAATCTGCGCAAAAAACACCCGAAACCCTGCTCGACTTAAGTTTTAATTTAAACTTCATCTGCCTTGAGTATAATGGCCGCAAGAACATTGATTCAGCTCACGCCAAGGAATGAGAGTGAGAGTTGGATCAACCATTGTCAGACCAGGATCCTGTAATTGAACGACCCCAAGTTACCAATGGCAAAAGTACGCAGCACCAGTTGTCAAAACTGTGATCGGCTGACGGAAATCGAAGGTGAACAGCTGTGTTTCAGGGATGGCCGCATCATCAGACTCGTGCCTGCCGATGACGAAAAGCCACATCCGCTGTTGTGTGAAGGCTGGCGTAAGAATCCGCCAGCCAACAAGTAGGCAAATCTCTCTGACTCAGTAACGGCAAGCCCCCGCAGCCTGTATCTTGACTGAGTCAGATATTATCCCGTCCAGCAGTAAATCGGTATTCAGCTTGGCCAGGGTTAAACCACGGGTTGTGACCTTAAGTCCGGCACACAAATCCGCATAAATGTCTTCCAGTGCATCCTGAGATACCTGGCGCTTTAGCAAGGTTGCAGCAACTGCATTCCAATCCGTGGTTACCTTTTCTGACATACCTTCCAGGTTGACCAACAAAGCGATATTTTCCATAGCGACTCCGTTACAACTCCCACGTTTATCAGACGATTATGCGAGTTGCGAGCTGAATCAAACCTGAACTTTACTTCATCTTTTGGTCATGTTGGATATGCCACAGCCGCGCATAAAGCCCGTTGGCCGCAAGCAAATTGTCGTGGGTGCCCTGCTCGGCAATCTGCCCCTGGCTGAGCACCACAATCCGGTCGGCATCCACAATAGTCGACAGCCGGTGCGCCACCACCAGGCTGGTGTGGCCCACGGCCACCTCTTTGAGCGCATCCAAAATCGCTTTCTCTGAGCGGCTGTCGAGTGATGAAGTCGCCTCATCAAATACCAGAATGGGCGAGCCCTTCAACATGGCCCGCGCAATGGCAACCCGCTGCTTTTCACCGCCAGAAAGCTTAAGTCCGCGCTCCCCTACCCGGGTATCCCAGCCGCCGGGAAGCGACGCGACAAATTGCTCAAGGTGCGCATGACGTATCACATCCCGCACTTCCTCATCGCTCGCATCGGGGCGACCGTAGCGGATATTTTCCAGCAGGCTGTCGTTAAACAGCACTGTGTCCTGCGGCACAATCGCGATATTGCGGCGAAGACTCTCCATGCTCATGTCGCGGATATCAACACCATCAATCAGGATGCGGCCGCTGCTGACATCGTAAAAACGAAACAGAAGTTTGATAAGGGTCGACTTGCCGGCACCGCTGTCACCGACCACCGCCACTTTTTCACCGGGTGCTATGGTAAAACTCACGTCGCGGATGATGTCACGCTCGTCGTAATTGAACGCCACCTGCTCAAAACGGATTTCGCCGCGTGGGCAGTCAAAGTCGATGGGATTGCAGCGGTCAACTATTTTTGGCGTTTCATCCAGCAGGCCAAACATCCGCTCGATATTGGCAAGGGCACCGCGAATTTCCCGGTACACAAAACCAAGGAAGTTTAGTGGCATAAAGAGCTGCATCATAAAGGCATTGATGAGCACAAAATCACCCAGAGTCATTTTGTCATCCGCCACGTTCACGGCCGCAAGCGCCATCATCGCCGTCATGGCGCCGGCAATGATCACCGCCTGGCCACCGTTCAGGGCAAACAGCGACAGACGGTTATTGCGCTTGGCCACTTCCCAGGTTTCCAGTGCCTTGTCGTAATGGCGTGATTCATAGCCTTCATTGTTGAAATACTTAACGGTTTCGTAGTTCAGCAGGCTGTCGATGGCGCGGGTATTGGACACTGAATCCGCTTTGGCGGCATCGCGCACATAGGTGGTGCGCCACTCGGTCGCCACCACGCTGAAGAGGATATACAGCAGCACAGACACCAGGGTGATGGCGGCAAACTGCCAGCCATATTTGACAAAAAAGATCACCACCACCAGGCCAATTTCGAGCAGGGTAGGCACTATGTTGAACACCATAAAGCGCATCAGGAAGCTGACCCCACTGGTGCCGCGCTCGATATCGCGTGACAAACCGCCGGTGCGCCGCTCGAGATGAAAATCCAGATCCAGCCGATGCAAATGCTCAAACACCGCCAGCCCCAGCCGGCGGATCGCGCGCTCGGTCACCCGCCCAAACAGGGTGTCACGGATTTCACCTGTGATGGACATCAGCAGCCGGGTTCCGCCATAAGCCAGCACCAGACCTATGGGCACAGCAACCAGGGCGCCGGCGTGGCTCTTATCCAGCCCATCGACCAAATCTTTCAGCAAAAACGGCATCCCAACGCTCGCCAGTTTGGCGACAACAAGGCACGAAAGCGCGAGCAAAATCCGCCCTTTAAACTCCAGCAAATAGGGCCAAAGCAGCGTGAGTACTTTCCAGTTCAGTTTTTCGATTGGGCCGTCAAAGTAAGCAGAGGGGCGCATAGTGTTGGCAACAAAGAAGATTTGCGTCTTATTCTACCACTCACCCACCGTGGCGCCAGTATGGAGCTTGCCGGAGTTGCCAAAGCGGCACTTGGACTGACGGTGACGGTATTTTATTGTGAGCTATACCTTTAGAGGTATGCTGCGGCCAGACAAATACGCCATTACCCTCATCCCCAACCGACAAACCAGCGCAAAAGCACTGGAAGATGCCAGTCACGAAATGGTATTTTAGCGCCGGTTATAGCACTTCGTACCATTTATAAGCCAACAAGCACCAACTTTTGACTTACAAATTCGAAAAATGTATAACCATTTAAGACTAAATTAAGGATTTATTTTGTGTCAGCCTCATGGACGTAGTTAAACATAAAAACAGAATTTGATACTCTGTGACCACCCGAAAGGCTGCCCAGCACACCTATCTGGGCAAACGTACAAAATGCAGGATTTTTTCCTGAAATACACAAAGACTTAAGGAAGTTTTATGTTGGATTCTTCAAAAGTTCAGCACCCACCTATAACTCTGATCCAAACCTGGGTATGGATGATGATGGAATCAGGCAATCCTGAATTGCAGGAAAAAGGCCGCCGAAACCTGGTAAATTCCTTCGGCAGTCTGGCGAAAGCCAACGAATATCTGGCAGAGATGTTGAAGAAATAACCAAAAAGGCGCCGAGGGCGCCTTTTTTATGTCTGCTTCTTCTGTCTGTAAGAATCGCTCAACCTGCCACGCGGCGCGCCAGCACAGCACTGTTCAACTGCGCGAGCAACCGCTCGCTGTCTTCCCAGCCGATACAGGCATCAGTAACGCTCTTGCCATACTCAAGCTCAACGCCGGGCTGATGATCCTGACGCCCTTCCTTAAGGTGGCTCTCCACCATTACCCCGAAAATGCCGCGATTACCGGCGGCAAGCTGAGCACCCACATCCTCTGCAACCAGCAACTGACGGGCAAATTGTTTTGAGCTGTTGGCGTGGCTGAAATCAATCATCACATTGTCCGGCAGGCCAGCATTGACCAATTCCGCCTGAATTTGTGCCACGTGCCCGGCGCTGTAGTTAGGCTCACGGCCGCCACGTAAAATAATGTGGCAGTCAGGGTTACCCTTGGTCGAAACGATAGCAGAGTGGCCAAACTTGGTCACCGACAAGAAGTGGTGCGGCGCGGCGGCGGCGCCGATGGCATCGATAGCAATTTTGATGGTGCCATCGGTCCCGTTTTTAAATCCCACCGGGCAGGACAAGCCCGAGGCCAGCTCACGGTGCACCTGCGACTCAGTGGTGCGGGCACCAATGGCGCCCCAGCACATCAGGTCGGCCACGTACTGCGGCGTGATCATATCCAAAAACTCACCGGCGGTAGGCATGCCCATGTCATTCAAATCCAGCAACAACTTTCGGGCGGTGCGCAGGCCATCGTTGAGTTTGAAGCTGTTATCCATGTAAGGATCGTTGATAAGTCCTTTCCAGCCCACTGTGGTGCGCGGCTTTTCAAAATACACCCGCATCACGATTTCAAGCTGGTCGGCATATTGCTGGCGCAGCTGCAACAGTCGCTGGCCATATTCGAGCGCCGCGACCGGATCGTGAATAGAACAGGGACCAATGACTACCAGCAGTCGGTCGTCCTTTTTCTCAAGCAGACGGTGAATATTGTTGCGAGCATTAAAAACTGTGGCTGATGCGTTCTCGGTTGCAGGAAATCGCTCGAGTATGGCGATAGGAGGCAGCAATTCTTTTACTTCGTTAATGCGAACGTCATCATTTTGGTAATACATAGGATTCACAAGCTCCACAGTGGGTTAAATCGAAAGTCTCTCTCGCTGTTATGACCCAGCCAATTTAGCCATTAAAAACATCGATGGCAATCAAGATATGGATTATTTCAAAATTCATTTTTAATGCGTTGTTTTATATTGTTTTTACCATGCATAAAATTCATTAATCGTGAATCCCAGTGGCCACAGCCGCGCCGGGTTGAGGCAGCCTCACAAGTGCCCGCGAGGGCGCAAACGCCGGAGCCACTTGTCAGCTAAGCGACCACTATTTACAGCCGATACCAAATAAAGCCCCGTATAAATTTACGCTTTGAACTTGCGCCGTTTTAAACAATGCAGGCGGCAGCCCCACAGGCCGACAACGACAGGCCCTGACCAAATAAACCCAGCACGAGCGCCACAAAGCTGAGCAAAAGCTCCAAACCGAGAGCTGTTTAACCGGCTGCCAAACGAACAAGCGTACCAATTAAACTGCTTGCCAGGCCGAAATTGTTAGCGATAGGTTAACAACGCAGGTCAGACGTCCTACCTGTTCAACAAGACCTTAAAAAAACAACTCAATGAGATCAGACAATGAAGACAGCATGCACGCTTTCGCTTCTGGGTCTGTTAGCCGTCAGCCCCCTGAGTATGGCCGCGTCAGGAATTGCGTTTGTCCATGGCACAGGTCACCAAACCAATGCACTCAACGACTACTGGACCGCCGAATTCGTCAATTCGGTGCGCCAGGGATTACCAAACAGCGCCAACTACACAGTGATCAACTGTGACTTTGACCAATACATGTGGGAGGAGGCCGCCGCCGGTTGCCTGGTCAATCAACTGGGCAGCTTTATCGACAGTAAACAAATCACCGACCTCGTGCTGTTGACCCACTCCAACGGCGGCAACGTGGTGCGCTGGGTGCTGTCAAACCCCACCTGGGATAGCCGCTATGCCAAGGTTATCAAGGCCACCAGCAGTGTTATTGCCCTCGCGCCCTCCAGCGCCGGCACCCCACTTGCCGATGCCGTGACCGAAGGCAATGTGTTTGAAACCACCCTGGGCTGGATCCTGGGCTATGGAAGCAATGCGGTGAAACAGCAGCAGGTAAGCTCGATGGCCTATTACAACGCCAACTGGCTTCATGGCACCGCAGGTCGCCCGAGCCTTGGTAAACCCTTTGAAACCGTAATAGGTACAGATGTGGATTCGGCAATCTGGGACAGCGACAGTTACTGCGGCGGCTATCAGAATCAGGTGGCGCTCGAAACCACCCAAAACTGGCTCGACGACTGCTCCGACGGCTTCCTTGAGTGCAGCTCCCAAAGCGCCGCCGGCACTGTGTGGTTCAGGGACAAACAAAAGACCCGCGGCGTTGAACCACTGAGCCACCAACAAAGCCGCCGCGCCTGTTTCGGGCTTGACGTCTTTATCCGCAACCGCATTTAGGAGCGCGCCATGAATACCCATAACAAGCTCGCAGCGGCGCTGCTGATGACGCTGCTGCTCGGTGCCTGTCAGGACGATAACCAAACCACCCTGGCAGAATCTTTCAGCACAGCAAGGCTCAACTCTCCGATTGGCGCCGATTTTTCACCCCAAACCCTTTCGTCGCCAAGTGGTACAGGCCTTAACGCAAGCCGCGATGCGGTGGAGTTTATCTCGCCGCTGTCAGGTGCCTATCAGGCGTCATCACCCTCCTCACAGCAGCTGTTAAGTGATGAGTACTGGTTCAGTGTCAGCGGCGCCGACTTAAACCGCGGGGTTGGGTTAAACCTGACCCAGGGCGGCGCGGTTATCCGCATTGCGCCGCGCGCCGATATGAGTTCAGGCGCGCTGTATCACGCCGAGCCGATTGCGCCGGAAACATTGCAGCTGCAGGCACCCAAAGGCGCGCAGATCCCCAATCTGGTGCGCTCCATGGCCGACAGTCAGGCGCTTGCCAGCGCCGGGATGAATGATGACTCCAGCGCCCTGCTGCTGTCGCCTGCCGCCCCGGCCGGCGAATACCGGCTTAAGTCACGCACGACACTTGATAGCCGTGGGCAGTATCTGGTCAACGTGAAAGAAAAAGGCAGCCCTTATAAGCTGCACCTGTCAAACCCTATGTCGGCCGAGCTTGGCAGCGAGGCGCTGGCGCTCAATCTGAGCCTTGATGGCGTTGACAGCACGCTGCACACCCGCGCCCGCATAAGACATGCAGGCGAGGAGTATCCGGTCGCCATAAGCGGCGATGACGGGCAGCGACAACTTGAGGTGCCGCAAACCCTGGGCCGCGAAATCAGCGCCGAACTGAGTGAGATCCTGATTGATGTCGAGGCAAGTGGCGCTGACGTCACCGTCAAACGCACCATCAAGAGTGCGGTGCGGCTCTACTCGCCAAGCGGCCGTATTCAGCAGGATGTGGTGGTAAAGCGCCAGCAAGGCACACCGGTTGCGGTTATTTTCCAGCTTGAACTGGCCGGTGCCGGCCGTTTTGAGGCCTCAGCAGTAGTCACAGGCATTGATGCCAGCGGCAATGAAGTCGCCATTCATCGAACCCAGGCCGCCGCCTGGCTCGATGGCAGCGGCACCTTGGCGCTGCCGCTTAGCCGCGAGCTGATTGAACAATCGGGCCTGAAACCGCCGTTTCAGTTAAGGGAGCTTAAGCTTGCCGACCAGGGGCAGATGGCCACGCTGTCGTATCAGGACAGGGCGCTCACGCTCTGATAACGCTAGCCCGGATCAAGCTTTTACGGATAACGCTTGGGCGGATTAAGCAAGCCTAGATTAAGCAAGATCCGATTAAGCAAGCTCAGTGAAAAAGGCGCCTCAGGGCGCCTTTTGATTTATCGCTTTGAAACCGTCTTTGGCTCAGTGGCTTGCCATGGCGTTAAGCTTCGCCTGATAGCGGCGTTTGTTGTTTTCATCCCGGCTGAGCTGCATCGCTTTTTCCATGCTCTGGCGCGCCTTCATCGGGTTGCCGGATGCCCAATATGCCTGCGACAGACCAAAGTAAAATTCGTGGCGGTAATCAGCCTTTTCCACCGCCTGCAAATACCAGTTCACTGCCTGTTGGTATTCGTGCTCCGACAGTGCCTGCTCGGCCATATCGTAGTAGTAATAAGGGTTTCGGATGCGCGCAAGCTCCAGCACCTTGTGGATCTCGGCCCATTCAGACAGCCTGTCCTGATCGGCAAGAATAAGCGCGAGATTGTACAGGGTCGTCATGTTTTGCGGCTCAAGCTTCAGGGCCTCCCGGTACACAAACTCGGCCAGATCTTCGCGGCCATGGTAGCGATACAGAATGGCCAGAGTATTGAACGCCGGCACAAACGCGGTACTTTGCGCCAGCGACAGGCGAATTAGGCCATAGGCCTTGTCATGGTCGCCCGTTACCAGCGCCTCGGCGGCCAGATTGTTGTAAAACATCGCCAGCAGCATAGGGCGGTCCACATGCACCCGCTGATAACCGCGCATGGCCCGCGCGGGTAAAAAATCAATTTGGATAGGTTCGCTGAAATGGACCACATTGGCTTCTTTGGTGGGCAACAGTCGCAGATTCACATGGCCATTGACCAGATAAAAATCCCCTTGCCTGTCCCACACCGGCTGCACCAGCACATCCTGAAAATCGACCCCGACCCCAATGGCATCGGCCATGGCGGTGGCAAGCACCACCAGAGACATACAGTTGCCGGCCCGGTCCAGATAGCTGTCGGCAGCAATGCGGGTGTCGTTGTCCTGATAACGAAAGCCGCCATCGGTGGCATTAAGCTGATTGGCAAGCCAGCGATGGGCAAGCTCTCCGCCACTGGTCGCGGCCCGTTGGCGCTCAAAACTGCGTTTAAGCTCGGCCGCAACGCCCGCAGGCAAGGCAAACACCTGCTCTGGCTCAGGTAATCCACCAACCGGCGCAAACAGTTCATCGTGCAACAACTGGTTGGCCATCGCGCTGTGGGAAGGGCTTTGGCTGGTCGCGCAGGCAGTAAGCAGTGGCAGCAACAGGCAAAACAGCAGTCTGACGGACATGGCGTGACTCCCGGTTTTTAAGGCACCTGATGTTGAGATTACGCCAAATTGCCCCGCTGCACCTCCTCCAAAGGTAACAAATAATTAACGCTGTTTAGCCTGCGTTTTGGTCCCTGCGGCTGATTAAACTGCTTTTTTGGGACCTGCCGTTTAAAGCCCCGCCGTTTATGGCTTGGGCACCTTGATAAACACTTCTTTGCCGCGCCAGGGGTAAGGGCGATAAAAGAGGCCGTTGCAGCTGAAATGCCGGTAAGGCGTTGGCTGCATCAGGCAGCCAACGGGCAGCCTTTCCAGCACTTGCAGTTGCTGCTCGGCCCGAAGCGCTTCCTGCCACTCATGCTGGCGGGCAAGTTCATCCCGCACGGCAAAGGCATCAAAAGGCTCATCTGTCGTTCGCACCACCACCTGCCCGGCACCGGCGCTGTGCGCCACGCCAATCAGCAGCAATGCCACCATGGGGATTGTTAATCTCATCTTGCCTCCCGCGCTTCGATGTTCGCTTCGATGTAAATGGGTGCCTCAATGGTCAGTATCCTGCAGCTGCGCCCAGCGAACAAGTTCAAGTGTATGTGCAGCGACGGCTTCAACCAGAATGAATAAAAGCCAGCAAGTCAAACATCAGCCATTCAAAAACGCGGCATCAAAAATCAGGTGTCAAAAAACAAAAACAGCAGGCATTGCCTGCTGTTTTTTAATCGTGCTCAGTCTTTTACGTTAGGCTCAGCCGTTTGCTTAGCGCTCAGCGCGCCGGGCTTAACCTGCTGATTTCACGGTCACAAATTCGGGGTAAGCATCGATACCACAGTCGGATGCGTCCATGCCGTTGTATTCTTCTTCTTCGCTGACACGAATGCCCATGGTCTTTTTAAGTGCCAGCCACACCACGAAAGAGGCGCCGAATACCCAGCCAAAAATCGACACTATGCCAAACAGCTGGCCGCTGAGGGTGGCATCACTGTTGGACAGCGGCACCAGCAGCAGACCCAGGGTACCGGCCACACCGTGCACCGAAATGGCGCCGACCGGATCGTCGATGCGGATACGATCGAAACCGACAATCGAGAACACCACCAGTGCGCCAGCCACCAGCCCAATTACAGCAGCCATACCAAGCGAAGGCGACAGCGGATCGGCGGTAATGGCAACCAGGCCTGCCAATGCACCGTTTAAGATCATGGTCAGATCGGCCTTGCCCCAAATCATCTTGCACACCACCAGCGCCGAAATCGCCCCGAATGCCGCCGCCGAGTTGGTGTTCACGAACACCTTGCCCACCGCGGTGGCGTTGGCGGCATCGGATACCATCAGCTGCGAGCCGCCGTTAAAGCCAAACCAGCCCATCCACAGGATAAACATGCCGAGGGTTGCCATGGGCAAGTTGGAGCCAGGGATAGGATGCACCTGTCCATTAGGGCCGTATTTGCCTTTGCGGGCACCAAGCAGGATTACACCGGCAAGGGCCGCGGCGGCGCCAGCCATGTGCACTATGCCGCTGCCGGCAAAGTCGACAAAACCCGCTTCTTTCACAAAGCCGCCGCCCCAGGTCCAGTAGCCTTCCACCGGATAAATCACGGCAGTCATCACCACTGAAAAGGCAAGGAAGGCCCACAATTTCATGCGCTCAGCCACGGCGCCTGAGACAATCGACATGGAGGTTGCCACAAACACCACCTGGAAAAAGAAGTCCGACTCCAGCGAGTGATTGGCGTCCTCAGCCTGAGTGCCAATCAGGGCGCCAAAGCTTGGCAATATGCCGCCGGCAGCATTATCGACGTACATGATGTTGTAGCCGACCAGCAAAAAGGTAATGCAGGAGATGGCGTACAGACACACGTTTTTGGTGAGGATTTCGGTGGTATTTTTGGAGCGCACCAATCCGGCCTCCAACATGGCAAAGCCTGCGGCCATCCACATCACCAGCGCACCGGAAATCAAAAAGTAAAAGGTATCCAGCGCGAATCTCAGCTCGGCCACGGTCAGGCCCAATTTGCTCAACTCTTCCATCTTATCGCTCCGTTACAGTGCTTCGTCGTCGGTTTCGCCGGTACGAATGCGCACCGCCTGCTCGAGATCAATCACGAAAATTTTGCCATCGCCAATCTTGCCGGTGTGGGCGGCCTTGATGATGGCCTCCACCAGATGCTCGACGTTTTCTTCGCGGGTGGCGATGTCGAGTTTTATCTTCGGCAGAAAGTCCACCTGATACTCGGCGCCCCGGTACAGCTCGGTGTGCCCCTTTTGACGGCCAAATCCCTTAACCTCAGTCACTGTCATCCCTTCTATCCCCATCCCGGCGATGGCTTCACGCACATCATCGAGTTTGAAGGGTTTGATAATTGCACTTACCAGTTTCATCCCGGCCTCCGTTTATCCTTGTCAGTCTGTTCTAACATCCCATTTACAAGCATCAGGCCAACATTTCATCTACATGTTTTTATTTGATTTATTGAAAATTCGCACCATAACAGCACTGCTGTTTCGCACAGTTTTTGTGCAAAGCAGAGCCCTATGCACCGCGCTGGTGCGTTGCCGCTCAGCTGCTGGCACGCTGCTAAGGGCTTTGACTTAAGGCCTATTGGCACAGGCGTGAAAAAGGCGTTAACTGGGCTTAAGCCACGTGCTTAAGCTAATGACTCAGGCGTAAAAACAGAGGAGGACAACCATGCTCAGCGCAGCTGAAACTGTATTGGTGATAGTGGATGTACAAGGCAAACTGGCGCGGCTGATGGATGGCAGCGAGGCGCTGCATCAGCAGCTCGTAAGCCTGATAAGCGGTGCCAGACTGTTTGATTTACCCATAGTCTGGCTTGAGCAGCTGCCGCAAAAGCTTGGCGCTACCTCAGAAGAGCTGCAGGCGGTGCTTGAAGGACACCAGCCCATCGCCAAGGAGCATTTCAGCGCCTGGCCCTGTGATGCCTTTCGCGCGGCCCTTAAGCACACAGAACGTAAACAGGTACTGTTGTGCGGCATTGAAACCCATATTTGCGTATATCAGACCTGCCGCGATCTGCTGGATAACGGATTTGATGTGCATCTGGTCGCCGATGCCATGGGCTCGCGCACAGCCGCAAACAAGGCGCTCGGGCTGCAGATGATGCTGCAGGCGGGAGCAAAGCTTACCAATGTCGAATCACTGCTGTTTGAGCTGCAGCATCACGCCGTTGGCGATAACTTCAAGGCACTGCTGAAACTCATCAAATAGAGCACAGCCGCTCATTATGTTGCCCAGTAATTAGCACGCAGCTGAAGCAAATCAGAAAAAGCGCAGCGCAAACCAGAGCAGTGGCCAAAGGCCATAAAAAAGCCCCCGCAATGCGGGGGCTTGGTGTATGCAGGCTTGGGGTTCGCTGCTTACTTGTAAGTGGCTTCGCGGGCCTTGGCTTCTTCATCCCACTTAGGCACAAGTTCTTTCTTGAACTTCTCTTTCTCAGCCTTCATCGCTTCCATGTCCATACCCAGCGCGGCTTGCGCCTTAGCTTTGGTTGACACGTCAGGCAGTTCGATTGGCTGTTTCACGCCCTTGGCTGCCAGGAGCTGTGCCAGCTGTACGCGGGCATTGGCGGCCTTGTCCACGGCAGTACCGAGGATGCGCAGCGCTTCGGTCGGCGCGTGGGCATACACACCGTGAGACGCAATTGCGTAGTCCCAGCGCCACTGAGCGTGACGGATGTTGGTCAGAATTGGCTTCATTTCTTCTTCGGTGGCACCTGCTTTCCAGGCAGCACCGGCTTCGAAGTGAGCAGCAACCAGTTGCTGTTCAGCCTTGCCTTTCACTTCCAGTACTTTGGACTTGTTGGTCTTGTAGACATTCAACATGTAGTCCTTGTCCTGGCTGTGGCAGGTAGCACAGGTTTCTTCGAAACGATCGAATGGGTTACCCACTTTGTGATCGGTGAACTTCTTGCCTTTTTCGTTGGTCACTTTAGGCATGTGACAGTCAACGCACGACACATTGTTCTGGCCGTGAGTACCCAGCTTCCAGGTTTCATAACCTGGGTGCTGCGCTTTCAGCATTGGCGTTTTGGATACGGCGTGGGTCCAGTCAGCAAACTGAATACCATCGTAGTAGGCTTCCATCTGCTCAACTGTGGTACCCATATCCCATGGGAACTTCACGAAGCCCTTGCGATCGTCGGCCTTCTCGAAGTAGTACTCCACGTGACACTGGGCGCACACCATGGACTCTTTGTCCTGCTTGGAGGCCTTGTCAAACGGAGTGCCAATGGCTTCCATCGCGCGCTCGGCAAATGGGCGTGACAGACGCAGTTTTGGCGAGCCCTTTTCGTGACAGTCGGCGCAGCCGATGGTGTTTACCACTTCGGCGCCGCCCTTGGCCCATTTACCGGCAAAGTAACCGGCCTCGCCCTTGTCTTCAATCAGACGCGGTACGTCGGTACTCTTACAGCTCCAGCACGCCATTGGCATCGGGCCATCTTCGGCGTTGGTTGGGCCACCGGTACGCAGAGTGTTGCGAACGTCGGTCACGGCATACATGTGACCACGTGGGGCGTTGTAATCTTTGGCAAAGCCGTAACCAGCCCACAGAATCACCAGGGCAGGATCCTGCTCCAGTGCATCGGTGATGGTTTCACTTTCGGCGGTTGAATGCCAGGTTTCGAATTGATTGCTGAACTTGTCTTTGTACACATCACTGCGTGGCTCGGTCTTGTCACTTGCCATCGCACCGGCAGCTACAAAGCTGGCGGCGACCAATGCGCTGAGCGCAAAGGATTTTCCGTTAAGCTTTTTCACCATCTCATCTCCCTGTTGGGTTATTGTGTTTCTGAATATCCACGACATCTCCAGGGTCAAAAGTAGTCCTGAAACCGTGGCAAAGACATACCCAATAAGGAGTATCAGAGACAAAGTTTGCTCAAGATCAACATATTGATGTGTCTTTGTTCACACTTTTGTTTAACAGTGGGTGAGCAAAAGAAAAAGCTAATGTAGAACATGCACTTTAGTTGTAAATAATCGGCCGTAACGGCGGGGGAAAACCATGAAACGTGGCAGTCTGACATCCAAGATCCTCGGCCTGATGCTGACGCTGATTTTACTCTCCAGTGGCCTGGCGATTTTTGCACTGGCCAACCTGTCATACAGCTTAGGGGATGCCCGCGCCATCAACGCCTCCGGGTCGCTTCGGATGCAAAGCTACCGGCTGATGTTTTATGCCAACTCCGGCAGCGAAGAAGCCAGTGCCAAAATCCACGAATTCGAAAGTACACTTTACTCCCCGGCGCTCAAGGCGTCTTTGAGCTGGAGCACACCACAAAGACTTAAAGATCAATATCTTTTGGTTATCGATAAATGGAAGATGATGAAGTACTTCATCGAGGAGGAAAACTCCCGCCAGTACGCACTGTCGCTGAAGGATTTTGTCGATACAATCGATCTTTTTGTGCTGGAAACCGAGCACCACGCCGCATTCAAATTGCGGCTGTTGGCGGCAAGCCAGCTGATTGGTCTGGGGCTGATGCTGGCCATCGCGCTGATTGCCGTGCGCTACACCAAACGCAAGGTTGTTGAGCCACTTAACCAGCTGATGTTATCGGCCAACACCATCTCCAAGGGCAATTTCGATGTGGACATGCCCCAAACTGAGTACATTGAGCTGCAGGCGCTGGCCGATGCTCTCGACTCCACCGCCAAGGAGCTGTCGGCGCTTTATGGCGATCTCGAGTCACAGGTACAGGAAAAAACCCATGCCCTCACCCGCGCCAATCAGGAGCTGAGTTTCCTGTACGACAATCTGGTGGCACTGCACGGCAACCGACTCGACTACAAGGCGCTGAAAAGCGCGCTGGATCAGCTGAAAGAGTACGAGCAGCTGCAGTATCTGCGCCTGGTTATCCAATACGAAGACGACACCGATGAAGCCATTGAGGCCGACGGCGGCTGGCCGGCCGACACAGTGCCAAGCTGCCGCTTTGGTCTCAGCTTTGAAGATACTGACCTTGGCTACCTTGAAATGGTGTCGGACAAGACCCCGAACCGGCCACTGTTTGAAAACTTTGCCATCATGCTCGCGCGCTCGATTCTTATTCATCAGTCCGCCGAGCAGCGCCAGCAACTGGCGCTGATGGAAGAGCGCGGCGTGATAGCACGCGAGCTGCATGACTCCCTCGGTCAGGTGCTGAGTTTCCTTAAAATTCAAATCAGTCTGCTTAGAAAAGGGCTGGATGAGAGCTGCCGCAATCCACAGGTGGAAGAGCAGCTTAACGAGATAAACGAAGGGGTCAGCAGCGCCTATGTGCAGTTAAGGGAGCTGCTGTCGACCTTCAGGCTGACCATCAAGGAGCCCAACCTCAAGCACGCCCTCGAGACCATGCTGGATCAGCTCAGAAGCCAGACCGATATTCACATCGCGCTTGATTACGGCATCCGCGAGCAACTGCTTGGTGCCAATCAGCATATTCACATATTACAGCTCACCCGCGAGGCGACAATTAATGCGATAAAACATGCCAATGCCAGTGAAATTGTGATTCACTGCTGTAAAAACGCCGAAGGTATGATTAACATCAGCATCAGCGATAACGGCATCGGCATTGAGCACCTTAAAGAGCGGGATCAGCACTTTGGCATCGGCATCATGCACGAGCGGGCCAGCAAGCTCGACGGCAAGCTCGATTTTGCCAGTAACGACGCCGGCGGCACTACGGTGACGCTCACCCTTCCACCACAGCAGGAGCCAAATCAACATGGGTAAACCCTATTCAGTCCTGGTCGTCGACGACCATCCTTTGCTGCGCCGCGGAATTTGTCAGCTGATTGGATCTGATGCGGATTTCACGTTGTTCGGCGAAGCCGGCAGCGGTATTGAGGCCCTGAGCGCGGTGGCCACCGACGAGCCGGATATCATACTGCTGGACTTGAACATGAAAGGCATGTCGGGGCTCGATACCTTAAATGGCCTGCGCCAGGAAGGGGTAACCTCCCGCATCGTTATTCTCACGGTATCCGATGCAAAACAGGACGTTATCCGCCTGCTGCGCGCCGGTGCCGATGGCTATCTGCTGAAAGACACAGAGCCGGATCTGCTGCTTGAAAAGCTCAAGCAGGCGATGCTCGGCCACCGGGTCATCAGCGAAGCGGTGGAGGAATATCAGCTTGAGCTCAAACACGCCACCGACGAAAACGAATGGATTGATGCGCTGACCCCAAGGGAGCTGCAAATCCTTGAGCAGCTTGCCGAGGGCTTAAGCAACCGGCTGATTTCCGAGCAGCTGCATATCAGCGAAGGCACGGTCAAAGTGCACGTGAAAAACCTGCTGCGTAAAGCCGGTGCCAAGTCGCGCACCGAAATGGCAGTGCGTTACTTGAACAGGTGATGCACTTGAACAGGCGGTGCACTGATTCGTAAAAAACACAGGCAGCCTTCGCTGCCTTTTTGTTTTTTTGCTTGCTTTGCCAGACGCTTGAGTCTGTAACTTAACGCTTCGCCCAGCGGCCGTAACTTAACGCGTCGCTCGGCGGCCGTAGCCAAAAGCTTCGCTCAGCGGCTGTCGCTCAAAAAACCAAGCCAGCTTTTCAGCGCCGCTTCGAAATCCTCAAGCCCGCAGCTGGCCTCAAGCTCGGCGTCATACAGCGCCATGCCCTCATCCAATTCGTCCTGATTGTCGTAACCCAGCACATTGGCGTACACCCGCGCCTGCTCGGTATCCAAATCCAGACTGAACTCACGCCCGCTGCGGTGCCACTCGCGCAGGCTCCCGGCAGCAATTTTCGAAATCGCCTCCAGCACAGCGCCAATCGCGGCCTTGTCATCCCCCAGCTCTTCACCAAACCAACGCCCCATCACCTCATGCTCCATACTGAAGCAGGCCATTACGGCGCCATCAAGGCTGTTGCGGCGAAACTCGTACTCCATGGTGAACCTCTCACTCAAACGTTATTGTGACATTTTACCCCAAGCGCCCCACTCTTGCCTCCCAAGTGCCACGCAGGACTTGAATCAGCTACCCGCTCTGGGCTAGTGTCAGGGAAATTTTGGAAAGGAAACTGATTATGTCACAGGGCTTTGTACACAGTCTCTGGTTGTCTGGCGAACATGCCGGAGAGGAGCTGACCCGCGAACAGCTTGGCAACTGGAGCGCCGATCAGGGCTGCATCTGGGTGCATCTGAACTACCATTCCCGCGACGCCAGAGAGTGGCTGCAAAGCACAGATTTGCCCAAGCTGGAAATTGATGCCCTGCTGTCGCGGGACACCCGCCCCCGCGCCATCAGCGGCGAAGGCGGCCTGCTGCTGGCGCTGCGCGGGGTAAACCTTAACCCAGAATCCGCCCCAGAAGACATGGTGGCGCTTAGATTGTTTGCCGATAAGTCGCGGGTTATCAGCACCTGCAGGCGCGGCCTGCAGTCTGTGACCGAAATCGGTAATGATATCCGCGCCCGGGTGGGCCCAAGCTCGCCATCTGAAGTGATCCTGGCCCTGTGTGAGCGCCTGACGCTGCGCAAGACCGAGTTCATCGACAGCCTCGAGGAGAAGCTTGACGATCTGGAGGAGCTGGTGGTGTCGGGTAATGCCAAAGACCTTCGCAACGACATCGCCGAGCTTCGCCGGCAAACCGTCACAGTGCGTCGCTACCTTGCGCCGCAGCGGGAAGCCTTTTCGACGCTGCAAACGGAAACCGGCCACCTGTTCAAAAAGAGTGAGCAGCTCAGAATGCGCGAAATTCGCGACCGCCTCACCCGCGCCATTGAAGATTTGGACGCGCTGAAAGACAGAGCCAGCGTGACCCAGGAAGAGCTGATGGGGCGCCAGTCGGAAGAGCTCAATACCCGGCTGTATTTTCTGTCGCTGGTCACAGCGGTGTTTTTGCCGCTGGGCTTTTTAACCGGTTTGCTTGGGGTCAATATCGGCGGCATCCCCGGCGCCGACACGCCCTGGGCCTTCGCCGCCTTCTGCGGTTTGCTGGTGCTGTTGGTGGTGGTGCAGCTGCTGCTGTTTTACCGTAAGCGCTGGTTCTGATCCTGCGCCCGCTTAGAAACAAAAATATTAGCGATAAAAATCAGCAACAAAAAAGACGCCCTCGGGCGTCTTTTTCGTCAAACCAAACCCGGATTAATGGGCGTGGCCGTCTTCGGCTTTGGCTTCTGCTTTCGCTTCGGCAGAGGCTTTTTCCACAGACACCAGCTCAACTTCGAATACCAGAGTAGAGTTAGGTGGAATGGTGCCGTTGTCGCGATCGCCATAAGCCAGCTCAGCCGGGATCACGAAGCGGTACTTGGAGCCAACTGGCATCAGCTGCACGCCTTCGGTCCAGCCTGGGATCACGCGGTTCAGCGGGAACTTGGCGGTCTGGTTGCGATCGTATGAGCTGTCGAACTTGGTGCCATCAATCAGGGTGCCAACATAGTGCACTTCCACTGTGTCTTCAGCGGCAGGCTTCTCACCGGTACCGGCGGTCAGCACTTCGTACTGCAGACCAGACTCAGTGGTGGTCACGCCTTGCTTGGCCTTGTTGGTTTCGAGGTACTTTTTGCCTTCTTCGGCATTCTTGGTAGCCAGGGCTTCAGCCTGAGCCACACGCTTGTCGTTCAGCTTCTTGTCGAGGTTCTGCAGTACGGTCTGCATTTCTTCTTCGGTCAGCTTCAGGGCACCGTTCAGGCCGTTGGCAAAACCTTCAACCACCAGAGCGCGATCGACTGGCAGACCCAGTTCTTCCTGCTCTTTGATATGGCCAGACATATAGTTACCGATAGAAGCACCTACGCTGTAGGCTTCTTTATGGGCTTCGGAAGTCAGGGCAGTAGCTGGAGCAACTTCAGTTGCTTTTTCTTCTTTATTACAAGCAGTTAAACCAACAACAGCCAGGGCGACCAGAGAGTATTTATAAATAGATTTCATTGAAGCTTCCTTAGCATCCTCAAGTGGTTACAATAACCATAATTAAGCAAACCGACCCACTTTATACTAGTTATAAGGCTTATGCCATGGGGCAAGCGCAAGTGGGCCGGTCCTTATCATCAGTCAGCAGTGAGACCAAACCATGTGGAGAAAGTTCATCGCTGGATATTTTGCCGCCATGCTCGGCGCACTGGTCGCAGGCTGCGCTCCGGTGGCGCCCGACAAGGTGCTGGTACTGACCGAATCCCCAAGCTATGGCGCCATGCTTAACCAAAGCAGCACCGAAGCCCTGCTCAGCACAGAGGATAACGGCGTTGAGCTGTGGCAGCTGTCTCCCAAAACCCTTAAACACCGCTGGCAGCACGGCGCCGCCGGCAATGAGTCAGTTGAACTCGCGCTGTCGCAAAACGGTGAATTTGCCGCCTCATTAAGCCGCGATTCAGTTGCCCTGTGGCGTACTGCCGATGGCGCTCAGGTTGGCTGGTGGAGCCTGCCTGAGCCGGGGCAGAGTATTGCAGTGGCCAATCAGGGCAGTTTGCTGATAGCGCTGGTGGATGGCTCGGTAATGTCCCTCGTTGGCGGCCAGCAAAAGCTCATTCGCTTTTTGGGCCACAGTGAAAAGGTCAACAGCGTTGCCCTGTCGGCCGATGGCAGACTGGCGCTCAGCGGCGGCAACGATTACCGCGCCATCCTGTGGCAGGCGTCGACCGGCCAGCCCATCAGCGAGCAGCAATTTGGCGCGCGGGTCTTGAAAGTCGCATTGTCAGCCGATGGCAGCCAGGCCTTTGCCGCCGACGCCAAGGCCGATGCGCGGATTTTTGCCACTGACTCGGGCAAAGAGGTCAGTCGCCTCAGGATAAAACAGCGCAGCCTCACCTTTTCTTCGGCGCGCTTTAGCGGCGATAACCAGCTGCTGCTGACCGGCACCCCGTTTCGTGAGGTGATGCGCTGGCAGGTTAGCGATGGAAAATTGCTCACTCGCTGGCAGGCCGGACTGTCAACCCGCCCCCAAATCAAGGGCGCCGTTGTATACTCGGTGGCAACAAGCGATGACCCCGGCGTGGCGGCGGTCAGTATCAGCAGCAGTGGCAAAGTCGAGTACTGGCCCCAGAGGTAAGAATGCAAACAGACTATCAGGCACTACAACGAGAGATTGAAGAACTGCAAACCAAGCTCGCTTTCACCGAAATGACGGTTGAAGAGCTGAACCAGGAAGTGATAAAACTCAATGAACTGGTGGCGAGGCAAAGCCATTCCATGCAATTGATCGTCAGTAAGCTTCAGGCCATGGAACCGAGCAACATAGCCACAATGGCAGAAGAGACGCCTCCGCCACATTATTGATTTCAAGGACGAGCATGTTTGCGCCCACCCCCCTGCCAATTTGCGTAACAGGCGACCCGGTGCTGTATCAAATCGCCGCGCCTGTGACCGAGTTTGATGCCAGACTCGAAGCCCTTGCCCACAGCGCCATGGTCACCATGGATGCCGCCAAGGGCGTCGGCATTGCTGCGCCGCAGATTGGCGTAAGCCTGCGCTTTTTTATCGTCGCCTCCCGCGCCAACGAGCGCTACCCGGATGCGCCGAACATGGCGCCGGTGGTCATGGTCAATCCCTGCATACTTGCTGCGTCAAATGAGCTTGTCGCCGGTGAGGAAGGTTGCCTGTCGGTGCCCGGTAAACGCCTGTCTATCCTGCGTCATCAGTGGCTCGATGTAAGCTGGCAAAGCCTTGATGGCGAAACGCACCACGCCCGGCTTGAGGGTTTTGTGGCGCGGATATTCCAGCACGAACTCGACCATCTCGATGGCATTACCCTGCTTGAACGGATTGAACGCCAGCACAAGGAGCCTGTGCCATCATGAGACATATTGCGCTGCTGACGCTCGCATTCAGCCTTGGCGGCTGCGCCATGGGCAGCCTGTTTATCAGTTACCCGTCACAGATGGCGCCGGTAAAGCAGGCGCTGTCGAGCCAGACACCACTTGCGCCCCTTGGTGACCTCGCCAAAGAAATCGACTCGCAGGACGGCCTGCTGTACGCCCAGGAAGCGGGCCGGGTCGCCCAGGTTGGCGGCGATTTCAGCGCCAGCAAAAGCTATTATCAGGCTGCCATTGCCGCCTATAACCGTTTTGACGATAAGGCCACGGTCAGCGTCTCCGGCATCGGCGCCAGCGCCGGTAGTCTGGTGCTGAACGATAACGTCATTCCCTATCGCGGCCCGGGCTTTGAGCGGGTAATGCTGCATCAATATCAGGCGCTCAACTACCTGATGCAGCGCGAGTTTGATGGCGCACTGGTGGAAGTTCGCCGCGCCAACGAGCTGCAGGATCTTGAGCAAAAACGCTACGCCAAGTCGAAAGACTCGGTCAAAGCCATGGCCAACGGCACGGTGGACGCCGAGATGGACCGCCTCGGGCGAGAAGCGGGCAGCGTAACCAGCTCGTTTATGAACGCCTACAGCTACTACACCACAGGGCTGCTGCACGAACTGCTTGGCGAAGAAAACGATGCCTACATCGACTATCGCAAGGCGGCGCAGATTTTCCCCGGCAACCCCTTCCTCGAGCAGGATTTGGTCAGACTGGCGAAAAAGCTCGCCATGCCGCAATACGACGAGTTCAAAAGCCGCTTTGGCGATGCCAAATTGCCAGAGGCCAACGACGGTGAGGTTATTTTACTGCTCGAGCGCGGCTTTGTGCCGGAAAAGCGCGCCATCACAGTACCTTTTACCATTCACGACAATTGGCAAACCGTGTCGCTGCCAACCTATGGCGGCTCTTACGGCCAGTTGCCACCGGCGACCATCAGCGGTCTAAAAACGCCGCTGACCACAGCCACCATCGCCAATATCGATGCGCTGGCAATCACCGCCCTGAAAGAAGACTTGCCGATGTTGCTGGTGCGTCAGGCCGCGCGGGTGTATGCCAAGTCGGAGTTAACCCGCAGCGTCGAGAGTCAGAGTAAAAAGCAGCGCAACGATTTTGACGGCGCCGCCATTGCAATGCAGATTTTCAACGTGGTCAGTGAACAGGCTGACCTTCGCAGCTGGCTGACCTTACCGCGTCAGGCACAAATTGCCCGCCAATATTTGCCCCAGGGTGAATATCGGCTCAGTATCGGCGGCCAAAGCCATGCCGTGCAGGTACAGGCAGGCGCTGCCACCCTGGTGTGGGGCATTGACACAGGCAATAACATCCGGTTTTATTCAATCAACATCAAAAAGTAAATGGAACTGACTATGAAACACTTCAAACTGATTTTCATCCTGGCCGCCTCGCTGGGCCTCGGTGCCTGTCAATCCAAAGTCGAGTACGGCGATGCCACGGAAGTGGAAACGGTTAACGAGAACTTCGGTTCCACCGATCTGCAGGCCATCACCTCCAAGATGGTCGACAGCATGCTGACCTTCCCGCCTGTGGTTGCCATCACCGCCAAAGAACGTCCAATCATTTTCGTGGACAAAATCAAAAACAAAACCTCAGAGCATATCGACACCGAATCGGTCACTGACTCCATCAGCAACAAGCTGCTGCGCTCAGGCAAATTCCGCTTCATCGACATGACCAAGGTAGACACAGTGCGCAAGCAACTGGATTACCAGAACAACTCCGGCATGGTTGACCCATCAACCGCCATCCAGTTCGGTCGTCAAATCGGTGCCCAGTACATGCTGTACGGCAACCTGTCGAGCATAGTAAAACAGGAAGGCAGCACCAAGGACGTGTACTACAAGGTCACCATGCGTCTGATGGATCTGCAAACCGGCCTGATTGAATGGTCTGACGAAAAAGAAATCCGCAAGACCAAGTCCAAGTCGTTCCTTGGCATGTAATCTTGCGTTAAGCACAAAAAAACCAGCGCACTGCGCTGGTTTTTTATTTGGGCCGTACGCTTACAGCTAAAGAGAATATGCTTACAGCAAAAGGCCATCGGCTTAGAGCAAAAGGCCGCCGCCCGCAGCAAACGCCGCCACCAGCGCGAGTATCGGCAGCTTAAGAAGCTTTAGCGCAGCCACCCCAAGGATAATCAGTGCCACATCACGCGGCCCACTCACAGCCGAAGTCCAGATGGGCTGATACAGGGCGCTGAGCAGCAAGCCCACCACAGCAGCATTCACACCGGCAACGGCGCCGGCAATACGCGGCCGCTGACTGAGCCCCTGCCACGCGGGCAGGAAGGCGAGGATAAGTAAAAAGCCCGGTACAAAAATCCCCAGCGTCGCGATAAGGGCGCCCGCCACACTGTCACCGGTTGCGGCATCGGCACCCAAAAAGGTCGCCAGGGTAAACATGGGGCCGGGGATGGCCTGGGCCGCCGCGTAACCGGTGAGAAACCTGTCCGGCGACATCACCGCCTCAAAATGTCCCTCAAGCAGCGGCAGCACCACGTGGCCGCCGCCAAACACCAAGGAACCCGCCTGAAAACCCACGGCGCCAAGCCAGGCGGCCGAGCCGGGTGCAAGGGTCGGCAGCAGTGCCACTGCCGCAAGCAGCAGCGCCGCAAAAGCGCCAAGCCAGCCCCAGCCAATACCGCGCACCGGCGCCGCATCGCCCTCGCCGCGCACCAGCAGCCGCGAGCCAATAATGGCCGCAAGCAGCAGCACGGCAAACTGCATTAAGCTGCTGCCAACCAACAGCAGTGATGCCGCACTTGCCGCCATCAAAAGCTTAGCGGCCGTGCTTTGGCAAAACTGGCGGAACATACCAAGGCAGGCATCGAGCACCACCACTACAGCCAGCAGTTTCAGGCCATTAATCATGCCGTTAAACCACTCCTGCCCCAGCACATTGGCGCTGGTCACGGCAATCAGGTACATCAGCATCGCCGATGGCAGGGTAAAACCGATAAAGGCCGCCAGCGCGCCGCCAAGCCCGCCGCGACTTAGCCCAATGGCAAAGCCCAATTGGCTGGAACCCGGCCCCGGCAAAAACTGCGACAGCGCCACCAGCGAGCCAAAGCGCGCTTCATCTATCCAGTTAAGCTCTTTTACAAAGGTTTGCCGGAAGTAACCGATATGGGCCGCAGGGCCACCGAAACTGGTGAGGCCCAACATAAAAAAACGGATGAAAATCTGCCACATGAAGCAAAACTCAGGCTGATGGAGGTTAAGGGAATTATGCCATTTTAGCGCCAGAGTGTGACACTTTTAGCCGGGCGGGCGCCGATTTTGTACAAATTTGTGACAGCCAGAAGATCTTTGCCTGAGCCGTTGAATTGCAAAATAAACCTGTCAAAACACTGTGGCGGAACCATGTAGCATTTTGTACACCTGTACCAAAATTTGCTTTATCTCACGGCACTCTTTGGTAGTCTGTGAACCAAAAGGTGCCCCAAGAGCACCGCTTTTTCTGAGTCACACACAGGCATCAACACCAATAATGAAGCGTTTGTTCACACTACTGCTGCTCCTTTGCACCAGCGTTTCGGCCTTGGCTGAAGCGACGCAAGATGCAGCAGACAGCGACACACTGCAGCAGGTCAGCGCCGGCGACTGGCAGTTTTCCCTTGCGCTTGGCTATGGCGTGCTGGAAAACCCCCGGGCCAAAACCGACAATATCAGCACCTATGTGCTGCCAAGCTGGTATTACTACGGCGAGCGGTTTTACGTCGAAAACCTGACCCTGGGTTACAGCCTGTATGAAACCGACTGGATCTCGGTCGATGTCCAGGGCCAGCCCAACGAAGACGGCATCTTTTTCGAGTTTGATGGCGTAGGCAAATTGCTGCTGTCAGACATCATGGGCTTTACCCCGTCGCGGGAGCCTATCACCCGCCCAAGTAAAGCCGTCGAACCGCCACCGGCTGTGGAACGCAAAATCTCCTACCTCGCAGGCTTAAGCGCCACCTGGTACACCCCGGCGTTTGATCTGACCTCCGGCCTTTTTTACGATGTCACCGGGGTGCATAACGGTTATGAGTGGCAGCTCAGCGCCAAAAAGGCTTTTGTCTGGTCATGGGGCGCCATCGGGCTTGAAGCCGGCGGCGTGTACAAGAGCGCCGAGCTGGTGGATTACTACTATAACGCCCGAAAAGAAGAGTTTACCCGCCCCATTCGCTTAAAACCGCTTGAAGCCGCCACCAACTGGCATGTGAAAGCGGTAGTCAATGTGCCGCTCAGCGACAGTCTTATGCTGGTCGCCACGTTAAAGCACACCGCCCTTGGCGACAGCATCCGCGACAGCGTGCTTATCAGCGCCGACAGTTACTTCGCCGGCTTTGTCGGCGTCAGTTATCAATTTTAAGGAGGCGAGATGAAGATAATCCTGTCACTCATCCTCCTGTGCATCGGCCTTGTGCCCGGCAGTATGCCGAAGGCGGCCGAGCTGAAAGTTACGCCCAAGGCCTGCGCCACCAGTGCAGACAACCTGCCCTGCCGCTTTGATGTGTCGGTCACCTACGCCGGAGAGCGCGAGCAGGACCTGTGCCTGTGGCTTAAACATGAAACCGGACCACGCCGCTGCTACACAGGCCTAAAGGAGCTCAGCGAGCAATTGTCGCTGGCACTGGAGCAGGATACCCAGGTCGAAATCCGCGACATGGAATCGCGGGTGCTGCTGTCGGCCGACCTGTCGGTGGCACTGTTTCAGCCACCGGTGAAACGTAAACGGAGGGGACTCAATTGGGATCTGCTGTAACACCCGTACTGCTGCTGATTGAAGATGATCTGCCACTGGCCGAACTCATCATTACCTTCCTTGAGAATCAGCAATTTACTCTTATTCACGCCGATTCCATCGAGGCGGCGCTCAAGGCCTGCGACGGCAAAACCATCGACCTCATCATCTGCGATGTGATGTTGCCCGGACAGGATGGCTTTGCCGCCTTTCCGACCTTAAGCCGCAAGTTTGCCGCGCCGGTGATTTTCATGACCGCCCTTGCCAACACCGAAGATGAAATCCACGGCCTTGAGCTTGGCGCCGTCGATTACATCACCAAACCCGTGATGCCGGGGCTGCTGCTTGCGCGCATCAACGCCAGGCTCAGGCGCCAGTCAAAGCCTGACAAACTCATCTGGCAGCGGGGCGAGCTGCAACTGCACCGCGCCCACCAGCAGCTGAGCTTTGGCGAAAGGCACTTTGAACTGACCACCCAGGAAACTGAGCTGCTGTGGATTTTACTCAGCCGCATCGATGAAGTGCTGAGCCGCGAATTTTTGTTTGAGCGCTTTATTGGCCGCGAATACGACGGCCTGGATCGCGCCATGGATCTGAAAATCTCCCGCCTGCGGCGCAAACTGGAACAGTTCAGGATCCCGGGGCTCAACATCCGCACCGTCCATGGCCGCGGCTATGTGGTGAACTTTGCCGGCGAGGAGTCATGAAGCCGCAGCTGCTGCGCCTGTTTGTGCTTATCATCGCCTCCTGCGCCCTTATCGTCTGGTCGTTCAACCTCATCTACAGCGCCTTTGACGACGCCTACGGCTATAACCTCGATGCCGAGGCGCTGCTGCGCCAGGGCTCGCTGGAATTTCGCGACATTCCCGCAGGCCATATCGCCTTTTCCGCCGAGCTGATGGAAAAATTAGCCGCAGGGCAGCTGATTTCACTCGGCCGCGAAAATGGCGAAAGCTATTATTATCAGCAGCTTGAAAATGGCGATCTCAGAGAAATGGGGCCTGTGGTATCCCGGCCTGGCAGCGATAAAATCACCGCGCTGATCCCTTTGCTTTACGCCAGCCTCGCGCTCACCATATTGCTGCTGATAGGCCGGGTTTTCAAAGATTTAAGCCTGCTGCAATCCAAGGCGCTGTCCTTTGGTGACAGCCCGCAGAAGCTGAAAACCGGGATCCGCCCCCGCTCCGCCATCTACCCGCTGGCACTTAGCTTTGAAACCATGACGGCGCAAATCATGGACTTTTTGCAGCTGCACAAAGACCTATCCCGCACCATCTCCCATGAAATCCGCACCCCCTTGTCACGGATGCGCTTTGCGCTGGAGCTATCACGGGAACAGCTGCCCGAGCAGTACCTGAGCCGGTTGTCGCAGGATATAGATCAGATTGAAGAGCTGACCCGCAGCTACCTCTCCTTTGCCCAGGTTGAGCATCAGCAGCATAAGCAAACCCGCCAATGGCTCGATGCCGACGCCTTTATGGCGGATTTACTCAGTAAATTCAGCATCTACGCCGACAGGTTCCAGTTCAGCCTGCAGCTCGATTGCCAGGCAAGCGGCGGCAAAATCCAAATCGATCCGCTGTCAATGGAGCTTGCGGCGCAAAATCTTATCGCCAACGCCCTGCGCTACGCCGGCAAACAGATCCGCATCAGTCTGCTGGCAACCGAGCGCCACTGGACGTTGACTGTCGCCGACGACGGCCCGGGCTTTGATGATAAAGGCAGCGAACTGCGCCGCGCCTTCGAGCGTGGTCAAAAGGAGCAAAGCTCAGGTTACGGACTCGGACTTTACATCGTCCGCAAGATTGCCATCTGGCATCAGGGTACAGTAAAAATCAAGCGCGACAGCGACCTTGGCGGCGCCGCCATCAGCCTGCGGTGGCGCAGGCCGGTTTTCTGAAATCGGTTTTGCCGCGCAAAAGAGTAGAGCAACCAAGTCCAGTTTGCTGCGCCCTTGGCTTGAATCAATCGACTTTAGTGAGCAGACACAGCACTTCAAAGTGGTCGCTGTGGGGGAACATATCAAAGAGCTGCACTCTGGCGATGCGATAGCCGTCGATGGCGCGCAAATCCTTGGCGAGGGTCTCGCCGTTGCAGCTTGAATAGATGATGGCGCGGGGACCAAAGGCGCTTAAGCTGGCACACAGCTCGTCACCAATCCCCCGGCGCGGCGGGTTGACTATGATGACCTCAGGCACGCTGGCAGCATCGCTGCCCTTGGCAAAATCGGTGGAATCCAGGGCGCTGAAGCTCAGATTTTCAAGCCCCATGCTCCTCGCCGACATTCTGGCGCACTCGATGGCCTCGGCTTCAATCTCGATGCCGGTTACCGGGAAGGTATCACTGGCGCAGTGCAGGCCAAATCCGCCAACACCACAAAAAAGATCCCACAGGCTTTCGGGCTTAAGCTCATCCACCCAGGCCGCAGCAGTGGCATAAAGCGCCGATGCGACCTCTGGGTTGGTCTGAAAAAAGCTCTTGGGGCGAATATACAGCGGCACGGCATTGAACACTTCCTCAAGGCGCGTGGCGTCGGTGAGGAATATCTCTTCGTCGCCCTCGAGGCGTGCCATGTGCACCGGCTGCAGGTTGACCGACACCACCTTGATGGCAGGAAAACTGGCGAGCAGCGCCGGCAACTCGCGCTCGATACGGTGAATAGCATCATGGCTTCGCAGCACAAAACGTAGCATAAACTCGCCGCGCACGGCGCTGCGGGTCAGCAAAACAAACTTAAGCTCGCCTTTGGCTTTATCGACCCGATAGGGCGGAATGCCCGCGCGGCGCACAAAGGCTTCAAGCTCAGCGAGCAGCACCTGCATATCGGCAGGATACAGCGGGCAGGCGGTGAGGCTTAGGGGTTTACCGCCCGGGCCGGGAATGCCGAGTACCGGCTCATGGGCCGCGCCCATCACTACCATCTTGGCCTTATTGCGAAACCCGAACTCCGGGCCACTGACCGGCGGCAAAAAGGCATCGACGTTCAGCCCGGCAAGCAGCGATTCGAGTTTTTGCTGCTTGTCAGTGAGTTGCTCATCCAGACTTTTTGCCATAAATCGGCACGACTGACACAGGCCTTTGGCAAAGAATTCACAACTCACGTTTGGCTCTCCCGTTTAAAATCGGCGCACACTTTAGCCTGTTTGGCCGATAAAATCATCCCGCGGCGGCGCAATTGCCAGCTTAAGTTTATCGACATTGGCAATTGGCTGGCGTGGCCCAAGGCTCGCGGTAATCCAGCCCAGCACATCGGCCGCACTGCTTCTGAAGGTGGTGAGTTTGCCGCCATAAATGCTCAAAAGCCGTGGATGGGTCGGGTCGAGATGCATCAGAGTATCCCGCGGTGCATGAAAGGCATCACCGGGAAGCTTTGGCAGCACCCTCACCCCGCAAAAACTGCCGCAGATAAAAGACTCAAGCGCCGCCACATCGCCTTTTTGCGGAAAGTAATGGCTGTAAAGCGACAGCAAATAGCGCTTTTCGGCCTCGGTCACCGCCACAGTGTCAAGGGAGCTTAAGCGGGTTTCAGTGGTGCCGACCAGGGTTTTGCCGTACCAGGGCATCACAAAGACCACCCGTTGGTCGATGGGGGACTCAAGATACAAAATGCCGTCAGGCGGCGGCAGGTCGAGCAGCAAGTGCGCGCCCTGCACCCAGTCAATCGCCAGTTTGGCCACCGGCGGACTAACACAATCCAGCAGTTGATTGACCCAGGGGCCGCAGGCGTTTACCACCAGCGCAGCACGCACCTCGGCTGGCACTGGGGCTTGTCCGTGTTGAAAATGCTTAAGCAGGCTCACCTGACAGCCATCTTTGCCATGGCTGATGGCGGTAACTTCAGTGTGCTCACAAAGGCGGGTGCCAAGCAGCAGCGCGCTGTGGGCAACCGCCTGACACAAGCGACTGTCGTCAGTCTGGGCATCCCAATACTGGAACACCGCCTCAAGGCCATCGGTTTTCAGGCCGCAAAGCGTTTGCCAGTTTTTCGCCGGTACACGCCGAAAGCGGCCAAGGGGGTCAAATTCACTGAGTAAACCGTAGAGGGACAAGCCGGCGCGAATCGTCAAAGCGCCGCGCTTGCTGGTTCGATAAACCGGGATATAAAACGGCACGGGTTTAACCAGCTCTGGCGCAAGCTCAAGCAGCTTACGCCGCTCTTTGAGTGACTTACGCACCAGATCGAGCTGAAAGCTTTCAAGGTATCTGAGCCCGCCGTGGATAAGCTTGCTGGAGTTGGCTGAGGTTTCGCTGCCAATCAGGCCGCGCTCCACCAGGGTAACGCTGTAACCGGCCGCCGCCGCAAACTGCGCCACGCCCACACCGGCAATACCGCCACCGACCACCAGCACATCCATGTCTGTCATCATGCTCATTTGCGCTTCGCCGTTGCTGCCTTGTCTGTATGACAATAGTCAGAATTTTCGAAAGTTTACAGCTCCCGCTCAAGCAATTTGGCCGCCTTGTCGCACAGCCTTTTAAGCTCGGCGAGCTCTTCAAGACCTGTGCCCACCATGCAGCGCATCCGGTCGGGAATATCACGGGCGCCGCGTTTAAGAATACGGCCATCGTCGGTCAGGTGCAGTACCCGCACCCTTTCATCCTGCTCGCTGCGCCCACGGCTGATAAGGCCCTTTTGCTCGAGGCGTTTCAGCAGCGGCGTGAGCGTGCCCGAGTCCAGATGCAGCCGCTCACCCAGCGCCTTGACACTGAGCCCTTCTTCTTCCCACAGCACCAGCATCACCAGGTATTGTGGGTAAGTCAGCCCCAGACCATCGAGCACAGGGCGGTAGGCGCGGATCATGGCATTACTTGCACGGTACAAAGAAAAACAGACCTGACGGTCAAGCGCCAATGGATCTTGCATCTTGCGCTCCAATTTAAGTTGCACACAAATTAGTTGTGTTATAACAAAAAAAATCTGCCCATGGCGAGGAAAAAGTGACAGACGTAAAAAATTTTTTTCAGCCAAAATCCTGACGCCATGCCGCAGAGAACCGCCTTCACGCCGCTCTTTTTGCGGTGTCCTTTTTCTGACGTTTACCCCCGTCGCAGCCGCCGCTTTTTTTGGCCGGTTCTCAAATTGAAATCAGGCTAACAATGTCTTAAATTGACCACCAAAAATAAATAATAAACAGTACAATATTCTTTACGGAACCCTGATGTTAAAACATATTTCTGCACTTATCTTAATATTGGCATTTAATGCCAACGCTAAATGTCTGGACAGAACAGAACTCGGCCTTGTGAGTTTTGACAGGAACAGTTCGTACTTTGACGCCAGTGGCGGCAACACCCTAAAGCAGCTGATTGAGTCTTCGCAAACGCAGGCGAGCAGCAATAAAGGTTACCTTTTAATCGAATTTGAATTCGACCGTGAGCTTGGCAACGCCGACCTGCAAAAATACAACATGTGGCTTGCTGAGCGCCGGATTGAGCGGGTAAAGGAGTTTCTGAGCAAAGGCGGTTTCGGTTCGGCCATGGTCAGCCGCATTCTCACCGCCGGCAACGCCGAAAACCGTGATGTGCGGCTCTTTTGGTGCAATGAACCCGAGATGCCCGCCGAGCAAATGCTTGCCGATGTCACCCCCGCCCCGCGAGAGCCTTTCATCAAAGCGCTCTGAGCACCCAAAAGGCCTTCTCACGAAGGCCTTTTGCTTCTCATAATCGGTTCATTTTCTGATGCAATTTACAGTTTTGACAGGCCGATTTAGCCCCTGCATGCGTTTTCGTTAAAGTAGTAACAAAGGTTTTGTTTTGCGGTTTTGTTTTGCGCCCGGCAATACCGGGAAGGGAGGCCATATGGTCCGCGCTATCTTTGTTACGCTGTTGATGCTGTTTGCCAGTATCAGTTTTTCATCCTATGCCCACGAAGGACATTCGCCGGACAACCCGCTTTGGCACGCAAAGGACGCCAGCGGTAAGCCTGTGGTCAAACTGTATTTTTTCTGGTCCAAGACTTGCCCACACTGCGCTGAGGCGCATCCCTTTATCGATGAACTGCCGAAAAAGTACCCCTGGATTTCGCTGGAATCGGAGATGATCACCGCCCCCGGCGCGCGGGATAAATGGCAGCAAATCGCCTCGGCAACCGGCACAGACACCCGCTCTGTGCCCTTCTTTGCCATTTGCGGCAAAGCCAGCATAGGCTACAGCAGCGCCGAAGTAACAGGTGCCTTTTTGGTATCGCGCCTGAAGGAATGCTACTTAAGCCTTGGCGGCGTGCTCGATGCCAGCGACGATACACCTGTTACTGCGCCAGCGGGCAATGCGCCACTTTTTGGCACCTGCAGCTCATCAACCGAGGCGGGCACCTGTGACTCAGGCGCTGACACCTCCGCCAGCAGCAATGTGCAACCGGTGGAGCTGCCCTTTATCGGTGTGGTGACACCGGATCAGTTATCTCTGCCGCTGCTGACGCTGGTACTTGCCGGGGTCGATGCCTTTAACCCCTGCGCCTTCTTTGTGCTGCTGTTTTTGCTGTCGATCATGGTCAACGCCAAGAGCCGCAGCCGGATGCTGATTGTCGGCGGCATCTTTGTGTTTTTCTCAGGCTTTATTTACTTCCTGTTTATGACGGCCTGGCTCAACATGTTTGAACTCCTTGGCGCCGACGGTGATGGCGGCACCATTATCCTTGCCGCCGGGGTGCTGGCACTGGTAGCCGGCAGCCTTAACATCAAGGACTTTTTCTTCGAAAAGGGTGAAGTCACCCTGTCGATGTCGGCCGAAAAGCGCACTGGTCTTATCAAGCGGATGGGCAAGCTTTCCAGCGCCAGCTCCATGACCGCCATGATAATAGGCACCACAGTACTGGCCATCCTTGCCAACGCCTACGAGCTGCTGTGCACCGCCGGTTTCCCGATGATTTACACCAGTGTGCTGGCGATGCACGAACTGCCGTCAACCGAACGCTATTTTTATCTGGTGATGTACAACCTGGTGTATGTGATCCCGCTGGCGCTGATTGTGCTGGTATTTGCCCTGACCCTGGGCAAACGCAAGCTCAGTGAGAAAGAGGGCGAGTCGCTCAAACTCATGTCCGGCGTGATGATGGTTGGCCTTGGCGGCATGCTGGTGTGGGATCCGACCTCACTGCAAAACGTAGCGCTGGCCATCGGTCTGATTGTGGGCTCTATCCTGCTGACGACTGTAATTTTACTTGGTCGTAAGCTCTTGGCTACAAAGGCGGCGAGCCAATAATCGCCCGGGCGAACCATACGGCGCCTTGCAAATCAGGCCTCGGGGGCTAAAGTTTACTGGCAGGGCGCCGATAAAAGGTTTCGGCCACCATTGGAGAAGTACATTATGGCGATGTCCATCAGCACAGCAAATATCGAACCGAACCTGAGCAACGGCGCGGTTGGGGTTAAGGTTGCCCAGCTTGCCAAAGAGCAGCAAAAAGTTGAGGGGCAAATTGCCGTGGATTTGATTAATGCCGCTACCGCGCCTGCACCCAAATCCGCCCCGGTGGGCAATATCGGCCACAACATCGATACCACCGCCTGAGCTTTACACTAAGGTTCAAGCTTTGAGGTTCAAGCTTCGAGGCTCAAGCTTCGAGGGTAAAAGTTCAGGGCTTAACCCATAACGCCGGCAATTGCCGGCGTTATTGTTTGTAAACTTATCGACTTATCGACCTAGCGACCTATCGACCTATCGACCGACTTATCGACTCGCAGCCTTGCTCGATGAAACTTGAAACCTGCAACTGTGCCATTAAATCAGGCACGGGCTCAGCAAGCTCAGGGTAGTCAACAAGCAACTCGCCGACTTTCGTCCTTAACATCAGAGCCTGAACTGGGACGTGGCACTTTGCAGCGCATCAGCAAAGTCAGATAAGCCTGAAGACAACTGCTGCACCTGACTTAGGATACTGAGGGTGTGCTCGAGAGAGGAGTTCATGTCCACCACGTTATCTACCACCAAGGATGCCACCTGAGACTGCTCGTCAGTCGCCTTGGCAATATGGCTGTTCATGGCGGTAATACTCACAATCTGCTGCTGAATGCTCTCCAGCGCCCGGCCGGTTTTCCCCGCATGCTCTTCATTTTCAGACGACTTGCTCATTGCCGTGTTCATGGTACTGACAGAAGACTCCGCCGCGCCTTTAAGCCGGGTCAGCACTTCGCGGATTTCTTTGGTGGCATCCGCCGTTTTCGATGCCAGCGCCCGCACTTCATCGGCCACCACCGCAAATCCCCGCCCCTGCTCACCCGCCCTCGCTGCCTCAATCGCGGCATTGAGCGCCAACAGGTTGGTTTGCTCAGCAATGGAGGTGATCACGTTCAAAATGGATGTCACACTCTCGGTATCTCGCGCCAGCTCATTGATGGAATTGGATGCCTGGGCAATTTCAGCGTTCAGCTCGCGGGAAATACTCATGGTGCGCTGCACCACCGCCATCCCGCTCATCGCCTCTTTTTCGGCAATTTTGGCCGCTTCCGCCGCCTGGCTGGCATTGTGGGATATGTCGGTCACAGAATGGCGCATCTCTTCCATTGAGCTTTGCACGTTGCGGGCATCACGGCTTTGCTGCTCGGTTGCTGCGCTTGCCGCTTCCATTTTGGCATTCAAATCGTGGGCGCTGTCCAGCAGCGGTGCGGTTACATTTACCACCCGCTGAATCGACTCGGCCAGTAAGCCAAGAAAGCGGTTAAAGTTACCGGCCACCTGCCCCAACTCATCGTTGCTGCTGACCGGCAACTGGTCGGTCAAATCACCCTTGCCGTCGGCAAGCTCCCCAAGAGAACGCGCAACGCCTTTGGCACTTTGGCTGATGGCGCGCCCAATCGACATAGTAACCACCGCCATAATAAGCAGCAGCCCTACTCCCACCGCCATGGTCAGCCATAGGCTGTTTTCGGAGCGCTCGGCTGCCTCCCTGATGGTGTTTTGAAATTCCTCAACCTTGGCCTGCTTGTAAGCCTGAATTTGCCTCAGAACCCCTTCATAGGCGGCACTTTTTTGCTGGCTTACGGTGGCAATATTGGCCATATCGGCGGTGCCGTCCAGCATGCTTTTGGCGAGTGATGAGGTCATTTGCTTGTAGTCAGCAAGCTCTGTGCTGATGGTCTTAAGATCGGCTGATTTGAGTGTGTCAGACTCAAACAGCAGCCCCAGATTATTGGCCAGCTCCTGATAGTGGTTGCCCGCCTGCTCGAGCAGCTCTTCATCGGCCAGCGACACCGCCTGGGTGTAAACCTCATCAAGACGCTGCACCAACATGACATTCTGGTTGGCAAGCTCCACCCGCTGATAAATCTTCTGCTCCATAAAGTCGAGTGTGGCGCGATTTTTACTGATGGACACCAGACTGATACCGAGGTTAACCATAAAAATGGCCACCGACAGCACAAACACCACTGCAACTTTTTTGAATATGGAAAGGTTATTGAACCACGACATGGGCAGCCCCCTCTGAGCAAGGTGCCGGCAAACGCCGGCACCGGCTATCAGAACTCGGCAATTACCTTCACCGAACCATTGACCTGACTACTATCAATGTAGCCAATGATATTGGGGTTGGATGAAACAAGCCCTATCACCTCTTCGGCGCTGGCCACTTCCTTTGGCGGCGTACCTTTACCGGTAAACACTTTTTGCGACCAGTAGGACTTAAGCTGGCTGGACGACTTGCCAAGCACAGTGCTGTCGAATGCTTCACGCACAGGCCCACCTTCCAGATTTACCGGCACCGCCTGACCGCCACCGGGGAACGACTTGGTTTTGCCAAGGTAGATGTTTTCGATGGCTTTTTTATCTATGGTGTCGCCGTTATTGGGGTGAACAATCACAGCCACTCCGGCAAACACCTGCATTGAACACAGACACAGTAGGATTGAGTTAATCAAAGTTTTCATGGCTCTCTCCTAAAATACCAGGTCAACGCCCAGACTGATGGACTTGGAGTCCCCGGCAACCCGCCATGAATCCTCGGTACCGGCGCCGACGCCTTCGTCACTCACGTCGTCGTACTGGATCTTAAACGCGGCAGAGGGATGAAAATCCCAACGAACACCAAAGGATGTGGTGTTATGAATTTCATTGCCGTCATCAAAGTCTGAATAGGAAACAAAGGGCATCACACTGCCAAATCGGTAACCCAGAGTTACAAGATAGGTATCCAAATCATCGCCTTGCAGTGTGAGTCGGTTAATTTCGGTCAGCAGCAGTACGTTATTCCAGTCGATGTTGACTGACAGGCCGTAAAACTTGCCATCGCGCTCGGTCTGGCCGTCCCACTCCACCTGTTCGCCGCCGATATAGCGCTCGTTGGTGTATTGCATGTGGGTCAGGCGAATGTCGAGCCATTCGTAATTCAGCTGCGCCACAATACCGCCGATATCTTTCCAGATTTCACGGGTTGGCTCGCCAAAAAAGAACTCTGACAGTAGCTTGTTCGGCTCATCGTCCTCACGGCCAAAATATGCCTGGCCGGTCAGGGTCCAGTCGCCAATCAGGTAGTTATAGAGCACGCTGACACCTGTGTAGTTGAAGATTTGCCAGGTGTAGTTATCAGCAGGTGGACGGATCCAGGGGTAGGCAAAGCCCACATCAAAAAAGTCACTGTAATAATAAAGCGGCAGCCGCTTTTTACCGGCCTGCACTGTCCAGTGTTCATTAAATTCGTAGGAGAGATACGCCCACTCAAAGTCGGCTTCAAAGTCATTGGCACCGCGGGACACTATCTGTGCGGTTGCCGACAAACCTTCAAGCAGATCGGCTGAGAGCTGAATACCGAACAGGGTGTCCGGTTCAAAACTGATTTCTTCGGTATAAGCGCCCACCAGGGGATAGTCTGCAAGGAAGGTCGGCTCCAGACCAAACTCCTCGACACCACTGCCTTCCAGCACCTGTCCGCCCACAACAGACGCAAATCCGGATATGTTGACCTCGGCCAGCGCTGCGCTACTCATCACCAGCGCGCCAAGGCAGATTGCCTGTTTGTATTTCATATAAAACCTTACAGTTGCCAAGTGTATCCAACTTTAAGACTAGGTCAGGTCAACAAATTGGCAAACTTAAGGGTTATATTTTGAACAAATCGTCAGTCGGGCGGTCTAAGGGTTCTTCAGTTCAGGCCGAAATGCTGGCAACCCGGAATTGATTGCGACCCCGCTGTTTGGCTTCATACAAGGCTTCATCGGCGGCCGCGAGCAGAGGCACGGCTTCCATCCCCGCCTGCCACTTCACCAGCCCCTGTGACACGGTAATGGCACTGCCAACGTCAGAATCGGGATGTGGGATAGCCGCCTGCGTGAGCAAACGGGCAATCTTTGTCGCGACTTCTTCGGCGCCGGCAAGGCTGGTCTCAGGTAACAGAATAGCAAATTCCTCACCGCCGTAGCGGGCGGCCAGATCCCGTGGCCGGCGCGAAGTACTGCCAAGCAGTTTGCCTATCCGGCGCAGGCAGTCGTCTCCAGCCTGATGACCAAGCGAATCGTTGAGCCGCTTGAAGAAATCGATATCGAGCAAAATCAGGCACAAAGAGTGGCCTGTGCGGCTCGCGGCGCGGATTTCCTGCTCGAGTATATCGTCAAAGTGACGGCGGTTACTGAGGCCAGTCAGCCCATCCACCAGCGCCATTTTGCGAAAATGTTTCAGCAACTTGCGCTTTTCAGCGTCACGGCGCACCGCCTTTCGAAACCAGCCGTAAATGATTTCACGGCCACTGAGAAGCAACACAGCAAGGCAGAAGGTACGCACCAGGTTAAAGAGCCAGCTTTCCGGCATCAGCTCAAAACGAAAATAGGCCGACAACAGCAGCAGCGGAAACACCGCCGCTATTGTGAGCCGAAGCGAGGGAAACAGGGCTATCGCCATCAGCAACATCAGGATGTCGCACAGGGTCTCCACCGCGGTCAGCATGGATGCGCCGCCGTGGGAAAGCATCCACATTACCACCAGCCAGCCCACCACCATCGCGAGCAAATGCCCATAAACCCAGTTATGGAAACCACTGTGGCGAAAACGGAAAAAATACAAGCCGATAAAAGCAAGACACAGAAGTGAAAACGGCAAAACCAGCGCCATCACCCGGACGAAATCGAGCTCAAGATGGGGCGAAAACAGCAGACTTAACAGCGTTACCCACAGCAACACCAGGCTTGCCGAACTCAGCCACAACATGCCTCTTAGCAGGTACTGACGGGTTTCGTCCCTGAGCAATTGATCAAATGGCACTGCTTCTCTGTCCAACTGTTAACCCATAAATCCGGTTGAAAAAGCCAATATAGCACGAATTATCAGACACACTTCCCCAACGGGGGAATGAAAAAGCCGGCGGACGCCGGCTTTGTCTTTCACTGAATTTATCAGTTTGTTTCCGTGTTTATCACGCGGCCTGTGTATCAGTTTGCTCGCTGTGCCTGATGAGGTAATCGAAGGCACCGAGGCTTGCAGTCGCGCCGCTGCCCATGGCGATGATAATTTGTTTGTAGGCTGAGTTGGTTACATCACCCGCCGCAAATACTCCCGGCAAGGAGGTTTGGCCGCGCTCATCCACGACGATTTCACCGCGAGGAGTTAGCTCCAGAGTACCCTTGAGCCATTCGGTGTTTGGCACCAGACCGATTTGCACGAAGATCCCCGCCAGAGTGACTTCATGGCTGTCGCCGGTGTTGCGGTCGGTGTAAACCAGACCAGTAACCTTGTTGCCGTCACCGCGCACCTCGGTGGTTTGCGCCATGGTGATGATGTCGATATTGCCCATAGAGCGGGCCTTACGCACCAGCACCTCGTCGGCGCGCAGCTTGCTGTCAAACTCAAGCACAGTTACGTGCTCAACGATGTTGGCAAGGTCAATCGCCGCTTCAATACCTGAGTTACCGCCACCAATCACGGCAACGCGCTTGCCTTTGAACAGCGGGCCATCGCAGTGCGGGCAGTACGCCACGCCGCGGCCACGGTACTCTTTCTCGCCGGGCACGTTCATTTCGCGCCAGCGGGCACCGGTGGCAAGCAGTACGGTTTTACCCGACAGCACAGCGCCGTTGGCAAGTTCGACCTGATACAGACCGCTGCTGTCGCGCTCTTTGGTCAGGCGCACCGCTTTCTGGCTGTCCATCACGTCAACCTCATAATCTCGGACGTGTGCTTCAAGGTTTGCCACCAGCTTTGGACCTTCGGTCGCTTTAACCGAAATAAAGTTCTCAATACCAATAGTTTCCGCCACCTGACCACCGAAACGGTCGGCCACAAGCCCGGTACGCAAGCCTTTGCGTGCCGAGTAAATGGCCGCCGAGGCACCGGCAGGACCACCGCCGACAATCAGCACTTCGTAAGGCTTACGCTCGCTGAGCGCCTTGGCCTGACGCGCCGTGGCGTTGGTGTCGACCTTGGCAAGAATTTCTTTGAGGCTAATACGGCCCTGGGCAAACAGTTCACCATTCAGGTACACCGAAGGCACCGCCATGATCTGGCGAGCATCCACTTCGTCCTGGAACAGCGCGCCATCAATCATGGTGTTGCTGATCCCGCTGTTCAGTGCCGCCATCATGTTGAGGGCCTGCACCACATCAGGACAGTTCTGGCAGCTCAGCGACACAAAGGTCTCAAACTTGAGCCCTTCCGGCAGCCCTTTGATTTGCTCAATGATTTCAGCATCAAGCTTCAGCGGGTGGCCGCCTGTGTGCAGCAGTGCCAGCACCAGCGAGGTGAATTCGTGTCCCATAGGCAGGCCGGCAAAACGAATGTCGGTGCCCTGGTCGTTGGTCACCTGCATGGCAGGAGAGCGCTCGAGCCTGGCCTTGGTCACTGAAACCAACGGAGACAAGGAGGCGATGTCGTTGGCCAGGTCGAGCAATTCCTGTGACTTTTTGCTGTCATCGGCAGACACCACGAGTCTGACGTCTTGCCGTAAATTCTGCAGATAGGTTTTAAGCTGCTGTTTCAAATCCGCGTTTAACATGGTGGCTCCAGATGCAAGCAAATATATAACCGGGTGAAAAGGCTCCGGGCCAAATCAGGGGGAGGCCCGGAGCAAGGGGTGATGCAGGGTAAGGCTTAGATCTTGCCTACCAGGTCCAGTGATGGAGCCAGAGTTTCGTCACCTGGCTGCCACTTGGCAGGGCACACTTCGCCGTCATGGCTGGCAACATACTGAGCGGCCTGGATTTTGCGAACCAGTTCGCTGGCGCTGCGGCCGATGCCCAGGTCGTGGATTTCAGCCACTTTGATCTGACCTTCTGGGTTGATAACGAAGGTACCGCGCAGGGCCAGACCTTCTTCTTCGATCATCACGCCGAAGTTACGGGTGATGGTACCGGTTGGGTCACCCACCATCGGGAAGTCAATCTTGCGGATGGTGTCAGAAGTGTCGTGCCATGCTTTGTGGGTGAAGTGGGTGTCGGTTGACACTGAGTACACTTCCACGCCCATTGACTGCAGCTTGGCGTAGTGGTCAGCCATGTCACCCAGTTCAGTTGGGCACACGAAGGTGAAGTCGGCTGGGTAGAAGAACACTACAGACCATTTGCCCAGCAGATCCTGCTCGGTCACAGGTACGAATTCGCCCTTGTGGAAAGCCGTGGCTTTGAATGGCTTGATGGTGGTGTTGATGATTGATTGAGTCATGGTTTGCTCCTTCATTAACTAACGTTTGGTTCAGTGAATTTTCGCGGCAACCTGATTGCTGCCCCGTCGATGGAGAGCATAGTAGTCAATCGAACCAATCATTTATAACGGATAAAAACTATCGACCTAATCGATTTTTTGAGTGAGCCAAAAACAAAAAAGGGAAAACAGCTGTTTTCCCTTGTTTGATATTTCAGAGGCTTGGCTGAAAGCCAGCGAGGACTGTGATGACTTGTGATGACTTGTGATCACTAAGAGTCGCAGGCTGGGCCTCGCGGATTCAGCATCGAGGCCCGGCCGCCATGACCGCAGTCAGTACGCATCAATTGGCTTTCTGAGTTTCCATCAACCACTGGCTCAGCAAACGCACACCATAACCGCTGGCACCGGCCGGGCTGATGGCGCTGTCAGAGCCTGCCTGCGCATTACCGGCGATGTCGATATGGGCCCAGGGCAAATCGCCGCTGAAGCGCTTAAGGAACATGGCGGCTGAGGATGCGCCCGCGCTGCCTTCAGCGCCGGTGTTTTTCAGGTCGGCAATGTTTGACTTAAGCTCATCGCCATAGGCTTTATCGAGCGGCAAACGCCACAGCTTTTCACCCACGGTTTGCCCGGCGGCGGAAAGACTGCTTACCAGCGCCTCATCGTCACTGAAAAGACCGGCATACTCACGGCCAAGGGCGCGCACCTTGGAGCCAGTCAGGGTTGCCACATCAATCAGCACCTTGGGCTTATACTGGGTGCGGGCATACCACATGCCATCGGCAAGAATGAGGCGGCCTTCGGCATCAGTGTTCATCACTTCAACCGACAATCCCTCGGCGGTGCGAACCACATCGCCCGGACGCAGCGCATCGCCGGACACCATGTTTTCCGCGAGCGGCAGCACAGCCACCAGATTCACCTCAGCCTTCTGCATCGCCATGGCTTTTACAGTGCCAAGAATGGCAGCGGCGCCGGCCATGTCGGTTTTCATATGGGAAATAGAATCGCCGCTGGCCTTGATGTTGTAGCCGCCTGAGTCAAAGGTAATGCCCTTGCCCACCAGCGCCACCGGGGCGCCTTTCGCGCCTTCCCAGTGCGCCACCACCAGACGCGGGCCGCGCACGCTGCCCTTGCCTACGCCCATCAGCGCGCCCATGCCGAGCTTTTCAATGCCCTTGGGGTCAATCACAGTCACCTTAACGCCAAGGTCTTTGAGCTGCTTGGCTGCATCGGCAAAGTCTTCCGGGGTCATGTCACCTGCAGGGGTGTTTACCAAATCCCGCGCCAGTACCACACCGGCTTCGATACCAACGCGCTGCTGATAGGCTTTAGCGGCGGCGTCGGCATCCGAGAGCGCAAAACGCAGCTCGCGCTCATCTTTTTTAGGCTCGATGTAGCGACTGAAGTGGTAACGCTTGAGATCAAAACCATGGGCCACGGCAGCGGCGAAATTGGCTTCATCCGGCGTGCCTTCGGCAACCAAAGTGATGTTGCTGTCTTTATTGGCCACCAGGCGATCGGCAAGTTTGCCGCCGAGGTTATTCAGCTCGCCTTCGGTGAGCTTGCCGTCACCCAGCCCCAGCACCAGGATCCGGTTAAGCTGGCTGCCGGCCGGAGCCAGCAGCTCAAGCACCTTACCTTCTTCGCCATCAAACTGATTCACCTGCATGGCGCGCTCAAGGTGGGTCAAAGCGCCATCGGCAAGTACCCGGGCACCGGGAAAGTCGGTATTTTGCACCTTGAACAGCACCAGGGTTTCACCACTGGCATTCAGCTCGTCAGAAAAGCTGACTTTATCGGCCATGGCGGGCAGAGACAGCAGCGATGCAAACAGCAGCGCGAGGGGGGATTTGGATGTTTTCAGCATGGAAACGTCGCCTCAGTCGTACGGCGCGCAGAGGGTCAGGCGCCTTGTTATTTTAAGACGCGCAAGCATAACAAAGCTGTATTGCCAGGTTAACCGGTTAAGCACCGGGTTAACACCGGCTTACAATTTTCTGCAGCCTGTATTAATTGAGGCTTAAAACTGCCAGGGGCCGAAGCTGAGCGACGATTTTCCCACGTTGAAGTCGAGCCGGGATGAGAGTTCGGCGCGGGCCTGTTTCAGCCCGTCTTCGCGGATAACATTGGCTGTGCGGGAGGCAAAAATCACCCAGTTACCACCACTGGTGAGACTGGCAAACACCTGGGCAAAGTGGCGGTTAAGCAGTGCAGCAAGCTCAGGGTTCTGACGATGCTCCTTCCAGCAGTTAAGCACCAGCATGCCATCGTCTTTCAAGAGCCTCAGGGTTCCTTCAATAAAGGCCTCGCTGAGCTGACCATCGGCTACGCCATCGACACTGAAGAGATCCGCATAAATCACATCCACCCGTTTATGCTCGCCGCTGGCGATAAACTCGATGGCATCCCCTTCAATCAGCTGCAGTTTTTTACCAACGGGCAAAAAGAAAAACCGCTTGGCCACCTCGATAACCGCCCCACGCAGCTCCACCGCGGTGAACTTGATGGCCGCGTCATAGCGGCGCAGCGCATGGATCAGGGCGCCGCCGCCAAGCCCAAGCACTATGGCGCTTTTGGGGGACTTGAACATCAGCGATTCGAGCATCACCTGCACGTAGGAGTGGCGCGGCACATGATGCTGCTTTTTATCGAGCTTGCTTTGCTCGTCGTTGTCACCAAAGGCCAGTACCCGGCACTCGCCATCATCCAGCACCCGCACCGTGCCCCAGTCATCCCGGGTTTCAAAAATTACTGCATATTCGGACAAAATCAGACTTCCCGGGCACTCAACACCCTTCACGACACCCGCATCCAACCTCTACAATAGCGGCTTTTGGCTTAGGTGATTTTTTGAAGGGTTATTATGACAAATCAAATCCTGCTTGCCTGTTTTTATTTGCTGGCGTTTTACATTATTCAGCGCAACCTCAAATCCATGATTAACGTGCTGGCCGAGAAAAAACAGGTCAGCCCGGCGCGTACCAGTCTGGTGAGTCGATTCCTGACCGCCATTTTGTTTTTCATCACCCTGTCGCTGATGGCGGTGTCGCTGGGGCTTGGCTACAACGACGTGGCGCTGTTTGTCTCCTCCGCCTTTGCGGTGCTGGGTGTGGCCCTGGTGGCCCAGTGGTCGATTCTCAGTAACCTCACCGCCGGGGTACTGATTTTCTTTGTGTTTCCCTATCGGATCGGCGACTACATCAAGGTGGTGGACAAGGACGAAGATATTCGCGGCATCATTCAGGAAATCGCGCTGTTTCATGTACTTATCAAACGTGATGATGGCAACCTTATCACCTACCCCAACAGCCAGATTCTGCAAAAGTCGGTGATCAAGCTGCTTAATCCGACCCTGTATGAAAAGGCGGCTGAAGAAGCCAAGGCCAAACTGCTGGAAAACAAAAGCAGCGACACCAAGGCACCGGAAGCGCCTAACCCCGGGGTGTAATGGCGCTGTTTTCAGGCAAATAAAAACGCGGCAACTTGGCCGCGTTTTTTTTATGCTGCATTTACTTTAGCGCAGATCACAGAGTGCGCTTGAACAGGGCTATCGCCTTTTGGTACATCTCCAGCGCCAGCGCCGGGTCGTGGCGCGCATCACCGTCACGCATAAAGGCGTGCTCGGCATTGACCTCAAGCCAGCTGTAATTGGTGCCTGCATCTTCAAGATTTTGCTGGATTTTACGTCGGCCTTCGCCACTCACATGGGGGTCTTGCTTACCAAATACCATGTACAACTCGCCGCGAATATCTTTGGTACGGCTTAAGGAGTCGTTGCCGCTCTGGCTTGGAATACCGCCAGAGTGAATGTCGGTGGCGTACAGGCAAAAGGCGGCAGCGATATCCGGATTGACTGCGGCGCGGTAAGCCAGATGGCCGCCGATACACACGCCCATACTGCCGATTTTGCCGCGGCTCCAGCTTTGGGCGCGGATAAAATCGACCATGGCGACTGTGTCGGAATCATGGGCTTCGAGTGGCTTGGTGGCCTTGTCGCAGTTGCCCTTGTTTTTACCGGCATCATCGTAGCCAAGCACTGTGCCCATGGGGTTGAGCTCGTGAAAAATCTCCGGCACCAGCACCACAAAGCCGTGCCCTGCCAGTACGGTAGCCATGCGGCTGATGGGGTCAGTTTCCTGAAAAATTTCCGAATAAAAAATAATGGCCGGAAAACTGCCGGTGGCCAGCGGGCGGTATACCCGGGTTTGCATGGGGCCGGTGGCGGTATTGAGGGTGAAAAGTTCAGAAGTAACGCGCATATAGGCTCCAAGGGCTTGAGATTGCACTCAATCTAGCAAGCCCAGCAGCCGGTGTCAGCGCAGATTTTCAGAAAAGTTCGTTTCCGCTGCGCTCGCCACTAAGCGCTGCGCGCACATTACCCAGGGTGGTGCGGGCAATGGCGCCGAGCGCCTCTTCGGTTAAAAACGCCTGGTGGCCAGTAAACACCACGTTGTGGCAGGCCGACAGGCGGCGAAACACATCGTCCTGAATGACTTCGTTTGACTTGTCCTCAAAAAACAGCTCTTTTTCGTTCTCGTATACGTCGAGCCCGAGCGAGCCGATTTGGCCAAGTTTGAGGGCCTCCATGGCGTCGATGGCATTGAGCAAACCACCGCGACTGGTGTTAATGACCATGGTACCTGGCTTCATTTTGGCAAAGGTCTCGGCGCGAAGCAGATGATGATTGTCCTTGGTCAACGGGCAGTGCAGGCTGATGATGTCGCACTGCGGGAAGAGTTCATCGAGCTCCAGATAGGGCACACCGAGGGCTTCCACCGCCGGATTGCGATAAGGGTCGAACGCCACCACCTTACAGCCAAAGCCAAGCAGTACTCGAATGGTGGCCAGGCCGATTTTACCCGTGCCTATCACCCCGACGGTTTTGCCAAACATGTTAAAGCCCACCAGCCCTTCGAGGGAGAAGTTGGCATCGCGGGTACGCTGGTACGCCTTGTGGATTTTGCGGTTGAGGGTCAACATCAAGGCTACTGTGTGCTCGGCCACTGATTCAGGCGAGTAAGCCGGCACGTTAACCACAGTCATCCCCAGCGCCTTGGCGGTATCAAGGTCAACGTTATTAAAACCGGCGCAGCGCATGGCTATCACCCGGGTACCGTTGGCGTGGAGCTCACGCAGCACTTCGGCCGACAGTTCATCGTTTACAAAAGCGCAAATCACTTCAAAGCCATAGGCGAGCTTGATGGTCTGCATGCACAGGCGCGAATCAAAGTACTCGATACGGGCCACCGCCTCGAGCCCAAGCTCCTGCCCAAGGGCAGTGTTGGTGCGGTCAAAATGCTGCATATCGTAGTGCTTGGCACTGAAAAATCCGATTTTCATGGACTAACCCCTTGTCTTTATTTATGGCCGCAGTGTAAGGCAAATTCGAAAATCTGTCGTCCCAATAAAGCTGACAACTAAGGATGCAAAAAAGGCGGCCATGATGGCCGCCTTATCCTTATCCGACTAGGGAAAACCGGAAACCGGCAATCAGTTGTCTTTGGCGTACTTGGCGGCTTCGGCGCCGGCGATACGGCCAAAGGTGACGATGTCGGAGATGGCGTTGCCACCGAGGCGGTTGGCGCCATGCACCCCACCGGTCACTTCACCGGCCGCGTACATGCCCTTGACCTGCTTACCATCTTTGCCCATGACTTCGGCCTTGGTGTCAATCTTCACGCCGCCCATGGTGTGGTGCACCGCTGGTGCAACTTCCATGGCGTAGAAAGGCGCTGTGGCCAGTTCACGTGGCATGTCGGCACGCTCAAACTGCTCATCCTTGCCGGATTTAACAAAGCCGTTGTAACTGGCAAGAGTCTTTTCAAGCTCAGCCGCTGGCATGCCCAGTTTATCGGCCAGGTCTTTGACCGTCTTGCCTTCGTTCACAATCTTAAGGTGCACATAACCCTCAATCTTGCTGAGGCTCTTACGTACCGAGTCGTCAAACACCAGATAGGCGCTCTCGCCTTTCTGAGCCAGAATGGCGGCAGATGCCTTGTCGCGGGTGGTGATTTCGTTGACGAAACGCTTGCCCTCACGGTTAACCAAAATGGCACCGTTACCACGCACCGCTTCGGTGATCATCACGCCGCCCACCGGGCTGTAGGTTGGGTGGGCCTGCACATATTCCAGATCCACCGTCTGTGCACCCGCCTGGGTCGCTACATCCAAACCATCACCGGTCGCGCCGGGGTGGTTGGTGGCTTTAAAGCCCTTGAGCTTGGCATCGTACTTGGCCACGCGCTCGTTGTTTTTGGCAAAGCCACCGGTCGCCACCACCACAGCATCGGCCTTGATGACGTAGTAGCCGGTGTAGGCGCCCTGCACCAACACGCCGGTTACTTTACCGCTCTGGTCTTCCAGAATGCGCACCACACGGCTGTTAAGGCGAATGTCGGTGTCGCGCGCAACTGCGGCATCCCACAGTACCTGCGCCACATGAGCGCCAACACCAGCGCCGCCGGTTGGACGGTGGCTGCGGTTAACACTGGCGCCGCCCATACGGCCAACGTCATTCATGTCGGCACCGAGGCTGGTCAGCCAGTCAATTGAATCAGAGGAATTGTTGGCAAGCACCTTCACCAATTCCGGATTATTGATATTGCGGCCACCTTTCATGGTGTCCTCAATCATGGTCTCTTTCTTGTCCTGAATACCAAGCTTGGCCTGGGGCTTGGTTTCGGCGGCGTTCATGCCACCAGCCGCAAGCTTGGTGTTACCACCGGGCACTGGCTCTTTTTCCAGCAGTACGACTTTCACGCCGGCATCGCGGGCCGACACGGCCGCAGCAAGCCCTGCGCCGCCTGAGCCAATAATGACCACATCTGTGGTTTCACGGGGGCCGGCTGCAATCGCTTTGTCCTGAGCCGCTTTGTCGGCATCCACAGGAACAAACTTGCGCTCCCACTTGCCGCCAAAGGGCATTTCATAGCCAAAGCTGTGGCATGCATCGCAGTAGGTCACTGATTTTTCGTGGCCTTTGTGGCAGCTGGTACAAGATACCTCACCAATCAGGTGCGACTTGTGCGGCGACACTATCCCCTTGCGCTCACCTTCAGCAACCTCAGGCAGGGTGCCGTGGCAGCTCACGCACTGGGCGTTTTCGTGGGTCAGGTTATCGTTGGTGGGGCCCTTTTCGGACTGGTGGCAACTGTCACAGCCGTTGTCGGCGTGGAAGTCTGCCAGGTTTTCAGCATTGGCCCAGGCAGAGCCTGCCATGATCCCGGAGATCAGGGCTGCCAGCATGGATTTTTTCATCGCTCCCGTGAACATAAGTGTTCCTCCAAAACTACTTATAAAGAGGTATTCGCTAGGCGTGTTTGCATCTCAATTTTTGATTATTTTCAGAGTAAAACGCCATTTGCGAGAGAAATGGTAGCACTATCTAAAGAGGTAGTTTTTATGCCTAAGTCACAGTATTCGGCCAAGGCTCACGCCAGCTGCAACAATTTGCAACCAGCGGCCGGTTTTAGCGAGCTGTGGTGAACAGGATCACAGCACGGGATTACAAAATGTCGGCCAGACAACATTTTATCGATGAATAACCCCACTAAAGGCAGCGCGCGCTTTCTTTGCCAAACCGGCCTGATATGCTACTGAACATGGTTTTCAGGGAGCCAACTCATGGCAGACAAACAACTTTCAGAGCCCAGTTTCTGGTTTCAGCGCCTCAGTAAAACAACGTTGCGGGCGCTGCATCTGCTGGGGATTTGCGGCGTAGGTGGCGGCGTGCTGCTCGGCGTCGCCAAAGGCGAATGGCAGCACTATTGGCTGCTTGCCATGTTAAGCGGCAGCATGCTGATGGGCTGGGAAATCTGGCGTGACTGGCGTTGGCTTATTCAGCTTAAAGGTGTGCTGACCCTGGTAAAGCTCGCGCTTTTGGCGCTGTTTATCCCGCTGCCGGAGTATAAGGCGGCACTGTTTATCAGCATTTTGCTGCTGTCAGTATTGGTGTCCCATGGGCCTGCGGGCCTTAGACATTATTCCATCTGGCACAGGCGCCAACTCCACAGCCGCAAGGAAATTAAGGGATGAGCGCGCCATCGCCGCTGTTTGCTGCGTTCGAAGGCAGCTTTAACAGGCCCGGACTCAGGGTGCTGGATCTTGCCTGCGGCAGCGGCCGTAACGGGCTTTGGTTTCTGGAGCAAGGTCACCAGGTCAGCTTTATTGACCGGGATTTGTCAGCCTTGGCGCCACAAATAGTGACCCATCCCAATGCAAGCTGCCTGCAGATGGACCTCGAGATTTCCCCTTCCCCGGCCCTTGGCGAATTTGATGTGGTGCTGGTGTTTAACTATCTGCACCGGCCGCTGTTTGCGACCTTGCAGGCAAGTGTGGTGGCAGGTGGGCTCATGGTGTACGAAACCTTTACCCATGAACAAGCAAAGCTTGGCAGGCCAAGAAATCCTAACTTTCTGCTGAATGATGGCGAACTCAAACAACGCTTTACCGGGTGGCAGCTGCTGTATTATGGTGAGGATTCGCCTGAAACCCGTCCTGACAGCCCTGCGTACAAAGCGAGGATTATCTGTCGTAAACCCCTGGAAAATTGATGTTTCCCTACCCTGAAGCTTACCGCAACGCGATTCCGCCGCTGCTCACAGCCCTGATAGTGGCCTGGGCCATTATCGGCCGCGCCCTCACCGGCAGCGGCAACCCTGTGTTTTACTACCCGCTTTTGATGATGTACCCCGCGATATTGATAAGTCACATCTGGCTTATCTGGCATGCGGACGGCTTTAAACGCCTGGATCAGGCCTTTTATGGTCTGGTACACGGGATCCTTGCCTTTGTGGTGTGGACCTTTGCCATCATGCATCTGCGCGATGCAGGCCTGCAGTAAAGACGCGAGCATTCGCACAAAAGCCGTTATCGTGGATGAAAAATCAGCGCATAGAAATAAAAAGTGGCACAGGGGAAACCCGGTACCACTTTGGCGGAAAGGGAGATTTAGTCGTCCTTTGGGTCAAGCAAACATGATTCTTCGGACGCCAGAACCACGTTGATAAACACGTAGTAGATAGTAAAAAATCCACTCAGTGCCCCTACGATATAGAACGCGATAGACCACATACACTATCCAATTTCACACGCAGGATTTTAATTAACGACCCATGTCGATGACACCTGTCATTAATCAAAATTGGAGTCTTTATTTAGATCGCCTTTAAATTAGAGCTGCTTTCAATTAGAGCGCCTTAGGTTTTTCGGCATTCAGTTTATCGGCGTCTGCGCCATCGGCGCGGTAAATAATACAATCAGGGAATGGCTCACAAATAGCCAGTTTGGGTGATGTATTCTCATCAGGCTGCGCCTGAGTATTTGCCAGATAAAAAGGCACTGCAAATACAGAAGATAAGGCGGTTGCTGTCAGCAAGGTCACATATTTTTTCATATTCAACTCTCCACGATTAACCAAAGTAGTAATGAACCAAAGCAGTTAATTTTGTTTTTGAAATATCATTTGGTACACGGCATTGGAAACATGGCCAATTAACAGCAGGCAGCAATACCTTTACCTGTTTTTGAATCAGCTGCTGTAAGCGCGTTGCAGCTGACACATTATTTGAACTCAACCAGCTCGGCTGCGGGGGATGCGCCATTGCTTTTGCGACCAGCGGATTAGCAAATCAAAGCGACTCAGGGTAAGGCGTCGTTATGTTTCGAAGCCGAGCTGGTTGATGAGCCAACACTAGCTATTGGCCCATCAAACCGCGACAAGGAAAAGGTGAGGAAAAAGTGACGAAAACCTATAGCATTGAATTAATTGAACAATACAACATCCACATTGGCATCATCCAGCACAGACAGCAGCACCTTACCATCCTCGCTGAGTGACAGTGAGTTGGCAGATACCGAGGTTTTGGTAATGGCATGCTCCTGCCGAGCCAGGCTCTGCGGGTCAAACTCCACTAAGCCCATGCCGGTATTTGTCTGTTTAAGAAACCAGATTTTGCCGGATTCAACACTCCAGGCGCCGGCAAAAAATGGCGTGACTTCGTCTGTGATCAGCCGCTCTTGCCCATCTGCGACGGTCCAGATCCCGCCGGCATGGATTTTCGAGTAATAGAGTTTACCGGTGGCATAATCATATTTTCCTGAAAACCCATTATTGGCTAACACTTTAATGGTTGTGCCAGTAACCACATTCACAAGCTGTAATTGCTTTTGACCATTATCAGAGGAAAATAAAATCAGCTCGTTATTATTCATACCCCAGCTGAGATTTCTGACCGAACTGCGCCCCGGAATATAATTAAGGGTGGTGGTGGCAATATCAAAAACAAAGGCTTCGCCATTAATAGTACCAGCAAGGGCTTTACCATCGACAGAAAAAGTCAGTTCATCAATAAATGAAAAACGGGAAAAATCACTGAGCTTATGTTCGCGGCCATCGCTGTGTTTAAGCCAAATTTGCGGCAGCCCGGTGCGGTTGGACACAAATGCCGTTTGTTTACCATCATGGCTGATAACGCCGCGATAATCCCGTCTGCTTGATGACACCCAGGCGCTTGGTTGTAAATTCCCAGCCCCAAGATTGGCAATCCACAGCGCCTCTTCAATCAGTTCGCCGGCCACCGCAACGGTTTGCCCAAGCTCATTGGAGCGCGGCGAATTCACTTCCTGCAGCACTTTGGTGATACGCGTGCGGCTGCCGGTCGCTAAATCGAGCCGATGCAGCTGACCTTCTTCTGCTCGATAAATCAGGCTGTTACCATCTGCCGACCAGGCCACACTCTTCAGTGGATAGCCAACCTTAAGCGCGGTTTGCCACTCGCCGCTGGCAAAATCGAACAGCATTATCTGGGTATCAAACCAGCTCAGGTTTCGCAGCACGGCCATCCGGCGCTTGTCCGGCGACAGGCTCAGGCCATAGTCGCCCCGGCCAAGACTATGACTCAGGCTGAGTTGATCCCGCCTTAAGGTATTAAGGTCAACCTGATAGATTTTTTTGACCTCTTCCACCCCTTCCGAGTCGACATAAAACAGCATCTGCCCCTTGAGTGCCAGGGCGCCGGATTGGCTGGACGGATGGCAATGGGCAACGGTTTTAAGATTTTGGGTGAGTAAATCAAGCAGCATAACCTGACAACTGTCACGGCCATTAAACTGCATAAAAGCCAGATGGGCACCATCGTCACTCCAGGTGGGAAAGCGCTGATTCAAGCTGCTGTTATCACTGCGGATAAAGTTGATTTGCCCGGTCGAGAGCTCCTGTGTCATCACCCGCCAGCGCTGGCCATTGAGCTCACGGTATGAAAAGGCGAGCATCCGGCCACTGGGTGACAGTGCCGGGTCCACTTCCTGCCCATCGAGGGAGGTCAGCGGCTTAAGCATGGCTATCTCTTCATTTATCTCGAGTGCGCCGCCCCCTGCTACATCGGAAGAGTGATAAGAGTCCCAGCCCCAGAGAAGCAGGACAGGCAGGCAAATTCCCAGCGCCGCATAGGGCCAGCTGCGCCGGCGCGGCTTTGACACTGATTTGGGTGTCGGTTTTAACGTTAGCCCAGCTTCATCTGATACCCGATGAAAACGCAGCCTTTCTATATTGTCGGGCGCATCAGCAAGATCGTCAGGCGCACCAGCAAGGGCTTGTGTATCGGTGGCACCATCCATTGTTTCTGAACTGATATTGCGTCTTTCAAGTGTTACCGCTTGAGGCTGTACTTCACTTAAACCCAGTGATCCGGCGCCAGAAACCTCCGGCGTTAGCGTTTCTAACCTAGCCCCCGACACAGCCTCTGACATAGCCTCTTGCAAGGCTTCTGGCGCGGCGTTTGTAGTGTGAAGCGGCCTTGGCTGGACTGTTTTAGATTGGCTTAGCAGCAGGGCTTCTACATCCGCCGTCAGCAGATAGCCGACTTTGGGCACAGTTTTTATCAGCCGCTGATTTTTGGCATCATCGCCAAGGGCGCTTCTCAGCTGGGCAATAATCCGATTTATCGCATTGTCAGAAACGACACCACCGCGCCACACTTCTTTAATCAGTTCATCGCGGCTCACCGGGCGTCCGGCCCGCTCAAGCAGGCACACCAATACCTGCATCACCCGCAGCTCAAGCCGCGACTCCAATCCATCACGGCTGACCAGGCACATCTCAGGGTTAATCAGAACATCGCCGACGCGGTATTTTTTATTATTAAACATGGCGTTCGTTTAATGACTCGTTTTTGATTTTCCGTATTTAAGCAATTACCGCGACAAAGGGAAAGCGCAGAAAATCACCAATGGCCGAACAAGGCTTGCTGCATCTGCCAGCCTTGGGTATCTTTAGCGCCCTTACGCCCAATTGAGACGGATGATGGACGACTTTATCTACAATCCCCCCACCGAGCCCTGGCTGGATATTTTGCACCAGGACAAGGACATCATCGTTATCAATAAACCCAGCGGCATTTTGTCGGTGCCGGGGCGCGACCCCATTCACCACGACAGCAGCTTTAGTCGCATCAAGGCCGACCATCCCAACAGCCAAGTTGTGCATCGACTCGATATGGCCACCTCAGGCGTGATGGTTTTTGCCCTGCGCCGCAGCGCCGAGGTGGAGCTCAAACGGCAATTCCGCGACCGCGAAACCCACAAAATTTACTTTGCCCGGGTGGCGGGTCACGTCAAACAAGATTGCAGTGTTGAGCTGCCGCTGATTTGCGACTGGCCCAACCGGCCGCGCCAGAAAGTGGATCACCAAATCGGCAAGCCCTCATTGACCCATGTGGAAGTGGTGAGCTACGGCAAACGCTCGACCCTGGTGAAACTGACTCCGGTTACCGGCCGCAGCCACCAGCTCAGGGTTCATATGATGGCACTTGGCCATCCTATCCTCGGCGATGGCTTTTATGCCGATCCGCTTGCCAAACAACTGGCCGACCGCTTGCTGCTGCACGCCGCCAGCCTGAGCTTTGTCCACCCCTACAGTGGTGAAGCGCTGACCTTTACCACGCCAGTGCCGTTCGAGCAGGCGATAAACGATCAGTAAAGGCCGATTATTTCTGGAAAAAATGTATCGAATACCGTAAATTATTGCCTAATTACTCAATTTAAAGAGCAATATGCAGTGGATACATCATTTCAGCGAGACCAGTTGGACAATCAGATCCTCGAAGCCCTGATGGCAGATGCGCGCACGCCCTTTGCCGAGCTTGCGAAGCGCTTTGGTGTCAGCGCCGGTACTATCCACGTGCGGGTCGAAAAAATGAAGCAGGCCGGCATTATTACCGGCGCGCAGATAACGGTTAACCCCAAGGCGCTGGGCTACGATGTCTGCTGTTTTATCGGCATCAATTTAAAAAGCGCCGGCGACTACCCCTCCGCCCTTGCCAAACTCAATGCGCTGGAAGAAGTGGTTGAGGCCTACTACACCACAGGCAACTACAGCATCTTTGTGAAAGTCATGTGTCAGTCCATCGACAGCCTGCAGCATGTGCTGATTAACCGCATCCAGTCGATTGCCGAAATTCAGTCCACCGAGACCCTGATAAGCCTGCAAAACCCGATTTCGCGCGCAGTAAAACCCTGAGCCGCGCCAGCACAAAAACGATAACACCGGGCAAGCCCGGTGTTTTTTTATATTATGTTTTAATGCATTAGCTGAGATTACAGCGCAAACACCTTGGTCATTACCTTGTAAAGCTCGGTGCCCTGATGCACAGATGCCGAGGCAAAGTGCAAAATCGGCACGCCATCCTCCGGCAATTTAAGCGCAGTGAGCTCTTCGCCCGTGCCATAAAGGTCGAGCCGCAGCAAATTCACCAGCACATCCCCTGCCTTCATCGGCTGGCCAACCTTGCCCACATACTCGACCATGCCAGCTTTCGGCGCATGGAACTTGCGGTAATCCTTCAGCAAACAGCCGAAACGCTTCATTGGTTTGGGCAGCACTTTTTCAGCAATCACACCGCGATAGCTGAGGTACGCCAAAATGCCCTCGGCATCGTTCAGCGCATCGGCAAGGTCGATACGCTCCTGACTGCCAAGCTCCAGCGTCAGTGCCGATACCCGCACACCAAGCTCACGGCCATGGGCAGCGGCCACCTCGGCAAGCGTCCACCAGGGGACAAACGCCGCCTCATCCATGGCACCGCCGAAGCTGTTTGGGATAAACAAAGTGTAAGGAATGGAGAAATACTGCGCCGCTTCGCGCTCATACTCCGGGCAATACAGGTGCTTACATGACTTGGGGCCTGTGTGTAAATCGAGCACTATGTCCGAGCGGTGCGCCATCGCCTGCAGCGAGGTCGCAAGCCACTGTCCGGTGGTCACGCCCCAGACATTGTCAAGCTTACGCTCACAGGCGGCAATCAGCTCGGTGCGAAACGCCGCAACCAGACTGTCATCATCAAGCTCACTGTGCGCCGCGTACCAGGCCGCAATATCGAGGCTGTGATTAAGGTACTCGCGGTTCCAGTTTACCCCGGTGATAGGGTCAAAGCGGCCGAGGGTAAACTCACCGCTTTTTTGATTAATCCCCAGCGGATTGGCGAGCGGCACCAGACTGATGTCACCCAAAAGCTCATAATGCTCAAGGAGTTTCATCAGCTGATAAATTACCGCATTGCCCTGCACCTCGGCGCCGTGGACATTGGCCTGAATGTACACACTCGGGCCCTTGCCTTTGCCGTGAAAGCGGTAAACCGGCAGGCTCAGGGCCTGACCGGCCGCAAGCTCGCCGACCTTAACCTCCTGCTTTTCGACCCGCATTAAGCCTGGCCTTCAAACAGGTTTTCGTGCAGCGCCTTCACAACCTGCGCCGCCTCGCTTTCAGCCACCAGCACACACAGGTTGTGGGGGCTCGCGCCCTGGCAAATCATGCGTACATTGTGCTTTTCAAGAACAGTGAACACCCGGCTGCAAATGCCGGCTGTGGTGGCGATGCGGTTACCGATAATGGCCACCAGCGCAAGACCATCTTCCACCCGCACCCGGCAGTGCTGCGACAATTCCTGCAGCAGCGCCTCGCTGAGCAGTCCCGCGCCGGTCGAATCTGAGCCGGTTTTGTCCAGAGTCAGCGACACGTTCACTTCAGAGGTGGTGATAAGGTCAACCGAGATCTTGTGGCGGGCCAGGGTGGCAAAGGTTTCAGCCAAAAAACCGCGGGCGTGCAGCATCTGCAGGCTGTGCAGGTTCAGCAGGGTCTGATCGCGGCGCACCGCAACGGCGCGGTAAATCGGCGGGTTATCGACCTGATGACGTATCCAGGTGCCACCTTTTTCAGGCTCGCGGCTTGAACCCACAAATACCTGAATTTGCTGGCGTACGGCCGGCAAAATGGTGGCTGGATGCAACACCTTGGCACCGAAAGTGGCCATTTCAGCGGCTTCGTTAAAGCTGATTTCGGCAATCGGGCGCGCGTTTGGCGCAAGGCGCGGGTCGGTGGTGTAGATGCCGGCCACATCGGTCCAGATCTCTACCGCATCGGCGCACAGGGCTTCGGCAAGGAGCGCCGCCGAGTAATCACTGCCGCCACGGCCAAGAGTCGTAGTACGGCCTTCGGCATCAGCGCCGATAAAGCCCTGGGTCACGACAATCTGAGTCGCCAGCAGTGGCTTTAAAAAGTCGCGCGACAAGGCAGCAATGTCTTCAATCTGGGGCTCGGCGCGGCCAAAATGGCTGTCGGTACGCAGCACCTGGCGCACATCAAAACTCACGCTGCTGGCGCCGCGCTCACGCAGCACGGCGGCAAACAGCAGCGACGAGCACTGCTCACCCATGGACAAAAGCTCATCCATAATCGCCTTGCTGCGATTGAGAATAAGTGACTCGCTGAGGCTTGCGATGCGCGACAGTAAGCCATCAAGCGGCGCAGCAACGTCCTGCGGCCGGGCCAACTTGTCGATAATGGCATATTGAATTTGGGCGATGCGCTTTAAAAGCTGCAGGCGGGTTTCATCGGTTACCGTGGCCTGGGTCAGCTCAACCAGAAGGTTGGTGACGCCACTTGAGGCACTGACCACCACCAGACGGGTGGCGGAATTGGCCAGCACTATATCGGCACAGCGGGACATGGCGCCAAAGTCGGCAACGGAGGTACCACCAAATTTTGCGACGACCAGAGACATCAGCACACCTCCGTCAGACAATTAACGACGAAAGCGCGAGAATAAAGAGTTACGTATTTCATGAGTTAGCTCCGAACTGACAACGTTCGAAGAGCCTGGTGCAAAGATTCGGCACCCCAAAAGGAGGGAAAAGCGATCGTCACCAGAAGCTCTCCACCAAACAGGTGACAATCGTCAGGATTCAGCCTGAACGACCGACGCAATCCACGCAGCCACGTGTGTTGCACCTCGGCGCCAATCTCCCTCGCAAGCCGTCATTGGAGTGGTTGCTCCTCAGACTCGCTACCTAGTGGGCGCTCCTCTTCTGTGCCTTCCATCGGAAGGGACGAAAAAAGTAGCAATAAAGACCTACACAAGTCAATGCGAAAATACACAAGTTGACAAAAACTGTATTTGCGCTGGTAACCGCTGTTACAAATCGAGCTCAGGCAGTTCCTGCACCAGTTTCACCCGAGAGCGAAAGGAGCCAAGCGACACCACCTCACGCTCCATCAAACAGGGCAGCAGCAGTAACTCATCCTGCACCACGTAATAAATGGCATTTTGACGGTATTTTAAGGCAAGTTCGAGGGACTCTTCTTCGCTGGCAAACACGGCCCAACTCTTTTCCATGTGCGACAAGGTGCTGTTGGTGCCGATTAAGGCGCGGTATGGCACCCCCATCGCCTCAATGTCTGCCAGCAACTTGCGGTCAAGCAAGCGATTCTGACAGGGAGATAACAGCTCCCCCTGAGGGTTGTGGGCGGTCACGATAGCGAAGCGGGAAACAGAAGATAGCGGCTGGGTCAACAGAAATTCTGTCGACTGATAACAAGACCAAAGCTGTTCGAAATGACTTTCCATGTACGTAATAATCATTCAAAAGAACCCGAATTAGTTTAGCAGACTCTTTTCTTCTGCCTAGCCATGTGAGACAGATCTCGTTTACAAAAATCAACATATCATTAATTATCATTGACTTACAAAAAATTAATGATAATTAATCGCCCATTGGACTGGATTTGTTAACATTTCAATTGTTAAAAAATGCCTAAAACGAGTACAATTGTCTGCGTTAGCCATCCAAACTTCCAGTCTGCACCTTGATACAGGCTGTTACAATTTTCCCACTGATGTCAGTGACTTGGCTAAACAACTGTACGAAATGTGATCCATATTCAAATTAACATTTATACTTTGCAAAAAAAGCAATCGGCGTTGGAACTTTAGTAACGCCTTGTTTATCGAAGTAAGTACAGATTTACCACCATCTTTTGATGGCTTGTTGGACTAGTCGTTGCGTGTGCCACCTGTCGGCACAGCCTCTTTTTAAAGTTCAGGTTTTACAGGTCTTGCATAAAAAGCAGCGGGGCCTGGCCGGTCGTCAGCCGGCACACCCGATTAGCACATATTTGTTTTAAATTTAGGTACTTAATATGCAAAATCCGCACATTCTCATCGTAGAAGACGAAGCCGTTACCCGTAATACCTTAAGAAGTATTTTTGAGGCAGAAGGATATGTGGTAACTGAGGCCAATGATGGCGCAGAAATGCATAAAGCTTTGCAGGAAAACAAAATCAATCTGGTGGTGATGGACATCAACCTGCCAGGTAAGAACGGTCTGTTGCTGGCACGTGAACTGCGTGAAATCAACAACATCGGTCTGATTTTCCTGACTGGCCGTGATAACGAAGTGGACAAGATCCTGGGTCTTGAAATTGGCGCGGACGATTATATTACCAAGCCGTTCAACCCACGTGAACTGACCATTCGTGCCCGTAACCTTCTGACTCGCGTCAACAGCGCAGGCGTTGAAGTCGAAGAGAAAAGCGCCGTTGAAGTTTATCGCTTCAACGACTGGAGCCTGGAAATCAACAGCCGCTCTCTGGTTAGCCCTGCGGGCGAATCCTACAAGCTGCCACGCAGTGAGTTCCGCGCCATGCTGCATTTTGTAGAGAACCCGGGCAAGATCCTGACCCGCGCCGATCTGCTGATGAAGATGACCGGCCGCGAGCTCAAGCCACATGACCGCACCGTTGACGTGACCATCCGTCGTATCCGCAAGCACTTCGAAAGCCTGCCGGACACGCCGGAAATCATCGCCACCATCCACGGTGAAGGCTATCGCTTCTGCGGTAACCTGGAAGAATAAGGGCTATCAGCCTGCAAAAAAGCCAATCTCCGGATTGGCTTTTTTATTGGTGAAATTACAAAAAACAAAGGCCTGTCATCGACAGGCCTTGTTCATCTCATGCTTATTACGACTGGTTCAGTACAGATGGCTCAGCGCTTAAGCTCACTGTCGAGGAAGTCAGCCAGAGTACGGTACAGGTGATTACGCACCTTCTCACCGCGCATCGAGTGCTTGGAGCCCGGGTAATCCACCATGCGGAACAGTTTGCCTTCATCCTGCAGCGCCTTGTATACCCGGGTTGAGTTTTCAAACAGCACGTTGTCATCGGCCATGCCGTGGTACATCAAAAGCCCGCTCTGGTAACCGCCCACATGGGGGAATACGCTCGCCTTATCATAACCTTCGGCGTTGCGGTCCGGATGCCCCATGTAACGCTCGGTGTAATGGGTATCGTACAGGCGCCAGTCGGTCACGGGCGCGCCGGAAATTGCCGCTTTAAAGTGGCCTGGTGCCTTGAAAAGACTCATCAGCGCCATGTAGCCGCCATAGCTGTGGCCATAAATCGCCACCTTATCGCCGGCAACATAGGGCAAGGTGCGCAGGTAATCCACCCCGGCCATCTGGTCGCGCACCTCGGCATCACCGAGGTTTTGATAGATCACATATTCAAATTTGGTGCCGCGATGGGCCGAGCCGCGGTTATCCAGCTGAAACACCAGATAATCGTTTTGCAGCAGATACTGGGTAAAGTAATCCTGCTCGCTCCAACTGTTGGTGACGAGCTGCGCATGTGGGCCGCCATAAACCCTCACCACTACAGGATATTTTTTACTGGCATCAAAATTAACCGGTTTGAACAAACGGTAATGCAGCGTTTGGCCATCATCTGCTTTCAGGGTGCCAAACTCCGGCAGCTGCCACAAACCGGCAAAGGGATGCAGCGGATGACCGGCTTTGACGGCGTTTTCTTCAACCCAGGCGAGCTGTTTGCCGCTGGCATCATGCAGGCTTACCTGCGGTGGCTGCGACAGGCTGTTGAAGTAATCCAGATACACTGGGCTCTTGTCGGCGAACACTGTGCCGTGCATGCCCGGTTTCTCCGACAGACGCGCGATATCGCCGCCCTTGAGGCTTACGCGGTACAGATGGCGCTCGGTGGCCATGTCTTTACGACCGGCAAAATATACCAGCCCCGCTTTTTCATCGACGAAGGCAATCTCATCCACCGCCCAGTCGCCCTTGGTGAGCTGACGCTTAACCTTGCCCTTGCTGTCAAACAGATAGATATGATTGAAACCATCACGCTCTGAGGTCCACAGGAAATCGTCACTCTCTTTCAAAAAGTGCAGGTCGTCATTGAGGTTTACCCACGCCTTGCTGGTTTCCTTCACCAACAGCTGACTTTTGCCGGGTTTAGCTACCGACACCTTGCGAAGCTCCAGCGTTTGCTGGTCACGGCTTTGCCACTGGAAACTGAGCTCTGTGCTGTTTGGCAGCCACTTAACCCGCGGCAGGTAAATGTCTTTCTCTTTACCCAAATCAACCCACTCGGTGCTACCGCTATTGAGAGTAACAATGCCCAGGGCGATTTCCACGTTGGCTTTGCCAGCATAGGGATAGCGCTGCTCAGTCAGCTTAATGCCGTCAGCATAGATTTCATTGCGGGTCACCAGCTCTACCGGCGTCTCGTCGATGCGGGTAAAGGCGATACGCGCCTCATCACCCGACCACCAGTAGCCGGTCATGCGGCCCATTTCTTCCTGGGCAACAAACTCCGCCATGGCGTTTTTAATAGCGCCGCCACCATCTTTGGTGAGCTGAGTCAGCTTGTTACTGGCAAGCTCATACACATAGAGATTTTGCTCACTCACAAAGGAGACAAAGTTCCCCTTGGGCGACAATTTAGGATCGGTGGCAAAGCCATCGCCGGTGGCAAGCAAACGAACCTCACCACTCGATGGTGTAAAATAGTAAAGTTTTCCGGCAGATGGGATAAGCAGCGCCTTACCGTCGGCCGCCCAGAAATACTCCATGATGCCTTCGCCATAAACCCGCTGGCGTTCACGGCGGGCCTTTTCTTCATCGGAAAGCTCACCTCCAGCCAGCTTATCGGCATCCAGCAGCAGGCTCAACTTGCCGCTCGCCACGTCCATTTGCCACAGATCGAATCTGTGTTGATTGTCATCACGGCCCTTGATAAAGGTGACCAGCGCGCCATCGGGCGACAACGTCAGGCCACGGGGGCTGCTGCCTGCCAATGCAGGAGAAGCGTACATGCGCTCAATGGCTAAAGGTTCGGTACCGGCGCCCGGAAAAGCCGGCGCCGCCTGCAGAGATGCGGCAACACCTGCCAGCATTAATGAAGCCACGATTTTTTTAATCATTGTTTTTTCCATGTGTGGTTCGTGTGGAGGGTAGTTCAACACTGTTATCGACCTTTGCGATAAGCCAACCATTCTGCCCGAAAACTTTGCCCCTGCCAAAGTAATAGCCAAAGGCAAAGGCGACTGAAAATGTCGCCAATCTCGGGTATCATTAGCGCCAGAATTATTCCAAAGACCTCCCACAAATTTGTCTAATCAGAAGGACACAAGATGCAGACCCTGTCCCAATCCCTCAAGCAAAGCGGTATCAATGACGAACTTGCCAAGCTCATCACTGTGCTCGCCAACACCTCCAAAGACATCAGCCAGGCCGTGCGCCATGGCGCCCTTGCCGGTGTGCTCGGCGTTGCCGGCACCGAAAACGTCCAGGGTGAAGATCAGAAAAAGCTCGACGTTATCACCAACGACATGCTGAAAGACGCATTGGCAGCCCAGGGTTCGGTGAAGGCGCTCGCCTCTGAAGAAGAAGATGAGATAGTGCCACTCTCAAAGGACGGGCAGTTTCTGGTGTGCTTCGACCCACTGGATGGCTCATCCAATATCGACATCAACTCCCTGGTAGGCACCATTTTCTCTGTGCTGCCCGCCCCAAGCGGTGATGTGAGCGAACAAAGTTTCCTGCAATCCGGTCGCAAACAGGTAGCGGCGGGTTACGTGCTTTACGGCCCATCCACCATGCTGGCACTGACCACAGGCAAGGGCGTGCAGCTTTATACCCTAGACCCGGTCAGCGGCGACTACCTGCTGACGGTAGATGGTGTGCAAATCAGTAAAGACACCGGCGAGTTCGCCATCAATATGTCCAACCAGCGCTTCTGGGAGCCGGGCATGCAGGCTTACATTGCCGACCTTATCAAGGGCAAAGAAGGTCCGCGCGGCAAAAACTTCAACATGCGCTGGATTGCAGCCATGGTAGGCGATGTGCACCGGGTACTGTGCCGCGGCGGCCTGTTTACCTACCCAACCGACACCAAGGACCCGAAAAAGCCGTTCAAACTGCGTTTGATGTACGAAGCTAATCCGATGGCATTCTTGGTTGAACAGGCGGGCGGCAAGGCCAGCACAGGCTATGAGACCATACTCGATGTAGCGCCAAGCGAAATTCACCAGCGTGTGGCGGTCATTTTGGGCTCAGCCAACGAGGTTGATGCCTGTCTTGGTTACCACAAATAAGGCTCGCGTTAGTCTTTAGTGCAATGGCGGCGGCCTTTGATTGGCAAGCCGCCAAATCGCGCTATAATACGCGCCAACCGATTTTCTGAAATCTGATTTCAATACCGTTAAAGGATATGCAAATGAGCTTGAATGCAGTGCCAGCGGGCAAATCCCTGCCAGATGATATCTATGTAATCATCGAGATCCCACAGAACCACGATCCTATCAAGTACGAAGTGGACAAGGACAGCGGCGCCCTGTTTGTTGACCGCATCATGACTGCTCCTATGTTCTATCCTTGCAACTACGGTTATGTAAACCAGACTCTGAGCCTGGACGGTGACCCAGTTGACGTGCTGGTACCAACCCAGTACCCACTGCAGCCTGGCAGCGTGATCCGTTGTCGCCCTGTTGGCGTGCTGAAAATGACCGACGAGTCAGGTGAAGACGCCAAAGTAGTTGCCGTTCCACACGAGAAAGTGTCCAAAGAATACGGCCACATTCAGGACGTAAACGACCTGCCAGCCCTGCTGAAGGCCCAGATCAAGCAGTTCTTCGAACACTACAAGGATCTGGAAGTTGGCAAGTGGGTGAAGGTTGAAAGCTGGGAAGATGCAGCAGCTGCCCGCGCCGAAATCCTCTCCAGCGCCGAGCGCTACAACAAGCAAGCCTAATTCGCCTGTTTGCAATAAATTGCGTAAGAGCCGACCTTTGGGTCGGCTTATTTATTCCTGCCGCCTGGTAACGACGTGCGGCATACTCACAGTAAAAAGCCGCCCAGGGGCGGCTTTGTCATTAAGCGTTGTTGCCCTATACAGGCTTAGTCATCATCGCTGGTCACCTGATGCGGCCTTTCGGTTTGGTCAACTATGGTCAGCACCGCGGTATCGCCCACTACGTTGCAAGAGGTGAGCACCATGTCGATAAGGCGGTCAAGCGCTGCCACCAGCGCAAAGGCTTCAACCGGCAGGCCCATCTGGTGAATAAGCACGCCTATCATCACCATGCCACCACCGGGTACGCCACCGGCGCCGACCGACAACAGAAAGATACTGAAAATCAGAGATGGTAACTGCTCCAGGGTTATCGGCATACCAAAGGCATTGGCAACGAAAAAGATGGCGATAGTGATGTAAATCGACACGCCGCCCATGTTCATGGTGGCACCGAGCGGCACCCCAAAGCCCGCAACGGCACGGTTCACTTTGAGTTTTTCAGTCAGGGTGCGCATGGTCACCGGAATGGTGGCATTGGAGCTCGCAGTAGAGAGCGAAAACAGGATTTGCTCCTGGGTCTTTTCACGAAATACGCTGGCTTTGACCGGAGTAAACAACTGCACCGCATAGGGGTAGACCACAAAAATCCACAGCAGCAGCAAGCCAAGAATAAGCACCAAATATTCCATCACGCTGAGGAACACGCCGGCTTCTAAGGTCGCCCCTAACTTGAACATCAGCGCCGCCACGCCAATGGGTGCCAGATGCATCACCACCGAAATCAGTTTCATCATGATTTTATTGGCGGTTTGAAAACCAGACACGGCCCCTGCCACATGCTCGCCCAATGACTTCATCACGCCGCCAAGCAGCAGCGCCATAAAAATCACCTGCAACATATTGCCCGACATAAAGGCCGCCACCGGATTGCGCGGCACTATGTCCACAATCAGCGCCATCAGACTCGGCAGCTCGGTCGCTGTGATGGCAACATCATTGCCGCCGCTCATATCCACACCACGACCGGGCTCCAGCAGCAAAGCCACCGTCAGGGCGGCGAAAATCGCCACCAGGGTATTGATGATGTAAAAGCCAAAGGTCTTGCCGCCGAGACGGCCAAAACTCGAGAGGTCTTTCAGTTCACACACGCCGCAGACAATGCTGACAAACACCAGCGGTACCACCAGCATCATGATCATGTTGACGAACATGGTGCCTACGCCAGAGGCAATATCGACCAGAGTCGAGGAGAAGAATGGGATATCGTGCAATCCGTACTGCACCAGAGTGCCGGATACAAGTCCGATGGCCAGACCCAAAAAGATCTTTGCCGAGAGTGATTTAAACATAGTAAGCAAGCCTGTTTTGAGGTGAAAATGCGAAGTCTTGAGGCTTCGCTGCCTCGGATAGTGAAACATGCCAGTGAGGTTTTCAATGAAAATGTCACAACACAAGCCGGTAACGCCAGGCAATAAACGCAATAATAAGCTGAATTTAAATAGCTTTTCATAAAGGCATAAATTTCCAACCTAATCAGGGTCGCAACCAATTTAACCTTAAAAAGACACTTGAAAAACAAGCCATTAAAAACGTGCAGTTGAAATAACTATCAATCAAATAATTTCAAGTCAGATTATCTACAGCAACCCAAGAAGCTCCTTCGCTGCACTGCATTTTTGACAAAACCCGGCGATGAACCAAGCCCGATTGGTGTTAGCGAAATGATAAAGCGGACCTTTAGTCGGGTGAACAAGCCATGCGCTCTGCCAACTCAAAAGAGTTAGAAAATCAAGGCACCGAGAAAATCAAAGCACTGAGAAAATCAAAGAACCGAGAAAATCAAAGCACTGAGAAAATCAAAGAACCGAGAAAATCAAAGCACTGAGAAAATCAAAAGGCCACCCCAAGGGTGGCCTTTAAACTTACTGACAAACCTAAATTGTCATGCCGCGCATCAGCTTAGCCACAGCTCCACGTCACGGATGATAAAGTTGCCGGTATACACAGGATGCGGCTCACCCAAGGGCTCGAGCTCGAAATAGGATTTGTGCTCTTCGCTGAGGCCCTCAAAGCCGCCAATTACCTGATAAATCCAGCTTTCTGAATCCCATGGCAGGGCTTTTTCGTTCAGGTATTCCAGCGCCGACTGACGCTTGCCCGAATCAATCACAGCCACAAAGTAGTCCTCCACATCCTGCTTAAGTGGATTTTCCGGAATATCAAAGTCTTCGGCCGCGCTCAGCACCACATTGGCTTCGGCGGCCTTGGCGGCGGACACATTACCAAGGCGCGAAATCGACTTAATTCGCGCCACCATCTCCATGAGCTCCTGCTCCTGGCTTTGGTTATGCACATCAACATGGGCATCGGCCAGCATGGCTTCGGCGCGGTTAAACAGCATTGGCACCTTGCGATGGGCCACGTGATCCATGGGCTCATAGTCAGGATGCATGTCGGTATACAAGAGCCAGCCCTTCAGCAGCCTTGTGCGGCCCTGAATTTGCCGGAAGCGGCCCAGCAATTCAAGCAGCCTTGCCTGCACCACGCTGAGCTCCTGGGTACAGTCGCTGAGGGTCTCCTGCAGTGTAGTCACCAGCAGTTTGCGAAGCTCACGGATGTCGGCGGCAATTTCCCCAAGCTCGCTGAACTGAAACAGCTCCAGGCCATTCAAGAGCTCAGACACCTGGCTCTGGGCCAGTTCGTTCTCGCGGATTTTGGCACTGATGGTGCCAACATAACCGAACTCGTTGTTAATCCGCCCCCACAATACCCGAATGGAATAACGAAGGTTCTCGGTAAAGGCATACACATGCTCACTTAAATCGGCCAGATACGCCTCGGCAGCGCTGTGATCCGAGTGGCTGCGCGCCTCCTTGTAGTGGGAGGCCAGGGTCTTGATGGTGGCAAGCGCCGAGCCGACGTTGGCGTTAATCTGGCGATTACGCTCGTCTTTCAGGCCTTCTTCCAGCAGCGCCCGCACGCTGCGGGTCAGGCGCAAACCTTCGCCATCATCGGGGCGCCACAAAATACCGGCATCGGTCAGTTTGCTGATAACCCCTGGCTCTGCGGCGGTTTCATCCACCGAGCCTGACAGATACACATCCATTACAGTCTCGGCGTGACGGCCAAGCATTCTTAGCAGCCGCACCCCGGACTGGTGCAGATTGCTGCTCATAGCAGTTCCCTCTGGGTCGCGATTTCGGCCTGCGCCTCGAGATTCAGCCCTTCGGTCTCATCGATAAAGCGAATGACTTCATAAAGATAATCAAGCTTACCTGTGGCGATGTAGATTTGCTTTTCAAGGTTCGGGCGGCTTAAGTAGCCAAGCTCCACCAGCCGTTTGAACACCAGCTTCATCTGCGCATCTACATTGTTCGAGGTAGAGCCAAAAAGCCGGTACTGGCTGAGTTTGGCGAGTTGCTCGCGAAACGCCGGGGTTTCTTCCACTCTGGCCTGCAATTCGGTGAGGCGCACGGGCGCGCCCTCGGTGAGCGGCGCATCCTGACCCGAGGCCTCCTGCACCAGCACCAGCCACTCCACCAGCGGAATAAGCGCCTGACAGATGTCTTTAAACTGGCTGGAAATCACCTTGCGCTCGGCCTCGCCAAGCTGGGCATAACCGCAGAAAAACACCTCGCCCTCACCGGCGCTGGCCACAGTGCGATTAATTTGATTGAGGTAGGTTTCAATCCGCTCGCGCACGGCGGGCGACTTAAGCGCGCGCCAACCGTCTTCATCGGTCACACGGCAAATAAACTCGCCCCGCAGCAGGCGCTCAATCAGGGCGCCATGGCCTACCAGGCTGGCTGGGGAAACATTCACGTCAGACATTACACCGCCTCCCTGGAAATACGGCTGGCCAGCTTATCGGCGATGGGGTTGCTCTTGGGCTTCACCACCTGCAGTTTGCGGGTTTGTTTGTTGATGATGTAGCGATTCTTAAACAGGCTCAGCACTTCAGACTCGGGGTTCGGGAAGGCGCCAAGCACAGAGATGTTATTGTTTTCGCAGGCATCGAAAATCTTTTTCACGTTGTTGTGGTGCAAGGTCCCGAGCTCGTCAATCGGCCAGTGCACGGTGACCTGAGCCGAGCCGCGCAGCAGGCGGGTAAAGGCCAGCAGGAACTTACACAAAATCAGGTACGCCATACCGTGGCTCGAGGATTCATTAAGCTGGCGGTCGGTGCGGATAATCAGATCCGAGTTGCCCTCACGCAGGCGCAGCTCAATTTCCAGCAGCTTGGCCACACCACCAGTGAGCGCCGCCTTGCCGATGATATCCAGCGCCCGGCGCATGCTGTTGGTGTAGTGCTCGTCCGGCAAACCGGCAAATCCGTCGCTCTTCCAGCGCCTGAAGGCGGCCACGAATACTTCAAGTTCGGGCCAGAACTCCAGCTCACTGATGCGGGAACGGATACGCACCGCCGACTCAGAAACTCCATCGAGGAACAGCTCTTCCCCCACCTCGCGGGTGATGCGGGCGCTCTGGGACGCAATACGCCGGTCGATATCGGCCAGCACGTCATAGAAGGCGGTCAAATCCACCCCGAAAATCCTACCCTGCTCCCGCAGCGCCATCATCGACTGCGGCACCATCACATTGAGCAGTTGCTCAAGGCTTGGCACCAGCTTGCGGTAATCCAGTACCCGGATGCCCTTGTCGTTGACCGAGGTCGCTTCCTCACGGGCGCGCTCCCAGGTCTCGGCCAGACCCGAGCCGGACTTGGACACGATAACCGTATCGAAGTGCTCCACGTATTGCTTGACCGAACCGACCAAATAATCGCGCTTGAGCAGCAGCTCTTCGCCCTGCCGCAGGCGCTCGCCTATGCTGCCCTGAGCCTCTTCTTCGCTGAGGGGCAACTTGAGTTCCGCAAGTTTTCTCAGCAAAGCGCGCAGCTTGGTCAGATGCTCAGAAGCCTCGACCTGCGCCGAATCCGATGCCTTGCGGGCGGTTTCAAGCTCGCTGCGCTGCTTTTTCACCTCGGCCGAGAGGCGTGATAATTGCTGCTCCAGATCTGACTGGGCGCGGCGCACCTTGGCAAGCTCTTCGGTCAGGCGCGGCTTGCGACTGAGCCAGGTATGCTGATACCAGTCTTCATAGCGCAGCACGTCGGCGCGGCGGCCTTCGGCATCGGCAATTTTGCGCTCCAGGGTGCGGATATCGGCCTTGAGGCCAACAATCTTATCTTCATCCACGCCACGGGACTTAAGCTCGTCCTTGTACCACTGCTCACAGGCCTTGGTTTCGGCCTTGGCATTGGCGCGGCGACTGTCGATGCCGGACTTAGCAGAGGCAATCTGCCCATCCAGCGCGCCCACCACTTCCTGCCAGTAGGCGTTCTTTTCCATGCGCGCTTCGAGGGCCTGCTCTTTGTGCTCGGCCAGCCAGTCGGCCTCGTCGCGCTTTAGGTTTTTCAGCTGATGTTCAATGTCGACAAGGCGCTTGCCGGCAAGCTGTTTACGCTCGGCCAGCGCCTTGTTGACCCGCTCCTGCTCGGCTCGTTTTTCATCGAACAGGCGGCGCAAGTCTTCACGGGCATTTTTAAAGGCTGTGCGGGCAAAGGTCAGCTCACGGCTCAGGGTTTCCATTTCGCCATTGATGCCAACCAGCTGCGCCTCGGCACTTTCCTGCACCTCGATGGCGGCGCCGAGCATCTCCTCGGCCTTGGCAAGCCGCACTCTCAGCTCCTGCTCGCTTTGGGCGTATTCGGGAATATCCAGCGCTTTGAGGTCAAGCCCAATGCCATAGAGACTGGAGTTATCGGCGCCATTGGCGACAAAGGGATGCAGATCAGAGCGATGCAACAGCTCAGGCGCTATCACCTTACCCAGGCCCGCTTCCCAGCCCGGCGCTTCTTTGCGCAAAAACTCGAGCAGGGTGTGGGACTGAGGGAACAGCATGGCCTTAAGCTCATCCAGCTCACCCTGCCGCTCGCTCACGCGGATGCTGGCAAGGCGCAGCGCTTCGCTCGCCTGATCGCGCCGTGAACGCAGCTTGCGCTCATCCAGCGCCAGCCGCTCGGCACGGCTATTGGCGGCTTCCTGCTCTTCATCGGCGCGCTCGATCCGCTCATCGAAAATCGCGAGCTTGAGCTTTTCCTCTTCGGTGTAGGTCACCGCGTCCTGACGCAGCTTTTCTTCCGAGGCGGCGAGCTTTAACTGATACTCTTCCTCGCGGAAACGGTTTTTGCCCGCCTCCAGCTGATCGCGCCAGGCATTGTCGAGCTTTTCCAGATCGGCGCGGGCGGCCGCAGCCTGACGCTCACGGGCGTCGCGCTGCTTATCGAGCTCCTGATCCAGACTTTCCAGATCGCGGTTAAGCTGCTCGACGATCTTCGAGCGGCGGGCGTTGTAGGCCGCTTCCACGTCCTGATGCTTTTCGGTCAAAAGCTTATGACGCTCGCTCAGGTTCTCAAGGTCGATACGCCACAGCGGCAGCAGCTCAAGGTCACTCTTGGCCTTTTCGATGTCTGCATCCAAAAAGGCACCGTGCTGATTTTCGATAGCCTCAAGCTCGTGCTCGTATTTGCTTACATCACCGCGGGCGGCGGAGATTTCCTGGTTGAGCTCATCGCGCTGCTCTTTCCAGTCGTCATCGAGCTGGCGCAGGCGGAAATTGTAGTCTTTGGAGGCAGTCTGGCTGCGCTCAAGCCGCTCGGCCTCGAACACCTCATCGGCCTTGTAGCCCTTGTGCAAAGTGCCAAGGCGCAGCTCAGCCGACAGCAACTGATTGAATTCCTGCTCAAGCTTATCAAGCTCGGGGCGGATTTCTTCAAAGCCCGCGATAAGCTGGCACTCGCGGATCCAGTTTTCGACCTGCTGCGGGTTAATGCGTGAGGCGGGCGGGTTAACGCCATCTTCCTCGAGAATGGCGGCGATCATCGATTTGACCGTCTCCATCTTGCCTTCTTTGGAGTGCACCGCCTTGGCGAGCTTTTCGATGTGTCTTAGGGTGTGCTCGGCCTCGCACAGGGAAAACTGGCGGGCATAGGCCTTAAGCTCGCTGCGGTTACCGCCGCTCGAAAGCAAGGTGCGATCGTTTTGAATGATGGCGCGATATTCGCGGGTATTCAGTAAGTTGGTGTGGGCGATACCTGCACGTTTCATCTCGCGGCCAAGCTCGGCGGCGGTGTGGCAAATTAGCGTGTCGCCATTACGGCTTTTGACGTAATCCTCAAGCTCAAAGCCCTTGGCGATAAAGCGGTAGCTGATGCCCTTACCATCGCCGTTGGATGTCAGCACTGCCTGATACAACAGGCCGTCGCTGCGCTGGTATTCATAGATGATAAAGCTGCTGTCGTGGGGCAGATACCAGCGCTCGAAGCTGTCGCGGGTGGAGGGCACCACGCGGCTGGGGTACTCGCCATAAAACACCGGCACCAGACGCTGCAGCGTGGTTTTGCCCGAGGCATTGGTACCACAGATATTGGTGTGACCGTCGAGGGCCAACTCGACAACACCCGGCAAGTGGGTGTCGATAAGCACGATTCGTTGCAAGCTAGACATCTTTATCCTTAAAGCGACTCGGCCGCCATCGGGCAGCCGGAGGGTGACTGATGGCCACCGAAACCTTGGGCTGAAAACGCCAACGGAGTCGCCGACGACAGCATCACTGCCGCCTTTGGGCGAACTCACGGGAAAGGAGTATTAAGGTAAAGGAAAGCCCCTGCGATGGCAATCACAGGGGCTTCGGAAGGTGCGCCGATACAGGCTTTGCGGGCCGTTTGATGCTAATTTGGCCTTGGGCGTAAATTACAGGGTGTCGCGCCGCTGCTCGTAAGATTGCACCATCTGATCCAGCGCAGTATCTTCCAGCGCTCTCAGGCCGCTCATCACCAGGGTTTTGGTGCCTGTACCCACCGATTTGCCGCCACTCATCAGCGCAAATTGCAGCCTGACATCGCCGCGTTTGCCATCGATGGCGAGACTCGAGTCAACCAGCTCCAGGGTTACCTGGTCAAAATCCAGCGTCGAGAGCTCAAACGCCATGCTCTCGTAAATCACCAGCGGACGGTCGGGGTTAATCATCACCCCGTGCTCACGCATCATGGGTACCAGCACATGGACAAAGTTCAGGCCCGAAAAGGAGACATAACTACGGACAAATGACTCGATTTGGGTGGCGCAGCGGCTGACATCGCCCTGACGACTAACCCGCAGGTAAGTTTTTTCACGACTGTCGCACACCGGGAATTCATCACCGACATCGGTTGGAAAACACAGGCTTACCCCTTCGCCAACCATGCCCTCGAACTTGAATTGCATCTTCTGGCAGAGGCCGTAATGGCCAAGCACCAGGGCAAACAACAGATCCCCCGGCACGCAAAAACGCTTGGCATCCACATCGTGAATGGGATTGAAGTCTTGCGCCACCCGCTTGGCAAACTCACTGGCTTGCAGAGGGGAAATAGTTACAGATTCAGCAGTTTGAGTGAAGTATTGCTCGAGAAACATAGCGAAATAAGCACCGAAATTTGTTATGTCGTTTTTTTAGGCTGAGCAGTCTACCGCAAAATGCGCAAATAACTCACCCGATGACTTGAACCAGTCTTTACTTTTTATTTACAAAGGTAAAGAAATTGGAAATTAAGTTAGTCTTAAGCACGACTCCCTAGTCTCACGAACATAAATGATAACTATTGTCATTATCGACAACAGGAGACACCATGAACACCACTTTCAAGCCTGCCGCCAAACTGAGCCTGCTGACCAGTGCCCTGCTGGCCAGTTTTGCCGCCAGTGCCACGGCCGATATCGAACAAATCACCATTTTCGGTAAAAAGAATCCGGTCAACACTGTGCCGGGCAGTGCCCATCAGCTGAGCCAGGAAGAGCTGGATACCTTTAAGTATTCCGACATCATGCGCACCCTCGCCTCGGTACCGGGCATCTACATTCAGGAAGAAGAAGGCTATGGCCTGCGCCCGAATCTGGGGATGCGCGGCACCGGCCAGAACCGCTCTGAAAAAGTGACTGTGATGGAAGATGGCGTGCTCGCAGCGCCCGCTCCTTATGCCTCTCCAGCTGCCTATTACTTCCCGACTTCCGGTCGCATGCAGCAGATTGAAGTACTCAAAGGCTCATCTACCGTGAAATACGGCCCGCGCACCACCGGCGGCGTGATTAACATGCTGTCACGCCAGATTCCCGATGCACCGGCTGCTGGCGCGGTGGACATGGCCCTGGGTCAGGACGGCTTTGGTAAGCTTCACGCCCACGCAGGCGGTCAGGGTGAGCGCATCGGCGCTGTTACCGAAGTCTACCGTTATCAGGCCGATGGCTTTCGCGACATCAATGGCGTTGGCGGCGATACCGGCTTTGTGAAAAACGATTTGCTGGCCAAGGTTGCACTCAATAGCGCCAAAGATGCCAGATACGCCCAGCGCCTCGAACTCAAACTCAAATATGCCGACGAAGTTTCCAACGAAACCTACCTTGGCCTGACCGACGAAGACTTCGAAAGTCGCCCGCACAGCCGCTACTCAGCCTCACAAAAAGATGAGATGAGCACCGAGCACAAGCAGGTTCAGTTGAATCACATCATTGATTTCTCTGACATCACTACCCTGTCGACCACGGCTTACTACAACCATTTCCACCGTAACTGGTACAAAGCCGACAAAGTGGGCGGCAAGAGCCTGTCTGCCGGCGGTGTGGCCAATGCCAGCGCCTTTGACCGCAATCCGGTCGGCAGCATCGACGTAAGCGTAAAAGCCAACAACCGCGATTATCTGTCCCAGGGCCTGCAAACCGAACTGGGCCTGAGCCTGGGTGAGCATCAGCTGGACATAGGCGCGCGCCTGCACAGCGATGAAATGGACCGTTTCCAGTGGGTCGACAGCTACAGCCTCGATGAATCCCAGACCATGCGCCTGACCAAGGCTGGCATTCCGGGCACCGACTCCAACCGCATCGACAGCGCAGATGCCTTTGCCGCCTACGTACAGGACAAATTCACCGTTGGCGCCTTTACCGTAACTGCCGGTGTGCGCTACGAAGATGTGACTGTCAGCCGTGAAGACTGGGGCAAAAACAACGTCGGCCGCGATGGCGCCGGCAAAGAAACTGACAACAGCTTCTCGGCCTGGTTGCCATCGCTGTCGGCTACCTGGCAGCTCAATGACAACCTGCTGCTGCTCGCTGGCGTGCAAAAAGGCTTTGCACCGGCAGCACCCGGTAACGCCGAAGGCGAAGAAGAACAAAGCTGGAACTACGAGGCCGGCGGCCGTTACGTAAATGGCGAATTCAGCGCCGAAGCCATCGCCTTCTACGGCGATTACAGCAACATGCACGGCAACTGCACCGCAGCCCAGGGTTGTGATGCCGACAAGCTGGATAACCAGTACAACGCCGGTGAAGTTGCAGTAAGCGGCCTTGAGCTGAGCGCGGCTCACACCTTCAACGCCCGTGGTGCCCTGAGCTTCCCGGTGAAGGCGGCATACACCTTCACCGATACCGAGTTCCAGAACAGCTTCGAATCCGAGTTCGACACCTGGGGCAGTATTGAAGCGGGTTATGAGTTCAGCTACACCCCGGCGCACCAGCTGTACCTGAGTGCCGGTGTCAGCGCCGAGCAATGGGAACTGACCCTGGCAGGCCGTTACACCTCAGACATGCGCGCCAGCGCAGGCCGTGGTGAGATTGCCGCTGACGATCTGATTGCTGCCAAGACCCTGGTGGATTTGTCCGGCCGCTACTTCATTGATAAGCAGCAGGAAGTGTATCTGACCGTTGATAACCTGCTGGATGAAACCTACGTGACGACCCGTGCCCATGGCTCGGTGTTTTCTGGCAAACCACGTTCTGTGACCGTCGGTTATTCATATAAGTTCTAATTCAATACAAAAGAAATCTATAAGAAGCAGCGCCCCGGCGCTGCTTTTTTATTGCTCAAACATAAACCTTAAAAATCAATTAATTATCCATGAAAGCGCTTTAAGGAAAAATCTTCAATTAAATCAGCCAACTTTACTGTGGCTTTACATTTGTTGATTTAGATCATCAATCCCAATACGAATCGTTTGCATTTGCTTAATCGATTGCTAGAATCCGCAGCCATTAATAACCCTCAGATAATAAATGGGAAAGGGAAATGATGAAAAAGACTCTGCTTGCCAGCGCCCTGCTGGGTGTTTTTGCCAGCCACACCGCCATCGCCGCTGACGATACCGCCGAACTGCGTAAAGTGATTGAGCAGCAACAACAGGTGCTGAAGGATCTGGAAAAGCGTCTCGAAGAAACCGAAAAGCGCGTTGAACAGACTGCCGATGCCGCCGAAGCCAATGCCAGCGCCAAGAGCGCCACCACCATCGGTGGTTATGGCGAGCTGCACTACAACAACATCGACAACAACTTAGACCACAGCAAAGACAAAAAAGAGATGGATTTCCATCGCTTCGTGCTGTTCTTCGGCCATGAATTCACCAAGGGCACCCGCTTTTTCTCTGAACTGGAACTGGAACACTCCCTGTCCGGCGAAGGCAAAAAAGGCGAAGTGGAACTCGAGCAGGCTTACATCGAGCATGACATCAATCAGAGTCTGACCGGTAAGGCGGGTCTGTTCCTGATGCCTGTGGGTATCATCAACGAAACCCACGAACCCGACACCTTCTACGGCGTTGAGCGTAACCCGGTTGAATCCAACATCATCCCTGCCACCTGGTGGGAAGGTGGTCTGGCACTGAACATCAAGGCCGCTCCAGGTCTTGCCTTTGATACCGCAGTCACCTCAGGCCTCAGCGTTGACGCCAGCTACAGCATCCGCGGCGGTCGTCAGAAAGTGTCTTACGCCAAAACTGACGATCTGGCCTACACCGGCCGCGTGAAGTACACCGGCGTTCCAGGCCTTGAACTCGCTGCATCTGCCCTGTACCAAACCGACCTGACTCAGGGTAAAGATGGCGTGGACGAAGCCTCTGCCACCATGCTCGAAGCCCACGGTATTTACAGCATCGGCGGTTTCAGCATCAAGGCGCTGTACGCCCAGTGGGAAATCGATGGCAAAGAGGCCGAAGCCCTTGGCCGCGACAGCCAGACCGGCTGGTACATTGAGCCTGCCTACCGCTTCAACGAGCAGTTCGGTATTTTCGCCCGCTACAACGAGTGGGACACCGAAGCCGGTAACGATGCCGATACCACCAAGAAGATGACCAACTTCGGTATCAACTACTGGCTGCACGAGCACGTGGTATTCAAAGCCGACTACGAGAAGCAGAGCGGCGCTGTGGATGCCGACGGCTTCAACCTCGGTGTGGGTTATCAGTTCTGACCCTGAATCGATAAGGGGCTTCGGCCCCTTTTTGCTTGTAAGTCATAAAGATAATCGAAAAAGACAAGTACAGACAAAAAATAAGTGCTGCCAATGAACAAACTCCTCTGCTGCCTGCTGCTGTGGCTTCCCATCAGCGTACTGGCCGAAACCAGTTATCAAAGCAACGATGACTTTATCCGCGAGTCACTGGGCACGCTGCCCAAAGCCGACGTCCTGTGGCTCAGCGACCAGCAGAAAGCCGATATCGAGTCCATTCTCGCCCACGGATTTAACAAGCTGCGGGTCCGCTATTGGCGCGATGGCGCAAAGACAGCCTGGATCCTCGACGAAATCGGCAAAGAGTCCCCTATTACCGTGGGTATCCATGTGGCCGCGGGTAAAATCGTCAACACCAAGGTGCTGGTTTACCGCGAAAGCCGCGGCGATGAAGTCAGGCATGACTTCTTTACCAACCAATTCAAATCGGCGACACTGACGGACTCACTGGAACTCGACCGCCATATCGATGGCATTACCGGCGCCACCCTGTCGGTAAAAGCCCTGACCAAGCTGTCACGCATAGCCCTGTATCTGGATGCGGCGGTGCAACAAGCCAACTGAACATTTGCATGACCAAAACCAGCCACAAAGGGGCAGGCAGCCTCGCCCATCAGGTTCGTAAACAGGTTCGCCCCTGGCACAAACGCCTTGGGGTTATCGGCGCCTTGTTTCTGCTGCTGCTGAGTATCACCGGCGTCGCCATCAATCACAGCGACGGATTATCCCTTGGCAAAGCGCAGGTGTCGCAAAGCTGGCTGCTCGATTATTACGGCATCACGGCGCCCGCCCACGCCGGCCGCTTTGGCGAGTTCGCTGTCACCGATAATCTGCTCTGGCACGACGGCAAACTGCTGCTCGAAGCCAAATCCACTCTTCTTGGTGCCACCCGCCGCCACAACGCCATCATCGCCATCGACCAGGGTCACCTGTATTTGCTAAGCCCCGATGGCACGCTGCAGGAAACCCAGGACAGCAGCGTCGGCCTGCCTACCCCGATAGAGGCGCTGGCACTTGAAGGAAGCACCACTGAAGCAAGCGCACAGGTTTGGCTTAGAACCGATAAAGGTCAGTATCTTGCCGACGATGAGCTGCTCGAGTGGCGCGCTGCGACGTCACTGCTGCCGCTGAACTGGCTCGCTCCAACCCCCGCCGACAGCGCCGTGATTGACCATGCCCGCAGCGCCCATCTCAATTGGGAGCGGGTGCTGCTCGACCTACACAGCGGCCGCTTTTTCGGCCCATGGGCGGTTTGGCTTTGGGATCTGCTGGCACTTATCTTTGTGCTGCTGAGCCTGAGCGGACTCTATATCTGGTGGAGCCAGCGCCCGAAAAAGCGCTGATAGCAATCCCTTTTCTCACGCAAAAAAACGCCCGGCACAGGCCGGGCAAAAGCAACAGGGCGCAAGGCCCAATTGAGGCGATGGTGGTACAAGCTGATATCAACCTGATACCTTGCGACGCGAGCGCGTCAGCGGATTAAAGAAAGATGGCCCAACAGATTAAAGACTCTGTAAAACCCTAAAAATCCTCACAGACAATCACTTAGCCTGCCAAGACAAATATCACTATTCAGGCGCTATGACCTTTGAACAACCTGAGCAAACGCTGCCAGTAACCCGGCCCGGCATCAAGCTGCGGCTTGGCAGTTACCGGCGCTGCGCTTATCCACATACTGCTGACCCACATTCCACGATAGGCTTTCATGTTAATCCCCCGATTGCGATGCCGCTCAAGGTATCGCCGCCAGCTTCATTAGTAAAATGAATCTATTCCATCGTCAGCATTCCAAAATGGCATGAACATCCCCATCAAGAGCCTGCACTGCTTTATGGTGCTGGCTGAAACAGGCAGCTTTACCCGCGCGGCTGAAAAGCTGTATCTGACCCAACCCACCCTAAGCAAGCTTATCCAACGCCTTGAAGACCACTGGCAACAGCAGCTGATTATCCGAGGGCCGCACGGGCTGGCACTGACTCAAGCGGGCGAGCTGATGCTCCTGCGGGCGCAGGAAATCCTTGGACACTGGCATTTGCTCGATGAGGATTTATCACATTTAAGCGGCCTTCAGCGCGGCAATCTCAAACTGGGTGTTTGTCCTATGATGAGCAGCCTGGTGATTGATTTGCTGACTGGTTTTCGCCAAAGCTATCCCGGCGTCAACCTTGAAATGTCGGAATTCGGCGGCTTTGGCTGCGAGCGAGCCCTGCTTGCCAACACCCTCGATATTGCCTTTACCGCCCTGCCTGCCACCCATGAAGAAGAGTTGACAGCCCAGCCGCTGACCGCCTATCCGCTGTGGGCCTGTTTACCGGCCGGGCATGCCTTAAGTGCCAAAGATGTGCTGGATTGGAGTGATTTCGGCGCGTTGCCGTTTATCATGTACAACGAAGATTTTGCCCTCGCCAAACTGCTGCACAAACGGGCAAGGGCGGCAGGTGTTGAGCTCAATATTGCCTATCGCAGCGGACAGTGGGACTTTATAGCCACCATGGTGGAAGCCAAAATGGGGCTGGCAATACTGCCCGCCCCCATCTGCGACAAACTTTCGGATAAAGCGCTGACCTTCAGGCCCCTGCTCGATGGCAGTAGCTGGCAGCTCGCTCTCATCTGGCGCAGCCACATGCAGCTTACCCCGGCAGCAGACGCCTTTTTACGGCTCAGCCGCGCTCATCTGGCAGCCACTGGGGATCCGGCGGCAGAATAAGCAGGTTACAGCGCACCCTGTGCACCAGTGCCTCGGCGGTGCTGCCAATCACAGTACCAAACAGCCCTTCACGCTTGCGGGCGCCAAGCACCAGATACTTGGCTTTCAGGCTCGAACTTAACTGATACAGACACAGCTCTGGCTCGCCGGTCACCAGATGAATTTGCTCCGCCGGCAAGCCAAGGGATTTCAGCGTCTCGCTGTGCTTTTCGTGGGCCGCCTTAAGGATTTCATGGGGAGTAACCAGATCCATGTCCCGCAAAATAGTCGGCACCCGGATCACACAGGCCAGATGCAGCGGCAACGACAGCGCTGCAGCGAGACGTCGGCCGTGAGCCAGCACCAGCTGGTTCAAAAGCTGCTTATCCTCAGAGCTGGCATCCAAGTCCACCGCCATTAACACACAGCGGCCACGGGCAAGCGGATTATTGGTCAGCAGCATTAATGGCGTGCGGGTGTGACGAATAAGATGCCAATCTGTGGGGGCTGGCGCCTCGGCATCATCTATCCCTTTGATAAGCAGCGAAAATCCGCCAGACGAGCTGGCATCAATCGCATCCTGATGGGGCGTCTTGCTCCAGCGCGCCTCCGGCTGCAGTGTACTTTCCCCCTGCTCGGCGAGTTTATTAACCAGCGCCTGACGCCTTTGCTCAAGCAGCGCCTGCCGGGCTGCTGCCGCCAGACGCGGGTTGTAGTACTCATCACCGGCAAAGTAAGCGTAGTCGTAAGACACCAGCGCAGGCGCCGCGTCCAGCGCCCGTGCAAGCGCCAGTCCTTCAGTGACAGTATCGGTTTTACTGCCCGGATGCTGGGCGATGATAAAGACCTTTTCCATGAGATTCCCTCCAAAACGGCTGGTCTGTTAAGGTCGATACTAGGCGCTCAAACTTGATTCAAACTGAATTTGTGCCAGATCCGGCCATAAAAAAACCCGCCACAGGGGCGGGTTTTTATCGCGGAAGTATTAATTACTTCTTAGCGGCGTTCTTGGCCTTGGTCTCTGCAATCACAGTCTCAGCAACGTTGGCTGGACATGGGTTGTAGTGAGAGAACTCCATGGAGAACTGACCACGACCAGAGGTCATGGTACGCAGGTGACCGATGTAACCGAACATTTCGGCCAGCGGTACGTCTGCCTTAACGCGTACACCAGTCAGACCAGCTTCCTGATCCTTGATCATGCCGCGACGACGGTTCAGGTCACCGATTACGTCACCAACGTGATCGTCCGGAGTGAACACGTCAACCTTCATGATAGGCTCGAGCAGCTGAGGACGGGCCTTCGGCATAGACTGACGGAATGCACCTTTAGCGGCGATTTCGAACGCGATGGCAGAAGAGTCAACTGCGTGGTAAGCACCGTCGAACAGTTCAACTTCAACGTCCAGCACTGGGAAGCCAGCCAGAGGACCTTCGCCCATCATTTCTTCGAAGCCTTTCTCTACGGCTGGCCAGAATTCACGAGGAACGTTACCACCAACTACGGCAGACTTGAAGCTGAAGCCGGTACCTGGCTCACCAGGACGGATGCGGTAGTCAATCTTACCGTACTGACCAGAACCACCAGACTGCTTCTTGTGAGTGTAGCTGTCTTCGATTGGGGCAGTGATGGTTTCACGGTAAGCTACCTGTGGAGCACCTACAGTCAGCTCAACGCCGAAAGTACGCTTCAGGATGTCTACCTTGATGTCCAGGTGCAGTTCGCCCATGCCCTTGAGGATGGTGTCACCGGTTTCCTGGTCGGTTTCAACCTGGAACGATGGATCTTCAGCAACCATCTTACCCAGAGCAACGCCCAGCTTCTCAGAAGCACCTTTGTCCTTCGGAGTCACAGCAATAGAGATTACTGGAGTTGGGAAGATCATAGGTTCGAGAGTACATTCGTGCTTAGGATCACACAGGGTGTGACCGGTCTGAACGTTCTTCATACCTACTACGGCGATGATGTCACCAGCCTGAGCAGATTCGATTTCGTTACGATCGTTGGCGTGCATTTCCACCATACGGCCGATACGTTCAGTTTTGCCGGTAGCAGAGTTCAGGATGGTGTCACCCTTCTTCAGCTTACCAGAGTAGATACGGATAAAGGTCAGGGCGCCGAAACGGTCATCCATGATCTTGAACGCCAGAGCGCGGAAAGGCTCGTCTACAGACACAGTAGCAACTGCACCAGTCTCTTCGCCGGTCTCTGGGTCAGTCAGAGGCTGTGGCTCAACTTCAGTTGGAGATGGCAGGTAGTCTACTACGCCGTCCAGAACCAGCTGCATACCTTTGTTCTTGAACGCAGAACCGCAGAAGGTTGGGAAGAAAGACAGGTTGATGGTACCCTTACGGATACAACGCTTCAGGTCTTCGATAGAAGGCTCTTGACCTTCCATGTAGGCTTCCATCAGGTCGTCGTCCTGCTCAACAGCAGTCTCAACCAGCATTTCACGGTATTCTTCAACCAGGTCAACCATATCAGCTGGGATATCGGTTACGGTGAAGTTTTCTGGCAGACCTGAGTCATCCCATACGTAGGCTTGACGGGTCAGTACGTCTACCACGCCGGTGAATTCGTCTTCACGGCCGATTGGCAGGGTCATAACCAGCGGGTTGGCAGCCAGTACTTTCTTAACCTGAGCAACTACGCGCAGGAAGTCAGCACCGATACGGTCCAGCTTGTTTACGAAAATGATACGAGCAACTTCTGACTCGTTGGCATAACGCCAGTTGGTTTCTGATTGTGGCTCTACACCGCCGCTACCGCAGAATACACCAACGCCGCCGTCCAGAACCTTCAGAGAACGATAAACTTCAACGGTGAAGTCTACGTGACCGGGGGTGTCGATTACGTTAAAGCGGTGACCTTTCCAGAAACAGGTGGTGGCAGCAGACTGAATGGTAATACCACGCTCAGCTTCCTGCTCCATGAAGTCCATGGTAGAAGCGCCGTCGTGAACTTCACCCAGTTTGTGGATTTTACCGGTCAGCTTAAGGATACGCTCTGTGGTCGTGGTTTTACCCGCGTCAACGTGAGCGAAAATACCAATGTTTCTGTATTTTGATAAATCGGTCATGATTCAACTTTTTTGCTTGGTTTATAAAAGTAGACGGAGTATGCCACAAAAAGAAGCAAACCACACATCAGGATTTGAGGCGCACATTGTAATTGGGATGGCCGTCCGGCGCAAACGGCTTAGACATTTTTTAGCTGGTAAAACAGAGCTTACTGCTTCTCGAGCGCCAAAAACGATTAAAAATCAACCGCAAAGACCGATATTCCGGAATCGCATTTTGGCGCGTTTTTTAAACAAAACCCATCTAAGCAGACATTTAGCTCATGCTTTGGTTGTGCTTCAGGCCGCCCCCGGCGGCAGACGCCCAAATTGATAACTGCCCCGGCCCTGCTCTTTAACGTCGTACATGGCCACATCGGCCGCCTCGAGCATGGCTTCGAGGGTCTGGCCATGGTGCGGATACACGGCAATACCGATACTGGCGCCCACATCACAGTTCAGATTGCCACGGATCATCACCGGCTTTGATACCTGCTGTAGAATGTTACTGGCGAGCGTTTTCAACAGGTTGTAATCCTTATCCACATTGGCGACGCCTATCAGGAATTCATCGCCGCCCCAGCGGATCACAACGCCGTTATCATCCACCAATCGCATCAGCCGCTCGGCAATCGCCTTGAGCACGGTATCGCCCGCTTCATGACCATACACATCATTGACCGGCTTGAAACGGTCAAGGTCAATCAGCATAAGCCCCATGGGGGAGGCCGTTTGATCGGCGCGGCGCATCATCTCATGCAGCAACCGCTCACCGGCACGGCGGTTTTTAAGCTGAGTCAGCAAATCATGCTCCGCCTCAAAGCGGATCATCCGCTCGCGGTAGGTGCGCTCTGTGATGTCGTACATCATGATTTCAATCAGTAAATCCGACACGCCTTCGCTGTCTTCCACCTTGGAGAACAGACAGTGAACCCATTTGAGCGACTCGGCATTTTCGGTGCGAAGCTGCAGCTCCATTTCCACATGATTCAGGTGGCTGTTTTGCCTGAGCTCCCGCAAAAAGCTCTCGAGCTCAGTTTCTTCTTCAAACCAGCTGATGAGACAGGGCTTGGACTCGAGCGATTTGGTGCCGCACAGGCGTTCGAACGCTTCGTTGGCCACCAGCAGCTGATTTTGCTTGTCGATAAGGCAAATACCGGCGCTGGCACGCTCGAAAATCAGCCGGAACTTTCGCTCGAGCAACTCAGTCCGCTCCCGCAATGTGCGCTCGGTTTCGATGGAATGATTCAGTTTGCCGATAAGCTCGTTGATGCCGTTGACCAGACTGCCGATTTCATCGCGTTCGTGATAACGGGGAATATCAAGCGGGTCGTCTTCGCCCGGGCTGATACGGCCGAAATTGCGGGTAAGCTGATTCAGCGGTGCCGTCAGGGTCTTGTGTACCAGGAAGGACACCAGGAGGGCAATCAAGGCCGATTGCAGTGCCAATACCCACGCCTGCTTGACGGCGCCCTTGGTGGCACTCTCATCGATATAGCGCGAATTGGGCAGCAACTTAAGGTGCCCCAGCACTTCACCGGCAAAAAATGGATGAGGGATATCAAATTGCAGCAGCGCTTTTTCGTTGGCTCCGGCAAAACCTGCCGAGCTTACCCACACCCCGGCGTTGGTTGAGAGCTGAGCGCCGGCGATAAGGTCATTCACCTCAAGACCTTCGACAATTTCGCGGCCAAGCTCCCCATCCTGCACGTACAGCGCCACCGAAGCAGTACTTTGTACCGTCATCGCCAACTGGGAGATTTGGCTTCGCGCCTCTGCCTGCTTGCTCTCTTTGGCATCGAGATAAAAATACAGGCAAGCCGCCACCGCCGCGATTAACGCGCCAAGCCCAATGGCCAAGGCCACTTTGATATAGAGTTTTTGACTGCTAAGGATCAAATCTGTGAACCACCTTGAGTGAATCGTTTAACTGCCCTTCGCTGACAAAGGTAATGGCCGAGCGGGTAGTGCGCATTTTTTCCTGCAACTGCGCAGCGCTGCCAAGCTCCTCCGGCTGGGTTACCCGTCCGGAAAATTGCAGCCGCGCCCAATAGGAATCTACCTGGGCCAAACTTCTGTCTACCAGTTGGCGGTAAAAACGCTCCCGCAACCCCTGGACCGAATCATTATCAAACACGGTAACCTGCGCACCATCCGGAAAGGTGTTATAGCGGCCCATAAAGATATCGACCAGTTCATGATGGCTCAGCTCAGCGACCTCGCTGCCGGCGTTAACCACCACAAACAGGGCCTCCTCCCCATGAACCGGAGCAGCAAGCAAGCAGGCGATGAGTATGCTCGTCGTTAACTTCATGGTCAGAAAGTAAAACTCAGGTTGATGGAGAAGACATTGACCGAATCATCATGGGCCATGGGAAAATCCCGCACCCACAAGCTGGAGCCGTAGTCGCCTATTTGGGTGTGATCCCATTGAAACTTAAGCGCCATGTTGTCGTAAAAATCCCAGCGCGCCCCAAGGGAGTAGCTGGTCTGATCCAGACTTGAGGCATGGTAGGAGTACTGCGCCGCCCCGTGGAGTGCCAGGAGCTGAGCCTGTTGCTCGGCGGGTAAAAACGGCAATGAAGGCGGCGTGGCAATTTCTTCCGCATCTTCGGTGTTTTGCACTGAGGCCACCATGGCGAACAGCGTCAGGTTATCGAAGCGCCGCCCAAGGCTGATGTAGCCAGACATATAAGGCTGCAGCAGCCGCCAGTCGGTTTCGGTATAGCCAAGCTCCGACTGCAGGATCCAGCGGCCATCATCATATTGGGCACCAAGCGCATAGTAACGGGACTTGCGATGGATAAAGGCAATCTCGTCGGCAAGCGCCGCAGCGTCCGGCCACAGCTCTTTAGGGATTGAGCGCAGCGCAAACAGCAGCTGATTGGTCTGATAGTTCTCACCTGTTGCCGACGCATTGGCAATAGAGGCGCGAAGTAGCCATTCATTCGCGGTCAACGACAGGGTCAGCGCGGTGATGTCATCAAGGCCAATATCGATTTGCTGCTCGGCACCCTGCAGCGCAGCATCATTGCTGCCATAGGCCAGCTTGGCTTCAAAGATATTGTCACCCAGACGGGTGCGATAGCTGACGTCGGCGCCGTTGTAACGGGAAATGGAGGAGATAAGGTTGTAAAACTCAGGTACCGGGCGCACCCAGGAATAGGCGTAAGATACGTCGCGATATTCGCTGAGCATATACAAATCAAGCCCAAGCCGGCCGACCCGGAAAGCCCAGTCACTGTTTGGACGATAGCGTAAAAACAGCCACTCGAGGTTATCGGATACCTCATCGCTGACGCGATTTTTAAATACCATTTGCCCGACCAGGTCGAGCTGGTCGGTTAAATCGGCATTTAGCTGCAGCCCCAGCATGGTATCGGCAGCAGTCGACCAGCCCAGCTCGACCGCTTCCATGGTGTAGTCACGGTGAAAACCCAGATAATCACTGTCGTGATACAAGGCACCGATACTGCCAAAGCCGCTGAATCGAATGTCCTGCTGCGCCATGGCGGGCGCTGCAGACAAGAGGCCCAACAGGGCAACCATCGCAGACTTACGCAAACTTTCTCTCCCCGGAGGCAATGCTGTTTTTTACTTATCAACTTAAGTTTAGAAGCTTTGCCCGAAGCGGGGGAAAGCCGGAAACAAAAGTAGCACTTTTGCATTGCATGTTTAACAGATTGTAAATGCTTGTCGGGGGACAAGAAAGCAAGCAGCGTACGGTTTTTGAACGTATCGGCGATTTTTGGTCGGTATTTTGACAAATAACCGCTTTTTGACACTGCACATTCAGACAAATAAAGCAGTAAAAACAAAAAGCCCGCCGGATGGCGGGCTTTTGCAATTAAGGCAGATTAGGCCTCAAGCGGGGTCACCACAAACAGCAGGTCGCCCTGAGACACCTGTTGGCCGTTGGTGTTCAGAATACGCTCGATGCGGTACTTCTGATCTTCCGGATACAGCACGGCGCCTTTGCGGTTGAAGCTCGCCAGGGTCACCTGGGAGAACATCTTCATCGCTTCGGTCAGCGCCAGCACTGTGTCGGTGGTCACAATGTCACCTTCACGCACGAACTCTGGCTCGCCCGGGGCCGGTGAGCTGTAGAAGATACCCGCGCCCTGCGCCAGAACTTTGAGCTCATTGGAGTCGCCCACACGCAGAGACTCAGTGCTCACGCCCTGGGTTTCGGCGGCCGCTTCCATCTCGGCAATCAGCTCAGGAATGTCCAGCTCAGCCATCAAACGTGGCAGATAGTTGGTGTCGTACACGCCTTCGTTGAAGGTAGCATCCTTGAGGATACGCTTGAGCAGCGGAATGTTGGTCGCAATGCCCTTGATCACCACGCTGTCGAGGTAATCGTACATCTTGGCAATCACGTCTTCACGGCTCTCGCCACGAACGATGATTTGCGCGATCAGGCTGTCGTAGTATGGCGACACTTCCTTGCCTTCGGCGGCAATGGAGATGATTTCCACATAGTCACGTTCTGGGATAACACACTCGCTGATCTTGCCTGGGTTTGGCAGCAGCTGCAGAATCCCCTGGCTGTCCAGCGCCGCTTTTTCAGCGGTCACACGCACTTCCATGGCATAGCCGATTTCTTTCGGCTCCAGATGCTCGATAGAGCGGCCGGCAGCGATGTCAAACTGAGCAGATACGATGTCGATGCCCGAAGTGGCTTCGGTAACCGGGTGCTCAACCTGCAGACGGGTGTTCATTTCCATGAAGTACACTTCGTTGGCATCCAGGTTGTAGATGAACTCTACAGTACCAGCGCCCATGTAATCCACGGCGTTACCCAGTGAGCGGGTGTAATCCAGCACGCGCTGCTTGAGCTCCGGCGGCAGCATGGTAGAACCAGACTCTTCAATCACTTTCTGGTTGTTACGCTGTACCGAGCAGTCACGCAGACCCAGCACCTTGGTGTTGCCGAACTTGTCGCGCAGCAGCTGTACTTCGATGTGACGCAGAGAGGTCACGTATTTCTCAAGGTACAGGTCGCCGTTACCAAAAGCGGCAGCCGCTTCGGTAGAAGTCTTCATAAACAGTGGGATCATGTCTTCAGGGCGACGTACAACCTGAATACCCTTACCGCCACCGCCCTGCACCGCTTTAAGCAGCACTGGGTAACCGATTTCGCTGGCCACGTTCACCGCCTGTTCGGCGTTGGAAAGAATGCCGTGGGAACCCGGTACCACAGGCACGTTTTGGGCCTGAGAGGTCTTGATGGCGTTGGACTTGTTACCCATGGTGGTCATGGAGTGAACGCTCGGGCCAACGAAGTTAACACCGTTGTTCACACACAAGGCCGCAAACTGTGGGCTCTCGGACAGGAAGCCGATACCTGGGTGCAGCGCGTCCACCTTCTCGTACTCGGCCACTTTCAGCACTGAGTAAGCGTTCAGGTAAGATTCGTCAGAGGTGTTACCACCCAAGCACACCAGCTTGTCGGTTTCTTTAAGCATGTCGGCCGGTACGGCTGTCATGTCAGGATCAGACGCCACCAACACCACATTGATGTTGTTGTCGTGGGCCTTGCGGATAAGTTTCACCGCAGTACAGCCTCGGGCATGTACCAGCACCTTGTCGATTGGCTTCATCAGGGCACGCGGGTCATCCTGATGCAGTTCATCTTCAATCACCTGCGCCTCGGCCACCAGCGATGACAGAGCTGTGGTGATCACATCTTCAATCTTCTGGGTTGGCATTGGCATCAGCGGGTCGATGCTGGACAGCTGTGAATCCAGAGTCTCGCTGAAGGGGTTGAATACCAGACCGTTCATCGCGCCCGGTACCTTGGACAGGTAGTTGGCGAGCGTAGAAGTAGACGGCAGGTACGCTGGAACCACCATTTGACCGGCAAACGGCATGTTGGTACCAGACATGTAGTAGGTCTGCACCAACGGGTGAGTCACGAAGGATGCCTGGGCACCACCGGTACAGTCACCAAAGCCGAACATCAGTACTGGCAGCTCGTTGTCGCGAATAAAGCGGGTGATACGATCGTTCACCACCGCCATAGAGAACAGCGCCGCAGCACCTTCTTTGGTCTGCATACCACCGGAGGAGATAAAGCAGATCACCGGCAGGTGGCGCTTGGCACACTCAATCAGCAGGGCTGAGAACTTCTCGGCAGACGCCATATCGAAGGCACCGGCCTGGAAGGCGGTGTTGGATACGGCCACGCCCACCTTGATGGCGGCGCCATTGTGTTTGAACTCGGCTACGCCGGTGATCAAACCACAAGGACGGATACCCTTGTCGATGGCATCTTCAATCGACAGACGGAAACCGGGGAAGTTGAGCAGGTTTGCGCTCATCTTGTCGCCGTTCAGTTCATCAAACTTGTTGAAGAACTTACCGATAACGTTTTCCCAGGTCATCTTGCCGGTTTTCTTCTCGTCACGCAGAACCTTCTGGATCAGCAGATCCTGATAGCCCATGGTCAGACGGTTCCAGAAGTCTTTACGACGACCGATACGCACCGGGTTGATGGCACCCGTGTACTTGCTGGTGTCATCCTCGCTGTCGAAATATTCAGGCAGCAGACGCTCGAAGAAGTAGGTCAGGATCACGAACAAAGAGTCGTTCAGCTGTGGGAAACCCACGCTCTTCCACTGCTCGGTTTTGGTCAGCAGCTCGGCGCGGTTTGACTGAGACATGAAGTACTTCAGCCACTTGTAGAACTTGTTCTTGTCGTTGGCGATGTCCTGAGTCGACAGGGCGCGGTCGATGGCCTTGTGCAGCAGGCTGTCTACCGACTTGCGCGACAGGCTCTTGCTCATCATGGCTTCTTTGGCGATAGACGCCAGGCTGCCCACCACGTTGTCGTACAGCGCGTTGAAAATCAGGATGTTGTAGCACTGCCAAATGAAGTCTTCACGCAGCTCTTTGTTAACAACCACGTCCAGCACGGTCAGGTTGTTCAGCTCAGGGAAGTTGGCTTCAGTCACTTCGGCAGGCAGGGTTTCCAGATAATGGATAAGGCCCTTGAAGTTGTTGGCGGCATTGGCCTTCCAGCGGTGGTACAAAGACCAGCCGATGTTGAACAAAAGCGCCTTTTTGGCTTTCTTGTAGTTCTCTTTTGGCTCACCGAGGATAAGACGGGTCAGCATGTTACGCTCAGTGCTGATCTCGCTGCGCTTGTTGACGAAGTTGTTCCACAGTTTGGACAGCTCTTCGTCGTACACGACTTTATCCGGGCTTGAGAGCCAGGCCTGGAATACTTTTTCCTGCTCCTTCTGGATACGCTCCAGCAGGTCACCCTCAGGCACACTTACCTTGGACAAGCGGCCATACTGCTCCATGGAAATGGAGTGGATGCGGCTGCGCAGTGTCAGGTAGCGCAGGTAACGATAGGCGCTGCCGAACAGGTTCAGGTGCATGGTCGGGCTTGAGGCCACGGCCATATCGGCGGTGTTTTCCAGCGCCTTGAGGTTTTTGGAAGGATTAAGGAATCGGGTCAGACTGCGCTCGTAGTGCTCACGCAGGTCTTTGGATTCTTTAACGAAGTTAACTGCAGCGCGCTCAACCGCTTCGATAGAGCTGATGATGGCACGGCGCAGGTTGTGCTGACGCTCGTCACGGTCAGATGGCGAGAAGTCGATGATGCCATCGATACAACCGGCGGTGTACAGCTCTTCAGGGGATACACCCACAGACTTGGCACATTCCTGCCAAGACAGGTTGTACTTGCGGGCAATGCTCTGCAGGCCCTGTGGCTGGATGGTGTTGAAGATACCATCACGCAGCGACAGCAGAATGTTGGCCGCAGCCAGTGGGATAGCGCCGCCCGAGTAACCGGCACCGATCACGATACCGACAGTAGGCACGTCAACGTTGGCACTCTCGGCAATCGCCTTGGAGATAGAGTGCGCCTGGTTGTTGCTGTTGGCCACTTCACCTGCATCGGCACCGGGGGTGTCGATAAGGTAAACGATAGGCATGGACAGCTCGGCAAAATGACGAATGGCCTTACAGGCGGCCAGGTGATGCTCAGGCATCCAGGCGCCGTTGGCGGTGGTGCGCTCCTGAGCCACAAAACCAATGCGGCGAACGCGGCTGCCGAAGTTCAGATCCACTTCAGCACTGTAGAATGAGCCCATGTGGGTTTCGGTAATGACCTTACCCTTGAGATCGGCAATAATACGTTTGGCGCCGGGACGGGTCTTGTCCTGAGTCGGCTGAATTACCTTGGCAACATAGCCATCCACGTCCAGATTGGCCAGTCCCTTGAGGTTGGCCTGGATAGCTGCATCGTCCAGCAGGCCTTTGATTTCTTCAGACAAGCTTTGCTTGCTGTGCTCAGGAAACAGCGAAAAATCCTTCGCCAAATGCTCTGCCTGCAAAAACAGCGGGTCAGGCTTTTGAGCTTGAGTCGTGTGAGTGGGCTTCTTATTGGTGGTCATCAAAAGATCCTCTGCTAAGCCTCTGAAAATTTTTAGCCAACAAATATACCTTTCTTCGCTTTGTAAATACCATTAAACTGCCTTGGACGCTATGTTCCATTTTTGAGACAGTAGAAAAAAAATGCCAGATTTGAATGGGATGGCGCTGTTTGCTGCAGTGGTCAGATCTCAAGGCTTCAGTCAGGCTGCCAGAGATACCGGCATGCCAAAATCCACCATTAGTCGGAAAGTTGCTCAGCTCGAAGAGGAGCTTGGGGTGCGTCTGCTGCAGCGCGACACCCGCAATTTAAGCCTGACTCAGGTGGGCGCCCTCTTTTATCAGCACTGCGAAACCATAGTGAACGAGCTTGAAGCCGCCAAAGCTGTGATTGAGCACACCCACGCCGACGTGTCGGGGTCACTCAGGGTCGCGATTCCGGTGTCATTCAATCAGGAGCTCATCGCCAACCTTTGCAGCGGCTTTTTACGCCTGTACCCAAGCGTTGATCTGGACGTGCAATTTACCGACTCAGACGTCGGCCTGGTGGGCGAAGGTTACGATATCGCCATCAAATACGGGCCGCTGCAGCCGTCTGACAACGTCGCCCGCCTGCTGTTTGAGCGCCAGCCAATATTGGTGGCAAGCCCTGGATACCTTAAGCAACATGGCACGCCAGCCAGCCCGAAGGAGCTTGGCAACCACGCGGGTATTCTGCTTGGCACCACCCGCTCGGCGCCCATCTGGCCGCTCGGGAAAGGCGCCCGCAAAACCATGGTCGCCTTTAAGCGGCGGGTGCGGGTTAACAGCGTGGTGATGGTGCGCCAACTGGCGCTGGACGATTTTGGCATTGCCATGCTGTCCCACGCCCAGTGCAAAAACGATCTGGCCAGTGGTGCGCTGATGCCCATCCTGCCGGAGTGGCCGATGGAGCCGTTTAAGGTTTATGGCGTCTATTCCAGTCGAAAACAGCTTGCCAGTAACATCAGTGTGTTTCTGGATTTCTTTACCAAGCGCTTTGGCAGCCAGGAGTCCTTGCTCGGCATGATGGGCTAAGCCGAGGCCTTTGCATCTGGTCTTTAAATGTGCCGTTGAATATTGCCGTTGGACGCGGCCTTTGAATTAGCGCCTCAAATGGCTCCGCAAAACTGCGCAGGCAAGCCACCAAACTCGCATTTTCACCGCTCCTGTGGTACCCATATCGACGCGCCGCTTACGCGCCCGGCCGCACAGTCAGCCATCCTTACTGACATCATTGACAACAGCAGCCCGGTCTTAGCCCTGGTCATACCGAAAAATAAAACAAGAAGTCACACAGAATTAAGGAAGTTCCATGTTGAAATTGCTCCCGTCCCTTCTGGCCTCCACCCTGATTGGCTTAAGCCTGCCCTCCTTTGCCAGCGCCGACGCCGAAGAATTGAGACTGCCCAAGGCCAGCGCCGAGCTTGGCACAGTGGTGCAGCGTTATCATGGTCTTACCGAAGGACTGCAGCAAAAACTTGCCCAAAGTCAGAATGAAAAGCAGGTCACCCAGCTGGCAGCAGCGCAGGGCGAACGACTGTGGCAACAGGCGGTGCGGGATGTGCAGTCCGGCAACATAGACGACCGCAGCCTGTATTGGTCGCGCCTGATGATGCGAACTCAGGCCAAAAACGACAAGGTTGGCTACAACATTGCCCCCTGGCAGCGCGATATTTTAGTGCGCGCCATCGAAACCGCGTCCCGCGGCCTGTCAGACATCCATTTTGGCGACGATGTCCAGATCCGCATTCTGCTCACCGGCTTCGACCCTTTCTTCCTTGACCGCAATATTCAGCAAAGCAACCCGTCCGGTATCACCGCACTGATGCTGGATGGCTATCGCTTCAAAGTGGGTGGTAAACAGGCACAGATTGAAACCGCGATGATCCCGGTGCGGTTTGCCGATTTCGATCAGGGCATGATTGAATCCCTGCTCACGCCGCTTTACCGCAAACGCGCCATCGAGGCGGTGTTTACCGTGAGCATGGGCCGCGAAGATTTTGACCTTGAACGCTTCCCCGGCCGCAACCGCAGCGCCGATGCGCCGGATAACCTGAATGTACTCACGGGCGCCAATAAAAGCCGCCCGATAGCCCCGATGCTTAATGGCAAGCCGCTGATGGGCGATGAATTTGTTGAGTTTTCTTTGCCAGCATCGGCCATGCAGGCAGCGCCCGGCAACTTCAAAATCAATGACAATCACAAGATAACCACACTCGAGAAAGGCGAGTTTGAGGCCAAAAGCCTAGGTGAGCTTACCAGCGCCACCTCGGTGGAAGGCTCAGGCGGTGGTTATCTGTCCAATGAAATCTCCTACCGCGCCGTACTGCTGAAAAACCAGTTTGGCCTCAAGATCCCGGTTGGCCATATTCACACGCCGAAAATCAGTGGTGTTGACAGCGAGAAAAGCAAAGCCATCGCCGAGCAGGTGCGCACCATGGTGGAGCTGGCAGCCGCGACCCTGTAAGCTGCGGACGCATTTTTGACCCGCTTCGCATAGCTAAAGCGTGGCGGTTTCGGGCGGGTCTCGCTATCATGGCGCGAGACCCGCGACCACACTGACACTCTTTTCCTCAATATGTTCTCCCCGTTTAAGCGCAGCGCATCATCTTTAAAAAAATCGGTATCCGCGCCGCGCCGTGCTGCGCCTCGAAAGACAGTGGCCACCGAGTCTATGGCGCCGACAAGCCCGGCGCAGGAAGAAGCACAATTGCAGCTTGAACGCGCTTGCCTCAGGGCTGAAGCGAGCCTTGGCATCATGCTTATGCGGCCAACTCTTCGCTTTGATATTCGCGGCAAAACCGCTGGCATGGCCTATTTTGAGCTGAACCTTATCCGCCTTAATCCCACGCTGCTTGAGCAAAATCCGGATAACTTTTTTACCGAAGTCATCCCCCACGAGCTGTGCCATCTCCTCGCTTATAAGCTTTATGGCAGAGTCAAACCCCACGGCAGCGAGTGGCAGCAACTTATGCGGCGAGTGTTTGGCCTAAGCCCACGCACCACCCATAACCTGGATACCAGCGCCGTGAGCCGCAGCATCAATTACCGCTGCGGCTGTGGTGAGGTGGCGCTGTCGGTGAGACGCCACAATAAAGTGGTGCGCAATCAAACCCGCTACCTGTGCCGCAAATGCGGCGAGTACCTCAAAAGCACTGTGACCGACGCCGCCTGAGCGCCCTGTTGTGTTCAACTAAAAGTGAGCACCGGCAGTAACGTTAGCCCGGCAGGGTAAACTTGCCTGGCTGCGCACTTGCTTTGCTGGTGAGTTGCCTGCATCAGTCCTTTGTTTTACCATCGCCGCCACCGAAATTTCCCACCTTGTTCAGGCAGTATCCGTGCAGTCATTGCCCCTTAAGAGCTTGTTTTCCGGAGTGCTTGCGCTGCTGCTCGCCAGCTGCGCCTCCGCCAGTCAGTCCCGCGGCCAGCATCCCGAGAGCTTCACCGAAGCCAAAAAAGTCGCCCAGAAGATTTACCAGAAGTTACCCATGCAGAGCTTTTACTGCGGCTGTGACATAAAACCCAACGGCAAACGCTGGGAAGTGGATTTCGAAAGCTGCGGTTATCAGGTCCGTAAAGATGCCAACCGCGCCGGACGTATCGAGTGGGAGCACATAGTGCCCGCGTGGGAATTTGGCCACCAGCGCCAGTGCTGGCAGCAGGATGGCCGCAAGGGCTGCGCCAAAACCGACCCGGTGTTTGTCAAAATGGAAGCCGACCTGCACAATCTGGTACCGGCCATTGGCGAAGTGAATGGCGATCGCAGTAATTTCCGTTTCAGCCAATGGAATGCGAGCGCCAGCCAATATGGTCTATGCGATATGGCCATCGATTTCAAGGGCCGCCGCGCCCAGCCGCCCGCCCATACCCGTGGCCAAATCGCCCGCAGCTATCTGTATATGCAGCAAACCTATGGCCTCAGGATAGCCTCAGCCCAATTAAAATTGTTTCAGGCATGGGATAAAAGCTATCCAGTTGATACTATTGAATGCCAACGGGATGCACTGATAGCACAGCGTCAGGGAAACCATAATCCCTTTGTGCAGCGCCAGTGCCAGCGCCTTGGCGCCGATAAGCGTCTGGCCGATTAACCCATTCAGGACTATGCATGCGAATTCCAAGAATTTTTCAGCCCTTTCCCCTGTCTCAATCATCTGTGCTGGAGCTTGATGAAGACGGCTTTGCCCATGTGGGCAGAGTGCTGCGAATGACTGAAGGTCAGCAGCTTTGCCTCTTTAACGGTGATGGTAAAGACTATCTGGCCGAGATTATTACTGCCGGTAAAAAATCCATGTCGGTCAACATCATTTCAGTTACCGACAACCACAGCGAATCGCCGCTGAACCTGCATTTGGGGCAGGTGATTTCCCGTGGCGACAGGATGGACTTCACCCTGCAAAAATCGGTGGAGCTTGGGGTGAATACCATTACCCCGCTGTTTTCCGAGCGCTGCGGCGTAAAACTCGCCGGTGAACGGCTCGATAAAAAAGTGGCCCAATGGCAGAAAATCGTCATCAGCGCCTGCGAGCAATGTGGCCGCGCCACAGTACCGGAAGTACGCCCCGTGATGGAGCTTGCCGACTGGTGCGCCGAGCAAACCTCGGCACTGAAACTTAACCTGCACCCCCGTGCCAGTCATGGTATTCAGGGACTGGAGGCGGATACCACCAGAATACGCCTGCTCATTGGCCCCGAAGGCGGCCTGTCGGCAGAGGAAATCGCCATGACGGAGCAGCACCAGTTTACCGAAGTGCTGCTCGGGCCCAGGGTGCTGCGCACCGAAACCGCAGCCTTAACGGCTATCACGGCACTGCAAATGAAATTTGGCGATCTGGGCTGACCCAGGCGCACACTTCAGAGGACAGAAGATGATCAAACTCGGCATAGTGATGGACCCCATCAGCGACATCAATATCAAGAAGGATTCCAGCTTCGCCATGTTACTGGCGGCGCAGTCCCGAGGTTATTCGCTGTTTTATATGGAAATGCAGGATTTGGCCATGGTCAATGGTCAGGCCCGCGCCCGCATGCACCCGCTCAAGGTGATGCAGGACGCCGAGTGCTGGTATGAGCTTGGCGACGCGCTGGATTGCCCGCTGAGTGACCTTGACGTCATTCTGATGCGTAAAGACCCGCCATTTGATACCGAGTATATCTACGCCACTTATATGCTTGAGCGGGCCGAAGAAGCCGGCGTATTGGTGGTCAACAAGCCCCAAAGCCTGCGCGATGCCAACGAAAAACTGTTTACCGCCTGGTTTGCCGAGTTTACCCCAACCACATTGGTGACCCGCGACGCTGGCCGCATCCGCGACTTTCATGCAGAGCACGGCGACATCATCTTAAAGCCTCTGGATGGCATGGGCGGCGCCTCAATTTTCCGCGTCAAAAAAGATGACCCAAATCTCGGCGTTATCATCGAAACCCTCACCAACCACGGCAATAACTACGCCATGGCACAGGTGTTTATTCCCGCCATTACCGCCGGTGACAAACGCATTCTGGTGGTGGATGGCGAGCCTGTGCCTTACTCACTGGCGCGCATTCCCAAGCAGGGCGAAACCCGTGGCAACCTCGCCGCCGGAGGCCGGGGTGTGGCGCAGCCTTTGTCCGAAAGCGACTGGCGCATCGCCAAGGCGATTGGCCCAGAGCTTAAACGCCGCGGACTGATTTTTGTGGGCCTCGATGTCATCGGTGACAAGCTGACCGAGATTAACGTTACCAGCCCAACCTGTATCCGTGAAATCGAAGCGGCATTTGATGTGGACATTACCGGCATGCTGATGAATGCCATCGAAGCCCGTCTTGGCAAACAATAACCGCCGGGCGTGAGGAAACCTATGTTACGTACTCTTCTGGCAGCAGCCCTGATAGCCACCCCGCTGTTTGCCATTGCCGAGGGCGCGCCTGTCAAGGCGCCGTCCAAACCCAAAAACCTGGTGATCATGGTGGGTGACGGCATGGGGCCGGCGTACACCACGGCGTACCGCTATTTCAAAGACAATCCGGATACCGAGGAAATCGAGCAAACCGTGTTCGACCGTTTGTTGGTTGGGATGGCGACGACCTATCCGGCGCCTGTGTCAGGCTACGTAACCGACTCCGCGGCCGCGGCGACCGCCCTTGCCACGGGTCAAAAAACCTATAACGGCGCCATTTCGGTGGATGTCGACAAGGCGCCGCTGCCCACGCTGATGGAAAAGGCGCGTCAGGCCGGGCTTGTGACCGGCATCGCCGTTTCAAGCCAGATAAACCATGCCACCCCGGCGGCGTTTCTGTCCCACAACGAAAGCCGCAAAAACTACGATGAGATAGCCAAAGCCTATCTTGATAGCGACGCCCAGGTAATGTTGGGCGGCGGGCAAAAGTATTTCGACCCTGAGCTGCTTGGTAAGTTCATCGCCAAGGGTTACACCCACGTCACCGACATGAATGCCCTGTCGGCCATTAACGGCGGCAAAGTGATTGGTCTTTTTGCTGAAGTGCAGCTGCCATGGGCGGTGGATAACCCCGGCGCCAGACAGCTGTCTACCCTGACCGCCAAAGCACTGGAGCTGCTGTCGCAGAACGAGCAGGGCTTTGTGCTTCTGGTTGAAGGCAGCCTTATCGATTGGGCGGGCCATAACAACGACATCGTCAGCGCCATGGGCGAAATGGACGAATTTGCCCGCGCCATTGAAGTGGTGGAAGAGTTCGTCAGAAGCCGTGGCGATACCCTGATGGTGGTAACCGCTGACCACAACACCGGCGGCCTCAGCATAGGCGCCGATGGCGAATATGAATGGGACGCGGCGCTGCTTCGCGCCGTCAAAGCCAGCCCCGACAGCATGGCAGCCGCCGCCCTCGCCAGCGAAGAGTGGCACAAGCCGCTGATCGCTTCACTGGGTTTTGCGCTTGAAAGTGATGAGTGGGATGAGCTGACCAAGGCCCGCGCCGACGGTCAGGACGCGCTGGCGGCCTGCATTATGGCCATTATTGATAAGCGCAGCCACACCGGCTGGACATCCGGCGGCCACACCGCCATGGACGTGCAGGTGTTCGCCCAGGGACCTGCGGCGGATTTGTTCAACGGCTCCCAGGATAACACCGACATCGCCAATAAAATGATGAGCCTGCTGCCCAAAGTGAAAAAGGAGCAGCCCGCAAAACCCGCCACGGCGACCAACGCCCCAGTCAGTGAGGCAGGCAACGAAGCAGGCACAGCCAAGCCTCAGTCCGCGACTCAGCAAACTGAGCAGAAGTCCGCCGTGAATGAGCAAACGGAGAAAGCGCAGGCTGGGAATGAGCAAACGGAGCAGATTTCTGCCGGAAATGAACAGGCTGAGGAAAAGCAGGCCGAGCCCGCTGTCTCACCCGCGGCAGCGGTGAGTGAGCCTCAAGCTGACGCCAAGCCAGCCGACGCTGAGCCTGTAAAGGTTGAACCTGAAAATGCAGAGCCTGTAAAACCGGAGCCTGTAAAATCCGAACCCGTGAATTCAGAGCCCGCGAAATCCGAGCCCGCGAAATCCAAGCCAGAGCAACAGTCAGCAACTGAGCCTTCACAAGCTCTGACGGACAGCACGCCTGCTATCGCCGCCTGAGTAAGCACACGCTCTCTGATAACAGCCGAAAGACTGCGCGGACTTCGCGCAGTCTACCCTCCCGCGACTACCCTCTCGCGACTACTCTCTCGTAACTGTTCTCTCGCAACCGCCCTCTCGTAGCTGCATCGTCACACAACCGCAGGCAATTCGGCCCGTCATCCAACTTTTTTCCCAAGCAGTATGGTATCGGCGCCTTTTGGCCACAGGCGGGATGCGGATATCGCCATCAGAATGTCGAGGGTTTTGGCTTCACTTATGGGTTTTGAGTAAAGGTAGCCCTGCGCCAATTCGCAACCGGCTGAATCCAGAAACTCGCTTTGCAATTCGGTTTCTATGCCTTCGGCCACCACGGTGCGGCCAAGGTGGTGCGCAAGGTCAATCACAGTCGTGACTATGTGGGTATCGGCGCCGTTATCCAGCACTCCCGCGGTAAAGCAGCGATCGATTTTAAGCACATCGAATGGCAACTGTTTCAAGTAGCTCAGGGAGGAATAACCTGTACCAAAATCGTCAATGGCAATCCTAAGCCCCAGCAGCTTAAGCTCACGCATCACCTCCATCGCCTCGTCGACCTGCTCGATAACGCTCTCTTCGGTCACTTCCAGCAGCAAGCTTTGCGGCGGCACCATGGCGGATGCCAGCAAACGCTTGATGTAGTCACCAAGCCCCGGGGTCAGGTAGTGTTTGGCAGACAGGTTAACCGCAATATAAATGTCATCCCAACCCTGCAGCCGCAGGCGTTTGAGTATCTCCACCGCTTCGGCGAGCACATAGTTGCCCACCTTGATGATGGCATCACTCTCTTCAATATGGGGAATAAAATTGCCCGGCATAATGAGACCACGGCTTGGATGGAACCAGCGGATAAGCGCCTCAAATCCTTTAATGTGCCCATCTTTAAGTGCCACTATCGGCTGCAGGAACAGGGTCAACTGCCGCTCATTGATGGCGATGCCGATATCCTGCTCTATCATCAGCCTGTTATTGGCGTTGTGCAGCATATCGTCGGTAAAGACGCGGAAATTGGAGCGGCCGGCATCCTTGGCCTGATACATGGCCAAATCGGCGAACTTGATAAGCTCTTCGGCGTTGACCGTGGGGGAGTCGCACATGGCAACCCCGATACTGGTGGTGACAATCAGCTTGTGATTGCCAAGCACCACCGGCTGCTGCAGCGCGGCAAAAATTTTGTGAATTACCCGGCGCACATCCTGCTCATCCCGTATGCCCCTGAGCAAAATCAAAAACTCATCGCCGCCCTGACGAAACACGGTATCCATGCCGCGCACACTGTTACTTAAGCGACTCGCCACAATTTTAAGCAGCTCATCCCCTTCGTTGTGACCCAGCGCATCGTTGATCCGCTTAAAGGCATCAAGGTCCAAAAACAGCAGCGCAATCCGGTCGTGCACCCTGCCGACACAGGCAATGGCCTTGTTAAGCTCGTGAATTAACATCGCCTTGTTGGGTAAGCCGGTTAGCACATCCAGCATCGCCAGCCGCTCAAGCTCGCGGGTGTAGGCATCGACGTCCTGTTCCAGATCCTGCAGACGGTTATTGAGGCTCAGCATCGCCCTTCCCATCAAGTCCACTTCATCCAACAGACGGGTGTTTCGGGGCAATAAGCGGGTACGCACATCTTCAAAGCGCCGCTCGGCAATCATGGGCAACGTATGGGTATGCAATTCAAGGCGACGAATAGGCGACCAGGCCACCAATGCCATCAATACCCCAGCGGCAACCAGGGTGATAAGCAAAAGTCCGAGAATATTTTGCTGAAAGGCTTTAAGCAGATGATGCCACTCATCAAGCTGCCACATCACCAGAATCCCCGGGCCACTGTCGCTGGCATCCAGTGGAAAATACCACAGCGCATGTGACTTAGTATCAAGCTCAAACAGCTCCTGCTTGGACACCAGCTCCTGCCAGCCCCAGGCCTGGCCAACTGCCTCGAGCAGCGGCAGGCTTTGCTCCCGATTACTGATATTAAAGAGCTTGCGTCCCCAGTAGTCTGAGCCTTCCTTGCCGGTGCCGAGGGCGCCGAGTACCGCCAATTCAAAGTCCTGCTCGTAGCGGAAGCTGGTGATGAGCGAGGTGAGCTCCATTTCAAGGTAGAGGCGAAACGGGGTTTTATTATTAAGAACAGGCACCTGCACCTGCAAAACGCAGGTATCCACACAGTGGATGCGCCAGATGGGGACACTGGCGCGGCTCCAGCGATCGAACCATTTAAACTCGTCATCGCCCGGTACCCGACCTAGGTAAAAACCGCCGTAACCGGGCTGTGCAATACGGCCAACACCCTCCAGATCCCAGGCAAGCTGTAGATCCTGCCACAGCGGCTCAAACCGGCTCTGAGTGGTTTCAGGAGCAAAGAAATCCGATCCCACCACCAGCAGCAGCTGGTGCGCTGTGGCAACCGCATCGTCGACCACACCGGCAACCGAGTGACTGAGATTTTGCTGCAGCGCCTGCTGCTGCTCCTCGAGCAAAAACTGCTGCTGGCGCGCAAGTTCACGCATAGCAAAGTTACCCAGCACCAGCGTCAGCACCGTCATCAAAAAAAACACGCCGATAAGCAGCTTCCATCTTAAACTGACAAACCAGCGCCCGGGCTCAAATCTGGTCATAGGATCACCATTGCATCCTATAGGCAAGCTGAATGGCAACCAGCGTCCAGTACTTATCCTGCGTCAGGGGATCTTTGGTCAGTATGGGCGGCACCCAGGACGCTCCCTCAATGTGATGATATTCGGCGCTCAGCAGCCAGTTGGGGGTGATGCGCCATTGTAAGCCGGTGCTCCAATCCCGGCTGTAGCCAAAGTAATCCGGGTTACCTATGACTGCGAGCCCGTCACCTCCGGGATCGCTTAGGTTATCCACCGCGTCGTCATAGCGCACAAACAGATCCAGAGCGTCGTTTACCAACCAGCGGCTATCGATATAAAAGCCGCGGTTAGGCTCTTCAATCTCCCAGTCCTTAGCCATCATTCCGCTCAGGGTTCGTACACCGCGAAGATACTCAGCCGTCAGCTCAAACTGTTGCCAGCGGTACTGCGCCGACAGCACATAATTGAACAGCTCAATGTTCCCGGGGAGGTTTTGCGGTGTATCGACTGATATACCCATGGCAAGCTCGGGCATCACCGCGCTTTTGGGGTTGTACCCCAGCCGGGATTGATACAGGCTGGCACCGAGCCTTAAGTTATCGGTGCGAAAATCGAGGTCAAACGCATAAAAATAGTCCGAGTCAAATTGCCCGGCTGCCGTGGTCCCAAGGGAGTTTTGCGTCAGATCTTCGGTCACATGCAGCTGGCCGCCACTTAAATGCCACTCAAGCTGACCGTCCAGCACAAAATGTCTGCCAACCACATCGCCGCCATTAATGTGCAGCTGCGCATCTCGGTAATAGTCGGCGTAAATGGATTGGGGCAGAAATATGCCCGGCCTTGAAAAGGGTACATCGCGGGTACTGGAGTAAAAACCAACTTCATTTTTTACCCGCCCAAGCCGCACGCCGATGGCGCCTTCAGCGACGGGAAACATAAGCTCAGCAAAGAGATAATCCGCCTGTATATGCTCTTCGGTAAGATTACCGCGCTGGCGTACACCGAGCGCCCCGGCAAATCGCAGCGCATCCAGTGCGCGCCACGATGCGGTCAGCGTCGCCTCCGACAGCTTAAGGCTGCTGTCATCGTCGCCGGTGAAAAACTCACTGCCTTCTACCATCACTGCGCCCTGGCTCAGATAGGCGTTGAGCTGTACCTCACCCGCCGAGGTTTCGGCACATATAAGGAGTTGACAGAAAAGGAGATAAACGACTTTCTTCATTTGAATTCGTCCCTCGCGGCCACCTCATCGGGCAGATACCCGATAGCGCCGGGTGTTTCCCTGACCTTAACTTCCATTTCGGCGATAGTGCTGACGATTTGTGGGCGATCGGCGGTGCCGGACGAAACCTGCCTGTCCCAGTTACGTTGCAACACATAAGGCAGCAGCTCCAGGGTCTCGGTGCAAAAGCGCTTGTGAAACGCCGAGTCCGGAGGCAGTACAAATACCCTTATCGGCGTGCCATCGGGCCAGAACAATTTTTGTCTCGAGAAAATCAGCCGAAGTTCAGGCACGCTCAGGGCTTCTGTATCGACAGAATCGAAGGAAATAATGGCCGCCTCTGCGCTGCAGCTTGCCATTATTAACCACATCCATGTCGTTGCACGGCGCATTAACGTTCTCCGTTACAGAGAGAGCATGAAGGTTTACCGCCCGATGAGCATAAAAAGCCCTGTCTGCTACTAGCTTAGGCAAGGAATTCCGAGCCTGCACAGTAAAATTGGCTGATGGCCACGCGGCGCCTGGGGTATAATTGCTGCAAATTCATCACCCCAGACGCTGCTTTGCTGACCAATCCATCGCAACTCATCCTAAGAAACGCCGGGCTCATCGAAAATCAACGCCTGCTTCTGCTCAATGTTGAAGCCGACACCCTGTGCCACGACCTGCTGCCGAGCTGCAAATCGGTCACGGCGCTGGCGCTTGATTTCAATCATTACCAGCAGCAGCGCCGTCATGAAGATGCCAGGCTGCAACTGAGTTTTGGTCATGCGCTGCCGGGGGATGACAAGTTTGATGTGGTAGTGGTGTTTTTCCCCAAGGCGAAAGCTTTGGCACCTTATTTGTTTGCGCTCGCAGCCTGGCATCTCGCGCCTCAAGGCCAGCTTTTGGTGTGCGGCGAAAACAAAGGTGGGATTAAATCGGTCGATAAGCTGCTTGGAACTGATTTCTCCAAACCGGTGAAACTCGACAACGCCCGCCACTGCCTGCTGTACAGTGCTGAACTTATCGGCGCCGCAACCAAACCCCGGATTGAGGACTTTGTCAGCCGCTACACCCTGGCGCTGCCCACGGGTGAGGTGACTATTTGCAACATGGTCGGGGTATTTTCCGATAAGAAGCTTGATGAAGGTACGGCACTGCTGCTCGACAATCTGCCAAGCCTCAGCGGCCGCGTGCTCGATTTTGGCTGCGGTGCCGGTGTCATTGCGATTGCACTGAAAAAGGCCAATCCAGCGCTTGAGCTGGAATGTGTCGACATCAACGCCATGGCGCTGCTGTCGTGCCAGTTATCGCTTAAGGCCAATGGGATGGACGCCAAGGTGTTTGCCTCCGATGGTCTGGCGCAGGTTGAAGGCAGTTTCGATGCCATTATTTCCAACCCGCCGTTTCACGATGGCCTGTCGAGCACCACCGACATCGCCACCCGCTTTGTGGCCGACAGCAAGACGCGCCTCAAATCCGGTGGCCAATGGCATATAGTCGCCAATCGCCATCTGCCCTATTCCGACACAGTGGCGGCGGTTTTTGGCAAAGTGAACATCAGCGCCGAAAACAACAAATACAAGGTATATTCAAACCAAAACAGGTAACAAAACCAACAAAATCACTACAAACCACATTTTCCGCTACAGGGTGATTTCTGGCCAGTTTTAATAAAAATAACTAAACTGAAAACCAGTGCACAAATTCGCCATCACACCCTTTTTTGCGCAAAGTTTATCTTGTTATACTCCAAGGGATAACCTTGGCCTAACTCCTTAGCAATACAAAGGTTTTAGGCCTTAAAAGGGCAAACCGAAGAAAAATAACTACAGATAAACAGGTAATGACTATGTTGGCTCCTGAACTGCTCGAGCTGAGCTCAGACGGCACCAAAGCCGAATTGCGGCTCATCCCCGCAAACCACGGCCCCGTGACCGAAAACGATTTACGGCATCTCCTGGCCCTGCCGGGCTTCGCCAATATGTGTCCCCTCGATCCTGTCATTCAAAAAGCCGTTATCACCATCAACAAACTTTGTGGTCAGGACGACGGCAAGTTCGAGCAGTTTTTTGCGATTGCCGAAAAACGCGATGGCAAGGTAGAAATCATCATCAGCCCCGACCGGATGCAGGCTGAGATGGAAATCACCGCCGCCTTTGGCGGCAAAGAAATGTCCCTGCCCGATGTACTGATAGCGCTCAAAGCCAGCGGCGTGTCTATGGGGCTGAGCAAGGCGCGTATCGAGCAACTGCTTAAGCAAATCCCGCTGATGAGCCCTGGCAGCAGCAGTAAACAGCCCATCGCCTTTGGCAAACCCGCCGTCAATGGCAACAATGCGGTGCTGGAGCGTAAAGTCGCCCTCGCCCGTGAACGCCTGCTGCAACCCCAGGAGCGGGAAGACGGCACAGTCGATATGCGAAACCTGGGCTCGGTCATCACGGTCAAACCCAACGATACCCTGATGATAAAAATTCCCGCCACTGAAGGCAGCGCAGGTTATACCGTCAAAGGCGAAGTGCTGCAGCCCAAGCCGGGTAAAGATGTGGCACTGGTTGCCGGCGAAGGCACCGCCATTTCCCCCAAAGATCCCAATAAACTCATCGCCACCGTGGCCGGTCAGCCGGTTGAGACCCGCACCGGCATGCAGGTCGATGATGTGCTGCAAATCAAAGAAGTGGACGTGAAATACGGCCATGTGAATTTCAAAGGCTCGGTGCTTATCACAGGCGATGTGCACGAAGGCATGCAGGTACGCTCCAGCGGCGATGTCACGGTAATGGGCTTTGTCGACTCAGCCCAGATTGAGGCCGACGGCGATATCATCGTCAGCAAAGGGGTCATTGGCCGCCAGCTTGGTGAAGGCAAATACTCCACTAGCCTCAAGGCCAAAGGGCAGATAGCAGCCCAGTTTGTGCAGTATTCCAACCTCGATGCCGATGGCGATATTCAGGTTACCAAGCAGTTGCTCCACAGTCATACCAGCACCCGAGGCAAGTTGATTGTCAGCGATAACAATGGCCGCCGCGGCGATTTGGTGGGGGGCCAGGCCCACGCCGCCAAGGGCGTGCGCGCTGTGGTGATTGGCGCGACAGCCGGCACCAAGACCGAAGTGTTTTGCGCGATGGAACTGAACGATCTGAAAGCCGATCTGAAGGCACTCGATGAAAGCGTTAAAGGCATGGTAGTCGCCTGCCTTGATATCGATGCCCGCATCCGCAAACTGCCGCCCAAAAGCGAGTGGCAGGACGACCCTGTGATGCTCGAACAGGTGCGAATGATGATGGATGAAAAGCAGCGCATGAGCACCGAGCGTACCCGCGAGGAGCTGCAGCACGACACGGTCAAACAGGAAGTGGACGCTTACTACGACAACTACCGCATCGAAGTGCTCAAACACATCTTTGTGAACGTAGAGCTGCACATAGGCCCGGCGTTCCAGCGCACCCAGCGGGAGCATGGCACCTGCACCGTCAGTAATCAGGGGCAGGAAATCAGTTTCGATTACAACGCCAAGCCCTAATCGGTCACGCGCCAATCACCAAAACACGCCATTCGCCAAGGCCCGCCAATCGCGGGCCTTTTTGTCACAGCAATTTCACCCGCAGGGTGCTGAAACTCTTTCTGTTTCTCGCTATTATGCTCGGGCGCTGGCGCATACACGCCGACATTCCACACGATTCAGAGGTGCAATTTGGAACTGCTCAGGGTTCAGTGTCTTGGTAAAACGCTAAGGCTCGAAGGCTCACTTGCCGGATGGCAACAACTCTTCTGGGACAACCAGCTGGTATCACAAAAAGCGGCCGGGGTTGAAAACGAAGGCCTGAAAGTGCACGAATTTTATCTGCAGGCCCACACTGACACCGATGCCGCGCCGCAAAAAATCGCGGTCCGACTTGAAACTGACGTGATTTGGCAGCCCTTTAAACTCGACTACCGCCTGCTGGTTGAAGATAAAGTCGAAGCCGAAGGCCGCCGCACCGAAAAAGACATGGAGCGCCAGGAGCCGGAGCTGCCAAGACAAAACACCCAGCGCCTGAGCCTGGTGGGGCTGGCGTCTTTAGGCTTTAAACTGCTTAAAAGCGCCAAAATCATCAAGGCCGTGCTGGCCGGTGCGAGTCTGGCGGCTTACAGCTGGCTGTTTTCGTTCCAATTTGCGCTCGCGCTTATCGCCTGCCTGGTGGTGCACGAATACGGCCACGTGCGGGCGATGAAGTATTTCGGCATGAAGACCAAGGGCTTTTACCTCATTCCCTTTATGGGCGGCCTGGCGCTGTCGGAAGACAAAATCAACACCCGCTGGCAGGATGTGGTGATTTCCATCATGGGGCCGACATTTGGCCTGTTTATGTCGCTCGCCTGTCTGGTCGGTTGGTGGGTAACCCAAAACCCCATCTTTGCCGGACTTGCGGCCTTTAACTCGCTGCTGAACCTGTTCAATCTGCTGCCGATTTTACCGCTCGACGGCGGCCATGTGATTAAAAGCATCAGCTTCTCGATGAACAGCAAAACCGGGCTCTTTATCTGTATCCTCGGCGCGGGCTTCGGTATCTGGCTCAGCTACAGCCTCGGGCTGGCACTGCTGGGCTTTTTGCTGCTCATTGGCAGCGCCGAAATTCTGTTTGAGTGGCGCAGTCGCCATCACAGCCACCTTATTCCCCTTGACCGTTACGGGCAGATTTTCTCCGGGATCTGGTACCTGCTGACCCTGGGCGCCTTTATCGCCATCATCTGGTATTTCGCCGGCATGGGTGACGATTTGCTTGGCTTACCGCTGCAAATCCTTAAAAGCTAAGCCAGCAGTAAATAATCAGGGCGCCGATGGCGCCCTGTTTTTTATCGACTTTTTACCTGTGCGTTTTGCGTCAGACAGCCTGTTTCGCCGGGCTTGAGCCCCGCGCCTTGAGCGCCACCTCAAGCCTGCCAAGGGTTGGCAACTCCTTCCCCTTGCGGATGGCATCGAGCACGGCGCACACGCTGGCGCCGACCGCATCGGCGTCAATCGCGATGGAAGACAGCGCCGGCGTCATCAGGCTTGAGTCTTCCAGATCGTCAAAGCCGACAATCGCCATATCCCGCCCAGGCACCAGCCCATGCTGACGCAGCTGCTCGATGGCGCCATACGCCACGATATCGGTAAAGCACACCAGCGCCTCGGGCACATGGTTTGGATGTAATAACGCCGCATCATTTAACAGCGCCGCCATGGCAAGCCGTCCGCCGTGGCGGTTAGTCTCAGCGGTCTCCCAAATTCCGGCGGCTTCGAGGGATGCTTCAGCAAGCGCCATATGAAAGCCCTTAAGGCGTTCACCGTAGTCAGAGATGCTCTGGTTACCGCCGAAAAATCCGATCCGCCGATAACCCTGGGCTATCAGGTGCCGGGTAGCGGCCAGGGTGCCACCCTGGTTATCGGGCAGCACAGTTGGCACAATCGCGCCCGCCACTTCCCGCATGATATGGATAACCGGCACACTGCCAGCAAGCTCGTTAACCCAGTTAGCGTCCGTTCCTGGCGCGGGGCAAATCACAAAGGCGGCGACATTGTATTCTTTAAGGCTCTGCACCAGCTCGGTTTGGGTGTTCTTGTCTTCGCCTGAATTAACCAGCATCGAAAACAGCCCCATGCGGCGGATATTGGCCTCAAGCCCCACCGCCAACTGCGCCGAATAGGGGTTGGTCAGATCGTTGATGACAATCGCCACCAGATTGGAGCGCTTGCCCCGAAGCGATGCTGCCTCGCGGTTATACACGTAGCCAAGCTCGGCCATGGCCGCCTGCACCTTGTCACGGGTGGCGGGGTTAACCTTGTCGCTGCCCTGTAGTACCAGAGACACTGTCGATTTCGACACCCCGGCCGCATTGGCCACATCGATGACAGTCACGTTCTTTTTCGCAGCTTTAGCGCGCATTTCCGCATCCCGGTTCTGGTCTGAAGAGTCACCAGAGAGTTAAAAAGGATTGAATTATAACCAGCCAAAACTTATATTAACACAAATTGGAACGTTCCAAAACAACATATTATTACTAACCCATTGCCATAAAAAGAAAACATCAGGGAGCCCTGCGGATGGGAATGTTAACAAAATGGTCGCTGCTGGCCGGAGTCATGCTAACAAGCAGTCCACTTTATGCTGAAGATTTGACCCAGTGGGTCGACCCTTTTATTGGCACAGGTGGCGATGGCCATACCTTTCCCGGCGCCGTGGTGCCCTTTGGTATGGTGCAGCTAAGCCCGGATACCGATAACCCGATGCGCGGCGTCTCGCCTCAAAGCGAAATCTACAAGCGCTGCGCCGGTTACCATTATGACGACAGCACCATAGTCGGCTTCTCCCATACCCATTTCAGCGGCACCGGCCACTCGGATCTGGGCGATCTGCTCATCATGCCAATGACCGGCACGCCCAAAACTGAGCCTGGCACGGCCGCCGACCCTGACAGCGGCTACCGCTCCCGTTTCAGCCACGACGACGAAGAAGCCTCCCCCGGCTACTACAGAGTAAAACTCACCGATTATCAAATCGATGCTGAGCTTACCACCACAGCCCGCACCGGCATGCACAGGTACAGCTTTCCCGAAACCGATCAGGGCCATGTGCTGATTGATTTGACCCACGGCATCTACAACTTCGCCAATAAAGTTATCTGGAGCGATGTGCGGGTAGTCGATAACAGCACCCTTATCGCCTCACGCCGCTCAAACGGCTGGGCGCATGAACGCCCCATGTATTTCGCCATTAAATTCTCCCGCCCCTTCGACGATATTGAGCTGATAAACGAAGACAACGCCCGCTACCGCTGCATGGGTTGTCTCGATAACAAAAATGGCAAGCACTCCACCATAGTCAACAGCCGCATTCCTTTCACCGCAGGCAAGGCAGTTAAGGTGCTGGCCCGCTTCGATAATCCCCATCAGGCGCCGCTTTTGATCAAGGTAGGCGTATCGGCCGTTGATAAAAGTAATGCGCTGGAAAACTTAAACAGTGAACTGCCCCATTGGGACTTTGATAAGGTGCGCAGTGATGCCAAAGCCGCCTGGCAAACCGAGCTTGAACGCATGGAGGCCAAGGGCGACAAGTCGCAAAAACGCCAGTTCTACACCGCGCTTTATCATGCGCTGCAGGCGCCAAGCCTGTATCAGGACGTTAATGGCGAGTACCTGGGCGTTGATGGTGAAATCCATAAGGCCGACTTTACCCACTACACCCTGTTCTCGCTCTGGGACACCTACCGCGCACTGCATCCGCTGCTGACACTGGTATCCCCCGAGCGCGTACCCGACATGATTAACTCCATGCTGGCCCATTACGACCAAAGCTATGACCGCATACTGCCGATCTGGTCGTTCCACGGCCACGAGACCTGGACCATGATTGGCTACCATGCGGTGTCGGTGATAAGCGACGCCTGGCAAAAAGGCATTCGCGGCTTCGATGGCAAGCGGGCGCTGGATGCCATGACGGCCACCGCCAACCACCCCAATTACGATGCCATTCCTGAGTACCTGAAATACGGCTACGTGCCCATGGATGTGCTGCCGGAGTCTGTGTCTATCACCTTGGAATACGCTTACGATGACTTTGCCATCGCCCGCATGGCCGAAAGCATGGGCGAGGCAGATATTGCCAAAGCCTTCGATAAGCGAGCGCAAAACTGGCGCAATGTGTTTGATCCAGAAACCAAATTTGCCCGTGGCCGCGACAGCAAAGGCAACTGGGATAAAGACTTTGATGTGGAAGAAGCCAAGTACATGGGCCCCTTCACCGAGGGCAACAGCTTCCAGTACAGCTTCTACGTCCCCCACGATGTGGCAGGCCTTATCGACATCAAGGGTGGCGATGCTGCCTTTATCGAGCGTTTGGATGAGCTTTTCACCCGCCCGCTCCATGCCGACAAAATCAAGGAGCATGAAGACATTGCCGGCCTGATTGGCCAGTACGCCCACGGCAATGAACCGAGTCACCATATTGCTTACCTTTACAACCACGCAGGCGCCCCCTGGATGACCCAGGCACGTATTCGTCAGATCATGGATACCCTCTCCAACGACACCCCATCGGGCCTCGCCGGCAACGACGATGTGGGTCAGATGTCGGCCTGGTATCTGTTCTCCGCCATGGGTTTTTACCCGGTGACTCCGGGCGATATGACCTATGTGATAGGTGCGCCGCAACTGCCGGAAGTGACACTCAAGCTCAGTAACGGCAAGCGTTTTAAGGTTATCGCCAAGGGGCTTTCAAAGGACAACTTCTACGTTGCCGGCGTGAGCCTCAACGGCAAGCCGCTAAGCCAAAGCTACCTGCACCATAACGACATCATGGCCGGTGGCGAGCTGGTGTTTGAGATGGCAGCAACACCCAACAAAGCCTGGGGCAAGGCGATTGATGCGCGCCCCAAGGCCATGAGCCCTTACAAAAACTAAAAACGTCCACCGTCAAAAGCGGAAAAGGACAGACAAGGACAGACAATGCACACACCTCGTACCCTTATCGGCATTGCCGTTATCGCAGCACTGAGCGGATTGTCGCTCAGTGGCTGTGGCAGCAGCGACGCAGACACAAATCGCAGCCAGGCTGACAACAGCGTCGCCAACAAAGCGGCAAAAAGCCCGAGCTGGATTAGCCAGCCGGTGGATTTTGTTAATCCGCTGATTGGCAGCCAGGGCGTATTCAACCATCGCCAGGCGGCCAACGTGGCCGTGGGCGCCTCACTGCCCTTTGGTATGTTCAATTTTGGCCCGGAGCACGCCTACACTGAGACGCTGCTTAACGAAAGCGAAGGCTTAAAAAAGCGCGTACTGGAAGAGAAAGTGCGCATTCCCGTCTCCCCCGGCGGTTACAACTACGACGCCACCCGGGTTAAGGGATTCAGCTTCACCCGCCTGTCCGGCACCGGCTGCCTTGGAGCCTCGGGCGAAGTGCCTGTGCTGCCATTCCTTGAGCCCATCAAGCACTCACCCGATACAGATTTGATGGACGCTTACTACAGCGTGGGTTACAGCCACGCCAATGAAAGCGTGCGCCCCGGCAGCTACCGCCTTACCTTGGATAACGGCGTTGGTGTGAATTTAACCGCCACTGAGCGCAGCGGCATCGCCGAGTTTGATTTCCCTAAAGATGCCGATGCCAAGCTTCTGTTCCGCACCGCTTACAATCAGCTTGGCAGCGAACAAGCCAGCACCCGCTTTAATCCCGAAACCGGCGAAATCACAGGCTCAGTCACCAGCGGCAACTTCTGCGGCTATTTAGGCGAAGCCAACCGCTACAGCTATTACACCCTGCACTTTGTGGCCAAACTGGACGTGCCCGTGACCTCCAGCGGCGGCTGGCAGGATGATAAAATGCTGCCGGGTGCCAGCTACAGCGAAGGCGGCACCGGCTACGGCCCCAAGGGCGTGCCCGAGCTTGGCAAGGGCTCTGGTCTGTGGCTTGAACTCGATACTGCTGCGCAGCAAAAAGTCACCATGCGGGTGGGGATCTCTTACGTGAGCGAGGCCAACGCCCGCCAAAACCTGATTGCCGAGCAGGCCCACAAAGACTTCAGTGCAGTAGAAACTGCAGCCAATGCCCGCTGGAACGAGACCCTTGCCAAGGTCAAGGTTGCCGCCAACCCGGAGGCCGACAAGGACAGGCTCACCACCTTTTACACCGCGCTTTACCATGCGCTGCACCACCCCAATCTTTTCAGTGACGTTAATGGCGAGTACACCGGCTTCGATGGCAAGGTGCATAAGCTGAGCGCGGGTCAGGCCGCGCAGTACGCCAACTATTCCCTCTGGGATGTGTACCGCTCGCAGCTGCAGCTGATAAGCCTGATGGAGCCCAAAGTGGCCTCCGACATGGCCCAGTCGATGCTCAATCAGGCCAATCAATACGGCGGCGTGTGGGACAGATGGACCCACAACTCGGGCGCGACCTCGGTGATGTCAGGCGACCCGTCCACCATCGCCATCGCCAACTTTGTCGCCTTCGGCGCCGATGATTTTGCGGTGAAAGAGGCCTACGAGTCGCTGTACAAGGCCGCCACCGAGCCGACGCAGTTTGACCTTGGCAACATTGGCTGCCCGGTGTTCTGCCGTGGTCAGCGGCCGTCGCTGGATCAGTGGTTGTCAATCAATTACATCTCAGACCAATCCAACAGCTGGGAAGGCGCCAGTGAAACTCTGGAGCAGGTGAGCGCCGACTTCGCCCTGTCGCAGCTGGCATCACGCCTTGGCCAGCAAGGCCAGAGTGACGAGCTGCTTAAGCGCGCCGGTTACTGGAAAAACCTCTACAACCCCAAGGCTACCGCCGAGCTTGGCTACATTCAGGGCCGCAACAAAGACGGCAGCTGGAAGACCGATTTCGACCCGGCGAGTCCGCATCTGTTTGTTGAGGGAAGCCCAGCCCAATACCTGTGGATGCTGCCCTTTGATGGCGCAGGTATGTCGGCGCTGCTTGGCGGCGACGCCGCCATGGAAGCAAGGCTCGATGGCCACTTTATCAAGCCAGACGGCAGCTATGTGCTGTTCCGCGACGATGCCTTTTTTGCCGACGTGAGTAACCAGCCATCCATCAACAGCCCCTGGATGTACCTGCACACAGGTGCCGCCCACAAAACCCAAAAAGTAGTGCGCGAGACCCTGAACACCCTGTGGCTGCCAACGCCCAAGGGCATTCCAGGGCAGGATGATTTGGGACAGATGTCGTCCTGGTATGTGTTCTCGGCGCTCGGGCTTTACCCCATGCTGCCGGGCCGCGCCGAACTGGTGCTGGCCGCACCTGTGTTTGAAGCCGCCGAAATAGGCAAGCTCAGCATCCGCGCCCCGGGTGCCAGCAACGACAACCTCTATATCGATGGGATAGTGCTTAATGGCAAACCGAGCCTGAAAAGCTTTATTCCAGCTGATTATGTAGAGCAAAGCACCAGTCTCGAATTCAAACTGAGCGATAAGCCCAACCCGGCCTTTGGTCAGGCAATGGCCGACCGCCCACCTTCATTTTCGCTGACAGGGAACTAAGCCATGGCCATAGTCACTTCTACCCAGACCGCCGCGGGCGAGCCAGTCGCGGCCCAGAGCAATCAGCAGCTGCTGTTTGGTGCCATGACCAGTTTGTTTTTCATCTGGGGCTTTATCACGGCGCTGAACGATATCCTGATCCCGCACCTGAAAGGCATATTCGAGCTCAGTTACACCCAGGCAATGCTGGTGCAGTTCTGCTTTTTTGGCGCTTACTTTTTGGTATCGCCGCTGGCAGGCTCGCTGATATCCCGCATCGGCTACCTTCGCGGCATTATCGTGGGTCTTTGCACCATGGCCACGGGCTGCCTGCTGTTTTACCCGGCATCGAGCCTTGAAGAGTACGAGCTGTTTTTGCTGGCGCTGTTTGTGCTGGCCTCGGGCATCACCATTTTGCAGGTTTCCGCCAATCCGTTTGTGGCCCGCCTCGGCCCAGAGCGCACCGCTGCCAGCCGCCTGAATCTGGCCCAGGCGCTGAACTCCCTCGGGCATACGCTTGGGCCCCTGTTTGGCGGGCTGCTTATTTTCGGCGCTGCCGCCGGTACCCACGAAGCGGTGCAGCTGCCGTATCTGCTGCTCGCTGCCGTGATTGGGCTGATTGCGCTGGGTTTTGTGCTCATTGGCGGCAAGGTAAAGCAAACCGCCATGGGCGTGGACAGGCAGCATTCAGGCTCGCTGTTGTCCCATAAGCGCCTGCTTTTGGGCGCGCTGGCAATTTTCCTTTATGTGGGCGCAGAGGTGTCTATCGGCAGCTTTTTGGTGAACTACTTTGCCGAGCCAAGCATTGGTGGAATGGATGAAAAGAGCGCCGCAAAACTGGTGGCCTGGTATTGGGGCGGCGCTATGCTTGGCCGCTTTGCCGGCGCAGCCCTCACCCGCCGTTTTAATCCGGCTACTGTGCTCGCGGCCAATGCGGTGTTTGCCAATCTGCTGCTGATGCTCACTATCATTTCCAGCGGCGAGCTCGCGATTGTGGCCGTATTGGCGATAGGCTTTTTCAACTCCATCATGTTCCCGACTATTTTTACCCTGGCGATTGAAGGCCTTGGTGAGCTCACCAGCCGCGGCTCCGGCCTGCTGTGCCAGGCCATAGTCGGCGGCGCGATATTGCCGATAATTCAAGGCGTAACCGCCGACAGCATCGGCATCCAGCTCAGCTTTGTCGTGCCAACCTTCTGTTATCTTTATATTTGTTGGTATGCCTTTTACGCCCGTAAACAGGCAACCGGAGAGAATGCGTAATGAGTAACCGGGTGCTGTGCTTCGGTGAAGCCCTGATTGATTTTTTAAGTACCGGCAATGCGGAGGATGACGGCCTGAAGCTGCCATCCTTCAGGCAGTATCCGGGCGGCGCCCCCGCCAATGCGGCGGTGGCAGTCGCCAAGCTTGGCGGTGACGCCCGCTTTGCCGGACTGGTTGGAAACGACAAATTCGGCGATTTTCTCGCGGAGGCGCTTGTGCGTTACGGCGTAGACATCAGCCTGCTTGGTCGCCACGAAACCGCCCCCACCTCGCTTGCCTTTGTGCATCTGGATGACACAGGCGATCGCAGCTTCAGCTTTTACCGCGATGGCGGCGCCGACACCCTGTTTGATGCCGCCGCTGTGGATAACAGCTGGTTTGAAAACACCGCCATTTTGCATCTGTGCAGCAACACCCTGACCACGCCCCAAAGCGCCGAGGCCACGCTCGAAATCGCCGACCGGGCACTCGAGGCAAACGTCACTGTGTGTGTGGATGTCAATCTGCGCCACAACCTCTGGCCACAGGGCAAGGCCTGCAAAGAGACTGTGATGTGTCTGGTAAGTAAGGCGCAGGTGCTCAAGTTTGCCAAAGAAGAACTTGAGTATCTGGCAGGTGCAGGCACGGCGCAGTTTATCGACATGCTACTGAATCTTGGCTGCCAGCTGGTGATGGTCACCGACGGCGGCAATCCGGTAACAGCCTATACCGGCAGGCGCAGTCTTACGCTGCAGCCACCCAGAGTCAAAGTGGTCGATACCACTGCCGGCGGCGATGGCTTTATTGGCGGCCTGCTGTACCGGATAGCCAAAAGTGGGCTTGAATCCTTACTCGCCGACGAAGCCTTGCTTAAACAGGCACTTATTTTCGCCATTGCCTGCGGCGCCCTCGCGGTGAGTCGCCCCGGCGCCTTCCCGGCTCTGCCGGTGCTTGCCGAGGCCGAAGACTTCAGCGCGCAGCTTGGCGTGCAGTTTGCCGCCAAGGCGTTTAATGACATTGCGTTTTAAAAAGCTTTCTATTTTCGCCTGAACCCAGGAACACTTATGAATTTTTACAGCCGTGATTTTTTACTGTCCCACTCCCAGAGTATTCTGGATTTTTACGACCCACGGGTAATTGATGCCAGCGGCGGCTATTTCCATAACTATTATGACGACGGCAGCCTGTTTGAGCCCGGCTTTCGTCAGCTGGTAAGCAGCTGTCGCATCATTGTCAACTACGCCCGCGCCGCCGAGGTGCTGAATAAACCTGATTACTTAAACCAGGCCCGCCACGGCCTTAACTACCTGCTGAACGTGCATCTGCAGGCGGGTGAGCGCTTTGCCTGGACACTGAAAAACCATCAGAGCGACGACATGACCCAGCAGGCCTATGGCTACGCCTTTGTGCTGCTGGCTTTTGCTGCCTGTCGCAGAGCCGGGATCCTGAAAGACAACAACAAGCTGCTGTGGATTTACAATCTGCTCGAGCAGCGCTTCTGGCAGCCGGAATATGGCCTTTACGCCGATGAAATCAGTGCCGATGGCGTGCTGTCTGACTATCGCGGCCAGAACGCCAATATGCACCTGTGTGAAGCCATGATTGCGGCCTTTGAAGCCAGTGGCGAAGGCCGCTTCCTCGACCGCGCCATGGAAATTGCCGACAAGATTGCCAACCGCCAGGCGGCGCTGACCGGCGGCATCATCTGGGAACACTTCACCCCCGACTTTGCCATTGACTGGGACTACAACAAGGACGATCCCAAGAACCTCTACCGCCCCTGGGGCTTCCAGGGCGGCCACCAGACCGAGTGGGCCAAGCTGCTGCTGTCGCTTGCCCGCCACAGCCATCAGTCATGGCTGATAAGCCGCGCCAAGACCCTGTTCGACACCGCCTTTGACAAGAGCTGGGATAAAGAGCACGGCGGCATGGTGTATGGCTTCGGCCCGGATGGCAAATGGTGCGACGATGACAAGTACTTCTGGGTGCAGGCAGAGAGCTTTGCCGCAGCCGCCATGCTGTATCAGCAAACCGGCGAGCAAAAGTACCTCGATGCCTACAACGCCCTGTGGGCCTACTCGTGGCAGCATTTTGTCGACCATGAATACGGCGCCTGGTTTAGGGTGCTTTATCGCGATAACCGCAAATACTCCAACGAAAAAAGCGCCGCCGGTGCCAAGTGTGACTACCACACCCTCGGAGCCTGCTTCGACAGCCTGCGGGATTTGGCTTAAGCCCGTTTTATAAAGAGCGCAACAACAGCGCCCACACCGAGCCCAAGTTGAAGCGGTGCACCTCCCGCTTCACTTTTCGCCGCCCCTTTCATCATCTGAGGGGCGGTTTTTTTATGCGGTTATTCGGTAAGGCAAAGTAAATAGCGGGCCGAATTCGAAACGCAGCAACAAAACCAAGAGGCGGTGTGTTGTTAGGGTTTCCAAACCCCAAAAACAAATAAGCCAGCGCTAGGCTGACTTTGAGTTGGTTCCAGAGGTGGGAGCTATAGCAAACCGACGGTGCAGTAGACAGTGGGGCCGACTTTCCAGCCAACACGCGGCGTGTTGGTTTGCGTTTCCAAACACCAAAAAACAAAAAAGCCAGCACTAGGCTGACTTTTGAGTTGGTACCAGAGGTCGGACCGACGGGGCTGGCCTTCCAGCCGACACGCGGCGTGTTGGTTTGCGTTTCCAAACCCCACAAAGCAAAAAAGCCAGCTTTCGCTGACTTTTGAGTTGGTACCAGAGGTCGGACTCGAACCGACACGCTTTTAAGGGCGGGGGATTTTGAATCCCCTGTGTCTACCAATTTCACCACTCTGGCATCAAATTTTGAGGCTGGCAGGCCGTTTGGCTTGCTAACTCTGGGCATGGATTATACCTGCGCCCAATCACTTGGCAAGCCCTTTGACGGGGTTTCAGGTACATAAGTCGTCGTTCGCTTAAAAATCAGCCGCCGGCTGCTAGTCGGCGCCTTTTTGCAGTAAAAACTGGCTGTAGCCACGGTCACTGCCCTGAATATGATCGATAAGCCAGGCCTTGAGGAAGCTCATCAGTTCATCGGAAACATCTTCACCGCGGGCAACTCGCTTTTGAAAATCAAGCACCTGAGTCACCAGCCGAGCATGCTCATCTTTGTGCTCTTTACTGTGGGGATAGCCAAAGCGGGCAAACAGCTCCTCTTCGTAGCTGAAGTGATTGGCGGTGTAATCCACCAACCCCTGTACAATCCGCTTGATAACGTCGAGCCCGTATTGACCTTCCATGGCGCGGTGCAGCTCGTTAATCAGCGAGATAAGCCGCTGATGCTGGCGATTGATTTCAGACATACCAACATCGAGCGAACTGCTCCAGCTGACAAATTCCTTCGCCTCTTTAAGCTGGCGCCTGTCGATGTTAAATCGGTGCAGCAACGAACCGATTTCCTGAGACATATTGAACAGTTTCAGGCTGGCAAGATTGTTGCGGTTGGTGTTGTGGGCATTATCGGCCGCCTGCTGGGATATAGAGGCGATAGAGTCATTGATTTGCTCGGCGACCTGCTGCTGATGGCCGGAGGCTTCAGCAATCTGATGGCTCATCTGGGTCACCTCCGCCACCTGAGTCACTATCACATCAAGCGCCTCGCTGACACCTGACACCAGCTCGCGGGTCTCCTCGGCCAAGGTTACGGACGCCTTCATCACAGACACGCTTTCACGGCTGCCGGCCTGCAGCGCCTGAATTTGTTGCTGAATTTCAACCGTGGCCTCGGAGGTTCGCTTGGCCAGGTTTCGCACTTCATCGGCAACCACGGCAAAGCCGCGACCATGCTCGCCGGCGCGGGCACTTTCGATGGCGGCATTGAGTGCCAGCAGGTTGGTTTGCTCGGCCACCTGGGAAATGGTGTCGATAATACTGCCAATACTGGCGGCATCCGCGGCGAGGCGCTCAATAACCTCTTCGCTGCGGCTGATTTGCTCGGTCATGGCGTTGATGCGGCTAACGGCCTCAGCCACCACCTCCCCGCCCTGGGTGGCACGGCTCTTGGCTTCATCCACCGCGCTGGCGACCCGCGCAGCATTGGCGGAAATATCGTGGACTGTGTGCACCAGCTGCGCCATTGACTGGGCAGCATTTTCGGTGCGCTCCTCCTGCGAAGCCACCCCTTTGGCCGTCAAATCGCTGACAGTTTTAAGCTCGGCCGCCACCAGATGCATCGACTCACTGGTGTCCATTAACGCTGCGACGGTACGGCCCACGTCTTCGGACATGCGGCTAAGGCCACGGGCGGTTTGAGCAAGCTGGCCACAGCGCTCCACCGCCACGCGGTGCGCCAGGTCGCCATCCCCAAGCAGGCCTGCATCCCGCTCAAGCTGCCGAATGCTTGCCTGATGCTGGCGCAGGGCGGCAAAGGTCAGCGCCATCGAAAGCAGTAACAGTGCGCTTTCAAGCCATTGGGCGTGTAAAACCAAACTCAGCAGCACGGCTGCACCAAGCAACCCTGCCACACCGTATACTGCTTTATGTTCCAGTACCGAACTCATGCAAAACCCCTTGAATATCCATGTCCTGAAATAGCTTCACCATTAATATCTGCATCGCAAATGCCTACATCGCAATACCTGCATCAACAGAACTCACGCCAAAAAATACCCATAAAGAGGTATTCTTATTTAATGCACACCGACGCTCCACGTCAAAGTATGGTTCAGACTTCCAAAATTAAGCAAAACTTGATGCACATCAAATTTTTAACACTTGTTTATCAGGGGTGTAATCAACACACGGCTTTATTGATCAAGATCAGTTAATCACCCGCGGAGTCGGGCTACCTTTAGCTCAGACTTCACAGGAAAGAGGATTTCAATCGTGGCATTCTGGTTGGATTTAATGTTTGGTAACCCTATCGGGTTATTGTCGATGATAGTGATCTTCACCACGCTGGGGATTATCTCCTATCTGATGTGGATGTTTTATGTGAAGTCTGCGAAGCCTTAGTTTTTGCTTTCAATGTTCTTAACTGTGCATGTTTCAAGAGTGAATTAGGGGGCCAAATGGCCCCCCTTTTTTTGTCTTGGATTTTTAGCCGGCGTTATGCTCAGGCCGCGCGCTGCGGTGGTTTGCGCTGCGACAGCACATTGCTGACAAAGCCGGGCCTTGCCTTGATAAGGTTTTGCATTTCTTCCGGGCTCAGCTCGCCGTTTGGCAGGCGCAGCACGTTGCGATTCAGGTAGATGCGCGCGAGCATGCTGATTTTGTAATCTGCAGTCGAGCCATGGATGGCGTAGTGTTTTACGTTGCCAAGGCACTCAAGGATATTGGTGTTCTCAAGGCTTTTCACTGCCAGCTCGTCCATTGGCAGAGTCAGAATGGTTTTGCCCTGCAGAAAAAACTCCCGAAGCAGCGCACGCTCGGCTGGGTCAAGCAGCTGTACCTTATGTTCAATAATCTCGCGCTTACGCTTGGCACCAAGATGCCCAATTGCCTCATCCAGCAGAAAGTTAGCCAGCTGCATCACAAAAAAGGCCACCGCCAGGATTAGCCCCAACCCTATCGCCGCCGAATGGTTTGCCGCCCACTGATCAAGGCGTAAAAACGCCAGCCAGTCTGCCGGCGCAAACTTGAGTGCCGCCGTCACGATAAACAGCCACAGCATCACCTTGAATGCCCAGTCGCGGGCAGAAATACGTTTAAGAGCTCCCCAATTTGGCTTGTACATGGCAGACCCCGTCCGTCAAAAAATTGAACTTACGCCGCTATCAAGCAAATAAAATGCCAGCCTGCCACTGCCGACAAAATTACACCCATGCCACAGAAAACAGGTGATTTTTTGCAGCGCACACTATGCTTATACATATTCCGCAATCGCTCAGGACAGACACAAACCAATGCTGGGTTTTTCGCGCCAGGCGGTAAGCAGCAAAATCGGCCGCAAATTGATGCTCTCCATCGTGCTGTTCAGCTCGCTCATTACGCTGATCACCACCTGCTATCAACTTTTCAACGACTATAACGGCGATCTGCATCGTATCGACCGGGCCTTTTCCAATATCGAAAAAGTCAGCCTGGATGTGCTCGCGGCCAGCATCTGGGTGATAGATGAGCGGCTTATCAATACCCAGCTTGAAGGGCTTATTCAGCTGCCCGACATCACCTATATATCCATCGATGATGACAGCGGCCAGCACTGGAGCCGTGGTAAGCCGGTTGAGAAAAACACCATCGAAAAAGTGTTTTCCCTGACCTACAACTCAGGCACTGAGAATATTTCGGTGGGTAAGCTGACCATACAGGCTGATCTTAACGAGGTGTACGACAGGCTGTACGACAAGGCGATATTGATTTTGCTGTCAAACGCCATCAAGACCTTTCTGGTTGCGGGGATGATCCTCATTCTGGTGTGGATAAATATCACCCGCCATCTCAATACCCTGGCGTCGTACTGCCAACATATTGATGTCGATAAAGACTATGTGCCGCTACATTTTCAAAAGCGCGGCTCCCAAAACGAGTTTGATCAGGTGGCGATTGCCATCAATGAAATGCAGGAGCAGCTGCACCGCTCCTTTGGCGCGCTGAAAAAATCCAAAGCCGATTTGCAGCACGCCCTCGAAGACCGCGAACGGCTGCTGGAGCTTGAACGCTCCTACAAGGACGAACTTGCCAAGCAGGTGAAAGAGCGGACTATGGAGCTTGAGCAGTCGCTGATTATTCTGAAACGGGCCCAGGAGGCCCTGGTCGAACAGGAAAAAATGGCGGCGCTGGGTGGGCTTGTGTCCGGTGTGGCCCACGAAATCAACACCCCCATTGGCATTTGCCTCACGGCGGCCAGTGCCCAGCTTGCCCACGTCAATGAGCTTATCAAGCTAATCCACAGCGAAGATGCCACTTTGGATGAAATCAACGGCATCCTTGAGGAGTACCAGCAAAGCTGCGAGCTCATCATCAGCAACATCAACCGCGCCAGTAATCTTATCCAGAAGTTTAAAACCATCGCCGCCGAGCAAAGCCACGATGCCCACGAACCCATACTGATTGGCCAGATGTGCCGGGATATCTATGACGCAACCCAGATAATCTATGCGCCTATGTCGGCACAGATGGAGCTGATAGTGGACGAACGCCTGTGTATCGAAAGCAACTTCAATCTGCTCAATCAAATATTGGGCAATCTGATTTCCAATATTTATGCCCACGCCTTTGCCCCGGAGCGGGACAATCATTTTCGCATTGAAGTGCATCTGGACGAACAGGTGCTGACGGTGCGGCTTGAGGATGATGGCAAAGGGATAAGCGACGATGTGGCCGAGCACATGTTTGAGCCGTTTTTTACCACCAGTCGCGCCAAAGGGGGCACAGGGCTTGGATTGTCAGCCGCCTTCAATGCGGCAACGCTGCTGAAAGGCAGCGTCCGCTATGAGGGTAAATCGGCACTTGGCGGGGCCTGTTTTGTGGTTTGTATTCCCACCAGCGTAGCGGACGATGAAATCCTCTACAGCAAACCAAGCCATGCTCAATATCACATTTGAGCCAGTTGGCGCAGCTTGGCCAGCACCCGGCTCACCGCCATAAAGCCAAAGGTGCCGGTGACCACGGTCACGGCGCCAAATCCGCTCGAACAATCCATGCGCATACTGCCACCCTCGCTGGGTTTGGTCGCGCATACTTCGCCATCGGCGCCGGGGTAGGTCAATGCCTCGGTGGAAAACACCGCATCAATGGCAAACTTTCGCTCAAGGTTACGGGAGAAATTGTACTCACGGCGCAGGATATTACGCACCTTGGCAAGCAGAGGGTCCTGCACTGTGCGGGACAAATCCGTGACCTGAATTTTGGCCGGGTCCATCTGCCCGCCGGCGCCACCCACGGTCACAATGCGGATTTTATTGCGTTTGCACCAGGCAATCAGCGCCGCCTTGGGTTTAACCGCATCGATGCAGTCCACCACGTAATCAATGCCGCAATCTTTCCCCAAATACTCAGCAAGGTTATCGGGGGTGAGGAAGTCTTCGAGCTCATTGACCAGGCACTCGGGGTTGATGTCGCGGATCCGCCCGGCCATCACCGCCACCTTGGACTGACCTATAGTGGAGCTTAAGGCGTGGAGCTGACGATTACTGTTGGTCACGCAAATATCGTCCAAATCCATCAGGCTAATCTGGCCAATACCACTGCGTGCCAGCGACTCGGCCACCCAGGTGCCAACACCGCCAATTCCCACCACCAGCACATGGGCCTGCGAAAAACGCAGCAGCGCCTGCTGGCCGTATAGCCGGCCTATGCCACCAAAGCGATTGAGATAAGCGTCTGAAAGTTGCGGCGCGGCTTTTTGCTCTGAAGCGGTCTGCTCTATAGCGGTCTGCTCTATAGCGGTCTGCTCTGATGGCTGCGCTGCTTGCTGCTCTGGTTGCTGCACTTATGGCTCCCGGGTCGTGAAAACGCCGCATTTTAGCCTAATCCCGCCGCTATCGAAAGCCAAGACCAATCGGGCGCGGGCAGCCACTTTAACCGCACAGCAAAAGGTACGGACGAATAAGGCGCGCACGCAGTTAATAGCCGGGCTTAGATGACAGTCTTGTTACTGATTTTTCGTGAAATCTGTGATTCGGCGCGGCTTTTATGACCTAAATTTGTCAGTTTTATTGCAGCTATATGATGGGCTGCTAAAGTTATCACTGAGATTTCGAGCAATATCTTAACGTTAGCCGCACTGAGCCTGCTCTTGGGCGGTAAAGGCGAGAAGGCGGGAGGCCGGTCAAACCTGTCACATTAATGTCGTAAAGACTTCATACGGGACGCAAAACTTTGATCCGCACCACAACCTTTCCCCGGCAAACCTGCAAGAATTGTCCGGAGTTTTGTTACAGGAAGCGAATCTGTAGCAAAAATAGAGGAAAAACATTTAATTATATAATAATGGAACAGAACCTCGGTTCTAGGGAGCATGTAAACATGAAGAAGACCCTTATCTCTGCATCTGTTGCATCGGTGGTGGCTCTGGCATCTTTTGGCGCGCTGGCCGAAGGTCCACAGTTTTATGGCCGCATCGATCTGGCAGTAACCAACACTGACGCAAGCTCAACCGTTCAGGGCGGCACCAGCGGTGCGACCGTCGGCGAAAGCGGCACCTATTTCGAAAACAACTTCTCCAACGTGGGCGTAAAAGGCAGTGAAAACATCGCCGCCGGTTTCGACGTGGTTTATCAACTGGAATTCCAGGTCGAAAACACCTCTAACAGCGGTGACACCTTCAAGCCACGTAACTCTTACCTGGGTATCAAGACCAACGCCGGTACCTTCCTGGTAGGTCGTAACGACACAGTATTCAAGCAAGCCGAAGGCGGTATTGACCTGTTCGGCAACACCAACGCCGACATCGACCGCATGCTGGCTGCCCAAACCCGTAGCGCCGATGGTCTGTGGTACCACTCTCCAGAAATCGCCGATGTGTTGACCTTCAACGCTCACTACCTGATGGAAGACAATCAGGGCGGTGACGAAAGCCAGTACGGCCTGAGCGTAACTGCCGGTGACAAAGGCCTGAAGAAGCACAACTACTATGTTGCCGGTAGCTATGTAGCCGCCGACAAAGACAAGAAGCTGGGCTACCTCGACGCCTACCGCGCCGTGGCTCAGTTCAAGTTCGGCGAGTTCAAAGTAGGTGGTCTGTATCAGAAAACCGAAAGCACCGAGGGTAACCTGGTTGACGGTAACACCTATCTGGTGAACGTGGCTTACAACCTTAACGGTGTAAACCTGAAGGCCGAGTACATCGTTGATGACTCAGGCACTGGTATCTACTACAAAAACATCGCAGCCGTTCGCGGCGACGATATCAACGTACAGAACCTGATCCTGGGTGCTGACTACCGCATCTCCAAGTCAACTCTGCTGTTCGGTCACTACGCCATGTATGAAGGCGACCACGTAATCGCCGGTAACAAGGTTGATCTGGAAGACGATAACGTATTCACCGTAGGTATCCGTTACGACTTCTAATCTACCCTGAAACGTGCAGTAAAAAAAGGCGACCTCATGGTCGCCTTTTTACTGTCTGAATCCCAGATAAATTGAAACGCTGCAATTGAATCGCTGATAGTTTTAGTCAGCACTAGCTTGAATCACCGTTAGCTTGAATTACTGCTAGCAGCTTGAATGCCTGATAAGCGGCTGAATTTAAATAGGTGATTATTTGCGTACCAGCAAAAATGCCGCTTCAGTGAGCCAGGGCACGGCCTTTTTCACAAAGCGCGGGTTATCAGCAAGCACATCCAAAGACTCGAGCGCCGTTACCTCAAAATGGCGGCCAAGGTGGGTCTGCACCCAATCTGCCGACACCGCAAAGGGCGGGCCGCTTAAGGCTTCCTGAGGATAATCGAGGGTCACCAGCAGCCCCCTGCTGCCGCTTGGGATAAGCGCGGCGAGTTTATTGGCGTAGTCGATGCGCATTTCAGCAGGCCAGGCAATCAGCGCCGCCCGGTCGTAAAAGCCTTTGCAGCTGCCAACAAGCTCAGGGTCGATAGTGAAAAAATCGCCCTGCACCAGTTCGATGCCTTCGGCGGCATAATGGCGATGCTCGCCCTGAGTGGAGACCTTCGGCGTAACGCCGGCTTCGTCAAAAAATTGCTCCACCGCCAGCGCAGACAACTCAGAGCCCAGCACGCCGTGGCCCTTGGCCGCAATAAACTCCATATCGCGGGACTTACCGCACAGCGGCACAAACACCCGTGCATCAGGCGCAAGCCCAAGTGCGTCCCAGTGCCTTACCAGAAACGGATTGATATCCGCCTGATGAAATCCAATCTGCTGTGATTGCCACTTATCGTGCCAGAAACCCGGTTCCATACCTGCCCCCAGAGAAGAAAATTCGCCCTACTCTAGCGGTAATCCCTATCAGCGACAATCAATAGCAGCGACAATCAATTGCAGCGGCAATCCAAGCCAATAGCATCAACCCAGATGCTCAGGAATTTCCAAGCACTTCGTTGACCTGCTTCAGCCACTGGCAGTTTTCGCACTGGCACTTGCGTCTGGTGAGGTGATACGGCGACAGATTGGAATCAACAAAATCCACCGCTATCAGCAGCTGCTGCTTTAAGTCTTCGTCGGACTTTTGCTCCAGCGCCACCAGCTCGTCGTTGTGATTCATCCAGATGCACTCCATCCCCTGATGGCAATACAGGCAGCGCTCATCGACGCTGTTGTAAAAACCCGCGTGCGGGCAGTGGCGCAGTTCCATCGACTGAATAATGCGTTTGCGCGCAAATTCAAATAACTCAATCAGTTTTTCTCTGTTCTGGGCAGTCATTTCGCCCTCCTTGTCAGGCCTTAACCAGCCTTTCAAACCAAGTATTGTCCGATAAAAACACCTTAGCTTTTGCCGGATGACCACAGCTTGATGTGCATCAAAAACCCAACCAAAAAACTTGGGTAGGCACGGGGTAAATTCCTTGCCTGACAAGGGCTGATATGGCTTAAATGGGGGTTAGTCATCAGCACCGGGGATAGCGTTTGTCAGCCCATACGCCGCAACTGCAGCAGTTTTACATTTCCGAAGAACAGTCCATCTACCTGCTCAAGGCCAACGATGCCCGTAAACATAAGGCCTGGGTGCGTTTGTGTAAGCAGCAGCTGTCGAAGCTCGGCTACCGCGATATCGAGTTTATCGGCAAGGGCGCTTACGGATTTGTGTTTGCCGGCGTCAATGAAGATGGCGATGCCCATGTGTTCAAGTTTTCCCGTATCACCTTGCCACAGCACATCCAGGACCGCCTTGAAGAAGAAGCCTTTATGCTGTCGCACTGCCGCCACCCCAATGTGCCCCCACTGATTAAATTCGAGCGGGTCGGCAAACAGGGGATTTTGGTGATGGCTCGCGCCCCCGGTGAAGAGCTTGAGCAGCTGTGCCGCAAACGCGGCGCCCTGCCGGTGCCGATGATCATGAGCATCGCCCGCCAGCTTGCCGATCTGCTGGTGTACCTTCGCACCGGCAGGCCACTGGTGCATGGCGACATCAAGCCATCCAATTTAGTGTTTGATGAGAAAACCGGCCATCTGTCGCTGATTGACTGGGGCTCAGCGGTGTTTGCCCAGCGCGACGAGCATGGCAATCCGGTGGAAGAGCATGTGATGAACCTGCTCTCAAGCGATCAGCAGCACACCAACGCCCGGATGGGGGATGTGTACTTTATCGGCGAAGAGCAGCTCGGCGGCGCCCTTTCAAGCCCCCGCTTTGATGAGCAGGGCGTGGCCGCCACCCTTTATGCACTCGCATCGGGGCAGCCAAGCCGCTTTGGCTCGCGGGTGATTCCGCCCACCGCTATCGGGCTGCCGCTGGAGCTTGCCCGCACCCTTGAAGCCATGCTCAGCGACGACCCGGCCACCCGCAATCGTGGCGGCGACTATTTCCTTCGCAGCATGCGCCACAGCCACCGGCTGCTGCTGCCGCATCTGCCCCGCCCCGAGGCCATGGCCGAAATCCCGGTTTGGGTACAAAATCGCGGCAAAGAAGTCGATACCGTCACCTACAGCTCGCGCAAATCGTTCCTGCGCGAACACAATGCCGACGAACCCATAGCCCGGGTGGACGATGTGCAGCTCGACAAGTATTACCGCAACTTTTTGGCGGGCATGGGAGATACCGAAAAAGGCTTTATCGCCGCCGTGGGCAGACTGGGGCAGTATCCGATTGTGGGGGGACTCGCGATCCACTGGCAAAAAGACGGGGTGTTTATCGATTCAAATCTGGCGCTGCACGACGCCGCGCTCAAGCAGGCGCTGGCACAGGCGGTAAACAACATGGTGACACTGGCGCGGGGCATCGACCGGCTCGGCACCTTTAAGGCCTGCTTCTTTAATGCCCGCGATACTCTGCACATTAGCCGAAACCAAGACCTGGGCACCTTTATCGCAAGCGCCGATCAGCAATTGCCGTTTGAGGTGGGCGATGTGCCCATGCTGGAGGATAAATCTAGGCTGCACTCTTACTTTGAAGACGGCAAAGATCCGGATGAAAACCTGGAACTGCCGGCGGAGATCATGACCGAGCTTGGTTGGCTCAACCAAATCCACCACACCGGCTGCATTATTTTTGAAGCCCTTGGGGATCACCTGAAGATCCACAGCTACCTTAAGCTGCTGAACCCGCGTAAGCAGGCGGCGTTTCGCGCAAGCCTCGACCGGATTTTGCACCATGTGGACAAAATCCATGGCAACGGCGTGTCGGGCTTTATGAAACTGCCCTATAAAAACACCCGCCGCTTTGGCCGCATCGATCAATTGCCGCCGCAGTTTTACCCCAAGGATCCCCGTGAACTGGTGAAAGAAAGTTGATTACAGAGCACTGATTAATCAACCCTTTTTAATCAACCCTCTTTAATTAACGTAGCACCGCCAGTTACTGGCGGTCATTGCCTTGCGGACCGCGTCCGGCATCACCACGTCCAGTATCACCACGTTCAGCATCGCCATCCTCGGAATAAAAGGGTTGGTTATCCAAACGCTTACGCGCATCACGCTCGTCGGTGCGCTCAAAATCACCTTCAAAGGTATTGCCGCCGTCATAGTTATCACGGCCGTGCGGCTTGTGATTAAACGGGTCCTGACCAAAGGGGCCTTGGCCGAACGGCCCCTGCCCGAACGGGCCTTGTCCAAATGGGCCCTGACCGGCGCCATTGACCACCTTCAGCTGCATGCGCTTGAATGCGAGTTTGGCCAGCGGCTTGCGGGTAAAGGGCGACAGTAACAGCAGGCCGATAAAGTCGGTCACAAAGCCCGGAATAAGCAGCAGCACCCCGGCCATGGCAAGCATAATGCCTTCGACCAGCTCGCCGGTCGGTGCCTCACCGCGGGACAGTTTTTCCTGAGCGGCCATCAGGGTCGATACCCCCTGACTGCGCACCAAAGACACCCCGACCACAGCGGTCAGCAATACCAAAGCTACAGTGCTCCAGGTGCCGAGTACTTCGCCAACCCGAATGAGAACCCACAGCTCAACTACGGGTATTACGATAAAAATCAGTACTAAAGGAAAAAACATATCGGCCTCATCGGGGTGGGTATGTAAGATAAATGGGGGCGCGCCGGTCAGTTATCAAGTGTGTGCAGTCTGCGCACAGCGCCTGCGCCGCAACAGGAGCCAAGACGGAAACAACCGGTATCACTATTTCAGTCTTATCCTGATGCAAGCCTTGGCCAAAACACGTAAAGTGTTGCCATCTTTTCTGCCCCCAAGGCTAACGCCGTTGCCTTAAGGGAGTTTTAAACTTTGGGAGAGATCATGGCATCACAGCTTGATGACGCGATTCTGGTTATGACCAGCTGCCCGTCACAGCAGGTCGGGCTCGACATAGGTCGGCGCCTGGTTACCGATGGACTGGCCGCCTGCGTGCAACTTGGCAGCCCGTCGGTATCCCTTTACCGCTGGCAGGGCAAGTTGTGTGAAGACACAGAATTCCCCTTATTCATCAAGACCCGGCAAGCAAGGTACAGCGAGGTCGAGCAGGCTATTTTGGCGCAACATCCCTATGAGTTGCCCGAAATCATCGCCCTGCCCATCAGCCATGCCCTGCCCGGCTATTTGAACTGGATAAAAGATAATACTGAATTATGAAGAAAATCCTTACCCTGATGCTCAGCTTTGTGCTGCTGCTCGCACCAAACGCGTTTGCCAACGATCCTTTCAGTAAAAAATTCGATTTCCTCAAGGGCGAGCCCGATCTGATGCCGGTGAACGAAGCCTTTGTGTTTGATGCTGCCCAGCAGGGCAATCAACTCAGATTATCCTTCGTGATTGCCGATGGTTACTACCTCTACCGCGACAAACTCAAGTTTGAGTTAAGTGGCGGCGAGCTTGGCGAGATTGCCCTGCCCGAAGGCAAGATGCATCAGGATGAGTATTTTGGCGAGCAAATGGTGTACTACACCTTTGTTGAGCTGCCGCTGGCACTGAAGTCCGCCGCAGCCGGCAGCGAACTGACTGTCACCTTTATGGGCTGCGCCGAAGGCAAGCTGTGCTTCCCGCCGACCAAGGTCAGCACCCCGCTCAACGAAGTCGCCGCCAACGACGGCAAGCTCGAAGGTGTGGCCAGCGCCACATCGGCATCGTCCGAAACAGCCACAGCCCCGCTGACACAGCAGGATAGCCTGGCGCAAATGCTCTCTGAGGGCAGCCTCGGCTGGACCTTGTTGATTTTCTTCGGTCTCGGGGTTGGTCTTGCGCTCACTCCCTGCGTGTTTCCCATGTATCCCATCCTCTCCGGCATCATAGTCGGACAGGGTAAAAAGCTGTCCACCGGCCGCGCCTTTACCCTGTCGATGGCCTATGTGCAGGGTATGGCCATCACTTATTCGCTGCTGGGTTTGGTGGTGGCATCCGCTGGGATGAAATACCAGGCCGCGCTGCAACATCCGGCGGTACTGATTGGCCTTGCTATCCTGTTCTTTGTGCTCAGTCTGTCGATGTTTGGCCTGTACGACCTTAAACTGCCCTCCTCCTGGCAGGAGAAGATGAACAGCCTGTCCAACAATCAACAGGGCGGCAGCCTTGCCGGCGTGTTTGTGATGGGCGTGATTTCGGGTTTGGTTGCCTCTCCCTGCACCACGGCGCCATTGTCCGGTGCGCTGATTTATGTGGCCCAGAGCGGCGACTTGCTGCAGGGCTTTGCCGCGCTGTATGTGCTCAGCATGGGTATGGGCCTGCCGCTGCTGCTGATGGGCACTTCAGGTGGTAAGCTGCTGCCCCGCGCCGGCGCCTGGATGGAAGTTATCAAGACCATCTTCGGCTTCCTGCTGATTGCCGTGTCTGTGATGATGATTGGCCGCATCTGGCCGGGTATGGTGTCGGATCTGCTGTGGGCGGTGTGGGGCGTGGCCCTTGCCGGTTATTTGCTGCATCAGAACAAAAAGACCGAATTCAACTGGAAGCAAACCGTGCGCTCTGTGCTGCTGATGCTGGGTCTGCTCGGCGCCGTGTCTTACGGCTTCCAGGCGGTGATGGGTGGCCTTGGCTACCAGACCCCAAGCGTCAGCGCCCAGAAAAAGGCTGAGCTGGTTGAGTTTAAGCGCATCAAGTCCCTTGGCGACCTGAATGCTGAGCTTGCCATTGCCCGCCTTGAGGGCAAGTTTGTGATGCTCGACCTTTACGCCGACTGGTGCGTGGCCTGTAAAGAGTTTGAGCACATCACCTTCCCCGATGCCGAAGTGAAAAAGCGCCTCGACAACATGCTGCTGCTGCAGGCCGACGTGACCAAATCCGATGCGGTGGACGTAGAGCTTCTGGAAAACTTTGGTGTGCTGGGCCTGCCAACCCTGCTGATGTTCGATCCGCAAAGTGGCCTGCGTGACGACCTGCGCGTTACCGGCTTTATGGGGCCGAAGGAATTTGCCGCTCATCTGGATCTGCTGCACAAACCCAAGCAGTAATCCTTTGATCTGAGTCTCAAAACGGGCAAACTGTTGCGACAAAGTTTGCCCTTTTTCATTTTCAGCTAACCCAGATGCTATAAGCTGGTTGATTTGCTGACAAAAGCAGACTTTACCTTCGCCTGAATTCGTGGCGGCACATCGGTGGATGTTGCCGCTGGCACACTATGACAAGGAGTATCATGGAACCGGCCATTCTCATCATCACTCTTGCCTGCGGTTTATTGGTCAACCGCGTAGGCTTGCCGCCGCTGATTGGTTATCTGGTGGCAGGCTTCGTCCTGTTTATGTTTGGCATCGAAGAGTCGAGCCTGCCGCTGCTGCAGCAGTTTGCCGACCTCGGTGTTACCCTGCTGCTGTTCGCCATCGGTCTTAAGCTCGATATCCGCAGCCTGTTCAAGGCCGAAGTCTGGGCCGGTGCCAGCTTGCATCTGGTCGGCACCATGCTGTTTCTGGTGCCTGTGCTCAAGCTCTTTGGCCTGCTTGGCTTAAGTCAGTTGACCGACCTTGACCTGTCGCAGCTGTCGCTGCTGGCCTTTGCCTTAAGCTTCTCGTCCACCGTATTTGCGGTCAAGGTATTGGAAGACAAGGGCGATATGCAGACCCTCTACGGCCGGGTCGCCATCGGTATCCTGATTATGCAGGACATCTTTGCGGTGGCCTTTCTTACCGTCTCCAAGGGCGAAGTGCCATCGGTATGGGCCTTCGGCCTGCTGTTGCTGCCATTTGCCAAACCACTGATTTACCGCGCCTTTGACCGCGTTGGCCATGGCGAACTCTTGGTACTGTTTGGCCTGGTTATGGCACTGGTGCTGGGCGCCTGGCTGTTTGAAGCCGTCGGCCTTAAGCCCGACCTCGGCGCACTGCTCATCGGCGTGCTGCTCGCAGGGCACCCCAAGGCATCCGAGCTTGCCAAGTCGCTGTTTTATTTTAAAGAACTCTTCCTGGTCGCCTTCTTCCTCACCATTGGCCTGAACGGCCTGCCGAGCCTTGAAGATGTGGCACTGGCCGGTCTTTTGGTGGCGCTGCTGCCGTTTAAAGTGTGGCTGTTTGTGGTGCTGCTGACCCGCTTCAAGCTGCGTTCGCGCACCTCGATGCTGGCCTCATTCAACCTTGGCAACTACAGCGAATTCGGTTTGATTGTGGCGGCGGTGGCGGCCTCCAAGGGCTGGTTGCCATCCCAGTGGCTGATTATCATCGCGGTGGCACTGTCGTTCAGCTTTTTGCTGGCGGCGCCGCTTAACAATCTGGTCGGACAGATTTATCAGCGTTATCAAAGCCCGCTCAGACGCATGGAGCGTCCGCCGCTGCACCCTGAAGACAGACCCATTCCCATCGGCAACCCACGCTTTTTGATTCTGGGTATGGGCCGGATTGGCTCCGGCGCCTATGACGAACTGCGCCAGCGCTTCGATGGTGAAATCCTCGGCATCGAGCACAAACAGGAGCTGGTTGAGTACCACCGCGCACAGGGCCGCAACGTGGTGCAGGGTGATGCCTCGGATACCGACTTCTGGGAAAAGCTCGACCGCGCCCCCAATCTGGAGCTGGTGCTGCTTGCCATGCCGCACCACACAGGCAACCTGTTTGCGGTAGAGCAGCTTAAAAAGCAGGACTATCAGGGCAAGATAAGCGCCATTGTCCAGTACGCCGAACACGTTGAATCCCTTAAAGAGTCTGGCGTTCACAGTGTTTACAACCTGTACGAAGCGGCCGGTGCCGGTTTTGTGGATCACGTATCCGAAGAGCTGCTGGCGCCGACGGCAAAATAACGGCCGCCACTGCACCTCGAAACGCCGCCACTGTGCGGCGTTTTTGTTTGTTCGCGTCACGCAAAAATCTCAGTTTTCCACCTCGGTCAGACATGGTATAACTCAGAAAAGTATGGCTTTCGTGCCATACATAAGAATAACCCGGTTATCAATGGGATCAGTGAGCATGTCGAACCCTGCGCAGCGCGCCACCAAGCTGTTTGTTCAAACCTTCGGAACCAAGGCCGATGCCTGCTATCAGGCGCCGGGACGGGTCAATTTGATTGGCGACCACACCGACTACAACGACGGTTTTGTGCTGCCGGCGGCCATTAACTTTCATACCGTGATTGCGGTAAAACGCCGCGATGACTATTTGTTCCGGGTCGTGACCGAAGCCTTTCCGGGTGAGCTGCGCGAATGGGTGTTTGAAGAAGAAGGGGAAGTGACCGCCGGTGGCGACTGGGTTAACTACCTCAAAAGCTTCACTCAGGCATTGGCCCACACCGGACTGACCCCAAAAGGGCTGGATTTGGCCGTGGTCAGCAGCGTGCCCATGGGCGCCGGGCTTTCTTCCTCAGGAGCGCTGGAAATCGCCTTTGGCACCGCCATCAACGACACCAGCCAACTGCACCTGTCACCTATGGCCATAGCCCAGCTTGCCCAACGCGGCGAAAGCCGGGCTCAGGGTTATGCCTGCGGCATTATGGATCACATGACCAGCGCGCTCGCCGAAGCCGACGCGGCGCTGCTTATCGACTGCCTCGACCTTGACTGCGAAGCGGTACCCATTCCTGAAAATTTAAGCCTTATCATTGTGCACTCGCCGCTGGATCCCAAGCAGCTCGAGGGCGCGTTTCGCGATCGCGTCGATGAATGCCGCGCCGCCGCCGACTTTTTCGGTCTTGATTCCCTCAGAGATTTGCAATGGAGCGACCTTGAAGGCGCCAAAGGCACCCTCGCCGAGCCGCTGTTCAAACGAGCCCGCCATGTGGTGACTGAAAATCAACGCACCCAAAGCGCCTGCCGCGCCCTCAAACGGGGTGATGTGGCGCGCCTTTCTGAACTGATGGCCCAATCCCACGCCTCGCTGCGGGACGACTTTGACCTCAAGGTACCGGAAATCGACATTCTGGTGCAGGTTATCGCGAGCGCCGTAGGCGAGCGCGGCGGCGTGCGCATGACCGACAGCTGCAGCGTGGTGGCCCTGGTGGAGCATGATTTGACCGACGCGGTGATCCACGCGGTAGAATCTGAATACCCGCAAAAGACCGGACTTGAGCCGCAGGTGTACATGTGCGCCGCCAGCGAAGGCGCCGGACGCATCGACGCCTGAGCCAGCCTCTGAAACAAAAAGCGCCTGCCGCGAGGCACTGGCGCTGTGACGCTAAGGCGCGGCAGCAGTATTATCGCCGCGCATACGTTTGCACTCACTTCAGCGCCAATGGCCTTTGGGTTATATTGCCAAGCCTTACCCTGACTGGCGTTACGACAGGCTTTAGCGTGTCCTTTAGCGTGTCAGAGTGCGTTGACTTAACGCGCTTTCTCTAAGCCGCTACGCTGACTCTTAAGCCGCTACGCTAAGTCGGCTGTTCACACAACAAGGAAGACAGACATGGTGCGTCATACGGTGCTTGAGCCCTGGCAGGATCCCAGAGGCGGCGAAATCGAACGAATTCAGCTGGATAACGGCCAGCTTGCCATTGAAGTGCTGAGCCTTGGCGGCATCATCCGCTCCCTGTGGGTGCCGGGTGCTGACGGCGAGCGCGCCAACATAGTGCTTGGCTGCGACAGCGCCGAAGACTACCTTGCCCAAAACGCCCACCTTGGCGCCATAGCCGGCCGCTTCGCCAACCGCATCGCCGGCGGCAAACTCACCCACGCAGGCGCGCAGTGGCAGCTCAAGGTGAATCAGGCGGGCAACTGCCTGCACGGCGGCACCGAAGGCTTCAACCGCAAAAACTGGGCTTTGGGACTGCTCAACGACGGCGTGCGCTTAAGCCTGAAGAGTCCCGACGGTGACATGGGCTTTCCCGGCAATTGCTCGGTGCAGCTCGACTACCGCCTCGCAGGCAACAATCTCTATGTTGAAATCATGGCCGTGACCGACAAACCCTGCCCGGTGAGTCTGACACAGCACAGCTATTTCAATCTCGATGGTCGGGAGACCACAGACGATAATCTGGTGTGTATGCACAGTCAGCGCTTCCTGACCATGGACCCCAGCGGCATTCCGACCTCGGTGGCCGATGTCGCAGGCACAGCCCTCGATTTACGTCGCCCGACCCGCCTGGGCGATGGTCGCCACGCGCCGCAAATTGCCGATACCAAAGGGTTCGATCATTGCTATTTGCTGGATAATCCTGGCAATGAACTCATCCTTGCCGCCGAGCTTGCCGCGCCCCACGCAGGTCGGTTAATGCGGCTTTACACCAATCAACCGAGCATTCAGCTCTATGGCGCCAATTTCCTCGAAGGTGAACCCGGACGCCAGGGCAAGCGGCTCAGGTCATATCAGGCCGTGTGCCTCGAGCCGCAGCTTATCCCCGACAGCCCCAATCAACCCCATCTGGGCAAGGGCTGGCTGATGCCGGGCGACATTTACCACCACATCAGCCGCTATCAGTTTGATACGACAGAGTAAGACCAATCGAAAGCCAGGCGCCGTGGCAGCTTAGCGCGGCGCAAAGCCTGACAGATTTGGGCGGAGCTGTTGCTGGCGGAGCTGTTGCTGGCTGGGCTATGTTGGCAGGGTTGTTGTTGATTCAATGCTCAGCGAGCATCAAGGATGAGTGCAATTCGCGGTTAAAAGACCACAGCGGTGGACTGAAGTCCGAATAGCGGGTAATGACAGGGGCCTGCGCTGACAAGCGGCAGAGACCTCATAGGGCAACACGGAGAAAAACAGCGTTTGAGATAAAACGCGTCAAGCGGGAAAAAGCGCGGTTTCAGGCAATGGCCGCGTCGGCCCGGGCGGGCCGACAGCGTCACCGAAGCCAAGCATCAATCGTCGAAATCTTCAGCCCACTCGTCACTAAAGTCTTCGCCGCCTTCGCTCAAGTCTTCATACTCAGGCTCTACATCTGCCTTGGCCTTACTGCGGCCGCCGCCTGAGGTTTCTTTCACGTTGGACAGGTTAACACGTGTTTGATGCTTATCCATGAAAGCAGCGCGAGCGGCCTTCCATTCACCACCGAACTTACCTTCAGCAGACTTGGCTGAAGCATCGTCAAGGTCGTGCAGGTTTGGCTTAACTATGTCTTCGACATACTCAATGATGGTTTTGCGCTCAGTGTTATACAGATAGATACGTCCAGCAGAGGCTTCGGGCAGCTGATTGTCATGAACGACAACAGCAGTGCCGCGGGCCGTTCTTAACTCGCCCCACCAAATCTGTTTCTTCGCCGTGTTATACATATATGCCAATACCTTTTAATCAACACATACAGGAGTTTGCTATCAGAGAAAGTTCGCTTGGGAAGCACACCGCCCCAGCAACAAAGCGTACGAATAGTTCGGACGTTTCAAGTTGGGTATTCTTACAGAATCTTTCCGAGAATCAATGCCAAATTTACCGATTTTTAAGGGTATTTGAGATATTTTTCCATGGGAATTTTTCAATTTTCCGCACAATCCCGACTTTAGTCGAAAAAATCAGCAATTCAACCCGCCTCTGACAGCAATAAACAGACTTTGCCCTGATGGGATTTGGACTCCATCAAACGGTGCGCCTCGGCCACCTCAGCGAGGGGAAAAGTGGCAAAAATCGGCAACCGACATTCACCGCGTTCAAGCAGTGGCCAAACATGGGTAAAAAGCTCGGCCGCAATCGCCGCCTTGGCGGCGTCAGACTGAGGCCGCAACGTCGAGCCGGTCCAGACCAGACGCTTCATCATCAGCCTGAAAATATCCACTTCGGCTTTGGGGCCGGATTGCATCGCCACCGACACCAAGCGGCCATCGTCGGCAAGCAGCTTAAAGTTAGTGTTTATCATGGCGCCGCCGGCCATATCCAGCACCAGATCCACACCGCGGCCATGGGTGGCGGCAAGCACCTTGTCGATGAGCTGATCGTCGCGGTAATCAAACGCGAGCTCAGCCCCCAGGCCAAGGCAATACTCGCGCTTCTCGTCAGTGGAGCAGGTCACCAGCACCCGCGCGCCAAAGGCGCGGGCAAGCAAAATCGCCGTCGAGCCAATGCCACCACTGCCGCCCTGCACCAACAGGGTTTCACCGGCCTTAAGCTTGCCGCGCATAAAGAGATTGCCCCAGACGGTGAAAAAGGTTTCCGGCAAACAGGCAGCTTCGGTCATCGACATACCGCGCGGCAGCGGCAGACAATGGCTGGCATGGGTAAGCACATACTCACCGTAGCCGCCGCCCGGCACCAGGGCGCAGACCTTATCGCCAAGCGCTAAACGCCTCACACCGGCGGCTGTGTCAACATCGGTGCCTAGCGCTACGACCTCACCGGCCACTTCCAGCCCCAAAATCGGCGATGCCCCCGGCGGCGGCGGGTACGCGCCTTTGCGCTGCGCCAAATCCGGGCCATTAACACCGGCAGCGGCAACTCGGATCAGCACCTGTCCGGCTCCCGGGCTTGGCAGCGCACTGCGCTTAAGGGACATCACCTCGGGGCTGCCCGGGGTATCAAAATGAATATGCTCATAAAAAGCAGGTAGTTGGCTCATAGCTGTGCTCCATGCAGATTCAACCCAGCATAGCATTTTAGCCGCCACACTGAAGCAGGCCGATCGATAAGCACTAAACGGGCAAGCATTCCGTATAAAATTTAACCGCACCCCATTTTTTTATCCCGTTGTTTTGGTTTGAGTTCTTGAAAGATAACCCTCCTGCGCTGTCGCATCTGTATCACCGACACATAAATTACATATTGTATATTTTATTTTGCATCTATATTGTTACACGAGTTTAACAATAGACCGGTAATTCAAGCCGGCAAAACCACTCTCTGCCTTACAGACATCTACATTGGAGCAAATATGAAATTGAATTCCCTGGTCATGGCGATGGGGCTTTTTGCCGCGCCATTGGCACTGGCCGCCCACACCGGACTTAATTCCAACACGCCCCCAAGCATGCCACAGGCTGAAACGGGTGCGGCGCAAGTTAAAAAGGACATGCAACGCGCCCAAATGCACATGCAGCACGGCCAAATGCAGCACGGACAAATGCAGCAAGGCCAAATTCAGAACGGCAATGCAGGGCCGCTGGGCATGCCCGGCGCGACAGGCCCAATGGCCGCCGCCGACTGCTCATCCTTTATCGGCTTAAACGGTGCGGCGCTGGTCAGCAAGCTTGCAAGCTCAAGCCCCGAGTGCGTAAGCCCCCTTTATAACCTCAAAGGCAGCGATGCCACCGCGCTGTTTGCCGAAAGCAACATGCGCGCTGTGATGCAGGGCGTTAACAGCCGCGCGGCCAGCTACACAGGCACCGACAGCAGCGGCATCGAGTCGCTGATTTACTTCCTGCGCGCCGGTTTGTACGTGCAGTGGTATAACCCGCAGTTAGTACCCGCTTACTCCAGCGCCTTTGGCATCGATGTAAAGGCAGGTCTTGGTACCCTGTTTAATAACCCAGGCAGCTGGGTTGCGGCCGACAGCAACGCCGGTGTGCTCAAAGAGGCGCTGATCCTGGTTGACTCCGCGGGCCTTGGCGCCCACTTCAACTGGGTCACCATCAAGGTGCTGAACGAATACAACTCGGCCTGGCAGGCAAGCTTTGGCATGAATGCCGCAGCCAATGCGGTGTTCACCACCCTGTTCCGCGCCCAGTGGGACGAGCCGATGAAGACGCTGTTTGCCAGCGATTCGAGCATTCTGGACGCGCTGAACAACTTCCAGAATCGTAACCGCCAGCTGCTTGGCACCAATGCCGAGTATGTGCTGGTTAATGCGGTGCGGGAGATGTCGCGCCTCTACTATATTGAGGCGATGAAGAGCCGTGTCACCTCACTGGTTAAGGGCGTGCTCAGCTCCACCAGCAAGGATGACGCCAGCAAGACCCTGTGGCTTGCCGCCGCCGAAATGGCCGATTATTACGATCGCGCCAACTGCAACGACTACAACATCTGCGGTTTCAAAGCCCTGCTCGAAGCCGAAACCTTAAGCTTCAACCACAAATGTTCCGACACCCTGAAGATGCGCGCCCAGCAGATGTATCTGGATCAGGCCAACTGGGCCTGTGAGGTGCTGACCGCGCAGGAAGACTACTTCCACCAAATCCTGGAAACCGGCCACACCCCGGTCGCCAACGACAACAACGACGACCTCGAACTGGTGGTGTTCAACAGCTCAGAAGACTACGGCTCCTTTGCCGGTACCTTCTTTGGTATCGATACCAACAACGGCGGCATGTACCTCGAAGGCGCGCCGGCCGGCCTCAAAAACCAGGCCCGCTTTATCGCCTACGAGGCCGAGTGGCGCCGCCCGGACTTCCACGTCTGGAACCTGCAGCACGAATACGTGCACTACCTCGATGGCCGCTTCAACCTGCACGGCGACTTTGCCCGCGGCATGTCGGCCAACACAGTATGGTGGGTCGAAGGTCTGGCGGAGTACATCTCTTATCGCAACGGCAACCAGCGCGCCATTGAGCTTGGTGAAACCAAGGCCTATGCCCTGTCCACCATCTTTAAAAACAACTACGAGTCGGGGCAGGATCGCGTCTACCGCTGGGGTTACCTCGCAGTGCGGTTTATGTTTGAAAACCATCGCGACGACGTGCGCACCATACTCAACTACCTGCGAAATGATAAGTACACAGAATATCAAGCATTTATCGACAGCATCGGCACCCGCTACGACAACGAATGGTATGGCTGGCTCAGCAGCGGCCTGTCTTCCACGCCAAACGGCATAGTCGATAAAGGGCCGGACGACAGCGCCGCCGAAGCGAGCGGCAGCAAAGGCAACTGGACTGGCCCCGGCAGCAGCATCAGCACCGATTACAGCCCCTGCCAGGTTTCAAGCGAAGCCTACCGCTACAGCAAAGATGCCCAGCTTGCCATCGAAGTACCGATGGAGTGCATCGACTCGCAAAATGGCCGTGCCAGCTTCGCCTTTGCCAACGACAGCCGCTCAGACGCAGAGCTTTGGATCAAGATTGGCGGCGGCTGGGGCGATGCCGACATTTATTTCAATGCCGGTAACTGGGCCAGCGCAGAAAACAATCAGGGCTTTGGCATAGGCAATGGCAACTACGAAGTCATCAAGGTGCGCCTGAACCCCAACGAGTACTGGCATTATCTGACGCTGGAAGGCGACTTTGGCGGCGTGAAACTGCTGATGTCCAATTCTGAACTGGTGGCCGACAAGGATCCGGCCCAGGGCGGCGGCGATAACGGTGGCGGAGACAATGGCGGTGGCGATAATGGCGGCGGCGACAATGGTGGTGGCACGCCAAGCGACTGCGGCGCAGCCACCAAGGATTACGGCAAGCTCGAATTTGGCCAGAATGAATGCGTCGCCGGCGGTCGCAGCAGCTTCTATTTCTGGGTCGATGAAGACAACACCCAAATCACCGTCAGCACCGCCGGCGGCAGCGGCAATGCCAACCTCTACTTCCACGCCGACAGCTGGCCGGATGCAAGCAATGCGCAAAAGCGCAGTGAAAATGCCGGTAACAGCGAAAGCATCACCACCACAGCCAATCGCGGCTGGCGCTATGTGTCGGTCAATACCGACAGTGAGTACAGCGGCGTGACCTTAAGCCTCAAGCTTGGCGCCGGTAACACTGATGGCGGCAGCACTGATGGCGGCACTTCTGGCAGCCTCATCAACGCCTGCAGCAGCCAAAGCCCGATAAGTTACACCGCGCTGCAGTCCGGTGTGCCTGTGTGCGCCAGTGAAGGCCGCAACGACTATTATGTGTGGGTGCCCGAAGGCAGCAGCAAGCTCACGCTGCGCTCGGCCCACGGCAGCGGTGATATCAGCCTGTATGGCGCGAGCGGTTACTGGCCGACGGCATCTAACTATCAGACGGTGTCGGCCACTCCCGGCAGCAACACCGAAGCCTTCAGCGTCAGTAATCCCGCCAGCGGCTGGTACTACTTTATGGTTCAGGGCGACACAGGCACCAAGGGCGTGACTGTGCAGCTGGATTTACAATAATCGCCGCAGCGCTGGCGCTTTATTTCGCCGACAACAGTAGCTCAGCGACAGCAGTATTTCGGTGAAAACGGTATCGCGCCGACAGCAAAAAGCCCGCAATCGCGGGCTTTTTTACCGGGTAAGGCGGTGAACAGGTCAGAACGGATGATCCACCATCAGCCACAGGTTTGTGCCTTCATCACTTTTGGCCAAATCCGCCCGCACCACCAGCCCGGCGGTGAGCGCCCGCAGCGACAGGCCATAGTCAAACTTCATCTCGTCGGTCAGGGTACTCAATTTGTACTCAGGTGCTACCCTGCCCGCTTCTACAAAGCCCACCAACTGGAACCAGTCCAGACGCAGGAACCTTAACCAGTGCACATCCTCAAGCGGATTGTATTTGAGGGTATAGCGGTACTCGGCGCTGGCGTAGAGCGCGGCCTTGTCGTGGAAACGGTTTAAGTCGTAACCGCGCATGCGGGTAAAGCCGCCGAGGGTCGCGCCTTCGTTGTAAGGCGCGCCGTGACGCACCATGCGCGAGCCATCCGACAGCACCTCAAGCTCCCAGCTCGGCGAATAGCCGGTCCACATATTGAGGGCCAGCACCCGCTGATGGGCATAATCGGACTCACCGAAAGAGAAAAACTTACTCGCCGACAGCTGCCAGAAGTCCCAGTCTGACGCCACGGTGGAGGGAATAGCGCTTGAATAGGAAAACCACTGACGACTGCCGTAACTCGGGTTAGTGGCAAAGTCGGTGTTGTCATACAAAAGCCCAAGCTCCCACGCGCTGAAGTCGCCATCCAGCTTCTGGCTTTCAAATTCAAAGCTTTGATAGCGGGAAAACAGCCTGAGCATTGCCACAGTCACGCCGCTATCAAGGGGGTTCCAGTCGCCGCCACCGGACGGCTCTGACACCAGCAGGCCGTCTTTCAGCTGATACTCGAGCATGCCCCGCTCTTTACCGGCACCAAGCGGCAGGGTGTATTCCACCCGCGAATCAAACCAGTTGGAATTGCCGTCGGCTTCAAAATATTGCTCGGGGGAAGAATCGTTGCTGCCCGGCAGCGGTTTATCCGCAGCAATAGGCACCACAGAGCCACCGGCGTAGGCGCGCTGATCCGGATAATAGGCCCAAAGGCCATGGGCGCTGACAAACCAGCGCTCCGTGCTTGGCAGGCGGTAGTTGAAGACCCCGGCCCAGCCGCCCTTGCTGACATCGCCGCCAAAGGCCGTGGCGCCGAGGGTCATCTGATCCTGATGCCAGCCTTTAATCATGCCGCCGACACCGAGGTTAAGCCCCATGGTTTCGGTGCTGAAGGCGTAAGGCAGAATAAGCGATTCGCGCACCCTGTCCGGGCTCTCGGCGCGGTTGATACTGGCCTTGACCCGTGGACTGGCCGCCAGAGCGCTGGTGCTGGTCACAAGTCCGGCACCCAGCAGGGTAAAAAGTAGCAGGCGCTGCGAAACAGATGTCTTCATTAAGCCTCCGGGAGTTATCAGCAAAAAGCTAACACAAACAGGGCACTGCCTCCACCAACTCCCTACCTGAAGGTCAGAATTCAGTCTTGCGGTCAGTCTGGATACTGACAGGGCGCGGCGGCTTGCGTGTAAATCGTAAGTATCTCCAGCACCGGCTCAGTCGCGGATATCGGCAAACTTGCCACGGCACAGGCTGGCAAGGGCGGCAGGGGCGAGCGACAACTCAAGCCCGCGCCGCCCGGCGCTCACATGGATGCGCGCCAGAGCCTCGGCGCTGGCATCGATTAAGGTCGGCAGCGGCTTTTTTTGCCCAAGCGGGCTGATACCGCCGACCAGATAACCGCTTGAGCGCTCGGCCGCCGCCGCATTTGCCATAACCAGTTTTTTCTGCCCAAGCGCCTTGGCGGCGAGCTTTAAATTGAGCTGACAGGCCACCGGCACCAACGCTACCGCCAGCGGCGCACTCTTTTCATCGGCCGCCACCAGCAGGGTTTTGAAAACAGTTTCAGGCGCGAGGCCCAGCTTGTCGGCCGCTTCGAGGCCGTAGGAAGGTGCGCGGCTGTCGTGTTGATACGACAGCACCTCAAACTCAACGCCGGCTTTTTCAGCCTGTTTAATAGCAGGGGTCATGAAGTTAGCTCCGCTCTCGTAAGCCGCACTCGTAAACCTAAGGCAGCAAATAAATACAGTGTGCCAGCAGCATAAGCGGCGCGAAAGGGATGGAAAAGTACCCTATCGGCAAACGTGCCGGTAATGGGCGGCGGCGCACAAAAGCCCGGGCCTCGCCCCACTGAAAAACACCTTAAAGCGTCGCCCCGGCTAAAAGTTAACCCCGAGTCCTAAGCCATAGGAGATGTCGCGGTTGTGGCTGACACTGGATTTACTTTCATTGATATCATATTTAAACGACAGGTAAATATGCTGCGTCAGCAGATACTTAAGCCCGAAGGTCGCGTCCGACAGGTAATCTATGGTGGGTACATCGATAAAGGCGACCTGATAGTCGGCAAAGGTTTCCAGCACTCCGTCAAACCAATATTGCTTGTAGTTCAAGGTTGCCGCCCAGGCATTGAGCTGATAGCTGAAAAAGTCGTTATCCAGCCAAAAGCGGTTGTAGGTCAGCACCAAATCCAGCTTGTCACGATCCACGCCCCACAGCCGGTAGCCCGGCCCCAGCGCAAAATAATAGCTGCGGGTATTAATGCCGAGGTGGTCCTGCTGGTAAAAGTCCTCCTGACGCACAAACCAGTAATCATTCACCAGATAGTCGAGGCTGTACTGACCCTGCAGGGTGTTGCGCTTGGTAACGTCATCCTCAAGCTCGTAATGTACTTCGGTTTTAAGGTTATGGCGCCAGTTAAGGGTTTCGGCGGTGAGGTCAGTTTTGGCGCGCAGTTTTTGGGTATCGCGGCTGTTATGGGTGCCATCGAGCGCCGCCTCAATACTGCCGCTGTAGCGCCAGGGCTCGCTGTCGTCGGCCACCGGAAACAGCAGCTCATGCAAAGGAACCGGCTCGTTATCCACCAGCACCATGCCGATGTCGGTGCTTGCCTCAATCGTCACTTCCTGCACGCTGCGGTTGATGCTCCACTGGCGTTTTTCTGTGGTTTCAAAGCTTTGAATTGCGCTGCGCTCAATGGTTATGGCCGAAGTGTAGCCCGGCTTAATCCTGAGTGAGCTGGCATCGAGAGCAAGAATATCGCCACTGATTTTATCGCCGTTTTTCAAATGGACAGTGTCGGCGCTGGCGCTCAGGCTGACCAGACTCAAGCTTAACAGGCTTAGGCTGAACAGGCTCAAGCTAACCGCGAACCCACTGAAAAACCCTGACAGCGCCTGACGCCAAGCCGCTGGCCCTGACCTTTGTAGAGCAGTCATTTTTGCAGCTGGCACTTGCAGAGCAGGCGCATCAATCGGAGATACTCGGCGAGGCGGAAGCAGGGTCAAGGCGCGTAACCTCGGCAGAAAGGATGCCACTGATATTCAGCCATTGGCGGGCGGATGTCAAAAGCCGCCGCCAAGCCACCTAAACGAGGCGTTCTTATTCAGGCAAGGCTCTGTTAAGCAAACGATCTGCTGAACAAAGTCAGTTCAGCAAAGTCAGCTCAGCAAACCGCGCTCAGCTCAAAACCATTGTGATAGGCCACCCGGTCGCGGCCTGTTTCTTTGGCGTGATACAGGGCCGCATCGGCACGCTCGAAAATCTGGCTCCAGCTTTCATCCTGCTCGCGCCGCTGGGCAAAGCCGATGCTGACAGTGCAGCGCACCTCGTGCTGGGCGTGGTTAAGCACGCTGTTTTGGACTTTCCAGCGCAGGCGATTGCTTAGATGACTGCTCGAAAGCTCGTCGCTCTGGGGCAGCAAAATTACAAATTCTTCGCCGCCAAAACGGAACAAATAGTCATAGCCGCGCAGCTGCTGCTCGCAGATACGGGTGACATGCTTCAGCGCCGCATCGCCAACGGCATGGCCATATTGGTCGTTGATTTTCTTGAAATGATCTATGTCGATAATCAGCAGGCTCAGCGCCGACGAGGTGCGGTGGCTGCGCTCAAACTCCCGCGCGGCAATGTCCGACAGCACCCGGCGGTTAAACCAGCCGGTGAGCGGGTCGCGGGTGGTAAGATGTTGCAGCGACAGCTCCTGGCGGCGAACCACCATCAGCGCGCAGGCAATAGTGCCCCAGCTGGCAAACACAAACACCGCCAGGGTACCGGCGGTCTGGAGCAGTTGGTTGCCACCTTCAGTTAAATGAAGCTCCACTTCACTGGTCGCCATGATGTAGGTGCGAAGCGCAAGCTGCGAGGCAAACACCAGCTCCAGCAGCATCAGCGGCAAGCAGGCAAGCCGAAGCTCAGGCGCGTTGCCAGCCGAGGTATGCCGCCACAGCTGCCAGGCAATCACCAGACTCAGCACTATCAACAGCGGAAAAAACACCAACAGGCGGTTAGTGACTGATGCCTGCATCCAGGGCAAGGTCTGCAGCAAAGCCAGCATTGGAATAAACAGCAGATACAGCTGCCAGTAGGTTTTAAGGCCAAAGTAGCGCCGCACGCCCATCAGCATGGCGCCGTGACCGGCAAGGTAACAGAGATTTGCCGCCGCAGGGGCTATCCAGAAAGGCAGGTCGAAGTGGTAGGTCGCAAGCGATAAGCCGGTGGTGGCCATAAACAGCATACCGGCCAGCGACCAATTGAGCAGGCTGTATTCGCGCGGGCTTGCGATAAAGAGACCAAGCATACTGATGGTCATCATGACACTGGCAAAGGCGGTTGCTATATGCAGGGTGTAAGCATCCATTCTCACTCTCTTATTCGGCGCAATAACAGCAGAACGCAGTTCTGTTTATTAAGGCATATCGGCCATCTTACTCAGCGCCGAGTGAAAACTCCATAAAACTTTTCGATTGCTTTCATCCATTTATATCAAGAATTGCTGAAGTAAGCCGCTACTGGCCGCCACGCTTACTCCACATCAGCCATAGGGTTGAAAACCGCCAAAACAATCGACTCAGCCCGCCCGCCGATGCGATAAAGGCAACTTAAGGCGCGGCGCCGGAAAAAAGAATGATGTACTGCTCGCGATTATTAGACCGAGATCCGCTTTCTATATGATATCCAAGGGTCTGGTGTCACATTATTGGTATACTTTGGCCTCAGGGCTGCACCGCAGCAGCCAGTGCCAGAGCAGCCAGTGCCAGCTCAACCCTAAATGCTCAGCCCTAAATGCTCAGTCGCTCAGTTGTAAGGACAGACAGATGACAAATCCACTGCGCACTTTTGCCTCTCTCTACAGCACTACCCTGCTGACAGTGCTGGCCGGTGGCCTGCTCACCACCTATCTGGGGCTTAAGCTCTCAGCCATGGCAGTGCCACAGATTTGGATTGGCGCCATGATGTCGGCCTATTACGCCGGTCTGGTGGCGGGCTCCAAAATCGGCCATCGGCTGATTGCCCAGGTTGGGCACATCCGCGCCTTTGCCGCCAGCGCCGGGATAGTCGCCGCCTCGGCCCTTGGACATGCACTGGTGGATAACCTACAGGTGTGGATAGTGCTGCGTCTGCTGGTCGGGCTTGGGATGATGTGCCAGTACATGGTGCTTGAAAGCTGGCTTAACGAGCAGGCCGACAACAGCCAGCGCGGCATAGTGTTCGCAAGCTATATGATTGTCTCGTATCTGGCGCTGATCCTCGGTCAGGGCGCCATCAGCCTGTATCCGGATTTGGGGCTTGAGCCCTTGCTGTTGGTCGCCATCTGTTTTGCCCTCTGCATAGTGCCGATTGCTATCACCCGCCGTATTCACCCGGCGCCGCTGGTGCCTGCGCCGCTTAATATCACCCATTACTGGAAAAAGGCGCCCCAGGCGCTGACCACTGTCGCCATTGGCAGCATGATAGTGGGCTCTTTTTATGGTCTGGCGCCTGCCTATGCCAGCAACCTTGGCCTGCATCCTCAGCAGGTCGCAACCTTTATGACAGCCACCATAGCCGCAGGTTTGTTGGCCCAGTGGCCAATGGGAAAACTGTCTGACCGCATGTCCCGCAGCCGCCTTATCCGCATCAATTGCCTTATTCTTGCGGTGCTGACGCTGGGGCTCGCGCTACTGCCCTACCACCCCAGCCTCACGCTGGTGCTGACCTTTTTGTTTGGTATTCTTGGCTTTACCCTGTACCCACTCGCCACCGCGCTGGCCAATTCGCGGGTCGAGCAAAGCGAGCGGGTTGGCCTGTCGGCCACGATTCTGCTCACCTTCGGCCTTGGCGCCTGTATCGGGCCGCTGATTGCCTCCACCCTGATGCAGTGGTTTGGCAACAGTATGCTTTACGGCTTTATGACCGCCTGTACCCTGGTGCTGTTTGCCGTGCTTAAGTACATCAACTCCCAGCAACGCGCCGAAGTGCCAAGCACAGACGACTATATGATGGCTACCGGCGACCTGGTGTCATCGCCCCTTGCCGCCGCCCTCGACCCACGGCTCGACATCGAATCGGTGCAGGAGCAAATGACCCCGGCCCCGACCGACCCAGATGAAACGGATGCTGATTCTGATGAAACAGATGACGCTGATTCTGACTCTGTTGAAACAAATGAGGCAGATGAAGCTGACTCAGATAAGAATGCTGCTGACGAGCCTGATAACAGCGAGGCGCTGGATGACCAGCAGGCGCGGACCGAATATCTGGCCGCAGGCGCGACACCTGAAAGCACCAGCGCAGAACCCTTGGAAACCAGCAAGCCTGCCAAAGACCAGCCCTGAGATATCAAGGCCAAGCCTGCGACATCGCCCTGGAGCCTGGGGCAAATGCGCTAAAAAAATGATAAAAAAGTGCGGCCGCTGAGGGCCGCACTTCTACATACGCAATCAATACAGTCTCGCCGGGTTATTTCACCACCTTCAGGGCCGGGAACTCATACCCACCTTCCTGAACTTCTTTGCTAGGACCGTACATTCGCATAATGATGTAGGCGTCCTTTTCGGGGATAGGCAACCAGTTCGGATTATCGGCCGAGCCTTTAGCACCAAGTTCAATGGTATACATACCATCGGCATCCGGTTTCAGGGTACGGTCACCACGGCTGTGACGGTTGATTTCGTTATGAGCCATCAGGCGGTTGTCCGAGCCGTACACAGTGAAAGACCAGAACTGACTCACATCCGGCGCCTTAAACCGCATTTGATAGGTTTTGCCATTGGCGCCATTGATGTTTTGACCATCGTCACCCACCTCGGCCTTGAGATACACAGATTCATCCGGTGGCAATCCCCACTGGCCAAGATAGGTTCCCTCGGCAAACAAATCGCGGGCGCCATCAGCAAGCTGCTCTCGGGTACCCAGCAGCTTTCCGGCGTTGGCCATCTTGGGTGCCAGCTCCACCAGATGCTTCATCCCCAGCGTTTCCCCCACCTTGGCGGCTGCCAGTTGCTCCTGACTGAACTCGGTTTTACAGGGCTCAACTCCCACACTCTTATATTGGTCCAGCCATTTTTTGTCGGCCGTACCCATGTCGCCATCACACAAAACAAAATTCACCCGCTCAAGCCAGGTCGACTTTTCCGGATCAGGATAGGTACGCACCTTTTCCTTGGGGCCGGACACGCCAAGATAGGCCGACAGCGGCCGAATATTCCACTGATCCATATAATTGAGGGCGAGTTTCTCATCTTCTTTGCCCACCGCCATAATGCGCCCCATCAGTTTGATGAGGTTGGAGTCGACCCGGATCACCTCATCCACACTGGCAGGCACCTCACCCTGCCACGAGCGCGGCGCAAACATAAAGGCACCGCCTTCGTTTTTACGCAGCCTCGAACCAATCATCGAGGTGGTGTAGTGACCCATGTCCATGGTGTGCAAAATCCAATAACGGCCTGGGTCCATATCCGGGATACTCACCACCACGGGCTCGGCGGCCACATCAAGCCACCCCATCAAATGCAGCGTGTCGTTGTTGATGGTCACGTGGGCAGTGTAGCTGTCGTCCGCAATGTGACGGATGTTCTGGAATCGATTCAGCGGCGTGTCAGTCTTCACTGCGGTCTCATAGAAAAACTTATACGCTTCATCGATGGAGTAGCCATAAATAAAGGCATCCTTGGCCAACTCATCTGCGATAGGCTTGGCCTGCAATGCAGGGGCAGTCGCCAGCGCCACCAGGGAAAGCAATACACTTTTTTTCATCAAAAACTCCTTTTAACGGCCTGAGCGGCCATAAACAACCTGCACAGGCGCAGCCAGCACGCAAGGGCAATTGTTGAGCAAGTATCTCAAGAGTCACCATACCCGCCGTGAACTGAGCTGTAAAATCAGCACATTGCCTTAGAGTTAAGATGTAAATCGTCCATCTCTGACTATATCAGCCCTCCCTAACATAAGCACCGCACAGGAAAAAGCTCGCCAGCACAGGCACTGGAGCCAGGCAGCTCCCGTCCGAAATGTCATCTAAATGGAGTTGCACCGCGCTGCAGTCGCGTCGCCTGACGCTTGTAAATCAATCCATAGTGTTAAAGTGCCCACTACATTGCGCCAACATTAACGCCCGAAAGCAATGACGCAGCGAAACCTGCAACTTACACGGTCACAAGTGCCGTTACATTTACGGTTTCTATCAGCTGCCGCCGACCTGAGCGCAGCCATCACCGTTAAAAAGTGGCCGATTGAGCACTATTGATGAAGCGGTGAAATCGAATTCGGCATTACAGCGCCAAAAGATCAGGATTCAAATAACGCCGCAGTTAGCCGGGGGAATACAGATATTGGGGAGGGCAGCAACGCGGCTAAAAAGAAAAGCTCGACTTTGGCATGGCTGTTTGTGCGCCAGGCAAAGCCTGCGCAAGTGCTATGGACAGATAGCCTTTTTCCCGTCCACAATCAGGAGTCATTGGCACTGGAATTGTCACAGCTGTAATTCAGGACATAATAAAACCGGACGCCAAGAATCAAAGCCAACGTCCCCTTAAGCCAAAGCACCCGAAAGCCAAAGCACCCTAAAGCGCCGGTGTACCCTAAAGCGGCCGCAAACCATCAGGGAGAAGATGAATGATGCCTGTTACGCCTGCCACACCAACATACAGCACCCGAATCAAAGACGTCTGTCACTCGGGAGCTCAGACCAAACGGCATGCAAGATTACTAAGCGCCGCCCTTGTCACCGGTCTGCTGCTTGGTGGCTGCGCCGCCGCCCCTGATGACAATCCCATGGTGACGGTGGCCGAACTGCGCCCCGGCTATCTCACGGGTTACCTTGATGGCAACACCCTGCCAAACAGCCTTGAGCTGGTTGCCCCGCCACCCGCAGAGGGCTCGGCAAGTGCAGCGCTCGACCTCGACATAGCCACGCGGATGCAGGCACTTAAAGGCACCCCGCGCTGGCAGCTTGCCATCAGCGACGCCAATCTGCACTTCCCCGCTGCGGCCGGTATTTTCAGCTGCGCCCTCAACGCCCCCATCAGCGAAGCGCAAACCCCAAGGCTGTATCAATTGCTGCGCCGCACCCTGACTGACGCCGGGCTCTCGACCTACAAGGCGAAGAACCACTACCAGCGCAGCCGCCCCTTTATGGTAAATCAGCAAGGCAGCTGCTCCCCGGATGAAGAAGCTGCCCTGGCAAAAAATGGCTCTTATCCGTCTGGCCATACCGCCATTGGCTGGGCCTGGGCCCTGGTGCTTGCCGAAATCGCCCCCGAGCAGGCCGACGCCCTGCTGGCGCGTGGGCTCGCTTTCGGTGAAAGCCGTAATGTCTGCAATGTGCACTGGCACAGCGACGTAGTCACCGGCCGCACCCTCGGCGCCGCCACAGTTGCCAGACTGCACGCCAATCCGCAGTTTCAGGCAGATCTTGCCGCCGCCAAGGCCGAAGTGGCAGCACTTCACGCCGCTAATACAAAGGCAGGCAAGGATTTCAACACGGGCAGCGCATCGCCCACCGATTGCGCCGCCGAGGCCGCCGCGCTGGCCATTCGCCCCTGAGCGCCGCTGCATAGAGGTCAGCACCGGTGCAGCTCTGAAACGGCTCAAGAGGCGATTGGCGATTGGTGATTCGAGATTAGAATCTGGCACTGTTTGCGCGGCACTTACGAAAGAAATTACGCACGGCCAGCGGCCAGTAAGCTCGACACTATGCTTCTGCACACGACATTCTGCATCTGCGCACGAGACACGGCACCGGCGCCCAGCGTAAAACCAAACTATCGGGCAAGCCGGTGCTTGCCTTTTTTCGCCTTTTATCGTCTGCTTTGAAACGCCGCCCTAAATGACGGCCTGATGTTGTTGATACTCAGTGAGCTTAACGTCATTGCTGTCCGTCAAGGCTATCCATCAGAACAGTGCATCAGAGCTGTAAATCAGGGCTGTAAATCAGTGCTTACCATAAGCAACGCCGGGCCAGTTGTTTCGGCCGACGATAAGGGGCTTGGCTCATTTTGCGCCGGGCATAGCCTGCAATCCAAGGATGATTCGCTGACATGCTTTTTATCAATGCATTCAAATACAAACAATGGGCTAACGAGGAATTGCTCGCCTTTGGCGAGCGTCAGTTGCATTTACTGGCGCCGAATGATGCCACCTTCTTTGTGAGAATACTCAACCACACGACCGTGGTGGACAGTTTGTTTATCAGCCGGGTTTCAGGCACGCCGGAGCTTTATCAGGCCGACAATACCCCAGAGACCCCGAGCTTTGCCGAGTTACGGCAACGGATAGCGTCCAACGACGCCTGGCTGGTCACGTTTTGCGAAACCCTCACTCCGGAGCGCCTCAGCCAGACTATTCACTTCCGCTTTACCGACGGTGATGCTGGGCTCATGTCCATCGAAGAGATCCTCCTGCACCTGCTGACCCATGGCAGTAACCACAGGGGCATGGCGTCGCGCACCCTGGCCGCCAACGCGCTTGAGCGTCCGGCGGATACCTTCTGCCGGTTTCTGCATCAGCAGGAGCCATGGCGAAGGGACGCAGAAAAAACGAAATAACCGATGCTTTAACAACTTAGCGGGTTGCAGGCGAGTTCAGCTGATCTTGGATCAAGCCCAACTTGCCAATGACCGCGGCTTACGAGCCTTGGTCGGTCACTGACATGCCGCGGGGGTCGCCTTCCCAGCACTCCCGCGTTTTGGCTTTGCTTTCCGGGTCAAGCCCGGCCAACGGGAATTCGCCAAGCAGCAGACTCTTGACCGAGTGCACTTTGCAGTCGGATGCCACTTCGCTGGTGTAAATGGCGACATCGGCCCAGCGGACTTTGCCTTCCCGATCCAAAATCACGGCGGTGGCCGATACGGCAGTTTGCTCCAGATAAACCGCTGTACCAGCCGACAACATGGCTAAGGCAATCTGCACATTCTGAGTCGTTGGGTTAGCTTTTAACCCAATCAGCTGCACATACATCACCACTTCATTGTCATTCAGTGCCAGGGTGAGAATATCGCTTTGCGGCCCCTGCTGCAGGCGGGCAAGGTAGTCCTGTTTACGGCCGTAATTGAGAATTTGTTGACTCAGATTGGCTGACACCCGATTGTGCACCAGCCGCATATTGTCATCGCTGCTGTTGTCCCTTGCGATGACCGGCAACAACAGCTGCCCTTGCGTTTCGTCGGTGGCCGCGATGGTTCGTGATGGCCCGGCCTGCAAACCTGCCGTTACCAGTTGAGTTTCTACGCTAAGCGGCGTCTGGCGCTCAATCAGCTCTTCAAGCTTATCTGCCAGCCGTTCGCAGATCCCAAGATTGTATGCTGCATCCAGTGTCTGAGTGTCACTGACATCGTCCAGCATAAAACAGTCTGTGACCAGATAAAGCTTGGTCACGCCGCTTTCATGCAAATCGAACTTCTCAAATTTGACCGGCATGATGCAACCTGAAAGTAAAACACTGCCGGAAGCCAGCACCCAGGCCATTGTGGCCGTAATCCTTTTCATATCAACAACGTCCCTGCGCTATCTATGATGCTTAATTCTGATTTTGAGGCCGCATCATACTTTATTTGGTCAAGCAGACCCAGTAACACAAGCCCCAAGCTGATGGTAAAGAGATTGCAGCAGCGAGTGCAAATAAACGACACCGTAGAGCCCGTGCGACCAGTAGTGCAGGCAAAACGCTCATGCGGTTTTAGCGTCAAAGCGGTCATTTCGACTGGGGGCAGGTCGCTTATTCCTGCTGTAAGCGCTTGAGGTGATGGCGAAGCAGGGCATCGAGTTCGCCGTTTGCGCGCATGGTTTCGACCTTTTGGTTAAACCGCTCGCGGATAAGCGCTGCATGGGGGGATTTGGGTGAAATCAGCATATGGAAGGGTTCGGGCGCAATGCCGGGCACAGGCTGGGCGCTGAGCTCCCGCACCAGGGCATTACTTTGATTCAGCAATAAGGTGCCGGTCAGGGTCTCCATCCGCTCCAGAAAAAAGCGGCAGCGCTTAAGCTTAAGCATCGACGGCAGCAATGACAGTTCGTTGATTTTATTTAGCTTATCCGCATCAAGCCAACCAAAATTCACGTAGTTAAAGCCCTTGATACCGCACACAGGGCCATGCTGGGCGAGGTCATAAACTGACTTGATATCAGGCGGCTTAGGAACATCGGCCGTGAGGTAGAAGTAACTTGGTGTCAGGTAATAATAGGCGTCGGACGGGAGATACAGCCGCCGGCGCTCGTCATTAAGCGACGCGCTCATGGCGCCATCGATAAGCCCTTCCTGCACTTCTTTCAGGCAGCGCCGCCACGGCAGGGCGATGACTTTGTGGCCGACACCTGTCTTACCAAACACCTGCTCAAGCAGGTCGATGTCGTAACCGGCAAGCTCGCCGGTTCGCGCGCCTTCTTTACGGACAAAATAGTTATAGGGTGGAAACTCAGTCGCTTCGACGCAAAAAGTCAGCACAGGCGCGGCGGCCTTAGCCAGCGTAGCTGGCGCAGCATAAGCCAGCGTAACTGGCGCTGCATAAGCAAGCGTAGCTGGAGCGGCATTAGCCTCAGTGTTAGACATAGCAGTGCCAGAAAAAGCGGCGCCGGCAGGAGCAGCTAACAGCAGCAAACTTAACAGAAAAATGGCGATGACACGGCACATCTGCCCTGCCCCCAAGTGTAATTACAGACCTGCAACCAGTATAGTCCCTGCGCCCAGCTCACTGCCAAAGCTCACTGCCAAAGCTCACTGCCAAAGCTCACTGCCAAAGCTCACTGTAAAAGCGCACTGTAAAAGCGCACTGTGAAAGCGCACTGTGAAAGCTCACTGCCAAAGCGCACTGTGAAAGCGCCCTGTGAAAGCATCCAGTGAAAGAGTACCAAAACGCCAGCGCAGCTTTGCCCCAAAACCTTAGCCAGAGCCGTTTTGCAAGAACAGCATTGCCCACCTCAGAGCAGCAAGGACTCATCTATCGGATGAAAGCGGCTTGCCGCCTCCATCAGGGATTTTGCAGTCAGCGCAGGCACGCCATACACCTCGGCTTCAACGCCGTATTTTTGCCTTATCTTTGACAGCAATAGCGCAAAATCGCCATCGCCGGACAGCAGTATCACGCAATCCACCTCGGGCGCTGTCTCCAGCACATCTATGGTGATGCCCACATCCCAATCGCCCTTGGCCGAGCCATCGCTGCGCTGAATAAAGGGTTTAAGCTTAAGCTCAAACCCTATATGCCTCATGGCGTCCTGAAACTTTAACTGGCCATCGTCACCCCGATGAATGGCGTAGGCAAAGGCGCTGACAATCTCCCCCTCGGCACAGAGCTGCTGCCAGAGTTTGCGATAGTTAAACTGGCGCTGATACGCCTCACGGCAGGTGTAATAGATGTTTTGTACATCGACAAACAGGGCGATTTTTTTCAAAGGATGATTCTTATAACAGGCCGATTCATATTAAAGACGAGTAGGCTTTCAGCATTCGGCTGTCAGCGGCGAGACTCTGTGCACTTTAGCACAGCTAGAAACTGATGGCGCGCACCGGACAAGTACACCTTCCCTACTCCACCGGCCTCAACACAAACGAAGCAGCCAGCCCTACGTCTGTGGCTCGCCAAAAAACTCTCGATTTCGCTGGTATCGCAGCATTATCGAGGCGCGTATTTATGTTTTTCTGGCTAATATTCCAGGCATTCCTTCCGGTTAATTTAATAATCCAGGCAAGACGTTTTATAATCACAATGCTGACTAAAAATACTGACTAAAATTAAACCAACTGAATACACAATACCTTAATAGCAAGATAAAAGTTCAATACGCAATAAAGAGCGTGACGAGCCACTGCCATCTTACTCATTAAAAATACAACAACCCAAAACCACCATTAATAGCAACTTAATAAAAGTCACGAAGCTAAATCGATATCACACTGATATTATTGCTTTTTAAGCATATTTATTCTAAAAATCACACCTTAACCACCTGCAACACTGGTAGCTTAAAAAGACGCAGCACGACTCACTCAGGCACTTTACCTAAGGGGTTTGAACACCCAAATCTTAAGCCAACCTTAAATTAAACTGCGGGATTTTTAATATTCAGTGCTTTGTTATTATTGCGACTTTTTTCACCATTGACATGAACTAACATGACGCTATGATGCCTGTCATTCGGTGTTCAAAATAGAGATGGAATAAATGAAAAAGTTATTCATTATGTTGGCGATGTTTTTTGCCGTCAGCCTGGCAACCAGCCCCGTGGTGGAAGCAAAGAAATTCGGCAGCAATAAATCTGCCGGTAAGACTCAGGAAACGGCACAGTCGCAGCCTGCGGCCACCAATACCGCTGCCCCCAACACCACTGCTGCGCCTGCCACGGCAGCACCTGCGGCTAAAAAAGGCATGATGGGCGGTATGCTCGGCGGCCTGCTGGCGGGTGGATTACTGGCGGCACTCTTTATGGGCGAAGGTTTTGAAAACATCCAGATTATGGACATAGTGATCATCGCCTTGCTCGCCTTCGTGCTGTTTAAAGTCATCCGCATGCTGATGGCCTCCAAAGCACAGGCGCAGCCAAGACCAGCCTATTCAGGTGTAGGGCAAGCCAGCCCCACGCCTGGCCAGGACCTTTATCGCCAGCAGTCTGAGCCTGCCGCCTTTGGTGGCCATAGCGGCAACAGCGGTTTTGCCCAGCCCCAGAGCACAGTGCCATTTCACTTGCCACCGGGTTTCGACTTAGCCGCCTTTTTGGAAGGCGCCCGCGGCCACTACAAAACCCTGCAACAGGCCTGGAATGAGGGCGATCTGAACAAAATTCAGGAATACGTGTCGATTGAGCTCTTTAACGAACTCAGCCAGCAGCGCCGTGAACTCGATGGCCAGCAGCACACCGAAGTAATGTACCTCGACGCCGAACTGGTGCGCGCCACCTACAACAACGCGCTTGCCGAAGTGAGCGTAAAATTCAGCGGCCGCTACCGCGATGCCGTTGAAGGGGTAGAAGAAGACATCAAGGAAGTCTGGCATTTGGAGCGTAACCTGACTCAGGCCAACGCACCCTGGCTGATTGTGGGCATCCAGCAATAACAGCGCGCAGTGACACCCAGCAAAACCCCGGCACAGTCCGGGGTTTTCTTTTTACGGCCCGAAAGTCGATAGCAGCCGCTTGCAGAGCTCCCCTCTCTCAAGGAAGGAAGAAAGGAAGGAAGAAAGAAAGAAAGAAAGAAACAAAGACAGGAGCAAGCACCAGCCCCTTATCTGCTTGGTGATTTACCGCAGCCAACACTTGCCTGTTAAAACACCATACGGTAGTCTGGGGCGTCTGTTTGATTGGCATACTTTTGGCCGATAAGCGTATGATTATTAGGCCAAGATTAAGCTTTTACTGAATCAATTGCGGTTCAGATAAGCCACAGGCTTTGCAGGCCGCTTTGCAGCCAAAAGCGAAGGTCGCAATCAAGGCTCTTCACTAAGAGCCAGGCAATTAATAAACAGTTATCACAACAACAGTGTGGATCAGGGAAGATGCGCAGCGCCGTTAGCGCCTGGCTATTCGGCTCCAAGCAGCAAGGAAGGCTTTCAGTTACCCTCCTCGCTCTTCTGCCATCGAATGCTATCACGCCCCTCCAATCCACCACGCTCGGCTTTGGCGTGTTTTTTGACCTCAACCAAGGTTTAGCCACCGCCAAACTGTTAGCTTTGATGTTGTTTTAAAAATGATTTTTTATGAAGTTTGGTGTGCTGTCTGGTAGCGAGAACCAGTGCGGAAACCATCTCTTTTGGAAGTGATAGTAGTGGAACCAGACTCCAAGCTGCGCTAAGGGTGTTCGCACTCTTCTTTACTTTGGCACATCCCTTCTTATGGGAGTCCTCACGCTCGAATTAAGATAATAAAATGGTAGGAATGAAAAATGGAACCTGTCTCAATAGCCGTTGGTGGAGTAGCTTATTACGTAGCTACGAAATTCGTAGACCAATTCATAACACAAGAAGGATATGGTTGGCTTAGAAAGCTATTATTTCAAAAGAAAAGTTATGTAGACAGACTCTATCAACTTATTGAGGAAGCCGCGTCAGAATTTGAAGCTAAATATCCGATAGATTCTGAAAAGGTTCCGTTCTATCAATCTCGCCCACTATTTGATGCTCTGAATAAATATATCTTATTTCGAGATTTACCAGAAAAATCGGAATTAGTTAATAAGTTTAATGACTACCAAAATGTATTGCCTCCAACACATCAGCAACTTGAACTTTTTTATTCGATTTTAACGCTTAAGATAAACAAATGTGAAAAGTTGAAAAAGCTTCACTTTGAAGAAACTTATAAAGAAAAGATTTTTGATATCAGTGATGAAATATTACAGATAAAGCTCATGCTGAAATCATTAGATGACAAGTTAACATTTCACTTGAGCAATGATTGGTTAAATGAAAAAAATGCACTAGCAATTGCGGATTTAGGTGGGCGATATACACCTGAGCTCAACGTAAAACTTGATATTTCAAAAGTGTTTGATGGCCTTGGGAGGACGCAAGAATTCTCTGATGTTTTCTACTCGCATATCGACAGTTTTCTGATAATAGGAAATAAGCTTAGTCAACGTGATGAAATTGCAACGCCATTATCTAATATAGCTCAATCGTTAAAAAACATTTCTAAATTATATCAAGAAGTCGATATATCTAGATTGAGTGAAGTTCCAACCGATAAATATATAGATAATATTTCTCGATGTCAGGAAGCTATTAATGAGGCAGAATCAGTACTGTGGGATTTACGGGAAGAGGCCAAAAAAGAAGGAAAAGCTAATAACTACAGCGATAAGTATTCGCTAACTTTTAGAGAACTCCGCGATCTTGATTATGCGTGCATCGATTTACTTTCGTTCATAAACTCAATAACAGTCAAGCTAGCGAACAATCCCTTCTTACTTCTCGAAGGAAGAGCTGGAATAGGTAAGTCTCATTTACTTGCTGACGTGATTAAAGCACGAATTTCTTTGGATTATCCTTCTCTATTTATACTAGGGCAACAACTTACTTTAGATGAATCACCTTGGTCACAAATCTTTAAGAGGTTACAGATTAAAGTTACTTCACGTGAGTTCCTGGAGAAGCTGAATTTACTTGGTCAAAAGATGGGAAAAAAAGCCTTAATCTTTATTGATGCTATTAATGAAGGAAATGGCAATAAATTCTGGAATGATAACATTAACAGTTTTGTAGATGAAATCAAGCAGTTTGAATGGCTTGGTCTAGCTATGTCAATCAGAACAACATATAAAAGTGTGACAATTTCGGATAATAACTTGGAACGAAATAATTTTGAAATTCATGAGCACATTGGATTTCAAAATGTCGAATTGGAAGCAGTAAATTTATTTTATAACTATTACAACATAGAGAGACCTTCGTCACCAAATCTTAATCCAGAGTATAAAAACCCTTTATTCCTCAAACTGTTATGCGAGGGAATCACGAAAAACGGCTTAACTAAAGTTCCTGTTGGATTTAATGGTATTTCAAACATTCTGAATTTTTTAGTGGAAGGTGTAAATAAGTCATTAGCATCACCAAAAAAATACGCATTTGACCCCAGCTTCCCCCTTGTAAGAGACGCCCTTAACGAAATAATAAAAGTTAAACTGAGTATCGGTAGTAGTAATATTTCACTTAAAGATGCTCATTCGGCGGTTCAATCTGTTGTTTGTGATTATGTTACTGATAAAAACTTTCTAAGCGCTTTAATTGACGAAGGATTACTGACAAAAGGTATAGTGAGAAAAGATGATAACTCTACCGAGGAAGTGGTGTATGTGGCCTTTGAAAGGTTTGATGACCATTTAACAGTTAAGTTATTATTAGAAGATATTGAAAATATCGAAAATGAATTTAAAACTGATGGTCGACTTAAGAAATATTTTAAAGATGAGTATGACTTTTACAGACACTCGGGGATAGTAGAGGCACTTTCAATTCAATTACCAGAAAAATTTGGGAAAGAGCTTTATGAATTATTACCGGAGTTTAGTGATAATCATAATTTACTAGAAGCATTTATTGAAAGCTTGGTGTGGCGTGATATTAATGCTATTAATTTCGAAAAAATCAAACCTTTCATCGACAAGCAAGTGTTTGGGTATGACTATAGCTTTGATCGTTTTCTAGAAACAATTATCTCTATTTCAGGGTTAGTTGATCACCCCTTTAATGCTAATTTCTTACATATTTGGTTAATGCAACATACTTTAGCCGATCGAGATGCATTTTGGACTACACAACTTAAATATAAATATAGTGAAGACTCCGCATTTAGGCACCTAATAGATTGGGCGTGGGCTAGAACAGATAAAAGCTACATTTCAAACGAATCGATAGAGTTGGTGGCAACTAGTTTATGTTGGTTTTTATCTTCGAGTAACAGAGAGCTTCGCGATTGTTCTACCAAGGCTTTAGTGAGTTTACTCGAAAATAGAATATCTGTTTTGATAAATATTATTGACAAATTTGATGGGGTGAACGACCCGTATGTTTGGGAAAGAATATTTGCTGTTGCAGTAGGATGTGCATTAAGAACTAGTAATATTCAGACATTAAAACATTTATCCGAAACTGTTTATAAGAAGATATTTTGTACTGAATATGTGTATCCAAATATCTTACTTAGAGATTATGCGAGAGAGATCATAGAATATTCTACTCACTCTGGACTGTTGCTTGATGGTGTTGAACTGACGAAGACTAAGCCTCCATACAATAGTAGTTGGCCTGATGATATCCCGTCAAAGGAGGAATTAGCATCCCTCTATGACAAAGAACCTTACTGGACACTTTGGAGTTCGATCATGGGAGGTGGTGACTTCTCACGATATACTATTGGGACAAATTACCATAACTCGGATTGGTCTGGTTGCAAGTTTGGTGAAGTCCTTATCGACCGGGAGCAATCCTTTAAAAATTTTAAAAGTAAATTATCTGATATCCAGAAAGAGCTTTATGATGCGACAGACCCTGTTATTTATGATGATAGAGCCAAAAAAATTACAATTGGTGACACTACGATTAGTCTAGGTGGCGCAATAGGCAGAAAAGATCAGAATGAAATAAACTCAAACAAAGAGCTTTTTAAGAAGTCATTAACGGACAACCTATTAATTGAGTTTGAAAAAGATATAGAGCCGTATCTTGATCACAATAATAAATTGCTAGAAACTAATAAATATTTTGATCTTAGAATAGCAGAGTGCTTTATATTAAATCGGGTTATGGATTTAGGTTGGGATCCTCACAAACATGGTAATTTTGACCGAGAAATAGGCACCGGTCGTGGGCGAAGAGATTCATTTCAAGAACGGATAGGTAAGAAGTATCAGTGGATTGCATATTATGAATACATGGCAAAACTAGCCGACAATTTCATTCGTTTTGAAGGCTATGGTGACGAGCGAAAGGAAAGTCCATATCAAGGGCCATGGGAGCCTTACGTAAGAGATATAGATCCTACGATTTTACTCAAAGAGACAGGAACTAAGGTGGTAAGAAATCAAGACATGTGGTGGCTCAATAATGAAGTATTTGATTGGGCCTGCTCTTATGATGAATGGGTTAAAAGCTCGACTACATTAACTCAACCATGTGGTTTGATTGAAGTTAAAGACAACAACGGTGATGAATGGTTGGTATTAGAAAGTTATCCATCATGGAAGGAGCCCAAAATTATTGGCAATGTTGACTGGGGGCATCCACGAAAAGAGGTTTGGTGCCATATCAGAAGTTATATCGTTAAACTAGAAGGATTTGAAAAATTTAGAGACTGGGCATTAAGTCAACACTTCATGGGTAGATGGATGCCTGAAGCCAGTAATATATACCAGTTATTTGATAGAGAGTTTTATTGGTCAAAAGCATTCCAGTTTTTTAAATCAGACTATTATGGTAACTCAGATTGGACCTCTGTATCGGACCCAGAATCCAGAGCTAAGATAGCTGACGTTAGTATAACTTCTATTAATTATTTATGGGAAGAAGAGTTCGATAAATCAAAAATTGAAACCTTGAGCTTCCTTAAGCCCAGTAATTTAATCTTCGAAAAGATGGGGTTAAAAAATGGTGAAACAGAAGGTAGTTTTACGGATCAAAATGGAACCGTAGTTTGTTTTTCAGCCGAAGCAATACATGCGTCAAAGACACATTTGCTTGTAAAAAAAGAGCCATTTTTATCAATGTTAAAGGAAAATGGACTCGAAATAGTGTGGACACTATTGGGTGAGAAAGGTGTTATAGGAGGCTCCCTTACTTCGAATCATCATTATGGTCGACAGGAATTTAGTGGAGCGTATTATTTTGATAATAACCAGCTACGTGGAAGTCATAAAACTTACTCCGAATAGAGAAAGACAGGACAGCCAAAACACTTATGCCGAGGGTTACACCAATCCCGCTCGAAGCGGCCGCAGGGCGTTTGAGCACATGGCGTAGCTGAGACAGGACGTCGAAGCACGAGGGTCGAGCAGGATGCGAGTCTCTCGTGTAGCCAATGGGCTCAAAAACGCACAAGGAGTTGTCCGCTTCGTCGCGGGTCGCTGGGGGATTGGACAAGGGGGCAAGTCGATACTGCCCCCCTTTCCTCGGGTGTGGGGCGAAGCTCCACGACGTTAAGCCGCTGCAAGCGGCTACCATGCATAGAAGTGGTTCCCGATAAAGCCGGAAGCCATTCCAATCACAACCAACTCCCCCGCCCCCAGCAGAAACCACTGAAATGGAAAAGGCCCGCGTTCGATACGCGGGCCTTTTCCTGTGCCGTAAAAACTAAACCCAGCCGAAGCTGGGTTTAGTTGTGGTCTCAGAGAGACCAAGGCAACCGCCTTGATCAATCTGCGGCGAGGCAGATGCTTACATCATGCCCATGCCGCCCATACCACCACCCATACCACCCATATCCGGGGCATCTTTCTTCGGCAGCTCAGCTACCATGGCTTCGGTGGTGATCATCAGACCGGCTACAGAGGCCGCGAACTGCAGCGCTGAGCGGGTTACCTTGGTTGGGTCCAGGATACCCATTTCCAGCATGTCGCCGTAGCTGTCGTTACCGGCGTTGTAACCGAAGTTACCAGTGCCGTTCTTCACAGTGTTGGCCACTACAGAGGCTTCTTCACCGGCGTTGGTGGCGATTTGGCGCAGTGGGGCTTCCATGGCGCGCAGGGCGATAACCACACCGTGCTTCTGATCTTCGTTGGTAACGTCTACGTTGGCAATCTTGGAAGCAACGCGCACCAGGGCTACACCGCCGCCTGGTACCACGCCTTCTTCAACGGCGGCGCGGGTGGCGTGCAGGGCGTCTTCAACGCGGGCTTTCTTCTCTTTCATTTCCACTTCGGTGGCAGCGCCAACCTTGATTACGGCAACACCGCCAGCCAGCTTGGCCATACGCTCTTGCAGTTTTTCACGGTCGTAATCGGAAGAAGTTTCTTCGATTTGCTGTTTGATCTGGGTTACGCGAGCCTTGATCTGCTCCTCGGCACCGTTGCCATCGATGATGGTGGTGTTGTCCTTGGTGATCACAACGCGCTTGGCAGTACCCAGGTCTTCCAGAGTGGCTTTTTCCAGCTCCAGACCGATTTCTTCAGCGATAACAGTACCACCGGTGAGGATGGCGATATCCTGCAGCATGGCCTTGCGACGGTCACCAAAGCCCGGGGCTTTAACGGCAGCAACCTTCACGATACCGCGCATGTTGTTCACAACCAGAGTCGCCAGGGCTTCGCCTTCGACGTCTTCGGCAACGATGAGCAGTGGCTTGCCGGTCTTGGCCAGACCTTCGAGGATTGGCAGCAGTTCGCGGATGTTGGAGATCTTCTTGTCAACGAGCAGCACGAATGGGTTGTCCAGTTCAACAGAGCCGGTTTCTGGCTTGTTGATGAAGTAAGGAGACAGGTAGCCGCGGTCAAACTGCATACCTTCTACTACGTCCAGTTCGTTTTCCAGCGCAGTGCCTTCTTCAACTGTGATAACGCCTTCTTTGCCCACTTTTTCCATGGCGGTGGCAATGATTTCACCGATGGACTCGTCAGAGTTGGCAGAGATGGTACCTACCTGAGCAATGGCCTTGGAGTCGGCACATTCCTGAGACAGGGCTTTGAGTTCGATAACGGCGGCGGCAACGGCTTTGTCGATACCGCGCTTCAGATCCATTGGGTTCATGCCAGCGGCAACGGCCTTCAGACCTTCGTTAACAATGGCCTGAGCCAGTACGGTGGCGGTGGTGGTGCCGTCACCGGCAGCGTCGTTGGCCTTGGAAGCCACTTCCTTCACCATCTGGGCGCCCATGTTCTCGAACTTGTCTTCCAGTTCGATTTCTTTGGCCACAGATACACCGTCTTTGGTGATGAGCGGGGCGCCGAAGCTCTTTTCCAGCACCACGTTGCGGCCTTTTGGACCCAGGGTCACTTTAACGGCGTTGGCCAGAATGTTTACACCGGCCAGCATTTTTACGCGGGCGTCATTACCAAATACTACTTCTTTAGCTGCCATGTTCGATTTCCTTTAAATACTTTGCGTTAGACTGAAATTTCACAATTGGAGTGGATTAGCCCACTACAGCCATCAGATCCATTTCCGACAGGATCAGCACTTCCTGACCGTCGATTTTTTCTTTCTTCACGCCGTAACCTTCGTTGAAGATCACCACGTCACCCACCTTCACGTCCAGCGGACGCACGGTGCCGTTCTCAAGGATCCGGCCATTGCCTACCGCCAGCACTTCGCCACGGGTAGACTTTTCAGCCGCGCTGCCAGTCAGCACAATGCCACCAGCTGAAGTGGATTCCACTTCCAGACGCTTAACGATGACGCGGTCATGTAATGGACGAATATTCATCTATGGATTCTCCTAATGATTTTTGCCCAGCAATGAGGCGGTTATGTTTATATCGCCGCCCACCTTGCAAGTGAGCGACTCGATGAGTGCTATATGGGGACAAGGGCCGTGGGACTCAAGGGGGATTTACAAAAATTTTTTGGATTTTTTGGTGCCGATTTCCTATCCCTTGGCTCATTCCTGTTAGAATCGCGCCTCGAAACCCAGCAAATAAAGTAAGAGTGAACCCGGCCCCATGAGAGACAGACACGGCCTTTTAACAGCGCCCATCGGCTCAGTACTGTTAAAAATGACCCTGCCCAATATGCTGGGGATTTTGACCATTCTGGGTTTCAGCCTGGTGGATACCTTTTTTGTCAGCCAGCTTGGCACCGAAGCGCTGGCCGCCATCAGCTTTACCTTTCCGGTTACCTTGCTGCTGTCCAGCATTGCCGTGGGCATAGGCGCCGGGGTCTCGACCAACCTTGGCCGCCTGATTGGCTCGGGCAACGCCCCCGAGGCCAAGGTGTTTTTACACGATGCGCTGCTTATCACCTTTGCCCTTATCGGCACCCTGGCCTCGCTGGGGCTGATGTTTATCGACCCGCTGTTCAGCTTGCTTGGCGCCAATCAATCGAGCCTGCCGCTTATCCATGAGTACATGCTGGTGTGGTACCTCGGCAGCCCGCTGCTGGTGCTGTTAATGGTGGGGAATCAGGGGCTTCGCGCCACCGGCGATACCAAGTCACCCGCGCAGATTATGGCCCTTGCCGCCATCATCAACCTTATTCTCGACCCCTTGCTGATTTTTGGTCTTGGCCCCTTCCCGAGGCTTGAAATGCAGGGCGCGGCAATAGCGACTGTGATTTCCTGGATGGTGGCCATGTCGCTCTCGGGCTATCTGCTGATTGTTAAACGGCGGATGCTGAGCCTGACTGAAATCGCCTGGGGCCGGCTTAAGGAGAACTGGCGCAGGCTTGCCCATATCGCCCGCCCCGCCGCGCTGATGAACCTGATGAACCCCATCGCCAACGCAGTGATTATGGCGATGCTGGCACGCATCGACCATGGCGCGGTGGCCGCCTTTGGTGCCGGTACCCGGCTTGAATCTGTGCTTTTGATTGTGGTGATGGCGCTGTCATCGAGCCTGATGCCCTTTATCGCCCAAAACCTTGGCGCGGGTCAGCCCGAGCGGGCGCGTGACGCCTTGATGATGTCGCTGCGCTTTGTGCTCTTGTTCCAGTTTTTGCTGTATCTGCCATTGCTGCTGCTGGCAGCGCCGATTGCCGGGCTTTTCAGTGACGATCCCAAGGTGGTGGAGTGGCTCACCTTTTACATCATCGCCCTGCCCGCCGCCTACGGCCCGCTGGGGGTGGTGATTATTGTCGCGACCTCACTCAATGCCTTTCACCGCCCCATGGCGTCGCTCACCATCAACATCTGCCGCTTGTTTTTGCTGATGCTGCCTTTGTGTGCGCTGGGGATGTTTATCTATGGCGTGAAGGGGCTGATGCTGGCGCTGCCGCTGACCAACGTGCTGATGGGCATCGCCTGTTATTATCTGGCGAGCCGGGTTACCGAGCATGAAAATGCGCCGGGAGCGGGTTCCAGAGTCTAGGCCCTAGAACCTAGAACCCAGAACCTAGAACCTAGAACCTAGAACCTAGAACCTAGAACCTAGAACCTAGAACCTAGAACCTCGTCTATCGTCTCTGTCAGACTCTTTCAAACTATTTCAAAGAAACTCGACCGAATCGAGGAAGGCGAGCGCGGTTTTTTTCTCGCGATCGTTTTCGTTGTAGGTGGCCATAAGCAGCAGCAGATGGTTGTTGTGGGTGTACACATGCTGCACCATCTCGCCCTTATCATTGCCTAGATTGACCACCAGCTCATAGCCCTTTTTACCCTGATGGCGGATAAAGCCGCGCCGGACTATGGCGGCGTTGATGCCCATGTCGGTACCAAAACGGCGGCTGATGCTGTCAAAATCTTCCAGCGACAACTCGTCGATATCCTGATCGTCAAACTCATCAAAGGCCGTGCCCATGGCGAGCACTATCAGGCTCATGTCTTTGTATTCGGCCTGCTGATTAATCACCTGCTCCACGCTCACCTGCCCTGTCATGCGCGAGGCGACATGGGGCGAAGGCAACATGCGAACCTTTACCGGAATACTGGACAGGAAGTGGCTTTCGAGTGGCAGTGGGGCCAAAAAATGGCGGTAGCCGTAAAAGGCGCCGACCATCAGTGAGATAATCAATATCAATCGGGTCATTGTTCAATCCTTTGAAAAATGGACTCTTTACACTAGAAAGGAATAGTAACAGCCTTTTGCGTATCGGGCGCGCAACCAAAGTATGAGATGCCAGCTTTGTGCGGCTGCTCAAAAAAGAACCCGCCAGTGCGGGTTCTGTCAGTTTTTACGCCAAGCTCTGTCAGCTTTAGGCCAAGTATTGGCTCACGTAACCGATAAGCCGCTTATATCGGGGAACCGGGCGGCATCGGCAGCGGCGCGCTGATGATACGCTGGTTTGCATCATCCAGCCCGCGGGTAATGCCACGGGTAAGGAAGTTGAAATGGGCGGCATCGGCCTCGCTGGAGCGGGCAGATTTGCGCTCAAGCTGAGTGCGGGCGTAGGCAAGCCTTGCACCAAGCACGGCTTTCACTTCCGGGCTGCTGTCTTTGCTGTGAAACGCCTCGAGCAAGCCATCGATGGCCACGGCGTTAACCCGCATCCAGATGCCACGCTCTACACCGGCCTTGCCTTCCTGGAACAGGGTGACGGCAAAAAGCTTATCGACAATGGCAGTGACTGACAGCTGCTCGCCGTCATTCTGGAACCCCTGCTCAACCCGGTTAAGGCGCTTGGGCGCAAGCAGCGCAGACACTGTGTGGCGCGAGAGCACTTCGGCCATGCCCACAGGATCTGTCACCACCCCGAGGGATGAAGCGAAGCTTTCGCGGGTGGCGCTGTAATTGCCGGCCTTGGGGAGCAGGCTTTCGCTGAGCCCCTGAGGCAGCGCAAGTTCGGCGGTATCGAGTGTGGTCAGCAAGGTGCCGAGTGCCTGCTTTTGCAGATCCGGCGCTATGTAGTTCCAGCTGTAAGCGCCATCGTAGGCGTAATCGGTACCGCCAATCAGCTTGGCGGCGGCTTCAATCTGATAGCGGGTCAGCAGGTAGATGGGCACCAGCGCATCGGCAAGCTCGCCGAGCGGCTCACCGTCACGCATTAAGGCAGGGTTGAAGTCATTGAGCGCCTGACGGCGCACCAGCTGCAGCCGGGCAAGCTCGGCCACAGGGTCCGGACCATTGTCCCAAAGACTGGCGTAGGCGTGGCTCGCATCCGCGCTGCGGGAGTCGTTTTCGCCTATGTAACGCAGGCCCTTGGTTTGCACCTCGGTTAACAGCTTTTTCAGCGCCGCCGCTTCGTTGCTGCCAAAGTCGCCGTAGCCGTAGGCGATGGCAAACTTGTCCCACTCGCCCACACCGGGGCTGTAGGGGGTGCTGATATCAATTTTGCTTTCTTTGATGGTGATAAGCGGATGGGGGTAATCCATCACAGAGGCATTGTTGTTGCCGGAGGCGGCAAAGTTATGGTCAAGGCCGAGGGTATGGCCAATCTCGTGGGCCGACAGCTGACGGATGCGCTCAAGCGCGAGATGCGAAGCGGCCTTGGCGGCGGCGTCGCGGTCTTCCCATCCGGCGGTAAGACCTCGGGCAATCAGGTGATCCTGACGTACCCGCAGGCTGCCGAGGGTGACATGGCCCTTGATGATTTCGCCGCTGCGGGGATCGGCAATAAAGGAGCCGTAAGACCAGCCACGGCTGGCGCGGTGCACCCACTGCACTACGTTGTAGCGTACGTCCTGCGGGTCGGCATCTTCCGGCAGCAGCTCCATCTTGAAGCCATTGATAAATCCGGCGGCGTTAAAGGCCTCGGTCCACCAGCGGCCGCCGTCCAAAAGCGCACTGCGGATAGGCTCAGGCACGCCCGGGTCGAGGTAATAGACTATGGGCTCAACCACTTCGGATGGCGCTGGGCCGGGGTTCTTTTTCACCAGCCGGTGACGCAGCAGGTGGCGCTTGACCACACTCTCATCGATTGCGGTGGCAAAGTCGGTGTATTGGTCAGAAAGGTAGCCGCTTTGCGGGTGATAGTCCCTCGGGCTGTAACCCTGCTCCGGCAGCGCGATAAAAGAGTAACGCATGCGGATGGACACGGCTTTGGGGTCCGGCGTCACTTCGGCGACTCTGGCACCGGCTTCGCCCGAGGCGAAGGTCAGCTGCACATCGATGTCGCTGTTTTTGGGAAAAGATTTAACGTATTCAGGCAGTATCATCGAGCGGGAGGCATCGAGCTGATAACTGCCCTGGCCTGTGGCTTTAAGGGCATCGGCCACGCCGTGCAGGTCGTTGATAACCAGGCCACTCAAAGGCGCCCGTGCGCCTTTGCCATCGAGCGGCGCACGCCACAGAATTGAGTCGGCAAAGGCTTCTTTTACGGCTCTTTGCTCGGGGGCATAGTCGGTATCGGCGCGGTAACGGGTGTTAAGCTCGCGCAGGATAAGGTCGGGGCCGATGCGCTCAAACTGCACCATGCGGGTGCGGCCAAGCTGGCCACGGTCGAGCCCTATGTCGTTGGAGCCCACGCCCTGAGGCAGGCTGGTCACCAGCAAAAACGGCTTGTTGAGCCGGTTTGCCTCCACATAGACCTCGCCCTTGTTGTCGTATTGAAGCGTCAAAAAACCCTGCTCTGACTTACTCTGCCTGACACCTGTGGCATCGGCGGCCATCAGCGCAGGCACCGGCAAAAAGACTAGCATCAGGGCAAGCGCGAGGGGTGAGGGTTTCATGTGTTCTCCTTTACAAACTTGAGTCAGGGGTTTTGTGTTGCTCTTTATGGCCAATCCAGTGACTTAAGGTTTCAAACAATTCAGTGAGCACTATCGGCTTGGTAATGTGGGCATTCATGCCCGCCGCGAGGCTCTTTTCCCTGTCACCGGACATGGCGTGGGCGGTCATGGCGATAATCGGCAGCGCATCGAAACTGTAACGCTTACGCAGCTCAGCCGCCGCGGTGAGACCATCCATCACCGGCATTTGTATATCCATGAGTACCGCATCGTAGCTGCGCTTTTCAACCATCTCGAGTGAAATCTGGCCATTGTCGGCCACATCCACTTCATATCCGGCACTCTTCAGAAGCTCGGTCGCCACCTGCTGGTTGATAAAGTTATCTTCCACCAGGAGCACCACGCCGCGATGCTCGCCATCGGCGGCCACCTCAGGCTCGGGCAGCGCCTCGGGAGCCGAAGGCGCAAAGGCGCGCATGATTTCATCAAACAGGGTCGAGGCCTTGAACGGCTTTTGCAGCATGGCAAAAATCCGCTCGCCGTCCATGTCCATCCGCATCGGCTCGGCGGCGTAGGCGGTCATCACTATCACCACCGGCCGTTTGGCAAGCTTGCCGTCGGCCACCAGCTGGTCGATGGCATCGATTACCTGCATGCCGTCCATCTCGGGCATCATCCAGTCGAGCAGCACCAGATCCACCGGATTACGTACCAGTTTATAGAGTGCCTCGGCGCCACTGGCGGCGCTATCCACCTCAAAGTGGAAATCGCGCATCACGGTGGAATAGATTTGCAGCGCTGTGGGGTTATCGTCCACCACCAGGGTGCGCAGGCTCGCGAGGCGCTCGGGCACTATCATAGGCTCGAGCTTGGCTTCTTCGGCTATCTCAAAGCTTACGGTAAAGCTGAAGGTGGAACCGGCGCCGGGTTCACTCTCTACCTGCATGGTGCCGCCCATCATGGACACCAGATGCTTACTGATGGACAGGCCAAGGCCGGTGCCGCCGTATTTGCGGGTGGTGGAGCCGTCGGCCTGAGCAAACGCGTCAAACAGCTTGTCCTGCTGCTCGCGGCTGATACCTATGCCTGTATCACGCACCCAAAACTTAAGGGTAATGCGATGGTCACGCTCGCCAACGTCTTCACAGCCAAGTTCAATCTCACCGTGCTGGGTAAATTTAACCGCGTTGGAGAGAAGATTAATCAGCACCTGCCCGAGGCGCAGCGGGTCGCCCTTGAGCATCAGCCCGGCGGTGACAGGGGCGTACAGCAAGAGCTCAATGCCCTTCTCCTGCGCCTTGAGGGCGTTGAGATCCAGGGTGTGGTCCAGCACCTTGTCGAGCGGGAAGGAGACTTTTTCAAGCTCAAGCTTACCGGCTTCGATTTTGGAGAAGTCGAGGATGTCGTTGATGATCCTAAGCAGCGACTGGGCCGAGAAGCTCGCCTTGTCGAGGTAATCCTTTTGCTGCTCGGTAAGGCTGGTGCGCCCGGCAAGCTGCAACATACCGATGATGGCGTTCATCGGGGTGCGGATTTCGTGGCTCATGTTGGCCAGGAATTCACTCTTGTACAGGTTGGCAAGCTCGGCGTCCTGCTTGGCTTCCAGCAGCGCCACTTCGTTGCTCTTGTGACGGGTGATGTCTTTGTGGGTACCGACCATCCGCTTGGGCTGGGCATCCTGGGTAAATTCCACCACCCGGCCACGGCTCAGCATCCAGTGGTACTGGCCGGTTTTGGCGCGCATGCGGAACTCAATCTCGTAGGCGCCAATCGGGTCTTTAAGGTACTGCTCGCGGTATTCCTGCACCCGGATGCGATCGTCAGGATGAATAAGGCTGTCGATGGTGGATAACAGCGCCGGAAACTCGTTGGTCTTGTAGCCGAGCATGGAGTAATACGCCGGGTTACAGATGATTTGCTCTGAGTCGAGGTACCAGTCCCACAGGCCGTCTTCCACCGCGTCCATGGCGAGGTGGTAACGCTCTTCCGAAAGCCTGAGCTGCTCGGCGGATTCGTATTCGCGGGTCACGTCACGCCATACCGCAATCAGACCCATCAGCTCGCCGCGGCGGTTGTAAAACGGCAGCTTGAGCGTATCGAGCAGCACCGGCTTGCCGGCGAGCTCAATCTTTTCCTGATAGCGCAGCGGCGTGCGCTCGGCCAGCACCTGCTCGTCTTCGGCGCGGATACGGCTGGCAAGTTCAGGGGTGGTCAGCTCGTCGCTGGACAGGCCAATCATCTCGGCTTCGCTGAAGCCCAGCATGCGCTCGGCCGACTTGTTACAGCCAAGGTACTGACCTTCTTTGTCTTTAAAGACAATCGCTTCGGGAATGGAGTCGAGCAAGGAGCGCAGCAGCGCATATTCCCGCTCGCGCTTCTCGGTGGTTTCTTTAAGCCGCTCGGTGCGGCGCGCCACCAGCTTGTCGAGGCGCTTGTTCTGCTCGGCAAGGTGCTTGGTATATTGCTGGTTTTCTTCAAAAATACGGCTGATGAGCTGGAACCATGGCTCCCAGCCAGGGGTAATCACCTCAGGCACGCCACGGGGCTGCTGCGAGCAGCCTTCGAGGTGCGACAGCAGCTTGGAGGCCGGGCTTACGAAGGAGCGGCGGGTCTGCCAGTGCACTATGGTCACCAGAATCGATAAGGCCAGCACCACCAGAATAAAGGTCAGCTGCAGCTTCTCCCAGCTGTCGTTGAACAGCTCATCCACGTCCTGAATGTACAGCAAACGCCAGGGCGCGTTATGCAGCGCCACCGCGTGAATGTAATAGCCGTTGCGAATAACCCCGCCGGAGGCATCAAAAAGCTCCGACTCCGGCAGCGAATGCAGCTCCGACGGAATGCGCTGGCTGATGTGATACACCCGCTTGATATCGTCATTGGCCATGTCGGAGTGCGACAGTATGTTGTTGCTCTGGTCGAGCAAAATCACTGTGCCCGGCATCTTGAAGTAGAGCCGGATTTGCCGCGCCAGCGACGCCAGCGTCATGTCGAGGTTGATGGAGCCGATAAACTCATCTTCAAGGTAAATCGGCACCCCGAGGGTGGTCAAAAGCCCCTTGTCGCTGGAGTCGAGGTAGGCCTCACTCCAAAACACGCTGCGCTGGGGGTTCATGGCGGGGGTGGCCAGCAGGAATTGTTTCTTGTTCAGCAGCTCGTCGCGAAAGCGCTGCTCATCCACAGGCCAGGGATAGTAAGACATCATCCGCCGCTTGGAGATGTAGTAGATGGCCGACGCCTTGGGCGCCGCCTCTTTGGCCACCGGGAACGACAGCGACAGCTCGAACAGCATTTCGAGCTCCTGATAAAAACGATCGGGCCTGTCTTTGAGGCTGCCCACGCCTGTGATGCGGCCCATGTTGGTAAAGGGCTTGCTGCTCTCGGCGTAGTGGGGTTCGAGGGTAAAGTACTGGCCGTCCTGATTGAATTTTTCGTACTGGGGCAGGCGCTCTTTACGCACCAGCTCGCCAAGGCGCAGGTGGTCCACGGCCACATCGCGCAAACTTTTCACCGCGCGGATGCTGGACTCAAGCAAGAGGTCTATCTGCAATACGTGCCGGTCGATTTGCTCTTCGCGCTGCGTCAGCAACTGCGACTTTTCCCGGTCGAAGAAAAACCAGGCGGTGAGACAGGCCATCACTATTACACCTATGTAGGTGTAAAACACGGCCCGGTTGTAGTCGCGCTGGATGGGCGATTTGAGCTGCAAATCCCGCTCAGTCGATTTCATCAAAAACCCTTTGGCATCCCCAATCGCGGGGCCAACTCCCCGCAAAACCTGACTGGCTATAGTAACAGGAAGCCTGAGTCAGTCACATAAATTAGCGGCCATAACGCCAAAATAATTGTGGACGATTTTGTTTCAAATCATTGGCTTTTTTAGTGTTTGAGCTAAAAAAACGGACCCTTGCGGGTCCGATTGTCTGTGATGCGGCGCAAAGGCGTTACAAGTGCTCCTCGGCAAACTCCGCCAGACGGGAGCGCACCACACCGTTAAGGTACACGTTGGCGCTGCCTTCAAAGTCTTTGAAACGCTCGACTATGTAGGTCAGACCCGAGGTCACGGCGGTGAGGTAGTTCGAGTCAATCTGCGCCAGGTTGCCTGAGCAAATCAGCTTGGTGCCCTCGCCCATGCGGGTGATCATGGTTTTGATTTGCGATGCGGTCAGGTTTTGACATTCATCCAGCAGCACTATGGCGTTCTGGATGGAGCGGCCACGCATAAAGTTAATGGATTTGAACTGGATATTCGCCTTATCCATGATGTAGCTCATCGAGCCGTGGGGATTTACATCGTTCTTGTGCAGCACTTCGAGGGTGTCGGTGATGGCGGCAAGCCAGGGCGCCATCTTCTCTTCTTCGGTGCCGGGCAAAAAGCCGATGGACTCGGCAATCTCGGGGGTATTGCGGGTCACTATCACCTTGTCGTACTGATTGCGCTCCACCACCAGCTCCAGCGCTGCCGCCATCGCCAGCAGGGTTTTACCGCAGCCGGCAGGACCGGTGAGGATAACCATGTCGATATCGGGGTCGAGGAGCGCCTGCAGCGCCATGCCCTGATACACGTTTTTGGGCTTAATGCCCCAGGCCTGCAGATTCAGCAGGCGGCTGCGGCCAAGGTCAAGGATATGCAGATGGGTGTCGTCTTTGCTGAGCACCCGGCCGCAAAAATCGGATTCTTCGTCAATCAGATATTGGTTGATGTACAGGTGGTCGTCTTCGAGATCCTTAAGCGGCACCTCGTGGATGGTCTGGCGGCCATGACGGGTGGTGGACACCTTCTCAAGGTGCTCCCAGAAGTTACCGTCAAACTGATGAAAGCCTTTGGTTAAAAAGCGGATATCGTCAATCAGCTGGTCGGTGCGGTAGTCTTCGACCAACTTGATGCCGGCGCCCTTGGCCTTCAGGCGCATATTGATATCTTTGGTGACCAGCACCACGGGGCGCGGGTCGTGCATCTTCTGCAGGTGCAGCGCGGTGTTGATGATGCGGTTGTCGTTATGGTCGCCCGGCAGGCCGGAGCTCATTTCGAGTTGATGGTCGGGGAAGATGGCCAGGGTGCCTGATGCGTCGTGGCCTTCACGGGCTGGCAGAGGTACACCGGCAAGAATTTGTTCGGGGGTGGTTTCGCCGCCGAGGGTATCCTCCAGCGCGCGAATGGCGACACGGGCATCGCGGCTGACATCCCGCTTGCGGTCCTTGATGGAATCGAGCTCTTCCAGCACTGTCATGGGGACGACCACATCGTGCTCTTTGAAAGAATAAATCGCTAAAGGTTCGTGCAATAAAACATTGGTATCCAGTACAAACAACTTTCTGTCGTCTTGTTCCATGGCGCCTCCGGTTTTAGTGACAATGGGCGATAATGTTTCAACATCAGGCTGTGTAACTGCGGCGGCTTCCTCCCTGTTAGGCTGACGAAGGGACAATTTCCTGCTCCGTCATTAACTTAATACTGGCACCCTTCCCTCAAAAGCTCAACCACCCAAAACGCTGAGTTTCATTCAACTGCAGCTCTGTTACAACGGCATGACAAATAGCGGGGTTGCCAGTGTGATTTTGCGGTTCTAGGCTGATTCAAATATTCGGGCCGTTGGTATAACATACGCGCCCTTTGAGTTTCCCCTAGAGTTGAGAGTGTAAGATGTCGTTCGCGATCGGGCAGCGCTGGATAAGTGATACAGAGTCGGAGTTAGGTTTGGGCACAGTGGTGCAGGTTGAAGGGCGCATGGTGACTGTGCTGTTTCCTGCCACGGGTGAAAACCGCATGTTTGCCATGGCCGAAGCGCCGCTGACCCGCGTTATCTACAACCCCGGCGACACCATTGATGCCGCCGAAGGCTGGAGCATGACGGTCGACAAGCTCGAAGAAATGAACGGCCTGGTGTTTTACTTTGGTAAGCGCACCGACACAGGCGAAGAAACCATGCTGCGCGAGACCCTGCTCGAGCACAATATTCGCTTCAACAAGCCGCAGGATCGCCTGTACGCCGGTCAAATCGATCGCATCGAGCGCTTTGGCGTGCGCTATAAATCGCAGCTTCTGCGCCACAAGCAGGCAAGCTCACCGCTGCTGGGTCTGCAGGGGCCACGGGTTGGCCTTATTCCGCACCAGCTGTGGATTGCCCATGAAGTGGGCCGCCGTCACGCCCCCCGCGTACTGCTCGCCGACGAAGTGGGTCTGGGCAAGACCATCGAAGCGGGTCTGATTATTCATCAGCAGCTCATTACCGGCCGCGCCGAACGGGTACTGGTGATAGTGCCCGACACCCTGCGCCACCAGTGGCTGGTTGAGATGCTGCGCCGCTTCAACCTGCGCTTTTCGGTATTCGATGAAGACCGCTGCGTCGAGGCCTTTGCCGATCACGACAACCCCTTCTACACCGAGCAGCTGGTGATATGTTCGCTGGAACTGCTGCGTAAAAAACGCCGTCTGGATCAGGCGCTGGAAGCCGACTGGGATCTGATGGTGGTGGACGAAGCCCATCACCTCGAGTGGAGCGAAGACGAGCCAAGCCGCGCCTATCAGGTAGTGGAAGCCCTGGCCGCCGTGGTACCGGGCGTGCTGCTGCTGACCGCAACCCCGGATCAGCTCGGCCACCAGAGCCACTTTGCCCGTTTGCGCCTGTTGGATCCGGATCGCTTTTACGACTATCAGGCCTTCCTTGAAGAAGAGAAAGGCTATCAGGCCGTGGCCGAAGCCGCCGAAGCATTGTCGAGCGGTGTGAAACTCAGTGACGAAGCCATCAACGGCCTGACCGAGCTTTTGTCTGAAAAAGACATAGCCCCGGCCATCCGCCAAATTCAGGCCGAGCACCTCGATGACGAGCTGCGCCAGGCCGCCCGCGAAGAGCTGCTGCAGGAGCTGCTCGATCGCCACGGCACCGGCCGCGTGCTGTTCCGTAACAGCCGCGCCTCGGTCAAGGGTTTCCCCAAGCGCGAATTCCACGGCCACGGCTTTGAGATGCCGGAGCAATACGTTACCGCCATGCGGGTAAACGCCATGATGGGCGGCGCCCGCACACTCGAAGGCAAGGTAGCCCAGGCGTTGAACCCTGAGCGCATCTATCAGGAATTCGACGACAACAACGCCAGTTGGTGGAAGTTCGACCCCCGGGTCGACTGGCTTATCGACTTCTTGAAAGCCCACCGCTCCAAAAAGGTGCTGGTGATCGCAAGCCGCGCCGAAACCGCGCTGGCACTGGAAGAAGCGCTGCGCACCCGCGAAGGTATTCAGGCCACCGTATTCCACGAAGGCATGTCGATTATCGATCGCGACAAGGCCGGTGCTTACTTTGCCCAGGAAGAAGGCGGCGCTCAGGCGCTGATTTGCTCCGAAATCGGCTCTGAAGGCCGTAACTTCCAGTTTGCAAGCCATCTGGTGCTGTTCGATTTGCCGCTGAATCCGGATCTGCTGGAGCAGCGCATCGGCCGTCTGGACCGTATCGGCCAGCGTCACGACGTGCAAATCCACCTGCCCTTTATCAAGGACACAGCACAGGAAACCCTGATGCAGTGGTATCACAGCGGCCTGTGCGCCTTTGAAACCACCTGCCCTGCGGGCCATGTGCTGTTCAGCGAGTTTAAAGAGCGCCTGCTGCCGGTGCTGACCGGCGAGAGCGACGAGCTTGAGGATTTGATGCACGACACCCAGAGCCGCTACCGCGAGCTTAAGTCTGCCATGGAGCAGGGCCGCGACCGTTTGCTGGAGCTGTCAAGCCACGGCGGCAACCGCGCCGAGGCGCTGGCCGCCAAACTCGCCGATGCCGACGAAGATACAGACCTGATTGCCTCTGTAATCCGCCTGTGGGACGTGATTGGCATAGATCAGGACGATCGCGGCGAAAACAGCATAGTGCTGCGCACCACAGATCATATGATGTTCCCGACCTACCCCGGCATCACCGAGGATGGTCTGACGGTGACCTTCGACAGAAACACCGCGCTGTCGCGGGACGATATTGCCCTTATCACTCTCGAGCATCCGCTTATTCAGACCGGTCTTGACCTCATCACAGGCTCAGACACGGGCACCACCTGTGTGGCGCTGCTGAAAAACAAGGCACTGCCGGCGGGCACTATTTTCCTCGAGCTGATTTATCTGGCCGAGACTACGGCGCCTAAATCGAGCCAACTGTACCGTTACCTGCCGCCAACACCGGTGCGGGTGCTGCTGGATAAAAACGGCAACAACCTGTCGGACAAGGTGGATTACGATAACTTCGACAAGCAGCTGTCTGGCGTTAACCGCCATATCGCCAGCAAGTTAGTTAACGCCTCCCAGACCATGCTGCATCCGCTGTTTGCCAAGGGCGATGAGTTTGCTGCCGAGTCGCTCGCCAAACTCACCGATGAAGCCAAGAGCCGGATGGAAAGCCAGCTTGGCGCCGAGCTGTCACGGCTTGAGTCACTTAAAGCGGTGAACCCGAACATTCGTGACGAAGAGCTGGATCACCTGAAAAACCTGATGACCGAGCTCTCGGGTTACCTTGGCAACACCCAGCTTAAGCTCGACGCTATCCGTCTGGTGCTGGTCAGCCACGCCTAAAGCAGGGCCGAAGCAACTGCCGACCACTCAAAAGACCCGCTCCGGCGGGTCTTTTTGTTTTCGCCTGCCCGATTCGCGACGCCGAATCACAGAGCCAGTCCAGAGACAGTCGAGAGACAGTCCAGAAGCTGCGCCGATCCAGTACAGCGACAGCGTCGTTCCAGTCCAAAGGCGCCGCCGAGCCAACACAGCACCATTACTGAGCCCAAGCCGCGCGAGGCAAGATGAACAGCAACAGGCCACGACAATCCGCTGCCACGATGAGGAAGGATGGGTTATCATTTTGATGGTATTGGGATTTGATTGAAGGAATGTCCATGGGAGCCACAAAGGCGCTGCTCACCTCCCTGCTACTCGCCGTGCTGGCCGCATCGGCGGGCACCAAGGCCTATGGCGCCGACGATCCGGTCTTCGATTACCTTAAAAGCCGTCAGCAGCGCTCAATCAGCATTGAAGGCAAGACCCTGCCGGTGCTGGTTCGCCCCTGGGAGGGCAAGCAGCAATACGGTGCCGTGATTATTTTTGCCGACACAGGTTTTGGCCCGGATGCACCGGGTTTGGTGGCGTACCTTCGCGACGGCTTAAGCCCGATTGGCTGGGCCAGTATCAGCATGACGCCGCCGCAAAACCCGCCCCATCCGAGTTTTACCACAGCGCCGGAGCAGGTCACCCAGGCCGGAGACAAGCAGCTTGCCAGCCATCAGGGCGAAGCCATGGCAACCCACAGCAAGGAAGAGTGGCAAAAGCATGTGGACACTCAGCTTAAGTTTGTCGAACAAAGCCTTGGCGAGCTGGCCCAGATAGGCGCCGCCTACCCCGGCAAACGCATTTTGGTGGCGATGGATCGCAGCGCCGGCCTGGTGATTAAACTTCTGGCCGATGGCCGTATTGCTCAGCCGGATCTGCTGGTCACCATCAATCCCTACAGTGAGTCCCCCGAATTCGATGCACTGCTGCCCGGGCTTATCGCCACGCTGGAAGTGCCTGTGCTCGACATTCAGGCACCCGACGCCAACCGCGCCAGCCTTGCCAGCGCTGCGCTGCGCCTGGCAAGCTCATCGATGAAAGATGCCCTCAGTTATCGCCAGCTTTTGCTTGCACTCAATATCAGCGAGCCAGACGCCTGGGCCGACTCCCTCAGCGCCATCCGCGGCTTTGCGGCCACCATCAAGCGCGCCGGAGCAAACCCAGCGATGCAGCGTGGCAATGACGACGCCTCCGGCGGCAATGGGAATAGCGAAGGCGGAAATGCAAATACTAACGCTGCAGATGCAGGCCAAGGCGCCGAGGCTGACTCAGAGCCAGCCTCTTTCATGCCGCCGGGGATGACGGCGCCGGATCTTGAGGCTGCTCAGGCTCAGGACAATCAAACTCAGGACAGTCAGGCTCAGGAAAGTCCGACTTCGCAAGGCGACAGTGGCCAAGCTCAGGAGGCGCAAAATCCAGAGCAACCAGCAACGGATCCACAGCAAAGCGATCCGCAGTCAAAATCAGATCCGCAGCCAGCAAACCCGGCGCAGACTGAGCCTACCCCGGCCGATCCAAACAGTAAGAAGACGCCTTAAACCGCACCGGGCCAGCATCTGTTACCAAAACCGCTGCCGGGGCCGGTAAGCCTTGTCGGTTTTACCACGCTCGCGGCTTGCGGCAATCCGGAAATTGCTGCCAAAGAGCAGGCGGATTTGATACCAGGACTCCCGCGCAAGCAAGGCGCGCAGACTCGCACTCCAGCTCTTGTGGGTTGAATGCTTGATAGCGGCAAGGGCATCCGGTGAGCGGTTTTTAAGCTCATTGGCAAGCAGGCAGGCTTCTTCAAATGGCGCGTCTGCAAGGCGGGTCACCAGCCCAAGGTTCAGCGCCTCTGCGCCATCCAGCACCCGCGCTGTCATCGTCAGCTCCAGCGCCTTATCCTTGGGCATAATCGCGCGCAGGCTTGCAAGCCCCGCCATATCCGGCACCAAACCCCACTTGGCTTCCATCACCGACAGCTTGGCGTTGGCACTGGCAATGCGCACATCGGCGCCAAGGGCTATCTGCATACCGCCGCCATAGCAATAACCTTCAATCACGGCGATAACCGGCAGCGGCAACCGGGTCCAGCCGATGGAAACCCGCTGCGCCAGATTGGCGTTGCCGGGCAACCACTTGGCAAGCAGACCAAGTACCTGGCTGGGCTTGGCAGTGACACTGGCGATATCAAGCCCGGCGCTGAAATTACCGCCCGCGCCCTGCAAAATCACCACCCGCAAGCTACGGTCGGCGGCAATGGTGCGCTGCACGGCGCACAATTGCCTGAACATAGCGTAATTGAGGGCGTTGAATTTGTCCGGCCGGTTAAGGGTGACAAGCGCAATGCCGTCGCGCCGCTCAAGGGTAACCAGGGCTCTGGTGGCATCGCTTTTCTGTGATGGTAAATCGGCGCTTTGCTGCGTTGTCATGATGCTCCTGATACGGCATTGGTTATTTTTGGGACGGCAGGATAGCGGCCTGCGCGACCTTTTTCACTGGTCAGTCCAGATTGAATGGTAACATATTTGGCATAAATGGCCATTGCACGTAACATGTGCCGCTAAAGGTCAGATATTTGACATTCATCGGTTTTTTGACATTAAGCAGGCCTGCCCGGTTGCGACTCGCCACTTAAGCGCTATCATCGCCAACGCGGGTGATCCACACCCGGCCAGCGCAGAACTGACCGGCAACAAGAATCACCAAAGCATCGGAAGCTGACGCAGCAAACAGGCTGGCTGGGTCATTTGGTGTTATCTTGAATAAGAAGAACAAACGAGGATCCTCCCCCAACATGGCACTTCCAGTACTGATTTGTGACGACTCCGCCATGGCCCGCAAGCAGATGGCGCGCACCCTGCCCAAAGACTGGGATGTCGAGATCACCTATGCCACCAACGGCGCCGAAGGGCTTGAGGCCATTCGGGCCGGTAAAGGTGAAGTGGTGTTTCTTGACCTCAATATGCCGGTGATGGACGGCTATGAGGTGCTGCAAACCATCCAGCAGCAGGATCTGCCGGCGCTGGTGATTGTGGTTTCCGGCGACATTCAGATTAAGGCCCACGAGCGGGTTAAGGCGCTGGGCGCACTCGATTTTATTCAAAAACCTGTCAGCGCCGAGGCCATTGTCGGCATTTTGCAGGAATACGGCATCTGGGTGACCGCCGAGCCGGAGGGCGAGGACGAGCAGGATAATCCGCTTATCAAGGTTGACCTGCGCGACGCCTGTCAGGAGATCGCCAACGTGGCCATGGGCCGCGCGGCCGATCTGCTGGCGAAGCTTCTGGATGTGTTTGTGGTGCTGCCGATCCCCAACGTTAACGTGCTGGAAGTGAGCGAGCTGACCATGGCGCTCAAGGCCACCGAGGCCTCCACCAAGGTTACCGCCCTGTGTCAGGGCTTTATCAGCGCAGGTGTTGCCGGTGAAGCCTTGTTGCTGTTCCATGACTCGAGTTTTCAGGACATGGCAAAGCTGATGAAGCTTAACAGCGACGATGACACCACCGAAGTTGAAGTGCTTATCGACACAGGCAATATCCTGATTGGTGCCTTTTTGAATGGCATCGCCGAGCAGCTCGATATGCATTTCAGCCAGTCGCACCCTGTGGTGCTGGGGCGCCACTGCACTGTGAATGACCTTATCCATGAAAACGCCGAAAAGTGGCACCGCACTCTGGCGATGGAAATCAATTACCGCATCGAAGATCACAATATCGAATGTGACCTTTTACTGCTTTTTACCGAAGACTCGCTGCCGACCCTGACCTACAAGCTCGGCTACATGTTGGATACCGATTAAGGCGCTATAGCAGATGTCCAATGATGCAGACTTAATGAATGAACTCCACTGGCTTATCGACATGGTGCAAACCATCGAGGTGGGTCTGGTGGTGCTCGACCGCAACTTCAACATCGCGCTGTGGAATGGCTTTATGGAAAACCACAGCGGCGTATCGCCCAATTCCATCAAGGGCAAAAACCTGTTTGACGAGTTTCCTGAGCTGCCGGCGACCTGGCTGAAAAAGAAGATGGAGTCGGTGTATCTTCTTAAAAACCGCGCTTTCATCAGCTGGGAGCAGCGGCCTTATGTGTTCAAATTCAAGAACTACCGCCCTATTACCGGCCGCGCTGAGTTCATGTATCAGAACGTGACCCTGCTGCCACTGGCCTCCCTCACCGGCCAAATCACCCATATCAGCATTATCGTGTACGACGTCACCGATGTGGCGGTAAACAAGCTGCAGCTTAAGGGCGTGAACGAGCGGCTTGAGCACTTAAGCCAAACCGATGGCCTGACCCAGCTGCATAACCGTCGCCACTGGCAGATGTGTATGAACCGCGAATTTGAGCGCTACAATCGCTATCGCGATCCGGTCAGTCTGGTGATGTTTGATATCGACCGCTTCAAGCAGGTGAACGACGAGCACGGCCATGTGGCAGGCGACAAGGTCATTCAGCATATCGCCCACTTGCTGACCCAGTCACTGCGGGAAACCGACTGCGCTGGCCGCTACGGCGGCGAAGAATTTGCCGTGGTACTTTCGGGTACCAGCGCCAACGAGGCCCTTAACTTCACCGAGCGGCTGCGGGAAAAAGTGGCAAACTCCGCCATTCAGTTTGGCGGCAAAACCATCAAGGTCACCATCAGCCTCGGCATTTGCGACATGGCCGACTTTATCGACAACGCCTCCCAGTGGGTCTCGAATGCCGACAATGCCCTGTATCAGGCCAAGCAAAATGGCCGTAACTGCTCGGTGATTTACCGCGAAGAATAACGCCTGAGTGAGATAAGGCCTCTTCGCAAACGCGCTGCCAGCCAGCACAGTAAGGCGGTAAGAAAGCGCAGCAACAAAAAAGCCCGTCAAATGACGGGCTTTTTCAATCAGAACCGCAGCGGCTGTCAGTGACGCTCGATGGGGAAACCATCGTCATCGAAATCTTCGTCATCGTCTTCTTCGTCGTCGAAGTCGTCTTCGTCACCCATAAAATAGGTGCCCCAGCCGTCGTAATCGACCTTCTGCTTGCCGGCGAGGTGAATGAGCTGCTCACAGGCCTTGTCAATCAGGTCAACATCCAGCTTGTGGTTGGCAATGGCGTCAAAGCAGAAGATCAGGCTGCCATCGTCCAGCTCCAGCTCTTCGGCGTCGGTCACTTCAAAGCCCAGTTTGAAGGCATCTACCGCAGCTTTTTCGAGACGGTCGAAATTGGTGCTTGAGAAGTGATGTTCAATCACGTACTCGGCATGGGGATCGGAACCGTCATCCAGCAGTGACTGAACGATATCGCGGGTCTCTTCCTGTTGCGCTTTCAGCAGGCGCTCGATAGACATGGGCTGACTCCAGTAAACAAGATGCGCCGACCCACCACGGGCGGCGCAATTTCGGCGCATTATAACAGATGCCGCAGGAAGCGTCAGTTGGCCAGACGGGTATTCGCCATCAGCGCGGCCGCTTCGCGGTTAAGCTGCTCAAGCTTGGCCGACATAACCTGATGAACACGCTCCGACAGCTCTTTAACATTGCTCTTATCAAGCCCTTTGGTTTCAACGGGTTCCATCATTTCGATGATCACCACGCCGTTGTTCCAGCGGTTGAGTTTGATATGAGACTGATTGGAGGCCAGCACAGGCACCAGCGGTGCTCCGGCTGCAATCGCGGTATGAAAAGCACCGGCTTTGAACGGCAGCAGACCACGACCTCGGGAGCGGGTACCCTCGGGGAAAATCCACACCGACAGGCATTTCTCTTTTATCTTACGCACCGTCTCGGCCATGGTTTCAAAGGCGCGGTTACGGTTTTTGCGATCGATAAGAATGTTGCCCGACAGCCAGTAGATCTGACCGAACAGCGGCATCCAGGCGATGCTCTTTTTGCCAAGACTGACAGTCCCCTTTGGCACAGCGGCCGTGTGGGTGAACATATCAAAATTGTTCTGATGGTTGGCCAGGTAAATACAGGGCTCGTGGCTCGCCGACTCGGGACGGCGCACTATCACCTTGATCCCAAGCACTGGCGCCACGGCAGCAAACCACCTGGCGAACATATGTACATTATCCCGATGGCGCGGACGGACCAGACAGGCCAGCGATCCCACCACAAAGGCGAGCAGTAACATCACTGCAAGCAACAAGGATCTGACGATTAACAGCACGACATACTCCCGATAAAAACTCCCGCGCAGTATAGCGACAGAGAGGTTGAGGGACAATCCTTTGTTTACACGTGTTCGCTCATTTAAAACTAACACTTAAAATTCATAAAGTTAAAGCCCACCATGCGGTGGGCTTTTGGGGTAAAACTATCGATTTACGGCTTAAGCTGCCACATTTGCACGGGCTGCACGCGACACCAGCCTGAAGATAAGCGCCGATGCTGCGAGCGTTGCCACTATCACAGCGCCGCTTGGCAAATCAAACAGGGCAGATAGCAGGAGGCCGCTTAAGTATCCGGCAAGTCCCACCAGATACGCCCAGCCAAGTGCCGACTTAGCGGCAAACTTGTTGACCGCAAGCGCAGGCAAAATCAGGGTACTGAACACCAGATACACCCCGACAAGCTCCACCGACAGCGTGATGACCAGCGCGAAAATCAGGTAAAACCCTGCGCCGTCGAGCACAGTCGGGCGCAGCCCAATCAGCAGCAGCACCGCCACCGACACCAGTGCCGGCAGCCAGAGCTGCTCGAAACTGACCCAGAGGATCTGTCCTGACATCAACTGCTTAAGCAGCTCCGCGCCGTGGGGGTCGTTGGCGAGCAGCAGCATAGCCGCCACCGCCGCGAGCACATACAGACAGCCAATCATGGCCTCAAGCTCATCCCCCATCCGCTTCGACAGCCAGGCAATCAGGCCGGCACCTGCGAGCGCAAACAGCGCCGGCATCCACACACCTGAAAACGGCGCATGCTCAAGCGTTGGATGCATGTGGGCAGCAATGGCGCCAAGCGCCGCCACCTGCGCAATGGCAAGGTCAATAAAGATAATGCCACGGCGCAGCACCTGGCGACCAAGCAGCACATGGGTGGACAACACCAGCACCCCGGCGGCCAGCGCCGGTAAGAGTATGTCCAGCAGGTCCCAGTCAAACATAGGTCAGTTCACCTTTTTGAGGCGCGCAATCACGCTGTCGTACAGACCGAAAAGATCGACACTGGCATCATCGCCGCCCACCGACATCGGCAGCACCAGCACAGGCAAGCCTGACTTTTCTGACAGCCACTCGGCGCCGCGGGTGTCCTGATAAGAAGCCACCACTATCGCTTTTACGTCACCCTGACGGGCGCGCTCAAGCAGGCTTGCCAGGTGTCCGCTTGAGGGCGGCAGGCCGGGCTTGGGCTCAAGGTCGGCCACCTGCTCCATACCGAGCCAGTCAAACAGATAGCGAAAGCTGGTGTGGTAGGCAATGACCTTGGTGCCCTTAAGCGCAGCGGCTTCGGCTTCCCAGCGGGGAATGGCAGCCTGCCAGCGGCGCTCAAAGTCAGCCAGACGCTGGTCGTAACCCTGGGCCTGCGCCGGGTCAATCTGCTTCAGCCTTGCCGTTATCGCCGAGGCCAGTGTAAGCACCCGGGTTGGCGAAAAGTGCAGGTGCGGATTGCCCTGGGCATGTACATCACCCATGGTGCGGTCGACCTTGTCGAGCTTATCCAGGGTGTCGATATGCTCGGCGGCATAAAACATGCCGTCGGCGCCATCGCGCACCGCCGCATTGGCCGACTTCATCTGCAGCATCGGCAGCCAGCCCACTTCAAGCTCTGCACCGGCGCACAGCGCCAGATCCGCCTGACGCATTTTGGCTATCAGACTCGGGCGCGCCTGCACCTGATGCGGGTCCTGCAGCGCCGTGGTGGCCGAATAGATGCTGGCGTCAGGCGCCAGCTCCTTGGCGAGCGCCGCATACTCAGGCTCACAGGCAAACACATTGACCGCGGCCAGCGCCGGAGCGCTGTGACCGAGCATCAGGGCCGCGGAAACCGCCAGCAGTTTAGAATTGATGCGCACCGTGAGCCCCCAGAGTCATGACATATTGCAAGGTAATGAGGTTATCATCATTCAGGCCGTCAAAGTTGGTTCCCTGTTGACGGGTATACTGCAAACGCACAGTCGAGAAGTGACTGTGGTGATAGTTCAGGCTCAGTTCGGTTTCTTTCAGATCCTGGGCATGGAAATGATCGCCGTGGGCCTCTTCGGTTTCCAGCTCGCCATAGCGAAGGCCGGCAGACCAGTTGGGGTTGAACTGATAAACACCGCTGACATACCAGCCCTGATGATGATCTTTGGCGGTGTCGTGCTCATGATCGTGCTCTTCTTCACCGTGATCTTCTTCATGCAGCATGGCCGCCTTGAAGTCTTCGACGCGGAAAAACTCACCGCTCAGGGTCAGGTGCTGATACTTGTAGTTACCATCCGGCGCCCACTTGTACACCACATCGGCCACATAGGTTTTTTCACCTGTGTACGCCGCGCTGTGGCTGTGGCCGTGAGCATCATCGCCGTGGTCGTGGCCTTCTTCACCTTCTTCGTAAGGCGTCAGGCGGCCATTACGGTTATCCATCAGCGCCAGGCCCAGCTGCCATGAGCTGTTGTCACCTATATCACCGCCGATTTTGGTAAAGGCGTTGTACACGCCAACGGTATCAAACTCACGCTCGCCATGCTCATCGGCGGCGCGCAGTTTTTCGCCCTTGAGCGCTTCTACGCCGAAGGTCCAGTACAGATCGGTCGGGGCAACCCAGCTTAAGCGCACGCCGTCATCAAAGTAGTGACCGCCGAGGAAGGCGCGGTAAGCCGCTGGGCGATCGGCAAAGGCATCGGTGTGCAGGTGCTGGTTATTGAGGTAACCGATGTCCGACAGGAATCGGCCGGCGCGCACCGAAAAACCGGCTGGCAGGGCCAGGGTCTGAATAAAGGCTTCTTCGAGTTCCAGCTCGGTGTCACCGTCGTGCACTTCAATCACTGTGGTGACCTTGCCGTAAAACATGTCGTCGATATTGGCGCTGATGGCAAGCTCACTCTCACCCAGACCAAAACCTTCTTCGCGGCCACCGAGCACCCGGTCGCCATTCTGGTAAAAACCATCGAGCACGGCGCTGATGGCAGGATTGGTCAGGGTTGGCGTCTGGGCCATGGCGGCGGCAGAGATCAGGGAAGAGGCCAGTACAGACAGACGAAAAGCGTTCATAATTTCTCCAAAAATACAGCAAGCACCCGAAAGCAATCCGCCATCGGGAAAAATAGTCAAAAAATCAGATTATTAGTGCAGTACTGGAGAAACAGGAGGGCCGCGTGAACGCGCGGTTGGCCGCTCGGCGGAACGCCATTGCGGCAGGCTGACATCAGGGGCTTCATGCACCAGCAACGAAGGCAGCAGCGGCGCTGCAGTGCCGGGCAGTAATTTATTGAGCTGATGCTTATGAATACACAGAGTACAGTGACTGTTGGCACCGTCATCGAGGTGGGTGACGCTGTGGGCCGATGCGGCAAAAGACAAAAACGCCAGTACGGCAATCAGCCATACAGCGAGATGTCGATGCATTTTGCGCGCACGAAACAGCAAAGCGTATCCCTATCAAGTAGCAGAATCGGTCCGGCACAGGCCAGCGACTAGTCAGAATTCAGCGTCAAAGTTTGAAGCGGCTCAAGTTTACGGCACAGGCGCCGTGGCTTGCAACCTACTGGGACGCCCAATAGTTACAGATTGTGTTGCCATCGGGCCGCCGGGGAGCCAATTTCACTGGGGCCGACACCAGCACAGGCACTAACACAGGCGCAGATACGGGCGCTGGCAAAGCGTCCGCGCATAAGGGGTTAATCTTGCATTAAGCCGGCAGCATTACTATGCCTGTAGTATCAGCGGCAAATCCGCAGACCAGACTCAGGAGCCCAAGTATATGAGCCAGTTTTTCAAAGAAAATTTCGGCATGATCCTCGTCGCCATCGTGGTGATTGGCGCCATTCTCGGCGGGATCTGGTGGGTTGAAGCCTCACTGGCCGCGCAGGAAACCGTACTCTAATCGCTTACCGCTTATCTGCTTACCGCTTATCTGCTTAACGAAAGCAGAAAGCTCGCTTCAGCGGTATTTCTGCCGCTCAGCGCTGGTGTCGACTGGCTCAGGGGCTTCAATCACCTTGAGCTGGTCCATCAGGTTCGACAGGATCAGCAGCGCAAAGCACAGACCTGCTCCCAGCAGCGCCAAACCGCGCACAGGTGCATGCCACCAGGCCAGAAACAGCGCTGCCGCTCCCAGATAAAACCCCAATAACTTAAGCCGCGTCATAACCTTGCTGCGACCAAGCCAGGCATCGCAATGGGGGCATTGAATTTGCGCGTCCAGCCCTTTGCCACGCTGCGCCTTGATGGCGGTGATCTTGATGGGGGTATGGCAGTGGCTGCAAAGCATAATCTTTTCTCGGCGATTCGTCGGCTAAGTGGGCGGCGGGATTTTAACAGAATCCGGCGTTGATGGGATCACACTTGGCGCTGCTGCAATTGTATCCCGGTAGCCAAAACCTATATGATGCCAGCATCTTTTCACTACAGGATGTTGAAGATGCATCGATTACTCGCCACTTTGCTGCTTGGCATAGGCTTGTTGACCAGCAGCGCCACCTTCGCGGTCAGCGACGAATTTCGCGCCAAAGTAACCCAACTTGAGCAAAGCGTTGTCCAGGATCTGGAGCTGCTTGAGCAGGCCAAAGGTGAAATGGTCACCATCACTGAGTACCGCCTCGGACACAAAACCGAGGAATTGCGTAACCTGATAGCGCCGGAACTCGACAAACCGGACGCCGACAAAGCTTACCTGCTGACCCTGATTGAGCATCAGCTTGGCTACGTGCTGAAAACCCAGCAGTACCTCGCAAGCGACATCAAACGTTTGCAAAAAGCCCTTGGCACAGACAAAGACGCGCCGACGCTGCTTGCTCTGTCAAGCCGCGAGCGCGAACGCGACATGAGCTATAAAACCGAGCTGTTGCTGCTGGATTGGTCAGCCAAGCTTGGGGTGGACGTGAGCGCCCGCCGCGCCGAGCTGCAAGCCCTGCTTATCGATCGCGCCGATCGTTTGGCAAGCCTGGTGGATTACACCCAGACCCAACTGCAACTGGCGGTGGATGAAAGCCGCGATGCCGGCAAAGACGTGACCGCCGAGCAAACCGCCCGGGTGACTGAGCTTAAGAGCCGCCTCGACCAGAACAGCGCCAGCCTCTCGACTGCCATTGGCCTGCTCGACCAGCTCGGCGGTGATACAACTGCATTTAAAGAGACCCTGTTCACCGTCTCCGGCGACATCACCCAGGATGTGCTGGATATCGACGTGGTCACCAGTTTGCTGCGCCAGTGGCTCGGCGCCGCCGAAGCGCAGGCGGTGGAAAACGGCCCCAAGGTCGCGTTCAAGCTGTTTATTTTCTGCTTGATCCTGTTCCTTGCCGGTCTCGTGTCCAAGGTGGTTAAGCGCCTGGTAAAAACCGCCGTCAGCAACTCAAAGCTCAAATTCAGCAAACTGCTGCAGGACTTCTTCGTTTCGCTCTCTGCCAAAGGTGTGTACACCCTCGGGGTGCTGATTGCCCTGTCGCAGCTTGGATTTGAACTCGGCCCCCTGCTCGCCGGTTTCGGTATTGCGGGTGTTATCATAGGTTTTGCGCTGCAGGACTCGCTGTCGAATTTCGCGTCCGGCATGATGATCCTGGTGTACCGCCCCTACGATGTGGGTGACCTTATCAGCGCCGCCGGTGTTACCGGCCGAGTCAGCCATATGAGCCTGGTGTCCACCACCATTAAAACCCTGGATAACCAGCGTCTTATCATCCCCAACAACAAGATTTGGGGCGACACCATCAACAACATCACCGCCGAGCGTCACCGCCGGGTGGATATGACCTTTGGCATCAGCTACAGCGACAACGTCGACAAGGCCGAAGACATCCTCACAGAGATAGTTAAAGCTCACCCCAAGGTGCTGAAAGACCCGGACTTTACCGTGAAACTGCACCTGCTTGGCGAGTCGTCTGTAGACTTTATCGTGCGCCCCTGGGTAAGACCCGACGACTACTGGGAAGTGTACTGGGACATCACCAAGTCGGTGAAACTGCGCTTCGATGAAGAAGGCATTACCATCCCCTTCCCGCAGCGCGACGTGCATTTCTACCGCGGCTAAGCCCAGTCAAATCTGGCGTTTTAACACCGCTAAAAAAGGCACCTCAAGGTGCCTTTTTCGTGTCTGCTTGATGCCACTTTGGCATCAAATCGCTTTAGCCAAGGCCGACTATCTCGCCTTTGTCATTGATATCGATGCCAAGATAGCCCGGATTAAGCCCAAGCCCCGGCATGGTCATCACCTTACCTGTCAGCACTGTGATAAAGCCAGCGCCGGCATGGAGCCTAAGCCCAACCACCGGCAGCTCAAAACCGCCCGGCGCGCCTTTAAGGGCCGGGTCGTGACTGATAGACATGGGAGTTTTGGCGATACACAAAGGCAAACCATCAAGCCCGAGGGATTCTATCAGCGCCAAATCCTTGCGTGCCTGTCCGGATAAGTTTACCCCCGAGGCGCCGTAGCGCTCGGCAAGGGTGGTGAGTTTGGCGCCAAAGCTCATCTCATCGCTGTACAAAGGCTTGAACGAGGCCTTGCTGTTGGCGTTGCCGTTGGTGTTGGCGTTGGCGTTGGCGTTAGAGTTAGTGTCGCAGGCGCGCGCCACCGCCAAGGCCAGCGCTTTTGCGCCCTCAGCGCCCCGGGCAAAGGCTTCGCTGATTTCACAGCCAAAGGCGCCCTCGGCCAGACAGCGCACCTTAAGCCAGTCAAGCTCCTCCTCGGTATCATCGGGAAAGCGGTTAATGGCCACCACCAACGGCAAGCCGTAACCCAGCACGTTTTGCATGTGCCAGCGCAGATTGGCAAAGCCGGACTCGAGTTTGGCCAGATTGTCATCGCCTGCCGTGGCATTGGCTTTAACCGCCCTCAGGGTGACCACCAACACAGCCGCAGCTGGGGCAATACCCGAGGCGCGGGTCTTGATATTACAGAACTTTTCAAACCCCATGTCGGAGCCAAAGCCGCCTTCGGTGACCACAAAGTCATGGTGCGCCAGCGCGATGCGATCGGCGATGATGGACGAATTGCCATGGGCTATGTTGGCAAAGGGACCGGCATGCACCAGACAGGGTGCGCCGCTCAGGGTCTGCATCAGAGTCGGCTCAATGGCATCGCGAAGGATGGCTGTCATGGCGCCGGCCACGCCCAAATCCTCGGCGGTGATGGCCTTGCCATCGAGGCTCATCGCCAGGATCACCCGGCCGATGCGCGAACGCATGTCGTTAAGATCGTCACACAGGGCCAGAATCGCCATCAGCTCAGATGCGGCGGTAATGTCAAAGCCGCTGCCGTGGCTTGGGCCATTGTTATCGCCAAGCCCGACCTGGATCTGCCGAAGCGCTCTGTCGTTATGATCGACAGAGCGCCGCCACAGAATTTGCTCAGGGTCTATGTTAAGCGCCTTAAGCCCGGATTTGGCCTCAAAGGCCGCTTTGCCAAGGCGGGTTTCGTGAAAAAGCCGCGCATCTATCGCTGCCGCCGCCAGATTATGGGCGCTCGCCACCGCATGAATGTCGCCTGTCATGTGCAGGTTCATGGCTTCCATCGGCACCACCTGCGCATAACCGCCGCCGGCCGCGCCGCCTTTAACGCCAAACACAGGCCCAAGGCTTGGCTGGCGTATACAGGCGCAGGCACGATGACCAAGCAAATGCAGGCCCTGGGTCAGGCCTATGGTGGTCACGGTTTTACCTTCGCCAAAGAGCGTGGGCGTTACGGCTGTGACTATCACCAGCTTGCCGCGCCGCGGTGCTTTGGCGGCCTCGAGGCTGATTTTGGCCATCGAGTGGCCCGCCTCGCGCCACAGGTGTTTACCAAGGCCAAAATCATCGGCAATCCAACCAATTGGACGCAGTTTGGCCTGCTGGGAAATGTCCATATCTGTCAACATAGAAGGGATCTCGCTGTAGAGTATGCTTGTGTTTCTTGTTATAAGACCTCAGGAGGCCTGAGTTACCCCAAAGCCTAAGCCAAATCGCCCGGGCTTGTCAGCGCCGCAGATGGCTAATCCATCTTTCCTGAATCCAAATCAATTTGAGCGCAGTTTTTTGAGGACGAGCATGTCAGCTTCTTTTTCGATGTCGGAATTTGTCGCCGGTTTCTGGCGTCTGACCCAATGGCAGTTAAGCCTTTCCCAGCGCCGCGAGTTAGTGGAGCACTATCTATCCCTGGGCGTCAGCACCATGGATCACGCCGATATTTATGGCCGCTATGAGTGCGAGCGGCTTTTTGGCGAAGTGCTGTCGCAGGTGCCATCACTGAGAAGCCAGATGCAGCTGGTAAGCAAATGCGGCATCAAACCGGCCCTTGCGGGCGATGCGCGCCGCTATGTGAACCATTACGACACCTCAGCCTCGCACATTATCCAGAGCGCTGAGCAGTCGCTGACAAACCTTGCCACCGACTATCTCGACCTGCTGCTTATTCACAGGCCCGATCCGCTGATGAATGCAGACGACATAGCCAGTGCCTTCACCGCCCTCAAAGCCGCCGGCAAGGTGCGCCACTTCGGGGTCTCGAATTTCAGCAACAGCCAGTTTGAACTGCTGCAATCGCGGCTTGATTTTCCGCTGCAAACCAACCAGATAGAACTATCACCTGTGGCCATGGCGCCCCTGCACGATGGCACGCTGGATTTATGTCAGCAGCGCAATATCCGCCCCATGGCCTGGTCCTGCCTTGGCGGCGGCGCCCTGCTTACTGCGGAAGATGAACGTGCCATTCGGCTCAGAGCCGTACTTGAAACCATTCGTGAGCAAATCGGCGCCGATGACATCAGTCAGGTGGTGTACGCCTGGGTTCGCATGCACCCAAGCAGGCCGCACCCCATCATCGGCAGCGGTAATCCTGCGCGCATATCCTCGGCGGTGGCATCGCTTAAACTGACTCTGGATCGCCAGCAATGGTTCAGTATCTGGCAGGCTTCCACCGGCCACAGTGTTCCATAAGCCACGGCGCTCCATAAGCAATTGTAACTAAATGAAAAAAGGCCGCTATTGCGGCCTTTTGCTGATGGATGACGCTCGGTCACTTGGCGGGATCAGTCGTGAAAAATCACTTCACCGCTTAAATGTGGGCGGCGACCTTTCTGATCGCGAAGCTCAAACCTCAGCCCTTCTGGCTGCGGCTCGGCGGCAAAACTCACTTCAGATGGCATAAACAGCGGCAGCTTGAAGGCAACATCCAGCGTACAGTGGCGGCTACCAATTTTGTCCATCAACTCGGCCACGCAGCGGGCTTTGGACCACATACCGTGCGCCAGCACCCGGTCAAAACCGAAACGCTTCGACAGGCTCGGATGCAGGTGGATAAGGTTGTAATCACCCGAAGCGCGGGCATAACGCCAGCCAAGCTTGTCATCCAGTGTCCAGCTTTTGGGGTTTTCCCACACCATATCACTGCCCTTGGGCGGACGGGCGCGGCGACCGGCGGTTTCGATGCGATACAGGTAAATCGAGTGCGCTTCCCACACCAGCTCATCGCCAGCCCACACCTTGGACACCAAGTCGAACTCAAGTCCGGCATCGGTTTCGTCACTGCCGGTGAGCGCACACTCAAGCCGCAGCACTTCATCCACTGTCACGGGGCGATACTGGGTAATGCGGTTTTTAAGGTGGATCATCCCGAGAAGCGGAAAGGTAATCGCCTCGTGGGTAAAAATCACCGCATGCAGGCGAAACGCCAGGGTATAGAGGAAGGTTGGCGGCAGGGTGCGGCCGTCATACTCAAAGCCACACACCTTGGCATAGGGCGGCACGGTCGCAGCATCAAGGCTGACCTTGGGCACGCTGACACGGATTTCGGGCAGCGGCTTTTGATCCCAGCCGGGCTTGCGTGCGAAAAAAATCTTGCGATACAGCGAAAACAACGATGGCATCGCATTCAGTGCCACTTGATGGCCCATGGACAGCTTCCCCCAATAAAAAAGAGCGGGAATTATACTCTCATTCAAGCCAATGTGTAGCCTTGGCGACGCGCCGGTTAGCCGCCACTATCCTTTAAACGCCTCGCGCCGCGAGCTTCAGCGAACAGCTGTTGGCCTGATGCCGCCAGCAGGCGCATGAGTCTGTATGGCGCAAATATATGGCATGGACGGCTCAACCTGCTTTAAGTAACAAGCCTTGGTTAACAGGTGCCAAAATGGGGCGGCTATGCCACACTAGCGCACTTTTTTGTTGCTTGATGCACACTAGGGCGGCCCCACAGCCGCAAAGTCACGTTGTTCCCGGAGCCAGTCAGATGCAGGACAAAAACTTCGATAAACTCGCCGGCAAATTTGCCAAAAACATTTACGGCACCCTCAAGGGCGATATTCGCGCCGCCGTGCTGTGGCGGGATTTGCAGGAAGTGTTGCCCACCGATGGCCGCAGCTTAAGGGTGCTGGATGCCGGCGGCGGCTTTGGCTTTTTCAGCCAGAAACTCGCCGCCCTCGGTCACAGCGTGGTGCTGTGCGATCTGTCGGCTGAAATGCTCGCTGAGGCGCAGCGCCAGATTGATGCCAATCCAATGAAGCTCGATATCCAGTGCGTGCACAGCGCCATTCAGGATTTGTCGCGCGACGACCTGGGGGAATTTGACCTGATTCTGTGTCATGCGGTGGTGGAGTGGCTTGCCGACGCCCATGGCACCATGACAGGTCTGCTTAAGCTCCTCAAACGTGACGGCTTGTTTTCGCTGATGTTTTACAACCAGGATGCCATGTGTTTCCACTCTTTGGTGGCGGGCAATTTTGGGTACGTTAATTCAGGCTTCAAGGCCAAGCGGGTGAAACTGAGCCCCAATTTCCCGCTGACAGTCCCCGAGGTTGAAGCCTGGTGCGATGGCTGGCAGATGGACATTTTGTGCCGCTCGGGCGTTCGGGTTATCCACGATTATCTGAAAAAAGGCAGCCTGTCGACCGAATACAGCGACGAAGGCCTGATAGAGATGGAGCTGAAATACTCCCGCGAGGATGCCTTTTTGCGCCTTGGCCGTTACGTGCACTTTATTGCCAGGCGCAAAGACTAATCGAACAGCTCCACTGAGCCTGCATCGCCCTTGTCGGCGCTGCGGGTAACATCTTTAAGATAAGCAGATTCTTCCTGCTCGATTTGGGCAAGGCCGGTCATCTCGAGCCGTTTAAGCTTTACCCGGCCGCTCTGGGGATGAAACATCACCTTGCGCGGCCAGGGCCCGCCCAAATCCTCCGATACAATCGGGATCCCCTCAATTCGCAGATATTCGCGGACAAAATCGATATTGGATTGGCCGACATTCAGCACAGATGTGCGCCCAAGACTGGCACCACCAAATATTTTTGCCTGCAGGCGGCTTTTCAGCCCACCGACAGACAAAATGCCGTTAATCAACTGTTCCATTGCCCAGTTGCCATAGCGGCACGAATAACTGGTGAGTTGATGCCAGTCTTCATGAAGGGTTTTTTCGGGCAGCAAAAAATGGTTCAGCCCGCCTATGCCCATCAAAGGATCCCAGATACAGGCTGCTACGCAGGAGCCGAGGCGGGTGTAGACGTATTCGTCCTGACAGGTGAGGTAAAATTCGCCCGGATCGACACGGGCGACCATGGATTTCTGCTCGTTGTCAAAGTAGCGGGGGATTTTTTCAAATCCGGGATAGATCAATTGTGGGGAATTCAGCGCCATGAGCCCTCCGTTGCCTTCCCCAAGTATAGCCAATCCCCAGCCTGCCACCCTGATTTAACCGCATAACGTTTCGGAATGTGACTGACGCCGCAGTGGCAGTATTTACCTGCACACCGCGTCGGCGCAGTGACCGAGCGGACTTGTGACCTTTATCCCCCGCTCACTCAGGTACGATACCAGGCTCTCTTCACCCACCAGATGGCCGGCGCCGACCACCACCATCAGCTCTGATGGCGCGTCCTTTTGGGCGAGCAGGTTTAACAGGGTATCGGCCATGCGCTTGTTGCGATCGCGCATCATCACATTAAGCAGTGTGTTATCCCCTTCTTCAGCCATCGACTCGCGCACCATACGGTCAAGCTCAGCCACATTGCCGCTGCGCCAATGGGTAACAAGCTCGGTAATGTCCGCATCCGATGCGTCAATGGCCTCGCGCACCATGGCCCATTGGTGGGTATCGTCAAGTGACGACATCAGCGCAAACTGAAACTCCATGCCCTCAAGCTCAACGATGGTTTTATTGCCTCGGGCGCGCTCAAGCAGCTGCATATCCACACCAAGCTCGGCGCTGTAGCCCAATGCGGTAAAGCGCATCACGGTGATTTGCGATGCCTGCAGCCAGGGCGAATAGGCGGCAATGGCGCTGCAAACCTGCTGCTGGGCGCTGCAATAACCACCGAGCAAAGCCGCTGTTTTCGCATCGGGTTTGGATGGCTTGACGGCGTATTGGGTCAGTAACTTTTGTGCCTCGGCGGGCGAGGCGCCGATATCCGCCTCCACCACCAGGGCCGCGGATGAGGCAAAGGCAGTTTCAATCACCGCCGGCAGGGGGTAAAAATCCGCTTTTCCCAGATGGATGGAGCCAAGCAGCGACACTTTTTTGCCACCATGTTCAAACTGATAAAAAGGCGGGCGATCGTTTTCAGTAGCGCCGGCAATGCCTGACAGCCCCCACAAAACCAGCCCGGCCAGCCAAACGCCGCCGGAAGTTAAACTTGTTGCCATCTTCCTTGCCTCATATAATCCCGAAAAATTCACAGGAGGCTGTTATGCCATATTCCAAGGTTCTTGAGCAACTTGCAGAAAATCTGCAACTGGCTTACCGGCAAGCCATTGATGCCGATGCCCGTCTGGATGAACTCCACAAGGCAGGGCTTGGCAAGTTCAGCTACATCTTTACCGCCGATGAAGGTTTTACCACCCGCAGCAATCGCTTTGGCCCGTACGTGCAGGAATTGGGTGAAGAATTTGCCGCCCTGAAGCAAGCCACTGTTACCCCGGCGGCGCTTGAGCTTGTGGTGCGTAAACTCGGCGTGCTTTTGCAAACCCTGCACGCGCTAAAAACCCAGAGCAAATAAGCGCGTTTTTTGCCCCAGCCAGGCTAACTTTTTCAGCCGTGCCATACGGCGGCCGACTCTTCGCACCTGACTCTTCGCACCTGACTCTTCGCATGTGAGTTTCGCACCTGAGTTTCGCACCTGATTCGAGATGATGGCAGCCCAGGTTCTTTAGGTGGAACCGGCTAAACAGTTGAAAAAAGAATATTGAGGCTCGGTACCAACCAATATTCAATTTGACGGCGGGTAAGGTGCGTGGCGCTGAGGCGCTGCCTTGCGGGCAAAAAAAACAGGCAAAGCTTACGGAGAGTCGGCTTTGCCTGCTGGAATACCGGCCGCTGCTGCGACAGGCTTAACCTTTTTGTTGGCGACCAATGACACTGGTCTTGCTTTCAGCGAAGCAGCGTGCCAGTCACTCTGCCAGCCACTCTGTCAGCCTCTCTGTCAGGGAGTGAACACCTGATGTCAGAGCTTGGGCGCAACCTGCTTATCGAACCACTGGGTCAACAGGCGCGACTCGTGCATAAAGGGTTTATCGTTTACCGGACGAATGTCATTCATAAAGTTAAGATTACTTAGCTTCTCATCGCCAGCGATAACCACTTGATCGCCGTCCAAAACCTGATAACTGAAGGTCATACGTGGCGGATAGATCTCTTTCACGATCCGCAGATCGTTAGCGGTAGCACCAAAGGTCGGGCGCACATCACCGGCCAAATCCACGTCGGTCACCACCAGCTCAAGCTTCTGATTGGCTTTGAGCGACTTGGACGCCTGCTTATTCAGTTCTTTGGTGAGGGTTTCAAACATGCGGTTTTCGTAGCGCGACTGCACTTCACCGGATGATTTTACATCGCGAAACTTTTTCGGCTCCTGCCAGGTAATTTTAACCGAACCGTCCTCGGTCACCGGATTAGTGCTGGCATCGTCTGCGGCCATGGTGGAGCCGGCAACAAACAGACCGGCAACCAGAATCATCGAATATTTCATACTGCGCCTCCTTGGGCCTGTGTCAATTTCACTCGTATTCAATTTAGCTAATCAAAGCTGAACCAATACTTAATATGAACTGCTTGAATCCATCCGTAAACTATCAATAAGTTTATGTTTATTCGAATGATTAGACATTCTCCCAGCAATTGGTTCCGGTATCAATTTGTATCAGGCAGCCGCTGAATAGCTGCCGCCAAAGCCTGTAACCGCGGCCGCAGCAGCTTAAAAAGGAAACAGCCGCGCCAGTTCAGGATAGGCGGCTTTAAGATCTTTTGGCCGTGAGCTGAATTTTTTTCCGGCCGGATTCACACTGCCGGAAGGCACGAACGGCAGTTCTTCGCCGGTTCTGTCTTCATAAAGCTGCCCGGCAATCAGATCCAAATCTTCAACAAATGGATAGGCATAGCCATCCACTGTCGGCCAACCCGGCAATTTAGCCAGTTCATCGGGATTGGCTATCACCCGCTCGAACCATTCCTGACCGAGGGAGATCACAAAGCTGCGGAATTCGGCAAAACCGTAATCTGTGTCGCATCCGGTGATGACATACGCCGCGCCCCACAGTTGCCAGGTGTAGGCTTTACGCATTTGCTGACCAAAAAACTTGTCAAACGCCTTGAGCGCCTCATTGTCCATCGGGGTCAGGCTGGCCTTTAATCGTTCAGCCAGGTTCTCCTGGGTTTCGTCCGGGCTGTTACGGCTCACCAATGCCCAAAATTCTTGTTCAGTCATGTACTTTCCTCCGCAATTGGCCGCCATTTTACACCGAACTGGACTGTCTCATCGGCTTTTTCTAAACTTGGCCGACTTATTTGCCGGGGAACACCATGAAACTGCCGCCAATGCCTTTGTTATTACTGCTTGTTCTGTATGTGCTGCTGACTGCGCTTGCCATTGGCCGGCTGATTGTCACCGGCGCGCCGGACATGTTCACCCTTGGCGTTATCCCTGTGCTTATCGGGATTTTGCTGCGAAGCTTTTGGGCCTTATGGGCCCTTAGAATTTACATTGCGGTGCAAACCCTGGGCTTTGCCGCACTGGGGGTAACCGCCATTCTTGCCACCCGAATCAGCCCCGAGGATGCCAGGCTGTTTATCGGCAAGACCGAGTTACCTATACCTGTGGTGGCCCTTTGCGCAGCGCTGCTGCTTGGGTTTCAGTGGTGGGTGGCGTTTCACCGCTCTACCCGCAACTATCTTGAGCAAGCTAAAGCCTAGTTTTAATAATTATAAATTTACTTAAATTTCAGAGGCGCAATGCATCATCTGTCCCCCCAGGAATTATCGATTCTGCTGGTTGAACCCTCCGACACCCAGCGCAAAATCATCATGGCGCGCCTCAGGGCCGAAGGCATAGAGAACATCGAAACCGCTTCCTCAATCGCCAACGCCGAGCTTATCCTGCAGCGCCATAAACCCGATCTGGTGGCGTCAGCCATGCACTTTAGCGATGGCGACGCACTGAATTTACTCAGTTTTATCCGAAACCAGCGCGGCTGCGAAGACGTGCAGTTTATGCTGGTCTCCAGCGAGTGTCGCCGTGAGCAGTTGGAGATTTACCGCCAGTCAGGGGTGGTGGCGATATTGCCAAAGCCCTTCAGCAAGGAGCATTTGGGTAAGGCGCTTAACGCCACTATCGACCTGCTGTCACACGATGAGCTGGATTTGGCGCACTTTGATGTGCAGGACTTACGCGTATTGGTGGTAGACGACAGCCGCATGGCGCGGGGCATCATCCGCCGCACCCTGACTCAGCTTGGCATTCGGCAACTGACCGAAGCCTGCGACGGCAGCGAGGCCATCGCACTGATGAGCGGACAAATGTTCGATTTGGTGGTCACCGACTACAACATGCCCAGCGTCGATGGGCTGGCGCTGACCCAATTTATCCGCGGCGAAAGCCAGCAGTCACACATTCCTATTTTGATGGTGTCGTCTGAAGCCAACGATGCCCATCTGGCAAACGTGAGCCAGGCCGGGGTTAACGCCCTGTGTGACAAGCCATTTGAGCCGCAAATGGTGAAGCGGATTCTGTATCAGCTGCTCGACGAAAACTAAGAAAACCAATAAGCCACAGAAAATTGATCCCAAGCGGTATTTGCGCAGGAAAACCGCTTCCAAAACGTTTGGGGCTGTGGCATGTTAGGCGAGTTTTATAACAATAATCACGGAAAGACGAGTATTTAGCTATGAACAGAACTGAACTTATCGCCAAGATTGCCGAGAGCGCCGACCTGACCAAAGCCGAGGCTGGCCGTGCTCTGAAATCCTTCGAAGAAGCCGTTGCCGGTGCCATGAAAGACGGTGACAAAATCTCCATCGTAGGTTTTGGCTCTTTTGAAACCAGCACCCGCGCCGAGCGCACTGGTCGCAACCCACAAACCGGCAAGGAAATCAAAATCCCAGCCGCGACCATTCCAAAATTCAAGGCCGGTAAGGCCCTGCGTGACAGCGTAAACTAAGCGGTAAGTTCGCGTCGCCGTTAAAGCCTCCCTGTGGAGGCTTTTTTATTGCCTGCGCACCAAGCTTGTGCAAATTGTGCGCAGCGCTTGGGCAAACCTGGGTTCCTCTCTGCACCAATAAATATCAAATCGATATAATTCAATAAGTTAAATATTGGCATAACTCTCGCTAAAGCATCCCCGACCAAACAAGAACAGTAAACATCGCGACAATAAGGGGAAATATGATGAAAACGCCAGTCTGCTTGCTGATAACCGCCCTGCTGCTCAGCCCACAGGCCTTTGCTGCGCTCGATGGCAATATTGGCCTGAGCTCCAATTACCTGTGGCGCGGTATAAGCCAAACCCAGAATGCGACCGCCGTCGATGGCGGAATAGATTACAGCCACGACAGCGGCTTTTATGCCGGATTGTGGAGCAGCAATGTCGACTTTGGTGACGACATCAGCTTTGAGCTTGACCTCTACGGCGGCTACAGCGCCGAGCTGACTGAGGACATTAGCCTTGATCTGGGCTACATCTACTACGGTTACCCTGATGCAGACAGCGACGTGGACTTTGGCGAGCTTTATGGCTCATTAAGCTGGCAGTGGCTGACCTTAGGTTACGCCTATGTGCTGCATGGCGGCGATGACATCGCGGATGACAGCCTGTCTGATTCAGACATGGATTATCTGTACGCCGATGTCAGCATCCCCGTAACAGATTCTTTGACCTTTGGACTGCATTACGGCTACAGCAGCGGTGATATGGTCAGCAGCTGGTATGGCGAATCAAGCTACAGCGATTACTCGGCAACACTCACCAAAACCACCAGCCTTGGCGATGTCAGCTTTATGCTTTCCGACACCAACCTTGAGATGGACGACACCAAACTGGTGCTGCGCTGGAGTTATGGTTTTGCAATCTAACGGTTTTTCACTGGGCTGACTGGCTTTGGCACAGGATGCGCTTGGCAACCTGATGCGCTTTGGCACAGGGCCCGCTTTGGCGAAAGCCGCTCAGCAATGTATGAAGTGCGGCGATAGCCTATGAAAAGCTCAGTAAACGCAGCCGCGTTTCGAGCCACACCTTTGCCAGGCCGGGCACAATAACAAGAATAACGGCAGATTACGCAATCACTTGGTGGTTGGCCTTACGGGCCGCCACCATTTTTTCTATGTACTCGACTATGGGTTCGGCTACCTGAATACCGGTCGCCTGCTCTATGCCTTCAATGCCGGGGGCGGAATTCACTTCAAGCACCAGCGGGCCGCGGTTTGAGCGCAGAATATCAACCCCTGCGACACTGAGCCCCATCGCCTTCACTGCAGCCACTGCAGTTTTACGCTCCTGCGGGGTGATCCGTACCTTCTCGCCATGGCCGCCAAGATGCAGATTAGAGCGAAAATCGCCGTCAGGGCCCTGACGCTTCATCGCCGCCACCACTTTATCACCGACCACAAAACAGCGAATGTCACTGCCGTTGGCCTCTTTGATAAATTCCTGCACCATGATGTTGGCCTTAAGCCCCAGAAACGCCTCAATCACACTCTCCGCCGCCTTACGGGTTTCGGCCAGCACCACGCCAATCCCCTGGGTGCCTTCGAGCAGCTTAATCACCAGCGGCGGGCCGCCGACCATGTTAATTAAATCAGGAATATCATGGGGTTTGTTGGCAAACCCCGTAATGGGCATACCTATGCCTTTGCGCGACAGCAATTGCAGTGCCCGCAATTTATCGCGGGAGCGGGCAATGGAGATCGAATCATTGGCGGCAAATACCCCCAGCATTTCAAACTGGCGTACCACGGCACAGCCGTAAAAGGTCACACTGGTATGAATGCGTGGGATCACCGCGTCCAGCTGCGGCACTTCAGCGCCGGCCAAATGAATGCTGGGTTTCACCGAGTTGATGTTCATGTAGCAGTTGATGGGGTTAATCACCAGCGCTTCATGGCCGCGGGACTCACAGGCTTCAACAAGACGGCGGGTAGAATAAAGCTCGGGGAATTGGGACAGTACGCCAATTTTCATGACAGCAAACCGGGGCGGATTAACCGCCGATAATCGAAGATGAAAAAATTCTGGAGGATTATCCGCAGCCTGGCAAGTCAGCCATCCAGATATTTACCAAGGGCAGGCAGTAGTACATCTTTCTCAAAGGTCGCCGCATCTACCGGGCGCCCAAGCAGATAGCCCTGCAGCAAGTCGCAGCCATGTTCGGCGCAAAACGCTGCCTGCGCCTCGGTTTCTATGCCTTCGGCCACCGACACCATGCCAAAGCCCTGACTGAAATTCAAAAGCGCTGTCAGCAGGCGGCAGCCCTTTTCATCCTCAGGTACCGTGGCCACCAAGCTCTTGTCTATCTTGATGACCTGAATAGGAAAATGCATCAGATGATCCAGCGATGAATAGCCGGTACCAAAGTCATCGAGCGCCAGCGTCACGCCCATGGCGCGTACCACTTTAAGCGCTGCGGCAATTTGCTCGGGCCGCTTTATCAGCGCATTTTCGGTGATTTCCAATTCCAGATTTTCCGGCGCAAGGCCTGAGCGGGTCAGCGCATCCCGTATCACCTTGGGCAACTTGTCAGCGGCAATTTGCGATGCCGAAAAGTTTACGGCCACCGACAAATGGGGAATGCGATAGCCAACCATATCCAGCCACTCCCGCGCCTGATGACAGGCGGTTTCAAGCACCCACTCACCTATGGGCTCCATCAGACCAGTCTCTTCAGCAATCGCCATAAACCGGTCCGGCGCCAGCAGGCCATCTTCAGGGTGCTGCCAGCGCAGCAGCGCCTCCATTCCTACCAAACGGCCGGATGAGGCTTCGAATTTCCCCTGGTAAAAGAGTTTGAGCTCATTACGGGCAATAGCGCCTCTGAGGCCCTGCTCGATGCGGGTGCGATACCGAACCTGATGCTCAAGCTCCTCTGAGTAACACTGGATCTGGTTTCGGCCCTCGTTTTTAGCCCGGTACATGGCAATATCGGCGCACTTCAGCAGCTCATCGGCGGTATCGGCGCACTCACCGTAAAGGGCGATGCCGAGGCTCGCCCCAATCATGACCGAGGATTCCCCCAGATTGAACGGGGCTTCAAAGGTTTTCAGCAGCCGTTTGGCAAGGTTAAATGGCAGGTAGGCCGGGTCAGGGTCGCAGATAAGTGCGACAAATTCATCGCCGCCGATACGGGCAATCAAATCGGTTTCCCTAAGCGCCGACGATAAACGGCTTGCAACTTCCACCAGCAGTATGTCGCCGACCTGATGCCCAAGCGTGTCATTTACGCCTTTAAAATCATCAAGATCAAGCAGAATCACACTGAGCATGCCATGGCAGCGCTTGGTCTGGCTCAACGTCCGGTTCAGGCATAATTCAAAGCCGTAGCGATTGACCAGACGGGTAAGTGAATCGTGCTCTGCCAACTCTTTGAGTTTTTCATGACTCTGGCGCAGCGCGCGCGCCATCGAGAATCTCTGTCTTGCGTTGATGATAGCGCGGCACAGTCGGCCCGGTGTCACTTCATCCTTAAGAAGAAAGTCCTGCGCGCCCAGCTCAATACAGCGCTCAGCCAGCTTTTCGTCTTCGTAGCGGCTGATCATCACCACAGCCGAATCTTCCTTGCCGATGTCATTCAGCCAGGTGAGCACTTCAAGGCCATTCGCGTCCGGCAGCATATAGTCGAGCAGAATGCCGTCAAACTGCTGCGTGCCGACCATTTCCATCGCATCTTTGGCGTAACAGGACTGAGCGACCACAAACTCACGATCAGACTGGGACAGCGCCCGCATGATCATCTCGCGATCGACTTCATCGTCATCCACCAGCAAAAGGTTCATATCCCTTCCTTAAATCTGCGGTAGTTCCACTACGCGCCAGTACCCATCCAACATATTAATAATGTTGGAAAACTCTTCTCTGATGTTATTTTTCACCAAGTAACCGGCCACATTAAAACGATAGGCTGCAACCTTGTCTTCGTCAGATCGGGACGTGGTCAGCACAAACACCACCGACGATGACAACTGCGGATCCGAGCGCAGCACATCCAGAAACTCAAGCCCGTTCATCCGTGGCATGTTCAAATCCAGCAAGATAACAAAGGCACCCTTCACTTCACCACTTTTGAGCATTTCCAGTGCCGACTGGCCGTCCCTCGCGCGGATCAATGGATTGATCAGCCGCATCTGTGCCATAGCACGCTTAACGGCCATGTAATCCACCTCGTCGTCGTCAATCAGAAACAGCACGACTTCAGGGTAACTTTCTTCATTCATTTGCTTGCTTCCATATGTTCAGGCCAGGAAAACCAAAACTGACAGCCTCGGCCTTCAGATACCAGCCACACTTTGCCACCGTATCTTTCAACGGTTTTTTTAACCAGTGACAGCCCCAAACCGCACCCTTCGACCTCATCCCGGGTTTTGAGGGTCTGGAAGATATTGAACACCTTTTCCTGATACTCCTTTGGAATACCCGGCCCATCATCGGCGACACAAATTTCCACCATGCCATCAATGACATTCCAGCTCACAGATATCTCGCCGGCGCCGCGGTCGTGGTGCTTTATGGCGTTGGAGAAGAGGTTTCGCAGCACCAGTTCGAGCGGCTCTCTTGCGGTGATTAACGGTAGCGGCGCGGCGTCCAACTTAAGTTCAAATCCCGATGGCGGCGCCACCAGTGCAAAGGTGTCCCGCACCAGTTCACACAGCTCTATGGGTTTGAGCGCATCTTCAATCCGGCCAATGCGCGAGTAAAACAAGAGTCCATCGAGCAGTTGCGTCATTCGCGCGATACGACTGCGGATAAGCGCAAGGTGCCGCGCCGAGGTTTCATCAAGCTTGCCGGCCAGATCTTCTTCGAGCCACATGCTCAGCTGATCTATGCCACGCAGGGGGGACTTAAGGTCGTGGGACGCGATATGAGTAAAGTTGTCGAGCTCTTTGTTAATCCGCTCAAGCTCTCGGGTATGGGCCAGACGCTGGGCCTCAATGTTACGGCGAACCGAAATATCGTTGATGGTCGCGAGTACCGAGATGCCGGTGGAAAAATGAATTGGGGTTAAGCCAACCTCTATGGGTACCAGCCGACCCTGCTTGGTACGGCCGTAAAGCTCATCCCGGACGGACATTTTTTTCGCGATGGGATTGGCCAGATAAGAGGCCATATGCGAATGGTGAGCCGACCTTGACGCTGCAGGTAGCAGCATGTTCACGCTCTGACCCAGCAATTCGTCCCGGCTGTAGCCAAACAGCTGCTCGGTGTGAATGTTTACCAGCGTGATTATGCCCTTGCTGTCAGCGATGATAAGCGCACTGGGCGAGGCCTCCACCACCAGCCTGAACCTACGCTCATTGGCGACCACTTCATCGGCAAGCAACACTTCTTTTTGGCGGGTGCGGGCAATGCTGAGTAAAAAGTAAAAAGTCAGCAGCTCAAAAACCACCGCCATAAACAGCATCAGTCGGCTTTGGAGCTTCTCGGTATCGGTAATAAATTCATCGATGCTGCCCATGTTAAGCAGCCAGCTGTGACCACCGAGTTCCAGCACTTGCTGGGATTGATAGCGCCAACCGCCTTCGGTACTAGAGCGGAACATCAGCGCATCGACACTTATCTTGCCGCCGTCATACACTTCGAGGATGAGCTTCGGAAATTTGGTGCCAATAATGCCGCGCATCAAATCCTCCATCCTAAACGCCGCATACACCAGACCTTCAACAGAGACCGGCTCCCGGGCTGCGCCCTTATACAGCGGCAGATACATCAAAAAACCAGCCTGTATATCCTCGTGCGTTTCCTGCACCAGGGTGATTTTTGCCGAAATGGCGGCATTGCCGGTGGTGATTGCCCAGTCCATCGCTTTACGCCGCCTGGGCTCGGTATACATGTCATAACCAAAAGCGCGTTGATTGCGCCAATCAAAAGGCTCAAGAAAAACAATCGCATGGTAATAATCACGCGTCCCAACAGGGGTGACTTTAAAATTTGGAAACCCCTGATCTCTGACAGACTGCTCAAACTCAGTAAGCTTGCTTGCGGGTACAACCTTTGAAAAGCCCAAGCCCTGAATACCAGGGTAATACTGTTGCAACTTCACGTTATCGGCAAAGCGGCGCCACTCCTCACGGGTGACAGACTCAGACGCCTTAAAAAGGCCCACGCCACTGCGCAGTACCTGCTCATACACCAGCATCCGCGCAGCTATGGTCTCGCGCATATCCTTGGCCGCATCGTCGAAGCGCTCAACTCCACGCCCTTGAATATATTGATCAAATAGAAACCAGCCAGTAAAAGAAAACACCATGGACACAAACAGCACTCCCCAGACGAACCCTGGCGCTTTGAAGCCGAGAATTTGAAAGATGGGAGCAGGGGTTGCCAAAGTGTTCATCCTTTTACAGTAACGGTCATCCCAGAAAATGCCTTTTTCCGCTCATTTGAGTCTGGTTCAAATAACGCATTGCGCAAGGCGAAATATCCGACTTTATTAGTAAGGATTAAATAAGCCCTTGCTACAGGCCGCTATCTGGCTCAGTCCATGGATTGACACGAGCGTACAAGCGAGATTTTTTTGACCAGACAACAAATTTTTTTTGCTTTTCTGCAAGGCGCAAACTGGTTAGAAAGACGGTAAGGCAATTAAGGAGGAATTCGTTATGGCTCGTATCGTTGAAGTCCTGCCCCAAGACAGCGAAATTGAGGAGTTAACCTCGCCCAAGAACGCCCAGGCCGCCAGTGCACTCAAACACAGGCGCGAGGTGAAGCGGCGATTGGATGACTATCTCGAACGCGCTGAGCTTCGAAAAGCACTGGGTGTCGATGAGGATGATTTCCTCTAAGCCCAACGGCCAGGGTTGCATTCCCTGGCCGATTTGTTTTCATCGCGCCAATTCAGTTGCTTAGGTGGTTCCAACCTGCTAATGGCGCTATCATTATCCGAAGAACACTCCCCAGAGTCAGAGCCAATGACCGACGCAAAAGCCCAGTATTGTGCGCACCTGCGACACTTTTCCGATCGCCTGATAAGCCTGCAGGCACCGATTAAAATCCTTGATGCCATCAAGTGGCCCCGCGAACTGGAACAGCGTTTCTTCGACAGTGGCGCCAAAGCCTTACCCGCTGTCGATAAAGCCTTTTACGACAATCTCACCCTGCCCTTTGATACCCACGCCACCCAGCGCGAGCTGAAAAGCCTCAAGCAGGAAATCCAGCGTACACTGGGCAAAAGTGACCAGCTTGGACAACTGTTGGTCGCCAACCTCGACCAATACCGGCTGGTTATCGATATGCTCAGTCACCGCGGCACGCCTCAGTTTGGCAAACTAAGCCAAATGCTCTATGGCTCCGCCAGTAACAAGCTCCATGGCGACCGCCACACGCTCAGACAACTGGGCGACCGACTCAGCTATATCTTCTCGCTGCCCGCCGCCGCGCACATGAACAAACAACATCCCAAAGAGATTGATGCCGCCAGCGCCGTGGCACACCTGGGGTCGCGTCTGAGCGGTTATTTCCACAGCGATGATATGCGGGTCAAACTCAGTGACGGTATCGTTTCCGATGCTGCCGTGGGTGGCGATACGGTCAAAATCAACTCCAAAGCCATGTTCAGCCGCGCCGATTTGAACGTGTACGAAGTGCATGAAGGCTGGGTCCACGTTGGCACTACCCTCAATGGCCGTGCGCAGCCCCATGCCACCTGGCTCAGTGTGGGTTCACCGCGGGTTGCTGCTGCCCAGGAAGGCCTGGCAGTACTGATGGAAATGCTGACCTTAAGCTCAACGCCGGGGCGCGCCAGACGCATCAGCGATCGGGTAACCGCCGTGGACATGGCCGAGAAAGGCGCTGATTTTATTGAAGTGTACCGCTATTTTCGCGATCAGAACCTCAGCCGCAAAGACAGCTATCGCGTCACCCAGCGGGTATTTCGCGGCGGCATGGTGGAAGGTGGCAGCTGCTTTACCAAGGATATCTCCTATGTGCGCGGCTATGTGGAAAACGTCAACTTTATCCGCAGCGCCATCGCCTCCGGCATCCCCGAGCTCATTCCCATGCTGTTTTTGGGCAAGCTCGCCATCGAAGACATTCCGGTGCTCTACCTTGCCTACCGCGAAGGCATACTCACGGCGCCAAGATACCTGCCGCCGATGTTTGACGATTACAGCGGCCTCTATGCCTGGTTCGGCTTTGCCACCGGCCTTGGCAACATCAACCTCAAAGGGGTGCAGCGCCACTTCCAGCGCCAGTTTAAAATTCTGCCCAATGTCGAACCCATGTTCCCAACCATCGAGGACACCGAATTCGACGCGCCGGCCGACTGAACCCAAATTGGCACGCCGCAAAAACAGCAAAGGATGCCGAGGCATCCTTTTTTACAGCGGTCGCATTAACGCAGAAACGGAGCGTTACTCTTCAATCGCATAGGCATATCCAACACATTCCCGATAGGATATGCAGCCTGCATAGTTGCTGTCACGGCACTGATGCAGCACCAGCGCATTGCCGCCCTTCTTTTGAGTTTGCAATTTTAAGTCTTTGGTCAGCGACTCAAAACTCGGCATCACAAAGTTGGGATGATGTGATGTTTGGCAGGCAACGGCATCAACCTCACCAAGCCCTTGATACTGGTGACGAAATATCTCATCCTGGGTATACAGCTCAACAGTATTGGCATACAGCGTGCGTTGGGTATTTTCCAATACATTGGTTTTGAATGATAAATTTGAGCAACCAGCCACAACCAGCAGCATCAGACTCATCCCTAAGTACTTGCGCATAACATTCCTCATTCACTTGCCAAAGATGCACCGAGACCAGCGCTCAAGCATCAAACTAACCACCATCGGCCACACCGCCATGATTACAACATTTAATTAACACCAAGAACAGCTTAACCAGAAAATTGCCTGTTACCGCTCAAGCCGCTGCTTTAAGTTGGCAAGGCCGGTTTCCAAATCCTTTTGCACCATGGCTTCGATGTCCATCAAGGGAATGAGCAGGTTCATCGGGTAATCGAGATGACCAACAAAGCCCCAGCTCACCTTGGTTTGGCCATCGCCGAGCGCTTCGGTGGTCAGGTAGGCTTTATCATTTGACGCGAAAGGTTCGATAAACCGCAGTGCATAGTCGATGCGTCTTTCGCTCTCAAGGGCAATAATTTCCTGCTCGCCTTTGCCCGCGTCAGGATTATCGCTATCCCAGGCGCTGACAAAACCCACCTCACCATCCACACCGCGATAACTTTTGCGCATGTTCGGATCTATCTGCGCCCAAACGCTGAATTCGTCCTGATGTTTTAAAAAACGCAGATAATCAAAAACCTCGCCGAGGGGCTTATTGATGGTTTGGGTCGCAACCACCTGATAGTCGGATTTGATAAACAGCGCCGCCACAAAAGGCGCAGCTGTGATGACAAGCAATACCAGCAGGAATTTTTTTAGCATGTTGCCACCAAACAGTTTGCGCTGCGGCGCAGGCGCTTATGTCACTTGTTTTAGCTGCAATTTCTCCAGTTTGGCAAGTCGGGCAGCACATTCAGGGCAAAGGCAAGCGCTTAGGTCGGCAGGCAGCGCCTTGGGAAATTCGGCCCGGCTGCACCAACAGTGCTCAATGGGTTGACCGAGTTCCATGGCGCAGCGGTTAGCCTGCTGACAAAGGGGGCAATATGATTTATCTGACATTCAGCCTCGCTGACGGGTGTAGCGCAGTAGCATGACCAGACGATACCCCAGAGTGCAGAAGGACAAGACACAGTACACCAGGGTGCTCAGCCAGATGACCATTACCACCGCCGAAACCGGCTCGGGCTTTAACAAATACAACGCCAGCAGCAGCGACAACGACAAGATGAACTTGGCCGCATCCATGGGCAGCTTTGCTTCGTGCTGGGCTAGCTTAGTTTCGTGCTGGGCTGGCTGTGTTTCGCGCTCGATTCGCTTTTCTGCGCGCTCGGTTAGCTTTTCTTTGTGATGGCTTAGCTTATCCATCATGGCGGGCATCCTTTACCGTCAGTAATCAAAGCTAAACCATAATATTTTCAGCAGCTAAAAGAAAGGCTCCCGAGGGAGCCTTAGCCTGAGCGCGTTATTTTGGCCTTACGCCCAGCGTGTGGCAGATGGCGTAGGTCAGCTCGGCGCGGTTCAGGGTATAGAAGTGGAAATCCTTCACCCCTTCGCGGGCCAGCACTTTTACCATGTCGATAGCCACGTTGGCGCCCACCAGCTGACGGGTACCGGCATCGTTTTCCAGCCCTTCAAACTGGCGATGCAGCCAGCCCGGCAAGCTGACGTTGGTCATGGCAGCAAAACGCTTCAGCTGAGTAAAGTTGGTCACCGGCAGAATACCGGGCACGATTTCGGCATCAATACCGGCCGCTACGCAGCGGTCACGGAAGCGCAAATAAGATTCCACATCGAAGAAAAACTGAGTAATAGCGCGGTTGGCACCGGCATCAATTTTGCGCTTGAGGTTAATCAGGTCTGACTGGGCGTTGGCCGCCTCAGGGTGTACTTCCGGGTAAGCCGCCACCGAAATATCAAAGTCAGCCACGCTTTTAAGCAAACGAACCAAATCAGCAGCAAAGCGGGTTGGCTTGGGACTGCCGGCCGGCAGGTCGCCACGCAGGGCAACAATATTGCGAATACCCTGATTCCAGTAAGATTTCGCCAATGCCAGCAGCTCTTCGTCGCTGGCATCGACCAGTGTCAGGTGCGGCGCGGCCACCAGTTGGGTTTCTTTCTGGATGCGCTCAATCACGCCGTGGGTGCGGTCGCGTACGCCGGAGTTGGCGCCGTAGGTTACAGACACAAACTTGGGGTTAAGCGGCTCAAGACGGCGAATAGAGTTCCACAGGATCTGCTCCATTTCAGGAGTTGATGGCGGGAAAAATTCAAAAGACACATTGATATCGCCAACCTCAGCCAGATTCTGGTTCAGCGAATTTGCATGTTGTGCGTGGTGAAAAGCCATTTCTCTATCCCTCAACTCATTCAACGGACGTTTGGACGTCTATATGGCCATATACTAGAGATTCTGCTGCTCAAGTCAAGTTAAAAAATGAGCTTGATTCAGCCTTTTCGCCACAAAAAGGCAGAAAAAACACAGGGACTCAAAAGAGTCCCTGTTATTCAGTTAGTTATGAAATCAATCCTGCAAGAGATCGCGGCAGATCTGCACCAGATCCGACTGAACGGCTGCGGCAGTCACCTCACGGCCAGCACCCGGGCCACGAATAATCAGTGGGTTACCCTGATAGAAGGCACTGCGCACCACAAACACGTTATCGCCCGGCGTCAGATTGGCATAGGGATGAGCCTTATCCACCCACTGCAAACCCACTTCGGCCTTCACCTTGCCACCGGCGCGATCAAGCGCAGCTATGTAGCGAAGCACCTTGCCTTCGGCCGCGGCGGCTTCGAGCGCCTGCAACATGGGCGCATCCAGCTCCGCAATGCGGGCAAGGAAGGCATCCAGCGGCAACTCCGCCAGTGCCTGTGGCACAGGTGATTTCACTTCTATGTCTTCAAGCTCCAGCTCCAGACCAATTTCACGGGCGAGGATAAGCAGCTTACGTTGCATATCGCGGCCAGAAAGGTCGTCGCGTGGATCCGGCTCAGTGATGCCAAGGCCCTTGGCCTCAAGCACCAATTCAGAAAACGGCCGGCTGCCATCATAATGCTCAAACAGCCAGCACAGGGTGCCGGAGAAAATACCGCCCACAGCCTCAACGGTATCGCCGCTGTTGTGCAGATCGTTCAGCGCATGCTGCACCGGCAATCCGGCGCCGCAGCTTGCGTTGTAACGCCAGTACAGGCGGCGGTTACCCAGTTGCAGCTTAAGGTCACGATAGAACGGCAGCGGGCCGGAACCGGCGAGCTTGTTGGCGCTGACCACGTGAATGCCGCGAGCGAAAAACTCAGGGTATTGCAGGGTCAGACTGGCGCTGGCACTGATATCGAGCGCGACCAGCTCGTCGCAATTCAGCGCCGAGAGCGCATCGAACAACTGCTCGTACTGCCAATCGGTGGCGAACTCGTCAAATTCATGCTGCCAGTTATCCAGATGCACACCGCTGTCGCTGATGTAAGCGCGGGACGAACTGACGAGCCCCACCAGCTCAACACGGGCCTCAAGTTCGCGGCACAGGCTGCCATGGGCACGGCGAAACAGGTTTACCCAGGCCTCACCGATATTGCCCACACCCAAAAGCACCACACCGATGCGTTTACGTGGCCCGGCGCAGCGGCGATGTACCTTTTGAGTGAGCAGGTTAACCTGCGATTTAGGCACCAGTGTCACCAGACTCAGGCCATCGTGATAAAGCGGCTTGGCTTCACGGCTCAACAGGCGGGCAAAGCTTTTGCGATACAGCACAGAGTCGGCGCTCACCAATGCCACCAGACCATGGTCGGTGCTGACAAGCACTTCACCCACGGCAAAGCTGTCGCTGTGGTGTTTAAGGAAGGCACTGACCTGCTTTTGGTTTTCGGCGGTGTAGGCCAGCTCAAGCTTGCCACGGGTGCTTTGCCAGTGGGCAAGCGGCGTAATGCCGGCATCGCTCAGCGCTGCCAAGAGCTCCTGCGCATCACCTTCGATGGCGATGGTAAAGAGCGCCACTTCATTCAGATTGGTCACCACAGGCGCACTGGCCTGAGAGCTGGTTGGCGCCACCAGGGTAAAATCGGTGTGCGGCGCATAGCTTGAGCGCACCGCCATGCTCACCTGAGTATTAAACAGCGGCTGCAGAGTGCGGCTGTGCAGCACAGGGGAGCCAAGGCGCGCCAGGCGATCGGCTTCTGCCAGCGACATGCTTTTCAGTAGCTTGGCATCGTTAATCTTGTTTGGATCGGCGTTGAACACCCCTTCCACGTCGGTCCAGATGGTCACGCGGTCGATGTCGGCAAGGCTTGCAATCAGGGTAGCCGAAAAGTCAGAGCCGTTACGGCCCAAAAGCAGAGTTTCACCGGCCGGATTAGCGCAAATAAAACCTGTAATAACAATGCGCTCGTTTTCATGGTCGCTGAGCATCGCCTGCACTTTGGCGCGGGATTCCTGCTCGCGGATAATGGGCACGGCGCCTTCGTCGGCCACCAGAATGCTGCAGGCATCCACATGGCTTGCCGCCACGCCGGACTCGCGCAGCAGCGCCGCCATCAGCCGTGCAGACCAGCGCTCACCAAAGCTGACCACCTGATTGATTTGATAGTCATTGAGGCTCTGAAGCGAGAGCAAACTCACCAGATGCGCCTTGTCGGTAGACAAGCGTTCGCGCAGATGACGCGCCTGCTCGGCACTGAGCAGCTGCTCGATTAATCCCTGCTGATAGCTTATCAGCACCTGCAATTCTTCCTGCCACAGCTCACCGGCGTCGCGGAGCGACAGCAGTTTAAACAGGAAATTGGTGGTCTTGCCGGCGGCGGAAACCACCACCAGATCGTCGCTGTGACCCTGGGTCAACAGGATATGCGCTACGCGGCGATAACAATCCGCATCGGCCAGACTGGAGCCACCAAACTTATGCAAATGACAACGCGCCATGACTGACTCCTATTCAACAGGCTGCAACAGCAGCCAGACCGGCCTTGATGTCGGCCACTAAATCTTCAGCATCTTCAATCCCCACTGACAAGCGCAGCAGGGTGTCTTTAATTCCGGCCTCGGCGCGGGCCTCAGGCACCATGGCTCTGTGGGTCATGGTGGCAGGCACGGCAACCAGCGACTCAACGCCGCCAAGGCTTTCGGCCACGCTGAAATGCTCAAGCGCGTCCAAGAAAGCGACCACTTCTTTCTCACCGCCAATCAGCTCAAAACTCAGCATAGCGCCAAAGCCTTTCTGCTGTCTTGCGGCAATCTCGTGGCCGGGATGGTCGGCAAGGCCGGGGTAATAAATCTTGCTCACCTGCGGGCTGTTTTTCAGCACCTCAACAATACGCTGGGCGTTGGCCTGATGCTCGCGCACCCGCACACCAAGGGTTCGGATGCCGCGCAGGGTAAGGTAACTGTCAAAGGCGCCGCCGGTCAGACCGAGGGCGTTTGACCACCAGTGCAGGGTTTCACCCAGCTCTGGGTCTTTGGCAATCACCGCGCCGCCGACCACATCGCTGTGGCCGTTGATGTACTTGGTGGTGGAGTGAATAACAATGTCGGCGCCAAGCAGCAGCGGCTGCTGCAAAATCGGCGACAGGAAGGTGTTGTCTACCACCACCAGAGCATCGACCTTGTGGCTGGCGGCGGCAATGGCCTCAATATCAACAACGCGCAGCAGCGGGTTGGACGGGGTTTCGAGCCACACCATGCGCGGCTTCTGCGCGATGGCATCGGCAAGGGCGGCTGCGTTGGTTTGATCCACCACCAACAGCTTAAAGGCGCCCTTTTTGGCCAGATTGGTAAACAGGCGGTAGCTGCCGCCGTAGCAATCGTGGGGAACAATCAGTAAATCGTCAGGTCCGAGCAGGCTGGTCACCAGAGTCACGGCAGCCATGCCGGTGCAGGTCACAATGCCGGTGGCGCCTTGCTCAAGCTCTGCCAACGCCTCGCCGAGAATACAGCGGGTCGGGTTGCCCGAGCGGCTATAATCGAATTTACGCGGATTTTTGTGGCCGTCGAACGAGTAGTTGGTCGACAGATAAATAGGCGGAACAATGGCACCGTGTTGGGTGTCGCTTTCGATCCCCTGACGCACCGCGATGGTGGCTGCTTTGCGCTGTGTCATTCTCTGCTCCTGTAAAAACTCGACCGTGGAAATAAAGATGTCTGGACGGCTAAATTTACCTAACACCCCGGTTTTCGTCAATAGGCATCAAGACGTTTAGACGTCCAAACATCAGGAAATCTGTTGATGTTTGGGGCGATTTCGCAGCAATAATTTGACTGTAGTTTGTAAGGGTTTAAAATCTCCTGCGAATTTTTGAATAAACTAGGTGAGTCGATGACTGAATGGAATGGCGATTACATCAGCCCCTACGCTGAGCACGGCAAAAAGAATGAGCAGGTGAAAAAAATCACCGTATCCATTCCTTTGAAAGTGTTGAAGATCCTGACCGACGAGCGCACTCGCCGCCAGGTCAACAACCTGCGCCATGCCACCAACAGTGAGTTGCTGTGTGAAGCATTTTTGCATGCCTACACCGGCCAGCCACTGCCTGACGATGAAGACCTGTCCAAAGACAGACCCGACTCAATCCCGGCCGATGCCAAGCGCCTGATGGATGAAATGGGCATCGAGTGGGAAGACATGGAATAAGCCCCCGGCTTTAGTCACAAGGACCCTGACGGGTCCTTGTTTCATTTAGCCTTCCCTGAGCGCTTTGTTTAACCCGTTGTTTAACCCGTTGTTTAACCCTTTGTTTACGCGTTTATTTAATTATCAGTCATCAGCATCGCTGTGAGATTCGCCAAGCGATTTGTGCAGCGGCTTTATCGGTTATGTCGTATCGCCAGTGCCGTTATATTGAATCAACAGTGTCGTTGTAAGGACACCCGCAGTGCCACCCGAATTTGCCATCTCCAGCCTTCTGCCTGAAACAATCAATGGCCTCACCCTCGGCCTTGCGCTGCTGATTATTTTTACCGGCGCGCTTATCCAAAGTCTGATTGGCTTTGGCCTTGCGGTCGTGGCAAGCCCGCTGCTTTATCTGGTTGAGCCGGATTTAGTGCCGGTGCCGGTGATCCTGATGGGCTTTTCCATCGCCCTGCTGACCCTTCTGCGTGAGCGCAGCGCGCTGGAGTTTGGCGGCCTGCAATATGCCCTGCTCGGTCGCATCCCGGGCGGAATTCTTGGCGCTACGCTGCTGCTTTACGCCCCCAAACCCGTGCTTGGTCTTGCCATTGCAGCCATCGTATTTGTGGCGGTGGCCTTAAGCCTTTGCCGCATCAGCGCGCCGGTCAATCGGCTGACCCTGTTTATCGCAGGCACAGTGTCAGGGGTGTTCGGCACCATAGCCGCCATCGGTGGCCCGCCGATGGCGATTTTGCTCGCGGGTAAAGACCCCAACAAATTCCGCGCAGCGCTGTCGGCGTTTTTTATCTTCAGCTCCATGATAGCCCTTGGCATACTCGCGGTTTCAGGCCTGGTGACATCCCGCCACCTGCTTTGGGCAGTGCTGCTGCTTCCTGCCGTAGTTGCAGGCTATTTGGCGGCGGGCCTGCTGCTTGGGCGGGTAGATAAACAAAAAACCAGAGTCGCCACCCTGGTTTTATGTAGTCTCAGCGCTTTGTTGCTGACGCTGCGCTCACTCGCGACCCTGTAAGACTCGGGTCGCTTTAACAGCGCCCTCTCTCAGTACTTGCTTCCCTATCCATTGCTTCTCTAGCACTTGCTTCGCTAACAATTGTTTCTTTAACTATTGCAGAGCGACAAGCATTGCCCCGGCAACAAAGGCATAGCTGAGGCAATCAGAAGTGATAAGAGCTTTGCAGCACAGCGCCTAAGGCATCGTCCTCGCCCCACATGCCGGTTAAATCCAGCTTGAAACCCGAACCTATGCTAAAGCCGGTGCCAAACGAGTAGATATCAGAGGTCAAATCATTGATATCGTGCCGATAACCGGCTCTAAGTGCCAGCCAGTCAAACGCTTGCCACTCGCCACCAACGCGCCAGTATTTGGTGCCATCGAGACCGACGAATTTCTCGTTGTCGGTTAAATCCAAATCTGTGCTGAGCTGCAACGCCCCCATCCGGTAAGACACCCCGGCCGTGACCATGGGGCCAACACGATAGGTTGCCATTACCCCTTCAGATTCAACCGTATCCAGTTCCCGCTCAATCAGGTTACGGCCAATAAGCCCAAAGGTAAGGTTTTCGAGCGGACGTATGGCAATACCCGCATCCAGGTTGAAGCCCGATTCGTTGTTGCGGTAATCGTCACTGTCAAAATCACCGGCATCAAAATTATTGGCGCTGACGGCATAGTTAAAGCTGTCGATACGCTGCAGTTTTGGGGTTAACCCAACCGTTACCGGCATATTGACGATAGAAAGCGGAACACTGACCGCCAGCGCAAGCTCCGATTGGGCTCCGGCTATCACCCGCCCCTGCGAGGTTAAGTCCTCAAGGGCTGGCGGATTTTCCGGGTCGAGAGTTTCGAGCAGCAAAAGATCAGCATCGCTGACATCGGCAAGGGCAATGCCATCAAGGTAACTCTTGTAATAGAGCCCCCAACTGATGCCAGAGGATGGCAGGGTAAAACTGACACCTATACCCGCCGAGGCGTAACCGCTGTTGCCATCCAGCCCCTTGAGGTCGGCAAGCAGCAAGCTGCGGTAACGGTCGATGGCGTCCACATCACCGCTGTCGATGGCCGCATCCAGGCCATCGTAATTGTCTTCAAGGCTGTCGAACTTGTCGGCGAGGTTGTCTTTGTCGGCGACCTCGGCGCCAAGCACAGGAATAAGCAAGGCCGCATCGCCCGTTTGATACTCTGGCAGCGACATAAGCGCCGGATTGAGCCATGCCGCCGACGCCAAACTTGCCGAGGCAACCCCAGTGCCGCCCATCGCATCACTTCTGGCATCCATCACATCCTGAGCGCACCATCCATATTGGCTAAAGAGCACCGCAGCCGCAGCGGCAGCTATTTTCGTTTTCATCCTGTTCTCCCCTTCACTGCGCTGGCCTCCCCACAACTGCGCTTGTCTCCCCGCAACTGCTCTGGCAGCACTCTTTCCCAAAATGAACGCTTGCCCAAACAGAGTTCAGTGCCGCGAGACACTGACACCAGCCCTAAGTTAAAGCGTAGCCCAGCCAATTTACGGCGCCGCAAAAAGGGATAAAAAAAAGGACCCGCTGTTGCGATACCCCTGTTGCGGCACGAGTTATCGGCAAAGATTATCGACAAACCAGGCCACAGCTCGAAGCCGCGGGATATTGTGGAAATCCACATAGCGAAGGGGTTTGTGATGCAGGCAACACTAAAATGTGCGGCCTGCACGGAGAAAGGAACGGGTGAAGCAGAAAAGGCCGGACTTGGCTCAGTCTTGACCGAAGAGGTTGAGCAAATCGGCCAGCACAGGGCTGATGCTCTGGTGTGCCGGATAGCAAAGGCCGATGCGCCGCTGCATTCTCGGCCCCTTAAAGGGCACAGTCGCCAGGCTTGGCGCATCGGCTATCAGACCATCGGGCAAAAAGCTCACCCCAAGGCCTGCCACCACCAGCGCCAGCACCTGTGACTTGGTTTCGGCTCTGGCCACCAGATTCAGACTCATGCCGTTGCAGGCAAGCAGGCCGAGGGTCTGCTGATGGGCCTCGCAGGGCGGGCATTCGATAAAATCATAACCACTCAGCATCTCCGGCGTGGCGGCGCCGCTCACGTTGGCGGCCAGCACCAACGGATGATCTTTGGGGGCGCAGAGCACATAGTCCTCGTCCCACAGCGGCACAAAAATCTCATCTTCGTGGCGCAGCGCATCCAAGGTCAGGCGACAATCGGCGCTGCTGTGGTAATCCACCAGCTCCAGATCCAGCCGGTCAATGTGCTGATGCAGCTTGCCAAGAAACTGCCCCAGCGGGCCGCGACCAAGGTCCGGCATCAACGCAATTTTCAGTTTGCGGCGGCTGGCCTTGGCTTTAAACAGCGCCGGCAGGGATTTGGCTTCTTCCACCAACCTAAGCGCCAGCGGATACAGGTAGTGAGCGCTCTCAAGCGGCTCCACCCCTTTTTTACTGCGCACAAACAGCGGTCCATCCAGGCTTTCTTCCAGCTGCTTAAGCCCCGCCGACAGACTCGGCTGACTCACATGGCAGCGCTCTGCGGCGGCGGTAATGTTCTTCTCTTCGAAGATGGCGATAAAAAATCGCAGCAATCTGAGTTCAATCATCCGTTACCCAATCTGTTAACCATCTTTTTATCCATAGCTCACACCTATTATATCCAACCAAAATAAGTATTTTTCAGCCTTTTGCAGGCTAAATATACTGTCAACCAACCAATATACTGGCCTGAAACCCAGACTAAAGCATGTATCAATAGGATAAAACAATGACTAATTCTACCTCACAGACCAAACCACTGACAGTGATCACCGGCGCCTCTTCAGGCATTGGTGCCGCCCTCGCCCGCACCTTTTCGGCGGCCGGTTTTCCGCTGCTGTTGCTGGCCCGTCGCCTCGAGCCCATGCAGGCACTGGAACTGCCAAACACCCTGTGCAAAGCCGTTGATGTTACTGACATAGACGCCATCAAGGCCGCAGTTAAGGATGCCGAAGCCGAGTTTGGCGCTGTGGGCTGCTTTATCAACAATGCCGGGGTCATGCTGCTTGGCGAAGTGCATCGCCAGGACCCAAGCGAGTGGCAACGTATGCTGGACATCAACGTGATGGGCGTGCTCAACGGCATCCATGCGGTGCTGCCAGAGATGAAGCGCCGCAAAACCGGCACCATCATCAACATCAGCTCCATCGCCGGTCGCAAAACCTTCCCTAACCACGCCGCCTACTGCGGTACCAAGTTTGCGGTGCATGCCCTGACCGAAAACATCCGCGAAGAAGTGGCCATGGATGACGTACGCCTTATCACCATAGCCCCCGGCGCGGTGGAAACTGAGCTGTTAAGCCACACCAGCGATGAGAACATCAAGGCAGGCTATGAGGAGTGGAAAACCCACATGGGCGGCGTGCTTGCGGCCCAAACCGTGGCCGACGCAGCCTTGTTCGCCATGAATCAGCCGCAGTCAGTTTGTATCCGCGAAATTGTGCTGGCAGCCACCCGTCAGCAGCCCTGATCCGCGTTTATTTGACTAACGCCCTCCCCTAAAGAGGTAGTTAAGGGGAGGATGATGTTCAAAAATGTCACAGCGATCACACACCTTTAACCATTGTTTCCAGCAAAAGCTTGGCAAAATACCACATAAGAAATCACTACTTTTCTTGCACTTACACACCATTCATTAGATTTTTTTCAATGAAATTTTTATCAATTAGATAAAATTCATAGATCTGATCCAGTTCAAATTTCCTTATCGCGACCTTTGTTAAATTTTAGGCAACAGGAAAACGAGGGAGCCAGGCTCCCCGCTCAGGGAAGAAAACCAGCCAACCCGCGAAAGGAAGATGATGATGAAAACCACCTACTCAATTAGCCTTGGACTGCTCCTTGGCCTGATCCTCGGCAGCAGCGCCCTGGCAGCCGATGGCGGCAACCCCAAGAAAGGCAAACACCTTTACAAAAAAGAATGCAAAACCTGCCACAGCAAGGGCGATGCCGCCGGTGAACTCACCCCCATGACCAAGACCATGGCCCAGTGGGACAGATTCTTTGAAAAGGATCTGCACAAGGCCAAACCCGAGGTGTTCCAAAAGCTGTCTGAACAGGAACTCAAAGATATTCAGCAGTTTCTCTATGACCACGCGGCCGATTCCGACCAGCCACAAACCTGCGGCTAAGCGGCATCAGTCCAGGCGGCTAAGCCTAGCCCGACCTTAACGGGCAGACACCAGCAAAATATTCCCGGGTTGCGGGACAGATGGGGATACCCCAGGGCCTCGTACAACCCAAATTCGACCGGAACAACCGGTCAGGAGTGTGAGTATGCGTACCCTTATCTCTCTGGCAGTGGCAAGTGCACTGGGATTCACTCCCCTGCTGTTTACCTCTCAGGCGTTGGCGGCTGACGCCACAGCAGCCAAGGACCAGGCCAACATTGAACGGCTGCAACAAAAAATCGATGAGCTGTCCGAAGAGCTGGCAGACCTCGACAGCCGGGTAAACAAAGCCGAGCGCCACACGGCATTGGACCGTATCAGTTTCAGCGGCGATTTCCGTACCAGAGTGCACTCACTGCACTACCGGGACGTGACCTGGAACCCCGGCATCAAGATGAATTTCGACGACTTCGGTCGCCGTGCCATGGCCGGTGAATATGGCGATCCCATGGATCCGACCTCCCCTCTGGGCAAGATGATGGCCGCCAACCCCGACATGGCCGCCGCCTTTATGGGTGGGCAACTCTCAGGCGTTATGCCGTGGGCCCTTGGCAGCAAAAACACCTACGATATCGACAACGACCTCTTTTACACCACCCGGCTGCGGCTCGATATCAAGGCCAACGTATGGGACAACGTCAACTTTGCCGGTCGGCTGTCGATGTACAAAAACTGGGGCGACTCCACTGGGGTGCAGGTGTTTGATTCCTGGCGTTCTTTCTCCATGGATGGCACCAACTCAGGTAACACCAGCGGCGACTGGCTGCGGGTAGAGCGGGCCTATTTCGACTGGAAAAACATCGGTGGCAGCGAGTTCTATCTGTCTATCGGCCGCCGCCCTTCCACCTATGGCCCGCCGTCCCATATCCGCGAAAACGAGCAGCGCGGCGGCACCCCATCGGGCCATCTGGTGCACTTTAATTTCGATGGCGCCACCCTGGGTTATAACCTGGGTGAAATCACCGGCATAGAGGGTCAGGTAGCCCGCTTCTGCTACGGCCAGGGCTTTGAATCCCAGTGGGGTAATGGCGAGCTGTTTGGCAATCTGGTCACGGAAGACACTCACCTCGGCGGTTTCAATATCGATGTAATCAACGACGGCAATCACTTTGTGCAGCTGACCCTGTTTGGCGCCAAGGACATCAACGATGGCTTTAAGGGCACCTTGGCCTTCCCCAATGAACTGGCGGCCATTTTCGCCCCCACCATGTATCAGGACATGCAAAAGTTCGACAGTTTCAACTTCGTCACCCGGGTACAACCCAGCGGCGTAATTGGCGACATGTACCTGGGTGGTCTCGGTTACGTGTATGAATCCGATGAAGATTTTAAAGCCTTTGCCTCCCTTGGCTGGACCCGCGCCGAGTCCAACGGCAACGCAGGCATGTTTGGCGGTCTGCTCACCGACGCCACCTTTACCGGCAAGCTCAGCGCCGACGGCAGCGAGCTGCTGATGGTGCCCATGGCCGCCGAGAGCGATGCCGCCCACGACGGCTACGGCGTTTATATCGGCATGCAGATGGCCGCCCCATTTGGCAAGTTTGGCCTCGAGTATAACTACGGCTCCGAATACTGGAGCCCCTTCACACAGGCCCAGGACGACCCCATCGGCAGCAAGCTGGCGACCCGCGGCCATGTGGTTGAGGCCTACTACCTGTTCGACGTGAACCCACGGATGTTTATCAAGCTCGCAGGCCTTTACTACGACTACGAGTACACAGGCTCGGGTACCCCAGTGGGCGCCCCGGTGAAGGTGGATGAGGTGCTGGCGGGCAGTGCCTATTCACTGCTGCCGGTGGTGGATACCGCCATGGATGTCAACGCCTCACTCACAGTGAAGTTCTAACCTCATCAGGCCCCGGCACTGCCGGGGCAGGAGTTTGACCATGAGAACTGTTTTCGCCCAATGGGCCCTCGCCCCTCTGTCTGGCCTGATGCTGCTGGGCAGTGGCATGGCAGCGGCCGACAATCCCCATAAAGAGGCCATCGAAGGCCCCTTCGCCTCGGGCACAGAAGTCACCCAGCAGTGTCTGGCGTGCCACGAAGATGAAGCCCACGACTTTATGAAAACCTCCCACTGGAGCTGGAGCCTGACCCAGGAGCTGCCCGGCCGCACCGTGGAGCGGGGTAAAAAGAATGCCATCAATAACTTCTGTACTTCGATTGCCGGTAACGAGCCCCGCTGCACCAGTTGCCACGCGGGATACGGCTGGAAAGACAGCAACTTTGATTTCGCCGATGCCACCAAGGTGGACTGTCTGGTGTGCCACGACACCACCGGCACCTATATTAAGGACCCGGCTGGCGCAGGCGAGCCACTGGCCAAGGTGGATTTGGAAAAGGTGGCCAAAAACGTTGGCAAGCCGGTGCGCGACAACTGCGGCAGCTGCCACTTTTACGGTGGTGGCGGTGATGCGGTGAAGCATGGCGATCTGGACTCTTCCATGGCCTACCCGGACAAGACCACCGATGTGCACATGGACTCAGACGGCAACGACTTCCAGTGTCAGGCATGCCACCAAACCGAGTCCCATGCCATAAGCGGCAACGCCATGGGCGTGTCACCCGGCGGCATCGACCACATTGGCTGTGAAAACTGCCACGATGGCGCGCCGCACAAAAACGGCAAAATCAATGAGCACACCGCCACTGTGGCCTGCCAAACCTGCCACATCCCCTTCTTCGCCCGTAACGAAGCGACCAAGATGAGCTGGGACTGGTCCACCGCGGGTCAGGACAGGGAGGAAACCCTGGACGAGTTTGGCCGCAAAACCTTCCAGAAGAAGAAAGGCAGCTTTACCTGGGGCAAGATGGTTAAGCCATCCTATGCCTGGTACAACGGCAAGGCTGGTGCCTACATGGCGGGAGACCCCATCAAGGCCGATGAAGTGACCCGCCTCTCTTACCCTCTGGGCGATATTCAGGACGCCAGCGCTAAAATTTATCCATTCAAGGTGCACACGGGTAAGCAAATCTATGACAAGAAACACAATATTCTTGTCACCGCCAAAACCTACGGCAAAGGTGGCTACTGGTCTGATTTTGATTGGGACAAGGCGGCAAAACTCGGCATGGAAGCCAACCCCACGCTCAAGGCCAAGGGCATAGCCTACAGTGGTGAATATGGCTTTGCGCCAACTGAAATGTGGTGGCGTATCAACCACATGGTGTCGCCAAAGGAAGAAGCGCTCAAGTGTAATGCCTGCCACAACGGCGGTGACCGACTCGACTGGAAGGCACTGGGCTATGACGGCGACCCGATGAAAAACAAGCAAGGCCCAAGACACAACTCAGGCAATTGATACCAGAAGGATACCAACACACTATCATCGCCCGCACGGCGGGCATCTCCACCAGCGCGGACGGCTCAATTTTGGCCTTCCACGCTGGACTCCACGACTTGATATTTCCAGCATACTCCAGGCACTCGCTCCCGCCTGAGCCGGCAGCCAAAGCGTTTCAGGCTGCCGGTCCTTTTAACTTCTGTTAACACTTCCAGTTAAAAAAGGTTTTTGCATCCAAAGGCTTGGAATACACATATCCCTGAATTAAGCTCACGCCCTGCGAGCGCAGATACGCAAGCTGCGCTTCATTCTCTACCCCTTCGGCAATCATCTTGAGCTCAGATTCTTTGGCGAATGAGATAATCGCATCCAGGGTCTTGCCGTTGAAATTGTGCTCCTGACCTATGGTATCGATAAACATCTTGTCGATTTTAAGGGTGCTCACCCCGAGGTTTTGCACATAGGTAAAGCAGCCGTAGCCAGTGCCTGCATCGTCCAGTTTAAGGTCGACCCCAAGGCCGTAAATACGCTCAAGCACAGATTGAGCAGTATCTATGTCGGTGAGCGGCAACCGCTCGGTGATCTCAAGCGATAACCTGTGCGCGCCGAGCTTGCCGGAGGCGATAATCGCCTCAAGATCGGCCAGCAATGAGTCATCATAGAGGTGCGCCGGCACTATGTTCACACTGAAAAACAGCGGCGGCTTGCCGCTGCCGAGCGCTGCGATATCGGCCACCACTTTGTCGAGCATCACCCGCGTCATGGGCAGCACCAGCCCCGACGCCTCGGCAAAGGGGATGAAATGGTTCGGCGGCACCAAGGTGCCATCGTTTCGTAGCCAGCGCATCAATACCTCGGCGCCCACTAAGGTGCCGGTTTCGCTGTCGACAATCGGCTGATAATAAGGCACAAACTCGCCGCTTTTCAGCGCTTGCCGGATTTGATACTCAAGGGAATTACGGGTCTTGTGCCAGGCCCAGTAACCAAACACCGCCAGCGTACCGAAACCCAGTCCGACCAAAAGGCCTATCAAAGTGCCAAGCTGATAATACTGCTCAAGAAAGTCTTTATTGCCCGACAATTCGAACGAGGCTTTGTAGTAAGGCGTATTCTTATGCTCTTTGTGGCGCACCACTGCATCGCCTTTAAAGGCCTTAAAGCCGAAATCCAGCAGCGGCTCCGATTCAAATTCGATCCGGTATGCGAGGCAGTTTTCGCAGCTGAGCGGAATAAAGTGGTTTGGATACAAGGGAGTAAAACTGGCCACATACTGGTAGCCATTCATGTGACGCACCAGTCCAATCTCGTAGCCGGTATCGCCGCCGCGCTTGAGCTCGGCAATCGCCAGGCTGTAATCCCTGCTGACGCGGTGCTGGCGGTAACTGAGCACATCCCTGTCGATTGCGCCGTTCTGGCACAGGAATACGCCGTCCTTGTACACCCCGATCCAGCGCAAAAAGGACGCATCGAACACAGTTTGGCGCAGTTGCTTTTGCCGGGTGGCATCGCAGGGCGCGGTTAAGTCCCACTCGGGCAGGCTGTTCATCAGCCGCTCCGACTCGGCAAAATAGAGCCTGAATTTACTGTCGAGCAGCGCCGCATCCCGGGCGATGGCCTGCTTGGCGAAGTAATAATCCAGACCTCGGGTCAGCAGTGTGCCCAGGGTAAACATCACAAAAAACAATAAAACAGCGCGTTTCCAATCCATTGCAATTCCGTAGCTGTCTGATCTCACAGTGTGAGGATTATCTGCCAGTGCGCGAGCTTGCACAATCTGAGCGCTTGAATTTCGCCCATAGGTCACAGCGCAGCGGGCAAAAATGACTGCCACATAAAGGCGGCGGGATAAAATGTCCCGCCTGTTTGTCAGTCCTTGGGGTAATCGTGGAGTTTCAGGCCGTCATCAAGGGCAAAATGTGGCACCTTACTTGCTCTGCAAAGTCATCTTTCCATCACCAGGCAACCCCAATGCCCACCCCGGCCAGCCGCAGGCTTGGCGATATTTCCGGCGCCTTTGCCGACCTTGGCACCTTTCTGCCACTGGTGCTTGGGCTTTTTGCCCTGAATGGCTTTTCCGCCGAGCGGATCCTGCTGGGCTTTGGCCTGTTTGCCCTGGCAAGCGCCGCCTATTACCGCCGCCCCGTGCCCATTCAGCCGATGAAAATCATCGCCGCCATGACCATAGGCCTTGGGCTTTCCCCGGCGGTGATGGAAGCCGGCGCCATGCTGATGGGCATCATGTTGCTGGTTCTTGCCCTCAGCGGCGCCATTACCGCGCTGGCACGGCAGCTGTCGCAGGCCGTGAGCGTGGGGTTGCAGCTCGCCATCGGCCTGCAACTGATGCACATGGGGCTTTCGCAAATGAGTCAGGCCTGGGTTATCGCCATCATTGCGCTGGCGCTGTTGCTGTTTTGCCGGGGCAATAAAGCCAGCGTGGCCATGGTGATGATTATTGCAGGCGGCGTTCTCTGGCAGTGCTTGGATGCAGCCCCCGTCAGCCTGCCCCGTGAACCATGGCAGATGACCATGCCAAGCGCCGCCGACTGGCAATTTGCCGCCCTGTCGCTGGCACTGCCGCAGCTGGCGCTGACCCTCACCAACGCCGTAATAGCCACCTCGGCCATGGCCTGTGAAAAATTCCCCGACGATAAAGCCCGTTTAAGCCCCGCGCATTTTGGCATCAGCTCCGGCCTTGCCAATTTGCTGCTCGCGCCCCTTGGCAGCATTGCCATGTGCCACGGCGCAGGCGGGCTTGCGGCCCAGTACAGCTTCGGTGCCCGCACCGGGCTTGCCACAGCCATATTCGGCGCCGCCTGTTTGATTCTGGCCCTCGGCTGGCAATATGGACTGGGTGATGTGCTGCTGTTGCTGCCGCTGCCACTCCTTGGTGCCATGCTGACTTTCGCCGGCGGCCAGCTCGCCTGGTCTCGCCGCCTGATAGACGGTAAGCCCTATTGTTTATTTGTGATTGTCGCCACCGCCCTCTGCGCACTGCTCGTGAATATGGCCGCCGGATTGGCCCTTGGACTGCTGCTCGAACGGGGCATACGGCAATATCAGAGCGCCCGCAGCCTTTAATTGGTCTTTTCGTCAGTTGTCAACATCAAAACCAGCATCAGAAAACGGCGTCAGGTTGACTGCAGCAGGCGCTGAGCAAGTCAGCCAAGGCGGCTGCTATCGGCGGAAATCCAAGCTTAATAGATAAGCTCAAGAGATAGGCGTAAGAGACAGGCTTAAGAGACAGGCTTACGAAATGGCATTAAGCTGGATAAATCAAGGGTGGGTCACTGCCAGCCTCAGTCAAGGCTGGCAGCGCGTCCCGTCAACCTCTGGAGTTGAACAGGGAGAGCAGGAGCATAAAACCTGTCACTTTGGCGGCACCGGCCGGAGCGGGTTTGGCTGAATGTTGACGGGCTTTTTGCTGGCTATGCTTTTGCATGATACACCTGTGGGGTTTAACGCTAGGCCCGGTTGGGCGGTGCAAATTACAGCAGTTCCCGTTCAGAAAAACAAGAGCGCAAAACAGTATTTGTGCAATATAATCAACGTGTTAAATATTGTTTTATGAATTGTAAACTATAAGATCGCTGCAAGTTTCAGCCTTTGATCTGCCAATTGCCAAATTTATCCGCCGTGTAACAATACTTGCTCTTCCACCTGTAAAGGAGCGCCGATGAAACCCCTTATCAACCTCAATGAACTTTGCCGCCAGCCAGAGCTTGGCGAGCGCAGTGAGCTTGGTCAATACGGCGAAACCAGCTTTGCCGTCAGCAGCCAGGTAGGCGCGAAACGCCTCGGCTACAGCGTTTCGATAGTGCCGCCCGGCAAACGGGTCTGCCCGTTTCACAGCCACAGGGTCAATGAAGAGATGTTTCTTATTCTGGACGGTACCGGCAGCTTACGATTTGGCAGCGAAAGCTATCCGGTCAAGCCGATGGACATCATCGCCTGCCCGCCCGGCGGCCCCGAGGTCGCCCACCAGCTTATCAACACCGGCGATACTGACCTTAGGTACCTGTGCCTGTCGACTCTGGATGAGGTGGATGTGTGTGAATACCCGGATTCCAACAAAATTCTCGCCATGACAGGCCCACAGGGCGCGCGCACCCTGCGCCACATGAGCCGCAAAAAGGATGCGGTGGATTATTGGGAGGGTGAACTTGGCAGCGATGAGCCGTGATGCGCTACCGCTCACCCATTGAGTGCTGGAAAGCAAATTAACTTAGTATCAATACCTTAAGGCTGGCGGCACAGAAGATCTGCTCTCAATCAAAAGCGTTCAATATTAGCGCCAGGCAAAGCACGTTAGCACCTAACCAGGGCGGCTGTACAAGGCAGCGAACGAGTCCTGCGCCTTTACTCCAGCCAGTACATCGCCGAGGGTCTGCTGCTGGTATTGATAGGCCGCATTACCCATGCTGATACGCTTAACCCCAAGCTGCGCCAGCCGGGCAAAATCCGGCAGTTCCGGCATACACATCAGATTCAGCGGCAGCACAGTTCCGGCCACTATTGCCGAAATATCCGCAGGCTCGGTCAGGCAAGGCACGAACAGACCATCCGCTCCGGCCGATTGATACAGCGCCGCCCGGCTCAGAGTGTCGGTTTTGGCATCCTTGCACTGCAGCAGATAAGTGTCGGTGCGCACATTGATAAACAGCGATTTTCTATGGTCACCAAGGGCAGTACACAGCGCACTCAGCCCGGCGGCAAACTGCGCCGCGCTCAGCAGTTGCCGCTCCCCAGCCATCACCCGGCTGTCTTCGATATTGATGCCACTGACACCAAGCTCCAGCAACTGCACAATGTTATTTGCAATCTCTGCCGGACTGTTGCCATAACCCGCTTCGATGTCCACCGTCAGTGGCAAGCTGCTACTGGCACGGATCCTTTTGACCAAAAACAGCAGTTCATCAAAACTCATCCCTTCACCGTCCTCATAGCCAAGGCTTGCTGCCATCGCCGCACTGGAGGTGCCAATGGCGCGATAACCCAGCTTCTGGGCCAGTTGCGCGCTGGCCGCATCCCACACATTACCGAGCAGCAATGGCTGCCTGGCTGCAGATAAGTCGAAAAAGTTCATCTTTGGCTCCTTGATTGCCCCTGTTGAATACAGGCCATCATTCATCAAAGGCCAAGGCCGCACTGGCGGAAAACGGAAGCGAACCGAAAAGAGATGCACACTGAAGAAAGAGCTGAGCGCGAAAGCTGAAGCCAGGGAAGCTTAAGCCGGGAAAACTGAAACCGAGGAAACTGAAACCAGAGAAGCCAGCGGAAAGGCGCGGGCGAACCCGCCCTTTCCTCAAGGTTTACGAAACTCGGTTAGCGGCGCTGGCTCATCAGGCGGTCGAGGCAATGCACTACCTGCATGCTGGCACTCTCCATTTCGTCCAAATACCGCGCCATGGCATTCAGATCGCCCTTCTTGCAGGCATTGAGCGCTGCTTGTCCTTGTTCATGTACCTTGCGATGCGGCGCATCCAGTTCACGATAGCCGCTGTAGCCAGAATAGAGCTCAGCGCCCTGCCCCTGGCTGTACCACTTACCCAGCCTGCACTGGGTATGGTCGGTCACGCTCTGAATGGTGCCGGGTTGCTCCAGCATCCGATACACGCCCGATTTCCACACCGCATGGTCAAGTTTGGTGGTGTTGAGGAAGGCCGTCAGCGCGCCATGCTCAATCACCTGCTGCATCTGCTGGCTCTTACTCAGAACATTGCTCACCACCGACGAGATCTGACCGGAAGAGGTAGCCACATCCACGGCACTGCTTTGGTTGGCGTCGATAATGCCCTTGATATCACCGGCCTGGGCCACGATTTGCCTCACCAGCATCTCAATTTGGTTGCTGGCTGTGTGGGCCTTGCTGGCAAGCTGACGCACTTCATCCGCCACCACGGCAAAACCGCGCCCAGCCTCACCGGCGCGGGCGGCTTCAATGGCGGCGTTAAGCGCCAGCAGGTTGGTTTGCTCTGAAATGGCCTGAATGGCCGACACAAACTGGCTGATGGCCGAGGTGGTGCTGTCGAGCTGCTCGACCGCGGCGCGGCTGCGCCCGGCCTCCTCGTTAATGGCCTCAGCCCGGGCGCCCAAGCTTTCCACCGCCTGACGGGTTTGGGTAAAGAGCGCATCCACTTCCACCAGCGCGTCTTTCTCCCTGAGCATCTCTTCGGCGTTGGCGGCCATGGCGTCACGCACCGCATGGAGCATCTCGCCGCCCTGATTCTGACAGGTCATCACCTGTGCAAAACTGTCGAGCTGCTGCACGCAGGCCTCTGCACCGGCTTTTTGTTCGGCCAGCTGTTGCTTAAGCACGGCAATGTCCTGTGCATGCTGCTCATTTGCCTCAGCCAATTGCTGCTTAAGCGCCGCGTTGTCCTGTTTCAGTCGCTGCCAAAACCACATAGTTTCTCCAAAATGTCGCTGTTGCTCAGCCTATTAGGCACACATTAAGTATTGGAGGACAAGCCCAGCTTTCAAGACGCCATGCCATATATCTTTGGTAGTAGTTCAGCAATTGTGCTCAATATCACCCAAAAGCCCGTAAGTGCCGGTGCCGGGGCTGGCAAGGTATCAGATACAAGAGTTCAGGGGCTGTGGTTTACGCAGGGGTGCGACACAGTGTCGCAGTTTGCCGCTTTGGGTTTGTGCATCCATGCCGGGTTCACAAAAATAGGCCATCTTTTCCAATACACAACAAGAAGATGCAAGCCAAACTCTCTCCTGTTTTCCTGGCCCTTATGCCTTTTGTCTCACCGCTGGCGCTGTTTCCTGCACTGCTGACCTCCTCTGCCGCCAGCGCCAATCAAACCATGGACGAAGTGATTGAAGTGCGCTCAGTGCGTGAAACCTCGGTGGTGCAGGCCAGCAGCCACAGTGCCCCCCACGCCGACATCAGCGAAGTGCTGCGAAGCCTGCCCGGCGCTGATATCAACCGCAACGGCCCCCTGACAGGCATTGCCCAGTACCGCGGCCTGTACGGCGACCGGGTGCATGTATCCATTGATGGCCAAACTCCGGCAGGAGCGGGCCCCAACGCCATGGACACGCCGCTGTCTTACGCGGGCGGCATCCTTACCCAAAGTCTTGAAGTCGACCGCGGCATCGCCCCTGTAAACCGGGGCACAGACACCCTGGGCGGCAGCGTACGCACCAGTGAAAGCCAGGCAATGGCAGGCGAAGTTTCGGGCCGTATCTCGGGCCAGTATCAGGCAAACGGCGAGCAATATCGCCTCGGCGCCAAAACCAACCTTGGTGGCGACAATCATGCGCTGCTGCTGTACGGCGAAACCCTGCAGGGCAAAGATGCCCCCGAAACCGGCGCGGGCCGGGAGATCCTGCCCGGCGTCTACGATAAAACCCTGGCCGGCGCCAAGTACCGCTACTACCTTGGCGACAGCTTTATCGGCCTTGGCGTGTCGCATCTGGAAACGCTCAACTCCGCCACCCCGGCACTGCCGATGGACATCGACTATATCCGCACCGACAGATTCAAGCTCGAAGGCCGCTCCATGCTTGCCGCCGACTGGCAGCTTGACTGGGAACTTGGCTATAACGATGCCCGCCACGGCATGGATAACTACAGCCTGCGGATGAAAATGCTCTCGATGGCGCCGCGCTACAACAGCGCCGATGCCCAGAGCTGGCAGGGCAAGTTGACCCTTGGCAGCGGGGATTGGCTGTTTGGTGCCGACTTCAGCCAGGCGACCCACGACTCTGTGATCACCGAGCCCGGCAAGCCCATGTTCCGGGTAGACAATTTTGCCGGAGTTGAGGATGCCAGCTACAGCCTGTTTGCCGAGCGGCAACTCATGCTCGCCGACTGGCAATGGCAGTTGGGCGCCCGGGTCAAACACTACCGTTTCGATGCCGATGAAGTGAGCCACTCCATGGCCGCCATGAAGCCCGCCATTGCCGAGTTGATGCGCCGTTACAACAGCGCCGATCGCAGCCAAAGCGACACGGGGTTTGACTTGGTTGCCAATGGCCGCAAACCCATCAATGACGAACTGAGTCTGATTGTTGGCCTGGCGCACAAGCAGGCCAGCGCCAGTTATCAGCAGCGCTATTTGTGGGTGCCGATGCAGTCCACCGGCGGCCTTGCCGATGGCCGCACCTATGTGGGCGATATGGATTTGGAACTGGAAACCGCCTGGCAGCTGGAACTGGGGCTGGAACTGATTGAGCACAACCTGAGTTTAAGTCCGAGGCTGTTTATCAATCGCATCGATAACTACATTCAGGGCCTGCCGACCGATGATGCCGCCATTATCGCCGCCGGTGATGCCAATACCCTGGTATTCAGCAACACCAACGCCCTGCTGTACGGCATGGACGTGACCGCCGACTGGCAACTCACCGAGGTGCTGAGCCTCGATGTAAACGCCCTTTACGTGCGTGGCGAGCGCCGCGATATGAAAGACGACCTGTATCGCATTGCGCCACCTTCAATCGCCATGGGACTTGAGTATCGCCGTGGCGACTGGTTTGCCAGATTGCAGGGCCGCGCGGTTGCCGCACAGGACAAGGTGTCAGAGGTGCAGCAGGAGCTGCGTTCCAGCGGTTATGCCACTGTGGATGTGGCCGCTGGCTGGGAGTCAGGCGCCTTCGCCATCAAGGCCGGGGTCGACAACCTGTTTGATATTGAATATGCCGACCACCTTGCCGGTTACAACAGGGTGGCAGGTGGCGATATCGCCATGGGCGAGCGTATGCCCCAACCCGGTTTGAATGCCTGGGTGATGGCGGATTATCGTTTTTAACAGCGGATTTAAATGTCGCGTCCGGACACGCATAAGCGCTTGCGCTTCTAAGCATTAGAGCTTCTAAGCATCAGATCTTCTAAGCGCCCGGCGGCAAAGCGCCGCCTGGCATTGGGTTCACATCAGAATGGCAAATGCACGACTGCAACGCTTAAATGACTGCACCGCTGCAAAGACTGCCACTCTGAAAAGACTTCCACTCGCTTGAACCAACCCCCGCCGCTGCGGGGGATTTTTTTATCCAAGATTTAACGGTAGTGACCAGGCGTCAGGGTTTTTTGGCCAATTTGCGCTGCAGGGTACGCCTGTGCATACCGAGCTGGCGCGCCGTGGCCGACACATTGCCCTCGTTGGCGGCGAGCACCTGCTGAATATGTTCCCACTCAAGCCGCCTTGGACTCATGGGCGCATCGAGGCTCTCATCCACGTCCGCTGTTTGTTCATGCTGGGCTAACGGCGAATTTTCCTCTTCTGCTCCGCCGCGGCGTTTCGCCTCGGGCAACAGGGTGGCGAGTAAGGTCTGGCTGTCCACCGGCTTGGCAAGGTAGTTGTCGGCGCCAAGTTTTACCGCCTCCACCGCAGTGGCGATACTGGCAAAGCCGGTCAGCAGCACTATATTGGCCGCGGGCAAACTGGCCCGAAGCGGCGTTATCAGCTTAAGGCCGCTGGACTGTTCAAGCTTCATATCCAATAGCACATGGCTTGGCTGCCAGCTGCGGGCACACAAAAGCGCCTCTGTGGGTTCACTCACGTGGCAGCACTCAAAACCGTGGCGACTTAAGCGCCTGCACAGGGCCGCACCATAGGCGAGGTCATCCTCCACCACCATGAGTCTGTGTGGAGACTTCAGTGTGGATTTCGATGTGGATTGCGTGAGTTGGAAAGATTGAGTGCTCTGGCTCATAACCCGGCCTCCTCGGCACAGAGCAGCGGCAGATACACGCTGGCGATACAGCCGCTGGCTGCACCCGTTGCGGTGCCCCTGGAAGAAATATCGCCTGATGCAACAGGTGCAATATTTGAAAGCACAAGCTCGCCGCCGAGGCGCTCGAGGCTTGCGTGGGTCAGCATCAGCGCCATGCCAAGCCCCTGCTCGCTCGCCACTGGCCGTGCACCCAGCGCTTGCAGCTGCGCCGCATCAATGCCCTTGCCCTCATCGCGAATGGTCAGGCGCAAGCGATTGTTGTCCACGGCGGTCGCCGACAGCCACACCCTCGCCTCTCCGGTTTGCTGGCGGGAGGCGCGGGCGCCGTTGTCCACCAGTGCCAGCAACGAAGGCAGCAGGCTCATGTCGCTGCAAAGCCGCCGGGGCTGCACAGTTTTATCGAGCTCAATCTCTATGCTGACATCGGGCATCAGCAGCAGCACCCTGTCTGCCAGGCTGGTACAGAGCGCCTCTACCGACACCACCGCCTGATGCCGCTCGCGAATAGCCTCGGTGGCGGCGCGAAGCTCGCTTAAGGTGGACTCACAGCGCCTGAGCGCGAGATCCATCTCGGCAGGCAGCTCCGCCGCGCCTGCTGCCGCGCCATTCCCAGCGCCATTCCTAACGTCAGCAGCAGCCTCCTCCATGGCCTCATCAATCAATAGCCGCAAGGTGGCAAGCGGTGTCGCCAGCTGATGACTCATCTGCGCCGACGCTGTGCCCAGTGCCAGCAGCTGCTCCTGGCGAAGCTGAGATTCCCGAAGCGCTGCAAGCCTGGCATCGGCTGCCCGCAGGCGCCGTGAAATCAGCGCCACACTGGTGGTCAGCACCAGGGCGCTCAACACAAAGTTAAGCCACATGCCAATAAAGTGTGAGTTCATGCCGCCGGTATCGGCCATCTCATGTCCCATGTGGGCATGGGTGCTGTGCATGCTGCCCGCCATGTCGCTGCTGTCCGGCGCGGCAAACAGCATCAGGCTGTAAGCGGCCGTGGTCAGCGCCGCCATGGTCCAGGGTGCCCAGGAAGGCAAGGTGACGGCAGCAATGGCAATCGGCAACAGCAGCAGCGAGATAAAGGCGTTGGTGGCGCCGCCGCTGAAATACAGCCAGGAGATCCACAGCAAGGTATCGATAAGCAGGCTGATAAAAAGCCCGCCGCTGTGGCGCACTATGCCGTGCCTGAGCCACAGGGTAACGCCAAGATACGCAAGCTCGATGGCAAACACGTACTGCAGCGGCTCGGTGGTGAGTGACAATCCGAAGGCATCGGCGCCAAAGACGCTGAGCAGTAACTGCAGCAGCAACCCCAGCGCCCGCAGGGTAATAAGCTGATTGGCCGCGAGCGGCGAATGGGAAAAACTCTGAGGCATGGGGCAGAAAAGAATGGCCAGAATAAGGCCGCCATTGTAGCGCGTTTACATCGCGAGCGACCTGACCTAACACAAAAGCGCGGCAAAAAGCCGCAGGCAAAACTGCCCCCTCCATTACCGATGCGCAGCCGCTGTAAATCCGCGCCGGTTTGCAATCACATCCTTAAACTGTAATAGTCGCAAATTATGGAAAATGATTAAAATTCAAACGGACATCAGATGAACTTACGCTTCCCCACACGCTACTGGCGCGCCCAATCACTCACTAAAACTTGCACTGGGTCTGTGAAAACAGCCGCCGCAGCGCTGGTGCTTGCGATATCCATACCCGCGAGCATACCCGCAAACGCAGCCGAAACATCAGCTCAGGGCCAAGCGGCGCCTCAATCTATCTACCCAAATCAAGCCCGCAACGCAGTGTCGTTAAGCTTTGATGATGCCAGGGTCAGCCAGGCAGATGTGGGGCTGGCGCTACTCTCCCGCTATCAGGTCAAGGCCACCTTTTATCTGTTGCCGGTATTTGCCAAAGAGCGGCTGCCCCAGTGGCGCGAAGCGCTGAAAAACGGCCATGAGATTGGCAACCACACCCTAAGCCACCTCTGCACCGGCAATTTTCAATGGCTCAGGGAACATGATGCCGGGCTTGAGCAAGCAGACCTCGCCTTTATCGCCAAGGATCTGGATGAATCCCAGACGTTTTTCAAACAGGAATTTGGCATCACCCCCAAACACTTCGCCTACCCCTGCGGCCAAACCTTTGTTGGCCGTGGAAAAGAGGTCAAAAGCTATGTGCCGCTGATTGCCGAGCGTTTCAGCACCGGCCGCACCTGGAATGATGAAACCGCCAACCTGCCGGGTTACACCGACTTTGCCCAGCTGCGCACCCTGCCTATCGACAACAAAAGCTTTACCGAGATAAAAGCCATGCTGGAAGCGCAGCGGGAAACCAACAAGTGGCTGATCCTGGCCGGTCACGACATCGGCAGCGAAGGCACCTTCACCACCCGCACGACTGCGCTGGAGCAGCTCATCCAATACCTGCAAGACCCCGCCAACGGCTACTGGCTGGCGCCAGTGGGCCAGGTGGCAGAGCATCTGCAGGCAACAATGCCAAGTAACGCCACTGCAGCAGCGTCAGCCACTGTCAGTCAAACCAGCCGATAACGCTGGGGATATGCAGTGGCGCTGGCAACATGCTGTAGCCCTGGCTATAAGCGGGGGGCGGGCGATAAACAGGTGGTTGGGCGATGACCGGATAGCTATCCGAGAGCTAAAGACACCCTGCGTTCAGCTGTGCGTCAAAATACCCCTACATCTTTAAAAAGGATACCGATTGAGGTGTCCTTTGTTTTTTAAAAAGACTAATTACAAATCAAACTTATCAAATATGTAACGCAGAAAAATAAACCCTAAATAATATAGAAAAGGGATTAACATAAATATCTGCAGCCCTATAAAAAACATCCAAGAAAATCCATTAATTTCTCTAACCGGCGTATCAAAGTCCAACTCAAAATATATTGCAAGCTTAAAGAAAATGTATGAACCAATAAATGTAATAACCATTAAAACTGCAAGGACTATTGCTTTTTTTATAGCCGTTTTTACTGGACTACTTCCAACTACAGAGAAAATTTTTCTTTTATTCTGCATCGTCTAACTCTTCTCTTGCTCTTTTATAAATTCTTCACCTGCTGCAAAGCCTAAACTAAAACCGGCACCATACGCAGCCCAAAAACCGTTCAAGGACATGCTAAACATTTGTTAGACATAAAAGCAAGATACTAACTTCCCTCAGGACACTGGAAACACATTTAATTTTCAGCTTGCAACGTTTGGACACCGAGGAAAAAACGGATTTGAATGAAAATGTGCTAGCTACAGGAATGCCGACTGCAGCCTTTTTGAATCAAATACATGCTTTAAAAGTGTTATGCCTGTCCTATCTTTTTCGTTAATAATGAAATCGTTGGCAACCCAATCCAAGATCCAATTGCGGGCGGATTTGGCTTGAGCAATAAATTTCATTGCCCAAACGTGTCGACGAAGCCCGCAGCCAAAGTCCAATAAAGACAACATCTTGGATGGAATACTTCATCATCTCAATGCTTAAGATCCAGTCTATTTGCCTGTCCCCGCTATTTTCTTGTTTTTTAAGCTACTAAAGTATTCATCTAATGCCAACCTCAATTTATTAGCATCTACGAGATCACCAAAGTTAACCTTTACTACTTCTTGACCGTTTAAAGTTTCATCTCTCATAGATATCGATATGTTGTGAAATCCGCGCATATAATCATCCAAGTCATTTGCATCAAAAGTATGATTAACATACATAAATACCTCATCACCTTCAAAAAATAATTCATTAATTTTCATCAATTTCCCCTCTTTTCAAAGTCCTTAATAATTTCTTTTTCTTCGGGTGTAGGATCGCGTTTATCCCTTTCATTACCTTGAGGCTTATCTTGAATTTTAGGTTGTTTATCTCCTGGTTATTTATACACTGTATGTTCGTCTTCTTTAACCCTGCGTTCAGTCATATCCTTTACGGTACCGTCAGCATTTCTGACCTTAACTCTCGCTTGACCAGTTTTATCTCCATGCCTATTTTCTTTTTCTGTATCAGGGCCTTTTTTCATATGAGGAGGCCCCTGAATTGTTTTCACGTATTCATTTAGGGAGATAAAGGACATCCTAAACACTTATCTCCCCGACTGACAAGACACACACTAGTGCCCGACGTTAAAAGACTTACGTTTTTAAGCAGTGCGCAGCACCGCCATCTATTAAGCGAACGATGCTCAGGTGGGGCTGACCAACTGCCAACTGTAAGTCTCTGTCCGTCGTTACCGCGCACGCAGCAGAAAAACATTAATGCGCAATTAACCTGGGCAAAGTAGGCTTACGCACGCGGTCTGTTACCGCAGCAACACCACCACGGGAAAACACATGGTTGCCGCGCAGCTGAAAGATCCTCAAAACACCCTGTCCGAAACCCTCAGAGGTACGGCAAACGCCCTTCAAAACAGCCACATCAGTCTTAAAGAATTGCTTAACCTCGTTGGCGAGCAAGGCATGCTGCTGTTTTGTATTTTACTGACCGTCCCTTTTCTGTTGCCTGTCTCAATCCCCGGGGTCAGTACGCCATTTGGCTTACTTATCTTACTGATTGGCATAGGCATCTGCCTTAATCGGGTTCCTTGGCTGCCCGCGAGCCTGATGGAGCGAAAATTCGCATCTGAGCAGCTCAAACCCGCATTGCACAAAGGGGCTGACTTACTAGCGAGACTGGACAAGTACATTCGCCCCCGCCTGCTGATGCTCAGCAGCAGTCATGCCATTAACCGCTGCAATGGCCTGATCATTACATTTGCGGCCTTGTTGCTGATGCTGCCACTGGGTGCAATTCCCTTCACCAATGCTTTGCCCGCCTGGGCCATCCTTACCATGAGCATAGGCCTGTTGCAGCGGGATGGGCTCTTTATCACCTGTGGCTATTTATTGCTGGCCGGTACTCTGGTGTGGTTCGCCGTACTGGGTTTTGGCTTGCTAAAAGCAGGACAGAGTATCACCCCCATGCTTGGCGCAGCCGCATCGCCCATGCTGTAAAAAGGCTTCCCGTCCAGTACCAAGGCAGGTCATTGGGCTTAATGCCAAGTCAGCACCAACACAGCAGACGAGTAGCTCCCCCTCCAATCCGCTCATTGCTAACTACCCTCAAACCAACCTTGGTTGCATGCGATGTCGGGAGCACTTGCAAACTCCCGAATGTAAATTTTGATGAGAATAGTTATCAATACGTTGATGATTACAACCGCCCTCCACTAGAATGCCGCACACAAAAAAGCATCAATGTGGGGGATCCCGATGGAAAAATCACTGTTAGCGACACTCGTATCCACTCTTTTGTTAACAACCAACGCCTACGCGGCTGAGTCTCAGTCCAATACAGACATCGAAGTCATCAGTATTAAGGGAAGTCGCCTGGATAAAGCGGCGACTGCCACAGGTCTGCCTTTGACACTGCGGGAAACGCCGCAATCCGTCACCATTATCGATCAAGAGTTTATTCAAAGCTTTTCGCTAAACAGCGTCGCTGACTTAATGTTTTTAACCCCCGGGATTTACGCTCAAAAAGCAGAAACCAACCGCTATTTCTTTAGCTCACGGGGTAATCCAATTACCAACTTCCAGTTTGATGGCGTACCCATTAACTATTCCAGCTTCTTTAATGATGCCTCCACCGACACCATATTATTCGATCGTGTCGAAGTGGTTCGCGGAGCAACCGGGCTGCTAACGGGCGCAGGTGAACCATCAGCCGCGATTAACCTTATCCGTAAACGTCCAAAGGCGACACCCGGTGGTTATCTCAGCACCAAGGTGGGCTCATGGGATAGCTATCGCGTTGAAGGTGACGCCTCGCTGGATGTCACACAGAGTGGTGACGTGCAGGCCAGATTTGCCGCCGCTTACGAAAAATCAGATAGTTACATTGAGCTTTCCGAAGAAGAAAACCTGCAGGTTTATGGTGTGGTCACGGCACGCCTGACCGACAATACGCTATTTACCCTTGGCGCCGATTACAGTGACCGGGACCCCAAGGGCTCAACCTGGGGTGGTCTTCCCCTCTTTTATGCGGATGGCACGTTCGCAAATGATTTACCCACCTCGACCACAACCGCTGCCTCCTGGTCAACCTGGAAACGCAATGGTGCAAACGTGTTTGCCACGCTTGAACATGGGTTTGAAAATAGTTGGGATCTCAAGTTTGACGTTGAGCACCGCAAAGATGAAATGGATGGCCACTTACTTTATCTCTACGGCGCTCCGGATAAAACCACAGGTTTAGGAATGGACGCCCTGTCTATGATCTACCAGGCGACCCGTGAACAGGACGCTGCGCGGCTATTTGCGTCAGGGCCGTTCGAACTTTTTGGCAAAGAGCATAAACTCACCGCAGGTTTACTCTATTCCAAGCAAAACACGGCGTCAGACTCCTATTGGCCCTTGGACAGCATGGCCGTAGGTAATTTCTTCGAATGGGATGGCTCAATTGCCAAACCTGATTATCAGGCCACTCCCGACTATCAGGAAAGTGAAGAAACCCAGAATGGCGCCTATCTCGCCACACAATTTAACTTGCATACTCAATGGATGCTGCTGCTCGGTGGCCGCATTAGCCAATACAAGTTTGAATCAAACGAAGACGACGACTACAACAATAGCGATGTTTTCACACCTTATGCGGGCCTGATATACAACCTCAGCGAGAGCATTTCGGTTTACACCAGCTACACCGAAATATTCCAGCCACAGGATGCAAAAGACGCAAACAATAAGCGCTTGGACCCCATGACGGGTAACAACATAGAACTGGGTGCTAAAGGTGATTTCTTCGATGAAAAACTGACAGCCAGTATCGCCGTTTTCAAAGTGCAAAAAGAAAATGTCGCTGAGCGCGACCCGAATTATCCCAAGCCCTTACCCGACGGCAGCTACCCAATGCGCGGGGTTGATGGCACAAGCAACCAAGGTTATGAGGTTGAATTAAACGGCAAACCAACAGAAAACTGGGATCTGTTTTTCAGCTATACCCACAGTAAATCAGAAGATAACAAAGGCAACGCCTTCAGGACTCACCTGCCAACGGATCTGGTGCACTTATCCTCGCTTTATCACTTCAATGGCGCGCTGGAAGATTTGGCCGTTGGCGGAAACCTCAGCTGGCAGAGCGAAGTTTATAAAGATAACGCTGGCCCCAATGGCGAGCGTTCCAAACAAAACAGCTATTACCTTATGAACCTGATGGCAAGTTATCAACTGACGGATGATGCGAAAGTTCAGCTTAATATCAACAACTTATTTGATGAAAAATACTATTCCAGTATTGATTTCTACGATCAGGGTTTCTTTGGCGACCCCAGAAATATCGAGCTAAGCCTGAATTACAATTTTTAATCACAGGCGATCGCTTTTTCAAAGGTTACTCAGGAAAAGCCTCCCCAGACTGAGATAAAAACAACGCCCAAATAAAAGACGACCCTCGGGTCGTCTTTTTACATTTATTGATAACCGCGTAATGCCAGCTTAGGCCGTGCCGCCCACTGTTAGGCGGTCCAGCCTTAAGGTGGGCTGGCCAACGCCAACCGGTACGCTCTACAACTGACGGCGGGCTGTGGTGATGACAAGCCTCAACGGGTTCAAAACAGGTACTTCAAGTCGATGGTATGCAAAACATCAAAAGATGTGATTATCCTGTTTTTTGTGATTATTTGTAGATGGCATTAACATCTTGGGTTTTAAACGCTTGCAGTCTATACGATCAGTTCAGGCGCTAACAGTGTACAAAATAACAGCTTAAATTGTGTGACCTTAGTGCTTGGTGGTTCTGAAGGTTAGCCTTCACTAACGTGGGATATTTTCCAAAAGATATCCACAAGATCTTAAGGAACTTCCTTGTTGCGACTTATTTTTTAGTGTCAGATAATCTAGTCTATCGATAGAAAAGAAAAAGCCACAGTATCAACTGTGGCTCTTCCCGGAGAAGCATCTTTTTGTCGAGCATAACCCGAGCAGAAAAGGTTTACTTCAGCCTAGACACCTTAAGTATACCGAGTCAGCCCAACTAGACAAACAGAAAATTTCGGAAATGCAATTTTCATGTCTTGCCTTATGGCTGATGTCTGCTCTGGGGTTTCATTTAACCAGTTAGGATCATAGGATAAAATCATGATTCAAGAGCAGCAAGGGGCGCGGCCCCCAAACCAAGCAGTTTGTATAGTCAATGTCTATCACATCAGCTCGAAGGAACCGCTTTGGAAAAGGTTGCTTGAGCGGGCACTGTTGGTTACATGCCCTTTGATACTCTCTGATGTGTGGGGGGCGATAGGAAGCCTCATCGGTTGATACTTTTTGACAGCCCGCGTAAGCGGGCTTTTTATTGCCTTACTTCTACATAGAGAAAGAAAAGGTAAAGGACATCCTAAACACTTATCGCCCGGACTGACAAGACTCAAACCCTGCCGCCCAAAGTAAAAAGACGACCCTTGGGTCGTCTTTTGCATTTATTGATAACCGCGTAATGCCAGCTTAGGCCGTACCGCCCACGGTTAAGCTATCCAGCCTCAAGGTGGGCTGACCTACGCCAACCGGCACGCTCTGGCCGTCTTTACCGCACACGCCTACGCCCTTGTCGAGTTCGAGGTCATTGCCCACCATGGAAATCTGGCTCATGGCCTCGGGGCCGTTGCCAATCAGGGTGGCGCCCTTGATGGCACGGGTGATCTCGCCCTTTTCGATGAGGTAGGCTTCGGAGGCGGAGAACACGAACTTGCCGGAGGTGATATCCACCTGACCGCCGCCGAAGTTGGGGGCGTAGATGCCCTTTTCCACCGACTTGATGATATCGGCTGGGTTGTCCTTACCCGCAGTCATGTAGGTGTTGGTCATGCGCGGCATCGGCAGGTGGGCGTAGGATTCGCGCCGGCCGTTACCTGTGGGGGCCACACCCATCAGGCGGGCGTTGAGCTTATCCTGCATGTAGCCTTTCAAAATACCGTTTTCAATCAGCACAGTACGCTGACTAGGCACGCCTTCATCGTCGATACTGAGTGAGCCACGGCGATTGGCGAGCGTGCCATCGTCCACCACGGTCACCAGCTTGGATGCCACCTGCTGACCCACCTTGCCGCTGAAGGCGCTGGAGCCCTTGCGGTTAAAGTCGCCCTCGAGGCCATGGCCCACGGCCTCGTGCAGCAGCACGCCCGGCCAGCCCGGGCCAAGCACCACAGGCATTTCACCGGCGGGGGCATCCACGGCGCTGAGGTTAACCTGCGCCTGACGCACGGCTTCGCGGGCAAAGCCAAAGCAGACCGGCAGACCGGTGTCGTCGTTGGCAAACAGCGGCGCAAAGTCATGGCGACCACCGCCACCGGCACCGCCGCGTTCGCGCTTGCCGTTTTCTTCCATGATCACCGAGCAGTTAAAACGCACCAGCGGCCGGATATCGGCGGCGAGAGTACCGTCACTGGCGGCCACCAGAATTTCTTCATGTACGGCTGAGAGACTTACCACCACCTGAATGATGCGCGCATCGAGGCTGCGGATATAGGCATCGGCCTGACGCAGCATGGCGATTTTGCTCGCTTCTTCCATCGCGGCGATGGGGTCGGCGCTGTCGTACAGGGTATGGGCGGATTTACGCTCAAAGGCGCGCACCTGAAAGTCGTTGCCGACCTGCGCTATGCCACGGGCAGCCAGCGCCGCCGATTCGAGCGCCGCCGGAGTGATTTCATCGGCATAGGCAAAACCGGTTTTTTCGCCGCTGATGGCGCGCACGCCCACACCGCGCTCGATATGGAACGAGCCTTCCTTGATGATGCCGTCTTCCAGCACCCAGGTCTCGTGGCGGCTGCCCTGAAAATACAGATCGGAGAAATCCACCTTATGGGCATGGATAAGCTTGAGGTAGTCGGCGAGACTGTCAAGACTCAGTTGCTGACCGAGCAGGCTGTGTTCCACTTGGGTTAAAAACGGCATCGCTTCTCTCTGTGTAATCAAGATTATTCGGATGTACCGGCGCCAAGCAGCACCGGCTTTGCAAATCGGTTATGGGCACCCACCGGCATGGCAGCGCGCACCCTGGCAAGCTCGCTCATATCCAGCCTTGCCCGCACCCAGCCTGTGCCCGCAGGCAGCTCGGCCAGGGTACGACCCCAGGGGTCGATTATCATGCTTTGGCCCCAGGTCTCGCGGCTGCCTACATTGTGGCTGCCCCACTGAGCGGCGCCCAGCATAAAGCATTGGGTCTCGATGGCGCGGGCCTTTAACAGGATTTCCCAGTGCGCCTCCCCCGTGACCCTGGTAAAGGCTGCCGGCAGCAGCAAAATCTCGGCGCCGGCGAGGCGCAGCGCGCGGAACAGGTCCGGGAAGCGCACATCGTAACAGATGGCGAGTCCGAGCTTGCCAAAGGGGGTATCGACCACGACCACCTTATCGCCGGGGCAGAAGGTATCGCTCTCGCGGTAACGCTTGGTGCCGTCGGCCACGTCCACATCGAACAGGTGGATTTTTTCATAGTGACCGAGTACATCACCTTTGTCATCAAATACATAACAGCGGCTGTAAACCCGACCATCGCCACTGCGCGCCGGAATGGTACCGGCGACCAGGTACACCCCAAAACGTGCCGCCAGCGCTGAAAGCGCCTGTTTCAGCGGCTCATCTTCACCGGACCAGGCAAGCTGCTCGCTCTCGTGGCCACCAAACAGCAGACAACACTCGGGCAATACCACCAATTGTGGCTCAGCCTCCTGCCTTGGCAAGGATTCAAGCTGCGATTCGATAAAGCGAAGATTGGCCGCCACATCGCGGCTGCTCTGGCATTGCAGCAGACTTATCTGCATGAAATTCTCCGGCGCTTGGGGTATCAATCCATTGTAACGGCTGCACTACCGCCCGCAAGACGGCCTGAGGCGGAGTGGGTTCTGCTTTGGGTTCAGGCTCTGCTTTGGGTTCAGGTTCTGCTTTGGGCGCTGGCTCGGCATTTGAAGCAGGCTCTTGTGGCACCTGCAGCGGTGCGGTGCTGCCATCGGCCGGCGGCACTTTTGGCAGCACAGATTCAGGAATTTCGATTTCCTTGCTCTTACGCTCAAGCTCCTCAACCACAGGCTCGCTCATGGTGCCGGTGAGACGGAAACGAATTTCCGAAATCACTTCAATCACAGGCTCCAGCACCTTGGTCAGCGCGAAAGCGCCAAGGCCCATGGTCCAGGCGCTGGTGCTGAGCAGCACCACAGTCGGCACGCTCGAGGCCAGCTGCGGCACAAAGCGGATATCGTAGTTCAGGCTTTTGGTGGTCAGGTCGGTAAAGCCGCGCACCTTCATATTTCCCGCGATGGCATCGATTTCAGTGTCGCGGGTTTTCACCACGCCGTTATCAAGCTCCAGCGTTCCGCCAAAGCTGTGGTAATACATGCCCTTACCAAACACATCACTGAAATCCAGCGACAGCTTGCGCACCAGCGAGTCGAGGCTAAAGAGCGAAAACAGCCGCGCCCCTTTATCGCTTACTTCCGACAGGCTGCCCTTACCGAAATTGAATTTCACATCGCCGCTTAAGCTTGCCAGGGCAAAGTCCTGCGGCGCGCCGCGCCAGTGCAGCTCGGCGCTGAGTTCAAGCGGCGAATCCTTAATGCCGGGCTCAAGCCCAAGCTGCTCGGTGAGCGCATCAAAACGCTCGGCACCCAGGGTAAAATTAAGTCGAGTTTGCTGACCGTCGCCCAATGGCCGCCACTCGCCCTGCCCATTAAGCGATGCCGCATCCGATCCGATAGACAGGGTATCAAACCGGTAAGCCTCTGCCTGTGGCTGGCCCTGCAGCACCAAATGCCCAAGCCGTTTGCCGTAAAGCCTGAAATCATCCACATCGATTGCCAGCGGCGGCAAGCTGCTGGGGTCGGTTGTGGCTGTTTTCTCAGGGGCGCTCTCCGTTGCTTTCGCTGTGGTTTGAGCTTCAGCGATAGCCTGGGCTTCAGCGATACCTTGGTCTTCAGCGTCACCGCTGGCAGAGGCATCCCCGGCTTGTTCGGCCTCAGCACGGCCAAGATACAAACGACTGGCACGGATCTTCATCCCGCCCTGCTGCCAATCGGGGAAGATATCAATATCGCCTTCAAATTCATCCGCTTCGGCGCTGATGCGCCACAAACTGTCCTGCGGGCGGGCGTGGATACGCGGCTTGGTCAGCTCCTGACCGAAAATCTTAAGCTCGCCAAGCTTCACCTCAATTCCGGTCAGCGGCGGGAAGAATCCCTGTCTGGCAGAATCGCCATTCGGCGAGGCTGGGTTTAAAGCAGAATCAGCAGCGGGTTTTGAAGCCGTATTTGGGGCTAAGTTGGTGGCGCTGGCGTTATGGTCGATAAAGCTATTTATCACCTTAAGCCACTCATCAAAATCGGCACTGGCAAGGGCAACCTGCATGCTGCCACCTTTTGCTGCCGCTTTTACGGAATCGCCGGCAACATCGGCTGCGGCGGTGTTTGCCTGAGCATTGCCGTTAGTCTCGCCGCTACCGCTATTAAGACCTGGCGGCACCTCAATGCCCACCGCCGCCAGACCATCGGCGAGCACCTGCCCCACCGGCTGCTCGAGCGCCGCCACCGCGCCCTTGACCGATTCGATGGCATTGGCCGCCGCCGTTGCCGCGCTGTCGGCTGCACTCGCGGCCACGTTAACCGCTGCATCGGCAACTTTGGCAGCCGGATTTGTGTCCGCTGCGGTATCAGAGGCATCAGCTGCAGTGCTTGCGGCCAGTGGCGCTTTTTGCGAGCCATCGGCCAGGGTCAGTTTAAAATCATCCATCACGCCGCTAAGCGGGTTGATATTGGCGCGAAAATCCCCCTGCTCACCAAGCTTGATGCCAAGCGCGAGATTTTGCTGATTGCCACTTAAGCTAAGCTCCAGCGGCCGCTGCTCGCCCATGGGTTTGTTGTAGGGCGCAGGCAAATTGAGCGCGAGGTTTCGAAGACTGGACCGAGCCGATGCATCGAGCGAATAGTCGCCGCCGCCCGCCAAATCCAGGGTCAGCTTACCCTGCCAGGCCAGCACGCCCTGATAGAAGGGGCTTAAAGGGTTGGCAAAGCTCTCGGGCATCCGGTCAAGATCCCAACCGCCCTTCAAAGACGAGGTCACACGATAGCCGCTATCACGCCGCATACCGCCCACATCAAAGGTAATGGGCTGACCAAATACCCGCGCGCTCAGGCCTTTGGCACGAATATCATCGTTTGCGAAACTGAGCTCACCGCGAACCCGGGTCAGCTGCAGTCCGGGCGACTCGAGGTACACGGGCGAATCATCAAACAGGACCAGACCACGAATGTCCGGCTCGCCGCCATGGTACAGCGGAATGGTCAAATCCAGATCGCCACGCACATTGCCCTGTACCTGCACCACATCCAGCACGGCGCCCACCGACTCTTTAAGCGGCGAGTCCTTGAGCACGGCCGTCGCCGCAGGGCCTGTGGTGGCCAGCGCAGCCTCAACTTTTAGTACGGTTTCGTGGCTCATTCTGGGAATAGAAACGTAGGCGCCGGCGGCATCGACCCGTTTGAGCTTGCCTTCATCGACCCAGATATCCATGCGGGCATTTTCAAACAAAGCCCGTAATTTTAAGTCGGTGACCGCAGGCCAGTCGGGCTGAAACGCATAGTGGCCGTCGGCGAGCACAAATCCGGCCTGAAACACGCCCGAGCCGTCATCATAGGGGAAGTCCGCAAGTGCGCCTTTCCACACCACTGCCGCCTGCTCGGTTCGACCGGCAATGATGGCGCCCTCGAGGTAATCGGCAAGCTCCTCGCCCATGGCGCCCCGTGGAAAGTAATAACCGGCGCGGGAGGCATCGTGCACTGTAACATCGGCCGCAAGCGATAGCTCCGCCCGTGGCGCAAAACTGAATTTCACCGCCGCATCCAGCGCCAAGTCCCCGTTGGACAGCTGTACCGACGGCGACATCAGGCTTTGGTCGGCAAAGTTGTAGCCAAGCTCAATTCCCGGGCTGTCAAAACTGAGCGGCGCCTTGAACTGCTCGGCAAAATCCACGCTAAGTTGCTGCGCCCCAAGGGAAGCCCGCACCCCGTCGTTGTTGGCATAAAGGCGGGCGCTGAGCGGACTTAAACCGGGCACCGCGCCCTCGGCCTGCCAGCCAAGACCGGCAAGGCGGGCACTCATCTGCCACTCGCCGGGCAGCCCGGCGGCTTTGGTTGATGGCGCCGAGTCTGAGCCGCTTTTTGCTGTCACGTTAGAAGCCACGTTTTCGGCTGCAGCCTGCGCTGCAGGCGCGTCCTTTGCAAGAGCATCCTTTGAAGAAACTTCCGAAGCCGCGCTTTGCCAGTTAAACCTGATGTCATCCAACCGGCCGGTGGGCGCCATGGAGAGCACAGTCTCAAGCCCTTGTTTGCCAAGGCCGGGAATAAGCGGGGTAAGCGGCAGCAGCGCAGCAATGTCGAGCGCCCGTAACTCGGCGCTGAGCTGCTCGCCGTCGAATTTGGCCGAAAATTCCGGCATAGGCCAGTCGATACCGTTACTGGCAAGCTCCAGTGCGTCGCTGCCAAGCAGCCAACCCTGACCGTGCTGCTTCCACAGCACAGCGCCGCCGGCCACTTCGAGGCGCTGCACGCTGCCGTTGCCGTTGCCGTTGCCGTTGCCGTTGCCGTTGCCGTTGCCGTTGCCGTCCAAGGATTGCTGCGCGCCGTTTAGCACTGTGGAATTAACACCTGCCGGAGTCGGCCACTCAAGATAGCTGGGATCAAACTGCACCAGAATCGAGCTAATCGAGCGATTCGCGACCTGAGCCCAGGCCTGCAGGTTGACGACCCCAGCCAGCGGCATAGGCTGTGTCTGCTCAAAGGGATTGGGGCGGCGGGCGGCCCACTCGCCTACATCGAGGGAGTTGGCCAACAGATACGCTTGACCGTGAATACTGTCGGGGTCGTTGCCGTTGCCCTGCAAGTCGATTTGCAGCTGCAGGCGCTCGGCCAGCGGCGCGTCGGCATCCAGATACACATAGCCTTCGGCGCGGTGGCGGTTGCCAAGGTTGCGCCAGCGCAAGTCGCCAAAGTAAATCGGCCTGAAATCATGATGGCGGCTTTTAAGCTCCAGCATGGCTTCGCGCATGCCAAAATGCTGTAGCTGCTCCAAAAGCAGTTTGTAAAGCCAGTCTCCCGCACCCGCCTGAGCCGGCTTGGCCGTGCTGCTGTCGCCACTTTTACCGGATTTGCCCATGGCATCGAGGTCAAGGCTCACCTTCACCCCGTCAAACACCACGTTCTCCACCGAGGGCGAGCGCTCAAGCAGGGTCTGCCAGAAATCCAGCTTCACTTCGGTGCGCTGGATACTGAGGCTAAGCGGCAATCCGTCCTGGGTCGGCAGCACCAGCCCCTTGACCGTCAGCGCCGGGCCAAAGGCCTGCCACTCGGCCGACAGCTCGACGATTTCGACCTTGACCCGATAGTTGTCCCACAGATAGTCGGTAACCTTGTCACGGGCCTGATGGAGCTGCGGCAGCAAACTGCGGATGAGACTGACCACCAGCGCAAACAGCACCAGCAAGGTCGCCAATATCAATCCCGTTATCCGGCCAATTTTGGCCGGACGCCACAGTCCAGCCACGCTACACCATCACTACATCAAACTTGTTCTGGGCATACAGGGGCTCTTGCTGCACCCGGATGCGCTTACCAATATACACTTCGAGTTCAGCGACATGATGATGCTCATCGCCAAGCAGGCTGGCGTGCACCGCAGGGGCGCAGTACACCAGAAATTCATCGGCCTTGTAGGCTTTATTCAGACGGATAATCTCGCGGAAAATCTCGTAGCTCACGGTCTCAACCGTCTTCATCGAGCCGCTGCCTTTACAGGCCGGGCATTCGCCGCACAGCACATGCTCCAGGCTTTCGCGGGTGCGCTTGCGGGTCATCTCAACCAGGCCAAGCCCTGAAAAGCCGCTGATATTGGTCTTTACCCGGTCGTGGGCCAGCGCCGATGAGAGGCTTGAGAGCACCCGCTCGCGGTGATCGTCGCTCTGCATGTCGATGAAATCGATGATGATAATGCCACCAAGGTTTCGAAGCCTCAGCTGCCTTGCAATGGCCTGAGTCGCTTCGAGGTTGGTGTTGAAAATGGTTTCTTCGAGGTTGCGATGACCAACAAAGGCGCCGGTATTGATGTCCACCGTGGTCATGGCCTCGGTCTGGTCGATAATCAGATATCCGCCGGACTTAAGCTCCACCTTACGCCCCAGCGCCCGCTGGATTTCGTTTTCAACATCATACAAATCAAAAATCGGCACACTGCCGCTGTAGAGTTCGATTTTCTCTTCAAACTCCGGCATAAATTCCTGGGCAAAGTGCTTGAGCTCTTCAAAGGTGCTGCGGGAATCCACCTGAATACGGTCAAGCTCGGTACCGACAAAGTCGCGCACTATGCGTACCGGCAGCGCCAGATCCTGATAAAGAAGCGTGCTGCCCTTGCGCTTGCGACGCTCAGTGACCTTGGCCCACACCCGGCGCAGAAACGCGGCGTCCTGACGCAGCTCTTCTTCACCGGCTCCTTCGGCGGCGGTGCGGATAATAAAGCCGCCATCTTCATCGACAAATGGCAGGGTGGCATTTTTAAGGCGGGTGCGCTCTTCTTCCGATTCGATGCGCTGCGACACGCCAACGTGGCTTGAGCCCGGCATAAACACCAGATAGCGCGATGGCAGGGTGATGTCTGTGGTCAGGCGCGCACCCTTGGTGCCGAGCGGGTCTTTTACCACCTGCACCATGATGTCCTGCCCCTGACGCACCAGCTCAGCGATGTCGCGCACCACAAAGTTGCCCTTTTCCACATCGGCCACACATTCGGTGTGCGGCACTATGTCAGAGGCATGTAAAAAGGCCGCCTTGTCGAGCCCTATGTCGACAAACGCGGCCTGCATACCGGGCAGCACCCGGCTTATCTTGCCCTTGTAAATATTGCCCACCAGCCCACGCTTCATGCGCCGCTCTATGTGCACTTCCTGCAGCACGCCGTGCTCAACCAGCGCCACCCGGGCCTCGTTGGGCGTAACGTTTATCAGCAGCTCGGAGCCAATTTTGCGGGGATTCTTCTGACTGGAATTCATAGGGCTGTCCACGGGTTTCCCCTCAGGGAAAGGCAGTTAATCGAAAGGCTCACACCAGACCAAATTGCGCCAGCAAACGGCGGGTCTCAACCAGCGGCAAGCCAACCACGGCGCTGTAACTGCCATCAATGGCTTCAACAAACACGCCGCCAAGGCCCTGAATGCCGTAGGCACCGGCCTTGTCCATGGGTTCACCACTGTCGACATAGGCCAGAATATCGCCTTCGCTGAGCGCGGCAAATTGCACCTTGGTGGTGACAGTATCACACAGGGCGCGGCTGCCGTCTGTGAGTGCGACCGCGGTCAGCACCTCGTGGCGACGGCCGGACAGCGCGCGCAGCATGGCGGCGGCTTCGGCCTTGTCGGCAGGCTTACCAAGCAGCGCTCCATCGAGAACTACTATGGTGTCGGAGCCGAGCACCACGGGTGATTCAAATTCGCTGCACAGCGCCAATCCGGCGCGAGCCTTTTCCAGCGCCAGGCGGCCGACGTAGGCCGATGGCGTTTCGCCTTCAAGCGCGCTTTCATCGATATCGGGATTAACCCGTTCAAAGCGGAAATTAGCCACGCCAAGGCCGGCCTGAGCCAGTAATTCTTTACGACGGGGGGACTGAGACGCCAGGATCAGGGTCATTTGAGTTTTCTCGCTTTACCTATCTTACTTTGTAGCCACGGCGCAGACGGCGCAGACTCCAGAACACCCAGGGCCAAATCGCCAGGCTCGACACCATGGGCCAGAAGATATCATGGCTGTAGGTGGCCTTGGTGAGCACATATTGCAGCCAGAACACCACCAGGTGATACACGCCCACCAGACAGGCCACCAGCAGTGATTGCTGCCAGATGGTAAAGTTGCGCATCCGCTGGAAGTGCAGCGCTACCACATAAATCACCAGCGAGAATCCAAGTGCCCTGACCCCAAGGGTGGAGCCAAGCAGCACATCCAGCGCCACCCCCAAAATCCAGGCGGTGAGGATGTTGTATCTGTGCGGCAATGCCATGGTCCAGTAAATCAGTACCAGCAGCAGCCAGTCCGGGCGCCACGCCTCGACTATCTCGGGCAGCGGAATAATCTGCATCAGCAGACCAACAAACAGCGTCAGCCAGACAATCAGCCGGCCATTGGGTGCCTGCAGACTCATCGTCTTTCCTCCGCAGCGGTGTTGTTACCCTCGGCGGGGACTGGATTTGGCTGTGCCGTGTTTGAAGCACTAGCCGCTGTACTATTTTGCGCAGCTGAATTTGCCTGAGTCTGCGGCTGCGTTTGCGATTGCTGCTGCGATTGTGCCTGCGTATTAGGCTGAGCTTGCTGCTGCGTTTGCGGCGCAGCTTGCGCTCCGGTCTCAGTAGCAGATTGCGCGCCTGTTTGTGGCGCCGCTGTGCCCACAGGCTGATCAGCAGCGGGCGTTTGCGCGCCATCGGCTGGCGTTTGAGCTGACGTCTGATCTGGAGTCTGGGCCGGCACCTGGCCAGGAGCCAAGGCGTCGGCCGGGGTAACATCCAGACTTGGCCAAATCAGCAGCAGATAACGGATACGGTCAAGCGCCGCCAGCGGCTGCGCCATCACCCGCGCATAGGCCTGGGCTTCATCGCGCTCGACTTCGGTCACGCGAGCAACCGGATAACCTTCCGGAAAGCGCCGACCGAGGCCCGAGGTCACCAGCAGGTCACCCACTTTAACGTCGATACTCTTGGCTACGTGGCGCAGCTCCACTTCGTCCAGCTCGCCGGTGCCATTGACTATCATGCGCACATCGTTACGGGTAATACGCACCGGAATGGCATGGCTGGTGTCAGACATCAGCAGCACCCTGGCGGTAATGGCACTCACATCCACCACCTGCCCGACCACGCCCTGGGCATCAAGCACAGGCTGACCCACATACACACCGTTTTTCAGGCCGCGGTTAATCACCACCTGCTGATGAAAAGGGTCGCTCGCCACTTCCATCACCTCGGCCACCATCTTGCGTGCATCCATGTGCACCGGTGAGCCAAGCAGCAACCGCAGGCGCTCGTTTTCCTGACGCAAATGCTCAAAACGCTGCAGGCGCTCGCTCATCATCAATTGCTGACGCAGCATTTCGGCATTCTGGCGCTGCAGCATATTGCGGGTGGCAATGGCTTCAGCAAAATTATCCAGCATATCCCCGGGGACACTGGCGAGATATTGTAAAGGGCTAAGGAGAGTCGCCATTGACTGGCGCACAGGAGTCAGCCGATCGTTGGCAACGATCAGCATCACCGACATGATGACGGCAAGGGTCAACCTGAATTGGTTGGAGACGCCACGAACAAAGATTGGCTTCATAAAACAAGTGAGGCGGTAGTGTTACCGCCTCTTAATCCCCGAAATCAGTTTTCCTCGGAGAAGAGATCGCCACCGTGCATGTCGATCATCTCCAGTGCCTTGCCACCGCCGCGCGCTACGCAGGTCAGCGGATCTTCTGCAACCATCACTGGAATGCCGGTTTCCTGCATCAGCAGACGGTCAAGGTCACGCAGCAGCGCACCACCGCCGGTCAGCACCATGCCGCGCTCGGAGATGTCAGAGGCGAGCTCCGGTGGCGACTGCTCGAGGGCCACCATCACAGCACTGACGATACCGGACAACGGCTCTTGCAGCGCTTCCAGAATTTCGTTGCTGTTAAGGGTAAAGCTTCTTGGTACACCTTCGGCAAGGTTGCGGCCGCGCACTTCGATTTCCAGCACTTCGTCGCCGGGGTAGGCAGTACCGATAGTGTGCTTGATACGCTCGGCTGTGGCTTCACCGATGAGGCTGCCGTAGTTGCGGCGTACATAGTTGATGATGGCTTCGTCAAACTTGTCACCACCGATACGCACAGAAGAAGAATAAACCACGCCGTTCAGAGAGATGATGGCCACTTCAGTGGTACCACCACCGATATCCACCACCATAGAGCCGGTGGCTTCTGACACAGGCAGGCCAGCACCGATAGCGGCGGCCATTGGCTCTTCAATCAGATACACTTCGCGGGCACCTGCGCCCATGGCAGATTCGCGGATAGCGCGGCGCTCAACCTGGGTGGCTCCCACAGGCACACACACCAGTACCCGAGGGCTTGGACGGAAGAAACTGTTGTTGTGAACCTGCTTGATGAAGTGCTGCAACATCTTCTCGGTCACATAGAAGTCGGCAATTACGCCGTCTTTCATCGGACGGATGGCCTGAATATTGCCGGGAGTACGGCCGAGCATCAGCTTGGCCTCGGTTCCTACTGCCGCGACAGACTTTTGTCCAGAGCTGGTGCGTTCATTCCGGATCGCCACCACCGAAGGTTCGTTAAGCACAATACCTTGATCGCGCACATAAATAAGGGTGTTGGCGGTACCCAGGTCGATCGAGAGATCATTGGAAAAAATGCCACGCAGCTTTTTGAACATGTAACCAGCCTGTTTGATGAGGAGCCAGGGAAAATGAAAAATCAGCTAACTTTATCAATGACACCCTGATTCCACAAGACCGGCGAGGTTAACAATCGCTAATCAAGTGATTTTTTTTAAGCCGTTTATAAAGTGGTGAAAAATACCGCAGTTTTTTAGCTGGCGCCCACCTGGCAGCATAATTCACTGCCCGATGCGGGTTGATGAAGTTCAGTTAACCTCACGCCAGAATATTATCCGGTCATCGCCACGGTAGCGGCCGAAATAGGCACTGGCTCGCGGGTCAGACAGGCTGTTTGGACTGCTGCCATCCCAATTCCAATACCACTTGAGCCAGTCGTCCACCGCAAGCGGCGCCGTTACCTGACCGCGATACAAAGGGCTGCCCTGTGACTGCCAGTACAAATCCAGCATTCCGGCACTGAACTGGGCTGGGGCAGCGCTGCGAAGTATGCTTTGGCCACCCAATAAGGCGGGGGCGAAGCGGTAGCCCAGCAACGGGTCGTCAACCTGGGTTGCCAGAGCGGGGTTAACCAGGGTGCAGCTGTCAGCTGCCAATGCCCCCCAGGCGCTGCCCTGCCAGTACTGCGCCTGGGCGCGCATTCTCAGCACCGCCCCTTCCGGGCCATAGGTGTTATCAAGTTGCACCCGGCCGTGGTAGAGCTTAAGCGGCGAAGTGTTCAATCTGCGCGCGGTACAGGTGTTACTTGGCAGGGTACAATCGCCAGAGCTGTCAGGCTTCATGTCCATACCCGTAAGCTTGCTCATGCCGCCATCGCCATCATCGAGCTGCAAACCAATATCCAGCGCCTCAAAGGGCCCATCGGCGAGTGGCGCCGTGGTGCGGCCAAAGGTGAATCTGTGGTTAACATCAAATGCCATAATGCCCTTGCTCCAGCTGCCAGCAAGCGGGCTTAAGCGGGCGTAGAGATCCACGCCATTGTCACTGTTTTCGCCATGAAGACTCGCCACGCCTTTGGCAAACACCCCCTGATAGTTTTCAGTCAGGGCGCCATTTAAGTTTTTGGCTTCTATGGTCATGGCGAGCGGCGTTGGCTGATCCATGTAACTGAATCCGCTGCAGGCCGGCGTCAGTGAGACGCCCGTTAGGTCAAAACTCGCCGGCACAAAGCGCCCCGTATCCACCGACTTGGCCGCAGGCACGGTAAAGGCGTTGCTGCCAAGATAGGCGCTGAACGGCGCCGTACCAAACCTGAACACCCCGACCTCGCTGATACTTTGAGCCACAGTATTCGCCGCCGAGGGATTGGCGCTCGACGCGGCCTGATGCGCGTAAGTGGCAGTACCAAGTGCGCCGCTGCTGCCAAGCGTAGGCGCAACAAGCTCATGATTAAGCATTATATTTTGTCTGGCAAAGTTGGGCGTGGTGGGATTGTCGCAAAAGTTCGTGTCGTTATCAGTGACCCAGGCATGGGCGCTCAGCTTAAGCCCAAAGCTATCACCAGCCTTTTTATAGGCCGCACAGGTCTCATCGCCGCTCGCACAATAGGCATTGGCATCAACGGGTTGAACACACATGCCTGCGGGGAAACTGACAAAGCTGTCGCTGCCCTCAAGCTGCAGGTTTCCTTCACTGGCGGAGCCGATGTAGCGCGCATTAAGGGCAAGCTTGCCGGCATCGGGGTAATTTACATTCAGCGTAGCCGTGCCGCTGGCATTAAAGGCGAGCGGCAACGAGGTTGGGCTCGATGCTGACGTCGCGACATTGGTGTTATTCACCGACACTCTGGGGCTGCCAAATATAGTTGCCGGGTCCTGATATTCACTCCAAAACTGAATGTTTTTACTCACATTCTGGAACGTAGGCACACAGCGCTGACTCTGATTATCCTTTCGCACCGCACTCAGGGTAACGGTCGCGGATTTGGCCGCAAGCTTGTCCGGCACATCCAAAATAAGGCCACTGTCGGCAAAGGCGATGGTGCAGGCCGCCACCGACGGGGTGTTGTTACCGCGCTGGCACAGGGTGGGATTGATTGCTGCGACACTGGCACTGCCAACCCCTATGGTGACCAGCGGCGCTGTGACCGTATGCCACAGGTTTTTACTGCCAACGCCATTAGTGAGGGTCAGCTGACTGCCGCCTTCCCAGCCGGTAACGGCATTGGCCGCAGTGAGGCTTGCTGTAATGGCCGATGTTTCATAGCTGCTGCAACTGGCATCCTTACAGGCATATACGCTGACGGGCTCAGCCTTACAGGTCAGTGGACTGGCGCTGTAACGCATCAAAAAGTGGTCGATGGCCGAATTGGAGCCATCGTCACACATGCCGCCAAAGTCGGCATTATCCACCTGCGACAGGTCGATATTGATATTACTGCTGCCGCCGCCGACCAAAGGCCCGCCAGACGCAATCGCGCCATTCAGCGTGGCATTGCCGGTAATGTGCACCGCACCTGCGACATACACTATGGCATTGAGGGTGTTTTGGCCGGCAATCGAAAAGCTGCCGCGCACATAAATGATGAGATCGCTCGCCTTGCCACCAACGTTGATGTGGGCCTGGCTCATAGATAAGGAATTAAAGTAGAGCCGGGTGCTGGCGCCATTGGTACTGATAAAATTACCGTTTTTAAAGTCACCGGCGGAAAAATTGTAATCGCCGGGCGTGTAATTCTGCCGCTGGTTACAGCCGTGCTTATCGCATTCAAAAACGCCACGGCTTGGTTCCAGATTAGCGGGCGGCAAGAGGCCGGGGAAATGATTACCGGTCGGCGGTTTGGTAAAAATATCGCTGCAAAGGGGCACTGCCATGGCGGGCAGCCACAGCATCAGCAACACTGCTAACACAACGCCGCGCCACACCACTTTTGTCGACGTAGCATTTGTCCACGCTGCATTTATCCACGCTGCATTTGTCCACATCAGATTAGTCCACACCACGGGCACTGACCTCCACGCTGCGACTGACCCTGAGCGCGCCACTTTCACACACGGCGCGGCTGACCAAACGGTACTGATGCTCACCATCGCTGACATAATCTGTACACGACAGGTTGACGCTACAGCCATGAAAACCTACCACAGCCGGCACATTCCAGCTTGCGGGCACATTGGCACAGCTCGATGTGCCGCCATTCAGCGGATAAAGCTTACCCATGGCAACATCGGCACCGCTGTTGGCAGCGGCCAGCGCGCGGGTACTCCACACCTCAAGCGTTAAGGCCTCATCGCCGTCGTTGCTCATACGAATAAGCGCCGCCGCCAGCAAAAACATCACAGTTATCACAAAAATACCTATGATAAGCGCGCTGCCCCGCTGGCGGGTTTTACCAAGCCTTTTAGGGAAATTGGCAGGCCGCAAGTTGCGTTTAGCGTTAGGGGACATTGATCACCTGCACCTGATGCTGATAGCCAAAGCTTTGGCCGTTAACACTGAAAGCCGCATCCAACTGAATAACCGCATTATTCATCAGGGTCGATGGCAGGAGCGACAGTGGGGCCGCGCTAACCACGCCCTGCGCCATCAAGGCCGCCTGGCCGCCCGCACGCATGGCAGGCACATCGGGCTGCGTAGGCGAGAATCCATAACCGGCAAAGTGCCATAGCTTGATATCGCCACCTGAGACGTCACCAATAAAACAGTAGCTTATCGGCGTGCCCGTTAAAAAAATCCGCCGGCTCGGCGAGGCTTCGCTAAAACGCACTGCGGTGGCAAATTCAAGCTCTATGGTGTCGGCAGCGCTTGCCTCAGTCACCTTTTGCACCACAAAACGCTTACCCAAATTGCCCGCTGGATTGGCATACACATCGCTCTCGGCCAACGGATAAACAAAGGCAAACTGGCCCACGGCGATACCAGTCTGCGGCGCATCGCGAAACAGGGTTGCAGTTTTGGACGCAGGGCCACTGGCAAGGCCAATGCTGAGGTAACTGCTGCTCGCAGCTATCGGCACCAATTCAAGACACTGCCAACTCTCGCTGCCACTATTGCCGCTAGCAAGGCGCGCACTGCCGGGCAATGCTGCGCGGATATCGCGGGTCATGCGCTCGATGGCGTAGCGGCTCTCGCCTGTGACCTGCTCCACCGCCGATGACTCCACAAAAATGCGGGTGCCGAAAATAATAAAACTGCTGACGCCGACCGCGAGCACCCCGAGCACCAAAATCACTGTGACCATTTCCACCAGAGTAAAGCCGCGGCTCCTTAACATGCGCATCAGCGGCTCCTTAAAATGCGCATCAGTAGTTACTCCTCTGAGCATGATAAGTGATGGTTTCGCCGGCGGGGGTGGTCACATGCACTGCAATCAATTTGCTGTCGGCACTGTTGTCAGCGGCTGCGCTGCTTTGGCGGCTTACTTCGACCGTCAGGCGATAATTTGGATAGCGGTCGCTGTAGCGCTCGGTCGAGTTGAGCATCAAGGCATCCTGAGTGAGGCCGTGGTAGTCATCCACATCATCAAAGTCATTACGCCCCTCGCCCGCTTCCGGCCCCATCACTGAACTGCAAGGCAAGCCCGCAGGCGAGCCACAGGCCGGCACGCCGCCATTGATATTGGTATTTTCATCAAACCGCTTACCCCAGATTTCATTGATAATCGAATGGGCCAGTTCAGCGCTGCGAACCCGCTGCAGACTCATGGCGGCGCGGTCGGCCTGGGGAAATAACATGGTCGAGAGCATTACCAGCGCGATTGAGAGCACCACCATACCAACGACCAGCTCCACCAGCGTAAAGCCAGCCTGACTGCAACCGCCATCGATGCGTGGGCAAGTGGCGGAGAAGGGCTTAACGCGCATGGATGTAGCCCTCAGATTCAATGGCAATCACCAGCGTCTCGTCGGCAATCACCTCAATGCAATCGCCGCTGCAAAGCGGCAGGCGGCCAAGAGGGTCAAAGTCCAGCGAAAAACTGGTGCCCGACGCAATTAACTTAAGGCTGCTGCCACCCTGAAAGGGCTGCCAATCGGGCAGATTGCTGTTATCAAGCGCGCCGGAACACTGGTTAGTGCTGCGGCTGCTGTAGCGCTCCATCCTATATCCGTCAGCAGCACTCACCGCCACACGCACACAAATATCACCATTACTTAGCGCGAACAGCTGCGCCTTACGCAGCTCAGCCATAAATTCACTGCGAAGCGCATAGGCACTGTAGGATGAGGAGGATAACAAACGCGGAATAGCCACCACCGCCAGCACCCCAATCAGGATGATGGTGGTCACCAGCTCAACCAGGGTAAATCCCCCTGCCCGGCGGCGCGGCAAATGAAAGGTGCGAGAGTGGCTGTGCATTCGGAGCCCAACGGCCTGATGTCAGTCTTCCAAGTTTCCAACAACTTGGCTCACAAGGCAAATTTGGCGACGCCAAGCACTTGCCCATAAAGCAAAAAGGCCCGCGAAGCGGGCCATTTCGTTAGGACTAATTAACAGTCGTCGGCTGTTGGCATAACGCTATATACCGGAGGTGTATTGGCATCTGCCGCCTGGGTATAGGTGAAGCTACAGGCTGCAGGAGAACCTGTCTGCCAAATGGTAGCTACGCCATTGACAGTCCAAATAGTCCACTCTGCGTTATTGTCAGTAGTGATAGTCGGATCTGTTGGGCTTGTACCAACGTTAAAATCCATATCAACGGCGTTTTCCAGTTCAGCAAGAGTCGCCTGAATATACCCAAATTGGGTCACCGCTGGGGTACCTGTACCAATATCCACTGACGGTGCAGGTGTGCCATTGCTTGCAGTACGCTCAACACCGGCGAGCGCCGCTTTAGAGTAAACCAAAGAGTTCGCACCCTGGATAGCGGATTTAGCGCCATTCAAAGCGCTCAATCTTGCATCCGACTGCAGGTTGATAAACTTAGGTGCCGCGGTTACAGCCAGAATACCGAGGATGATGATAACCACCACCAACTCAATCAGAGTAAAACCTTGTTGTTTCTTCATGACAATTTACCTTCTAATCAAACTGGAATAACTGAAATTATGGGTTGGTGAAACTGAGAACTTTGCCGGTGCCCGGGTTGTAGGTAATGCCCAGGGCGCCGGGGGTAGATAAATCCGGTGCAGGTGTGGCGATGCCGGAATTGGGATCCAGCGTCAGTGAAGCCACCTGATGATAAACACACAAATCCAAGCCGCTTACTGACAGGCCATTCAGATCGTTGGTGCTGCCGCCCGCGCCGCCGATGGCCCGCACGGTATAACGCTGTTTGCGCGCATCCTGAGTGTAAAGCACATTGCGTGGCGTGCTTTGCAGGATCAGATTAAATACTTGCTGGCAGCTCGCGTCTGTCATGTCGGTGGCCGAAAAATTGCCATCACCGGTGGGATAGCCAAAACGCTTATCGAGGCCTATCTGAGTGCCATCGAGCAGCACGTAATTATTGTTGCGGCCGTCAATTTCCCATTGGGCACGCACGAAGCTGACCGCCGACACCAGCCCGCCGCTGACGGCATCCACGCTGGCCGCCTCGGCCTCATCGGTAATGTTGAGAAATCTTGGGATAGCCGTCACCGCCAATAGCCCCAAAATCACTATGACTATCACCAATTCAATCAGTGAAAAACCCTGCTGTTTAGCCTTCATAGGCGCCCCCAATCATCCATTTTTTCATTGTAGCAGCAATTTCAGCCTTGAAAAGTCCCATATTTAACAGCTAATTAGTTCGAGTGACTAAGGTCACTTTTCCGCTGTTCAACTGGTAAGAAATTGTATCGCCACCCCGGGCGCTGTAACGGCAGCTGTGCTGCGGCTCATCCAGGCTCACATCGCCATCCCAGTGATATCCCATCAGTTGCTGCCACAGCGCCCCGCAGCCCGCATCAGACAACTCCGCTGGCTGCGGCCAGCCATTTTGGCTGATACGCACCACCACAGGCGCCGGCGGTGCTTGCTCGTGCATCCGCGCCCAATCCAGCTTGATTTGCTCGCCCTGCCCCTCACCGAGCCACTGCGAGCGCGCCATCAACACTATATTGACAAGGCGCGTTTGCTCCAGCGCCAGACTGTGGGATGACAGGCTGTCGAGCGAGCCAAAGTAGCGATAGGCCAGCGCCGCCAGCAGCAACATCAGCACAACCACAGCCAGCAAGCGGCGGTAAACGCTTAACAAATCTGAGTCAGCATCCCGTTGGCTCAGCATCCGGCTCAGCCTCCCTTGACCACGTTGAGCATGTCCCACATCGGCAGGTAAATACCCAGCGCCAGCACCAACACAATGGCTGCGACTATACCGATGAGAATGGGTTCAAGCTTGGCGGTCAGGTTTTTAAGGTCGTAATCAACTTCGCCTTCGTAAAAGTCGGCGGCGTCATTCAGCAATTGCTCAAGTTGCCCCGTTTCTTCACCTACTGCAACCATTTGCAGTACTAAAGGCGTAAATAGTTTGCTGCTGTTGGACACCCTGAGCATGGACTCGCCCGATTCAATCCCGCGGCGCATGGCGACGATTTTGTCGTGCATAAAGGCATTATCCACCGCATCGGCAACGAGACTCAGCGCCTGGGTCATGGGCACGCCTGCGCCCATCATCATGGCAAAGCTGCGGCAATAGCGCGACAGGGTTGAGCGTTCGATAATCGAGCCCACCGCCGGCAGGTGCAGCTTCCATTTATCCCACTGTTTTTCCCCCTTGGGGGTTTTATGCCAGTAGCTGACGCCGCCGAACACACCAACAAGCACCATACCGATAAGCCACCAGTAATTGACGAAAAAGTTGGAGGTCGTAATCAGCAGCTTGGTCGCCCAGGGCAGCTCGGCGCCAAAGCGCGAAAACATGTCGGCAAATTTAGGGATAACCATAATGTTCAGAATCACCATGGCGATACCGATGGCGATAAGCACAAACATGGGGTAACGCATGGCGGATTTGATCCGCCGGCGGGTTTCCTGCTCGCGCTCAAGGTAGCCGGAAAGCTGCAAAAACACATCTTCGAGTTTGCCGGTGTTTTCGCCCACATGCGCCATAGAAACAAACAGCGCATCAAATACTTCGGGGTGATGGTTCATGGCCGACGACAATGGCCGGCCGGCGGTGAGCTGAGCAGAGATATCATCCAGCGCATCTTTCATCAGCTGCGAATGGGTGGTTTCGCTAAGGCCGGCTATCGCGCGCAAAATCGGAATGCCCGAGCGGCTTAAGGAATACATCTGGCGGGTAAAAATCTGTAGCTCTTCAAGCTTCACCCGCCCTTTGAACAGGGACTTGAAGTTGAATCCTTCCCCGGCCTGTTTGGTTTCTTTCAGCTCAAGCGGAATAACCGCCCGAGCCAGCAGCTGATCGGCGGCGGCATTCTCCGACTGTGCATCCAGCACCCCGGTAACCTGTTGCCCCTGGGCGTTTCGCCCCCGATAGCTGTATACCGGCATGCTCAGACGCTCCCTTGTTCAAACTGCGCCACGTCCTGCGACAATGGCATAGGGGTGTCGCTCATGTCTTCAACAAGCCGCGCCACCTCTTCGATGGTAGTCATGCCCTGGGCCAGATACATCATGGCGGAGACGGTCAGCGGGGTGAAATTAGGGCTGGCGTGGGCAGCGCGGGCAAAGTCCTGCGGATTGCCGGTACGCATGGCGTCCACCATGGCCTCATCCAGCTCAAGCAGTTCAAAAATACCAATACGGCCGCGATAACCTGTGCCGTTACAACTCTGACAACCTGTACCAACACGAAAACGCGCCGAGCTGAAATCCTGCTTTTTACCGACACTGGCAAGCCAGGCCATTTCCTGCGCCGACGGATGATAGTCCACCGCGCAGTTATGGCACACCCGCCGCACCAGACGCTGGGCGATAATGACCCGCAGCGCACTCGCCACCAGGTAGCTCGCCGCGCCCATATCCAACAGACGCAGCGCCGAGGTCACCGCATCGTTGGTGTGAAGCGTCGAAAGCACAAAGTGACCGGTAAGCGCGCCGCGAAGGCCGATTTCCACGGTTTCGTGGTCGCGCATCTCACCGACCATGATGATATCCGGGTCCTGACGCAGGGTGGTGCGCAGCACGTTGGAAAAGTTAAGGCCAATCTTGTGGTTAACCTGCACCTGATTAATCCGCGGCAACTGGTATTCCACCGGGTCTTCCACCGTGATGATTTTTCTGTCGGCGGTGTTGAGCTCACTCAAAATGCCATAAAGCGTGGTGGTTTTACCGCTACCCGTGGGGCCAGTGACCAACAGCATACCGTGAGGGCGTTTGATTTGTTTGCGCACCCGCTCAAGGATGTGCTGCGGCATACCGGTTTCGTTGAGGGTGAGCAGCCCCGCCGACTGGTCAAGCAAACGCATCACCACCGACTCGCCATGGTAAATCGGCATGGTGGAGATACGCACATCGATTTTATGGCCCTTGATTTCCATGTGAAAACGGCCGTCCTGCGGCAAACGTTTTTCTGAAATATCAAGGCCTGCCATCAACTTAAGCCTGAGCACCAGCGCGGCGGCAATATTCACTTCATTGAGCACGGTTTCCTGCAAATGGCCGTCGACCCGCTGACGAATGCGCAGCGATTTTTCGCCGGGCTCGATGTGAATATCCGAGGCGCGCATCTGCACCGCATCTTCAAAAATCGACTGCAGCAGCTTAACCACTGTGGTTTCACTGTCGCTGTCACCGGCGGTCAGCGCCGCCAGGTCGAAGGCTTCGTCGGCGGCGTATTCTTCTTCAAGCTTGCCCGCCATCTGCGCAATCTGTTCCGTGCGCCGGTACAGGTTATCAAAGGCCTGCATCAGCTGCGCCTCGGGCGCCACCGCAATCTCAAGCCGCTTGGGCGCAAGCAGCACTTCGAGGTTATCCAGCGCCTGCAGGTCGGCCGGGTCGCTCATGGCCACCACCACCGCATCGCCTTTATCTTCAATCACCAGCGCACGGTAACGGCGTGCCTGCACTTCCGGCAGTAAATTCACCACCGGCGGCGGCACGGGGCGACGGCTGACGTCGATAAAGGGAATGTTAAGCTGCTGCGACAAAAACTTAAGCAACTGATCTTCAGTGATAAAACCCAAATCAATCAGGGTGCGGCCAAGTTTTCGGCCGGTATTTTTCTGCTCGCCAAGGGCCGCGGTCAGTTGGTCTTCACCAATGATTTGCTCAGAGACCAAAAGGTCGCCAAGGCGCATTTTCAATTTGGGTTTCATTGGTTGCCTCCAAGCTGCAACAATCTGTCTGACGCAAAGCGGCGGGCCTCAGCAGATAACTCCCGCCCCGCCAGCGCACGGCGGTAACTGTCGGCCGCATCGGTAAATTTGCCCTGCGCGTCCTGAGCGTAAGCAAGCCCAAGCCACCAGGATGATCTATCTTCGCCGCCAGCGAGCAGCCGGGTGTAGCTTTGCTCGGCAAGCGGATGGTCCTGTGTGCTGCGGGCGATATCGGCCAGCAGCAGCCATTTGTCGCGTCGGTACTCCGAACCTTCGCTGATGCGCTCAAGGTTGGCCTGCGCCTTATTCAGCTCGCCGCGCTCGATAAAGAGCTTGGCAAGCAGCAGCGAAAACGAAGCTTCATCCGGATAGGCAAGCTGCCCGGCTTCCAGCAGGCGCATGGCTTCGTCCGTCTTGCCCTGACCGTATCGAAGCGCCGCCAGACGACGCCTTGCATCGTGGCGATCGTTTTGGGCAAACAGTGCATCCGCATAATACTTGGCCGCTTCATCGAGCCTGCCTGACGCTTCGGCGTCCTGCGCCCTGGTCATGGCCCGCTCGGCCCGAGCCGCCGGTGACAGGCGCACCTCGGTCACCGCCATCCGGCTTTGCTCAGTCGGGACGCTGGCGGACTTTTCGTCAGAAAAAGTTGGGGTTTCGGCAGCGGCCAGATTGGCAGCAGTGAGTTTGGCAGCTGATTGATTGGCAACAGCAGCGCGTTTGGCTGCATCCGCAGCCGCGCTCGCAGGTACAGCTTCAGTCCGAGGTTGAGATTCAGATTCAGCTTGAGCTTGAGTTTGAGCGTGAGTTTGAGCCTGGGTTTCGGTTTGAAGCTGAGGCTGAGCTTGCGGCGCCGCCAAGGCTGCGGTTTTGGCTGCTGCTTTAACTTCTGTATTGGTCTCTGTTTTGGTCTCTGTATTGCCTTCTGCTTCAGGCTCAGCGGCGCGCTGCGCGCTGTGCTCAGCCGGCGGCGATGCTGCTGGCAATTCACTCACAGTGGGCTGCAATTGTTTGGCAGCGCTGTTTTCTGCGGCGGAAACCTCAGGCTGTGCGGCCGCCTGCGTCGCCAACGGCGTATCGCTGAGAGAGCCTTGCTGACGCCAAAGCCAGCCGGCCGTCACCAGCAACGACAATACCAGCAGCAAGAGTGCCAGCATGAGCAGCGGCAGTGTTTTGGCGGATTTCGGCGCCGCAACCACAGCTTTGGGCACGGCCCGCACCTCAAGAACCTGCTCGCGCTTGTCCAAATCTTTAAGCATCTGATTGATTACGCTCATGCCAGACCTCCAGCAAAGCGCAGGGTCACCAGCACCCCAAAAACAGCGGCAGTGCCCATCAAACCGACAAACATCAGCCAGCGCGGCCACTGTGACCGCGCGGCATCTTCAGTATCGCGAATGGCGAGCTGCGCCTGCTTGCGGCCGATGCGCATCGCCCCCTGACCAAAGCCAAGCATCAGGGATTTATGGGCCAGCACATTGATTAACCGTGGAATACCACGGGATGCCCGGGCAATGGCTGCCACCGCGCTGCGCTCAAACAGCGCTGGGGCATCAACATCAAGACCCGCGACCCGCAGCCTGTGCTCAAGGTAAGCACCGGTTTCGGCCTCTGTGAGCGGCCGCAGCCGATAGCTGAAGGTGATCCGCTGCCTTAACTGGCGCAGCTCGTGGCGCGCCAGGCGCTCATCCAGCTCAGGCTGACCGAACAGGACCACCTGCAGCAACTTGCGGCTTTCGGTTTCAAGGTTGGTAAAAAGCCTTAAGGTTTCGAGGCTTTCATCCGGCAACGCCTGGGCCTCATCCAGCACCAGCACCACGCTGTGGCCGTGGGCGGCGAGCGCCAGCAGTTGCTGCTGAATAAGGCAGGTCAGTTGCTGCTGGTCGATATTGGCCGAATACTTAAGCCCAAGTTCGAGTGCCAGCGCCCAGCGCAGCTCGGCCGGCGACAAACAGGGATTGGGCAGATAGGCACAGCGGAATGGCGGCGGCAACTCGTTGAGCAATTTACGCAAAATCAGGGTTTTGCCAGTACCCACTTCGCCGGTGACCTTGATAAAACCTTCACCGGTTTGCAGCGCTACCTGCAGCACCTGCAGCGCCTCGACATGGGGCGCGAGCGCAAAGAAAAACCCCGTGTTGGGCGTCAGCGCAAACGGAGCTTCACTCAGGCCAAAGTGCTGCAGATACACTGTTACTGCCCCTCGGGATACCAGCGGTCGAGCAGCAGCTTCGAGCGCTCAAGCTCCTTCTGCCAGGTACCGTTAACCACCACGGTAGGCTTAAGCAGGATCACCAGCTCTGTTTTGCGGGTAGCATTGTTACGGTTGGTAAAGGCTTCACCAATCAGCGGAATATCCCCAAGCAGCGGCACCTTTGACACCAGCTCAATGTTCTCGCTCTTCATCAGGCCGCCAATCACCACCACGTCGCCTGAGGCGGCTTTGATTACTGTGTCTGACTCGCGGATTTCACTTTGCGCCAGTGGCAGCTCCAGGTTGCTGTCGCTGATTTTGATTTGCTTGGTCTGCTCTTTCACATCGATCACCGACGGATGCACATGCAAAAGCACATTGCCTTCACCGTCGATTTGCGGAGTAACATCGAGTGCGATGCCGGAGAAAAATGGCGTCAGCTCTACTTCGGGGCTGGTCACAGGTGTTGTGCCCGCCACAGTAGTGGACGACACATCAGTCACGAAATACTCATCGGTGCCGACCTTAATCACCGCCTTTTGGTTATTGGAGGCGGTTACCCGCGGGCTTGAGAGCACATCCACATCGCCCTGGGTGTCGAGCAGATTGATCATGGCACTGAAATCAGAGCCGGTGAGCGACAAAGAGGTTACGCCGCCAAGCACCCCGGTGATCTGATTGCCAAGCACCCCGGGACTGGTGGAGAAATTGATTTTGGTATTGCCATCGGCGGCCGCGCTGCCGGCAATCTGGCTCCATTGAATGCCCTGCTGATAACCATCGGACAGAGTTACTTCCAGCACCTTGGCTTCGAGTATGACCTGGCGCTGCAGATGGCTTTCAGCCTTGGACAAAAACTCCCGCACCTGGCGCAGCTCATTGGGCTGAGCACGCACAGTCACCAAGCCGGCCTGCGGTGTTACCACCACATTGCGGCCATTGCCATCGGCGCCAATCAGGGATTCAAGGGTTTCTTTCAGCTCGCCCCAGAAATCGGTTTTGGTGCGGGACTGAATAAAGGTGCCGTTGGTGTTATTGCTGCCGTTGTTGCTATTACCGTTATTGCCGCCGTTTGAAAAATTGCCGTTGTTGTTGCCGTTATTATTGTTGTTATTGTTGCTGCCGTTATTGTTGTTATTGTCGGAGATCCGGCCGGACGTAACCGATGTCAGCGACACGCCCTGGCGCTCCATGTAGAGGTAATTAACCGGAAAGGTCTCGGTGCGCATGCCGGCAGGAAACACCCTCAGCACCCGGCCTTCGTGGCTGACTTCGTAGCCATATAAATCTTCAACCACCTGCAGGGCTTCACTTAAGGTCACGCCTTTGAGTGACAGGGAAATTTTGCCCTGCACATCGGGATGCACCGCCATCGAAAACGGTGTGCCTTTCACCAGACTTGGGAAAAACACCCGCGCGTCCACATCGTTTGCAGCCACATCAAAGCGGCGCTCCGGTGGCAGCGTGGGCGCAAAGGCTGCCGACGAGCCGCTGGCAAGCTCCCGCGAAACCGCATCGGGCATTACGGCCACTGGCACGGGTGCCGGGGTAGCGGCGGTGGCTTCTTTCAGCACTTCTTTGGAGGCATCGGGATTTGGTCTGTCAGTGCTCTGGCAGGCCATCAGGCCAAGCGACAACAGCGCAGGGAGGTATTTGATACCGGAAATTGCCATGTCTTTTATCTCTCTGTTATAGCCTGAAACAGCCTGAGGGTTTTGCCGTCAGACAGCGCAACGTAATCACTGCGAATGGCGGTGATACGCGCACTGCCCACTGTGTCGCCCACCGACAACACCCGATTGCCAATCACGGCAAAATTGCCGTCGGCGGAGGTGATGATGCTGGTCAGCTTACTGCTGCCGCTGCCGGCTTTTTGGCTGCGATGTTCACGAAAATCCCCCGGCATGGTCGGGTCTTTAAGGGTGTTGGCCGTGGCCTGCAGCGCAAACAGGCACAGCAATACACTAATGATTCGCCACACGGATAAAGTCCTCGTTAATGCTCAGGGTATGAAGAATGAGCTGCACTTCGGCCTTGGGATAGGCCTGCACCTGATAATCCAGCCGCTTCCAGTACAGCTTGTGCTCCATGTTTTCAATCAGTTGCACAAATTTAACCAGGGCAAAGTAATCACCTTCGAGGGTGAGCGCTATGCCATGGGAATAAAGATTAAGCTTTTTCTCCTCGCCCACTTCGAGCAGCGCCACAGGCGCGATTGACTCGAAACTCACCAGCTTAAGCCCCGCCGCACCATCAAGCATGCGGGCAAGCACGGCCGGCATCCGCCGCGCCGGCACCATGTCCAAAAGCTCGGTTTCAAGGGTCTTGTCGAGCTTGGCATGCTCCTGCTGCAAAAGCTGCCTGCGCTGCAAGTGGTCACGATTGGGGTCCTGCGCCAAACGCTCTTCGTAAAGGGCAATTTGCTGCAGCGAAATCTGATTGTTGCGGTTAAGCTCAACGAGCTGCGCCCGGTTTTCCTGAGCTTGTTTCCATAGGCTTTCGAGCGGCATGGAGCCAAGCAGCAAAAGCCCAAGCAGGCTCGCCCAAAAGATAATGCCGCGCTCGCGGGCGGTAAGCTGGTTAAAGCGTTCGCTTAAGCTTAGGTTGCTCATGGCGTTTCCTTAGCGAGGGCGCTGCTGGTGAGCACAAAGCCAAGTGGCTTGCCATCCTCACGGGCCATGGTCATGGTGGCAAACTGCTTACCCTGCAGGGTTTTGGTTTCTTTTAACCGCTCAACCCATAAAGGCACACTCTTGGGGTCCCGCGCAGAGCCTTCAAATCTGAGCTCGCCCTCGGCCACCACAATCCGCTCAAGCCACAAACTGCCATCGGCAGCTGAAGCAAGGTCGGTGAGCAAATCGCCATAGCCTTTGCTGGTAAAGCGCTGCTGCTTGCCAATTTCGCCAAGTAGCAGGCGTTTAAGCTCAAGCGATTCCTGCAGTTCGTTCACCTCAGCCACCAGTGCGACATCCGGTTGATGTGATTGCAGCCGCTGCTCAAGCGCCAGCTTTTGTGCCGTCAACTCCTGCTGCTGGGTTTGGGCCGCTGCCACATCGGCTTTAAGGGAACTCAGCTGCCAGTAAAGGCCGCCAAGGCCAAGCAGCAGTAACAGCAGCACAGAGATAAGCGCAAGCTTGAGGGTATCGAAACTGAGTCGCTGGCGCGCCGGCAGCAGCGAGTCATCGTAGAGGTTAATATGGGATTTGCTCATGCCTGCTCCCCCATAAACTCTTCACAGGCGAGCATGGCGAAGGTGTGCCCCACCGGCCTTGGTGGCAAAGCTGCAACCTTTTGATTGAAGTTACTCGCCACCAACTTTGCCAGTGCGGCAGAGGCGCCTTCGGTGGCAAGTTCAATCGCCGCCACCGGTGCCTGTCGCAGCTGGCTTTCGAAATAATCCATTGAGCGCTGCAGCTCCAGGCTTAAGTTATCGGCGGCGCCATAACTTAAATCCTGCTCGCTGATGCTGTTAAGGTCGGCAAAGCCGCGCACCCGGCGCTGCATCCACAGCCGCCCGTCTTTCACCACGGTAAACAGCAGCTCGCTGCCGGGCACATGGCTGACAACCAGGCGCGCCTGAGCTTCGCTGCCAAAGAGCCGCGCGGTCACCAGCTCTTCGATGCCGATGCCACTGACGCTTGAACCTACCTCGTCGGCGGCTTTGACCAGCGCTTCCAGCGCGCTGCGCTCAACGGCGACCACGGTGATTTTGTTGCTCGATTGATTGGGAGACTCGAAGTAATCGAGCTTGAGGGAGCTTACCGGCTCAGAGACCATGTCTTTTATCGCCCATTTGATGGCGTCCAGCATCTCGTTGTCGGCGACAGCGGGCTTATCGGCGAGCAGCAATTGATAGCGACCAAATCCCAGCACTATGGCAAGTGCAGCCGGGCCAAAGTGCGAACTGATGCTTGCCATCAGCGCAGGCCAATTGTCGCCGTCCAGCGGCAGCTCCAGCCCACTGTCCGGCGAATCCTTGGCGACCACCCAGCAGCTTTTGGGGCCCAGATATAACCCCAGCTCCCGGCGGCCGGTATTTTTCTTCCAAAATGCGAATCGGCCCATTGCACTCATGTCCCGTTGATTATGCGCCCAGGCGTTTGTGCCATCACCTATGGATTAAGAACGACAGAAGGAGGGTGTGGCACGAATAAACTAATTATTTTTCAATGAGTATTATGCAGGGAATACTCACCATAAGATAGGCTGCGACCCAGTGAATAACAAGGGCATAATGGCGAATTCGCCGACTATGTCTCCTGTGGTTCGCCAAAATAGCTGCCCTGGGCCGCACTCACCCCGAGGATCTGCAGCGTTTGCCACTCCTCGAACGAGCCCACACCCTCAGCAAATACGCGCACCTCAGTGCGAAACAGGCTGCCAATCAGACTTCGGACAAACAGCTGGTTTTCCGGCCGCAAATCTATCTGGCGCACGACCGAGCGATGCAATTTGATAAAATTAAAGCCAAGTTCTTTGATGTATTGGGTACTCACTACCTGCTGCCCGACATGGTCAACGCAAATGCGGGCGCCCATCTTTCGCAGCATATTGAGCTTGGGCTCAAGCGCCGCACGGTGCTTTATCACGACATCTTCGGTCACTTCAAACACCAGCCGCGACGCCAGATGGCGATACTCGAGCAGGGTGGTTTGCAGCCAGCGCACAAAGGCGCGGCTGCTGAGGGAATCAAAGCTTAAGTTGATGCTGTAGTCTTTGTGCTGATTTGCCCCGTCGGACATCAGCTCAAACAGCGTCCGTTCAATCACCTGCCGCTCAATCTGCGGCATCAGGCCGCACTTGACCGCCATCGGGATAAAGAGGGTCGCCCGCACCAGACTGCCCATGGGGTCACGCACCCGGGTGAAGATTTCATGGTGATGGCGCGTGCCGTCGCCTTCACAGACCGGCTGAGCAAAGGTGACAAACTGGCGATTGACCAGCGCGTTTTCAAGAAACGAGCGCCAGCGGACAGAGCCTTTGGCAAACTCCTGATCCACGGCGCCTTTATCGTACATAAACCAGCCGCTCGCGCCCTGAAGCTGCGCCGCCCGCAGCGCCATATCAGCTTCTTCAAGCAGCTGCTCAGACACGTCGCCTTCTTTAAAATAGGCACCTCCGAGGTGGAAAAAGTTATCGGCTTCTTCAATTTTGGGCAGAGGCTGGGCGAGGCAGATTTTAAGGATTTTATCCGCCAGCGCGTCGGCTTCGGCCAGGGAGATTTGCGGCACCACTATCGCCAGCTGATTGTGGGAGCGACGGGCAAAAATGCTGTTGGCCTGGGTTTGCAGCACCAGATTGATGGCATTGATGGTGCTGTGGAGCAGCTCCAGCACCAGCTCATCGCCGGCTTCCTGCTGCAGTATGTCCAAATCCTCCATCTCCAGCAGATACAGCACGCCCGGGGTCATCATGCCGTTTTCGTTGGATAAGGCATTGACCCGGTTTTGTAAAAACAGCCGGTTACCTATGCGGGTTTGCGGATCAAGAAAGGTGTTGGAGCGGATAAATTTATCAAAGCGCGCCCGCTCTTTATGGGCGTCGGCAAGCTCGGCCAGCAAGCGACTCAGCGCTCGGTTGATTAAACGGGGTTTGCCATTGCCGGGGGTATTGGCGGCATCTTCGAGCCGACCGTCGAGAATAAGCTTACTGCGCTGGGCAAGGGCTTCAACCCCTTCAAGCTCGGCCGAAAACCACAAATAGCCAAAGCGCACAAAGCCGCCGACCGCGGCTATGCCCACCAACAGGATCATCAGCTCCCGCCAGCCAAGTTCATGCAGGGCAAAGGGGCGCGGCAATTCGAGGCGCATCCTGAGACCATCGTCACCCTTAAGGGCGGTGTCGTACACTACTCGGTGCTCGTGGCCTGTGTTGCCCTGATATTCGAAAATCAGCTCCTCGCCCTGCGACAGACGAAAATAGCCGGCATCGTAGGCAAGCAGCATGGGCGGCAGCCAGGAATCGAGATCCCAGGCGCTGTTGCCCTGATAGTGATTGACCAGCATCACCTCAAGCTCGGTGACTTTTTGCTGCTGAAACTTGTACGTGAGCTGCACAAAGCTCATTACCGCGCTCAGCAAAAACACGAACGCGACCGCGGCCAGCGACATCATCCAGAAACTGATGAGTTTTTTGGTAAGCACCCGGGTGAGCTGCATGGAGGAAGGCGGTCCTGTTGTAGTTATTATTTCCGGCAATGCCCGCTGGGCTTGCTGTGTGTAAAAATTATCAGGGACTGAAATACAAAAGGCAACCACATGGGTTGCCTTTTGCTCTTTGGTCAATCGCTTGTCTTATACGAGGTATGTTCCTCAGACAAGGTAATCTTCCGGCAGTGTGGTGATAGCAGCCACACCTGAATCAATCGCGGCCTGTGCCACGGCGCGGGCAATGCGCGGCAGCAGACGTGGATCCATCGGCTTTGGCAACACATAATCAGGGCCAAAGCTCAGGCTGGTCACGTTTGGATAGGCAGCCAATACCGAGTCAGGCACGCTTTCCTTGGCAAGCTCAGCAATGGCGTGCACCGCAGCAATCTTCATTTCATCGTTGATGCGCGAGGCACGTACGTCCAGCGCACCGCGGAAGATGAATGGGAAACACAGCACGTTGTTGACCTGGTTTGGATAATCGCTGCGGCCGGTACCCATGATGAGATCTTTACGGGCATCGTGGGCCACTTCGGGCTTGATTTCCGGATCCGGGTTGGAGCAGGCGAAAATAACCGGATTGTCGGCCATCAGCAGCACGTCTTCGGCGGTCAGTACGTCCGGGCCAGACAGACCAAGGAACACGTCAGCGCCTTTAATCACGTCCTGGAGGGTACGCTTGTCGGTGTTGTTGGCAAACAGCTCTTTGTATTCGTTCAGATCGTCGCGGCGGGTGTGGATAACCCCTTTGCGATCGAGCATGTACACGTTTTCACGGGATGCGCCGCACTTCACCAGCATGGTCATACAGGCAATCGCGGCAGCGCCGGCGCCCATACACACGAACACGGCCTTCTCGATGGACTTGCCCTGAATTTCCAGCGCGTTGATCATGCCGGCGGCGGTTACAATCGCGGTGCCGTGCTGATCGTCGTGGAACACAGGAATAGAGCAGCGCTCAATCAGCTCACGTTCAATCTCAAAACACTCTGGCGCCTTGATGTCTTCAAGATTAATACCGCCGAAGGTGTCGGCAATGGCTTCCACCGTGTTAATGAATTCTTCCGTGGTGCGGTGCTTTACCTGAATGTCGGTGGCATCGATATTGGCGAAGTGCTTGAACAGCAGCGCCTTACCTTCCATCACCGGCTTGGAGGCCAGCGGCCCCAGATTGCCAAGCCCGAGAATGGCAGTACCGTTGGAAATCACTGCAACCGTGTTGCCCTTGGCGGTATAGCGGTAGGCATCGGCAGGATTGGACGCAATCTCACGCACAGGCTCAGCCACCCCTGGGCTGTAAGCAAGCGCCAGATCCATACTGGTCTGGGCTGGCTTGGTAAGGCACACCGCCATTTTGCCGGGCGTTGGGAATTCGTGATAATCGAGTGCTTGTTGACGAAGGTCTGCCATTTTCTGATCCTGAACGACGTTTTAGTTTAAATCTCGGACGCAAAGGGCTCGGTCAGGATCATTCGGCCTGACAGAGTTCGGGCCCCCTCGCTGAAGTCATTAAGATTACGCGAATTAACCGGCCTTTGAAACCAAACACCAACAAATTTCACCGACTTGGGCGCATGGCAACGCTCTAAGGGTCATTTTTACAAGTTAACCCTGCAAAACAAACTCAAAACCAATAATTAACTTTGTTGTTTTAATACCTAAGTTGATGAGATAAACGCCGCGGCAGCGCGATTTAAACGCGCATTCTGTAGCAAAATTACCAAATTTTATTCCATTTGGCGCTTATTCCGCTCAGTTATAGGTTAATCAAACAAAAACAGGGCTTTCGACCCGAACTGCTCTGACCTCTACCCTTTTGATACATTTAGTGAAAAGTCCCCGCCCAAACGCCCGGCTATGCCCGCAGCTGCGGCAAGGTTATTGGCCTGCCGCAGCAGGAAGGCTTGTCGATACAACAAGGGCGGTAAGGGCGGCAGGAGCGCGCCGCGAGATCAAATGGCAAAACAGGCAACCGAGATTCAGCAGGTAAGAGATGGTGCTAAGAGATGGTGCCAGGAAATGGTGGCGATTGAGCGAGCCACAGATAGTCAACAAGCCTTCAGGCAGGCACGGCCTGTCGAAAGCAACTCAAGTCGCCCCCCACTCAAGTCGAAAGCAGCTCCAGTCAAAAATCATTCGGGTCGGAAACAGTACAGGTAGAACAAGCGCGGCTAAAAACACGCACAAAGCAAAGAGGGCACCCCGTGGGGTGCCCTCTTCTGAATTCATTGCTGTCGCAATTACTTCTTGCCAAGCATACCGAAACGCTTGTTGAACTTCTCGATACGACCGCCAGTATCAACAACTTTCTGGGTACCGGTGTAGAATGGGTGACAAGCACCACACACGTCCAGGTGCAGGTCTTTGCCTACAGTGGAGTTGATTTTGATAACGTTGCCACAAGTACAGGTGGCAGTGATCTGGGCGTATTCAGGGTGGATACCTGGTTTCATTTGGGATTACCTCAAAGTCAAGGCCATGTCGCTCTTCCAACCCGAAGTTGGACACCACATGCAGTTAATAACAAGTATGTTAGGGCGCAGAATGGTACAGGATCCAACCAATACTGACAAGCAGATTATCTGCGCCCATGGGCTCACTTTACTCGGTCTGACGCGCCTCAAACTGCTTGCGCGCCTCGCGGGCATCGGGGTAGCGCGACAGCACGGCCGGCGACGGACAATCGAACTTCGCGCCCTGCTTCATGCCACTGATTTTGCCTGAGCGGAACGCCCCGGGGTTGGCATCGTGCAGTGCCAGCATGGTGCCATAAACGTTGGTGTTCCAGGCTGGCGCGTAGCGACTGGCAATCCGCCACAGGGTTTCGCCCTGTTTATACTCAACCCGGCAACCCTCACCCGCCGCCGACGGCGCTTCTGTTTCTACGGCTTGAGTGGCTATGGCTTGAGTGGCTGCAACCTGAGTCTGTGTCGAAGCCTCTCTGGCGACTTGAGCGTCAGCATCTGCCTGAGCAGTGGCCTGTGTGGGCGCAGCGCCAGCGGCTTGCCTGCCAGGCTCAGTGCTAACAGGCTCGGTACTGGCAGTCTCGGTGCTGCCAAGCTCGGTGCTGACAGTCTCGGTGCTGACAGGCGCTGTCGTCGCTGCACCCATAGATGCTGTTTCAGCGTTAACGTCAGCTTCTTGGGCCGAATTCACGCTCGACGCGAACTGCGGTGCAGGCTCACCGGGCTTGGCACTGGCGGCTGTCAGCGGCTCTGCTCTTGAATCAGCCTTGCCTGACTCAGCTAACGCATCAGTCTTGCTTGAATCAGCTAACGCCGACTCGGCAGTGCTTGCTGTCCCAGCCGCTGCAGCGGCGCTAACGGCAGCGATAGCGATTGGCTCAGGTTTAACGTCTTGTTTAACTTCCTGTTTAACTGCTGCAGCCACTTCCAGCTTATCAGCGACTTCCGGTTTATCTGCGGCAGGCTTGATTGCTACTGACTTAACTGGCTCTGGTTTAACGGGCTCTGGTTTAACGGGCACTGGCTTCACGCGCTGTAGTTCAACGGGCTCTGGCATCACAGCAGCCGCGTTGATGGCCGCCAGGGTGGCAGGGTCTGGCTTGGCGGCGACAGGTTTCACCGCTGCCACTTTTACCGCCGAGGGCATAGCCTTGCTATCCGTCATTTGCCCTGAAGAAACAGCACTTGCCGCCTGAGCAGAAACCGGTACAGCGGTGCGCGCCGTTGAGGCCAAGGCTTTATCGGCTTTCACCGGCTTTTGCGCCGCACGGGCCAAACGCTCATTGCCGCCAAAAAGCGGGATCACCTTATAATCGTGCCACTCATTAATCACATATTCGCGCACCACCAGCTCGGCGGACGCATCGGTCACATCTTCCACCCCTGTCAGCAGCACCAGAAAATTATTTACCGGCTCAAGCATCAGTTTTTCTTCGCTTTTACCCTGGCGGATTAAAAACTCGATCCGCGAAAAATCGCCTTTGTCCGACACCACATTCACCCGCAATCGAGGGTGCTCTCCCAGGGTAAACTGACTCTTGTTAATGCTGACATGGGACACCCGCGCCGCAGCCGGCAAAGCCAGCCCAAGCAACAGCAGCACCACGAAAAAGGCTCTTATCATTATATTTTCCGCACCCTGGGATGACTCGTTAACTGTGGCTGAGTGGCAGCTTCGCCGTTACACTAGGGGCAACACCAGCCTGATGTACCTGATTATGCCACATTTTGTAGAAGTTGCCCTGCCTGTCCCCATGCGCAGAAGCTACAGCTATCGACTGCCACCTGGGCTTGCGGCGATGCCGCAGCCCGGCGTCAGAGTCAGGGTGCCTTTTGGCAGGCAACAACTTATCGGTCTGGTGACCGGTGTCAGCGACAGCTGCACCCTGGCCGAGAGTCAAATCCGCGATATTATTGAAATAATTGATGAAGAGCCGGCGCTGCCGACCTCGCTTTATAAGCTCACCCTGTGGGCGGCGCGTTACTACTTTTGCAGTCAGGGCCAGATGCTGACCCAGGCGCTACCGGTGGCGCTGCGTAAAGGCGCAGACGCCGCCCCCAAAACCCGCACTCTTCTTAAACTCACACAAAAGGCGATTGATGCCGGATTGGATGCGCTCAAGCGCGCACCGGCGCAGCAAAAGCTGGCCGCACAGCTGCTGCAGGGCCCGATGAGCCTTGATGAATTCAACACCCTCGAGCTCAGCAAGGCTGCCCTTAAAGGGCTCGAAGATAAAGGCTGGCTTGAGCGCGATGAAGTGGTTGTTGCCAGTAACCTTGAGTGGCGAGACACGCTTGAGCTTGGCGAAGCGCCGCACAAACTCAATAAAGAACAGGCCATTGCCGTTGCCGCCATCAATGGCGCAGCCGGGTTTGAGTGCACCCTGCTTGAGGGCATCACAGGCTCTGGCAAGACAGAAGTGTACCTCGCAGCCCTTGAGAAAGTGCTCGGTGAAGGCAAGCAGGCGCTGATTTTAGTGCCTGAGATTGGCCTTACGCCGCAAACCATCGACCGCTTCCGCCGCCGCTTTAAGGTTGAGGTAGCCGTCATTCACTCCAACCTCACCGACAACCAGCGGCTCGACGCCTGGCGCGCCGGGCGCAGCGGCGAAGCGGCCATCATCATCGGCACCCGCTCGGCGTTGTTCACCCCCATGGCGTACCCCGGCATCATCATCCTCGATGAAGAGCACGACAGCTCATTCAAACAGCAGGAAGGGGTTGGCTACCATGCGCGGGATCTGGCGGTGATGCGCGCAAGCCTTGAGGACATTCCGGTGATATTGGGCTCTGCCACACCTTCGCTCGAGTCGCTGCAAAATGCCCTAAGCGGCCGCTATCGCCACCTGCACCTTGGCGAGCGTGCGGGTAACGCCAAAAAGGTGCGCCAAGGGATAATTGATATCCGCAACCAGCCACTTAAGGCGGGCATGTCGGCGGCGCTCCTCAATGAGATGCGCCTGCATCTGGATGCGGGCAATCAGGTGCTGCTGTTTTTAAACCGCCGCGGCTTTGCCCCGGCGCTGCTGTGCCACGAGTGTGGCCACTTGCATGAATGTGACCGCTGCGATGCGTTTTTCACAGTGCATCAAAAGCTTGGCGAAATCCGCTGCCACCACTGCGGCAACCAGTATGCCATTCCGGCCCAGTGCCATAACTGTGGCTCCACCATGCTGATGGGCCACGGCATAGGCACAGAGCAGCTCGAGCAGGTACTTAAGGCCGAATTTCCCAAATATCCTGTGGTGCGGATCGATCGCGACACCACCCGCTTAAAGGGCTCGCTGGAACAGCACCTCGCCGCCATTCATCGCGGTGACTACCGCATTCTGGTGGGCACCCAAATGCTCGCCAAGGGGCATCACTTCCCCGATGTGACCTTAGTGGGCCTTTTGGATGTGGACGGCGCGCTTTTCAGTGCCGATTTTCGTGCCCCCGAGCGCTTTGGCCAGCTTTATACCCAGGTGGCGGGCCGCGCCGGACGCGCCGCCAAACCCGGCACTGTGCTGCTGCAAACCCACCAAAGCGATAACCCCATTCTCAGGGAGCTGATGCACAAGGGCTACGGCGAATTTGCCCGCAATCAGCTGAGTGAGCGCAAACAGGCGGCGCTGCCACCGGCCTGGCACATGGTGCTTGCCCGCGCGGAGGCCCACAACGCCGCCGATGCCGATGCGTTTCTTGCGGCCATCGCGGCCATGCTGCCCAAAGACCGTGGCTTTGAAGTGATAGGCCCGCTGCCCGCGCCCATGGACCGAAAGGCAGGTAAACACAGGCGCCAACTGATGTTTCAGGCTGACAACCGCCAGGGGCTGCAGCAGGCACTGGAAGCCATTTTACCCGCCATCGATGCCCTGCCCGAGGCCAAACGCTGCCGCTGGAGCCTGGATAGAGACCCGCAGGACCTGTTATAGCCTCATGGCAAGCTTTTGAATAATCAAACTTTCAAATTTTTTCAAAAAGAATCACAACCCCTGAGAGTCCTGATTTCCTAGACTTTTGTCGTTGCAAAGTCGCAGCACATAAAGATGGAATACACCAAAAGGACGTCATCATGTATTCAACCCGCTCGCCCCGTTCGGGGCTATTGTTTCCCCTCGCCCTGCTGCTTGGTGCCTGTGGCGGCAGTGATGGAGACTCAAGCCCAGCGCCAACACCAGTGGAGCCCACAAAACTCAGTATCGGCGGCAGTATCAGTGGTCTCAGTGGCAGTATTGGCCTTACCCTCAGCGCAGGCTCCAGCCAAACCCAAAGCTTCAGCGGCAGCAGTTTTCAGTTTTCCACTACGGTGAGTGAAGGCACCAGTTTCAGTATCAGCATCAGCAGCCAGCCCGATGGCCAGGTATGCAGCATCAGCAGCGCCAGCGGCACCCTGAGTTCAGCCAATGCCACCGCAGCTGCGGTCAGCTGCAGTAGCGTACAGTCCGGCTTGCTGCTCGACAGCCCGGTTGCCGGCATAGGTTATCGCACCGAAACCCAATCCGGCGTTACCGACGCCATGGGTTATTATCGTTATCTGCCGGGTGAATCCGTGGTGTTTTTCATCGGCGATCTGGCGTTTCCGGCGGTGACCGCTACCGGCCTGCTAACCCCCGAAGATATAGCGGCAGATGATGCCACCACCACCCTCAACATCGCCCGTATTTTGCAAACTCTGGATGACGACCAAAATCCAGAAAACGGCATCAGCCTGAGCGATGCCACCAAGGATGCCTTTAAAGGCTCAGCACTCGATATCAGCAGCAGCGCCTTTGCCACTGCTGTGGCAGGTATTTTAACGACGCTGGATAACCGCACTCTGGTCAGCGAAAGCGATGCGCTTTCGCACCTGCAGCAATCCAAGCGCCAGCAGCTCCTCGGCAGCTGGCTGTACAAGGAGGGCGAAGGCCAGCGCAACGTGCTGACCTTTATCGATTCGAGCCACTATATTCTGTTTCATGAACATACCGACGATGGCGACCAAACCGCCGGCAGCGCTGAGCTTGGAAATTACCAGTGGGATCCGGACAGCGGCGCACTGAGCCTGAGTCTCATTGCCGAGTCAGATAACAGCGGCGGCCTGTTCGACAATGGCCAGCATCAGGCCAAGACCATGACCCTTGGCGACACCCTGACCATCAACTTCACCGAGGGTAGCGTCGAGCTTAGCCGAATCGATAACGGCGCCCATGCCTTGTCGGGCACCTGGCGGGTGTGGGAAGACTCGGATGAAAACCTCACTCTGGTGGTGTTTTTATCTGACACCGATTACGCGCTGATTCACACCAACAATCTTGAGAGCTACCAAGGTCAACAGCCGCAGGCGCTGTCAGGAGAGTTTGGCAAATATCAGTTTGATGGCGACAAGCTCAGCGTGACGTCGGTCAGCGTCGACTCGGACGGCCCCGGCGGCCTGTACGACAGCGATGACAGCCATACCCCGGACACGGTCAAGTTGACCAATTTTGGTGAGCTATGGTTTTTCGACAGCGAGGGAGATGAGCGCTACAGCCTGCCTAAAGTCGAGCGTTTCAGCGCCGGATTGCAGGATTATGATGCGGCGCATCCCCTCGGGCAGGTCAATCTGCTGCGCGACCCAAGTCGCTTTGAGCACAGCGATATCAAAGAGCAGGCCTTTGAGCTTAAATTCAAGCTTGCATCGGGCGAGTTTGATACCTTCACCGTCTACTTCGGAGCCGAAGGCGATGGCTTTATTTCTCAGGGTGACGAGCCAAGCCTGACCATCAGCTGGGAAATCACCATGGCAGGCTCGGTGGAAATCCATTACAAGGATGCCGCCGCGGTGGATTTTGTGCTGACGCTGGCGCCGGTTCAGGGCAGCGACAATCCAGCGCTGATGTCACTCACGTCGTCTGAAGGCGAAGACTCGCTGTGGCTGACCACACTGGTGCCATCACCGATTTAAACGCTTGGCAACAGAAACAAAAAACGCGGCCTTGGCCGCGTTTTTTATTTCCAGTCAAAGACTAACCCATACAGATCCAGGCTAGTCTGCCTTACAAGCCTCAACGAAACATAAGCCTCAACGGAAGAGTGACAGCTCACCGGCGTTAAAGTTGGCAAGGTTCGGGAAGAGCTCAAGCTGCTGCGCTGCCGACAAGCCAAACCAGAGCGCCAACTGTGCGAAGTATTGCTCGTTGGCAAAGGCCGGAATAAGCCTGCCGCCGCCCACGTCATTGGCTACACCTCGGGATTGCAGCTCCACTTTACCGTGGATATCTCCGCCTCTCACCGCGCCGCCCATCAACATTTGTACCCCGGCCCAGCCGTGGTCGGTGCCATCGCCGTTGGAGGTCAGGGTGCGGCCAAAGTCCGACATGGTAAAGCTGGTCACTGAGTCACGAAGCCCAACCTGCCCAAGGGCGGTGTCGAATTCAGTCAGCGCGGTGGCCAGAGTTTGCAGCAACAGCGGATGGTTGATGGCCTGATCGTCATGGGTGTCAAAGCCGCCCATGGAGACAAAGTACACCTGGCGGCCAAGGCCAAACGCCGGCGCTCTGGTGAGCGACTTGGCCACCGCCTTCAGCTGTGCCGACAGGCTGTTATCGCTGAACACGCCATCAAACGCAGGCGCCTGCGCCATGGCGGCGTTCATCGCCTCGGTATTGCCAATGGCACTGCCAAGCCCCTGACTGTATGCGCCGCCAAAGTTGCCGCTGCCGCTCTGGGCCAGTTCATTGATAAGCGCCCTGAAACTTGGGGTGCGGTTACCGCTGCTTTGGAAGGCACGAATGCTGGTCACACCCGACTTGCTGAGGGTGAACGGATTGGATGCCTGACCGCGCTGCCACTGATTCACCCCATCCAGTGACACGTTGGCCGCAAAGTGGTTGTTGGCGCTCAGCAGCTCCAACATGCGGCCACCCCAGCCGTGGCTGAGACTGTCATGCTCACGGCCGCGCATCCAGGTGGCCTGCTGATCATTGTGGGAAAAGAGGTGCGCCGGAATGGCCGCCGACTTTTGCTTGTATTCGGTAAGGCTTAAGGGCGCCATCAAACTGCCAAGGGATGAGACAAAGGCCAGCTTGCCGTCATCAAACAGTGGCTTACAGCTCGCCATGGCGGGATTAAGGCCAATGCCGTCAGCCACGGGGGTCAGCGGATTAAGCGCCAGCGCACCGCTCACCGCCAGGGTCTGGCGGGTCGCCTGATACGCGGTCAACGACTCCCCTTCCAGCGGCACCAGCATGTTGAATGAATCGTTACCGCCATAGAGGAAGATACACACCAGTGCCTTGAAATCGCTGGCACTTTCGGCGGCAAAAGCACTCATGGCGCCCAGTTGCAGCTGCGACAGGGCAGCAAGGCTTACTCCGCCCTTGAGGCAGAGCGACAAAAATTCGCGTCGATTAAACTGACTCATGGAAACTCCTCAGGGCGCAGTGGCAAAAGAAGGCGCCTGACTCAGGGCAAACAGCATCTGCCCCATGGTCGTCAGCACCCCGGAGGGCAGATACAGTGTGTACACATCCTTGAGGATGCGCCGCTCGGTCGCTGTCATGGTGCCCGCACAAAACACCAGGTTCCACCGGTCAAGCAGAGCGTCAATGCCCTGCTTACTCAGCAAATCCGCATGCTCACTCAGATGGATGAGGATCCATTGATCGCCCGGTGAACTGATTTTCTCCGCAATGCGCGAATAGGTGGCCATATGGCTGAAATTCATATGTCCAATCAGGGAGGCATCGTTGGCAATCTGCAGCTCTGGCGCTACCAAACCATCGGCCTGCAGCGCCGCCGGGGCAAAGTTGGGGCGAAAGAAGTTAAACACCGAAGGCGACCCAAGCGGCGCCTGACCATGGGATTCTTCCATGTCCAGCGTCAGCACCCGGCCAGAAACGCTGTCAGCCTTGAATTCGCGCCACAGCTGCATGGTGCGAAGCAAGGGTTCTCTGACCTTACCGGCGCGGTTATCCGCCAAATTGGGGATGCGCGCTTCATCGTCGAGCAAAATGGCCTTTACCACAGCGGCCATATCACCCCTTACTCCAGAGCCATTGTCATTAAATACCGCACTCACCCGCGCCACATAGGCTGGCGACGGGTTTGAACGCACCAGACGCTGAATAAGCTGCTTGCCGATAAAAGGCCCGACGTTGGGGTGGTTAAACAGGTTATCGAGGGCATCACTCAAATCCTGCTCGGCGCTTTGACCGGCGGGCAACACAGTACCGCCAAGCAGCTGTTTTTGCTCGGGGGAGTGATAAGCCGCCCAGGCCGTCATAGGCACCAGGTAGTTTTTCTGCGGATTCACCCAGCGGGTCGCGCCGCCATAGGTCCAGCCGGTAAACACCCGGGCAAAGCCCTCAATCTCATCCTGACCGTAAGTGGCAATGGCGCGGCCATCGTTGCCGATGATTGGCGTGCCATCGGCATTCAGCATCTCAAGCCCTATTGTAAAGAGCTGCATCACCTCACGGGCGTAGTTTTCATCGGGGCGAATGTTACGCGCCTCGTCGGCCTTTTCATTGCCAAGGTGACTCAAATACACGCCCATCACAGGCGATAAGGTCACGTCTTCAAGCAGGTCGCGGAAGTTGCCAAATGCGTGCGCGGCGAGCATGTCGTAGTAATTGGCCATGCCCCTTGGCTCGCGGGTCAGCCCCGCGCCCTTGGTGGACACCACAAAGATTTCACTGAGGGCAAAGGCCACGCGCTGACGCAGCTGATCCGGCGCCGCCATCGAAGTGCGCCACCAGGTATCAACCCAATGATTGGTATTGTAATTAAGCTCAGTTTCGTTGCCGTAAAGGCGAATATTGGCAAGGAGCGAGCTTTGCGGCAGCGCCATTTGCTGCGCTATCCACTCTTCCTCACTGATGCCCGCACTGGCACTGATTTCACCGCTTACCGGCCCCATGGTGGCCTGGTGCAGCAGCCTGCTGGCCTCGAGTTCGGTCATGGCGCGCAAAGCTTCGATGCTGGTCTCGGCTTGGGCGGTGGCGCCCCCGTTGTCGGTCACTGTGAGGCGAAAGCGATAGGTTTGGCGCTGCGCTGAAGATGACGGCAGCACGACTGTCATGGCCGCCGCACTGCCAAGCGTTACCGCCGGGCCTTCGAGCTGTTGCCACTGATAGGAGGCAATGCTGCCATCGGCGTCACTGGCGCTGGCGGTTAAGGTCAGGCTCTGTCCCTGACGGACATCGCCCACGGGCGCAATACTGACACTGGGCGGTTGATTGACTGAAGCCGGGATTTCTCCCCCTTCAGCGCCTCCGCCGCCACAGCCTGCAAGCATCAGGGTAGCGATGCCGAGACTTCTGATTTTCATGGTGTTACTCCGTTATTATGTTTTTTTGCAACACCAAGGGTATACGATGAAAATCAGCCTCGCCACACGCGCTCTGATGGGATTAATTACGCCAAAACAGTGAATTAAACGGGCTTAAATAAAAAAATCGCGGCTAAAAAGCCGCGCAAGGTTGGGGATGTCAATGATAAATGCTCGCGAGGTACGCAAACAGGAGTGAGAAACCGGTGAAAAAAATAAGGCCTGCGACAAACACATAGAGCAAAGTTTTATCGTGTTCTGTGCGCTCGCCGAGGCCACAAGCGGCTGGTAGAAAGATTTGCGCTAACAAGATCAAGACTTCCAGCATCACAAACATCCTTGTCCGATGAACCATGCACTGACTATGCAACAGCAAGCATGAAACCAGCCTTTGCCGTGCATGAAGAGTTGTTCATCTGGCAAAAAGCGCCGTCAGAGTCGTGTTATTGCTCAAAAAGTTCCTTCAACCGATAGCCAGTGGGGGCCGCCAGCGGCTAGAATACGCGGTTATTCCCGTTAAACCTTGCAGTCAGTAGATACAGGCCGATGAAAGAACTCATTCAATCCTTGCTGGAACAAACCCTTGAATCCTTGAAAGCCCAGGGCATAGTGCCCGCCGACTTTGAAGCGCGCATTCAGGTCGACCGAACCAAGGACAAGAGCCATGGCGATCTGGCCACCAATCTGGCCATGATGCTGACCAAGGTGGCAGGCAAGCCGCCGCGCGAACTGGCGCAGCTTATCATCGACAACCTGCCTGCCTCGGCGCAGGTGGCCAAGGTCGACATAGCGGGCCCCGGCTTTATCAACTTCTTTATCGACGAAAACGCACTGGCCAATCAGCTCAAGGCCGCCATCGGCGATGCCATGCTGGGCGTAAAAGCCGCCGCGCCGCAAACCGTGGTGGTGGACTACTCTTCCCCGAACCTCGCCAAAGAGATGCACGTAGGTCACCTGCGCTCCACCATCATTGGTGACAGCGTGGTGCGCGCGCTGGAATTCCTCGGCAACAATGTCATCCGTCAAAACCACGTGGGCGACTGGGGCACCCAGTTCGGCATGCTGCTGGCCTATATGGAAGAGCTGCGCGCCCAGGGCGGCGACAAGGCCAATCTGGAGCTTTCTGACCTTGAGAGCTTCTACCGCGCCGCCAAGCTGCGTTTCGATGAATCCGATGCCTTCGCCACCCGCGCCCGCGCCCTGGTGGTTGAGCTGCAAAGCGGCGATGAGTATTGCAACAAGCTGTGGCGTGAGTTCAACGACATCTCCCTGAGCCACTGCCACGACGTTTACGCCCGCCTCGGTGTAAGCCTGACCCGCAAAGACGTACACGGCGAAAGCGCCTATAACGCCGACCTCGCTCAGGTCGTTACCGACCTCGATGCCAAGGGCCTGCTCGCCATCAGCGACGGCGCCAAGGTGGTATTCCAGGAAGAGTTCCGCAATAAAGACGGCGAGCCACTGCCGGTAATCATTCAAAAAGCCGATGGCGGCTTCCTGTATGCCACCACCGATTTGGCTGCCATGCGCTACCGCTCAGGCACCCTCAATGCCGATCGCGTGCTCTATTTTGTGGATCTGCGTCAGGCACTGCACTTCCAGCAAGTGTTCAGTCTCGCCCGCACCGCCGGTTTTGTGCGTGAAAACATGACCCTCGAGCACATGGGCTTTGGCACCATGAACGGCGAAGACGGCCGCCCCTTCAAGACCCGCTCCGGCGGCGTGGTGAAGCTGGTTGACCTGCTCGACGAAGCAGTTGAGCGCGCCGAGCAGCTGGTTCGCAGCAAAAACCCGGACATGGATGAAGCTGAAGTCAAAGAAATCGCCCGCGTGGTTGGCATTGCCTCGGTGAAATACGCCGATCTGTCCAAAAACCGCAGCAGCGACTACATCTTCAGCTTCGAGCAGATGCTAAGCTTTGAAGGCAACACGGCGCCCTACCTGTTGTACGCCTACACCCGTGTGGCCGGTATCTTCAAGAAGGCCGACAACATCGACCTCGCCAACGCCGAACTGGTGCTGGAACACGACAAAGAGAAAGAGCTTGGCAACAAGCTGGCACAGTTCGGCGAAATCCTTGCCCGCATGGTGGATAAGGGCCAGCCGCACATCCTCTGCGGTTACCTGTATGAACTGGCCGGTGCCTTCTCCAGCTTCTACGAGGCCTGCCCGGTGCTCAGCGCCGACAGCGATGTTGCCCGCAACAGCCGTCTGCTGCTGTCGCGCCTCACCGCCGACACCCTCAAGCAGGGTCTGTCACTGCTGGGGATCGAGACTCTGGAGCGCATGTAATCCATGAGCCGCGATTACGCCAATCGAACGTCGCGCCCTGCCAAAGGTCGCGGCGGCCGCAGGGGTGGCCCCGAGCCACGGCGAGTGCCCTGGATCCCGCTGACATTGATAGTCGCCTTGATTGCAGGCTTTGGTTATTTCCTGTGGAGCATCAAGGGCAGCGCCGATACCGCCAAGGCCGAGCAGGCCAAGGTCGAGGCCGCCAAGCCCAAGAAAGATCCCAACGCCCTGCCGCCCAAGCCGCAGGAAGAATGGACTTATCTGAAGGAGCTGGAAAACAAACAGGTTGAGGTGGACGTGCCCAAGCCTGAAGAAATCCGCTCCGCCGGCCCCTATCAGATGCAGTGCGGCTCGTTCCGCGATGCCTCTCAGGCCGAAAAGATGAAGGCCGTGATTGCCTTTCAGGGCATGACGGCACAGGTACGCAAGTCCGAAGGCAGCAACGGCGCCTGGTATAAAGTCATCCTCGGCCCCTATGAGAAAAAGCGTGACGCCGAGCGGGCACGCCACAAGCTGCAGGGCATAGGCATGAACACCTGCCAAATCTGGCTGTGGCAAAACTAAGCCCCGGCTCACAAATACCAAGGCCACCCACAGGTGGCCTTGTTTTTTCGCCCTTGAAAAGCCTTTCCCTGCCCCCATATAGCTAGGGAAGGTTCGAACAGGTCCTCGCACAGCTCTGGCTTTGATAGCGGCGACAGTTCAAGGCATTTAACTGAAAGCATGCTGGGGGCATGTTGAAGTTAAATAACGCCGAAATGGTGTTGCTATCAAAGCCCCATAGGGCGTGGCTTACAGCGGTATCTGCTGTAAGCTCACGCAGAGCAAGCACGGGACTTATTCGCACCTTCCCCAGAATCTCCCGCCGAAGGCCCACTCTTCGGACGCCATATGAGGATTTATCGTGACAACTATCGTCTCAGTCCGCCGCAACAATCAGGTGGTTATCGCCGGTGATGGCCAGGTTTCCCTCGGTAATACCGTGATGAAGGGCAATGCCCGCAAAGTGCGCCGCCTTTACCATGGCAAGGTTCTGGCCGGATTCGCCGGCGGCACCGCCGACGCCTTTACCCTGTTCGAGCGCTTTGAAACCAAACTCGAAATGCATCAGGGCCATTTGATGCGCGCCGCGGTTGAGCTCGCCAAAGACTGGCGCACCGACCGGATGCTGAGAAAACTCGAGGCGCTGCTCGCGGTTGCCGACAGCGAAAGCTCGCTCATCATCACGGGTAACGGCGATGTGGTGCAGCCCGAGAACGATTTGATTGCCATCGGCTCCGGCGGCAACTTTGCCCAGGCCGCTGCCACCGCGCTTTTGGAAAACACCGACCTCAGCGCCCTTGAGATAGCTGAAAAGTCGCTGACCATTGCCGGTAACATTTGCGTATTCACCAACCAGTTCAAGACCATCGAAGAGCTGAGTTACTGAAGGAATCATCATGTCTGAAATGACTCCCCGCGAGATTGTCCACGAGCTGGACGCGCACATCATAGGTCAGCAAAAAGCCAAGCGCAGCGTTGCCATTGCCCTGCGTAACCGCTGGCGCCGGATGCAGCTCGATGCCGCGCTGCGCCACGAAGTGACCCCAAAAAATATTCTGATGATTGGCCCCACCGGCGTCGGCAAGACCGAAATCGCCCGCCGTCTCGCCAAACTCGCCAACGCCCCCTTTATCAAGGTCGAAGCCACCAAGTTCACCGAGGTGGGTTATGTGGGCAAGGAAGTGGACCAGATCATCCGCGATCTGACCGACGTGGCTGTTAAACTGACCCGCGAAGTCGAGATGAAAAAATGCCGCGCCCGCGCCGAAGAAGCCGCCGAGGAGCGTATTCTCGATGCGCTGCTGCCTCGGCCGAAAAACGACTGGGACGCGCCAAAAGAAGACACCTCAGCGAGCCGCCAGATCTTCCGCAAAAAGCTGCGCGAAGGGCAGCTCGATGACAAAGAGATTGAAATCGATGTGGCTGGGCCGCAGCTTGGGGTTGAAATCATGTCGCCCCCCGGCATGGAAGAGATGACCAATCAGCTGCAGAGCCTGTTCCAGAACATGGGTCAGGCCCAGTCCAAGCGCAAAAAGCTCAAAATCAAAGACGCCCTCAAGCAACTGGTGGATGAAGAAGCCGCCAAGCTTGTGAATCAGGAAGATTTGAAAGAAAAGGCCATCGAGCTGGTCGAGCAGCACGGCATCGTATTCCTCGACGAAATCGACAAAATCTGTAAGCGTGGCGAAAGCTCAGGCCCCGATGTATCCCGCGAAGGGGTGCAGCGTGACCTGCTGCCTTTGGTCGAAGGCTGCACAGTCAACACCAAGCACGGCATGGTCAAGACCGACCATATCCTGTTTATCGCCTCGGGCGCGTTCCAGATGTCGAAGCCATCGGATCTTATCCCCGAGCTGCAGGGCCGCCTGCCAATCCGGGTTGAACTCGATGCCCTCACCGCCTCGGACTTCAAACGCATCCTGACCGAGCCACACGCCTCGCTCACCGAGCAATACAAGGCGCTGATGGCCACCGAAGGCGTGAATATCGAGTTTACCGAGTCGGGTATCGAGCGCATCGCCCAGGCCGCCTGGCAGGTGAACGAGCGCACCGAAAACATCGGCGCCCGCCGCCTGCACACCGTGATGGAGCGGCTGATGGAAGACATCTCCTTCGATGCCAGTGACAAGTCCGGCAGCAAGTTCACCATAGATGCCGACTATGTAAATGCTCACCTCGACAATCTGGTGCAGGACGAAGACTTAAGCCGCTTCATCTTGTAAGCAGCATCCACACCGCAAAAAACCGGGCACAGTCCCGGTTTTTCTTTTTATCTCGGTTTATTTACACAGTAATTGCCACAGCACTTGGCGATAGTCCCTGGCGATAGTCCTTGGCAACAGTTCTTGACCACAGTTTATCGCCATTTTTCCAGTCAAAGTTCAGCACAGCCGCCCCACAACAGGCTCGCCCAAGCCAAGGTCACAACTTTTTTTCATCATACCTTTAACTGAGATTTACTCGGCAAAACCCGCCTGCTATATTGCCCACGCCTGAACCCGAGCACCCATTAACTACAATAAAAATTTTAGGAATATCAATGAAAAGGAATCTTTCCCTGCTGGCTGTTGCCGCACTGCTGTCTGCCCCTGCATTTGCCAACGAAACGCCTGACAACGGCCTGAGCTACAGCCACGCCGGTATCGGTTACACCCAGCTGGAGCTGGATGGTTTCAGCGAAGACTTCACCGGTTACACCGCGCATCTGGTACAAAGCTTCGGCGCCAGTAATTTCTACGCCACAGTGCGTCACAGCAACACCACCGCCGATATCAACACCTGGGGAGGTAACATTGAGCTGGACCTGACTCAGGGCAGCTACGGTGTGGGTTATGCCTTCAACCTCAATCCTGTGCTGGATCTGGGCATTGAAGCGGCACTGGTGAAAGTCGAAGCCAATGCAGAAGGTGAGTCTGCAAGCGATGATGGTTACCGCGTAGGCGCCCTGCTGCGCTACGCCACAACCCCGGCTCTGGAGCTTTACGCCGGTCTGGATTACATCGACCTGAGCGATGCCGAAGACAGCGACACATCGCACCGTATCGGTGCCAAGTACGCCTTCAGCAAGCTGTTTGCCGTGACTGCAGAGCTGAATGAATTCGGCGACGCCAGCGCCTTTGTGATTGGCGGCGAATTCCGCTGGTAATACAGCTGGGATATCCAAAAAAGGAAGGCATCGCCTTCCTTTTATCGTTTCTGAGCCTTGCTGCCTGTTGCAACCTGAGGCGCTGCCAGAAGTAGTATCCCTTTTCGCAGCAGTAAGCGTTCCACTCCAAGCATAAACAACATGGCTGGCAGCGCCAGCAGGGCTCGCAGCGGGAACGACGCCAGTACACTCAGTTCGCCTTCAAAAGCCGCAGGATACAAATCCGGCAGCAACAAGAACGGCAACATGATCAAACACCCAAGGCCAAACACCCAAAAGCCCGCACGGGTCACGTGCCAAGCACTTTTATTGGATAGCGGCTCATTGACGTCTGCTTTGTGTTTTATTTGCTTATTGCTCACTCTTCTTTCCCTGAATTGCCTGCATAGACCAGGCTCACTCTAGCAAGGCGCACAGGTCACAGGCAAGGCGCGCTGCTTGTGGTACACTGCCGCCACTTAGGTGCAATTTACTCCCAGCGTCATGGTGTCAGAACTCTATATCCTTCGTCACGGTCAAACCGAATTCAATGCCGAGCGCCGCCTGCAGGGCCACTGTAACTCGCCGCTGACCCCACTTGGGCAAGCCCAGGCACAGGCTTATGGCAACAGATTGAAAAAATTGGGTAATCTGGATGATTTCCAGCTCATTTCCAGCCCACTTGGGCGAGCGATGCAAACGGCAGCTCTGGTGGCCCAAACCCTCGGCCGTGATGAGCGCAGCATCATAGCGGACGAACGCATCAAAGAAGCGGGGCTTGGCGAATTTGAGCAGGCCTGCATCCCTGAACTTCACGCCGCCAATCCGCATTTTGCCAACCTGCCGGGCTGGTATCTGCAGGCGCTGGGAGCCGAGCCGCTTAACGCGATTCAGGCGCGGCTGCAGCACTTTTTGCGCGACGACGCCACGCCGGGCAAGGCCATTTTAATCTCCCACGGCATTACCAGCATGATCCTGCGCGCTATGCTGCAAGGGCTTGATGACGATGCCATCTGGGCACTCGACAGGCCACAGGATGCCTTTTACCACTTCAGCGACGGCAAACTGCGCCGCATCGAATGCGATTGACGAGCATCGCGTCTATCTGCTTTTAAGAACCTGTTTGTGACTGCAGCCTGCCGCTACTGGGCCAGCTCTCGCTGTGGCTGAGCTCTCAGTTCATCCGATGCCAGCAGCTCAAAATGCGTCAGCAGCGCGCGCAGGTAGCTTAAATCGGCGCAGGATAACTGCCCGGCGTGCACCACTTCACGCACATCCGACAGGATCTGCAGCGCCTGCGGCTCGCTGCACACGCCTTTCCACAGCGCCAGCGCTGCCTGCACCGGCTCACGGCCATAGCGTTTACGCTGCAGCGATAAAAAGCCGCAGGCGCGCTCGGTTGCACTCGGCAGTATCGCAATCACCGACCAGTTCATCTGCTCGTCCCCTCAGTCAGACAGCGCAATACGGTTTCGGCCGTCACGCTTGGCGCGGTACAACGCGGTATCGGCGCTCAGCAACATCGCATCGGCGGTACGAAACTGGCCGCAGCTCTCGCTGGCAATGCCCTGACTGACGGTGATGAGCGCCCCCTGCGGCAGCCCAAGGGCACTAACGTCAATGGCGGCAATCGCATCCGACACCTGCCGCGCCACCAGCTCGGCCATCGCGGCATTAAAGCCCGGCAACACCAGCACAAATTCCTCGCCGCCAAAACGGGCCGCCATACATTGATTCGACGGCAGCGCCGAACTCAGCGCCGATGCAATCAGCCTAAGGCACTCATCACCCTTGAGATGGCCATACAAATCATTGAACTGCTTGAAATAGTCCACATCCACTATCAACACGCTGATGGGTGTACGGCGCAGCACACATTGCTGCCACTGGCGCTCGAGGTTTTCGGTCAGGCTGCGACGGTTGGCAAGGCCGGTTAAGCAATCGGTGGAGGCAAGGGTCGATAAGCGGCGAATTTCCGCCTTCTGGGCCGACAGATCTTCGATACCAATCAAAAACACCGGCAACACGCCGCCCATCAACGACAGGCTCAGATTGATAGACAACAGATGACCATCGGCGCGGCGCAGTTGCATTTCACGGGGGCCGTGCTGATAGCTGTCCATGCAGCAGCCGGGTCTTGGCAGCGGCGCCGAGGCAAACAGGGTGGCATATTCACTTTGAAACGGATTGGCAAGCCAGCTTGGCCAGTGCTCGCCGACAAAGGTTTCGGCATCGTCGCCGAGGAGTTCGGCCGCCGCCGCATTCACACTGATAACAGTGCCATCGCTGCTGGCAAGCACCATGGGTTGACGCAGGCACAACAGCACATCGGCCACGGCGTCATAATCACAAACCACCGGATTCACCTGAGCGGCAAGGCTCGCCTGCAGCGCATGTTCGTCAGCGGCCATATGATTGTCATTGAGCCTTGCGGCTGTCCCCAAGCGGGTCAGATTGGCGTTGCTAAAGTCCTGTTTATGCATCATGCGCTCCACGGCATCGATTTTGACTGTGACTACTTTATCGAGTCAGGTCAAATTTCACCTTCCGCCAACCTTACGATGCAAGCTATTGTTTAAATTATATAAAAATCAAACCTTCCGCCAAGCTTACGGCCAAATTTCTGCCTGCGGCGAGCCACATTCGGCAAAACCCTGCGCTGATCCTGCCCCGCTCCTGCGCAGTTCCTTGCACTGAACCTGTGTAAAGGGCGTGCTTATGCTGCGCTGAAAGCGTCACGGCACCACCCCAAAAAATGCAAACCCGCGCTTGGGTTGGATGAGAGCTTTTGAACAAGTTCCGCCAGCAAGGAAGCGCGGCCAACGCAAAAACCAAGCACGCAGCAGCGGATACATGAGGCCCAAATCAGTGCTCAACTCAGTGCTCAACTCAGTGAAAAGGCAAAGCGGAAACAAGGTTGACACGCGGCAAAAAATGCCACAAAAAAGCCCGGCGCGGGGCCGGGCTGTTGCCGTATTTTTGCTGCTGTTTTGCATCACCTTTGCGGCGCCTATGGCACACCCTGTATTGCAATTTCGGCAATAAAGCTCGGGCTTATTTCTCGTCTTTGTTAATGACCTGCGGGTCATGGCTGCACAGCTGCAGCGTGCTGCCGGCAATGTTAAACAGCAGACGGAAGCCGGTGGTGCCGATAACCGCATCGGTATCAGTCAGGGTCAGCAAAGTAGGCGTTACTTCAACCGCGTCGATAATCCGGTCAAACGGAGTGGCAAAGGCGGCGCCGGCAAAGCTTAAGCCCTTGTTGGTCTGATCATCCAATTTGTAGTTGATTTGGGAGTTTTCGATTACAGTCACAGAGCCCGGTGGGTTATAGGCGAACTGAGGCACTTGATTGTCGTCGAGGCTGACGGTCACTGTGATATCGATAATAGTAGGCATGGGATTTCCTGTTGTTTGAGTTATTTAGGCTTGTGCAGGGCTAAAGCGGACTGAGTCGTCCACTCGCACGGATCCGCTCACATTGATTAGGCCTTAAAAAGGCGAACGCCGATGCGCCAAGCACGCTACGCATACTACCGCAGCAGCGCTGACAAACCTTCCGGCAATCTTACTAGCTAACACACTGTTTTAAAATGATTTTGTTATGCGCTTAATGTAAATTATCAAACACCACCCCCTGGGCAAGCAGCGGCGCCTTAAGCCGGGTGGCCTGCTCGGTCTCACCGAGACACTCCAGCGCCTGCACCAGCGGCAGCGTGATTTTAGGCTCATTTGATGCACCCGCGAGCGGCAAAAGAAGCTGTTTTGCCTGTAAGCACAACTCGGTGTCAGGCAACTCCATTCCCTGCGCCCTGCGACTGGCACGCCACAACAGCTGCACCTCTGCCCACTTGACGCTGTCATTGACATCGGCGGAGGCGGCCAAGTTTACCAGCTTAAATGCGGCCATCGCGGCCGCAGCCCGGGCTTCGGCGCCAGCAAAGTCGCCAAGCTTATACAAGCGCTTGGCGGCCGACAGCAGGTAAAGCTGCTGCAATCTTTGCTGCCGCTCGCCGGGCAATGGCGCCGCACTGTGGTTAAGCTCCGCCTCAAAGACGGCAAGCTCAGCACTGCTTGCCGCGGCAAGCCCGAGTTCAAGCCCTTGAATTTTGAGGGTGAGCAAATCGTAACGCCAGGAGAGGTTATCCGGATCGCCGCTTAAGGCATCCGAGCGGGTCTTGAGCGCGCGCTCAAGCGCCGCTTTTGCTGCTTCTGAGTCGCCCAGCCACTGGTGAAGCCGCGCAAGCTTAACCTGACTGTGGGATAAGCGGTCCAGCGCATAGGCCTCTTTGGTGACACCAAGCACGGCGCCTATGTCGTGGTAAAGCGCCAGCGCCTTTTTCACATCCCCCTGCGCCAATGCTGCACTGGCAAGCCAGGACTGGGTATCGGCCACATCGGCAAGCAGCTGGCCATCGCCCGGGTTTGCCGACAGCAGTATCTGCTTAAGTGCGAGGGAGGCCTCAAACATCTCGCGGGCGCGGCCATAATCCTGCTGCTTCATCGCCAGACTGCCAAGGGAGTTTTCGGCGTAGGACAGCTCCAGCATGGCATCGCGGCTTTCAGGCGCAAGGGCAAGCATGGCCTCGCTGTGCTCAAGGTAGGCGGTAAACCAGGGCTTGGTCGCCGCCCAGTCGCTCCTGTCGTACTCGATTTGCCCAAGCCAGAAGGCGTTGGCCCCAAGGGTTTTGTGCAGCTCAAGCTGGGGCACATCGTCCCCCACCAGCGGCAGCAGTTTGCTGCGCGCCGCCAGCAGCGCCGCCCTGGCTTCGTCGGGTTTTTCACGGCTGTAAGCCACTTCGCCCATGGCCTCGAGGGTCTGGCCGTGGCGCAGCAGCGCCGCAGCCGACAAGCTGCGGTCTTCGGTACTGAAATAATCCAGCGCCTTGTTGCTGACACCGTCGAGCAAATCCATGCGGCCGATGCTGCGCAGCCGGTCGGCAAACTGCCCCACCATAAATCCCAGCAAATCTTCGGCGGCAAGGCGCCGCTCGGTGGCAAGGCGCTCGGCACGCATGCTGCTGATACCCATCAGCACCGACACCAAAGTCAGCACGGCCAGCAGCGCTACTGTGCCGCGCTTAAGCAGGCTGCGGCGCGCCGCGCGGGCGCAGGAGGCGGCAATAAAGTCGCGGCTGATGTCATCGAGCCTGAGCACGGGCTCATCCAGCAGTTGCCTTGCTTCCAGCAGCGGTTTGCCTTCGCCAAGCAGATAATCCCGCTCACGCCCGCCCTGTTGCCAGCGGTTGGCCTGATGAAAAATCCGCGCCTGCAGCGCCAGATGCTGGCGGTGAGCCTCAATCCAGCTTGCAGCACGCTGCCAGCGGCGCAGCAGCGCTTCGTGGGCGACGCTGAAGCTTGGCTCGGCATCTTCGAGGTGTGACACAAACAGGCGGCTGTCCACCAGCGCCTGCACCAGCTGCCGCTCGGCATCGGTGACAAGCTCACTGTAACGGGCGCTGCGGCTGGTGATGGAAAGCTCGTCTTCCCGAAGGGTTACCAGCCGTGCAAGCAGGGTGGGCAGCGCGCGGCGGGTGGCGTCACTCTCGCTGGCAAGCGCCTCGTCGGCGGCGCGGCCAATCGCGCCTTCAATGCCGCCAAGACGATGATACACATCGAGTTTTAATTGATTTTGCCCATCGCGCTCCAGATACAGTACCTGCAGCAGGTACTGCAGCATCGGCAGCGCATCCGGACTTGCCGAAGCTTCACGGCAGAGGATTTCATCGAGGCCAAGGGCGCTTTGGGCGTCAAACTCCCAGCTAAGCCCTGCCGCGGCCGCCGGCAGACGGATCATTTGCAGCAGCGCCTGACGGCTCGGTGGTTCAAGGTCGAAATGGGCGCCGTTGCCCTTGCCTGCCATCAGGCTTGGCTGGCTGACCACCTGCGGGTAAAAGTCGTTGCGACAGGCGCTGAGCAGCAGCACTGCGCCGCTGCGGGACAGGCTGTCCATCAGCGCAAGAAAGGCATCGCGCTCGTTGGCGCTGAACAGCGGCGATGACAGCAACACCTCGAGGCGGTCAATCACCAGCGCAAACCTTGGTTTATCCCAGGGGCTGCCCGGCAGCGCGCCAAGCAACTGGCCATAGAGCGAGCTGGCATCCTGCTCGAGCACGGCCGCGAGCGAGGCCATGCTGTGGCCCTGAAACACCGGCGTGTCGTTTACTTCCCAGTCGAGCATGGCACCGGCCAGGGCGCTGTAAAGCTGGCCACGGCCAACGTCGGCCAAATCGAGGCCACTGGCCGACACCACGCCGATGCCGTTTACGCCCTGGGGCGTCATCAGGTTGGGCAGCACCCCGGCATGGATAAGCGAGGTTTTGCCGCTGCCGCTTGGACCAAGCAACAGGCAAAAGCCACGGCCGGTGCGCAGTTGGCGGCTGATGTTGTCGAGCAGGGCATTGATTTGCTCGCGGCGGCCAAAAAACACCCCGGCATCGGCTTCGCCAAAGGCGCGCAGCCCCGGAAAGGGCGAGCCGGATTGCCAGGCCTGCTCGGGGGCGGATTCTTCATGACCGACAGGAAAATTGACCTGCGCCAGGGTGCGGTAACCACGGCGGCGGATGGTTTCAATAAACTGTGGCGTGGTGGCGCTGTCATCCAGTGCCCGGCGCAGCTGGGCGATGGTTTTGTGCAGCGGGTTGTCGCCGGTATCCAGCCCCGGCCAACAGGCATCGAGCAGCTCGTCGCTGCTGACCACCTCGCCCGCGCGGTGGCACAGGTACAGCAGCACCTCCATCGCCTTGGGTTCGAGCTGGCGGTTGATGCTGCCACGGCTCAAGCGGTTGCTTTGGGGTGAAATCTGCCAATCGCCGAAGAAAAAAATATTGTCTGTCATGTCTGCCTGGCCGCGAGTCCGTGATCTGTTGTGTTTTTTGGCGGTGTCGGGGTTCACAATTGCTTAAAAGCAAGCGACCATAATCGGGCTTTGTCCCATTCTGGAGCTTACATGAGCCACCCCAATGTCGTATCCCTCAAGCTGAAACGCAAATCACGCCTGCTGGAAGTCGGTTTCGATGATGGCAGTCAGTACCAGCTCAGCTGCGAGTTTCTGCGGGTGTATTCCCCTTCTGCCGAGGTCCATGGCCACGGCAACCCTGTGCTGGTGACCAACAAGAAAGAGGTCAATATCAGCGCCATAGAGCAAGTGGGTAACTATGCAGTAAAACTGGTATTTGATGACGGCCATGATACCGGACTTTATTCGTGGCAGGTATTACATCAGCTCGCTACCAATCAAATAAGCTTATGGGAGCAATATCTTGCGCGGCTGCGGGCCGAAAAAGGCTCCCGCGAGGCCATTATCCCGATGGCGATTAAATATCGCTGAAGGCAGATAAACTCCTGTCACCTCACTGAGTGAAAAATGGGGTTGATGCCGCTGCAACTTCGGTTAGCCGAAAGTAGCGCTTCACCCCAAAAATGCCTGCCAACTATAGTGCATTAGAGCAATTGCCCGCGTTTTTACATCCCAATAACATAAAATTCTTCATTGGTTAACGCCAATGGGTTCAGGGTGTTTCACCCAATAATAATTTGCTGTTGTGACCTTCGCAGGCGTGCCTGCGTTGGATTGAAGGATGTGCCAAGCGGCATCTCGCCGCCCGACCCACAAGGACAAGTCACTTATGCGCAAGCAACAACTTTCACTCTTGTTTATCGCCATTTCCGCTACCCTGGGCACCTCAGCCCATGCTGCCAACGTGGTGGATGTATCCAAGCTTCGCCACACCGCCTCCGGCGATATCGGCAGCGTGCTGCAACTGGCACCCGGCTATGAGTTCCGCACTGCCAAAAAGTTAGACCTTGGTAAAGGCAAACAAAAAGAACGGCTGCAGCAGTATTTCCACGGCGTACCGGTACAGGGCTTTTCAGTGGCCGCCGACCGCTCGGTGATGGGCAGCTACAGCAACCTTAAAGGCCTGATGCTGACCGAAATCAACAAGGATGCGTCCTTCGCCAAGCCAAGCCTGAGCAAGGCCAGAGCGCTGGAAATCGCCAAGGCAGCCAAGGGCGGACATGGCCTCAAGGCCGGCAAAACCCGTAACGACAGCGCCGAGCCATGGATTATTCTGTACGGCAAAGATAAAGAGCCACGCCTGGTGTACATCACCTCTTACGTGGTCGATGGCGCAGCCCCAAGCCGACCTTTCACCATAGTGGATGCCCACAGCGGTGAAGTGCTGGATCGCTGGGAAGGTCTGACCCACGCCGCCACCGGCACAGGCCCCGGCGGTAACGTTAAAACCGGCCAGTACGAGTACGGCACCCAGTATGGCTATCTGGACGTTGAAGTAAATGGTGACACCTGCACCATGAACAACGCCAACGTCAAAACCGTGAACCTGAACCACGGCACCAGCGGCAACACCGCCTTCAGCTACACCTGCCCGCGCAACACAGTCAAAGAAATCAACGGCGCCTATTCGCCACTGAACGACGCCCACTACTTTGGCGGCGTGGTATATGACATGTACAGCCAGTGGTACAACACAGCGCCACTGAGCTTCCAGCTGACCATGCGCGTGCACTACAGCAACAACTACGAAAACGCCTTCTGGGACGGCAGCGCCATGACCTTCGGTGACGGCGGCAATACCTTCCACCCACTGGTGTCGCTCGATGTATCGGCCCACGAAGTGAGCCACGGCTTTACCGAGCAAAACTCAAGCCTGGTGTACGCCGGTCAGTCCGGTGGTATGAACGAAGCCTTCTCCGACATGGCCGGTGAAGCCGCCGAGTTCTTTATGCGCGGCACTAACGACTGGCTGGTCGGCGCCGACATTTTCAAAGGCAACGGCGCGCTGCGTTACATGGCAGATCCGACCCTGGACGGCATTTCCATCGGCCATATCAACGATTATGTTGACGGCATCGATGTTCACCACAGCTCAGGTATCTTCAACAAGGCGTTTTACACCCTGGCCACCACCCCGGGCTGGGATACCCGCAAAGCCTTTGAACTGTTCGTGATTGCCAACCAGGTTTACTGGACGGCAAACAGCCTGTTCCACGAAGGCGCCTGTGGCGTGAAAAACGCCGCCACCGACAAGGGTTACAGCACCGCCGACGTGGACGCAGCGTTTGCGGCCGTAGGTATCACCCCCTGTGAAGTACCGCCACCACCACCGGCACCCGATGCTGAGGCGCTGGATAACGGCGTAGCCGTGTCAGTCAGCGGTGCCACCGGCAGCAAGCAGTACTGGACGCTGGAAGTGCCGGCCGGTGCCAGCAACCTTGCCTTTAACCTCTCAGGTGGCAGCGGCGATGCCGACATGTACGTGAAGTTTGGCTCTTACCCAAGCACCACAGACTACGATTGCCGCCCCTACAAAAACGGCAACAACGAGTCTTGCCCGATTTCCACGGCTCAGGCCGGTACCTATTGGGTGATGCTGCGCGGTTACAGCAACTACAGCGGCGCGACTCTGGTGGGCAGCTATGAAGGCGGCAGCGGCGAGCCAAATCAGGCGCCTGTGTCTGACTTCAGCGCGGCCAATACCGGCGCCCTGTACAACTTCACCAGCACAGCTACCGATGCCGATGGCAACGTAGTGGCCTGGAGCTGGGACTTTGGTGACGGCGAAACCGGCAGCGGTGAGAGCGTAAGCCACCAGTATCTGGTGAGCGGCAGCTACACCGTGACCCTGACAGTCACCGACGATGATGGCGCGACCGGCGCTGCATCTCAGGTGTTCAACGTCGAAGTACCGGCAGCCGAGATTGATTTGAGCGTCAACAAGGTCACCCGTTCACGCCGCGGCAGCGCCCGCGTCGGCCTTGAGTGGACCGGCAACAGCGCAAGCTACAGTGTGCTGCGTAACGGCGTGCTGGTTGGCACCACCTCGGCCAGCAGCTTCGTTGACCGCTTCGACACGCCGGTCGGTGTGAGCTACACCTATCAGGTATGCAACGCCGAAGGCGGCTGCTCTGATATCGAAAACGTAAGCTTCTGATAAGCCTGAAACTGAAAACGCCGTCCAGTGGACGGCGTTTTTTTATGGTTACTTTTTCGCAGGCGGATTGCTTGCAGGCGGATTACTGCCAGAAGCGGCGCTGTCGCTTGCAGCGTCAGGCACGTAACGCTGGGTTTCCCAGTCGAGCCGGTAAAGCTGCCCCTGCCATTCGTAGCGGGGTTTGCCATTGACCATAATCACCCTGGCGTTGTCCGGCAAGCTGGCAAGGCTGCCAGGCTGGCTCTGGGATTGGCTGCGGGTGATTTGCGCAGGAGGCACAGGCTCAACCAGCCTTGGCTGGGTCAGGCGCCGCTGACGCTCGGCCTGCGCCGCCTCGCGTTCCCGTTCGCGGTCACGCTCCCATTCGCGCTGCTGCCAGTACCGGTTATCGTTATAGCGCCAGAAGGGATCTCGGTAAAAAGGATCGCGGTAAAAAGGGTCACGCCAAGGGCCATACCAGGGCGAGTTCCAGTGGCCTCCCCAGTTAAGTCCCGGCCGCCAACCCGACGGCCAGTTGTTGTGATGCCAGCTCGCGCCCACCTGATTGCCAGCATAGCCGCCGGTGGAATAGCTGAGCCCAAGGCCATTTTCATTGCCAACCCACACAGTGCTGCCAAGCCGCTCAGCGGCGCTGACCTCAGTCGCACTGAATGCGGCCGTAAAAAAGGTTGCTGCCGCTACCGTCACCGACAGCGTCAGTCCAAGGGAGGATACTAACTTCATACACCTGAGCCTTGCCATACTGCCCCTCCTGCTATGGGCGCTTTTGATTCCGCCCTGTGGGCTTTAATGATATAGTGCGCGCCACGAAAGATGTTTGCAAACTGAGGCATTTCCATATGAGTTTTAAGGATTTACGCAGCTTTATCAGCCACCTTGAACAGTGCGGTGAGCTTAAGCGCGTCAGCTATCAGGTTGATCCTTATCTTGAAATGACAGAAATTGCCGACCGGGTACTGCGTGCAGGTGGCCCGGCGCTGCTGTTTGAAAACCCCAAGGGCCACAGCATGCCTGTGCTGGCAAACCTGTTTGGCACGCCAAAACGGGTGGCCATGGCGCTTGGCAAAGAAGACCCGCTGGCACTGCGTGAAGTGGGCGAGCTGCTCGCCTTCCTGAAAGAGCCCGAGCCGCCGCGCGGCTTTAAAGATGCCATCGCCAAAATCCCCATGTTCAAGCAGGCGCTGAATATGCCGCCAAAGACAGTTAGCCGCGCGCCCTGTCAGGAAGTGGTGCTGACAGGTGACGATGTGGACCTGACCAAGCTGCCCATTCAGCACTGCTGGCCGGGCGATGTGGCGCCGCTGATGACCTGGGGCCTGACCATCACCAAGGGCCCACGCCAGAAACGCCAGAACCTCGGCATTTATCGTCAGCAACTTTTGGGCAAGAACAAACTCATTATGCGCTGGCTGTCCCACCGTGGCGGCGCGCTGGATTTCCGTGATTTTCAGCAGCAGCACCCCGGCGAAAACTACCCTGTGGTGGTGGCGCTGGGCTCAGATCCTGTGACCATTCTTGGCGCGGTGACGCCTGTGCCGGACTCCATGAGTGAATATGCCTTCGCGGGCCTCTTGCGCGGCGAGCGCACTGAAGTGGCCAAGGCGCTGTCGTGCGACCTTGAAGTACCGGCCACCAGCGAAATTATCCTCGAAGGTTATATCGCTCCCGGCGAGATGGCCGAGGAAGGCCCCTACGGCGACCACACCGGCTATTACAACGAGACCGACAGCTTCCCTGTGTTTACCGTGACCCACATCACCCACAGGAAAGATGCGATTTACCACAGCACCTACACCGGCCGTCCACCGGATGAACCGGCGATGCTGGGGGTGGCGCTGAACGAAGTGTTCGTGCCGATTTTGCGTAAGCAATACCCTGAAATCGTGGACTTTTACCTGCCACCCGAAGGCTGCTCTTACCGGATGGCGGTGATCTCCATCCGCAAACAGTACCCGGGCCACGCCAAGCGGGTGATGATGGGCGCCTGGTCGTTCCTGCGCCAGTTTATGTACACCAAGTTTATTGTGGTGGTGGATGAAGACGTAAACTGCCGCGACTGGCAGGACGTGATTTGGGCCATCACCACGCGCATGGATCCCAAGCGCGATACCGTAATGATTGAAAACACCCCGATTGATTATCTCGACTTTGCCTCGCCGGTGGCGGGCCTTGGCTCGAAGATGGGTCTGGATGCCACCAACAAATGGGAAGGCGAAACCAGCCGCGAATGGGGCACGCCCATCGTGATGGACGAAGCAGTTAAACAGCGCGTCGATGCGATTTGGGATGAGCTTGGCATAGACCGGGCACCAACGCTGTAATCCGCCGCGGCACCTGTGGCCGCAGCGGTTGCCGCCTTGCCCTCGGCGCAATGGCGGCAATACTTATTTTGAATGCATACAAACTGACATTGAATCCAACCCTTCAGCAGAAAGGGACATAAAAAGCACAGAGGTTTTAAAGAACATCGATGAACAACATCCGCTGTAAAGTTCTCAGTATCACGCCGTTCAACGACGCCGTGTATCAGGTCAAGCTGGCCCCGGAAACGGCCTTCGATTTCAAGGCAGGCCAATACCTGTGTGTGGTGATGGGCGAAAAAGACAAGCGTCCTTTCTCCATCGCCTCGGCTCCCGGCGCAGAGACTCTGGAGCTGCACATCGGTGCGGCGGTGAGCGAAAGCTACCCGATGCAGGTGGTTGAGCGCCTGAAGACTGAAACCCATATCGACATCGAAGCCCCGGGCGGCGATGCCTTCCTGCGTGAAGACAGCCACAGACCAAGGCTGCTGATTGCCGGCGGCACCGGCTTTTCGTACATCAAGAGCATAGTCGAGCAGCAGATTGCGCTGGGCCAGAAGGTTGAAACCCAGCTGTACTGGGGTTGTCGCACCCAGGATGCCATGTATTACGAGTCGATTGCCCGCCAGTGGCACGAAGCGCACCCCTGGCTGCACTTTGTGCCTGTGGTGGAAGAAGCCGAAGGCGACTGGGATGGCAAGACCAACAATCTGCTGGCGCAAATCAAGGCCGACTTTATCAGCCTGGTGGGCTACGACATCTATATCGCCGGCCGCTTCAACATGGTTGGCGCCGCCCGCGAGCAGTTCCGCGAAATGGGCGTGGACGAGCCACACCTCTATGGCGATGCCTTTGCCTTTATCAAATAAGCGCGTCGGCAACAGCCAAAACAATCCCGGCTCCGGCCGGGATTTTTATTATCAGAGCAGCGCCCTGGTGTAGCGGGTCCAGGCCAGAATATGGCCAATCTGCGGCACTATCCACACGGCGGTATCCTTGCCCTGCCACACCCGATAAAAGTACAGGGTGTCGTCGCGGATATCGTGCTTACGGATCTCGCGGTAAAAATGCAGCGCCGAGCCGCTGACATTGTCTGGTTTTTCCAAGGTTTTTTGCAAAACCTTCACCTGAAACACATCCACATCCATGCTGCCAATGCGGCTTTGATACTGAGTGAATGCGCCCCGCAGCCGGTATTTAATCGGGGTGGTAATGCAGTTTTCATCGGTAATGCAGGCCGACACATGGAACTGACCGGTATCTGCGCCTTCATACACCAGTGACAGGCTTAAATCCGCCCGCACCAGAAGCTCGCCCGCCACCGGAAAATACACATCGGCCTGGAAGTTATGCTCTTCAATTTCGCCGCCGGCTTGAGCTTCGGGCAATATCACCTTGTTGTAGCGGATACGCTCTTCCATCTGGCGACTCAGCGGCAAAAACTCCGCCATACTGAGGCCTGCTGGCTCCTCGCCTATGCTGGTGATATTGATGATGCGCTTGCCGCTGCAGTCGGTCGGCGACTCGCCGGGACACACGGCAAAGGAGTAATTGTTGCCATCGGTGGCGGCAAAGCCCGACAGCGGGCCATAATCGCTGAGCTGATTGCCCTCGGGCGCCAGATGCCGCTGCCACATCGAAGGATGCAGCCGGTCCACATCCTTAAGATAAAAAAGCTCAGCCTCCACCAGACTGCCACCGACATTCAACGGAATATCGCCGCCGGACTGCCAGCGGCTGACATCCTTGACCATGGCGTGCCGGTCGCTCAGATACCAAAAGGCGCCAAGAATAAACCCCAGCAGCACAATACCGGCGAGCTTGACCCGCAGCGACACGCCAATCAGCGCATCCTTGATGGCCTCACCGTCGTTGATGGCAAGCATATGCACATGGGACTGGCGGGAAATGTGTAGCTGATAGCCACGGCGGGCCACGGTTTTCAGTTGCAGCTCCGGAAAGGGCTCAAGCTTTTTACGCAGGGTGCTGACGCACTGGGTCAGGGAGGTCATGGACACAACCCGGTCGGGCCAGCCAATCGATAGCAGATCTTCCTTGGCAATAATGGTCTCGGGGGACTCAAGCAAGGCGGCCAGCACCTGGGCCTCCGAGAAGGTCAAAGGCACCTGGCTGTCGTCACGCTGATCCACCAGCACCTTGGCCGATGGCTCAAATATCAGGTAGGGGGTCAGTTGATGCATACAGGTTCCGGCCGCAACAGGTTGATCTTTACCGCATTCTACTGGCCAGACGCCATTCAGTGTGTGAGCTTACGCCCATTCAAGCCTATGTGCGGTAAAGGCTTTTTGCTAAACGAATCACGGATCACAGTTCATCACCCAAGCGTCGCACTTTGCACTGCGGCCGAAGCTCAAAGCTCGTTACAGCCGCGCACTATGCCAAGCTGGCCAAACCGAAACAGCAGCACAGGCACCAGCAGCTGCCCGAGCGCCCACAGCGGCAACTCGGCCTGCAACACAAAGCCCCTGAGCACAGTGACAGGATTAAGGAGCACCAGCACCTCAAGCAGGCCGCCCGGGATCGCGCCAAGTAACAGCAGCGCCAGCAGCAGCAAATCCCACAGCAATAACAGCGCCCCAAGCCACAGCAGGCCCAGAAACAGGGCGCTTTGACTGCCACGGCACCAGGCGCTGACCACCAGCGCACTGAGATGACAGCCAAGGGTAAGCGCCGCGCCGCCAAGCCAAAGCCGCAGTAGCCCTGCGAAGTACTCAAGCGGCGCCGAGCTTGCAACGAGCAGATACAGCAGCGCACTGCCAAGGGCCGCCAATGTCTGCGCCAGCAGCAGCGGCGCCGCGCCCCCAAGCCATTTGCCAAGCAACAGCTGCCCGGCTGACACAGGCTGAGTCAACAGCAGCCCCAGCGTCGCGCCTTCACGCTCGGCCACTATGCCCTTAAAGCCCGCCATCAGCGCCAGCAGCGGCAAGGTCAGGCTCCAAAGCGCGGTCAGGGAGCGCAGCGCCGCCATCGGCTGGGCAAGGAGCCCTGCCGATGCCGAAAAAGATAAACACACACAAACTCCCAGCAGCAGCAGTACTCCAAAGCTGATAAGGAGCAGCCGCTGCCTTTTGGCCTGCAGCCATTCGAGCCGGGCGATAAAGCGCACCGCATCAAGGGCACGGCTGCTGCAAGGTTGTAACGTCAGGGCTGACTTGTCGCCGCAGTGGCTGCTTACCAGACTGGTCATCACCCTTCACTCCCTATTGCTGCGCTCTGCATAGACTTTTGGCATAGACTTTTGGCCTCAACTTCTGGATATGAGCTCTGGGTCTGAGCTTTCGCCAAAAGCATTGGGCATCAGCCGCGAATAGGCGGCGCGCAGGCTGTCGCCGCCCAGAATGTCAGCGGCGCGGCCAAAGGCCTGCTGCCTGCCGCTGCCGATAAAAAGCAGCTTGTCGGCGCGCGGCTCCAGCAGCGCCAGATCGTGGCTGCAAATCACCAGCGCGCAGCCGTTTTGCTTCAGGCGGTCAAGGCGCTGATACATAAATTCAGCAGCGCCGGGGTCAAGCCCCGTGGTTGGTTCATCAAGTAGCAGTAACCTCGGTTTACCAAGGAGCGCCAGCGCAAGCGAGAGCCGCTGCAGCTGCCCCTTTGACAGGCTCTGGCACGGCCGATGTAGAAGCGAAGCCAGACTAAACGCCTCAATAAGCTCATTCACCTCACCGGCAGTCGCGCCCTTAAGCCTGCCAAAAAGCGCAAACAGCTCACTGCCGCTAAGCCTTGGGTACAAGCGGCAATGCTCGGGTAAATAACCCACCCCCGCCATGCCGCGCGAGGGCGTGTGCCCAAGCACCTTAAGGCTGCCGCGGCTTGGTGCAATTAGCCCGAGCAGCAGCTTTATCAGGGTCGATTTACCCGCGCCGTTATGACCAAGGAGCGCCAACAGCTCGCCCTCAGCGAGGGAACAGCTCACCTCCGTCAGCGCGGCTGTGCCCGAGGTTTGGTCTTTGCCAAAAAGCCCGGGCAACACTTTGCAGCGCCCCGGCCTGCTGTAGCCAAGCATTTGGGCATCAATCACCATGACAAACCTCCCGTGGCATTTGTGGCAGGAACAAGCGAGGCTGAAACAAGCGTGGCTGAAACAAGCTTCGTTGAAACAAGCGTGGCTGAAACAGAAGAATCTATTTCCGGCAGATGCACTGCTGACGAAGGTGCCTGCATCAGAGGATAAGGGTCGGTTACCCCTTCACCGCGCTCCAGCGCCAGCGCATCTGAGAGGGATTTAAGCAGCATCACCAGCGGGCTTTGCATCAGGGTGCGCGCCTCGGGGTAAATGAGAAACAGCCGGTCAAACCTGTCGTTTGGCCGGTACGGCCCATCGCCTATGCCGTCGCCATTTATATCAAGCCCCGAATGGCCGCCCCAGAAGTTACCCCGCCCCCCGCCGCTCCAGTCCATGGCCACAGTGCCCGTGTAGCGCAGCTCCTCGCCATTGCCCGCAATAACATTGCCATGAAAGCGGTTTGCCTCCGCCCCCATGGCAATGGCAACGCCGACATCGCCATCAATAAAGTGATTGTTTTCAATCAAATTGCTTTTTGCATCGTAGATAAAGAGCCCCTTGCCGACACTGAATATATCAAGGCTGGCACCCGTGCCGGCTTTAGCCTGAGCCTTGCTGGCTTTCACCAAATTGCCGCTCAAGCGGGTATCTTCAGTGACATTCAAAAGCACCCCAAAGTCGCTCGCCTGCAGGGCGATGTTTTCTTCAAGCCGCAGCCCTTGTGAGCTCATCAGCGCATAACCCCCAAGTACATTTTCGGCCTGATTAAGGGCGATAAGCTCCCCTTGGCTGTACATGGTATGCACGCCGTATTGCAATGAATTCATACGGTTGGCAATCACCTCACTGCCTTGTGTGCTTTCAAGGTAAATGCCGTCCCGCACCGTCTCGATGCGGTTATGGGCGATGCGCGCCGCCCTGCCCCCCTTAAGGTGAATGCCATCACCACGGTCAAGGAGGTGCAAACTGGCATCGCCGCGAATGTGGCTATGCTGAACCTCAAGAAAATCAGCATCTTCTGCATGAACACCGTAGCCTGCGGCCTCGATATTGAGATTGGCGAGCGTCACCCTGTGGGCGCCGGGCGTAAGTTTTACCGCCGCATCAAGGCTAAGCAGCGAGCCGCCAACGCCGTGAAAATGGATGCCATCCAGGGTTATATCGCTCGCGGCGATAATGAGCCCCGAGCCGACGCCGTCGCAATCAAACAACACCTTACCCGGGGATTGGGCGATAAGATCAATTGGAAAGTCGATGGTATCGCCGCAGGCATAGCGGCCATCATCAAGCAGCAGAGTTGCAGGCTTTTGCGCGAGCATCGCCTTAAAACTTTCCGGGGTGGCTGTGGGGATGCCTGAAGCCCTCTCCCCTGCACTTAAGTTAAAAGGCAACAGCAGGCCAAGCACGAACATTATTCTGCGTGCCTGCATGCCCCGGGCGGCGCTCATCTCAGTGCTCGCTCTTTAATAGCTCTAGGCTGATGTCATCGAAGCCCAGCACCCGCCCGCCATATTCGGCGGCAAACTTTTCGGCGGCCTCACGGCTGGAAAATGGCGCCACTGCCGGGCCCATCACGGCTTTTTTGCTGGTGCCGTACACATAAAAGGCGCTCTTGGCATCGATAAAGGCGCTGTCGTCCGGCGTTTCCCAGTTGGTTGCGCCCATGTCGTGGACAAACAGTGCCAGGGTGCGGCGGCCATTTTCCGGCTGCAATACATAGTTGAACATGTCGCGGCTTGAGCAGAATTGCGGCCGCGTTTCACCGTCATTTAAGATCACCTGCCCCTTGGGGCCCGGGTACTTGGTGATCATCATGCCGCACAGGTGGCAGCGGTCATGGTCGTGCAATGGCTCGGGGCGCAGGTCGGTGGCGGTGACCTCAGAAAAACAGGCACTGAGCAAAGGGATAAGGGCGGCAATCAGCAGTTTTTTCATGGCTGGCTCCGGATGAAGTGATTCCTTAAAAGCCGCCGCCCGACACGGAGATGAGATGGGGCGGCGGCCGGTTTTACCACACAGGGGTTAAGCTCGATTCTTTAGATCGCATAGCTCTCGGTCAGATCGCATGGCTCTCGGTTAAATCGCATAGCTCTCGGTCAGATCGCATAGCTCTGGCCCGCATACAGGATGAAGAGCCTGAGACACATCATGCCGCTGACCGCACACAGCCCGGCCAGATAAAACGCCTGGGCCGAGTGGCTGAAGCGCTTGCCGGTGGCGAAGTTAAGCAGCAGCGGCAGCACAAAGCCGACACCCACCACACCAAGCCAGAACAGCATCGACCAGTCACCGCCGTTAAAGGCGGCAAAGGCCATCTGGGCACCGGCATTTCCTGTGGCAAGCGACACCATGATCATGAAGATAAACAGGGCTTCGGCGGCCATAATCGGCCACTCGGCACCATGTAAGAGCTTCATGTCGCTGCTGTGCAAATCTTCATTGAAGAAGCGCACCGCCACCATCTTGGCCGCCGCCGCCCCCGCCGACAGACCGGACGCTACAAACAGCGCCGGCAGCACCGAGGTGTTGATGATGGGGAAGCGGATAAGCGCCGAGATGAGAAAGCCGGTGTAGGCACACACGGATACCGCGAGTACCAGAAGCGCGATTTCCATCGGCCGACGCTGACCTTCGAACTTGGCAGCAATGCCGGTGAGCATGGCGCCCATGGGCAGGTACTTAAGCTCTTCTTTCAGGGCTATCAAACACACCAACGCCAGCAGCGGCATATAGGCGCACAGGGCTATCACCCCGATGGACATGACCGAGTTCAGGTTGTAGAACACCAAAATTCGCCAGAAAAACAGCGGGTTGGTCAAATCCAGCACCAGACACAACATCCCAAGGCCAATGGTGACCAGCGCGGTGATGCTGGCCGCCTTCAGCAGCGGCGTGTTACTGCTCTGGCCCTTATAGAGCCTAAGCCCAAGGGCGATGGTCAGTGCGCCGCCGGAGATCCCGGCGAAAAACAGGTACACCGCGATGGGCCAGGGCCAGGCGACCCCTTCAGACAGCCCGAGGGTAAAAGCAATGCTTCCGTCCATGTCAGACTCCTGTTTTCACAATGGGGATGTAACGCAGGCTCGGCTCGGTGCCAAGGTGTGGCTTTATTCTGACCGAGTCCTTCACCGCCAAAAGCTTGCTGACGTAGGACTGGGGGTCATTGATGTCGCCAAACACCAGTGCGTCGTGACGGCAGCTCTCCACACAGGCAGGCAGCAGCCCCTTCGACAGGCGGCTTTCGAGGCAGAAGTCGCAGTTATCGGCGACCTTGGTGGCGCTGTTGATAAAGCGCGCGTTGTAAGGGCAGGCACCGATGCAGTACTTGCAGCCGGCACACTTGCCCTCATCCATGGTGACCACGCCGGTGGCTTTGTCGCGCATGGCGGCGCCGGTTGGGCATACGGTCACGCAGGGCGCGTCCTTACACTGCTGGCAGGACACCCGCACAAACTTACGCTCGCAGTCGCACTTAAGCTTGCCGCAGTGGGGGCAAGGCTGGCCTTCGACCCGGCCGGACTGCTGCTCAAGCAACAGCCGCGACTGGCCTTCGGGCAAACCATTGGCCTGATTACAGGCGGTTTTACATTCGCCGCAGCCGACACACTTGTTCTGGTCGAACACCATTACGTAGTGCGGCTTGTGGCCGCCGGTTTCGGCGTCCTCGCGGCTGGTACATCCCATGGGCAGCAGGGCTGCCGAGCAGGCACCGATTAAAAACCGGCGCCGCGATAGATGTTCACTCACACATTCCTCCTCGGGTCATGGATTGACCCTGTTATCCTTCGGCCTGGCTTCGACATGGGCCTCGACACGGGCATCGACACGGGCAATGGCGCGCTCGATGGCCTCGCGTCTGGGCTCCCCTGCGTTGCTGTCCAGCAGCCATTGCCACTGCCCCCGCGCAGCAGCCAGCTCTCCTGCCTGATAAAAGGCAGTGGCCAGCAGCAGGCGGCTTTGCAAATCGAAGGGGTCGAGCCTCAGGGCGCTGGCGATAAGCCCGCTGCTGGTTTGGCTCAGGATGCGGCCGTCACGGTAGTAGAGTGCCTCGGCTTCGCGGGCAAAGAGTTCGCTCTTTTCCCCTTCAAGCAAACGCACCTGCTGCCACAGGCTTGCGGCATCGCCATAGCGGCTGCCTTCGCTGTACAGAGCAGCGAGCCTGCGCATAACAGCGACATCGCCCGGGCGCGCCTCCAGCTCACGGCGTGCCTCGGTGATGCGACCGGCCAGCTGGTAGTCGATGCGCTCATCCACTTTGGCCTGCTGCCACTTATCAAAAGCGCCAAGTTCGCTGTAAACCCAGAACGCCAGCGGCAACATCAGGCACACCAGTGCCAGCGGCAGCCGGACTTCGGTGGCCTCACCCTGGTGGGTCGAGTGCACATGGGCGAGGGTAAGACTTGCCGGGATAAGCAAACTCAGGGCGATAAGCACAAGCAGCAGTGTCATGACAACATCCTCAGGGTAACCAGACTCAGGGCTTGGCCGCGCCTCAGTGACCCATGCCCATCATGGCGCCGTGATCGCCTTTGCCAGGGGCCTCAACTTTGACCAGTTCAAGCTCAAACATCACCGCGGCCTCAGGTGGAATGACGCCGGCACCGTCCTTGCCGTAGGCGAGCTCGGCAGGGATCAGGATTTTCGCCTTGCCGCCTTCGCGCAGCTGACGAATACCCTGCTCAAGCCCCGGGATCACCGTCATCAGCGCAAAGCGCGCCGGGGTATCGCCGGTGTTCTCAAACTCGCTGCCATCGCTTAAGGTGCCGCGGTATTTCACCGTGACCACATCCTCAGGCTTTGGCTGCTCGCCCTTTCCTTCACTCAGCATCTCCAGCTGCACGCCGGACTCCAGGGTGGTGACCTTGGCGTTGCTGGCGTTGGAGGCCAAAAACGCCTCGCTGCGGGCCTTTTCTTCGGCGGCAAGCTGGGCAAGTTTGGCGTCGCGGGCGGTATTGAGCCGCTCGGCTCTGTCGTTCAGAAGACCCACAATGGCGTCGTCACTGAGTTTGCTTTCGTTTTTAAGGGCATCGACGAAGCCCTCAATCACCTTGGCAACCTCGGCGTTTTCACCAAGCTCGGCATGTTGATAGAGCTGATTGGACACATAGCTGCCGACAGAGGCGCCAAGCGCATAGGACTCGTCCTTGGGCGCATCGGCGGCAACAACTGACAGTGACAGCATCACACCCGATACGGCCAGGGTGAGGGACTTGAATTTGAACTGGATTGATTTCATTACTACTTTCTCCAAAAACAAAAAGGGATCAGGGCTTTTCCACCGGCCTGCCGGAAATACGCCAGCCATAGACCCCATCGGGCATCTGGCGCACATCTGTGTAGCCAAGCTTCATCACTTCCCGCGCGGCCAGCACGCTGGCGGTGCACAGGCGGTTGGCGCAGTAAAACACCAGGGTGGCGTCTTTCTTTGCCGGCAACAGCTTTTGCCAGTCGCGCACGTTGAAGAACACGGCGCCCGGCAGGTAGCCCTCGGCCCAAATCTCCAGGGTGTTCACATCGAAGAAGTGCACATTGGGCTGACCTAGCAGCGACTCGGCCTCGAGCATCGAGATCTGGTTAAGCTCGGCTTCGTGGCGCACTGCGGCTGTCAGTTCACCGCCACCGCCCGCCTGACATTCGCTGATAACAGCGACGTTGGCGCCAAGGGCGATGAGTGCAGGCAGCAGATACAGGCTTGGGTTTCGCATCAGCATCCTCTCTTGCTGCCCCCGGCTGCGCGCCGGGGGCTTTGGGTGTTACAGGGTTTTGGCTGTGGTGCCGCTGGCATCCAGAATATTCTGGGCCTGGGTGACGTAGGTCAGCGCCGCATCCAGACGTTTCTGGACATAACGTGGACCGTGTACGCCCCATGAACCGTCTTTACGGACCATGTCGATGGCATCACGCGCCTTGTCGGTAAGCAGCAGCACCTGGGTCTTGTCATCCACGCTGAGCACTGTCACTTCCATCAGCTTGTCGATGCGAACCAGCGACTGCTCAACCTTGGCGAAGGTATCTTTAACCGGGGTTTGCCACTTCATCACTTCACCGTAGATTTCCATCTGATCTTCGAAGTGCAGGCCAACTTCCAGCTCAGACTGGAACTGGCTGTGACAGCCCTTGCCTTCAACGACCGAGTGATCAGACACGGCGGTACGGGCACAGCTCCACATCAGGTCGAGGTAGCCATGGCCGTTCTCGTCCTGGGCCACGGTCCAGCCCTTGGTGGTGGCATCCCTTGGCTGACCTTCAGGTGGGTTGAGGGTCTTGCGCTCTGGGCTCACGTCAATCTTCCACAGGTGAGACTTACGCACCGCGTCGAAACCGGCCTGATCCGGATACTGAATGGCGGTGAAGTTCTCACAGCTGCCCATGTTGGGCATGTGACAGCTGGTACAGGTGCTGTTGCTGTGGGTGTCGGTGTTTTTGGCCACTTCCGCCTGCACTGTGTGACAGTCGGTACATTCTTTCTTGATGGTCGGCTTGGTGAAGCCAGACTTCCAATCGTTGCCGGTCACTTCGTGCGGGTCGTGACAGGTGGCGCAGCGCATGCCCTTGTCGTAGTGAGCCGACATGAACATTTGCGAACCTTCGGTACCACAGGATGGGCAGGACGACTTCATCTTCACGTTGAAGGCGTACTCCATCTTTTCTTTGCCCTGTGGGGTGTCGGCCAGTTCATCGACGAAGTTGAAACGCTGGTGACAACGTTCACAGTTGGATGGCATGCCGCCGCCCACACCGCCGTCGAGGTGACCACCGGCGCCGTGACACTCTTCACAGGCGATACCTTTACTGATGGTGTGTTCCTGCAACTTCTTGGGGTCGCCCAGGGCGCTTAAGAATTCATCCTTGCTCTTAAAGTCGAACTTAAAGGTGTGGCACACCTCGCAGTAGGAGCTGGCAGGCTGGAACAGGAAGTCTTTTTCGTACTTGGCGCCGTAGGAGGTCATGCCCCACTGATGCGAACCAGTTGGACCAAAGTCCTTCATTTCGGTTGGGAAGCCGGGGATAGCCTTGTTGATTTTCTTGGCCATTTCCGGGGTCAGCCATTCGGCCCAGCCACGGGAGAACTGGTTGCCGCCGGCCACCAGAGTGCCGGTGCCGTCTTTGAGCAGACCGTCTTTGATGTGGTAGCTGCCGCGCACCAGATAGCTGTCGATAAAACCGTACTTGGTACGTGGGGTACCGACTGTGGCGTAAATGGCATCGGCGGTGACGCCATCAGGCAGAATTGAGGCCTCTGAGCCATACATTTTTTGCTTGAGGTCGTTATTCACCTCGGGGTGATCGCCGGGGAAGCGGATGGTCTGGGCGTGACGGGAGCGTTTCCACTTCTCGTACTGCACCGCGTGACACTCGCCGCACTTCTCCGGGCCAACAAACTTGTTGGGATAGTCGAGAATCGACTTGGCACCCAGACGGTACTGCACCGCCATCGGGCGGCCGACGCGCTCACTGTATTTTTCGCTGTTGCCCTGCTCGAGGTACTCTTCACCCCGGTCAGAAATGCGGTAAGTCCCCTTGATGCGGCCTTCTTCGGCGTATTTGAACACCGGGTGATTCTGGAACAGGAAGTCGAACAGCTCTTTTTCCTGAACAATGTAGTCCTGCAGGGTTTTCACGCCCTTGCTTTCTTCGGTCAGATCCGGATTGGCAATCACGCGCTGGGCAGCCTTGCCCATGTTCTTGTTGCCAAAGCCCGGATCGCCCTCGGAAGCCGCGACGGCCGCGCCCGATAAGGCAACGCCGCCCAGGCTTAACAGCACTGACAGTGCCGTCCTGGATTTCCATGGTTTCATCACTCACTCCTCTCATCATCTTGTTTGTGTTTTTGCTGCCGGGGCTGGGTTGCCGGGGCAGTCAACGACTTGAGCGAGGCCATGATGAGAGGGAATGCGGGACAAAAATCTGCGCTGGCGCACACTAAAAAACGGCTCAGGTCTCAGCAGTTATCAAAAGGACACAAAACCCATCAATTCAAACAGTTGACACCAATTCAATCACATCAATTCAGATCTAAAACCCTGCTTTTTAAGGTCTCAAAACTTGTGAAAACGCCCTTGAAAACTGAAAAAAACGCAGCACCATAGCGCACTTGCGAGGGATCACATTTCGCCGCGCCATTTGCCGCTAAGGTGCCTTCACCTTCCATCAACGGGCATTGATATGCTTGCCGAAACAGGACACTTTTTACTGATCCTCGCCATAGTAGTGGCGCTTGGCAGCGGCTGCCTGATGTTGGCCGCTCACTGGCAACCGGGGCGCGCACCTTACCTTGAGCGTCAATCAAGGGCGCTGGCGCTGCTTGGCGCCTGCAGCTGGCTTGGCGCCATGGCGGTGCTGGCACTGTGCTTTATTACCGATGACTTTTCGGTGGCCTACGTGGCCAACCACTCCAACACCGCCCTGCCACTCTTGTTTAAGGTGGCGGCGCTGTGGGGCAGCCATGAAGGCTCGCTGCTGTTTTGGGCGGCGCTGCTTGCCCTGTTTGCGGTGCTGTTTTTTAACACTGAGCCGACCCTTGGCCTCAGCCAGTGGCTGCTGGTTGGTTTTGGGCTGGTGATATTGCTGTCGGCCAATCCTTTTATGCGCCTGCTGCCGGGGGTGCCGCCCGAGGGCCGGGATCTGAATCCCGTGCTGCAGGACATTGGGCTTATCCTGCATCCGCCTATGCTGTTTATCGGTTATGTGTTTTTGTGTCTGATGTTTGTGCAGGTGATGGCAAACCTGTGGCAGGGCAACACAGATAAAGCCCACCAGGCCGGCGAGCGCCGCCTGCGCACCCTGACGCTTTTTGGCTGGCTGTTTTTAACCGGCGGCAATGTGCTGGGGTCATGGTGGGCCTATAACGAACTTGGCTGGGGCGGTTGGTGGTTTTGGGATCCGGTTGAAAACGCAGCCTTTATTCCATGGCTTTTGACCACGGCGCTGCTGCACTGCTTTGTGGCCCCCACGGTCAATGGCAAGCCGCAGCCACTGCTGCAATCGGCCGCCACGCTGCTGACGATTACCGCCTTTGGCTGCTGCCTGCTTGGCAGTTTTCTGGTGCGCTCGGGCATAGTGCAATCGGTGCATGCCTTTGCCAGCTCCCCCGAGCGCGGCATCAGCCTGCTGCTGTTGCTGGCGGGCTGTCTGGTGCCGGCGCTGTATCTCTTTGCTGTGCGCCACCTCAAGGGCGATGGGCAAGGCGCGCCAACGCCTGCACCACCTTTGCTGCTGCTCCTTGGCATGGCAGTTATCGCCAGCGCCGCACTCACTGTGCTGCTTGGCACCCTGTATCCGCTGCTCCATGAACTCCTTGGTCTTGGCAAAATTTCCGTCGGCGCCCCCTATTTCAACAGCGTATTTGTGCCTCTGGTGTGGCTTGCGGCGCTTGCCATGGGTTGGCGCTGGTTTGCCAGCCATCAGCAGCGGCTGCAGGCGGCTATCGGTGCACTGCTGCTGCCCCTTGGCTGGCTGTATTTCAATCAGCCGGACAGCATGCTTTATGCGCTGATGGGATTAAGCGCCGCATGCTGGCTGCTTTTTGCCGAAGTGACGCAGTGGTTTAGCAGCAATAGCAGGCGCCGCTGGGCAAGGCTTGCGCACCTTGGGGCGGCCATCAGTATCCTTGGCGCCACCTTTGTGAGTCAGTATGAAACCGAGGCCGTGCTGCGCATGGGGCCAGACACAGGCAAAACCATCAGTAGCCTTGGCAGTGACTACAGCTTTGTTTACCGCGAAACCGCGCGGGTCGAAACTCGCGCCTTTCATGCCATCGAGGGCCGGATTGAACTCCTTGGCGACGACGGTATGCGCCTGCACTGGCTCTATCCCCAGCGCCAGAGCTTCAAGAGTAACGGCATGGAGATGTCTCAGGCGGGCATAGTCCATGGCGTGTGGCAGGACTTTTATGTCTCTATGGGGCAGAAGCTGGATGACAACACCTATCTTATCCGCCTGTCGGTGAAACCGCTGGTGAGCTGGCTGTGGCTTGGCGGCGGCCTGATGATGCTCGCCGCCATCGCTTCCCTGCTGCAGCCACTGCTGCGCGCACGGCTGTCACCCACGGGGCAAAGGCCACAAAAGCTTGACGACAATGCCAAGCCCGCAAACCCGGCCACTGCTGCGGAGGTTTTATGAAACTGCTGTTTTTACCCCTGAGTCTGGTTATCGCACTTGTCTTTTTTTCTTCACAGGGCACCTTTGCGGCCCAAGACCTGGCGGGGCCGGAAAAACTGACCCTCGCCATGGACATTGCCAGGGAGCTTCGCTGCCCCATGGCCACCAACCAGAGCCTGTTTGAGTCCGAAAATGCCATCGCCAGTGAGCTTAAGGCGCAGATTTACCTGATGGTGAATGAAGGAAAAAACCGCGAGCAAATTCTTGATTTTATGACCCAAAGATACGGAGAGCAGATCCGCTACCAGCCAAAGCTTGGCATCAATACCGCACTGCTTTGGGGTGCGCCACTGCTGCTGTTTCTGGGGTTGGCGCTGCTGTCACTCAAGCTGACCGGCTGGCGACCGGCGCGAATGCGATAAGGAGTTTTTATGCGTTTATTGATGATGTTAATCGGCGCCCTGTTTGCCAGCAGTGCACTCTTTGCCAGTGCCAGCGCCAGCGGCGCCGGAAATCTGCAGCACAGGGCTTATCACACAGGTGAAGCGATTGCCAAACCCATGGTGATGACAGGCTTTGTGGAGCTGAGCCGCGCCCGCACCATCCCCACCATTGAATTTACCGACATCGATGGCAAGCCAAGAAAGCTCAATGAGTACAAAGGCAAACTGGTGGTGCTCAATCTGTGGGCCAGCTGGTGTGCACCTTGCCTTAGAGAAATGCCCGCGTTAAAGACACTTAAGCGGGCGCTGGCCGACGCGCCTATTGAAATAGTGCCGCTGTCGCTGGATGACGACCCCAGCGCTATTCCGGCCTTCCTTGAGCGCCATGGCCTTGCGGACTATGTGAGCTGGTTTGACCCCGGGCTAAAGGTTGAGGCAATTATGCCCGCCAATGTGGTGCCGGCAACCTATGTATTTGACGGTGAAGGAAACCTTATCGGCTTCGTGCGCGGGTTTCTTGACTGGAGCGATAAAGAATCTGAGGCCTTTTTACGGGCGCTCGGCGAAAAGTATACCGGCGTGCAACTACAACAACTGAAAGCAACTACGCCGTCCTGAGACGGCACTCCCTGCAAACCACCCTGCTAGGCAACCATCTTTTAGGGTTCCTCCACCCCAAGAGTGTTGTGCCCCTTTCCCGCCATGCACGCCGACCTTACCGGCGGGAAAGGCTTTTTTTTAGCCCCATAGAGCAAATCAAATATCACCGTATCGCGCCTTGCGCTGCGCTGTGTAATCCCACCATGGCCGTGGCTCGGCCCCTTGACTGAAGGCCACCAGCGACATCAACACATCCAATACGCAAGGGTCCTGCCGCTCAAAGGTTAAGTCACACAGCCGCCAATAGAGCTGCAAAGGGTCTTGCCCTGCTAAGTCATCCACACTGTTAATACCCAAAAGAAGCAAGTCTTTGGCGGTGGCGGGCCCCACATTGGGCAAATCGGTGAGCTTATTCAGTTTGCTTCGGTCTACTTTATCCGGATGCATGGTGACTCCCAGTCAGTTAACTCCGCCAGTCAGTTAACGCCGGCAATCTTTGCCTGCGGCGGCGCAATTCTTTATCATCCCCAGTTTCACGTAATTTGCGCAACAAGGCGAGCCATGAAACTGACCCAGCTGACTCCGGCACTCTATGAAAAACTGTACCGCGACATTCATCAATTCCGCACCACCTTTGACCTGCCGGTAGAAGACAGCGCCAGCCTGGATGACAAAGCAGATACCCTGCACTCATCTTTGATTATCGAAGAGCTGACCGAGCTTGCCGAAGCAAACTGCAAAGTCGAGCAGGCCGATGCGATAGTGGACAGCGTGTACGTGCTCATGGGCCGCGCCGTGCATTTGGGTGCCAAGAGCGCCGAGGCACATCTGGAAATCAGCTACTTTATCGATGTGCTGCTGCACGTGGCCGCAAACCGTGGCATCAACTTCGAAATCTGCTGGGATGAAGTGCACTCAAGCAACATGAGCAAAGTGTGCCGCACCGAGCAGGAACTTAACGACACCATAGCCCACTATGCAACCCAGGGTGTGGAGATTGTCGGCAGCCGTCAGGGCGAGTTTTTGATTGCCAAGTGCGCCAAAGATGTTGAGCTTGAAGGTAAAACCGTGCGTCAGGGCAAGGTGCTCAAATCGGTTTACTATCGCCCCGCCAACCTGAGCGCGCTGGTGCAGTAATCCAGCATCACCACATTGAAAAAGCAGGCCTGGCCTGCTTTTTTGTTGGCTGAGCTCACAAGGTACGCATCCACAAAAGCGCTGCTCACAAGAGCGCCGCCTTAGCCATTGCCTTAACCATCGCCTTATCCATCACCTTATCCAAATCGGCTGCGATTTTATGGCAATCTGAGTGTTAATTGGTCATAGCCCGACTAGGCTTATGGCATTAGCACCTATCAATCTGCTGCTTATGCTCAAGCCTTTATCATTACCCGCCCTGCCAATCGCCGCATTGCTGCTGGCCGCCATGGCATTGCCAGCGGCGGCTCAGACAGAGCCTGCTAAAGCTCAGTGGTATCCGCTGCAAATGATGGTCGATGGCAAACCGGCAAGCTTTGAGCCACCCACGGTGGCGGGCAAACTCTGGCGCCTGTGCGCCCTTTTGCCCCATGGCAAGGATCATTACTGGTGGGGCGTGGCCTGGGGATTATCGGAAGAAGCAAAGCGGCTTGGGGTCGAAATCGGCATTTACGATGCCGGCGGCTACGATAAGCTCGCGATGCAAAAACAGCAGCTGCGGGACTGCTATAAACTCAAGGCCGACGCCTACATCATCGCCGCCATTGCCGCCGACGGGCTAAATGCCGAAGCTGAGCTGCTGTATAACAACCATATTCCGGTGATTGATTTGGTCAATGGCATGAGTACCAGCAAGGTAAGCAGCCGCTCACTGGTGCACTTTTCTGACATGACCCGCGCCGCAGTGGCTTTTATGCTGAAACAGCCAGTTCAGGGCAAGCAAACCCTCGGCTGGTTTCCGGGGCCCGAAGGCGCAGCCTGGGTAACAGATGCCGAAACAGGCCTGAATACCGCCCTCGAAGGACAGCCGTTTACTCTTTACCACGGCGGCTACGGGATGACTGAAACCTTTGCCCAGGCCGATTTGGTGCGAAAAATGGTCGCAGCTCACCACCCCGACTACATCATTGCCAATGCGGTGGCCGCCACTGTGGCCAGTAAGTATTTTACCGACGGCAAACGCGGCAAGACCAAGGTGATTTCTTTTTACTCCAACCCGCAAACCATAGCGCTTACCCAAGAAGGCGCGCTGCAGGCCACAGTGACCGACTCACCTGTGCTGCAGGCGCGGGTGGCCGTGGATTTGGCGGTGCGTTGGCTCGATACAGGAAATGCGCCCAAGCGGGTCAGCCCCATTATCAAGGTGCTGACGCCGGAGAACATTAAGGATGCGGATTTGGAGCAGACGTTGCCACCGGCAAATCAGTGGATGATCCACCAGCAGCTGAGTCCCATTGATGGCGCTACAGCGCGGATATTCCGTAATCTGCGCCCAGCGCCAAAAACAGAGTAAGACCGGCGTAGTTGTTGTTCAAAAACGCTTTAAAACAATCGCTGCGCTCACGGCCACGAATAAGCCGCTGCTGATACACAGAAAAGCCGATAAAGGTGGCAATGCCGAGGGCATACAGAAGCCCACGCTCGGCGCTCATGCCGGCGGCGATAAAGCAGCCGAGCGCAGCAAGCTGAAATAAGCCAATGATTTCTCTGTCGAACCTGCCAAACAAAATGGCGGTGGACTTGATGCCGACCTTAAGATCGTCATCCCTGTCGACCATGGCGTACATGGTGTCGTAGGCCACGGTCCAAAACCAATTCGCGGCAAACAGCCACCAGGCCGAGGCCGGGACTTCGCCGGTCTGGGCGGCGTAGGCCATGGGAATAGACCAGCTCCACACCACGCCAAGGAACATCTGCGGCATATTGGTCCAGCGCTTGGTGAAGGGGTAAATCACGGTAAGGACTATCCCCACCACCGAGAGCTTTACCACCAGGGGGTTAAGCATCAGCACCAGCGCAAAGGCAAACAGCCCCAGTACCACAAACAGGGTCAGCGCTTCGCGCACTGTCACCTCACCGCTGGCGAGCGGGCGGCTTTTGGTACGGGCCACATGGCCATCGAGATCCCGGTCGGCATAGTCGTTGATGATACAGCCGCAGGCGCGCATCACCACCACACCGATAACAAACACCACCAGCACCTTGAGGTCGGGCATACCCCCTGCGGCCAGCAGCAGCGCCATCAGGCAGGGCCAAAGCAGCAGCAAGGTGCCTATGGGGCGGTCGAGCCGCATCAGGCGGGAGTAAGCATCCCATTTTCGCGCAAGTTTGCTCATATGACGTCCTTTTGAGTTTCGCGCCCGATTATAGCCACAGGCTGCTACCCGCTTAAATCAGATATTTTCCAGCTTGGCGTAACTCACCACCAGCCACTTGCTGCCAAAGTCATCGAAGTGCACCTGCACCCGAGCCTGCGGGCCGCTGCCTTCGTAATTGGTGACTATGCCCTCGCCAAACTTGAAGTGCCGCACCCGGCCGCCGATTTTAAGCCCTGAGTCATTGAATGACTGCTGGGCATGGGCAAAACGGTTGGTGGCCATCGGGGTAGACACCTGCGCCTTCAAACGGATTTCTTCCACATACTGGGGCGGAATTTCGCGGATAAAGCGCGACGGTCTGGCGTAGTCTTCACGGCCATAAATGCGCCGTGACTCGGCATAGGTGATGTAAAGCTTCTGCATGGCGCGGGTCATGCCGACGTAGCACAGGCGCCGCTCTTCTTCGAGCCGGTCGCCCTCTTCCAGCGCAAGCTTACTTGGGAATATGCCCTCTTCTACCCCAGCCATAAACACCATCGGAAACTCAAGCCCCTTGGCAGAGTGCAGCGTCATCAGCTGCACTGCGTCGGTGTGGGCATCGGCCTGGCCTTCACCGGCCTCCAGCGCCGCGTGGGACAAAAAGGCATCCAGCTCCGGCATGTCTTCAATGTCGTCCGGCCGCTCAAAGCTGCGGGCGGCGGTGACCAATTCCTCAAGGTTTTCAACCCGGGCCTGGGCGTTTTCGCCTTTTTCGGCCTCGTACATGGCCTTAAGGCCCGAGTGCTGAATCACATGGTCGGCTACCCGGTACAGTGGCAGCTCGGCGGTGTCGCTGCGAAGCTGCACTATCAGGTCCAGAAAACCTTTTACCGCGTTGGCGGCGCGGCCGGACAATACCTTTTCTTCCATCAGCTTAAGGCTGGTATGCCACAGGGTCAGCTGCTCTTTGCGGGCCGTGGTGCGCAGAATATCCAGGGTGCGCTCACCTATGCCGCGGGGCGGGGTGTTAACCACCCGCTCGAAGGCGGCGTCGTCGTTGCGGTTGGAGATAAGGCGCAGATAGCCCATGGCATCCTTGATTTCCTGACGCTCGAAAAAGCGCAGGCCGCCGTAAATACGATAGGCCATGCCCTTGTGCAGCAGGGCTTCTTCCAGCACCCGCGACTGGGCATTGGAGCGGTACAGGATGGCGCACTCGCCGAGCATGCCGCCCTTGTCCTGCCAGTCGTGGATGCGGCCGACGATAAAGCGCGCCTCGTCCATCTCGTTAAAGGCGCAGTAAAGGGAAATCGGCTCGCCGTCTTTATCTTCGGTCCACAGCTCCTTGCCCATACGGTCGGGGTTATTGGCAATCAGCTCGTTGGAAGCTTTAAGAATATTGCCGGTGGAGCGGTAGTTTTGCTCGAGGCGAATAGTCTCGGCACCGGGGAAGTCTTTCAAAAAGCGGTGCAGGTTCTCTACCTGCGCGCCGCGCCAGCCGTAAATCGACTGGTCATCGTCACCCACTATCATCACATGGGCACTGTTGCCCGCCAGCACCCGGATCCAGGCGTACTGAATGGCGTTGGTATCCTGAAACTCGTCCACCAGAATGTGGCGGAATCTGTCCTGATAATGGGCCAGCAAATGGGGCTTGTTGAGCCAAAGCTCGTGGGCACGCAGCAGAATTTCGGCAAAGTCCACCAGACCTGCGCGGTCGCAGCTTTCCTGATAGATGCGATAAAGCTCAAGCAGCTTTTGCTCCATCGGAAACGGGGTTGCGGCAATGTGCTGTGGCCGAAGCCCCTGATCTTTTTTGCCGTTGATATAACCTGCCACCATGCGCGGCGGATACTGTTTCTCGTCCAGATTCAGGCTCTTGAGTATGCGTTTGAGCAGCCGCTGCTGATCGTCCGAGTCCATGATCTGAAAGCTTTGCGGCAAGCCCGCGTCCTGCCAGTGGGTACGCAGCAGTCGGTGTGCCAGGCCGTGGAAAGTACCAATCCACATGCGGCCTGTGTTGTTGCCAACAATTTTTTCGACCCGCTCGCGCATCTCGGCGGCAGCCTTGTTGGTAAAGGTCACGGCAAGAATGGAATAGGGGCTCTGGTTTTCAACCTGCAGCAGCCAGGCAATCCTGTGGGTCAGCACCCGGGTTTTGCCGCTGCCGGCGCCGGCCAACACCAGCATGCTCGAGAGTGGCGCCGCCACTGCCTCACGTTGTTTATCGTTCAGGCCATCGAGTAAAAATGAAACGTCCATTCCTGCCTCCCAAAAGTCGAGGCGGCATTATATCAGAAGCCTGCAGACATGGGGCGGCAACCGCCAATCCATTGCTGGGCAAAATCCCATCAAGTGACTAAGATAGGTTTGCGCCTAAGAAAACAGCCTATCAAATCGATGATCTATACACTGCAGCCACTGACACTGGATGTTCAAGGACGCAGCCTTTCCTGCCTTGGACAGAAACTTGATTGCGACGAGCGCACTGTGCAGTTAATGCAACTGCTGATTGAGCGTTACCCCGAACCCCTTGACCAGCAACTGCTGCTGTCGAGCCTGTGGCCCAATACCGTGGTCAGCAATTGGTCGGTGGCGCGGTTAATCTCGGATACTCGCAAACGCTTTAAAGATGCCGGCATGGATGAAAGCGTGATTCAAACCCTCCATGGCCGGGGTTATCGGCTCGAACCCGAGCTCGCGGCGCGGCTTCGGATTGAAACCGACCCAGCGCCTGTTTCTGCTCCGGTTTCTGTTTCTGCTCCGGTTTCTGTTTCTGCTCCTGTTTCTGTGCTTGAGCCTTTCACAGACGCAGCACCTCAGGTATCGATCGCCGAGTCCAAGCCAAGCCGCAGTGCACGCCCTCTCCTTTGGCTTGCCCTGGCACTCGCCGTGCTGCTGGGCGCAAGCTGGCATTATCTGCAGCAATTGCCGCAAACCCTGCTGATTGGCGAGCCCGCCGGCGTCAAGGGCCGCATCCTGTGGGTTGACGATCATCCCGCCAACAACGAAGCCGAAATCAAAAGTCTTAAGCAGGACAACATCGCCGTGTACACCACCACCAGCAGCGAAGAAGCGCTGATGCTGCTGTCCATGTACCGCTACGATGCCATTATTTCTGACATGGGCCGGGGCGATGATTCGCTGGCCGGGCTCAGGCTGGTGCAAACCTTAAGAAGCCGTGGCGACCAGACGCCTTACTTTCTCTACACCATTCTACCGTCCGACGCGCAGCGCCAACTGGCACTGGACCATGGTGCCCAGGGCGTTGCCGTGGATGAGACCAAGCTATTCAAACAGCTGCAAACTGTGCCTTGGGGCGTAAAACCGGCAGTGCCTGCCCAGGTCGGCGATGCCGAGCCTCAAAGCGCAAGCAACTGATAAATAATACATTCAAAAAAATTCAAAACATTTCACAGCCGATTTTGGCAATTTTGGGCTAAAAAAGAGGTCGCCGCGCGTTCAGTGCAAACTGCTGCCAAGCAGCGGACTTAACAGCGGCGGAAAGGGAAAGGGGACTATCCCCACGATGGCGCCCACTTGGTTGGGGAATGGAGTCGAGCCAGACTCCGGCCATGGTCAGGGACGACCGGGGCGCCGCCACTTAAGGATTGAATGCGCTGAAGGAAACAACCATGTTACTTGCCATACTACTGGCGGTATTTATCGGCACCAGCGTGTATTTGTTGTTTCAGCTGCGGGACCGATGAAACCGCGCCCACGCCGCCGCTTGGCTCCTTTGATTGTTTTCAGCAGCTTAGGCCTTATCTTCAGTTGATGATGGGCGGCTGTGTGAATATCTTCTTCTCTGGCATCAGTTTTTTTCGAATTCCGCTGATACTTGGCAATCAGCCTTTGCGCGTCAAGGCGCGCTACTCGTTGCAGCTAAACTACTCATTCCAAGCGCTGTGCTTACTTTTAGCCCTCTCTTTTGGTGCCGCCGCCAACACCCCCGCATATGATTTCAGCCGCGCCGATGTCGCCGGATTGCTGGAGGCGCAGCGCCGTGGCGAGCTTTCGGCCGAGCACATCAGCGAGCATTATCTCAAGGTGATTGCCGATAACAATCCCAGGTACAACGCGGTCATCACCCTGGCAAATGATGTGAAAGCCCAGGCGCAGCAGCTCGATAGCGCCCGCGCGCAGGGCAAACCCATGGGCGCGCTGCACGGTATTCCTGTGCTTATCAAAGACAATATCGATACCGCCGATGGCATGGCCAACACCGCAGGCAGTGTGCTGCTGGCCAAGCATTTTCCGAAGGCCGATGCGCCGCTTATCCAAAAACTCAGGGCGGAAGGCGCCATCATTCTGGGTAAAACCAATCTGAGTGAATGGGCCAACTTTCGCTCAAGCCACAGTGTCAGCGGCTGGAGCAGCCTTGGCGGCCAAACCTTTAATGCCCACGACCCAAGCCGCAGCCCGTGCGGCTCAAGCTCGGGCTCGGCAGTGGCAGTCGCGCTGGGCATGGCACCACTCGCCATTGGCACAGAAACCGATGGCTCCATCACCTGCCCCGCCGCAATGAACGGCGTGGTGGGCATCAAGCCGAGCCTGGGACTGGTAAGTCAGGAAGGAATAATTCCCATCTCGGCGCTGCAGGATACCGCAGGCCCAATGGCAAGGAGCGTGGCCGATGCGGCGCGATTGCTTGCGGTGATATCGGGCGAGAAACTCAACAAAGATGACGCCAAGCTCAAGGGATTACGGCTTGGGGTGGTCGCAAATCTCATGGGTTACAGCCCGCGCACCGACGCCGCGTTTGCCGCAAGCCTCGATACCCTCAAGGCGGCGGGGGTGACGGTTATCGAAGGGCTTGAGCTGCCAAACCTTGATGAAATGGGCAATCTTGAGTTTCAGTTGCTGCTGTGGGACTTTAAAGACGCCATCGCCGACTATCTTGCCACCACGTCACTGCCCCATAAAAACCTCGCCGACCTGATTGCCGCCAACAGGGCCGCTGCCAAAACGGCCATGCCGCACTTTGGTCAGGAACTGTTTGAAATGAGTGAGGCCAGTAAGGGCCGCACCGAACCGGAGTTTGCCAAGGCCGAGGCGCGGGCAAAGGAGCTTGCCGGAAAGCTTGGTATCGATGCGCTTATCAACGCACACAGCCTCGATGCCCTGATAGCCCCAACCACAGGGCCTGCCTGGAAAATCGATGTGCTCAATGGTGACCATTATGGCGGCAGTGCCTCGAGCCCGGCGGCGGTGGCCGGTTACCCCCATATCACCCTCCCCATGGCCCAAACCGGCGACATGCCGCTGGGCTTATCGCTGTTCAGCGGTAAAGGCAGCGACGCACGCCTGATAGCCATAGCGTCGGCGATTGAGCCTCTGCTGCACCGCAAATGAGGATTTCACATAACAAAAAAGAGGGCCAAGGCCCTCTTCTTCATTAAAGCAGCAAGTTACTGTTTGCTGCTTTGGGCACGTGACGCCTCCAGCTGCTTTTTGAAGTCAGCTGACAAGGCGTCCAGTTTCGGCATCATCTGCTGCATCATGCCCATGGTGATTTGCATCGACTCCTGGGTCATCTGGGGCATTTTGGCTACCATGGCCTTGCCGGTTTCACTCTGGTAAAACGCGAGCATGTCGGCAATTTCTTTTTCGGTAAAATTGCGGGCATAAATATCGGCCATCGGCCCTTTCAATTTATCCCAGCCCATTTCGTCGCTGACCAGCTTAACCACCTTGGCGTTAAAGTCCTCGACCAGGGCGCGCTCACTTTCCTTGATTTGCATCTGCGCCTGCATCTGCCTGATCATGCCGTCCATCTGACCATAAATGGCATCCATCAGGGCATCGGCTTTCATGGCAACCAGCAGCTCGTCCACCTGGGCGCGGCGCTCAGCCTCACCGGCAAATACCGGCGCCGTCAGCAGGCTCACGCCAATCATTACTGACATCAGTGTCTTTTTCATGCTTCTTTCCTTATTGTGATTGAGGCCGTTCAGCGGCGCTCATCCAGACCCATCGCGGCCATCCACTGTTCAAAATGAACTATGTTAGCGGGCACCACGACACGGCTTCCCTGCTGCCCAAGCCCCTTGAGCTGGGCAAGATACTGCTCACCGAGCTGCAAACGCAGCGCGTTTTGACCGCCGGGCGCCGAAATCACCGCCGCCAGCCGCTCGATGGATTCGGCGGTGGCACGGGCAATGGCGAGGATTTCCTCGGCCTTACCCTCGGCTTCGTTGATACGTTTTTGCATCTCACCTTCGGAGCGGTTGATGGTCTCGGCCTTGATCCCCTCGGAGCGATTGATCTTGGCCTGTTTGTCACCCTCACTCTTGGCCAGCAGCGCCCGGCGCTCACGCTCGGCGTTTACCTGCATCTCCATGGCGTTTTTCACGGTTTCCGGCGGGGTGATGTTTTTGATTTCATAACGGTGTACCCGAATGCCCCACAGGGCACCGGCCTGATCCAGCACTTCCACCACCTTGGCGCTGATCACATCGCGCTCTTCAAAGGTGCGGTCCAGCTCCAGGGTGCCAATCACAGAGCGGGTGGTGGTCTGCGCCAGCTGAATCGCGGCGTAGCGATAGTCGGTGACGCCGTAACTGGCTTTGACCGGGTCAACCACAGACATATAAATCACCCCGTCCACTTCGACTTTCACCTCATCGCTGGAAAAACATTCCTGCGGCGGCACATCAATGGTTTCTTCCTTCAAATCATGAATATATGAAACCTTATCCACAAAGGGGATCAAAGTGTGAAAGCCCGCATCCAGAGTGGAGTGATACTTGCCAAGGCGCTCGACTATGTAGGCCGACTTGGTGGGCACCAGACGGATAGACTGAAACAACTTAATGATAAAGATGAAGAAAATCAGGCCCCAGATGGCCATAACTATCAATTCGCTTTGTACTGGCAGTTCCATGGCTGTTCTCCTTATGCCTTGTTCAGCGTGTGGCTGACTTTATCCATGCCTTCGAAAAAGCCTTCCAGTTTGGCCAGCTCCGCCGGCACCACTGACACTTCGGCATGTTTCAGCACTTCACCTATCTGCTTGATAAACTGCTCTTTAAGCTGCATGTTCATCGCCTCTGTACCGCCATTGACCGCCAGCGCCCCAGACACCATGGCCATGCCCTCAGCCTTGGCTTTGGCGATGATGGCAATTTCAGCCGCTGTGCCCTTTGCTTCGTTGATGCGCTTTTGCTTTTCACCCTCTGACAGGTTAATGGCCTCCTGACGCTCCCCTTCTGAGAGGTTAATCATCGCCGCCTTCTCGGCGCTGGCGAGGGTGATTTCCGCCCGCTTGCGACGCTCGGCTTCCATTTGTTTTTCAAGGGTATGAATAACGTGGTGCGACGGAGTGATATTGCGGATTTCGTAGCGCAGCACCTTGATACCCCAGGGCTCAGACGCCTTGTCGATTTCACGCACTATCGACTCATTGAGCCGGTCCCGCTCAGAAAAAGTCTCGCTCAGGGTGAGCTTACCGATTTCAGAGCGCATGGTGGTCTGGGCAAGATTGACCGCCGCCAGCTGATAATCTTCAATGCCGTAACTGGCAAGCTTGCCGTCCATCACCTTGAGATACACCAGACCGTCCACCTCCAGCTGAGTGTTGTCCTTGGAGATACAGCTTTGGCTGGGCACATCCAGCACCTGTTCGCGGGTGTCGTGGCGATAGGCCACCCGGTCAAAAAACGGAATAAGAAAGTGAAAGCCGGGCTCAAGCACGGTGCGAAACTTGCCAAGGCGCTCAATCACAGCCACCTCACGCATGGGCACCACCAGCATCAGCTTGTAGAGCAAAAATAAAATGAATAGAAAAATTATGGTAAACAGCAACATATTTCCGTCCTTGTCACATTGAACTGTTATTTTTCGCCGAGGTTTTCGACGATAAGCGAGATGTTTTCGCGGCAGATCACCCGCACTTTGGCGCCGCTGGCAATCAGACTGCCGTCACCGAGCGCGGGCCATTCGGCACCCTGAAACTCGACCCGGCCGGGCTTTTCTCCCGGGCCTATATCGGCCTTCACCAGCGCCAGCTGGTTGTAGATATCGAGCGCTTCGTCTGTGTTATCGACATGGGAATCGCCGCCAACCAAACGTTGGGTCACACTGCGAAACGCGAGCAGCAGTACCATGGCGCTGATAAACCACAGGGTAAAGGCTTGCGGCAAACCTTCGACCAGCCCGACCCACAGCGCGCCGGCCACCACCAGACAGGCAGCCCCAAGCAGAATCACTATGCCGCCGGGCACTATCACCTCGGCCAGCATCAGCACCACGCCAACACCGCCCCACACCAATACCGGATTTGAAAATTCCATCTCCCCCTCCCATCCAGTGTCATGATGAAACGACTATATCAGTAGTTTTTTAACATAGCGACATAATATGTCATTTCGGATGTAAATTTCGCCGACAAAAAAAGCGCCACTGGGGCGCTTTTTAATTAAGTCAGTATGTTAACTGCGAAGGAAACGGCAATGGAACAGTGGCATTTGCTGGAAGCTGTGCCCCGAACCACGCTTTGCAATCACACGATAACGGCCATACGAGCAAGCTTGGAACCTACTCGCGGCTTCCCTTCTATCAGGCCAGCAGTTTACGCGCGGCTGCCACAACCACAGACACGGCGCTGACTTCGGTGTTCTTCATGGTGGACTCGTCGGGGATTTCCTGCTGAGTACGGTTCACGATAACACCGGCCACGCAGGCCGCGCGCCAGCCCTGTGAAGCACACATGGTAAACAGGGTCGCAGACTCCATTTCATAGTTGAGTACGCCCATGGCCTGCCACTCTTGCATCGAGCCTTCAAAACGGCGGGTCACACGGCCAGAAACTGTGTCATAACGCTCCTGACCCGGATAGAAGGTGTCACTGGAGGCGGTAACGCCCACGTGTGGCTCAACCCCGGCGTCACGGCAGGCCGCCACCATGGCAGTGGTACATTCAAAGTTGGCCACCGCCGGGAATTCCATCGGTGCAAAGTGCAAACTGGCGCCATCGAGACGCACTGAAGCCTGGGTCACAATCAAGTCGCCCACTTTCACATGGGGCTGAATCGCGCCCGTGGTGCCGACCCGCAGGAAGGTATTGATACCAAGCTGTGCCAGCTCTTCCACGGCGATAGAGGTGGATGGGCCACCGATACCGGTTGAACACACCACCACGGCCTTGCCATCGACATAGGCCAGGTAAGAGGTAAACTCACGGTGGCTTGCCAGGAAGGTTGGCTTATCCATCAACTCTGCAATGCGCTTCACGCGCTCTGGGTCGCCCGGTACGATCGCCAGCGTGGCACCATCGAGCATGTCTTTGGTCAAACCCAGGTGAAATACATCTGCCATTGTGAAAACCCCTTTCATTTTTGATAATAAAAATCTTATAACTTCGACTTTAACCTAGTATCGAAGCCAATAAGGTTAACTTGATCACGTAATTTCTGCCAATCAGTAAAAGTTATGTCGTAAAAGAGTTACCAAACAAACTAATCCACTGATTAATAAGATAGCAGCCCGCAGACGCTGTTCCATTCCCCGAAAGGGCGATTCCGCCATTTGTGATCCCGCTGGCAAAGCCAGCAATCAACAACAAATAAAATCTTTAAAAATCATTAGATTATCCAACTCAATCTGAATTGGTGATCCGGATCACTTTTTGCCGAAAAACACAGGCGTAGGGTTAAGGTGAACCCGAAAGACAACGCATCAAAAAGGACAGTGCCGATGTTTCCAGAGTACCGTGAACTCATCACCAAATTGAAAACCGAAGACGCGCATTTTCTTAGAAAATTCAATGAGCACAATGATCTGGATAAAGAGATCATTGAGATGGAGAAACATCTTTCCAGTGAAGTGACCCCGGAATTAAAAGTCTTGAAGCAGAAAAAGCTGCATTTGAAAGAGGAAATCCACCAGATCCTCAAGTCATACGACAACTGATGTCACGCTGACAGCGTCTGCTTCAAAACACAAAGGGTGCCCAAGGGCACCCTTCTTTTTATCGGCTCTTTACCGGCCTGCTTACCGGCTCTTTACCGGCTTGCTTAGCAGCCGGCTTACGGCCTGTTCAGCGACTTAAGCTGAGCAAACAGCCATTACAGGTAGTAGTCTTTCAGCGGTGGGAAACCGTTAAAGCACACCGCTGAATAGGTGGTGGTGTAAGCACCGGCGGTAAGCCAGTAAAGGCGATCGCCGATTTCCAAATCTGATGGCAGACCATAGGCATAGTGCTCGTACATGATGTCGGCGCTGTCGCAGGTTGGGCCAGCAATCACGCATTTATCCAGCTCGCCCTTCTTCTCGGTGTAGATAGGGTACTTGATGGCTTCATCCATGGTCTCAATCAGGCCGGAAAACTTACCCACGTCGGTATACACCCAACGCTCAAGCGCCGTGTGGGATTTACGGCTGATAAGCACCACTTCTGATACCAGCACACCGGCGTTGGAGATCAGCGAGCGGCCCGGTTCCAGAATGATTTCCGGCAGTTCGTCGCCAAAGTCTTCTTTAAGGAAGTGCTTGATCTGCTGAGCATACACACCCAGCTGATTGGTCTTGTCGATGTAGTTGGCCGGGAAGCCGCCGCCCATGTTGATCATCTTGAGAGTAATGCCGTGATCGTCGCGCAGACGCTCAAACAGTACCTTCACCTTGCCGATGGCCGAATCCCAGGCGCCGATATCGCGCTGCTGAGAGCCCACGTGGAAAGAGATGCCATAAGGGTCCAGGCCCAGTTCTTTTGCCAGCGCCAGCAGCTCGTAAGCCATTTCGTTCTGACAGCCAAACTTGCGTGACAGTGGCCAGTCAGCGGTCTGTGAGCCTTCGGTCAGGATACGCACATACACTTTAGAGCCGGGGGCTTCTTCGGCAATCATGCGCAGATCTGCTTCAGAATCAGAAGCATACAAACGCACGCCGCGCTCATAGAAAGCGCGCACGTCTTTGCGCTTCTTGATGGTATTGCCAAAGCTCACGCGATCGGCAGTCACACCCACGGCCATCACCATATCCAGCTCGTAGATGGAAGCGATGTCGAAGTTCGAGCCCTTGTCTCTGAGCAGGGTCAGGATTTCCTTCGCAGGATTGGCCTTGACTGCATAATAAACATTGGCAAAAGGAAAGTTGCTTACCATGTCATCGTATTGCTTTGCGATGATATTGGTATCAATCACCACAAAAGGGGTTGCCTTGTCTTTGGCGAATTCCTGAATGCGCGCAAAGGTTTCACTGTCATAAAAGTTAGCAACATCAATAGATTGAAACTGGCTCATTGGCCCTGGGTCTCCTGTAATTGGTCTGCACCCGCCGGCGCAGTGACATGGTAAAAATCGTGCGAAGTAGACGATATTTTGCCCCAAGATGCAACGAATTTTTATGCGATATGCGTAATTTATTATGCATAAATAGTCAAATATATTGAACGCTATGTTTTGTCATTTAAAAACAGATAGTTGCATTTGACATTTCGACAGTTTTCGGTTCAAAAATCCCCTGAATAACCCATGCTTTAACGTGACTTTTCAGATGAATATCCACTGCTGCCGCATTGTCATTGCCGTTGCCATTTCCTTTGCACCTCCTTTGTCCTTTCCTTTGTCCTTTCCTTTGTTATAGCCAGGCAGCTCCCCGCTATATACTCACGCCTTTATATAAGCCAGCCCGGCTTAAGCCTCTTAGCTTAAGCCCTACCCAGCACAAGCTCCCGCTTCCATACGCCAGTCCGACATAAGCCTAGCCGCTTCCCGTAAGAAGCACTCTTTCGTGGGCCTTATATATAGTGGCCATCCACAGCCTTCTATAAGCGGGGCTTATATATATTCGTAAAACTGATAATCCATATAATTCATGCCTTATCGTTCTTCGCCGCTGGGTTACCTACAATGGCCTCACTTTCGCAAAACGACGTGTTTATACACCAAGGAGTGAACCATGAAAAAGTCAATGATTGCACTGGCACTGTTCGCTGCAACTTCTTATGCCAACGCTGCTGCACCTGAGAGTGGCTTCTATTTCGGCGCCGGCGCAGGCCAGACCAACTTCAACGATGTAACCACCGAAAGCCACCTGAAAGACGGTGAAGGCACAGCCTGGAATGCGGTCGCAGGTTATCAGCTGAATAAATATTTTGCCGTCGAAGCCGGCTGGCAAGACCTCGGTACCCTGAACGATACCGACATGCGCGGCGCAGCCGCCCACGGCCAGAATATCGAAGTGAGCGGCGCGACGCTCGGTCTGGTGGGTACCCTGCCGCTGTCTGAAAAATGGTTTTTGACCGGTGAGGCCGGTGCCTATCAGTACCACCTCGAGCACCACATGGCCGCCGACCATTATGTCAGCGACACCGATGTGACTCCCTATGTGGGCGCCGGTGTGGGCTATCGCATCACCGACAATATGGATGTCACCGCCAAGTACCGCCGTTTCACCGACATAGATGAAACTGCGTGGAACACGGCGCAGATGGATGCCGAAACCGTTGGCGTGCAGCTGACTTACCGCTTCGGTGCCAAACCGGCTCCGGTTGCTGCAGTAACCCTGCCTGCCACCATCGACAAGCAGACCAAGCCGATGCCGCGGCCTGTGGTTGAAACCAAGGCCACCTCAGTCGAAGTGCTGTTTGGATTTGACTCAACTGAGCTCAGCGGTGAAGGCCAGGCCAAGCTTGACCAAATCGTCAGCCTGTCGAAACAGAGCGACAAAGATACCCTGGTACTGATTGGTCAGGCCGACAATCAGGGCGACAGCAGCTACAACCAGCGCCTGTCAGAGCAGCGTATCGCCGCAGTATCCGATTATCTGAACCGCCGTGGCGTAGAGGTGGCGTCCATCGACACCCAGGCCGACGGTGAAACCAAGGCAGCAGGCAACACCCAGAACGAGCGTCAGTTGGATCGCCGGGTGATTGTAACCCTGACCGCCGAGACTTTGGCTGCGGTGACTATGTAACACCGCGCCACACCAGTTTGGGTAGTGTTGCGGCCTGATAACCGTCCCTCCCGGCTGATACATTGACTGCCATCTTGTATCAGCCAGCCTTCGGGGCAAACTCAGCCGGTTCAGGATTGCCAAAATGCATAGCCGCTATGCAGCTCCCCCCGGCAATCTCCCGACAGAGAACAGGATGAGTGGAGGAGGCGGCGCTTGCCGCAGTTGTAACCCAAGGCCATGGAATGGCCTTTTTTTATTTGTACCGGCTCAGGATTGCGACGCATTGCTGATGTCAAAGCCATGCTTTACTGATGCCAAAGCCACGCTTTCGTTTTGCGATAGCAAGGCTTTCATTTTATAGTCAGCGAGTTACCCACCTGCCGCGAGAAATGGATGCCCCTCTCGGAACAGAATCTGGAAAAACTGCGCTCCTGCGACCTTAACGCCCTCTTTACCCTGTCGGTATTGCTGGAGCACGCCCACGTGTCCCGCGCTGCGCAGGCACTGGGGATGTCGCAGTCGGCCATGAGTCAGGCACTGAGCCGCCTGCGGCTGCTGTTTGAAGACCCGCTGCTGATTAAAGGCCATAACGGCATGACGCTGTCGAGTAAAGCCGAGGCGATGCAGCCCGAACTGCAGCAATGCCTGGCGCTTGCGTCTGAACTGCTTGGCAATCAAAGCTTTGATCCGGCGAAAGCCCAGGAGCAGGTGCGCTTTGCCATGAATGATGTGGCCGCCCAATTAATGATCCCGACGCTTATCAGCCATTTCGGCCAGCATGCACCCGGACTGCAACTGGATTTTCACTCCCAGCACAAAGACTGTTTTCAGTCGCTGCAGCGCGACCGGCTGGATTTGGTGGTCGGGTTTTATGACCGCTTCCCCAAGGGCATTCGTCGCCAGAGCATAGGCAAAGCCTGCTGGCAATATGCCACGCTGGACAAGGTCGATGAGCCCAAACGGCTGCTCAGTTATCAGTTTCAGGAGCACGGCCAACTGGCGCAGCAGCAACACCTCGGCGCGATTGACGATACCGAGCAGGGGTTTCTGCTCTCGTCAGGCTCGCTGAGTGTGCTGGTTAACGGGCTGCGTCAGCGCGGCACGGCAACCCTGCTGCCCCACCATGCCATCACGGTGCTGCCGGAAGAGATACGCCAGCGGCTGGTCTGGTTTGGCGAGCCGCAATATCTGGATTTACAGCTGTGCTGGGTTGACCGGCCAAGGCACAGAGAATTGCATTCCTATTTCAGAAAAGAGCTGGCTTTACTGATTAAAGACAGCCTGTTGTCGAAAGAGGTATCCCCATGTTGAATCAGGCCGATATCGCCCGTATTCGTAGCTGCGACCTCAATTTGCTGCTGTGTCTCGCGGTGCTGATTGAAGAGCAGAGCGTCTCCAAAAGCGCAGAGCGGCTGGGCTTGTCGCAACCGGCCATGAGTCAGAACCTGAAAAAACTGCACAAGCTGTTTGATGAACCCCTGTTCGTTAAACAGGGCCAGGGCATAGCCGCCACCGAAAAGGCGCAAAACCTGTATCAGCCGCTGCATCAATGGCTGCAATTGTCGAGCAGGTTACTGCTGCAAAAGCCATTTCTGCCGGAAGAAGCCACCGGAAAAATCCGTTTCAGCATGGTCGCCGATGTCGCTGAGGCCTTTGTGCCGCAGCTGCTGGCGCGCATGATGCAGGATGCCCCCAACGTCGAACTCGAGTTTATCCATAAACCATCGGACATTTTTGCCATGCTCGAATCGGGTGATCTGGATATCGCCGCCGGCGGCGTGGAGCTGCCGCCGCCCAATGTGTACGGCAGGCGCACCTCAACCGAGCGCTATCTGGTGTTTTTCAGCCCCGAGCATCCGCTGGCCGGGCTCAAAAACCCCACTCTCGCCGATGTATTTGCCTTTGAGCATGCCCGCTACAGCTCATCCAATCTGGTCGAGCAGCAAATAGACCAACTGGCGCAGGAGCAAGGCTTTACCCGCCGCTGCAGCTTTTCAAGCTCGTCCATACTGGTGCTGCTGCAGTCGCTCAAAGCCGGCCGTCATCTGGCGTTTTTGCCGGAGCGCTTCCTTCGCCGCCGCGAGCAGCTCAGCTATCTGGAACTCAGCGAAATCCCCTGGGCCGAAGGCATGCTTTACTGGCATGCCAGAGTGCACAAAGACCCGCTTATCCAATGGTTTAAAGATTTATGCCTCGATTTGGTGCAGGAGATGATAGCCGCCGGCAGCCTGCCACAAAGCGCTGGCAGCAGCGTTACAGCCCCCGCTGCCACTCCTGCCTGAGCCCGGCGCCGGCCGGATTGGCCATCGCCTCGCTGACACGGGCAAGCAGCGTCTGCTTGTCGCGGCCAAGAATGCCTTTAAGCACCAGATAGTTAGAGGCGTGATCCGAGCGAAATATCGTCTGTTCAAGCTCTAGATGACTGAGCAGCAGGTGCATTTCTTCAAGGAGCTGCGGCTGGGATGGCAGCTCAAAATTGCCATCAAACCCTTCATCCATCCGCGCCTTGCCAAGGGGTAAGGTCACCACCAGGGTGCTGAGATAATCTGGCTGCGCCGCATTCATCAGCCTGGCGGAGTTAATGGCGTGCTGGCGCGACAGCGCCTTGCCGCCAAGCCCGGTTAAAATCATTACCGAGGATTTCATTCCCGCGGCGCGGATTTTTTCAAGCGCCGCCAGCGACGAGGCAAAGGTTTCGCCCTTGGCAACCCGCTCAAGCACTTCATCATCGCCGCTCTCACAGCCGACATACAGCAGCGAAAGCCCAAGTTCACGCAGGCGGCTTAGCTGCTCAATCGACTTGTTGCCAAGGTTTCGCGGCAGGCAATAACTGCTGACTCGGGTGACGTTGGGCAAATACTCTTTAATAAGCAGCAAGATGGCCTCGAGCCTTGCAAACGGCAGGCTCATGGCATCGCCATCGGCAAGAAATACCCGACCGACCGGTGCACCACTGGCGGCCACGGCGGCCAGATCGGCTTCAATTTTGTCCTCTTTAAATGCCTTAAACCGCTTCGGCTCAGAGGTGTACATGTCGCAAAAGCGACAGCGGTTGTAACTGCAGCCATTGGTGACCTGCAGAATTAGCGATTTCCACTCAGACGGTGGACGAAACACCGGGGATATGTAGTCGAACATAAATTAGCTTGATCTTGACAAAGCCTACTTTCGTATGAAGGATAAAGTTGCGCCAGCGCAAATTTCAGTCAATGTATATCGACTAAGATGAGCGCTACGATTGCCAGTTATCACCACATTTTGGGGCGAACCATGATGAATCAAAGCGTCGCGGTGGATCAAGACAGGCGAGGGATTGCACCGGGTTTCAGGGATCATTGGGAGACCCTGACCGCCGAACAGAAAATGAGCCTGTACCAGCTGCAAACCTGGGGTTACCGTTTGCTGTTTGTACGCAATATGCCCTCGGGTCCGCTGGCAATTATTGCCCAGGATCAGGAAATCGCCACGATCGATACCGAAGGCACGCTTAACACCCACCCCGACATCCACCTGCGCCCGCACTGATAAGCGACCACCCTGATAAGCGGCCCCCTGATAAGCGACCACGGATTTCGCCGCCACCATCACCCAGATACAAACAAGCCCCGTCCGTCGGGGCTTGTTGCCTGCTAAGCACCTTCCTAATCAATCAAGCAAGCACCAAGCAACCAAGACTCAGGCGATTATTTCGTGGTAAGTCTCAACTTTATACGACTCCACCAGCGCAGGCATCACCTGATGGAAATAGTGCTGAATCGCCTCTTTGGCGCAGTGCTGCTCGAATGCTTCCACATCGACAAACTTTTCCACAAAGGTGATGCGGCGCGGCTCATCGCGGCTTTGGTTAAGCTCGTAACGGATGCAGCCGCTCTCGCGGCGGGTATCGGCAATCAGTGAGCTTAACGCAGCAATCAGCGCCTCTTCTTTGCCCGGAAACGCCAAAAAGCTTGCGATACACACCAGCTGGCGACTGTTTTTTACATATTGACTCATGCTGTCGGCTCCGTTGCTGAAAACACCATGTCGAGGTGAGGAATGCCATCCTCGAGATACACCTCGGAAACGGTTTCAAATCCCATAGACTGGTAAAAGCGCTGCAAATACTGCTGCGCACCGATTTGGATCCCGGCCTGAGGCCAGGCTTGCTGCGCCGCCGCTATCGCACGCGCCATCAAATCACGGGCAAGCCCGCCACCACGGGCCACCTGTGCCACCGCCACCCGGCCAATACTGGCCTGCGGGTAACTTAAGCCCGGCGGCAATATGCGCGCGTAGGCCACCAGCTCCTGCTCACGATAACCAAGCAGATGAAGCGCCTCTGCCGCTAAATCCTTGTTATCGAGCTCAGGATAGGGGCAGGCTTGCTCCACCACAAAAATATCGACCCTTAGCTTTAGCAGCTGGTACAGGGTTACGCTGTCCAATTCAGAAAACGCCTTGATTTGCCACTGGAACATTCACATCTCCATCAAGACCAAAATGCCAGTCTACCACCGCCACCCAAGCGCTGCAGCCACCAAAGCGCCGCAGCCACGAATAGCGCGCAGCTACCCCAAACAAAACGCTGCAGCCGCAATCAGTGCATATCACCGGCAGGAGCCGGCACCTGCGAGGTGCGCGGCCGGATAAGCAGCACTGCCACCACGGCCACACACAGCAGTATACCTATGGCAAAAAACACATCGTTGTAAGCCTGCATAAAGGCTTCCCGCGTCAGGGTATCGGCAAACATCTTGCGCGCCAGGGTGTCGGCGGCGCTCGGATCCACCCCGGACGCAAAAAGCTTGGCGGCCTGCGCCGACAAATGCTCGGCAACCATGGCATCCACCGCCGGTACCGATTCTTTCAAATAGGCCAGATGCTCGCGGGCACGGTTATCGAGCAAGGTCGCCACCAGCGCGATACCGCAGGCGCCGCCAAGATTACGGATAAGGTTCAGCAGCGTCGAGGCGCTGGCCGTGTCCTGGGGTTTGAGGTGCATAGTGGCAATGATGCCGATGGGCACCAGAATAAAGGGCTGCCCCATGGCACGTACTATCTGCGCCAGCAGCATTTGCTCGCCGCCGTAGTCTGCGGTCATATGCGAATTAAGCCAATAACTGGCGGCAAACAGCAAAAAGCCCCAGGCCGCCAGATAACGTGGGTCCCAGCGCTCGATAAGTTTTGGCACCAGCGGCAAAATCAACAGCTGCGGAAACCCCATCCACATGATGACCTTGCCAATTTCCAGCGCCGAGTAGTTGTGGATTTGCGACAGGTACAGCGGAATAAGATAAATGGCACCAAAAAGCCCAAGCCCGAGCAGAAAATACGCCACCGACGAGAGCGCAAAGTCGCGCCCGCCGAGCAGGCGCAAATTTACCAGCGGCGTGCGGCTTTTAAATTGCAGCACCACAAAAATCACCAGATTGATGGCGGCGATAAACGCAAGGTTGCGGATAAGGTCCGAGCCAAACCAATCCTTGCGATTGCCCTCTTCCAGCACCACTTCGAGGCAACCAAGCCCCAGCACCATGGTGACTATGCCCCACAGGCTGAACTGACCAAGTTTTTGCCAGTCCACCGGCTGCTTTTCAAGCCCCCAGGCCAGCATGGCGAGCACCATAAGCCCGGGTGGCACGTTGATATAAAACAGAAAATGCCAGCTGAAGGTTTCAGTGAGCCAGCCACCGAGGGTTGGGCCAATGGAAGGCGCGAAGGTGGCGGTCACCCCGAACAGCGCCATGCCGGTGGCGCGTTTGGCAAGCGGCAGACACTCGACAATCAGCCTGAACGCGAGCGGGATCAGCGCGCCGCCAAAAAAGCCCTGCAGCGCCCGAAACGCAATCAGCGAGTTCAAATCCCAGGCCATGGAACACAGCAGCGAGCTTAAGATAAACGCCGAGGTGCTCCATAAAAGATAACGGCGCACCGACAAACCCGTACTGAGCCAGCCGGACAGCGGAATGGCAATCATCTCCGCCACCAAATAGGCAGTGGAAATCCAGGAGCCTTCTTCGAGTGTCGCCCCGAGGCTGCCCTGAATTTCCTTCATCGAGGCATTGGTTATCTGAATATCCAGAATCGCCATAAAGGCGCCGATGAGGCCGCCGAGTACGGCTATCCAGGCGCGGCGGCTGCCGACGCCATAATCTATGCCGGGCGTGGCGACTGTGCCGGCTGTCGCAGCGGTGTGCATCAATTCATCCTCAGCGGCTGACGGTCAGCGCGGCACTGCTGCTTGCTTCAGTATCCACCGACACCACGGCGCTTAAGCCCGGCACCACATGGGCAACGTCCTGATTGGACTCAAGGCGGATCCGCACCGGAATGCGCTGCACGATTTTGGTGAAGTTGCCGGTGGCGTTTTCCGCCGGCAGCAAGCTGAATTTGGCGCCGGAAGCCGGTGACAGGCTATCGATGACTCCATGGAATGCATGGTCGGGAAACGCGTCGAGTGACACTGTCACCGGCTGGCCGGGCTTCATGCTCTGGATCTGGGTCTCCTTAAAGTTGGCCGTGATCCACAGCGCCCCGTCCGGCACCAAACTGAACAGCGCCTGCCCCGGTTGCACATACTGGCCAACGAAGGCACCGCGCTTGCCTACCACCCCGTCAAAGGGGGCAAGAATTTCGGTATCTTTCAGCTGCAATTTGGCGAGTTTGAGGCCGGCTTCGGCTTCAAGCTGGCTCGCCTGTAACTGGGCGCGCTGGGCGGTTAGCACCGACAGCTCCTGCTCGCGGGCATCGAGCGTGGCCTGGCTTTCCATGTGACGCGCCTGGGCGCCATCCTGCTCGGCACTGAGCCGGTCCACATCGTCCTGAGAGCTGTAATCGCGCCGCTTAAGTTCACTGGCGCGCTGCCACTGCTGATTAACGCGTTTGTAATCGGCATTGGCGGCAAGCACGCCGGCGCGGGCCTGCGCTATCAGCGCGCCCTGCAGCTGAATTTTGGCATCCAGAGTCGCAAGCTCCGCCGCCACGTTGGCAAGCCTTGCCTCGCTTTGAGCAAGCCGCGCCCGGTATTCGCTGTCATCAAGCCTGGCGAGCACGGCGCCAGCGCGCACATGCTGATTGTCCTGCACCAGCGAGGCCACCACCAAACCGGGCACCTTGACGCTGATTTGCGAAATATCGGCTTCAACATAGGCGTTATCGGTGCGCTCAATAAATCTGAGGCTGTGCCACAGATAGCCACCACCCGCGGCCAGAAGCAGCACAGGCAGCAGAAGCAGGGCTTTGGATTTGCTCATTCATAGACTCCTTATTCAGTGGCTGCTATTGTACTTCTGTCTCTTTTTTATTATTAGTCAGCTCAAATTCAACCAACTGTTTCACAGGTGTAACAATAATGGATTTAAACCGGGTGCAGTTATTTGCCGCCGTGGTCGAACAGGGCAGCTTTACCGCCGCAGCCACCCACCTTGGGGTGACCAAGGCCACCGTGAGTCGCAAAGTGGCAGAGCTTGAGCAGGAGGCGGGGGTACAGCTGCTTTTTCGCACCACCCGGGCACTGAAACTCACCGAGGCAGGCAGCAATTATTATCAGCGCATCAGCCGCATTCTGTCGGAGCTGCAACAGGCAGAAGCCCAGCTCAGCGCAAGTCAGCAACAAATCCGTGGCCGGCTCAGCATTGTGTGCCCTATTGAACTTGGTCAGCTGTACCTTGGGCGGGTACTGACCCAGTTTTTGCTGGAATATCCGCAAATCACCATAGAAACCGAACTGACCAACCGCAGGGTCGACGTGATAGAAGAAGGCATAGACATGCTGTTTCAAATCGCCGAAGTAAAAGACCCGCGCCTGACCAGCCACGCCCTGATCCGCGCCGAGAAAATCCTGCTGGCCTCACCGGACTACCTCGCCCGCTTCGGCACCCCGAACGTGCCGGCCGACTTGGCGCAGCACAAAGCCATCCGACTGACCTCGGCCCATATCGATGGCAGCTGGCGTATTTTTGATGGCGAGCAGTGGCAGAGCTTCGACCCGCCGGCGCAGCTCACGGTCAACAATGTCACCCTGGCGCGGGAAGCCGCCATCGAAGGGCTTGGCATCGCCACTGTACCCACCCTGATAGCGCGGGATGCCATCGACGCAGGCCTTTTGGTGCCGGTGCTGGAAGACTTTCCGATGCAGCAGTCGCGCATCACCCTGAGTTACCCACAGGGCGCCTATTTGCCACGGCGTTACCGGGTGTTTATTGAGTTCCTGTTTCGCCATCTGATGGAGCGGTTTGGCGACGAAGTACTTGAGGTGCCTGACTTCATCAACTCCTGAATTAGTGCACTCTGAGATTGCTTTTACCGTACGAAGGTTTAAGCTTTCCGGCAGGCTACAGCGGGTTAACGCCAGCTGCAGACCGGGGATTCAGGGAAGATGTAAACCTCAATAACAAGGACTTATGGAACTCTGAATAACGAAAAAGGTGCAACATGAAATTCACCCAAACCCTGATTGCCGTTACCCTGACTTCACTGCTTGCCGCCTGCGGTGGTGGTAGTGACAGCGCGCCTGCCCCGCAAATGGGCAAGTTCAGTCTCGGCGTATCTGACAACCCAGCCGACGCAACTGAAGTGAACATTGCCTTCAAACAAGTCGTGCTCAAGAGTGCCGAAGGCACTTACTCTTTCAACGTTTCCAACAATGGCGCCGCCAAACAGGTCGACCTGCTGGATTATCAGGGTTCAGCCACTGAAACTCTGGTCGAAGGCGTCGAGGTACCGATTGGCGAGTACCAGATGTGTATCTACATGGAAAACCGTGAAACCGTAGATACTGCAAGCTCTTACGTTAAAACCAACGACGGTAACGACCATGGTCTGGTGACCAACAGCAACGGTAGTTGCGGTGGCACCGGCGCCGACAACCCGGATACCGGCCGCCTGTTCTTCAACAAGGCCTTTACCATTGCCGCCGGCGCCAACGACTACGTGGCCGAGTTCGATCTCGCCCGTGGTATCCAGGGCCCGCACGGTAACAAAGACTACTGGACCCTCAAGCCAACCTCGGTACAGCTGGTTAACCGTGCCGACATAGGTCACGTGAAAGGCATGGTCAGCAGCGATCTGATGGCCTCCTGCGAAGCAGTTGCCACTGGCAGCGAGTTTGCGCCTGCCGTGTATCTCTACACAGGCTCCACCACCCTCGCCAACATGAGCGACATCCGTCCGACCGTTACTGCGCCTATGGTGTCTCCGCTGGCAGTTGCCCGTGTGAATGACATCCTTGATGGCAGCGGCAATGTAACCGGCCACGGCTATGAGTTTGGCTTTGTGGTTGCAGGCAGCTACGCCCTGGGTTACACCTGTGTAGCGCAAAATGACGATCCGGAAGCTGCCAACAGCCCAACCGACGAAGTCGCCCCCTTCTTCATCCACGCCGATTCTCAGGATGTGGTAGTCACCAAGGGCCAGACCACAGTGCGCGACTTAGGCGTTGCCCTGTAACCGGCTGAAAATGCCTCGAAATAAAGCCCCGCTCGCGGGGCTTTTTCTTTTAAATCAATTTATTGAATTTCCTTAAGTAGTAAAACGCATAAGCAGATTTCGTTTAGCTCAAAATAAACTATCTGGCCTGTGACCAATTCTCTAAGCTGGAGTTGCCGGTGAAAAAACGCGCATCCGGCGCTAAATCACAATCGCACTTAGCTATCCGCAGGGAGCCATTCATGAGTAAAGACCAAAAGAAACAGCCCCAAAAGACGATGAAGGAAAAACGCGCTGCCAAGCAGGCGAAAAAGCAGGTGGTCGCTACTGGAAAAGTTGAAAACCTCGGCAAAAAAACCAAATAAGCCGTAAGGCTTGCGAATTCAAAAAAGGCACCCGCATGGGTGCCTTTTCGTTATGCGTGATCGCGGGCTTATCGGATTGCAATCAACCACAGCAATTCGATTTAACGGCGCGGCGCGGCAACTTTTGCCACAGCACCCGGCCCATCAGGAAGGCCAGCAGCAGCCCGGATGAGGCTACCAGCCAATCGGGCAGCATCGAATGCTCTTCACCAATCTGCGGTGCCACTTCAAAGCCAAAGGTCGCCACCAAATAGTTCACCAGCAAACCAAACACCAAAGCGACACCCAGCACGCCGCCGAGGTAGCCAAACAGCGCCCGCTTACCCAGCTCCTTGGTCACCACGCCTAATGTCGCGATATTGGTGGCCGGGCCTGCCATCATAAACACCAGCACGGCGCCGGGTGATACACCGGCGAGCAGCAAACCGGCCGCAATCGGGGTCGATGCGGTGGCGCAGATATACATGGGAATAGACACCACGACCATCACCAACATGGCGAGAATGCCGTTACCCCACTGAGCCAAAAAGTCTGCCGGTACATAGGTTTGCACCAAAGCCGCAAAGAAAAGACCGATCAGCAGCCATATCGCGGTATCGCGCACCAAATCATTCGAGGCGTACACCAGACCATCCCAGATCCGCTCGATCACCGAAGCATGCTTATCCCCTTGTTTAGCATGGGATTGAGTGCTGCCACAGCAGCCCGCCTCGGCAGATTTGGCCGTGGATGCGGATGACGAAGAAGCGCAGCAGCTTGATGCCTCGGGCACGGCAACTTTGGGGCTGCAACAGGAAGTCGATTCCGCGGCAGGCTCTGCATCGCAGCAGGAAGCACTGGCTACCGCCTTCGGGGTGCAGCATGACTCTTGCCTGGCTTTGGACGTGGGCTCGGGCGTGAATTTGGGCGCAGGTTCAGATCCGGATTTGCCAGCACAGCAGCTGTCGCCTGCCTTGGCGGCCATATTTTCGGTAGCAGGTTTGAAACTCACCACGGGGGCCGCCGCAAGCTTGGCGCCGGTGGGCGTCATCAGCGGGCTGTTTGCCGCAACCGGTTTGAAGCTCATGGCAGGCTTGGCTATTGGCTTATCAGACTGCTTTGCAGGCGATGTTTCTTTGGATTGAGATCCGTTATCCGGCTCATCTTCATCGCGGCCCACCAGCAGGCCTGCGACTATGGCGCTGGTCACGGCGGCGATGGGGCGGATGATGGCCATAAAGGGCCCTAGCAGCACGTAAGAAACGGTCACTGAATCGACACCGGTTTCTGGGGTCGACACCAAAAACGAGGTGGTAGCCGCCTTGGAAGCGCCGCTGCGCCTAAGGCCGATGGCTGCAGGAATCACCCCGCAAGAGCACAGCGGCAAAGGCGCACCAAGGAGCGCCGCCTTGACTGTTGCCTTAAAACCGTGCCCACCGAGCTGCTTTTGCATCCACTCCATGGGCACAAACATTTTCAGCATGCCAGCAAGAAACAGCCCCAGCAGCAGCCAGGGCGCAGATTCCAAAAACAGGTGAAGGAAATTGTTCAGCAGCATGATGATTTACCCTTGTTCGCGGCGCTGATGGCCAAACTGGCCTTGAGGTTCTTGTTATCGGCAACTGGCGTGAAACCGGCGTGATGCTCAGCCTGAACCTGACGATTGGTTTCCAAGGCTTCGAGAATAGAGCAGTGTTCGGCGCTCTCGGGGCCGCCGCAGCAGGCATCCGACAAGCGCTTGAGCGAATCCTGAAACACCAAAAGCTCGGCGATTTTGGCGCTGACCTGCTCGAGTTTGTCATCCACCATGCCCTTCACATCGGCGCAGGCCCACTCGGCCTTGTTAAGCTCGATAGACAAAAGCTCAGTGATTTCATTCAGGCTAAAACCCACCGCCTTGGCGCGCAGAATAAACTTAAGCCGCGAAAGGTCGGCATCGCTGTAAACGCGATAACCCGACTCGCTGCGGCTCGAGGGCGCGAGCAAACCGTGCTTTTCGTAAAACCTCAGGGTATCCGGCTTTACCTCACAGAGGCTCGCCAATTCACCAATGCGGTACATGCTCTATTCCGATTTCGTGACTAATCAAGTAACAATGGGACAAGTATAAACCTTGGAGTTTAATCCAAGGTCAAGGGTTTATTCTCGGCATCACTTCGTTCTCAGATCAATATTGTGAATCCACGCAGAAAAAACACCGCCGGGCATGCTTTTGCGGTAGAATACGCGCCCATAAAAAGGTGTCTTGGCAGACCAATACACTCGCGTGAGGGGAAACGCGAGGGGCTTTTGGAAAATAAAACACTGATGCTGTTTTGTTTTCCGAAAGATCCTTGAACCCTAAAAAGCGGAAAACTGTACCCAAAATGAATAATGCCAGACCCATTCGCCGCGCGCTGCTTAGCGTGTCCGATAAAACAGGTATCCTCGAGTTTGCCCGTGCACTGCACGCTCAGGGCGTTGAACTCCTGTCCACCGGTGGCACCGCCAAGCTGCTGGCCGATAACGGTGTGCCTGTGATCGAAGTTTCTGACTACACAGGTCACCCTGAGATCATGGACGGTCGGGTCAAGACCCTGCATCCCAAGGTGCATGGTGGCATTCTGGCGCGCCGCGGTCAGGATGAAGACGTGATGGCCGCCAACAACATTGGCCCTATCGATCTGGTTGCCGTTAACCTGTACCCCTTTGCCACTACCGTTGCCAAGCCTGGCTGCACCCTGGAAGACGCCATCGAGAACATCGATATCGGCGGTCCTACCATGGTGCGCGCTGCCGCCAAGAACCACAAAGACGTGGTGATTGTGGTTAACGCCAAAGACTACGACCGCGTGCTTGCTGAAATGAGCGCTAACGGCGGCTCCACTACCCACGCTACCCGTTTCGATCTGGCTATTGCCGCCTTCGAGCACACCGCCGCTTACGATGGCATGATTGCCAACTACTTCGGCACCATGGTTCCGGCTCACAGCAGCGACGAGTGCCACGACGACTCCAAATTCCCACGCACCTTCAACACCCAGCTGGTGAAGAAGCAGGACCTGCGCTACGGCGAAAACAGCCACCAGAGCGCCGCCTTCTACGTGGATTTGAACAGCGACGAGGCCTCTGTGGCCACCGCCACTCAGCTGCAGGGTAAGGCCCTGTCTTACAACAACATCGCCGACACCGATGCCGCCCTTGAGTGCGTCAAAGAATTCGACGCCCCAGCCTGCGTTATCGTTAAGCACGCCAACCCCTGTGGTGTGGCCCTGGGCGACAACCTGCTGGACGCCTACAACCGCGCCTACAAGACCGACCCAACTTCTGCTTTCGGTGGCATCATCGCCTTTAACCGCGAGCTGGACAGCGACACCGCCGCCGCCATCGTTGAGCGTCAGTTCGTGGAAGTGATCATCGCCCCCGTGGTGAGCCAGGCCGCCCGCGACGTGGTTGCCAAGAAAACCAACGTGCGCCTGCTGGAGTGCGGTCAGTGGACCAGCCAGACCAAGGGTCTGGACTATAAGCGCGTCAACGGTGGTCTGCTGATCCAGGACCGCGATCAGGGCATGGTGACAGAGGCTGAGCTTAAAGTCGTGACCAAGCGCGTACCGACCGAAGCTGAACTTAAGGATCTGATGTTCTGCTGGAAAGTCGCCAAGTTCGTTAAATCCAACGCTATCGTGTATGCCAAAGAAGGCATGACCATAGGCGTGGGCGCAGGCCAGATGAGCCGCGTTTACAGTGCCAAGATTGCTGGCATCAAGGCCGCCGACGAAGGTCTGGTGGTTGAGGGCTCAGTGATGGCGTCTGACGCCTTCTTCCCGTTCCGCGACGGTATCGACGCCGCTGCGGCCGCCGGGATCAGCTGCATCATCCAACCCGGCGGTTCTATCCGCGACGAGGAAGTGATTGCCGCCGCCGACGAGCACGGCATGGCCATGGTGTTCACCAACATGCGCCACTTCCGCCACTGATAAGATTGAGGCAGCCTGAGGGCTGCCTTTCGCATTCAAGATTTAAGGAATAAGCAGATGAATATTCTCGTAATTGGCAGTGGTGGCCGCGAACACGCCCTGGCCTGGAAAGCCGCTCAGAATGCCGATGTAAATACCGTATTTGTGGCCCCCGGCAACGCCGGCAGCAGCCTCGAGCCCAAGGTGGAAAACGTGGCGATTGATGCCACCGACATCCCTGCGCTGCTCGCCTTTGCCAAACAAAGCGATATCGCCCTGACCATAGTTGGCCCTGAAGCGCCGCTGGTGATTGGTGTGGTGGATGCGTTTCGCGCCGAAGGCCTGACCATTTTTGGCCCCACCAAGGGCGCTGCTCAGCTTGAAGGCTCCAAGGCCTTTACCAAGGACTTTTTGGCCCGCCATCAAATCCCGACTGCCGACTATAAAAACTTCACCGACATTCCACCTGCCAAGGCCTTTGTGACCGAGCTTGCCTCAAAGACTGGCTTCCCGGTGGTTATCAAGGCCGATGGTCTCGCCGCAGGTAAGGGCGTAATCATCGCTCAGGATCAGGCCGAGGCCGATGCCGCCATCGACGATATGCTGGCTGGCAACAAGTTCGGCGAAGCCGGTTCCCGCGTGGTGGTAGAAGAGTTCCTCAAGGGCGAAGAAGCCAGCTTCATCGTGATGGTCGACGGCAAAAACATTCTGCCGATGGCCACCAGCCAGGATCACAAGGCCCGCGACAACGCCGATCAGGGTCCAAACACCGGCGGTATGGGCGCTTACTCCCCAGCCCCTGTGGTGACTCAGGACGTACACGATTGGGTGATGGCCAACGTTATTCGCCCAACCGTGGATGGCATGGCCGCCGAAGGCAATGTTTACACCGGCTTTTTGTATGCCGGCCTGATGGTCGACCCACAGGGCAAGGCCAAGGTGCTGGAATACAACTGCCGCTTTGGCGACCCAGAGACTCAGCCTATCATGATGCGCCTCAAATCCGATTTGGTTGAGCTGTGTCTGGCCGCCTGCCGTGGTGAGCTCGATAAAGTCACTGCAGAGTACGACAGCCGCGCCGCCGTAGGCGTGGTGCTCGCCGCCGGTGGTTATCCGGATGACTACCGCAAGGGCGATGTGATTGAGGGCCTGTCCCTTGGCAACAACGACGCCAAGGTGTTCCATGCCGGCACCAAGATGGTCGATGGCCGCGTTGTCACCAACGGTGGCCGCGTGCTGTGCGCCACCGCCCTTGGCCACACAGTGACCGAGGCGCAGAAGGCCGCTTACGCTCTGGTGGATGAAATCCATTGGGACGACGTGTTCTTCCGTACCGACATTGGCTATCGTGCTATCGCCCGCGAAAAGCAGGCAAAATAAGCCTAACAGGGCAGTAACCCGCTGCCAATGAACAGAAGCCGGTGCACCCACCGGCTTTTTTGCGCCTGAATTTTGACTAGCGCCAAATATAAATCAATATAAAACAAGCCATTAACAGATATAAACTCTGGTTATACCTTAGAATGATGGTTACACTTCCGCCCAGACCATTATAAAAAATAACAAGGATTACCCATGAGAAACACCCTGGTTTTAACGACCATGGCGGCCTTTCTGTCAGGCTGCGGTGGCGGAGGCTCAGCAGATGATGGCGGCACTGCGCCGCCACCGAGTGCGGTGCAGTATACAGCATCAAGCCAAAGCAGCAGCGGCGGTAAACTCTCGCCGGCAAGCCTGAGCATAGAGTCCGGCAAGCAAGGCAGTTTCAGCATTGCGGCCGAGCAGGGCTATGTGCTCGATACCATCACGGGCTGCAATGGCAGCATTAATACCAGCGCAAGTGGCAGCAGCTACACCACAGGTGCGATGAGCGCCGACTGCACCATTAAGGCGAGCTTTATCACCAATGCCGCCAACGCCATCCGCAAAGAAGATCACAGTCTCGCATCGGATGCCGAGCTGATTACCCATGCCCAGGCGGCCATCAGCGCCAGCGAAATCAAACGCAAGGCACTGGTCGACAGCCTGTTTCAGGGGATTTCCACGGTAAACTGGCACCCAAGCCACGACTCCATCACCTTTACCAGCTTCCTGCCCGAGCGCACCCTGACGCTGCTGCCCTCAAACCAGAATGGCAGCGGCAACCCCGAAGTGCGGGGATTGGTGATGGTGTCAGAAGAAGGCAACAACCGCAGCGCCGCTATGGCCGCTAACCTGTTCTCGGTCAGCACCTCAAGCGACACAGATTTACTGCTCAAACGCCTTATCGGCTGGCTGACCAAGGGTAAAGATCAGACTGACGGCCTCAGCATAGTCACGGCGCAAATGCCAAGCCGCGCCGACAGCTGGTACTTCCCCCATAACGAAGGTATCCGCACCTGGCTGGCAAATAACTATGCCAATGCCCACAGCATTAACGACGCCAATGCCTGTGATTACAATGAATTATCCGCTTGTATAGACAACCTTAAGCCCGACCTGATTATCCTGTCGGACATAGACCGCAAAGCCCTCGGCCATGACGGCATAGCCGCGGCGGTTGCCAAGGCCAAGGCGGCTGGCATACCGCTTTTGCTGTCCAACTACTGGCGTAACGCAAGCCCCATGCTAAGTCCGCTGTATCAGCAAATGGGACTGGTGACCTACGGCAACTACTGGTCAAAGCTCAATGCCAGTGAGCTGGCGGTAAGCAGCATTCGCGCCGACGACACCAATCTGATGGCGGTCAACACCCTGCTGGATAACCTGAAAAACGCTGACTTCACCACCGCACATCTGGATAGCTGCAACGGCAACTTCCTTGGCTGCGATGCCGCTCCCTTTGTAGAAAACTTCAAGGCCGGTGCCGATTGGCTTAGAAACGCCGCCATTACCCTCGACAGCAAAGAGACAGATGCGTTTGACCTTGGCGATGCCGATACCCTCAAGGCCAGCTTGCTGCTCGCCGATAAGTACCGCGCCGCCATCGACTACCCCATTGGCTGGGATGAACATCAAAGCTGGCAACAGGCCATGTTTGCCGACTGGCTGATTAACTACGCCCGCCAAGGTAACGCGGCGCAGCCTGATTTGGGTGAATACGTCACTGACCGCAGCAAACTCGCCAAGGGCAGCAACGCAAGCTACGCCCACCCTGCCAAGGTTACCGAGCGTAAAACCATCGGCGTGCCCTACCCCAACCAGTGGACCACCACCGGCTGGTACGTGCTGCCGGGGCAAACCGTGACCCTGACCCGCCACGACAGCTCCCCTGCCGGTGTTGAAATCAAACTCAACTACCACAGACGCAACACCAACCGCGCATTCGAACAGAAGGTGTACCGTGCGCCACTGGAGCTTGCCACCCAGCGCCTGCCGCTAAACGCAGGCAGCAGCATTAGCTTCTCCAGCCCCTACGGCGGCCCGCTGTATCTGTATCTGGATGGTGCCGAAGGCGCGCTTAAGGTCGATATCAGTGCCAGTGGCATCACCCGCCACCCGAGCATTATGAATTTCAGCGACGAGGCGCAAATCCAGCAGTTTAATGAGCGCTTAAGCCAGACCGAGCTACCCCACGTTGACCTTCGCACCGATGGCGCCGAGCAGCATATGCGCCGCGACCGCTTTACCAACGCCATCGGCGGCGCTGTGCCCGACGTCAGCGCCCTGCTTAAGAGTGTTGCCGAAGATCATATCAACGCGGTTTATAACCTCGCTGGCTTTAAAATTCAGGGCAAAACCCTGGCTGAATCTTTGCCTGCCGATGTCAAAGCCGCCTGCGTGAATATGATTGGCAACGAGTGTCTGGATGCCACCCTGCACACCCGCAGCATCATTCAGCACGCCAACTACGACCAGAACGCCCACTGCGGCAGCGGCTGCAGCGGCAACCCCTGGGATGCGGCCTGGAACATCAGCCCCACCGGCTGGGGCGACAACCACGAACTTGGCCATAACCTGCAGGTAAACCGCCTCAATGTGCAGTACGCCGCAGCAGTCGATGCCGACAACTGGGCCGGTTACGGCAGCCGCGCCGGGGAAAACTCCAACAACATTTTCCCCTACGTGGTGAAGTGGCAGGCCCACTATGTGCGTGACGGCAACAGCAACGTAATCACCGACGGCCATATGAACCATAAAGATCTGTTTTATGTGTTTATGTCAGATGCCGCCAAGGTGAAAAACAGCAGCGGCAACCGTGTAGTGCTTGGCGCCAACTGTAAGGTACTGGATGCGGGCGACAGCCGCTACGAAGCGCCCTGGAAGAGCAATAGCTACGCGGTACACAACGGCTACCGGATGGCGTTTTACATCCAGATGGCGCTGCGTGCCCACGGCATGGAACTGGCCGACGGTACCCGTCTGGCCAATGGTTTCAATATCTTCACCCTGCTGTACCAGCACCAGCGCATCTTTGGCGCCTTAAGCGGTAATCAAGCCAACTGGGATGCCAATAAAGACCGACTCGGTTTTGGCCTGTTCCCGTTTGAAGGCCACAGCGTTTATGGCGGTCGCAAGGTGCGCGACATTCCCGGCAACGACTTTATGCTGGCGTCGTTAAGCAAGCTCACCGGCCTTAACTGGCAGAGCCACTTCGATATGCTGGGGCTGCGTTACTCAAGCCTCGCCGCCACTCAGGCACAGGCCAATGCCACCAAGGGTACGCTCGCCATGGGCATGTATGTGCTCGAAACCGACCTGCCACCAGCCAACATGAGTGAGGGACTAAGCTTCCTGCCGCTGTCGGTTGATGATGCAGCCACCACCTGGCGTGATGGCAACTCACCGGCGAGCTGCCCACCGGTGCAATGAGTCATTGACCAACCCGAGCTTTCAACAAAGCATCACGCAATAAACGCCCCTCGGGGCGTTTTTTATTTTTGGGGTCATCACCCCGGCAACGGCAAGCCTCAATGCCCAGAGGCTATGGCCTTTTTGGCAATGCTGTCGATAAGGGATGGCCACAGCAGGCGCAGCCAGCGGCCAAGGCGGCCGCGCAGCGACATAATCAGCAGCCGCTCACGCCCTGCGATGGCGGGTAACATGGCTTTGGCGCAGTCGTCGGCACTCTGAATTTTGCCTTCCTGCATCGGGCTTTTACCCAGCGCCTCACCCCGGCCATCCAGCGCCCGCTTATGGATTTGCGACACCACAAAGTCGGGGCAAATCACGGTCACGGCCACGCCTGCGTCGGCAAGTTCTATTCTGAGGGAGTCAAAAAATCCAATCATGGCATGCTTGGAGGCGGCATAGCCGCTGCGGGTTGGCACGCCGGTTAAGCCCGCCACCGAAGCGATGGCGACGATTTGCCCCCGACTCTGCTTAAGGTAGGGCAAGGCAAAATGGGTAAGTCGGGCGGGAGCAAGGTAGTTAACCTGCATAATGGTGTCGAGAATATCGAGCCGCTGCAGCGCATCGAAGCGCGACCACATGGTCATACCGGCGTTGTTGATGAGGATGTCGAGTCGGCCGAACTTGTCTATACAAGCATCGATAAGGTCCTTACAGGCGCTTTCATCGCTGACATCGGCGACATGGATTTGCACCTTATCACTGGCACCAAGCTCAAGCCGCAGACTTTCCAGCCGCTCGGCGCTGCGGGCACTGAGCAGTAAACTGCAGCCCTCAGCCAGCAGCACGGGCGCCAGCGCCCGACCTATGCCTTCCGATGCGCCCGTCAGCAGCACCACTTTTCCGTTCAGCCCGCCCATAAGCCCCACGCTTAATCATTTATAGTAACAATGACTTACACTGTCACATTCACGAGGGCTTTGCAAACTCAGGCAAGGCGGGCGAGTTTGGGGCGGCCGTGGTAATCGGCCAGCGGCTTTGGCCTGCCCACGGCATAGCCCTGGGCATAGTTGATGCCGATTTCTTCGAGCTTTTCGATAATGTCCTGACTTTCAACAAACTCGGCCACCGTCTCTATGCCCATCACGGCGCATACGTCGTGAATGGATTTGACGATGGCGTAGTCCTTGGCGTTACTGGCGAGCTGGCGCACAAAGCAGCCGTCGATTTTCACGTAATCCACCGGCAATTCCCTAAGGTACCCGTAGGACGCAAAGCCGCTGCCAAAGTCGTCGATGGCAAAGGCAAAACCCTGTTTGCGCAGGCTTTTAAGCATATCCAGTGCCCGCTGGCGATTTTGAATGGCCGTGGTTTCGGTGATTTCAAAACAGATACAGCTTGAGGGCGCGCCGGTGCGCTTTAGCTCATCAAGGATAAAGGTTTCCATCCCTTCCACGCCGAGCGAATTTCCGGAAAGGTTAATCGACAGACAGTGATCGCGCCAAAGCTCAGGCCTCGCGGCAAGCCACTGCATTGCCATGGAAATCACCGCCTTATCTACATCCGGCATTAACTTGAAGCGCTCAGCCGAGGCGATAAACTGCGCTGGCGGCAGCATACGGCCGTCACTCTCGCGGATCCTTAGCAGAATCTCCATCCGCTGGCGTGGGTTAGCTGCTTCCAGCGCGTGAATGGGCTGAAAGTACAGCTCCAGCTCACGGCTGTGGATAGCACGGGCAATGCGCATCGCCCACTTGGGCGCATTACGCTCGTAGTTGAGCTCTTTGTCTTTATCGTCGTAAAAGTGAATTTGATTGCTGCCCTTACGCTTGGCGGCAATACAGGCGATGTCGGCATCTTTAAACAGCTCCCGCAGCGGCGGCAGCGGCGTGCGGGCAAAGGCCACCCCAATACTCACGCCAACCCGATAACACTGCCCCTGATATTCAAGCACCTGCAGTGACAATTGCCGCTGCAGCTCTTTCATCAGCCGGGCCACCTCATGGGCGCTGCGCCCGAGCAGCAAAATGCCAAATTCGTCGCCGCCGAGCCGTGCCAGCATGTCATGGCTTTGAATACCGCCCTGCAAGCAGTGGGCAACCATTTGCAGCATACGGTCGCCTTCGAGATGGCCGCAGCTGTCGTTGATGATTTTGAATTGCTCCAGGTCGAGATAACACACGGCCGCCGAGCTGTCTTTAACCGAAACCTTATCGAGCCGCGCCTCAAAGGTGGCGCGGTTTGGCAAACCGGTAATGGGGTCTTCTTCGGCCTGACGCCTGAGCTCTGCCTTAAGGCGCTCTTCGGCGGTGATGTTACGCAGCGCCACCAGCGCGCCCTGCTGCTGGCCTTGATGATCTTCAATCCGGCTCAAGGTGCTTTGCAGCAGGTGGTTTTGATAACGGAAACAGTGGTTTTTGCGGGGCTTACCACTGCTTAGCAGAAAATCGGTAATGCTGTTTGTGTCCCAGCCAAGCAGCCGCTCAATCTGCTGGCCATGGCGCAGGATTTCGCCGCCAAGCAAACGGGCGGCCGGCGGATTGAAATACAGCACCCGCCCTTCGATATCAGTCAGCAGCACCGCATCGGCAATGCCTTCAAGGATGGCGCGGGCGCGCTCCTTCTGGGCAAAAATCTCCGCCAGCAGTTGATTGCTGACCTGAGAAAACTGCAGCACTTCCGGGCAGCCATCGGCATTGAGTGGATGATATTCACTGGCATTGGGGTCGATGTGGCCAAGTTGGGTCATCAGGGTACGAAGCGGCGCAACCAGGCTGCGGCTTATCCACAAATACCCCAGCGCCAATACCAAGAGCCCAAGCAGCAGCACCGCCATCACCACCAAATCCGGCGATGCGGTCAGGTTCCAGGCACCGGCAGAGACAAAGGTCACCTGCAGCGCCAATCTTGAGCCATCAAGCGAAGGCACTGGCACCAGATAGGCATCGCCATCGGCAGCCCTATCATGGCGCAGCTGCACCAGGCGGATATGGTCGACCACGCCGGACTGACCAAGCCGCTCAAGCTCGCCCTCGGCAAAGGTGCGTGACACCAGCACCCGGGCATCGCCGATGCGGATTGACGTCAGCAGGTGCGGCACGCCGTCCAGCAAGGCGGCGCCGGTTGCTTCATCGGGACCGGACACCAGCGCATGCACCAGGTCGGGCGGCAGCTCGCTGTCGGCGTTTTCACCAAGCGCATACAGGGTGCCGTTCAAATAGCGGAAGAAATGCAGCCCCATGGCGTGGGTGCGCTCATGCCAGGCGGAGTCCATGGCATCGCGGGACTGCTCATCAAGCAGATTCAGCGGGCTGGCGTAGATGTGGCTGAGCAGCAGCTGCCGTTTGACAGTGCGATCGTACTGCTCACCAATACTCACCAACTCCTGGGAGATGGTTTGCTCGCGCATCACTGCGGCTTTTTGCTCAAACCACAGCCCCATGCCCCAATAGACGAGCAACATCGCCGGCAAACAAAAGCCAACGATAAAAACCAGAAATTTTTTGCCTATGTGCATCTTGAACCATGGCCGTTTAATTCCGACGCCTGTGCGCCGGTACTGCATTAACGCGCCGAAAATACCCTATTTATGGCTGCGCTGAAACCTGTCTTTGCGCTTCCCATGCAAAAACTTGTACAGCATGCTGGTCCAAACGCCAACCTGCCTTTATAAAACGCATTATTTGGCGGATTACTCCGCCATCCGTGATGAAATTGTGATATTTGCGGGATATTTAAGTGAAGTTCCGAGCGGATGCTTTCTCCATCAAACCCAACAAGGAGAAACACCATGGCTCACAAATTACTGCCCGCAGGCGCCCTGCTTACCGCTGCCTTGCCGCTTATCGGCCACAGCGCCGAACTGGATATCAGCATCACCAACCTCACCCACGGCAACCACTTTACCCCAGTGCTGATCGCCGCCCACGGCGCAGATGTGCACCTGTTTCAAAGCGGTGAAATGGCCACGGCCGCCCTGCAAAAAATGGCCGAAGGCGGTGCTATCGATGAGCTGGTGACCCAGGTCGAAGGCGCAGGTGGCGCCACAGTACAAAACCCAGCAGCTGGCCTCATGGCCGCAGGCAGCAGCGTTTCCGGCGTGTTGATGAATAGCGGCAGCCAGACCCACTTAAGCCTTGTCGCCATGGTGCTGCCCACCAACGATGCCTTTATCGGCCTTGATGCCTGGCCTATTCCCACCGAAGCGGGCACTTACACCCTGTATCTCAACGCCTACGATGCGGGCACCGAAGCCAACGATGAAATCATTAACGGCGCAGGCGCGCCCGGTCAGCCCGGCATTCCGGCAGCGCCCGGCGGCAATGGCGGCAGCAATGGCAATGGCACCGGCGTGGCCGATGGCTCAGGTAACGATAAGGTGCACATTCACCCCGGAGTACTCGGTGATACCGATCCCAATGGCGGCACCTCGGATCTCGACAGTCGTATCCATCGCTGGCTCAACCCCGTGGCCCGCGTGGTTGTGACAGTGAAATAAGGAGGCTCAAGATGAATACGCTTCCCATGAAAACCAGCCTGCTCGCCCTTGCCCTGTTGGGGCTTGGGGCCTGCTCCGACAGTGACAATATGGCTCCCATCGAGCCGCCTCCACCACCTCAGGTTGCGATGCAAAGCTTTGAAGTCACAGTCACCAACCTTACCGCCAATCAGCCGATGTCACCGCTGGCGCTAATCAGCCACGACGATAACGTCAAGCTGTGGCAAATCGGTGAAAGTGCCAGTGTAGCCCTCGAGCAAGTGGCCGAAGCTGGCAACAGCAGCGGCTTTGATAGCCTAAGTGGTGTGAATGCTGTGGTGCGCGGCGCAGGCATGTTGCCGCCCGGCATGAGCGAAACCCTCATGCTCACTCTTGAGGAAGATAAAGTAGACGCTCTGTCACTGCTGACCATGTTAGTGAACACCAACGATGGCTTCAGCGGCATTAACGCCATGGACATCGACAGCATGGAAAAAGGCAGCGCCAAAACCCTTACCCTCATGGCCTACGATGCCGGCACCGAAGCCAACTCCGAAGCCAAGGGCAGCATCCCCGGCCCCGCCGATGGCGGCGAAGGTTTTAACGCCGCGCGGGACGATGTAAACCGGGTTCATGTGCATCCGGGCGTTATCAGTCAGGACGATGGCTTAACCGGCTCAGTGCTTAACGCCTCGCACAGGTTCGATAACCCGGTGCTTAAGGTCACGGTCAGGCGTACCGAATAAAGGCTGAAAGAAAAGGCGCCGGCCGCAGGTCATCTTGATACCTGTCAGTGCCGGAGCCCGGGTGATGCCTTATCAGATTAATGGAAGCCACACGAAAGATAGCCTTGCGATGGAAGGAGGCGCGCAGATCCTGCTTGTGGAAGACGAGCAGGATTTGGCGCAAATGATTATGGTAAACCTGACTGCACTTAACTTTCGGGTGTTCCACGCCAGCAACTTGCACCAGGCCAAGGCACTGCTGCAGGCCAAGCGCATCGATTTATTGCTGCTCGACCGCATGCTGCCCGATGGCGATGGCCTGTTGTTGTGCCATGAGCTCAGAAACGCCGGCCTCGATATGCCGGTGATGCTGCTCACCGCCCGCGATGGCGAGGCCGATACTGTGCTTGGGCTCGAAAGCGGCGCCGACGATTACATGACCAAGCCCTTCAGCGTACTTGAGCTCAGAGCCCGCACCAAGGCGCTGCTGAGACGTCGCATCAGCGCCGTGCCTTCACGGCAACTGATTGAGTTTGAAGGGCTTCGCATCGATGTCGATTCCCGCGAAGTGGTCGCCTTCGACAGTCCGCTGCCGCTCACCGCCAAAGAGTTTGATCTGCTTGCCTTTTTAGCCCGCCATCCGCAGCAGGTGTTCAGCCGCACCCAATTGCTCGATGCCGTGTGGGGCTATCGTTTCGATGGCTTCGAGCACACGGTTAACAGCCATATCAATCGCCTGCGCGGTAAGCTGGCGCAAATCCCCGGCTCCCGCGAGCTGGTGCAAACCGTGTGGGGCGTGGGTTATAAGTTTGCCCCGCCAAACGCACTGGCGGCACTGCACTGATGAAAAGCCTGTTTGCCCGGATCATGCTTGCCTCAACGGTGCTGATGCTGGCACTGATGCTCGCCCTCGGCGTATTTTTGGAGCAAAGCCATCGGCTTGGGCGCGATAAGGTGCAGCAGTCTTTGCACCGGGAATTGTCGGCCCACATGGCCCATATCAACCCCATGCTGTCGCGCGGGGTCACCTCCGACAGCGCCCTTAAAGAAGCCTTTCACGACTTTATGCTGCTGGGGCCAAGCTTTGAGATTTATACCTTAAGCCAATCCGGACAGGTGCTGGCATTTGATGCCGCGCCAGGCAAGGTTGTTACGCCGCAGGTCGATTTATCGCCAATTCAGCGTTTTTTGCGGGGCGATGCGCTGCCCATCACAGGCACAGATCCCCGCTCCGAAAAGCTGCAGAAAATCTTCTCAGTGAGCGAGCTTAAAGACCCCGGCGGCCAGCTCACCGGTTACCTGTATGTCATCATCGGCGGCGAGATTTACGACAGCTGGCACGCGCTGCTGACAAACGACATTCAAAGCCGCGGCCTTGGCGCCGGCATGCTGCTTGCCATCGGCTTTGTGATGGCGCTGTTTTTACTGCTGGCCAAGGTGCTTAGCGCGCCGCTTAAGCGCTTAAGCCGGGATCTTGACCAGCTGCGTCAGGCAGGACAAGGGCAGGCCACGCTGCCCGGCCACTATGGCGGCGGCGCCGAAATAGACAGCCTTGCCACCAACATCAATGCCCTGCTTGGCACCTTATCGGCGCAGCATCAAAAGCTTGCCTCCCAGCAGGCGGCGCGGCAGCAGTTTTTACTGCATTTATCCCACGACCTTAAAACCCCGCTCACCTCGCTGCTGGGGTATCTTGAAACCTATCTCATCACGGCAGAAAAGCAGCGCGATATCGGCTGGCTCGAAGCCGGAATGCGCTCGGGGGAAAAGCTTAAGTCGCAGCTTGGTGAGCTTTTGGAACTCGCCGCGCTGGAAAATGGCCAGATCCGGGTAAATTCACGTTTAACGCCCCTCAAACCCATTCTGGATGAACTAGAGCAGTGCTTTGCTCCCAAGGCACGGCAAAAGCAGATCAGGCTCAATATTGCGAAACCCGGTGAACTGCAACTGCACACAGATCCGCAGCTGCTGGGGCGGGTACTGTCGAATCTTTTGGATAACGCACTGAGATACACCCCACGAGGGGGCGAGATCAGCATCAGCATACAATCGGGTGAGCAAATCACCCTGAGTGTGCGCGACACAGGCCCCGGGATGGGCGCAGAGCAACAGGCCGCCTGGCAAACGCCCGCCGATGGAGAGCTGCCGCAGCTGGGGGTGGGGTTATCGATTGTGCGGCAACTCACTGGCCTGCTGGGCATGAAGCTGATGCCCATCAGTCGCCCGAGGGCGGGCTGCGAGTTCAGGATTGAGCTGCCGGTCTGATAGCCGGTATCGGCACCCGCAGAAAACAAAAAGGCCCGCGAATGCGGGCCTTAACGCTAAGTCAGCGGCTTACTTGTGATACTTGCGTGACTTCTCGTGTACCGCCTTGATAAAGGCGCCGGCATGCTCAGGATCCACATGCTGATGGATACCGTGGCCGAGGTTAAACACGTGACCGGTACCTTCACCGAAGCCAGCCAGAATTTGCTCAACTTCTTCTTCGATGCGTGGAATTGGCGCGTACAGCATGGAAGGGTCCATGTTGCCCTGCAGTGCTACCTTGTGGCCTACGCGGCGACGGGCATCGGCGATGTCGACAGTCCAGTCCAGACCCAGCGCATCACAGCCGGTTTCGGCCATGGATTCGAGCCACAGACCGCCGCCCTTGGTGAACAGGGTCACAGGTACCTGACGGCCTTCGTTGTGGCGGGTCAGGCCATCAACAATCTTCTGCATGTAGCGCAGTGAGAACTCGCGGTAAGCAGTGTGCGACAGCGCGCCGCCCCAGGAGTCGAAAATCATCACTGACTGGGCACCGTTGGCGATTTGTGCGTTCAGGTACAGGATGACCGAGTCGGCCAGCTTGTCCAGCAGCAGGTGCAGCGCCATCGGCTCGGAGTACATCATACGTTTGATTTTTTCGAACGCCTTGCTGGAGCCGCCTTCCACCATGTAAGTGGCCAGGGTCCAGGGCGAGCCGGAGAAACCAATCAGCGGTACTTCGCCTTTGAGTTCGCGGCGGATAGTGCTCACGGCACGCATCACGTAGCCAAGCTCATCTTCCGGATCTGGGATTGGCAGCGCCTTGATGGCTTCGAGGGTGTCGGCCTTACGCTCAAAACGTGGGCCTTCGCCGGTTTCAAAGTACAGACCCAGACCCATGGCATCGGGAATGGTCAGAATGTCGGAGAACAGGATAGCCGCGTCGAGCTCGTAACGGCGCAGCGGCTGCAAGGTCACTTCGCAGGCCAACTCGGCATTTTTGCACAGTGACATAAAATCACCGGCCTGGGCACGGGTAGCACGGTATTCAGGAAGATAACGGCCCGCCTGACGCATCATCCACACGGGAGTGACATCCACGGGTTGTTTAAGCAGGGCGCGCAGGTAACGATCGTTTTTCAATTCTGCCATTTGGCGTGATTCCTGTTCTTATGGAAAGCTGCGCGGTAGTTTAGCATTTACGGGAATAAAGTAACCGTTCAGAGTGCATTTATGTGAGCTTCTCCCACTCCCCGAACGCCGGGATGCGGCCAATATGCTTATCTTCTGATCAAGATCAACGGATGACGGGAAAATGACGCCTTTGTGAATCTTGAGACAGAAAAAAGTTGCGTGGGGGGATCCCCTTTGGTATAAAAAGTCTGCGCTAGCAAGAACAATCAAGAAGCTCGTCACATCGAGCCCGCATATATTCTCACTCGCCCGGCAACAGACTTCTGTGCCGGGCTTTTTATTTCCTGTGGTTTTTGTATACAAAACAACTGGTTTGTCCATAGCATACGGAATGCTGAAAGCGTCAAAAATCAGTTGATCCCCGACCAACTTCTCTCCTACAGTAAAAGAACGAAAATTGCACAAAAGGGGCAAACCATGCTCAGTCAGCTGGAACGGGCCGAACAACGTTGGGGCGGTGCCAACAAGCTAATCGATCAATGGCTGGAAAACCGCCGTAATCTGCTGGTGCACTACTGCCAGATTGCCGGCCTCCCCCCCTATGATGGCCGCGACAGCCTGCCCTCGTTCGATCACATCAAAGCCTTTTGCGACCTGCTGGTCGATTACGTCTCTGAAGGCCACTTCGAGATTTACAACCGGGTGGTAAGCGCCTGCGAAACCAACGGCAAAGACAGCCAGGCCATCGCCAAGCAACTGCTGCCGCGCATCCACAACACCACTGATGCCGCACTGGACTTCAACGACAAGTACACAGGCGTGGATGATGAAACCGTGCTGATGCAGCTCGACAATGACCTCTCCAATCTCGGCGACGCCATGGAAACCCGCTTCCAACTTGAAGATCAGTTGCTCGAAGTGCTGCATACCCGCCATTCGTGATTGGCACCTTCTACAATAACCAAGCCGGCAGACGCCGGCTTTGTTGTTTAAGCGGCGGCTTTCCTTTTGACCGAGCTTTTCGTTACATTGTCGGCTGGCGTTGTCGCTACTATGTTCGCTATTGTGTTCGCTATTATTTTTCACGACTGGTTTTCTGTGCCGATTTTCAGCATTGGTTTTTGCCGGGGTTGAATGCGCCCGGCAAGCCCCCAAGTTCAATGGCCACCTGCGTCGCAACAAACTGCGGGTTCGCAATCTCAGGAGAGTAAGATGAGCAAGATTAAAGTCAGTTATTTTGATGTCGATGGCGGCCGCGGCGAGCCAATCCGCATAGTGCTGCACGCCGCTGGGATCCCGTTTGAGGATTTCCGTTTCGGCTACGGTGAATTTGCCGAAGTGCGTAAAACCACGCCGCTGAATCAGGTGCCTACGGTCAACATAGACGGAGTGCAGTACACCCAGTCGTGCGCCCTGCTCAGATACTTCGGAAAAGCCGCCGATTTGTATCCGCAGGATGCGTTTCAGGCGCTGCTGTGTGATGAAATTATCGATGGCAGCGAAGACCTCACCAACAAACTGGTTGCAAGCTTCGGCCTGCAGGGCGATGCCTTAAAGAGTGCCCGCGAGGCCTTTATTGCCGGCCCGCTGACCCAGTATCTGGGCTGGATGGCAGCCAAGCTCGCCGCCCAGGGCAACTATTTTGCCAACGGCAAGCTGACCATCGGCGATCTGAAAGTGTTTATGCTGCTGCGCTGGTTAAGCTCCGGCATGCTGGACCACATTCCGGCCGACTGCGTGTCGCGGATTGCGCCATCACTCGCCGCTTACGCTGCGCGCATCGCCGCCGAACCTGTACTGACAAGTTACTACGAGTCCCGCGCTGGCAAGTAATTGCCGCCCCGCAAGGGGCAATTGCGGTTGCCCGTAAAGCAAAAGTAAGCAGAGCCAAAAGCAAGCAAACAGCAAGTAAAGAAAAGGCCAGCATATTGCTGGCTTTTTCTCTCTCTTAAAGGGCGAAAATGAAGGACTACGATTAAGGGCAATGAACCCGCGCGCGCATCAGAACCGTAAGCAATCAGAACTGTAGGCAATCAGAGTGCGGGCAGCAGCTGCCACAGCATGCGTCCACCGGTAATAAGCAGCACCAGCGCAAACACCTTTTTCAGTTTGGCGCCATCGAGCCGTGCCCCCAATGCTGCACCTATGGGCGCAAACAACACGGTTAAGGGCACAATGCACAAAAAGCCCGGCAAGTTGACCAGCCCCAGGGTGCCAATCGGCGCATCGGTTGGCGTAGTGCCAAACAGGAGCATGGTCAGGGCTCCGGGCAGTGCTATCAAAAGCCCGATGGCGGCGGCTGTGCCCACCGCCCGGTGGGCTGGGTAACTGCAGAGTGTCAGCAGTGGCACTGAAATTGTGCCGCCGCCAATGCCAACCATGGCACTGAAAAAGCCGATACCACCGCCCATCAGCCGCTGCATCGCCCTGCCCGGCAGCTTGGCGAACATCGCCGCCTTGCCGGTACGAAACAGCATATTAAGGGCTGCCAACATGGCGATGATGGCAAAAAGCAGAGTCAGCCAGCGGCCATCAAGCTCGGTAACCAGCAAGCTGCCGCCAAGCACACCGGCCACGATAAAGGGCGCCCAACGCTTAAGCAGCAGCGTATCAACATTGCCTTTGAGATTATGGGCGCGGATGGAGCTTATTGAGGTCGGGATCATGGTCGCAAGGGAGGTAGCCGTTGCCACCAGCATGGCCGAAGGCGCCGACACGCCCTGGCGCTGCAGCAGAAAAAACAGCACCGGCACTATCACTATGCCGCCGCCGACACCCAGCAAACCGGCCAGCAGCCCCGCCAGCACGCCAGTGGCGACCAGAGTCAGGATGAATGAGAGATTGGCGGCGGCAAAATCGATAAGTTCCATTGAATCGGGTTTCTTATTATCAGTTGTCTATACAAGTTAAGGCTTGCGAAAGGAAAAGCCGGGCGCAGCATGGCTGCGTCACCGGCGATGGGATTGATTACAGAGCTTGTTAAATCGCTTTGGCTTGCAGCTTTTGAAGCACCAGCTTTGACGAGCAAGCTGCTCACGCTCCAGTTTTTAACGAGCCAGCTCGTCGCGCTCCGGTTTTTAACGAGCCAGCTCTTCTCGAACAAGCTCTTCACGAACAAGCTGGGCCCCGGCCGCGAGTGCCGCCAGTTTGCCGCGCGCCACCTGGCGAGGCAGCGGCGCCATGCCGCAGTTGGTGCAGGGGTAGAGTTTGTCGGCATCGACAAATTGCAGCGCCTTCCGCAAGGTTGCCGCTACTTCTTCAGGGGTTTCAATGGCATGGTTTGCCACATCGATGGCGCCCACCATCACCTTTTTGCCGCGCACCAGCTCCAGAAGCTCCAGCGGCACCCGGGAGTTGTGGCACTCAAGCGAAATAATATCGATGGATGACTGCTGCAGCTTGGGGAAGATTTCTTCGTACTGGCGCCACTCTGAGCCTAAGGTTTTCTTCCAGTCGGTGTTGGCCTTAATGCCGTAGCCATAGCAAATGTGCACCGCGGTTTCGCATTTAAGGCCTTCGATGGCACGCTCCAGCGCCGCTATGCCCCACTGGTTCACCTCATCAAAAAACACGTTGAAGGCGGGCTCATCAAACTGAATGATGTCGACCCCGGCGGCCTCAAGCTCTTTAGCCTCTTCGTTGAGGATTTTGGCAAATTCAAACGCCAGCGCCTCGCGGTTTTTGTAATGTGCATCATAGAGGGTGTCTATCATGGTCATGGGCCCCGGCAGCGCCCATTTAATGGGTTTAGTGGTTTGCTGACGCAGGAATTTGGCGTCTTCCACAAACACGGGTTTGGTGCGCGACACAGGCCCCACCACGGTCGGCACACTGGCATCGTAGCGATCGCGAATGCGCACCGTCTCGCGCTTCTCGAAATCGACCCCGTTTAAATGCTCAATAAAAGTGGTGACAAAGTGCTGCCGGGTTTGCTCGCCATCGCTGACAATATCAATCCCGGCCAGTTGCTGCTCCTGCAGGGCGATACGCAGCGCATCGCATTTGCCGTCGTGCAGGGCATCGCCTTCAAGCTTCCAGGGCGACCAGAGGGTCTCGGGCTCAGCAAGCCACAGCGGCTTGGGTAAACTGCCAGCACTCGAAGTGGGTAAGAGTTTTTTCATGATTTGCTCCGAGCTTAGGCTGACTGAGAAAAATTGGCGGACCACTGCTCGAGGAACGCCTTGTGAGGCTTGATAAAATGCTCTTCGGCAAACTTGCCCTGCTGAATCGCCAGCTTGCTGCGCTCTTCTCGGTCGTAGACGATTTTGGTGAGTGAGTGCTGCTGGCTCTTTAAATCGGCCTGATAACGCTGCCCGGCGGCGGCATGGGCGTTGTAAATTTCAGGACGGTAGATTTTCTGGAAGGTTTCCATGGTGCTGATGGTGCCAATCAGCTCAAGGTTGCTGTAGTCGTTGAGAAGGTCACCAAAGAAGTAAAACGCCAGTGGTGCAACACAGCCTGCGGGCATAAAGTAGCGCACATTCAGGCCCATCTTGTTGAAATACTGCTCTGTCAGTGACGACTCATTGGGCAGGTATTCAAAGCCCAGCACCGGATGCTGATTGGTGCTGCGCTGGTACACCTTGCTATCGGACACACTGAGGCAAATCACCGGCCGCTTTTTAAACTGGCGCTGGTAGGCGTCGGATTTCACAAAATGCTGGAACAGCCGTCCGTGCAGCTCGCCAAAGTTTTCCGGAATGCTGAACCCTTGCCTGTTTTTATTGTGCTCCAGCAGCAACACGCTGAAATCGTAATCCCGCACGTAAGACGAAAAGTTATTGCCCACCAGCCCTTCAATTCGCTCATTGGTTTTGTGGTCGATGATGTTGGTTTTCAGCACTTCAATCGACGGAAACGCATTGGCCTGCCCTTCAATTTGGATATCCACCGACACAATTTCCAGCTCAACCGAATAACGATTGGCGTCGGGGTTGTCCCAATGGGCCAGCGAGTTGAACCTGTCGTTAATCATGGTCAGGGTATTGCGCAGGTTTTGCTGGCGACGCTCGCCCCGGGCGAGATTGGCAAAATTGGTGGTGATGCGGGTGCTGTCGGATGGGACGTAATGCTCATCAAAACAGATGCTTTTGATTGAAAAAGAAAATTCGTTACTCATACTGCTGCGCTCTCCGTTATCACTGCTGCCGTTATCGCTGCTGCCCTGCCCGCCACTCTCGATGGCTTGCTGTGGGTTTAGCTGGATCCCTGTGGCTCTTTGCTTGTGTGGCTTTCTATTTATGTCGCTGGTTAGTTACGAGGCTTTTGGCTTGTGTGCCACTTTGGCTTTTGCGGCAATTGGCCCAAACAGACCTAAACGCCGCGCTGCCGCCGATTAACCTGAAGCAAGGCCGCCACAGCGCCACATTAACGCCACCCCACTGAATATTTAGACGTCTAAACGGCTAAACATCCGCTTTGGAGTGCTTTATACCCATAAGCAAAGATGAAGAAAATTGAATAATCCGCGACTGCAACATGAGCCAAATTCAACATGCGCCAAAAGCCGCATCCGCGCAGGCTGTGACTGAGGTATAACCAATGAACTGGCAGATGAGCCCAGGCAATATCAACCTTTAGGCTCACAGGTCGGCCTTGGCAGCATGGCTCTGACCTAACCACGCAGCTACCTGATATCTGTTCACAAAACGGCGAAATTGTGTGACCGTAGCTGACTGGGTAAACAAACTTAAGGGCTTGTGATGAAAGCAGGATTGGCGACATTGATGCTGGCGAGCAGTTTAATCATGCAGTCAACCGCTGGGCAGGCTAGCAATTTATCCACACAGGCAACTGCAGAGCAGACGCTTGCAGGCACTGTGGTGACTACTCCGCCTGACAAGCCAAGCCCGTCGGCAACCTATCTCTTTTATTTACACGGCCGCATTATTGAAAACAGCGGCCCCAGGCCAACCGACCCAAGGTTTGGCTTATATGATTACCCGGCAGTACTGGATGCGCTGGCTTCCCGTGGCGCGGTGGTGATTTCAGCCCAGCGACCGGCCAATACCAACAGTTACGCCTACGCCGGCAACATAGTGGCCCAAATTGAGCAATTGATTGAAGCAGGCGTGCCCGAGCGCAACATAGTGGTGGTCGGTTTTTCAAAAGGCGGCGGCATTACCACCCGGGTATCCAGCTACCTGCATCGCCCTGAACTGCGCTACGTGCTGTTGGCATCCTGCCCCGAAGGCTCAGTGCCACCCAGCCTGAGATTATCCGGCAAGGTATTTTCGATTTATGAAGCAAGCGATGCGCTGGGCGCAAGCTGCCGCCACTTTATGGACTATCCTGAAAAACCGGCAAGCTTTAAGGAACTTAAAATCGACACCGGCAAACTGCACGGCGCCTTTTACCAGCCTCTCCCCGAGTGGCTGAACCCAGTGCTGGATTGGGTACACGGTGAGGCACAGTGATCCTATGAGATGGGATCTGACGGGATTGGATCCGATGGGATGAGAGCTGATGGGATGAGAGCTGATGGGACAGGTTCTGGTGGAGTAGGATTGATTGGCCTGAGTACTTTGCCCACACATCGGGTGGATATCCGAGAACTAAAAACGGCTTACAGCTGTAGAATGCGCCCATAGATGTGCTGACACTTCTCTGCCCTGGCTTTCTGTGCTTGACTTGATCCAATGTCTGCAGCCCCCATCAAGCGCCGCTGGCTTTGAATACCGGATGAATAGCGATAGAATGCGCGCCCATCCTGAGGCTACCGCCCACTACACTGAGTTGGATTTTCTATGTCATTTGCTCGTCTGGGGTTAGCTCCCGCCATTACTTCGGCACTAGAGTCGCTTAACTATCAACAGCCTACCGAGATCCAGCAAAAGGCTATCCCGGTCGCTTTAAGTGGCCACAATCTGCTGGCCGCAGCTCAAACAGGCACGGGCAAAACGGCGGCGTTTGGACTGCCGCTGATTGAGCGCTTAAGCAAGGGCAAGACAGAACGGAAAAAACGGGTACGGGCGGTGATTATGGCGCCCACCCGGGAGTTGGTGGTGCAGGTGGCTGACAATCTCGGCGCCTACGCAGCGAATTTGCCGCTGACCGTGTTGGCCATGTATGGCGGCGTGGATATGGAGGCCCAAAAGCAGGCGCTGATTGCGGGGGTGGATATTCTGGTGGCGACGCCGGGTCGACTCAAAGACATGTACCATCAACGCGCTGTGCATTTTGACGAAATCCAGGTGCTGGTGCTGGATGAAGCCGACCGCATGCTGGATATGGGCTTTATTGAGGTCATTAACGACCTTATCGGCCGCATGCCCACGAACCGCCAGAATCTGCTGTTTTCGGCGACTTTGTCCCCGCGGATCCGCGAACTGGCCAAAACTGCGGTGCCGGATCCAGTTGAAATTGCCATCGCCAAGCCCAGCAAAAAAGAGATTTCCCAGTGGTTGGTGACGGTCGACAAGGACGCCAAGTCGGCACTGCTGAGCCATCTTATCCAAACTGAACAGTGGCAGCAGGCGCTGATTTTTATTGAAACCAAACATGGTGCAGCCAAGTTGGTCAGCCAGCTTGAAAAGCGTGGCATTCGCGCCGAAGCGTTTCACAGTGGCCGCAGTCAGGCGTCGCGCGAGCAGGTGCTGAGTGAATTTAAAGACGGCAGCTTGCAGTATCTGGTCGCCACCGGCGTGGCCGCACGGGGGATTGATGTCGATAAGCTTGAACGGGTGGTGAACTACGATCTGCCATTCCCGCCGGATGAATATATTCACCGGATCGGTCGTACCGGCCGCGCGGGCATGACAGGGGAAGCTGTGTCTTTGCTGTCAAAAGATGATTTCAAGAATCTGTGTATGATTGAAAGCCGCCTCGGGCATGTGATTGAGCGGCGAGTGATAGAAGGGTTTGAGCCTAAAAAGCCTATCCCTGTGTCTATTCTCGACTATAAGCCCAGCTCTCAACGCAGCTCTCAGCCCAAGTCTCAGTCCAACTCTCAGCGCAAAGCCCAACCCAGCTCTGAGCTCAGCTCTCAACGCAACTCTCAGCTCAGCTATCAACGCAACTCTCAGCCCGTCTCTCAACCAAAAGCTCGCCCAGAAAAACCAGGGGCAAGCGAAGGCGGCACTGAAGCCAAAGGCCCTTGGGCAGCGGCGCAACGGAAAAAACCAGCAAACCCACAGCGTGGGACGGGCGCCGCCAGATCAGGGACGCCAAAGGGGAAGGACTCAGGCAAGCCACGGGGCTAATCTAAGAGGCCGCGAGCAGCGGCCTGAGCTGTGACATCAATGAGTGAGGACGGTCGCTTTGCAAGCGACAGAAGGTCGTGGGTCTTCAACCCACACCCGACCAAGAGGGGATCTACAGCAATCCCCTTTTGCCGATTTATAAATAAGAGTCCCTGCCGCCCCAGACGAAGCTAGGCACTTTGGCCTTATGGGCTGAAAACGGTCACCGAGACCGACTCACGAATTTACATCCCTATAAATTCATCCCAGCTCGGCTATCCTTGCCTCGCGCTGATCTGCACGGATGGAGAGAATGCAGAAAGTGTTGGGAACAACTTTCTGCCGTAAACTTTTCGGCTTTGCGACATTCGCCCCTTCTCGACGGTCTCTGCCTCGACTTCCCTGTCTCGGCTACGCGCCCAATTCCAACAACCTTAGCGGCACCGAAGGTGGGGAAAGACCAGTGCAATCTGCAGGTGAAGTGTTATGCCTGTCCTGACTTTTCTTCTTTAGTCTGTCAGGTCGCCGATGATTGGGTTTAATTAACTCCGACCCCTTTATCTATCTCTACTCGTTAAAAAACGCAGTAAGATTTAATATCAGCGGTTTGATATTCTAGCTCCGGAAATAGCGACGCCTGCGTCACTCCACAAAATTCAAGCTCCCTCAGAATATTTGCTTTGCAGCCTGAAGGAATAACTGCTTCCTGTACGTAAGATTGAAAGCCGTTAAGATTTAGAAAGCTTTGCCCACCGTGGTAGCACTTCCCAAAATGACAAGTGAAGACACCGTGCTGAGCTATCAGTCGACTGTTGATTTTTGGCGGGGTAAAAAGAAAGCCTGGATAAACCAGCTTTCGCACAGGGTCGACCTGCAAGTTAAGGCTTCCTATTGTTCCTGCGAACAAATCTGGAGAAAGTTTTGCTTTTCCAATCGCAACACCTATTTTATGGTCAGAAAAATACAGTGTCCGCTCACAATAATCTAACTCATCTTCTGACAACTTGTTGCAAGCATTGAGTATTGCTCGATTAAAGCCAAATGGATTTGAGTTATGAATTAACTCTTCAAACAAATTACGAATAAATTTTTGATGTATCTGATTAAATTGTTCAAGCTCATTAATTTTATTAGGAATTGAGAAAATTTTTGCTTCACAAGCAGGCTCTGTCGAACATGCAAAATACAGCGCAACAAGTAGGTTTTCTGTCCAATCGAGCAGGCGTGTTGGCAGCCCATAATGCTGCGCATAGGTTAGTAATTCAAAGGTGTCGCTGTGCCTTTCTTTTGCTTCCGGATGCCTTCGTATAAATTCTTTCAGCAGCTTTGCTTCATCAAAGTATTCGTTACTACCTGGATGCGTTTCGCGAAAGACCGACGGTACTAAATCCCAACTTTTATTTGCATGCCCACGAAACCAGCACTTCCGGTCTTGAGCGGAGGCAAACTCAAGCGCATCTGCGATACAAGTAATGACTCTGTCCCACTTTGACATAACGACTTCCTAAAAGAAAAACAGGACAGCCGCACCGTCCCAAGCTTGTAACCAAGATAACATTAAGAGCTTGAAAAACACACAAAAAAGCCGGCTTGCGCCGGCTTTTCAACTCACGATGCGACAGTACTTAGACCGCAGATTGGAAAATCACTGCACCGGCTTTCTTGGTGTAGGAGTCAATCTGGTCGAAGTTCAGGTAACGGTAGGTATCGGCGGCAGTGGCGTCGATTTCCTTGGCGTAAACCTGATATTCCTCTGGCGATGGCAGACGGCCCAGCAGAGCGGCTACGGCGGCCAGTTCGGCTGAGGCCAGGTACACGTTGGCACCGGTACCCAGACGGTTCGGGAAGTTACGGGTAGAGGTGGACACCACAGTGGCGCCATCGGCTACGCGAGCCTGGTTACCCATACACAGAGAACAGCCTGGGATTTCGATACGGGCACCGACGCGGCCGAAGATACCGTAGTAACCTTCTTCGGTCAGCTGGTCCTTGTCCATCTTGGTTGGCGGAGCAATCCACAGACGGGTTGGCAGGCTCTTGGCGAACTTGTCCAGTACCTTACCGGTAGCACGGAAGTGACCGATGTTGGTCATACAGGAACCCACGAACACTTCGTCAATCTTGGTGTTGGCAACGGCAGACAGCAGCACGGCATCGTCCGGATCGTTAGGGGCACACAGGATTGGCTCTTTGATGTTGTTCAGGTCGATTTCGATAACCGCAGCGTACTCGGCATCTTTATCGGCTTCCATCAGCTCTGGGTTCTTCAGCCACTCTTCCATGCCCTTGATGCGGCGCTCGATGGTACGGCGGTCACCGTAGCCTTCAGCGATCATCCACTTGAGCATGACGATGTTGGAGTTCAGATACTCGATGATTGGATCTTTATCCAGCTTGATGGTACAACCGGCGGCAGAGCGCTCGGCAGAGGCATCAGACAGCTCGAACGCCTGTTCAACTTTCAGGTGTTCCAGACCTTCGATTTCGAGGATGCGGCCAGAGAAGATGTTCTTCTTGCCTTTCTTCTCAACGGTCAAGAGGCCCAGCTCGATGGCCTTGTGCGGGATGGCATGCACCAGGTCACGCAGGGTGATACCAGGCTGCATCTGGCCCTTGAAGCGAACCAGTACCGACTCAGGCATATCCAGTGGCATTACGCCGGTGGCAGCAGCAAAGGCTACCAGACCGGAACCGGCCGGGAAGGAGATACCGATTGGGAAACGGGTGTGCGAGTCACCGCCGGTACCTACCGTATCGGGCAGCAGCATGCGGTTGAGCCATGAGTGGATAACACCGTCACCTGGACGCAGTGAAATACCACCGCGGTTCATGATGAAGTCAGGCAGAGTGTGGTGAGTGTTCACGTCCACTGGCTTTGGATAAGCGGCGGTGTGACAGAATGACTGCATGGTCAGGTCGGCGCTGAAGCCAAGACAGGCGAGATCTTTCAGCTCATCACGGGTCATAGGACCTGTGGTGTCCTGAGAACCTACAGAAGTCATCTTAGGCTCACAGTATTGACCAGGGCGAACACCGGCCACGCCGCAGGCTTTACCAACCATCTTCTGGGCCAGGGTGTAACCCTTGCCAGTGTCGGCCACATCCTGAGGACGAACGAACTCGGCAGAAGCGCCCAGACCCAGCACTTCACGGGCCTTGTCGGTCAGACCACGACCGATGATCAGCGGAATACGGCCACCGGCGCGTACTTCATCCAGCAGCACGTCGGTCTTGAGTTCAAACTCAGAAATCACTTCATCGCTGCCATGGCGACGTACCTTGCCCTCGTAAGGGAAGATATCAATCACATCGCCCATTTCCATCTTGCTGACGTCCAGCTCGATTGGCAGAGCGCCGGCATCTTCCATGGTGTTGAAGAAGATAGGGGCGATTTTGCCGCCAAGACAGAAACCACCGGCGCGCTTGTTTGGCACGAATGGGATGTCATCACCCATGAACCACAGCACAGAGTTGGTGGCAGACTTACGGGAAGAACCGGTACCTACTACGTCACCCACGTAAACCAGTGGGAAACCTTGGGTTTTCAGTGCTTCAATTTTCTTGATTGGACCAATGGCGCCTGGCTCATCGGGCACAATGCCGTCGCGGGCGTTTTTCAGCATCGCCAGGGCGTGCAGCGGGATATCCGGGCGAGACCAGGCATCCGGAGCCGGAGACAGGTCGTCGGTGTTGGTTTCACCGGTCACCTTGAATACGGTCAGGGAAATCTTGTCGGCAAGCTTAGGACGGCTCAGGAACCACTCGGCGTTGGCCCAGGATTCAACCACTTGCTTGGCGTGGGCATTGCCGGCGTTCATCTTCTCTACCACGTCGTGGAAAGAGTCGAACATCAGCAGCGTGTGAGACAGGGCTTTAACGGCCAGAGGGGCCAGCTTGTCGTTGTCCAGCTGACGTACCAGCGGCTCGATGTTGTAACCGCCCTGCATGGTGCCCAGCAGTTCAACGGCACGCTCGGCGCTGAGGATTGGCGACTTGGCTTCGCCTTTGGCAACGGCATCCAGGAATGCAGCCTTAACATAGGCGGCTTCGTCAACGCCGGGGGGAATACGGTTTTCCAGCAGATCCAGAACGAAAGCTTCTTCACCAGCTGGGGGATTCTTAACTAATTCAACCAGTTCGGCTACCTGGTGGGCATCGAGTGGCTTAGGGACAACGCCCTCTGCAGCACGTTCTTCGACGTGTTTACGATATGCTTCTAGCACGGCAACATTCCTCTTTGTATGGCGCTCTCAACGAAACTGCACGTCTTCGCGAATGAAGGCTACAGTCCGACAGGACGACCCGGATTTCCGGGCTGCAGTATACTACAGCTTTGAAAAAGTATGAATCGGCTCACACTCTTGTACAGGGGGAAATCGACGCGAAGCCTGTGGGCAAGCCGCACCTTATCTCAGCGTTTAAACGGCCGAAATTAGACAATAGTTTGAAACAAGCACAAATTTCATACAATACAAAGCATTAGATTTTACCCTACCGTTCAATTTCAGCCGCGCTGCAGCACAGCCCGGCCAAAAAGAGGCTGAAAAAATATTTTCAGCAGGCGACAATATCCGCCGCCTTTGCCCGGGGCTGACGCCGGTCGCCGCCCCGCTTCCATTGCAGGAGAAAAGATGTTCACCAACCGTATTGACGCCGTGATTTTCGACATGGATGGCATTTTGATTGACTCAGAGCCGGTGTGGCAGCTGGCCGAATATGAAGTGCTGGCCGGACTTGGCCTGCCCATCAAACCCGAAGACATACATGAAACCGTGGGGCTGCGCATCGATCAGGTGGTGGACTACTGGTATCGCCGCCATCCGTGGGACAACTACGACAACGCCGCTGTGGCCGGGCGAATCGTCGATACCGTGGTGGCACACATTCTGGCCGAAGGTGTACCGATGAAGGGCGTGGTTGAGGCGCTGGAGTTTTGCCGCGCCAAGGGTCTTAAGATTGGTCTTGCCACCTCATCAAGCTGGGCCATTATCGATGCGGTGCTGGATAAACTCGGCATCCGCGACTACTTCGAGGCCATGGAATCCGCCGAGCACCTCGCCTTTGGCAAGCCGCATCCTGAGGTGTATCTCAACTGCGCCGCCAAACTCGGCATTGCTGCGCGCCATTGTCTGGCGGTGGAAGACTCTTTCAACGGCCTGATTGCCGCCCGCGCCGCCACCATGCAAACCCTGGCCATTCCGCCCGCCCACGAGCGTGAGCAAGCGCGCTGGGTTATCGCCCATGTGAAAGCGAATGACTTAACCGCCCTGCCCGCGCTGCTGGCAAACTAAACCACACAAGCCTGGGCACGCAAGCCACACAAGCCAGGGCGCGCACACTCATCCGCACAAGCCAAAGTACGCAAGCCAAGCCACGCAAACTCAGTCGCATAAGCGAATGAAACCCAAATGAACAAAAAAGCCGGACTGCTGTTACCCAGCGGCCCGGCTTTTTTAATGGCTGAAATCCGTTACCAGATTTTCACCCGCTGCTCGGCTGGCAGGTACATCTTGTCCTGCTCGGTCACGCTGAAGGCCTCGTAGAAGCCCGGCATGTTGCGCGGGGTGCCCATGGCGCGGAAGTGGCTTGGTGAGTGGCTGTCGGTGAGCAGACGCTTGCCCAGCTCCTCATCGCGGTAGCTGCGACGCCATACCTGCGACCAACCCATAAAGAAGCGCTGCTCGCCTGTGATGCCATCAATAACCGGCGCTGGTTGGCCATTGAGGCTCATCTGATAAGCGCGCAGGGCTACGGTCAGGCCGCCGAGGTCACCGATGTTTTCGCCGAGGGTCAGGTCGCCGTTAACAAACTTGCCGGGCAGCGCTTCGTACTTGCTGTACTGCTCAGACAATTGCTTGCCGCGCTTCTGGAACTCTTCGCGGTCTTTGTCGGACCACCAGTTGCGCAGGTTGCCGTCGCCATCGTACTTGGAGCCCTGATCGTCAAAGCCGTGGCTGATTTCATGGCCAATCACGGCGCCGATGCCGCCGTAGTTCACCGCATCGTCGGCATCCATGTTAAAGAATGGCGGCTGCAGAATGGCGGCCGGGAACACGATTTCGTTGTTCACCGGGCTGTAGTAGGCGTTCACGGTTTGCGGGGTCATGCGCCATTCGGTGCGATCGATTGGCTGACCGAGCTTACCGAGCATGTCGGCGTATTCGAAGTTGGCGTAACGGATGTAGTTACCCACCAGATCGTCGGCTTTGATCTCAAGGCCGCTGTAATCCTTCCACTTTTCTGGGTAGCCAATCTTGTAGGTGAACTTGGACAGTTTTTCCTGGGCGGCAACCTTGGTCTCGGGGGTCATCCACTCGAGTTCATTGATGCTCACCTCGAACGCCTTGATGAGATTATGGATAAGCTGCTCCATGCGCGCCTTGGCTTCGGGCTTGAAGTGGGCCTTCACATAGGCTTCGCCCACCAGCTCACCAATCACCGAATCGGCAGCATCCACCGCACGTTTCCAGCGCGGCGCCTGCTCTTCAACACCGGCGAGGGTCTTGTCGTGGAAACCAAAGTGCAGCTGCACAAACTTGTCGCTCAAAAGCTCAGCCGCGCCATCCACCAGATGGAAGCTCAGGTAATCCTGCCAGGCCTGCAGCGGGAAGCTGTCAAAGCCTTTGCCCAGCGCCTCGATGTACGATGGCTGGCGCACAATCACGTCGGTCACCTTGTCACCAAGGCCGGCAGCGGTGGCAAAGGCTTCAAAGTTAAAACCGCCGAGCAGCTTGGCAAGCTCTTCGCGGCTTAACTTGTTATAGGCCTTGTTGGCATCGCGGGACTCAACCCGGCTCCACTGATTCTGTGCGATAAAGAGTTCGATATCGGCCACGCTCTTGGCGGCGCGCTCGGCATTGGGGTAACCGGCAGCGGTCAGAATTTCAGTGACGTACTTGGCCAGCACTTCGCGGTTGGCCAGATACTTGGCGTCATCTTTGAGGTAAAAATCGCGGTCTGGCAGCGACAGGCCGCTCTGGCTCAGGTACACCGCGTACTGAGAGGAGTTTTTGGCGTCGTTGTTAACAAAGAAACCGAAAGGAATTTTGCTGCCGTCGGTGAGCAGTTTACCCATGAGTGATGACAGCGCCTTGTGATCGCTGGCAGCTGCAATGGCATCGAGCGAAGATTTAAGCGGCGCGGCGCCAAGCTGCTCGAGCTTGTCGGTATTCATGTAGCTTAAGTAGAAATCACCGATTTTCTGCTCTTTACTGCCAGCGGCATGGCCCTCTTTCGCGGCTGCCTCTTCAAGAATCTGTTTGAGGGCTTTTTGGCTCTCATCGTACAGCACAGAGAATGCACCGTAGTTGGACTTGTCAGCCGGGATGGGAGTGTTTTTCAGCCAGTTGCCGTTTACGCTGTAGTAGAAGTCGTCCTGATGGCGCACGGAGGTGTCGAAGTTTTCCAGCTCGATACCGGACAGCGGCGCTTTTACGGCAGCGGCGGCTTCAGTTGCTTTGGTTTCAGATGCGGCGGTTTCAGTGGCTGCCGTCTCAGGAGCCTTGGTTTCGGCGGCTTTGGTTTCGGCAGTTTTGTCGCTGCAACCCACAAGGCCAAGGCCCAGGGCTACGCCCAGCGCCAGCATGGATAATTTGCTCATATCAATCCCCGGATGTGTCTTATTGTTGATTGCCAAACGTTTTGATAGCCCGAACTGGGCCAAAAGGCTGCCGACAGCCTAACAGCAGATGTCAGGCTGGCCGAAGCCCGTTTTTGTAAAAGTCTGTGAGTTAGAAGTTTTTACCGATAAACAGGTACAAAGAGCGCTGGCCATCGTCGGTCGCGCCAAAGCCAATTGCCGCAGGCCCCAGGTCTGTGTCTGTGCCTAAGTACAGACTGCCGGCATAAATCAAATCCTGCAGTGATACCTGATCACGCTCCCACCACACGTTACCGGCTTCGACACTGGCACCGAGGTACAGCGGGTAATCTGTCATACCGAGCACATCGCGGCCGAGGTCGTATTGGTACACAAAGGCGCCAAATACCTTATGGGCACCCACCAGCGCATCTTTACGGTAGCCTGACAGATTCCAGAAACCTCCAAGCTCGGCAAAGTGCAGCGTGTCGCCGTCACCGCTGGAGGTATCAAGGGATACCTTGCCCACCACGGCATGGTTGCCAAAGGCAAGCGCGCCCTTCCAGTCAGCCTCGATTTGGGTCGCGGTTTCGGGGTTGAAATCGACGTCGTAATCTTCGTGGAAACGGGTCACTTTAAAGGTGATACGGTTACCCGATGTCGGGAAGCTGATGCTGTTCAACGTGTCATAACCCACCAGCAAATAGCCGCCGTAGGAGGAGTAATCCAGATCCGACTCAAGGATTGCCTCGTTGGACACCTTGCCGCGCTCCCCAACCAGGCCAAGCTCCACCTGGCCGTGCAGGGCGAAATTCAGCCCCAGGCCAACATTGAGCCTGTGGGTGTGTTTATCGAGCTCGAAAATCTTGTTATTGGCATCAAACCAATCCCAGGCCTTGATTTCGTACTGATAACGGGCGCGGCTGTAAAACTCCTGATCCCGGTCGAGGGGCTGATAAAATTCGCTTCCGATAAGCTTTTCATAGCCGAGTTTCAGCTCGTTGCGCCACTCTCCGCCATTCTGGTTGAGGTTGGTCATGGTGTAGGAGGTATCGAGACTCACGGCGGTGTCGGCAGTGAAGTTATCTTCCCAGTTAAAGCCCAAATCAAAATAGTTGGGGCCCCATGACTTGGCCTTGGTGGTGACGGTCAGCACCCGCCCTTCGGCCGTGTCGGTAAATTCGGCGTCAACCCGCTCAAATTTGTTGAGTGCGTACAGCTGATTGATGCCAGCCTCGAGCTGCTCGCGGCTGACCACTTCGCCTTCACTGATGTTGAGGGTTTCTTTCAGCAGCGTATTGCTGAGCCTGGAGTCGTTGTTGTAGACAATGGCCACCACCGGCCGCTGCAGCTCCTCAAGCCAGGCCCTGGAGCGCTCGCGTTTCTGATGCTGATAATCGGCGTACACCTCGGGCGCCTGACCAAGTGCCTTGAGCGCGGCCAGCTGCTCGTTGGCAGCCTGCTCGCCCAATACCAGCGCTGTGCTCATCACGCTGAAATCTGTGGTGCTGAGGTCATCGATGGCAGGCCGGATGAGAATATCTTTGCCGGTCAGCAGCTTTTTCTGGGCCTCGGTGCTTGCGGCGGTCAGCATGGTGGATAACTGGTTCAGTACGGCGATAGTGCTGTCGAGCTGATCCTTGCCCACCAGCGGCGAGCCGATATCCACGGCGATGATGATGTCGGCGCCCATGGCTTTTACCACGTCCACCGGCATGTTGTTGGCAATGCCGCCATCGACCAGCATCCGGTCATCGATGATCATCGGCTGCAGTGCACCCGGCACAGTGGCAGAGGCCTGCATGGCTTTGACCATGCTGCCGCGCTCAAGCACCACGGGCTGACTGGTGGAAAGATCAGTGGCTACGGCGCGATACGGGATGGCGAGCTCATCGAAACTGGCAAATTCGCGCACCACGTCGGTGGATTCACGCAGCAGCACCGACATAGTTTGGCCACGCAGCAACCCCGATGGCGCCTTCACTTCGTTGTCGCTGTAACCTATGTTGAGCGGGATGTTGTACTTGTCTCTGAGCTGCTTGTCGCGGTAGCTCAGGGCTTCGCGGGGTATGGTGTCGGAATAGCCGCGATTCCAGTCCACATTCATCATGATGGCTTCGATTTCGGCGGCGCTGTAACCCAGGGCATACATACCCGCCACGTAGGCGCCAATACTGGTGCCGGCGACATAATCCACCGGAATATGATTTGCTTCCAGCACTTTAAGCACGCCAACGTGGGCCGCGCCTTTCGCGCCGCCGCCACTGAGCACCAGACCAATTTTGGGGCGCTCGGCGGCCTCGGCAGCACAAACTATCAGCATAAGCAGCAGTGGCAGTAATTTTTTCATAAGCTCCGGCGCAAATCAGGTCGGATAAAAATGTGGCGCCATTCTAGCAGACATGGGCCACATAAGTTCAAAAAACGGTTATTTTTCAGCCTGACGCACACTCATCAGACCTGCGTCAATCACCCAAGCCCGAGGTAGGCATCGAGCTCCTCACGGGGCATGGGCTTGGCAAAATAATAGCCCTGAATAATATGGCAGCCCCGCTCCGATACCTGTGTCAGCTGCTCTTCGGTCTCAACCCCTTCGGCCACCACTTCGAGCTTAAGGTTGCGGGCAAGCTCGATAATACTCGACACAATCGCCTGATCCGCCGGGTTATCGGCTATATCCATCAGGAAGGAGCGGTCAATCTTAAGCACGTTGACATCGAAATGGCGCAGATAGGCAAGTGACGAGTAGCCGGTGCCAAAGTCATCAATGGCAACCTGCACGCCCATTTCCTTCAGCTGCTGCAGATGGGGCCTGGCCACCTGCAGTTCTTTCATCAGCACGCCTTCGGTTATCTCCAGCGCCAGACAGGACACCGGCATGCCGGTGTCGCTGAGGGTCTGTTTGAGATGGTCGATAAAATCCGGCTGACGGAAATGCACCGCCGACACATTGACCGACAGCTTAAACGGCTTATCGAGCATGGCCGCCCAGCGCGCGCCATCGCTGCAGGCCCGCAGCAGCACCCACTTATCCAAATCAATAACCAGGCCGCAAGCCTCCGCCACCCTGATAAACACATCGGTGCGCACCAAGCCATCTTTTGGATGTTTCCAGCGCAGCAGCGCCTCCATACCCACCACGCCGTTACTGGCGTTCACATCGATTTGCGGCTGATAGCAGAGATAAAACTCATCGTTTTCCAGCGCTTTACGCAAATCTGCCTCGAGGCGTAAATGGTACAGCGCCTCGGCATTGCGCTCCTGCGAGTAGTACTGGAAGTTACCGCGCCCCTCTTCCTTGGCGTGATACATGGCCAAATCGGCGTTTTTAATCAGCGCCTCCGGCTGGCGGGCATCATCGGGCCAGATGGCAATGCCGATACTGGTGGAGATAAAAAACTCGCGGCCAAACAGTTTGAACGGGGTCTCGATTTGCTCGAGCATGGCGTTGGCCAGATGATTGAGGGTATCGACCTGCGCCCCCTGAACCAGCACCACAAATTCGTCGCCGCCAAAGCGGCAGAGGGTATTTTCCGGGTCGATACAAGACTGCAGCCGCGCCGCCGCTTCCACCAGCAGCGCATCGCCCATGCTGTGACCGAAGGAGTCGTTAACGTGCTTGAAGCGGTCGAGGTCCAGGAACATCAGCGCCAGCTTTTCTTCTTTCAGGGTCGCCTTGTGAATTGACTGGTTAAGCCTTGCCGCAAACAGTGAGCGGTTTGGCAGGCCGGTGAGCACGTCATAGTTGGCAAGGCGGCGTAAATCCGCTTCGCTGCGTTTACGCTCTGTGATGTCAGAAAACACCACCACGTAATGCTGAATTTTGCCATTAAGGCCCAACATGGCCGACACGTTCAGCCACACGGGGCACACCTGGCCTTTGGCGATGCGAAGCTCCCGCTCACCGGTCCAGCTCATGCCACCATCGAGCAGCCCGGCTATCTCGGCGCGATTACCACCGTGCTCGGTCAGCAGGGTGATAAATTTGCGCCCGCCAAGCTGAGCCGAATTGACCCCAAGAATGGTCTGCGCCGCGCGGTTGGCGACCTTGATTTGCTCGTCGGCATCGAGAATAAGCACGCCTTCGGAGGTGTTTTCGAACGCCTGCGCCAACAAATCCACTTCGTTCTGCAGCGCCTTATGCTGGGTGATGTCGCTGTAGATCCCGCTGATTTTTTCGATTTCGCCGGTTTCGCGGTTAATCTGACTTGGGCGGCCGCGTACCCTGAGCCAGCCCCAGGCGCCGGTTTTACGCTGGAAGCGGTACTCGGCATCGAAGCGCTCAATCTCGCCATTGACCACGGCAAACCATTGATTCAGCACCCGCTCCTTGTCGTCGGCATGGATAGGGAAACCATCGAGCGGCACTATCAGCACGTCATCGCTGCCCGACAGCACGCCGTTGCGGTTATCAAGGTAAAACTGGTTGTTTTTACGCGTCCACACCCAAAGATCTGAATCACTGCCGCGCAGCGACTGGCGCAGCCTGTCTTCGCTCTCCTGCAGCGCCGTGTTGATGGCACGAAAACGGCTGACCTGCTTTTGGCGAATGAGCACTATCATCAGCGTCAGGGCCATCAGCGCCAGGATAAGCAGCCACCTGAACCAGCGCGTTTCCCACAGGTGCAGCCTCACCTCGATATGGTGCACAAAGGGCTCCTGCGACCACACATCGTTGTGCTTGCTGAGCACTTCCAAATCCACTTCACCTGCCCCGAGGCCCGACAGATTGAGCTGTGACTGACCATCGAATTGCAGGTATTTATCTGCCTGAGCCTGACCGTGACGCATCATGCGGTAACGGAATTGAATCGGCGAATCATCGAGATAATCGTTGCTGGTCAATTGCAGGGTGATCATCCGTGCGCCGGGTTCAAGCCGGCTGGTGTTGCCCGGAATAAGCGACTTTTCAATGCGGTCGTCGTAGTAGACCATCACAGATTCAAGATACACCCTGTCATCGGAGATGCGGTTTTGCAGCGCATCGACATCAATCAGCTTGACCCCGTTTGAGCTGCCAAGCAGCAAGCCCTTGGCCGGATCGTAGAAATACGCGCCCTCGTTCAGTTCGCCCGCATGCAGGCCATCTTCCGAGGTAAACACCTGCACGGCGCCACTTTGCTTGTGCTGGCGCACCAGAGAGCGGGGGCACAGCATGATGCGGTAATCACTGGTTTCCTGGATGCCGTAATTGATGTAACAGCTCAGGTTCCATGCGTCTTTCAACGAGTGGATGCTGTCGCTTGCCTGCTGATACTCGAGCACACCGAACATCGAGGTGCCAATCCACAGAGTGCCGGGGCTGATTTCGGCAAGCTGGCCGACATTCAGACCGCTGCGATAGCCCTCAAGCATTTCTTTTTTATCGATAAAGTAGCCGTCAGGGTCGATATAGCCAAACTCGTCCACGCCGCCAATCCACAGCTTGCCATCGCTGGCGCGGAGCATTGAATAAATGGACGGCTGCTGCTTATGCCCGCTGCGGCTTTGAATGGCAAATTCCTGCGGATCGGTTTCGCCAGGTTGCCAGTAGTAAAGCCCGGTGGAGGTTAAAAACCAAATCCGCCCGGGGATGGCCGGATCTTTATAGACGTTGTAAATCCACTTGCGCTTAAGCGACTCAGTGCCGTGGCTCCACTCGGCAAAACGTTTGGTTTCGCCGCTATGTTTATTCTGCACAAACAGGCCGTTGGTGGTTGCCGCCAGCAAATAATCGGCATTGAGAGAGCTGATGCTGTAAACGCTGTCGTTGGCTTCAAACTCGTCGGGTACATGGAGGGTAGAGCCGGGTTTGCCATCCATCACATGGATAATGCCGCCATCGGAGCCAAACCAGTAATGCTCGCCTTCAGAATAGATAGACCACACCACTTCATTGCCCAGATGGTAAGGTGCCTCTGCGCTGAAGCTGTCTTTGACAAACTCAGGGCTGTCCACCGCCAGCACCAGGCCATCGCCCGCGCCGCCAATCCACACCAGACCATTTTTATCGATGGCGATGTCGGTGACATGGTCGATATTGGCAAGGTTACGCAGATTGCGTTCCAGCTGGGTGACGACGCGTTTATCACGCTCCCACTTGAGCATGCCCTCGCGGCTGGAGAGCCACAGATTGCCTTTACCATCTTCGGCAATGGTAGTGACGTAATAAGGCACTTCGGGCACGGCATGGATTTGCTGGTTGGGCACATCGATTTCAAACAGCCCCTCGCTGGAGGTAAGCCACACCCGTCCGGATTTATCGCGAAAAATCCGTTTGCCCTGCCCGGAGGCTTCAACCCAGGGTAAGTCCGTCAGCTTTTCACCACTGGAGCTTCTGAGCTCCAGATGGTATGGCTTGCCAAGCAACATGGTGCCGTCGTTGAGGTAGAGGATTTTGTCCCATGGCACATCGGCATCGTGCTGTAACTGCACCAGTTTTTCAAACTTCCAGCTTTGCACATTAAGCTTGATTATCTGGCTCTTGCTGGTCAGAAGCAGCAGGGTGTGGTCGTCTATCCAGCTGCGGCCCACTATGCCACCGCCATCAAAACCGGCGGCAAGGTCGCCCTGACCGAGCTGCTCAAAAGTATCAGTGGGAATGTGATAGCGGTATAAGGTTTCAGACAGGCTCAGCAGCAGGTATTCCTGCCCGGCGGCAATCACATCGTAGAAATAAGAATCTTCAACCCGGTGCGCGCCCTGATTGGTATCTATCCGGCGTACCAGGGTTTTACTGACCCGAAACAGGCCGTCTTCGGTGGCAACCCAGACAAATCCATAGCTATCAAAGGCAATGGCATTGATCATGCTGTTGGAGAGACCGTCGCGGCTGTCGAACACCCGCTGGACAAAATCACTCCCGTGGCTTGCACCTATGCCGGGCAACCACAAGCACAAACAAAGCAGCAGAAACTGTATGGTTTTTATTATCATAGTAAGCAAATACGCTCAGGCCAGCTCCGAAAATCCCCAAAAATCCTGTTTGCCCAAGGCTCTAAGATGATTACATATTTTTCACAGCTTTCACAAATGGCGGGATAAAAAAAAGACGCCCTAAAGGCGTCTTTTTTGTGGCAGATCAGAAAATTACTTCTTTTTTGCCTTTGGGTTTGGCAGGTCGGTGATAGAACCTTCGTATACTTCCGCAGCCAGGCCCACAGACTCATGCAGAGTTGGGTGAGCGTGGATGGTCAGCGCGATGTCTTCGGCATCACAGCCCATTTCGATAGCCAGACCGATTTCGCCCAGCAGCTCGCCGCCGTTCACACCAACGATGGCACCACCGATAACACGGTGAGTCTCTTTGTCGAAAATCAGCTTGGTCATACCGTCGCTGGCATCAGAGGCGATGGCGCGGCCGGAAGCAGCCCATGGGAAGGTCGCAGTTTCGTAAGCGATGCCTTTCTCTTTGGCTTCTTTCTCGGTCAGACCTACCCACGCCACTTCAGGGTCGGTGTAAGCGATAGATGGGATAACCTTAGGATCGAAGAAGTGCTTCAGACCAGAGATCACTTCGGCAGCCACGTGGCCTTCATGCACACCTTTGTGCGCCAGCATTGGCTGACCCACGATGTCGCCTACGGCGAAGATGTGTGGCACGTTGGTGCGCAGTTGCTTGTCTACCTTGATAAAACCGCGCTCATCTACGTTCACGCCGGCTTTTTCTGCATCAAGCAGCTTGCCGTTAGGAGTACGGCCGATGGCCACCAGCACGGCGTCGTAACGCACAGGCTCAGTCGGGGCCTTCTTGCCTTCCATTGATACGTAGATACCATCGTCTTTCGCTTCAACAGCGGTCACTTTGGTTTCGAGCATCAGGTTGAATTTCTTGCTGATCTTACGGGTGTAAACCTTCACCACGTCTTTGTCGGCAGCTGGGATAACCTGGTCGAACATTTCAACCACGTCGATGTCACTGCCCAGCGCATGGTACACAGTACCCATTTCCAGACCAATGATACCGCCGCCCATCACCAGCAGCTTTTTAGGCACTTCTTTCAGTTCCAGCGCATCGGTAGAGTCCCAAATGCGTGGGTCGTGGTGAGGAATGAATGGCAGCTGGATTGGACGTGAACCGGCAGCGATGATGGCGTTGTCGAAGTTAACAACGGTCACGGCGCCATCGGCACCGGTCACTTCGATGCTGTTCGGGCCGGTGAATTTACCCAGACCGTTTACAACCTGCACTTTACGCATCTTGGCCATGCCACCCAGACCACCGGTCAGCTGGCTGATCACTTTCTCTTTGTAGCCGCGCAGTTTGTCGATATCGATGCTTGGCTCGCCGAATACTACGCCGTGATCGGCAGCAGTTTTGGCTTCTTCAATCACTTTGGCAATGTGCAGCAGGGCCTTTGATGGGATACAACCCACGTTCAGACACACGCCACCCAGGGTGCTGAAGCGCTCGATGATAACGGTTTCCAGACCAAGGTCGGCTGCACGGAAAGCAGCGGAATAACCCGCAGGGCCCGCACCCAACACTACTACCTGAGTTTTGATTTGATTACTCATGTTTTCCTCTGAATTTTTCTTCATTCCGTTGTTTAAAAAATTGCTCAAGCATTTGAGGGAGACAACTTTTTAAACCAACTATCCGGCCCGCTTGTAAGGTGGCCGCATTTTAACCCGCGTTGGACGCGGATCACAATAAAAAGGCTGTCCCAGCAGGGACAGCCTTTACGGTTACAGAACGAGTTTGCGTATGTCTGACAGTACACCACTTAAGAAGGTGGTGAACTTGGCACCTTCGGCGCCGTCGATCACCCGGTGATCGTACGACAGCGACAGCGGCAGCATCAGGCGCGGCACAAATTCTTTGCCATTCCACTTCGGCTTCATCTCAGACTTGGACACACCGAGAATACCCACTTCCGGCGCGTTCACGATTGGAGTGAACGAGGTGCCGCCAAGGCCACCCAGGCTGGAGATGGTGAAGCAGCCGCCCTGCATATCAGAGGCGGTCAGCTTACCGGCGCGGGCCTTCTTGGAGATCTCGGCCAGCTCGCGGGACAGCTCATAGATGCCTTTCTTGTTCACATCGCGTACCACAGGTACCACCAGACCATTGGGGGTATCCACCGCAATGCCGATGTTGATGTATTTCTTCAGAATGAGGCTCTCGCCGTCTTCTGACAGAGACGCGTTGAACGATGGGAAGGCTTCCAGTGACTTGGCCACGGCTTTCATGATGAACACCAGTGGGGTGATCTTCATGCCGGTATCGCGCTTGGCTTCTTCGGCGTTTTGCGCCTTGCGGAAATCTTCAAGCTCGGTGATATCGGCCTCATCAAACTGAGTCACATGGGGGATCATCACCCAGTTGCGGTGCAGGTTGGCACCACTGATCTTCTTGATGCGTGACAGCGGCTGAGTTTCAACTTCACCAAACTTGCTGAAGTCGACCTTAGGCCATGGCAGCAGGTTCAGACCAGCACCAGAGGCAGCGCCCGCAGCAGCGGTGGCTGAGCCAGACTCGAGACGCTTGAGTGCTTCTTTAATGTACGACTGCACGTCTTCGCGCACCACACGGCCCTTGCGACCTGTACCCTTGACCTTGGCGAGGTTAACACCAAACTCGCGGGCCAGACGACGGATAACCGGTGACGCGTGGGCGTACTCGTGGTTTTCCACGAACTCGCAGGTCTTGCCTGGAGACTGAGACTGAGACGGAGCCTGAGCCTGGGCATTGGCGCCTGAAGCAACGGGGGCAGCAGCAGCTGGTGCAGCGGCCTGAGCTACAGGCGCAGCTGGCGCGGCAGCAGGAGCAGCCCCCTTCACAGGATTCCCTGCGACTTCGAACACCATAATCAGTGAACCGGTAGACACCTTATCACCCGCCGCCACCTTGATGGCTTTCACGGTACCGGCAAATGGCGCTGGCACTTCCATGGAGGCCTTGTCGCCTTCCACGGTCAGCAGTGACTGGTCGGCAGCAACTGTGTCGCCTACCTTCACCAGCACTTCGGTCACTTCCACTTCATCGCCGCCGATGTCCGGCACCTGAATGTCTTTGTCACCGCCGGCAACAGCCACTGGCGCGGCGGCAACCGGAGCTGGCGCGGCAGCAGCGGCCACAGGGGCAGCAGATGCAGCCTGGGTCTCGAACACCATGATAAGGGAGCCGGTGGCTACCTTGTCACCGGTGGCGACCTTGATTTCTTTCAGCACACCGGCGAACGGCGCTGGCACTTCCATAGAGGCCTTGTCGCCTTCTACTGTGATAAGCGCCTGCTCGTTGCTGATGCTGTCGCCGACTTTGACGAGGATTTCAGTGACTTCTACTTCGTCACCGCCGATGTCGGGCACGAACACATCTTTCAGTGCGGCTACTGCAGCAACCGGTGCTGCCGCTGCGGCCTGGGCCGCAGGAGCCGGAGCAGCAGCTGCCGGAGCGGCAACAGCCTGCTCGCCTTCAAACATCATGATCAGCGAGCCGGTGGCGACCTTGTCGCCCACCGCAATTTTAATTTCCTTGACCACACCTGCCTTGGGAGCCGGTACTTCCATGGAAGACTTGTCACCTTCTACGGTGATCAGCGACTGATCGGCTGTGATGGAATCACCCACCTTGACCAGGATCTCGGTCACTTCGACTTCATCTGTGCCGATATCGGGTACATGAATTTCGATTGCCATTGTCTCGTCTCTTACGCGTAAAGTGGGTTCATCTTCTCGGTGTCGATATCGAACTTCTTGATGGCCGCAACCACCACAGATTTCTCGATGTCACCGCGCTTGGCCAGCTCGTTCAGGGCAGCCACCACCACGTAACCGGCGTTCACTTCGAAGTGACGACGCAGGTTGGCGCGGCTGTCGGAGCGACCGAAACCATCGGTACCCAGCACCTTGTAAGACACGCTTGGCATGAAGGCACGTACCTGTTCGGCGTAATTCTTCATGTAGTCGGTCGCGGCGATGGCAGGCTCGTTACCCAGCACCGAGGTAATGTAAGGCACGCGGGCGTCGGCTTCTGGGTGCAGCATGTTGAAGCGCTCGCAGTCCTGACCGTCACGGGCCAGCTCGTTGAACGAGGTCACTGAGAACACGTCTGAACCGATACCGTATTCTTCAGCCAGGATCACGGCGGCTTTACGCACTTCGTTCATGATGGTGCCTGAGCTCATCAGCTGAACTTTAGCCTTCTTGCCTTCGTGGCTTTCGAGCTTGTAGATACCCTTGCGGATGCCTTCCTCGGCGCCTGCAGGCATAGCTGGCATGGCGTAGTTTTCGTTCATCAGGGTCAGGTAGTAGAACACGTTTTCCTGATTGCCATACATGCGGCGGATACCGTCCTGAATGATCACGGCGGTTTCGTAGGCGAAGGTCGGATCGTAAGAAATACAGTTAGGTACGGTACCGGCCAGAATGTGGCTGTGACCATCTTCGTGCTGCAGACCTTCACCGTTCAAGGTAGTACGACCGGCGGTGGCACCCAACAGGAAGCCGCGCGCTTGCTGGTCGCCCGCCATCCACGCCATATCGCCCACACGCTGGAAGCCGAACATGGAGTAGTAGATGTAGAACGGGATCATCGGCAGGTTGTTGGTGCTGTACGAGGTGGCAGCGGCAACCCATGACGACATGGCGCCGAGCTCGTTGATACCTTCCTGCAGTACCTGACCTGAGGTGTCTTCTTTGTAGTAAGACACGATATCGCGGTCTTCCGGAATGTAGTTCTGGCCGTAAGGGTTGTAGATACCAATCTGACGGAACAGACCTTCCATACCGAAGGTACGGGCTTCATCGGCGATGATAGGCACGATGTTTTTGCCGATGTTCTTGTCCTTGAGCAGGATGTTCAGGGTACGAACAAAGCCCATGGTGGTCGAAATGTCACGCTTCTGCTCTTCGAGCAGCGGCTGGAACTCAGACAGTTCAGGGGCAATAAACTCGCCGGTGAAGTTAGGCAGACGCTTTGGCGTGTAGCCATGCAGGGCTTCACGACGCGCATGCAGGTACTTGTGCTCAACACTGCCTTCTTCAAGCTTGATATAAGGCAGGTTAACCAGGGCTTCGTCGCTGACAAGGTCAGTCACGCCCAGACGGTCACGCAGCTTGGCTACGTGGGTCATGTCCATCTTCTTCACCTGGTGCGCGATGTTCTTGCCTTCGGCAGCTTCGCCCATGCCGTAACCTTTTACGGTCTTGGCCAGGATAACAGTTGGACGACCCTTGGTTTCCTGGGCCGACTTGAACGCCGCGTACAGCTTGGATGGCTCATGGCCGCCACGCTTGAGGGCGAAGATTTCATCGTCGGTCATGTCGGCAACCAGCGCCGCAGTCTCTGGGTACTTACCGAAGAAGTGCTCTCGTACGTAAGCGCCGTCTTTTGACTTGAAGGTCTGGTAGTCGCCGTCAACGGTTTCGTTCATCAGCTGCAGCAGCTTGCCGGTGGTGTCTTTGGCGAGCAGCTTATCCCAGCCACTGCCCCACACTACCTTGATAACGTTCCAGCCCGCGCCTTTGAACAGGCCTTCGAGTTCCTGGATGATCTTGCCGTTACCCATTACCGGGCCGTCGAGACGCTGCAGGTTACAGTTCACCAGGAAGCACAGGTTGTCGAGCTTCTCACGGGCAGCGAATGAAATCGCGCCGCGGCTTTCTGGCTCGTCCATCTCACCGTCACCGAGGAAGGCGTAAACGCGCTGCTCAGTGGTGTCTTTCAGACCACGGCCGTTCAGGTACTTGAGGAAGCGCGCCTGATAGATAGAAGAAATTGGACCCAGACCCATGGATACGGTCGGGAATTGCCAGAACTCAGGCATGAGTTTCGGGTGCGGGTAAGAGGAAATACCCTTGCCGTCCACTTCCTGACGGAAGTTGTCGAGCTGCTCTTCAGTCAGACGACCTTCGAGGAAAGCGCGGCTGTAAATACCGGGGGCAATGTGGCCCTGATAGTACACCAGATCGCCGCCATCTTTGTGGTTAGGGGCGCGGAAGAAGTGGTTGAAACACACTTCGTAGAAGGCAGCTGCCGACTGGAACGACGCCATGTGGCCACCCAGTTCCAGATCCTTTTTGGAGGCGCGCAGCACAATCATGATGGCGTTCCAGCGGATGATGGAGCGGATACGGCGCTCGATGGTGATGTCACCTGGGTAAGCGGGTTCCTGGGTCAGCGGAATGGTGTTCACGTAGTTGGTGGTGATGCCGGTTGGCATGTCCACGCCATCCAGACGCGCCTGTTCCAGCACTTGCTCGAGCAGGTACTGGGCACGTTCCACGCCTTCTTCACGAACAACCGATTCGAGGGCCGCCAGCCACTCCTGGGTTTCGATTGGGTCTAAGTCTTGTAGCACTGAATTTTTTTGCATAGGTTCAGACATGAGACTGTCCTTATTTATACATATTTATAGGAAAGCGGCTTGCGCGGTACTGGTAAACACCATCCGGCAATCAGACGCCACTCTTTAATCGGCGCAGGCTGCGCTGCAACCGGCTGTCTTCTTCCCTCACGGCCAACATCACTTCCTCGATGTAACTCAAGTGTTCGTTGGAGGCTTCGCGGGCCGCTTCGGGATCGCGGCGAACGATGGCCGCGAGCAGGGCTCTGCGGTGTTCGTTTGCCATGCGGGAGGCTTCTTCGCGGCGGCTCAGAAGCTCCAGGTTCTGTGCCACATTCTTGTGCAGCACCGGAGTTAAACTCAAAACCAGATGTAACATGGCCACGTTGTGGGAGGCTTCGGCCACGGCGCGGTAAAAACGCACAATGGCAGCGGCCTGGGCGTCGGTATCTTTCGCCTCTTCCACTTCCTGGATCATCTTTTGGATGTTCTGCATGTCAGCATCGGTACCGCGCAGGGCGGCAAAGTAAGCCATCATGCCTTCGGTGGCATGACGGAATTCAAGCAGGTCGTACTGGCTTTCGGTGTCGCTTTGCATCAGCTCCACGATAGGATCGGCCATGCTCTGCCAAAGCTGTTCTTTGACATAGGTGCCACCGCCCTGACGGCGCATCAGCAGGCCTTTAGCCTCCAGTTTCTGGATGGCTTCACGCAGGGACGGACGGGAAACTTCAAATTGAATAGCCAGCTCCCGTTCGGGCGGGAGTTTTTGGCCGGGCTTGAGACTGCCCTCAAGGATCATGCGCTCTAGCTGCTGCATAATCACATCAGAGATCTTCGGCTGGTTGATTTTGCTATATGCCATGTGGGCCTTGCGCTCCTTTGTAAATTGGTCTTACCAATTTATGCGAGTGAGCGCACTTTATCAAATCACAGTTTTATTGTCCATACAGTGATCGATATCACCCACGACCTGAGAGCATAGCGGAAATTTGCGGCCATGGGGTCAGACCAATTTATGAAAGGCGCCGAGAGGCTTCAGAATCCAGAATCCAGGCCCTAGATTCCAGGGCCTAGTATCTAGCCTCTACACTCTCACCTCTAGCCTTTGCCGTCGGCTCAGCCAAGCACACCAAAGATGGTTAGGAGCGCCGACAAGGTCAGCAGTAACACAAAGTTACGTTTGCTGAGCCCAAGCAGCACCAGAGTCGGCTGCAGGCAAACCGGCGCACTGGATGCTTCGGGAATGGTTTCGGCCTCGGTGGCCGTTTCGGTAATCAGCCTGCGCGCCGGAGTTGACGCATCAAAGGCAAGCTTGCGCCAGCGACCAAAGCCACTGCGAAATTGTCCGGTAAGTAAATAGCCAAAGGCCACCAGACGCGCGGGCAGCCAGTCAAGTACGGTCAGCAGTGAATCAACATAAGGCAGCGTGACCCCGGCACCACTGGCCTTTTTATCGTAAAAGCGCACGGTGCAGTAAAGCACGGCGCCAACCGGGCCAAGCAGCAACAAATACAGCGCCACCGCACCATAATAACGGTAGTTAATCCAGGCCACACTCTGGCCAACTTTTAAGCCCAAATCCGGCGCACTGACCGCATTGAGGCTTGCCGAGCAATCCATTTCGGCGCCATGGCGATAGCATGCCTGCACATCGCCGCGACAGGCGGCCTGAATGTACTTTTTAAAGGCGTTGCGCTGATCTAGATGACTGAAGCAAGCCATTGCCACTGTTACCCAAATGGCGAGCGTCACAACGCCAAACAACAGCCCCTGACTGAACCATAGCGCGGCAAGCACCAGTAGCGCCGGCAGCAGCAGCGCCTGCAGCATGCGCGCATCGGCAACCTTGCCGGCATTGTTATATGAACCAGAAGCTATGCCTGTATCTGTATCTCTATCTGTATCTGTGCTTGTTTCAGCCGCCGCACCGCCTTCACTTTGGGCGGCGGTAAAGTCATCGCGCCACAGGCGCTGGTGAAACCGGGCCAGAATCGCATCAAACTGCCATGACTCAGGCAGGAGTTTGAGCCGGTCGGCAAGAATGGCCATCAATAATGAAAACAGTGCCATGTTATTTCTCCTCTTCCTGAGCCTTGCCAGCAGAAGCATTAACGTCAATGTGCGAAGCATTAAGGTCTATGCGCTGAGCCTTACCATCAAGCTGCGGCGCATTCTTTAAACTGGCCGCAACAGCGTGCAGGTACCTTGGCCAGTCGAACGCCGGACCCGGATCGGTTTTTCGCCCGGGCGCAATCTCACTATGGCCAACAATACGCTCAAGGCTTATCTGTGGGTAGGCGGCCATCAGCTTTGCGGTCAAAAGTACCAGCTGCTGATACTGGGCGTCGGTAAAAGGCGTGGTGTCGGCGCCTTCCAGCTCAACCCCTACGGCAAAATCATTGCAGCCATTACGGCCATCAAACTGCGAAACGCCGGCATGCCAGGCCCGCTCATCGCAGGAAACAAACTGCACCAGCTCACCATCGCGGCGGATAAGAAAATGCGCCGACACTTCAAGCCCACGCAAATCGGCAAAGCTTGCCTCAACCGAGCAATCAAGGCAGCCGTTAAACAGCTGCTCTATATAGGGCAGGCCAAATTGCCCGGCTGGCAGGCTGATATTATGAATAACCAGCAAACTCACTTCGCCAAGCGGCCTTGCGTTATAAAAAGGCGAAGGTGATACCCGCGCATCAAGCAGCCAACCATCACGCCAACAGACAGACATTCGGGTACGCCCTGCGGTAATTAGAGTGCTAATAGCTGAATATTATAGCGATTTCAGCCTGCGACACCAGCACGGCGCAGCGCCGTGAGCAACCTCAGGCAGACACAGGGACTGCCTTCCCAACCAATGCCGTGATATTCTTTCGCCATTATGGCAATACATGGGCCGCGCAGCTGGCCCGTTACGCGTTCACTCTTATCAAGGAAGTCGTCATGCTGGAAAATGACATCAGACTCGCCGTCAAAGCGGCATTGGATGAAGATCTTGGCCACGGCGGCCCCGATGCCGACATTACCGCCAAGCTTATTCCTGAAGACAAAATTGCCGAAGCCACCCTGATCACCCGTGAAGAAGGGGTGTTTTGCGGCAAAGCCTGGGCCGAACAGGTGTTCAATCAGCTAGGCGGCACAGTCGCCATTCACTGGCATGTGGATGACGGAGATTTAGTGGTGCCAAATCAGGTGCTGTGTGAGCTGTCCGGCCCCGCCCGCGCCATTCTCACCGGCGAGCGCACCGCGATGAACTTCATCCAGACGCTTTCTGGTGTGGCAACCCTCACCAAAATCTATGTCGATAAGCTTGCCGGCACCAATTGCCGCCTGCTCGATACCCGTAAAACCATTCCGGGGCTCAGGACCGCGCAAAAATATGCCGTCACCTGCGGCGGCGGTAAAAACCATCGAATCGGCCTGTATGATGCTTTCCTTATTAAAGAGAATCACATCATGGCCTGCGGCGGTATCAAGGCCGCAATCGACAAAGCCAGAACTCTGCATCCGGACAAGCCGGTCGAAGTGGAAGTCGAAACCCTCGCCGAGCTCACCGAAGCGCTCAATGCCGGCAGCGATATCATCATGCTGGACAACTTCGACATCACCATGATGCTCGAAGCGGTCAGCATCAACGATGGCTACAAATCGCAAGGCGCGGGCGCCAAGCTCGAAGTCTCAGGTAACATGACCCTCGACACCCTGGGCGAGTTTGCCAAAACCGGTGTAGACTTTATCTCGGTCGGCGCGCTCACCAAGCATGTGAGAGCACTGGATTTGTCGCTGCGGCTGAAGCAGTAATCATTGCAACATCCGCGAATGACGCCCGTAGATAGGGATAACAATCAATAGAAGATATCCGTAAATAGAAAATAGCCCGGGCGCAGTTGGCTTAAAGTGCCCGGGCTTAAATCACTGAAACGCATAATCTGTTGCTGCGTGCTTGCCATGTGCCAGAGCGCTCACGGGCCAGAAGCTGCGCAGATGCCCGGGCAATGCGCCAGTCACTCCTCGTTCTGAGACATCAGAAATCCTTCAGGGCCCGCTTGTGTAATCAAGCCTGTTTTGAGTAATCAAAAAAGATTTAAGCCCGCGCGACTTCTGCGACTCAGTTAACTTTTTCACTTTTTAACTTTTTCACTTTTTCTTGTTGCCCGCTTAAGCGGCTGAGCTGGCGCCTCTTCAACGCCTCAACAAGCCGTCACGCACCGTATGTAAAGGATAAAGCACACAGGGAGCGGCAGGCGACCACATGACCGAAATCACGCCGTCACTACAATTCAGCCAAATACCAGTCAAAAACACTGCCAACAACCAACACCAAAGTATTAGCAGGCTCGGCAGCAGTCACGCTTTGTCACGCACAGCGAAGGAATTTTGAGCGGCGGAATTTTGACCTCAAACACAAAAGCGTCAAGCAATTACTCACAGTCAAAAAATTGTTAGAACAATCGGTATGCCAAATAAACTACTTTAGAAAAATTAAGCGAATAGGCACGACTTTCGTGCAATTTTCTGTTTCATTTTCGCAAACTTTGTACTAACTTTTACCCAAGGCTTAATGGCCTTGCCGGGCAGTGCAAAAAAGCATCACTTATCTGCCGCGCCAAGATTCAGTGATCAGTGCTTAGTTGTTCAAAATTCAACAGGCCTGTTCATAACGAATTGGCGCGAACAGCATAAACGCTTGCAGCACCACCGGATAAACGTGCAGTTTGAAAGGTTGGTCGTTACCCGTGCGCGCTAAACACAAGCTAAACACGAGGTGACAACCACATTAAAGCAGCACCTGAAACCGAGACAGCCCCAAGGCCATGTTCGGCTTCAACCCAAAGGCACAGGTGCCAACAGGCAAACCAGCCCAAGGGCAACAAAAAACCGCAGCAGCGCCAAGGCGTCGTGAGTTATGCAGATACCCTCTGCCACACAAGCGCAACCAAGGTGACCAAGCGGCAAGCGAGCAGCGCAGACGTCGTGCAAAGTTGAAGAACTGGTAGAGTCGCAAGATTCTAGATCTGAACTTCAGCCAAGCAGTCAGCCAATGCAATGTTCGCAACAGGTGTCGAACTACACCTTTGACAGGCAACGGCGAAACAGGCCAAGGCAAGTGAGCCCCACGCCTCGAAGCGCTCGAAGAGACCTCAATGCTCTTGGTCGCAGCTTTCAGCTAAAGACCATAGAGACAAAGGCATCGTAGAGATCGTAAAGAGCGACGAGGATAAACGGAGTGCTGTTTGACCATAAAAAGTCAGCCAGAAATCCGCAGGCGCACACCAAAGCAGGGTTAAACCGGTGGCAAAGGCAACTTTTTTGCGCTGTGAAGGAAAATGGCTAAGCGGCTAAACATACACCATAGCTCGGCAACCAACACAGCATTGCAACAAACGGAGAGAGAAATGAAAGGTATCAATTTCAAAAAGAACGCCCAGGGTTTCACCCTGATCGAACTGATGATCGTAGTAGCCATCATCGGTATCCTGGCCGCCATCGCGCTGCCGGCTTACAAAGACTACGTGGCCAAGGCCAACGCCACAAACGCAGTTGCATCAATGAGTGGTTCAAAAATTAAAATTGGTGAGCGCTATTCAGTCGAAGGTACTCTCGACTGCAATGCACGAACTGCAACAGCTACAGTTACAGCTTTAGCTGCTATTCCTTATTGTAAAACTGGAACCACAGGTGCGATTGAGAATACGGTAGACGGTATCACTGCAACTTTAACGCCATCTGCTAATGGCACCACTGGAGAGCTGCAATGGGCATGTAAAATCTCTGGGACTGGGGCAGTTGCTATCAAAAATTGTACTCTATAAACATTATAAGTTTAGTAACAAATGCCGACATCAGGCCTTCACTTAGGATTATCGACCCTCTTTATCCGTAAGGGGCTGCTGAGTGAACAGCAGCTCTCGGAGGCCATCGCGACTTCGCGTAAAAACCGGCATTCGCTGGTCACCACCTTGGTGACCAGCAAACTTTTGTCAGCACGGGAAATCGCCGAGCTCTGCTATGAAGAATATGGCACGCCGCTACTTGATCTAGCCGAATTTGATGTCAGCAGTATCCCTGAAGACTTCCTCAATAAAAAACTAATTGAAAAGCACCGCTGCTTGCCGCTGTTTAAGCGGGGCAACCGGCTTTATATTGGCACCTCAGACCCAACCAATATCGCAGCGCTGGAAGATTTCCAGTTTTCAGCTGGCCTTCACGCCGAAGCCATTTTGGTGGAGGACGACAAGCTTGCCAAAGCACTGGAGAAGGTGCTTGAAGAAGACATCAGTGCGCTGGATTTAGGTGGCCTCGATGAAGAAGCCCTTGCAGGAATTGAGGTCACTGACACCGACAAGCGTCAGGATAATGAGACTGAAGGCGCCGACGATGCGCCCATTGTAATTTACATCAACAAGATTTTGACCGATGCCATTCGCCGCGGTGCATCGGATTTGCACTTCGAGCCCTACGAAAAGCGTTACCGCATCCGTTTTCGTATCGATGGCATCTTGCATGAAGTATCTGAGCCGCCAATTAATCTCTCGGGTCGCATTGCCGCCCGCTTAAAGGTGATGTCAAAGCTCGATATCGCCGAGCGCCGCCTGCCACAGGACGGCCGCATTAAGATGAAGCTCAGTCGCACCAAGAGTATCGATTTTCGGGTAAGCACCCTGCCGACACTCTGGGGCGAAAAAATTGTAATGCGTATTCTGGACTCATCCTCGGCCCAGCTTGGTATCGAAAAGCTCGGCTATGAGCCAGACCAAAAACAGCTGTATCTCGACAACCTCGCCAAACCCCAGGGCATGATATTGGTAACCGGCCCCACTGGCTCGGGTAAAACCGTATCCCTTTACACGGGTTTGAATATCCTTAATACCGAAGAGCGTAATATCTCCACCGCTGAAGACCCGGTAGAAATTAACTTGGAAGGTGTTAACCAGGTCCATATTAATACCAAGGCGGGCCTTACTTTTGCGTCCGCCCTGCGCTCTTTCCTGCGCCAAGACCCAGATGTGGTGATGGTAGGGGAAATCCGTGACCTTGAAACTGCTGAGATTGCCATTAAGGCCGCACAAACCGGCCACCTTGTGCTCTCGACCCTGCACACTAACTCGGCCGCTGAAACCTTAACACGCCTCCTTAACATGGGCGTACCAGGTTACAACATCGCAAGTTCGGTGAACTTGATTATTGCCCAGCGCCTTGCCCGCCGCCTCTGCCCCGAGTGCAAGCAGCCTGAAGAAATACCCGAGCATGAACTTGAACGCTTGGGATTTTCTCCTGAGCAAATTGCCAGTGGCTTTACAGTTTATAAACCTTGCGGCTGCGACTTATGCTCCGGCGGCTACAAGGGCCGCGTCGGTATTTACGAAGTCATGCCCATGAGCGATGAAATTGCGCGGGTGATCATGGAAGGCGGCAACTCGCTGGAAATTGCCCGCATGGCCAAGGCTCAGGGAGTGCGTGATTTACGCCTGTCCGGGCTTCTCAAAGTTACCCAGGGCGTAACCAGCATCACCGAAGTAAACCGGGTAACCAGTTTCTGATATTAATTTTACGTATGAATGGCTTGTTTTAAGCGTTCTACTTCTTGGCACCTTGATTTATGCGCTATCAATTTGCTGCTCAGTGTGTTTTTATCGCAGTCTGTACTATAAAAAAGAGAACAAACAGGTTCTAAGGAAGGCAACAAAATGGCAACCGCAGCCGCCAGCAAGACTAAAAAGCCCACAGTCAAACAGGCTCCCAAGGTATATAACTTTGAGTGGAAGGGCATGAACCGCGACGGCAAAAAATCCAGCGGTGAACTGCGCGGTGCATCAGTTGCCGAAATCAAGACCCTCCTTAAAAACCAAGGCATTAACCCCAAGGTGGTTCGCAAAAAGTCCGACGGTCTTTTTGGAAAAAGCAATAAAAAAATCACCGCCATGGACATTGCCATGGTCACCCGCCAGATAGCAACTATGTTGACAGCTGGCGTCCCCCTGGTAACTACAATCGACATTTTGGGCAAAGGCCATGAAAAACCAAAAATGCGCGAGCTGCTTGGCACTATCCTTAACGATATTCAGGCAGGCATCCCCTTATCAGATGCATTAAGACCCCATCGAATCTATTTCGATGACCTCTATGTAGACCTGGTAGCAGCAGGCGAGCACTCTGGCGCGCTGGATACAGTATTTGACCGCATCGCAACCTACAAAGAAAAAGCTGAAGCGTTGAAGTCAAAAATTAAAAAGGCCATGTTCTATCCAGCTGCTGTTGTGGTAGTCGCTATAGCAGTTACCACACTGCTGCTGCTGTTTGTAGTTCCGCAATTTGAGGAAATCTTTAAGGGTTTCGGTGCAGAACTTCCTGCATTCACCCAAATGATTATTAATCTGTCCCGATTCCTACAATCGTCTTGGTACTTTTTCGTCATTACCATTGTTGCCGCCATTTGGCTTTACGTTCGAGCACATCGTAACTCTCAGGCCGTCCGCGACCGACAGGATGAGTTCGTACTTAAAATTCCCGTGATTGGTGAGATTTTGCATAAAGCCGCCATGGCTCGTTTTGCCCGTACTCTCGCCACCACCTTTGCAGCAGGTGTGCCCTTGATTGACGGCATGGAGTCCGCTGCAGGAGCATCTGGCAACGCGGTGTACCGCAAAGCACTGCTTAAAATCCGCACCGAGGTAATGGCGGGCATGCAGATGAACGTAGCTATGCGTACCGTCAATCTGTTTCCCGATATGCTGATTCAGATGGTGATGATTGGCGAAGAATCTGGCTCACTGGATAACATGCTTAACAAGATTGCCAATATTTACGAGATGCAAGTGGATGATGCCGTTGATGGTCTTTCAAGCCTGATTGAACCCATCATGATGGTGGTCATCGGAACCCTGGTTGGCGGCCTCATTGTTGGCATGTACCTGCCAATCTTCCAGATGGGTAACGTTGTAGGCTAATCTATTCAAATCATCAGGTTAATCTATTAAAACTTTAAGCTGCGGTACTCACTGAAAAATGACCGAATTTCTTACTCTGATGAGCCAGTACTCCTGGCTCTTCGTTTTACTTAGCTTTATCTTCGCTGCCACCATTGGCAGCTTTCTTAATGTCGTTATCCACCGCCTGCCGGTGATGATGAAGCGTGAGTGGCAGGCAGAGTGCAATGCCTTTATCGAAGAGTATCGCCCGGATGTTTTCAAACAAATCGGTGCCAAGGCGCTGGAAGCGCCAATCGATAACTACCCGCCGCGCTATAACCTGATAGTCCCAACCTCTGCCTGCCCCAAATGTGGCGCGAGCATTAAGCCTTGGCACAATATTCCCGTGCTGGGCTGGGTGATGCTCGGCGGCAAATGCGCAGCTTGTAAAAATCCGATATCTGCGCGCTACCCCATAATCGAAGCGCTGACCGGCGCCATGGTGGCAACCCTTGCCTGGCATTTTGGCCCAACGGCACAATTTGCAGCAGCGGCGCTTCTGAGCTTTGGTCTGATTGCCATGTCGGGTATCGATCTCGATGAAATGCTGCTGCCCGACAGCCTCACCCTGCCGCTGCTGTGGCTTGGGCTTATCCTCAATTTCAATGGGATCTTTACCAACCTCAACGATGCGTTGATTGGCGCTATTGCCGGCTATCTCTCGCTCTGGTCTGTCTATTGGCTGTTTAAACTCACTACCGGCAAAGAAGGCATGGGCTATGGCGACTTCAAGCTGATGGCGCTTTTGGGTGCCTGGTTTGGCTGGCAAATGCTGCCGCTTATCATCCTGCTTTCAAGCCTTGTTGGCGCCATTGTTGGCATCAGCATGATGATCTTCAAACGCCATCAGCGTGAAAAACCCATCCCATTCGGGCCCTATATTGCCGCCGCTGGCTGGATTGCGTTAATTTGGGGTGAGGATATCGTCAGCTGGTATCTTGGCACGCTTTAAGGTGACCCCCTGATGTCTCAGTTTATCCTTGGCCTTACCGGCGGTATCGGCAGCGGCAAAACCACGGTCGCCAATCTCTTTGCCAAAAAAGGCATCACTCTGGTGGATGCCGATGTCATCGCCCGAGACGTAGTGATGCCGGGCACACAGGGGCTTGCCGCCATCGCGAACCATTTTGGCGAAGGTGTGCTATTGCCAGACGGCAGCCTTAACCGGCAGGCTCTGCGCGAAAGGGTGTTCTCTGCACCAGGCGAGCGACTTTGGCTTAACGGTTTGCTTCATCCCATCATCCGCAGCGAAATGCTTGATGCGGCGAAGAAAGCCACCTCTGAGTATGTAATTTTGGTGGTGCCCTTGCTATTTGAGAATGGCTTGGATAGGTTAGTGGATCGAACCTTGGTGGTCGATGTAGAGCCTTCGCGCCAAATCAGCCGCACTGCCAGGCGGGACGGTGTATCTGAAGCGCAGGTCGCCAATATCCTCGCCAGCCAAATCAGCCGAGATGAACGGCTTGCCAAAGCTGACGACGTGATAAATAACAACACAGATAACAAGGAAGATTTTGCCGGGCTTGAGTCGCAGGTAACTGCGCTCCATCAGCGTTATTTACAGCTCGCCGCATCAAAAAAGCAGCATGACTGAACTGATTTATGAACAACCCCTGAGTGAGAAGATCCGCAGTTATTTGCGGCTGGAATACCTTGCCCAGCAGTTGCGTCATAATCTGGAACACGACCATCAGCAGCGCTGCTTTTACCCGCTGTTTTCCCTGCTTGACCTCAATGAGCGCTGTGATTATCGCAGCGACCTGCTCAAAGAAATCGACAAACAGCTCGCCGTGCTTATCAAGTGGCAAAGGCTCCCCCATGTCGATTCAAACGAAGTCCAGGGCTACATCGATGGATTGGCCAAAGGCCGCGAAGGGTTGCAGTCGCCATCACGTATCGGCAGTGAGCTCAAGCAAGACAGGTTTTTAAGCGCCCTCAGGCAAAGATTCGGCATGGCGGGTGCCTGCTGCAACTTCGACCTGCCCCAGCTGCATTTTTGGCTGGCAAAAAGCTGGGATGAACGCAGCCACGAATACAGCCAATGGGCATCACACTTTATGCCCTTACTTGCCCCGATAGAACTACTGCTATCACTTATCCGCAGCACCTCGGATTATCAGGACGCCACCGCTGCCGGCGGATTTTTTCAGGGTACCAACGCTCAGGCACTGTCACTTATCCGGGTCAAACTGGATGCAGCACAAGGCTGCTACCCTACCATCAGCGGCCACAAAAACCGTTACGCCATCCATTTTGTCCGTTTTGATGACCAACGCCACAGCGACAAAACCATTACCTTTCAACTGGCGACCTGCGCCTGAACACTATACCATAGCCCTTTTCTTCCCCCGTGCATCCTCGATGCCCGAGGCGATACAAAGACAAGAGGTTTGGTCATGCCGCTAACCGTAAACTGCCCTCAGTGCCAAACGCAGGTCATCTGGGGGCCAGAGTCTCCATTCAAGCCATTCTGCAGCGAACGCTGCAAGCTTATCGATCTCGGTGATTGGGCCAGTGAAAAACATGCCATCCCGGTAAAAGATGATATCAGCGAAGAGCTGCTCGACCAGCTTGGCTACGATGAAGCAGACTTCTTTAAAGACCCTTCCGGCAAAGACTCGTTCAACGAATAAAGGTAATCAGAAAACAGCATGACTAAGCGCGTTCATGTAGCAGTAGGGATAATTAAACGCAGCCAGCAGGTGTTGCTGGCCAAGCGCCACGGCCATTTGCATCAGGGTGGTAAATGGGAATTCCCCGGCGGCAAAGTCGAAGCGGGTGAAAGCACCACAGCCGCCCTTATCCGCGAGCTTAAAGAAGAAGTTGACCTGAATGTTTCGTCAAGTGCGCCATTTATGCAAATCAGCCACGATTACCCAGATAAACAGGTATTTCTGGATATCCATCTGGTTGAAGACTTCAGCGGCGATGCAAGGGGAGTTGAAGGCCAAGAGGTGGCCTGGGTCGACATTTCTGAGCTCCATAAGCTCGAATTCCCTGATGCCAACACACCAATCGTAGATAAGATTCAAAAAGAACTCATCTGACACAGCGCCTCCCTTGGGAGGCGTTTTGCCAAGTGGGCACATTGCGCGAAACATCTTACCGAGCATAGTACAGATGAAGCGCACAGAGCAGATTACGAACAACATACAAAGCATTCGGGAGCCAACGCCACGCCGCTCATTACTACTCCCTGTAACCCAGCGCATTCAATGCCTGAACGTTTAGCTATGTTTAGTAGGCCCGCATCATCAAACCAAAGGCCCCAACGGCAAAATTGCCACTAACGCCATTGCTGCCCTGAAAAGGCCATAGGTGTCAAAGTCAGCCGTGATGCCTCTAATAAATTTAGGAAACAGCAAAGAAAAAGGCCGATGCTATGCATCGGCCTCTTCAGATTTGGTGCTTGGAAATGTCCTACTCTCACATGGGGAGACCCCACACTACCATCGGCGCTACTGTGTTTCACTTCTGAGTTCGGAATGGGATCAGGTGGGACCACAGCGCTATGGTTTCCAAGCAAATTTTGTTGCTGCCATTTAGTGCGTGGCTGCGAATATGGTGCTGATACCCAGAATCGAACTGGGGACCTCATCCTTACCAAGGATGCGCTCTACCGACTGAGCCATATCAGCGAAACTTTGATTTAACTTAACTAGTAAAATCATAAATTTGGCGCCTGGCGATGACCTACTCTCACATGGGGAGACCCCACACTACCATCGGCGTGACTGCGTTTCACTTCTGAGTTCGGAATGGGATCAGGTGGGACCACAGCACTAATGTCACCAGGCAAATTCGGTTTTGCTCCCGCCATCAGGCAAGAACAAGCAATTCGGAAAGCTGTTCAACGAAATTAAGTGGTGGTCGCTACTGGGATCGAACCAGTGACCCCCTCCTTGTAAGGGAGGTGCTCTCCCGGCTGAGCTAAGCGACCGGTATTCGTTTGCTGTATTGAGTCAATCACTTCAATCAAGTCTGGTATCTTCAAGACTTATCTACTTTAACCATCTATCGAAACCCATCTGGGTTGTATGGTTAAGCCGCACGAGTCATTAGTACAGGTTAGCTCAACGCCTCACAACGCTTACACACCCTGCCTATCAACGTCCTGGTCTCGGACGGCTCTTCAGTGGACTCTAG
>NZ_JAHEPS010000029.1 GCF_018596335.1 Shewanella jiangmenensis | reverse complement strand
GAGGGCGCTCACCACTTTGTGGTTCATGACTGGGGTGAAGTCGTAACAAGGTAGCCCTAGGGGAACCTGGGGCTGGATCACCTCCTTACCTAAGCGACACATTTTCCTGCTGAGTGTTCACACAGATTGCTTGATAGACGAAAGAGACAAATGCGATGGGTCTGTAGCTCAGGTGGTTAGAGCGTACGCCTGATAAGCGTAAGGTCGGTAGTTCGAGTCTACTCAGACCCACCAATCTCCGCGTCTGCTTTGTTGTAAAGCTCGTCGTTTACTGAAGTAAACTTCCTCACTTTACGCCGCGCATAAGCGAAGATTAACAACGCATTTGGTTAGACTGCGATAGGCAGAAACGGGGCTATAGCTCAGCTGGGAGAGCGCCTGCTTTGCACGCAGGAGGTCTGCGGTTCGATCCCGCATAGCTCCACCACTCCGTGGAATTGCCCGCATGTCTCACGACGCAAGTCATGGAATTAGAGACGCCAAAGATAAGTGATGAATTTATCTTTGGCTTTTTTAAGCCCGATTTTGCACCGAAAGGTGAAAAATCATTGCTCTTTAACAATTTGGAAAGCTGATAGTAGAAATCAAACTGACTCTTCGGAGTTGGATTGATGAATACAAAAATTGAGTTCTCAAACACTTCAATCAAGTGTTTTGGAAATTCTTCAAGGCGAGTTCAGTAAAATGAACTATCGAAAAACCAGCTAGTTGCAATGCAACCGGTGAGGAAACTCA
>NZ_JAHEPS010000028.1 GCF_018596335.1 Shewanella jiangmenensis | reverse complement strand
GTAACGACAAACGCGGCTTTATTGCCTCTACCAGACCAAAGCTTTTGCAAGAACTCGGCATCGCTGATGATGCCTGGATAACCTCAGCGAAAGAATTTCGTCGCCAATACAGTGGCATCAGCGGCCGATGGGATGCGATGTGCGCCATGAAAGCCAAATGCGGTGGTAGATGGTGCAGGGGAAAGCCGCATAGCGAAGCAATTCACCCTAGCTAAAACTAACTACTAAAAAGTCGGGTGTTTTATGGGGAGAGTTTTTACATGGAATGTTTAATCGAAGTCAGATATCGGATTGGTCAATCTAACCGCACCAAAGCATACAAATCTGAAATTCGCGCCAGAAAACAGCTCTTACAGGACAGCCAAATCTTTTCTGGGCTGGACTTTAGCTTAAAGGGCGGCATAGGCTGGGTCTATGAGGACATCCAAACCTTTTTGATGTTTCGCATGCCCTCGACTAGGCTTTGAAGTAGCTGTTATTGCCTGTCGAGGTTTGCCATGACCACTGCTCGTCGCCAGTTGATTGAAGGCCCACTTACAGGACATCCAAACCTTTTTGAGGTTTCGCCGCCCCTCGACTAGGCTTTGAAGTAGCCGTTCTTGCCTGTCAAGGAGACAGGACATCCAAACCTTTTTGAGGTTTCGCCGCCCCTCGACTAGGCTTTGAAGTAGCCGTTCTTGCCTGTCGAGGTTTGCCATGACTACCGCTCGTCGCCAATTGATTGATGCCGAGAGCACGCCCTTCTACCACGTGATTAATCGCTGTGTCAGACGGGCGTTTTTGTGTGGTGAAGACGCACTTTCAGGTCGCAGTTATGAGCATCGCCGTGGCTGGATAGTAGATAAAATCAGGCAGTTGTCGTCGATATTTTGTATTGATGTTTGCGCTTATGCGGTGATGTCGAATCACTATCATTTGGTCCTGAAAATTG
>NZ_JAHEPS010000027.1 GCF_018596335.1 Shewanella jiangmenensis | reverse complement strand
GAATACGATGCAGCTATCGGTGAAACTGAGGCTGAAAACTGGATAAATAGGGTGTGAAATTGCGGAATTCCGCAGTTAGTTTGGGTGTAACACACACCCAAACCTAAAAAGTCCCTCGCCGGCTTCGGCGTTCCCACTCTCAAAATGAGAGCAGAGTCCACTGTTAAAGTATGTGGACTCTCGCGTTGACCAGGTGCGATTGATGTTCGCTTCGCTCCTGGGAGCCACCTTCCCGCTCACGCGGGTCCCTTCCTCCCATGCGCTACAGCGACCCATGAAATTCCCAAAAATGGGACAAAAGTGCGGTATTACATACACGCACTTTGACTTTCGCCCTGCTGCTGCCGACCAGCCCCCTCAAGGGGCTGCCCGTCATCGTTCGGGCTCAGATGATGTGCGGTTTGATTTCTGCAAACAAATAATCAGCTTATGGGACTGAAAAGCGGGACGCCCGAAGGGCTTGTCTGGCAGGGTGGCCGAGACAGCGGAGGCGCTGGAATGACGCGCTCCCGCCGCTGGCCGTGTCAGTGCGTGACTGACGAAGGGCTTTGCATTAGGGGTCAATGACCCCTAATAACCCATCACACTTAAAAGAGTTAGAGGCCAGTCTTGGAGCGCAGCACCGCCTCGACATTAGAGATTCCCGAAGCGCAATCGAGTGAGCGCAAATAGGATAGGACTTTGTCAAAGTTGCTTATTGAGCAGATACCTGCCAATTCAGAGACTACTAGGTTAAATGTAGATGTACTACCCAGATGTCCGGTGGCTTCTGCTTTCGCTAGGATTTGGTTAACTGCTGGCGTCATATTGTTCCCCTTGTGTGAAATGTCCTAAAAGATATGGGGATTTATACAGTGAAATTCAAGGTCGAAATTCGCACAACGCAGATTATGCAAAAAGGCCGCCGGTCATCGCTATGATACCTTGGCGGCCTTTCTACATAATCTCAGTTACATTGTGCGCATTTAGATGTGAGGCTGTTTGCGTGCTGCGGTGTTGGGCTCGATTATCGCTGTGGTCATGCGCCAGCACGTCGCTACGCTCAGGCTCCGCTAAGCTCCGTGCTTGGCGCTTTAAT
>NZ_JAHEPS010000026.1 GCF_018596335.1 Shewanella jiangmenensis | reverse complement strand
GAATACGATGCAGCTATCGGTGAAACTGAGGCTGAAAACTGGATAAATAGGGTGTGAAATTGCGGAATTCCGCAGTTAGTTTGGGTGTAACACACACCCAAACCTAAAAAGTCCCTCGCCGGCTTCGATGTTGCCGGTACCATATTGGTACAAGAGTCCACTGTTAAAGTAGGTGGACTCTCGCGTTTACCAGGAGCGATTGATGTTCGCTTCGCTCCTGGGAGCCACCTTCCCGCTCACGCGGGTCCCTTCCTCCCATGCGCTTCGGCGACCCGTGAAAAGTCTCATCGGTGAGACAAAAGTGCGGTATTACATACACGCACAGATACGCCTTTGGCCTTGGGTACCTGTCAGTCCCCTAACGGAACTGCCAAGTACCCAAGCCTTCGGCTTGTGTGCTGGCTGATTTGTGTAAACAGAATTCAAGCTTTGCGGGACTGAAAAGCGGGACGCCCGAAGGGCTTGGTGCCGTGGAAAACCACGGTAAAGTTCGGGGGCACCGAAATAGAATAGTACGGGAATCCATACCAAAGTTCGGGTGTCACTGGAACCCCGAACCTGAAAGGCTAAAGCGTCTGGCAGGATGGCCGAGACAGCGGAGGCGCTGGAATGACGCGCTCCCGCCGCTGGCCGTGTCGGTGCGTGACTGACGAAGGGCTTTGCATTAGGGGTCAATGACCCCTAATTACCCCTAAGAAATTGGAATACGCATTAGCGGCATAGGAATGCCAAGATAATGCGCTAACCAATAAACCACCATGATTGAAAGACCAATCCCTAATGTAGTCAGAATTCTATAAAACAACGCTCGTCTGTGAGCTTTGCCTTCACTTTTATCTAGTTGCTTGGTTATATCAGTTATGGTGTTGTAGCGGGACAGCATAGCGCTGTAAGCACCATTTAGACGTTGAGCTTGATTGCTCAGTGCGTTGTGTGGCTGAGACAGAATTTCATTAGCGCGTTTGGATCCTTGCTTCTCGATAGCGTCTACGTAAGCGTCCAAAAAAGCCCGAAATGTATTTTGATACCCTTCATAATCAAGTGGAGGTGGCTGTAGATGTAATAGCTCAGACCTGATCTGACAGTTACCCGATTTTGGGGTGCCGTTGTCAGATTAGATTTGGGCTAAATTCTTTTCAGCCCAAACCCGTTTTCCATCAATTAATGTAGCCATCGGTGTGC
>NZ_JAHEPS010000025.1 GCF_018596335.1 Shewanella jiangmenensis | reverse complement strand
TGTAATAGCTCAGACCTGATCTGACAGTTACCCGATTTTGGGGTGCCGTTGTCAGATTAGATTTGGGCTAAATTCTTTTCAGCCCAAACCCGTTTTCCATCAATTAATGTAGCCATCGGTGTGCGACCGCAGCACATTTTGCCCTGATGGGTGCGCTCATTGTTGTACAGCGCCAGCCATTCGTCCAAGTCTTTTTGCAGCTCCTCCAGTGTGCTATACAGCTTTCTGCGGAACGTGACCTGATAAAACTCAGTCAGAATGGTCTTATGGAAACGCTCGCAGATACCGTTTGTCTGTGGATGCCTGGCTTTAGTTTTCGTGTGTTCGATGTCATTGATAGCCAGATACAGCTGATAATCGTGCTGCTCAACCTTACCGCAGTACTCGGTGCCCCGGTCAGTGAGAATACGCAACATCGGCAGCGCCTGAGCTTCGAAAAACGGCAATACTCTGTCGTTCAACAGGTCGGCAGAGGTGATTGGGGTTTTGGTGGTGTAGAGCTTGGCAAAGGCGACCTTACTGTAGGTATCGACGAAGGTCTGCTGGTATATCCGCCCCACACCTTTGAGGTTGCCGACGTAAAAGGTGTCCTGTGAGCCCAGATAGCCAGGATGATGGGTTTCAATTTCACCGCAGGCCTCATCGTCCTGGGCTTTCTTTTCCAGGGCTGCCACCTGCGCTTCTGTCAGAATGATGCCATCGCGCTCCATCTTTGCTTCCAATGCGGCCAGGCGCTTCTTGAGGTTTTCCAGCCCGTGCCTGAGCCAAATTGAACGTACGCCGCTGCCGGAAACAAAGACGCCTTGCTTGCGCAGTTCGTTGCTGGTTCGGGTTTGACCATAGGCGGGAAACTCAATGGCGTAATCAATGACAGCTTGCTCTATATGGTCATCAACACGATTTTTCAGATTGGGCGTGCGTCTGGAGCGGTTGATAAGCGCATCAATGCCGCCATCCTCAACCAGTTCACGATAGCGATAGAAGGTGTCACGGGACACGCCCATAACCTTGCAGGCTTTGGAAACATTGCCGAGCTCCTCAGCGAGATTCAGCAAACCTGCTTTGTGTTTAATAATGGGGTTGTTAGTATGCAACATGAGAGTTACCTCTTTTGTTTTGATTGAAGATTCGACACCTTTATCAAAACGGGTAACTCTCACCTTTTCAAGATGATGTGTCAGATCAAGTCGCGACTAATACA
>NZ_JAHEPS010000024.1 GCF_018596335.1 Shewanella jiangmenensis | reverse complement strand
AACGTGTTCGAGCAGCTGGACCTGACCGGCGCCAGCGTGACCACCACCATCAAGGATGCGGCATCTCCAACTGACCCAGAAGTCCCGGGTGAAGAAGACACTGTCACTGTGACCCTGACCGGCCCAGGCTCAGTCACCGAAGGCGAGACCACCGGCAGCTACACCGTGACCCTGAGCGAGCCTGCCCCGGCTGGCAGTATTGTGACGCTCAGCTACAGCTACACCACCGCCAGTGGTGAAGACATCATTGAAACCGTGCAGGCCGTGATTGGTGCCGATGGCAAGACTGCCACCTTCACCATCACCACTAAAGCCGATCAGCCGTTTGAAGGCCCTGAAAGCTTCACCGTGTCGGTCAGCGGTATCACCGTTGGCGGCAACAATGTATTTGAGAAGCTGGATCTGTCTGGCGCCAGTGTTGAAACCACTATCACTGATACCAACAATCCGCCAACTACCACTGATTTGCAGGCTTCAGGCAACGAAGATGCTGATAGCATAGCGATTCCAACTCTGTCAGGCGCCGACATTGACGGCTCCGTGGTCAGCTTCACCATCAATAGCCTGCCAACCAATGGCACCCTGATGTTCAATGGCGTTGCCGTGACAGTCGGTCAGAGCATTCTGATCGCCAATGCAGCCGACCTGACCTTCGTGCCCAACGCCAACTGGAACGGTGAAACCAGCTTCACTTACAGCGCAGTGGATAACGTCGGCGCCGTAGATCAAAGCCCTGCAACAGTTGCTATCGTTGTTGCATCAGTTAACGATGCCCCTGTCGCTGTGAATGACGTTAACAGCGTCGATGAAGATGCATCCGTGACCGCCACTGCTCTGACCGGCGTGTTAGAAAATGACTCAGATATCGATGGCGGCACTTTAACTGTTACCGAGATACGTACAGGTACAGAAGCAGGAACAGGTAATAGCGGGATCGTTGGCAGTGCACTTACTGGCACCTATGGCACCCTGACGCTCAACGCTAACGGCAGCTACACCTATATAGCAGATCAAGCTGCTGCCAACGCTCTCGCAGAAGGTCAGCAGGTCACCGAAACCTTTACATATACAGTCAGCGATGGCCAAGGTGGATTTGACACTGCTGAGCTGACCATCACCATCACCGGCACCAATGACAGCCCGGTTATCACCAATGACAGCGTCACCAGTGGCGCTGTCGTGGAAGCCGGTGATCTGGATAACGGCACCGACGTTGCCGGTACCCCGTCTGCCACCGGTCAGCTCAACGCCACCGACGTCGATGCTGACGCCACCGAAAGCTGGAGTGTGCTCGATGCCACCAATGCCTATGGTACCTTCTCCGTAGACGGCACCGGCAAGTGGACTTTCACCCTCGACAACAATGCCGCGGCCA
>NZ_JAHEPS010000022.1 GCF_018596335.1 Shewanella jiangmenensis | reverse complement strand
GAAACCCATCTGGGTTGTATGGTTAAGCCGCACGAGTCATTAGTACAGGTTAGCTCAACGCCTCACAACGCTTACACACCCTGCCTATCAACGTCCTGGTCTCGGACGGCTCTTCAGTGGACTCTAGGTCCAAGGGAAGACTCATCTTGGGGCTCGCTTCCCGCTTAGATGCTTTCAGCGGTTATCGATTCCGAACGTAGCTACCGGGCAGTGCCATTGGCATGACAACCCGAACACCAGCGGTTCGTTCACTCCGGTCCTCTCGTACTAGGAGCAACCCCCCTCAATCTTCCAACGCCCACGGCAGATAGGGACCGAACTGTCTCACGACGTTCTGAACCCAGCTCGCGTACCACTTTAAATGGCGAACAGCCATACCCTTGGGACCGACTTCAGCCCCAGGATGTGATGAGCCGACATCGAGGTGCCAAACACCGCCGTCGATATGAACTCTTGGGCGGTATCAGCCTGTTATCCCCGGAGTACCTTTTATCCGTTGAGCGATGGCCCTTCCATGCAGAACCACCGGATCACTATGACCTACTTTCGTACCTGCTCGACGTGTCTGTCTCGCAGTTAAGCTGGCTTGTGCCATTACACTAACCACACGATGTCCGACCGTGTTTAGCCAACCTTCGTGCTCCTCCGTTACTCTTTGGGAGGAGACCGCCCCAGTCAAACTACCCACCAGGCACTGTCCCTGACCGCGATGAGCGGCCTAGGTTAGAACATCAACACTACAAGGGTGGTATTTCAAGATTGACTCCACGAGAACTGGCGTTCCCGCTTCAAAGTCTCCCACCTATCCTACACATGTAGGGTCAATGTTCAGTGCCAAGCTATAGTAAAGGTTCACGGGGTCTTTCCGTCTAGCCGCGGGTATACGGCATCTTCACCGCAATTTCAACTTCACTGAGTCTCGGCTGGAGACAGCCTGGCCATCATTACGCCATTCGTGCAGGTCGGAACTTACCCGACAAGGAATTTCGCTACCTTAGGACCGTTATAGTTACGGCCGCCGTTTACCGGGGCTTCGATCATGAGCTTCTCTTGCGATAACCCAATCAATTAACCTTCCGGCACCGGGCAGGCGTCACACCGTATACTTCCTCTTGCGAGTTTGCACAGTGCTGTGTTTTTGATAAACAGTTGCAGCCAGCTGGTATCTGCGACTGCCAACAGCTCCGGGAGCAAGTCCCTTCACCATCAGCAGCGTACCTTCTCCCGAAGTTACGGTACCATTTTGCCTAGTTCCTTCAGCCGAGTTCTCTCAAGCGCCTTGGTATTCTCTACCCGACCACCTGTGTCGGTTTGGGGTACGATTCCTGCTAACCTGAAGCTTAGAAGATTTTCCTGGAAGCCTGGCATCAATCACTTCAGTCCCGTAGGACCTCGTCATCAGCTCTCGGTATATATGTGCCCGGATTTGCCTAAGCACACTACCTACCACCTTAAACGCGGACTACCAACGCCGCGCTGACCTAGCCTTCTCCGTCTCTCCATCGCAGTTAGCAGAAGTACGGGAATATTAACCCGTTTCCCATCGACTACGCCTTTCGGCCTCGCCTTAGGGGTCGACTCACCCTGCCCCGATTAACGTTGGACAGGAACCCTTGGTCTTTCGGCGAGGGGGTTTTTCACCCCCTTTATCGTTACTCATGTCAGCATTCGCACTTCTGATACCTCCAGTGTGGGTTACCCCTTCACCTTCAACGGCTTACAGAACGCTCCTCTACCGCGTACACGTTA
>NZ_JAHEPS010000021.1 GCF_018596335.1 Shewanella jiangmenensis | reverse complement strand
TACATTGTGCGCATTTAGATGTGAGGCTGTTTGCGTGCTGCGGTGTTGGGCTCGATTATCGCTGTGGTCATGCGCCAGCACGTCGCTACGCTCAGGCTCCGCTAAGCTCCGTGCTTGGCGCTTTAATTAGCACGGCGCGTAGCCATCGAAATCTCCAGCGGCGAGCATCTGCTGCTGAAGCTCTGGCGTTAATGGGATGATTTCGAAGTTCTCTCCGAAGTCAGACGCCAGCTCTGTCCACATCATCTGTTTTGATTTCCATGTGTACCAGCCTTCGTTTGGGATAAACGTGATTGGCATGTCTGGCGTGGAGTCATCGAGATACACTTTTACTTTTGGCATTGCTCATCCTTGTGCGTTTTAACGATATCGATTAAGTCTGCAACCAGTACACAGTTTTGTGCGTGCAGATAACCCCGAGCTTGCTCGGTAGCGATGTCCTTCAACAAGAACTCATTGATGCTTTGGACTCGTTCCAGCAGCTCGGCCAGTTCCTTGAGTAGATTTTCCATTATGCACCTATCCTACAGAGATGCTACGCGCAACTGGTGCAACTTTGGGGCTTTCCTGAGAACTTTCACATGCAACCAGCTTCATGCCGAAGCGTTTCAGCTCCAGACCGCCGAAGTTGTTTACCATGAAGCTGGAACTGTCCACGGTATACATTCCGGCGCTATATGGTACGCCTTCATCGACTTGCAATTTCATCTGCACTGGGAACTTGCCGCCTAAGTACGCATACGCCACTTGTTCATGCAGTGTTCGCCCAGGCTTGCCGTCCTTGGGCGGCATGGTACGGGTATGGATTTTGGCATCTTCTTGGAATACTTCGATTTTTAACATGGTGACACTCCTTAGGCGTAAGCTCTAAATGGCAGTATGTTTGAGTGAGCCGATATCGGCATGTGATACCAGTCAGGTACAGGTAACGGTTTGATCTCAATTACCTCCGAGCGCCGCAGTGTTGGACACATACGGCTGACATCAAATCGCTGACTGATGTCCAGTCCGATAGCTTTCAGGCGGGATTTGTGTTCGTAGTACTGCCTTTCAGACAGGATTTCACGCAGGTCTGACCCATGTTGCCACATGGTGCAGTAAGACATGGTCGTGTTAGCCTGACGCAGGGTTTGAACCGCGCCCGCCGCAAGCAATTGATGTGCAATTGATTGGTGTTCATCGTGGGATATCTGGATAGTTTTCATAGCGTTCTCGATGTCTTTCAGGTGCGGATAAAAATCTTCTTCAGTGACGCGGCCGTAAAATTGCAGCTGATATCGTTTAAGCATGGCCTGTCTTATGCTGTGTTCTTCGCGTACTACACCGTGTAACTCGCAGTAATTAATCAGGTTTTCTAAATATTCAAGCCGCTCGACTGCGATACCGTCTTTCTTGCGTTTCTCCTTGTTCAGATGCCGTTTGATTTCCACATGTTTGTTGTAGAGCTTGGTCATCATCCACGTTGAACCTTCGCCCCAGTTACAGGTATGGCCGTCCGGATATAGCTTGGGTGCGCGACCACGGCCAATTTGCATGGATGACATACCGCGGATAAATGAGGCTTCTCTGCCCTGCCCGACTTCATGGTTTACCGTCCAGTCGATAGCGGTGATTTCGGCGCCGTTGCCGACAAGCTGAGCTTTCTTGCCTTCAGCTGTCTGGCGGTAATAGACGTGAGTGTTTTTGGTGAACGGGGGCAAGTTGAATTGGCTGAGTACATGATTGAAGACGTCAACGCATTCATCCAGTGTTTGGAGGCCGAACAGATTGTCCATGCGCTGCCAGCGTGACGGATTGCCTTCCACCCTGACCCGTTGACCATCGCAGCGAATGGTGAGCTTGGTACTGAATGACCCCTCGAGGACTTTCTGATTGACCGAGGGTGGCAAGTGCTCACCAGTTTCCATATCTATCCGCTCAATGACATGCGTACCGACCAGAGGCAAATTGCCCTCCGGATGGTCTTGCTGCATGAACAAGCGGTCGATGAAAAACAAGTGTGCCAAAACCCTGTCAAATACATTTTTCTGTATGCTAGCAGCAACAGAACTGTGTCTCA
>NZ_JAHEPS010000020.1 GCF_018596335.1 Shewanella jiangmenensis | reverse complement strand
GCACACCGATGGCTACATTAATTGATGGAAAACGGGTTTGGGCTGAAAAGAATTTAGCCCAAATCTAATCTGACAACGGCACCCCAAAATCGGGTAACTGTCAGATCAGGTCTGAGCTATTACACCTGAACCGCACTAAGCGCCATTCCATAGCCTCACCATGGCAGAATATCAGCACTTTTCAGCGCAGGCTCACGCCGCTGCGGAATCATTCATTCGCGGCGTACTATTCTTCTGAAGTATCTTTCCAGCACTCCTTGATAGCGATAAAGGTATCAATGTTATCAATAAAGAGTTGCAGCAGCGCCGGATCGAAATGAGTACCTGAACTGCGCTTCATTTCTTCAAGCACCTTATCGATTGGCCAGGCCTCTTTATAGCAGCGGGCATGGGACAGCGCGTCAAACACATCTGAAATCGCTACAATACGCGCAAAAATATGAATCTGTTCGCCCTTAAGACCACTTGGATAACCACTGCCATCGTATTTTTCGTGGTGCTGCAAAGAGATGGTCGCCGCCGCGTTAAGAATAGGGCGCTCGGAGTTGGCAAGGATTTGATGACCTATTACAGGGTGCTGGCGCATTACTTGCCACTCGCTGTCATCGAGTTTACCGGGCTTTAGCAGCACCGCATCGGGGATGGCGATTTTACCTATATCGTGCATAGGGGCGGCGCGTTTCAGTAGCTCAGCCTCAAAATCGGCCATGCCTGCAAGGAGGGCCAAGTCATAGCAATAAGCGGACATCCGCTTAACGTGATTGGCCGCTTCTTTTGAACGGCTCTCCACCACATCGCCAAGGCGCATAATAAGCTCAGACTGGGTATCTTCCACTTCCTGCGCCAGCAGCAGGTTTTCGAACGCAACACCGACGTTAATGGCAAAAATATCAATTAATTGCTTGTCCAGATCGGAAATCCGGTCGATGCCGTCCATATAAAGCAAATTAATCAGCCCGCTCTTGGTCGGAAAGTACCCCACAAAACAGTTTTGCTCATAAAGACAACGTTTTTGAGTGAGCGCCTCTTTGAGCAGCGCCAGCACATTGGGCGCCAGCGCCCGCTCATGGTGCGCCGCAAACTGGCCGGTGCCGGCAAGGATCTCAAGTTCATGGGAGTCCACATTGCCGCTGATGGCATCCATGGCATTGCAGGAAAGCAGCAGGGTTTCAGTATCCAGGTTAAGCAGGCTTGCTACCTGGGTCAGTAGCCCGTCAGCGAATTTATGCAGGGTACGTAATTCAAATAAGCCAGAGGTTGCTTCGAGCACCCGCTCAAGCCCATGGCGATGTTTAAGCTGAATTTGCCGCGCCTGCTCAATCTCCATGATGTCGCGGTACGAGCGCAGCGAGGAGTAAACACTGGTCACCAGTTTGCGAGAATCAAGCTCGGCCTTGGCCTTGTAGTCGTTAATGTCGTAATTGACTATCACATCTTCTTCGGGGGCTTGTCCGGGCTGGCCGGTACGCAGCACGATACGCATGGTGCGGTTTTTAAGCTCTTCTCGGATCCATTTTACCAGCTCAAGGCCGGCATGATCGCTCTCCATCACCACATCGACAAAGGCGACGGCGATGTCCTTTTCAGTATTCAGGATCTCTTTTGCCTGTTCACCACTGTAGGCATTGATAAACGCAAGCGAACGACCCTCGAGCTTAAAGCGGGAGAGGGCCAATTTGGTCACAGTGTGGACATCGGGCTCGTCATCGACGATAAGAATTTTCCACGCTGGACCAGTATCTTCGGCTTCTGCTTTCTTTCGTCCCGAAAACAGCGGGTTTTTCTTTGCCATATCAATGAGCATTAGATGACCTCTACTTATTAAATCGATACCTGCCAGCAATTTGAGTGTAGTTCAACAAAGTCGCGCGAGTGCAAAATTTGCGGTAAAAACCATTGACCAGAATCTAGATGAGAATCATTATCACCAAATGAATTCCTTTTTACCTCCAGAGAGGTATCACATTGAAAAACATTAATCTCGCTATCCCGGAAGCGCTGTTGGCGCGGCTGATTTTTGAAGGTCATTTATGCGTGGCGGACGTTCAGTGCCTGGACCCCGAGTCTAAACGGCGGGTTTGGCAGCTTTGCCTGTGGGCATGCCGCAACAGGGTGAATTGCAAGCTGAGTAATCAAGACATAAGCACAGCGCCCGACAACTTGGAACCTGAGCTCGATAGAGCGCTAATGCATAGCGATGGTCGCCATGACAAACTGACAGACGACCTGATGGCGACTGCTTCAGCATGCAGCCAGTGCAAGAGCCAATGCGGCAAGTAGCAAAGCAACGCATCGGCATTCACAGGTTTCATGATTAATAGATAGTCGAAAATTACAGGTGAGTCTTTGCAACGGCTAAAAAGGCTTTGGCGATAGACGGTTAGAGCGACTGTTCGCGTCTATGCATATGTACTTGGGCGGGAAATTTCCGGAGCAAATGAAACCACGAGTTGATGAAGGAACGGCATGTCGCTGGTGCATATGCGGTGAGCAGCAGCGTTATCACAAACAGCTTAGGTTATTTGGAGGACGTGCTTTTATATGAAGTTAACTCGCATGGCATCAAAGCCAAGCAAACCAGTCTCAACATTAAATGAATCTCGCGGAGCATCAATCTAGTGTCAGGCTGCATGCTTCGCCAAGCGAAGGCTGAGAGTAGTAGCGACGTGCTGGCGCGTAACCACAGGGATAATCGAGCCCAACACCACAGCACGCAAACAGCCTCACACCTAAATGCGCACAATGTAACTGAGATTATGTAGAAAGGCCGCCAAGGTATCATAGCGATGACCGGCGGCCTTTTTGCATAATCTGCGTTGTGCGAATTATGACCTTGAATTTTCAGATGCGCCCCCCATCTCTTTGTTGTCAAAAGAAAAGGAAATAACGATGTCAGGACAAACAGAGAAGCAATCCGTAACTAAAGAGTTAAAGGAAAAGTTGGAAAAGTTATCCCCTCTACAGTGTATTAGTCGCGACTTGATCTGACACATCATCTTGAAAAGGTGAGAGTTACCCGTTTTGATAAAGGTGTCGAATCTTCAATCAAAACAAAAGAGGTAACTCTCATGTTGCATACTAACAACCCCAT
>NZ_JAHEPS010000001.1 GCF_018596335.1 Shewanella jiangmenensis | reverse complement strand
ATTTCTTTATACGTTCAAAAGCTTCAGCTATCCCGGTATCGATGTACTCGGTCCGCTCTAACTGGCAACGAGTGAATACGGAGTTGGCATAGCTGCGCATGTCTTTGCGGCTACGGCTACGTTTATTGAGAAATTTGCTTAACAGCGCATCCATTGATGCCTCCATGCTGCGGGTGATGAAAGAGGGGTGTCACCCAGGTTATTCCTGCGTCTGTTGACGGGGTTGGGTGCAGAAGCCTTCGTAAAGACACATTCTGTAAGACCCTGTCGGCGAGGAAGGCGTGAGGCAAAGTTGCCTGAATGAGCCGTCCCTGGCTTGCGGTCGCCAAGATTACTCAATGCGATGGTTGGTTTCAATCACCCGGCAGGCTGGCGGCTCAGCTGATTTGTACCATGCGGGCGTTATCTACAGTATTACGTTTGGCGTGCGTAAAGCGGACAGCGGCAAAGGGCGAGCGGGTATTGGCAGTCACGAAGGCCAATTAAGGAAGACTCAGCGCGCTGGTTGCCAATAAGGCTCAGCTGAGCTCAGGACTGCTGCGTTAGTCGTGATTTACTTTTGCGACTCACTTTTGCGACTTATGTTTGTCATCTAGTCACCCAAAAGCCCGGCGCTCAGGGCTTTGAGTACGGCGCGGGTGCGGTCTTTGGTGTTGAGTTTGGCGAGAATCACCGACACATGGTTTTTTACCGTGCCTTCGGCGAGAAACACGGCTGAGGCGATTTCTTTATTGGTGTAACCGGCGGCCATGAGTTTGACTATCGACAGTTCGCGCTCGTTCAAAGGTTCGATATTCGGGTCGGCAAAGGTGGCGAGCTGGGCCTTGGTGAGCTGGCCGAGCAATACGGGCTCGGCGAGGGTCTGGCCTTCATGCACCTGACTCAGAGCCGAGGCGAGCTTGTCGCTGTCGATGTCTTTGAGTAAAAAGCCGTTGGCTCCACGCTGCATGGCCTCGATGAAAAGCTCAGGTTCATCGAAGGTGGTGAGCATCACCACCCTGGTGTGGCTGTCGTGCTGCCGAAGCCGGGTCAGGAGTTCGATGCCGTCCATGTTGGGCATACGCACATCCAGCAGCAGCACGTCCACCGGTTGCTGCTTAAGTTTATTCAGCGCGCCGTGGCCGTCGCTCTCCTGCCATGCCAGCGTAAAGCCCGAGGTGAGTGACAGCAGGCTGGCGATGCCCTGCCTGACCAGGGCTTGATCGTCTACGATGGCGACTCGGATCATGATGTTTCCTTTCTTACTTTTGTGCTGAATATGTCTTGATGCAATTGGTTTTATTATCTTTTTCAAGCCTGAGCTGTGCCTGGTGCGGACGTTAAGTAAAGCGGCAGGCTGGCGCTGACCTGCCAGAAGCCTTGCTGCGGCTCGCTTTGCTGTTCGCTATCCAATTCGCTACGCAGCCCGCTATGAAGGGTGCCGCCGAGGGCGTTGGCGCGCTCGGCCATCGAATGCAAGCCAACGCCTGAGTCGCCGTGGCTGCGCCGTTTTGAGCGCCACTTTTTATTGACTGGCTTATCGACCGGATTGTCGATGCGGATTTGCAGCTGGCCTTGGTCGATAAAGAGCTTCATCACCACGTCGCCGCTGCCGTATTTGATCGCATTGGTGAGTGCTTCCTGACAGATCCGCAGCGCCGCTTCTGCCACAGTGGCGGGGATGTCGGCGCCATCGAGGGCATGGTCAAAGCGGATGCTGCGGCCACCAAGGCGGCTTAGCATCTCATCGAGTACAGCCACCAGATTAAGCTGGGTGTCGCGCCGCTCGGCCCGCACCACTTTACGTATTTCCCCCAATAACTCTTTGGCAATGAGGCGGGTATCGATAAGACCCTGCTTCAACGGCTCGTTTGCCTGATGGGACAGATAGTCGAGATTTAGGGTCAGCGCGGTGAGCTGATGGCCGCAGATGTCGTGCAGATCGCGGCTTAATTTAAGCCGCTCTGACTGGCGCACGGATTGTTCAAGCAGCGCCTGAGTGGAGGCAAGCTCTGCATTTTTAAGCTCAAGTGCGGCGCGCGCCTCCCGCTCACTGACCACGTTGCGGCTCACGCTCAGGGAAAACAGCTCAAACGCGAGATACAAAAGGCCCGCCACAATCAGATTGCGCCAGTCATGCTGCCAATACAGGGTTTGTACCAGATAGACAAAGAGATTTGCGGCAATAAGAAGGAGCAGGCTTTGGCGCATAGGCCGTAAAAAGGGCAGTTGACCGGCGATAATAACCAGCAGAATGCTGCTCAGCATATCGGCGCAAAGCAGATTGATGGCGCCAAAACTTACGAGCTGACAGCCCAGCGCAATAAAACGTGTTCGCTCGCCAAGCTTGAGGCTATGGGCGAGATTTACCAGTAAAAAGCCAATCAGAAACAAGAGAATAAGCAGTGCCAGCACGGCTTTTTGGCCGTCAAAATCCAGCAGTAAAAAGGTAATCACAGCCCCGAGTACGCCCGAGGCGCACAGGCTTGGGTTAAAGCCGTCCGCACTGAGGCGGGAGGCGCGTTCGCCAACGCTTGTCATTGCCATGTCCCTGGCTGAAAACGAAGCCTTCATCTTAAGCAGTCACTTAATAAAAGCAACGCGGCAACGCAAATCATGACTTTTGGCACCTGTGGCAATGGGCGGTGGTTTTTACACTGGCTTCACTGAAATGCTGCACCAGGGCAGGGCTTTGGTGATTTTCGCAGGCACATCAGCAGGCTATATCTACACGCTAACTCAACACATTAAATCAATAGACCAGATCAGCAACGCAAGAGGAACTGCATCATGAACATCAAAAACCTATCGGCACTCTTTGTCATCAGCCTTGGCTTGGGCAGCTTTGGCGCGGCGGCGGCCAATCTCACCATCGACATGACCGGCATCAAGGAGCTTAAGGGGCAGCTGTTGGTGGCTGTGTATGACTCGGCCGAGTCAATGGCGTCTGGCAGTAATGCCTTTAACCGCCAGATTATCAAGGTAAACAAAAGTGAGCATTCGCTGACCTTAAACGACGTGCCCGCAGGAGAGTATGGGGTGATGGTGTTTCAGGATCTCAATGGCGATAACAAGCTTGGGCGCAACTTTGTCGGCATTCCCAGCGAGCCCTATGGATTCAGCACCAACCCAAACCTGATGGGCGCGCCGGAGTTTAAAGACATCGCCTTTGCCGTTGGCAGCGACGACAGCCGCATTCAAATCAGCCTGGAGTAACAGTCATGCAAAGGCGCGAATTTCTGCTTAAAGGTCTTGCGGCATTTACCGCCACGGCGCTGATGCTGCAAAGCCGCAGCCTGTGGGCGCTGCAGGGGAAATCCTATGCTGAGCTCTTTGATAATGAACTGAAAAAACAGCCTGTGCTCAAAGGCTGGCAGGGGCTCAGTGACGATATCGCGCCCTATTCGGTCGCCTGGGAGGGCAAGTTGCCTGCCGAGCTTTACGGCACGCGCTTTTATCGCAATGGCCCAGGCCTGCAGTGCCGCGCCGGCGAGCGCTACCAGCATTGGTTTGATGGTGATGGCTTTATCAACCAATTCACCTTTGGCGACAGGCTGTCCCATCAGGGCCGCTTTGTCCGTACCGCCAAGTTTGAGCAGGAAAGTCGCGCCGGGCACTTTTTGTATAACGGCGCCGGCAGCCATGTTGCCGATGCCAAAGCGATTCGCTCCAACGAAACCATCAACACCGCCAACACGGCGCTGCTGCCGCTGGGGGATGAAATCCTCGCGCTGTGGGAGGCGGGCGCGCCCTATAGTCTGGATAGCCAAAGCCTTGAAACCAAAGGGGCAGTAAGTTTTGCCGAGCCACTGACCGGCGTGCCCTTTTCCGCCCACCCCCACAAAGACCGTCAGGGCTTTATCTGGAACTTTGGCGACTTAAACCTGCTTGGCTACCCGGGGATGATGCTTTATCAGCTCGATAGCAGAGGTAAGCTGTTAAAGTACAAGACGATTCCGGTTGAGCCCGGCTACGTGCACGACTTTGTGGTCACCGACAACTACCTGATGTTCTACCTGCCGCCTATCAAACTGGAGCGGGGCGGCCTGTACCTTGAATCCCTCAAGTGGCAGGCGGGCGAGGGCGGCCGGCTGCTGCTGGTGGATAAAAACAGCCTGACGATAAGCCATGAAATCCCCTTCGAGCCGGGCTTTGTGTTCCACTTCGGCAATGGCTTTGAGCTTGCTGAAACGGGCGGAGGCCGGGAGCTTTGCGTGAGCCTGTGCTGGTATCCCAATGCCGATGTGATGCTAACCGCCATGCAGCAGGTGGCGGATCCGGCGCATCTTCTTAAAACCGACAAGGCCGAACTTTGTACCTTAAGGATTAACCTGAATACCTTCAGTGCCAAACTGGAGCACAGTGGCGTGGCCTTCGAGTTTATCCAGTTTGATAAGCGCGAAAGCGCCGCGCCCGGCGTCACTCACTATGGGGTGAGTAAGCAGGAAGGTAATATTTTCAATGGCCTGACATCGGTCAGCCAAACCGCCAACGGCGTGCCTGATAAGCTGCAACATTACCGCTTTGGCGATGGCGTGGTGGCCGAAGAGCCGCTGTATCTGCCTTCAGCAGCACATGGCGGCTACCTGATTAACACCAGTCTGGACTATCTTGCCGGCAAAACCCATGTGAATGTATTTGTGGCCGAGCGGTTGAGCGACGGCCCCATTGCCCGCGCGACCCTCAAGCAGCAACTGCCACTCGGCTTTCACGGCGCGGCGGTGTAATAAGGCCTTACGCAGTTTTGCCCGCTCGGGCATGGATTGGATAGATGTAGCGGGCGCAGAGGCTATAGCGCGACAACGCTACAACGCTCCGGTGTTGAACAAAGCTTGCTGCTGTGCTGTGATAGCGTTTCGCCGATTTTTCAGGCAAAAGCGTTTGCTTTGCAGCAACTTGGCGCTGCAGAGCTCTCAGAGCATAAAGAGTACAAAGAGTTCAGGACCGGAAGCCGGAGCGGGCAGGATGACAAAATCAGGTACCATGGAAAAGGAAGTCGCCGCATCGGCCGGCGAGCAGGCACGTAGCTGGCGGCAAGATCCGCTGATCCAAAGCTTTATGCGGCTTTTAGGCTTGTTTCGCCGCTCACCGGCACTGATGCTGAGCTTAACCTACCTCAGCGCCGGGCTGATGGGGCTGCTCTACAACGCCTGGCTCTTGTGGCAGTTTGACTTTAATGTGCTGCCTTACCTCGAACTGTCAGACGTGCTGCTCGCCACCTTGCATTATCCGCAAATTATCATGTGGTTAGTGCTGTTTTGCTGTGGCTTTGTTCTGGTGTCCATGCTGGCGCTCTGGATAAATGAGCGCCGCGGCAAGTCGGCCCGGCCGCAAAAGTTGCCGGTGTGGGCCTGGGTAATCCCGGTGCTGCTGACCTATCTGGTGATGGCAGCGCTGATGTCGGCCAAAACCACCACCGAAAAAGTGCACGCCGGCCTTGGTCAGTGGTACCGGGTGCAGCTGTCTTATCCCCTGTATCAATCGGAGCAGCAAAAGACGCTATATCTGCCACGGGCGCAGTTTATCACCCGCACCGCGTCTTACCTGTTTATGATGCATGAAGGACAACTGACCGTTTTGCCCCACAGCAACATCTCTGCACTGGAGCCCTTGGCGCAAGCCGTGGCGCAGGAACAATAACGAAAAGAGGTCTGAATTTAACATGGTGATGGTGCGTGCCTGGGCTTGGATGCCGCTGCTGCTCGGACTGGCCTGTGTTGCTTTTCTGGCAGGCTCGGCGTTTTTTGCCTATCAAACTGGTTGTGCCGCGGATTTAAAAACCGGTGGTGTAGGTAACATCCAGCTTGCATTTCATTATGGCGATCTCGGCGCCGGTTGTTTTTGGCCGGCATGCTCTGCGGCGCTGCCGGAATCTTGCTGCTAAATATGCTGGAACAATCCGTTCGCTTTACTTGGTTGACCTTATTTATGCTTGGCGGCGCCGCATTTTATTTGCTGGCGCTGGATCTCGAAGCCTTTGGGGTTCGCCACTGTTTAATGACTTAGTTACTTAGTTACTTAGTTACTTAGTTACTTAGTTACTTAGTTACTTAGTTACTCTCCTTTCGCGGGTGACCGAATGTGATGGCCCATCATGGAGCTTAAAGGGAGCACCTCCCTGCGGCCTCTGGTTATGCTGACTTCCAAGGTTTAAAAATTCGCCAAAAAAGATTAGGATCCGAGGACTTACCAAGTCTATGTGCAAAAGCCCTTTGGCTGTCTTGCCAAAAGAATGGCTCTGCTGAGCGCCTGACCGCGCCGTAGCGCTACGCCGGGTTAACCTGGGTGGTTTGCCGCCTGGTGTAAGGTGCGTCACGGCCCATCAAGGCATATTGGTGAGTCATAGAATGGAATGCTATCATCCGCCACTGGAAATAGAGTTAATGCTCTAGAGGTGTCAATGAAACCTATCATCACACTGCTGCGCCTGGCGAAAATGGGGTGTTTGTCCCGTCGCCCTGTGCCGACTTATGGCGCTGGCCGTGTCTTTAAGCGAGCCCAGCTTGCGGCTTTATCTCTTGTGTTCGCTGCGGCGGCGCCGTCTTTCGCCTATGCCCAGAGTTTTGATGCGGCCTGGCAGCAGTTGCAACAGGTAAGCGATAAGCTTGCGGCCTCCAGTGCCAAGGTTGACAGGGCCCGCGCCGAGCGCGATGCCGGGGAAGACATGAATCTGCCGGAGCTGTCACTTAATGGCAGTTACACCCGCCTTGAAAAGCCGCTGGAGATGGATCTTCGCGATCTCAATCCGCTGGCATCGCTGGACCCCAAAACCCTGCCGCCGGCGCTTGGCGCCGCTCTTGGCAGTATTCCGGGTGAGCTGTTTGTAACTCCCTTTACCGAGCAGGATATCTTTCGCTCGAGCCTGTCGGCCATGTGGCCGATTTACACCGGCGGGCGCATCAGTGCCGCGCAGGGTATTCACGAAGCCCAGCTTGCCGAAGAAGAGCAGCAGCGGGAGCTGACCCGCCGCGAGCTGTTTACCACGCTGGTGGACAGATACTACGGGGTGATGGTGGCCGCCGAGCTTGCCCGCACCCAGGATAAGCTGGTCGCATCGCTCGAAAAACACGTCGAACACGCCAAAAAACTCGAGGCTCAGGGCCAGATTGCCAAGGTCGAGCGTCTCAACGCCGAGGTGGCGCTGGATAACGCCAGGGTGCAGGCGTCCAGCAGTCGTCGTCAGTATGAAATCACCGAGCTTGCGCTGCGAAGCCTGTTGAAGTCGGCCGACGCGCCGTCATCGCCGCTGTTTGTCGCCCCGCGCGAGCCGTCGCTGCCGATGCTGGCCGAGCGCACCCAAAAGGAGCATCCGGCGCTTAAGTTGCTGGATGCCAAAGAAATTCAGGCCAACGGTTTGATTGAGGTCGAGCGCGGCGCCTACAAGCCGCTGGTGTTCCTCTACGGCAATTACACCCTCTACGAGGACGACAGCCTGTTTGCCAAAATGGAGCCGGACTGGATGGTGGGCGTGGGCTTTAAGATGCCGCTGCTCGCCCGCGATGGCCGCAGTGGCAAGGTGCAGGCCGCCAAGAGTGCGCTGTTGCAGGCCCGCCACACCAAGGCGCAAACCCGCGAAGACTTAAGTTTGCTGCTGGAGCAGAGTTTCCGTCAGTTGCAGCAGGCCGAAGAAGAATACCGCGCACTGGCAAGCTCCCGCGAGCTGGCGCTGGAAAACCTCAGATTACGGGAACTTGCCTTCAATCAGGGCATGTCCACCTCCATCGAGCGGGTGGACGCCGAGCTTAAGCTCACAGCCGTCGATACCCAGCAGCTGGGTGCCAAGTTTCGCTATGTGCAGGCCTATGCACGCCTCATGGCCATCTCTGGTCAATTGGATGAATTTGTCGGCCAGACCCGTCTCGCGTCGGCTGTGGGAGAACAACAATGAAGGCCAATCGTTTGCTTGCCGTCGTCGCGTTGCTGGCGCTAGCGGCGGCGCTGGTGTGGGGGCTTATGCTGGCCCATACGCCCAAGAGTGCGCCGCTGCAGGGGCAGATTGAGGCGCGGGAATACCATGTTTCATCCAAGGTGCCCGGCCGTATCGAAGAGGTGATGGTGCGCCGCGGCGACAAGGTGGCGGCGGGCGATCTTCTGTATGTGATTGACAGCCCAGAACTTAACGCCAAGCTGATGCAGGCCGAAGGTGGCCGCGATGCCGCCCGTGCCATGCAGCTTGAGGCCGACAGCGGTGCCCGCAAGCAGCAAATCGCTGCCCAAAAGGAGCAGTGGCTCAAGGCCAAAGCAGGATTGGAGCTGGCCAAGACCACCTTCGAGCGGGTCGATAACCTCTTTAAAGAAGGGGTGGTGCCACGGCAGAAACGCGATGAGGCCTACACTCAATGGCAGGCGGCCAAGTACACAGAGCAGGCGGCGCTGGCGGTGTATCAGATGACCGAAGAAGGCGCGCGGGAAGAAACCAAGGCGGCCGCCGCCGGTAACGCCCGTATGGCCGAGGGCGCGGTAAAAGAAGTCAGCGCCATTCTGGCCGACAGCCAGATGCGCGCCCCCCGTGGCGGCGAGGTGTCTGAGGTGCTGCTGCAGTCCGGCGAGCTGGCGCCGTCAGGCTTTCCGGTGGTGAGTCTGGTGGACATGAGCGATGCCTGGGCCGTGTTTCAACTGCGCGAAGACATGCTCAAAGACGTGAAACTGGGCGAGCAGAAGACGCTGTATATTCCGGCGCTGGATCTGCGCGCCGAGTTTAAAGTCAATCATATCGCGGTGATGGGCGACTTTGCCACCTGGCGCTCCACCGAGAGCGGCCACGACTTCGACCTGCGCACCTTTGAGGTGGAGCTGGTGCCGCTTAAGCCCATCGACGGCCTGCGCGCCGGCATGTCGGCGATTTGGGAGTAAGCATGCAGGCCTTGCTGCGCCGCGAGCTCGGCGCGCTCTGGCAAAGCCCGTGGCAGCTGGCGCTGGCAAGCTGGCTGCCGCTGGTCTCTATGTTGGCGCTCTGGTGGCTGTTCAGCGCCGCTCTGCCACGCCAACTGCCGGTGGCCTGGGTGGATTTGGATAACAGCAGCATCAGCCGTGAGCTTGGTCGCCATGTGGCGGCAAGCCCGGTGGCGAGCCCGAGCTCTTTTGGCAATGTTAATGATGCGGTCGCAGCCATGAACCGCGCCGAGGTGTATGCGCTGGTGGTGGTGCCCGCCGGTTTCAGCCGCGAGCTAATGACAGGCGCCGAGCCGACGGTCGATGTGCGTTACAACGGCCAGTTTTTGCTGGTGGGTAAGCTGCTTGCCGCCAATCTGCAACTTGCCATCGCCGACGCCATGAAGCCTTTGGCCTACACCAAACAGCTTGCCTCGGGCGCGAGCCCCCATCAGGCAAAAGTGAATATGGCGCCCATCCGAACCCAGACCACGGCGCTGTTTAACCGCAACAACAACTACGTGGGCTTTTTGGTGCCGCCTGTGCTGATTGCCCTGTGGCAGCTTGTTGCCATGCTGGTGTTTGCCAATGCCCTTAATCGGGAGCTGGCAGAGCCAACTGCCACGCCATTGCTGAAGCGGTTCGCCGCCAAGTTTGTGTTTTATCTGCCGCTGTTATTGGCGCAGGGGCTGTTTATCCACGCGCTGCTGTTTGGGTTTCTGGCGCTGCCGCTGGCAGGCTCGGTGCTGTGGCTGGTGCCTGCCATGGTCGCCATGCTGCTGGCGGTTTTTTTGATGGTGGCCTTTATCTTCCTTCTTATGCAGGAAGCCGCGCGGGTGGTGAGCTTTTGCACCGCGCTGTTTGCTCCCGCGTTTGCCTTTATGGGCGTGACCTTTCCGGTGCACGATATGCCGGAGGCGGCGCAGTATTGGCGGCTTTTGATGCCATCGAGCCATTATATCGATTCGCACATTGCGCTGGTGAGCTACGGCGTCAGCGGCGCTGAGCTGCTCGTTAAACTCCTCTCTTTCGCGCCCTTTTTACTGCTGCTGGTGCCAATTTATTTGCTGGCAGCCAAGGGGCTGCGGGCACAGGATTTGGCACAAACCGGCAACACGGAGCATGCCCTATGAGCCTGCTTCGACTCATCCTTCGCGAGCTTAAGGCCATCGTCAGCGACAAGGCGATTGCGGTGACCCTGTTTGGTGGGGTGCTGTTTTACGCCGTGCTCTATCCCTTGCCTTACCTGCATCAGGTGCCGACCGAGCAGGCGCTGGTGGTGGTGGATTTGGATAACACCAGTTTAAGTCGCACCCTTATTCGCCACGCCGATGCCAGCCCGAAAATTCAGGTGGCTGCGGCGGCGGGTAGTGTGGGCGAGGCCAAGGCCATGATTGCCAGCGGTAAGTTTCACGGCCTCTTGGTGATCCCCAGTGGATTCAAGCGTGACCTGCTGCTGGGTAAGGGCGCGACCCTAAGCTATGGCGGCGATGCCAGTTACTTTTTGGTGTACTCGGCGCTGGTAGAAGGCCTGGTGTCGGCGGGGATGGATGCCGCCAAATCGGTGCAGCTATTGGGGCTTTTGAGTCGCGGCGAGTCCTTCAGCGGCGCGGCGCTTAAATTGAATCCTATGCATCTCAATGCCGTGCCCGCCTACAACCCGAGCCTGGGTTACATTCCTTATGTGGTGCCGGGGCTGTTTTTGCTGATTTTGCATCAGACGCTGCTTATCGGTACCGGCATTCTCGGCGCTGGTCAGTGGGGCAGGGCGAGTGCGGATGGCGGCAGCGACTACTGGCGGCAGCTGTCGCCGCTTAAACTGCTGTGCGGCCGGGCGCTGGCATTTGCGCTGATTTATCTGATGTTTGGCAGTTTTTACCTTGGCTGGTGTTATCACTGGTATGGGGTAACAGTGCAGTCGTCGCTGATGGACATGGCGCTGTTTGCCTTGCCGTTTTTACTCTCGACCCTGTTTGCGGGCATTGCGGTGAGTACCCTGTTTGTGCGCCGCGATATGCCGACTCAGGTGATGCTTCTCGCGTCCATGCCGGTGCTGTTTGTCAGCGGCTTTGTCTGGCCTTTATCGCTTATCCCCGAGCCTTTGGTGATGGTGTCCAAGGTTATTCCGGCGGTGCCGGCGATTTTTGGCATGCTCAAACTCAATCAGCTCGGCGCGGGGTTCTCAGCGGTGCACACCGAGTGGCTGCTGCTGTGGGGCTTAAGTCTGCTCTACTTTGTGCTTGCGTATATCGGCCTTAAGTGGCGGCTCTCGCGCTTTACTGATTAAGCCTTGATAGATAACAAAAAGCCCCGCGTCGCGGGGCTTTTGCTTGGGCGGACAAGCTTAGCTTGTCTTTTTAGCCCGTCATTTTAGCTCGCCATTTAGCTAGCCATTCCGTCGCGCAGGTATTTCAGCAGCTCTTTACCGGGCTTGGATTCCAGCGCTTTGGCTGGGTTTGATTCTTCCTTGGCGGCTTCGGTGGCCACTTCTTTGGCAAGGGCCCGCACCAGTTGGCGCAGCTTCTGGCGGTCGAGCGCCGGATGGGCTTCGACCAACTGCTGAATTTCGCTGTCGCCTTCACTGAGCAGGCGGTCGCGGGTCTTTTCCAGCACGTGCACGCGGGCAGCTTCAGAGTTGTTGCGATTGGCGAGTTTATCCAGCGCAGCCAGTACCGGCTCGGTCTCGATATTGCGCATCAGTTTGCCGATGTACTGCAGCTGGCGGCGATGGGCTTCGCTGTTGGCCTTGATCTTTTTGGCGGCCGTCAGGGCTTCCAGCAGGATCTCGTCCAGCTCCAACTTGCCAAGCTGGCTGCTGCTCAGGCTAAGCAGACGCTTGCCAAGCTCCTGGGCGGCATGGGATTCCCGCTTGACGGACGACTTACTGACGTAGTTTTCGTCATCATCATAGGGCTGTTTGAAATTCTCTGGATCGCCAACAACGTTCATTTACTCAAAACCTCATTTCACGCAATCCGGCAATATTACCACTAAGCGGGTGGCGGCGCGAATAAGTCCTGCGAAGGAAGGGGGTAAGCGCCGATTTGTGGATGTGATTTGCCGGTGGCCTTTGTTATGCTTAGACCAATTCTGCCCTTAACTCGAGCGATACAGTGTCATCTAACAAGATTGAAGTGGAAATGGCGGCCCTGAAAGACGCAGTGGCCATGGCCTTGGATTACGCAAACACCCTCGGCACCAGTGCCGCTGAGGTGGCGATTTCCAAACAACAGGGATTGTCGGTGTCCACCCGCCTCAAGGAAGTGGAAACCGTGGAGTTCAACAAGGACGGTGCCCTTGGGATCACTGTATACCGCGATGGCTGCAAGGGCAGCTCGTCCACTTCTGACTTAAGCCCCGAGGCCATTCGTCAGGCGGTAAAGGCCGCCGATGATATCGCCCGCTATACCTCATCCGATCCTTACAATGGTCTGGCCGATGCCGCGCTGATGGCAAAAGACATTCGCGATTTGGATTTGTACCATCCCGAGACCCTGACCCCGGATGAACTGGCCGAGCTCGCCATTCGCGCCGAGGCAGCAGCGCTCGATGCCGATCCGCGCATCAAAAATTCCGATGGCGCCAGCGCCAACGCCCACACCGGCATCAAGGTATACGGCAACAGCCACGGCTTTCTCAATGGCTACTGCTCGTCCCGTTACTCCTTAAGCTGCGTGGTGATTGGCGAAGAGGACGATGGCAATATGCAGCGCGATTACGACTACACCATGTCGCGCCGCTACGGAGAGCTGTTAGCCCCTGAGCTGGTGGGGCAAAAGGCCGCCGCCAAGACCTTAAGCCGCCTCGGTGGCCGCAAAATTGCCACAGGTACCATGCCGGTGCTGTTTGCCCATGAGGTTGCCACCGGGCTCATTGGGCATCTTATCAGCGCCATCAGCGGCTCCAGCCTGTACCGTAAATCAAGCTTCCTGCTGGATGCACTCGATACTCAGGTGTTCCCTGAATGGCTCAGCATCCGTGAAGAGCCGCATCTGCTCGCGGGCCTTGCCAGCGCCCCCTACGACAGCGAAGGGGTGGCCACGGTTGAGCGCGACATCATCCAAAGCGGTGTGCTCGCGACTTACCTGCTTACCTCCTATTCCGCCCGCAAGCTTGGCATGACCAACACAGGCCACGCCGGTGGTATATACAACTGGACCTTAAGCGACAGCGGCATGGATTTCGATGCGCTGGTGCGCCAGATGGGCACTGGCCTGATAGTTACCGAGGTAATGGGTCAGGGCGTGAACATGGTGACCGGCGACTACTCCCGCGGCGCTGCCGGTTTTTACGTGGAAAACGGCGAAATTCTCTATCCGGTGGAAGAAATCACCATCGCCGGCAACCTTAAAGACATGTACCGCAGCATTCAGGCGGTGAGTCAGGATAGGGATCTGCGCTCCTCCATCCGCACCGGCGGCATACTGCTGGACAAGATGAAGGTGGCCGGTAACTGAGGTCGGTTTTGATGCTTGCTTCTGAATAGCAAGCCTGAAATCAAGCAGAATAGGAAAGCCCCGCGTGCGGGGCTTTTTTGTTGCTGATAGTGTCTTTATCCCGACGCGAATAGGCCTTGGGTTTAAGTTGCTGCGGCGTTTCCAAGCCAGTTAACCAAGGGCCGATCGCTGGTTCAGGATCCGTGGTTCAGGATCTGTGATCAGGATCCGATCGATCTCGGCGAGGCAGATTATTCAGGGAAGACCAGTTAAGTCGGGCGAGGCCGGTCGAGTCTGGGGGCGGCTTCTTTTTCCGCAGATTCTGCATCAAGCTTAGGAAGCTCGGTCTGATTGGTTTCCGGCTGTGCTTTTTCAGGCCCGATTTCAGCCCGAGCTTCAGTCGTAGTTTCAGCTTCGTTTTCTGTTTGAGTTTCCGGTACTGGAACAGTTTCTGGCTTTGCAGCTTCTGGCGTTGCGGTTTGCGGCTCTGGCGCTGGCAGGGTCGCCCTGGCTTCACTGCGCTCCAAAAGCTCGCGTGCTTTGGGGTAAATGGCGAGTTGCAGCATGGCGTCTGTGGTGCCTTCCTGCTGCATCTTTTCAAGCTCGGCGGCAAAGCGATGGGCTATGCTGCCCTCGCTGCTGCGTTTGGGTTGATTGCTTGGGCCTATCGGGAGGTCGGTTCGAAAATCCGGGTTGGTTTCATCCTGATAATGCGGGCTTTTACGGGAAAACCCCAGATACATTTCCCGCTCGGCCTCGCAGCAGTGCTGATGCAGTTTAAGGCCGCTGATTTGGTCGCGTTCGATGTAATAACTCAAGGTATATTCATCGTAAATGAAAAAGTCGCCCTTGCTGGCTTTAAGCATCGACAATGCCTTGGGCACATCCAAATCCATCGGCTGGCGCTTTTCTATGCCCGGTGGCAAGCCGCCCAGATCATAGCCGCCCGGCGACATCAACAGCAGCATGCCAAGGTTCGCCACTTCGGCGGTGCTGCGGATTTCAGGGATATTGTCGCGACTCACGCCGATATAGTGCTCGGGCAGGCCGTTGGCAATGAAGTGGGTAAAGCGCAGCCGGTCGCGGTTAAAGCCAAGGCTTGGGTAGAAGTCGATATTGCCGTGCATCAGGTCGCGGATAATGCGGTTTTTTGGTGCCCGCACGACTTCAAGCTCGCAGCCAATCCGTTTGGCGGCGCTGCGGTAAAGCTCGACAAACACCCCGGTGTTATTAGGCTCGGCATTAATATAGGGAAGGCGTTCGCTGGTGCGATAACCCATGGTCAGCACACAGCTCCAGCTGGGCAGGGCAACGATGAACAACAGGGCAAACAGCAGCCGCATCGAATTGAACTCCGGATATTATTCTGGTTATGGTTACGAGGTTCACCCCAATGAAGTTACACAGAATTTTGTCGAAGCGGAATAGCAAAGCGTTGCTGGAACGTGAATTTTTATCTGGATCTGTCAACCGCTGTTGCCGTATTATCGGCACGATTTTTAAGCAGCTTTTTATCTGCAGGAGTATCCATGAGCAAAAGCCATGAACACGGCCGCGGCGACATCCGCGATAACGCCATCAAGGCGCTGGTGACATCGGATTTATTTCGCCAGCGGGTGGAAAAATCCAAAAAAGGCAAAGGTTCCTACCAGCGTAAGGAACGCAACCACAAGGGGCATCAGCACAAGGGCGATGCCCCTTTTGATTTCTGGGGTTTGTGTTTGCTGCCTTGCTGATGCGCCTGCTTTTTCTTCAGTTTTTGGCCATAAAAAAACGGGCACAGGGCCCGCTTCTTAATGCGATAACCTCAGTCGGCATTGAGGATCAGTCTTCCAGAGCCACAAGCTCCGCCCAGAGATCGTGCTCGTCTGAGGCCACGATGCGGGCACGTACCATGTCGCCCGGGGTCAGTTCGGTTTCGCCGTTGATAAATACCATGCCGTCGATTTCCGGAGCATCGGCGTAAGAGCGGCCTATGGCGCCTTCTTCGTCCACGTCATCAATCAGGATATCCAGCTCGCGGCCAACCAGACGGGCCAAACGTTCGGCGCTGATCTCGGCCTGCACCGCCATAAAGCGCTCGTATCTGTCTTCTTTGACTTCTTCGCTGATAAGCTCGGCCAGGGTGTTGGCCACGGCGCCTTCGACTTCGGAGTACTTGAAGCAGCCAACGCGATCGAGGCGTGCTTCACGCAGGAAGTCCAGCAGCAGCTGGAAGTCTTCTTCGGTCTCGCCGGGGAAGCCGACGATGAAGGTAGAGCGAATCACCAGATCCGGGCAGATCTCGCGCCAGCTCTTGATGGCTTCGAGCTGACGGTCGATGCGGCCGGGGCGCTTCATCATCTTCAGGACGCGTGGGCTGGCGTGCTGCAGCGGCAGGTCGAGGTACGGCAGGATCAGGCCTTCGGCCATCAACGGGATCAGCTCGTCAACCCAAGGGTAAGGGTAAACGTAGTGCAGACGCACCCAGGCGCCCATTTTGCCAAGCTGGCGGGCGAGGGTGGTGATGTCTTGCTTTACTGGCATACCGTTCCAGAAGTCGGTGCGGCCGCCCTTGTCTTTGCCGTAGGCGGAGGTGTCCTGGCTCACCACTAGAATTTCCTGCACGCCGCTCTCGACCAAACGCTTGGCTTCATCGAGCACGCTGCCTACGCCGCGGCTGTCCAGATCGCCACGCAGCGCCGGGATGATACAGAAGGTGCAGCGGTTGTCGCAGCCTTCAGAAATCTTCAGGTACGCGTAATGCTTGGGGGTCAGCTTCACGCCGGTTTGCGGAATGAGCGAGGTAAAGGGGTTGTGCTCGGGTTTTGGTACGTACTTGTGCACGTGACTCAGCACCGCCTCGTAGCTGTGGGGGCCGGTGATTTCCAGCACGTCAGGGTGTACCTGACGGATTTGGTCTTCTTTGGCGCCCAGACAACCGGTTACCAGCACCTTGCCGTTTTCTTCCAGCGCTTCACGGATGGCGTCCAGTGATTCTTCCACCGCGGCATCGATAAAGCCGCAGGTGTTTACAATCACCAAGTCGGCGTTGTCGTAGCTGTTGGTCACCTCGTAGCCGTCGATACGCAGCTGAGTCAGGATGCGCTCGGAGTCCACCAGGTTTTTCGGGCAGCCGAGGCTGACAAAGCCAATGCGGTTACCGCCTTCGCCTGCGCTGTCGGATGAGTCGGCGGCAATGGTCTTGGCCGGCGCATCGAGAGTGGTGGTCTGCTTGGGATCAAAAGTATCGACTGTCTTGTTCAAGGTTCGCGTTCCGAAAATGGCTGAGCTAATCGGGGCCGGCAACCTGTGCCCGCAGCGGGGCGGGAGTATACCGGCAAAAAAAGTGCGCGCGATTATACCGCAGATGCACCAAAGGTACAGGGTGTGTGGTGAAATTTTGTGCAGGTCGGCGTGGGAAATTTTTTTGAAAAAGTTTAACCCCTTTTGCCAAAGCCGCCGTTTATACGGGTAGAGCGATTTGAAAACCAAGGAGAATTCCATGAAAAAATCACTGACCGCCGTTTGTCTTGCCAGTTTGCTTGCCACTGTAGCCCCCGCAGCGCTGGCGGCGGAGTTTCCGACCCTTGAAACCACAGGTGTGGCCGAGCTTAAAGTCACCCCCGACACCGCAGTGATCTCGGTGGAGGTGCAATCCCGTGGCGATACGCCCAAGTACGTGAAAGGTGCGTCCGACAAGGCGGTTGCGGGATTTATCCGCCGCCTCGAAGAAGCCGGGGTCAAGCGCGAGCAGATTGAGAGCGCCAACCTTATCATCAACCCTGAGTACAAATACCACAAAGACGCCGAGCCGCAGCTGGTGGGCTACAGCGCCAATCGCCGGGTGACAGTGCGCATCAGCGACCTAGCGCGGGTGAACGATATTCTCGACTCGGCATTGACTGAAGGCATTAACCGGGTGGGTGACATCAGCTTTGAGCTTGTCGATGACAGCGCCGCCCGCGCCAAAGTGCGCGAGCTTGCCATTCTCGATGCCCGCAGCAAGGCCGAATCGCTTGCCAAAGGTTTTGGCAGCGATATCGATAAGGTGTGGAATATCCGCTACTTCGAGCAGGGTCCGGTGCGGCCTGTGATGTACAAGGCGGCCGCCATGGAGGCCGACAATGCGGCGGTAGGGGCAAGCTATCAGTCAGGTGACATCACCCTATCTGACCGGGTGGAAGTTACCTATCGGCTGCGTGATTAAGCGCCAAGGCGATTACATGGCAGCGCATTTAAGCTTGGGTTTTGAGGCGTAAGACCGCCAACTCTGAAGCCAAAAACCAAAAGCCAAAAACAATATAAGAGAGCCTAATCGGCTCTCTTTTGCGTTTTAGGTAGGCGGGGCTGCGGTTATTTGCGGCCTAGCTTTAGCTGATAAAAGGCTAAATCGAGCCAGCGGTCAAACTTGAAGCCCACTTCTTTTAAGGTGCCGCTGTGCTCAAAGCCAAGCTTTTGATGCAGCGCGATACTGGCACCGTTGTCGGCATCGATGGCGCCCACCATCATATGCAGCCCCTGTTCGGTCGCGGCCTTGATAAGTGCACGCATCAGGCTGTCGGCTATGCCTTTGCCGCGATGTTCAGGATGCACATACACCGAGTGCTCCACCGAATACAGGTTGGCCGGAAAGCCACGAAACGGGCCGTAACTGGCAAAGCCCATCAACGTGCCATTTTCATCAAAGGCGCCGAGCACCGGGTATTTGCCGGCCTTTTGGGCAAACCAATCCTGAATTCGCGCCGTGTCCCGGGGCTGGTATTCATACAGCGCCGTGGTGTGGGCGATGGCATGGTTGAAGATGGCGCGAATGGCTTCGCCGTCCCGGTCAAACTGACAAAAATCCAGCTGCATAATTGATGAGTGCTAAGGATGAAAATAACAAGATGAGGCGCCAGTATGCCAAGGTCGGCATCCGGGCGCCAGATGGCTTAAAAGGTTAAGCGGGGCTTATTCGTACCTTCGTTAACTGTTCGCACTGTCTAACTATTCGTACCTTGCTCAACTGTTCGTGCTGACCAAAACTATTCGCGGCCAAAGAGCTTCATCATTAAATTCAGCAAGTCTTTGTTTTGTTTTGGCGGCTGATGATTTGCCTCGCGGGCCAGTAAATCCACCAACTCCTGCTGGCGGGCATTCAGCGCCTGATGCAGCGGCTGCAGCATCTCTTCGCGGGCCATAAACAGCGACTGGAACATCTCCTGATTAATGCGATAACTCTCGACCGTGCCCTTGGCGATAACCGAGAAGCTGCTCGGCTCACCGGTGAGCAGGCTAAGCTCGCCGCAAAAATCACCTTGTTTGAGTACCCCGAGGGTCAGCGGCCGGCCATTTTTCTCAAATACCAGCTCTGCCTCACCTTTAATGATAATAAACAGCCACTTGGTTACTTCACCCTGGCGCAGGATCTGGTCGCCATTCACAAAAGGCGCGAACCTCAGGCTATCGGCGAGTGTCATCAGTTCATCTTCCTGCAGCATGGCAAACAGCGATAGCTTTTTCAGGGTCGAGATACGCTCGGCGGTGTGGCGCTTGTGGCGCGCTTGCTGCTGCTGTTGCTCCTGAGTCATCAGCACACTGACCACGGGCGGCGTCAGGCGGCGATCGTTACGCCTGAGCGCCGCGTCTATCAGGGTGCGGACGACGGAGTCGGTCGGATCGTCACAGGCAAGATCAGTCAGCCAATAGCGCACCGCGTAATGGGCGATGCCTTTTTCAACGCTCATCAGCAGGCAGTCGGGTTTGGGATAGGTTGCCACGTTGGGCAGCTGGGTTTCCCGCAGCGCCTGCTCCACCAGCGCAATAATCTGGGTGGGCAGAGTGTCGAGGGTTAAGTCGAACCAGATCCAACGGCGCCACTGCTGGTTTTGCCCCTGACGGCGCCCAAGCACGGTAAAGCGCTGTTTTAGAAGCAAACTATTGGGAATGACCACGGTTTCCCAGTTGCGGGTTTCTATGGTGGTGGCGCGCCAGTTGATTTGCACCACCCGCCCCTGCACTGTGTCCACCATCAGCCAGTCGTCAATGCCGATTGAGTTATCCAGCTGAATGGAAATACCGGCCAGCAGGTTGCCGAGGGTATCCTGCATTGAAAACGCGATAATGGCGGTAATGACCGCCGAGGTAGTGACTATTTCCCCAAGCGACAGCCCGGTGGCATACAGGCGATACAAGCCCCAGCACACATAGGCCACGGCCACCACTATGTCGGCCACAATTTGCGGCACCCTGAATTTCAGCGTTGGCAGGAGCAATCCAAACAGCAACTGGCCCCAAATGCGGATAAGTACCAAGCCCATCAGCAGGGTCACCAGCTCAGCCAGCCAGTGCTGGGGCAGGGGCAGTTTGAGCCAGCCGCCTTCGTATTGCACCATCAGCGCCAGAATGAGCACCCCAAAGGTCAGGCCGACCGATGCCAGCAGCTCGCGGCGGCTTTTGCGGTTTTTGATGGCGTGAATACTCATCAGCACCAGGGTGAGGCCGAGCCAGGCAAAATGCTCGGCAATCCAGATGAAAACAGGCAGGCTCGATGTCATGGCTTTCTCCTTGTCATTGATGAGTATAGCCATTTGTTTTGCACTGTTATTCCGCCGGTAATTTAGCGTGCCGCGTAGGGTATAAAAGTTTGTTTTAACATTTGATTAACTATTGGCGTTTGGCTACTTTGAAGCTTGCATCATGCAGTCGTGGATGAGCGGTGGCTGCGATTTTGGTGTCTCCAATGTCCCTGTCTGCTTTGGCGTCAGGGGCAATAAAACCATCAAAACAAGGAGCCCATTGTGAGCTTAAAAATGAAGACCTCTACCCTGATCCTCGCCCTTGGATTAACCTCCATCCCCATGGTCGGCAGCGCCCAGAATGACAACGCGCTGGAAAATGCTAACGGCAACGCAGCGTTTTTACGCTGTGGTACCAAACACCCCACGGCCCAGGAAGCCGAGCTGACTGAGAAACACTTTCAAACCCTGAGAATGGCCAAAGGTGGCGGCAGTGGCAGCGGCTATCAGGCCCGCGCCAATGGCTCTGTGGTGGTGGATGTGTATCTGCACGTGATAACCGACAGCACTGGCAATGGCGCGCTGTCGACCAGTGCCATTAACGCCCAATTAAATGTGCTCAACAACGCCTACGCTGATACGCCTTTTACCTTCCGTTTGGTGTCGACCGATGTGACCGCCAACAACAGCTGGTATACAGCGACCCACGGCTCCACTGCTGAAAAAGCGATGAAAACTGCGCTACGTAAAGGTGATGCGTCGGATCTGAACTTCTACACCAACAACATGGGCGGCGGCTTGCTGGGCTGGGCGACCTTCCCGAGCAGTTATGCTTCCGATCCGTTAAATGACGGTGTGGTGGTGCTTTACTCCAGTCTGCCGGGTGGCAGCGCAGCACCTTATAACGAAGGTGACACAGGCACCCACGAAGTCGGCCACTGGCTTGGGCTTTATCACACCTTCCAGGGCGGCTGCAGCGGCAATGGTGATTATGTTTCCGATACGCCCGCCGAGCGCAGCGCCGCTTATGGCTGCCCGGTAAACCGCGATTCCTGTACCGGCAAGCGTTATCCGGGCCTTGATCCTATCACCAACTTTATGGATTACACCGACGACGCCTGTATGTACGAGTTTACCCCCGGACAGGCCACCCGCGCCGATGAGCTGAGTGCGACTTACCGTAATCTGTAATCGCGAAACCTGAATGCAAAAGGCACCCGAAGGTGCCTTTTTATTTGCGTCTGAGTGGCCTCAGATTAATCCACCAAACCGTACTGCTCTTTGAGAATGGCGACGATTTCGGCTTTCGGATTGTTACTTAACTCAATCTTGCGGCCGGTGACCTTCTCGGCGATGCCGGTGTAGGTGCGGGAGACGTTCATCATGGCGTCCAGCGGCAGCGCGTTGTCGCGGGCCAGGGCTTCACGCTCAGGCATCCGGTCTTTGTTGAGCAGGATGTCCGGGTCGGGGAAGTGATTCAGCAAAAACTGGCGGAAACCTTCTTTGGAGTTTTCGACAATTTTGCCGTCGCGGTAGGCGGCGCCGTCCCAAATACGGGAAGAATCCGGGGTGCCCACTTCGTCCATGTAGATCAGCTTGGAGTTGCCGTTGCGGTCTGTGACATAACCAAATTCAAACTTGGTATCCACGAACACCTGATCGAGCTTCGCCAGTGCTTCGGAAATCACCCCAAAGCCCTCTTTGAGCAGCTTTTCATAGAGGTCGATATCCTCTTTCTTTTCAAAGCCAAAGGCTTCGAAATTGGCTTCGATATCGGCGCGACTGATGTTCACATCGTCCTGCTCTGGCACGCCGGGGATGCCGGTCAAAATGCCCTTGGTGGAGGGGGTGATCAGCAGCTCAGGCAGCTTTTGATCTTTTTCAAGACCTTCCGGCAGGGTGATACCGCAGAATACCCGCTCGCCCTTCTGGTAGGCGCGCCACATGGAGCCGGTGATGTACTGGCGAATGATGGCTTCAACCTTGATTGGGCGGGCTTTTTGTACAATCCACACAAAAGGATGCGGGATTTCAAGAATATGGCTGTCGGCCAGGCCGTTTTCTTTAAACAGACCAAACCAGTGGTTGGAAATGGCATTGAGGGCGGCGCCCTTGCCGGGAATACCACGCAGATCGCCCTCGCCGTGGAAGATGCAATCGAAGGCAGAGATACGGTCAGAGATCACCATGATGGCCAGCGGTGTGTCGGCAGGCACATCGTAGCCGCGTTCACGGATCAGGCGGGCGCTGTCGGCCTCGGTCAGCCAGTAAACGCTGCGAACCTTGCCGCTGTGCACAGGTTTGTCGGTACGGATAGGCAGGTCGTTGTTCACGGCCAGTACGGAATCAGCAAGACTCATGACGAGTATTCCTCAAAGCTTCGTAGTGTGTAGGGTTAAGATGTTTTGAGTGCTCAGGCACTTTTTTATTCAGTTTCAATTGAATAGCCAGTTTTTGCTCTAAGGCGTTAATGCCGCCTGCGGGCGCAGATGACACACGCCAGCGGCTTGGGCTTAACACCGGTAAACAGGTCGGCATTGCCGCCTGTGGCTATTCGGCCCGGCCTGCGTTGGGCGGGGCAAAAAAAGTGGCGCCATTTTACCCTGAAAGCCGCCGCTTGGATACTGCGAAGGCGGGATGGAATCTTGCTATATATGTTTTTTCGTATATTCTTTTTTCCGTATATTAATTCCGGAGCAGGTCAATGGATGTAGTGGGCTTTTTCAAGGCGCTGGCCGATGACACCCGGCTTAGGATCCTGATGCTTATCATCGGCGAAACTGAGCTGTGTGTGTGCGAGCTGACCGAGGCACTGGGATTGAGTCAGCCCAAGATCTCCCGTCATCTGCGGCTGCTTAAAGACGCGGGCCTGCTGCAGGACAGACGTCAGGGCCAGTGGGTCTATTACCGTCAGGCAGATAGCCTGCCCGAGTGGTGCGCCGGACAACTTTCCCATTTGGCCAACAAGGGGCCAGACTGGTTACAGGGCGAGAAAAAAAGATTATCTGCCATGGGCTGCCGCCCGGGGCGCTGCTGCTGATTGCCTGCAATGACAGGCGCAAGAATGAACCTGCCAAGGCAGGCTTGAGAGGACAAGATGGGCAAGATTAAAGTTGGTATTAACGGTTTTGGCCGCATGGGCAGACTGACACTGCGCGCAGCCTGGGGCAATGATGATATTGAATTTGTGCATATCAACGACCCGGCAGGTGATGCCACGGCGCTGGCGCACCTGCTGGAGTTTGACTCGGTTCACGGCCGCTGGCAGCACCCGGTGGCGAGCGATGGCTGTAATATTCTGATTGGCGATGCTCGTATCTCAACCAGCATGAACAAGACCATTGAAGAAACCGACTGGTCTGGCTGCGATCTGGTGATTGAAGCCTCAGGTAAGATGAAGACCAAGGCGGTGCTGGAGGCTTATCTTGCCCAGGGCGTGAAGCGTGTAGTGGTAACGGCACCGGTGAAAGAAGAAGGCATCCTCAACGTGGTGATGGGCATCAACCATCAACTCTACCGCCCCGATGAGCATCCGATCGTTACCGCGGCCTCCTGCACCACCAACTGTCTGGCGCCTGTGGTCAAGGTGATTCACGAGGGGCTTGGCATCAAGCATGGTTCCATGACCACCATTCACGATATCACCAACACCCAGACCATTCTGGATGCGCCCCACAAGGATCTGCGCCGGGCGCGGGCCTGTGGTATGAGCCTTATTCCCACTACCACCGGCAGTGCTACCGCCATTACCCATATCTTCCCCGAGCTCAAAGGTCGCCTCAACGGCCATGCGGTGCGGGTGCCGCTGGCCAACGCGTCGCTGACAGACTGTGTATTCGAAGTGGAGCGTCCCACCACTGAGGTGGAGGTGAATGCCTTACTGAAAGCCGCAGCCGAAGGTGAGCTGAAGGGCATTCTTGGCTTTGAAGAGCGGCCGCTGGTGTCGATTGATTACCGCACCGACCCACGCTCCAGTATTGTCGATGCCCTGTCCACCATGGTGGTCAACGGCACTCAGGTGAAGCTCTACTGCTGGTACGACAACGAATGGGGCTACGCCAACCGGGTTGCCGAATTGGCGTTGATGGTTGGCCGGATGGATAAGGTGTAACGCATATGTTTGCGAGCCGCAGCCAGCTGACCCCGGAGCAGCGCCAATACCTGTTGGTGACCGCCAACTACTGGGCCTTTACCCTCACCGACGGCGCCCTGCGGATGCTGGTGGTGCTCTACTTCCATCAGCTTGGCTATGGGCCGTTGGCGATTGCCATGTTGTTCCTCTTCTATGAGTTTTTTGGGGTGGTGACCAATCTCGTTGGCGGCTGGCTCGGTGCCCGGATTGGTCTTAACCGCACCATGAATCTGGGCATGGGGCTGCAAATTCTGGCGCTGGGCATGCTGCTCGCACCCGCGGCCTGGCTTACTGTGCCTTGGGTGATGGCGGCGCAGGCGCTTTCGGGGATAGCCAAAGACCTTAATAAGATGAGTGCGAAAAGCGCCATCAAAACTCTGGTGCCCAAAGAGCAGCAGGACGAAAAGCTCTTTAAATACATCGCCCTGCTTACAGGTTCTAAAAACGCCCTCAAGGGCGTGGGTTTCTTTTTGGGCGGCGCGCTCCTGTCGCTGCTTGGCTTTACGGGCGCTGTGGCAATTTTGCTCGTGCTGCTGGCGCTGATTTGGTTTGATAGTCTTGCCGGACTAAAGCAGGAACTCGGCAAGGCCAAGAACAAACCCAAGTTTAAAGATATCTTTTCGAAAAGCCGCAACATCAACATCTTGTCGGCAGCGAGGCTGTTTTTATTTGCTGCCCGGGATGTGTGGTTTGTGGTGGCCTTGCCTGTGTATCTGGCGGCGCAGTTTGGCTGGGATCACTGGCAGGTGGGCAGTTTCCTTGCGGTCTGGATTATTGGTTATGGGCTGGTGCAAACCTCGGCGCCACTCATCACCCGCCGGGCCGGGCGGACGCCGGGCGGTTTTGAGGCCGTGCTTTGGGTCAGCCTACTGATGTTTACCCCGGCCATGATTGCCCTGGTGCTGGATTGGGGGCTCTACTGGCTGCTGGCGGGATTGCTGCTGTTTGGCGCGCTGTTTGCGGTTAACTCGTCGCTGCACAGCTTTTTGATAGTCCATTATGCCGATGAGGATGGGGTGTCGCTCGATGTGGGCTTCTACTACATGGCCAATGCTGCCGGGCGGCTGCTGGGCACCCTGTTGTCGGGGCTGGTGTTTCAGCTCTGGGGGTTAAGCGCCTGTCTGTGGGTGAGTTGTTTGATGCTCCTTGCCACGGCGATTATCAGTTTGCGTTTGCCAGGGGCTTTGCGCGGCTGACTTTACCTTTTTCCATAGCTGCTACACTAATAGTCATGCTTGCCTTAGCGGAATGACTATGAATCACATCACGGGGTTGCAGCAACAAGAGGGGGAGGTCGGCCTTGACTAAGCTCTTTGCCAACGCGAGGAAGGCCGATGCGCCCGAAGAGCAGGAACAGCCTAAGCTGGCTCCCTGGAAAATCGGCATTATAGACGATGAGCCAGCCATCCATGATGTTACCCGGCTGGCACTCAAGCATGTGCGGATTTTTGGCCGCAATATCGAGTTTGTCTCGGCCTACAGTGCCAAAGAGGGTTTTGCGCTGGTGCGGGATAATCCGGACATGGCCATGGTGCTTTTGGACGTGGTGATGGAAACCGACGAAGCCGGCTTGATGCTGGTGGATCGCATCCGCAATGAGCTGGGCAACAAACTGGTGCAGATAGTGCTGAGAACCGGCCAGCCCGGTTACACCCCCGAAGAAGAAGTTATCCTCAAATACGAAATCAACTCCTACAAAACCAAGAGTGAGCTGACCCGCAATAAGCTGTTTACTGTGGTGGCCACCAGTCTGCGCTGTTTCAACCAGATGGATGCAATAGAGCGCAGCCGTCAGGGGCTGCGGTCGGTGATTAATGCCGCCGCCAATCTGTTTCAGGAGCGTTCACTCAACGAGTTTGCCAGCGGCGTTTTGGATCAGATTGATGCCCTGTTCAACATCAAGGCCGACAGTCTGTTTTGCGTCTCCAAACGGCCGCTGAATGGCCCTTTCTCGCTGGACTCGGGTCATCAGGAATTTTTTGTGGTCGCGGCCAGCGACAAGTTTCGCACCTTCTACGGTAAGAGCCTTGATGAGCTCGACCCCGAGCTTGAGCAGTGCAAATGGGTACATCAGACACTGCACACCAATCAGCATATGTTTTTCCCCAATGGCAGCTGCCTGTACCTGTCGACCCCCTCCGGCTGGCAGGGAGTGATAGTGGCTGAAAATGCCAGCGGCCTGACAAGGGTCGATCAGGAGCTGTTGCAGGTGTTTTGCCTCAACGTCGCCCTGGGGCTGGAGAACGCCAAGTACTTCTCCCATCTCAATAAGGCCGCCTTTTTTGACGAGCTTACCGGCCTTTATAACCGGGCCGGGTTGATTGAATACGGCGGCGGCTTTTTACGCCGTGGCGGCAGCGGCAAGGCCTGCCTCTATATGCTGGATATCGACTATTTTCATCAGATTATTGAGTCGCTTGGCTATGAGCTTGGCAATAAAATACTGGAGAAAATGGCAAGGGTGCTGCGCAAGGAGTTTTCGGCCCGGGGCATGATAGCGAGATTGCACGCCGACGTGTTTGCCGTGCTGTTGCCGGAGGGCAACTTAAGCGCCCATGAGCTTGCGGTACGATGCGCCAAACCGTTGATGATTGACGAGCAGTCGATTCGACTTGGTCTGACTGTCGGCAGCTCAGTGCTGGAAGATGGTGAGGAGACCGACATAGAGCGGCTGCTGCGCCATGCCGAATCGGCGCTCAAAGTTGCCAAAGAGCACAGGCGCGGCTCAGGCGAAACCTTTGACAAGCGCTATGAGCAGGCGTCCCGCGACAGCATGACTGTGCTCAATGACTTGCGTATCGCGCTTGAAAACAAAGAGTTGTATCTGGTGCTGCAGCCCAAGGTCAATATCCACACCAAGGCGGTGATGGGGTATGAGGCATTGATCCGCTGGCGCCACCCTGAAAAAGGCAATGTGCCGCCGGGCGCCTTTATTCCGGCGGTTGAAAAGTCCGGTTTGTACTACACGTTGGACTTGTACGTGGCGCGGGCGGCCTGTGAGCTGATAAACGCCCATCCTGAGCTTAACGTACCTATTTCAATCAATATTTCTGCCAACTCGTTGCATCACGAAACCTTTGTTGATGATCTTAAAGCCGAGTTTATCGCTGCCCGAATCCCCTTTGCCAAGGTCGAGCTGGAAGTGACCGAAAATGCGCTGGTGCATTCAGACCGGGCCATTGGCGAGTTGCACCGCTTGCATCAGTGCGGTTTTGCCATTTGTCTGGATGACTTTGGCGCCGGCTTTTCATCCCTTGGCTATCTGCTGCGCTTACCAATCCAGGTGATAAAAATCGATCGCGCCTTTATCTCCCATCTGACCGACAGCGACGAGGCCAAGGCGGTACTGGAGGGCATTATCAAAATTGGCCGCGATCTGAAAAAGCAGCTGATTATTGAAGGGGTTGAAACCGAGGCTCAGCTGACGTTACTTCAGTCGATGCAGGTGGACTTTGTGCAGGGCTTTTTCTTTTACCGGCCGCTGCCTGTGCCGGAAGCGCTGGCCTTGCTCGGTTCCCATCAAAACTAAGCCAGGCTAAGCCTTACTAAGAAAGGCCTGACTGAGAAACGCCTGACTAAGAAAAGCCAGACTAAGAAAGCCGGGCAAAGTAAAGGGCCAATAAGGGCAACGTAAGCGCAATCAAAAGGCTGAAAACCTGTGATAGCGCCAAGGGGATTCGCTGCTGTGGCCTGCCGCGTGTTTCAGCGTAAATATTTTGAGTTAAAGAGATTTTTACGGCACTCTTGCCTGTGTTCTGATTTGGTTGCAGGAGGTTGCCATGGGAATGACACTGACGTTTTGGGGCGCTGCCGAGGAAGTGACAGGCTCCTGTCATCTGCTTGAGCTTAATGGCAAGCGCGTGCTGATTGATTGCGGTATGCATCAGGGGGGCAAGGAGCAGGAAGCCCGTAACCGCGATCCCTTTCCGTTTTCTCCCGCCGAAATCGATGCCGTGGTCTTATCCCACGCCCATATCGATCATTCAGGCCGTTTGCCGCTGCTGGTCAAACAAGGCTACAGCGGGCCGATTTTTACCCACAGTGCTACCCTCGAACTTTGTGCCATTCTGCTCAAAGACGCTGCCATGCTGCAGGAAAAAGAGACAGAGCGGCACAACAAAAAGCGCCTGAAGCAGGGGCTTGACCCCTTGCCTGTGCTCTTTGATGAAACCGATGTCGAAAACGCCATGCTGCGCTTTATTCCGCTTGAGTATGGTTTGGTGTTTGAGCCGGTTCCCGGTGTCAGTGTGTGCCTCAAAGATGCCGGCCACATCCTCGGCTCCGCCCTGCTCGAAGTGGAGCTTGATGATGGCAAGCGCCGTAAAAAACTGGTGTTTTCCGGCGATCTTGGCCGCGCCGGCATGCCGATTCTGCAAGACCCAGTGCTGGTGGACAGTGCCGATTTGGTGCTGATGGAGTCTACCTACGGCAACCGTTTGCACCGCAGCTGGGATGCCACCCTTGAAGAACTCAAGAGTATATTTGCCCAAGCAATTGAAGGCAGCAAAGGCAATATTCTGATCCCGGCCTTTTCGGTTGGCAGGGCGCAGGAGCTGCTGTACCTCTTTCATTTGTATGCCAAAGAGTGGGACTTGTCGCGCTGGACCGTATGCCTCGACAGCCCGATGGCGATTGAGGCCACCAAGGTTTACATTCGCCACTATCCGCTGATGGATGAAGACTTTAAGCGATTTGTACGTCAGCACCCGGGTAAGCATCCGCTGCTGTCGGATGTGCAGTTTATTCAAAGCACCGAAGAGTCGATTGCCCTCAATGAAGTGCGTCAGGGGCTGATTATCATCGCCGGCAGCGGCATGTGTAACGGCGGGCGCATTCGCTGCCATCTGGAGCACAATGTATTCCGGCCCGAATGCGATGTGATTATCTGTGGATATCAGGCGGTTGGCACCCCCGGCAGGGCGCTGGTTGATGGCGTGGATAAGCTCAATATCAACGGCAAGTCACTCGATGTGCGTGCCAATATCCACACAGTGGGCGGCTTGTCGGCCCATGCGGATCAGGCCGAGTTACTGCGCTGGTATCGCCACTTCAACAATGCGCCGCCGCTGGTGTTGGTGCATGGCGAAAAAGAAGCGCAGGAAATTCTGCTCGCTACCCTTGAGAGCGAACCTTCGCCGCCACAGGCGCTCGCGGCTGCGGGGCTTGGCGATAGCCTGGATTTGGCGGCGTTGCCTGAACTGCGCTGGCTTTATCAGGGGCGCGAGCCACTCTGACGCTGGCGCTTGGCCTGTGCTTGCTGCATCATGTCCCCTTTCCTTAAGGGGAGGGGAAAATTGGACTCTCAGTCGTTTCGTCTCGGGTTTATGTATGTGGCAGTGGCGGTGCTGTTTTGGGGCATGTTGCCGATTGCACTCAAGTTGTCGGCGGCCTTTATCGACCCGGTTACTCTGACCTGGTTTCGGTTTCTGGTTGCCTTGCTGGTCAGTGTGGCGGTGCAGTGGTTTGGCGGGCGGCTTAAGCAATTTGCGGCGCTTGCTGGCCGCGACTGGGCGCTGCTGTTTGCCGCTGCGCTGCTGCTGATGGCGAATTATGTGTCGTTTGTTTATTCGCTTGAGTATCTTGCGCCCGGTGTGGCGCAGTTAAGCTTCCAGACCGCGCCGTTTTTCCTTGCCTTTGGTGGCGTGTTGTTTTTTGCCGAGCGCCTGAAGGCGGTGCAACTTGGCTGTTTTGCGCTGCTCGCCCTTGGCATGTATCTCTTTTTTGCGCCGCGCCTCAGCTTTAGCGGCGATACAGGTAAATTATTGCTTGGGCTCGCGATAGTGCAGTTTTCGGCGCTTGCCTGGACAAGTTACGCCTTGCTGCAAAAATCCTTACTGAACCGGCTGTCGCCCGCCAATGTGCTGCTGTTTATATATGGCGTCGGCATAGTGGCGATGGCGCCTTTTTGTGAGTTCGACGCCTTTGGCAAGATGACGGTGAATGAGTGGTGGGTTGCGCTCTACTGCGCCTTCAACACCCTGGTGGCTTACAGCTGCTTTGGTCAGTCGATGAAGTATTGGCAAACCGCACAGGTCAGCGCCATGCTGGCATTAACGCCTGTGGTGAGTTTTGCCTTTACCGCGCTGGTGGTGAAGTTTGACTGGTGGCCCGGTCACTTTGTTGCCGATGCGCTCGGGGTTATCAGCTTTGTCGGTATCGGCTTGATTGTGCTTGCGGTTGCTGCGCTGCAACTGCTGCCAAAGTGGCTTGCCTCCCGCGCAAAGCCATCAGCGCTGACAAACCCTTCGGCAAGATAGGAGCATAGTGGCAATGACAGCAGAGGTATTCAAAGCGCCTGCGTTTTTACGGCCGCTGCAGCTTGGGGCCATCAAGGCACTGGTATTTGATTTGGATGGCACGCTTGCCCATTCTAACCCGGATTTTCCGGCGATTCGTGAGGCTCTCGGGATTGCATCAGGTTGCGATATCCTGATGCATGTCAACGCCTTACCCAGTGCTGAGCAGGTTGCTGCCATGGCTCTGGTACACCAGTATGAGCTGGAAGCCGCGGGGCGTTCGCGCTGGATTGACGGCGCACCTGAATTGCTGGCACTGCTTTCGCAGCAAGGTCGTCCTACCGCTATTTTGACCCGCAATACCCGCGAAGCGGCAATGCTGACCTTATCGCGCTTAAACCTTGAGGTCGATTTACTGCTGACCCGTGAGGATGCGCCGCCCAAGCCCGACCCCGCAGGGCTGCTGACGATTATCGGGCGCCTGAATCTCACGCCGTCTGAGGTGCTGTACGTGGGTGACTATCTGTTTGACATTGAAACGGCCAATCGCGCCGGTTGCCCGAGCGCCCTTTATTGCCCGGGCACAGTGCCCGACTACGCACATCTGGCGGATGTGCTGGTGCCCTGTTATCTCGGGCTCACCGGCGCCCTCAGCCTCGCCTGGGGTGACTAAGTATTAGTCTGAGGCTGTCGCCCACAGCGACCAGCCACACTCCAAGCAGCAGATAGAAAGACCATTCGGCACGCTCAAGTTCGGCGCTGCGCTCTCGCACCAGTTGTAGCAGGGCGGCGGGATCGCCTGCCAAACCGTTTGCCAGCTGCCCGCTTTGTATCATTTCAGCGGCAAGGGTTTTTGCCAGCGCTACTATATCGCCAAGCATCAGCGACAGGCTGAGCAGCGCTATACCAAGCATCAGCATTGCCGCGACTTTTCGGCCAAGATACCAATGCCCAGCGCCTGGGCAGAGTAGCCCATTAAGAAGGAGCGCCTTGAGCTCTTTCGATAATGAAGATTGTGCGCGGGGATTTTGGGTGCGCCAGGCGCTGTCTGCCTGCTCGCCGCTTCTGCTGTGCCACGGGTCAGGTGATTCAGGCGCGGACGATTCGGGACCACTTTTTTCCTGAGTAGCGCTTTCCCGCTCAGCTGCAGTATGCCAGGCGGCAGCAGGTTTTTTATCAGCACTTGACTGCCAAGCAGTGTGAGCTGGCGCTGAAGTTTCAGGTTCACAAGGCGGATCTCTTGGGGCTGGCATGCTAGGCTCGTTTCAGTTAAGGGCGTTTGCAGCATAACAGCGGCAGCTTTAGCTGGTATAGCAAACTTAGTTATAGCAGACGTGGGCATCGCGAACTTTTATTCAGGGACTTGGGACATGAATATCAAACGGATAAGTGTTTTGGGGTTATTGGTGGCAACGCCCTTGATGGCGGCAGACGCGCCATCGTTTGACTGCAGCAAACTTGGCAGCAATCCCCATCAAAGCGAAAAGCTGGTGTGCGAGGATGCAGGGCTGGCGGCGCTCGACCGCAAGCTGGCCGAGGTGTTCAGCGCCGCGGCGGCCAAGGCCGCGAATGAGCATCCGCCAAGCTTAAAGGCCGAGCAGCGCGGCTGGATAAAAGGTCGGGACGAATGCTGGAAGGCAGACGATGCCCGCGCGTGCGTGGAGCAAAGCTACCAGCAGCGGATTGCCGAGCTGCAGGCCCGTTATCGTTTGCTGGAACCCCGTGGGCCTTTTGTGTGGAACTGCGGCAAAGATGGCGAGCTGGTGGTGAGCTTTTTTGATACTGAGCCGCCAAGTCTGATAGCTGAGCGAGGCGACAGTGTGTCGCTGATGTTTATTGAGCGCAGCGGCAGTGGCGCCAAATATCAGGGTCGCAACGAAAGCTTTTGGGAGCATCAGGGTGAGGCGACTGTGAGCTGGGGTTACGGCAGCGAGCCGTTTCGTTGCACGCTCAGTCGCTGAGCCTGCCTGAGCCTGCAACGATTGGCAACATGACTTCAGCAGGTAACTTTGGAAAAGGAGGCCCGGTCGGCCTCCTTTTACTTGGCTAAGCTGCGCTTATTAACTTAAGAGACAACGACAGCAGCCAAATCGGCGTTACAGCAGTACCTTACACACGACTTTACGCACCCGTACCGGCTGCTCACCTGTGCCCGGCATGTGCATGTCTTCTGGCATAAATATCGCGAACATGCCTGCCTTTAGCGGAATAAAACAGGCATCGTCCTTGTTGGCCTGATAGTCATATTCCACAAAATCATGGGCTTCGTGGTAGGGCGCCAGGGTGGCCTGTCCTGCCAGCGGCAGATAGCCGAAGGCTTCTTCGCCGCTCACCACAAATTGCACGTCGGCATAGCGCTTGTGGGTTTCAAAGGGTTCGGTGCCGGCGGGCTGGGTATCGTAGTCATTGACGATGGCAAACAGGTTGTCGCCATCTATGCTGTGGCGGCCCTTGGGCAGGGCGCTTAAGTCGGTGTCGGCCAGAAAGGCCAGCGCCGCGGCAATTCGCGGATGCAGGTGTTGGTATCTGTGGCGGTTTTCCAGCTTATCAATAATCATCTTGGCTCCGAAACGCGTGGCGATGTTGGCTGCAGTATAACGCCCTGCGCCGCCCAAGGGCAGGGGCGCAGTTTGGCTTGGGCGGTAATTGGTGTAATCTCGGGCATATTTGGTGTGCACAAGGGAAGAGCATTGAAAGCGTTAAGGTTATTGGCGGGTAAGACGGCCTATGAGCAGCTGCGCAGTGGCGGTCTTAAGCCGGAATATTTTACCCGGATGCTGGCGGCATCCGGCGGCCCCAAGTGGATTGGTATTGCCGCGCTGGATAAGTATCTGTTTGGTGAGTTTTTTAAAGACCGTCAGTCCCCCCTCTATACCCTTGGCGCATCATCGGGCGCCTGGCGGCTGGCCTGTTTTGCCCAGCAAGACCCGCTTGCTGCCTACGAGCGGCTGGAGGAGTTTTATATCGGCCAGCGCTATGAGGTTAAGCCGAGCCGTGAAGAAGTCAGCCGTCAGGTCAGGGGAATCGTGGCCGCCATTCTGGGTGAAAGCGGGGCGAGTGACATAGTGCATAACCCCAAAATCCGCTCTCATTTTGTGGTTTGCCGGGGTAAACATTTAAATCGGGTTAATGGAAAATTGGCGCTGGCGCTGGGATTATCCCTCACGGCGGCCACAAATCTCATCAGCCGCCGCAGCCTTGGCTGGCACTTTGAACGGGTCGTGTTTTCGCTGGCGGACAATCAATCGCACTTTCGTGGTCTTAGCGATCTGCCGACCCGGGATGCCGCGTTAACCGAATCAAATCTCCCCGATGTGCTGCAGGCGACCGGCTCTATTCCCTTGTTATTGGCGCCGGTTGAGGGCATTGCCGGTGCGGGCGCCGGTCATTTTTACGATGGTGGCATTACCGACTATCACTTTGACTTTGCGCTGGATGGCTATGAAGGCCTGACCCTGTACCCACATTTTGGCGCCGATATCCGCCCCGGCTGGTTTGATAAGTCGTTGCCCTGGCGCAGTGCCGGCACTAATTACCACAATGCGCTGGTGTTGGCACCGACGCCTGAGTACATCGCATCGCTGCCCTACGGCAAAATTCCCGACCGGGAAGATTTCAAAAACCTGGACACAGCAAACCGCCAAGCGTTCTGGCATAAAGCCATCGCCGAGAGTGAGCGACTGGCGGATGAGCTGCACGAACTGCTGCAGGGGCGCAGACTGCCGCTTGAACTATTTCCTCAGTGAAACAATCCTGCCGTTTTGCGGGTCTAATGCTTGAGGCTGATTAATTTTCGTTCATTGGGGAGGAGTTCTCCGCGAGTGCTAAAATGTGATCAGTTGAGTAGTGTTACTCCGCAAAGCGTTGCAGGAGGTTACCATGCAATCACAGGAAATGGCGTTATTGATCCACGACGCCCTGCTGTTGCCAGATGGAAGGCTTGAGTTGAGGATTATTGAGCCGCGCTATCTGCGTATGGTTGCCGAGGTCTACAAGGGGCATTATCCCCTTGCCTTCGGGATGCACAAGGCCAATGGTCATCCACCTTGCTATCCGGAAGCGACACAGTGCGAAATTATCGACTTTAACCAGCTCGATGACGACTCCCTCAGCATCATTATTGAGGGGCATCAGCGGGTTGAGATTCTGTCGGCACATCAGGAAAAAGATCTCTTGTGGAAGGTGCATACCGTGCCTTGCCACAACTGGGAAAAAGAGCCCATTGGCGGTGAGTTTGAAATCATCAGCGCCGCCCTTGAGCAATTTTACCAGGTCAATCCTGAGCTGTTGGGGCTGTATAAAGATGTGCATCTTGAAGATGCTGCCTGGGTCAGCCAGCGCTGGCTCGAGGTGCTGCCCATGTACAGTCAGGACAAGTTCAAGCTGGTCAATCAGCCCGATTGCCACAAAGCGATGAACTTTGTGCTCAAGTTAATCAAATCCCACGCGGGATAACCTGACCCGGCGGGGGCGTTTGCCCCCCGCTGGCTTTGGCTTTACACTGGCCAACCCCGATTTAAGCGAGTGTTTCCCGTGTCCCATCATGTAGCGGCCCGTGCCGCACAGCCTTCTTATGTGGTGCTGCCCCGTGAACAGGCCTTTACCACAGTATTTGCATTTTTGTGCCATCACTTTGCCAGGCTTGGCGAAGCGCTGTGGCGTGAGCGGGTGCTGGCGGGCAAGGTGCATTGGCAGGATGGCAGCCTGATTGATCTGGATACGCCCTACCGGCCAACGGCGCGGGTGTATTACTACCGCGAAGTACAGGCCGAAACCCGGGTGCCGTTCAAAGAGAAAATCCTTTATCGCACCGAGCACATGATGCTGGTGTTCAAGCCGCATTTTTTGCCGGTAACGCCGTCAGGCAACTATGTGAATGAGTGTCTGGTGCATCGCCTGCGGCTTGCCACCGGCATAGATACGGTCTCGCCCGCCCACAGGCTCGACCGTGAAACCGCCGGAGTGATGCTGATGAGTCTGGTGCCGCAAACCCGCCATCTGTATCACAATCTGTTTTTGGATGGAGGCATCCGCAAGGATTATCACGCTACTGCCCGTCTGACCGACGAGCTGGCTGCAAACTGGCGCGGCGAGCCGATACACTGGACGGTGAAAAATCGCCTTACGCCTGCTGAGCCGTCTTTCCTGATGCGGGTTGCAGAAGGGGATCCGAACAGTCACTCTGAGATTTCGCTGCTGAACGTAAAAGACGGCCGGGGTCTTTTCGCCTTGAGCCCCATTACCGGCAAAACCCATCAGCTCAGGGTGCATATGCTAAGCCTGGGTATGCCGCTCGATAACGACAGGTTTTACCCCAAGCTTAAGCCTAAATCAGACGATAATTTCGAGACGCCGCTTAAGCTGGTGGCGCGGCGGCTGCGCTTTACCGACCCCGTTGGCGGCGAGGCTATTGATATCAGCTGTGATGGCTTTGATGCGGAGTTTGTCTGAAAGCTCAAACCTCAAACCTCAAACCTCAAACCTCAAACAGAACGCTGAAATCCACGCCATGCAGGCCCACAGCGGCGCAACAGCTGTAACCGGGCGTATCTGTCTGTGGCTGTGCTTAACCTGAGTTACAACGTATTCCCTTGCTGGCGTTGGTGACTGACATCCCGTTTTTCCGCGCCGCATATCAAGGTAACCCCCTGTTCAATCTCCTTATTCAATCCTTCCTGTGTACAAAATGATACAGCTGTAGCGGATAATGTTGCCGGCGCTGGCAATCCCGCACTATAACTAAGGTGTTATGTTATAGCTCTGATAATTCATTAATTGGCAGAATGTTGTGCTGTTTTTGTTGCTGGACTCGGTTTTTTCGGCAGTGTAGGCTTGGTGCTATTAGGTCGTAGTACCAGCTGGAAAAGGATTTTCGCCATTCAATATCAAGGGTTTTGATTGCGGCTAACGACATGTTTCAATCAACCCCGGTATCGCGTTATGTCTTCCTCCCCCGCTCAATCCACACCTTTAGAGTTGCCCCACGGTTCCTGCCTTTGGGTCGGTGAGCGCCAAAGCGAGCCCTGGCACCCCAGGGTAGTTGAAGTGTCCTGCGCCGATGAAGCCGTGCGCCAGGCAAGTGATGGCTCTTTGATAATACTTAGCCTGCCCGCAGAAGAGCAGGACGTGGCGCTGTGGCTCCTCAGGGAATCGGGCAGCACAGCACTCAATCAAATTCTGGTGTGTCACGAAAGCGCACTGTCGCCTTATTTGGCCGATGGCATTTTCGATGCGGGATTCAGAAGCCGCCAGAGCCAGTTTCAGGAGCGCCGGGCGCAGATGCGCTTAAGTCATGGCAAGGATCCTGAGCTTAAACTACTGTGCTGGATGTGGCTCAGTGAAGGCGCGCTGCGCCCGCACCGGATCCCAGCACGGCCCGAGCTGTACGACTACCCGCTCCTCAGTGCCTGGGGAGTGGAGCCCGCCCGTGAAGCCATCGCGCTGCTACAAAATCTAAAGCAAAAAGGCTGGATAGAGCCCGATAAGCTGTGGGATCGCACCCGTCACTGCCCCCAGTGCGACTCTGGCCATCTCAATTACATCGATGTGTGCCCCAAATGCACCAGCCTCGACATAGAGCACCGCAGCAGTCTGCACTGCTTTAACTGCGGCCATGTCGGGGCTAAGGATCAGTTTTTGCGTCAGGGGCAGCTTGCGTGCCCCAACTGCAGCACTCAGCTCAGGCACATAGGGGTGGATTACGACAGGCCCATCGAAAATCAGGGCTGTAACAGCTGCGATCACCTATTTGTTGAGGCAAGAGTCGAGGCGCACTGCCTGCACTGTGCCAGTGCCAGCGTGCTGGATCGCTTGAAAGTGCGCAATATTCATGGGTTTAGGTTGTCGGCCGCCGGTCGGACTCTGGTGCGCCAGGGGGCGCTGCAGGATTTGTTCAGCCTGGTCCCCGGCGAGCGTATGAGTCAGGGGCAATTCCACTGGCTGGTGAGTTGGCAAAACCAACTGGCCCTGCGCCATGGGCACACCCACTCGGTGCTCGCCATCGAAATGCTTAACCTTGAGCAGTTTTTGCAATCCGAAGGCGAAACCCGCGGCTTTGCCCGCCTTGATGCGCTGCTGGAGCGGCTTAAAGGGCTTATTCGGGTTACAGATGCCTGCAGCAACTACACAGACCTTGGCCTCTTGCTGTTTTTGCCATACACCTCGGTAGCAGATGTACGCGTGGTGGTCGCCAAACTCAGGGAGATGGAAGGCTTGCAGGAGGGGGCGAGCATCAACCTCCGGCTTAGAGCCATTTCGTTGCCGGCCAAAGAAATGGGTGAAGACGTTGCCAACTGGCTTGGACCGGCGCTCGCCGGCGCCGAGCAGCTGTAATGAGTGAGTTCAACACAGTCCACTACATTCTGGCGGACGTGTGGTATCAGCTGGCAACCCACCGCAGTTTTCTGGTGTGGCTGGTGCCGCTTATCCTTTGCTATGAATTGCCGCTGATGCTGTTGGTGGTGCTGGGGATTTTGCGCTTTTATCACCAGCAGTATCTGACTGTGCCGCGTGAGTCTCTGTATCGTCCCAAGGTGTCGCTGGTGATCACCTGTTACGCCGAAGGGGATGCGGTGCGCTCGACCATAGAGTCATTCACCGAGCAGGTGTACGACGGCGAGCTGCAAATCATCGCCGTGGTCGATGGCGCGGTGCAAAACAGCCACACCTATCGGGTGGCGATGCAGGCCGCCAAAGAGCTCTCCCGCCCCGGACGTGAAGTGCTGGTGCTGCCCAAATGGCAACGCGGCGGGCGGGTTTCAACCCTCAATGCGGGCCTCAGCATTGCCACCGGTGAGATAGTGATTAACGCCGATGCCGATACCTCGTTTGATAACGACATGGTTAGCCAGGTGGTGCCCTATTTTGAAGACCCCAATGTGCCGGCGCTTGGCGGCGCGCTCAGGGTGCGCAATGTCAACGACAGCTTCTGGACCCGGATGCAGTCCATCGAGTACCTGATTTCGATGCAGGGCGGTAAAACCGGCCTGGGTCAGTGGAATCTGCTCAATAACGTTTCCGGTGCCTTTGGCGCTTTTCGGCGCGAGATCCTGGTGCAGATTGGCGGCTGGGACACACACACAGCCGAAGATCTGGATTTGACCCTGAGGTTCAAACAGTATTTTGCCCGTCATCCCGACTGGTACATTCCGTTTGCGACCCTTGCGATTGGCCACACGGATGCGCCGGCCGATCTTAAAACCCTGGTGTGGCAGCGCCTTCGCTGGGACGGCGACCTGCTGTTTTTGTATTTCCGCAAACACTGGCCCGCCTTTACACCAAAGTTGTTGGGTACAGGCACCTTTTTGTTCACCCTGCTGTATGGTTTTTTGCAAAACGTGCTGATGCCGTTTGTGATAGTGTTTTACGGCATCGGGCTTATTTTCGCCTATCCCTGGCAATTCCTCCTGTCTATTGGCATAACTATCTACGGGTTTTATCTGGGATTTTTGGTGTTCTTTTTTGTTTTGGTGCTTGCGGCCATTTCCGAGCGGCCCAAGCTTGACCGGCGGCTTGCGTTCTGGCTGCCGATTTATCCTTTTTATGCCCTGTTTATGCGCCTGGTTTGTGCATTTGCGCTTCTCAATGAGGTGCTGCGCCGTTCCCATGAGGAAAGTTCCATGGCGCCCTGGTGGGTGATGAAGCGCGGGAGACGATTTTAAGTGAAAGTAAATTATACGCCGTCGGATAAAGCCGACGCCCCCACGACCGACGCAGGTGTCAAAGTTAATTACGACAAACCCAAGCGCGGTGGTTACCGTGGCCGTTGGTATTTTTTGCTGGCGCTGGTGATTGCGCCGGTTTTGTTGGTGCTGTGGTTTTTACTCAAGCCGTGGCTGTTCATTCTCGCGCCCGGCATAGTCACCAGCGAGCCGCTGGAAATGCGCTCGCCCGCCGGTGGCGTGGTCAATGCCCTCTATCAGAAACGTGGTGATGCGGTGACCACAGGGCAGCCGCTGCTGGAGCTGAAAGACCCAGCGCTCGATGCCCAAATTCAGGGGCTGGAGCGGCAACTGGCGCAAATGCAGCAATTTCGCGATCTGGGCGCTGAAATCAGCAATCAGATGGCCGAAAAAATTCGCGTAGCCGAAGAAGGGGTTAAGCGTCAGGATGAGCTGCTTGGCCAGTTTGAAACCTTCCGTAAAAAAGGCGTGGTACCGACCGCAGATATGGCGGCGGTGATGCAGGCTCACACCTCGGCCAAAATGGCGCTGGAGCAGGCGAGAGCTGAGCTGATTATGGAGCAGCAGCGCCAGCAGGAGTCGCGTCAGGCCGGGGTGGTCACCCAAAGCCGGCAGCGGATGGAGCTCGAATTGTCGCGCCTCAAAGCCTTGCGTGAACAGCTGATCATCCGCGCCCCTTACGATGCGCGGGTGGCCGATGTGCAGGTGCAGATTGGTGAGCAATTGGCGCTGGAGCGCCCGCTGCTGTGGCTTTCGGGCCGCGCCAGCCCGGTGGTGGTCACCTATCTTGAGCCCAAGTATCTGGATTTTGTCGAAATAGGTCAGGAAGCGACCATCAAGTTGCCCAACGGCGACAGTTTCCGTGGCCGCATCGAAGAGCCGACTGAGCTGGTGAGTAAGCTGCCCAAGCAGCTGTCTGGCCCCTTTGATGGTGAAAAACCTGTGCTCAAAGTGACCCTGACCCCGGCCGAGACCCTGCCGCTGGCGGTGGAAGGCGTGCCGGTGGAAGTGAGCTTTGACCGGTTCTAATTCTAAATTTTGAATATTGAATGCAATATTCGTTGTGTCATTCCTGACTTAGCCGTAAGCTGCAACACAGTGAATTGTTGCTGGGGAGCAGAATTATGACGAAAAATCGCCTGATATTGACGGCTGTGCTGCTGGCCGTTGCAGGGCTGGCCTACTGGGGGCTGATGCCGGCAAGCCAGAAAGATGCGCCTGGCGCCGCTAAGAGTACTGAACTCGGTGGTGAGCTAAGTGTTGAGAAAAGCACTGATCGCGGCGCCGATGCCACTGCCGCTGCCGCTGCCGCTGCCGCTGCCGCTGCCGATGGCGTTACCGATGGCGGCCTGGCATCTTCTGAAACTGCAGCCTCTTCGGTTGCTGCTGAAAATGCGCCCGCCGCGCAAGTCGTGGACCAAGGGCAAACCGCGCCTGAAGCTGCCGATGCAGGCATTGAGCTTACCGCCAGCGCGACAGCCAGCACTGCAGCCAGCACTGCAGCCAGCGATGCGCCCAAACCGCCGCCGGCCGGCGCTGAGCCTATGCATAAAACGCCCGGCCCGGGCAGTGCGGCAAAGACAGCGCCACTGCAGACGCCGGTCAGCCTGCCGCCACCGCCCAAGCCCTGAGCGGCCAGACTTGAATGGCCTGAATCATTGGCCAGAATTGAATGGTCTGAGTTGATCGACCTGATAAAAAGCCCGCGAACTAACGCGGGCTTTTTTTACTTTTGGATTAGCAGCTTACTGTTCCAAGGCTTACTGTTCCCACGGCGAAGTGCGCTCGCGGCTCAGTGCTCCCGCGGCGGCAAAAACTCAGTCTCGCTCATGTCGGCGTGCAGCAGGGCAATCCGGCTGGGTGTGCCGCTTGGGTCAATGTCGACAATACCAATACCGCTTTGATTAACCAGACGTTTGCTGCGCTCACCATTGGGGCGGCGGCCACGGATCAGCATGCGTTTGCGTTTGGTAAACAGGTTCAGCGGCGAAAAATAGCCGTAAAGCCAGCCATTTAACTTATCGAACCAGGGCAGCAGTTTTTCCGGAAATTGATTTTTAATGCCGCTGGCGGTGATTTGATAAATGTTCGGGCTGGTATCGCGAAAACGAATGCGCACATCGTAGGCAAAGGAATAGTGCACATCGCCGGAGAGAATAATAAATTCCTGCGGCGTTTTGCGGTGCATAAACATCGACAGCAGCGCATTGGCGGCGCCGGGGTGAGCCATCCAGTTTTCGGCATCCACCAGCAGCGAGCCGCCCATCAGGGTGGCCGTGCGCTGTACCGCCTCAATCAGCTTTACCCCAAACATGGGCGCGGCCGAGACGATAATCACCTTGTCCTGACCAATCAGCAGTTGCTGCAATTCCATCAGCGCTTCCCAGTCCATCAGGCCCGAAGGCTTGGCGAGGTTGGATTCGCTGCGCCAGCGACGGGTGCGGGTATCGAGTACCACCAGTCTGGGGGATGTATCGAGGTGATAATGCCAGTCTTCAAAGCGCAGCAGCTGGTCAATCAGCGCATCCAGTGCGGCAGCGTCGAGCCGCGGCGCTTGCAGCAGGTCTGCGGATTGCGTGAGAAGCGCGCTGAATTTTTCAGGCGCGTTGCCCGCGCCCTGAAACAGGCAATAGGTCAGCAGCGCGTTACCGATAATCCGTTTGGAAAACCCATGGCCGTATGCTGCTTCTTCCCACCGCGCGGTAAGGTTCCAGTCGTCGGTAATGTCATGGTCGTCAAAAATCATGTAAGTAGGCAGATTGGCCATCAGGCGGCGCACTTGACCCAGGCCTGCGCGAAAGGCGAGCAGCCTGTCCCACTCTTTTTGCCACTGGGCTAAGCGCTTGGGGCCAAGGCCTTCGGGAGCTTTGGGAATATCGACAAAGTGCCACAGCTCCGGCGACCACACCAACAGATACAGCGCGCTCATTTCGGCAAAGCTCACAAGATGATTTTCGGCGATGGACGAGGTAAAAATCGGGTGGTTGATATACCAGCGCCACAGGGCGGTTTTGGCCGGATAGCGGGTACGTGGCAGCAGCTGTTTGGCGCGTTGGTACAGTCCATGGGTGCTATAGTCGAGTTTGTCGCTGCCGGAAACAGGTGCCTGCTCAAAGTCTTCGTGACGCAGCTTAAGCAGTGCTATCACCTGGCTGATGGCATGCAGCATGGGGCCTGCCACATCGTCGATATAAACCTGATCGCCGCTCAGCATCAGCAGCGCCGGGCGCTCATCGCTGCCCTGTGACAGCAGGGTATCGGCGGCCACCAGTGCATCGGCGCTGTGATGGTGTGGGTTGCGGCAACTGCCATGCAGCACCTTGCCAAGCTGCGATTGCCAAATCAGGCTCGGGCCGGATTTGCCGGGATACTGAAGTTCCATGCCGGCAAGCAGGCTCTCGCCAGCATCCTGAATGTCAAAGAAAACTTCAGCGCCATCGGTGAGCAGCTGCTCTGCGCTCACATTCAGCAGATACAAAAAGGCGCGCTCACCGAGCTGCTGCTCATTGACCGTGGGCCTATGGATTGTGCCATTGAGCAGCACCGCCGGGGCGGCGAGTTTACGAGAGCTGACGAGCCAAAGCGTCAGCTGATGTGCTTCGCAGCGCCGCAATATCGGGCCTGCCAACAGGGTGGGGAGAGTGTCGGGGCTGGTAGTCATGTAGTTATGATTCATCAATTCTGCCCCAAGGGTAAAAAAAGCCTTGGAGCATCACAAGTCAGAGCCGCCATTTAATCGTAACTTGATGTAATGCAGCTTAAATGCGTGCTAGGCTTTGGCGGTTTTTGCCAATTTTAGGGGATGATGATGGCACAAATTATGGTGACAGGCGCCACCGGACTGCTCGGCCGCGCTGTGATGAAGGCGCTGCTTGGTAAGCATCAGGTCACAGGCACGGGTTTCAGCCGCGCCGCCGACGATATTATCCGGCTTGATTTAACTGATGAAAATGCCGTGGCCAAGGCCGTGGCTGAAATCGCGCCCCAGGTGATAGTGCACTGCGCCGCCGAGCGTCGCCCCGATGTGTCGGCGCAAAACCCCGAGGCCGCCAAGGCGCTTAATCTGTCGGCCACCGAGGCCTTGTGTCATGCCGCCAAAGCGACCGGTGCCTGGCTGATTTATATCTCCACCGATTATGTGTTCGATGGCACTGAGCCGCCCTACGCGGAAGACGCCATGCCCAATCCGGTGAATTTTTACGGCGAAACCAAGCTCATGGGCGAGCAGGCGGTGGCGAGGCTGTTACCGGGCGCCGCGATTTTACGGCTGCCGATTTTATATGGCGAGGTTGAGCGCCTCAGCGAATCGGCCGTCCTGGTACTTACTGAGCAGGTGCTGGATTTTCATAAGCAGGGCGTGGATGACTGGGCGGTGCGCCGCCCAACCTCCACCTCGGATATTGCCCGCGCCATCGATGGCATGATTGGCAAGTATCTGGTGGGCGAGATTATCAGCGGCATTTATCATTTCAGTGCCGCCGAGGCCATGACTAAGCACGGCATGGCGGTGGCACTCGCGAGACTCCTTGGCAAAGACTGCGGCCATCTGATTGCCCAGCCTCATCCCACTGACACAGCCAAGCGGCCAAAGGATTGCACCTTAAGCTGCAACAGATTGGCGGCGCTTGGATTACTCAGCACTCGCTCTTTTGATGAAGCCGCAGCCGAGGCGCTGAATGCCTCCGCATCCGCGCTCAGCGCCGCAGGGCTTTGAGAATTAAATTCGCCTGCCATATTCCAACAAAAAGGGGCCAAATGGCCCCTTTTTAATTCAAATCAGCGTTATGCAAATCAGGCTTAGCTGCCTTATGTATTGCTGCGCTGTGTCTTGCGGCTTCGGGTGCCCCAGGTTTCCAGCAGGCTCTTGCCGGTACGGATCTGGTACACAAGATGTACTCCGGACAGCATTCCAACAGCGCCTGCAATCACCAACAACATGTCGCCATGCTTTACGCCAAGCGCCACACAAAATACCGCAATAATAAAAGCAAATACTTGTATAAACATGTTCCAACGTCCTCTGTCAGCTCAGTGCAATTTATACGATTGGACGGCCGGGGCCGCCCGTTTCGTCATTCAAAATGGGTGGGCTTGTCGCGGTTCACCCACAGGCTCAGCAGCATCGAGCCCACCAATATGGTTGCCACCACGCCGAGGGCTATGCCGATAGGCAGGTGGAAGATATCAATCAGCATCAGCTTGAAGCCGATAAACACCAGAATGATAGCCAGACCGTATTTCAGCAGGCTGAACTTCTCGGCCGCGCCCTGCAGCAGGAAGTACAGCGCCCGCAGACCCATGATAGCGAAGATGTTTGACGTCAGCACGATGAAGGGATCGGTCGTCACCGCAAAGATGGCCGGGATGCTGTCTACTGCGAAAATAAGGTCACTTATTTCCACCAGGATCAGCACCAGGAACAGCGGCGTGGCGTACTTCACCCCTTCACGCAGGATAAAAAAGCGCTCGCCGTGCAGCTCTTCGGTCAGCTTCATTTTGCTGCGAAGCCAGATAAGGCCGCGGTTGGTCGACAGGTCCGGCTCGCTGTCGGCGGTCAGCAGCATCTTCACGCCGGTAAAGGCGAGGAAGGCGCCAAACACGTACAGCAGCCAGTGGAATTGGTTAATCAGCCAAATACCACCAAACACCATGCCGGCGCGCATCACGATTGCGCCGAGCACGCCGTACAGCAACACGCGGCGCTGCAGCTCGGGCGGAATCGCAAAGTAAGAGAAAATCATCAGCCAGACGAACACGTTATCCACGGCCAGCGCTTTCTCAATCACATAGGCAGTCAGGAACTCCAATGCTTTGTCGTTGGCAATGTCGCGGCCGACCGAGTAATCAAACCAGGCCCAAACGCCGGCGTTGAACGCCATGGCCACCGCAAACCAGATAAGCGACCAGGTCAGCGCCTCTTTCATCGAGACTTTATGACTCTTGCCGCCCACAAATTTGATATCGACCCACAACAGGGCCAGCACTATGGCCGCAAACGCAGCCCATAACCACCAGGTTTCCACGAGTAATACTCCCAAAACAAAAACAGCCTGTACCGGACGGCACAAGCTGCTCTGAATGAGAGATACACCTTGCCCGTCGGCAAGGTCTCACTTACAGCCATAAGCTGCCTGGTTGCCGGGTGCAAAGCACCGTCTTGACGACAAACCAGCGAGAAGTTACTCCCCTTGTTGGCGCTTACTTTAACAGCGCTGTACAGGCCATGCCAGAGGCCTGATGAAAAATAATCTGAAGGCTGTCACTTGCTACATTTTGGTTGAAAAAGTAGCACTTTTGAGCGATTGCTGGTGGTGCGAATTGCGCTAGCCTGAAGGGATGCGGACTGGCTGTCTGGTCTGTTTTCAATCATTTAAGGAGAGCATTATGGATATGCGGATCGGCGTGGGTGTGCTGCTTGCGTGTGTAACCGGATTCAGCGTTGCCGCCGAGGCGCCAAAGCCAGCCAGCCAAACCACCAAAGCCATCAACCAGGCCGTTAAGGACGCCTTGGCATTCGAAGACAAGACCGATTTCGACAATGCCCGCAAGGGCTTTATCGCCGCTCCGGCCAAGGTCACCATTACCGGGGAAAATGGCGCCCCCGTTTGGGATTTGGAGCAGTACAAAACCTACATCACTCAGGAGGCCGCCGCGCCTGACACAGTCAATCCGTCGCTGTGGCGTAACGCTCAGCTCAACATGCTCCACGGTTTGTTTGAAGTGACCAAGGGCATTTATCAGGTACGTGGCTACGACTTATCCAACATCACCTTTGTAAAGGGCGACACAGGCTGGATTGTGTTTGACCCGCTTATCTCCGCCGAAACCGCCAAGGCAGCTTACGAACTGATAAGCGAAAACGTCGGCAAGTTTCCGGTTAAAGCCGTGGTCTACAGCCACAGCCATGTGGACCACTTTGGCGGCGTGCGCGGTTTGGTGAGCGATGCCGACGTGGCGGCTGGCAAGGTTGATATTATTGCCCCTGAGCACTTTACCGAGCATGCGGTAAGCGAGAACGTCATTGCCGGCAACGCCATGTCGCGCCGTGCTATTTACATGTATGGCGCGCTTTTGCCGCGTAATCCTCAGGGCGGCGTAAACGGTGGCCTTGGGCAAACCACCTCCACCGGCGCGGCCGGTTTGTTGCTGCCCACCATCGAAATCAAAAAAACCAATGAAGAGCTGGTGATAGATGGCGTGAAAATGGTGTTCCAGATGACCCCGGGCACCGAGGCGCCGGCAGAAATGAACACCCTGTTCCCGGATTTCAAGGCGCTGTGGATGGCGGAAAACAGCACCAATACCATGCACAACATCCTGACGCTGCGCGGCGCGCAGGTGCGGGATGCACTGAAATGGTCTTCCTTCCTGAATGAAACCATCGACAACTTTATGCCCGGTGTTGAGGTGAAGTTCCAGAGCCACCACTGGCCGCTGTGGGGTAATGATAAAATCGTCGACTACATGGAAAAACAGCGCGATATCTACAAGTTTACCCATGATCAGACCGTGCGCCTGATGAACCAGGGCTATGTGGGCAGTGAGATTTCCGAGATGATCAAGCTGCCGCCGGAGCTTGAGCGCAATTGGGCGACCCGTGGTTATTACGGCACCCTGAGACACAACTCCCGCGCCGTGTATCAGCGTTACATGGGCTGGTACGATGGCAACCCGGCCAACCTCAATAACCTGCCACCGGAAGATGCCGCCAAAAAATATGTCGACTACATGGGTGGCAGCGCCGCCATGCTGAAAAAGGCCAAAGCCGATTTCGACAAGGGCGAGTACCGCTGGGTGGCCGAGGTGATGAAGCAGCTGGTATTTGCCGAGCCCGGCAATACAGAGGCTAAAAACCTGCTGGCCGACAGCTTTGAGCAGCTTGGTTATCAGGCCGAGTCTGGCCCGTGGCGCTCTGTGTATCTGCAGGGGGCGTTTGAACTCAGAAACGGCGTGCCCACCTCGGGCGGGGTGAACACCGCCAGCCCTGACATTATCCGTGCCATGACCCCAGAGATGGTGTTTGACTACTTTGCGGTGCGCCTCAACAGCGAAAAAGCCGCCGGTAAAAACCTGACGTTGGAAATCCGCTTTAACGATCTTAAACGCGACTTCTGCCTCAACGTGAAAAACGCCGTGCTCAACTACGCCGAGCGCCAGTGTAAAAACAGTGATGTGTCGGTAACGCTGGATAAAGTGGTGCTGGACGATATTCAGCTCGGCAAGGGCAGCATCGATGATATGGTGAAAGCCGGCAAGGTGAGCCTTAAGGGCAAGGAGGCCAGTTTGAAGGAGTTCACCGGCATGCTGGATAACTTTAATTTCTGGTTCAATATCGTGACGCCCTGATCCGGCGCTGCTGTGAAGAAAAGCCCGCTCAGTTGAGCGGGCTTTTTTACTGTCTGGCTGTTTTTTACTGCCTTGGTCTGTTACTGCTTTGGTCTATTACTGAGTGGGGCTGTGCGTGACAGTTTGGGCTCCCCAGTGCCCCTGCGCAGCGTGCTCATTCTGCTCGGCTGGGTCAAACAGCGCCGCTTGCTGATTAAGCTCAGCTTGTTCAATAGGAGAAGCTTGTTCGTTAAGAGAAGCTGGGTCGGCAAGGCTGCCCGGGCCCATGTTATAGACAGGAGCGCTGAGCTCGGTTACCTCATCCATGCCCTGCTGCATCGCAGCGGCGATGCAATCAAAATAATGGCCCCAGGCATTTAAGGTTTCGCTGCTGCAGGTGCCGGCTTCCATGTAGTCGATGGCGAGCAGCAGTACCGATTTGACCACGCTGAACTGCTCCTTTTTGACCTGATGGCGGGCATGCTGACGGCCAAGGGCGCGCAGGGTTGGTTTGATGGAGTCAAAGCTGTCCATCTTTTTGATAGCGGTGGAAAACAGCTCGTAAAAATGCTGCTCGAGCAGATTGCGCTCGGTGACAAACATGGGTTTAACCAGCGGCGCAACTTCAAACAGTAAATCAAAAAAGTAACGGGCAAAATCGCCACCGGGCCGGTCCAGCTTGGCAAAGGAGATTTGAATAAGCTGCCGTTCCTGCTGTGTGAGCTGCATAGATTGCTCCCTGCGATTCGACCTGCGCCAACTACTGTCTGTGGCAAGTAACTGTCTGTGACAAGTAACTGTCTGTGACAAGTATAGGTCAGGCTGGCGGCCTGCAAGGTGTTGCTGTGATGCCAGGTCATAGCTCTTTGCAAAGTTCTTGGCATAGCTCTTGGCAACATTCTTGGCATAGCTCTTTGCATCGTTCTGCCTGAGTAAAGTTCAGACTTGGCAAGGTTTTGACACAGCTGAACGCGGCAATCGATGAAACCGCAGCGATAAAAAAACCACCCGAGTGGGTGGTTTTTTGTTAACTCAGGCAACCGGATTAAGGCTGCCGGGTTAGCGTATCAGTTTAACTGTTGATCAGTCTTCGCGTGGCTTACGTGGCTTGCGATCAGGCTTCTTGTCGAAGCTCTTGCGCTCGCCGCGATCGTTAGCGCGATCGTTGCCACGGTCATTGCTGCGCTCGTTGAAGCGACGCTCACCGCGATCACTTCTGTCGCCGCGCTCGCTGTTGCGGTCGTTGAAACGACGCTCGCCACCGCGATCACCACCACGCTCGCCGCGCTCACCGCCGCGGTCGCCAAAACGCTCACCGGAAGGCTTGCGTGGACGCTTGGAAACAGGACCGTTGCTCGGTGGGATTTCATCGTTGCCATCGGCGCTCACTTCACGGATGTTCAGTGGCTTGCCACATACGCGCACTTTTTTCAGGTGCTGCAGCACTTCTTTTGGCATGCCGTCTGGCAGGTCAACTGTGGTCACTGAATCGTACAGTTGGATCTGGCCGATGTAGCGGCTGTCAATATTGGCTTCGTTGGCGATGGCGCCGACGATGTTGCCCACACCCACGTTATGGTCGCGACCCACATCAATCAGGTAGCGACGCATGTTGATGTCTGGATTGTCTTTCAGCTGATCGGCTGCGCCAAAGTTGGTTGGCAGCGGACGGCTGTCACGACGCTCAGCGCGCTCGCCACGCTCACCACGGCTGTCGCGATCGCCACGCTCACCGCGCTCACCGCGACCGGTGCGCTCGTCGAAGTTGTCACGCTGACGCTCGTGCATGGCAGGCAGTTGCAGCGGACGCTCCAGCTGCACCTGATGCAGCAGGGCGGCTGCCAGCTGCTCGGTATCCACTTCCAGCTGCTGACACAGCTGTGCTACGGCGCCTTTCATGAAGTCCAGGTGCTCGTTGGCGAGGATGCCGGCAACCTGCTCACCCAGGCGAGACAGACGACGCTCGGCCACTGACTCTGGGCTTGGGATCTTCATTGGGGAGATACGGCTGTTGGTGGCGCGCTCGATGGTGCGCAGCATGCGCATTTCACGGCTGGTCACAAACAGGATTGCCATACCGGTACGACCCGCGCGGCCGGTACGACCAATACGGTGTACGTAAGCTTCGGTATCGTAAGGAATATCGTAGTTAACTACGTGGCCGATACGCTCGACGTCCAGACCACGGGCGGCCACGTCGGTGGCGATCAGAATATCCAGCTTGCCGGACTTGAGCTGATCAACGGCGCGCTCACGGGCCTGCTGGTTCATGTCACCGTGCAGTGGTGATGCGGCGTAACCACGGGCTTCCAGCTTCTCGGCCAGCTCCACGCAAGAGTTGCGGGTACGCACGAAGATGATGATACCTTCAGTGTTTTCCACTTCCAGTACCCGCACCAGCGCCTCGAGTTTGTTGTGCTGGGATACCTGCACAAAACGCTGCTCGATAGAGTCCACAGTGGTGTGGCTGGCGGCGATGCTGATGTTCACCGGATTACGCAGGTGCTTGTTGGCCACACGCTTGATTTGTTCAGGCATGGTGGCAGAGAACAGCGCCAGCTGGCGGCTCTCAGGGGTGTGCTCGAGGATCCACTCGATATCGTCGATGAAGCCCATTTTCAGCATTTCATCGGCTTCGTCGAGTACCAGAGCCTTGAGGGTATCCAGCTTCAGGGTGCCACGACGCATATGGTCCATCACGCGGCCGGGCGTACCCACAACCACCTGAGGACCGCGGCGCAGGGCCTGCAGCTGTTGATACATGCTCTGACCGCCGTAGATTGGCAGCACGTGGAAGCCTTTCATGTGCTTGGCATAGCTGGTGAACGCTTCGGCTACCTGTACCGCCAGTTCGCGGGTAGGGGCCAGAACCAGAATTTGAGGTGCGCTCAGGTCGGCATCGACGCTGCACAGCAGTGGCAGTGCGAAGGCGCCGGTTTTACCGGTACCGGTTTGTGCCTGACCCAGGATGTCCTGGCCGGACATCAGCGGCTGAATACTGGCGGCCTGGATTGGCGTGGGAGTTTCGTACCCCAGCTCGTCGAGGGCGCGCAAAACTGGCTCGGTCAGACCGAGTTCACGGAAGGTTTTTTCATTGGATGACATGGATAACGCCTTTGGGTGCGCGTGATTGCGCTTGTTGATTCACTAGACAGACCAGAAAACCAACCCCGTGTCGATTTCCCGCTCCGAATCCGAAAACGCCAGAGTATAGCAGCATTTCGGGATGCTGGCCACGAAATTATGATTTTTGCCGTGTTTGACCGTTTTTTGTGTCCAACAGGGCAAAATGACAAATGTTTAACAAATGCCTCAGTCTGGCCGTGGCAGCAGCGAATGCCACAACAAAGGATAGACCGCTTCTATGGTGGCGGCGAGGAAGCCAAAGTCGAGTCTCTCGGGGGTGTCATCCACCGTGTGGTATTGAGGATGAGGTGGCACGCCAAAGTAGAGCCAGGGCACACCTTGCTGGTGAAACGGATAGTGATCCGAGGCCTTGAGATAATCAATCCGGCCGCTTAGTCCGTCCTTTTCGAGCCGCGAGTGACTGAGGCGGGCGCAGAGGTCATTGCGCTCGATAAGCGCCCTGAGTTCATCGGGATTGGTGAAGTTGCGGCTGCCTTCCATGTATATCGCATAGGGGCGACCTGGGTGGCCGACCATGTCGAGGTTGAGCGCAAGCTCGGGGCGGATCCCGAGCTCAGTGAGACGTCCGGCCAGCGCTTTGGCGCCAAAAAGGCCAGCTTCTTCGGCATCAGTGGCAACAAACAGCAGGTTCAAATCGGCAGGACGTGCTGGGTCTGTGGCCGCCCGTTCGGCCAGTGCCAGCAGCGCCGCCACGCCAGAGGCGTTGTCATCGGCACCGGCGAAGTGGCGCGAGCCCTGTTTACCCAGGTGATCGTAATGAGCCAGCACTATGCGCCAGCGGCCGCCTGATGTGCTGCCTAATGTGGTAGCTGGCATGCTGGCAGGTAAGAGACCGAGCACGTTCACGCCCTCGCGGCCAGAAAATAACTGCTCAAAGGTAAAGGGATGGAAAAACGCGCCCGCTTTGCCGGTTTCGCCTGCTTGCAAGGCTTCGCCTAAAAGTGGCTTGAGCCCCGCATCGACCGGAATAAGCCCAATCGCCGCAAAGCGCTGGGCAACATATTCCCGGGCGAGCCTTGCGCCCTCTGAGCCAGCCTTGCGGCCTTCAAGCTCCTTCGATGCCAGATATTCCACATCGGCGCGCACTGTCTCCAGCGCTACCCAGCTCGGGCTTAAGTCGCGGCGACACTGCGGCGTGCTCTGGCAGGCGCCAAGCACCATGCAGAGTAACGGCAGTGCCAGGCGCCGCATTGGCCTTATCTCGCAAGCAGCGGCTTTAAGAAGCGCGCTGTGTGAGACTCGGGATGCTCCGCAACTTGCTCAGGGGTGCCGGTAACCAGAATGGTGCCGCCGCCCGAGCCGCCTTCGGGGCCAAGGTCGACAATCCAGTCTGCGGTCTTGATGACATCCAGATTGTGCTCAATCACCACTATGGTGTTGCCGTGGGATTTGAGGCGGTGCAGCACATCCAGCAGCAACTGAATATCGGCAAAGTGCAGCCCTGTGGTGGGTTCATCGAGAATGTACAGGGTCTGGCCCGTGTCGCGCTTGGACAGCTCTTTGGCGAGCTTGACCCGCTGCGCCTCACCGCCCGACAGGGTGGTGGCGCTCTGACCCAAGCGAATGTACGACAGACCCACATCCATCAGGGTTTGCAGCTTGCGGGCGATGGCGGGCACGGCGTCGAAAAATTCCCGCGCGTCTTCCACCGTCATCTGCAGCACTTCGTGGATGTTCTTGCCCTTGTATTTCACTTCCAGGGTTTCGCGGTTGTAGCGCTTGCCCTTACAGGCGTCGCAGGGAACGTAAACGTCTGGCAGGAAGTGCATTTCAACCTTGATAAGGCCGTCACCCTGACAGGCCTCGCAGCGGCCGCCCTTGACGTTGAACGAGAAGCGGCCCACCTGATAACCCCGGGCGCGTGACTCCTGGGTACCGGCAAACAGCTCACGGATTGGGGTGAAGATGCCGGTGTAGGTGGCCGGGTTCGAGCGCGGGGTGCGGCCGATGGGGCTCTGGTCGATATCGACTACCTTGTCGCACTGCTCCAGGCCAATGATGTCATCATAGGGCGCCGGTTCATCGACTGTGGCGCCATTGAGCGCCTTGTGGGCAATCTTGAAGAAGGTGTCGTTGATCAGGGTCGATTTGCCTGACCCCGACACGCCGGTGATACAGGTGAACAGGCCAACAGGCACGGTCAAATCGACGTTTTTGAGGTTGTTGCCACGGGCACCTTTCAGCTCGATAACCCGGTTTGGGTCCATTGGGGTGCGGCCACCCTCGACGCCGATTTTGAGCGCGCCGGACAAATACTTGCCGGTGACCGAATGTTCGCAGCCGGTGATAGCGGCCAAATCGCCGTCACAGATCACTTCGCCGCCGTGTACCCCGGCGCCCGGGCCTATGTCGATGATATGGTCGGCCATGCGGATGGCGTCTTCATCGTGCTCCACCACAATCACGGTGTTGCCGAGATCCCGCAGGTGGGTGAGGGTTTGCAGCAACCGCTCGTTGTCGCGCTGGTGCAGGCCGATGGACGGCTCATCGAGCACATACATCACCCCCACCAGCCCGGCGCCAATCTGGCTCGCCAAACGAATGCGCTGCGCCTCGCCGCCGGACAGGGTCTCGGCCGAGCGCGCCAGACTGAGGTAATTGAGGCCGACGTTGACCAGAAAGCCGAGGCGGTCGCGCACTTCTTTCAATATCTTTTCGGCGATTTGCGCCTTCTGCCCCTCAAACTCCAGCTGATTGAAGTAGTTCATGGCTTCGCCGATGGACCAGGTGGTGAGCTTGGGCAGGTTCAGATCGCCAATGTACACATGGCGCGCCTCTTCGCGCAGGCGCGAGCCGCCGCAGCTCTTACAGGCCTGATTGCTGATGTATTTGGCCAGCTCCTCGCGCACCGTGTTGGACTCGGTTTCGCGGTAGCGGCGGTCCATATTGTTGAGGATGCCTTCAAACGGATGCTTGCGTACCACCACGTCGCCGCGATCGTTGACGTAGCGGAACGCGATATCTTCATTGCCCGAGCCGTGCAGCACAATTTTCGTCACCTTGGCAGGCAGAGTGGAGAAGGGCGCTTCGACATCAAATTCGTAATGCTCGGCCAGTGACTTGAGCATCTGGAAGTAATAGAAGTTGCGTCTGTCCCAGCCGCGAATGGCGCCGCCGGCCAGCGACAGCTCGCCGGAGACGATAATCCGCTCAGGGTCGAAAAACTGTTGTACTCCGAGGCCATCACAGGTCTGGCAGGCACCGGCGGGGTTGTTGAACGAGAAGATCCGAGGTTCCAGTTCGGCCATGGAATAGCCGCAGTGGGGGCAGGCGAAGTTGGCCGAGAAGATAAGCTCCTCGGTGGCGCCTTCTTCCATGCTGGCAACCACGGCGATGCCGCCGGAGAGCTCCAGCGTGGTTTCAAAGGATTCGGCCAGGCGCTGGGCAATATCATCCCGCACCTTAAAGCGGTCGACCACCACTTCGATGGTGTGCTTGACGTGCAGATCCAGCGTTGGTGGGTCTGACAGATCGCATACCTCGCCATCGATCCGTGCTCGCAGGTAACCCTGGGCGGAGAGGCTTTCGAGCAGTTTGACGTGCTCGCCCTTACGCGCCTTGACCACGGGGGCCAGCAGCATCAGCTTTTCGCCTTCGGGGCGTTCCAGCACCTTGTCCACCATTTGGCTCACGGTTTGTGCCGCCAGCGGCTGGCCATGGGTGGGGCAGCGCGGCTCACCGACCCGTGCAAACAGCAGACGCAGATAATCGTACACCTCGGTGATGGTGCCTACGGTGGAGCGCGGGTTGTGGGAGGTGGACTTCTGCTCGATGGAAATGGCCGGACTCAGGCCCTCGATGTGGTCCACATCGGGCTTTTCCATCAGGCTCAAAAATTGGCGGGCGTAGGCGGACAGGGACTCGACATAGCGGCGCTGGCCCTCGGCGTAGAGGGTGTCAAACGCCAGTGACGACTTGCCGGAGCCGGAGAGACCTGTGATAACAATCAGCTTGTCGCGGGGGATTGTCAGGTTGATATTCTTCAGGTTGTGGGTACGGGCCCCACGGATTTCTATCTTGTCCATCTGCCACTTCTAACGCCGGAAAAAGACCCTCAGTATCGCATAAATTGCGCCTGAAACCACAGCAGCGGCAAACTCTGCTGCCACAGCAATTGGTCGTGAGCTGCAATACCCCTTTGCCAGCGGACGGGATCAAATTTACAATCGTGACAATTTTTCCTGCCCGCCGGGTTCAATGCGGGTGTCAGCGTCGGTAAACGCTGCGGCTGCGCTAGGCCGCGCCCGATGCATTCTTAAAAAAGCAGGGTTTTCAGTTATGGCTGCAAGTGGGCTTTCTGCCACAGAGAAAAAAGTTGCCTTCTCCCTCGCCAGTGTTTTTGGCCTGCGGATGATGGGACTGTTTATGATCATGCCGGTGTTTGCGCTGTACGGCCAACACCTCGAAGGTTTTTCGCCCCTGTGGGTGGGGATTGCCATTGGTGCCTACGGTCTGACCCAGGCGCTCTTGCAAATCCCTATGGGCATACTGTCAGACAAATATGGCCGTAAGCCGGTGATTTTGGGCGGCTTGGTGCTGTTTGCCATCGGCAGTATCGTCGCCGCCATGGCCGATACCATTTACGGTGTGGTGTTTGGGCGCGCGCTGCAGGGCATGGGTGCCATTGCCGCAGCCGTGCTGGCGCTGGCGGCGGATTTAACCCGCGATGAACAGCGCACCAAGGTGATGGCCGTTATCGGTATGTGCATTGGTTTCTCTTTTGCGCTATCGCTGCTGGTTGGCCCTGTGGTGGCTCAGCATCTGGGGCTTGAAGGGCTGTTTTACCTCACGGCGGGGCTCGCGCTCTCTGGCATGGCGATAGTGCATTTTCTGGTACCGAATCCCGTGCATCAGGCGCCTAAGGGTGACACCCTCGCAGCACCGGCCAAGCTGTGGCGGATGCTGAAAGACCCACAGCTGTTTCGTCTCGATGCCGGTATTTTTATTCTGCACCTGGTGCTGACGGCGGTGTTTGTGGCACTGCCGCTGGATCTGGTGGATGCCGGCCTTGCCAAAGAAAAGCACTGGATGCTGTATTTCCCGGCCTTTATCGGTGCCTTCTTTTTGATGGTGCCGCTTATCATCATCGGGGTTAAGCGGAAAAACGCCAAGGGCATGTTCCAGTTTGCGCTGGTGATTATGATGCTGTCGCTGACTGTGATGGCGCTGTTTGCCGATAACCTGTGGCTGCTGGCCTTTGCTGTGCTGCTGTTTTTCACCGGCTTTAACTACCTTGAGGCCTCGCTGCCCAGCCTGATCGCCAAATTCTGCCCTGTGGGCGAAAAGGGCTCGGCCATGGGGGTGTATTCCACCAGTCAGTTTATGGGTGCCTTCTGCGGCGGTATTCTTGGCGGCGGCGCCTTCCAGCTGGTGGGTGCAGTGGGCGTGTTTATTGCCGCCATTGTGCTGATGGCGCTGTGGCTTGCGCTCTCCGTTGGCATGAAAAATCCCGTGCTGCTCAAGAGTTACACCCTCGAGGCCCAGGTTCATGGCCGTGAGCAGGCCCGCGAAATGGCCAGCAGACTGTCAGAATTGGCAGGTGTGGCCGAAGCCATTGTGGTACTTGAGGAAAAGGTTGCTTACCTCAAGGTCGATGAGCATTTCGATTTAAGAGAAGCCAGAGCTGTGTTAGGCTCTGCAAATTAACTCAAGCTTTAAAACGCGAAACATTTCAGGAGAGAGTGAATGGCCAGTCGTGGTGTGAATAAGGTGATTCTGGTAGGTAATCTGGGCCAAGACCCAGAGGTGCGTTACATGCCCAACGGCAACGCCGTAGCCAATATCACGGTTGCCACCAGTGAAAGCTGGAAAGACCAGCAGGGCCAGCAGCAGGAGCGTACCGAATGGCACCGCGTGGTGATGTTCGGCAAACTGGCTGAAATCACCGGTGAATACCTGCGCAAAGGCTCTCAGGTTTACCTCGAAGGCAAGCTGCAAACCCGCAAGTGGAAAGATCAGAGCGGTCAGGACAGATACACCACTGAAATCGTGGTCGATCAGAGCGGCAGCATGCAGATGCTGGGCGGTCGCAACCAGGGTCAGGGCGCGCCAGCCGGTAACGGCGGCAACATGGGTGGCAATATGGGTGCCCCTTCCCAGCCTGCCTACAGCGCACCGGCACAAAACCAGTACGCACCTGCGCCTCAGGCTGCTCCTGCGCAAAGCTACTCAGCTCCAGCTCAGCAAGGTTATCAGCCACAGGCTCAACCACAGCAAGTCCAGCCACAGCAAGGTTATGGCCAGCAGGCACCACAGCAGGGTGGCTATCAGAGCAAGCCGCAGCAGTCTGCACCGGCCTATCAGCCACAGCAGGCACCACAGCAGCGTCCGGCGCCTCAGCCACAGCAGCAAAACTACACCCCTGATCTGGACGACGGCTGGGACGACGATATCCCGTTCTAACCGGATAGCGCCAGCACTCCAGGCGGCTCTAAAAAGACAAGAGCTGCACCAGCCTTAAATAGAAAAGCTCCCACTCAGGGAGCTTTTTTATTTGCATACGCGGCATGGTTGATGGCGTTACTGCGCCGTCCAGCCACCGTCCATGGTCAGGGCGGCACCTGTGATACCCCGGGCGGCGTCGCTGCACAGAAACAGCACAAATTCCCCTATCTGGCGCGGGTCCAGCATTTCCGGCAGCGGCTGTTTGGCGGTGATCAACTGATAGCGGGCATCGCTGCGGCTAAGGTTTCTGCTGCTGGCAATGGCTTCAATCTGCTTGTTGATGAGCGGCGTATCCACCCAGCCGGGGCAAATGGCATTGGCGGTGATCCCCTGCTCGGCGCATTCGAGTGCCACCACCTTGGTCAGGCCGATAATCCCGTGTTTGGCAGCGCAGTAAGCGGCCTTGTTGACCGATGCCACCAGTCCATGAACCGAAGCGATATTGATGATCCTGCCCCAGCGTTTCTGTGCCATCGCTGGCAGAGCTTGCTGTATGGTGTGAAACGCCGACGAGAGGTTGATGGCGATGATGTCGTTCCACTTTTCGGGCGGGAAGGCGGCGACGGTTTCGGTGTGCTGTATGCCGGCATTGTTGATGAGGATGTCGATATCCCCGAGGGCTTGGGCACCCTCGGCCATAAACTGATGAATGCTGTCCATCTCGCGCAGATCAGCATTGCTGAAAAACGTCTTGATACCATATTGCCCGGCGAACTCTGCCGCCAGAGCCTGTCCTTCGGCCTCGTTCATCAGCCCATGCAGCAATAAATGACAGCCCTGCTCGGCCAGCACGTGGGCTGTTGCCAGGCCTATGCCGCTGGTTGAACCTGTGATTAGTGCCACTTTGCCATTCAAAACAGCCATTTAAAAAATCCCTCCGCAGCCCGGTTTTTCACTCAAGCGTCCAAAGAAGTCCAGAATAGTGCAATCCGGCCCCTTTGGATTTGGGACCTTAGTACCATAGGAGCGCCGTGAAAATTGCGGGATAGTGGGCGCCACACTTGCAGCATGCAAAGGAGCAAACCCTGTGGCTGGATTGAATAAGGTCGTGAGCAGTTATACCGAGGCGCTGGCGGGTCTTGAGGATGGTATGACCCTGATAGTGGGCGGTTTTGGCCTGTGTGGCATTCCGGAAAACCTCATCCGGGAAATCAAACTGCGGGGCACCCGCCAACTGACAGTCGTGTCCAACAACTGCGGCACCACAGAGCATGGACTCGGGATCCTGCTGCATGGGCGGCAGATCAAAAAAATGATCGCATCCTATGTGGGTGAAAATGCCAATTTTGAAGCGCAAATGATGTCGGGAGAGCTGGAGGTTGAGTTGACGCCCCAGGGCACTCTGGCAGAAAAAATGCGCGCCGGCGGCGCTGGAATTCCCGCGTTTTACACCGCTACTGGCTATGGCACCGAAGTTGCCACCGGTAAAGAGGTCAAGCAATTCAACGGCCGACATTACATCCTCGAAGAATCTATTCGCGGCGACTTTGCGTTGGTTAAAGCCTGGAAGGCCGACAGCTACGGCAATCTGGTATTTCGAAAAACAGCGCGCAATTTCAATCCATTGGCGGCGATGGCGGGCAAGATCACCGTGGTGGAGGTGGAACAGATTGTGCCGCCCGGCGCGCTCGATCCCGATGAGATCCACACCCCCGGCATTTATGTCGACCGCGTGATTGTGGGCCAATTTGAAAAACGCATCGAGCAGCTGACCACCCGGTCCGCCGCGGCGCAGGTATAGGAGGCTGGAATGGCACTTACACGTGAACAAATCGCCCGCCGGGTCGCCCGGGAGCTGAAAGATGGTTATTACGTCAATCTCGGGATTGGCATTCCGACGCTGGTAGCCAATTACATTCCCGATGGCATTGAGGTGATGCTGCAATCGGAAAACGGTTTGCTGGGGATGGGGCCTTTCCCCACCGAGGATGAAGTTGATCCCGACCTTATCAATGCCGGCAAGCAAACCGTGACCATGGCTACCGGGGCGGCACTGTTCGATTCGGCCGAGTCCTTTGCCATGATCCGTGGCGGCCACGTCGACCTGACCGTGCTCGGGGCATTTGAAGTGGACACCGAGGGCAATATCGCGTCTTACCTTATCCCGGGCAAACTCATCAAAGGCATGGGCGGCGCCATGGATCTGGTGGCAGGTGCCGACAACATCATAGTCACCATGACCCACGCCTCCAAACAGGGAGAATCCAAATTGCTGACCCGTTGCAGCCTGCCGCTGACCGGCAAGGGTTGCATCAAAAAGGTGCTGACGGATCTCGCTTTTATCGAAATTAAAGATGGCAGGTTTCATCTGCTTGAGCGGGCGCCCGGTGTCACTGTGGAGGAGATTATCAGGCTCACAGCAGGCGAGCTGGTGGTGCCTGCCAGTGTGCCTGAAATGCAGTTTGATTGAACCGCTTTGGCTGCGGCGTTTAGTCACAGCCGCATTACACCGTCTGGCGCCGGTTCTGAAAACCGGCGCCAAAGGCTTAAGCCAAAGCCCGGCGCCAAAGCCCAGTTCGAAAGCCCGGATCGCGAGTCTGGAGCGAGAGTCTGGATCTAAAGTGCCATTGTCATTCGCCGGTCAATTGCGCAGCTTTGCCATTAATCACCTTTCGGAGTTGCAGCTTATGTTCAAAACCACATGCTTGACCGTCCGGTCGTTGGCCCTGGTTGGTTTGTTATCTGTCGGCCACGCAGGGGCGGCGCAGACGGGCGCGTTTGAACCGCTGGCGGAGTTTGGCGCCAATCCCGGCGAGCTCAGCGCATCTTACCTGCCTGCGGGCAAGCCGGGTGCGACGGCGCTGGTGGTGCTGCTGCACGGCTGTGTGCAGGACGGGGTTGAGCTTTCAAATCAATCGGGACTCAGCGCAATGGCGGCCCGGAACAATGTTGCCGTGCTGGTGGCGCAGCAAAGCTTTGAGAACAACGTAAAGCGTTGTTTTAACTGGTTCTCGCCCCAAGACACCGACCGCGACAGCGGCGAAATGTTATCGCTGAAAAATATGATAGCCGCTGCCAGTGACAAGGCTGAGACCGACAGGGTGTATCTGCTGGGTTTGTCCGCCGGCGGCGCCATGGCAAGCGCGCTGTTGGTCAATTACCCCGACAGTTTTGCGGCCGCAGCCGTAGTCGCGGGCCTGCCTTATCCCTGCGCCGACAATCTGACCAAGGCGATTTCCTGTATGAAGCAGGGCCCGGCACAGTCCGGTGCGCAGCTGGCAGAGGCGGTGCGTGCGCTTAACCCGGGGCAGACGAAGTGGCCGGCCCTGTCGGTGTGGACCGGCAGCGCCGATTTGGTGGTGAATCCCGAAAATTCGCGCGAGTTGGCGGCCCAGTGGGTCACGCTCAGCGGCGCCCCCCAAAGTGCGGCGGTGACGCAAAATAGCGGCTATCGGATCAGCAGCTGGGGCGGCGAAAACGCCTCTCCTCAGGTGTCGCTGATTGAGATAGACGGCATGGGGCATGGCATTGCTGTGGATCCCGATAGCGCCGATGGCGGCAGCGCAGGGGATTATTTATTGAAAGCGCCCATCAGCACGGTAAAAGAAGTGCTGCATCTTTGGGGAATATAAAAAATAAAACCTTGCCGGATTGCCATTATTTCATTGGCGATTTTACTCGGCGGGCAGTAATTAAATCCGCCGATATTAATTACGGCAGATTTAATCGCGCTCAACGGATATAAAGTGTTACTTAATATTAATTTAAAACAACTGGTTATATGCACATACTACTATAGTACCGATTAAAAACTGAGCCGGCTGCTATAGAGTCAATATGAGTGGGAACAGCAGTAAGTACCAACCTTAAAAAATAAATACTACATCGGGAACTCGGTATGAAACAGAACACAATTAAGCTAAGTTGCATCGCGCTGGCAATATCCTCTGTGCTTACAGCACACCTTGCTGTTGCCCAGGATGAAACCGCTGCAGACGACACCCAGTCGACACTGGAGCATATTGAAGTATCGGCCCGTAAAACGGTTGAAAGCCTGCAAAACGTACCGGTTGCCGTGACCTCGGTCAGCGCCGCCGAACTGGCAGAAAACGGCATCAGTGTGATGACCGAAATCCAGCAGTTCTCGCCCAATACCACACTGCAGGCGAGCCGTGGCACCAACTCTACTCTGACTGCCTTTATCCGTGGCGTAGGCCAGGAAGATCCGCTCTGGGGTTACGAGCCCGGGGTGGGGATTTATATCGATGATGTTTACATCGCACGGCCGCAGGGCGCAGTGCTGGATATTCTGGATGTGCAGCGCATCGAAGTGCTGCGCGGCCCGCAGGGCACACTCTATGGCAAAAATACCATTGGCGGCGCGGTGAAATACGTGACCCGCCGTATGACGGGTGATGCCGAGCTGAACCTTGCCGGCACCTTTGGCAGCTATAACCAGCAAGACTTCAAGGTTGCCGGCCAGTACCCGCTTATCGACAATAAACTCTATTTTGGTTTTGCCATGGCAAGCCTGAGCCGCGACGGTTTTGGTGACTTTGTGATTTCGGCGCTGCCGGGGCAGGACACCGAAAACTACAACAAAGACTTGTTTGCAGGCCGCGCCACACTGGAGTTTACGCCGACCGACAATCTCTTTATGCGCTTAACCTACGACAAGACCCAGGACGATTCCAACGCCAAAGGCGGCTATCGCTTGCTGCCCAGTCTCTTGACCGATGCGCCGGTGCCGGACAGTAAGTTTGACTCTTACACCAGCATGCCAACCTGGAACCGGGTGGAGAACGAAGGCTGGGGTTTGACCCTGGAATACGATCTGAACGAAGACTGGACCCTGAAGTCGATAACCGCGTCCCGCGAGAGCTATTCGCCCACCAACATCGACTTTGATAACACGCCGCTGCGGATCTTTGATGTGCCGGCGATTTATGAAGATGAGCAGTTCAGCCAGGAATTGCAGGTCAACTACAGTGGCGATGACCTGAGCCTGGTTTCCGGTCTGTACTACTTCAGCGGCGACTCCTGCGGCGTGTTTGATGCCATTCTCGAAGAGGCCTACAAGGTGTATGGCGGCCTGACCCGTGAAGTGCGCGGCTGCAATAACAGCGACAGCTACGCCGCCTACGCCCAGGGTTCCTACGACCTCACCGAGCAGCTCTCGCTGACGCTGGGGCTGCGCTATTCCAATGAAACCAAAGAAGCGACCGTATATAACGGGGTGATTTTCTCAAGTATCTACCCCGAAACCGGCTGGTATCCTGGCTATGTGCGTGACGAGGCGCTCATCGAGGCCAAGATCCCCAAGGTGCTGGATGACGAAGAAACCTGGTCGCGCTTTACGCCGAGAGTCGGGCTTGAATATCAGCTGACAGACGACCTGATGCTGTTCACCAGCTACTCTCAGGGCTTTAAGTCTGGCACCTTTAACCCAAGGGCGTCCGGTCCTGAGCCAGCCGTTGATCCTGAAGTGGTCGATTCCTACGAAATCGGTATGAAAAGCGAGTGGAACGATAATCTGCGGCTGAACGCCACCGGCTTTTACCTCAACCATAAAGACCGCCAGTTTGTCACTGTGTTGCCGGGTGAAGATGCCTCGGATCTGAAGCAGCGTCTCGGGAATATCGGTACCTCCACCGCCACCGGTCTTGAGCTCGAAGTTGAGTTTGCGCCCACCAAGTCACTGGATTTGTTCGCCAGCCTGGGCCTTATCGATTCAAGCTTTGAGGAAGTGATTTCCTACGATGCCAACGGCAATCAGATTGATATCAGCGACACCTATACCATCACCAATACCCCGGATACCACCGCCAACGTCGGCTTCAGCTACAGCATGGAAACCAATGTCGGCAGCTTTGTGGCCAACGGTAACTACTACTACCGCAGCGATTACGACTTGGCGGTAGTGGATAACCTGCTCAGTCAGGATGGTTATGGTTTATTGAATCTGGGGCTGAACTGGTACAGCACCGACGGCCACTGGCATGCCGGGCTGTATTGGAAAAACGTAACTGACGAAGAATATCTGGTGGGCAATTATGCGTTTGTGACCCCGGATGGCAACGGCGGATATATTCCCGGCCTTGGCGGTGACAATACGTTAATTGGTTATTATGGCGATCCTGAAACCATTTCTTTCACCATAGGTTATGAGTTTTAGGATTTAAATCGACCGGCAATAAACAAAACCGACTCTCAGGGTCGGTTTTGCATTGTGGTAATAATGAAATAAGTGCTGGTGTTGAATAGTAAAGGGCCTAAACTGATTTTCAATCTGAGGTAAGGGAATATGTTGTCGATGAAAGTAGCCATTGCAGATGATCACCCGCTGTTTCGGACAGCTCTGACCCAGGCTGTGCTTAAAAATGTCAGTGAAGCCACAGTGCTGGAGGCGGAAAACTTTCAGGAATTAATTGCCACCATTGAAAGCCATCCCGATATTGAATTGGTGTTTCTGGATTTGCATATGCCGGGGAACGACGGCTTTACCGGACTGACCCTGCTGCAAAACCATTTCCCCGACATAGGGGTGATTATGGTGTCGTCGGACGATCAGAGCGACATTATCCGTAAAGCCATTAATCTGGGCGCCAGCGCCTTTATCCCCAAGTCGGCCAATCTGGCGCAAATTGCCAGCGCCATCGCCACAGTGCTGGACGGCGAGGTATGGCTGCCCGAGCACACTGACCTCAATGCCGACCGTCAAACGACGGCCGAACATCAGCGCCTGGCGCGCCAGCTGTCACAGCTGACTCCGCAGCAGTACACAGTGCTGGCGGGGATCGCCAATGGCCTGTTAAACAAACAGATAGCTTTTGATCTGGATATCAAAGAAACCACGGTTAAAAAGCATGTGTCGGCGATTTTGCTCAAGCTTGAGGTCTATAACCGCACCCAGGCGGGGCTGGTGTTTCAGCAACTGATGACCACAGGCAACGACAAAACATCTGCCAGTGTGTCTGGCGGCTGATAAGGCCTGAGCCGCTCAGGATAACTGCTTTATCAGCCGCTTAAGTGCAATCGCTTTAACCGGTTTACGCACAAAACTGAATCCCGCGCTGCTGGTATGTTCGCGCACCGCTTCGGAAGGATCGGCCGAGCAAATAATGCAGGCCGGTGCTCTGGCGCCTGTGTTTGGCTGCTTGGCATCCGTTTCAAGCAGCGACTGCACCAGCGACACCCCATTGTCATCATCGTCCAGATGGTAATCGGCAATAATCAGCCGCGGTCTTGCCTGAGCGGTATAGTGGCGCAGCGCATCGGCGCTGCCTTTGGCGCACAGCACCTCACAGCCCCACTCTTCAAGCAATCCGGAAATGGCTTTCAGCATCAGCTCGTCGTTGTCGATAACCAGCACCCGAATGGGGAAATGCTCTGCGCCGGGCTCAGCGTCACGTACCGGCTTGGCGCTCCTGGCATCCCGGCCAGACACCCGTGGCACTTCCACGCTGAAGCAGGTGCCTTTGCCAAGCTCGGAGTGCACGGCAAGGCGAATGCCAAGCAGGCTGGCAATCCGGTCGCAAATCGCAAGCCCGAGACCGAGGCCCGGAATTTCCCGGGTTTGTTCCAGCCGCTCAAACTCGCCGAAAATGCTTTGCTGCTTGTCGGCGGGAATGCCGGGGCCATTGTCCCACACCTGAATAAGCAGGCTGTGGGGCAGACGCCTGGCTCCAAGCACGACCCTTGGGGTAAAGCGGTCACACACAGGCTCGGGGCCGTTGGCGAGACGGCGCGTTTGCTGGCGTCTGCTTAACGCCCCGGCCGGCGAATAGTGAAAGGCGTTGGATAAAAAGTTCTGCACTATCCGCCTTAACAGCCGCTGATCGCTTTTCACCATGCAAGAGGTATAGCGGTAGGAGAAGTTGATGCCCTGCGCCGGTGCCAAGGCGTTGAATTCATTCACCAGTGTCGAGAGCAGTTCATCCAGCGCAAATTCGCTCGATTCTGTTTTCAGTGAGCGGCTGTCGAGGCGGGAGATTTCTACCAAATCCGACAGCAGGCTTTCGACCACTGTCAGCGATGCTTCGATATTGCCAGCGAGCCCCTGCAGCTCGGTCGAGGTGGCTTTTTGTTTCAGCATTTCGGTAAACAGAGTCAGGGCGTTGAACGGCTGCATTAAATCGTGGCTTGCCGCCGCCAGAAAGCGGGTTTTGCTGCTGTTGGCCGCTTCGGCCTCGGCCTTGGCTCGCATCAGCTCCGCGGTGCGTTCGGCCACCCGTTTCTCCAGCGTCTCGTTGGCCGATTGCAGCGCCTTTTCGGCTTCGATGTGGGCGCTGATATCGGTAAAAGTGCTGACAAAGCCGCCGCCCGGCATCGCCTGGCCACGAATTTCCAACACCCTGCCATCCAGCATGGTGCGGCGGAAATGGTGTGGGCTGCCGCTGCGCATATGGTCGAGCCGCTTTTCTACCAGCTCCTGGGCTTCGTCGCCGACTATGATGCCGCGCTCGATGTTGTATCTGAGCAGTTTTTCGATGGGAATACCGGCCTTAACCAAATCCCTTGGGTAACCGAGCAATTCGATGTAGCGCTTGTTCCAGGCCACCAGGCGCATATCCGCATCGACCACGCTGATCCCCTGTTCTATGTTTTCCACCCCGGACTGCAGCAGCTCACGGTTAAATTCAAACAACTGGCTTGCTTCGTCTACTATGCTGACTACGTCTTCGAGCGGCACCTGACGGGAGCGGGCGGCGGCGTTCATCACCATTCTGGTTGAGGCAGAGCCCAGCACCCCCGACAGCTTAAGCCGGGTATAAACCACGAGGTCTTCACGCTGCTGCGCCGATAATTCCGGCCCCGCCGCTTTGGCTCGGGCAAGGAGTTCGGCGGCTTCCTCTTTATTGATAAACCGGTGCAGCAAGCTCGCCAAGTCGTCGATACTCAGATGCCGCTCGGGCTGTACCGCCCGGCGATTGATAAACACATCGGCCTGCAGCCGCTCGCCGATGCTCTGCTCCCGCAGCAGCGACAGCAGCACAAAGCAGCCGATATTGGCAAGTAAGCTGTAAAACAGGCCGTGGCTGATATTGTCGAGCCCTTCAAGGCCAAACAGGGCGCCCGGCCGCAGCCAGTGGATGCTAGCAGGTCCCTGTTGCACCCAGGCGGCATCGGGGAAGGTGGCGGGCAGCAGCAGGGTATAAAGCCACACCAGGCTGCCAAGCAGCAGGCCGTAAAATGCACCCTGACGATTTGCCCTGCGCCAATAGAGCGCGCCCACGGCCGCCGGCGCGAATTGCGACAGCAGCACAAAGGACAGCAGGCCGATGCCGGCGAGGTGATTTTGCTGGTCGATATAGCGCTCAAAGGCAAAGGCCGACAGCAAGATGGTGGCAATGGCGATGCGCCTAAGATTCAGCAGGATCCCGGCAAGTTCCGGGGTTTTGTGCGAGCTGAACCTTGGCAGGCGCAGCAGCAGCGGCGTGAGTATCTCGGTAGAAATCATGGTGCTGAGCACAATCGCCGCGACTATGACCATGGCGGTGGCGGCCGCAAGACCGCCCACATACACCACAATCCCAAGCCAGGCCTGCTGATAGAAGAGTGGCAGGGTCAGCACATACGTGTCGGCATCGACACTGCCGCCCGGAAAGCTGAGCTGGCCTGCGAGGGCTATCGGCAGCACAAACAGGTTCATCAGCAGCAGGTATACGGGCACCATCCAACGCGCGGTTTTAAGCTCCTTGGCATGATGATTTTCAATCATCATCATGTGGAACTCCTGTGGCAGCGCATAGATGGTGATAGCGCCAAGCAGGATTTGCGACACTAAAAAATAGCCCGAGCTCGGGGGTGGTGCCTCGCTCAATGGCGCCGATTGAGCCAGCAGCTCACTGAAGCCATCAAACACAAAAAAGGTGGCAAAAATGCCGACCGCCGTCAGCGCCAGCAGCTTCACCAGTGAGCTGAACGCAATGGCCAGCACCAGTCCCTGATTCTGTTTGCTGGCGGCCAGTTGCCGGGTACCGAATAAAATACTGAAGATAATAAGTACGATAGTAACGATAAAGGCGGTGCTTATCCCCGACTGAAAAGTGCCTGTGAGCAGGTCAAAGCTGGTGCTGATGGCCCTGAGCTGCAGGGCAATGTAGGGGATGGTGCCAAACAGGGAAACCAGTGCCACGCTGGCGGCGATTTGCGGCGAGCGGTCAAAGCGGCAGGCGATAAAGTCGGCCACCGAGGTCAGGTTCTGGCTTTTGATTATCTGCAACGTCCGCATCAGCATAGGCCAGGCCAATACCAGGCACAGAATCGAGCCGATATAGATGGGCGCAAGCCAGGCGCCGGTGCTTGCGGCCTGACCGACTGTGCCGTAAAAGGCCCAGGAAGTGCAGCAGACCCCCAGCGACAGGCTGTACACCCAGGGGCGCTTATGCCATTGGCCCCGCGCCTGATTTTGTCCCCATTGGGCCACAATAAACAGCAGCGCCAGATAGGCGATTGAGATGGCGCTGATCCACCAGGTATCAACGGATAACCAAGCCAGCAAGATAGTCCCCTGAGTGCGATTTTGCTACCCAGCCAAGCTACACCAGGTAAAGGTTTTGTTAAAGGCTGTTACCCGCTGCGGTGCACTAAGGTAGTACTTATTTGGCTGCGGCTATCGGCTAACCTAGCGCTATTCTGACCTTGAGCCATTGAATTCCATGCCTATGAAAATAACCCATAAATATACGGTCGAAGCCCTGGTGTTCAGCAGTTACGTCTTGTTTGCCATGGCATGGGTTGGCGGTACGGCGAGCATGGATCAGATTATGGCGTCGATGCAGATTGAAAGCTTTGCCTCGGCAAGTCTGCTGAGCGGTGCCGTGACGCTGGCAAAGATAGTCGGCACCTTTGCGGCCGCCTATCTGACGCTCAAGTTTGGGGTTAAATATGCCTTCTGGCTGGCGGCGCTTTTGATAGTCAGCGGAATTGTTACCCCATACGCCCCCAATTATGACCTCTTGTTGCTGAGCCGGTTTTTGATGGGCCTTGGCGGCGCTTTTATGATTGTGTATTTCAACCCGATAGTGATGCACTGGTTTACCCCGGCCGAGCGACCGGTGATTAACGGTTTGAATGCGGTGGCCTTTAACGTGGGCACCGCGATAGTGCTGTGGGGCATGCCCCATATCAACGCCATCAGCGGCGGCTGGCAGCACAGTCTGGTGTGGTTTTCGCTCTGTAGTCTGGTGCTGGCACTGCTGTGGTTGCTGGTTCGCTTCGAACCCTTGGCGACAGCGAAGGTTGCTGTGACCGAAGATGCCACAGACTACCGTTATCGCGATGGCCTCAAAGACAGATTCAACTGGATTTATGCCATCACCTATTCGGGCTTGCTGTCTTTTTATATCTGCCTGTTTACCTTTTATCCCCAGGCCGGGATCAGCCAAAGCAAGTGGGTTATCGGCTTTGGCATTATTGGCACCATTGCCGGCATTCTCTACAGCCGCCGACAGCCGCTGCGCTTGCCGGTGATCCGCTGGAGCGGCGCATGGATAGTGCTCACTGTGTTTGGCTTATCCTTTGCCAGCGCGCCCTGGCTGCAGACCCTGTGCGCCATAGTGCTGGGTTTTTGTATCTTTTTGCCGGTCACGGCACTGGTGTCCATCCCCCATGAGCTGCCGGCGATGACGGTACAAAAAGTGACTGTGGTATTCAGCCTGTTCTGGTCCATCAGCTACCTGATTTCGACCTTGGTGCTGTGGTTGTTCGGCAAGCTGGTGGACATCAATCATGGCAGTTATGTGGCGTCATTTGTGCTTATCACGCTGCTCAGTTCTACCGTGTTTATCGGCAGTTACTTTCTTCCCGAAACCGGCAGTCAAAAGGAGTGACGATGACATCTTCCCGTGGCACGGCCTCGGCCAAACTCACTGAGTTTTTGGCGCAGGCCAATGAGAATATTGCCCTCGCCAAAGCGCAAAATATCCCGTATTCGCCTGAACTTGTTCGGGGAAACCTGAATAAACTCGCGGCCTTGATGAGTGAGCGGCCAACGCTTGCCTATGTTGCCGACAAGGCCTGGCTGGTGGCTGGCAGAGCCTTGCCTGCCCGGGTTTACAGCCCGGCACCAAGCGAGCCTTTGCCTGTGGTGCTGCATTATCACGGCGGCGGCCATATGTGCGGCAGCGTTGAGCTGTACGACCCTATATGCCGCCAGGTTGCCGATATTGCCCGCTGTGTGGTGATAAGCGTGGAGTACCGGCTGGCGCCTGAGTATCCGTATCCGGCCGGGCTTGAGGACTGCGAGTATGCGCTGCACCACTACCGCGAGCTGTTGGACGATGTCGCCTTTTTGCCCGGGGTCAACATCATGGGCGACAGTGCTGGCGGCGCCATTTGTACCAGCCTGAGCATGCGAAGCGTTGCGGATCCGACGCTCAAAATTGACCGGCAAATCCTGATTTACCCCAGCGTGGACTACAGCATGTCGAGCCCGTCTTATCAAAGTAATGGCGTCGGCTTTTTACTGGAAACGGCCCGGGTGAAATGGTATTTCGAGCAGTACTTTCAGCGCCTTGCATCAGATGCTGCGGTGGTGCGGGCAGCATCGCCGCTGTTTGGTGCCATGGCGGCGGGTATGCCTGAAACCCTTATTTTTACCGCAGGCTGCGATCCACTGCGGGATGAAGGGCTGGCATATGCCGAGGCGCTTAAAAAGGCCGGTGTGCGGGTGGAACAGCACAGTCTTGATGGGATGATCCACGCCTACATGCTGCTTCATGACCTGGTGCGGGACGAGTGCCTTTTCACCTATCAGTGCATCGCCCGCTTTATCGCGGGCTCACGTCAGCGTTAAAGGCGTCGTATTATGGTTTGTGTGCTGGCGTTTTAGGGCCAGCACTGCAGTTTTGCTCAGGCAGAGGCTGAGGTCGGCTTGGTTTCCACGCGGCCTTGACCTGTGCCGCTTGCCTTGGCACTTAGCTCATCCACTTCAATCCCCAGCGAGGACGCGAGGTTTGTGAGGGCATCGGCGCGGCTGTGGAAGGTCGGCAGGTCGCTGTGGTGGTCGACGAAGTTGGCTTCCCACTTATATTTACGCGGCACCACCAGATACACATTGCAGCCGCAGTCTTTGGCATCCAGCAGCACGTTTTCAATCGCAAGGCCGGTGGTGGAGTCCATGTAGGGCACGCGGCACAGGTCAAGCACCAGGGTTTCGGCGGATTTCACCGCGATGGATTCACGCTGCAGAGTCTTGGCAACGCCGAAAATCATCGGCCCGCTCAGGCTTAACAGCAGGGTGTTGGATTTTTCGTTGATGGCATCGAGCAGGCGCTTTTCGTTGGGGCGCATGTCGGACGCCTCGCCAGAGTCGTTGATGGCGTTGATATTACGCTCCTGCAGCTGCGACAGGCGATCGATAGTGATGAGGTTGGCGATAAACATGCCCACGCCCACGGCCACAATCAGATCCACAAACACGGTCAGCACCATCACCACATACATGGTCATGGCCGCCGAGCGCGACAGCTGATGGGCACGTTTTACAAAGGCCCAGTCGAGAATATTAAGACCCACTTTAAAGGCAATGGCCGCGAGCACCGCCATCGGGATGTACTCCACTATGCCTGCGGCGAGGGAAAACACCGTCAGCAGAGTCAGTACCCGCACTACGCCGGAGAAGGCGCTGCTGGCACCGGCCTGGATGTTGACCACTGTGCCCATGGTGGAGCCGGCGCCGGGCAGGCCGCCGCACAGGCCTGAGGCGATGTTGCCAAGGCCCTGACCAATCAATTCTTTGTTGGAGTCGTGCTCGACCCGGGTGAGGCGATCGGCAATCACGGCGGTGATAAGCGAGTCGATACAGCCAAGTGCGCCGAGCATCACGGCGCTGATGAGCATGTGGGTCAGCTCGCCATAGGTAAAAGTAGGGATAACCAGCGATGGCAGGCCGATGTTGATTTCGCCGATGCGGCGCACATCGTCTATGTCCAGCAGCAACACCGAGGCGAGGGTACAAAACACCAGCGCCAGCAGTTGGGGCGGCAAGCGCATCTTGATGAGTTTGGGGACGATTTGCATCAGTGCCAGCGCCGAAAGCGCCAGTGCCAACTCTTGCCATTTGATATTGCTGACCAATTGCGGTAGCGCTTCAATCACCCCGACTGCGCCGCCTGTGATGCCGGCAACGCCGACCAGATTGGGCAGTTGCAGGATGATAAGCAGCACGCCGATACCCGACATAAAGCCCGAGATCACGCTGTAGGGCATGAGGGTGATGTAGCGGCCAAACTTGAGCGCGCCGAGGATAATCTGTACCAAACCCGCCATCATCACCACGGTAAAGGCCATGGCGAGCCCCTTGTCGGGGTGGGCAGCGGTGAAGCTTGCGATAACCGCGGTGGTGACCACAGTCATGGGGCCGGTGGGCTCAGAAATCAGGGTGCGGGTGCCACCGAAGAGGGCAGCGAACAGGCCAACCAGCAGGGCGCCAAAGATACCGGCCTGGGCACCGGCGCCGGAGGCAACACCAAAGGCCAGTGCCAGTGGCAGCGAGACGATGGCGGCGGTGACACCGCCCATGATGTCGCTGGTGCGGGATTTACTGTCAAAGGCGTTAAATATCGGCACGCTGGCTGTCCTTCAAAATGCGGTTGTGATCTTGGTCACGGAGTTTATAGAGATAGTCGGCCTTAGCCAACCAACAATACTGCTGGTCGTACTAGGTAGGCAGAACAATGAGATCGCGTTGGAGAACACCTCAAAAAACGGCCCCGCAAGCGGGGCCGTTGGCTATCGCAGGATCAGCGCGCGCCCGGCTCGGCGAAGCGGGTCATCCAGTCTTTAACCTCGTTGTACCAATAAATGGAGTTATTTGGCTTAAGGATCCAGTGGTTCTCATCGGGGAAGTAAATCATCCGCGACTCAATGCCCTTGCTTTGCAGGGTGCGGAACAGCTCAAAGCCCTGGCCCACGGGGACGCGGTAATCCAGCTGGCCGTGAATAACCAGGGTTGGGGTTTTGAACTTGTCGGCGTGGTAGTGGGGCGAGATGTTTTTGTAGATCTCGGGGTTTTCCCAGTAGCCGCCAAAGCGGGTGCCATGCACGGCAAAGTCGGCCGACATCTGCGAGTACATGTTGTACACCGCGGCATGAATAAGCAGCGCCTTGAACGGATGCTCGGTGCCGAGCAGCACTGACGTCAGGTAGCCGCCGTAGCTGGCACCGCCGGCCACCATGCGCTCGGTATCAATCCAGGGCTGAGACTCAAAGTATTTGGTGGCACCCTGAATATCCGCCAGTGGCTTGGTGCGCCAGTCAGGGTTGATGGCATCGGCAAATTCCTGCCCAAAACCGCTGGAGCCGTGGAAGTTAGGCCAGGCGGTGACATAACCCCAGGACGAAAAGGTCTGGGCATTCCAGCGGTAGCTGAACGAGTCGCCAATGGCGTTGTGAGGGCCGCCATGTATAAGCAGGAACAGCGGGTACTTCTTGCTCTTGTCAAACCCGGGTGGGTAGTGCACCCACATCTGGATGTCTTTGCCATCGGCGCCCTTGTAGGTCACGGATTCATAGTGACCCAGGTCGGTTTGCTTAAGCAGCTCATCGTTGAAATTATCAAGGCGAGTGGTTTTGCCGCTTTTTACATCCACAGTCACCAGGTGTGACGGATAGAGGAAGCTTTCGTTGGTGGCCACCAGGGTGTTTTTGTCGGCAATGGCCGGCGCGCCAAAGCTGGTGTCTTTGGTGATGGCCCTTGGCTTGCCGGTTTTGGCATCGATTTGATACAGGCGCTGGGTGGCGGCGTCATCAATGCTGCTGAACAGGCTCTTGCCGTCCTGACTCCAGATAAAGCTGCCCAGTGAGCGATCCCAGCCATCGGTGAGGGACTGCAGTTTTTTACTGCCGATGTCGTACAGCATAAGCCGTGCCGTGTCGGCATAAAAACCCTGAATATGCTGGCGGCTGAAGGCGAGGGTGTCGCCATCGGGGCTGAAGCTTGGGCTGTCATCCGGCGCCTTGTTGTCCGGCGTCAGGTTGTCGGCCTTGTTGCTGCCGATGCGGGCGAGGAACAGGTCGATATTGGGGTCAACCTGATTGTCCCAGCCGTTGGAGGTAAAGGCGATGTACTTCTCGCTGGCATCGATATCGTAGTCAGCTGAACTTTGGCTTGAGCGTGGCAGCTCGCGGCCAAGTGGCTGGGTGATGGCTTCGACCACGCCACCGCTCTGGGCGATACGGAACACATGGGCCTGACGGTTTTCGTCTATCCAGTGATCAAACTGGGAATAGGGCAGAGCGTTCCACTGACGGGCAGAGAGCTTTTTGTCTTTATCCGCCTTGATTTGGGCTGCCATTTCTTCCCAGGTTTTTTGCGGCCACACATTGGCAATAAAGTAGAGGTGCTTGCCGACCCACTTGATGCCATACACGCCGGTGGGCACTTCGGTCAGGCGCTGGGCTTCGCCCGGGCCTGTCATCGGTAGCAGATAAATCTGACCGGCATCGTCTTTGTCGCGCTTGCTGACAAAGGCGAGGGTGCTGCTGTCGGGGGAGAACACCGGCTCGCTGGCACCGAGACCCTCGGCGGTGATAGGGCGCTGCTTGTTGCCATCGCGGTCAAACAGCCACAGACGGGTATAACCCTTGTCTTCTTTCACATCGAAACGGGTCACGGGCGCGATGATGTACTGGCCGCTGGGTGACACCACCGGCGAGCCGACCCGCTCCAGTTGCCACAGGCGCTCGACGCTGAGCAGCCGCTCGGATGTGTTGGCATCCGTGTTGGTTGTTGCTGCGTTGGTTGCAGGCGTGCTGGTGTCGTCGGCCGCGTTTGACAGCAGCGGAAACAGACACAGCGCGGTTAGTAAATGGATTTTATTCATGCAATGGGCTCCAGGATTGCGCTATCCACAGTCGTTGGGAATTGACCTTCTGCCGAGGTTTTCCTCTCAATGTCGTCCTTTCTATATCGTCTTTTCTATATCGTCTTTTAACTTAGATGCGGTGGCGATATCCGCCTGGCACCACCGCAAGACTTGCCTTTTCAGGGAAGCTGCTAACAAGTCCTTCCCTAATTACCGGCTGGCGCCGGATAGGTTAAAGCGCACTTACCTTACGACACTAACCTTTAACTGTCATTAATCCGGCTGAGGCGTTTGAGACGCTTAGTTGTCGGTTTGGCGGAGATCAAGGCTGCATTTTGCTTTACAAAGGTTGACGGAAAACGGTGAGCATAGTCACAGAAATCGAAAGGGTTAAAGTGAATAAGTTTCGGGGGTGTAACAAATAAGCTGTAAATAAAGGTTTGTCATACGGTAATTAACCCGTTCATACGCGGATTTCATGAGTATTCGCATCGCAATTTTAGTGATTAAAAGCTAATTTATGGCTAAAGAGTTAGTTAATTTCTTAATGCTAAATCTTAAGAATGATTTTTAATTTATTTTTAACAAATATCTCGTTTCAAATAGGGTTGATTGTTAAGTAAATGATGCATTTTAAATTAAAAGCTCATTTTATTCATGTGGTTGCATTCTGCTTGTATTGTTTAATTAATGTTTAATTTGTAACTCTTTCATCTGCATTTGTAACTCAATATTCCGGTGAGTTGTTCGTTTATTTTTTTCATGGTTTATTTTTCGAGCGGAAACTCCGTATTTATAAAATGAAAGTCAAGGGAGATTGACTATGTTTAAAATAAACAAATTGACGCATGCAGTTTTGATTGGAACCTTGGGAAGTGCAGCCTGGTCCGGTCTGACACCAGCATATGCCGCCGACGAAGAAAATACCGAAAGCACTGCCAAAGATGCCTCGGTGGAACGCATTCAGGTTACAGGCTCGCGCATGCGCGGCACCGATCTGCAGGGCTTCTCGCCGGTGCAAACCGTGGATGCCAAGGAAATTGACTCATCCAGCGTGGCCAACATTCAGGACCTGCTGCTGAAGAACCCGGCGTTTGGTTCACCGGCCATCAGCCGTACCAACTCCAACTTCTCTACCTCCAGCGCCGGTGTGGCCACCGTGGACCTGCGTAACCTGGGTACAGATCGTACGCTGGTGCTGGTGAATGGTCGCCGCTTTGTATCCGGTATTCCCGGCAGTGCAGCGGTGGATTTGAACACCATTCCTACTCAGTTTATCGAGCGGGTCGATATCATGACCGGCGGCGCGTCGGCTGTGTATGGCTCTGATGCGGTAGCGGGTGTGGTAAACATCATCTACAAACAAGAGTTTGAAGGTGTTGAGTTTGATGTGCAGGGCGGACAAAGCGCCGAAGGCGATGCCGAAGAAAACCAGCTGCAGTTTACCATGGGGACTTCGTCGTCCAACGGTAAAGGCAACATCATGATCCACGGTGCCTATACCGATCAGGGCGCCGTATATTCGCGTGACAGAGAGCGCTCTGCCGTCGACCAGACCTCATTGGGCGCGCAAACCGGCAAAGCCGAAGATATGTTTACGCCGGTTCGCCCCTTCTACTCCAGTTTTGCGCCGCAGGGCCGTTTCTTTGCCGGTGATACCCAATTTACCTACGATAAAAACGGCAAGCTGATTGAAGGCTGGTCTACTAACGGCTCGGCCACCCGTGAGGCCAACGGCTTTAACCGTAACAACTATCGCACAATTGCGATTCCGGTAGAGCGCTATCTGCTGGCGACCAGCGGTAAGTATGAGTTGTCTGAAGGCTGGAGCACCTTCATGGAAGGTACTTACGCCTCCTCCCAGACCCAGACTGAACTCGAGCCGTTTGCACTGTCGTCGGAAGATTTGTTCCCAAGCACCGGCGGCCAGTTGCCAATTGAGTTTCTGGTGAACCAGGGCGGCAAAGATGTGATGGTGCGTAACCCCTTCGTTCCGGATGCGGTATTTAATGCCGCCACCGACACCGACGGTGACGGTTTCCGTGACATTGGCTTTACCCGCCGTATGACCGACATAGGTAACCGCGGCAATATCGCCGATCGTGATACTTTCCGTATCGTTGGCGGTGTTGAAGGTGAAATTACCGATGGCTGGTATCTGGATGCCTTCTACAACTACGGCGCCACCAAGGAGTCGCAGGTGTCGAGCGGCCAGGTGAACGTGCTGAACTTCAAGCATGCACTGCAGGCCTATAAGGATGCCAACGGCAATCTGATGTGTATCGATGCCGATGCCCGCGCCCAGGGCTGCGTGCCGGTAAACGTGTTTGGTGCCGGCAGCATTACCCCCGAGGCCGCTAAGTACATCAATGCGCCGGGCATGCTGTCGACCTTTACCTCACAAAAAGTGGCTGGTCTTAACGTTAACGGCGATCTGTTCGATTTGCCTGCGGGCAGTGTCGGTCTGGCGGTGGGCGCCGAGTACCGTGAGGAGTTTTCCCGCTCTGAGTTTGACCCGCTGCAGCAGGCTGGCCTTAACGCCGGTAACGCCATTCCGCGTACCGAAGGCGGCTTTGATGTGATGGAATATTACACCGAGGTAAACGTTCCGCTGCTTGCCGATGTATTCCTGGCTGACCAGCTGAATCTGCGCGGTGCGGTACGTTTCTCTGACTATTCCACCGTGGGTAACACCACCAGCTGGAACGTGGCACTGGACTGGGCGCCGATTGAAGAAGTGCGTTTCCGTGCTATCCGCGCCGAATCGACCCGTGCGCCAAACATCAACGAGCTGTTCTCACCACCAAGCCAGGATTATCCATCTGGCCTGACTGACCCCTGTAACGGCGTAACCGCCACCACAGCGGGTGCCGCCGCTGAGGCGTGCCGTAAAGATCCGCTCATCATGGCCAACATTCAGGCCAATGGTGCCTTTACCCAGACCCAGGCCGACTTGCAGGGCATCAGTGGTTATAACCGCGGTAACCCGAATCTTGACCCTGAGACAGGTAAGTCCTGGACCTTTGGCGTGACTGTGTCACCTGAAAACATCGCCGTGCTGGAAGATTTCGACTTCAACGTCGATTACTTCGACATTGAGATTGAAGATGCCATCGTATCTACGCCGCGCCAGTTTATTCTGGATCAGTGCTATGGCGGCGGCGACACCAGCCTGTGTCAGTTCGTTACCCGTCGTGGCCAAACCACAGGTAACAACAACATAGGTACATTGGAATACATCGACTCAGGCGTGTCCAACAGCGGCGGCTTTGCCACCTCAGGTGTGGACGTGGTGGTGAGCTACTCCAAGGATCTGGGTGATTACGGTCTGACCGGTCAGGCCAATGCCCGTCTGTCGTACACCCATGTGATTGAAGGTTATGCCATTCCGCTGCCCGGCTCTGAAAAAGATCCGTTCGCTGGCGAAGTGGGCGCGCCGGAAAACAAGTTCTATCTGTCGCTGGGCTATCAGTGGGAAGACCTGACCGTGGCGTGGAACACCACCTTCATCGGCGAGTCTTATCTGGATGACAGCTTCCTGACCAGTAAGAAACTGGCACCTGAGTCAGTGAGTGTGGGCTCTGTGACCTATCACGACCTGAACGTGGCCTATCAGCCATTTGATGTGGCCGAGTTCTACATCGGGGTGAACAACCTGTTTGATGCCGATCCTGCGCCTATCATCTCAGGTCTGCCGGGCGCCGATACCGGCGTTGAAACCGATGCCGGTACTTACGATGCCATTGGCCGCCGCTACTACGCCGGTGTGCGCTTCAAGTTCTGATAGCACATTGCAGTAACTGCGTATGGAAAAGCCCGGTTCGCCGGGCTTTTTTATGCGCTTTGCCAAATAAGCCCTGTGGGTTTGCGTTATAGGTGCCGCACTGCCTGTCGTTATTGATGCCGTGTTTGTGTTGGTTTTTGGCATTTTATCCCTTGATTGGCATGCTTTTTGGCGGTTGCTGTGGAACAAACTTGGGCCCATGGCTTTTGTTTTGTATCTGATGGTGTTACAACTGCATGGACTGTGTAACAGCATTAGAAATCTCGGGGAGCTAAAGATGAGTTTTATTAAAGAATTCAAAGAATTTGCAGTAAAGGGCAATGTGGTGGATATGGCCGTGGGTATCATTATTGGTGCTGCATTCGGTAAAATTGTGTCCTCTTTCGTGGGTGATGTGGTGATGCCGCCGATTGGTATGCTGCTGGGCGGTGTGGATTTCAGCGACTTGGCGGTGGTGCTGAAAGAAGCAACCGAAAATACCCCGGCTGTGCTGCTTAAGTACGGCGCCTTTATCCAAACCGTGATTGATTTTGTGATTATCGCATTGGCGGTATTCGTGGGTATCAAAGCCATCAACACCTTGAAAAAGAAAGAGGAAGCGGCTCCAGCTGCCCCTGCCAAGCCGTCAGATGAAGTGGTCTTGCTGCAGGAAATCCGCGACCTGCTGGCCAAAAACAAGGCCGATTGAGTGCAGCCCTTGGGCATTAAGCCGCAAGCATAACGAACGGGAAGCCAAGGCTTCCCGTTTTTATTGTGCTTATGATAGCTGCGCCGAATGCAGTGGCGGCGCTTATCAATCGGCTTCGTTTTGATAATCCACGCAAATGAATTATGCGACCTAGGTTTGATTTTTAACATTGTAAGTCAATAGTTTACATATTTGTTTTCACTTAAGTATCGCGGCATCTGCTAGGATTTTGCAGGTCAATGTCGGGGCTGCTTTGCGCTATCACGCCGGCAACATCTACTCATGGAGGAAGGGAAATGAAAACATTGTCTGTTTGCGCCGTGGTTGTAACGGCCACCCTGGCCGGGCAGGTCTTTGCCGGTACCGGCGCGATGCAGGATGCGGCAAAGATTGCCGAGGGAAGTGGATCCCCTGTGGTGGTTTATACCGCCAAAGAGTTTATTACCATGGATCCCGCCAATCCCCGCGCCGAGGCGATTGCCGTGCAGGATGGCCGCATTCTGGCCGTGGGCAGCAAGGCCGAGGTGGGCAAGGTGGTTGGCCCGGATGCCAGGCTGGATAAATCCTTTAATGGCATGGTGGTGATGCCGGGCTTTGTCGAAGAGCATGTGCACCCTGTGCTGGCGGCACTGACAATGAGCAGCAAGGTGATTTCCATTGAAGATTGGGATGCCATTGATGGCTTTTCGCCAGCGGTGCGCGAGCCCAAGGAATATGCCAAGCGCCTCGCCGCGGCGATTGAAGAATTCCGTCAAACCAATAACGGCAAGCGTAAGGCGTTTGTCACCTGGGGTTATCACCACTACATGCACGGCAAGGACTTGTCGCGCAGTTATCTGGACAAGCTGGCGCCGGATTTCCCTGTGGTGGTCTGGCACCGCTCCTGCCATGAGGTTTTCCTGAACTCGGCAGCACTGAAACTGGCGGGCATAGACGCCGCCTTTGTCAGCGCCCAGGGTGAGGGGGCTCAAAAGGCCATCGATTTGGATCGCGGCCATATGTATGAGCAAGGCTTTTTCAGTGCACTGACTAAGCTGGCACCCTTGATGGCAACCCCGGAAATCTTCAAAGAAGGGCTGGAGTTCAGCGTTGACTACTACCACCAAAACGGCATTACCACGGCATCAGAGCCGGGTGGTGTGGTCAGTAAGCCGTTGCAGGAGCTGGTGAACTCTGTGTACAGCCCGGCGGCAACTCCGTTCAACCACTACTTTGTGGTGGATGGTAAGTCCATGGCCAACAGCTTTGGTACTGAGCCTGCACGTATGCTGGCCGAAACCGAGCGGGTGATGTATTGGGGCGAAGGCCGCACCCGCTATCTGCCCAAGCAGATTAAGCTTTTCAGCGATGGCGCCATTTTCAGTCAACTGATGCAGATGAAGGACGGCTATGCCGATGGCCACCATGGCGAATGGATTATGGAGCCCAAGAACTTTGGCAAGGCGTTCGATACCTATTGGGACGCGGGCTATCAGCTGACTATCCACAACAACGGCGATGCGGGTTTTGATATGGTGCTGTCGTCCCTTGAAGAGGCGATGAAGCGCAATCCGCGCAAAGATCATCGCACCATGCTGTCGCATTTCGGCTTTGCCCGCCCCGAGCAGGTTAAGCGCTGGATTGAACTTGGCGGCATTGTGTCGTCCAACCCCTACTATGTGACGGCGCTGGCAGGCCGTTACGGCACCATGGGTATGCGTGAGTCGGAAATGCCGAACATGGTTCCCCACGGCGATGTACTGAAGTGGGGTGGCTCGCTGTCGTTCCACTCGGATATGCCGATGGCACCGGCCAAGCCGATGCAGTTGGTGTGGGCGGCGGTAAACCGGGTGACCTATGAAGGCGATGTGGTAGGCCCCGAGCACAAGGTGCCGCTCGATGAAGCGCTGAAGGCCATCACTATTGGTGCCGCTTATGCTATTCAGCAGGAAAACCGTATCGGCTCACTGGAAGTGGGTAAGGACGCCAACCTGACCATTCTGGAAAAGAGCCCGTTTGAGGTGCAGAGCGCCGAGCTTAAAGATATCCGCATTTGGGGCACCATGCTCGAAGGTCGCTTGCAGCCTGTGGGTAAAACCCCGAAGGCGGCTTCGCAGCAAGCTGATGCGCCCACCGACGTCGCCCGCTTGCAGAACGATATCACCGACAAGCTGGTCAGTGTGCTTGAGCATAGCCACAAGCAAGAGCACGCGAGCCATTGATAAGCCCTTGCGGCTGGCGCGCCTTTTATGGCCGCCAGCCTGATTGAGGATGCGGGCTGCCCGGACTCTCTTCACATCTGGCCTGTTCCAAAGGCCAGATGTGTTTCATCGTCAGCCTGTTTCGTTTCATCGTCAGCCAGTTGCCACTCTAGGTCTCTTCACTAACGCAGTTTTTGCCGGAAATGCGGCTATAGCTACGGCAATGCCCGCGAGCGGCGCCGGAATCAGCCCGTTTCGACATCGCAAGCTAAACCCAATGTATTTGTTTATCTAATAATCACTATTAGGTTCGGCTTATCGTTCTTCGCCGCTGGGTTACCTACAATGGCCTCACTTTCGCAAAACGACGTGTTTATACACCAAGGAGTGAACCATGAAAAAGTCAATGATTGCACTGGCACTGATCGCTGCAACTTCTTATGCCAACGCTGCTGCACCTGAGAGTGGCTTCTATTTCGGCGCCGGCGCAGGCCAGACCAACTTCAATGATGTAACCACCGAAAGCCACTTGAAAGACGGTGAAGACACAGCCTGGAACGCGGTTGCAGGTTATCAGCTGAATAAATATTTTGCCGTCGAAGCCGGCTGGCAAGACCTAGGTACCCTGAACGATACCGACATGCGTGGCGCAGCCGCCCACGGCCAGAACATCGAAGTGAGCGGTGCGACGCTCGGCCTGGTGGGTACCCTGCCACTGTCTGAAAAATGGTTTTTGACCGGTGAGGCCGGTGCCTATCAGTACCACCTCGAACACCACATGGCCGCCGACCATTATGTCAGCGCCACCGATACCACCCCTTATGTGGGTGCCGGTGTGGGCTATCGCATCACCGACAATATGGATGTTACCGCCAAGTACCGCCGTTTCACCGACATAGATGAAACTGCGTGGAACACGGCGCAGATGGATGCCGAAACCGTTGGCGTGCAGCTGACTTACCGCTTCGGTGCCAAGGCGACCCCGGTTGCTGCTGTTGCCCCGGTAGTGGAGCCAGTACCTGAGCCAGTAGCGCCCAAGTACGAAACCAAAGTAGAAAGTGCCAGTGTCGCCGTGCTGTTCGGTTTTGATTCTGCCACCCTGTCAGGTGAAGGTCAGGCCAAGCTTGACCAGATTGTGACCCTGTCAAAGCAAAGTGATAAAGACACCCTGGTACTGATTGGTCAGGCCGACAGTCAGGGCGACAGCAGCTACAACCAGCGTCTGTCAGAAAAGCGCATTGCGGCCGTGTCTGATTACCTGACCAGCCGTGGCGTAGAGGTGGTGTCTATTGATACTCAGGCCGACGGTGAAAGCAAGGCCCAGGGCCAGAGCATCAGCGAGCGTCAACTGGATCGCCGCGTGATTGTCACCCTGACCTCTGAAAAGCAAGTTCAGGTAGCGCCATAAGCTGCTGACACAGTTTAGGGTGAGGTGACAGCTCACCGGATGCGAAGCCCGGCCCTTCGGGGCCAATTGACCGGCGTGGGAAGGTGTCCAGTTCATAGCGTTTGTTTAAAGCTACTATGTTCACTCCCCCGGTCGCCTCTCTCCGACAGAACGTCGGTCAAGGCCCGCAAAAGGCGTTGTCAGTTGAACCCGGGGCCCGCAAGGGCCCTTTTTCATTCTGGTAAAGTAAAAGCCCGCATCAAATGACGCGGGCTTTTTTGTGTCTGGTGCTGCCGCTGAGTGCTGAAATAGCTTGGGCGGTGCAAGCTCAAACTCAGTCCGGCAGCTTGAGCAGCTGCACTTTGCTATTTTGGGCTTCATCTTTCTGGGCTTCGGTGTTTTCTGCTTCAGGGCTTTCGGGATACTTGTACATACAAGCATCAAAAGCCGGCGTTGCCAGCAGGCGCTCGAGCCATTGGCGCAGCGCCGGGTAGGGCGCAGTGGCAAACCAGTTGCTGTCCACCGCCGCAAACTGGCGTACAAAAGGAAAAATCCCGATATCAGCCAGGCCTGGCTTGTCACCGAGCAGCCAGGGCGTTTGCAAAAGCGACTGCTCAAGCTCGGTCAAAAACTCGCCTGCCTGCTCGCGATAATATTGCTGGCTGTGCTCAGGGTGGCGGTCGAAATACTTGTACTTATCAAGCCAGGGCTTGAAGTCGCTGTCGTTTCGTTTGATAAGGGCGAGCGCGGCCGCCTCATTGGTGCGAAGTTGAGCCTTCATTGTCGAGTCTGCCGTTTGCGCGCTTGCCCACAGCATTATCTCAAGGCTCTCGCACAGTGCACTGCCATCCGGCATCAGCAGTACAGGCACAGTGCCCCTGGGATTGGCCGCAACCAGCGCTGCTGGTTTGGCTTTAAGGCTTATCTCCAGCACCTTTACCTGCACCCGGCAGAGAATAAGCGCCATCCGGGCACGCATGGCATAGGGGCAGCGGCGAAAACTAAAGAGTAGCGGCAGCGAGTGATTCATTGGATAACGCAACTCCTGGTTTGAGTAGCTGTTTTGAGTGGCTATTTTGGTTTTGAATTGGCAATTTTTATTGCCTGTTTTGAGAAGGCAAAGGTTTTATGTTACTCATTCCAAAGGTGATAATCTTGGTTTAGCTTGCGAGCCTGCTCCCCGGCGTGCCAAGTCGGCCCTGCTGTGACAAGGTCACCCATAAACCCCGGAGGTTAATGTGGCGATAGTCAGGCGCAATAATGTAGCACAGGGGCAAGCTTCTCCCGAGCCGCTTTCGATGATAAGGACTGAATGACGCCGTCATGGCCTGCGATAACTGCACATCTTCTGTTTTCCGGCAAAAGCTTGGCCGCTGCCGTCAATGCATGCTGATGCTGAGCGGCCTTTGCCTTGTCGGCTGGCCTGTTTGGTACTGGCTGTTTGCAGATAATCCCCGCAGCGTCGGCGCGATTGCGCTGCTGTTCTTTTGCCTGGCATGGAGCGGGCTGCTTGGATTGCATGGCATCGTCTGGCTGTGGCGCCGGGTAAACGGCCGGGACTGAGCTGCCTGCTATTGAACTAATTGCGCCGAGAATGTGCTCCCGAAATGCGCTCCTTTATATGAGCTTGCGCCTGATGAACTTGTGCATGATGCGCTGAGGAATGCGCTTGTGGCCGTGGTATAACAGCCGGGATTGTTGATCGGCATCCCTTTAAGGAGAGTTACATGACCCGACACCTTGATTGCTGCAGCGCCGCTGGCTTGATAGCAATTCAGAGGACCAGAGTGTTGCCTGTAATGCTGTCTGCCGTGTTGCCAGCTCTATTGTCGATGGTGTCGCTGATTGTGGCACTTGCAGTACTGCTTGTTTCAACACCCACCCGAGCTGAAGTTTTTCGCTGCATAGGAGCCGATGGCAAGGTGAGTTTTCAGGACAACATATGCCGCGCGGGCGAAGTTGAACACAAGGTCGATATGACGGACAAGCGCCGTCATCCGCAGCTTAAAGCCACGGCTCCAAGCAAGTCTCTGCCACCGGGGGCAGGCGCGCGTGTAAGCCGCGAGAATTTACTCGGGCTCTGGTGCGCCTTTGCCCAAAGCAAAGATGGCAAGAACCGCTATCAGGACGATGACCCCGCCATGTGGCATTTTAAGGATTACCGCCAGCTTTCTTACAGCCTGAAATCTGCCTATAACGCCGAGCAGGAAGTTTTCAGCGACTATCGCCTCGATGGGGTAAAAATCCTGTCGCAAAATAAGCTGATAGGTGATTGGGAAGTCACCGAGTTTAACGGCAGCACCCTGACCCTGTTTAACGGCATTGGCTATCAGTATCTACGCAAGGGGCCGTGTTTTTAACTCTCAGTTTGGGCCGTTATCACCTATCAAAAAGGCGCCATCAGGCGCCTTTTTGATAGGTGCTTCCACAACGGGCTCAGTGACCGCACAGTTGGCGCTCGCAGGGAATGCCATCACGGTCACCATCCATTTCGGTGCCGGGACAATTTGCGAGATAAAATTCTGCTTCTTCACAGGAGCGCATCTGGCTGCAGTGGGTTTTCCCTTCGCAGCGAAAGGCGGGCTCTGTTGATGGCAATTCTGCAACAGGCAGCATGTATGCAGGCTGCTCCGTTGGTGGCGCTAGCCAAAGCTGCAACAGCGGGAGAATTTTGGGCGCCGCAAAGCCAACCACAGCGGCTAATGCAACCCACTTTATTAACCCGGTCAATACATTGTTGCCGGACTTATCGCGGCCTTTGGGCTGGCTTTTGACAGCAACCCCTTCAATTCTGGCAATGGCGGCGCGGGCTTTGCCATCAGGCTGCACTTCGGTTTGAAACAGAATAACGTCACCGACTTCTGGCGGCCTTGCCATCTGTTTGAGTACCGAAATGTGAATAAACACATTGGGCGCATTTTCCCGTTCAGGTTTGATAAACCCAAAACCTCTGTCGGCTTGCCAACTGACCAGCGTTCCCCGTTGCATGTTCGTTCCCTGATAAAGTTTCGGATTGACTGCCTGTCCCCGAATGGAGCGCAGTATGGTAATTGCGTGTCCTTGCCTCAATCATCAACAACGCGGGCATTGGACTGCGGCGCTACTTTACGAAGTTAACATTTGCCTTACAAGAAAATTTTGGCCGGAGTTGGGGTCGTTGCCATTTACAACTTTTGACTGCAATAGCAGGAATTGCCAGCTTGCTCCCATTGTCAGGCGCATCGTGCTTGCTATCTTGCTTAAGTAACCGAATTCGTGGATAGAAACTGACAAGGAACCTGCATGAAACCTTCATTGATTGCCGTTGCCATCGCCTTTACTGCATTCGGCGCTGGTGCCACCAGTCCGGCCAAACCTATGGCCGATTTGATTTACGTCGGTGGCGACATAGTGACAGTGAACGACGCCCAGCCCGAAGTCGAAGCGCTGGCGGTTAAAAATGGCAAAATTCTCGCCCTTGGCAGCAAGGACGAGGTGATGCGTCTTAAGTCTGCCGATACGGAAGTGGTCGATTTGGCAGGAAAAACCCTGATCCCGGGCTTTATGGATGGCCATGGCCACGTATTCAATACCGGCATTCAGGCGCTGGCGGCCAACCTGCTGGCTGCGCCGGACGGTGACGTGAAGGACATCGCCTCGCTGCAGCAAACCCTCAAAGACTGGTATGGCAAAGCGGAAAACCAAACCCATGGGGTGATTCTGGGTTTTGGTTATGATGATTCGCAGCTGGCAGAAAAGCGCCATCCTACCCGTCAGGAGCTTGATGCGGTAGCAAAGGATGTGCCCGTGCTGATTATCCATCAGTCAGGCCATCTGGCGACCTTCAACACCAAGGCGCTGGAGCTCGCCGGGTTTTCTCCCGACAGTAAAGATCCGGAAGGCGGCAAAATCCGCCGTGAAGCCGATGGCAAGACCCCCAACGGCGTGCTGGAAGAAATTGCCTTTTTCGGCGCGCTGATGCCGATGTTTGCCAAGCTCAAGCCGGAAGAAAACGAAGTCATCTTCAAAGCCGGTATCGAGTTGTATGCGAGTTTTGGTTACACCACAGCCCAGGAAGGACGCGCCTCTCCTTCTGCGGTTGAGACCATGTACAACGTGGCCAAAACGGGCAAGTTAAAGCTGGATGTGGCGGCCTATCCCGATATCCAGATGGCACAAAGCGTGATTAAAGCGCCGTATCTTTCTGATGTGTATATGAACGGTTTCCGTGTTGCCGGTGCCAAGCTAAACCTGGATGGCTCACCTCAGGGCAAAACCGCCTGGTTGACTGAGCCTTATCTGGTGCCACCTGAGGGCCAGAAAGCGGGCTACAAGGGCTATGCCAGCATGAGCGACGAAGATGCCGCCAAATACGTGGAGCTGGCACAGCGCAATGGCTGGCAGTTGCTGACCCACGTAAACGGTGATGCGGCCATCGATCAGCTGATTAAAGCCGTTGACGCCAGTGAGAAAAAACACGGTAAAGCCGACCGGGGATTTGTTGCTATTCACGCGCAAACCGCCCGAAAAGATCAGGTTGAGTCCTTCAATCGCCTCGGCATTTTCCCGTCTTTCTTCCCGATGCACACCTTTTACTGGGGCGACTGGCACAGTGACTCGGTACTGGGTAAAGAGCGGGCATCACACATTTCGCCCACAGGATGGGCCCGTGAGCTTGGGATGATTTTCACTTCCCACCATGATGCGCCGGTTGCGCTGCCAGATTCGATGCGGGTTTATTACGCCACCGTGAACCGTATCAGCCGCACCGGCCGCGAAATCGGCCCGGATCAGCGGGTTACCCCGCTAGAAGGCCTTAAGGCACAAACCCTGTGGGCGGCGACCCAGTACAAGGAAGAGAAGTCCAAGGGCTCGCTGGAGCTTGGCAAGAACGCCGACCTGGTGGTGCTGTCGGCAAACCCGCTGAAAGTGAAGCCAGAAACAATCGCAGACATCAAGGTGGAGCAAACCATCAAGGATGGCGTGACAGTGTACAGCCGCGCCAGCGCCCAGCAAACCGCGTCCAAGAGCTGCGCAGCGTCCGACAAGTGCGCCAAGGTGGCCAGTATTGCCATGATAGGTGCAGGCATGCTGCACCACTCCCATGACTAGCCATCACGACTGGCGTTAACCCAAGGCCCCGCAACGCGGGGCCTTTTTGTTGACAGCTGTTTCTTTAGAAAGCGGCTCCACTGCGGGCAGATAGCGCTTTTACCGGGAAACCTCGACTAAAGATTGAACACATAGCTTGAGTGGTCTGAGCAGTTTGGCCATAATCGGGTATCACCCATTAACGCCAGCGGCTGCTTACGCCGAAGCGCGCCTTAAGCTAAGGGCTCGTTTCGTCAGGAAAAAGGATGTTTCGCCTCCACCATATTCAAGGTCATATTCAAACCATTTATCTTGCCGAGCACCCACAGGGGCTGGTGCTGCTGGATGGTTGCTGCCGCGCCGACGTGGCGACCGTGTGCCGCTTTATCCGCGAAGAGCTTAAGCTCTCCCTTGGCGAGCTTAAGCTGGTGGTGGTGACCCATATGCATCCCGATCATGCCGGTGGCGCACATGCCCTCAAGCGCAAAACCGGCGCCCGTATCGTTGCCGCCGATGTTGCCGGTGACTGGTACCGTGGGCTCGATGGCATCGCTATGCACCTTACCGACATGGCGCTGGCGGCCTGGGTGGCCAAACGCATGGCCAAGCCGATGCGTTGGCTGTGGTATTCACGCCGGCTTCGTGCCGATGTGCTGCTGGGTGACGATACTCGTCTGCCCGGTTTCCCCGAGTGGCGGGTGTTTCACTGCCCCGGCCACACAGACCGGGATCTGGCGCTTTTGCACGAAGACTCCAGCTGTATGTATGTCGCTGATTTACTTGTGCGGGTGAAGGGGCGCTACATTCCGCCATTTCCGCTGTTTTATCCCAATCGTTACAAAAGCTCGCTGATGAAACTCAGGGTGCTTGCGCCAAAGCAGGTACTGCTGGCCCACGGTGGGGTGGTGACGCTGGAGGAGATTGAGCTTGAGCGGGTACTTGAGGAGGCGCCCACCGTGCCCATGACCCACTGGCGTTCTGTCAAGGCCAAGCTCAAGCAGATTATTGGGTAACCGCCGCAATTTCCTTAAGGCTTGCACAGGCTCAGCTCGCCAGCCATGATGGTGCTTGCCTTCCTGCAGCAAAGCCTTGCATCCGGGTTAAAAAGGACAGAGCCAATCAGAAGAGGGCTGCCAGTGCGCACATCCCATAACACCTCCAACATGGCAGCCGCCATGGAGTCCAGCCCCTTTTCCATCGCCGAGTGGCGCGCTATCAATCTGGCAGCCCAGGGCCTTCTTGCGCCGCCTGCGGATGTTGCCGCCTGTGTGCGACAGCTTGGTTATGTGCAGATAGATTCGATTCAGGTCGCGGCCCGCGCCCATCAGCATGTGCTGCACAGCCGCATGGCCGATTTTACGCCGGCGGCGCTGGATCAGGCGCTGGCACACAAACGCATTTTCGAGTATTGGTCACACGCAGCGGCGTATTTGCCGATGGACGATTATCGCTTCAGCCTGCCGCGAAAACTGGCGCTGCGGGGCGGTGACCGCCACTGGTTTGAGAAAGACAGCCGGGAAATGCAGCGGGTACTTGAGCGCATTCGCGCCGAAGGTCCGCTTAAGGCGGCCGATTTTGAAAGCAAGGGCCATACCTCCGGCCCCTGGTGGGATTGGAAACCGGCCAAAAAAGCACTGGAGCAGCTGTTTATGGAAGGCGAGCTGATGGTAGTGCGCCGCGACGGCTTTCAGAAGGTGTTTGATTTGACCGAGCGGGTGTTGCCAGATGGCATCAGCGCCGAGCCGCCAACGCCGGCTGAGTATGCCCGCCATCTTATCCGCGGCTATCTTAAGGCCCACGGCCACGGCAGCGCCAAATCGATTTGCTACCTTCGCAGTGGGATTAAGACCGAGGTCAGCGCCATGCTCAATGAAATGCGGCTGGCGGGTGAACTTGAAAGGTTTCGGCATCAGGGCGAGGAGGTGTATTTCAGCCCGTCGCTGACAGTGCCAGAGTTGCCGGACAAGGTATGGCTTCTCAATCCATTCGATAACCTGCTTATCCAGCGCGGCAGGCTTAAGCAGTGGTTTGATTTTGATTATCAGATTGAAGTCTATGTGCCTGAAGAGAAACGCCGCTTTGGTTACTATTGCCTGGCCGTGCTGTGGCGTGACCGCTTTGTCGGCCGCCTGGATGTGAAGGCTGAGCGTGACAAGGGGCTGCTGCGCTTAAAGCGCCTGACACTCGAGCCCTGTGCCTATGACGATGATGGCAATCTGCTTGGGTTTATTGAGCCCATGGCGCAGGCCATTAACGAGTTCTGCCGTTTCAATGGCCTCAGTCGATGGAAACTTGAGGCGGCGAGTAACGCTACGCTTAAGCGGCATTTTTCGCGCCAGGTGTGGGTCTAGCTGTGGCCTGCGGGTTAAGCCAATACAGCAGGTAACTGATGATTAAGGATACTGCCCGTGAGGCCATGGATTTTGCCGCGCTGATTTTCTAAAATCAGCGCGTTATTGTTACTGCCAAGACCGTTATGAATATCACCCTGGAATTGACCGGCGATGGCTCCCACACCCTGGTGAATACGGAGCTTGATGAGAGTTACCACGTCTTTAAAGGCGCCCTGACCGAATCCATTTATGTCTACATAGATGCCGGCATGGCTGCGCTTGGCGAATATCTGTTGCCTAAGGGGCAAACCCGGCTGCGCATCCTTGAAGTGGGTTTTGGCACCGGCCTTAATGTGCTGCTCACGGCGCAAAAAGCCCGCAGGCTTGGGCTTGATGTCAGCCTTACCACCCTTGAGCCTTTTCCGGTTCCGGCTGAGCTTGTCACGTCACTTAACTATTGTTCGCAGCTCGCAGCGCTTGGCGGCTATGGCAGTCATGATGAGCTGGCATCTCTGTTTAACGCGCTCCATTTGGCGCCCTGGGATGAAGCCTGTGAGGTGGGCGGCCTTAGTCTTCGTAAAATCTGTGGCAGGCTTGAACATCAGCAATTTGCTCCCGGCAGTTTTGATCTGGTGTATTTCGATGCCTTTGCCCCGAAAAAGCAGCCAGAGCTGTGGGCGGCAGCTAATTTCACATCGATTTTCCAGTGGCTTAGCGACCAGGGACTGCTGGTATCTTATTGCTCCAACGGCCAGTTCAAGCGCGACCTCAAGGCCGCCGGGTTCAGGGTTGAGAGTTACCCCGGCCCCATGGGGCGACGCCACATGACCCGGGCGTGGAAGGGGCTGTACATCCCCTGCTGAGCCTTGCGGCTTAACGTAATGCTTACAAATGTAAAAACCTTGCAAAGCCGGTTCTCAGTGAAGATGAGAATCACTACCATTTGTCGCCAAGTTTGATTGGGATCTTTATGGTCCCACCGCTAACTGGTGAAAGGAATCCATATGCAAGGCCGATTTACTCCAAGCCGTCTCGGGCTGCTCATTCCCGCACTGCTGGTGCTGCCGCTTCAGGCGCAGGAAGCCAACAGCAACGCTTCCCAACAAGATACTGCCAGCATTGAAAAGCTGCAGGTGTGGGGCACTGAAGTACGCTCCTCTTCTCTTTATCTCGACAGCGAAGCCCTGGCGGCCCGTCAGGCCGACCATATCAGCGATCTGCTCAGGGTGATCCCCGGGATCGACGTGGGTGGTGCCCATTCGCTCAATCAAAAGATCACCATCCGCGCCATGGACGACCGGGATCTGAAAATAAGCATCGATGGCGCCAGCCAAAATAGCTACATGTTCCACCATATGGGGAACCTGCAGATCCATGCCGACATCTTAAAGGCGGTGGATATCGACGTGGGAACCAACTCGGTGGTAAATGGTGGCCTCGGCGGCTCGGTCAGATTTGAGACCAAGGACGCCCGCGATCTGCTGGACGGCAATGAGCGCTTCGGTGCCCGCGCCCAGTACAGCTACCACAGCAATGATGCACGCAACTATGCGCTGACAGCGTACGGCCAGGCCACCGACAGCCTGGATTTTCTGGCCTATTACAACAGAGTCGACAGGAACAACTACAAGGTGGGCGGCGGTGAGATCACCGATGAACATGGGGTAGTCATTCCCGGTACCGATGGCAGGGTGCGAGGACTCGCCGGTGAGTTGGATGACCTGTTGCTCAAGAGTGGCTGGGATATCAGCGATAATCAGCGCCTGAGCCTGAGTTTCGAGCGCTATCAGGATGAAGGCGATTACTCGGCGCGGCCGGATATGGGGCTGGCGACGGATCTGGCATTCGTAGCCAAAGGCTTGCCGCTGACATTCCCGACCCGTTTTAGCCGCGATACCCTCACGGCCCACTACAACGCCGAAATTGGCGACGGTGGCCGCGTGCGTTTAACCGCCTATCGGAACGACTCTACCCTGATACGCGACGAAGATGCCTACCGCAGCAAGTGGCCGGACTGGGCGGCTGAGGTGACCGGCGATGCCCAAAATACTGGCATCAGCGCCCTTGTTACCCAAGAACTCGGTCAGGACATCCGCCACCAGTTTACCTGGGGCGGCGAGTGGAACGATTATGAAACCCACTATAGCCGTATTGGCGATATCGCCAATGAGTCATCGGCCGAGACCATGGACTCGATGGCGCTGTTTGTTGAAGACAGAATACGTTTTGGCGAGAGTTTTAGCCTTATCCCCGGTCTCAGATACGAGCGGGCCAATCTGGATGCGGTGATTACCGATAACAGCTTCGATAATCTGGGGATGGCGCTGGCGCTGGAATATCGGTTGATTGAACCGCTGCTGCTGCGCGCCTCGGTGACAGAGCTGTTCAAGGCGCCGGAAATCGGTGAAGTCTTTACCGGCGCAGGGCTTGGCGATAAGCCAAACCAGGATATCAAGGCCGAAACCGGTTCCAACTCAGAGCTGGCATTCGCTTATGCCGATGAGGTGTTGGGTGCAGACCGCTTCTCCCTCGGGCTGACCCTGTTCCGTACCCTGATAGATAACTATATCTACGACTATGCCGGTCGCGGCCTGCGGGATAATGTCGGCGACCTGAGCAACGAAGGCGGCGAGGCCTATGTGGGCTATCGTTTGGGTGACTTCGATGCTCTGCTCACCTATTCGGCGTCTGATTCCAGCCTCGATAGCTTCCCCGAATACGAAACCAGCTTGCCGGACGGCTCGCGTTTGTATACTGAGCAGGGCGATACCCTGAGCCTTATGCTGGACTATCAGTTGCCTGTATGGGACTTGAGTCTGCACTGGGAGTCGCAGTGGGTCGATGATTTGCCACAGGGGGCCGATATCGACGGCGCCAGCCTCAGCAATGCCAAGGCCGGCTTTGACGTGCACAATGCGTCGCTGCGTTATTTGCCAAGTGGTTCACTGGAAGGACTGGCGGTGACCTTCGGGGTGGATAACCTGTTCGATGAGTACTATGCCTCTCAGTCGTCACGCACAGGGGTGAGCTTGCATCCGCGTTTTGGCGAGCTAAGCCTCACCGATTACGAGCCGGGCCGTAATATCAAGCTCACAGTCTCTTATGACTTTTAACCGCTAGGCGCGGCTATCGAATGAAAGGGGGCCAGTGGCCCCTTTTGCTATTCCTGTGCTCGCAGCAGCTGGTGGAATACCTCGGCGGTAACGGGTTTGCCGTACAAAAATCCCTGAGCATAATCACAGCCTTCGTCGCGGATAAAACTCTCCTGAAACGCGTTTTCCACCCCTTCAGCTATGACCGCCAGCTTGAGTTTGTGGGCCATGGCGATAATGGCGCGGGTCAGCTCGCGGTTTTGCTCGTTGAACTCAAGGTGGCTGACAAAACTGCGATCGATTTTCAGGGTATCAAAGCTGTATTTTTGCAGGTAGCTCAGCGATGAATAGCCGGTGCCGAAATCGTCCAGTGAAATGCTGACGCCAATGGCGCGCAGCGCCGCAAGACTCCCCTTGGCATGATGCTCATCCTGCAGGAGTATGCCCTCGGTAATTTCCAGCTCCAGACTTTGCGGCGGTACCTGGTACAGCCGTAGCAGGTCTTCAATGTGCTCGACAAAATGCCGCTCGCGAAACTGCAGCGGTGAAATATTGATGGCGATTTTGAAGGGCAGCTCGGTCAGCTTGAACCAATGAGATGCCTTTTCCAGCGCCTGATGCAGCACAAAATTGCCTATCTCGATGATTTGGCCGTTACTTTCGGCCAGTGGAATAAAGCGGTCCGGTCCGACATTGCCAAGCTCTGGGCTGTGCCAGCGCAGCAGCGCCTCGGCGCCGATGATTTTGCTGCCCTGACGCAGGCTCATCAGCGGCTGGTAATAAACCTCGAGTTCATTGAGCCGCAGCGCATCCAGTAAGTGCGATTCGAGCAGCAAGCGCTCGTTGGCCGCCTTTTGGGTTTCGGTGCCGAAAAACGACACCATGGCCCCTTCTTTTTTACAAATACTCATGGCGGCACTGGCGCGCTGCAGCAGGCTCACCGAGTCGCTGGCATCCATGGGGAAAATGGCGACCCCAAGATGGGTTTTGACCGTGATGCTGTTGTTATTGACGTTAAATGGAATGGCGCAGTCGTGCAGCACCCTGTCTATCACCTGTTCTGCATGGGGCAACCCACGGGGATGGCGCGCGGCAAGCACAAACTCAACCCCGGCGATACGCGAAAGGATCCAGTCTTCAGGCAACTTGACGCTGAGGCGCTGGGCCAGGCTGACCAGCATCTGGTCGCCGGCAAGGTATCCGTAGCTGTCGTTGACTGATTTGAAGTTTTTCAGCCCAAAGTAAATCAGCGTCAGCTGCTCGTCGTCGCGGATTTTGGGCAGCAGCCCACGTAGCCTCTCGGTGAGGGTGGCGCGATTGGGCAGGTGGGTCAGGGGGTCGAAGCTGCGGTGAAACTCCAGATGCCCTTCGGCGGCGGTGCGCTGTTCTATCTCTTTAAGCAGGCGGGCGCTGAGCTCGGCGAGACTCTGGGTGCGCTCCCGCACTTTTCGCTCCAGTTCTTCATTGAGTGCCTGCACCTCGGCCTTGTGATACAGCACCTGCAAATGGCCCTCAATCGCCGACTGGAAGCGGCCGAGCAGGGCATAGGTGCGCTCGCTGAAATGGCGCTCTTTACTGTCGAGAATACAAATGGTGCCGAAGGGGGAATTGTCGGGCCAGTAAACCGGCAGGCCGCAGTAGCAAATCATACCCAGTTTGATGTCGGGGTTTTTGTCCCAGTTAGGGTCATTCAGGGCGTTGGGCACCACCAAGGGGCGGCGTTCGCGAATAACGGTTTCACAATAGAGGCCGTGCCCGAGCGAGTCGCGGGCGTGGGGCGCGTAGGGGTTGCCCTGACTCTTGCTGCTGATAAAGACTTCGATATCGTGCTCGTGAATGCGCATGATGAGCGCGGCCGGGCATTCGGTGATATCGGCGACCAGGTCAACGATTTCTTGCCAGCCATCAACCATCGAGGCCGGAACGGTTATGGTGCGGGTATCAATTTTTGCCATGTGACAGTGCTCAGCAGCCGTGTTTTTACACAATTGTGTTTGTTAACCCTATTGCAACATCAATTGCGCTCCCAAACCTTGTGCGAGGACAAGCATTCCCTTTCAGTCTAGCTCAGTGACAGAAAACGCTGATTGCTGAGATGAACAATTGTCCCGTTATGGCATGAAAAAACGGTGCAGGCACTGGGCGGCAATCGCCGTCAGCAGCGCCGCGATGGCAAAGTGCTGTCCGGCGCGGCGCACTTGGTATTGGATAAGCAGGATCTGGCCGACAAACAGCAGTAACTGCAGCAGGCAAATGCTGGCGTGGCACTGCCAGAACTGAAACATCAGTAACCCCAGCAGCAAAGGCTGAGCGAGCAGCGAGAGCCTGGGCAGCAGTGGCCGTGGCAGGCTGGCGAGCAGCGTCCTGTGTTGGTCTAAAAAGCGGCTGAGCGGAAACTGCCATGAGGCGGCAATGGCGGCGAGCAGCGACACTGTGAGGGTATGAACCACATCCACCAGTCCCGCCAGTTGCGAGGTTGCCAAGTGGCCTGTGGCTATCACCAGTCCTGCGAGGGTCACTCTGAGGATAAGGCCGGGCAGGTGTTCGCGAAGGCACGCCTGCCCAAGCGTGGTGACGGCCGGCAGCGGCAGGTTTGCCAGTATTGCAAGTATGCGGTTTTGCAAATGTTTGCTTGGCAGCCGCTGACAGATAACCAGCATCAGCATAAAGAGCGCCATGCCCTTGGCCGACAGCAAAAAGGCGGCGCAGGTTTCTGACATCATTACCAGGCTTAAGCCAAATACGCCGCCAAAAAACACTAAGGTGCCGGCGGGCGTAAACAGGCTGCTCCACTGCAGCATCAGCAGCAATATCAGCATCAGCCACTGCGGGAGCAAAGCTTGCCAGTGAGCGGGGGCGCTGCTTAGCAGGATAAGCAGGGGCGGCCACAGCAGCGGATTAACCAGGCTTGCCAGCAGCAGGCTGACCCGGCGGTGATGACGATGTCCCGGCACTGAGCGCAGCAATAGTTTTGCCTGATTGCCGACAATGGCATCCCGCAGAAGCCCCATCCAGAGGATTTGCAATACCAGCAGATGCAGCAATATCGGCAGGCGCCTGAGCGGGTCGACTGTCTCGTCCATCAGCAAGCCGAAATTCAGCAGCACCAGATACACAGCCGCCGGCAGCGCTGTTCCCAGCAGGGCAATCAGCAGCAGGCCGCCCTGATTAAGTGCCTGAAACAGCGCATCGATGGGGTGGCGCAGCAGTGCAACCCTAAGCTGCCAGTAGTTCATCGGGCCGAGGCCTTTTTGATATCCATGAGCGGCGCCTGCTGAAAACCTCGTTCGATAAAGGCACTCGCCTCATGGCTCGAGGCGATAATAAGCCCCGGATAGTCATCGACCAGTTGCCAGAACACCTCGCGGGCACGCTTGTCCATGGCCGAGTGGGCTTCATCGAGCAGCAGCAACGCGCTTGGGCGCGACAGTGCCATTATCAGGTGCAGCTTTTGCAGGTTACCGCTGGATAAATGGCTGATACGGCAGCCCATTTGCGGCAAAAAATCCAGGGTCAGCACCAGCTGCTTAATGCGTTCGCTGATGTCGGGACAGAGGGGGCGCCACTGCTGCTCCCAAAATTTAAGCAGTTTGGCGGCACTGAGGAATTGCGGCAGGGTGATGAGACTGCTGGCAAACGCCACCTGCTCGGTGGCTTGGGGCATAGCTTGCCCGTGCCATAAAACCTGCCCCTGAGTGGGCTGGTACAGCCCGGCAATCAGTGCCATCAGGGTAGTTTTACCGCTGCCGTTGGGACCAAGCAGCAAATGACGCGGACCGACAAATGAAATCGACAGTTCACGAAACAGCGGTGCGGCACCAAAATCAAAACTGACCCGATCCAGGGTTAACATGAAAAACGCCAAGGTTATGTTTATGTGGGCATCAGGTCATGTTAATGAAACTTGTTGATCTTGAACAGCGAGCGCCGATCGGCTGCTGAATTAAAAGTCAGTCGGCGGCGCAAAAGCGGTTGCGGCCCGTATGTTTGGCGCGGTACAGACGGCTGTCGGCAAGGTTAAGCAAGGCCTCGAGCTCGCCTTCGGTTTCGCCTAGGGATGCTATGCCAATGCTGGTGGTGTAGCGCAGCGCGCCGCTGCTGGTCGTCACCGGGTTATTGGGCAATTCAGTCAATATGCGGGACGCGAGATGCTGGGCTTCTTCGCTGCTGTGGCCGGGCAGCAACAGGGTAAATTCTTCACCGCCAAAACGGCCAATGATGGCGCTTTGCGGCGACAGCCTTTCCAGGGTGCGGCAGAAACTTTTCAGTACCTCATCGCCGGTTGCATGGCCATGGTTATCGTTGATTTGTTTGAAATGATCCAAATCCATGGCGAGAACACACAGTGTCATGCCCTCCTGACGGCAGCTTCTGACCCTGTCTTCGCCCTGGCTGTAGAAAAATCGCCGGTTGGCAACACCGGTCAGGGGGTCGGTCTGAGCCAGGCGCCTTAAATCGCGCTCCATCTGTTTGCGGGCTGATATGTCAATAAAAGCCTGAGTGACCAGCGTTTTACCACCATGATGGAGAATGCTGAATGCAAGCTCAGCGGCAAAGGATGGCTGGGTCGGTGACAGCATGTTCACATCAATCCGGCTTTCACAGGTGCTGCCGGGATTGTCAAAGCCGCTGCGCACCGCGGCCAGATACTGCTGGCGACTGGCGGGGTCGATAAATTCGTCACACGGGCGGCCAAGCAATTGGGTTGGCTGCAGTCCAAGGTGGGAGGCGGCGCAGTTGTTGGTCATGATGATATTCATTGAGGAATCAATCAGCATAATGCCGATGGGCGCGCCGTTAATCAGCTGCTGCATTTGCTTGCCCGAGCGCTGAGATTCTTCCAGTGCCGTGGTTTTCAAGCGCTCGACCAGTTTGCGCACCGTTATATCGCAAAAAACCACCAGTACCTGTTTGTTTTTGAGTGGTGAAAAACGGGTTTCAATAAACAGCTGATTTTCGCCGAGCATCAGCTGGCATTCGTGGATCTCGGGGCGATTGTTTTTACGACAATTGATGATGTAGCTTCGGAATCTGTGCTGGCCTTTCAGCAGCGCAATCTCATCGAGTGAGCGAAACTTGTCGCTGGCGCTGAACAGGCCGTCAAGCTGCTGCCCCAGCCGAATATCGCGGATAATATCCAGCTCATCTACCCAGATACAGGTGTCCGGCAGCGCATCGAGCAGGCTGCTCAGGGTGTCGTTGCGCTCGTTCAGCTCCTGGGAGCTGATATCCAGTGAATGGCCGAGCATTGCTTCATCGCGGCTGAAATTTTCGTAGGCGTCGTTGATGGACTGCAGTAACCCGTTAAGGGCGTCCGATTCGGGGACGCCCCCGGGGAAATAGCGGCTGAGTTGGCGCTTAAGCAGGCGGTGCATCAGATAATTGCTCCGACAGGCTGGTGACCGTCATGGTTTGGTTGTGCAGTTCGGCGCACGCGCCCACCGCAAAGGGGGCGATTTCACCATAGGAGTAGTATCCACATACCAGGGTGTTTGCGCCGAGCACCCGGGTGACTTCGTCAATTTCTTCGTCGGCAAGCTGGCGAAGCAGCAGCCTGCGGCCGACACAGCTCACCAGAATCGCAACCTCCGATCCGGCCTGTTCACTTTGCTTGCAGACCTCGGCGGCTTCGGTTGCGCCGTCAATTAACGACTCGGCGTTGGCGCGCATCAACCTAGCGTTGGCGCCTTTGGGTATATCACCGGCGAAGATCACACTGCCGTCCTGCTCGTTGATGGCTAGCAGGGTGCGAACCACAGTGGTTTGTTTGCCATCTTCGATGATTTCGAGTGGATACCTAAGCCCGGCGGCGGGCAGATCACCCCCTTGCTCGCCAAGGTAGCGCCGGTATACGGTCAGTGCGCTTTCATGGTCGAGCTCTTTAAGAATGTTGCCATCCGAGCTGGTGACTTTGCGGATAGGCCCAAAGGGTGTCCAGCCGCCGCGGGAGCCGTAGCTTACGGTCAAGGCGGCGCCATAAAAACCAATCGCTACCACCTGATGGGTGGCAAGCTTGTCGTTGGCCAGGGTGTAGGTTTGCTCGAAGCGGGCGCCATCGCCGGCGAGACCGCCTGTGATAGCAACCTTGGGATGGATTTTTGTGATAGCGCGGGTCAGCTCACTGCCGTTGACTGACATGCCATCGCTCAGCACCATAATAAAACCGAGCGACTCGCTGCCGAGTTGCTGTGCCAGCTCAAGCCCGGCCCGATGAGACTCCTCCCGCCGTGCCACCTGGGTCGATACCAGGCGGATATCGACCCGCTCGAACTGAATAAGGGTGGCGACCAGGCCGCCTTCGGTAATGCCCCAGCTACTGATTTCGCCTGCCGTGGTGCAGCCAGCAAATATCGACTCGGGCAGCTTCTCCCGCAGGGTTTGTATCGCTTCGACATGGTTTGGCAAGTCGCCAAACAGCAGTACCAAGGTGCGGCTGTGGTTTAACCCAGACAGTTCGCATGGGCTCCATGTCGCACCATCCCAATGAGTTTGAACGCAATTCACTGTATGCCTCACCTGGTTCCAGACTTTCTTCAAGTCTAGAACAGCGTGGCCGCTTGGCAACCAGGCTGGCCACTCTCGGTGTTAGGGCCGGTCAATCCAGATGGGCGAACTCGTGCCTTAGGCTTGCCAGACGGTGTTCCAGCGACTGGATTTCCTGCTGCAGCTTCACCTTGCGGCTCTCGAAGGGTTGATGGTTTTCCCTTAGCCACTTGAGCAGGGTTTTGCTGGCGATGCCGCGTTCGCGGGCGACTTCCGACGGCAGCTGGCCGCCTTCCAGTACGGCGCTTACCGCTTCTTCACGGCTGTAGGGGCTTAACGTCATCATAAACCAGTCCTCCGGTAGCGAGTGTCGCGCCCCAGTTCCCATTGGCTGACACCCACGGCAAAAATGCTGTGCCATTCGGATTTCACTCTGTACAGGATTTCAGGAAAAAACTTCATGACGGACTCCTTATTGTCTACCCAAATCAGGGTATGCAAAAAAGATGTCAGAATGATTAATCAATATAAAACAGTGTGTTGTTGATAAATTGTGGTGTGAGCTGTCAGTGGTTTGCGCCTTGTTTGGGCAAAATGCCCTGTGATGGTGCGGTGTTGTGAAGGTTGCGACTGTGACCGCGATGTAGCAAATCGGCCAGACCTTGTCCAAACGGTTGATGTTCAGTTGTTTGTCATCTTGGCGTCGATATACTGACCGGCAAATTTACCTGAGGACATCAAATGAAAAAAATAAATGTCATTGGCCTGACTGCCATCTTTTCACTCGCTGCACTTTCAAGCGGCTGTACTACAGTCAATCCGTATACCAACGAACAGCAGACCGGTAAGGCTGCCACGGGTTCCATTATCGGTGCAGTGGCTGGCGCTGCCATTGGCGTTGCCTCGTCGAGCAAGAGTGACCGCGGCAAGGGCGCGCTGATTGGCGCAGCTTCAGGCGCGGCGCTGGGCGGCGGCATCGGTTATTACATGGACGTGCAGGAAGCCAAATTGCGTCAGCAGCTGCAGGCAAGCGGCGTGAGCGTGACCCGTAATGGCGACAACATCATCCTCAACATGCCAAACGAAGTGACCTTTGGTGTGGACCAAACCGATTTGAGCCCACGCGCCATGGAAGTGCTGGACTCAGTGTCGCTGGTGGCCAAAGAGTACGACAAGACCCGTTTGAATGTGCTGGGCTACACAGATTCCAGTGGCGCCGACAGCTATAACCTGCGTTTGTCTCAGGTTCGCGCCTCTCAAGTGGGTAACTACTTGCTCGGCAAAGGACTCAAAGCCAATCGGGTCAGCACCCAGGGCATGGGTGAGGCAAGTCCGATTGCCTCCAACTCGTCTGCCGAAGGCCGGGCGCAAAACCGCCGTGTTGAAATCGTGCTGACGCCAACCGGCTGAGCCGGCAAGTAACTATTGCTAATCAAGGGAGGCTTTTGCCTCCCTTTTTCATGGCCCTGTTTTATTTGCTGCAGTCTTCTTCCGTGTTTCATGGCCCTGTTTTATTCGCTGCAGTGTGTTTCATGCCTAAGTGTGAAATCCCTCTGGCTGTGATCTCTGCCCTTGAGTCGGATGCGGCTTTGGTTTTTTCTGACGGTTCCATTTGTTTATCAAACAGGTATTCGATGAAACGCACCTTATTAAGCCCAATACTCTTGAGCCCAATACTTACGCTGTCGCTGCTTGGCGCATCCGCCCAGGGCGTTGCAGCTGAGCCCACTGAGGCAAGCGCTGGCACCATTCAGGTGCGCGCCGCCGGCAGCTTAAAAGCGGCGCTGACAGAGCTGATAACCGCCTATGAGAAGGAAAGCGGCGGCAAGGTGGCGGCTGAGTTTGGGCCATCGGGGCTACTCAAAGACAGGATAGAGCAGGGGGAGGCGGCGGCGCTGTTTGCCTCGGCCAATATGAAACACCCCGAGGCTTTGCTGAAGGCGGGGATTGGCCTGGAAGTGCGGCCATTTGCCCGCAATGAGCTGTGTGCGCTTGCCAGGCCCGGGCTTTCGGTTAACACGGAAACCCTGCTTTCAACCCTGTTGGCAGCCGATGTGGTCGTCGGCATGTCAACGCCCAAAGCCGATCCGGCCGGCGATTACGCTGTTGCTGTGTTTGAGCTTGCCGAGCAGCAGCGTGCCGGTGCAGCCGCCGCCCTCAAGGTCAAGGCCCGCCAGCTCACCGGCGGCCCAAGCAGTGCCAAAGCGCCGGATGGCGTTAATCCCTACGCCCATGTGATGCGTCAGCAGCAGGCCGATGTGTTCCTTACTTATTGTACCAATGGCCGCCTCGCTCAGGCCGAGTTTGCGGCGCTGCAGCTTATCCCCTTACCCGATTATCTGCGGGTGGGCGCTGACTACGGGGTGTTACTGCTCGATGAGCGGGCAAGGCCGCTGGCTGACTACCTGATTTCGGCCAAGGGGCAGGCGATTCTGGCCAGTTTTGGCTTTGCCGGACCTGCGCCTTTGTAACTGCGATCTTGCAAGACGGCGCATAAGTCTTTTAAATGAGATTTATGTATCCGTACGGAGTTTGGTTAGCATGAGTCATCCCCGTGGTGTGGCCTTGGTTACTGAAAACCTTGGTGACGAAGTGAGTTTCTACTCGCTGAAGTACGATGCTGACGAATTGGTGCTGCAGCTTAAGGTGGCCGGGCGGCGCTGCGAACTGACCTTTGCCTGTGTCAGCGGTTTCAGACTGCTGGATCAGGCGGATCTGATGGAATACTGGGCCGAGTTCAGTCTTTCAAACGGCTGGCTGTTTTTGCTGACTGAAGGCGGATGGCTCGCGCAGGAGCAGTCCCGCAGTGGTTTTATGGCAAGCTGTAATCTGGCGCTGCGGGAGTTTCTGGTGGTAACAGATAAAGAGTGTGTGTCGGTACTGAGCTGTGAAAATCAGCCGGATATACAGTGGCAGGAGCCCTGATTGCGGGGTGATAGTTGGCGCTGTGCGGCCTGACTGTGATGCCGGATTGGTGCGAGTCGCGGCTCAGGCACTTTTTTAAGGCCTGATTTTTCTCAGGCCTGCTTTCTCAGGACTCTTCGTCGAAGCGGGCATCAATCAGGTTGCAGATGGCATCCATCGCCTGCTCGGCATCATCCCCTTCGGCAATAATATGGATAGTCTTACCCATGCCGGATTCAAGCATCAACAAGCCAAGCACGCTGGCCGCCGAGGCTTTTTTCTCGCCCTGAACCAGGGTCACACTGGCCTTGAACTCAGACGCAAGCACCGCCATTTTGGTGGCGGCGCGGGCATGCAGCCCGAGTTTGTTGACTATTACGACATCCCGTTCAAGACGCGGCATGGATTTCCCGGTGACGGGCCTCAACCTTGTGGTGGGTGCTGGCAAAGCGCTTGGCAAGCTGCTCGGCCACATACACAGAGCGGTGCTGACCGCCGGTACAACCTATGGCAATGGTAAGGTAGCTGCGGTTGTTGCGCTCAAGGTGCGGCAGCCAGGTTTCCAGCAGGTTTTCGATTTGCCAGATGTACTTGTTCACCAGCACCTGACGCTCGAGAAACTGTTTCACCGGCTCATCGAGACCGGTCAGTGGCCTGAGATCGGGCTCCCAGTGTGGGTTTGGCAAAAAACGGGCATCAAACATAAAATCCGCTTCGGCGGGCATGCCATATTTGAAGCCGAACGATTCGAAGATGATCACCAGCTCTTTATCGACCCGGCCAAGCAATATTTGCCGGACCGCATCGGACAACTCGTACACGTTCAGCGCCGAGGTGTCGATATAGTGGTCCATCTGCTCAGCCAAAGGCTTAAGCAATTTGCCTTCGTGGCGGATAGCTTCCTGCAGCGAGGTTTTGCTGCGTGAAAGCGGATGCAGGCGACGGGTTTCGCTGTAACGCTTTAGCAGCACCTTGTCGCTTGAATCGAGGAAAAAACTCGTCAGCTCAACGCCCTCAGGCAGTTTGGCAAGCTCTTGCTCCAGCGCCTTTTCCTGCTCGGGGATGTTGCGGATATCAATGCTGATGGCAACCTTGTCACTGCTGCGCCTAAGCTGCCCCAGTAGGGCACCAATCAGCGACAGCGGCAAGTTGTCGACGCAGTAATAACCAAGATCTTCCAGCACGCGCAGGGCGACAGATTTGCCTGAGCCGGAGCGGCCGGAAACGATGACGAGTTTCATCCTATGATTACCTGGTAAAGTTCCTTTTCATCATGGCTTTTGCGCAGCTGTTTGAGGATCTGCTTGTCATTCAGCTTTTCGGCCATGGCTGCCAGGGTGCTTAAGTGTTGTTGGCATTGATCCGATGGCACCAACAGGGCAAACAGTATGTCGACCGGCTGTTTATCGATGGCATCGTAATTGATTGCCTCTTCGCACTTGATAAGCACTGCAAGGGGTTTGTCGATATTTCCCAGGCGTCCGTGGGGAATGGCAATACCGTTCCCTATACCAGTGCTGCCCATTTTTTCACGGGCAAGCAGGCTTTCGAAAATCTCTTGGGAAGAGAGGAAGGGATGCTGGGCTGCAGCAAGGTGACTAATCAGCTCCAGAACCTTTTTTTTGCTGCCCGGAGTAGCACAGCTCGTGCACTCCGGCGCCAGGATGGTACTTAGTTCCATCGTTAATGTTTTGTCAGTTTCTCTTTGTGTTTAATAACCTGACGGTCCAGCTTGTCAATCAGGGCGTCAATGGCGGCGTACATGTCTTCATGTTCTGAGGTGGCGAAGACTTCGCCCCCGTTGAGGTGAAGTTTGGCTTCAGCGATTTGCTGCAATTTCTGAACATTGAGAACAACGTGTACATTATTGATCTGTTCGAAATGGCGTTCAAGCTTGGAGAATTTACTCTCAACATATGCACGCAGAGAGTCGGTGATCTCGATGTGATGCCCAGTCAGATTGATTTGCATAGACACTTTCCTCCAATGACCTCGGTTAGGTTACAAACTTTTACGCTGGTTTGACGGTGGAATAAGCATTGCTTCGCGATACTTGGCAATGGTCCGTCTTGCAACGTTGATTCCTTGTTCTGCCAGAAGTTCGGCCATTTTGCTGTCGCTCAATGGCTTTTTCTGGTTTTCTGCCGCCACCAGCTTTTTGATGAAGGCGCGGATGGCAGTAGAGGAGCATTCCCCGCCATCGTCGGTGCCGACGTGGCTGGAGAAAAAATACTTAAGCTCAAAAATCCCTTTTGGGGTATGCATGTACTTTTGGGTGGTGACCCGCGAGATGGTCGATTCGTGCATCTCCACCGCCTCGGCGATGTCGTTGAGCACCATGGGTTTCATCGCCTCTTCGCCGTACTCAAAAAATCCCTGTTGGAACTGTACTATGCAATTGGCCACCTTGAGCAGGGTGTCGTTGCGGCTCTCAAGACTCTTGATAAACCATTTGGCTTCCTGCAAATGGCCGCGAATAAACTGGCTGTCGGCCTGATTGCGGCTGGTGCGGGCCATGGCGGCGTAATGCTGGTTAACGCTCAGCTTGGGCATGCAGTCGGGGTTGAGCTCAACCACCCAGCGGCCATTCTTTTTACTCACTGACACATCAGGAATAACGTACTCTTCCTTGGTGGCGGTGATGGTTTCGCCGGGGCGCGGATTCAGGGTCTGAATAAGGCTGATGGCGTCACGCAGTTCGTCTTCCCTGAGGCGCGTTTTACGCATCAGGGTGCGAAAATCCCGGTTGGCAATCAAATCCAGATGCTCACGAATGAGCAGTTTGGCATTGTCCAGATGCGGGGTATCGCTGGGAAACTGGCCAAGCTGGATAATCAGGCACTCGGCCAGGTCGCGTGCGGCTACACCAATGGGGTCGAAGTGTTGAATGCGCTTGAGTACTGCTTCGACTTCGTCCAGCTCCACCTCGTCATTGCCCACGGCTTCGAGGATTTCCTCAAGGCTTTGGGTGAGATAGCCCATATCATCGATAGCATCAATGATAGCGGTGGCAATGGCCAAATCGGTATCCGAAAAAGGGGTGAGATTTTTTTGCCACTCGAGGTGTTCGTACAGGCCTTCGCTGGTTTCGCCCTGAAACGGCATATCATCTTCACTGCGAATGCCAGAGCCCGAGGCGGGGGCGGCAGTGAAGACTTCATCCCAGGTGGTATCCATCGGCAAATCTTCCGGCATCGACTCCTGAGTCACGGCTTCGGAGGTCTCTACCGTGGCGCTGTCGCTGCTTTGTGCCGATAAGGGGGCATCATCGAACTTGTCGTCAAATTCCCGGTCGCCGCCATCTGCATCAAACTGCTCGTCCTGGTAGTCATCATCCATTTCGAGCAGCGGGTTGGCGTCGAGGGCTTGTTGAATTTCCTGTTGCAGTTCAAGCGAGGAGAGTTGAAGCAGGCGAATCGCTTGCTGCAACTGTGGCGTCATTGTGAGTTGTTGTCCCAGTTTAAGCTGGAGCGACGCTTTCATCGTACCGCGGATCCTTCACTAAATAATTCAGAGATAAAGCTTTATCTATCAGGTTATCCGGCCTATTGCCACCCTCATATACCGGATGTGCGACGGGTGGCCTGGTTAATTAACTATAGCCTGAATTGCTCACCCAAGTACACTGCACGCACCTGCTGATTGTCCAGGATCTCGGCAGGCGTGCCTTCGGCAATCAAACTGCCGTGGCTGACGATGTAGGCTTTTTCACACACATCGAGGGTTTCGCGCACGTTGTGGTCGGTAATAAGCACCCCGAGGCCACGGCTTTTGAGCTGCTCGATAATCTTCTTGATGTCGATGACCGAGATGGGGTCAACCCCGGCGAAGGGTTCATCCAGCAGAATAAAGCGCGGATTGGCGGCCAAAGCGCGGGCAATCTCGACCCGGCGGCGTTCACCGCCCGAGAGCGACATGCCGAGGTTGTCGCGGATGTGGGTGATATGGAACTCTTCCAGCAGCTTTTCGAGCTGCTCTTCACGCTCTTGCTTGCTCAGTTCGCTGCGCATCTGCAGCACGGCCATGATGTTATCGCGCACCGACAGTTTGCGGAAAATGCTCGCTTCCTGCGGCAGATAGCCTATGCCCTTGCGGGCGCGCAGGTGCATGGGGTCGAGGGTCAAATCTTCATCGTTAATGTGGATGCTGCCTTTGTCACTCTGAACCAGCCCCACCACCATGTAGAAGGTGGTGGTTTTTCCGGCGCCGTTGGGGCCGAGCAAGCCGACCACCTGGCCTGTGTTAACCACCAGACTCACATCCTTGACGACCTGGCGGCTTTTGTAACTTTTGGCCAGGTTACTGGCCTTGAGGGTCAGTGTCGTCATTGCTGCTTCTCACTGTTGGACGGATTGTTTTCTTGCTTACCCTTGTCCTGCAGCTCTTGCTGGTAGTTTTCCGGTTGGATGATGGTAATCACCTGATCGTCACGTTTGCCGCTGCTTTGGGATGTCAGCTGCTGTTTTTGGATGTCGTACACAATCGAGTCGGCGGTCACCTGGCTGCCATCCTGCTCAACCTTGGCGCTGCCTTTGAGGCTCATCACCCGGCTGTCGATGTTGTAGCTGATCTCATTGGCGCTGGCCTGTACCGTGCGGCCATCTTCCACTTTTTGCTGATAAGTGGCGGGCTTGCCTTTGGCGAGCAGGATGCGTTTACCGGTTTTTTCATCGGTAAAGGAGCTCAGCTGGTCGGCGTTAAGCACGAGCGAGCCCTGGGTCAGCCTCACCGGGCCTTCGTAGACGATGCGCTTGTTTTTCAGATCGGCGTAGCTGTTGGATGCGAGAATTTTCACTTCCTGCATCAAATCATGCTTGGTGTTGGCCTGGGCCAAGCTGCCACAGGCGCAAAGCAGCACCACAAGAAGCGCCTTATTTAGGTTCATAGGTTCCCTTTATCTCACTCAAAAGTTTAACTTCTTCTTTGTTGAGGTCGGCATAGAGCCCAAGCCCGCTCAAGTGGAAGTTGTTACCGCTGATTTGAATTTCTTTGTCAGAGGTCAGGATCATGGTGCCAATGTCCAGCGCCAGATAGCTGGTCGTCAGCTGCTGCAGCGGCTCATCAAAGCTCAGTGCTTCGACTTTCACCTCATTTTCCAGCGTGACCTTGTCGGCAAATTTGTCCAGTTTGCCAATTTTGGCGGTAAGCTGCCATTCACCCTGACCATTTTTTGGAAACAGGGTATAAACCGGGTCGGAAAACACCGTCAGCGCGTCGGAATTGAAGTGTTCCATATAGGTTGCGCTGACGCGGCTTTCGAGTTGGCCCTGGTCGTTAAAGCTGAGGCTTTTTAAGTCGGTGGCAATAAAGTCTGGTTTTTCTTCAACGATTTGGGCCGGCGGCAGATTGGCCTTTTTCTGCTGAACCTGCCAATAGAGTGCCAGCGCCGTACCAAACAGCAGCAAAATCGCCAGTGTGACCCGATTCATACGCTCATCCCGTGGGCGCCATCAAGCTTGCCCTGGCTCATCAGCAGCAGGTCGGCAAGCTCACGAAGTGCGCCGTGGCCACCCGGCAAGGTCGTCACAAAGTCTGCATGGCGGCGCACAAAAGGATGGCCGTCGGCGACGCAAACGCTGAGACCAACGGCTTTCATCACTGCCAAGTCGACCATGTCATCACCAATGTAAGCGACTTCGGCGGCGCTGACGCCATAGTGCGCCAGCAGCTCTTCATAGGGCGCAAACTTGTTGTCTATGCCCTGATAAATGTGTTTCACCCCAAGGGCGGTCATGCGGGTTTGCACTATGTTGGATTGACGGCCGGTGATCACCGCCACCGCTACACCGGCGCCCTGCAGTGCTTTTACGCCGTAGCCGTCGCGGGTGTGGAAGGCTTTGAGCTCTTCACCGTTGTTGCCAAGGTAAATGCGGCCATCGGAAAACACGCCGTCCACATCGCAAATCAGCAATTTGATGGCGCGGGCCTTGTCCCACACGGCATCGGCCACCGGGCCGTAAAGTCCTTCGCGCATTTACATTACTCCCGCTTTGACCAAATCGAGCATATTGAGCGCGCCAACCGGGCGATGCTCGCTGTCAATCACTATCAGGCCGTTGATATTGCGTTTATCCATCAAGGTCAGGGCTTCCACCGCCAGAATGTGCTCTTTGATGGTAATACAGTTTCGGGTCATCACATCGGCAATGCTGGTCTGGCGCAGGTTGATTTGAGCATCTATTACCCGGCGCAGGTCGCCGTCGGTGAAAATCCCAACCAATACCCCGTGCTCATCGACGATGGCTGTCATGCCGAGGCCCTTCTTGGAGATTTCATAAAGGGCGTCTGTGATGCAGATATTGTCGCGCACCAGCGGCAGCTCTTCACCGCGGTGCATCACGTCGCTGACATGCAGCAGCAGCTTGCGCCCAAGTGCGCCGCCGGGGTGCGACAGGGCAAAATCATCTTTGGTAAAGCCCTTGGCCTGCAACAGCGCCACCGCCAGCGCATCGCCCATTACCAGGGTCGCCGTGGTGCTGGAAGTTGGTGCCAGCCCGAGTGGGCAGGCCTCTTCTGGCACCCGGATGCACAGGTGCAGCTGCGAGTGTTTGGCCATGGTGGACTCGGGTTTACCGGTCATGGCGATAATCGGAATGCCGCGACGCTTGATGACCGGCATCAGGGTCAGAATTTCGCTCGACTCGCCTGAGTTGGAGATGGCAAGGACGATGTCATTGTCGCTGAGCACGCCCAAATCGCCGTGGCTCGCTTCGCCCGGATGCACGAAAAATGCCGGGGTACCTGTGCTCGCCAGGGTGGCAGAAATCTTATTGCCTATGTGGCCGGATTTGCCCATGCCCATCACTATCACCTTGCCGGTGCAGCCTAAAATCAGCTCGCAGGCATCGGCAAAGGCGTCGCTGTCGACGAACTGGTACAGGTTATCCAGAGCCGTTTTTTCAATGTCGATAACCTTACGGCCCCACTGACGCAGCTGTTGTCTGTTTACCATATCTGTCTCTCTGTTTGGGTTGGCACTCAATGGCCGACCGGGCTTCAGTGTGCCTGAAACAGCACGTACTGATAACCAATAAATACTGCCAGCAATACCGCGCCATGCCAGCGCTTGAGCTGCCGATCTTTGCCGCTGATGAGCACGAACAGTGCCAGTGCCACACTGGTGGCGAGTACCATATACAGGTCGCGGCTTGCGGCCTGGGAGTCTACCACACCCGGCGCGATAAGGCCGGGTAGTGCCAACACCGCCAGAATATTGAACATATTGGAACCAACGATATTGCCAATCGCCAGATCGTCTTCTTTTTTCAGGGCACTGGCGATGCAGGCGGCAAGCTCAGGCAGGCTGGTGCCGACGGCAATGATGGTCAAGCCTATCACCAGATCCGACAAACCAAAGTGCTTGGCAATGCCGACGGCACCATCGACCATCCAGTCAGCCGACACCGGCAGTAACACGATACCGACCATGAGCCACAACAGCGCGCGGGAGGTGGGCACATCTTTGGGCACTTCATCGTCGGCCTCATCGGCGAGCGGATCGGCGCTCTTGTTGCTCAGAGCATGCCAGATAAGGTACGCCATCAGCGCCACAAAGGCCCCTGCCAGCGCCACGCCTTCGGTGCGGCTTAAGTTGCCATCATGCAGGAAATAGCCGGCCAGAATAGTCGCGGCCAGCATCAGCGGGATTTCGCGCTTCAGGGTTTGCGAGCTGACCGCAATCGCGCCAAGTAGGGCGGTAATACCGAGGATCAGGGTGATGTTGGCAACGTTGGAGCCGAGCACATTGCCGACGGCTGTATCGCGCATGCCGTCCATCGCGGCGGTGGCGGCGACAAACATTTCCGGCGCAGAGCTGCCCATGGCGACGATTGTCAGACCGATGAGCATCGGGGGCAATCCCAGATTGCGGGCGAAGGCAGCGGCGCCATAGACAAACTTGTCGGCACTCCAGACCAACAGGGTCAGGCCGGCGACAAGCGATAACACATTGAATAACATTTGTTGACAAAATCCTTGAATACCGAGGCGCATTTTCGCCGGAAATCAGGCAAATTAAAAGTATCCGGGTCAGGAAGTGTGTAAGCTGTTGTCGCAATCCCGGCAATTCCGTACAATTTCGCCTCTTTTAAGTTGTGTTCAGTTAGTCGTAAGCCAGGATGGCCGAATATCACTTCTTCTTGTCAAGAACAGGGAATCATCATGAATCATAAGTCCGACACTTTGGTCGAAATCCGCAATCTGGGTTTCAGCCGCGGTGAGCGTGTCATCTATGAAGACATCAGCCTGGCAATCCCCCGGGGCAAGGTGACCGCCATCATGGGCCCGAGCGGCATTGGCAAAACCACCTTGCTTAAATTGATTGCCGGACAACTGACGCCGGATCACGGCGAAGTGCTGTTTGATGGGGTGGATATTCACAAGGTAAGCCGCAGTGAACTGTTCGAGCTCAGAAAGCGTATGAGCATGTTGTTCCAGAGCGGCGCCCTGTTTACCGACATCAACGTATTCGACAACGTTGCTTTTGCGCTGCGGGAGCACTCAGGCCTCGATGAGGCCATTATCCGCCGCATCGTGCTGATGAAACTCGAAGCCGTGGGGCTTCGCGGCGCGGCGCAGCTGATGCCAAGTGAGCTGTCGGGCGGTATGCAGCGCCGGGCAGCCCTGGCCCGTGCGATTGCGCTTGAGCCTGAAATGGTGATGTACGACGAGCCCTTTGCCGGGCAGGACCCGATTTCCATGGGCGTGCTGGTTAAGCTGATTCGTGAGCTGTCCGATGCGCTCAGTCTCACCTCTGTGGTGGTCTCCCACGATGTGGGCGAAGTGCTTGGCATCGCAGATTACGTGTATGTGATTGCCGATAAAAAGATTATTGCTGAAGGTACGCCCGCTGAGCTGAAAGCATCGGACGATGCTCGTCTGCGGCAGTTTATCGGCGGCGAGCCGGACGGCCCGGTGCCGTTCCATTACCCTGCGGCCGATTATCAAAAGGAGCTTGTTGGTGGCGTTAATTGATGCGGTAGCGCGCCTTGGGCGTGCGGCTATCGGCCAGGTCACTGGCATGGGCCGCGCTGGCTTAATGTTGTGGGGCGCACTGGTGGCTGTGCCAAGGCCGGCCAAAGGCATGCCGCTGCTTATCAAGCAGTTGTATGTGGTTGGGGTGCAGTCGCTGATTATTATTCTGGTGTCGGGTCTGTTTATCGGCATGGTATTGGCATTGCAGGGCTACACCATTCTGGTGGATTTCGGCACCGAAGAGAGCCTTGGCCCCATGGTGGCGCTGAGTTTGCTGCGTGAGCTTGGTCCTGTGGTAACGGCGCTCCTCTTTGCCGGCCGCGCCGGTTCAGCGCTGACCGCTGAAATCGGCCTGATGAAGAGCACAGAGCAGCTTTCAAGCCTCGAGATGATGGCAGTCGACCCGCTGCGGCAAATCATTGCGCCGCGTTTTTGGGCGGGCGTTATCAGTATGCCGATTCTGGCGGTGCTCTTTACCGCGGTGGGCATTTGGGGTGGTCATATTGTCGGTGTCGAGTGGAAGGGCATAGATCACGGCGCCTTCTGGTCGATTCTGCAGGCGTCGGTTGAGTGGCGTCAGGACATAGTGAATTGCTTAATCAAGAGTCTGGTGTTTGCCATTGTGGTGACCTGGATTGCCCTGTATCGCGGCTATGAAGTGGTGCCCAATCCCGAGGGGATCAGTAAGGCCACCACCTCGACCGTGGTGCAATCGAGCCTTGCCGTACTGGCATTGGATTTTCTGCTGACCGCCATCATGTTTGGTTAATGGCGGCGTTCAGCTAATTGCAAGGAGTGGGACTTTAACATGTTGTCACGGAAAGTAGAGATTTGGGTGGGACTGTTTCTGCTTGCTGGTATCGCGGCATTTTTGGTGTTGGTGTTTAAGGTTGCCAACGTTGAAGTGCAGGCCGGTAACAGCAGTTACACCCTGTATGCCAGGTTCACCAACGTCGGTGGCCTGAAGGTGCGTTCTCCGGTCAAGGTCGGTGGCGTGGTGGTGGGCAGGGTCAGCCAGATTGAGCTGGATCCCGAGCGCCTGGTCGCCGTGGTTACCCTGAATATGGACGGACGTTACCGTAATTTTCCCGAGTCCAGCAGCCTGTCGATTCTGACCTCTGGCTTACTGGGTGAACAGTTCCTCGGCCTGACGCCGGGGTTTGTGGATGATGAAAGTGTCATGCTGAAGGATGGCGACCGGATTGCCGACACCAAGTCGGCGCTGGTACTGGAAGACCTGATTGGTCAGTTCCTTTACAGCATGGGTAAGAAGGATTAACAGGAGACACATGATGTTACGTGCATTGTTATTGATGGTCCTCAGTGTGATTGGTCTGCAAGCCGAGGCCGCGTCCGTTGACAGTAAAAACCCTTACGAGATGATCCAGGCGGTGGCCGACAAAACCTTTAATCGCTTCCATGCGGACAAGGCCAAAATCGATGCCGATCCGAATCACCTGAAAGTGATTGTCCGTGAAGAGTTGATGCCTTACATCGACTTCAAGTACGCCTCTTATAAAGTGCTGGGTCAGTATCTCAAAGAAACCAGCGAAGCCGAGCGTGACCGTTTCGTCACCGCCTTTGAAGGCTATCTGGTGGCCACCTACGCCCAGGCCTTCACCGAGTACACCAACCAAACGGTTGAATATGCGCCGGCGGCGAACTTCAGCGATGAAAAGATTGTCGATGTAAATGTGCGCATCATCGAAGCTGGCCGCCCGCCAATCAAACTGCTGTTCAAGGCCCGCCGTCTGAAAGATGACAGCTGGAAAGCGTTTGATTTGGTTGCCGAAGGCGTGAGCCTGCTGCAGTCCAAGCAGTCCGAAATCACCACGCTTATTCGTCAGAAGGGTATCGATAATGTGATTACCATGCTGAACGAAAAGGCCGCCGCGTCTGTGGCCAAAGAGGCCAAGGCGGCAGCCAAGTGATAACTCTGTCTCTGGATGGTGAAACCTGCGCCGTGGCAGGACGGCTCGACCATGGCGTAGTGAAGGCGCTGTGGTCTGAGGCCGACGCTCTGGTGCCCCGCGTGGCAACGCGGCTTGATTTGCGGCAGCTGTCTTACAGCGACAGCGCCGGTATCGCCTTTTTACTCGAGTTGTGGCAACGTGCCCAAAAACGGGGCCAGACACTGACATTGGTGCAGCCGTCGCCTCAGCTTGGTAAACTAATTGCCCTTTACGATTTACAAGCCTTCTTCCACGAAGAAGCCTAGCGCAGCAATAAGGTTCAGTTCATCCATGGATTGCAAACAGATTGAAGAAATTTTGACCCAGGCTTTGGGTTTGGAGGAAGTGCATGTCACTTCCGACGGCAGTCACTATCAGGTGGTTGCCGTGGGCGAGTGTTTCGATGGTATGAGCCGCATCAAGCAGCAGCAGGCCATCTACGCCCCTCTGATGGAACAGATCACCAGTGGTGCTCTGCACGCTCTGAGCATCAAGACGTTCACGCCAACCCAATGGAAGCGTGAAAAAATCTTCAACATGCCACTCTGAGAGACTCCTCGTGGATAAGCTTTCGATTCAATCCGGCGGCGCGCTCGCCGGCAGTGTTGTTATTTCCGGTGCCAAAAACGCCGCCCTGCCAATTCTGATGGCCGGCGTGCTCGCCGATGGCGAGTTTGTGCTGACCAATGTGCCTAACCTCAAAGACGTGGACACCAGCTGCAAGCTGCTGCGCTGCCTTGGTGCCGAGGTGAGTCATGAGGCCGGTACTGTGCGTATCGACCCAAGCAACATCAATCATTTTGTCGCGCCTTATGAGCTGGTGAAAACCATGCGCGCCTCTATCCTGATCCTTGGCCCGCTGCTGGCACGTTACGGCACAGCCGATGTGTCGCTGCCCGGTGGCTGTGCCATCGGTGCCCGCCCGGTGAACCTGCACCTGCACGGTTTGGAGCAGATGGGCGCCAAAATCGAGGTGAAAGAAGGCTATATCAAGGCCCGTGTGGATGGCCGCCTCAAAGGCGCGCACATCTTTATGGACATGGTCAGTGTTGGTGCCACCGAAAACCTGCTGATGGCTGCGGCGCTGGCCGACGGTGAAACCGTAATTGAAAACGCCGCCCGTGAGCCAGAGGTGATTGATCTCGCCAACTGTCTGGTGGCCATGGGTGCCAAGATCAGCGGTATCGGTTCGGCGACGCTGCGCATTACCGGTGTTGAGCGCCTTAATGGCTGCGAATATCGGGTGATGCCAGACCGTATCGAAACCGGTACCTTCCTGGTGGCTGCCGCAGTAACCCGTGGCAGCATCCGCTGTGAAAGCGCCGATCCTTCATCTCTGGAAGCAGTGCTTGCCAAGCTTGAGGATGCCGGCGCCGAGATCCGTACCGGCAAAGACTGGATTGAGCTTGATATGAAGGGCAAGCGCCCGAAGGCGGTCAACATCAAGACCGCGCCTTATCCGGCGTTCCCGACCGACATGCAGGCGCAGTTCTGTGTGCTCAACTGTCTGGCCGAAGGCAGCGGTACCATCATTGAGACCATTTTCGAAAACCGCTTTATGCACGTGCCGGAGCTGATGCGTATGGGTGCCGACATGGAGCTTGAAGGTCACACCTGTATCGTTCACGGTGTGGAGCGTCTGAGCGGCGCTCAGGTGATGGCGACAGATCTGCGCGCTTCTGCCAGTTTGGTGATTGCCGGTCTGATGGCCGATGGAAATACAGTGGTTGACCGTATTTACCACCTTGACCGCGGTTACGAGCACATCGAAACCAAGTTTGAGGGCCTCGGTGGCAAGGTAGTACGCATTAAGTAAGCCTAACTTACTATTCATAAAAACCGCCTTGACCGGCGGTTTTTTTGTTATAGGATGGTTATCGAAAGGTGGGAAAATATGGTCGGAGTCAAGGACATGATGAAAATCGCAAGGTGGGCGGTACCGGCATTGTTGTTAATCGCGGCACTGGCAAGTTACCTCGCCGGCGCCAAACTGCCCTCGATGGTGCTGCTGGCGCTGGGGGTATGTTTCGAGATGGCGTTTTGGGTGCGGTTGGTGGATTTGGCCAGCCCGTCCGATAAAGGCTAAGTGGTGCTTTCTGCCTCAGCTACGCTTGATATATAATCTTCGCTTGGTACATAAGCTGCGTTTAACGCAATAAAATGCCCGGATTTACCGGGCATTTTTGTGTCTGTAATTTATCGATTAGCTCCGCTCGAATACGCCATGAGCAAGCTAAGCCACTTCAAGCAAATCAGTTATATTCGGCAACCTTTTCACCCACGATAACCGGCACCTTGTAGGGTTGGCCCTGGCGTATCACAGTCATTATCACTTCAGTGCCCGGCTTGGTTTCGGCTATCCGGTCCATCAGCATTTCAGAGCTGGTCACGGTTTCAGCGGCGTATTCAATGATGACATCACGGGGCAGTAGATTGGCCGCGGCGGCCGGACCTGAACGGTCTACTCCGGTGATGAGCACTCCCTGCACCTCAGGCAACTTAAGCACCTGCGCCATATAAGCGGTGACGGCTTCGCCGGAAATCCCCAGCGCGCCGCGGATCACCCGGCCATTTTCAATCAGTTTGCCCATGATGGAATAGGCCAGACGAATCGGAATGGCAAAGCTGATGCCATTGCTGCCACCACCGCCGCCAATCTGAAACGCAGCGGTGTTGATACCGATAAGATCGCCACTGGTGTCGATAAGAGCGCCGCCCGAGTTACCGGCGTTGATGGCAGCATCGGTCTGTAAAAAGTCCTGATAACCCGAGCTCAAGCCGTTACGGCCGGTGGCACTGATAATGCCTTGGGTGATGGTCTGGCCGAGGTTATAGGGGTTGCCGATGGCGAGCACCACGTCACCGACCTGGGGCAGGCTGTTGAGGTTCAGCGGAACCACAGGCAGCTTGTCGCCATCAATTTTAAGCACGCTAAGGTCGGTTTCAGGATCTGAACCCACCACTTCGGCGCTGAAACGGCGACCATCCTGCAGTGCAATCACGATTTCATCGGCTTTTTTAATCACATGATAGTTGGTGAGAATGTAGCCTTCTTTGCTCATGATGACCCCTGAGCCCAGGCCCTGCAGGGCACCAGACGCCAGCGGCTGACGCTGATCTATGCTGATGTTGTAGATATTGGCGACCGCAGGCGCCGCTTTACGCACCGCCTTGGCAAAGGACAGCTCCACCGTGCCTTCGCCATGGCTGCGATACAGGTTGTCGTGATCTTTGACCAGATATTGCTGCGCCAGCAAAAACACAGCGGCCATGACCAGGCCAAACAGGACGGCTTTTCCGAGATAGAGCAGAGTGCTTTTCATGGAGGCGGCGAGATTATTCAAATAGTTGAACTAGATTAACACGATTCAAAACAATAAGCCCAGCCGGAGGGCTGGGCTTATGGGGCTGTCAGCGGTTAACGCAGAACCAGGTATCTCAGGCTCTTGTCGCGCAGGATCTTAAGCGCGGCGGCGCCATCCTGCTCTTTCAATTGCTCCTTGAGCGCCTTGAGATCCTTCACCGGCGTGCGGTTCACCCCGACTATGATGTCGCCCTTGCGAAGGCCGCTCAGTGCTGCCGGCGAGCCTTCCTGCACGTCGGTGATTTCAATGCCATTGGAGCCAGACTCCAGCTTGGCGCCGGCCAGCTGAGGATGCAGTTCATCGGCAGCGGCGGTTTGCTCTGAGGCTTCGCCCAGCGTCACCTTAACGGCTTTATCTTTACCGTCGCGGATAAGGCCAAGCTCCACTTCGCTGCCGGCGCCCTGGGTGCCGACTTTAGCGCGAAGTTCCTGGAAGCTCTTGATCTTACGGCCATTAATGCTGACGATGATGTCACCTGCCTTAATGCCCGCTTTTTCAGCGGCGCTGCCGGGCATGACCTCGTTAACGAAGGCGCCGTGCTGGGAGTCGAGGCCAAAACCTTCGGCAAGCTTGCTGTCGAGTTCACGGCCGGAAATACCAAGCACGCCACGGCGAACCTCACCGTGCTCGATAATCTGGTCAACCAGCGAGTGCATCATGTTGGCCGGAATGGCAAAACCAATCCCCACGTTACCGCCGCCCGGGGCCACGATTGCGGTGTTGATACCAATCAGCTCGCCGCGCAGGTTCACCAGCGCGCCGCCCGAGTTACCGCTGTTGATGGCGGCATCGGTTTGAATAAAGTTTTCAAGCATTTCAATGCCAAGGCCGCTGCGACCCAGCGCAGACACTATGCCCGAGGTAACGGTTTGACCGAGACCAAAGGGATTGCCGATGGCCACGGCAAAATCACCTACATGGATGGCGTCGGAGTCGGCCGATTTAATCGCGGTCAGTTTGTCGGCCTTGATTTGCAGCAGTGCAATATCCGACTCGCTGTCGGTACCAATCAGCTTGGCCTCGAATTCACGGCCATCGAGCAGACCAATCTGAATGGTGTCGGCGCCGTCAATCACGTGATTGTTGGTGACAATGTAGCCCTTGTCGGCATCGATGATGACGCCTGAGCCAAGACCGCGGAAGGGGCGCTCACGCACTTGCTCCTGTGGGGCATTAGGACCGAAGAAATAACGGAATACGTCCGGTACCCGCTGCTTGGACACCTGGGTGCCAGATACCGCCACCGAGACTACCGCCGGGGTGGTTTGTTCCAGCATAGGCGCTAGGCTTGGTAACTGCTGACCATCCACGGCGACCGGTAAAGATGCGTGAGCGGGCAGGGTGCCGAGAGTCAGGCTGGCACCGAGAATAGCGGCGGAAATAAGTGAAAGTTTGGTTTTCATCTGTTTCATTGCTCCAATTCGGGGATCGGTTTCAAGGTGACTGTCTGTACTGGACTGTATTCACGAGACTGTTCACCTGTATAACCCTTCCGACCTGCGTGTAACAACAAAGTTCGTCACGATTAACAAAGGTTAATTCCCCTTTCATCTGCGTTTTGAACTACTTGAATACTGGCCATCTTAGCCGGTGCGGGCTTTTACCTGAGCCTGTCCGGCGTGTTAACATTCAGCCAAATTGTTATATGGCCCCAAGAGAAGAATTCAAGTGTCCGAGCTTACCCCCTGGCAGCATTATCAGCAGGATTTGTTACGGGAAGGTTTTTCCCACGACGGCGCGCAGGAAGCCGCAGTCAAGGCATTGCAGGGCGTTTACGATGCCCTGCTGGCCAGCGAAAATCACAGCAGCCTGATTGGCCGCCTCGGCAGCCGTTTTGGTATGGCGGCGAAAAAGCCCTATGTCAAAGGCCTTTATCTTTGGGGCGGCGTAGGCCGGGGCAAGACTTACCTGATGGACACCTTTTATGAGGCGTTGCCGTTTGAGCGCAAGTTAAGGGCGCACTTTCACCGTTTTATGCATCAGGTGCATCTGGATCTCGATCGTTTGAAAGGTACCCGCGATCCTTTGCTGGTGATTGCCAAAGAGATGGCCGCCAAGGTGCGGGTGATTTGCTTCGATGAGTTTTTTGTTTCTGACATTACCGATGCCATGCTGCTCGGCACCCTGTTTGAAGCCCTGTTTGCCGAGGGCGTAGTGCTGGTTGCCACGTCGAACATCATTCCGGACGATTTGTACCGCAACGGGTTGCAGCGGGCGCGTTTCCTTCCCGCCATTGCGCTGATAAATCAGCACTGCGCCGTGCTCAATGTCGATTCGGGTATCGACTATCGCCTGCGAACCCTCGAGCAGGCCGAGATTTACCACTACCCGCTCGATGAGGCGGCCGAGGCGAATTTGCTGCGCTACTTCTCCCAGCTTGCGCCCGAGTCTGAGGTGCAAATCGAGCCGATTGAGATTGAAGGCCGTAACCTTAATATCCGTAAGCAGGCGCAGGGCGTGCTGCTTGCTGATTTTCGTGCCCTGTGCGATGGGCCGCGCAGCCAGCGTGACTATATGGAGCTCGCCAGGCTTTACCACACTGTGCTGCTGTCGGGCGTCGAGCAGATGGGCGCCCAGCAAACCGGTGATGACATTGCCCGGCGCTTCCTCGCCCTGGTGGATGAGTTTTATGAGCGACACGTAAAGCTCATCATTTCGGCCGAAGTAGCGCTGGAAGATATCTACACCGATGGTTTGCTCAGTTTTGAGTTCCGCCGCTGCCGCTCTCGTTTGATTGAAATGCAATCAAGGGATTATCTGGCGCTGGAACATTTACCGTAAGCGGGCAAGGCCGCGGATCCTCGCGATCTTTTTTGATTTTGGTCATAAAAAGCAGGTGATTTTTAACCCAGCCTTCGCTATAATTCGCGACCTGCCCACGTTACCTCCGCCGAAGAGGCGGAAATCAAAGCCGATTTCCCTACTCGAAGGGGTACTGGAAAAGGCAAATGTGTTATCCGGGGTCGGATAACATGTGTGACAGAATTTAACTTTGGGTTTTTGTAATAATGAAGACTTTTACTGCCAAGCCAGAAACTGTATCTCGTGACTGGTACGTTGTTGACGCCGAAGGTAAGACTCTGGGTCGCATCGCTACTGAAATTGCTCGCCGTCTGCGCGGTAAGCACAAGCCTGAGTACACTCCTCACGTTGACACCGGTGACTACATCATCGTTATCAACGCCGAGAAAGTGACCGTGACTGGCAACAAAGCTGCAGGCAAGATGTACTACTCTCACTCTGGTTTCCCAGGTGGCATCAAAGAAATCAACTTTGAAAAGCTGCAGGCGCACAAGCCAGAAATGATCATCGAGAAAGCAGTCAAGGGTATGTTGCCAAAAGGCCCTCTGGGTCGTGATATGTTCCGCAAGCTGAAAGTATACGCTGGCGCTGAGCATAACCACGCTGCACAACAACCTCAAGTTCTTGATATCTAAACGGGATTAAGTAAATGGCTGCTACTCAGTACTACGGCACTGGCCGTCGCAAAACTTCTACCGCTCGCGTATTCGCTAAAGTAGGCAGCGGTAACATCATCGTTAACAAGCGTCCTCTGGATGTTTACTTCGGTCGTGAGACTGCTCGTATGGTTGTTCGTCAGCCGCTCGAGCTGGTTGAAATGACTGAAAAACTGGACATCTATGTCACTGTTAAGGGCGGTGGTATCACTGGCCAAGCCGGTGCCATCCGTCACGGTATCACCCGCGCTCTGATGGAGCTGGACGAGTCTCTGCGTCCTACTCTGCGTGCCGCTGGTTTCGTTACCCGTGATGCCCGTAAGGTTGAGCGTAAGAAAGTCGGTCTGCGTAAAGCTCGTCGTAGACCACAGTTCTCCAAGCGTTAATTCGCTGCGAGTCTGCAAAAAACCCGGCCTTTGCCGGGTTTTTTATTATCAGGCGAAAACGGCTTTTGGCGGTTAGGATGGCGTTTTAACCCGATCCGCTGCTTACACTGTTTTGTGGTTAACACAATCCCGCAGCTTGCAGATTTATCGGAATGAAATCAGTGCCTTTCGGTAATGCATAGCGTAATTTCTGCCAACTTGCGTACAGCGGCGCTGATTATTTTTTCATAAATCCCTTGCCCATCCCCCCCCGAAATCTGCTAAAATTCTGCTTTAACCGCAACCTTGCAGCAAACAATGGGCAAAAACGTAGTTGTTCTCGGCACTCAATGGGGTGACGAGGGAAAAGGTAAGATTGTCGACCTTCTCACTGAACAGGCAAAATACGTAGTTCGTTATCAGGGCGGCCACAACGCTGGTCACACTCTGGTAATCGATGGTGTCAAAACCGTTCTTCATCTGATCCCTTCAGGCATCCTGCGCGATAATGTGAAATGCATTATCGGTAACGGTGTTGTGCTGGCTCCAGACGCGCTGATGAAAGAAATCAGCATGCTCAAAGAGCGTGGCGTACCGGTTGAAGAGCGTCTGCTGATCTCCGAGGCTTGTCCTCTGATCCTGCCATTCCACTGTGCTCTGGATATCGCCCGTGAAAAGGCCCGTGGCAACAAAGCCATCGGTACTACCGGTCGTGGTATCGGTCCAGCCTACGAAGACAAAGTTTCCCGTCGCGGTCTGCGCGTAGGTGACTTGTTCAATCCTGAGCTGTTTGCCGAAAAACTCAAAGAAGTGATGAAGTATCACAACTTCATGCTGACCGAGTACTACGGTGTTGAAGCCGTTGATTACCAGAAGACGCTGGATGACGCGCTGGCGCTGGCTGATTACCTCAAGGCCATGTGTGTTGATGTAACCGATATGCTGGACAATGCCCGCAAAGCCGGTGAAAACATTCTGTTTGAAGGCGCTCAGGGTACTCTGCTTGACATCGACCACGGTACTTATCCGTTCGTGACCTCGTCCAACACCACCGCAGGTGGCGTTGCTACCGGTAGTGGTTTCGGCCCATGTCACCTGGACTATGTACTGGGTATCATGAAGGCGTACACCACCCGCGTGGGTGCAGGTCCATTCCCGACTGAACTGACCTGTGAAATCGGCGATCACTTGGGTACCAAGGGTCACGAGTTCGGTGCCACCACCGGCCGTAAACGTCGTCCGGGCTGGCTCGATGCCGTTGCCATGAAGCGTGCAATCCAGATCAACAGCCTGACAGGTATCTGCCTGACCAAGCTGGACGTACTGGATGGCCTGAAAGAAGTGAAGATTTGCGTAGGTTATCAGCTGGCCGATGGCACTGTATCTACCGTTACGCCTCTCGCTGCTGAAGGTTACGAGCAGGTAACACCTGTGTACGAAACTCTGCCAGGCTGGAGCGACAACACCTTTGGTGTGACCTCCATGGATCAGCTGCCACAAGCGGCGGTCAATTACATCAAGCGCATCGAGGAAATCCTCGAGACGCCAATCGACATCATCTCTACCGGTCCAGATCGGAATGAGACTTTTATTCGGGTGAGCCCGTTTAACTGATGCCTGCGGGCAGCTGTCAATTTGATTGATGTACATTAAGGCCGCGAAAGCGGCCTTTTTCATGCCCCTGACCTTTGGCGGCCTGCTCAAGATTTGGGTTATACTGCCGATGAAAGGGAATGTTTGCCCAGTTTCGGAACTTGCTATGTTGCGTGTTATGTCAGCCCTGTTGTTAGTCGTCTCGCCCATTACTCTGGCGGCGGAGGCTGTGGATGTGTATACCCAGGAGCAATTGCTCGAGCTAATTCGCTCGCAAAAGCATCTGGAGCAGGTTAAAAAAGTTGATGACTGCCAGTTGGTGCAGGACATTGAAGCCCGGGCTGAAGTGCTTAAACAGCCGCTCTATCAGTATTTGTGGGGCGAGATGTTTATCCACGGCACCTGCGTCAAGCAGGATGCGCCGCGTGGCCTAGCGCTTTTGAAAGCGTCGGCCGGGCAGGGCAGCACAGAGGCAATGCTGCAGATTGCCCGCTATTACGAGCAGGGCAAATACGTACTGAAGAACAAACATCGTTCGGTACAATATCTTTACCCCGCCGCTGCCAACGGCGACCAACAGGCGCGCATGATGCTGGTGCGCCTTTATAACGAAGGGTTTGGCAGCCCCAGAGACTATGAAATGGCATACCACTGGCTTTATAACGAGGTTTTCAACGATCAGAAAACCAAAGACCAGGCTTGGGGATTGCTGAAAAAACTCGAATCGAAAATGCCCGCCAGCGCCGTGGCCAGAGCCCGGGGCGAGCATTTATGGAATTACTGACATCCGTAATTTACGCGGATGAAACCAATGGAAACTGAATGATTAACGATCCGCATTTTGAGCGTGAACAAGAAAAGTACGACAACCCCATCCCCAGCCGGGAATTTATTCTCGAGTATCTGAGATCGCAAACCGCACCCCAATCCCGAGACCGGATTGCCGAGGCGCTGAAAATCCACGACGAAGAACGTCTTGAAGCCTTGCGCCGCCGCCTGCGTGCCATGGAGCGTGACGGTGAACTGGTGTTCACCCGCGGCCAGTGTTATGGCCTGCCTGAGCGCATGGATTTGCTGGCCGGCACAGTGCTCGGTCACAAAGATGGCTTTGGTTTTTTCCGCCCGGATAACGGCGGTGATGACCTCTTTATCAATGAGCGCGATATGCAGCTCTACTTCCACGGCGACAAGGTGTTGGCGCAGCCTGCGGGCTATGACCGCAAAGGCCGCCGTGATGCCCGCATCGTGCGGCTGCTGGCCGAGCGCACCGCTGCGCTGGTCGGCCGCTTTTACGTGGATGCCGGTATGGCGTTCGTGGTGGCCGATGACAAGCGCATCCCCCACGAAATCCTGATTGCCAACGAAGATAAAAATGGCGCCCGCCACGGCGATGTGGTGGTGGTCGAGCTGACCCGCCGTCCTGGCCGCTACGTGCGAGCCGGTGGTAAGGTCACCGAGGTGCTGGGCAAACAGATGGCACCTGGGATGGAAATCCAGATTGCCCTTCGCAATTACGATCTGCCCCACGAATGGTCGTCGGTCATCGAGAAAAAACTGCGCCGTATTCCCGATTTTGTCACCGATGAAGAAAAGGCCGGTCGTGTTGATTTGCGCCAACTGCCGCTGGTAACCATAGACGGAGAAGATGCCCGCGACTTTGACGATGCCGTGTATGCCGAGCGCAAACGCGGTGGCGGCTGGCGCCTGTGGGTGGCGATTGCCGACGTGAGCCACTATGTGCGCACTGACTCGGCCCTCGATAAAGAGGCCCGCGCCCGTGGCAACTCGGTGTACTTCCCGTCGCAGGTGATCCCCATGTTGCCGGAGAAGCTCTCCAACGGCCTGTGCTCGCTCAATCCGGGTGTAGACCGCCTGTGTATGGTGGCCGAGATGACCATCTCTGCCAAAGGCGGGTTGTCGGGTTACAAGTTTTATCCGGCGGTAATGCACTCCCATGCCCGTTTCACCTATACCCAGGTGGCGGCCATGCTCGACGGCGGCGAAGTGAAAGACGAGCACAAGGCGCTGTTCCCGCACCTTCAAGTGCTGCAGGAACTGTACCTGTGTCTGGATGAGCAGCGTGCCGAGCGCGGTGCTATCGCCTTCGAGACCCTGGAAACGCAGTTTATCTTCAATGAAGAGAGAAAAATTGACCGCATAGTGCCGCGAGCGCGCAATCAGGCACACAAGATAATCGAAGAGTGCATGATCCTCGCCAACGTCGCGGCGGCCAAGTTTGTGATTAAACACAAGGGCGAAGTGCTGTACCGGGTGCACGAAAAGCCCTCTGAGCAGAAGCTGACCCAGTTCAAAGACTTCCTCGCCGAGCGTGGTTTGTCGATGGAAGGCGGCCTTGAGCCTGAGCCTGCCCATTATCAGGCGCTGATGGCCAAGGTGGAAGGTCGCCCGGATGCTGAGCTTATTCAGGTGATGCTGCTGCGCTCCATGCGTCAGGCTATCTACACCCCGGATAACGAAGGTCACTTCGGTCTGGCGCTGGAGGCTTACAGCCACTTTACCTCGCCGATTCGCCGCTATCCTGATCTGGTGCTGCACCGGGTTATCCGTTACCTGCTTGCCAAAGAGCAGGGCGAAGCCAGCGAAAAATGGACTGCGGATGGCGGTTATCATTACCAAATTGAAGAGCTGGATCTGCTCGGTGAAGAGTGCTCCACCACTGAGCGGCGCGCCGATGAGGCGACCCGTGATGTGTCCGATTGGCTTAAGTGCGAGTTTATGCAAGACCACGTGGGCGACAGTTTCAGCGGCGTGATTGCCTCTGTGACCAGCTTTGGCCTGTTTGTGCGCCTCGATGAGCTGTTTATCGATGGTTTGGTGCATATCTCAAGCCTTGGCAGCGACTACTTCCAGTACGATCCACAGCGCCAGCGCCTGATTGGCGAAAACTCAGGCCAAATCTACCAGATTGGCGATCCGGTTGCGGTGAAGGTGGCCTCGGTCAACCTCGACGACCGGCAAATCGATTTGCAGATGGAAGGCGAGGGCATGGCCAGACGCAAGGGCGGCAAAAAGCCGATGTCGGCCCGTGAGCGAACCAATGCCGAAGGTGCCCGCAGCCGTGACGGTAAAGATGCCAAGGGCGGCAGTGTGCGCAGCAAGCTTGCCAGTGGCAAACTTGCGGGTGGTAAAGCCGGCGCCAAAGAAGCGAAGAGCAAAGACGGCAACAAATCCAAAAAAGCGGCCGAGCATAAGCCCAAGGCCGCCAAGCGAGTTAAGAGAAAGAAATAAATGAAAAAACAGGAACTGGTGTTTGGCATCCACGCGGTGGAATCTGTGCTCAAACACGCGCCTGAGCGCGTGCTCGAGCTGTGGCTGCTCAGTGGTCGCCAGGACGAGCGGGTATTGCCGCTGATTGAAATCGCCCAGAGCTGGGGCATCAAGGCGCAGCCTGCTGCCCGTAAAACGCTGGACGAAAAAGCTGAAAGCACACAGCATCAGGGCGTTATCATCCGGGTGCGTCCGGCCAAGGTGCTGACCGAGAACGATCTCGAGGAGCTGCTGGATAACACCGAAATGCCATTTTTGCTCATTCTCGATGGCGTGACCGACCCGCATAACCTGGGCGCTTGTCTGCGAAATGCCGACGCTGCCGGTGTACATGGGGTGATAGTACCCAAGGATAACTCCGCCGGTCTTACGCCGACCGTAAGCAAAGTAGCCTGCGGCGCCGCCGAGGTGATCCCGCTGTTTCAGGTGACCAACCTTGCCCGCACCATGAAGCGGCTGCAGGAGCGCGGCGTATGGATTGCCGGCACCGCTGGCGAGGCCGACTCGACCCTGTTTGAAGCCAACCTCAAAGGCCCGCTGGCAATCGCCATGGGCGCTGAGGGCAAGGGGTTACGCCGCTTAAGCCGTGAGTGCTGCGACACCCTGATCTCCATTCCGATGGCGGGCACAGTTTCGAGCCTGAACGTGTCGGTGGCGACCGGCATTTGCCTGTTTGAAGTGGTGCGCCAGCGCATCGGCTAAGACGCTCTTAAACCGAGATACTAAAAAGGATTGCCATGGCAATCCTTTTTTATTGGGCTGATTAATTGGGCGGAAGTTACTCTGATTGAACCGCTGCCGATAAAGCTACTGAAAGGTATAGAGCAGGTTAAAGGTGGTCATGGTGTCGGTTTGTTTACTGCCTTCAGGCACCACGTCGGTGTACTTAAGGTTCATGCCCACTTTGAACGCCAAGTCCTGAAACAGGATGTTCTTGTAGCCAAGCTCCAGGGTGATGGCATTGTTTTCACGGCCGTTTTCACTGACTAGATCGGCGGTAAAACTGCTGTATTCGTGGATGCGCTGCTCGAATTTAGCGGCGCTGCGCAAGATTATGTCTTTGGTGGCTTCCGGCGCCGGGTCGGTATCTGTCGCCTGTGGCAGGCTGTACTGATAACCCGGGCCGAATTCGAGTTTAAGCTTGGTGGCATAGCGGTTTATCACATCAAAACCATAACCCACAGAGCCGGTATAAAGGCGGGTGTAGGAGCCAAACTCGTCCCAGGTGCCTTCACCGCGGGCAAAGTAGTAACCCGACTCGACCTTGTAGTTTGACTGAAACTGAGTGTCGTACTTTTCGGCCGTGGTTTTTTCGGCATCGGAGGCAAAATAGGCTTTGACCACGGCTTCCTGTTTGGCTTTTTTGGTGTCGTACACCAGCTTGGTGCGGCCGTTAAAGCTGCTGGATTCGGTGTTGCCTGTGTTGAGCTGCAGACCCGCTTCCACTTCGGCGGTAAAGCCGCTGGCAGGCTCCTGATACTCAGGTGGGATCAGCGCGTTGGCTGAAAAGGCAGTTAACAGCGAGGTGGCACTGAGCAAGCGTAAAATAGTCATTCTGGCGGCCCGTATACTCCTTTAAGAACAAACGTCCGAAAACGGACGCTGCGACGCGGCTTCATCATACCTTTGATGTGGGTCAGGTCAAAGGTATTGCTTGTGTTTTGCGCTGCGTTTATGTAGTATTTCGCGCCTTATCAGCCCTTTTGAATTCGTTCCTTGCCTCTAAACTTGGTCCGGCTGAGCCAAACACGAGGCTACAAACCCGTAAGGAGCAATAAATGCGTCATTACGAAATCGTATTTATGGTTCACCCTGATCAGAGTGAACAAGTTGCTGGTATGATCGAGCGTTACACCGGTGTTATCACCGACGCTAACGGTAAGATCCACCGCCTGGAAGACTGGGGTCGTCGTCAACTGGCTTACCCAATTCAGGATCTGCACAAGGCTCACTATGTTCTGATGAACGTTGAAGCCACTGCCGAGTCTGTTGAAGAGCTGGAGACTGCTTTCCGTTTCAACGACGCTGTTCTGCGTAGCATGGTAATGCGCACCAAGGGTGCCATCACTGAAGCTTCTCCAATGGCTAAAGCCCGTGATGAGCGTGACGCTCGTCGTGCTGCTGCCAGCGAGAAAGTGGCTGACTTCGAAGAATCCGAAGAAAACGCTGAAGAATCTGCCGAGTAATTGCTGTTGGTGACCGCCAACGCCTTGGTGTTGACTGGCTCGGTTTTACGGGTCAGACGCTTTAAAAGCCCCGCAGGTATCCCACATTGTGTGGTACAGCTGGAACACCGAAGCCAACGTTTTGATGCAAATTTGCCCCGAAACGTCTACTGCCAAATTCAGGCAGTCATGAGCGGTCAGCACTTTGAGTGCATCACAGACAAATTGCAGGCAGGCATGGAGATCCAGGTACAGGGTTTCCTTTCGACTCAACAGAATCGAAATGGACAAAGTCGCTTGGTACTGCATGCCGAAAATGTCGAATTGAAATCTTAGGAGACTGTCACATGGCACGTTATTTCCGTCGTCGCAAGTTCTGCCGTTTCACCGCTGAAGGTGTTGCAGAGATCGATTACAAAGATATTGCTACTCTGAAGAACTACATCACTGAGAGCGGCAAAATCGTTCCTAGCCGTATCACCGGTACCAGCGCTAAGTACCAGCGCCAACTGGCTCGCGCCATCAAGCGCGCTCGTTATCTTTCTCTGCTGCCATACACTGATCTGCATCAGTAATCCCAGCATTGAAGCCTAATCGAATAGAGAGGATTTGATAATGAACGTTATTCTGCTTGATAAAATCGCAAACCTGGGCAACCTGGGTGACCAGGTGTCTGTAAAGGCTGGTTACGCTCGTAACTTCCTGCTGCCACAGGGCAAGGCTGTTGTAGCCAACACCGAAAACGTAAAAGTTTTCGAAGCCCGTCGTGCCGAGCTGGAAGCCAAACTGGCTGCTGACCTGGCTGCTGCCACTGCCCGTGCTGAGAAAATCTCTGCTCTGGACGCAGTTGTTATCGCTTCTAAAGCTGGTGACGAAGGCAAGCTGTTCGGTTCTGTTGGTACTCGCGACATCGCTGACGCCGTTACCGCTGCTGGCGTAGAACTGGCTAAAGCCGAAGTTCGTCTGCCACACGGTGCCCTGCGCACTACTGGCGACTTCGAAGTTGAAGTACAGCTGCACACCGAAGTGAAAGCCGTTGTTAAAGTAACTGTTGTTGCTGAATAATCGCTTTTAAGCTTCAAAGAAAACACCGCCGAAAGGCGGTGTTTTTTTATGGCTTTTTCGCAGTGAGTTTACATCAGGTGCCCGCAAATACTGCGGGCACCTGCACCCTTCATCAGAAGTTATATCTGACGGTAAAGCTTGCGTAACGTGGAGACTGGAAGTTACGGGCGTTCAGGAACTCTGGGTTCTGTGTCGGATCTGCACGGTCAATATCGCCGGTTTCGACGTATTCGGTGACGCGATCCTGATTGAGTACGTTGAACACCTGCATCTGCAGCGTCAGCTTATCATCCGCCCAGTGGGGCACGTAGGTCAGACCCAAATCCAGCTTGTGGGTCCAAGGGGTGCGCCCATATTGGCCACGGTAGGTAGGTTGATGCTCGCCGTTTTCATCCACGCAGAAGAACGCAGAGGCTGAGTAGCCCTGTAAGCCTGATTGATCAACACCTAAGTCATCAGTAAGAGGCACAAAACCGTTACAGTTGACGGGGCGACCAGAGCTTAAGTTGAAGTTCGCTGACACGGACAGTTCATCGGTAATGTAGTAGGCGCCGATAAACTTAAATTGATGTCTGCGATCGTTTGGCAGATAGCCATAAGCGTTTTCCTGGAACAGTGGGTGGTCGAAGTCCTGGGTCAGACCCGCATCATCCTGCTCGAGGGTAGAGTTGACGTAACCTTCAATGTTGCCTTCACTCTTAGACCAAGTGTATGACGCGTCCATATACCAATCGTCGCTACTGGCCTTGGCTAAGTTCAGCTCAATGGCCTTGTACGTGCGGTCATATTTTTGCAAGCCAATGTAGGAATTTGGCACTGTCACTTCGGTGAGATTTCCGTCATTGTTCAAATCCATCTTTAAGCGGAAATCTTTGCCTGGGTTCATGATCAGACAGCCAGCCATTGTGTTTTCATCAAATTGGTCGTAGCCGTTATCCTCTGCCCAGTCAATAAATGGTTGATGAGAGCAGTAGTCGTCCATACCATCTTTAACTTCGCGATGGATCAATTTGATACCGGCGGTCCAGTCTTCATTCAGTGCCAGCTGATAGCCGATGATAAGCTCATCCTGATGCATAGGATCCAAATCGGTTACCGCTATGGTACCCGGATCTGGCGCCGTACGGGGGTCGAATGCGCCTTCACCAATTTCATCTCCAATAGTAATTGGCACACCAGTTACCGGATCTATGCCTTCAAAATAGAAGTATTGGATGTCGAACCATTCAACACCAGCGGCGCGGATGTTGGTGTTGGCTGCGACGGGAATATAGTAGCGTCCCCAGGTACCGTAGAGTTTTTGCGTTGAATCGCCAGAGAGGTCGTAAGACAGGCCAAGACGCGGTGCGATGCTGTTTTCAGCTTCAACGAAGGCCACGCCATCGGCGTTACGGTTAACAAAGCTTTCACTGCGAAGGCCGGCATAAACCAAAAGTTCATCAGTTGCTTGCCATGAGTCTTCGACGAAAAAGGCTGTGTTTTCCACTTCAAAATTCGCGGACTTAGAACCACGATCCCACGTACGAACGTACTCAGTACCAGCAGGTACGGTTACGCCATTGACGCGACCTCTCGAGGTAAAATAGCGGAAATATTTATTGTCAAAGCCGACCCCTGTCTGCGCGGTGCCAGCTGCACCAGACTCCCACTGCTCTATGTCAGCACCTGCTCTGAGGGTGTGATCTCCAAGTACCCAGTCGAGGGAGAAACGGTAGGACAACCTTTCGTCTGTATCTGGTCCGAATTCGGGATCTACGATATTAGCTTGGTTTGTGTTCCAGCAACCAAGGTAGGCCAGGTTGCTGGAGCTTGGGCCTCGGCTATCCCATACCCTTGGACATTCAAAGCCTTTAAGCGCGATGGGGTCGTTATAAATCTCGTTTTTCATCGAGCCAATCAATGCTGATACGGTAAAATTATCGGTCAGCGCGGCGGTGTATTTACCGATAAAAATGTCTCCGCCAGAGTGAGCGGTACGGATTGAATCAGCATCGAGTTCCCCATGTTCACCTGTGTGGGTGTAATCACCGTCAGGATACTTATAAGGGGTAATGTCCAGCTCTTCTTTATTTCTCAGAGCCGTGAACTCTAATGTTTGCTCGTCGGTAATGTTCCAGTCGAGCTTTAACAGCATTTTGGGTGAATTGTTTGTGGTTGCTTGGGAGGTTTCACCGCTGGTGCTAAAGGTATCTGTCGTATTGTGTTTGCCCTCAAACATTGCATAGAAAAACAGTTTGTCTTCTATCAAGGGGCCGCTACCGTGAACAACATACGAGAATTTGTCGTTTTGGTTTTGTGAGCGATAGGCTAAATAGGGGTTTAAATCCCCAGTTTCAGGATGCACAAGTGGCTCTTTTCTTAAAGCATCTCTGCCAGAGGCTCTCAGCGAGTCTGGTGTGTAGTAGACTGCGCCACCAAATTCCCAATCGTTGGTACCGCGCTTGGTTACTACGGCAACTACGCCACCCAAAGAGCGACCATATTCGGCGCCGTAACCACCGGTTTTAACCTGCTGCTGGGCAACCGCATCGTAGGGCAGATCGGCAAAATCCAGCAGAGTACGGGTGTTGGTGACGTCAAAACCGTTGAGGAAATATCCGTTTTCCGCTACGGATGAACCGCCAAACGCTGCCAAATTACCGAAACCTGAGTCACCCTGAACTGTGCCTGGTGCCAAGAGTGCAACCGAGGTCAGGTCACGTCCAACGGGCAGCAGTTCAACCTGATCTGCCATATAAACGGTAGTGGACTCTACAGAGCTGGTATCGATTGACGATATGCGGCTGCCAACAATCGAAATGACTTCAGTTGTGCCGCCACCGAAATAGGCGGATGCACCGGTACCAATAGCAACCAGTACTTCATGGGATTCACCGCCACTGGATACGGTATAGACACCGGGTTGGACATTAGAGATGTTGTACTTACCGTCGGCAGAAACAACAACTTCGCGTTTGATACCGGTTTTGGGGTTAACCAGAGTAACGGTTGAGCCTGCCTTAGCAGTACCGTAAACAGAACCCGTGGTGTTATCCGCAAAAGCCGGTGCTTGTATGGCTAGTAGCGTGGTGATTGAGGCCGCCAGCAGCGAGCGGCGGAAAGTTGTTTTATTCATGATCAGCATTCCTTTGAACGTTTGTATTTATAGTTTCATAGGCTTATCCGCTATGGCTGCGGATTTGCTGTCATAACATCTCATAATTGTTTGTTGATTGTAAATAATTGTTAATAATCGTGGGTTATGTATCGTTTGGCTAAAAAAAAGCCACCCTAATGGGTGGCTTGATACTGCGGGGTTTAGGTTAGTTACGTACTAAATCCATTTCGCTTAGCAGGTTCTGGGCGTTATCCACTTTATCCATCATCCACAGGATGTAACGGATATCGACGTGGATAGCGCGGGTGATTTCGGGGTTGAAGAACCAGTCTTTGGTGATGGCTTCGTAGGTGGAGTCGAAGTTAAGGCCCACCAGTTCGCCTTTGCCGTTAAATACCGGCGAGCCTGAGTTGCCGCCTGTGGTGTCGACGCTGGAGAGGAAGTTTACCGGCACTGAGCCAAAGGCTTCGGGTTTATCCAGGCAGGAGAATAGCTTGCAGATAAAGCTGCGGGCGTCCGGGTACAGGTCGTCTACCTTGTGGCTGCCAAGATTTCCGGCCTTGATGGCATCCAATACCTTTTGCGGGGCGTTGAAGGGCTCGACACCTGTGTGCTTGGCGACTATGCCATCAAGCTTGGTAAATGGCTGTTTGTACAGCGCATCGCGGGACTGATAACCATCCACCATGCCATAGGTGATACGCAGGGTGCCGTTGGCATCCGGATAGACTGGCAGGCCCTTGTCTTTGTTAAAGGCGATGATGGCTTTCATCATGGCTGGGCGGGCGATGCTGAGTTTGCCATCCAGGGTCTTTTCGGCTTTTTCCTGCGCCATGCGGGTGTCGTACAGGGCGACTGCAAGCTTGATGAAAGGATCGCTGCTTTGTTCAAACTCGGCCGGGCTCTTGTCCATCCAGCCCAGGCGGGTGGCCTGGTCGATGAGGCTGGTTGCGCCGTAGAGGGAGTCGAGCTTGCTGCCAAGGGCGGCGCTGTCGCTGAGGTTTAGCTGCTCATCCAGCACGGCAACGCGGTTTGGCTGGGCGAGATAACTTTCGATATCGGCCTGCCACAGCACCTTGTCGACCCGCACATCAAAGCTCTTGTCGATACGCTTAAGCTTATCGGCAAACATCTTCAGGTCGCGCTCCTGATAACCCTGCTCACGCTCGGCGTCGGGCTTTTGCTTTTCTTTGGCAAGGCGATACAGGCTGTTGGCGGCGCCAAGCAGGTCGCTGGACTGGGCGTTAACAAAGTAATAGTTGGTTTGATACTGCTGCTGGCTCTCGATGATAAGCGCCTTGAGTTCATCCATTTGTTTGGCATCGCCATGGCTTGCGTACCAGGCCATGAATTCCTGCTCTTGCTTACGCTTGATGGCGGTAATGTCGGTGGCCTTAAAGCCATCCAGCAAGCCGTTGAGTTTTTTCATCCGGTTGGCCATGCCCGCCACAGTGCCGGCGTATTTGATGGCAAGCTCGGCATTTTCGGCGCCCATGGCTTCGATGGTATCGATGCGGGATTGGAAGCGCTTGGCATCGGTCGGATACAGCCAGTTGCTGGCAAACTCAAGCTCTGTGGTCAGGCGGTAGCGGCTGGTAGAGCCCGGGTAGCCTGCCACAAACACGCCGTCACCGGCTTTAACGCCGCTGGCGTTCACTTTAAGGAAGCTCTTGGGCTGGTATGGGATGTTCGACTCAGAAAAGTCCGCCGGCTTGCCGTCTTTGCCCACATAAGCGCGCAGGAAGGTAAAGTCGCCGCTGTGGCGCGGGTATTCGTAGTTGTCGATATCGCCGCCGTAGCTGCCAACGCTCTCGGGCGGCGCGTACACCAGGCGCACGTCGCGGATCATCAGCTGTTTGATGAGGTAGTATTCCAGGCCATTGTGGAAGCTGCGTACCGCACAGCGGTAGTTATCATCGGACTCACATTCTTTGATGATGGCCTTCTGGCGGCTTTCAATGGCTTCAACACGCTCGAGTGGCTCCAGTGGCAGGCCGTCGGTGACCTTGGCGCTGACATCGGTCACGGCTTCGGTGACATACAAACGCTCGTTGGGGCCGGCTGAAGGCTCTTTGTCCATGCTGGTCGCGAGGAAGCCATCGGCGAGGTAGTTTTTCTCTTTGCTGCTGTTATATTGGATGGCCTTGTAAGCGCAATGATGATTTGTCACCACCAGCCCTTGGGGTGATACAAAACTGGCGGTACAATACCCCAGCCCGACCACGGCATTCATCGGGTGGCGGGTCAAATCGGCGAGTTGCTCGGCGGGAATATCAATCCCACGGGCCTTGAGTTTGTCGGCGATGGAAGGCATCTGATAAGGTTGCCATTGGCCTTCGTCGGCGAAAGCCAGCCCCGATGAAAACACCAGTGCCGCTGCGACCAGGTTGCGCATGTTGATTCCTTAATTTTTGTTCGTAAATCCATCGTGGATGGGATGCGTTAGGCTTTGGCTGCGCCGAAGCCGGTGAGTTTTATACCATATTTTGCAAATCCGTTGGATATTGGGGGACTGAATGTCACAGGACACCGCATTTAAGCCCAAGGGCAAACCCAAAGATGCCCAGCTCGATGCCATTAAGATGCCGCCGCACTCGATTGAGGCGGAGCAATCTGTGCTCGGGGGACTGATGCTGGACGCCGAGGCCTGGGACAAGGTGGCCGAGGCGGTGGTGCGCGAGGACTTTTATTCCCGCTCGCACCGATTAATTTTTTCTGCCATGCAAAAGCTGGTCGAGCAGGGCCAGCCCATCGACCTGATCACCGTGTCTGAGCGGCTTGAGCTTAACCATGAGCTCGACGACGCGGGCGGCTTTGCCTACCTGGGTGAGATTGCCAAAAATACCCCCAGCGCCGGTAACATCCTGTCTTACGCCGAAATTGTGCGTGAGCGCGCCGTGGTGCGTGAGATGATCCGCGTCGCCCACGAAATTGCCGACGCCGGTTACAACCCGGAGGGCCGCGATTCCAGCGCGCTGCTGGACTTGGCCGAATCCAAAGTATTCAAGATTGCCGAGCAGCGGGCCAATGCCAACGAAGGCCCGGAAGACATTAAATCCATCCTCGAAAAGACGGTGGATAAAATCGAGCAGCTTTACAACAACCCCCACAACGGTGTGACCGGGGTATCGAGCGGCTTTTCCGATCTCGACCGCATGACCGCGGGTTTTCAGAGTGGCGATCTGGTGATTGTGGCGGCCCGTCCGTCCATGGGTAAAACCACCTTTGCCATGAACCTGTGTGAATACGCGGCCATGAACGAAGACAAGCCGGTGCTGATTTTCAGTCTCGAGATGCCCTCGGAACAGATCATGATGCGTATGCTCGCGTCCCTTGGCCGGGTTGACCAAACCAAGGTGCGTACCGGTCAGCTGGACGATGAAGATTGGGCGCGGGTGTCTTCCACCATGGGGCTGATGCTCGAGCAGGGCAAGATGTATATCGACGACAGCTCGGGTCTGACCCCGACAGAAGTGCGCAGCCGCGCACGCCGGGTGGCCCGTGAATGGGGCGGCCTGTCGATGATCATGGTCGACTACCTGCAGCTGATGCAGGTGCCGGCTCTCTCCGATAACCGTACGTTGGAAATCGCCGAGATCTCCCGCTCACTCAAGGCGCTCGCCAAGGAGCTGGAAATTCCGGTGATTGCCCTGTCGCAGCTAAACCGCTCGCTGGAACAACGTGCCGACAAGCGCCCGGTAAACTCGGATCTGCGTGAATCCGGCTCTATTGAGCAGGACGCCGACCTCATCATGTTTATCTACCGTGACGAGGTATACAATAACGACTCGCCCGACAAAGGCACCGCCGAAATCATTATCGGTAAGCAGCGTAACGGCCCCATCGGTCGGGTGCGCCTGACCTTCCAGGGCCAGTTCTCCCGCTTTGATAATTACGCCGGTCCTCAGTTTGAAGAAGATTAATTCCTTTATGGCTTGCACAAGGCAGACAGTTTGAAACCCTTTCCACGCGCAGAAATCAGCAGTCGCGCGCTGAAAGCCAACCTCGCACGGCTTCGGGAAATTGCGCCCGGCAGCAAGGTGATGGCAGTAGTGAAAGCCAACGGTTATGGCCACGGCCTGCTTAATGTGGCCCAGGTGGTGAGCGATGCCGATGGTTTCGGGCTCGCCCGCCTCGAAGAAGCGCTTGAAGTGCGCGCCGGTGGCGTAAAGGCCAGGCTATTACTGCTCGAAGGCTTTTTTCGCAGCGAAGATTTGCCGCTTCTGGTTGAGCACGACATAGATACCGTGGTGCATCATATGTCACAGCTTGAGATGCTCGAATCGGTGAGCCTCTCAACGCCGGTGACCGTGTGGCTTAAAATCGATTCCGGCATGCACCGTTTGGGCTTTCATCCTCAGGAGTTTGCCGAGGTTTATCAGCGCCTCAATGCCAATCCCAATGTGGCCAAGCCTGTGCACCTGATGACCCACTTTTCCTGCGCCGATGAGCCGCAAAAAACCGTGACAGCGACCCAGATGGCGCGCTTCAATGAGCTGGTCGAAGGCTTGCCCGGCGACCGGACGCTGGCCAACTCTGCCGGTGTACTCTATTGGCCCGACAGCCAGGCCGACTGGATCCGCCCTGGCATTGCGCTTTATGGCGTGTCGCCGGTTGCGGGCGACCATGGCACCAACCACGGACTTGAGCCAGCCATGGCGCTGGTGTCGCAGCTGATTGCGGTGCGTGAACACAAGGCTGGTGAAAGTGTTGGCTACGGTGGATACTGGACATCGAGCCGCGACACCCGCCTTGGCGTTGTCGCCATTGGTTATGGCGATGGCTATCCGCGCAATGCGCCGGAAGGCACGCCGGTGTTTATCAATGGCCGCAGAGTGCCGATTGTTGGTCGGGTGTCGATGGACATGCTGACCGTTGATTTAGGGCCGGACGCCACCGATAAAGTCGGTGACAGCGCCATGCTGTGGGGGCCAGCCTTGCCGGTGGAAGAGGTGGCCGAGCAAATCGGTACCATCGCCTACGAGCTGGTGACCAAGCTCACGCCACGGGTCGCTGTCTGTCTCGATTAAAAGCCGCATGTCTGGATTAAAACCAGTCTGTCCGGAGCAAAAAGAGCCTCGATTGAGGCTCTTTTTCTATTTATGGCTTTTTGCCTATGGTTTTTGGCTATGGTTTTCTGGCTATGGTTTTCTGGCTATGACTTTGGGATCAATTCTCAAAGCATATTTCAATGTAGGCCGTGCCATAGGGGCTGGTGAAGGGCATGATCATCTTGGTGCCGTCGGCCTTGTGGGAGATGCGATGGCCGACGCCGGCCACCACCACAGGGGTTGCCATTTCAAAGTCGTAGCCTTTCTCCGCCAGCAGGTTTTTGGCGCCGCCGGTGACCATGTTGGTGATTTCGCCGACCATGTCGGTTACTTCATCATTTATCTTGCCGGGGTTTTCGCCGAGCATATTTTGCATGATTTGCAGTGCCAGGCTTTGATCGAAGGTAATAGACATCGAGCCCTTGGTCTGGGGCCCCACCATGCCAATCAGCCCGGAGACATCGCCTTTGGCGAGGTTATCGGTCTTTAAGCGCGGCTTGCCCGGCGTCAATTGCATTGAGGCCATGGTCGACACCACATTGAGCAGTGACTGTAAAAACGGGTTGATAAATTCAACATTCATGCTTGAAGCACCCTTTGTGAGAGTATGGAATGCAATCGCTTGATTACAGCCGCATATCCATAAGCGTAGATGATTTTTCGGTGCGGGCATAACTTTTCAAAAGCTGCAGCCCATGCCCTGTTACTGTCGTTTTTGGCCCTATGGGTGTAGAATGTGCGCCCTTTGATTGCTACCAGTAACGGCCGGGGTTATGCCAGCACCACTCAATCGCACCTTCTCTGTCGCACCCATGCTCGATTGGACCGACAGGCACTACCGCTATTTTGCACGCCTGATGTCCAGGGAGGCACTGCTTTATACCGAAATGGTGACCACGGGAGCGATTTTACATGGCAAAGGTGATTATCTTGCCTACAACGAGGAAGAGCATCCGTTGGCGCTGCAACTGGGTGGCTCCAATCCGCAGGATTTGGCGGCGTGCGCCAAACTGGCCGAGCAGCGTGGTTACGATGAGGTGAATCTTAACGTCGGCTGCCCGTCCGACCGGGTGCAAAATGGTCGCTTCGGCGCCTGCCTGATGGCCGAGCCCAAATTGGTTGCCGAGTGTGTTGATGCCATGCGTCAGCAGGTGTCTATTCCGGTAACTGTGAAGACCCGCATTGGCATTGACGAGCAGGACTCCTACGCCTTTCTCACCGACTTTATCGATACTGTGTCCGCCGCTGGCTGCGATACCTTTATCATCCATGCCCGCAAAGCCTGGCTGCAGGGCTTAAGCCCGAAAGAAAACCGTGAGATCCCGCCGCTGGATTACGACCGCGTCTATCAGCTCAAGCAGGATTACCCCGCGCTTTCCATCAGTATTAATGGCGGCGTGACCTCAATCGATGCCGCCAAGGTACACCTTGCCAAACTTGATGGAGTGATGGTTGGCCGCGAGGCTTATCAAAACCCTTACATTTTGACCGCGGTGGATAACGAGCTTTGCGGCCTGCAACATCCCGTGCTCAGCCGGGAGGAGGTAATAGGGAAATTACTTCCTTATATCGGGAAACATCTGGCCGAAGGTGGGCGCCTTAATCATATCAGTCGCCATATCATAGGCTTATATCAGGGGCTGCCCGGTTCCCGCGCCTGGCGTCGGCACCTGAGTGAGAATGCCCATAAGCCCGGGGCAGGTATCGAAGTGATTGAAAATGCGATAAAAGCCATGGAGATTTCCCAGCTGTAGTCGCGATTATCATAGTGTTGGCGAAATTAACTACAGAAGTGGTGGATTTCGCCTCCATCTATTACTCCCTTCTCCAAAAATCCAATCGCCTGCTCGCGGTGGAATTTAAATTCATTTTAATTCAGTTACTTAATTGCAATCCATAAAGTTGGCACGTAGCTTGTAATCACCCCTGTTACATTGGTAAACAACAGGAGTGAACACCATGTCCAAACGTATCCTTAACCGCAGTCTGATAGCCGCTACTCTGGTATTTGCCACCGCAGGTGCTCAGGCAAGTGAACCCTTAACCACCGAAGTGCTGCGCTCTGTCGAGCAGGTGCTGGTGTCCCAGTCAAAAGAAATGCTGCAAGCCGCCGTGGTGGACTTGAAACTCGAGCTTGAAACTGAATTGTCGGCCCAGTGGCTCGCGCTCACAGCCGATGATGAAAAGGCCGCCGCCAAGACCGAGCAAACCACGGCGCTGGTGAAGGAGTAAGCTATGTGGCTGACGCTGGGATTGTCCTTGAAAACCGCGCTGGTGCTGCTTCTGCCGGTGGCAAGCTTCGCCGCCTGTGCCTTGCTGGCCTGCATGATGCGCTGGCACCGTGTGTAACAGACGCAAAAGATAGATAAGCTTTGGAGTAATTATGAATATTGAGAAACGCCTTAACGATTCGGACAGCCTGGTTTGCGGTGTGGCGGCGTCCATCGCAGCCAAGTTTGGTTGGTCCTGCTTCTGGACCCGGGTTGGATGGCTGGCGCTGATCGTGGTTAAGCCTGCCTTGTTTCTGGTGGTGTATTTTGCCTTGGCGTTATTGAAAGAAAAGTGGGCGTAAGGTGGCTGCATGGCGTTGATTGACCGCTGACAGGCCCCTTGTCCAAGACACTCGCAGCATAGTTTGCGGGGTTCTTTGACAAGGGGCTTGTTGTTATGGGCGCGGCCAGGGCGGCTCAGCTTGCGCTTTTGCCCAAAAATGCCTGAAAACGGGCTTTGGCTTCATCGCTTTTCAGGCGCTCACCAAAGGCTTCAAGTTCCAGATGCATCTGATGTTGAATGCGGTGTTTGTGGGGGCGCATCAACTGGCGTGTTTGCTGCAGCGCCTCTGGTGGCTGCGATGCCAGTCTTACCGCCTTGGCCATGGCGTTGCCAAGCAGCGCCTCTGGTGATTCCACGGCGTTAATCAAACCGAGCGAGAGGGCAGTATTGGCATCAAAGGCATCACCAAGCAAAAGCAGCTCGGCGGCCTTCTGATAACCGACCAATTCCGGCAGCAACATGCTGGCACCCGCCTCGGGAACCAGTGCCAGATTGACAAAGGGCAGCTGGAATTTGGCACTCGCATCGGCATACACCAAGTCGCAGTGCAGCAGCAGTGTGGTGCCTATGCCAACGGCGCTGCCACTGACGGCGGCCACCATGGGCTTTTTCAGTTCCAGCAGGCAATAGAGAAAGCGAACCGCCGGATGGTTTGGTCCTAAGTCACTATTTTTTAAAAAGTCAGCAACATCATTGCCAGAGGTAAAGCAATTGCTCTCACCACTGATGAGGAAGGCGCGAATGTCGTTGTCGCTCTCGCCCTGCATAAGGTATTCTGTGAGCTGCCTGTACATATCGAGGTCCAGCGCATTGCGCTTTTCCGGGCGATTAAAGCTTAAGTGGCGAACGCCCCCCGCGTCCTTGACGAGTATTTTACTCATGGGGATTTCCTCAGATGACTTGGCATGACATGGAGTGTATGACATTGAAACCTATTTTCAAACATCTGTTTAATCTGGCGCTGCTGGCTCTGTTATCCACGCCGGTTATGGCTGAAATTATAGTGAAGGACGGCTTTGTGCGCGTCATGCCGCCGTCTGCGCCCAATACAGCGGCTTACTTCACCCTGATAAATCACGGTGAGCCGACGACGCTGGTGGCCGTGTCGACTGAGATTGCTGACAAAGCCGAGCTGCACACCATAGTCACCGAAAATGACGTGGTAAAAATGCGTGAAGTCAGCTCGCTTGAACTGCCCGCCCACGGCACCCTTGAGCTCAGTGAGCGTGGCAATCATGTGATGCTGCTTGGCCTCAAGTCGGCCCTTGCCGAAGGGCAGCAGGTAACCCTGAATTTACGTTTCAACGATGGCCAGACCCTTGAGCTGACTCTGCCGGTCAGCAAGGCACCTGTGGCCGGCGAAGGTGATGATCATCATCACCATCATCACTAAGGAGTAACGATTGATGCAAGTGACATGGAAAAAGGTCGCTGGGGTGGCCGCTGCGGTTGCCATTCTGATGTACGGCGTAAGTGTTTGGTGGAGTATTGAACCGGACCCGATTGAGCCGGAAGTTCTCAATGCCGAAGATGGTAAGCAAATCATTGGTTATGCTACCACTTCATCCCTTATCAATACCCTGGAAACCCTGCTCAATAAGTTCGGTGGCTGGCTGTCAAACGACACCACTCCGCCGTCGGTGCTGATGGATAACATGCCAGCATTTGAGTTTGGTGCGCTTGAGCAGGCGAGGGATCTTGCGCTTATCATGCGTAAAGAATTCAGCCGGTCTCAGTCCCAGTCTACCGCCGATAACGATTTGCTGGAGGCGCACTCCAAGCTCAACATTGACCACACTTCCTGGTTGGTGCCAAGCGCTGAGAGTGAGTATGGCGATGCGGTGAAGCTGCTCAAACTCTACCGCGCCCGTATTGCCGACAACAGTAACCGTGACGCGCAGTTTTACGCCCGTGCCGACAACCTCAATGAGTGGCTCAAAGAGGTGCAAAAGCGTCTGGGCAGCATGTCACAGCGCCTGTCTGCCAGCGTCGGTCAGGAACGTTTCAACACCGATTTGGCCGGTGATACCTCCGCCAGACAATCCACCCCCAATCTTGCCGCCCATCAGGTGAAAACCAGCTGGTGGAAGATTGATGATGTGTTTCACGAGAGCCGCGGCGCTTGCTGGGCTCTGCTCAACTTTATGAAAGCCGTCGAAGTGGACTTTGCCGACGTGCTGAAGAAGAAAAACGCCGAAGTCAGCCTCAAGCAGATCATCCGCGAACTGGAAGCGACCCAGCAACCGGTTTGGAGCCCGATGATCTTAAACGGTACTGGTTTTGGCTATGTGGCCAATCACTCGCTGGTGATGGCAAACTATGTTTCACGCGCCAACGCGGCGCTTATTGACCTTACCAACTTGCTTTCACAGGGTTAACTATGCAAAAGAAGTATCTTGCCGGTGTTGTGTTTGCTGCCATGCTGGCCCCGGCCGCCCAGGCTGCCACTGTAGTCGGTTTTAAAATTGGTGCTGACTACATTCACGCCGACGCGGACGCCAGTGTGTCCGACGACAAAGGTAATCGTCAGTCATTCGACTATTCCACTACCGGCCAAAGCAGCCTGTGGTTTGCGGTAGAACATCCGCTGCCATTTGTGCCAAACCTGCTTGTTCGTGAAAACCGTTTTGAATCCAATGGTTTCAAATCCGGTGCCGACTTTACCTTCAACGGCACTACTTTCAACGGCGACGTGGGCGTGACCACCGACCTTGGCAACACCGACTTTGTGCTGTACTACGAGCTTTTGGACAACGATATCCTGTCACTCGACGTGGGCGGCGCCTGGAAGAAAATGGACGGCGCAGTGCGCGTAACCAACGCTAACGCTACCGGCCTGCCTTTTGCCACTCAGAAAGACTTCAGCGACGGCATCATGATGGGTTACGCCAGCGGCGTGGCCGGTGTACCGGGTCTGGGCCTGTACGGCTTTATCGACCTGCTGGCCGGCATCGATGAAGGTCAGGTGTACGATTACACCATCGGCCTTGGCTGGGAGTTTGATGGCGTGGCGGTGGATACCCGCGTGCGTGCCGGTTACCGCGAATTCAACTTCGACGTGAAAGGCTTTGACGGTATCACTACCGACAGCAGCTTCAGCGGTTACTTTGCCGGTGTAGAACTCACGTTCTAAGCTCTTATCAAGGCTTTGATTTCAGATGAAATTGAGCCACAAAAAAACCGCCGAAAGGCGGTTTTTTTATGGGCGGGCGGCAGATTACTGCTGCTGCACCGCTGCCATCAGGCCATTGTTGATGGCGATGATGTCATCTTCAGTCAGGGTACCGGCGGCCTGTTTCAGGGCCAGCACTGAGCTGATGTAGCTGTAGCGCGCATCAGACAGCTTACGCTTGGAGTCGTACAGGTCACGGGTACGGTTCAGTACGTCAACTATGGTACGGGTACCCACTTCAAAACCGGCCTGGGTGGCATTCAGGGCGCTCTCAGAAGAGATAACTGACTGCTCATAGGCGCGGATAGAGCTGATTGACGCACCAACGTTGTTGAAGTTGTTGCGCACATCTTTCACAACACCGCGGTGTGCCTGCTCCAGTTTCTCGCTTGCTTCAACGTAGCGATACTGGGCCTGCTCAACCTTGGATGACACGCGGAAGCCTTCAAAAATCGGGATAGACAGGTTTACGCCCACTGAGCTGTTATCAAAGTCCGGGCCAGGCGATTGCTCAAGGCCTTTGGTGTAACCGGCACTGAGGCTCAGTGACGGATAGTGACCGGCTTTATACAGGCTGATGCTTTCTTCGGCGATGTCTTTGGAGATACGGGCGCTCAGCAAGTCTTTGCTGTTGGTTTCGGCCATCTTGATCCATTCGTTGGGAACTGATGGACTTGGCGTCACGGCGCTGAAACGGTTGGTGTCGAGCACATTGATAGACTTGTGGTCGATGCCGGTGATTTCACGCAGCGCTTCGTAGCTGTTGGACAGGGTGTTTTCTGCCAGAATTTCGGTGGCCGACGCCAGGTCATACTGGGCTTGGGCTTCATGCACATCGGTGATGGCGGTCAGACCCACGGCAAAACGCTGTTTGGTCTGCTCAAGCTGACGCTCGATGGCACGCTTTTCGGCGCCCTGGAACTCGTAATTGTCTTTGGCTTTCAGTACATCAAAGTAGGCACGGGTCACACGGGTGATAAGCGATTGCAGCGCAGAAGCATAGTTGGCGTCGGCCTGTGCGGCGGCCTTTTCGGCCAGCGACAAACCCACCCAGGCGCTGTGATCGTAAATCACTTGGTTTAGCTTTAAGCCACCGGTAAACCCGTCGGTATCTTCGGATGGATCTCTCCAGCCTTTGTCGTAACCCACGTTTGCGCTGATATTTGGCAACAGCGGTGCGCGGTTTTCTTCAATTTGGGCATACAGGGTATCGCGCTGGGCTTTGGCCTGCAGCACTATGGGGTCGCTGGTCAGTGCTTGCTGGTAAATCTGCAGAAGGTCGTCGGCCTGTGCACTGGCGGCGCCGGTGGCCAGCACGATGGCGGCACACAGAGAGCTGAACTTGAATTTCATTGGATGTCCTTATAAGACAAATACCCCAAGGGGATTAACTGGATTGAACTGATTATGCCCATACCAGGGCGGTTCGCGCTTCCCGACGCTTCCCGAAACAGCTAAAAGTTAATGGTTGAAATACTAAAAAATCAACCATTTTTGAGTCAAACCCGAAGTGTAACAGATTTTATTTTAAATCTTTGTGCAAAAGCCCTGATAATAAGTGAACGATGTCGCCGCGGAGCAAAGGATGTTTAACAGATTGCTGGGTAAAAACGATATAGAAGTGTTGGAGGCAAAGCCGCTGTATCAGGGCTTTTTCAGGATGATGCAGTACCGCTTCCGCCACAGGTTGTTTGCCGGCGGCTGGAGCGACATAGTCACCCGTGAGGTATTTGAGCGCGGCCATGCTGTGGTGGTGCTGCCGTACGATCCGATTACTGATTCTGTGGTGCTGATTGAGCAGGTGCGTTTTCCGGCGCTGGAAACCAGCAAGTCGCCGTGGCTTCTGGAACTGGTGGCCGGCATGATTGAAGCGGGCGAGGTGCCCGATGACGTGGCGCGCCGCGAGCTGATGGAAGAGGCGGGCCTTGAAGCCAAAAGCCTTACGTCCATCGGCAGTTATCTTGCAAGCCCCGGCGGCTGCAGCGAGCGTTTTTATGCCTATGTGGCCACGGTGGATGCAGCGCTTGCCCAGGGCTTGCATGGCCTTGCAGAAGAGCATGAAGACATCCGGGTGCTGGTGCTGCCCCGCAGCGAAGCCTATGCCCTGGTTGAGTCCGGCGATATAGACAATGGCTCCACTGTGATTGGTTTGCAGTGGCTTGAGCTTAATCATCACAAACTGAAAGGATAACTTTGGGTGGGCAGCTGTAAGGCCAGGGCCAGATATCAGCCTGACATCAACAGCTTTCTTGCGCTGTGCGGGCGCAATTATGCCTTGCTGCTGAAATGGCTGCCCCATTCGCTGGCGGCGGATGCGCCTGTCAGTGTGCGTGGCAGTCACGGCGTGTTGAAAATTACCTTGCTGGAAAACACCCGTTACACCCAATTGGTCGAAATATCCCGTCCTTTGCTCAAAATCTCGCTGGTCGAGGATCCCAAGGTATTGGTTCGGATTTACCATGATGCTAAATTAGCAGAAGTGTTAACTGGTCAGCAGATTTCCCTTCTCAGTGCGGTGTATGATTACCCCAATTTGCGAATGTATCAAAGTGATGAAAAGTACCAGGTTAATGCGTTCCTGGAAGATTTGTTGAAGATTGGCTGTCGTTTTTTAAGCGAAGTCCGGTCTTGAAATTGGGTAAACAGAGTGCTGAAAGAGGCTGTTAAGTATAAATTGACAGAGGGGGAAACTGCGCGCCTTGTGCAGCTGACCGATCCTCATTTGTTTGCCAGCCACGAAGGCCAGCTTCTGGGGGTAAACACAGCGCACAGCCTCTCTGCCGTGCTCAATACCCTGGCCGCTACCCATTATCCCGCTCACCTTATGCTTGCCACTGGCGATATAAGCCAGGACTACACTCCTGAATCCTATCGAAATTTCGTCGAAGCCATCCAGTTTCTGGGGCTGCCTTGCCATTATTTGCCCGGCAACCACGACGACCCGCGGGTGATGCATCTGCACATGCAGGGCCCGGGGGTGTTTGGGCAGCAGCGCATTTTCATCGGCAACTGGCAAATTCTGATGCTCGACAGCACTGTGCGTGGCAAGCCGGGCGGTCATATGGCCGAGGTGCAGTTTCAATTGATTGAACAGGCGATTGCCGCCGAGCCCGACCGCCATACCTTGCTGGTGATGCACCACAACCCGATTTTGGTGAACTGTGCCTGGCTTGATCAGCATTGTATGGATAACGGTGCGGACTTTCTCGCGCGGGTGTCGCGCTATGCGCAGGTGAAAGGGGGGCTGTGGGGCCATGTGCATCAGGCTATCGATGAGTTTTATCCCCGCAGCGGTGAGCCGCTGCCTTTGATGGCGACGCCATCGACCTGTATTCAGTTCAAGCCCCAGTCACCTTACTTCGCGCTCGACCATCTACAGCCCGGCTATCGTTTGCTGGAGCTTTTGAGCGATGGTAGCATTCATACCCATGTTTATCGGGTGCCGGGCAATCGCTTCGCGCCGGACCACAGCTCCAGCGGTTACTGAGTCAGGCAGGCCGCGGCATGAGGATCTATGCTGCTTTACATTCACGGATTCAACAGCTCACCTTTGTCTGAAAAAGGCGTGGTGACCGCCCGGTTTATGGCGACGCATTTTGCGTCTGAAACCCTGCTGCAACCGCAAATTCCGGCCGATATCGATGAGGCTATCGCACTGCTTTGCGGCTTGACCGAAACAGCAAAGGCCAGCGGCGAGCCGCTTCGGTTTATCGGCTCCTCATTGGGCGGCTTTTACGCGACCTATCTTGCCGAACGTTATGGCGGCCATGCCGTGCTTATCAATCCGGCGGTTTCCCCCCAGGACCTGTTTGAAGAGTTTCTCGGGCCGCAGCACAATCCTTACACCGGCGAAGACTACCTGGTTGAGCAGCATCACCGCGATGCGCTGGCTCGTTATGACTCCCAGGCCATAGCCAATCCCGACCGCTTTTTTGTATTATTGCAAACCGGCGATGAGGTGCTGGACTACCGTCTGGCGCTGAATAAATACCATAGCTGCCGACTGCTGATTGAACCCGGCGGAGACCACAGTTTTGTGGGGTTTGAGCAGCATTTGCCGCAGATAGCGGCATTTTTACAGTTACCTTGACAAATTGACATGCAGGGCCGCACCATGGCCTGAATAATGAAGAATAACGCGCGCCATGACTAATCAATACAATTCTGATGCTATTGAGGTACTTAACGGGCTTGAGCCGGTTAAGCGCCGCCCCGGTATGTATACCGATACCACCCGACCCAACCACCTTGGGCAGGAGGTTATCGACAACAGCGTCGATGAGGCGCTGGCGGGGCATGCCACCCGTATTGACGTTATTCTGCACCTCGACAACTCTCTTGAGGTTATCGACGATGGCCGTGGTATGCCGGTGGATGTTCACCCTGAAGAGGGGATTCCCGGGGTTGAGCTTATCCTAACCAAGCTGCACGCCGGTGGTAAGTTTTCCAATAAAAACTACCAGTTTTCAGGTGGTTTGCACGGGGTGGGTATCTCGGTTGTAAACGCCCTGTCGCGCCGGGTCGAGATTTCGGTGCGCCGTGATGCTCAGGTGTATGAAATGGCCTTCGAGCACGGTGATAAGGTGGAAGACCTGCGTATCACCGGCACATGCGGCCGTCGTAACACCGGTACCCGGGTGCATTTCTGGCCTGAGCCCAGCTATTTCGACTCGCCAAACTTCTCTATTTCCCGCCTGGTGCATCTGCTGAAAGCCAAAGCCGTATTGTGCCCGGGGCTTCGTATCAAATTTGCCAACAAGCAAACCGGCGATGTGCATGAATGGTACTTTGAAGCCGGTCTTACCGATTACCTCAAAAGCGCCGTGGGCGACGCGACCATGCTGCCGCCTGAGCCTTTTGTTGGCAGCTTTAAAGGCAATAATGAGGCTGCCGACTGGGCCATTACCTGGTTGCCTGAAGGCGGCGAGTATCTGGCCGAGAGTTATGTAAACCTTATTCCTACGCCCCTTGGCGGTACCCACGTCAACGGTTTTCGTCAGGGGCTGCTTGAGTCCATGCGCGAGTTTTGCGAGTTTCGTAACCTCATTCCGCGCGGCATTAAATTGAGTCCGGAAGACATCTGGGACAAAACGGCCTTTATCCTGTCTATCAAGATGCAGGACCCGCAGTTTGCCGGCCAGACTAAGGAAAAACTCTCCAGTCGCCAAAGCGCGGCGTTTGTGTCCGGCATAGTGCGTGATGCGTTCTCGCTGTATCTGAATTCTCACACCGATCTGGCTGAGCTGCTGGCCGAGATGTGCATTGCCAATGCGCAAAAGCGCCTGCGTGCGGCCAAGAAGGTCGCCCGTAAGAAGGTGACCTCCGGTCCGGCGCTGCCCGGAAAGCTGACCGATTGCAGCGGACAGGATCCGATGGCATCGGAGCTGTTTCTGGTGGAAGGTGACTCGGCGGGCGGCAGTGCCAAGCAGGCGCGGGATCGCGAGTTTCAGGCCATCATGCCGCTGCGCGGTAAAATTCTGAACACCTGGGAGGTGGAAGCCTCGCAGGTGCTGGCCTCTCAGGAAGTACACGATATTTCGGTGGCTATCGGCTGCGACCCTGATAGTGAGGATATCTCCGAGCTGCGTTACGGTAAGATTTGTATCCTCGCCGACGCCGACTCAGATGGACTGCACATTGCCACCTTGCTGTGTGCGCTGTTCCTCAAGCACTATCGGGTGCTGGTGGAGCGCGGCCATGTGTATATCGCGATGCCGCCACTGTTCCGTATCGATATCGGCAAAGAAGTGTATTACGCGCTGGATGAGTCGGAAAAGCAGGGTATTCTTGACCGTCTGGCCGCCGAAGGGAAAAAAGGTAAACCCCAGGTTACCCGCTTTAAAGGTCTGGGTGAGATGAACCCGCTGCAGCTTCGCGAAACCACCATGGACCCCAATACCCGCCGCCTGGTGCAGCTGACCATTGAAGAAGGGGACGATACCGTGGCCCTGATGGACATGCTGCTCGCCAAAAAGCGGGCGCCAGATCGTAAAAACTGGCTCGAAACCAAGGGTGATTTAGCGGTTGTCTGATGCCCATGATAAGAATAACAGGCAGAAAAATGTTGAGTAACACAAGGTTAGGTCGGGTTTTGATGGCCGGGATCGCCTGGCTTTCGCTGCCGGCGCTGGCTGAGCAGAGCATGACGATTACCGTTACCAAGGGATTTGGTATTGAGCTTTATGCCTCGGATCTTGAGGATGCCAAGCAGCTTGCGGTGGGTGATAACGGTACGCTGTTTGTCGGCAGTGCCAAGGCTGGCACCATCACGGCGCTGGTGGACAGCAACAACGATGGCCGGGTCGATCGCCGCTATGTGGTCGGTAAAGGGCTGGAAAACCCCGAAGCCATCGCCTTCCATCAGGGCTCGCTCTATGTCGCCATGGAAGAGAAAATCCTTCGCTACGATGAGATTGAGCAGCGCCTGCGCCGTCCGGGGCGCCCAAAAGAAGTCTACAGCAAACTGCCAGCCGATTATAAAAAGAGTGCCCGCACCATGGCATTCGGCCCCGATGACAGGCTCTATGTCGCGATTGGCGCGCCCTGCAACGTGTGTGAATCCGAAGCGCCTTACGGCTCAATTCTGGCCATCGATGTTAATACCGGTGCCAGCGAGCAGGTGGCAAGCGGCGTGCGTACCGTGCGTGGTATTGATTGGTCACCGCGGGACGGCAAGCTCTGGTTTGCCGACATAGGCCGCGACTGGATGGGTGATAACCTGCCGCCGGATGAAATCAACCGGGTCGATAATCAGGGCATGCACTATGGCTTCCCTTATGTTCATGCCACCAATGTGTCTGAGCCCGCCTACGAAAAGCCTGAAAACCTCAAGGTGACTGCGCCTGTGTATGAACTGCCGGCCCACGTTTCGCCGATGGGAATGCTGTTTTACCGTGGTACTCAGTTGCCGGAGCAATACCACAATCAACTGCTGGTGGCTGAAAATGGCTCCTGGAACCGCTCTAGTAAAATCGGCTACCAGATAGTGGTGCTTAATGTGAGTGCGACCGGCGATGTGACCTCCCGCGAAACCCTCATTAGTTTCCTTGATGGCGAATTTCCGGTGGCAAGGCCCTATGCCATGGCCATGGCGCCGGACGGCTCGCTGTTTATTTCCGATGATTTGAAAGGCAATGTGTATCGCTTCTTCTACAAAAACGAAGAGGCGCAGCCCGTTCCCGAAGCACTACCCAACCAGGAAGAACAACCATGAGTGACGCCATTGACTTAAGCCTTGATGGCGTGGAGCAAATGCCGCTGAGGCGCTTCACCGAAGAGGCTTATCTCAACTATTCCATGTACGTGATCATGGACCGCGCCCTGCCACACATAGGTGATGGTCTTAAGCCGGTGCAGCGTCGCATTGTGTACGCCATGAGTGAGCTGGGGCTGAGCGCCCAGGCCAAGCATAAAAAGTCGGCCCGTACCGTGGGTGACGTGCTCGGTAAATATCACCCCCACGGCGACATTGCCTGTTACGAAGCCATGGTGCTGATGGCGCAGCCGTTTTCCTATCGTTATCCGCTGGTGGACGGCCAGGGTAACTGGGGGGCGCCGGACGATCCTAAATCCTTCGCCGCCATGCGTTATACCGAGGCCCGCCTGTCGCGCTTCAGTGAAGTGCTGCTGTCCGAATTGGGTCAGGGAACAGTGGACTGGGGCGTTAACTTTGACGGCACCATGAAAGAGCCCAAGGTGCTGCCTGCCCGTTTGCCGCATATTCTGCTTAACGGTGTCACCGGCATCGCGGTGGGCATGGCAACCGATATTCCGCCCCACAACGTGCGTGAGCTTGCGAGCGCCTGTATCGAGCTCCTGGATAACCCCAAGACCGAGCTGTCGCGCCTGCTGGAGTTGGTGCCGGGGCCTGATTACCCCACCGAGGCGGAAATCATTACCCCCGCCGATGAAATCGCCAAAATTTACGAATCTGGCCGCGGCTCGGTGAAAATGCGCGCCGTGTACAGCATGGACAACGGCGAGATAGTCATTACCGCGCTGCCGCATCAGGCAAGCTCGGGCAAAATCCTTGAGCAAATCGCCGCCCAGATGCTGGCGAAAAAGCTGCCTATGGTCACCGACCTTCGCGACGAGTCGGATCATGAAAATCCGGTACGCCTGGTGTTGGTGCCGCGCTCAAACCGCATCGACGTTGAGCAGCTGATGGCGCATCTCTTTGCCACCACTGAGCTTGAAAAGAGTTACCGCATCAACCTTAACGTGCTGGGCCTCGACGGTCGTCCCAAGGTCAAAGGCCTTAAGGAAATGCTCAGCGAGTGGCTGATATTCCGCACCGAAACCGTGCGCCGCCGTCTGCAATACCGGCTGGATAAGGTGCTGGCACGGCTGCACATCCTCGAAGCCTTGATGGTTGCCTTCCTCAACATTGATGAAGTGATTGAAATCATTCGCTTCCATGATGAACCGAAAGCCGAGCTGATGGCTCGTTTCAGCCTGTCGGACAAGCAGGCCGAAGCCATTCTCGAGCTCAAGCTGCGCCACCTCGCCAAGCTTGAAGAAATCAAAATCAAGGCCGAGCAGAGCGAGCTTGAGGCCGAGCGTGACAAGCTTGAGCAAATTCTGGGCTCTGAGCGCCGCCTTAAGAGCCTTATCAAGAAAGAGCTGGCCGAAGATGCCGAAGCCTATGGCGATGCGCGCCGCTCGCCACTGGTGGAGCGTAACGAGTCCCGCGCGCTGACCGAGCAGGAGCTGATGCCGACCGAGCCTGTGACTGTGGTGCTGTCGGAAAAAGGCTGGGTGCGCTGCGCCAAGGGCCATGATATCGACGCTGAGGGTTTGTCGTACAAGGCCGGCGATGCGTTCCTTTGCGCCGCGCTTGGGCGCAGTAATCAGCAGTCGGTATTTATCGACAGCTCAGGCCGCGCCTTCTCGACCGATACCCATACTCTGCCATCGGCCCGCAGTCAGGGTGAGCCTATTACCACCCGTTTTAACCTGACGCCGGGCGAAACCATGGAGCATGTGCTCCTTGGCGACGATGAGCAGCATTACCTGCTTGCCAGTGACGCAGGTTACGGCTTTATCTGTACCTTTGCCGACATGGTGTCGCGCAATAAGGCCGGTAAGGCCCTGCTGAGCCTGCCTTCCGGCGCCAAGGCGCTGCCGCCACGGCGAGTGGATAAAGACGGAAATCCTTCCATTCTTGCCATCACCAACGAGGGCCGAATGCTGGTATTCGGGCTTGAAGCCCTGCCGCAGCTCGCCAAGGGCAAGGGCAATAAGATCATCGGTATTCCAACCGAGCGCGCCAAGAATCGCGAAGAGCTGCTCAGTCACCTGTATCTGGTGCCGGCCGACATGCCTGTCACCCTGTGGGCGGGTAAGCGCAAACTCACGTTAAAGAGCAGCGACCTTGAGCATTATCGTGGTGAGCGTGGCCGCCGCGGCGCCAAGCTGCCGCGCGGTTTGCAACGTGTCGACCGGGTGGAGCTGGGTGAGGGCGAGCCAGCGCCGCTGTAAGCTATTGATGCTTCCAAGCTTTGCTTGTCTTTGATGCATAATCTTTAAACAAAAAACGCTGCCTCTGGCAGCGTTTTTTTATGGGAGAAGTTCAGCGGGGGCCAGCGGTTGAGGCGAGTGGCGCTCGGCAGCATGTCGTTTGGAATGTGAATTACAGTCAGTGCCTTGCTGCTTAACTTTGCTGCTGAACTTGGCGGCTGAACTTTGCAGCTGAACTTGACTGTTAATCTTGCCCGATTGGCTGCGAATCTTTTCCGCTTGTCTTTCTGGCACCAGGTTCGCGCCGTGCCAAAGGGGCTTGAGCGAACTCAGGCCACTTCGTAATAGTTTGGCTCGGTGTCGAGCTGACGCTCAATCACTTCCAGCGTCATTTGGATGCATTTACCGCACTGACTGCCAACGCCCAGGCGCTTTTTCACCGCCGCCAGGGTGGTATCCCCCTGGTGCACAGCTTGCTGGATTTGGGTATCTGTCACTGCATAACAAACACATACGTACATGATGAATTCTGCTCCAAAACTGAACAGCTGGATTATAAATGAAAAACATTCTCATCATCAATAACGCTTTTTTATATGTGTGCGATAAATTCAAATTCTCAGTTATGCCGCAAAACCGACTAAACTTAATTCAGCTGCTCAATAAATAGACTAAGCGCTGATTATTTTTGAAGAATATTAACAAAAAGTACATATGATGTGAGATGGGAGTTGTTGGGCTTTAATGCTGCACGTCTGGCAACAGGCAAGATAAAATCCTGAGGATTGAAGTGTTATGCGTAAAAACCTGCCTGTCACACAAAAAGAGAATGATTATCCATCTGATTGGATCTTACTCTCGACTACAGATACCAAAAGTATCATCAAGTACGCCAACCCGGCATTTTGTAAGGTGGCAGGCTACGACCTCGCCTCGATGCAGGGGCAACCGCACAACATGGTGCGTCACCCGGATATGCCGCCGCAGGCCTTCGAAGATCTATGGAACACCATCAAAAAAGGCAATCCCTGGAAAGGCCTGGTGAAAAATCGCTGCGCTAACGGCGACCACTACTGGGTGGACGCCTTTGTCACGCCAATCACCCACAACGGGCAGATAGTGGAATATCAGTCGGTGCGCACCTAGCCGGACAGAGAGGCGGTGAAGCGCGCCGAAGTCGTTTATAAAGAGCTTAACGACAAAGGCTCAGTGGCGCGGCTTAAAGTCAAAACCACCATGACCCAGAAATTGGTCGCGGTGGCACTGCTGGCGCTGCTACCGGCCTTGTATCCGGCCTATATGGCTGGTGTGCCAGGCTTGCTCGCGTGGGCTGCCAGCGTAGCAATCCTGTTTGGCGGCGGTTATATGTGCCTGGGCCGCTACCGTGAGCTGGTAAAAAAAGCCAGAGCTATCTATGACAGCCCGCTGATGACCTACCTTTACACTGGCCATACCGATTGCGTGGCGCAGATTGACCTTGCCTTGCATATGCAAACCTCTGAGCTTAAAGCCGTGCTCGGGCGGGCGCTTGATTCGTGCGAACAGAGCAGTAGCTGTGCAAACAGCTCGGCAGCCAAGGGCGAAGATGTGCAGGGCAACAGTCAGGAGCTGCAAAAAGAAATGGATCAGGTTGCCACCGCCATTCAGGAGATGACGGCCACTTTGCAGGATATGGCGTGCAACTGCGCCGATGCGGCCACCGCGTCGCAGCGCGCGAGTGACGAGTCGATTGCGGGCGACCAGATTGTAATAAGTACCGTGAAGTCCATCGAGTCCATGTCGGCGCAGTTGGTTGATACCTCAGGTGTTATTGGCGAGCTTGAGCAGCAAAGCAAAAACATCGGCACCGTGCTTGATGTGATTCAAAGTATTGCCGAGCAGACCAACTTACTGGCACTTAACGCGGCTATTGAGGCGGCGCGCGCCGGGGAGCAAGGGCGCGGCTTTGCTGTGGTTGCCGACGAAGTGCGGGCGCTTGCCAAGCGAACCCATGAGTCAACAACTGAAATTCAAAGCATGATAAATCTGCTGCAGCAAGGCACCAATAAGGCCGTTGCCTCAATGCATCAGGGCGTAGATAAGGCGCAGTCCTGTGTCGACATGGCCGATAAGGCGCGGGAGGCGTTGCAGGCTATCCGTGACGCTGTGGCATCCATTACCGACATGACCCACCACATTGCCAGCGCAGTTGAGGAGCAATCGAGTGTGTCCAACGAAGTGGCCCATAATATTCTCAACGCTTCGCAGCTTGCTACTTCAAGCAGCCAGCTTGGCCATGAGATGGTGCACCTTAATAAAGGCGTGGTTGAGCAGATTGGATCCCAGCAAGCGCTGGTGAAACAGTTTTTGGCGCGAAGCTTCAGAAAATCCTGATAGAAAGTCCTGATAAAAAGGGCGCTTACCTAAGGTGAAGCGCCCTGTTTTTTCCTGTCTTCACTTGCCCCAAACCAATCCTAATCTGTGCAAAACAGGTGCTGGCTCGTGCCGGTAAGTGATGATGAGTCCCCTACAGGTACTTAAACAGCCACTGCCGGCCGGGCTTGGTGAATGAGCCCTGCGGCTTAATAACCCCGTTCGAAGTTCACCTTGTGTGACAGCACTTCGCCGCCTAAAAACTTGTGGTAGTTATTGGTAAAAATCTCTGCCACCTGCTCAGGAAAACTTGGCGCGGCAATGTGAGGCGTGATGATCACGTTTTCCCGCTCCCAAAGTGGGTGCTCTGCCGGCAAGGGCTCCTGATTGAATACATCAAGCACTGCCTGCTGCTCCGGATTTTGGCGCAGCTGCTGCTCGAGCGCATCCAAATCCAGCACATCACCCCGGCCAAGGTTGAAGAGCACCGCATCGGGTTTCATTTTTGCCAGGATCTCGCGGCTTAAAGCGCCACGGGTTTGCTCTGTGCTTGGCAGTATGCTGGCAATCGCATCGGCGCGGCCGATTAGCGAGGGCAGGGCATCGAGGGTCGCCACTTCATCAAAACCAACTGTGGGTTTGGCTGCGCGGTTGATACCTGTTACCTGCATGCCAAAGTGCTTGGCGGTTTGAGCTAAGTGTTTGGCAATGGAGCCGGTGCCAAGCAGCAATAGCTCAGAGCCCTGCAGGGTTTTGTAGTTACCGGGCAACCAGAGCTTTTGTTGCTGCTGGTGTTTATAAAGCTGATGTTCGCGCTGGCGTGCCAGCAGGTATCCAAACAGATATTCACTCATTAACGGGCCAAAAATGCCGCGCACATTGGTGAGTTGGTAGTCGCGCCTTTGCCTTGGCTTAACCAGTAAATCCACCCCGGCAAAGGTGGATTGCAGCCATAACAGGCGGTCGGCGTGGCCAAGCAGCGGCGCTGCTAGGCCAGGCTCTGCGAGCCAGATATCGGCGCGGCGAATATTGACCGGATCGTCATCGAGCAGCTCAAGTTCCGGCAAATGGCAGCTCGCGAGCAGGTTGCGATAGCGATCATTTTCTCGGGTGAGCAGCAGTAACTTGTGTCTCAAGGTAAGTTCCCCTTATTCTTGTCGTTATCATTCTATATTAACTACTTTAGTCGAATGGAAACAATCAAGGGTCTGTCTTACGACTTAGCCACTTTGCTTTATCCCTGGATATCACACATTGCGACCGGTCTGGTCGCCTGCCTGCTGGTGGTGCTTGCTCCAAGTATCAATCGCAGTTTGCAGCGCTTGGTGGGAGCCAAGGTTTTTTTAATCCGTACCTCTGTGTTTTTTCTGGTAAATGCGGTGATTTTTGGCTTGCTGATCGTGTGGCTCAGTCCGCAGCTTGCGGCCGGGCTTCGCAGTTTATCGCCGGGGTGGCTGCTTGGGGTGTTGTCGCTGAGCTTTGTGTTTATCGGCGTGTGGGCCGAGCGTCAGCGACTCATCTGATCTGTTAAGCTTGAGGGCTTCTGTGAGGGGCCTCTGTGAGGGGCCTTGGGGTTGGCTGGCGATTAAATCACCGCGCCAATCATCGGTTTTAGCCAAAGCCTTAACCGAACCAGCCCTGATAATCGGTTTGGCTTGGCAGCGTGAGCGCAGCCGTGGCCTTGTCAGGATAGTTGGCAAAAACGCCATCGACACCCATGGCCGCAAGGGCGCGGATATCGTCGGCATCATCCACCGTATACACATAAACCTTGACCCCGGTGCTGTGGGCATCGTCTACGATTTGCTGGCTGATAAAACTTACATCCAGATGCAGCGAGTAAGCCTGCATCTGGCGGGCTATCGCGGCGCCATCAAGGGGCAGTGAGCCTAAAAGCGGCGCAATGCGCGCATCCGGCACTGCCGCTTTAAAGGCCGCAAGCTGCGGATGATCGAAAGATGACATCAGCAACTGCTCGGGTCGATAACCAAGCTCGCTGATGGCTTTGTGATACAGCGCTACCATGGGCTCGGCGGTACCTATGCCTTTAAGCTCGATATTGACGATGCAGCGGCCACCAAGCAGCTCCAGCACCTGCCACAGGGTTGGAATTGGTTCACCCTTTACTGACAGGGTCGCAAGTTCAGCCAGGGTCTTTTGGTGGATAAGGCCGTGGCCATTGCTCTTGCCTTCAAGGCGCCGGTCGTGAAACACCACCAACTCGTCTTCGACCCTGTGCACGTCCAGCTCCACCGCTGCAGCGCCAAGCTGCATGGCCAGTTCCATTGCTTTGAGGGTATTTTCCGGCGCGTAGCCGCTTGCTCCGCGGTGGGCAAACACTAACATGGGTTCTCCTTATCGCACCAACAGGCTGTCGCGTGCACTTTGACCGGCTTGATTGATGGTAATTTCCATCTGCGGATAAGCCAGTTCCAACTTGTTCTCTTTCAGGGTATTGCTGATGCGCTTATGCAGCTCGTGTCTTAGCGGCCAGCGGCAATCCATGTCTTTGGCATAAGCCCTGACTTCATAATCCTGGGTGTGCTGGCCAAAACCGGCAAACCAGACTTCAGGCTCGGGGTGGCGCAGCGCAAACTGGCAATCCTGAATGGCCTGATAAAGCGTGGCTTCGACTTTACCTGGGTCTGAATCCCGCGCTACCGCAACCTTGATACACACGCGGGTGATAGGGTCTGACAGAGACCAGTTCACCAGTTGCTCTGTGATAAAGGCTTTGTTCGGCACGATAATTTCTTTTCGGTCCCAGTCGATGATGGTGGTGGCACGAATTTGGATTTTGCTGACAGTACCGGTCAGATCGCGAATGGTGACCGTGTCACCAATCCGGATGGGCTTTTCGAACAGGATAATCAGGCCGGAGATAAAGTTGGCAAAAATCTCCTGCAAACCAAAGCCTAGGCCCACCGACAGCGCCGCAATCAGCCATTGCAGCTTGGACCACTCCATCCCAAGGGTTGAAAAACCAATCAGGGTGCCAAGCATCACCACCAGATAGCGGCTGACCGTGGTAATGGCAAAGCCGGTTCCCGGGGTTAAATCGAGCCGCTGCAGCAGCACAAGTTCGAGCAAACCCGGCAAATTGGTCGCTATCACCAGCGAAAACACCATGATAAGTATGCCAAACAGCACCGACTTGAGAGTAACAGGCACAGTCTGCTCGCTGCCATCTATCATGGTTTGGCTGGTCCACAGGTTGATGCCATCGAGGAAGGAGAACATCGCCGAATGGGTTTGGGTCCACAGCGCAATCAAGCTGGTGAGGAAGGCCAGAATAAGCAGCGAACGCACCAGTCCAAGCGACTGGCTGGAAATGGTTTCCAAGTCGACCAGCGGCTCTTCGTACACGTCCAGCGAGTCGGCCGATACCGCTTCGCCACGCTCGCGCTGGGCCAGCTTTTCGGCGCGCTTGGCCTTGGCGCGATCGAAGGCGATGCGGCGCCGCTCAATCAGCATCCAGCGTTTGATAAGTTGGTACAGCAGCAAAAAGCCCATGGCCAGCAGCAGCGACAACTGCAATTGCAGCAGCAACTGATAAGCCGTGAAATAAAAGCCGCGCCAGGCCAATACCAGGCTCAGCACTGGGGTGATAAGCAGCACCAGCCACAACAGCCGCTGCAGCAAACGGCGGTTTTTGCCTGGGTCGCGCTGTTTTGCCCGGTACTTGCTGCCAAAGTTGAGAATGTCGCGGTAAAACCAAAACTGCATCAAACACAGCATGATAAAGGCGCCGCGGCCAAGGCTGTTGCGGATAAGCGACTGATCCAGCACTTCGGTAAAGCTGACGATGGCAACCAATGCTATGGCCTGCAGAAACAGGGTGCGAAGTCGCCCGTGGGCATAGCTGATCACTTCCTGCGGATGACCAAAATGGCCGACCAGCAGGCCCTTTTCTCCCGAAAGCTGTTTTAAGGTGCGATACACCAGATACACAAACCCCGTGACCAGGAGCGCTGCGCCGCTTGCCTGGGCAAGGTTATATTGGCTGAGCAGGAAAAACGCGCCGGCGGCAATAAGCGGCAGCGGCAGCAGCAGGGCGTAGCCGACACTAATAAGCAGTGCCTTGAAGGTAAACCAGAAATCATCCTGGGTTACCTTGCCCACCGGCGAAAGCCAGTTGCCGAGCGCACGGTTTACGTGGGGGCGGGCTATGTCTTTTACCGCCAAACAGAGCACCAGAAGGATGAGCCACCAGGACCAATAGCTGTTTTGCTCATCAATGGCATCGGACAGCTGCTGCCACGGCGCCTGCTGCGCCAGCCAGATCACGCTGCGGTGCAGGTCGGTCAGCCACAGCTTGCCGATGGGCGCGGCATTGGGCACCCAAAACAGGTGCTCGCTCAGGGTATTTTTCAGCAGGTGGTACTGGGCGGTCAGCTCATTGTGGCTGACCTTGAGCTTGGCAAGTTCACTTAAGAGCTGATCTGAGCTTTGCAGCAATTGCTTGAGCAGTTTGTTTTCGGCTTTTAAAAGCTCGTAGTGCTCGTTGCTGTATTCGGATTTTTGATCGAGCTGCTCCATATTACGGGCCAGCTCCTGCTCAATCTGATAGCGGGCTAAGCGCACATCGGCAACCTGATTTTGCAGCGCTTCCTGATTGGGCGGTTTGGGCAGGCTTTGCAGCATCTGCAAAAAGCGCTCGCCAAAGGCCGAATTGGTTTTCACCCAGGTGATTTGCTCCTGCACGCTGGAGAGCTGCATCGACTGCTCAAGATAGCGTTTTTCTGCTGCTTCCTGCATGTCGACCACATTGTCGATTTGCAGCGTCAGGGTTTGCAGTTTTTGCCCCAGAATTTCGTTGTCGGCCTGCAGGCGCTGCAGCTCAGGATCGCGGCTTTGGGGCTGGGCCGATAAGCTGTCGGCCAGAGTTTTATCGGTAATCGCCTGGCGCTCGGTGCTGATAGCTCGATTGAGCTTTTCGATAAAGAGTTCCTGCTGGCGTAACTTGGCCCGCACCACCTGCAGTGCCAGCTGGGTCAGTTCGATGCGTTTTTGGCTGGAGGCCTGCTCAGCCTCCACAGTGGCAAGATTCTGCTCGTAATATTGGCGCTGGGTGAGCTGCAGCGCGCCATTGGGGGTATCGGCCGGCGCCAGTGGCGCTTTTTGATGTTGTTGCAGCGACTGGCGCGCACTGGCGATGGCGCTTGGCAACTGATTGTGTCTGGCGAGCAGATTGGTCTGATCTATGATGAGCTTACTTTCCTGCTCTTTGAGTTCAGACAGTCGCAGATAGGCCGCAGACGCCTGCTGATTCAGATCCTGACGCCGGGCAAGCTTAAGTTCGCTCTGGGCCGCCTTGAGCTCTTTTTTCAGCCGCGCTTTTTCGTCGTCATAGCCAAGAAGCGCATTTTGATATTCCTCTGAAAGCTGCGCCAGGTTGTCGATATTGGTTTGCAGATCCTGTGCCTGCGCCGCCGGCGTGCTGGTCTGAGCGTTGCCGCCCTGATTGAAGCCGAGGCGTTTTTCCAGCTGCAAAGGAGAATTGGCCAGCGACTGGAGAGAAATAAAGCAGAAAAAAATCAAAAAAATACGCAGCATGGCACAGGTGTTTTACTTGGCTTGGGGACACAGGACATGTTACCAAAGCCACCGCCATTTGGTATGACTGAATTACTGCTTTTTTTGCCGCTGTGATCTGTGGCTTTGGGCGGTTTCAAATACCGCAGTCGACACCACCAACAGGCCGCCGAGCATGGTGGCCGAGCTTGGCGACTCACCCAGCAGCAGTAACGCCAGCACTGTGCCGTAAAGGGGCTGCAAACAGGACACCAGGCCAACGGTTTTGGCGCTTAAGTGACGCAGCGCAGAGGTGAAGAGCGCATGGGGCATGGCGGTAAAAATCACCCCAAGCAGGAGCAGCAGTTGCCACACGTCGATGCTGAGCTCAAGCGGCTTGGCTTCAACAAAACTGCCAAGAAACAGCACAGCCACGGTGGTTTGATAGAACATCGCCTGCGGGCCGCTGTAACTGGCAAAGTAGCGTTTATGCAGCAGGTTACGGGCGGTAAAAAGCGCCGCCGACAGCACGCCAACCAAAATGCCGAGGGTGACATCATTGCCAAGGTTTGCTTCGGGAATGAGCAGCCACACGCCACTTAATACCGCGATGCCGCAAGTGACATCTTGCAGTTTGAGGCGAGTGCCGTTAACCAAAGGCTCGACCAGCACAGTCATGACCGGATAGGTAAAAAAGGCAATCATGCCGATGGCGACCGATGACATTTGCATCGAGGCAAAGTAGGTCACCCAGTGCAGGCTAACTATAACCCCAAGCAGCAGGGCGATGGCGTAGTCTTTGGCGCGGCTGAGCCGAAGCTGTGCCCGGCTTGCTTTGACAATCAGCGCCAGTACCAGGGCGGCAATGGCGCAGCGAAACACGGTAATGTCGAGGGCGCTGAGCGGGATCAGTTTGGAAAACAGCGCGGTGCCGCCAAAGAGCAGCACCGCCAGATGTAATTCAACCAATCCCGCCGGGGCGCTTTTGGACATCAGTCTTCCAGTTTGGCGAATGGCTTGCCCATGCGGGTAACGGCCTCGGCTTCAACGCCGTCGGCGAATTCATCGATGGCATCTTTGGCAAACAGCATGACCACAGTGCTGCCAAGCTTGAAGCGGCCCATTTCAGCGCCTTTCTCCAGAGTGATGGCATCTGGCCCTTCGGTGGGGTAATCCCAGGTAAAGACTTTTTTGCCTGTAGGCGGGGTCACGGTACCTGCCCACACGGTCTCGATGCTGGCCACAATGGTCGCGCCAACCAATACCATGGCGAGCGGGCCTTTTTCGGTTTCAAAAATCGCAACCACCCGCTCATTACGGGCAAACAGGCCTGGTACGTTACGTGCTGTGAGAGGGTTTACTGAAAACAGCTCGCCCGGCACGTAGGTCATCTTCGACAGAGTACCTTTGATGGGCATGTGGATGCGGTGATAATCCTTTGGCGCCAGATAGATAGTGGCAAAATCGCCGCCTTCGAAGCGGGCTGCGTCATCGGCCTGTCCGCCAAGCAGCGCCAGTGCTGTGTAGTGGTGGCCCTTGGCCTGGAAGATGCGGCCATCTTCAATCGGGCCAAGCTGGCTGACCGCGCCATCCACCGGATGCACCATGATGTCGTTATCCTGGGTCACAGGGCGCAGACCTGGCTTGAGTTCGCGGGTAAAAAAGTCGTTGAAGGTTTTGTAGGCCTCGGGCTCAGAGTGCAGGGCTTCATTCATGTTGATGCCGTACTGCTTGATAAACCACTTGATAAAGGCCGTTGTAACAACGCCCGCTTCGGCGGCGGCAAACTTGCCGACGATGCGCGAAAGCAGGTGTTTCGGCATCAGGTACTGGAGGGCGATTTTTACTTTATCCACTTTAATATCCTTGCGCTTTCAATGTGTTGCCGAATCATTCCTCGCTGTGCCTGAAATGGCGCGCGTGACGCTGCTCATCGAGGCTGGCGATGATCCTGTGATAGTTATTGAATCTGTCCTGATGGATTTTTCCGTCCTGCAGCGCTTCTTTGAGGCTGCAACCCGGGTCATCCAGATGCTTGCAGTCGCGGAATTTGCAGGTGCCGAGGAATTCCCTGAATTCGACAAAGCACCAGCTGACACGGTCAGCCGGCAGATGCCAGAGGGCAAACTCGCGTACGCCGGGGGAATCTATCAGATCGCCACCGCTTGGCAAGTGCAGCAATCTGGCGGTGGTGGTGGTGTGTTGGCCAAGCCCTGAGTTTTCGGATACATCGCCGGTGAGGAGCTCGGCATCGGGCAACAGGGCGTTGATCATCGATGATTTGCCAACGCCGGACTGACCGACGAAGACGCTGATTTTATCTTTCAGCAGATCTTGCAGAGTCTCAATCCCTTCTTTGGATTTACTGGATACCTGATACACGGGGTAGCCAAGGGATTGATAGCGCGTGAGCGCCGCCTCGATGTCGCTGCGACTGGCCGTATCGAGCAAATCCATCTTATTGAGGATGATGATCGGCGCTATACCTGTGTCTTCCGATGCCACCAGATAGCGGTCGATGATTTGGGTGGTAAAGGCCGGCACGACGGAGCTGACAATCAGGATTTGGTCGATATTGGCGGCGATAATCTTGACGCCATCATAGAGATCCGGGCGGGTGAGTGAAGAGGTGCGCGGGTGCACGGCTTCGACCACACCGCCGATGGCGCTGCCATCTTCCAGTGCCTGACGGATAACCACTTTATCGCCGGTGACCAGACTTTGAATGGTGCGGCGAATATTGCAGCGGATGATTTCGCCGCTGGCCACTTCCACATCGGCGTGTTGGCCAAAACGGGAAATGACGATTGCAGGCTCTTCCTGCCCAAGTGAACTATCCTGTAATTCAGGTAGTTGGTTTTCCTGTTTGGTACGGCTCAGGCGTTTTTCGTGGTTGGCACGCATACGTCTGAGCTGGCCGTGACTTAGGGGTTTCTTTTTACTCACCGGGCTATCTTCGTCAATAATCTGATGTGGTTAGGGATAAAAGGCAGTATGATACACGGTCTTTGACAAAAAAGCCTGAAATTACGGCACTGGCAACATAAAGGCAGGTATATGGCTGCAGATGCAAAAAATCTTATCTGGATCGATCTGGAAATGACTGGCCTTGAGCCGGAAGTAGACCGGGTGCTGGAAATTGCGACCTTGGTGACCGACCAGGATCTGAACATCCTGGCACAGGGACCTGTGATCGCCATTCATCAATCCGATGAGGTTTTGGCGGCTATGGACGATTGGAACCAGCAGCACCATGGCGCATCTGGTTTGATTGAGCGCGTTCGTGGCAGTACCCATACCGAAGCCGACGCCATCGCCCAGACTATTGCATTCCTGTCAAACCACGTGCCCAAGGGCGTGTCGCCCATGTGTGGTAACAGCGTGGGGCAGGATCGCCGCTTCCTCAACAAATATATGCGGGAGCTGGAAGACTTTTTCCACTATCGCAATATTGATGTCAGCACTATCAAAGAGTTGGTCAAGCGTTGGGACCCTGAAGTGATGAAAGGCTTTAAAAAGCAGGGCACCCACCAGGCACTGCTCGATATTCAGGAATCCATCGCTGAGCTCAAGTTCTATCGCGAGAAAGTATTTAAAATTTGAGCAAACGGTAGATAATTCGCGTTCGGGGGCTTGCAGCGGTTGGAAATTTTCATATAATGCGGCCTCACGTTTGCAGTAGCCCTTGGGTTGCTCAACGTTGAAATGCGACATTAGCTCTGGTGCAGTTAAAAGGGTGATACCCTGATAACGCTACTTTGATAATGCAGCACGAGACGCGACATTAGCTCAGTTGGTAGAGCGATACCTTGCCAAGGTATAGGTCATCGGTTCGAACCCGATATGTCGCTCCAAATTCTGACTTCACCAGTCATTAAACAGTGAATGCGACATTAGCTCAGTTGCCGGTAAGAAAGGGCGATACCTTGAAAACCGTCGATCGAGAATGCAGCACAAAATGCGACATTAGCTCAGTTGGTAGAGCGATACCTTGCCAAGGTATAGGTCATCGGTTCGAACCCGATATGTCGCTCCAAATTCTGACTTCACCAGTCATTAAACAGTGAATGCGACATTAGCTCAGTTGCCGGTAAGAAAGGGCGATACCTTGAAAACCGTCAATCGAGAATGCAGCACAAAATGCGACATTAGCTCAGTTGGTAGAGCGATACCTTGCCAAGGTATAGGTCATCGGTTCGAACCCGATATGTCGCTCCAAATTCTGACTTCACCAGTCATTAAACAGTGAATGCGACATTAGCTCAGTTGCCGGTAAGAAAGGGCGATACCTTGAAAACCGTCAATCGAGAATGCAGCACAAAATGCGACATTAGCTCAGTTGGTAGAGCGATACCTTGCCAAGGTATAGGTCATCGGTTCGAACCCGATATGTCGCTCCAAATTCTGACTTCACCAGTCATTAAACAGTGAATGCGACATTAGCTCAGTTGGTAGAGCGATACCTTGCCAAGGTATAGGTCATCGGTTCGAACCCGATATGTCGCTCCAAATTCTCAGGCGTTTCGGCCTTAAAACGATAAATCACAAGACGCGACATTAGCTCAGTTGGTAGAGCGATACCTTGCCAAGGTATAGGTCATCGGTTCGAACCCGATATGTCGCTCCAATCCCCCCCAAGTGTTACTCCTGCTCAATATATCAATATTTGCCTCACTGCTTTTGATTTTATAAAGCGCTAAGTTCAGCCCAAGCCTGAACATGCATTTTCATTGCATAGTAACTTGCCTCGTCCATGTCGGTCTTTTGTGGGTTTTATTGGGCGCTTTCCTGTGAGCCCCGACACAGACTGATAACAGACGGTGATCCGCTGCAAACTTCCATCAAAAGCCCACCCAGACTGAATTTCGCGATTGCTGAATTATGATGCAATTCAAATATTCGAGTTTGCTTTGCTTCCATAATGACTCCAGACAAAGTTCATTTTTGACCGCAAGGTCGGTCAGTTAACAGGAGGCAGTCCTATGCGTATTCAACAATTGCGTGAACTTCTGGAGTATTTGGCAACATGCCGGCTGGAGATGGCGCAGCTGTACGGCAGACTGCACGCCCAGGCCGATTCTTCCCGGGTCAAGCTGATGCTGGAATACTTCCAGCAGCAACAAAAGCACATTGCCCAGACATTGGAAGACTATGTGGATGATGCCCCGGCGAGACTTTTGGATACTTGGTACAAAGACTTGATATTTGAGGACTTTGTTAAGAGATGCCAAAGCACCATGTTGCCGGCAAACATGCAGGAAGACGATGTGCTGAGCCTGCACCTTGATTTGGAAAACCGTTTGATTGAGCTTCTGGAAAAAACCGCAGATACCTCTCAGACCGAAGAGATCCGCAGCGCCCTTGCCGACCTGGTTCGGGTTGAAAAAATCCAGCAGCAGCGACTGGTCCACAGCACCATTCGGATGGACGACATCTGAGCGGATAAACTAAGCAAAGCCGGCCACAGTGCCGGCTTTTTTATTGTTAAAACAAATTTGTTTAGCTTTACGCGAATTACATGACCTGCATCAAAGTTAGCCTGGCCAGTAAACTGATAGTGTTTTAAGCGCTCTGCCTTCAGCGCCGGTCGTTGTCTTTATCCTGCGATGGCTGGGTCAGCGCCCGGTACAGGCCGAACGCCACCATCAGCACGCACAGCAGCAAAAGTGCCTGGATAAGGATGTTGGAGGTCAGCGGCAGGCTGATAAGCAGCACCGACAAAACCAAGATCAGCAAGGTAAACAGCATCATCCGTGTGGCTGTCATGACAGTGCTCCGAAGGTGAGTCCTTGGTCAAACAAGACCTAGATTAAGTGTATGAACAGATCTCTATGCTTGCCAGTTAAATTCAAGCTATTGATCTAAATTAGATATTTTATGGAGAGTTGGCATGGCGGCCTTCGCTGAATCCTTGCCCCAATCACTTTACACTCAGGCTGCCGTGCGTGCGGCCGAGCTTGCGCTGGTTGCGCGTGGCGACGTTAGCCTGTTTGGGCTGGTTGAGCGCGCCGCTGCCGCGGCGTTTGGCTTGCTTGGGGAGTATCAGCGCCGCCACGCTAAAACTGTCATTATCGCCGGTAAAGGTAACAATGGCGCCGATGCCTTGGTGCTCGCCCGCTTACTGCTTGAAAGCGGTCACTCCCCCATTGTTTGCCTGCTAGGCGAAGGGAAAACGGCAGAGCATCAGGCGGCAGAGCAGCAGTTTATCGCCGCAGGCGGTGAACTCACGCCCTTTGACAGTGCACTGTTAAGTGATGCCGAGCTTTTAGTGGACGGCATTTTGGGGACAGGTGTGAGCGGTGAGCTTACATCAGAGCTTAAAGCGTGCATCGATGCCATCAACGCAAGTCCGGCCTGGGTACTTAGCCTCGACATGCCATCCGGCGTCAATGCCGACACTGGTAATGTGGAGCCTGTTGCGGTCGAAGCCGATGTCACCCTCTGTTTTGGCGCGCTTAAGCAGGGGCTTTTTACGTCCCGTGCGCGCCACTTCGCCGGCAAAATTCACTTTGCCGATCTCGGCTTTGGGCCTGCACTTGCTCTGCAACCTATTGCGGCGAAACGGGTAGATGCCGGGTACCTTACTGATTTATTGGGTAAAAGGGCAAGAGACAGCCACAAGGGTAAGTCCGGCAAAGTGACTGTGATGGGCGGCAACTACGGCATGGCCGGTGCGGTGCGCCTCGCAGGCGAGGCCTGTCTGCGTGCCGGCGCTGGCCTGGTAACCGTTATCAGCCGCCCTGAACATCAGATGACAGTCAATGCCAACCGCCCCGAACTCATGTTCTGGGGCTGCGAGCTGGTGGACATGGAAGTGTATCTGCGCCTTGGCTGGGCCGACGTATTGGTGCTTGGCCCCGGCCTTGGTAAGGATGACTGGGGTTATAACCTGTACAAGGCGGTCGGGCTGTCCGACAAGCCCTGTGTGCTTGATGCCGATGCACTGAACATGCTCGCCAAAGAGCCCTGCAAACAGCCCAACCGGGTGCTGACGCCGCATCCCGGCGAGGCGGCGAGATTACTTGGCATCAGCATTGCCGACATTGAAGCTGACCGTTTTGATGCGGTGCGCAGGCTTCATGACCTTTATGGCGGTGTAGTGCTGCTTAAAGGCGCGGGCACTCTTATTTATGATGGCGAATCTCTGGTGGTGGCACCTGTGGGTAATCCCGGTCTTGCCAGCGGTGGGTGCGGCGACGTGTTATCTGGTATAATCGCCGCCCTGATGGCGCAGGGGCTGGATACCATGACAGCAACCGTTGCCGGTGTCGTGGTTCATGGCGAAGCGGCCGACCTTGCGGCAAAGAGCGGCGAGCGTGGCATGCTGGCCAGCGATCTGATGCCTTTTATTCGCCAATTGGTCAATAGTGATTTAATCTAGGCGACATAGAATAAGCCAGTGCCGGCCAGCGGTGCCGGCACTTTTGCTTTTTAGTGTAGAGCCAGGATGCAAGACGTTAAGTTTTACCTTGAAAATGAAGCGGTCACAGTCGAAATTGGTCAGAAGCTGGCCAAGGTAGCCCGTCCACCTCTGACCTTGTATCTCACCGGCGATTTGGGCGCCGGCAAAACGACCTTAAGCCGTGGCCTGATTCAGGCGCTCGGTCATCAGGGCGCCGTTAAAAGTCCAACCTATACCCTGGTGGAACCTTATGAGCTGCCCGGGGTCGAAGTTTATCATTTTGATCTTTATCGCCTGTCCGATCCGGAAGAGCTGGAGTTTATGGGCATTCGCGATTATTTTTCCGAAAACAGCCTGTGTATCGTTGAGTGGCCGGATCGCGGCGAAGGCTTGTTGCCGCCAGCGGATCTGCACCTGCACCTTGCCTACAGCGGTAACGGGCGAGAGCTGAATGTCCATGCCGGCAGCGCCGCCGGTCAGGCAGTGATTGAACATTTGAGCCAATGAAAACAAATACAATAAGACTCTTTGCCATCATGGCGCTGGTGTTTGCTTTTGGCGCCAGTGCGGCCAACAAACTTGAAGGGGTGCGGATTTGGGCCGCGCCTGAATCTACCCGTCTGGTGTTCGATTTGGCGGCCAAGCCAAGTTACAGCCATTCTATTTTGCCATCGCCCGACCGTCTGGTGGTGGATCTGGCCGACACTCAAAGTAAACTCGCGCTGGAAAAGGTGGCCAACAACTCCAAGCTGGTCAAAAAGTTGCGTTTCAGCAAGGCGCCGTCAAAGGGCATGCTGCGGGTGGTGATTGATTTAAACCGCCCGGTGAATGCAAATCTGTTTTCGCTGCCGCCCACCGCGCCTTATGGCAACCGTTTGGTGGTGGATTTGGAAGAGAAAACCGCCCCAAGCCGTAATGTCACTGCGTCGGCTCCTCAGTCGCTGCGCGATATCGTTGTCGCCATCGATGCCGGCCACGGCGGCGATGACCCGGGCTCCATTGGCCCGACCGGACTGTATGAAAAGAAAATTGCGCTGGAAATTGCCAAACGGGTTCAGGCGAAAATCGACGCCACACCCGGCATGAAAGCCGTGATGACCCGCACCGGCGACTACTTTGTTAACCTTAACCGCCGCTCGGATTTGGCCCGAAAGCATCGCGCCGATTTGCTGGTGTCGATTCATGCTGACGCCTTTACCTCGCCCAATCCCAAGGGCGCGTCAGTGTGGGTGCTGTCGATGCGCCGCGCCAACAGTGAAATCGGTCGCTGGCTTGAGCAAAAAGAAAAGCACTCGGAGCTGCTTGGCGGCGCCGGTGAAATTATTCAAAACGCCGACGACGAGCAGTATCTGGCAATGACCTTACTCGACATGTCGATGGACCGCTCCATGGCCATCAGTCACAGTGTCGCCAACGATATTCTGCGCGACCTTGGCCGGGTTACTGAGCTTCATAAAAATCGCCCCGAAATGGCGAGTCTGGCGGTGCTTAAATCCCCAGATATCCCATCGATTCTGGTGGAAACCGGCTTTATATCTAACCCGGCCGAAGAAAAACTGCTGAGAAACAGCGCCCATCAGGAGAAGCTCGCCAAGGCGATTCACTCCGGCGTAATGCGCTATTTTGAGGCCAATCCGCCAGGTGATTCCATGCTGGCAAGCCGCAGCAAGAGTAAAGCGAGCAGCAGTAAGCATCTGGTGCAGCGCGGTGAATCCTTGTCCGGCATCGCCGCCCGCTATGGCGTGTCCATGTCCAGTATCCGTCAGGCCAATAATCTTAAGTCTGATACGGTGCGGATTGGGCAGCAGCTTGTGATCCCCCAGGGCTGAGCCGATGGCGATTCAGATACTGCCGCCACAGCTGGCGAACCAGATTGCAGCGGGAGAAGTGGTTGAACGTCCTGCCTCTGTGGTCAAAGAACTGGTCGAAAACAGTCTCGATGCCGGCGCGAGCCGCGTTGATATCGATATCGACAAGGGCGGCAGCAAGCTTATCCGTATCCGCGACAATGGCGCGGGTATCCCGAGGGATGAACTCACTCTGGCGCTGGCGCGTCACGCCACCTCCAAGGTGCAAACCCTCGATGATTTGGAAGGCATTTTAAGTTTTGGCTTTCGTGGTGAGGCGCTCGCGAGTATCAGCTCGGTGTCGCGTCTGACACTGACCTCCCGCACCGCAGATCAATCCGAGGCCTGGCAGGCCCACGCCGAAGGCTCGGAAGTGGCGCTTAAACTGATGCCGGCGGCGCATCCGGTAGGCACCAGCATTGAGGTGAGCGATCTTTTTTTCAACACCCCGGCCAGACGGCGTTTTTTAAAGAGCGACAAGACAGAATTCACCCATATTGATGAGTGGCTTAAGCGGATCGCTCTGGTACGCTCTGACGTGCATTTTACCCTGAGTCATAACGATAAAATCGTGCGCCAGTTCCGTCCGGCCACCACCGACAGCCAATATCTGCAGCGCCTTGCGCAGGTCGCAGGTCGCGGCTTTGCCGACAGCGCCGTTAAGGTCGATTGTCAGCATGATGGTATGCATCTTGGCGGCTATTTGCAGTCGCCCTCGCTCGGTGAATCCGTCGATTGCAACTATTTTTATGTCAATGGCCGCCTGGTACGCGACCGGCTGGTTAATCATGCCGTGCGTCAGGCGTTTGCGCAGTTTGCGAGTGTTGAGCAGCCTGGCTACGTGCTGATGTTCAGCCTCGACCCGCATCAGGTGGATGTCAACGTGCATCCGGCCAAACATGAAGTGCGTTTTCATCAGGCCCGTTACGTACACGATTTTATTTTGCAGGTGTTGCAGTCGGCGCTTTCGCAGATTCAGGCGCTGCCAATTCAGTCTGCGCTTCAGCCCCCGAGCCAGTCGACGCTTCAGTCTGAACTGGGCACTGCCGATAAGCTGGTCAGCAGCGTCGATGACGACGTGTTGGCTGTGAAGGGAGCGACTACTGATGTTGCTTTTACGCTTTCGTCCCGCAGCAGCGATGATGCTCAGCGCTCGGGTTTGGCGGCGTCTCTAACGCATAGTGGCTCAGGCTTCGCAGACTTTGATAACAAAGGCGTTGGCAGCGCAGCGCCGGGATATACAGGTGCGGGGCAGGGCAGTTATGGCGGCGCCCGCAGCGGCCAAGGCGCTGGCAATTCCTACAGCGCTGGCAGCTCTCAGGGCGGGCGCTATGTGCGCGAAGAGCTTGGTGGCAATTTAAAGGGCGCGGCGCAACTTCACAGCGCAGCGCAAAGTTACGCTGAGCTTTTGCGCACGCCGCAGGCCGCGCGCACTCAGGCTGATACGACTTACACGGGTTCTATTACCCCGATGCCGCCGCTGCTTGATGGCCGCTACTGGGTGTTTTGCGAAGGCACTGAACTTAGATTGCTCGCCCTTGATGAGGCTGCCCGATCGGTGCTGACTTATGATATCAAGCAAAGCTTACCGACGGGGCTTGTGGGTCAGCCGTTATTGATGCCGGTATCGGTTGCCGCCGATCCGGATTGGGCACAGATACTCTCTGAGCGTGATACCTTGCTTCGACGGCTTGGGCTTGAGCTGGCAATTCGCTATCAGCAGTTGATAATCAAAAAAGTGCCCCCATATCTGAGGGACAGTCAGCTTGCCAGCGTGATCCCGGAGTTCCTCGAGTGGATAAAGCTCGAAGAGCCGGCTGATGAGGCGCTCAGCGCCTGGCTTGCGGCTCACAGTCCGGCATTTGAGGCCGCACCCAAGCTTTGGCAGCGTATTCAGCTGCTTGCAAGCGACGTGAGAGACTCGATTTTAACAGGCGGCCGGGAATTGCCCTGGCAGACATGGCTTAATGAACACAAACACTGACGTCGCAGCGCTGCCTACAGTGCTGTTTTTGATGGGGCCGACTGCGTCCGGCAAAACCGCGCTGGCGCTTGAGCTTGCACAAAAGCACAACTGCGAAATTATCTCGGTTGATTCCGCGCTTATTTATCGCGGCATGGATATAGGCACCGCCAAGCCCACGGCCGAGGAACTTGCGCTGGCGCCGCACCGGCTTATCGATATTCTCGATCCGCTGGAAAGCTACTCGGCGGCGGATTTTCGTGCCGATGCAGTGCGGGAGATTGAAGATATTCTCTCCCGCGGTAAAACGCCGCTGCTGGTTGGCGGCACCATGATGTACTTCAAGACGCTGCTAGATGGGCTGTCGCCGCTGCCCAGTGCCGACGAGTCAGTCAGGGCTGCCATTGCCGCCGAGGTTGAGGCCAGGGGCTGGCAGGCAATGCACGATGAACTTAAGGCTGTCGATCCGGTGTCGGCCGCCAGAATCCACCCAAACGATCCGCAGCGGTTATCGCGGGCGCTTGAGGTGTACCGGATCAGCGGCAAAACGCTGACCGAATTAACTCAGGTCAAGGCGGATGCCTTGCCCTACCGTATGGTGCAGTTCGCCATTGCACCGGCGGAGCGGAAAACGCTGCATGCGCTTATTGGGCAGCGTTTCCAAGCCATGCTTGCGCAGGGATTTGTTGATGAAGTGGCAAGGTTAAAAGGTCGGGGAGACTTGCACCTTGAACTGCCGTCAATGCGATGCGTAGGTTACCGACAGGTATGGCAGTATCTGGAGGGCGAATATGACCATGATACTATGGTCGAAAAAGCTGTGGCCGCTACTAGGCAATTGGCAAAGCGTCAATTAACATGGTTGCGGGGTTGGGCTGATTTGCAGTGGCTTATAAGCGGCGAAGCAGGGAATTTGGAGAAACTTGTACAGCAATCCCGGAAGTGAATCTGCTTTTGCTGTATACTACTCAATTCAAACAAAAAACGTTTGTATTGGAATTTTATAATTTAAAAAGGAAATAACAAATGGCAAAGGGGCAATCTTTACAAGACCCATTTCTGAACGCACTGCGCCGTGAGCGTGTTCCAGTTTCAATCTATTTGGTTAACGGCATCAAGCTTCAGGGCCAGGTTGAGTCTTTCGACCAGTTCGTGATCCTGCTGAAAAACACTGTCAGCCAGATGGTGTACAAGCATGCCATTTCGACCGTAGTGCCATCCCGTCCGTTTAACGTGGGCAGCCACCAGGGTGGCAGCGGCTACAATCCACAGCAGGATGATGTAGCCGGCGACCAGTAATTCCGGTTAATCCTATTTTGAGAGGTTTGCTTCTTGTTTGATCGTTATGAGGCGGGAGAAACTGCGGTTCTTGTCCATATCGATTTTACCGACGAAGGCAGTCGGGAAGATCTCGCCGAGTTGCAGTTGTTGGTGGAGTCGGCCGGTGCCCGTTCTGTTGGTGTAATCACAGGAAGCCGCCGAGCGCCGGATCGCAAGTATTTTGTGGGATCCGGCAAAGCGGAGGAATTGGCTGCATTGGTGGCCATGACCGAGGCTAAAGTGGTGATTTTCAACCATGCCCTGAGTCCGGCTCAGGAGCGAAATCTGGAGCAGTTGTGCCGTTGTCGGGTACTCGACCGTACTGCACTGATCCTGGATATTTTCGCTCAGCGGGCCCGGACACACGAAGGTAAGTTGCAGGTGGAGCTAGCGCAATTGCGCCACATGTCGACTCGCCTCGTGCGGGGCTGGACCCACCTCGAGCGCCAGAAAGGCGGTATCGGTATGCGTGGGCCCGGTGAAACTCAGCTCGAAACCGACCGACGCTTGCTGCGCGGCCGGATCAAGACGATTAACGGTCGTCTGGAAAAGGTGGACAAACAGCGTGAGCAGAGTCGCCGAGCCAGACAGCGAAGCGATATGCCGACCGTGTCTTTGGTGGGCTACACCAACGCCGGAAAGTCGACCCTGTTCAATTCGTTGACCAGCGCCGAGGTCTATGCGGCCGATCAGCTGTTTGCAACGTTGGATCCGACCCTTCGCAAGCTTGCGCTGGCTGATGGCGCGGCCATTCTTGCGGATACCGTTGGGTTTATCCGCCATCTTCCACACGATTTGGTTGCGGCATTCAAAGCCACACTTCAAGAGACCCGTGAAGCGGATCTCTTGCTTCATGTTATTGATTGCGCAGATGAAAAAATGCGTGACAACGTGGAGCAGGTGCAGGCGGTGCTGGCCGAAATCGAAGCCGATGAAATTCCGCAGCTGATTGTGTGTAACAAAATCGATTTGGTTGAAGGGGTAAGCCCGTCAATCGACAGAGATGAAACCGGAAAGCCATTCCGGGTGTGGTTGTCTGCGCAGCAAAGCCTTGGACTGGATTTGCTGCGTCAGGCCATTCAGGAGTTGGTGGGCAGTAAGATTGCCGAGCTGACCCTGAAAATCCCGGCAAACGCCGGGCATTATCTTGGCCAGTTTTACCGACTGGATGCGATACAGCAGAAAGAGTATGACGATCTGGGGAACTGTATCTTGTCTGTTCGTTTGCCGGATGCCGACTGGTGCCGGCTGGCTAAACAGAGTCAAGGTGAGTTGGAAACCTTTATTGTCGATACAGCGACTGATAGGGTAGTTTGTTAACTATTAATATCATCCACTTATGGAGTATTAAATGGCTTGGAACGAGCCCGGTAACAAGGGTCAGGACCCTTGGGGAAACAAAGGCGGTAACGACAAGGGGCCGCCGGATCTGGACGAAGTCTTTCGCAATATTTCCAAACGCTTCGGCGGCAAGGGTAACGGCGTCGGTTTCGGCGGTCTGGGTATTATCCTCGCACTCGGCGTAGCTGTGTGGTTCCTGTCTGGTTTTTATACCATCAAAACCGCGGAGCGCGGCGTGCATTTGCGTTTTGGTGAGTACATTGGTGAAGTGGGCCCCGGTTTGCGCTGGAAGGCCAATTTTATCGATGAAGTCTTTCCGGTTGACGTGGAAACCTTCCGTGCCATTCAGGCCTCGGGCAGCATTCTGACTTCGGACGAGAACGTGGTTCAGGTGGAGCTTGCGGTGCAGTACAAGGTGACCGACGCCTACCAATACATGTTCAGTGCCGTGGATGCCAATTCGTCTCTGCGTGAAGCCACCGACAGCGCCCTGCGCTACGTGGTGGGTCACTCCCGCATGGATGACATCCTCACCACAGGCCGTGACAAAATCCGTACCGACACCTGGGCAGAGCTTGAGCGCATTATTGAGCCTTATAAACTCGGCTTAACCATAGTCGACGTGAACTTCCTGCCGGCTCGTCCGCCGGAAGAAGTGAAAGACGCCTTCGATGACGCCATTGCCGCTCAGGAAGACGAGCAGCGCTTTATCCGTGAAGCCGAAGCCTATCAGCGTGAAGTTGAGCCTCGTGCCCGTGGTCAGGAGCAGCGTATCGCCGAAGATGCCCGTGCTTACAAAGAGCAGGTGGTTCAGCAGGCTCAGGGTGCCGTGGCACGCTTTGAAAAGCTGTTGCCTGAGTACAAGGCGGCCCCAGAGGTTACCCGTCAGCGTCTCTATATCGAGACCATGGAGCAGGTGCTTTCCGGCAATAACAAGGTGCTGATTGATGCCAAAAACAATGGCAACCTGATGTATCTGCCGCTGGATAAGATGATCACCCCGTCTGTGAGTGTGGCGGAGCCGGAAGAAAACGGCATTTCCAGCCAGCCTCAGGTCGACAGCAGCACTAACAATCGCGCTGCCGGCGTGCCGGTCAGCGGTCGTCCTTCACGTGAAGATCGTGTCCGTGAAGGGAGGGAGTAATTCATGAGCCGTTTGATTCTGGTTGTGCTGGCGGTTGTGCTGGCAGTGCTGAGCTCCTCACTGCTGGTGGTGAGCGAAGGCGAGCGGGCAATCGTGTCACGCTTTAATGACATAGTGCGCGTTAACGTGGATGGCGTGGAAAAAACCAAGGTGTTTGAACCTGGCCTGCACGTCAAAGTGCCCTTTATCGACACAGTGCGTTATCTGGATGCGCGGGTGCAAACCCTTGATGGCGCCGCCGACCGCTTCGTGACTTCCGAGAAGAAAGACCTGATGGTCGACTCTTACGTGAAGTGGCGTATCAAGGACTTTGAAAAGTACTACCTGTCTACCAATGGTGGTATTAAGTCCAATGCCGAAGCCCTGCTGCAGCGCAAGATAAACAGTGACCTGCGTACCGAGTTTGGTCAGCGTACCATCAAGGAAATCGTGTCAGGTGTGCGCGTTGGTGAAGTGCAGGACAAAGAAAGCTCCAGCCGTGACGAACTGCAGCGCAATGCCCTTATCAATGTGCGCAAGAGCGCTGAAGACCTGGGTATTGAAGTGGTGGACGTGCGGGTGAAGCAGATTAACCTGCCAACCAACGTCAGCTCCTCAATTTTCCAGCGTATGCGCGCCGAGCGTCAGGCTGTGGCGAAAGAGCACCGTGCCCAGGGCCGCGAAGAAGCGGAGAAAATCCGTGCAACTGCCGATGCCAACGTAGTAGTTCGTTTGTCGAGCGCCCAGCGTAACGCGCAGGTTGTTCGCGGTGAAGGCGATGCGGTCGCAGCCAAGATTTACGCCGATGCGTACAAGAAAGACCCTGAGTTTTATGCCTTTGTGCGTAGTCTCGATGCCTACCGTGCCAGCTTTGCCGGCAGTGGCAACGTGATGGTACTTGAGCCAAGCAGTGAGTTTTTCCGCTACATGAAGCAATCTGAGCCAAAATAAGGCGCTGATGCGAATAAAAAGCCCAACCTCTCAGGTTGGGCTTTTTTTTGGATAATTTTTCGCGATTACATTTGTTTAGCAATAGCCAATACACAGTTTAAATTGGGATTGTCGCTGATAAGTCCTGAGTTCTACCGTTTAACTCGATTGGGGCCCTCAAAAAAACACAATCTCCACAACTTAGATGTGTCATTTAACTATGATCTGTATCTGCTTTTTGGCTATAATGAGCCCCGCCTCAAACTACGATTTTGCCTTAATGCCTTTTGGATTGAGGTAAGGTTTTGAAAAAACAAAAATTCCAACCCCGCTGGGAGATATGTGGATGAGCAATGCGCCAGTCGATACCGGACGTCGCAGATTCCTGACAGCCGCAACCGCCGTTATTGGTGGTGCAGGTGCCGTCGCTGTAGCGGTTCCTTTCATTAAGTCATGGAATCCAAGCGCCAAGGCCAAAGCTGCAGGTGCGCCGGTAGAAGTAAATATCAGTAAGCTGGAACCAGGCCAGTTGATCCGTGTAGAGTGGCGCGGTAAACCCGTTTGGGTTGTACGCCGCACCGAGGAAGTGCTTAAGCAACTTTCTGGTCTCGACGGTCAGCTGCGTGATCCGGCTTCTGATGAACTACAGCAGCCAGAGTATGCCAAAAACGGCGTACGTTCTATCAAGCCAGAGTACTTTATCGCCGTTGGTATCTGTACTCACCTCGGTTGTTCACCCACCTATTTGCCAGACTCTTTTGCTGAGCAGGTAGTTGGTGTTAACTCCGGTTTCTTCTGTCCTTGCCACGGCTCCAAGTTCGACATGGCTGGCCGCGTGTTCCAGGGCGTTCCTGCGCCACTGAACCTGGTGATCCCACCGCACAAGTATCTTGATGATGTGAACGTGATCATCGGTGTCGACGGGGAGACTGCATAATGGTTAAAAACATTATCGATTGGATCGACGCACGTATCCCGATGACGGCTACTTATAACCGTCACGTGGGTCAGTACGCGACTCCCAAAAACTTCAACTTCTGGTACTTCTTCGGTTCTCTGGCACTGCTCGTGCTGGTAAACCAGATCCTCACTGGTATCTGGCTGACCATGAACTACGTACCTACCGCAGAAGGCGCCTTTGCCTCCATCGAATACATCATGCGTGATGTGGAGTATGGCTGGCTGCTGCGTTATATGCACTCCACCGGCGCTTCGGCCTTCTTCGTGGTGATTTACCTGCACATGTTCCGTGGTCTTATCTACGGTTCATACCAGAAACCACGTGAACTGCTGTGGCTGTTCGGTATGCTGATCTTCCTCGTGCTGATGGCCGAAGCCTTCATGGGCTACCTGCTGCCATGGGGGCAGATGTCATACTGGGGTGCGCAGGTAATTATCTCTCTGTTCGGTGCCATCCCTGTTATCGGTGATGATCTGACCCTGTGGATCCGTGGTGACTACGTGGTATCGGGTGCTACCCTGAACCGCTTCTTCGCCCTGCACGTGATTGCGCTGCCGCTGGTTCTGGTTGTGCTGGTGTTCCTGCACCTGATTGCGCTGCACGAAGTGGGTTCTAACAACCCTGACGGTATCGAGATCAAGAAGAACAAAGACGAAAACGGCTGGCCGGTTGACGGTATCCCATTCCACCCTTACTACACTGTGAAAGACATTGTAGGTGTGGCGGGCTTCCTGATCCTGTTCTGCTACGTGCTGTTCTTTATGCCTGAGGGCGGTGGTTACTTCCTCGAGAAGCCAAACTTCGAGGCCGCTAACCCAATGAAGACCCCAGAGCACATTGCGCCTGTATGGTACTTCACCCCATTCTACGCCATCCTGCGTGCGGTACCGCACAAGCTCGGCGGTGTGATCATGATGGGTCTGTCGATTGCCGTACTGTTCATCCTGCCATGGCTGGATCGCTGTAAGGTGAAGTCTGTTCGTTACAGAAGCTTCATCCACAAGCTGAACATTGGTCAGTTCGCTGTATCTTTCATCATTCTGGGTTACCTCGGTGCTGTGCCTGCGACTCCGGCTCTGACCATTGCCGCTCAGGTGTTCACCATCACTTACTTCGGCTTCTTCGTAGCCCTGTGGGTGTACAGTAAGAACGAGAAAACCAAGCCAGTTCCAGCGAGGTTGACTAAATAATGAAAAAGTTACTCATTGCTTTGGTTGCTCTGGTGCCTACCCTCGGCTTTGCTGCCGCAGGTCACAAGGTACACCTGGAACAGGCCAACGTAGATCTGCATGACAAAGAGTCTCTGGTTCGTGGTCTGGATTTGTTCCAGCACTACTGTGCCGGCTGTCACAGCCAGCAGTACCAGCGTTACGAGCGTGTAGCGACCGACCTGGGTGTGTCTATCGATGATATGCGCAGCAAGTACATAGTCACCGGCGCCAAAGTGGGTGAACTGATGGAAAACGCCATCCCAGAGAAAGACGCTGCCAAGTGGTTTGGTGCTGCACCACCGGATTTGACTCTGGTTGCCCGTGTACGCGGTGAAGACTGGGTTTACTCTTACCTCAAGGGTTTCTACAAGGACCCAAGCCGTCCATTCGGCGTTAACAACACCGTGTTCCCATCTGTGGGTATGCCACACGTGCTTGAAGAGCTGCAGGGTATCGCTACCCCAGTTATTGAAACCGAAGTGGTTGACGGCAAAGAAGTTGTTAAGGTTAAGGGCGTGAACCCTGCGACCGGCGGCAAAATGACTGCTGAAGAGTACGATCAGGCCATGCGTGACCTGACTGGCTTCCTGGTTTACTCTGCTGAACCAGTGAAACTTGAGCGTCAGGCCATGGGTGTTTGGGTACTTGCCTTCCTGTTTATCTTCTTCATCGTGGCCTTCCTGCTGAAGAAAGAATACTGGAAAGATGTACACTGATAGCCAATAGCGGGTAAAATACTCTATCCGCGTATTGAAACGGGGGGCATTAGCCCCTCGTTTATTTTATTTGATTCGATCCTGGAGGGTATCAATGGCTCTTGCTGCCAACAAACGCTCTATCATGACTCTGTTTTCCGGCGCTGATGACCTTTACAGCCATCAGGTGCGTATCGTGCTGGCTGAAAAAGGCGTGACCGTTGATGTTTTGCAGGTCGATCCGAACGACATGCCTGAAGATCTGCTGGAACTGAACCCATACAATTCAGTACCTACCCTGGTTGATCGCGAACTGGTGTTGTATGAATCACGCATCATCATGGAATACCTCGATGAGCGTTTCCCGCATCCACCTCTGATGCCGGTTTATCCTGTTTCCCGTGGTCAGAGCCGTCTGATGATGCACCGCATCGACACCGACTGGTACACCCTGGTTGACCGTATCAAGCGCAATGACCGTGCCGATGCTGCCCGTAAAGAGCTGCGTGAAGGCCTGATTGCCATTTCCCCTCTGTTTGGTGAAATGCCATTCTTCATGAATGAAGAATTCGGTCTGGCTGACTGCTACCTCGGCCCGCTGCTGTGGCGTTTGCCTGTGCTCGGCATCCATCTGGATACCGGCGTTGCCAAAGACATCAAAGCCTACATGACCCGTATTTTCGAGCGCGAGTCATTCAAGGCGTCACTGACCGAAGCCGAGCGCGAAATGCGCATGGGTATGTAATGAAGCCGCTGAGCCCAAGTCGTCCTTACCTGCTGCGCGCCTACTATGAGTGGCTGATGGATAATCAGCTTACTCCCCATGTGGTGGTGGACGCGATGGTGAAGGGCACGCTGGTGCCGCAGCAGTTTGTCCGCGACGGCCAAATTGTGCTGAATATCGCCGGCTCTGCTGTTGGTCAGCTGCAACTGGGTAACGACGCGGTTGAGTTCAATGCCCGTTTTGGCGGTGTGCCGCACCATGTGGTGCTGCCAATGGCATCCATTGTGGCCATCTATGCCCGCGAAAACGGTGCCGGTACCGTGTTTGATACCGAAGATGCTTACCTGCTCGAAGAAGGCGAAGACGAACTCTTTTTTGCCGCTGACAGCGAACCTGATGCGGATGAGTTTGAGCTGGTCGATACGACTCCGGCTGCCAAGGTGGAAACGACGCCCAAGCGCCGTGGCCATCTGACAGTGGTGAAATAATCTCATCTCGACGCCCGCTTCTGAGCAAACCTGAAAACCAGCCACGTGCTGGTTTTTTCATTTCTGCTGCGACAGGTTTTAAAAGCCTGCTTCCAATTTGACTTGGCAGGGCTAGTTTTGTTTGGGCTGGCTCGGCTTCGCCCATCCGGGCTCTCGCCTCATTTTATGCTTTTTCACTAGCTGTGGCCGCGAGGTTTGCTGTCTTCGTCATAGTTGCCAGGGTCGGACTGAATCTCCCGCAGCGATTGGGTGACTTCGAGGCGGTTGCGGCCGTTATTTTTGGCCTCGTAAAGGGCTGCGTCAGCAAGGGTCATGACATTGACCAGTTTTGCCGGTGGGTGTACCTGACACAGACCGACAGAAATCGTGATGGTCAGCGACAGTTGGCCGAGGTTGCAGCGCGTCATGGCGATGTGGCGGCACAGTTCTTCGGCGCGAATAACGCTGTCGCCCGGCGCGGGGCTTAACATGACCACTGCAAACTCTTCACCGCCGACACGGCCGATAAAGTCGTTGCCGCCGATACGCTTGCTCATTTCGCTTGCGACAAACCTCAATGCCTGATCGCCCACCAGATGTCCATGGCTGTCGTTGATGCGTTTGAAATGGTCCAAATCAATCAGCAGCAGGCTAAAAGGCCGATTTTCCAGAATAGTGCGCTCAAGGCGCTGCATAAATGCGCGGCGGTTCGGCAGGCCGGTCAGGGCATCGGTATCGGCAAGCTGTTGTAACTGACGCTCGTTCTCACTGGCATAGTACTCATTACACAGCACGACCAAAAGCACAGTCGCGACGCAGGAGGCAATCATCATAATCCTGAGTAAATGCAGTGTGCCTTCTGGCACCTCAAGCACTGCCGGATGGGGCTGCCAGCCGTAAATCTCAAAGTAGGCAAACAGCGAAAAATTAATCACAAACAAGACGATGACAAACAACCAGTGGCGCTGATCGATAAAGGATGCCGGCATGATGGCGAAGAGGACGAAATAGTAGTGTAAACCTATGCTTACGCCCTGAGCCAATACCAGTGCAGTTAACGCATCGAGAATAACCAGGGTAAAAAGCCACAGCACGGCCTCGAGTCTTCGCCCGCGTTTATTCAACAGCAGCGTGACCGGCAGCAGCAACCAGTAGGGTGTTTGCACCAGACCGGAATAGATGAGGCCGACATTGCCGGAAATGGCAAAACCTATATCAAACACCAAGATAGTGACCATGGCGATATAGACGGCAATATTGGTCTGAATGAGCTTGCGCTCCTGTGTCTTACTGGTGCAAAACTGGCTTCCCAAGGTGATGGATTGCACCAGTCGGTGTTTCCAGTTACTCATTGCTTGTTGGTTTTTTTCGGGCGGGCCGGTGTGTTAATGATAGACAAACTTCGGCAATCCGGATGATCCCGTCGCCTCAGTGTGCTAGCATTCGCGGCCAATTCTGGTTGGGTTTTACGGCGGGCATTTGCAACCATGTTGCTGATGATAGACAACTACGACTCTTTTACTTTTAACCTGGTGCAGTATTTTCAGCAGCTGGGGGAAGAGGTGTTGGTTCGCCGTAATGACGAGATAAGCCTCGACGAGATTGCCAGACTCGCCCCCGAGCGATTGGTGATTTCCCCCGGCCCCTGTACTCCGGATGATGCCGGTATTTCTCTTGCTGCCATTGAGCACTTTGCAGGCAAACTGCCGATTTTGGGCGTATGCCTTGGGCATCAGGCGATGGCGCAGGTTTATGGCGCCAGGGTGGTGCGGGCTGCACGGGTGATGCATGGTAAAACCAGCGATATTCAACATAACGATCAGCGCCTGTTTGCCGGACTCAATAATCCGCTGCGGGTGACCCGCTATCATTCGCTGCTGGTCGAGTCGGTGCCGGCTGGATTTGAGCTTGATGCCTGGTTCGATGACCCGCAGCATGGCCGTGAAATCATGGCGCTAAGCCATGGCGAGTTGCCGCTCTTTGGCGTGCAGTTTCACCCCGAGTCTATTCTCACCGCCCAGGGCCATGAGCTGCTCGCGAACTTTCTTAAGGCTCACGTTTAACTCGCGTAAATGCCACATTCACAAGCCGGGCATTCAAAAGCCAGTCGCTAATGCATTGCACTAATGCGCGGCGCTAATGCGTTGCACTAAAGCGTGGCGCTGTGGCCGCGTGTAGCCGTGGCTTTGACGTTCTGTTACAAGTTTTCCCGCCATCCGCCCAGCCGCTATTCGGCGTTGCCCACACAAATGTGATATAAATCGCCGTTAAAATTTTATCCACGGCTTGTTTCGCTTGAGACGAGTTTCACCTGAGACGAGTTTTGCCGGAGATGTGTTTCGCCTGAAATGTCCAGAAGAGCAAGTCTGATACCCCAGTTGCCGGTTAACAGCGTCAGTTAGCGCTATCTGACACAATAACCCGATACAAAGTAGCCAGATCACAATGACCAAATAAGAATAACCAAATAAAAATAACCAAATAAAAAATAACCAGATAAAAATCAAAGGAAGCATCATGAGCCCCGTTATCCGCCCCTTTGCCGTGAGCGCCCTTGCGCTCGCCATCCTTGCCGGTTGCAGTGCCAACACGCCTGTCGCCCAAACCCAGCCAAGCGCCGCACCTGTTACCACACAAGTGACCCTTGCTGCGCCTGTGGTTGCCGGTGAAAAACTGACCATGAAGCAAATCATGGCCAATCCGGACTGGATGGGCGTGTTTGCCACCAATCCCTATTGGAGTGATGATGGCAAAAGCGTGTATTTTCAGCGTCAGCCAAGTGGCGATGCGCTGAAAACCCTGTACGTGCAGCCGCTGAATGGTGAAGCGAGCGAAGTAGCGCTCGACAAGCTCAGCGATGCGTCGGCCGAGGGCGTGTTAGACCAGAGCGGACAGCGTAAGGCGTTTATCTATCAGGGCAACCTGTTTGTTAAATACCTTGCCAGTGGTGAAACCCGTCAGATGACCCGCACCAACACTGCGGTCGATGGCGTGCGCTTCCTGAGTAACGGCGATCTGGCATTCTGGCAGGGCAATTCGGTGTTTCGTCTGCATGCCGACGGCATGGTCGAGCAGCTGGCCGATATCCGTATGACAAAAGCGCCCCAGGGCGTGCAGGCACCAAGCTCGTACCTTGCCAAGCAAAATGCCCGCCTGATCCAATTTGTGGCCGCCCAGCACGACAAGGCCAAGGCCCGTGAAAGCTTTAAAACTGAGCTTGGCAAAGCCGACAGTACTATCAGTGCCGAGCCCTGGTATCTGGGCGACGCCGAGGTCGTCAACGAGCTGTCGCTGTCCGCGGATGGCCGTTATTTGCTGCTGAGCCTGCAGGATAAAAACTATCAGGGCCGCAGCGAGCACGACATCATGCCCAACTACCTTGGCAAAGACGGCTACGTTGACCCTGTGCCTGTGCGCGCCCGGGTTGCCGAAGATAATCCGCCGGGCGAGCGTCTGGTGCTGATTGACCTTAAAGACCGCCAGCAGCATGACATCAGCATCGAAGGCCTGAGCGGGTTTGATGAAGACGTGCTGGCCAAGGTGAAAGCCGAAAACGCCAAGGCACGCGGCGAAACTTACAAGAGTGAAAAATCGCCCCGCAAAGTGCAGTTGATGCAGGACTGGGGCTGGAGCCAGAGCGCTATTCAGTGGAGCGAGGACGGCAAGCTGCTGGTGATGCTCGAAGCGGTGGACAACAAAGACCGCTGGATAGCCGCAGTCGACCCTGAGTCCGGCAAAATGACCACAGAGCATCGTCTGCACGACGAGGCCTGGGTTAACTACGATTACAACCAGTTTGGCTGGCTTAAGGATGGCCGTTTCTATTTCCTGTCGGAAGAAACCGGTTTCTCGCAGCTTTATATCAAAACACCGGGTAAGGCCGCCAAGGCACTGACCCAGGGCAAGTTTGTGGTCAGCGATCTGACCGTGAGCAGCGATGGCAAGTACATCTACTACAAGGCCAACAAAGACCATCCGGGCATGTACAACGTGTATCGGGTATCCCTTGCTGACGGTAAAGATGAGCAGCTGACCCAGTGGCAGGGTGTGCTCGATTACCGCTTAAGTCCGGATGAGAGCAAGTTGTTGCTGCTCGCCTCCACCCGCACCCAGCCAGATGAAGTCTATGTGCAGCATATCGGCGGCAAGCTTGAGCGTTTGACCCATTATACCTCATCTGCTTTTGCCAGCTACCCATGGCAGACGCCGGAAGTGGTGGCCGTGCCGTCAAATCATGGCGCCGGTGTGGTGTATGCGCGGGTATACCTGCCTGAGGGATTCGATGCCAGCAAGGCTGACAAGTATCCGGCGGTCATTTTCAACCATGGTGCCGGTTACCTGCAAAACGCCCACTTTGGTTTTTCCAATTATTTCCGTGAGTTTATGTTCCACAACCTGCTGGCCCAGCAAGGTTATGTGGTGATGGACATGGATTTTCGCGGCTCGAAAGGTTACGGCCGTGACTGGCGCACCGCCATTTACCGCCAGATGGGCCATCCTGAAGTGGAAGACCTTAAAGACGGCGTGGCCTGGATGGTGAAAAATGCCAAGGTCGATGACAAGCGGGTTGGTACCTATGGCGGCTCCTACGGTGGCTTCCTTACCTTTATGGCGCTGTTCCGCGAGCCTGAGCTGTTCCAGGCCGGTGCGGCGTTGCGTCCTGTGACCGACTGGGCCCATTACAACGCGCCTTATACCTCTAACATCCTCAATACCCCGGATGTGGACCCGATTGCCTTTGAGCGCAGTTCGCCGATTGAACACGCCCAGGGTCTCAACAAGCCGTTGCTTATCATGAGCGGTGTACTCGATGACAACGTGTTCTTCCAGGACAGTGTGCGTCTGGTGCAGCGCCTGATTGAGCTTGAGAAGCCGATGTTCGAAACCGCCATTTATCCGGTCGAGCCCCATGGTTTCCGCGAGCCATCAAGCTGGCTCGATGAGTATCGCCGCATTTATAAGCTGTTTGAAGCCGAGCTCAAGTAACCTTAAATCAAGCCGTTAAATACAGGGCCATCCGGCCCTGTATTTTTTTGTAAATTTTGGCGATTTGTCAGTCTGTTGGCAAAAATTCAGTCTGGGCAAGGGAGTCATTTGTGCTAAATAAAGAGATAATGGACGTGTGCAATAACGGCTTTGGAGAGAACAGCGGGTGGTAACGGGTGCTTCGGGTGGCGTAAAGCCCGGCAGTGTGCTTGAGCTTGAGCGGCGTTTGTACCGGCAACTGATTGTCGGTAAACAAAAAGCGTCCCGGGTTCAGGACGAGCTGGATCAGGATCTCGAATCTGTGGCCTTTAAACTGGACATAGAGCGGGCGGCCGTGTTCGAACGGATAGAAAAGCAGCAAAAGGCGCGCGATGTCTATCTGGCGGTATCGGCGCAGCTGACCAGCACCATAGTCGCTGAAATCCAGCAAACCCTGGCGGACTTTGACCGCCTGGTGCAGCGCTCCAGCCTCACTGCCACTCAGCTTGCCCTGTTTGAGCAGCTGTGCCGCGAAAGCCCCGACATGGCGCGCCTCAGGCTGCTGATGACCGGCGTTGGCTGGCTGTCGCGGGATCTGACCAATGTGGTCAACAGTACCGCCTTTCGTCAGCGCCATCCACAGCGCGCCGATGTGCAGGTGACCGACATCAAGCTGGTGCTGAATTTTATCGGCGTTGAAAACCTGCGCCAGCTTATCCCTTACTACAGCATGCGCAACTGGCTGCCCTCCGGTCATTCCTGCTTGCTGTGGATCAACCGCAAGCTGTGGCAATATGCCCTGACCTGCGCCACCGCCGCCAAGGCGCTGGCAAAATTGCACGGCCGCAACGAAACTCTGGCATTTATCTGTGCGCTGCTGCAGCAATTCGGGGTCACCATGGTGCTTGGTACCGCCGCCGCGGCTTACGAAAAAAACTGGGGTAACTGGCTCAGGGAAGCGAGTGCCAGCCGTGACAAAGAGCTGTACGATGCGGTGATGGCGACTGAGTTTCCGGCCGAGAAGGTGCTGGATGAAGTGGTGCGCCACGGCGGCCATCTGGCGTGGGAGATTCCCGCCCGGCTCGACTTTGAAAACCATGACATGGTCACAGTGATCAAAACCCTGGAGCAGTCGCTGACGGTGGCCGATTTGCCGCTGGATGTGCAAATTCAGGCCAAGGCCAGCGGCTTTGCCACCGCCATGACGCTCGATGAGTCCAAGCTGCTTGAGCCCCAGGAGGCGCGGCTGCTGTTTCGTTATTACGGCCTGAACGAGCAGGAGATGCTGCGGCTCAAGGCGCAGAATTACCGCAAAATCGATTTGTTCTAGGGGGCAAAATGGCAAGCTGGCAGGCAAAGGTGTTGAACAGCATACTGTCGCTGGTTGCCAGACCCAGCATTAATGCCCAGGGAGTGAGGTTATCGCTTGCCGACATTCGCCTGCGCCTGCTTGCCCTGGATTGCCGCTATCTTGCCTGGCCAAAAGCGCTGGCCGTTGATGAAATTCCGCTGACCCACAGCAAGCTGCTGCACTATCGCTTAAACGATGAAAATTCGCTATCACAGGCAGAAGCGCCCGCTCTAATTCCTGAAGCTGAGCAAGCGTCAGCGCCTGAGGCAAAAAGGCGCGCGCCACTGGCGCTGTTTTACGTGCGCGGCGGCGGTTTTTGCTTTAAAACGCCCCACGCCCATGCCCGCTTTATTGCCGCCTTGTGCCGCGAGCTTGATGCTGAAGCCTTTGTGCCCGATTATCGCCTCGCCCCTGAGCATCCGTTCCCGGCGCCCTTTGAGGATGTGCTCGAAGCGTTCGGGCAGTTTCTCGCGCGCTGGCAGGGGCCTTTTGTGGTGATGGGCGACAGCGCCGGCGGTAATCTTGCCATGGCGCTGCTGCTTGAAGCCAAAAAACGTGGGCTTAACACAGGGCAAGCGGCAGTGCTGCTAAGCCCCGCGCTGGATTTGGCCATCACAGGTGACAGCGAGCAACTGCTTGAGGCCGACGATCCCTTCTTCACCGTAGAGTCGCTGCTGCGGCTTCGCGGCGCTTATTTACGGGGCGCCAATCCCATGGATCCCAGAGTGAGCCCGCTCCATGGCAAGCTTGATGGTTTGCCGCCTGTGCTGCTGCTTGCCGGCACCCGCGAGTTGCTCCTTGATGATGCCAGGCGGATGGCGCAGCGCCTTGCCGGCGCCGGCGTCACGGTCGAGAGCCGCTTTATTGCCAATATGCCCCACGTGTTTCCCTTGTTTGAACTCCTGCCCGAAGCGGCGCTCGCCAAAGCGCTTATCGTCAACTTTATTCGCCGTTACAGCCTCTGATGAACTTGTCTATTTATGCATATTTGCTGCATAGTCTGAAAAATTGCCGGTAAATAAGTTTTTTTCTGACTAAATATGCCAATATCCCCATGGATAAGCGCTTTTATACGTTACGCCGGCAAATCTTTATGCAGCGCTGTGGGCGGGTTTGTCATAGCTGATTGTGAAAAACTGGTATTCTGATCACAATTTGGCTAATAATGACATTCAGCCGACACAAGCAAATGCTGCAATTCAAACCCGATAAAGATAAGCGGCAGCGAAAACGGTGGCCTCGACGGCTGCAAAACCCACAAAGGATGAACAGGAATGACTGACAACATGAATCTGACCCGTGCCCAGTTTGATGAAGTTATGGTGCCTAACTATGCTCCGGCCGCGGTGATCCCCGTGCGCGGCGAAGGCAGCCGAGTTTGGGACCAGCAAGGTACTGAGTATGTGGACTTTGCCGGCGGTATTGCGGTGAACTGTCTGGGTCATTGTCATCCTGCGCTGGTTGCTGCGCTTAAAGAGCAGGGCGAGAAGCTGTGGCACCTGTCCAACACCATGACCAACGAGCCGGCACTGGCGCTGGCCACCAAGCTGGTTGAGTCCACGTTTGCTGAGCGGATTTATTTCGCCAACTCAGGCGCCGAGGCCAATGAGGCCGCGCTCAAGCTTGCCCGCCGTTATGCCATCGATAACTTCGGTGAGCACAAAGTCGAAGTGATTGCCTTCGACAAGGCCTTCCACGGCCGTACCTTCTTCACCGTTTCTGTGGGTGGCCAGGCGGCTTACTCTGACGGTTTCGGCCCCAAGCCTGCCGGTATCACCCATTTACCATTCAACGACATCGCTGCGCTTGAAGCGGCCGTGTCGGACAACACCTGCGCCATCATGCTCGAGCCTCTGCAGGGCGAGGGCGGTATCATCAATGGCGACCCTGAATTCCTGCGCGCGGTGCGCCGTCTTGCCGATAAACACAATGCGCTGGTCATTTTTGACGAAGTGCAGTCAGGCATGGGCCGTACCGGCGAGCTGTTTGCTTACATGGGCACTGAAATCGTGCCGGATATCCTTACCAGCGCCAAGGCGCTCGGCGGTGGATTCCCGATTGCGGCCATGCTGACCACCACCAAAATTGCCTCACACCTTAAAGTGGGCACCCATGGTTCAACCTACGGCGGCAACCCGCTCGCCTGTGCCATCGGCAATGCGGTGATGGACGTGGTTAACACCTCGGAAGTGCTGGATGGTGTGAAGCGCCGTGAGCAGCTGTTCCGTGATGGTCTCGCCGGAATCAATGAAAAATACCACGTATTTTCTGAAGTCCGCGGCAAGGGTTTGCTGCTTGGCGCCGTGCTCAATGAGCAGTACGCCGGTCGCAGCCGTGACTTCCTCAACGCCGCCGTCGCCGAAGGTTTGCTGGTGCTGATGGCCGGTGCCAACGTGGTGCGTTTCACCCCATCTTTGGTGATCCCTGAGGCTGATATCAGCGAAGGTTTGGCGCGTTTCGAGCGTGCCGTGGCCAAGGTCACCGCCTGATCCCTGAGGGGCGGCGCTGCCGCCCCCTGACAAAAAGCTAAATACCGACTGTTGCCCAGGGCAGGCAAAGCATCGCTGCATCTGTGCGGTGGGGATTTTTGCGCGCCCGACGTCTTAAAATGCATAAAAAAGCAACAGTCGGGACAGAGAGGAGATACAACGATGTTAATCATACGTCCAATCCGATCCAGCGACTTCGATGCGCTTTATCAAATCGCCGTCGAGTCCGGGCACGGCTTTACCTCGCTGCCGGTGAATGAGGAGTTGCTGAAGCGGAAAATTGCCCGCTCGGAAGCGTCCTTCATCAAGGCGGTGGAGCGCCCGTTCGACGAAGGTTATCTGATGGTGCTGGAAGACACAGACAACGGCATGGTCGTTGGTACCTGTGCGCTCGAAGCGGCGGTGGGCATGGAAGATGCGTTCTACCATTACCGCCTTGGCACCGAGGTCTATCACTCAGAACAAATTCATGTGCGCAACGAGGTCGAAACCCTGACCCTGTGCCACGACTACACAGGCGCGGCTGAGCTGTGCACCCTGTTTTTGCGTGAACCTTACCGCAAGGGCAACAATGGCCGCATGTTGTCGCGCAGCCGCTTTTTGCTGCTGGCATCCCACAGCGAGCGCTTCGGTGAAACTGTGATTGCCGAGATGCGCGGTGTCAGTGATGAAAACGGCAATTCGCCTTTTTATGCCTGGCTGCAAAAGCATTTCCTCGGTATCGACTTTGTCGAGGCCGATTACCTCTCGGGCCTTGGCCAAAAGGCCTTTATGGCCGAAATGATGCCAAGAAACCCGGTTTACGTTTGCCTGCTGCCGGAAGAGGCGCAAAAGGTGATTGGCGAAGTGCACACCAATACCCGCCCAGCCATCAGTTTGCTGCGCGCCGAAGGCTTCCGCTGCCGTGGTTATGTGGACATTTTCGATGCCGGTCCCACGGTCGAGTGCACCTTGCAGGATATCCGCGGTGTACGCGACAGCCGCTTGCTGACGGTGCGCATTGGTGCTATGCCTGAAAGTAAAAGCAACTTTTTGATTTCTAACACCAAACTTGCCGACTATCGCGCTACCAGCGCCGATTTGCAGGTGAGTGCGGATTCCGATGAAGTGATATTAAGCCCCGAGCTTGCCGCCGGCCTTCTGGTCGACAACGGCGAGCTGGTGCGGGTACTGGCAATGTAGGACAACCAAGATGACTCAATTTATCAATGGCCAGTGGCTCGCTGGCGAAGGCAAATCAATGCAGTCGGTTAACCCCGCCAATGGCGAGGTGATTTGGCAGGCAAAGTCGGCGACACCAATACAGGTGGATGCGGCTGTGATGGCGGCCCGCGCGGCGCAGTTTGACTGGTTTATGCTGGGCTTTGAGGCCCGTCAGGCCATAGTCGAGGCGTACCGCGCCGAACTTGAGGCCCACAAGACCGAGCTTGCTGAAACCATCGCCCAGGAAACCGGTAAACCGCGCTGGGAGACAGCCACCGAGGTGGCGACCATGATGGGCAAGGTGGCTTTATCCATCAGCGCCTATCACAAACGTACCGGCACCGAAGTGAATGAAGGCCCTGCCGGCCGCGCTGTGCTGCGTCACAAACCCCACGGCGTGGTGGCGGTGTTTGGCCCTTATAACTTCCCCGGGCATTTGCCCAATGGCCACATAGTGCCGGCGCTGCTCGCGGGCAACACTGTGGTATTCAAGCCATCTGAGCTGACGCCCAAAGTCGCCGAATTCATGTTACAGCTGTGGGAAAAGGCGGGTTTGCCAAAGGGCGTTATCAACCTGGTGCAAGGCGAGGTGGAAACCGGTAAGGCGCTGGCGTCCCATCCGCAGCTCGATGGCCTCTTTTTCACCGGCAGCTCGCGCACCGGGCATTTGCTGCATCAGCAGTATGCCGGGCATCCGGGTAAAATTCTGGCACTGGAAATGGGCGGTAATAATCCGCTGATTATCAAAGGGGTCAGCGATACCCGCGCCGCCATCCACGACATTATTCAGTCGGCCTATATTTCGTCCGGTCAACGCTGCACCTGCGCCCGTCGTCTGTATGTTGAAAAAGGCGAGGCCGGTGACAAGCTGGTGGCTGCACTTACTGAAGCGGTTAAGGCCATCCGGGTTGGCCACTGGAACGCCGAGCCTCAGCCGTTTATGGGCTCGATGATTTCTGAAACCGCCGCCAAAGGCATGCTGGAGGCCCAGCGCAATCTGCTTAACCTAGGCGCCAGGGCGCTGGTGGAAATGAAGCAGCTCGAGCCTGGCACTGGCTTGGTGACACCGGCGCTTATTGACGTTACCGAAGTGATTGAACTTCCTGATGAAGAGTATTTCGGCCCGCTGCTGCAGCTGGTGCGTTACAGCGATTTTGATGAGGCCATCAAGCTTGCCAATAACACCCGCTATGGCTTGTCTGCCGGGATCCTGGCTGACGACAGAGCCGATTATGAGTATTTCCTTGCCCGCATTCGTGCCGGCATAGTGAACTGGAACAAGCAGATCACCGGCGCTTCCGGCGCGGCGCCTTTTGGCGGCGTGGGCGCTTCGGGTAACCACAGGGCGAGCGCGTTTTATGCCGCCGATTACTGTGCTTACCCGGTAGCCTCAATGGAGTCTGACGCTGTGGCCATGCCTGCAAGCTTAAGCCCCGGCCTGACGCTGTAACGGATGTCAACGCTTCGCGGTGCAGCTAACGTTTCGCAGTGCAGGTAACGTTTCGCGGTGCAGGTAACGCTGCACCGACCAACAAAAAAACCGGTGTTGCCGGTTTTTTTATTGCGTAAATCACAGCTTAAATCACAGCTTAAATCACAGCTTAGCCTCAGTTTAAGCGAAAGCCTATGCTGACCTTAAGGCCGCTTAACCGGCTGCCGTGGCTGAAATTCAGCGCAAGCTCGTACTGCTCGCAAATTTCTTTAACAATCGACAGCCCAAGCCCGTGGCCCATCACGGCCTCATCGAGGCGGGTGCCGCGCTCAGTGAGCTGCGACAGCGCGTCCGGCGCCACGCCGGGGCCATCGTCTTCAATTTCAAGCCAGAGTTTGTCATCGAGTGGATAAAGCCGCAGCGACACAGTTTGCTGCGCCCATTTGCAGGCGTTATCGAGCAGGTTACCCAAAAGCTCCATGCCATCTTCGCGGTGGATAGGCAGCCTGTGTATGCCACGGGCGATATCAACACTGAAGTGAATGTCTTTGCTGCGATGCACCTTTTGCAGGGTGCCGGTGAGGCTGTCGATATCACGCGGAATTTGCATTTGCGCTGCGGGCAGCATGTCGCCTGTGATACGCGCGGCGGCAAGCTTGCGCTCTATCATTTTACGGATCATATCCAGCTGCTGCTGCATCGCCTCGGCCATTTCCGGATCGCTCAGGCCAAGGGTTTCAACCTGCTGCTGCATCACCGCCAGCGGCGTTTTAAGGCCGTGGCTTAAGTTGCCAAGGTTGTTGCGGCTGCGGGCAATCTGTTTGCTGGTGTACTCCAACAGCTCATTGTAGGTGGATGCCAGCGGATGCAGCTCGGCGGGAATGGTATCAAGTGCCAGCCGGTCGGTTTCGCCGTCCCTGAGGCGCGACAGGGCTTCTTTGATTTTGCGCAGCGGCTTGAACGACTGGCGCAGCACCAGAAAAATACCTGTGATCATCGCCAGCAACATGGCGAGGTTAACCAGCAGCTTGGTGCCGTAGATTTCGCTGAATACCCGCCGGCCGATACTTAAATCCTGGGCCACGGTCAGGGTTGCCTGCACTTCGCCATTCTGGGATTTAAGCCCGACGCTGAGTAGCTGCATATCGTGGTTTTTCGGGCCCTTGGCCTGCCATACCCGGGTGTCGCCGGGGGCGAGGGCAATAATCTCAAGCTGTTGATCCCAAAGCGATCGCGAGCGGATAACGTCATCCGGCAGGTTCAGCTGGTAATAACGCCCGGAGTAGGCCGGTTTGTAAAAGCCAGACAGCTTGGAGGGATCGATACTGATATCGCCATCCTGAATGTGGGTGGCGATGATGATGTGCTCGAGATCTTCCTCAAGCCGGTTGATGATGGAGTCGTGGAAGGCCTGCCTGAGCATGGACTCGAACAGGAACAGGCCTACTATGGTGCCCACAACCACAAGCCCGGTCAGCCAAAGACTGAGCTTGGCGCGAATCGATATCATGCGTCCAGGCCGTGGAAGATATATCCCTGGCCGCGGCGGGTTTCGATGGCGGTTTTACCGAGCTTTTTACGCAGGTGTGTCACGTACACTTCCACCACGTTGCTCTCTTTCTCATCGTCAAACTGATACAGCTTGTCGGTGAGCTGCGCCTTGGACAGCAGTTTTTTGGGTGACAGCAGGAAAATCTTCAGCAGGCGGAATTCCATGGCGGTGAGTTCGTGGGACGCATCCCCCACCTGCACGGTTTGCTGGGATTCATCCAACGTCACGCCGCCGTAGGACAGCTGCTTACCCGGGCTTGCCGGACGGCCATGGGCGCGGTTAATCAGCGCCTGAATGCGCGCCAGCAACTCCTGTGCATGGAATGGCTTGCCAAGGTAGTCATCGGCACCGGCATTGAAGCCTTCGACTTTTTCGTGCCACTGGCTGCGGGCGGTCAGCATGATCACCGGGGTGGTGATGCCTTCGGTGCGCCACTTTTCCAGCAGGCTCAGGCCATTGCCATCGGGCAGGCCGATGTCGAGAATGACGCAGTCGTATTGGGTTTCATTGATAAGGTAATCGGCATCGACGGCCTTATCGGTGACATCGGTTACAAAGCCGGCCTGTTTGAGCTGTTTTTGCAGCTCTTTGACCAGCATGGCATTGTCTTCAACGAGTAGCAGTTTCATGGGGTTTGCATTCGTCCGGCAGAACTGAATCGGGATTGAGCCGACCGCTTGTGGCATCAACACTCAGATTGATTATCTGACCACGTTGGAAGCCAAACTGCAAATCGTAACGCCATTTGTCTCCCTCCTGATACAGATGAGCATCAAGCAGTTTTCCCTGGCAAAACGCAGCGACCCGTTCAAGGGTGGCATCGAGGGACAGGATCTGCCCGGTGCTGACCAATCGTTTGGCTTCGTAATGTTCAAGCTCGATGGGGGAAGCAGCCACTTCAGCCTGAAGAAGCAGGGATGTAATGAAGATGCCAAACGGCAGTCGACGCGACATACATGCTCCTTAAAGAAAAAGTGGCTCGGATAGATCGCGAGCCACTTTACTTTAGCAGACTTAACACAAGCTGAATGTTAACTGCACAATTAACGGGTGCCGTACACCACTATGGTTTTGCCGTGTGCCTGAATGAGGTTTTGCTCTTCGAGCATCTTCAGGATGCGGCCCACAGTTTCCCGCGAGCAGCCAACGATCTGGCCGATTTCCTGACGGGTTATTTTGATTTGCATGCCGTCGGGGTGGGTCATGGCGTCTGGCTGGCGTGCCAGGTGCAGCAGGGTTTGCGCGATGCGACCAGCCACGTCGAGGAAGGCAAGGTCGCCCACCTTCTGGCTGGTGCTTTGCAGACGCACCGACATCTGTGCTGCAAGCTTCATCAGGATCTCGGGGTTTACCTGAATGAGCTGCTTGAATTTCTTGTAGGAAATTTCAGCGATTTCACAGGCCTGCTTGGCGCGAACCCAGGCGGTACGCTCGGCTTGCTCTTCAAATAGACCAAGCTCACCGATAAAGTCGCCCTGATTAAGATAAGACAGGATCATTTCCTTGCCTTCTTCATCTTTAATCAGCACGGCTACTGAGCCTTTGACTATGTAGTACAGGGTGTCTGAATCTTCACCGGCGTGGATCAAGGTGCTCTTGGCCGGATACTTGTGAATGTGACAGTGTGATAAAAACCATTCCAGAGTCGGATCAGGTTTAGGTTTGCCAATCAGTGCCATGCCCGTGTTCCTCGCATGAAAAATCTAAGTAAGGTCGTTCTAATTAAGCATTCTACGTCAATGTATCTGGTCAAACCATGATACAGATCGAAATTCAGAACAACCGAATGTACGCAATTAAGCATCAAAATTAAGGATTTATTTTGGTGTTTTGCGGATGTATGTCAATCAATACCGTGTGGGCGCGATTGTTAAAGCGCAAGTCTGTAAGCTGCATCACACAGGCGAGATTGCGCCATCCCGAGCAGCGCAAGTTTTCACCGCGCCAGCGCGCTTTGTGCCTGCCAATTATGCAGCCATGCGCGAGCGGGCGCTTTGGTACCTTTTGATACTCGACACCGGCGGCATTTTCTGGCTAACTCAGGGGAATTGTGTAAGAGGGAGCCTGAGTGTGAGGTACTGGCAAGGGGTAACGGCGGCCTTGGTGTTGCTGATAAATGTGGGTGCTGCGCAGGCGTTTTCGCTGCCAAAGCCTGCCAGCGATCAGGCGGCGGGCAAATTGCTGCACATCGAGATGCGTGCCGCACAGGACGACGCCGACGCCCAGTTTCTGCTTGGGCTGATGCATGTCTCCGGCCGCTATGTTGAGCAGGATGCCGAGCTTGGGCTCAAATGGATAGACAGAGCCGCTGAGCAGGGCCACCCAAAGGCGCAGCAAACCCTGGCGGACCTGCGTTTTGAAGGCCAGCTGGTGAGCCGAAATCTTGCCGAAGCAGAGCGCTGGTATCTGCAGATGAGTCTTCGCGGTGAGCGCTGGGCCAATTTCCGCCTCGGGTTTATTTATGCCGCCGGTGGCGATGGTATTGAGCGTAACTGTGGCCGGGCGGTGGAGCAGTTTCAGCTTGCCGGCGACGATGTGGCCATGGGCAATGCGGCCTGGATTTTAGCGACCTGCCCGGAAGCCAGGTATCGTAACGGCAACAAGGCGCTCGGTATCGCCCTTAAGCTGCTTGAAAGCAATGCCAACGACCCGACCAATCTGGATAACCTGGCGGCGGCCTACGCTGAGCTTGGTGATTTCAGTAAAGCGGTGGATTCACAGGAGCGGGCCATTGCCGCGCTGGAAAACAGCAAACAGGCCGACATCAAGGCCGATGAGTTTTATCAGCGCCTCAAGCGCTATCAGCAGGGGAAACCCTACCGCGAAGTGATCCCATTGCAGTAAACAAACGCTTAAGCCCGGCACAGTCCGGGCTTTTTAATGCCCGAGGTTCTGCTCCAAAATCGGCATCGCCAAAAAAGCTCATCAAAAAGCGGCAATAAAAAAACAGCTGGCAGCGATTGGCTGTCAGCTTCAAAGTCGAAACTTGGAAAAAAATAGACTGTGAAAGTGTTACGGTAAAGCTTTGGGGAGGGCGCTGACATACTCAAGGGAATGAACAGATCAAGATGGGGGAATCCACCCCCGAGAGTATGTCAACTTTCGTTATTTCGCCTGAAATCCCGACGAGTGAAAGCATATCGCCCTTGACTTAAGGCAAGCTGAAACTGCAGTGAATCTTTAAAAATTTACCTTAATCCTGCGCCGTGCCGCCATCGAGAATGGCCTGGCGCTTTTGCTTCAGATCCCGAATAAGCGGTGTGAGAATCAGCTCCATCGCCAGCGACATTTTGCCGCCCGGCACCACCAGGGTGTTGACCCGCGACATAAAGCTGCCCTGCAGCATCGACAGGTAGTAAGGAAAATCCACATTGTTAATGCCGCGAAAGCGGATGACCACAAAGCTTTCATCCAAGGTTGGAATGGCCTTGGCCGAAAACGGGTTTGAGGTGTCGACCGTGGGCACCCGCTGAAAGTTGATATGGGTGCGGGAGAACTGCGGCGTCATATGGTTGATGTAATCGTCCATGGAGCGGACGATGGAGTTCATCACCTTTTCACGGCTGTGGCCGCGCTCGGAGGTATCGCGGATGATTTTCTGGATCCACTCCAGGTTGACGATGGGCACCATGCCAATCAGCAGGTCAACGTGCTTGGCCACATCGTGCTCGGCGGTCACCACGCCGCCATGCAGCCCTTCGTAAAACAGCATGTCGGTATCGCCCGGCAACTGACGCCACTGGGTAAAGGTGCCCGGCATCTGGTTAAAGGGCACGGCTTCATCAAAGGTGTGCAGATAAGTACGGGTTTCGCCGCTGCCGGTGGCGCTGTAATCGGCAAAGCATTTTTCCAGCCGGCCAAAGTCGTTGGCCTCGGGGCCGAAGTAACTGATATTTCGGTTTTCCGCCTTGGCTTTACGGATCATCACTTCCATTTCGGCGCGGGTATAGCGGTGAAAACTGTCGCCTTCGACATAGGCGGCGTTAACGCCAAGCTGGCGGAAAATATGGTTGAAGGCGGTCGTTGTCGTCGTGGTCCCGGCGCCGGATGAACCGGTGACAGCGATAATGGGATGCTTGGCAGACATGGCGCTTCCTGAGATGTTAAAAGATTGTCGTGGCGGGGAAACGTTCCAGTTATACGGGGTTGGCGCCCGAGCGGTCAAGACTTGTCAGTCGTATTCTGCGCCCTGATGCTGGGCAAGCTGGCTTTTGTGACGTATGCCGATGCTGTCGTTATCTTCAGAATACTCCACCACCAGTTCGCCCCGTTTGAGCAGGGCGCGGCATTGGGCAATCGCCTGCTCCATGCCGCTGCTTTCAAGGCCATCAAAGCTGCCGTCTTCAACCTGGGTCAGCAGGTATTCGCGGATAAGATTGTTAAGGGTATCAGGCGGTAACTGCTTCAGCGCTTCAAAAGGGACTATCATTCCCGGCTCCCGTTGCTGGTTTGTTGTGCAGAGCTTTGCGAATCGTCCTGAGCATCGTCTTGTGCATCGTCTTGTGCATCACTTGCGCGCAGGAAATCCAAAATCCGCCGCTCGAGATAAAAGCGCGGTTTCCATGGGCTGCCGCCTTCGATAAAGCCCACATGGCCGCCGTGGCTGTGCAGTTCATATTCCACCGCCGCAGACAGCTCGCACTGCGCCGGGATCACCGCATCTGTCATAAAGGGGTCATCGGCGGCGTGCAGCACCAAAGTTGGCACCTGAATGGATTTTAAATAGGGCAGGCCGCTGGCGCGCTGATAATAGTCGTGCACGCCCGAAAAGCCGTGCAGCGGCGCAGTGACCTTGTCGTCGAAATCGTAAAAGGTGCCCAGGGCACTGATTTGGCTGTGCTTTACCGGCATCGAGGGGCCAAGGGTGGCATCCTGCACCTTAAACGCGAGTTTGGCCTGCAATTGGCGGATAAGGTAACTTTGGTACACGCGGGAGAAGCCTTTTTCCAGCCGCTTGGCACAGGCCGACAGCTGCAGCGGCGCTGACACCACCACAGCGCGGCTCACCGGGCTTGGCGCCCCGTCAAGGCCCTGCTCACCCAAATATTTGCTGAGCACATTGCCGCCAAGGCTGTAACCTACTGCCAAAATTGGGCTTTTGGGATAGCGGCGTTGGATAAGCGCGAGGGTGTGGCCAATATCTGCGGTATCGCCGCTGTGGTAAGATCGCGCCAGTCGGTTGGCTATCCCCGAGCAGCTGCGGTGATGATGCACCACAGCCGCAAGGCCATTTGCCTTGCACTGATGCAGCAGGCGGCTGGCATAGTGGGAGCGGGAGCTGCCTTCAAGACCATGGATAATCAGTACAAGCGGCGTGCCATCCTGCGGCGTGCCGAGCCAGTCAAGATCCAGAAAATCGCCGTCGTCCAGCTCCAGTCGCTCACGCCGTAGTGGCGGCGCCGGTTGCTTGGTCAGCACAGGCAAAATGGTCTGCAGATGCGGGCTTTTGGCCCACCAGGGCGCACGGAAGTGGATGGTCATACTCAGGATTTAGTTGCCGGGAAATAAAACGTATGTTTAAGTTTATCGATTATAACCGCGAGCGAACTTCGGCAAAACCTTTCTGCCAGCAATCACGCATTATTCACGGTTGTCAGTCAGCCTGACGGCAGGGGGAGCCGATGGAAAGACGCACATTTTTATTCGGAGCGCTGGGCACCACTGCCGCGCTGGCGCTGGGGGTGAGCCTGTATCGCCCTGAATTAGCAGTAGAAGAAGCCAATGACGAAGAGCACAGACTGCTGCTCAAGGTGCTGCTGCCAGTGCTGCTCGATGGCGCCTTGCCCGAGATGGCATCGCCACGGGATTTATCGATAAACCGCACCCTCAATGCCATCAGCGCTACCCTCAAGGTGCTGCCCCAGGGCCAGCGAGAGGAGCTTTTTACCCTGCTGGACTTGCTGGAAAACCGGCTCGGGCTGCTGCTGCTCACCGGCAGCATGACGCCGCTGTTGCTGCGAAGCCACGCTGAGCTTGAGTTTATGCTCAATGACTGGCGTGAGCGCAGTATCGAGCTGTTTCAGCTCGCGTATCTGGGGCTTAGGGAGCTTATCCTTGCCAGCTATTACAGCTGTCCGGAGCACTGGGTGAGCCTTAATTATGCCAAGCCGGAGCTGCCCGGCATCACCGACAAGCGTTAGGGAGAAAAGATGGCCATTGTCGATTTGGTGCGCGAAGGAATGGCGGCGGGCTGGCGTCATCTGGATGGCGCTGCCTGGCTTAAGTCTGATGACAATGCCCGCGAGCTTGAGGCCGATGTGATTATCGTTGGCACCGGCGCTGGGGGCGGGGTTGCTGCTGAAATCCTCACCGCAGCCGGGCTGTCGGTGATTCTGGTGGAAAAGGGGCCGCTGCGCTCCTCCAGCGATTTTGATTTGGAAGAGCGCACCGCCTACCCCAATCTGTACCAGCAGGCCGCTTCCATGAAGACCGCCGACAAGGCGATTGGTATTTTTCAGGGCCGCGCCGTGGGCGGCTCGACCACAGTCAACTGGACCACTTCAATCCGCACCCCGCCCAATACCCTCGATTACTGGCAAAGCGCCTTTAATGTAAAGGGCTTATCCGAAAAGGAGCTGGAGCCCTGGTTTGAGCAGATGGAAAAGCGGCTGCAGATCAGCGAATGGAGCTTCGACCCCAACCGCAACAACGCCATGCTGAAAAAGGGCTGTGAGCAGCTGGGCTGGGACTATACCGTTATCAAACGCAACGTGCTTGGCTGCTGGAACACCGGCTACTGCGGCATGGGCTGCCCGGTCAATGCCAAGCAGTCGATGCTGGTGACCACAATTCCGGCCGCGCTGGAGAGGGGCGCCACCCTGCTGAGCCGCTTCGAAGCGGTGAAGATAGAGCATCAGGGCGACAACATCAGCGGCATTCGGGTGCGGGCGCGGGATGAGTCCCTGCGCACCTCGGAAAAAGAGCTGCTGCTCAAGGGGCGTCACTACATTCTCAGCGGCGGCGCCATTCACACGCCGGTGCTGATGCTGCGCTCCATGCTGGCTGACCCACATCAGCTGTTGGGTAAGCGCACCTTTTTGCACCCGACCGTGCTGTCGGGCGCCTTGTTTGATGAGGCCATCAACGGCCACAGCGGCGCGCCCCAATCCATTTATTCCGATGAGTTTGTCTGGCGCGATGGCGCGGCCGGTGCCCTTGGCTACAAACTTGAAGTGCCGCCGATCCACCCGGTGCTGATTGCCTCCAAAACCCTGGGCTTTGGCAAGAGCCACGCTGAGCTGATGGCCAACTTTAACCAGTTGCAGGTGGTGATAGCCCTGGTGCGTGACGGCTTTCATCCCGACAGCCCGGGCGGCACTGTGTCCCTCGATGGCAAGGGCTTTACACTCGATTATCCGCTTACTGCAAGCTTTTGGCTGGCGGCGCGCCGTGCCTTTGCCAGCATGGCCGAGCTGCAATTTGCCGCCGGTGCCCGCAAGGTGCTGCCGATTAGTGATGGCATGGGCTATCTCAATTCGTGGGATGAAGCCAAGGCGGCGATTGATAACATGGCGCTGGCACCGCTTAAAACCGTGGTCGCCTCTGCCCATGTGATGGGCGGCTGCCCCATGGGCGAGGATAAAACCAAGGCCATGGTCGACAGTTTTGGCAATAGTCATTACTTTGAGAATCTGTCGGTGATGGATGGCTCCATCTTCCCAACCAGTCTGGGGGCGAACCCGCAGCTGTCGATTTATGGCATCACAGCACGTAACGCCACGGCACTGGCGGCGCGATTGGCCTCGTTGCCAAAAACTGAGCCAAAATCTGAATCAGCAACCGAGCCAAAAACTGAGTAAAAATCTGAGCCAGAAGCCCAGAAGCAGAGCCGCTAAAGAACGCCTGGCGATAAAACCCGAAATACAAAAAGCAAAAAGGCGCCCAAGGCGCCTTTTGTTTTTGACTGCGTGAGCTCCGTTACTCAGCGAGCGCCGCCACCAATGCCACATCAATACCAAACTCGGCAAGCAGAGTCGGCAGATTTTCACGGCCAGCGCCGGGGCTGTATTGATTGAGGCGGGTCAGCAGCATCTTTTGCACCTTGCGCTCCATCATCAGCTCCACGTCCAGCATCTGGCGGTACTCCTCCGGGCTCAGACTTGCTTTGGCAAGCTGGCGCAGCCGCCGGTACGGGCCAATCAAGCGCTCATCCCAACTGCTCACTTCCACGATAAGCTGCTGCCATTGGCTCAGGTTCAGGCTAATAGCGCGTTTGTCGAGCTCGGCCGCGAGCAGGAGCAGATTGACGTTTATCTGGCAGTCATCCTGCAGCTTGAGGCACAGTGCCTCGTGGGTCTGATAATGGGCCTCACAGGCCTGCCACAGTTCCTGGCTAAAGTTGTCGCTGCTCACTCCAAGCTCCTTCTGCTCTCAAGTGCCCTCAGGCGTTGGCCTCAAGTTCGATGGCATCGATTTGTTCCTGAAGCTCAAGCCAGGCCATTTCACTGTCGTCCTGCTCGGCACCAAGGCTGGTGCGCTCAGCGAGGATCTGCGTCAGCTCCGCCTTGTTGGCGGCATCGTACAGGCTGGTGTCGGCGAGGCGCTCTTCCAGCTCAGCCAGACGGGTGGCGAGCTTTTGCTGTTGTTTTTCAAGCTTTTCCTGCTGCTTTTTCAGCGGTGACAGCTTTTGCCTGAGTTCCGCCTGCAGCCGTTTTTGCTGCTTTTTATCGACGGATGCGCCGCTGCCATCATCGCTGCTGCGGGCTGCTGCCGCTTTGGCGGCTTCCAGCAGCCACTGATGGTAATCGTCCAGATCGCCATCAAAGGTGCGCACTTCGCCGCCATCGACCAGATAATAATCGTTACAGGTCAGCCTTAACAAATGCCGGTCGTGGGACACTATCACCATGGCGCCTTCAAACGACTGCAGTGCCAGCGTCAGGGCGTGGCGCATCTCAAGGTCCAGGTGGTTGGTGGGTTCGTCAAGCAGCAGCAAGTTGGGGCGCTGCCATACCAACAGAGCCAGCACCAGCCGGGCTTTCTCGCCGCCGGAGAAGGGCGCCACCGGCGACAGTGCCATATCGCCGACAAAGCCAAAGCCGCCGAGAAAGTCGCGCAGCTCCTGCTCGCGATGAGTTGGAGCCAGACGTTGCAGGTGCATCAGCGGGCTGTCGTCCATGTGCAGGTACTCGAGCTGATGCTGGGCGAAGTAGCCGATATTGAGGCCGGGGTTGGGTTCATAACGGCCGGTCATCGGCTTAAGCTCGCTGGCGAGCAGCTTAATCAGGGTTGATTTACCGGCGCCGTTGCGGCCAAGCAAACCGATGCGGGCGCCAGGCACCAGGTTAAGGTGCACCTTGCCAAGGATGGGTTTGTCGGCATAGCCAACAGACACGTTTTCCATCGCTATCAAGGGGTTTGGCAGGCTCGCCGGCTCGCGGAATTCCATATAAAACTGGCTGTCGGCCTTGGCGGGCAATAGCTCAGTCATTTTTTCCAGCGCCTTTAAGCGGCTTTGGGCCTGCTTGGCTTTACTGGCCTTATAACGGAAGCGGTCGACGAAGGATTGCATGTGGGCGCGTTCGCGCTGCTGGCGGTCGAACGCCACCTGCTGCTGGGCCATGCGCTCGGCGCGGGTGCGCTCAAACGTGGAGTAGTTGCCCTTGTAAAAATTGAGCTTTTGGTTTTCGACATGGACGATTTCATCGACGATGGCGTCGATAAAGTCGCGGTCGTGGCTGATAAGCACCAGGGTGCCGGGATAGGCTTTAATCCAGTCTTCGAGCCAAAAGGTGGTGTCGAGATCCAGGTGGTTGGTCGGTTCGTCAAGCAGCAAGAGTTCGCTGCGGCACAGCAGCGCCTGGGCCAGGTTTAAACGCATCCGCCAGCCACCGGAGAAGCTTTTGACGCTCGAGGATTGCTTGTCTTCGCTGAAACCAAGTCCTGCCAGCAGGGCTCCTGCGCGGGCGCGGATGCTGTAGCCGCCAATGGCATCGAGCTTGCCGTGCAGCTCGGCAATGGCGTGGCCGTCGTTGCTTTCTTCGGCGGCCCTGAGTGCGGTTTCGAGCTCGCGATACTCTTTGTCGCCATCGAGCACATATTCCAGCGCCGAGACATCCAGCGCCGGGGTTTCCTGGGCTACCGAGGCAATACGCCACTCGCGCGGCACCTGAATGTCGCCCTTGTCGAGGCTGAGTTTACCCATGATAAGCGCCAGCAATGACGACTTGCCGGTACCGTTGGCGCCGACCAGGCCAATCTTGTGGCCGGGGTAAATGGTGAGGGTGGCCTCATCCAGCAGCACTTTGCTGCCGCGGATAAGCTGGGCCTGGGACAGGGTGATCATGAAGCGCCTGCAAGCTGTTGGAAAGGGCAGAATAATAACCAAGTTCGGCCTTATCATCCAGTTTTCACCGGTCAGCGGCGGCGCTGATGGCAAACTGAGGCTGGCGCTCGCGCCTTGCTGTGGCACAATAGCGCGTCGTCAACGAGGAACCCACGCCATGACCAAAATAAAAAAACGCTTTGTGGCCGGCGCCAAATGCCCAAAATGCGGTGCAAAGGACAGCATTATGCTGTTCAAAGAAAATAATATCGAAACCGTAGAGTGCACCGAGTGCGATTACCGTGAGCAGCAGCTCGAGCAAAAAGTAGAGCAAAAGGCCACTGGCGCCGTGATTGGGGTGTTTAAACCCGATTAACATTCGATTTTATCGAACTATTATTGCTTAAAATTGCATTATTCATTCGTCTTCGTCTTGGTTAAGCTAATTCCATCAACCCGGAGACAGAATCATGCTGAATGTTAAATCCCGCTTGTTTTCCCGCCCAGCCATGGATGGTGACGGCGTCAATATCCGCCGTGTGGCCGACTTCAACCGTCTGCTGCTGGACCCGTTTTTGATGGTGGACGAAATCCGCTCCGACGATAAGAGCGATTTTATCGGTGGCTTTCCGCCGCACCCGCACCGTGGCATTGAAACCTTTACCTATATCCGCAAAGGCGGCTTTGAGCACCGCGACCAGATGGGCAATGTCTGTGCCATACGCGCCGGTGATGTGCAGTGGATGAGCACGGGCTCCGGGGTCATTCACTCAGAAATGCCGCTGGCCGATGCCAAAGACGGCCTGCATGGTTTTCAGATTTGGCTCAATATGCCTGCCGCCGACAAGATGCGTCCTGCGCGTTATGAAGACAGCACGGCGACCGAGCAGCGCCGCTATGAGAACAGCACTGGCGCGCTGTTTTATCCCCTCGCCGGTCAGTGGCAGTTTGAAGGCCAAAGCCGCCAGGGGCTTATTCAGGGGCTGGCGGCCAACGGCGCGGTAGCGGATTTGATGCTTGCCGCAGCCACGGCCGACACTGAGGCTGGCCGGGCTAGTTTGTCACTGACTGAGCGCGGTTTTGTCGGCGCTTACATATACGATGGCGCCTTGCTTGGCATTGATGACGTGCGCTATGAGCGCGGCGAATATCTGCTGCTGCAAAGCGGCGAGCTTGAGCTGGTGGCGGCAAACGAAGGCGCGGGCGTGCTGCTCTTTGCCGGTGAGCCGGTGGGGGAAAAAATCGTCCACATGGGCCCCTTTGTGATGAACACCGAGGCCGAGATACGTCAGGCCATTGAGGATTATCAGGCCGGGCGTTTCGGTAAACTGCAGGCCAGCATTCCAGCACATTAGCCGCCGCGCATCTCAGCGAAATAGCCGCTGCGCATCAAGGGTTTAGCAACGTAAAAGGCAGCCGCAGGGCTGCCTTTTTTCTTTCTGCGCTGCTTGCCTAAACCTTGCTGTGATTACAGAGGTTTGGCGGCGCGCTCGAGACGATTGTGCACCGCCTGCCACTCGCTGCTGTGGGGCGGCTCGGCCACATAGATGGCGCTGAGTGCGCCATGGTCGAGCTGATAGAGGGCATCGTAAAGCCCCTGGGCGTAGGCGTCCGGGCTTGCGCCTAAGTCAATTACTGTTCCGGCGACCGCCTTGGGATTGCCGCAGAAAATCCAGCCGATGTTTTCAATATCAACAAGCTCACCCATATCCACGGCGTCGGTAAACCGGTGGCAGGGCAGGCCGGGGGAGTAATGTTTGTGGTGTTGTCCGGGCGCGACCACGCCGCCGGCTTGCTGCGCTACCTCGCGGCCGAGCAGCGCTTCGATGCTGGCCACCGACACCATGCCCGGGCGCAGCAGCCTTGGCGAATCACCCGGCAGCAGCGCCAAAATGGTGGACTCAAGCCCGACTTCGCAGTTACCGCCTTCGAGAATAAGCAGTTCATCAGCGGCAAACTGGCGCGCCACATGCTCGCTGCTGGTGGGGCTGATGGACATGTATTTATTGGCCGAAGGTGCGACCAGCGCTCGGCCAAACTGTTGCAGCAGTGCCAGCGCCTGTGGATGGGCTGGCATGCGCAGTGCGACTGTGTCCTGCCCGGCGGTGATGGTGCGCGATACCGATGCCTTGGCGGGCAGCACCAAAGTCAGCGGCCCGGGCCAGAAGGCGGCCATCAACAGTTTGGCGTCATCGCTGATATCGCTTGCCCAGTCTTCAAGCCAGCTGGTGTCGGCCACATGTACAATCAGCGGATTGGTGGCGGGGCGGCCCTTGAGGGCAAACACCTTGGCGACGGCCTCGTCGTTTGCGGCGTCGGCGGCCAGACCATAGACGGTTTCCGTTGGCATGGCCACCAACTCACCCTGAGACAGGGCGGCGACGGCGAGTGGGATCTGGTCAGTGATATGGGCCATGAAAACCTCAATAAACGGCGGTGCAGCAAGCAGGCCGCGTATGGTAAAAATTTGACCAGTTGCCGTCAAGCCGGATCTGGCCAATTCGCGCCTGTTTGCCGGGATTTATGCCCATGGCGTTACGGCGCTGTTATCTGTCGATGCCTTGCTGAGCATTTGGATTGCTTTATTGGGCTTGTCTTTGCCTTTATTGTACTTTTTTGGCATCTTGCAGCCCATAAAGCCGCCATTGCCGAGTTGTTTGGAGAGTTATGGGAATCACCCGCCGTTTGCCTCTGTTAGCCTGCGCCGCCGCGCTCCTGTTTGGCTGCTCATCTTCTGCTCCCAAACCGGCCAAACCCCAGCCGGTCACACCCGTGGCCGCGCCTGTGTTTGAGTATCCGCTTGGCCATCAGTACCTCGACGGCTTTTTTCCGGCTGAGCTTAATCCCGTTCCGGCTGTAAACAGCCACGCGCCGCGAAACTTTTCCACCTTTGAGGCCCAAAGCCGACTGGTGCTTGAGCGCTCGCCAAGGCTCGCCAACCGTTATGCAGGGCTGTATCAAAAGCTGCAGCACTGGCTGGCGGCCGGGGCTAACCCCATGCTGCTTGGCCATTATGGTATCAGGCTCGATCAGCTCGGCGGCGGTGACCGGCAAGGTAACGTGATGTTTACCGGTTATTTTTCACCTGTGCTTGAGGTGCGCCACAAGCCCGATGACAAGTTCCGCTACCCGCTTTACGCCATGCCGCGCTGTAAAGGCCGCTGCCCGAGCCGCGCCGACATTCATCGCGGCGCACTCAAGGGCAAAAAGTTGGAACTCGCCTACAGCGACTCGCTGATGGACACCTTTTTGCTTGAAGTTCAGGGCTCGGGTTTTATCCATTACGGCGACGATGACTCGCTTAACTATCTTGGCTACGCCGGCAAAAACGGCCATGGCTATACCAGCATAGGTCGGGTGCTGATTGACCGTGGCGAAGTGAGCAAAGAGCAGATGTCGCTGCGCGCCATCAAAAAGTGGGCCGAGGATAAGTCCGAGGCAGAGGTGAAAGAGCTGCTTGAGACCAACCCGTCCTATGTGTTTTTTAAGCGGGCACCCAACCTTGATGTGCTGGGCAGCGCTGGGATACCGCTGCTTCCGATGGCGGCAGTAGCCGCCGACAAGCGTCTGTTGCCGATGGGTACGCCGATTCTGGCCGAAGTGCCGCTGCTGGATAAAGAAGGCAACTGGACCGGCAAGCATGAACTGCGACTGCTGATTGCACTCGATACCGGCGGCGCCGTGAAAGGCGGACATCTTGACCTGTACCATGGCATGGGCAGCGAAGCCGGTGTTGAAGCAGGTCACTACAAGCATTTCGGCCGTGTCTGGCGCCTGGGAGCCATGGGCATGGCGCCGGTTTCCGGGGTCAAATAGCCGGTTTCAGATTGCAAATCGCTAAAGACCTAGCGTCAACTCTGGGTCTTTAGCGAGCGATCTGAGCCTTCAGCAGAAGATCTCAGCCCTGTCCGGGCGATTTGATAAAAAGCACCAGCATCAGCACCATTCCAAGCAACAGCATCAGTGATGAGAGCGCCAGCAGTGGGTCAATACTCTCGACCGCAATGTGCTTGCCGTAGAGTAAAAACAGCCCGCCCGACATCATCAGCACGCCCAGCTGATGCAGCCAGAACTGCGCCTGCACCAGCGCGCCCGCCGCACCCGGCAGCCACAGTTTATGGCACAGGCCATAGATAAATGACACCACAAAGCCCGCCAGCAAGATGTGAGCATGGGTTACCCTGTGGCCATGGTCGCCGGATTTGGCCATGTAAATGCCAAGGCACATACCGACGATGGCGTAGCTTAACGCGGTGACGATAAATTTCCTGTCCATACCTGTTTTCTCCAACCTGAGTATGAAAAAGTATAGTGCGGCTTTTTTGCAGGGCATGTGGTTGCGGGGCGAGTGCCATTGCCCTGGCGGGCATGAACAAAGCAACGCTGGCAAAGGTTGATACATTTACTTTTTACATCAGGGAGGGCAGGCGCTTTATGGCATTGGATGCATTGGCAGACGTGCTTGAAACTGCGGGGCGCTTATTTGGGCGCTTTATCAGCGAGGCGGTGATTGAATTTATGTTGAAGGGAGTTGGCTATCTGATTTGCCGGCCCTTCAAACCGTCGGTCGACCCCGACGGGCTGCGGGTATTGCTGGTGGGGCTGCTCTTTTGGGTGCTGCTGATTTGGTTTGGTGTTGAGCTGTATGGCTTTATCAGGGTGGACGCGTGCCTTGATGGCGGCAGCTTTGACTATGCGCTTGGTGCGTGCAGTACCTGATAGGCGATGGAAGTCGTGCCGGATTGGCGTTGGATGTAGTGATAAAGCCATGCCCGCGCTGGGGCGGGCACGGCGATAAGGGATTTATTGCAGCAACGCCTTGGCGTAAGGCCACAGCAGGGCGATGGCGATGCTGTACATGGTGACAAAGATAAAACGGTCGAGGTAACGCCATGCAGCCGGTTTGGCAAACATAGGTGCCATCAGGCGGGCACCAAAGCTTAAGCTGAAAAACCAGATAAACGAGGCCAAAATCGCGCCTGCACCAAACCACTGGCGTGCCTCGCCGCTGAACTGGGTGCTGATAGAGCCAAGCAGCACCACGGTATCCAGATACAGATGCGGATTCAAAAAGCTGATGGCGAGGGTGGTCATCAGCGCCGTTTTCAGGCTGCCAGCGCCCTTGGCCTTGGACAAGTCCATTTCCTTGGCATTGAAAGACGCCTTGAGTGCATTGGTGCCATACCAGAGCAAAAACGCTGCGCCGCCAAAGGTCGCCGCGTGCTTGAGCGCCGGAAACGCCATGATAATTGAGCCAAGCCCCGCTACACCGGCGGCAATCATCAGCGCATCGATGACAGAGCAGGTCAGGGCTATCGGCAGGCTGTGGGAGCGCATAATGCTCTGTTTGAGCACAAAGGCATTTTGGGCGCCAACGGCGATAATCAGGCTGGCACCTATCATGATGCCTTGCAAAAATGCGGTTTCCATTTGAAATTCTCTTTCAGCAGAAGGTGTTAACGGTCGATGAATGGCGTCGCTGCTGGCGCGTTACGGCCAGTGTCATCGTCCAAATCGGTAATTGCCGCCAAGCTTACTCCCGTTAAAATAAGTAAGATAACTAATGTTTTTTATGGGATATTAGTATCTCTTATGATGTTTATAGCTTGTTGCTGCAGGGTGTTTTCTGTGTGACGGCGCAGGAAAAAGGAGAGGCTGATGCTCGATTACACCAACCTCAAGGCGCTGGCCACGGTAGTGGAAACCGGCGGATTTGAGCGGGCGGCGCGGGTGCTGTGCATTACCCAGTCGGCGGTATCCCAACGGATCCGGGCACTTGAAGAGCGCATCGGTCAGTCGCTGCTTATCCGCTCTGTGCCGGTGACGGCGACGCCCGCCGGCAAGCGGCTTTTGCGGCATTATCATCAGGTGGCGCTTTTGGAAAGTGAGCTTGGCAGTGAGCTTAATGCTGACGATCCGCACAAGCCGACCCAGATAGCCATCGCCGTCAACGCCGACAGCCTCGCCACCTGGTTTCTGCCGGCCTTAAGCCCGCTGTTTGCCCGCTATGGCTGGCTGATGAAACTGATAGTGGATGATGAGTCGTACACCCATAACCTGTTGAAAAATGGTGAAGCGGTTGGCTGCGTGACCACCAACGCCGAACCCATGGCGGGCTGCTCGGCGGAGTTTTTGGGGGTGATGCGCTATCGCTGCGTCGCAACCCCTGAGTTTATTGAGCGCTTTTTTGCGGCGGGTCTGACTCAGGATGCGCTGGCCAAGGCGCCGGCGGTGATTTTCTCCACCAAGGACCGGCTGCACGAGCGCTTTCTGGCCAAGCACTTTTCCTTGCCCTCAAGCGGTTTTTACCAGCATACGGTCCCTTCGTCGGAGGGGTTTCTCGATGCCATCTGTCAGCATTTGGGTTATGGCATGGTTGGTCATTTGCAGGCTGATAAACTGATTGCGGCGGGAGTGCTCATCGATCTCTGCCCATCGGTGACCATGGATGTGGCCCTGTATTGGCAGCACTGGAACATCAAGGCCAAATATACCACCATCATCTACCGGGCTTTAGCGGTGGCCGCCCGGCAGGTGCTGGGCGAAAAAACGGCATAAATTCAACGGACATTGAAATGAACATCAGACAAGCTACCCGCCAGGATATTGCCGCAATGCATGTGATAAGACTGGCGGTACGGGAAAACCGGCTTACCAGCTGTGCCATCGGCGAGGCCGATTATGTGCCCGAAATCGAGCAAACTGGTCGTGGCTGGGTGGCGGAGCAAGAGGGCCGCATTTTGGGGTTCGCGGTTGCCAATTTAAACGAGGCCAGCGTGTGGGCGCTGTTTGTGGCTCCCGAGGCTGAGGGCCGTGGCTGCGGCAGCATGCTGTTGCAGGCCATGATGGAGTGTTTTCGTGATGAAGGTATTTCCACTGTGCAGTTGACCACAGAGCCGGGGACTCGCGCCGAAGCCTTTTACCTGAAGGCCGGTTGGCAGCCGGGGGCGCTGCAAAGTAATGGTGACAGGCTGCTTGTGTGGCACTTCGATTGAAGAAGTAATCCACCATTCGCCAAAGAAAAGCCCCGCTAATGCGGGGCTTTTTGTTTGTTGCTGTTCCCTTGGGCTGCAAACATTAGTTGGTGCTGAAGGTGTTTTCCACCAGCTCCGACTTGTTTTCGGCCTGGGCCACGTGGCACTGGGTACAGAAGTAGTTCTGGCCATTCAGCGTGCCCTTGGCGTCCAGGGTGTGAGACTTGGCAACCGGCGTTGCCTTCATCCGCTCGGCCTTGTCCCAGCTGTGGCAGTTCATACAGCCATTTTTGCTCATGGTAATCGAGTAGTCATCCTTGTGGGGGATGAGCGGCGGCTGCTCGATATAGTTACGCTCGATGGCTTTGCCGCGCGTTGGATAGCTTGGCAGCGCATCGGCCGGGCGCACCTCGGTGATGGGGGTGTTGCCCGCCAGTGACTGGACGTTCACTGGCTCGTTGTTTCTACTGGCCTGTTGGCCGCTGCATCCGGCAATGGCGACGAGCAGCGCGGCTAAGGTGAGTACTTTTTTCATTGTTCGTTCTCCGCCTTGGTGGCAATTCGGTGGCTATTCGGTAAAGAATTATCCTGGAAGGTAAATCGGTTCTTGTAGGTGAATACACGCTTGGCACAGACATCGATACAACGGCCGCACAGGGTGCAGTCGCTGTCGGTTATCACCGGGCTTGCGCCCTTGAGAGCGCCCTTGAGTACCTGCCGCTCGGGGCAGACCGCAAAACAGTCCATGCAGTTGTTGCAGTCCCTGGCGTTGACGGCCGTCATCTTCAGCGGGCTCAGTTTGCCAAGCAGCGCAAACAAAGCGCCGCTTGGGCACAGGTGCGAGCACCACAGCCGCTCGACAATCAAGAGGTCCGCAAGGAAGATGGCCACAAGCAGCCCAAGCCCGGCACCAGCGCCAAACAGCACGGCGCGATACAGCACGGGCACGGGGTTGAGCCACTCCCAGGCGGCCACGCCTGTGACTATGGGCAACAGCAGCACCAGCGCCAGCATAAAGTAACGCAGGCTGCGGGGCAGTTCGGGCGTCCTTGGCAGGGCAAAGCGTCTGCGAAGGTAGGCCGCGAGATCTGTCACCATGTTCACCGGACACACCCAGCTGCAAAACACCCGCCCCCCCATCAGCGCATAAAAGCCGCCGATGATCGCCGCGCCAAGCAGCAGACTGGCTTCGGGCACATGGCCCGAGGTCAGCAGCTGCAGTGTGACCAGCGGATCGGCCATGGGGATGGTATCGAGCAGTAAGCTCGATGAGAGGTTGCCTTTGAGCAGCCACAGTCCCCATAGGGGGCCGATGGCAAACAGTGCCAGTAAACCGAGCTGGGCGGCGCGGCGCAGCAGCAAAAAGCGATGCGCTTTCCACCAGCCGAGCTCACGGATGGCGTCTTCGGCAAAGCGTGCCTTGTTTACCTTGGCTGTGCTCATAGTTCAAACCCCTTATTCAGCATCTCCAGGGTCGTGTTTTCGGTGTCGATGTAGCTGTCGTGCGCAGCCGGTTTGCCAAGGGCAATCTGGGGTGGCAATACCTTGATGGCTGCCTCGTCCAGCACGCAGGCATGTTCACACTTGCCGCAGCCGGTACAGGAGTCCGGATTGACGACAGGGATAAACAGAGCATGATGGCCGCTGCGCTCGTTGCGGGAGCGCTCAAGGGTGATGGCGTTGTCAATCAGCGGGCAAACCCGGTAACAGACATCGCATCTGAGGCCCTTGAAATTCAGGCAGTTTGTTTCATCAATCAGTACCGCTATGCCCATTTTGGCCTGGTCGATGTTGGTGAGCGTCTGCTCCAGGGCACCGCTTGGGCAGGCCTTGATGCAGGGGATGTCATCGCACATTTCGCAGGGCACCTTGCGGGCCTCAAACCAGGGCGTGCCGGTGGGCGCGCCCTCAAACCAGCGGGCAAGTTTCAGGGTGTCGTAGGGGCAGGCCTCGACGCACAAACCGCAGCGCACACAGGCCGACAAAAACGCCTGTTCGGTCAGCGCTCCCGGTGGCCGGATGGCCTGAGGCGCAAGCTGCTGCGATGAGGCGATGGTGGCGATGCCGCCGCCTGCCAGCGCAACCGCGCAGGACAAACGCGCCGACGTCGCCAGAAACTGACGTCGGTTGATGCCTTTGCTGCTGCGGGGTTGGCTTGCCATTTACCCTATCTCCTGCCTGTAGTTAGCGTGCTTGATGGGATGAGGCCGCTCAGGCCTTCATCACCTTCACCGGACACTTCTTGAAGTCTGTCTCTTTTGACAGCGGATCGGTCGCGTCCAGCAGCAGCTTATTCACCAGCTGACGGGCATCGAAGAAGGGCATAAACACCACGCCACGGGGTGGCTTGTTGCGGCCCTTGGTTTCAACCCGGGTCTTCACCTGGCCTCTGGGTGAGGCCACTATCACCTCATCGCCGCGATTTAAGCCGCGAGCCTTGGCATCTTCAGGGTGCATAAAAATCTGCGCGTCGGGGTAGGCGCGGTAGAGCTCAGGTACCCGGGCGGTCATGGAGGCGGTGTGCCAGTGCTCCAGCACCCGGCCTGTGCTCATCCACAGATCGTATTCTTCGTTCGGCTCTTCGGCGGCGGGCTCGAAGGGCAGGGCAAAAATCACTGCCTTGCCATCGGGCTTGCCGTAGAAGTTAAAGCCTTCACCGGCCTTCACATAAGGATCTGACCCCTCAACGAAACGGCGCAGGGTTTCTTTGCCATCCACCACAGGCCAGCGCAGGCCGCGGGTTGGGTGGTAGGTATCGAACGGCGCCAGATCGTGGGCCTTGCCACGGCCAAAGGCGGCGTATTCTTCGAAGATGCCCTTTTGCACGTAGAAGCCGAAGTGTTCGGACTCGTCGTTCATCTCACCCTTGCAGTCGGACACCGGATACTTGTTGATAACGCCGTTGGCAAACAGCACTTCAAACAGGGTCTTGCCAGCGTACTCGGGCTTTTTGGCAATCAGCTCGGCGGGCCAGACTTCGTCCACAGTAAAGCGCTTGGCAAATTCCATCAGCTGCCACAGGTCAGACTTGGCACCTTCGGGGGCCTTCACCATCTGGTGCCACATATGGGTGCGGCGCTCGGCGTTGCCGTAGCCACCTTCTTTTTCTACCCACATGGCGGTGGGCAGAATAAGGTCGGCCGCCATGGCGGTGACTGTTGGATAAGGGTCTGATACCACGATGAAGTTTTCGGGATTACGGAAGCCCGGATAGATTTCATCGTTGATATTGGGGCCGGCCTGCATGTTGTTGGTACACATGGTCCAGTAACAGTTGAGCTTGCCGTCTTTGAGCATCCGGCTTTGCAGTACGGCGTGGAAGCCGGGCTTGGGCGGAATGGCGCCTTCGGGCAGCAGCCAGAGCTTTTCGGTCAGGGCGCGGTGCTTGTCGTTGTCCACCACCATGTCGGCGGGCAGGCGGTGGGCAAAGGTGCCCACTTCACGGGCGGTGCCGCAGGCCGATGGCTGGCCGGTGAGCGAGAAGGGGCTGTTGCCGGGGGTGGCGATTTTGCCGGTCAGCAGGTGGATGTTGTACAGCATGTTGTTGGTCCACACACCGCGCACGTGCTGGTTAACGCCCATGGTCCACAGGCTCATCACCTTCACCTTAGGATCGGCATAGGCTTTGGCGAGCTCCACCAAGCGCTCGGCCGGTACGCCGCTCATTTCGCTGGCGTATTCCAGGGTATAGCTGCTGACAAACTTGGCGTATTCCTCAAAGGAAATCGGCGTGGATTTGCCATTGCCGGGGTTTTTGGCCTTTTTCTCCAGCGGATGGTCAGGGCGCAGGCCGTAACCAATGTCGGTCACACCCAACGCAAACTTGGTGTGCTTGCTGACGAAGTCTTTATTAACCGCTTTATTTTCAATGATGTAGTTGGCGATAAAGTTCAGGATCACCATGTCCGTTTGCGGACGGAACACCATGGGGTTATCGGCCAGATCGAAGGAGCGGTTTTCGAAGGTCGACAGCACATGCACGCGGGCATCGGCGTGGCTCAGGCGGCGATCTGACAGGCGCGCCCACAGGATGGGGTGCATCTCGGCCATGTTGGCGCCCCAGAGCACGAAGTGATCGGCGGCTTCGAGGTCGTCATAACAGCCCATGGGCTCGTCGATACCGAAGGTACGCATAAAGCCGGCAACCGCCGAGGCCATACAGTGGCGGGCGTTGGGGTCGATGTTGTTGGTGAGGAAACCGGCCTTGTGCAGCTTGGCGGCGGCGTAGCCTTCCCAGATGGTCCACTGGCCCGAGCCAAACATGCCCACCGAAGTGGGGCCCTTGGCCTTGAGGCTCGCCTTCCACTTGTCGGCCATGGTGTCCAGCGCCACCTCCCAGCTTACCGGGGTGAACTCGCCGTTCTTGTCGTAATTGCCGTCTTTCATGCGCAAAAGTGGCGTGTCCAGACGGTCCTTGCCGTACATGATCTTCGACAGGAAGTAGCCCTTGATACAGTTCAGGCCCTTGTTGACCGGGCTTTCGGGATCACCCTTGGTGGCAACCACTTTGCCGTCCCGGGTGCCTACCAGCACCGAACAGCCCACGCCGCAGAAGCGGCAGGGGGCCTTGTCCCATTTGATGTTGTCGTTCTGCTCAGCGGCTTCAACCACTTTCACTGGCAGAGTGACACCCACGGCCGTAGCCGCAGCAACGGCGGCATTGGCTTTTAGAAACTCGCGACGGCTTATGCTCATGGTGTTTCCTCACTCTCTTGTTGTTCGAGTTCTGATTGGTGATAGATCAGACTGCTGGATAACACCCCGTTAAGGGCGTTGATGGTCTCGACGTTGTCGAGGATGGCCCGCTGGCTTGACCCTTCCAGGGTGATAACCAACTTGCCTTGGGGATTGATGGCATGGACTTCGGCGCCGGGCAGGGCCGCAATGGTTGCGCCAATGGCATTGGCCTGGCTTGGTGCGGCGTGCACCACCAAACTGGTGACGTGATATTCCTGGGTCATGACGCTTGCTCCCATAGGATTCGACCGCTTAGGGTCAATCGGATGGTTTCGAGTCTAGACCTTGCTATTTTTGTGGGTATACCCACTAGGAGGTATCAAACAGGTTTGTAGACCCAGATCATGTTTTTGAGCGTGATCTGCTTCTCAGTTTGAAATTTAACCAAAAGGCGCATTGGTAAAGGAGAATTTGTACTGGCGCTGCAAGCTTAAACAGGCCTTAAGTCTCAGAGATTTAAATGAAACTGATTCTTGTTTGGCTATTGCTTTGTGGGTAGTTAGGTTGAATGCTGGCTGTCAGTTGCAACATCCCTGAGAGCGGAAAAGCAAAAAGGCCCCGCAGGGCCTTTTAGTGTATAGCTGAATGTCACGGACTATTATTGCGGCTTGCGGCTTGCGGCTTACAGCCACAGCCAGTCACGCAGCGCTAGAACGGGCGGACGGGCATGTTCGTCGCCAAGGTCGGCAAGGCCCAGGGCTTCGTCGTAGTGGATGGCACCTGCGCCGGATGCAGTTACCGTTTTTCCACGAACAGAGCCTAAGAGATCGCCGCTGCCGGTGAGTTTGACATCGGTCAGAGGGGCGTAGATAGACGCATACATGTTGGCAGCACCCGACAGTATCACGCCATCCTTGAGGTTATAGGCAGAGAAAAGTGACATTGACACTTTTCCGTTATCTCTGATCCCGGCGCCGTTGACCGTTGCGCTGTCGAATATCTTGCTACCACTCAGCTCTGTCTTACCCTTGACTACAATGGTTAAACTGGAATCAGAGGCTATGTTAACCTTAGCGTCTCCGGTTAAGGTGAAATCACCTGAGACAATCAGGGTAACGTCGCCACCACTGATGTTAAGTTTGCCATCGCTATTAACTTTTAAGTCGTCGAATCGATATACGGGGCCTGAATGGCCTAGGATGTCGGCATTTGAGCTCGTAAGCGTTGGTGGCTTCCAGCCGTTATGTGAATCATAAGAGTTGGTTTGTGGTTGCAGATTCAAGATTTGTGTAGAACTTACGGTCAGGCTTTGCGACGCACCGGTAAATTTCCCGACTAATCCGGGCATGCCGATTGGATCACAGGTGCCCGTTGCAACCTCCTGTACGTTGGGATTGCCTTTGTAGCCCGGTTGCAAATACTTTTTATCTTCGCTGTCGGCGAATGTTCCCTGACCACCGTATAGCAAATCGTTACTCATAATCGACGCGCCTCCCCCCAAGGTTGCATTTCCATTTGCCTTAACGCTACCTGCTACATTGCCGTTGTCCAGGTTGAAGTTACCACCGCTCATCACATTGCCGCCCACCCTGTTGCTCGCAACTGCCCCGCCTTGAATGGTGACGTTTTTGGTGGCATGGACATTGCCGCTGATGGGAGAGGTACCTGTGGTCGTTATGTTACCGGTGGCGCGAACATCGCCGCGGATTGGCGCATCGCCTGTAAGGGTGACATCGGCATCGGGGCGAATGGTGGCAACATCACCATTTTTACCCTTATTGTTGTCGCCGTAGGCGCCTTTTGATGAGTCGTAGCTGTCGATGGTGCCGCTGCCATTGAGGGTTAACCCGTCGCAGGCGACTACCGCATCTTTGTAGATATCATTGCCAGGCTGGCCCAGCAATGCAAAGGCGACATTAAGCCCGGCGGCGCCTTCGAGATGATGGCCGCGGCTCGCCAGCATAAGCAGTCCCGGAGCGGGGATGCGGTGATTGCTGGTCTCAAAATGACTGCCTTTAATGGCGCCGTTGGCGCGGCCCGGCAGTTCGCCCTTGAGTATGTCTACCGTGCTGTTTGGGTGGGTCTTGAGCTTGGCTTTAATCTTGTTGTAGCTCTCGTACATGCCCTGCTCGGCGGTGTAGCGGGCGTTGAGCTGCTTTTGGAAGTTTCCGGCGGCGCGCTCCTGCACTATGTTGTCTTTCAAATTGGTGACCACCAGCAGGGTGGCCATGATGCTGAACACCAGCACGACGAGTAGTACGGCTCCCCGCTCTCGGGATGGATGGACTGTTTGACGCATCGTTGTTCCCTCAACTTATGGATTGGCTGCTGCGGCTTGCCACAGGGGCTTGCGCATGGCGATATCGATTCGGGTGGTGGCCTGATTGGTCGGTGCGCCCTGGGGCGACAGACTAATTGAGACCAGTGCGCCGTTTTGAGCAAAGGTCAGGGCGCTGATGTCGGTCAAAAGCAGCTGTTCACCACTGCCATCGTTGCAGTAAAGCTTGTGCGCCTCGAAGCGCCAGCTTTCAACGAAATCCGCCGTTTTGGTGTTGTCCAGGCAGCTTTGGGTCTGTTGATCGGCGCCAACCTTGATGTTGAGATCCAGACTGGTGGGGGTGAGTCCCGTGACCGAGTCCGCATGGCGGATGCTGCGGCCAAGGTGCAGGGTCACAAAACGCAGGCTCTCATTGGCCATTTCCAGCCGCTTACTCTCGGCCACCGTGGCTTTCAGTGGGGTATAAAGGTTGATGACCGCAAGGCTAATCAGCAGGCCAAGTACCATGGCCACCAGAAGTTCGGTCAGGGTCATGCCCTGTTGGCGGCGCATCATTGGCAAAACTCCGGAAAGGTCAAATTCACACTGACGCTGTTGTTATCTTCAATCCGTTTGTCCTGCCAGCTCACGGTTATGGCCATTTGATTGGCAAAGTTCGCCGGTAGGGTGAGGCTGTAGTTGCCGCCGGGCTGCAGGCTCTGGCGGTAATTCACATCCTCAAACTGCGCCGGACTGCGCTGAAATTCGCAGGCCCGCAGCCAGATGCGCTCGGCCACGTTCTGGGCGTGGATGCTCGCCTGGGTGTAATTGAAACTGTTGCTGGCGTGTTTTAACGATTGCAGCTGCGCCTTGCCAAGGCCAAGCAGCGCCACAACCGAAATAACCAGTGACACCATGACTTCGGTCAGGGTAAAGCCTTGTTGTGTTTGCTTCATGTGGGGCACCCGTTTTTGGTGAGTTGGCTCTGGCCGCTGCGCAAAATACACAGCCTCAGGCTCTGGCCGCTGCGCTCAAGTTTTATGTTGGCGCTGGCTGTGGTGCCAAGGGGCGATACGCTGATGTCGGCAAGCCCTGTGACAGTCACCTTGGCATCGGGGGCTGGGATGATTTTCAGCTCTTCGTTACCCTGGGTTATCTTGATGCTTTTATTCTGCTGAACTTTGAGATGAACCGTTTCGCTGCGTTTCATCGCTTCGGAGCGGGCGTATTTAAAACCCGCCTGCAGGCGGTTGGCGCTGGCGGTAAGTTGTTCACTGGCAATGAGATTGTTGTACGACGGGATAGCAATGGCAGAGAGAATACCCACCATAGCAACTACCACCATCAGCTCAACCAGGCTCAGGCCTTGATTGGTTTGCTTCATGGCGTTACTCCCAGCAACCGGCCTTGGCGGCGCCTTCGACACCCTTTTGATTGAGGGTGAGGGCACCACAGCTGTCGCTTTGTCTGCTTGTCGGCGTGGCTTTTAATTCATACTCGGTGCCGCCGGTCTGGCTGTAGCTGTAGGTGTAAAAATCGTCCGACGGCAGACTGGCGATGGCATTGGGGTAGGCGCCGTCGCGAGAGTAACTGCGCTCAAGGCCGTGGCTTAGGCTAATCAGCTGCTGCTGAGCGTCAAAGCGGCGGCCTTTCTTGAGATACTCCTGATAAGACGGCAGCGCGATGGCGGCAATAATGCCGACAATGGCGACCACTATCATGAGTTCAATCAGGGTGAAACCTGTGCTGCTTGTGCTGGATGTCAGACTGGCTCTGAGTTTACTGCTGAGTTTGCCGCTGAGTGTTAAATTGCGGGGATGCTTCCATGCCATGTAGATTGTATACCTTTGTTATCGTTATATTTTGACAAACGACAGCGTTGTCATTTTTTTGACTGAACATAGGGCTTTTGACGTATATGTGCAATATGTTTGTATACTCTTTACATTCAAGCTATATCGTTTGGTTATAAGCGATGTTTGAAGTGTCAGAAGTGACGCAAATTTGTGTGCCTTGACTGCGGCATGTCATGGTTCCTGACCGGGATGCCTTGTTGGTCACGAAGGCTTTATTGCGGAATTGAGAGCTTGATCACCCGGCGATTTGGTCACTGCCACAGGCTGGTTATGCGGTAGCTTTTCTACAACTTTCAGAATTTGTGCCCGTCAGGATCCCAATCTTTTATTGGGGTTGTAGCCATAAGTTAATGTTTTAAATATAAATCCAGCATTCGGCTGTGGTTTGTCCTCTTTGTAATATTCCTACGAAATAAGTGTGTTCAAGGCGATTTTCGCGCCGCTTTGGCGGGGTTTTGTGATGTTTTGTAGTTAAATTTCACTTTTGAGCCAATTGTGATGTGGCTGACGGAATTTTTTTGCGCTGCCAAGTACGATCATACGCAGTGTATTTTCCATATGAGCGACCGCAATCATGGCAGATTATTCCGAAGCGATAATCACAGTGAAAAAGGGCCTGGATGTGCCCATTGCCGGGGCGCCAAGGCAGGTGATTGATACCGCCGCCAAACCAAGCCAGCTTGCCGTGTTAGGCAAGGAGTATGTGGGGCTTAAGCCTTCCATGCTGGTGGAAGAGGGTGAGCGGGTCATCAAGGGTCAGGCGCTGTTTGAAGACAAGAGCAACCCGGGAGTGCGCTTTACCGCGCCCTGTGCCGGTGTTGTGTCAGCCATTCACAGAGGCGACAAGCGCCTGCTGCTGTCGGTGGTCATCGATTGTGATGGCTCCGACGAGGCTATCGATTTTGGCGCCGAGGCAAACCTTGCCGCCCTGACCCGTGAGCAGGTGCAGGACAAGCTGCTGCAAAGTGGCCTGTGGACTGCACTTCGCACCCGTCCCTTCTCCCGTGCTCCCAAGCCAGGCACTGCGCCTGCAGGCCTGTTTGTGACTGCCGTGGACACCAATCCGCTGGCGGCCGATCCGCGGGTGATTATCAATACCGACGTGGATGCCTTTGCCGCCGGTATGCAGGTACTCACTCATCTCACCGATGGGCCGGTGTTTTTGTGTCAGGATGGTCGCCACGACAGCCTGCCCGGCGCCGAGCTGCCACGGGTACAGACCCACAGATTCCAGGGCGTGCACCCTGCCGGGTTGGTGGGCACTCACATCCACATGCTGATGCCGGTGAATATGGAGCGTCAGGTGTGGCACATCGGCTATCAGGACGTGATGGCGGTTGGTCGCCTCTTTACCACAGGACAGCTGGATAACCGCCGTATCGTCGCACTCGGTGGCCCCAACGTGCTTAATCCAAGGCTGCTCGCTACTGTGCTGGGTGCAAAGGTCAGCGATATCGTCAAGGGCGAGCTGAAAGACGAAGTGCATTCCCGCGTCGTGTCAGGCTCTGTGCTGTCCGGTCACACCGCCGAAGGTGCGTTCGACTTCCTCGGCCGCTTCCACCCACAGATTTCGGTAGTCACCGAAGATGACAGCGAGCACTTCCTGCCCTGGGTACGTTTGGGTCGGGACAAGTTCTCTATCACCCGTACCGTGCTGTCGCGCTTTTTGCCGAAAAAACTCTACGACATGACCACCCACACCGGCGGTGCCAAGCGCGCCATGATGGCCTTTGGTCAGCTGGACAGGGTGATGCCGCTGGATATTCTGCCCACCCTGCTGGTGCGGGATCTGGTGGTGCGTGACACCGACGAGGCGCAGCTGTTGGGCGCACTGGAGCTGGACGAAGAAGACTTGGCCCTGTGCACCTTTGTCTGCCCCAGCAAGTACGATTTTGGCCAGGAGCTTCGCGCCTGCCTGACGATTATCGAGAGGGAAGGCTGATGAGCAAACCCACTGAATCAAAAAGCAAACCAACGGCTCAGGACGCCTACTACGCGCCCGGGTTGACCATTAAAGACTATTTCCGCTCGCTGTTTATCGGCCATGGTGCCAGCACCCAGGACACGGTGCACGTGCGCGATGCCATCGAAGTAAAGCGCACCATGACCCTGGTGGGCCTGTGTCTGCTGCCGGCGATTTTGTTTGGCATCTACAACACTGGCCTGCAGGCGCAGCTGGCGATTCTGGCGGGCAGTGCACCGCTGGATAACTGGCATCAGGCTCTGTACAACGCCGTTTTTGGCGGCCTGAGTGAAAGCACCGGCATTGTCGGCCTGATGGCATATGGCCTTATCTACTATCTGCCGATTTATCTGGCTGCCCTTATCACCACCATCTTCTGGGAAATGGTGTTTGCCAAGGCCAGACGCCAGCAAATGCAGGAAGGCTTCTTCGTGACCGCCTTGCTGTTCAGCCTGTGTTTGCCCGCCAATATCAGCCTCTGGCTGGTGGTGATGGGCATCAGCTTTGGTGTGGTGGTTGCCAAAGAGCTGTTCGGTGGCATGGGTTACAACTTCCTGAATCCGGCGCTGGCGGGTCTCGCCTTTATCTATTTTGCCTACCCAAGCGAAGTGACCACTTCGGCGCAGCTGGTGGCGGTGGACGGTTACAGCTCGGCCACGACGCTTGCCGAAGTTGCCGCCAACAAGATGAAGTTTGCTGACTATCCCTGGTACCACGCCTTTAGCGATGGCGCCTGGTGGAATGCCTTCCTCGGTTTTGAAGTGGGCGCGATAGGCGAAACCTCGGCGTTGGCAATTCTCCTTGGCGGCGCCTTGCTGCTGCTCACCCGCCTTGCCGACTGGCGCATTGTGGTGGGTGTGATGCTGGGCATGATTGCCACCTCGCTGCTGTTTAATCTGCTGGGCGATGGCAAAAACGCCATGGCAGCCATGCCCTGGACCTGGCATCTGGTTACCGGCGGTTTTGCGCTGGGGATGATGTTTATGGCTACCGATCCTGTGACCACCGCCTATACCCGCCCCGGCAAGCTGATGTTCGGCATTCTGGTGGGCGCCATGACCATTCTTATCCGCGTTGCCAACGTCAAGCAGCCCGAGGGCATCATGCTGGCGATTCTGTTCGCCAACCTGTGGGCACCGCTGCTGGATTCGCTGGTGGCTCGGTTCAACATCAAACGGAGGCTGAAGCGCCATGGCCTTTAACAAAGACAGTATCCTCGGCACCATGACCTTTACGGTCGTGCTGTGCCTGGTGTGCTCCTTTATGATCACCGGCACCGCCGATGTGCTCAAGGAGCGCAAGTTGGTGAAAAAGCGCAATGAGCTGATGCAAAACGTGCTGATTGCGGCTGATATCAAGGACGTAAGCGATGTCAAAGGCACCTTCGAGGCGCGGGTGCGCCCTGTGATGGTGGATATCGCCAGCGGCGAGATGATTGAGCGTGACAATATCCTCGATTTTGACGAGCGCATGGCGGCCATCAATCCCGATACCTCCAGCAAGATTGCCAAAGACACCGCCCGTATCAAGACCCGCGCCAATCAGGTGCGGGTATTCAAGGTGCTGGACGAGCAGGGCCAGCTGCAGGCACTGGTATTGCCTGTGTATGGCAAGGGTCTGTGGTCAATTATCTACGGTTACGTGGGCGTTAAGGCCGACCTTAACACCATCTCCGGCGCTGTATTTTACGAGCACGGTGAAACCCCGGGTATCGGCGACTTTATCAACCACGATGACTGGCTCGCCAAGTGGCAGGGCAAGCAAATCTTCAACGCCAAGGGCGATGTGGCCTTCAAGATCGTGAAGGGCGAAGCCAAGGCCGGTGACAAGAGCGCCGTTGATGGCGTGAGCGGTGCCACCCGTACCGGTGCCGGTGTCGCCAAGGCAGTGCAGTTCTGGTTTGGTCCCGAGGGTTTTGAAACCTTCCTTGGCAAACTGAAAGCGGCGGGGGTGTAACATGAGCGCTGTATTATCCAATCGTGATCTGCTGCTCAAGCCGGTGTTTGCCAATAACCCGGTGGCCATGCAGGTGCTGGGGGTCTGTTCGGCCCTGGCGGTGAGTAACTCCATGCAAACCGCGCTGGTGATGACCCTGGCGGTAACCTTTGTGTTGGTGTGCTCCAACTTCTTTATCTCGCTTATCCGTGCGCTTATTCCCAACAGTGTGCGCATCATCGCCCAGATGACCATTATCGCCTCGCTGGTGATTGTGGTGGACATGGTATTGCAGGACGTGGCGCCGGACTTATCCAAGCAGCTGTCGGTGTTTGTGAGTCTGATTATCACCAACTGTATCGTGATGGGCCGCGCCGAAGCCTTCGCCATGAAGGAGCCGCCGCACCTGTCGGTGCTGGATGCGCTGGGTAACGCCGCCGGTTACGGCTTTATCCTGCTCAGTGTCGCCTTTGTGCGCGAACTCTTGGGTTCAGGCACCCTGTTTGGTCACAGCATTTTGAAGACCATAGAGCAGGGCGGCTGGTATCTGCCCAACGAGATGTTCAAGCTGCCACCCAGCGCCTTCTTCCTGATTGGCGTCATCATCTGGGTGGTTAACATAGCTCAGCGCAAGCGCGCCAAGGCCTGAGGTGAGTGATATGGAACACTACATCAATCTGTTTATTCAGGCGTCTTTCATCGACAACATGGCGCTGTCCTTCTTCCTGGGGATGTGTACCTTCCTCGCGGTATCCAAAAAGGTGTCGACCTCCCTCGGCCTCGGTGTGGCTGTGGTGGTGGTGATGGTGCTGGCAGTGCCACTCAACCAGCTGATTTACGTTGCCGTGCTCAAGCCGGGTGCGCTGGCCTGGGCCGGGTTTCCGGAGCTGGATTTGTCCTACCTGCAGCTCATCACCTTTATCGGGGTGATTGCGGCGCTGGTGCAAATCCTTGAAATGGTGCTCGACCGCTATATGCCGGTGCTGTACCAGACGCTGGGGATCTTCCTGCCGCTTTTGACCGTAAACTGCGCCATCTTCGCCGGGGTGATTTTTATGGCCAACCGCGACTACACCCTGACCGAGTCAGCAGTGTTTGCCGCCGGTGCCGGTACCGGCTGGGCGGTGGCCATTGTGCTCTTGGCCGGTATTCGTGAGCGGCTCAAGTTCAATGCCATCCCCGAAGGGCTGCAGGGTATTGGTATCACCTTTATCACCACAGGGCTGATGGCGCTGGGCTTTATGTCCTTTGCCGGTATCAGCCTTTAACGGAGGAACATCCATGGAAATGACGATTGGAATGGGCATGTTCACCGTGGTGGTGTGCATCCTGGTGGCGGTCATTTTGATTGCCCGCAGCAAGCTGGTGGCAAGCGGTGATGTGAAGCTTCGCATCAACGACGATGCCGACAAGAGTGTGGCCGTGCCTGCCGGTGGCAAGCTGCTCGGTGCCCTGGCCGGTAAAAACATTTTCGTGCCGTCTGCCTGTGGCGGCGGCGGTACCTGCGGTCAGTGCCGGGTGAAGGTGAAATCCGGTGGCGGCGATATCCTGCCTACCGAACTTGACCATATCACCAAGAAAGAGGCCAAAGAGGGTTGCCGTCTCGCCTGTCAGGTTGCGGTGAAATCCGATATGGAACTTGAGCTCGATGAAGAGATCTTCGGGGTGAAGAAGTGGGAGTGTGAGGTGATTTCCAACCGCTCCACCGCTACTTACATCAAAGAGCTGCTGCTTAAGGTGCCAGAAGGCGAAGAGGTGGATTTTAAGGCCGGTGGTTACATTCAGATTGAAGCCCCCGCCCACGAAGTGCATTACAAAGACTTTGATATTCCGGAAATCTTCCGCGATGACTGGGAAAAGTACGGCCTGTTTAATCTGGTCTCCAAGGTCGATACCGAAGTAATGCGCGCCTACTCCATGGCCAACTATCCCGAAGAAAAGGGCCGCATCATGCTGAACGTGCGTATTGCCACGCCGCCAAGCCCTGAGCTGCCACCGGGACAAATGTCGTCCTTCATCTTTAACTTGAAGCCCGGCGACAAGGTGACTATTTCCGGCCCCTTCGGTGAGTTCTTCGTCAAAGAGACCGACGCCGAAATGGTGTTTATCGGCGGTGGTGCCGGTATGGCGCCGATGCGAAGTCATATCTTCGATCAACTCAAGCGGGTGAAAACGTCGCGCAAGATGAGCTTCTGGTACGGCGCCCGCTCCCTGCGTGAAGTGTTCTATCAGGAAGACTTCGATGGTCTGGCGGCCGAGAACCCTAACTTCCAGTGGCACATCGCCCTGTCGGAGCCCTTGCCGGAAGATAACTGGACTGGCTACACCGGCTTTATCCATAACGTGCTGTATGAGAACTACTTAAAGCAGCACAAGGCGCCGGAAGACTGTGAGTTTTACATGTGCGGCCCGCCAATCATGAACAGCTCTGTGATTGCCATGCTCGAAAGTCTGGGCGTTGAGCGCGATAACATACTGCTCGATGACTTTGGTGGCTGATACTGGCTGCTGCTCTGGTCGCTTAGTTGCTCTGCTTGCTTAGTTGCTCTGCTTGCTTAGTTTATAGGGCTGTTATCTGAACCGCTGATACTTTGAAAATCCCCACTCAGGTGGGGATTTTTTTATGTTTATTGGGCGGAAACTTGCTGTTTAAGTTGGCAACTGCGCTCTCTTCTGCATCTCCCAAATGCATGATTGCTTAAGCTAATCGCCGAGCGGCCAGCTTTGCAGAATCTGGTATTGCACCCCAAAGGCCGTGCTTTGGGAGTGATATAGATGCAGCGCGTCAGGCGTGAGTGTAAGCGGTGCAGGTGTCCACTCAGGCATTTCAAATACTTTGGCTTTGCGTTTTAAGGTGATGTGCGGGTTAAATGTGTGCTCGCTCTGATGCAGGCCAAGTTTGGCGGCAATCGCCTGACTTGCCTTAAACATTTCGATAAGGGCGCTGTCTTCAGCCTTACCCCAAAGGCAAACCACCCCAGCGCCCGGCCAATGCACAAAACTATCCAGGGTTTGGTGAAACCTTGGTTTGGGCATGTGGGTGATTTCATCGCAAAGCCGCGCCTCGGTTGCCGCGTCTGTTTGTCCTAAAAAGGCGAGGGTAAGATGCAGGTTGCCCAGCGTGACATCGAGGCCGCCAGAACTTACCGCCTCACAATCGACGGCGTCACAATTCAAGCTGTTTGAGCTCTGCTTTAAGTCTTGCTGCAAGCCCCGCATGGCCAAGCACTGCTGCTCAGTCAGCGAAAAACCCAAAAACAAGCGTTTGGCCAATGCCATAAAACCAGCCCCGTTCTTTCTGTTAATAAAACCTTGCCTATACTCTAGGTTGAATGCAAGTCATGCCATTACCAAGGGATGAGGTATATGTCGCTGCCGAAGTCGAATACGCTGCATCGGGCACTTGCCGCGAACTTTACTCAGGTTCCGCTGGCAACCCTTGAGCAAAATATCGACCGCACCCTGCAGCTGATTGCCACTGAACTTGGCTGTGACGGGGTGTTTATGCTGTCGCAGCCGGGCAGTCAGGGCGGTGTGCGGCTGCGTAATGTCTATTTGAATCCTGAATTTGGCGGCGCGGGCGATCCACGTCGCTGGCCGCTGTTGCAAATGGCCTGGTTCAGGCACCTTATCCGCAGACCACAGCTTATCAATCTTCCCGATGTCGCTGCGCTTGGACCTGACACCGACGCCGAGCGGCAATTCCTGCTGGCGCGGGGCGTTAAAAGTCTGCTGGTGTTGCCGCCGGTCAGGCTTGGCGAAAGTCAGATTGTGCTCGGTGCCATGCACTGCGCCGGCATTCGTGAGTGGAACGATGAATCGATAGACGCGCTGACCAACGCGTCCTTGCTGGTGGCTGCGGTGAAGGAGCTGGCCCGCGTCACCCGCTCGCTGCTGCAAAGTGAGCGCAAACATCAGCAGCTCTTTAATCAGCTGCCGCTCGCCTGCGGGCTGGTGGACCCGCGCAATCGGGTTAAGCTGCTCAATTCGGTGGCAAGGCAAAATCTGCCCTTGTCCGATGGTCAGGATCTGCTGGCGCTGGTCAGGCCGGAAGATGGCTCCATGCTGCTTGATACCCTGCAAATTGTGCGCGACGGCATACTGCATCAGGCGTGGTGTGAGATTCCGCTCAAGGGCGCCATGATGGTGCAGCAGTGGCTCAGGCTCAGTTTCAGCCCGATGGCAGACGCAGCCGGTAATGTGCTGATGCTGGTGGAAGACGTGAGTGAGCGCCATCGCCTTGCCGATGAGCTGTCATTCCATGCCAATTTCGATGCCCTCACCGGGCTGCCCAATCGCTCGCACTTTGAAGACTTACTGGCAAAAGAGATGGCGCAGGTGCAGGAAAGCCCCATCTGTGTGGCGTTTCTGGATTTGGATCAGTTTCAGGTGGTCAATAACGTCAGCGGGCATCAGGCCGGCGACAAACTGCTGTGCGAGGTGGCGCTGCGGCTCAAACAGCTGGTTCGTAAGGGTGATACGGTCGCCCGCCTCGGCGGTGATGAGTTTGCTATTTTGATGCACCACTGCAACGAAGAGACCGCCAAAATCATCGCCCAGCGCATTTGTACCCAATTGTTTGAACACGAGTTTTGCTGGGAGCACCGGCGCCACAGCGTATCGGTTTCCATGGGGGTTGCACCGCTGGAGCCCGGTGTCAGCGACATCTATGCGGTGATGAGCCGCGCCGATGCCGCCTGCCGTGTCGCCAAGGATCAGGGCCGCAATGGCTGGCAAATTTACACCTCGAACGACCCGAAAATGAACCGCTTCTACAGCGAGATGACCGCGTCGGTGGACATCATAGAGGCGCTGCAGCAGAACGAATTTCAGCTTTACTATCAGCTTATTGAGCCGCTTGAGCGCAACGAAATCGGGCTGCACATGGAAATTCTGCTGCGCCTTGAGCGCCCCGGCGGCCAGACCCTTTCCCCGGCAATCTTCCTGCCGGCGGCTGAGCGCTACAATCTCGCCTCGCGGGTCGATCGCTGGGTGGTGGATAACCTGCTGCGCTGGGGCAGCGCCCATATTCACATCTGGCGCGAGCTTGATATGGTGTCGGTTAATCTGTCGGCCACCTCCCTCGGTGATGCGGAATTTATGAGCTGGCTTGAGCTGCGGCTGATGGCCGAGCCTGAGCTGGTGGATAAGCTCTGTGTTGAAATCACCGAAACCGCCGCGGTGAGCCAGCTTGATCAGGCGCAGGCCCTGATTGAGCTGCTGCGGCCGCTGGGGTGCAAACTGGCGCTGGATGACTTCGGCTCCGGCTTTTCAAGCTTTGCCTACCTTAAATTATTGGATGTGGATTTTGTCAAAATCGACGGCCAGTTCGTGGTTAATCTGTGTGAAAACAAATCGGATCAAGCCATTGTCAACGCCATCTGTCAGCTTGGCCGCGACATGGATTTTGAGGTGATTGCCGAGTTTGTGGAATCACAGGCGATAGGTGCACGCCTTAAAACCCTCGGGGTGGATTACGCTCAGGGCTATGCCATCGGCAAGCCAACCCCGCTCGATACCCTGGATTCGGGCCTGCGAACGCCCTGGCAGCTTGGCGAAGGTCACTGAGCGGCGTTTCCAAAATCCGCCTTGCTGATGCAAGCTTGGGCGTAAGCCAGTACAATAGCCGCCATTGTTTGTTTCCTGCCGGATAAGCCTTGAATTCACTGCCCGTCTGCGACCTGTTTGATGACCTTAAGTCAGCGCTGAACACCCACAACCAGCTTATTCTTGAGGCGCCAACCGGTGCCGGTAAATCCACCGCTTTGCCACTGGCGCTGCTCGACTGGCCCGAAATCTCGGGGCGGATAGTGATGCTGGAGCCCAGACGTGTGGCGGCCCGCAGCGTCGCCCGCTTTATTGCATCCCAGCGCGGCTCGGCCCTTGGCGGCGAAGTGGGCTATCGGGTGCGCGGCGACAGCAAGGTTTCCAAAGACACCCGACTTGAGGTGGTCACCGAAGGTATTCTGACCCGCATGATCCAGGACGACCCCGAGCTTAGCGGTGTCGGCCTGATTATTTTCGATGAAATCCATGAACGCCATTTAACCACCGACCTTGGACTGGCGCTGGCACTTGAGGTGCAGGCAGGGCTCAGGGACGACCTGAAAATCATGGCCATGTCGGCAACCTTAAGTGGTTTGCCGCTGCATGAGCTAATGCCGCAGGCGGCTATGCTTCGAAGCGAAGGGCGTAGTTATCCCGTCACTGTTGAGTACGCCGCTGCCGGCGGCGCGGATTACCTCGAGCAAATGGGGCGGGTGCTGCTCGAACTTGCCAGCGGCAAGCGCGAATTACCGCCGGACATTGCCCCCGGTACTGTGCTTGCGTTTTTGCCGGGCAAGGCCGAAATCGAGCGTGTGGCCGGCTTTTTGCGCGAGCGTTTGAGCGAGCAGGCGTTTGCCATCTGTCCACTTTACGGCGAGCTTGATGCCAAAGCCCAGGATCTGGCGCTTGGCAAAGATGCACAGGGGCGGCGCAAGTTGGTGCTCGCCACCAACGTGGCCGAATCGAGTCTGACCATAGATGGCGTGACGCAGGTGGTCGATTCGGGGCTGGTGCGTCAGGCCAGCTTTAACCCTCGCAGCGGCGTAACCCGGCTTGGACTTAAACGCATCAGTCAGGCATCGGCTATTCAGCGCGCAGGCCGCGCCGGCCGACTGGCGCCGGGGCTCTGTATCCGGCTCTGGAGTCAGGATGAATTTGAGCGGCAGATGAAGGCCGATGAGCCGGAAATTCTGCGCAGCGAACTGGTGACGCTGGCGCTGGAAGCCGCCGCTTGGGGCGCCCGCAGTTTTGCTGAGCTTAAATTGCTGTCCTGCCCGCCACGGGTGAATGAAAAACTCGCCTGGGCGCTTTTAAAAGATTTGGAGCTGGTGGACGAGCAGCACAAGCTCACCGCCCTTGGCCGCACCGCCCATACCCTTGGCTGTCATCCCCGCCTCGCCCATATGTTGCAAAAGGCGAAACTGCTTGGCGTTAGCCTGAATGATGCCAATCTGGCGCCGCTTGCCTGTGTGCTGGCGGCGATTCTGGAAGGGCGCGGTTTGCCCCGGCGCGGCGCCGACATCAGTCAGTATCTGCTGTGGGCCCAGTCCGGCGAGGCGGCTTCTCAGGCACGGCAGTGGCTTGGCAAGCTTAATCTCAGCGCCGATTTGGCTGCGGTGGCCCGCGCAGCCCATCCCCACGACTGCGGTCTACTGCTGGCGCTGGCATACCCCGATCGCATCGCCATGGCGCGGGGCAAAGAGGGCTTTGTGCTGGCAAACGGCAGCGGGCTTACTGTGGATGAAAGCGATGCCATGGCGCTCGAGTCCATGCTGGTGGCGGCGGATTTTGGCGAGATAGAAGGGCGCAGCGCAGGTCGTTTATGGCTGGGCGCACCTTTGGATGTAAGGCTGTTCGACGGGCCGCTCGCTTTTTTAAAGACAGAGCGGGACGTGAGCGGTTTTGATGAAGGCCGTGGCCGTTTTGTGGCCGAGCGGCAGACGCAGGTGGGGCAGCTGGTGCTGTCGCGCCAGACGCTGGCGCAGGTGCCGGCCGAGCTTCGCGCCAGCGCCTGGATAGCAAGATTGCGCCAAAAAGGCCTTGGCAGTCTTAATATTGATGAGGCGGCCGAGCAGCTGCGGCTCAGGGTAACCCTTGCCGCGACACTGCTCGGCGGTGACTGGCCCGCCATGGATGATGAGTCGCTTTTGGAGAACCTTGAAAGCTGGCTTGGCCCTTACCTTGGCGAGATAAAAAGCCTCGAGCAGCTTGCAAAACTCGACCTTGGACGCATTTTACGTGACAGCCTCGACTGGCAGGCACGAACAAAGTTGGACGAGGCGCTGCCGACCCATTACCCTATGGCGACCGGAACCCGCGCGCCCATTCGCTACGAAGCCGATGGCCGCGCCATGCTCAGGGTGCGCTTGCAGGAGGCCTATGGCATGGCCGATACGCCCCTGCTGGCCGATGGCAAACTCAAGCTCACCATGGAGCTGTTGTCACCAGCCCAGCGGCCGCTGGCGTTGACCGGCGATCTGGCGAGCTTCTGGCAGGGGCCGTATCAGGACGTGAAAAAGGAAATGCGCGGCCGTTATCCCAGACACTTGTGGCCAGACGACCCGGCAAACACCTTGCCAACCAAATTTACCAAGAAAAAGACCTTGGGCCAGGCCTGAGGCAGAGAGATTATGAGAACGGAAGACCGCTCAGCACAGAGACAAAGCACCAAAGGAAAAGCCAAAAGCAAGTCCCGCGCCCGTCGCAGCAAGCCGGGTATTTTATGGCGTATCTGGTCTTTTTTATGGAAACTGGCCCTGATTGTAGTGGTGCTGTGTGGCGCCGCTGCCATCTATCTTGATCAGCAAATCGCACAAAAATTCGAAGGCCAGAAATGGCATCTGCCGGCACAAATCTACAGCCGCTCCATGGCGCTGTACCCCGGCGCTGCGGTGAGCCATCACCAACTGCTGGCGGAACTGCGGCTTCTTGGTTATCGCAAGGTGGCCAACCCACGCGAAGTGGGTGAGTTTTCAGCCTCGGCCACCAAAGTGGATTTGTGGCGTCGGCCGTTTTTGCATCCCTTGGGCAGCCAGGAAGCAACCAGAGTGCTTATCAGCTTTGATGAGCAGGGCGTAAGCTCAGTTTCCCGTGGCAGCGATAAGCGCGAGCTGGCGGTATTCCACCTGGAGCCCATGCTGCTTGACCGCATTATCGCCGGTGACGGCGAAGATCGCCTGTTTGTGCCGCGTAAAGAGTTGCCGCAGCACCTGGTGGACGCCCTGCTGCTGGTGGAAGACCGTGCCTTTTACGAGCACCACGGGGTGAACCCGTTTGCGATTATCCGCGCAGCCTTTATTAACATCAGTGCCGGTCGCACTGTGCAGGGCGGCTCGACCCTGACCCAGCAGCTGGCGAAAAACTTCTTCCTCACCAGCGAGCGCTCTCTGGAGCGGAAAATCCGCGAAGCGCTGATGGCCATCATCATCGACTTCCGCTACAGCAAAGACGAAATCCTCGAGGCGTACCTTAACGAAGTGTACATGGGGCAGGACAAGGCCCGTGGCGTGCACGGCATGGGGCTGGCGTCGCAGTTTTACTTTGGCCGGCCGCTGACTGAGCTGACCGTGGCGCAGCAGGCGTTTCTGGTGGCTGTGATTAAGGGGCCGTCCTATTACAACCCGTGGCGCTACCCTGACAGAGCCCAGGAGCGGCGGGATCTGGTGCTGCGCCTCCTGATGGAGTCGGGCAAAATCAGCGTCGATGAATTCAAGATTGCCGCCGAGTCACCGCTGGGGCTTAGGCCTGAAAATCGTCCGGTGCATCAGAAGATCCCGGCGTTTTATGCCCAGGTGAAAAAGGAGCTTGCGCTGCGCTGGGGCGACAGTCTGCTGAATGAATCTGGCATCAAGGTCTATACCACCCTTGACCCGATTGCCCAGGAAGCGGCTGAAAAAGCGGTGAAAGATGTAATGGGCCGCATCGGCAAAGACTCGAAAGAGCTGCAGGCGTCCATGGTGGTGACCGACAAATACGGCGGCGGTATTGCGGCGCTGGTAAGCGATCGCAACCCGGGCTTTGACGGCTATAACCGCGTCACCGAAATGCGCCGCCCGATTGGTTCTCTGGTGAAGCCCTTTGTGTACATGACCGCCCTTGAGGATCCGAAATACAACCTGATGACGTCCCTCAAGGACGAGCCGCTGACCATCACCAACAAGCATGGTCAGTCATGGTCGCCGCTGAACTACGACAAGACCTTCAGTGGCCGTCAGCCGCTGATGCGCGCCATGTTCAAGTCGCTCAACATCCCGACTGTGAATCTGGGCATGGCGGTTGGAGTTGAAAACGTGGTGCAGACCATGCGCGATGCCGGCTGGCGGGAAGAGACCATCAATCCCTATCCGTCCATGCTGCTTGGCGCCGTGGATGGCTCGCCCATGATGGTGGCACAGGTGTACCAGACGCTTGCGGATAACGGCCGTTTCCGCCAGCTGTATACCGTTACCGACGTGCTGGACATGAACAACGAAGCGATTCTGACCAGCCGTTTGCCATCGGAGCAGGCTATCGATCCGGTCGGCGCTTACCTTGCCCAGTACGCCATGACCCGCGTGGTGGCCGAAGGCACAGGTGCGCGCCTTGGCCGCACTTTCCCCGGCATTACGCTCGCCGGTAAAACCGGTACCAGTAACGACAGCCGCGACTCCTGGTTTGCCGGTTTTGATGAGCGAAACGTGGCCGCCGTGTGGGTGGGCCGCGACGATAACGGTAAGACCAAGCTGGTGGGAGCAAGCGGTGCGATGGCGATTTATCAGGCGTTCCTTGAGCAGCGTCCGCCGGTGGGCTTGCGGATGACGCCGCCCGATGGCGTGATTCAGGGATACTTCAACTCCCAGGGCTCGCCGCTTGAGCGCAACTGCGCCGGTGCTATTCCGGTTCCGGCCCGCGCCGGCAGCTGGAACCCTGAGCCTAACTGCGGCCAGCCACTGTCCTGGTGGCAACAGCTGCTGGGTAACTAACCTCAGTATTAACAACAAGCCCGGCAATCGCCGGGCTTGTTGTTGGTGGCCTAATTATCAAACAAACACAATGCGGTTGCCGCCGGCGGCTTTGGCGCTGTACATGGCTTCGTCGGCGCGCCGCAGTATGTCTTCATAATGGCTTAGCCCTTCATCCACACACACGCCCACGCTGGCAGTAACCTTAAGGCTGTCGGCAGGTCGTGGAAAACGTAAAAGCTCAATGTTTTGGCGAATGCGCTCGGCGATGGCAGCGATTTCCTGCTCGGTGGCGTTTGGCAGTAGCACTACAAATTCTTCCCCGCCCCAGCGGCCGCAGTGGTCGCGGTTACGAATGGAATAGCGAATGCTGCGGGCGATATCGGTCAGTACCTTGTCGCCCACATCGTGGCCGTAGCTGTCGTTTATCGATTTGAATTTGTCGATGTCTATCATGATAAGTGCGCGGCAGCGCAGGTCGCGGCTTTGGTTCCAGCTCTGCAGCAGGTGCTCGCCAAAGGCGCGGCGGTTATCCACGCCGGTAAGCGGGTCGGTTGCCGCCAGTCGTTTGGCGAGGGTGCGCTCCTGCTCAGATTGACGAAACTTAGCCGCCAGCGCCAGAGCCAGCAACATGGCATCGATAAACATGCCAATTTCGGCGGCGCGGTAGGTCCATTGATTAAAAGGCAGTACCCCGTCAACGGTGAGTGCTGTGGTGCTCATGCCTATCATGGTCGACACAGAGGCCAGCAAAAACAGCTTGGCGATGGGCATGCCAAAATGCCAGGCCATTATGCCGAGGAGCGGCATCAGCAGTGAAAAGATATACACCAAATCGAATGCCACAATCAGCGCCAGCGCCCTGTCGTCGATGTAAAAGGCGACGGCCTGCACCAGCATCATCAGCATCGCAAGCCCGAGCACGATTTGGCTTAAGCGTGGCCGCAATTTATCTATGCCCAAAAAGCGCAGGGCAAACATCAGCCCCGTGATGCAGTAAAGGGTCATCAGCAGCGGGTTGGACCATTGGCGCCAGTGGTCGAGGCTCGGCCAAATCCAGGCGCTGCCATGGCCGGTGTAGCTGAGGTTAAGCCATAAAAAGGTCAGCAGAAACACCGAGTAATACAGGTAGCTTCGACTGCCTATCCCCAAATACAACAGGAAGTTATAACCGAGCAAGGCAACAATGCCACCGTAGAGAAAGCCATAGCTGTAGGCTTCGGCCCGCTCACGCTTGGCAGTGTTTTCCCGTGAGGTTAGATAAACTGGCAGCACCCGTGGGTCGGGCCCTTCGACCCGAAGCAGCAGCACGCTCACACCCGGTTTAATGCTGAGGTTGACCCGAAAAAAGCGGTTATCAGCGGCGTTTTTGTGGATATCGCCCCCTGACCAGTGCGCCTCGCTGCCATCGGCCGCAAAGTGGCTCAGGCGAATGTCATCCTGCCAGCCGTTGGCGAGTTCGAAAATCAGCTCACGTTCGCTGTCTGAATCGTTTAGCAGCTCCAGCGCCAGCCAAATTGGCGGCGCGCCGATCCCAAGGCTTGGAATGCCTTTACCATGGGGGCTGAAATTACGGTCTTTAAATGCCTGATACGCCATCGCCGTGGTGTAGGAGCCGTGGCGCTCGCTTAACTGCATCCATTCAGTGGCAAGGGGGGAGAGCGGCAAGTCGGACACCCTGACAGGCTGCGCCTTGGCAAGCACAGAGCATAGCAGCAGTAATATAAAGACTATCCCTTGTCGTGCCTTCATTGCGTCTTGTTAAAGCAATCCGTTAGTTTGTTAATTATATTAATGAGTTGGCATTCATTTGTATATTTATCAGAAAAATGTACGGTAAAGGTTTTACTTAAATCTGGCCCGGCTTCCTGCTAACTTGGTGCCAAACGATAACAATCCATGCCAGGAAGGGACTCTTATGACCAACGAAGTACATCACCCGCTGACGGATTTTGTGGAATATCCACTCGATGAAATGCGATTTCGCGCCGAAACCAATCTGGCCGAGCTGCGCCGCCGTCACTCTATCCGCAAGTTTTCCGACCGCGCCGTGCCCCGCGAAATTATAGAGCATTGCATTTTAACTGCCGCCTCGGCGCCAAGCGGTGCCAACCATCAGCCATGGCATTTTGTCGCCATCTCAAGCCCTGAGGTCAAAGCCGCCATTCGCCGCGAGGCCGAGGCGCTGGAGCAAAGTTTTTATGCCGGCCGCGCCGGACAGGAATGGCTGGATGCGTTAAAGCCTTTGGGCACCAATGCCAACAAGGCCTACCTTGAAACCGCCCCCTGGCTGATCGCGGTGTTCAGCCAAAAGCGTGGTGGTGTGGCCGAAGGGGATGACAAAACCAACTACTATGTGCATGAATCTGTGGGAATTGCCACCGGCTTTTTGATTCAGGCGCTGCACCATGCCGGGCTTGGCACCCTGACTCACACCCCCAAGCCGATGAGCTTTTTAAGCAAAATTTGCGATCGCGACAACGATGTGGACCGGCCTTACATGCTGATTGTGGCAGGCTATCCGGCCGAAGATGCCACCATTCCCGACCATGCGCTGAAGAAAAAGACCCTCGAGCAGGTAGCTTCCTTTATCTAAGCCCTGTGATGACACTCTCGAATGAAAAGCCCGGCACTGCCGGGCTTTTGCTTTGGGTATTGCCGCTCAGGTTTCACTCCATTGCCTCAGCAGGTTGTGATACACGCCGGTGAGGCGCACCAGCTCAGGCTCGGCGGCATCTTTCATTGTTAACGCCTGAATAGCCAGGTCGAGGTCGTACAGCATCCGGCGCTGCTCGTCGCTGCGAACAAGGCTTTGCAGCCAGAAAAACGCCGCAAGGCGCCGCCCCCGGGTAACCGGTGTGACCCGGTGCAAACTGGTGGCGGGATACACCACCATGTCGCCGGCGGCAAATTTAACCTTTTGCTCGCCGTAGGTGTCCTGAATAATCAGCTCACCGCCGTCGTAACTGTCGGGATCGCTTAAGAACAGCGTCATCGACACGTCGGTGCGAATTTTCACGCCGCCGACCCGGCGTATGGCATTGTCCACATGGTCGCCAAAGGTACCGCCGGCCTGATAACAGTTGAACATGGGCGGGAAAATCCTGTTTGGCAGGGTTGCGGCCAAAAACGCCTGATTGTCGCCAAGGCGCGCCAGAATAAAGTCCCCCAGCTGGCGCGAAAGCTCGCCATCCGGCGGCAGCTGCAGATTGTGTTTGCACTGCACCGCCTGATGACCGGCGGTGAGCTTGCCATCCTGCCAGTCGGCGGCTTCCAGCAGGGCGCGACATTCCTGTACCTGCGCGGGTGAGAGTACGGCGGGGATCCTGACCAGCATCTTGGCTCCAAAAAAGGTAAAGGGGCACAGCGGTGCCCCGAAAAATTAACTGCCGTTACTACCCTTAGAATGCGTAACGTACGCCCAGCTTGAGGTTGCGGCCGGCACCCGGGCGGAAGTGACCGCGGGCACTGTAGTCGCTGACATATTCTTCATCGGTGAGATTGTCGGCATTGAACTGCAGCATCAGGTTGTCGCTCAGGCTGTAGGAGGCCATCAGGCTCAGCAGGTAAACCGAGTCCGCTTCAAAGAAGGCGCGGTTCTGACGCCAGAAGATATTGCCTGAGTTGTACTGCACGCCGCTGCCCAGGGTTAGGGCGTCGATGTCGTAGGTCAGCCAGACGCTGGCGCTGTGCTCAGGGGCGGCGGTCAGGCCGTTGCCTGTGGTGTCGAGGCTGAAATCCTTGGTGACTTCGGTTTCCTGCCAGGTGTAGCCGCCGATCAGATTCAAATCGTCACTCAGGGCGCCACTGAGATTAAGTTCAATCCCTTTTGCTTCCTGCTCGCCGCCAAGGAACACATCGCCCTTATCGTTGGTGTCGGTCACGGTTTTGCGGGTGAGGAACGCCGCGCTGGTCAGTTGCAGGCGACGCTCAAGCAAATCCCACTTGGCGCCGACTTCATAGTTGGTCGACTCCTGCGGCTTGAGGCTGTTGTACTGCTCAAGCTGGCTGTCGGTGCGGCCGCTGAATACCAGATTGCCGCCAGCCGGATCCTGAGCGTTGGCCACGGCCACATAGTAGTTGCTGTAGGCGTTTGGCTGATACGACACGCCGAGGTTCCAGCTGAAGAAGTTGTCGTCGGCCTTCACCCCTTCCTTGAGTACGTTTCCTGAGAGGTAGGTCGAGCCCTCAGCGCTGTAGTTTTCAACGCGAACGCCGCCATCGATTTGCCAGTGCTCGCCAAGGCTTAAGGTATCGAGGGCATAAATGGCTGCGCCCTTGCCGGTGACTTCTGTCGGCTTGCCGATGATTTCTACCTGACCGGTGAAGCTTTGATGCGGCGCGGGTTTATCAAGGGGGACATACGGGGTATCCAGTACCCGCTTGTCTGACAGGAGCTGCTTTTCCAATGACTCTTGGTACAGCTCAACGCCGGTGACCAGCTGATGGCCAATGGCACCGGTGCTGAAGTTGCTTTGCAGATCCCACTGGGTCAGCGCCAGCTTGCTGGTCTGGTCGATATTCTGGGTAAAGGTGAGATCAATCAAATCTTCATAACTGCGCACGCCGGTTTTGGGATCGCGGCTGTTTTTGAAGATAGGGCGGGCGAGGGTGGACTGCTTGTCGTTTTCTGCAAAGCGGGTTTGGCCAATCAGGCGCACCGAATCACTGAATTCATGATCAAACACCAGGGTTGCCATCAGGGTATCGACCTTTTCAAAGTCGCGGGCGGCCACGCCGTAGTAGTTGCTCCAGTATTGGCTGTCGATAGGGCCAACCGGACGATTGAGCTGGGCGGCGGCATCTTCATTCACCCAGGGCAGGCCCAGCAGCGGGTTGTTGTCCTGCTCCATGTAAAACAGATCCAGCCCAAGGCTGGTGCGCTCGGCCAGTTTGAAGTTGGCAGACGGTGCCACACCCAAGGTGCGGTAGTTTTCGATGTCGTTGCCCAAAGTGTCGCCGCCCTCGGTGAACATCAGGTTAATCCGGCCATTGCCGACACTGCCAAGCTGGGTGTTGCCATCCAGGGTAAGACGCAGGCGCTCGGCCTCGTCGTAACTCGCTTCCATCACGCTAAATTCATCGTCTTTGGCGCGCTTGGTCACCAGGTTGATGGTGCCGCCCGCCGAGCCTTTGCCGCTGATGCTGCTGCCGGCGCCCTTGGTCACTTCCAGCTGCTCGTAGTTGAACATATCGCGGGAATAGCCAGCGATATCGCGGATGCCGTCGACATAAATATCGTTGTTGGCGCTGAAGCCACGGATGGTGATCTTGTCGTTGGTGGTGATGTTGCCGCCACCGCCTTCACCGGCGCCGAAGGTGGACACGCCGCTGACGTTGCGCAGCGCATCGTTCAGGCTGGTCACGCCCTGATCTTTGAGTACATCACCTGTGATCACATTGATGGTGCGCGGGGTTTCCAACAGCGGTGTGGTGTATTTGGGCGACGATGCCTTGTCTTTTTTGTACTCCTGCTGCTTTTCATCTTTCACTTCGGTCAGCTGCAGTTCTTTTACCGCCTCGGCGGCCTGTACCGATAATCCCATCGCCGTCAGACCCAGCACTATGGCCTTGGCGAGTGGACGACGGGCAAAGCATGCCTTGGTTGGTTGGGCTTTCATGGTGCATTTCTCCAGTGGTTCCCTTCACGGGGAAAGTTGATTTATTAACTCAGGCTTAAACGAGGTTGCGGATCGTAATGAAAATAATTATCATCTGCAACATAATGTTGATCGTCGTCACGTAAATCCTGATAAGTGATTGAGAAATATGCGCTTAACTAAAATCTTCCTCGCGCTCACTGCGCTGGGTATCGCAATACAAGGGCAAGCGGCGTCCGAAGTGAATGGGCTCGACCGCAGCATGTCCGACTGGCTCAGCCTCGAGCGGCAACGCTCGGCACTTCAGCTTGAATGGCAGGAAAGCAAACCCTTGCTGCAGCAGCGGCTCGAGCTTTTGGCCGCCGAAAAGAACGCCCTCGAAGCTTTGCTTGGTGAGCAGCGACAGGAGGGCAGCGAAGCCGAGACCGAGCGGCTCGCGCTGCAGCGCGCCCAGCTGGACGCCGAAGCACGCCAGACCCAAATGCGCAGCTGGCTTGATACCGAACTTGCCCGTGCCCGGGCTCTGCTGCCTATGTTGCCGCCGCCACTGGCTCGTCAGTGGCAAACCCTGCTGGATGACGCAAAGCTTGCCGGCGATAACAATCAGCGCCTCGACGCACTGCTGACGGCATTTGGCAAACTGCGTGAATTCAATGGCCGCATCGCCACCTTTGAAGAAGAAATCATCACCCCGGGCGGCGAGCCGCTGCTGGTGCGTCAGCTGTATCTGGGCGCGGGGCAGGGCTGGTATCTGACATTGGATGGCAGTCAGGTGATGGAAGGCCGCGCGGTGGACGGTGTATGGCAGTGGCAGCAGGTTGCTGAGCCCGGCGCCGCCGAGCTTGGACGGATTTTTGCCATGGCGGCCCGTGAGCGCGAAGCGGCGCTGGTCAGGGTGGCGCTGTCGCCACTTCCAAAGCATCCGGCGCCTGAACCCAAGCATCCGGTATCAGCGTCTGAGCCCCTTGTATCTGCGGAGTCTGCAAATGAGTAACAGTGCCTTGCGCCATCAATCCCGTTTTATGAGGCTCGCTCCACTCGCCTTTGCCTTTGGCATGATTGGCGCCCTGATGCTGGCGCAGTCTTCTGCTAAGGCCGATGAATTTACCGCAGAAGTGCGCGCCAGCAAGGCGAAGCTCGAGCAGCTTGAGCAGGCGCAGCTTGCCGAGCGGCAGCAGTTAAGCCGCCGCCTCGCCGCCGCCGAGGCCGAGCTGTTGGAGCTTAGACAGCAGGCATCTGCGGTGCGCCGCGCCGCCGATGAAAGTGCCATGAGTCTTGAATCCCTCAAGCAACGTGGCCGCGAGTGGCAGCAGCAGGCCGATTTTCAGCGCGCGGCATTGGCGCGTTTTGTGGCAGGCACGGCCCTTGCCGGACAGGCAGAGCCTGAACTTGGCGCGCTGTCGGCGCTGCTGGCAAATGAGTTGCCACACGCCGCCGGCTGGCGCGATCAGCCCGTTGCCATGGCCGATGGCAAGGTGGTGACCTTGCCCGTGCTGACCCTTGGGCCTGTGAGCTGGTACCTAGGCAGCGACGGCGCCGGATTTGCAGCGCAGAGCGACAGCGGCCCTCGCGCCGGTGTCGAGGTTGAAGCCGATGGCCTGCAGGCATTGTTTGACGGAAAGCCCGGCTCAGTCTGGTTTGACCCGACCCTCGAGCGGGCGCTGGCACGCGCGGCCGAGCGCGAATCCCTGCCTGAGCATGTGCAAAAAGGTGGCCTGTGGGCCTTGCCCATTCTGGCCTTTGGCGTGTTTGCGCTGCTGATTGCCCTCTTCAAAGCCTGGCAGCTTTACCGGCTTCCTGTGGTGCAGCCGCTGCTTGCCGAGCGGCTTGCCCATGAGCGCCGCGCCGTGGCGGGCATTGCTGGGATGCAGCGCGAGCTGATGGACATCTGCCTTCACTCAAAGCATGGCCGAGAGCGCGACGACAAGCTGTTTGCCGCTTTGCTTGGTCATAAGCAGACGCTGGAATATTTCCTCGGTGCCATCGCCATCACGGCCGCCGTGTCGCCACTTTTGGGGCTGCTTGGCACTGTGAGCGGCATGATTGAAACCTTCAAACTGATGACGCTCTTTGGCGCGGGGGACCCTCAGGCTGTGTCCGGCGGTATTTCCGAGGCGCTGGTGACCACTGAGCTTGGGCTCATCGTCGCGATTCCGGCGCTCCTGGTGCATGCGCTGCTGGCGCGGCGGGTGAAAACCTATTACGGCCAGCTGGAGCAGTGCGCCATTCATTTAAGTCAGCTTGAGCAGCCACCAATGGCGGCTCAGTTGTCACGGCATGGCAGCGACCCAGAAACGCCAGGTCAGCAACCCGGCAAAAACCCCTTTGAAGCGGCTGCTCAGCCAAGGGAGGCCCTCGCATGAGTTTCGATAACCTGTTGGTCTGGTGTCTGTTATTGCTTGGGCTTGGGATTTATCAGCGGATCGCGTTTCTGATCCTTCGGCTGCAAACCGGGCTGGATGGATGCGACAAGGGCTGGTGTGAGGCCCTTGGCAAGGCGGTGGCGGCGCTGCCGCTGCTGGGGCTTTTGGGCACCATCATGGGGCTGCTCGACAGCTTTGCCGCCATGGCGCGGGGCGAAGGGCTTGAAGGCGGCATGGCCGCCGGCATTGCCGATGCGCTCTGGACCACCCAGCTTGGGCTGATGCTGGCGCTGCCTGCCTGGCTGCTGCTTGGTTATTTAAAGCGCCTCAGTCTTAACCTTGAACGGGAGCAGGCCAATGCGCGCCAATCTTCAGCAGCGGCTTGAGCAGCAACATCAGCAGCATATCGACCTGTCACCGCTGCTGGATGTGGTGTTTATTCTGCTGATCTTTTTTATCGTCACCACAGTGTTTGTCAAAGAAACCGGGGTCGAGGTGGACAAGCCCCAGGCGCTGTCGGCGGCCAAGCTTGAGCGCAATCTGGTGCTGCTGGCGATTACCGCGGGCGGCGAGGTGATGTACGACGGCGCCAATATCGGCGTCAGCGGCGTGCAGGGCACTGTGGCGCAGCTGATGAAACAGCAGCCACGCGCCGTGGTTATACAGGCCGACAAGCTGGTGTCTACCGAGCTTTTGGTCCAGGTGCTGGATGAAGCCAAGCTGGCCGGCGCCGCGAGCGTCAGCATCGCCACCTTGCCCCAGGGTTGATTGCCATGACACAAAGCAGCATGGGGCCAAGCCCCGCAATGCCTGAGAAAAGCCGGGTAAAAGCTTCGGTAAAAGCCGGGCGACATCATTTTTACGCCAGTCTGATTGCCGCCGCCGTGCTTGGCGCTGCGCTCGCGCTGCTGTGGCTGGGCCAGCAAAGTGCGCTCACCACCGCGCCAAAGTTGATGGTGCGGGAGGTGACAACCGTGTCGCTGCCTCCTCCGCCGCCACCGGCATCTATGCAGGCGCAGATGCCAGAAACACCGATAGCAGTTGCAGTTGAAGGCGCGGGCGCGGCCATGGAGCTTTCCCTTGAGGTGCCAACGCCTGCGCCGCTCAATATCCGCGCGCCCGAGCCGGTGCTTAAGATTACCGACAATTTTGAGGCCGACCTCAGTGTTGACTGGCAGGCCTTTGGCCTTGATGAGCTCGATGGGCTGCCAAGCCTGCTGACCCAGGTTAAAACCGCGTTTCCTGCGGCGCTCGCGCGCAAGGGCGTCGAGCGCGCCGTGGTGCGCCTCGATGTGTTTATCGATGAAAGCGGCAAACCCACACTGGTGGCCATTGCCGATAATCCCCATCCCGAGCTTGACGATGCCATCAACAAGTTGCTGCGCGGCTCCCGATTCAGCCCGCCTACTCGCGGCGGTGTGGCGGTGAAGGCAAGGTTTATCTGGCCGGTTGAATTCAAAAAGTCATGAGCTGCACACCGGAAAATTTCCAGGCAGAAAGTCATCCAGGCCGAACAACATCATGAAAGCAGACAAATCATCATGAAAGCAGAAAGAACGTCATGAAAAACAGACAAAAGATATTGGAAAACAAGAGGATGAGTGGGCGGCGCGGGCTGAGCTTGCAGGCCGTAGCCGTCACACTGACAGCGGCACTTGCACAGACAGCGACACTTGCAATGACTGCGACGCTTGCCTTGAGCTCAGCCCCGGCCTTTGCCGCTGCGGATATGAGTGCTCTGGCAGCCCACATGGATAAGCAGGTTAGCCTGAGTCTAACGCCGCCGTCGGTGAGCTTCAGTAACGATGTTGCCCCAGCGGCCGAACCACGGCTTAAGCCTGCTGAGCAGGGGCTTGCCGATGAGCTTAAACCCTTGCTTGAAAAGCGCGATTTTGGCCGCGCCGCCAGCCTTCTCAGTGGCAGCCGCGATGGCCGCAGCGCAGCGCTGCTGTTGGTTGAAGGCCAGGTGCTGCTTGCCCTTGAACGTTATGGCGAGGCGGCGACTGTGCTTGAAGCTGCGCTTAAGGCTCAGCCCGGCATGATGCGCGCCCATCGCGCGGCGGCGCTTGGCTATTTGAAGGCCGGCAACACCAAAGATGCCCGCCGCCATCTGATAGCGGCGCTTTCACTCGGGGCGCAGGATGCGCAGCTTTTTGGGCAGCTCGCCTATATGAATCTAAAGGATGGCTCGCCCTTTGGCGCCGTGGCAGGTTATCAGCAGGCGCTGCTGCTTGAGCCCGCTTCGCGCCAGTGGCAGGAAGGGCTGCTGCATGCGCTGATGCAGGCGCAGCACTACCCTTCGGCAAGGGCGCTGGTGGATGAGATGCTGGGCGAGCGCAGTGACGATGCCGCCTTGTGGCTGATGCGCGCCCAGCTTGCGCTGCAATCCGGCGAAGAGGCGAGCGCGCTGGCAAGCTTTGAGCGCGCCATCGCTCTGGGTGAAAAGCGCGCCGATAACCTGATGCTGGCCGGTCGCATTCATCTGCGTCAGGGCAGTATGGAGCGGGGCGGCACTTTGATTGGCCGCGCGCTTACTGCCGGTGCTGACTTTGGCGACGCGGCATCCGCCATCGATTATCTTCTGGCCGAAGGGCATCTGGATGGCGCCGAGCGGGCGCTTAAGCAAGAGCCGCCAGGCTTAAGCGCTGCCAATCGTGCCCGCTATCTTGGCTTTAAAGGAGCGATAGCCTCGGCGCGGGGCGATGGTGCCAAAGCCGAGCGCTGGCTTACTGAGGCGCTGTCCGGCGCGCCGCAAAATGGCAGTGTGCTGCTGGCGCTGGCCCAGCTGCACTCGGCCAAGGGCGAAAGCGCCCGTGCCGAGCTTTATTATGTGCGCGCTGCGGCAATTAAAGCGGTGCGGGAGCGGGCACTTCTGGGCCACGCCCAGCTTGCCATTAAGGGCGCGGATTGGCGCCGCGCCTCTGAGTTACTGGCGCAGGCATTGAAAGATAATCCGGCGCGGCGCGACCTTAAAGATAACCTTGAGCAGCTCGAGCGGCTGTCGGCGCGCCGCTGAGGCGCACTTGGTTTTACGGGCAGTAATTAAGTGACCAATTCGTTTTTATCCCTTGCGGGACTCGAGCTGCAAAGCCGCAGCCGGATGAATGACGCCCTGTGGCAGTATGTGGCTGGCGTTGCCGGTGACGGCTTAAGTTTTCAGCGCAATCAGGCGGCATTTGATGAGTTTAAGCTGCTGCCAAGGGTGCTGCGTGCAGCCAAAGTGGATTGCTCGCTGACGCTCTTTAATGAGCCGCTGGCGGCGCCGATTATGCTTGCGCCGCTCGCGCTGCAGTGTCTTGCTCATCCCGATGGTGAGCTTGCGTCGGCAGCGGCGGCGATGGCGCAGGATTTAGGATTTGTGCTTTCCACCCTCAGCAGTTGTCCTATGGCCGAGGTGGCGCGCGCTGCCTGCGGCGCAGCGCTGCCCGCTAAGCGGCCGCCGCTGTGGTTTCAGCTGTATTTGCAGCCGCGCTGGCAGGACAGCTTAAGCTTGATCCGGCGCGCCGAAGACTGTGGTTTCAGTGCCTTGGTGGTGACTGTGGATGCGCCCGTGACCGGGCTTCGGCTGTCTGAGCTGCGCACAGGCTTTTCACTTCCGGCAAATGTGAGCGCGGTGGAGCTTGAGGGCATGCAACCTGCGCCCACGACCCTCGATGGGCTGCTTGCCTGTGCGCCGGATTGGCGCAGCATCGAGGCGCTGCGAAGCGAAAGCTCATTGCCCATTATTCTTAAAGGGATTTTGTCGCCAGCGGATGCAGCGCTTGCCAAGGCCGTTGGCGTCGATGGCATTATCGTCTCAAACCACGGTGGACGGGTGCTCGATGGCGTGCCGGCCACGATAGAGTGTTTGAGTGCGGTGCGCGCCGCAGTGGGGCCTGAGATGACAGTGATGCTCGATGGCGGCATTCGCCGTGGCAGCGATATCGCCAAGGCTGTGTGCCTTGGCGCCGATTGCGTGCTGCTTGGCCGCCCGCTCATGCAGGCGCTGGCGCTGGACGGCGCCCTCGGGGTGGCGCGCATGCTTAAAATCCTGAAAGATGAGCTTGCCATGGTAATGGCACTGCTTGGCGCAAGCAGCCTAAAAGAACTGAACCGCGATTGTTTGTGGGGCAAGTAGCAACAGCATCGATATTGCCCTCAAAGGCCGCTGACGCTAGGCTTAGCCTTATCAAAAACCAGTCTGGAAACCCGCTTGCCCAAAGCGATAAAAGCCAAATCCGCCGAAGAACCCGCAGCGAGCTTAGCGTCGGGCCCGGCAGCCACGCCGGTCGGGGACAATCAACAAGCCTTGACAAACAAGCTTGCCCGGGTGGATATCGCCACCCTGAACCTGTTTAACTTTTTGGCGCCGCCCTCGGCTGCCTACGAGTTTGATCGCATCTACACCAATGCCCAGTGGCAGAAAAAGTGCAACTGGCTGCGCCACTGCGTAACATCCCTTGAGGCCGATATTATTGGCTTTCAGGAGGTGTTCAGCGTCGATGAACTTAAGCACTTGATGGCAGAGCAGGGTTATGTGCATTTTGCCGTGGTCGACAGCCCCAAAGGCGAAGATTTTGTGTATCACGCGCCTGTGGTGGCCATTGCCAGCCGCCTGCCGATTGCTGAGGTAACTGCGGTCGAGCCTTGCCCCGAGGCCGTTGCCGCCATGGGGCTTGCCGCCGATTTTCGCTTTGGCCGCAAGGTGCTCAGGGCAACGATAGAACTTGCTGACTGGGGCGCGCTCGATATCTATGTGCTGCATTTCAAATCGCCGCGGCCGCTGTTTGACCCTGAGGCACTTGGCTCAATGACGGCGCTGCCACGGCTGTTGGCCCACCGCGCCCTTGGCAGTTTTGCCAGCAGTGCCCGCCGGGGTTTTGAGGCCATGCTGCTGTATCATGCGCTGCTTACGCGTCGCGATGAAAGCGCCAACCCGTTTGTGGTCATGGGCGATTTTAATGGCGGTATGGATGCGGCCGAATTTCGCGGTTTCTGGCTCGGCGCCGGGGCCATTCATGGTAGCGACCGGATGGCTGCGGGCTTTGGCGCCATGTCTGATGAGGCGTTTCGCCGCCGGGTGGATCATTTTGGCCTGAAAGATGCCTCAATGCTGTTTATGGAGGGGCTGGCGCTGGACAGCGCTTTTGTCGGCAGCGAGACTGGTATGCCGGGCAGCGAAGAGGCGCCGCAGGAGCCGGTGACACACCTTCGCCGCCCGACCCATTATCTGGGCTCGCGGGGGATTTTGCTCGACCATATCCTGTTAAGTCAGGACTTTGATGGCGCGCTCGCCCCTGCCCGTGGCCGGGTGTGCCACTTCTCGGTATTCGATGAGCACCTTCGACGCCCTGTGTATGAGCGCGACAGTGAAAGCTCGGATCATGCGGCCCTGGTGGCCGGGATTGAGCTGCTGTAGCGCTGAGCGCAAGCGCCACACCGGCGGTCTTAACCATCGGCTTTTGCGTTTTTAAGGCAATGCCTGCCAAGGTCGCCTTAACAGGGTGACGCAGGCAGGGTAAAATAGCGCCCAATCACGGCAGCGGCAGCGTTGGCAACTTTAGCGTTGGCAACTTGAGCTTTGGCAACTTTGATTACTTTGGTACTTTGATTACTTTGATAATCGGGGCCGCTGCCAATCTGAAACACGCCTTTTGGGCGTTATCGAGACATCTTCATGAGCATTCGTATCAAACTCAAGCCGGGACGTGAAAAGTCCCTCGACCGTCGTCACCCCTGGGTGTTCTCCAGCGGCATTCACAACATCAAGGGGAAGCCGTTGAGCGGCGAAACCGTGGATGTGGTCGCCCACGATGGCCGCTGGCTTGGCCGCGGTGCCTGGTCCGAAGCCTCACAAATTCAGGTGCGGGTGTGGACGTTCGATAAAGAAGAAGCCATCGATCGCGACTTTTTCGCCCGCCGTATTGCCCGCGCCCAGGCTGGCCGCGATGAGCTTATCGGTGAAAAGGGCCTCACAGGTTACCGCTTGGTGGGCGCTGAGTCTGACGGCCTGCCCGGCATCACCATCGACCGCTACGCCAATGTGCTGGTGTGCCAGCTGCTGTCGGCCGGTGCCGATTACTGGCGTGAGACGTTAGTTTCTGTGCTGGCTGAGCAGTTCCCCGAGTGCGCCATCTATGAGCGCTCCGATGTGGACTCCCGCAAGAAAGAAGGCCTGCCGCTGGTGACAGGTTTGCTCCATGGCGAGCTGCCTGCCATGCCACTGATTATTGAAGAAAACGGCATCAAGATTGCCGTTGATGTGGAAAAGGGCCACAAGACCGGCTTTTATCTTGATCAGCGCGACAATCGCGCCATGGCCGCCCGTTTCGTGGCGGGCAAGTCGGTGCTCAACTGCTTCTGCTACACAGGCACCTTTGGTCTTTATGCCGCCAAGGCCGGTGCCGCCAGCATCGAAAACGTGGATGTATCCACGCTCGCGCTCGACACCGCCCGCCATAACATGGCCATCAATGGCCTTAACGACGACCATGTGACCTACAGCGAAGCCGATGTATTCAAGCTGTTGCGTCAGTACCGCGACGAAGGCAAAACCTTCGATGTGATAGTGCTCGACCCGCCGAAGTTTGCCGACAACAAGGCCCAGCTCAATGGCGCCTGCCGTGGCTACAAGGACATCAATATGATTGCCATGCAGCTGCTTAAGCCCGGCGGCATTCTGCTGACCTTCTCCTGCTCCGGCCTGATGCCTGCAGATCTGTTTCAGAAAATCGTCGCTGACGCCGCGCTGGATGCAGGCCGCGATGCCCAGTTTATCGAGCGCCTGAGCCAAGCCTCAGATCACCCTATTGGCGCCGCCTTCCCGGAAGGCTTCTACCTCAAGGGATTGGTTGCCCGGGTTTGGTAATCCGGCTAATCCGGTTTGGTAACTCGATTTGGTAACTCGATTTGGTAACTCATAGCACCTAACCAAAAGCCTGCTCTTGATGAGCAGGCTTTTCTTTTGGGCCGAAGAATAGGCTGCGACCATTCGCCAGCTTATCTCTGCTGAGAAATACATTGCCAACACCTTTGCCGAGGCGGGGAGTTTGAGCAAACTCATTATGGCTGTTTTAAAAACCTCAATTTTGTCTGCAGCCGTCTGATTTAATGAGTTTTAATGCCATTTTTTACGTTTGATTTTTCGAGGTAAATTTGCAAAGTGAGAAAATAAAATGAGAAATAACTATCTATTCTGCTCATAAAGTGTATAGTTGTCGCAGCTCAAAGAGCACAGTTACTATTGATATATTTAGTTCAAGATTTTCTCAGTTTCAAACTGAATCAGTTTGTCATAATTATCCTGCGATTCCTTTTTCTTCATTTCCAATTTAGTAGCTTCAATTTTTATTTATTCGAGATATTTATGTCTATTAAAACTACTGGTTCAGTAAAATGGTTCAACGATACTAAAGGCTTTGGCTTTATCTCCCCAGATAATGGCGGCGCCGATGTTTTTGTTCACTTCAGAGCAATTGCCATCGACGGTTTCAAAACCTTAGCCGAAGGCCAACAAGTACAGTTTAACGTAGAGCAGGGCAACAAAGGCCCACAGGCCGCAAACGTCACTCTGCTGTAACTGCTTGTTTTCAGGTGCCAGCTGCACAGCAGTAGGCACCTGCACTGTTTGGGTACTTGCAATGCTGCGCCATAAGCCAGCCGTGCAGGTACCACCATCATGCTTTATCTATACCGCTGATAGCATCAAATCGCTATTATCAAATCGTTAGTACCAATTTTTTAGTGTCAGTTTTTAGTTTCTGTTTATTTAGTGTCTGTTTATTCAGTATCTGTTTATTCAGTATCTGTTTGTTTAGCGTCAGGAGCGACAGTATCTGCTCCGTGATTGCTCGGCAGAGTATGCTATTCATCACAGCTCACACCTCAATAATCCATCAAGATTAACGAGTCTACTGGTTCCGGTATAACGGCTATCTCTCTTTAGTTCATCTGGAGAGTGTTTGAATTTCAATCAGAAAAGGAAGTACGTCATGAGCGTTAAAAAGCCTGGAAGCAAGCCACTGAGTGATAATTCGAAAAAGCCTGTTAATAGTCATCAGGTCAGAAAAAGAATCGAAGACATTCTGATAGCCAGAGAGCAGCAGAAAAAGCTGGAACTTTAACAGGAGAGTGCCATGCGTAAGCCATCTAAGGGTAAAGTCGGTAAAAAAGCCCGTCAGGATAATTTTGACTCAAAGTTTGAACATATGGTCGGTGAGTATCAAAGCGCCAAAGCGGTTTTGGATACCCTGGCAGAAGACAGTGCTGAATATGCAGCGCAGCAAAAGCAGTGCGATCAGCTGTTCGCCAGCGCCGAGCGATTTTTCAATAGCAGGCAAAAATAAGTACCCAAAATTCAGTTGTAGTGGTTCAGATTGTCCGCAATTTCGAATGACCTTGCGGGCAATTTCTTTGTTTAAGTCCCTCGTTACCCAGCCCTAAGCTGTTCCAGCTCCGCCAGCCAGACCCACTCCGTTTTTCGTTCAGTCTATGTGGCTGTACTGATAGACATTCTAAGTCGGCATCTGTACTATTTTTCGCGACTCATTCCTGTTACCTAAATCGACAGTGCATATTCCCATCCGCAATTGTTGTAATCCCTTACGTTTAAAACCGACTGCCTCGTCCAACACGTATTTTAACGGGTGTCGTTCGGTTATTCTCCCTTACATTGAGTAATCCATGGCTAATAACGCATACCTGATAAACTCTGTTATTCACAGCTCTGATATCGTTGAAATACTTGAACGGGGCGAGGCCTACGAGGTGCTGTCTACCGCAGGCAACCAAATTCCGGTTATCTGGTATTTTTGCTTTGAAGCATCGGATCTGATAGCCAATCAATATCACTGCGTAGATGATGACGAATCGCCATTTGTTTTAAATTACATGGCGCCCTGCACAACCAAAGAGCGTGCACAGGCCAATCTGTTTGCCAGTAAATCCTTAGTCATTGAATTTTGCGGCGATGAAAAGCTGGGTGAACAATATTGGGAAAAGGCAGTCGCAGATCTTCAGGATATGCCGTATCCGTATCTGTCTCTCCATCCCATCGAAGTTCTGTTTCTGAATGACCCGGATGTAGAAGCTGCCACATTCGCCAAGGGTTTTAGCCGTAGCAGAGACTCATTCGATGCAATGGCCGAGCTCGCTTTTTATGACAGCAGTTTGCCCCCGGTCAGTCTGGTCGAACTCTATCGTAATCCCTATCTTGATCGTCTCAGAGCTCGAAACGCCTCGGCGCTGGATATGGGTGTAAAAGGCATAGATAGCTTCGGCTGGGCACAAAGCCCGGATGCTAAAGGCCCTGATACGACAAGTGCTGCCGACAATGCCGATAAAGCACCACCGCCCGCAATCTCACAGCATCAAACGGATGCGGCCATAACCAAACCAAGCAAACCCTGGTGGAAATTCTGGTAAAAACCGGACGCTCCCAGAGCCGTAGTGAGGGTGTAACCAATCTTGAATCAGCCGCCAATCGCTGCGGCTGTCTCCACTCTTTGCTCTATCCCTCTGCATGAGTGTTGTGGGTGTAGTGGCATAGTGAATTTGGCCACCTGATTAGAGCTGTTATGATTGCAACCATAGCAGCATTAGGTGACGAAATGGCAAAGAAAAAAGGTCCGAATTTTAGCCCTGAGTTCCGGTTGGAAACGGCTCAGTTAGTGCTTGACCAAGGCTACTCCCAAAAAGAGGCTGCTCAGGCAATGGGCGTGGGGTATTCCACTATTGGCAAGTGGGTAAGTCAGCTGCGCGAAGAACGCTCTGGCCAGTCCCCCAAGGCTATGCCAATGACACCTGAGCAGATTGAAATCCGTGAACTGAAGAAGCGCATAGAACGGCTTGAATTAGAAAAGGAAGTTCTAAAAAAGGCTACCGCTCTGTTGATGTCGGACTCCATGAACACTTCTCGCTGATTGAGAAACTCAACAAGAGCCACCGGGCAAGATACCCGGTCGCCTGGCTGTGCGAGGTGTTTGGTGTCCAGCGCAGCAGCTACAGGTATTGGTTAAGTCAGGAGTCGCAGATATGCCCAGAGACGGTGTATTTGCACAGTGCAATCCGACAAATCCACCGAGAGAGCAATGGCTCTGCTGGGGCCAGAACCATAGCCGACATCGCGACCGCTCGGGGTTTTGCATTAAGCCGTTACCGTGCGGGTCGGTTAATGAAAAAGCTGGAATTGGTCAGTTGCCAACAACCAAAGCATGCTTATAAGAAAGCCAATCAAGAACATGTAGACATCCCGAATCGGTTGGACCGCCAATTTGACGTGGTTGCGCCCAATCAGGTGTGGTGCGGCGATGTGACGTATGTTTGGACAGGCACTCGCTGGGTTTATTTGGCTGTGGTGCTGGATTTATTTGCGCGCAAACCAGTGGGTTGGGCGCTGTCGCACTCACCGGACAGTGAGTTAACCAAGCAGGCCTTGAGCATGGCATTTGAGCAACGTGGCAGGCCTAAAGGCGTGTTGTTCCACAGTGACCAAGGGAGTCACTACACCAGCCGAAGTTTCCGACAATTGCTGTGGCGTTACCAGATAACCCAGAGCCTGAGTCGCAGAGGAAATTGCTGGGATAACAGCCCTATGGAGCGATTTTTCAGGAGTTTAAAAACGGAATGGATACCGGAAATCGGTTATCGGAATTTTACCGAGGCCAAGCTGGCAATCACCCAATATATCCTGGCGTATTACAGCAACATCAGACCACATCATTACAACGGTGGCTTGAACCCAAATGAGTCAGAGAGAAGATACTGGCTTAACTATAAACCCGTGGCCAGTTTTACTTGACCACTACACTTCGCGACACTCGCCCATGCCTCGCTACGCCATTTTCAGCAACACCCTCGGCCGCTTCGATGGGGAGGGTGTATCCTTTAGCATAAGTGTTGTGGCTGTCCTCACTCTTTCCCCCATCTATGGCTCTCGCTCGTGAACATGTCGCTGCGCGACACTCGCCCAATCCCCACTTGGGGAAAGGGCGAAAACGAGCCTGCAAGGCAAGCGATAGAAAAGTTTCTATCGCTTAGCTTGAGCCGAAGGGCCTCTGGCCCGCCACGCGGAGGCAGTTCAGGTGCAATCTGCGAGCTAAGTGTTATGCCTGTCCTCACTATTTCCTATCAAAACAATATATCAACAATCTTGCTCTCTTTAGCCTCCTGCTTAAGTTTAACATCCTTATACTTCTCAATGATTTTAGCGATAAATGAATTTATAAAATTTGATATATCATCCTCAACATTGATCATCTTTATATATTCAATGAGATTTATGTCATGACATTCTAAACTATCTTCCATCTCAAAAGCATGCTCTATACTTTTAGAGAAGATAGTGTCAAATATATTATCGATAATTCTATTTCCTCCTGCTGAAATAGAAGCGCATTTAAAGATTACATTGTCCCCTAAAACAACTCTACTGAGAAAAAACTTGTTGAATTCATTATTGCCGATACCTTTCCGCCCCAACGTTACAAACGAATCGTTAAAAATCTGTTCCATTGAAACAGAAGCTGGCGTCTCCAGATCTAATTTAAGAACGCTAATTATATCTGAGTAGATAGGAAGCAAAAAATCCATATTGAAGCAGTGTTCATCAATTACTTTTAGGAAGTCCAGTTCAACCTTATACTTACTTGGCGATTTTTTCGCAGCATCATAGAATTTGGATTTTAGTGTTGGAGGACTGATGCTAATAAATTTGGCAGCATGATATTCTCGAATGCTTTTGTGTATGAAGTGGTAACTAAATCCCTCTTCAAGTAATAGACAGGTGTTTTTAACACAATCATTGAGAAACGCGTGTTCTGAGCTAGGGCTAACCCTTTGCAATTCCTTGGATTTCTTGGATATGGATACAGCTTCTTGCAATGTTAATGATGTTTTATCCTCAATCATGCAAAAAAAGCAAAATGCACAGAAAAGCTCTTCTAGTTCTCTTTCGTTTAGATTTGACTTATAGCTTCTTTTGAAACCAGGTTTTGTGCCATCATGTCTATTAACTAGAACGTTGAAAATTCTTTCATAAAACTCGTGTAACTGAGAAGGTATTTTATTATATGTTTTATAAGTTATGGCAAGTAGTGTCAATAATAGTGGTGTAGTGATTAATGAGCCAATCTCACAGTCATTGCTGTTGAGGGATTTTAATATTTGATGAACCACAACTTCATCCCCGCTAAATAACTTAAGCAACATGGGTCTGAAATCATTTTGTACTAAAGGTTTTAAGTGATATACAGAGAAATAAGGTACCTTTTGTATTTCTGCCCCTGGCCTTGAGGTAATTACTATTTGCTGGTCATAATGTTTTGCACAAACCCCTTCAATATAGGAGATCGTATCAATGATACAGAACTCTGGTATTTCATCAAATGCATCAAGAAGTAATGAAAACTTTCTCGATGAATATATAAGGTCCAGTTCTGAATGCCCAATGTTGATCCCCATTTCATTAATTGCGGTGACTATTAGGTCTTCAATGCTTTTTCTTTCAGATATTTTTCTCAATTCGACAAAGATAGGTATTATCTCACCATCTCTTAAACTGGCACCCGCAAGATATCTCAATAAAATTGACTTTCCTTGCCCCGCGGTCCCTTGGATTACAGCTTTGTCATTACTAGGAAATACCGAAAGAGAGCTCACAGCGATCTCTTTATTGCTAACACTAATACATGCTGGGTAATAAAAGTCTCTTAGATCTACACTTTTATCAACCTGCCATATGGTTTTGACTCGTTCAACATTCCTAGCTTTAAGATATACTTCGTCTACATTTAATTTTTGAAATTTGTAAATTTGGCTTGTTCTGGACTTGATATAAGAAAAAGCTTCTGCCAATAATAACTTAAACGCTTCGCCTGTTACTGCTTCTCCAATGCTCAAAATCTGTCCCTGTTATTTACTGAAAAATATGACTGAAATTTACTCACTTAGGATATAAGAATCAAGAGATCGCTCTTTAAATAACTATGAAAAGTCAGGGCACCCACTACTCTCGCACTACACCGTTGCCTAAGGTATCACTCTATTCCCCCTTCGGAGCCGCTTTGGATGTTGCAAAAGATAAGATAGGCACAACACTTATGCTGAGGGACACGCCATCCCGCGCGTGGCGGCCAAAGGTCTTCGGGAAACGCTAGTGAGATGAAACTGTTCATCTTACTGTCGGACGACACGGTTGTTCCCCTTCGAAGCCGCTTTGGATGTTGGGCTGAGTGAAACGGGCAAGCTGAGATAGGGATATCGAGGCAGCGACCGTTGAGCATGGAGCGAATCGGTCGCGGTGTCCGTTTTCAGCCCAAAAGTCCAAAGTGCTCGGCTTCGTCAGGGGCGGCGCGGGCTTTAGTTATAAAAGAGTAAGAGGGGATCGCTGTAGATCCCCTTTTGGCCGGGTGTGGGTCGGAGACCCACGACCTACCGTCGCTTGCAAAGCGACATAGAGTTAACAGCCAGAGCAGGCTGGGGCATCAGCCTCCCTACTTTTGGGTGGACCGATAGTGGTCAAAATTCTCAATATAATCATCAAGATTTGCATCGAGCATCTCTTTGTAACGCTCCATGTAGTAATCCAGCATTTCCTGCTTTTTGGCCTGCATCTGCTCTTTGGTTTCAAAACTGGTGGAGCCGAACCAGGCGTTGTAGCGGGCGACGGCCCACATGAAAGAGGCGCTGATCTCACCGGTTTTAATCGTCGGGTCCTGATTTTGCTGGTTGGCGAGCTTAATCATGGCTGTGGCGCGCTCGTAAAAGGCGGCTTGGCTGTCAGTCGTGGTTGCAGATTCTTTTTCAGACATGTGAACAGTTCCTGTTGTTGGGGGCGGTCGCCTGCGCGGGCGCTCGCGCCTTAATGCGTTGCCCTTACCCTAAGGTATTTACCCGTAAAGTGACAGCCGACTGAATCACAGAATCGCTTGATAATTGAGGATATTGCTGCGCCGCATCCCAGATATGAGTTGCGGCGTGCTTTTGGAGATGATGGGGATGGGAGAAGGCGGCCAGCCGTTTTCCCATCGTTCGGCTTACAACTGCTGTAGCCGCTCGCTGATCTGGCGAAAATCAGGCCGCAGGCTTGCAGATGGCATAAGACATTGCTCGCGCAGGGTAATCAGGGCGTCGTTGCTTGTTTCGTTGTCGCTTTCAGGCTCTTGGCGATTGCTGTCAGCTTTGGGGCTTAAGCGGCTTAGCATCTCATCCAGCCAGTAGCCGAAGGCGCGTACTTCAAGCTTTTTAAAGCCATCGGCCTGATGGGCGGGTAAGGATTCGAGCGCCGTCGCCGCGCCAAAATCACCGAGGTACAACTCAGATGCCTCATTCACCAGCATATTGTGGGAATAGAGGTCGCCGTGGCAGATTTGCGCGCCGTGCAGGTGCGCCATGGCTGAGCTTACCTGGCGGGCGAGGGTGAGGATTTGCGCGCGGCTTAATGTCAGCTCTGGCTTATAGGTATCGCGGGTGATAGTGGCAAAAGACGGCGGCATACCCAGCGACTTGAAAGTGTTGGGGATAAGCTGCATCACCATGGCAGGCAGTTCAAGGCCACTGATATTGGCCACAATCGGAATCAGGTTTGGGTGCAGCCCGGCGTTGAGGGCGTTATTGAGCTCATCCTTGGGGCAGCCATCGCTGGTCAGCCAGCCTTTGAACTTTTTCAGAGCCACAGGCTCGGTGCTGTCTTTATGATGGGCAAGGTAAATGGTGCCCGAGGCACCTGTGCCAAGCTCGGCGTCCAGCAGGTAGTTGGCTATGTCTTGTGTGGGTATGCTGCTGTGATTGCTCACCGGCGTGGCCGGGTTGGCGCCAAGGGCGAGCCAGGCAAGTTTTGGCAGCGCAAACAGCCAGTTGGGGAAGGCTTCAAAGCGGTTCAGCGACAGTCGCGCCAGCCCAAGCTCGCGGCAATTTGCCATCGAGTCTGGCAGCGATGACAGCTGATTACCTGATAGCGCGAGCTTTTTAAGCCTGCGGTAGCGGCCAAAATCCTCGGGCAGCTGCGAAAGCTTATTGTCGGTTAAAATTAGCCACTCAAGCTCTTCGGGCAGGCTTCCTTCGGCAAACCTGGTCAGCTGATTGCCTTTGAAGCTCACCATGGTGAGGCTTTGGCAGCTTGCCAGTACTTCCGGGATATACTCGAACTGGTTATTGGTAAAAAACAGCCTCTTGAGCGCAACAAAGCGGCCAAAGTCAGCGGGCAGGCTTGAGAGCTGATTGTCCGATAAATCCAGATGCTCAAGCGTGTCGGCATGCTGATACAGCTCGACCGGAAACTCGCTGAGCCCCTCGGCAAGTTTGATGCGGGTGACAGGTGCCGGGCTTGTTTCTGCTGTGCTTGATGGCAAAGAACTGGTTGGCATAAGAGCTACCACAATATTCGACTCAAAAGTTGCCGGGCATTGTAGTCAGTTAGGCCCGAGCCAACAAGCAAGAGGGCGATGTGGCAATCCATCGCCACGTCAGCTGCCGGTTCGTCGTCAATAGCCCGTGAGCTCCATATAACCTTCACCTATGTGGCTGTCACTCTTGCTATCAATGTCACCCTTGTTGTCACTGTCACTCTTGCTGTCACCGCGACTGATGCGCACCGGGCCTTCCCAATATTGCATGCTGAGCGCCATGCGGGCGTCGGGATTGAGGGCCTCAACTTTGAGGTTAAGCTCGCTGCCTGTCCCGTTGTTTTCGCCTGCGCTTTTGTCTTTCAAATTCAGTTGCCAGGCAACCGGATAGCCCTGATGGTAGTCGCTTGGCGACATCGAAATCACTTCAAGCTTTTGGCTGCGGCCATCGGGCCACATGCGGTTGGCATGGGTGAAGGATTTGGCGTTTTGCTCACGAAGCGCAAACAGCATCAGCGCCGAGCCATCGTCGAGGCGCAGCGCGAACCAGTCCCAGCCTTGCTGCTTAAGCCCCAAAAACGCCGAGCTCCATTCGCGGTCGAGCCAGCCCTGGCCGCGAACCTGTTGCCAGCTGCCGTCCAGCAGCACCTCGCCCTCAATGTGGATAAAGGGCGCGGAATAATAGTGGGATGCCAGCCCCGCATCGGCGCTCTTGGCGCTGTAGCCCTTGTCGCCCTGTAATTGCAGCGGCGAGCTGCTTGAGAGGTTGAGCCGGTATGCGAGCGTGCCCTTATCGCCGCTGTGCGCTACAGCAAGGCTTGCGGGAAACAGCGCCTCGGTTTGCGACTGCCAGCGCCAGTCCGAGAGATACACAGCAAAGGGGCTGCCCCCAGCGCCTGCAAGCGCCCCATGGCCGCGCGACCAGCGCTCGGCGGCGATATGGCTGTTTTTACGGGTCACGGCGGCATGGGCAAACCACAGTTGGCGGCTTTGCCAGCTATTGTCTGATTGAGCTGCCTGGTTCAATGCCGGGTCTGGCTCTTGTTCTGGCGCTGGGTTAAGCGGCTTAAGCGCGACTCTGAACTGGGTCCATTGCAGCCCCAAAGGCTCGCCGCTGGCGGTTGTGAGGTTGGCGGTGAGATACCACCACTCCTGACGAAAGTTATTATGGGGGCCATGGTCTGCGGGAAAACTTAGTGCCGTTGTGGGCTTAACCTTATCAAAACCTGTGATATCCCCTGACATCAGCTCGCCCATGCCGGAGCTGTCCTGGATTTGGCTGTTTTGCGTCTGAGTTGTGACAGGTTCGCCGCAGCCGGACAGCAGCGCAAGCAGTAGCATAATCGGCAACATAAGTGGCAAGGTTTTGATTTTTTTGCAGAATGCCATATCAATTTGCCTCCTGCTGCAAACTGCGGATAAGCGGGCGGCGGCTTTGGCGCCACAAGGGCCAGGCCAGTGCCAGTGCGGCCGACAGCAGCGCTGCGCCTACGGCGCTGAAAACCGGCAGCCATTGCCAGTCCATGGTGAGACTCCAGCCGAAGGAGAGCAAAATCACTTTGTGGATCAAAAGGTAGCCAAGTACCCAGGCCACGGGGATGGCCAAAAGCGCGGTGGCGAGCACCATCAGCAGCATTTGCGCAGCGCTCATTAACAGCAGCTCACTGCGGCTCACCCCGAGGGCGTGCAGCCGTGCCAGCGGGTTTTCGCGGCTCGCCGAGAGCATCGACAGCGCCGAGAAGAGCCCAATCGAGGCCACAAGCAGGGTGAGGGTGCCAAGGCTTGCGGTGATTTCAAAGGTGCGGCCAAACATGCTGATGGCGATTTTTTTGATGTTCTGCTGGCTGAAAATCTGCGCCCGCGACAGCTCAAGCTCGCCCGCGAGGGTGTCGGCCAGCTGCTCGGCATCGCAGCCGTTGCAGCTTAGTGCAAGGCTCATGGGAATTGGCGATAACCCGAGTTGCTGCCAGAGGGTTTCTTCAATCAGGGTTTCAAGCTGCTGATTGCCGTGATCGTAAAAAATGCCTGCGACTTCAAGGCTGACGTCTTTGCCGCCCACCGTGATATCAAGCCGCTGCCCAAGTCGCAGGTTAAGCTTTTGCGCCATGGGCTCGTTAATCAGGATTTGCCGCCCGCCGGCCTGCATGGCCTGCCACAGCGCGGCATCGAAGGTTTTTAAGGTGCTGGTTTCCCGCACCGAAATACTGTCGCGCGCCAGCAGCCGAAAGCGGGTTTGCTGCTGCTCGCCCATGCCGTTAAGCAGCGCAGGGCTTGAATACTGGCGGTAACTGGCGCTGATGCGGCTATCGTTTTCAAGCGTTGCCATCACCTGCGGCATGTGGCTGTCGCCGGGGCGTAAATAGATGTCGGCGTGCAGGCGCTGATTGAGCCAGACCTTTAACGTGCCTTCAAAACTCACCACCAGGGTCGTCATGGCAATATTGGCCGACAGCGCCAGCAGCATGGCCATCATGGCAAGTGACATGGGCGGCGCCAGCACCTTAAGCTCGGCAATAAGGTACTGCCCAAGCCCGGGGCGGATTACCCCCGATTTGCCAAAGAGCGCAGGCAGCCTTGCGAGCAGGCTTGGCAGCAGCAGCGGCGCGGCGAGGGTCACCAGCGCGATAAGCCCAAGGCTGTAAAGGGGCAACAAGCGGGTAAGCTGTTGCTCACGAAGATATTGGCTCACGCCAGGCTCAAACAGGGTGATGATAAGCGCAAGCAGTAACAACGCGGCGGCTGCAAAAAGCTGCAGGCGCTGCATCTTCACATCAAACCCCTGATTTGCCGCCTGATGACGGCCCGAGGCGAGCGGCGTTGCCACCAGGCGCGCCATCAGCGGAATACAGGCAAAGAGACTGGCCGCCGCACTGAGCCCAAAGGCTTCGATAAACCAGCCGGGGCGCCAATGACCGGGCAGCAGCCGCGCGCCGTAAACCTGCTCAAGGGTCATGGATACCAGCGGCATCAGCCCCTGCCCAAGCCACAGCCCAAGGGCAAAACCTATTGCTGCGCCAAAAATTACCATCAGCATCAGCTCCAGCACCAGCGCGCCAAGCAGCTCGCGCTGCCCCACGCCGAGCTGTCGCAGTTGCAGCAGCAAACGGGTGCGCTTCATCAGGCTGTAACGCACGCCGTTGTAAGCAATAAAAAGCCCCACCACAAAGGCGAGCAGGCCCATGGCCTTAAGGCTTAAGTGAAAACTGCCGGAGAGCTCGGTCAGCGCCGCGCCGTTGTCGCCTTGAAGGATATCAAGGCTTGATTCATCAATGCCGGCGGCGCTGAGCTGCTGTTTAAAGGTCTCAAGGGGGATGTTATCCAGCACCTCGATTGAACTCAGTGAATGGGGCAGCTCGAGCGCCTGTTTGGCAAAGGCGAGATCGGCCACAGTGGCGCTGCCAAGGCCGAGAGCGTCATCAAGGCCAATCAGTTCAATGGCTTGGCCTTTAAGTTTGAGCGCACCTTTGGCGCTCACCTTTTCAAGTTGGCTTTGACTTAACAGCAGCACAGGCGCACCTGTGAGTAAGCTGCCAAGGTCGAGGTTTGCCGACAATGGGCTGGCTGGCCCGGTGCCTGGCGCGGGTGTACTGGTGCCTGGCGCGGATGTACTGGTGTAGGAGGCTGCAATTGACGTGGCCGCTATGATGTCTATGCCGTCGAGATAAAAGCGCCGGCCGCTGTCGTCGGTCATCACGCCGTTTAACCTTGGCATTAACTTAAGCCCCTGACGGCTTAAGCGGAAATACACCTCATCATCGAGATATGCCTTGCCGCCTGCGGGCAGCAGGGTAAAGGCGGCGCGGCTTGAAAGTGGCGCGGTGGCCTCGCGGTAACTGCTGCGGGCGTTTTCATTGATGCTCTTAACCGCCGTGAGCAGCACCACCGACAAGATGACTCCAAGCAAAATCGCCCCCGCCTGCAGCGGCGCGCGGCGGTAGTGCCCCAAAAACACCCTGAAGCTGAGCCAGAGTCCATGGAGGGGGCGGTGATGTTGTCGCTGCGCCGCTGTGCTCATACCTTTGCCTGCCCGGGCTGTGCTCATACATTTGCCTGCCCGGGCTGTGCTCATACATTTGCCTGCCGGTGCTGCTCGCGCTCAGCAATGCGCCCGCCACTTAAGTGCCAGCGCCTTTGCATAAAGGCGGCGCAGCGCTCGCTGTGGGTCACCATCAGGATGGCGGTGTTGCTCTCGCGGGCAAGGCTTGTCAGCAGCGCCATTACCTCATCGCCGGACTGTTCATCGAGGTTGCCTGTGGGCTCGTCGGCAAGCAGCAGTGGCGGGCGCTGGGCGAGGGCGCGGGCAATGGCCACCCTTTGCTGCTGGCCGCCGGAGAGGCTGTCGATTGGGCGTGACAGCAGCTCGCTAAGCCCAAGGCGGCTTATCAGGGTGTCGCACCAGCCATTCCAGGGCTTGCCATTGAGGGCGAGGGGAAAGTGAATATTGGCGCGCACATCGAGCGGGTCGAGCAAGTTGAACTGCTGAAACACCATGCCAAGCTCGGCGCGCCGAAAACTGTCCCAGTCGCGGGCGGTAAAATCGTTGGCGAGCCTGCCAAGGAGGTGAATATCGCCGCTGTCGGGGGTATCGAAACCGGCAATGAGGTTTAGCAGGGTGCTTTTGCCGCAGCCACTTGGACCTGTGAGGGCGATGGTTTCGCCGCCATGGATGGCAAGGGTCAGGCCGTCCAGTACCAGATGGCGTTCACTGCCATCCTGAAAACTTTTTTTTATGCCGGCAAGCGCGACGATGGGGGTCATGACTGCTCCTGAGGTCCATTTACTGCGCAGTGGCTCGAGAATACCCGAGTCACTCAGTTAAAACTACGGTTAATCACGGGCTTGGGATCGTTTTTTAAACTGCTTTTGCTGCACTTTGTTGGCAGTTGAAGGTGCCGTAGATGCTAAAAATGCTGGTTAAATTCGTGGCAAATGTGAATTTTAATGATGATTTATAACTTGGTGTTTATAGTGCGCGGTTTTGCCCTTTGGGGCGAGATTTTCGGCGGGTTTGACTGTCTTTTTACTGACATATTTTTGTCATAAAGCTTTGGTCTAATGCGCCGCGACTTCCCCGAATCCAAGAGAAATAGCATGAGTCAAACTGTACAAACCACTTCGCTTCAAACCAAGGTGATGAACTGGATTGCCATCGCCGCGATGATTTACCTCGTATTGGTGGCTGTAGGTTCAGTCGGCGATGGTTTCAAACTGGCCTCCGGTGGCAGTGAGGGTGCAAAAGCGATTTTTGCCTTTGCCAGTCACCCCTTCGTGGCACTCTTGCTGGGGGTATTTGCCACCGCACTGGTGCAAAGCTCCTCCACGGTAACTTCGGTGATTGTGGGGCTGGTGGCGGGCGGCCTGCCCATGTCGGTGGCCATTCCCATGGTGCTGGGTGCCAACATAGGCACCACCATCACCAATACTCTGGTGTCGGTCGGCCATGTGCGTAATAAAGACGAGTTTCAGCGCGCTTTTGCGGCTTCGACCGTGCATGACTTCTTTAACATTATGGCGGTGATGATTTTCCTGCCGCTGGAAATCATGTTCGGCATCCTCGAGAAATCTGCCCGTTATCTGGCTGATCTCGTCACTGTCGATGCCAACCTGTCGATGAAAGACTACAACTTTATGAAGGTGATTACCGAGCCCGGTCAGTCACTGGTTAAGGCATCGGTTTCCTGGCTTGAGCCGCTGTGGGCAGGTGTGGCCATGATTGTTATCGGTATTGGCCTTATTCTGCTGGCGGTGACCTTTCTTGGTAAGTTACTGCAAAAAGCGCTGGTTGGCCGCGCCAAACACATGCTGCACAGCGCCATTGGCAAGGGGCCGCTGGCGGGGATTCTGTCAGGCACAGCTGTGACTGTGATGGTACAGTCGTCGTCCACCACCACCAGTCTGATGGTGCCTCTGGCAGGCAGCGGCGTGTTTACCACCCGGCAGATTTACCCCTTCACCATGGGCGCCAACATAGGCACTACCATTACGGCGCTGCTGGCGGCGACGGCGATTTCAGGCGCGGCATCTGAAGTGGCGCTGACCATTGCCTTTGTGCATGTGCTGTTTAACGTGTTTGCGGTTGCGCTGATTTTTGGTTTGCCGTTTTTGCGCGATATTCCGGTGCACTGCGCCGAGGCGCTGGCCCGCACCAGCGTAAAACACAAAGGTGCGGCGCTCGCCTACGTGCTTGGCTGTTTCTTTGTGCTGCCGGGTACCTTGCTGCTGGCGATTCGTTAACCGCTTCTGTCAATGCAAAAGGGCGCACTGCGCCCTTTTTTGCGTCGCTGCAAATCGTTATCAGCGTGCGGCGGCGTAACGGCTCAGCTCATCAATGCTCACTTCGCTGACAAAGTTGTCGTCTACAAAAAAGCGCACCGAGTCACCGCTGCGTTTGCCGGTCATGGTCTGCTCGCTGCCATCGTCAAAGCGAACCAGCATGGCGAGGGTGTCATCGTCGATGGCGACAAACTGCGCATCCTCAATGTGTTTGCTGCCGGCCATGCCAATGGTGCCTTTAAGTGGCGCAGTGCTCAGCTCCTTGCCAAGCTTGTCATTGACCTTGATAACCGCGTTGGCCGGTGTGTCGACCAGGGCAGGGGATTTACCTGTGATGGGGTTTTTACCGGTCCAGAATTCGATGCTGTTGAAAATAAACAGATCCGCTGTGGCGGTCAGGCCATAAACAGGGGCCAGCAGCATATACAAGCCGGCGCGGCCGTAACGGTTGTCCACCGCCGACAGGTTGCCCTGGGTCAGCATGCTGCTCAGACCCATCTGGCCCATACAGCCGCTGAGCTGGGTGCAGGCAAGCAGGCTGGCGGTAACGGCTATCATCTTCTTGTTCATTGGGTATTCCTTAGGATTGCTTTGGCGCTAGGCCATTCGACAGGGGCGCAGATCCTAAAGACTGAGCGAAAAAACGCCGCGCGCTGCTTCACAGCCTTGGGTAAAACCTTTGTTGCGGCCTTGTCCGGCTCGCTTGGCTTGTAAGCATCACTGGGGCGCTGTTGAGTGAAACGTCGTCTGGTTGAGATTGGGTTTGCTGGTGGTTGAAGTGGCGTTGGCTTGGCGTTGGCTTGAGGTGTTGCGCCTGGGGCTGATGTGGCGGCGATTTTTACAGCTGTGACCTTTTGTAACCGCGCTGTCTTCGCCCCCATGCCTTTGCTTTTACCGCATGCAAGTTTAAAAAAACACTGTTACCTTGGTTGCGCGCTGATCGCTTTGGGACGCCGTCTCGTAATTTGGTATGAGGGATTGTCGTGCCGGTGACAACTTTAAGATCATACTTAATCGAATTGCTTGTTTACACTCAATTCCGGTGCTTATATTGCTTTAGAATTTTCCTATAGTTCAACTAGTTGAGTAACAGGAAGCGCTAAAGTTACTGTCGTCCTTCCCGCTTGGGCAAGAGAGTAGCAGGTGGTGTTTTGCCACTGGCGCAGCTTGTCTTTTGCCGTGGCACATCCGCGTGGAAAGCCCGCGCGTGGAAAGCCCGGCGGTGGAGAGAAAGGATGCAGGAAACCAGGCTTAAAACCTTCAAGACCCGAATACTGCTGCAAATTGCCCTGCCACTGATTGTGCTGATGACGGCGCTGGCGGCGGTCAATGGCTGGTTTGATTATCAGCAGACCCGTAAGGATTTTTTTGCCGATCTGGCCGAAAAAGCCAATTACGCCGCCGGCAGACTGGAGTCTGAGCTTAACTTCACCGAGCGCGACACCCGCACCCTGGCCTTTGCCCTGACTAACCTCGCCAGCACCGAAGAGCTTCAACAAGGCGACAGCCTTTATCTGCAACTGCGCGAGCGTATGGCGCTCAATCCCGGATTTTATGGCACCGCCATCGCATTCAAACCGGATTTTCTGCCCACGGCGCGCCTGTTCGCCCCCTATGTGTTTCGTCAGAATAATGAGCTTATTCAAAAAGATCTCGGCCGCGATGGCTACGACTACAGCAGCGGCAAGTGGGATTGGTGGGACAAGGCGATAGACAACCCCGAGGGTTACTGGACCCCGGCCTATTTCGATGAGGGCGGCGGCGATGTGCCTATGCTCACTTTCTCTCAGCCCTTTGGTGGCAAGGTTGCCCTTGGTGTGGTGACCACCGACTTGGCGCTCGCAGGCCTGCCCGCCACTGTGGGGATAAGCCCCAAACAATTGATAGTGGCCGACGGCAGCGGCCGGCTGATTTATCACCCCGACAGCGAGCTGTCGCTCAATGGCACGCTCGCCGATTGGTTGGTTGATGGCGTTGACCCGCGCCTCCTTACCATGGCGCAGGGCGAGCTTAGCGTTCGCGATCGCAAAAACACCCGTTATCTCGTCAGTGTGGCACCGGTGCAGCCCCTTGGCTGGCGTTTGCTGGTCGTGACCCCGGAGCAGCATCTGCTGGAGGCTATGAGCCACAAGGTGCTTGGGGTGTCGCTCAGTATGCTGCTGTTTTTGGGGCTGTTGCTGCTCACCAGTTATGCCAGCGCCCGGCGCTTGACTGCGCCGCTCGAGTGGCTTGAAAGCGGCATTGTCAGTTTCAGCAAGGGGCAAATCAAGCGGCTGCAAAAGCCATCGGGCGCGGTGCGGGAAGTCGCGACCTTAAGCGAGAAATTCAACGAGATGGCGGCAGCGCTGGAAGAGCGCGAGCAGGCACTGCTCGATTCCCGTGGTAACCGCTTTGCCCGGCTGATTGATGGCATGAGCGACAAATCCTTCTATTGCTCGATGGCACCCAGCGGCGCGCTCGAGCAGGTCAGCAACGGGGTGGAGAAGGTGCTTGGTCTCTCGCCCGAGCTGATGAAGCGCAAATACCAAAGGCTGTTTTCCAGCAATCCCATCAACGAGCAAAACTGGCAATACACGGAGCGGGCGCTAAGCGGTGAGAGTGTGCCTGCCCATCAGGTCGAAATGGAGGCCCACGATGGCCGCCTGCGCCGACTTGATTTGTTTATGCAGCCGCTGCTGGATAACGATGGTGCCCTGTTGTCGGTGGAAATGCTGTTTACCGATGTGACCGAGCAGATGTCGGCGGCGGCCTGGTCCAATGCAGTGCTCGAGGCAGCGCCCGAGGCAATGCTGATTGTCGATGAGGCTGGCAATCTGGTGTTCAGCAACAGTCGCTGTCAGTCGCTTTTTGGCTATCGCAGCGATGAGATGCTTGGGCTTAATGTTGAAACCCTGATGCCGGAAATGCACCGGGTTGCCCACGCCCAAAGCCGCCATGAGTTTGTTGCCAAAGGCAAAGACAGGATCATGGCCGAAGGCCGCTTGCTGCATGCGCTCAAGCGTGACGGCAGCCTGTTTCCGGTGCAGATTGGCCTCAGTATTTTGCCCGCCGATGATAATGGCCAGCACCAGGTAGCGGCCTCTATCCGCGATCTGTCGGTGCAGATAGAAGTGGAGCAAAAAATTCGCGAGAGCGAGAGCCGGTTCCGCGGGCTGGTGTCCAATATCCCCGGCGCCGTGTACCGCACCCGCATCGGCGAGGTGTGGGTGATGGAATATGTCAGCGACAATATCGCCGATATCACCGGCTACCCGGCCTGGCACTTTATCGACAACAAAAAGCGCAGTTTCGCCTCCATCATTTTTGATGACGACATGGGCCACTGCAATCGGGTGATAGACACAGCCCTCGCCGAGCAGCATGCCTTTGAGGTGGAATACCGGATTGTGCACCGGGATGGCCAGCTGCGCTGGATCCACGAAAAAGGCAAGGCCAGTTACGATGAAGACGGCAACCCGCTGTGGTTTGACGGCGCCATCAACGACATCACAGAGCAAAAACTGTTTCAGGAGCGGCTGGAGCAGTCCCGCGAGCGGCTGGAACACATCACCGAATCTGTGCCGAGTACCGTGTATCAGCTCACCTGGCGCCACGAAAAAGATCGCCGTTTTACCTTCCTGTCCAGCGCAGTGATGTCGACCCTGGGTTTCCATCGTGATGAAATCTTTGCCAATTTTGAGCTGGTTGCCGAGCGTATCAACGATGAAGACCGCCCCGAGTTTATCCGGTTACTCAGCGGCAAAGGCGGCATGCAATGGACCAAGGAGTTCCGCTACAGCTTCCCGTCCGGCGAAGTGCGCTGGCTTGAGGCCGGGGCCCGCGGCAGCAAGCAGGACGATTGCCTGGTGTGGAACGGCTACATGATGGACATCAGCGCCCGCAAAAAAATGGAGGCCGGGCTTGCCAAGAGCGAGGCGCACTTCCGCGCCCTGTTTGATAACGCCGGCATGGGCATAGTCAATCTTGATGGTCGCGGCATGATTAAAGACTGCAACGCCCGCTTCTTGAGCGACCTTGGCATGAGTCTGGATGATGTGAAGCGCCGCGCGCTGGCGGATTTGATGTACCCCGACGACAGAGAGCTTGCTACCAACTTGCCGCAGGCTCTCACGGAGAGTGGCGACAGCATCCACGGCGAGTGGCGTATGCTGAGCGGCTCTGGCGAGCTGATGTGGATGGCGGTGATAGCCTCTGAACTCGATGAAGACGATGGCGAGCGCTCGGTGGTGATGAGTGTTGCCAACATCACCCGCCTTAAACTGCTGTCGGATGAGCTGCTTGCCGCCAAAGAGGACGCCGACGCCGCCAATCAGGCCAAGAGCGACTTTTTGGCCAATATGTCCCACGAAATCCGCACGCCGATGAATGCCATTATCGGTATGTCGCAGCTGTGCCTGCAGACCAATCTTGACCGCAAACAGCGCAATTATGTGGAGAAAATCGAGCGCGCGTCCAAGTCGCTGCTTGGGATAATCAACGACATTCTCGACTTTTCCAAAATCGAAGCCGGTAAGCTTGATATCGAAGTGGTGCCGTTCCAGCTCGATACCATCCTTGAAGATTTGGGCGACATGTTCTCGGTCAAGGCCGAGGCCAAGCAGCTGGAACTGCTGTTTTCCGTGGCGCCCAATGTTCCAAGGCACCTCGAAGGCGATCCGCTGCGCCTCGGGCAGGTGCTGATTAACCTGATGAATAACGCGATTAAGTTTACCGAGCGCGGCGAGGTGATGCTGTCTATCAGTGAGCTTGCCCGCGATGGCGATGAGGTGCAGCTTAAGTTTGCGGTGCGCGACAGCGGCATCGGCCTTACCGCCGAGCAGCAGGGCAAACTCTTTAAATCCTTCAGTCAGGCCGACACCTCCACCACCCGTAAATACGGTGGCACCGGCCTTGGACTCGCCATCTGCAAACAGCTGGTGGAGCTCATGGGCGGCGAGATAGGTGTCGACAGCCAGTTTGGTAACGGCAGTACCTTCTTTTTCACCATCAGTGCCAAGGTGTCGGAACAGGCCTTGCCCAATGTGGAGCGTGAGCTTGAAAACATGCCGGTGCTGGTGGTGGACGATAACAACACCGCCCGCGACATTATGCGCGCCACCCTGCAAAGCATGGGTTTTGCGGTGGAAACGGCCCGCAGTGGCATGGAAGCGCTGGAGAAGTGCGCCGCGAACACCTATCGCATCGCCATGGTCGACTGGAAAATGCCGGAAATGGACGGCCTTGAAACCGCATCCCGCCTTAAGCAGTTGCCCAATCCGCCCGTGGTGCTGATGGTGTCGGCCCATGCGGATGCCAGTTTTGTCGATGAGGTGGCGGCGCGCGGGAACAGTGGTTATATCGCCAAACCCATCAGTGCCTCGCGGCTGCTCGACGGCATTATGTCGGCCCTTGGCAAGCAGGGGCAAAAGCCGGTGCGGCGCAAGGCTGAGCCGCTGGATGCGGCGCAGCTTGAATGCCTCAGGGGCAAGCGCGTGCTGCTGGTGGAAGACAATGAAATGAACCAGGAAGTGGCGACTGAGTTTCTTGAGCAGGTGGGCGTTGTGCTCTCCATCGCCGATAACGGCCAGATTGCGCTGGAAAAACTCAGTCAGCAGACCTTTGATATTGTGCTGATGGACTGCCAGATGCCGGTCATGGACGGCTATCAGGCAACCCGCGAGCTTCGCAAAATGCCGGGGCTGGCCGAGCTGCCGGTGGTGGCCATGACAGCCAACGCCATGGCGGGCGACAGGGAGCTGTGCCTTGCCGCCGGCATGAACGACCATATTGCCAAGCCCATCGAAGTGGGGCTCTTGTATCAGGCGCTGCTGCGCTATCTGGGCCCGGCCGATATCACCTTGCCGGCAGCAGACATGACGCTGAAAGCGGCAACGCCTGCCATGGTCAGCTGGCCGCTGCACGACGATATCGACATCGACCGGGGGTTGCAGCTGGTGCAAAACTCCGCCCGGCTCTACCGGCGTATTCTTGAGCGCTTTGCCGATGGCCAGGCGCAGGCGCCGGCGCAAATCCGTAAGGCCATCAAAGAAGGACGGCAGGAGGATGCGGTGCGTTTTGCCCACACGCTGAAAGGCGTGGCCGGTAACCTCAGCGCCGAGGTGTTGGTGGAACTTGGTCGAAGCCTTGAGGCTAAGCTCAGTCAAGGGGAGGCGGTGGATGAGTTGCTTGCCGAGCTTGAACTTAAGCTTGCGCCCATAGTCGCGGCTATCCGCCTGTGGCTTGATGGTGAAGAGGGCGATGCACAGTCCGACGCTCAGGCGGAGGTGCTGCCCGATGCTGAGGTTTGCGCGGCGCTTCGGGCGATTCTGGCCAAACTCGAAGAGTCCGACGCCAGTGCTGTAATGGCGATCGATGCGCTTGGCGCTCAGGTGGCGCCAAAACTCAAGGCCAGGTTTAAACCCGTGACCGAGCTGGTGTCGGGTTATCAGTTTGACGATGGGGCCGATTTACTCAAAGAACTGCTGCAGGAACTCGAAGGCAGTTCGGACGCGTGACGGGTTTGGCAAATTCAGGGGAGATATCAAGGTGACAGTCGATAAGGCTACTGTGTTGGTGGTGGATGATACCCCGGAGAATATCGACATTCTGGTGGGCATACTGGGGCAGGACTACAAGGTCAAAGTGGCCATTGACGGCCCCCGGGCGCTGGCGGTGGCGCAAAGCTCGCCGCCGGATCTGATTTTGCTCGACGTGATGATGCCGGGCATGAGCGGTTATGAGGTGTGCCGCCGCTTGAAGCAGGAGCCGATGACTGCCCATATCCCGGTGATTTTTGTCACCGCCATGGCAGAAGTGGCCGACGAAACCCAGGGATTTGAGCTTGGCGCGGTGGATTACATCACCAAGCCGGTTAGCGCGCCCATTGTGAAAGTGCGGGTAAAGACTCACCTCGCGCTCTATGACCAGAAGCGGCTGCTTGAAGAGCAGGTGCGCGAGCGCACCAAAGAGCTTGAACGCACCCGCTTTGAAATCATCCGCCGCCTCGGCCGCGCCGCCGAATACAAGGACAACGAAACCGGCCTGCACGTGGTGCGTATGAGCCACTATGCCCGGCTTCTGGCGCTGCAGGTGGGCTTGCCCGAGCCGTTTTGTGAAATGCTCTACAACGCCGCGCCCATGCACGACATAGGTAAAATCGGCACGCCGGATGCGGTACTGAAAAAGCCCGCCAAGCTGGATGCGGATGAGTGGAAAATCATGCAGCAGCACGCCCAGATAGGCGCCGAAATTATCGGCGAACATGCCGACCCTCTGCTGCAGATGTCGCGCCGTATTGCGTTGACTCACCATGAAAAATGGGATGGCTCCGGCTACCCCAATGGCCTCAAAGGCGAGGAAATTCCCATCGAAGGGCGCATCGTTGCCATTGCCGATGTGTTTGATGCGCTGACATCGATTCGTCCTTACAAAAAAGCCTGGACCATAGAAGACACCATGGCGCTGTTGGAGTCCGAAGCAGGCAAACACTTTGACCCGGCCCTGGTGGAGCACTTTAAAGTGATTCTGCCCGAGGTGATTGCCATCCGTGACCAGCATATCGAGACCTGAGCTGTCTGTGTGTCGGTTTTCAGAGGTATTGATTCAGATATAAAAAAAGCGCCGAAGCGCTTTTTTTGTGTCTTGCATTGTCCTTACGAACCCGTTTTTACGAGCCTGGCTTATTGCTATCAGTCCTCGAGGGAGTAAGGCAGCGGCAGCAGGCGGAAGCTCGCCTCGTGGTCGTCTGCCAGACGCAGCACCGCATCGGCGGCTGTGTCGTTGGCAAGCACGGCGCTCATCAGCACCTTACCGCCACGGCTCACCACCTCGATGATGTTGCCGGCTTTGCGATAGCCGCCTTCAACGGCGATTTCCAGTGTGCTTTCCAGCCTGACCGGAGTCTTGCTCTCGCCCTGCAGTATGTAAAGGGCGCGCTTGTTGCCGCCGCGATACTTGGTGCGGGCCACGGTTTCCTGCCCCATGTAACAGCCCTTGGTAAAGCTGATGCCGCCCACGGCCTGCAGGTTACACATTTGCGGAATGTATTCGCTGGCATGGCTGCCGGCAATATTGGGGTAACCGGCGCGGATTTCTTCGGCCTGCCACACATCGGCGCCAAAGAGCGGCTGGTCGCTGGCAGCGATAACCGCGTTGGCCTGAGTCCGGTCAAGCAGCAGAATGTAGCGCTCGCCATCCCGGATGACTATGCCCTTGTCGGTGTAGCTCACGGCGGCATTAATCTCGCCAAAATAGCCGCTGACAAAGGTATGGGCATCTTTGCCGGCCACGCCAAGTAGACAGTAATCGGCGCTGACATCGGTGAGCTCAGCTTTGCTGAACACGGCGTATTTTTTCAGCTGTGGCAGTGAGACTTCAAGCGCGCTGCGCGGCAACAGCAGCAGCAGGGCGTCGTCCTTTTTCAGGGCGCGGAAGGTGGCGAGCATACGGCCCTTGGGATCGCAGTGGGCGCCCCAGCAAATGTCGCCGGGCTTGAGTGAACTGATATCGGCGGTGACCTGGCCGTGAATAAAGCTTGCGCCCTGCTCGCCGGTGACCGACACCAGCCCCATATGGTTAAGCAGGCTTAAGGAGAGAGCCGGGCCGTCGCTGTCCAGTGCCCAGTTGGCCTGAGAGATGGTGAATGTCATTGCCTGTTCCTTGAAATGAACCGAGATTTGGCATCGATTGTAGCGGATAGCGCAGGCGGGGTGAATGGCCGTGGCACGCAAAAAACAAAAGGCGCCCGAAGGCGCCTTTGGCATTGCTGAGCCGTACCTCAGTACAGCAGGCGGGTGCGGATGGTGCCTTCGATGGCGCGCATCTGCTCCAGCGCTTCTTCGGCCTGATGGGTATCCACTTCCATAACCACGTAACCGATATCGGCGGTGGTTTGCAGGTACTGGGCCGAGATGTTAATGCCTTTCTCGGAAAACGCCTGGTTAATCTTGATAAGGATACCGGGGCGGTTTTTGTGGATGTGCAGCAGACGCGAGGTGCCCTTGTGCAGCGGCAGCGATACTTCAGGGAAGTTTACTGCCGACACGGTTGAGCCGTTATCTGAGTATTTGGCGAGTTTACCGGCCACTTCGATGCCGATGTTCTCCTGCGCTTCTTCGGTGGAGCCGCCCACGTGTGGAGTCAGGATAACGTTGTCCAGGCCACGCAGCGGGCTTTGGAATTCATCGTCGTTTGACTTGGGCTCAACCGGGAACACGTCGATGGCCGCGCCGGCGATGTGGTTCTCTTTCAGCGCCGCAGTCAGGGCGTCGATGTCCACCACAGTGCCGCGGGAGGCATTGATAAGGAAGCTGCCTTTTTTCATCTGCGCCAGTTCATCGCGGCCAATCATGTCTTTGGTGGCCGGGGTTTCGGGCACGTGCAGACTGACTACATCGCTGGTGGCGAGCAGGGTTTCCAGTGAGTGGATTTGCTGGGCGTTACCGAGCGGCAGCTTGTCTTCGATATCGTAGAAGTTAACCCGCATGCCGAGGGTTTCGGCCAGAATGCCAAGCTGGGTGCCGATATGGCCATAACCAATTACGCCCAGGGTTTTGCCACGAGCTTCGACGCTGCCGTTGGCGCTCTTGAGCCAGCCACCGCGGTGACAAAGCGCATTGCGCTGCGGAATACCGCGCATCAGCATGATGATTTCACCGAGCACCAGTTCGGCTACCGAACGGGTGTTGGAGAAGGGGGCGTTGAAAACAGGGATACCGGCAAGTTCAGCGGCTTTCAAATCCACCTGGTTGGTGCCGATACAGAAACAGCCAACACCGACCAGCTTCTCGGCCTTTTTCAGCACCTCAGCGGTGAGCTGAGTGCGGGAGCGAATGCCAACGAAGTGGGCATCTTTAATGGATGCAGCCAGCGCCTCATCGGAGAGGGATGCCTTGTGAAATTCGATATTGGTGTAGCCCGCCCGTTCAAGTACATCTACCGCAGATTGGTGGACGCCTTCGAGCAGCAGGAACTTGATCTTATCCTTATCCAGCGAGTGTTTCGCCATGGTGTAGATACCCTCTTTTCTAATGCCAAATTTTGGTAATGGTCTGCTGACTGTCAATGCCCACCCAAAGTAGCATTTTTTTTACACACTGTGGAGGGCTGGATGGCTAAAGTGTTTATTCAAATTAAAGAACTCTATTCAGTAAGATGAACAGTGCCGCAGATGCTAAGGCTGCGTTTGGCCCGGCCGCTTTTTGTACGAGTGCAAAAACTCTGAATTTACAATTGTTAATAATTTAACAAAATGGAGAAATATGGCGCCGAAAGTCGTACCATTGCTGGCTTTTCGGGAAAGAGTATTGGTTACAGTACGTTGTTCCTGTTGAGGCTGGGGTTGATTCATGCCTTAGACTGATGGTTTTATATGCGCCAGCCAGCACAATGGCTATTCCGGTTCAAGCAGTTGGCGTGCATAACGTCTTACAGGGAAGTATCGGTCGCTGCGATCTATAAAGGGAGATGGAGCGTTGAATACGGTAAATGAGTTAGTGTTTGTGCATCAGTTGGTTGCACCCTGTCATCTGGCCATTCTGGCCGAGTCAATCGGGCTTAAAACCCGTATCGTTAAACATCCGGGTGAGCTTGATGTTGAACGCGGTAACAATACCTTCTATCTGATTGCCCAAAAGGGCGCAGCGCTGGACAGCAAAGGCATTCCACTTTTGGCGAGCCGGTTGGTGTCCCATGTGCCGGTGGCCTTGTATCAGGTTGACCGTGAGTCACTGGATCAGGAAGCGGCACTGCTGCTTGGGATCCGCGGTTTGCTGTTTGCCGATCAGCGCATGGATTTGATGCTGACAGGCCTGCGTAAGATGGTGGCTGATGAGCTCTGGTTTGACCGGCCGCTTATCAGCAAGATGTTCCGCCGTCTGGTGCAGAAGCTGGATTCGAACGTTGAAGTGTCGCCGGATGCCATGGCTATGCTGCAGTCGCTGACCAGCCGCGAACGCACTATTATTCAGCTGGTGGGCAGCGGCGCGCGCAATAAGGAAATTGCCGATCGTCTCTGTATCAGCGAGCACACAGTGAAAGCGCATATCTCTTCTATTTTCCGCAAAACCCATTCCCGTAACCGGGTTGAGTTGCTGCGCTGGGCGCAAACCCATCAAAGTCATTTCGCTCTGGTCAGTTAACCTTTATGGCAGCCCGTTCGGGCTGCATTGGTTTTAGCCTCAGGTTTATCTCTTGCGTTTATCTTTCGGGCATTAGCTTCATAAGCCAGCTTCTGCCTTCACAGCCCAAACTCAGTTAAATCCGTGCCTGTGACATCAGCACCTGCCAAAGCAGCTGTTAAACCAGTGCCGGTAAATGACAGTTACGTTAATAGCATCAGCGCAATAAAAAAGGAGCCCTTGGGCTCCTTTTCAGTGGGCCACCTGAGCGTGGCCCGTTTTGTTTGGCTAATCAGCCTTGAAAGATCAGTGCTGAATAACAGTCGCGACGTTTTCGGTGCCAGACTGCATCACGTTGATGCTGTTGCCAACGCCGTTCTGTGAGCCGGTGACCAGGTTGTTGGTGCCGCTTTGAGCAACCAGCAGGCTGTTACCGTTACCTGTTACTGCGAAGGCGCCGTCATCGTTACCTACCCAGTTGCCATTGCCGGTTTGGGTCAGCTTGGCCAGGTTTTCATCGCCAACGATCAGCAGGTCAATCACGTTCAGATCGCCGGTCTGGTCGGCAACCACGTCGGTGTTGTTGTTGCCTTCAATGGTTACAATGGCTTCGTTATCATTGCCTTTTTGCTTCACGTCAACTTCGTTGTCGTTGCCGGCGGTCACTGTGTAAGCGAAGTTCATGTCGCCTTTTTGAACCACTTCGAGGCTGTTGTCTTCGCCGAAAGCGCCAGCCTGAATCTCGTTGCTGTCGCCTTTGGAGCTCAGATCCAGGGTATTGTCGTTGCCCTGGGCTACAAACTCGGCGTAGTTGGCGTTGCCTTTTTGCTCCAGATCCACGTCGTTGTCGTTACCAACAACAGCGAACTGTGCGCTGTTGACATCACCTTTTTGCTTGATGTCGATTTGGTTGTCATTGCCCTGAACCACGGCAATCAGGCTGTCACCGATGGCGTTCATTTCGCCTTTCTGGGTGATTTCCACGTCGTTGTGGTCACCGGTGGTGAATTCCAGCACTGAGGTGTTGCGGTTGCCGTCCTGGCTCATGGTCAGGTCGTTGTCGCTGCCCTGCAGGCCGTAAACAAAGGCCAGGTTGTTGTTGCCTTCCTGGGTCAGTTCAATGGCGTTGTTGTCGCCGGCTACGCCGCGCACGCCACCGACGTTGTTGTCACCTTTCTGGTAAACGGTCACGTCGTTGTTGTCGCCTTCGTTGGTGCTGCCATCGAGTGCAAGCAGGCCGCCCTGGTTGTTGTTACCAGTTTGGGTGATCTTGCCATCGTTGCCTGTGCCTGCAACGCGGAATACGGCGAAGTTACCGTCGCCATCCTGATCCACACTGGCAGTGTTTTCGTTGCCAATCAGCTCAACTGAGCTTTCGTTCAGGAAGCCGTTTTGAATAACGTCGACTTTGTTGTCGTTACCTGTGGTGGCGGCGGCGCTTACGTTCAGGAAGCCTGATTGGGTCACTGTGTCGGCGTTGTTGTCACCGGTTTGCTCGGTGTTGGCAATGTGCCACAGGTCAGTTTGAGTCACGGCCACTTGGTTGCCGTTGCCGCTTGAGGTGCTGTAAGACTCGTGGAAAGTACCTGATTGAGACACTACAGCGCTGTTATCTGCGCCTGACTGGGTCACTTCGGCAACGTGCATTACGCCGGTCTGCTCGACAGTGGCTTCGTTGCTGCTGCCTGACTGGGTGACTTTGATGTCATTGGCTTCGCCGGCCATAACCTGTGCAGACAGGCCAAATGCAGCGGCGATGGCCAGTGCTACCAAGGATTTGTTTGCTTGTGATTTCATGTGACGCTCCCTGTTAATATTGAGTCACGGCGATGGATGCACCGTCGCCGATTTGGTGAATGGTGAAATTGGCACTGCCTAACTGGTTGAGTTGTACCTGGTTGTCGTCCCCAATCTGAGCAACTGTGGCGCGGTTGTCCCTGCCAACCTGGCGCAGCTCAACGCTGTTGTTTACCCCAACCTGAATCACTTTGGCCTCGTTGCCCGAACCTGCCTGGGCGGCATACAGCTGATTTTGACTGCCGGCTTGCTCGGCGCTGAACTGGTTTTGCGCCCCGACCTGAAACAGTTCGACCAGATTTTCGCGGCCGTGGGTTTCAAGCAGGGTTTGCAAGGTGACGGGCAGCGAGTGCAGCGTGCTGTCGTCATCTGTGGTGGGTTCAGCGTTGGCAAAGAAGCTGCAAAGCAGGAGGGAGGCGGTCAACACCCACGTCTTATTGGTAGACACTCGACACTCCTTTGCGATGCATTCCATATGGTTAGCAAAATGTTGCCATCGGATTCAGGCACAAACTTACGGTGCCGGGCCGGTACTCACAATTGGAAGAAAGCTTATTTAATTTGGCTGTTTCGGCCTGAGTCTTACTGGTATGAGGTGTAATTACTCTTTCGGTAAAACAATGACTTAGTGTGTTTTTGCGAATGTTGGTGCAGGCCGGCTTAGCTGTTTAGGGCTAGTAGAAAAGTATGGAGTGTGCGCCGGGCGGTTTTCATCCCTGCTTACAGAGTGCACAGTAGGCGGCGTAATGAAAGGCAGTCGAGCGCCTTGGGGCAAATCCGCTTTCATTGCACGACTTGGCCTGAATTGAATGGTTTTAGCTGAATGGCTTTTACCGGCCAGTTTTTTCCAAGTTGTTTTTACTGAACAGTTTTTTTACTGAGCAGACGCAGGCAGTAACTTTTCAGGTGGCTCTCCGGCCACCTTTTTTTATGCCCTCAAAACCCTGCTTTGCGAGCCTGGTTGATAGCGGTTTTTTCGCCCCTTCCTTTAATTCAGTCACGTTTATTCTTGCAGTGTTTTATCGGTAAAGAATACGGTTTAACTGGCCTGGTAATCGCTGGAATGGCTGTTTAAATAATGCGCGTTTGATTAAATGGCAGGAGTAAAATAATGGCGTGGTTTTGAAAACAATATCTGATTATTCAGTATGATATGTTTTATATTGAGTTTGTTAGTCGCTGTTATTTAACTAAAAATAATTGCTCTATCTTTATCATCAAACAAAATGATGGTTCTTTGTACTGTTTGCGTCTGAATTTGCTGCGAATATCCATTAGCCGAACTGTGATCCCACCCCTTCTTTTAGAGTATTAACTCTGTAACAATCCCGCCCGCGTTAACGAAAGATAACGCCATTATTAAAATAACGGGGTTGAAAATATGGATAATGTTAAAAAGCTGACTGCCGTCGCCATGGCAGTTGCGGCGGCGCTGCCATTGGCGGCTTCTGCCGAGGTGATGATCACCGAGTATGTTGAAGGCAATTCCAATAACAAGGCGATTGAGCTGTACAACAGCGGTGATGCGACCGTTGATTTGAGCGGCTATTCGCTGGTGCGCTACAAGGATGGCGCGACCACTCCCACCAACATGGTGCTGCTGGATGGCACCAGCCTGCCCGCCAAGGGTATTAAGGTGGTGCTGCACCCGAGCGCCGCTATTACCTTGCCAGCCGGCACCGACAGCATGAATGGTGAACTCTTCTTTAACGGCACAGATGCGGTGGCGTTGATGAAAGATGGCGCCATTGTGGATGTGGTTGGCGCTATTCCCACTCCGAAAGACTGGGGCCTGAACGTTACTATCGCCCGCAAAGCCTCGGCGCTCAAGGCCAATGCCGTATTCAACGACGCCGACTGGGACACGTCAGCCGTCGATACCTTCAGCGGCCTTGGCCGTGTCGGCGATGCCGTGGTGGTGCCGCCGGAGCCCACGTTCAGCTGCGCCGGTGCCACCCTGGTGCCTATTTATGAAATTCAGGGCAGCGGCGACAAGAGCCCCTTGGTGCCTGAGGGTAAGTTTGAATCCGAGACCGAAGTGACCCTGCGCGGCGTGGTCAGCGCCCGCGGCGAGAGCCTCGCCAAAGGTTTTTATCTCATTGATGTGAAGGGCGATAACTCGCCGCTGACTTCCGATGGCATTTTTGTATTCCTCGGAGAAGCCGCTCCTGAGGCCATCCAGCCCGGCGTTGAAGTTTGCGTTCAGGGTAAGGTGAAAGAGTATTTCGGCCTGACCCAAATCGATATCAAGGCCGACAAGAAGTTTGAAGTAGGCGCCAAGGGCGAGGTGCCTGGCGCAGTGCCGTTTGCCGTGACCGATGGAGAAACCCTGGAGCAGGCGCTGGAGCGCTTTGAAGGCATGAAGATAGTGCTGGATGCCGGCAGCGAGATGAAAGTGAGCCGTACCTTCAGCTACGACTATGCCGGTCGTCGCAACAACCTGATGTTGTCTCACAAGGCGCCGCTGATGAAGCCGACTCAGCTTTATCCGGCCCTGAGTGAGGAAGCCATTGCCCTTGAAAAACAAAACCGTGGCAATGAGCTGTTTGTCGAATCCGACTTCAAGGCCGCCAATGGCGTGGTGCCTTTCCTGCCCGATTTTAATGCCGAAACCGGCTACATTCGGGTGGGCGATGAGCTCAAAGGTCTCGAAGGCATGGTGAGTTACAGCTTTAATGAATATCGTCTGGTGACCAGTAACACCATCACCCCGGCCGACATTGTTCGCGGTAATGATCGCACCAATGCTCCGTCTGTGGCCAGCAAGGGCGATATCCGGGTGGCCAGCTTCAACGTGCTTAACTTCTTCAACGAGGTCGCGGGCGGCGATGCTAACCCCACCGGCGAAAACCGTGGTGCCCTGACCGAAGAAGAAATGTTGCTGCAGCGCACCAAAATCGTCAGCGCCATTACCGCCATGGATGCCGATATCGTTGGTTTGATGGAAATCGCCAACAACGGTTTTGGCGACAAGAGCGCCATCGCCGATTTGGTCAATGCCCTCAATACCAAGCAAACCGCTGAAAATGCTTATAAGTTTGTTGAAATCGCCGATGCCGACAAAACCGATGGCAAGTTCTTCGGCAATGATGCCATCACGGTCGGCATGCTTTACCGCGCGTCCAAGGTGAGCCCTGATGGCGCTGCCTTTGTGATTGAAACGCCGGAGCAGCACGCGCCGGCGGGTGTGCTGAGCCGCGACAACAAGGGCACGGCAGAGCAAAATCCGGCGCAGGACAAGTACCAGCGTCACAGCTTGGCACAAACCTTCAAGGTGAAGGACGACAAGCTGACCGTGGTGGTCAACCACCTCAAGTCCAAGGGCTCTGGCTGTCTTGAGGATTGGGTGAACTTTGATGAGAGCCGCGATCCGGCCAATCTGCAGGGTAAGTGTAATGCCTTCCGTGTGTCGGCGGCCAAGGTGATTGGCGAGCGGTTAAAGTCGGTGGAAGGCGATCTGCTGGTGATTGGCGATCTCAATGCCTACGGCATGGAAGATCCGGTGCGTGTGCTTACCGATTACGATGCCAGCAAGTCAAATCGGGCGGTTAAAACGGCTAGTTACACCACCCTTGGCGGCAAAACCTATGAGCAGGAAGGCAGTGTAATCGACAAGGGCTATGGCCTGATCAACCTCAACACCCAGGTGCACGGTGCCGATACCTACTCCTACAGCTACAACGGCGAGCTGGGTAACCTCGACCATGCTCTGGGCAACGACAGCCTGGCGAAACGAGTGGTGGACATCGAGGACTGGCACATCAACTCGGTCGAATCCAACCTGTTTGAGTACGGCAAGAAGTTCACCGGCAGCCTGGAGAAATCCGAAAACGCCTTCTCGGCCTCGGATCACGACCCTGTGATTGTGGCTTTAAGCTATCCGGATAAAGAAGCGCCGAAAAAAGATGATGGCGGCGCTTTGGGTGGGCTGGCATTGGCGCTTATGACCCTGATGGGTCTTGGACGTCGCCGCCTGAAATAAGCGACTGGGCAAGGCGTTCCTTCAGGGAACACTGAGTAGTGAAAGGGGATGCGTGCATCCCCTTTTTCTTTCCAGTTTCAAGTGCTTTTCATACCGCGGGAGGATGAGGGCGCCGGTTTACCTGTGGCACAGTGGCAAGTACACTGAGCCCATTAGTCACAGTTGGGGAACAACGAATGAGTATTTGGTTCAGGCCGGTCACCCTGGAAGATTGCGCCAAGATGGATGAAGGCATGCACGGCCGCGGCACCCTGATGAAGACCCTCGGGATCCAAATCAGCGAAATCGGTGACGATTATATGAAGGCCACCATGCCAGCCACACCTGCGGTACACAATCCGCTTGGCATAGTCCATGGCGGCGCCAATGTGGTGCTGGCCGAAACCGTGGCCAGTTATGCCGCTAATTTCGTGGTGGATTTTGAAAAGTATTACTGCGTGGGGCAGGAGATTAACGCCAACCACCTGCGCGCCGCCCGTAATGGGGTACTGACTGCGACAGCAAGGCCTGTGCACCTTGGCAAGCGCAGCTCGGTGTGGGAAGTGCTGGTGCATAACGGTGCCGGCGAACTCACCTGTATCTCACGGATGACGGCGGCGGTTGTGGAGCGCTGAACTACAATCACATAAGGTTATCATCCCCAAATAGCGTGGGACTGAGGAAAAAGCGATGGAAACAGCAACGATTTGGGAATGGGTCGGCTATCTGGCCTCGGTGGTAGTGGCAATTTCGCTGATGATGGCCAACATCAAAAAGCTGCGCTGGTGGAACCTGGTCGGTGCGGCCTTGTTTGTCGCCTATGGCCTTGCCATCGATGCGTTGCCGGTGGCGCTGGTGAACTTTTTTATTGTGATTATCGATGCTTACTATTTGGTGAAGCTGTATCGCGAGCCGCAAAATCCCTCGTCTGAATAACGTATCAAATGGTAACCATTCTCACCGGTGTGGCCTGAGTCACGCCGGTTTTTTCGTCTTTGGGCTACACTGGCTGGCAATAACACATAGCCGTCTGTCAGGCTTTAATCTAAAAAAATAATCAGGATTATCGTTATTAATCGTTTTAAGTGGGGAGCTGCTTTTCATACTATAGCCACATCAACCAGCAACCATTGAGGTGAACTGCGATGGCGACTGTATATGACCTGATTGAAGATTTGATTTCAAAGAAACCTGTCTAAGGAGAACTGCTATGTCCACATCTTACCTGACCAGCCAGAATGGTGCCCCGATTGCCGATGACCAGAATTCTCTGACCGCAGGCAGCCGTGGTCCTGTGTTACTGCAGGACTGGCAACTGATTGAAAAACTTGCGCATTTCAACCGCGAGCGTATCCCGGAGCGCGTGGTGCACGCCAAGGGTACAGGCGCCTACGGCACTTTCACCCTGACCCGCGACCTGTCTGAGTACACCATTGCCGACCACTTTATCGGCGAAGGCAAGGTCACCGAAACCTTCGTGCGCTTCTCTACTGTTGGCGGCGAAATGGGCTCAGCCGATGCCGAGCGCGATCCACGCGGCTTTGCGGTGCGCTTTTACACCAAGCGCGGCAACCACGATGTAGTGGGTAACAACACCCCGACCTTCTTCCTGCGTGATGGCATCAAGTTCCCTGACTTTATCCACACCCAGAAGCGTAACCCGCAGACTAACCTCAAAGATCCCCAGGCCATGTGGGACTTCTGGTCGCTGAACCCTGAGGCGCTGCATCAGGTGACCATTCTGATGTCAGACCGCGGTATTCCGGCCAACTACCGTCAGATGCACGGTTACGGCTCCCACACCTTCAGTTTCTGGAATGCCAAAGGCGAGCGTTTCTGGGTCAAGTTCCACTTCAAATCACGTCAGGGCGTGGTGAACCTGACCAACGAGCAGGCCGATAAACTGAAAGGCATAGATCCGGATTCGTCACAGCGGGATCTGATGGTAGCCATCATGGATGGCAACTTCCCAAGCTGGACTGTGAACGTGCAGATCATGCCTGAAGCCGATGCCAACACCTATCACATCGACCCGTTCGATTTGACCAAGGTATGGCCACACAAGGATTACCCGCTGCTGGAAATCGGTGTGCTTGAGCTTAACCGCATGCCACAAAACTACTTCGCCGAAGTAGAGCAGGCGGCGCTGGCGCCAAGTAACCTGGTACCGGGTGTGGGCGCATCACCGGACAAGATGCTGCAGGCCCGTTTGTTTGCCTATGCCGACGCCCAGCGTTATCGCATCGGTGCCAACTACAACCAGCTGCCGGTGAACTGCCCACATGCCACTGTGGCCAATCATCACCAGCGCGGCGGCGCCATGGCCGGTACCCAGTGCCCCTACCACGGTGACAAGGGCCAACAACACCAGACCGGTGGCGATGCCAGTGCCAACTATGGTCCAAGCACAGTAAAAGGTGCGTTGACTGAGCCGGTGCACTTTGCCGAGCCGCCACTGCGTCTCGAAGGTGAAGCCGCCCGTTACAGCCGCTACGGTAAGGATGACTACAGCCAGGCCGGCAACCTGTACCGCCTGTTCAGCGACGGCGAAAAGAGCCGCCTTGCCGAAACCATCGCCTCGACCCTGCGTCAGGCCTCTAAAGACGTGCAGGAGCGGATGCTGGCGCACTTCGACAAGGCCGATGCCGACTACGGAAAGCGTATTCGCGCCGTGCTCTAAGCCCTGCTTAACGCCGCACAATCGGGCTTGAAAACAACAAAGGGAAGCAATCGCTTCCCTTTCTTTTTATTCAGACACTTGATGACAGTGCATTAGCGCCGCTTCGTATCAGAGCATCAGTGCCACATCAGGGTGGCAACCCCCATCACGGCAAAGAGTACCGCGGTGCCGCGGTGGATCCAGGTCATCGGCAGCTTGTCGGCACTGAAATGGCCGGCAATCACCACTGGCACGTTGGCAAGCAGCATGCCCACTGTGGTGCCCATTACCACCATCCACAGGTCATCGTAACGGGCTGAAAGTACCACGGTAGCCACCTGGGTCTTGTCGCCGATTTCGGCAATAAAAAACAGTACCAGGGTCGCCAGGAAGGGGCCGAAGCGGTAAAGGGCGCTTTCTTCGGCTTCCACTTTATCCGGCACCAATACCCACAGGGCGATGGCAAAGAAACTGCCCGCCACCAGATAGCGCGCAAGCTCAGGGCTTATCAGCCCCGATGCCCATTGGCCAAGCCAGGCTGCGGCAAAATGGTTTGCCAGTGTTGCAATGAAAATGCCGAGGATAATGGCGGTTTTGTTTTTAAAGCGGGCAGCCAGCAGCAAGGCCAGCAGTTGGGTTTTATCACCGATTTCGGCGATGGCCACGGTTAAGGTGGAGGCGGTAAAGGCTTCTAACATGATGCGTTCCCGGGGTGGCTGACCAACAAAGCACGACAAGCCCGCCACCCCATAGTTATTGGTTGTGGCTAGTCGCGCTCAGGTCTTGCCGGATAAACGCCTTGTTTATCGTAAACACCATGGCATATGGCCAAGTCTGTTGATGTTTACCCCCAAATTGCCTGGCAATCTGAGCTGGCTACTCCCCCGAAAGTGAGACGGCCATTATACCCGCAAGTGTGCGCTTCGCAAGTATGGCCTTTTCGGCTGCGTCGATACAATTGCAGCGCTTGTTGAGCTTGGGTAACGGTGCTGTGCCTGTTTATGGTGTCGCAGGCGCCGCCTGACGCCAGTCGGTCATGCTGTGGGGCGCTGCGCTTGCCGTGCCTTTATGGCTCTGTTAATGTCGGCTGCAGTCGATTTTATTGAGAAAGCCTTCAACGAGCTGATGGGGATAAGCGTCTTCACTGCTGATTGTTTTCGGCAGTACTGAAAACCGGCTCAGACCTTCAAGGGGCGGCGGATACGTCCTCGCTGTCTCCCAATAACAACAATTGCTTTGCAAGACATGAACAGGACAGTTCCGTGAATTTGAAATTTCTTGGCTCTATTGCCATTGTGGCCGGTACCGCCATTGGCGCCGGTATGCTGGCACTGCCGCTGGCAACGGCTGCGCTGGGGGTGATCCCCGCTCTGGTATTGCTGATTCTGGTGTGGGGTATTTCGGCTTATACCTCACTTTTGATGCTCGAAATCAACCTGCGCAGCGGCGTGGGTGACAATGTCCACGCCATTACCGGTAAGACGCTGGGCAAAAAGGGCCAGCTGATTCAGGGCGCTTCTTTCTTAAGCTTGCTGTTTGCGCTGACTGCCGCCTATCTGACCGGCGGCTCGTCGCTGTTGGTGCATCGCCTCGAGTCGGTGTTTGCGTTGCAGCTGGATAATCAGCTGGCGGTGGTGCTTTTTACCCTGGTGCTGGGTAGCGTTGCGGCCCTTGGCGTGAGCTGGGTGGATAAACTCTCGCGCCTGCTCTTTAGCCTGATGGTGGTGCTCCTGGTGCTGGTGGTGGGCTTTTTGCTGCCCGAGGTGCGCCCGTCGGTGATTGCCGCCGATGCCTTTGAAAAGGTCTCGACCAATGCCTGGATGGCGGCGATTCCTGTGGTGTTTACCTCCTTTGGTTTTCATGTGTGTATCGCCACTTTGGTGCGCTACCTCGATGGTGATGCGCCAAGCCTGCGTAAGGTGCTGTTGATTGGCTCCACCATTCCGCTGGTGTGTTACATCCTGTGGCTGATGGTGACCCTGGGCACTGTCGGCGGCGATACCATCAATGGCTTTGGCGGCGCGCTGCCAAAACTCATTGGCGCGCTGCAGGAGTTGGCAGCCAATCCGTTGGTCGGCCAGTGTATTGCGGTATTTGCCGATTTGGCGCTTATCACCTCGTTCCTTGGGGTGACCATGAGCCTGTTTGATTTTCTGTCGGAGCTGACCCGCTCTCAGGGCGGTATTTGGGGCAGGGTACAAACCTGGGCCATTACCTTTGTGCCGCCCATGCTGTGTGCGCTCTATGTGCCGGAAGGCTTTGTGGCCGTGCTGGGTTTTGCTGCCATTCCGCTGGTGTTTATGATTATCTTCCTGCCGATTGCCATGGCGCTGAAGCAGCGCGCCCAATCGAGCGACGGCTATCAGGTGCGTGGCGGTAACGCTGTGCTGGGCCTTTTGGCGCTGGCTGGCCTGGTTATTATCGCCGCTCAGCTTTTTGTGGCGCTGTGAACTCAGGTCATAGCAACTGATTTGTAAACGGATTTATCACGGGCTGTGACAGCCCGGCACCGTATGTTAAAGTCGGGACTTCGCGCCCGGCTTTTTTTATGGGCGCAGCAATGCAATTGACCCCATAAGACACTCAAAAATAAACGGAATACAACAATGAAAACATGGTTACTGACCGCCGCCATTGCCGCTGCATTCGGGGCTCAGGCGGACGAAGGCATGTGGCAACCACACCAGCTGCCCGAACTTGCTGCGACCCTTAAGGCCAAGGGCCTTGAAATCAATCCTGAGTCCATCTCCAAACTGACCGAATTCCCGATGAATGCCGTGATTAGCCTGGGTGGCTGCACCGCATCTTTCGTATCGCCAAAGGGATTGGTGGTGACTAACCATCACTGCGCCTACGGCTCAATCCAGTACAACTCTACCGCCGAGAAAAACCTGCTGGCGGATGGCTTTCTGGCCAAAACCTTTGCCGATGAGCTGCCGGCCGCGCCGGGTTCACGGGTATACGTGACCGAGTCACTGACCAACGTGACCGCCGACATCAAGGCCGGCCTTGAAAACGCCACCGGCGATGCCTTCTACAAGGGCGTTGAAGCCAAAGAAAAATCCCTCGTGGCCGAGTGTGAAAAAGACGCCGGTTACCGCTGCAGCGTGTACAGCTTCCATGGCGGCCTTGAGTACTACCTCATCAAGCAAATGGAAATCCGCGACGTGCGTCTGGTGCATAACCCAGCCGCCAGCGTCGGCAAGTACGGCGGCGACATCGACAACTGGATGTGGCCACGTCATACCGGCGACTACTCTTTCTACCGCGCCTACGTGGGTAAAGATGGCAAGCCTGCAGATTTTTCCAAGGACAACGTGCCTTACGAGCCAAAGAGCTTCCTGAAAGTGTCTGCCAAGGGCGTGAAGGACGGCGATTTTGTGATGGTGACCGGCTACCCGGGCTCCACCAACCGCTACCGCACCGCCTATGAAGTGGAAAACCAGTTCACCTGGAATTATCCCGCCAGCAAAGAGCTGCGTGAGCGCGTGATTGATATCATCAAAACCACGGCGCCCGATGGCAGCGATGAGCGCATCAAGTACGAAAGCACCCTGGCAAGCCTTGCCAACTACGCCAAAAACTTCGGCTCCATGATTGAGTCCTACGGCAAGTCCAGCATGCTGGCTGACCGCAAGGCCCGTGAAGCTGAGCTTGCCGCCTGGATCAAGGCCGATGCCAAGCGTGAAGCCCAGTATGGCAAGACCCTGACCGAGCTTGAGCGCCTGGTAGCCGAAAGCAAAAAGGATCAGGAACTGGATCTCATTCTGGGTTACATGAGCTACTCCACCCCGATGAGCACGGCTTCGCGCCTGTATCGTCTGGCCCATGAAAAGCTGCTGGCCGACATGGAGCGTGAACCCGGTTATCAAGAGCGCGACATGACCCGCTTTGTGGCCGGTCTTGAGCGTATCGATCGCCGTTACGATGCCAAGGTTGATCAGGCCATTTTGTTTGAGATGCTCAAGCGCTACGCCGCACTGCCTGCCGACAAGCGCCGCGCGGATATCGACGCCTTCTTCGACATTGGCAAGAAGTTTGACGAGAAGAAGCTTAAGAAGCAGCTCGACAAGATGTACGCCAAGACCGAAATCGGCAACAAAGACGTACGTATGGCGTGGATGGAAAAGTCAGTTGACGATTTCAAAGCCAGCAAAGATCCGTTCATCCAACTGGCAGTAGCCACCTTTGACACCAGCATGGCCCGCGAAAAAGCCGAGAAGGCGCTGGGCGGCGAGCTGATGAAAGTGCGTCCTGCTTACATGGAAGCCATCATCGCGTACAACAAAGAGCAGGGTAAGCCTGTGTACGCCGATGCCAACTCCAGCCTGCGCGTAACTTACGGTAACGTGAAGGGTTATTCGCCAAAAGATGGTCAGTACTCAGTGCCATTCACCCGTCTTGAAGGTATCACCCAGAAAGACACTGGCGTTGAGCCATTCGATGCACCCAAGGCGCAGCTCGAGCTTATCAAGGCCAAGCAATACGGTGATTTCTATGTCAAAGACATAGACTCAGTACCGGTGAACTTCCTGTCTACTGTGGATACCACTGGCGGTAACTCAGGCTCGCCCACCCTCAACGGCCGCGCCGAACTGGTTGGCTTGCTGTTTGATGGCGTGTACGAGAGCATCATCGGCGACTGGAACTACGACGACAACATCAACCGCTCCATCCACGTCGACAGCCGCTACATGCTGTGGGTGATGAAGTACCTCGACAATGCAGACAACCTGCTGGCCGAGATGGAAATTGTTGAATAACAGTCTGCTTACTGACTGAATAAAAAACGGGGCCGAACGGCCCCGTTTTTTATGGCGGGTTTGCACTTAAGTGCGTTTGAGTAAGCTCATTTCTTCGGGCGTCAGCGGGCGCATCTCACCCTCGGCAAGCTCTCCAAGCATCAGGGTTTGAATGGAGTCGCGGAGCAAATCCACCACCTTATAGCCCCGAGCGCGCCACAGGCGGCGTATTTGCCGCTTCTTTCCTTCGGTAATAAACATCCGTACCCGAAACGTGACGTCTGCTTCTGAAGCGTCGTCATCACACATTCGCTCGACCCGGCAGGGGCGGGTGGGGCCGTCGCCATAATCCAAGCCTGCGGCAATGGCGGCAATATCCTCCGCTTTTGGCGCTTTATCCAAGGTCGCCAGATAGCCTTTTTCATGGTCAAAATCCGGGTGCATCAGCTGCTGGGTCAGCTCGCCATCATTGGTCAGAAGCAAGAGGCCGCGGGAGTCTTTATCGAGCCTGCCGGCGGGATATAGCCTTGGTATGCCTTCGCCCGCAAAGGCCGCCGGCAGTTGATTCAGCAGGCTGCAGGGGTCATTTTTAAGCAAGCGGCAGTCTACGCCAACTGGCTTGTGATAGGCGTAGTAGTGTTTATCAGTTGAGGGGTTAACGGCGTTGCCATCGACACACACCAGCGTGTGAGCCAATACAGGGTCAGTGTGGGTTGCAAGCTTGCCATCTAAGGTAACGCGCTTGGCTTCAATCAGGCGCGCGGCGCCGCGGCGGGAGGCAACTCCGGCATCGGCGAGGTATTTACACAGACGGGTCATGGCGCTGCGGGTCCGTCAGCCCTGTTTGCGGTGCGGTTTACGATAAATGCTGATGCCAAGCACCAACACCCACAGTTTGACGGCAGCAAGCTGCAGCCACAGCAGCATATCAATAGTGCAAACCTCGGCTGAAGGCTCGCATCTTGGGATGGTCATGGTCAGCCAGTCGGTTTGCTGCAGTATCGGCAGTGCGCAGCCAAGGCCGAGTAGGCTCAGGCCATACAGCAGCGGGCTTGCATAATACAAACGCCAGCGGATAGCCGACCCCAGAACCATGGCATGGGTCAGTGCCATGGTCAGGGTAAAACTGATGGCCAGCAGAGTATGGGTACTGCCGTAATGATTGGGGAATACCCCCATCAACATCACCATCAGCGCGATAAGGCCACCGCCCAGAGGCAGCAGCAGATCCGGCAGGCGCGGCCGCATATACGCCAGAGTCACCATGGCAAGACAAAGCCACAGGCCAGCCCAGATAAGGGCGGCGTTATACACCCACGCCAGCGGCGACTGCAGATAATTGCCAAGGCCCGAGGGGCGAAAGCTCCAGCTCATATCGCCCTGCTCAGCATGAAACAGCACGCCCACCGAAAATCCGGCAAGACCTATGATAAGCGACAGTAAAATCAGCCCCGCCGCCAGCAGGGGTAAATCCCGCTGTGAAGGTTGATTGGCAGCAACTGGCATTGATGGCTCCAACGTTCAGATGAGCTTACTGTGCCCCAAAGGCATACGCCCGGGCAAGATAAACCGGCTTTGGTTGCTGTGTGATGCGCAGATGTTAGTCAAAGCGGCGGATTTTACACGCCGCAGATCGTTAGCGAAGTAGATCAGTGCTCGGTGCCCGCTCAGCAATGGCGCGGTGCATCAGGGTTCTGGCCATCAGCGCCAGACCAATACCGGCCAGCATGGTGGCGCTGGTGTGGATCCACATGGCAAAGGCTACCGGGCAAAACTCCGTCAGCTCACCGCAGGGCCGATAGTCGAGGGTATTGAGGTCAAGCTGCATTAAAAGCCCGATGCAGGAGATTAGGCCCATCAGGGCCGTGAGACACAGCGGCGCGCTGCAAAGCTCACGATGATTGCGCCGTGTCAGTGCCAGCATCAGAAACATCGCCAGGCTGCAAAACAGAAAAAACACCGCCGCCAGCCGATGGGATTCAGGGTCATTGAAAGGGTAAATGCCCAGAAGCATGATACTCAGGCCAGTGCAGCCGCCGATGATAGCGATATAGCGGCTGAAACTGTTGTACCTGAGGCTAAACAGCCCCAGCATGGCAATCACAAAACTCGCGCCGGCAAACAGCAGACAGATGTTGTACACGTACGCCAGCGGCGAGCTTAAGTAGTCGCCGAGGCGATCGATGCGCAGATTGATTATCTGCCAGCCAATGTCACCCAGCACCGCCAAAATCGACAGACTCATGCCAAAGGCGCAAATCATTACCCCGCCAATGGACATGTGAAACACCAGTCGGTGTGGGTCAAACTCGCTGAAATCGGTTCTTTGCTCGTCGCTCATGCCGCTTCCGGGGGAGGCCAGGCCTCCCGAATTCAATCAATGGCGCTTTCTGAAAACCACAATAGCAATTGCAACCAGCGCCAGAATCATACAGTACCAAGCGTAGGATACTGCCTCTAAAGGGGTAATGGCAAAGGTTGCGCCAATTAAAAGTGCCTGGGCGCCGTACGGTATAAGTCCTTGAACGATACAGGAAAATATGTCGAGAATGCTGGCGCTGCGCTTGGCGCTGACGCCGTGCTTCTGGGCCAGTTCACGGGCGATGTCACCGCTGACCACAATCGACACTGTGTTGTTGGCCACACAGCTGTTGGTCAGCGACACAATCCCGGCCATACCAAGCTCGGCGGCGCGGCAGGAGGCTTCGCCCTTTGCCTTCGAGAAACGGCCGATAATGCGCTCAATCAGGTTGTTTACAAAGGCAAGGCCACCTTGCTGCTGCATCAGTGCGGCAAGACCACCAACCAGCATCGACAGAATAAAGATTTCCTGCATGCTGGTGAAACCGGCATAAATATCCTTACTCAGGCTCACCAGACTATAGTCGCTGGTGGCAAGACCAACACCTCCGGCCAGCACAATACCGAGTGTCAGCACCACAAATACGTTAAGGCCGGCCACCGCCAAAAACAGAATCGCGAGGTAAGGCAGTACTTTGACAATATCCACGCTTTGCGGTGCCACGTTAGCTTCGCCCTGACCGGCAAAAGTGAAGGCAATCAGGGTGATGATGGAGGCTGGAATGGCAAAAATCAGGTTTTCACGGAACTTGTCTTTCATGTCGCAGCCCTGGGTGCGGGTCGCGGCAATGGTGGTGTCGGAAATGATAGACAGGTTATCACCGAAGAGGGCGCCGGAGATGATGGCGCCGGCCATCAGTGGCAGGGAAATATCCGCTTCCTGGGATACACCCAGAGCGATAGGGGCAACGGCGGCTATGGTACCCATGGAGGTGCCCATGGCGGTGGCGATAAAGGCGGCAATCACAAAAAAGCCCGGTACCAGCAAATCAGACGGGATCAGCGACAGACCCAGCGCCACGGTGGCGTCCACACCGCCTGTGGCTTTGGCAACCGAGGCAAAGGCGCCAGCCAGCAGGTAAATCAAGCACATGGCAATGATGTTGCTGTGGCCAATGCCGCCAACAAAGGTCTCAATCGCCTGATTGAGCTTTTGCTTGGACAGTAGCAGCGCCAGCACGATTGCCGGCAGAATGGCCACAACGCTCGGCAGCTGATAGAAGGCAAAGTCGACGCCCTGCTGGGTAAAGTAGACCCCGGCACCGATAAACAGCGCGAGAAACACAAACAGAGGTAAGAGCGCCAGCAAAGAGCCTGGCTGTGACTGGCCTGAAGCGGCATTGGACTGATTCAAGGTGTTCTCTCTATCTTGATGTGCCGGCGGGAATTCTTCCTGCATTTCCCGGCGGCAGCGACAAATTGGGTGTCGTAACGGCTTCATCTCCCGACAACTTAGGCCAAAGGATATGGGATAGCCAGCCATCTGTCAATTTAGACGTCTAGATGGTTATACATCCATTTTGAAATTGTGAAACCGAGGTTATGAGGCGTCTTCGTGGCAAACAACGTGTGGCAAAAAACACGCGCCAAACAATTTACGTTAAACAAAAAGCCCCGCAGTGCGGGGCTTTTTGTTTTGTTAGGCTTAGATTTAGCAATTTGGCTTGGCTTTCGCCATCAGGCCCTGTCTAGCAGGCCTTGGTCTAGCCATCAGGCCCAGGTTTAACAATTCGGCCTGAGCTTCGCACTTAAGCGTAGCGGCGACGGCCCAGTGCAATCAGTGCCATCAGGCCAATTGCGGCCCAGCCGAGGCTGCCGCCCTTGTCCTGATCCTTGTCTTTTTCGATGGCAAGGAAGTTAACCAGGGCTGACAATTCTTCCAGAGTTTTGATTTCCTGAAGATTAATCATGTACTTATCGTTAACCACAAAGCTTGGTACGCTCTGGATTTTGAACTCTTGCTGCTGCTTGCGCCACAGCTCCAGTTTGGCATCTGTGTCTTTGCTGTAGGCCAATTTATCGTAAGCGGCTTCATCAATACCGTGCTTGGCAAATACTGCCTTGATGTCGGCAGCGGTTTCAATGCCCGGCTCATGCTTGTGGCCTGGGGCGCTGTGGTCGTGGTGTCCCTGACCGCCTTCTTCGCCCTGAATGGCGGCAAACATGGCGTGCACCAGCTCAGGCTTGTTGCCGCTTTGCTGGATAACGGCCAGCGAGCGCATCACTTCGGTGCCGATTTCACTGTTCATAAAGTCAACGTGTTTGGTGTCAAAGGTCACGTCTTGGTTAAGCTGCTTTTTGATGGTGGGCAGGTACATCACCTCCATGTTGAAGCAGTTGTGGCAGTAAAAAGAAAAGAATTCGGTCAGCTTTGGGGTTTCGCTTGGCGCGTTATCGGAAATCTGCACAAAGTGTTTGCCTTCAACAAATTCGCTGGCAAAGCCAGTCAGAGGCAAGGCGGCGATGGCAGCGGCCAGGGTAAAACGTTTAAGCATAATCACTCCGGGTTTCAGGCTGTAATAATTGATTGGCGGCTGCAGGCTCAGTTGAGCTCTCGGCGCAGTCTTTAAGGAAACTGACTTGAGTCGCCAGGATGAAAACAGTGTGAAAGGAAAGGCTTAATTATCTCTGAATCGCGGCCAAAAAGCCCGCGCCGGACTGTGATCTGCCCTGGAGTTTGACAAAATGCTGCCCGGTTAATCGCCGGAGCGGCCCCGCAGCGCCTGCCAGGCTTCGCATACTTCACGAAAGCGCGCCGCGTCACCTTCGGGGCGATCCGGATGCCATTTGAGTGCCAGTTTCCGCCACTGGCGGCGGATTTCGCGGTCGCTGGCGCTGATATCAAGCTCAAGCACCCTGAGCGCCTGCGTCTGATGCATCACGCGGCCATTGATGCCGATATAACTTTGATAGCTGTTCCAGAAGGATTCGAGCATGTCGCGCACCACGTTGGTGCTGGTGTCGTAATTGCCCCAGTCGAGGTAATAGCTTTTAAGGCCAGCCTCCTGATGCAGGATCAGGTCGACATTGGCAGGCACAATTCTGAGCAGGCGGATATCCATGGCCTGCGCCTGCAACCACTGCCCCGGCAGCAGCATGTCCTGCAGTTCAAACAGGGCGTTCATCAGTAAAAAATTGCGCTTGAACAGGTCTTTTTCCGGCACAGGATCGAGGTTATGCATCAGGCCGCGGCTTTGCAGCTCGCTCGCCAGATGGTGCACCTTCCAGCCCTGGGGGGATTGTTGCAGCACACTCAGCAGTGGCCAGATAAGGGGATTGTCGCCTTTGTTTGCCGATACCTCGGTGGAGGCCTGGGCGATTTGCGGAACCAAAGGAGGCAGAAGCATGGGCGCGATTCATCCTGAAAAGTGACTTCAGCCACTATGCCACAGGGGGCGGGGATGACAAATGCGATTTAATTATGAACAATCGTAATGCCCCGGCATGACAGGAATATGTCGGGGCATTGGTCCTTAGGCTGAGACTCTGACTTGCGATCCGGAGCCGCTGTCTTAAGCCATGCCGCAGCGATTAAGCCTCAATCCCAAGATCAAGCCGCAATCAAAGCGGCTCGCCATTACAGCAGGGTGAAAATCTCATCCTGTGGCAGACGCGACTTGGGCATATTGGCGTTGAAGTCGGCGTCTGAGCGATAACCCAGTGCCACCACCACCGAGGCGCACAGACCCTTTTCTCTGAGGCCCAGCTCGCGATTGAGCACAGTGGCATCAAAGCCTTCAATCGGGCAAGCATCAATTTCCATGGCCGCCGCGCCAAGCAATACGGTACCGAGCGCCAGATAAATTTGTTTTTCCATCCACTGCTGGGCATCTTTCAGCTCAAAGCGGTGCATGTTCACAAAAAATGAACGGCCATTGTGCTGATTTTGCTTGGCCTGTTCATCGGCAAAGCGGCCATCGGCCTGCTCCTGCTCCAACACCCGCAGCAGGTGAGCCTCGTCCATTTGCGCCTTGGTGCACAGCACCAGCACATGGGATGCATTGAGGATTTTCGGCGTATTGAAGCCAAACTGCTCGGTGGACCTGGCGATGGTCGCTTTGCCCTGCTCTGTGCCTGCCAGCACAAAGTGCCAGGGCTGAGAGTTGGTCGAAGAGGGTGAAAACTGCAGTAAAGTCTTGAGGGTTTCTACCTGCTCAGGGCTGATTTTACGATTGGGATCAAATGCTTTGCAGGTGTGGCGACGGCGGACCAGTTGAGCTAATTCTTGCATGGATTCTCTCCGATGAGGCTGGATATGATGCAGCATTCTACCCTCGAGCGGCGCTAAAACAATCGGCGGAAGGCGGCATAAGTTTCAAAAATATTTTGATAATAACGGCAATTTTCCCGGCTTAATCTTAAGGATGGATGGTGCAGGCTGTTTGCATATGCCGCAATACTTGCTTTTTTATTGCAAATGCAATTTACGCTGGCTAAAATATCTACATCACCTGCCGGGAGTTATGTCTATGTCAGCCGTTGCCAAACCCGATGCCGCCGCCGTGCTCTACAAGGCTTTTATCAATGCCTGCCATGCGCTGGAGCTGAGTAACACCGAAGCCAGCCACATTATCGGGGTGAACCCCAGCACCTTAAGCCGCAATGCCGCGCAGGGGTTTAAACCCGAATCCAAGCAGGGCGAGCTGCAATTACAGCTGGTGCGTGTCTATCGCTCGCTGTATGCCATTGCCGGTGGTCAGCAGGATTTTATGCGCCACTGGCTTAACAGCCCCAATCACGCCCTTGGCGGCGCGCCCCGCGAACTGCTGCGCTCGGTGGTGGGGTTGGTGAGCGTTAATCAATATCTCGATGCCATGCGTGGCAAGGTGTAAATGGACTTAAACATTCCTTCAACGTGTCAGGGCCGCCCTTACGAGGGCAGTGGTTTCAGGCTGGTTGAGTCTCAGGAAGAGGCCGCCACCCTGAGTCTGGTAGACAATTTTGAAGAGCAGATGCTGCTTGAAAGCCTGCTCGATGACGCCAAGCCACCCTACAGGCCCGGCACCGAAAAGCTGCATTACCTGCTTAAATCCCCGTTTCGTTACCCGCCGCTGCGCCATGGCTCACGTTTTGGCAACCGTTTGATGCCAAGCTTTTTTTATGCCAGCGAATCTGTGGCAACCTGTTTGGCTGAGGTCGCTTTTTATCGCTTTGTGTTTATGGCGGATATGGCGACGCCCTATGAAGGGGTGCTGCGCTCGGAGCACATGATGTTCCGGGTTGAAATAAAGGCCCGCGCCTGCGCGGATTTAACCTTGATTGACGACCAAAGACTTATCGCCAGGCTCACCGACAAGCGCCACTATGACTACACTCAGGCACTGGGGCAGCAATTGGTGCAGCAGGGGTGCGATCTTATCCGCAGCCTGTCGGCGCGCTGGCCTCTGGGCGTGAATCTGGCGGTGGTTGAACCGTCGGTGCTGCAAAGTGAGCCATTGGATCAGCGGCTGTGGATCTGCCAATTGGAGCCACAGCGGCTGGCCTTTACCGAACGCGGCCGGGGTAAGCTGCCGCAGTATTTTGAATTAACAGATTTTTTGCAGGAGGGTGTCTTACCGCGCCCGGCCTGATTCATTGTAGGGGGAACAATGAAATACTTTTTGCCTTGTGTGCTGGCATTGGGAGCCGACGGCGTGTCGGCGTCGGAGCTGGATTGGACCTTGTCCTTCGGCGGCCATGATTTTCAGGTGCAAAGCTCAGATACCTTCGGTGCCCATGCCGGAATTGGGCTGGACTACCTGACCGAGGGCGGCATTGCCCTGCATGGCAGTTTCGATACCTTTGTCGATCGCGATAAAGACAAGCTGGATCCGGATCATATTCCGATCTGGTTTCAGTCATCCTACTTTGCCCGTGGCAAGTGGCTGGCACTGTCACCGCACTTAACCCTCGACTGGCAACTGGACCTGCGCGGCAAGCGCAACACGGTCAGCTCGGTTGAGAAACAAATCAAGTTGTATCCGTCGCTGCTGCTCGATTACGCAAGGCCCGCCTTTGGTGCCACGGCGCAGCTGGGGATGGGTTATTACTTTCTTGAGATAGACGATGACGTGCCCAAGGAGCGGGGCTACGAGCGCGGCGAGTTTGGTAATGATGCCAGCGCCTGGATGAGCGATGTCGGCGCCTATGTGATGCTGGCGCCGGGCTGGAAACTGTCCGGCGGCGTTGAATACTGGGCCGATGGCAGCGATACCCTGGAGACCCGTTATCGCGGCCGGCTGGATATCAATACCCCCGGGCTGTATCAGCAGTCGGTACTGACTTTCAGCGTAGAGCAGACCGACTACAACCTTGACCACTACGACAAGTGGCCCAAAGACAGCGAAGACTACCTGCCTATTTTGCCGTGGGACTCAGATACCCTGTATCGGGTGTACCTGACTGTGCCCTGGTAAGTGCATTGCAAAACGTTCGGGGCTTGCCGCCTGGCGAGCCTCGAATTACATATCCCCAAGGCGCTCTTTTACCAGCGCAATCATGGCCTCGGCGGCGAAGGATAACGGCTGACCACGGCGCCAGAACAGCGACAATTCCCAGTAAAGATCGGTTTCGCACAGGGCAACACTGACCACGCCGCTTACCGCGTGGCGATCGGCGATATAGCTTGGCAGGATCATGGCGCCTGTGCCTGCGGCAACCAGCGCAATACCAAAGTCCGGCTGGCTGACCCTGGTCACGTCTTTGGGCGCAAATCCGGCCTGAGTGCAGGCATTGACCACCAACTGATGCAGGGCGTATTCAGGTTCAAACAGAATTTGCGCCGTGTCGGCCAGCTCGTGCAGGCACAACTCGCGCCTGTGGGCTAATGGATGCTGCCTTGGCAGCACCACCACCATGGGGTCGCGCCGTATGCGGATGCCGTCAAACTCCGCATCAAGGGCGGTAATGCCGGTGGCAAGTTCAATTTCCCCTTTACGCAGGGCGTTGGTTTGCTCGATACCACCGCGTACCAGCAGCTGCATGTCCACCTTGGGGTAGAGGCTCCTGAAGCGGGCAATCACAGGGGCAAACAGCTCGGCACTGCCAAGAGGCGCCAGCCCAAACTTAAGCCTGCCGCTTTTAAGGTTGCGCATGGCTTCAAGCTCTCCAAGCATGTCATCCCGCGCCGCCAGCAGCGCCAAACCGTGGCGATATACCACCTCACCGGCGGGCGAGAGCCGAAGCGCCACCCCGCGCTTGCCCCGTTCAATCAACTGCAAGTCAAGCGAGTCTTCGAGCTGACGGATGGCTTTGGACAGTGCCGGCTGGGTCAGGTGCACCTTGTCTGATGCCTTGGCAAAGCCGCCGGCATCGACCACTTCGATAAAGTATTTGATGGCCCTGAGGTCCAATTGAATATCCTTTGGTAATGTTATCTATGCTTAATATTCATTTTTTTTATTCAAATAACAACCCTAGACTATGGCTGTGCAAATCACCCAACGAGAGCCCCCATGACGCTTGAACAAGGCAAAGCCAAACTGAAACGCAGTGCCAGACACGCAGGTTTAACCCTGCTGCAGGCGGCGGCTATCTGTTTGCTGGCCTGGCTTGCCCATGGGCTGGTGCTGTATTTTGACCTGCCGCTTCCCGGGGGGGTAGTGGGGCTTGGGGTGTTACTTTTGCTGTTGTCGCTCAAGTGGGTGCCCGAGCAGTCGCTGCAGGCCGGTGCCGCCTGGCTTTTGGGCGATCTGCTGCTGTTTTTTATTCCGCCGGTGATTTCGGTTATCCAGTACGAGGCCGTGCTTGAGCAGTATGGCGCGCAGATGCTGGGCTTTTTGGTGGCCGGCAGTGTGACCGTGCTGCTTGGCACTGCCTGGGTGGTGGACCGCGTCTTTAAGTTTGAGCGCAGATTGCGGCTGTCGCGGGAGCTGGCGCGGCTCGAATTCGGAGCCGCAAAATGAGCCACACCTGGCTTGGGCTGTTAAGCCTGATAATTACTTTGGTCGGTTACTACGGGGCAAAGCGCCTCTACGGCAAGCTGGGTTACTGGTGGGCAGCACCTATTTTGCTGGCACCTGTGCTGATTATTGCCGCCGTGCTGCTGCTTGATATTCCGCTGCCAAGTTACTTTGAATACACCCATTTTCTGGTGCTCTTGCTTGGGCCTGCGACCATCGCCTTTGCACTGCCGATTTACCGTGAGCGGGCACTTATCGCGCGCTACCCCATCACTCTGACACTTGGAGTCATGGCTGGCCTGCTGCTGGGGCTGTTGTCGTCATGGGGGCTGGTAAAACTGTTTGAATTGCCGCCGGAGCTTGGCCACAGCGTGCTGGTGCGCTCTGTGTCCACGCCCTTTGCCATGGAGGCCACCACTGCCTTTGGCGGAGTGCCTGAGCTGACGGCCATGGTGGTGCTGATGACCGGCATTATCGGCATGTTGCTGTGCGGGCCGCTGTTTCGTCTGGGTAGGGTACGCTCGGCGCTGGCGCGCGGCGCTGCCCTTGGCGCATCTGCCCACGGCGCGGGTGCTGCCAAGGCGCGGGAATACGGTGAGGAAGAAGCTGTGGTTGCGAGCCTGACCATGATTTTCACCGGCATCGCCATGGTGCTCACAGCGCCGCTGTTTGCATTACTCTTGGTATAGCTTGCACTGCGCTTGGTATAGCTTGCCTTGTTATTGGTTTAGCCTGAATGGCAGCGCTGCTCGCTGCCTGTCCCGAATCCATCTTTGACCTTTGTTGCTTGTTTTGCCGGCCCCTGTGGCCGGCTTTTTTTATATTTGCAGCAGGCGTTTACAGAGTTTCACAAAGTCTGATGAGGTGACTATGCCAATCACTTTGCGATCCTGACCCAGCACCGGCAGGCAGCCAAGCTTGTTGTCGATAAAAAAGTCCACCACCACGGTAAGCGGCTCATCGTCGCTGATGGTATCGCTGTCTTTATCCATCAATTCGGCCACCGAGGTCATGCGCTCTTTGCGGTCAAGCCCGCCCTGACCGTATTTGTTAAGCACAGTTACCAGGGTCGAGACCATCTTTTTGTGGGTGAGCACCCCCTTGTACTGGCCATCCGTCTCGCCTATCACCGGCAGGTGGCGCACGCCACGGTTTTGCATCAGTAAATGGGCGTCCTTGAGCGTGGCCGCATCACTGATGCAGACCGGCGCAACCGTCATAATGTCTTTGACTTGCATAGGTTTCTCCCTGAGGGCCCGGCAGGCTGGTTTCCGGGCGGCGGCCATGGTCGCTAAAGTATAGCATTCCGTTTAACTGGTTGTTTTTCAAGATGCTAATCAAAGGGCTTATCAAGTGTGTCATGCTTGTGTAATAGTTATGTTGCAAACTAAGGCTCATTAGACCTCATACCACTTCAATAGCTTACAACCAAAGGAATAATAATAATGAAACGGTCTTATTCACGTCGCGATTTTCTGGCCATGTCGGCCAAAGGGGTGGGCGCTGCGGTGCTCTCCTATGGCTTGATGGGCTGCTCAGACAGCAAGGATGAACCCGCGCTGGCAGTCACCTTTGCCCACGGCGTTGCAAGTGGCGATCCCGCCCATGATGCGGTCATACTCTGGACCCGAGTCACGCCGGAGCGCGATGGCGAGGTGACTGTGTCCTGGCAGGTGGCCAAAGACGCCGAGTTCAACGAGCTGGTGACCGATGGCAGTATGGTGACCAACAAAGACCGCGATTACACAGTCAAGGTCGATGCCATGGGCCTTACCGCCGGCAGTACCTACTACTACCGCTTTATGAGCGGCGACAAGACATCGCCCGTCGGCAAAACCCGTACTCTGCCCGAGGGGGCTGTGTCGGAGGTTAAGCTCGCGGTGATGAGCTGCGCCAACTTCCCCGCCGGTTACTTTAACGTGTATGAACTGGCCGCCAACTATCAGGGGCTGGATGCCGTGGTGCACCTTGGCGACTACATCTACGAATATCCACGCGGCGGTTACGCCAGTGAAAATGCCGCTGCCCTTGGCCGCGAAGTGCTGCCCGCCCACGAACTTGTAAGCCTTGGCGACTATCGCAGCCGCTATGCCCAGTACAAGGGCGATGCCAGTTTGCAGAAACTGCATGCTGCCGTGCCCTTTATCACAGTGTGGGACGACCACGAAGTGTGCAATGATGCCTGGCGTGACGGCGCTGAAAACCACAACGAAGGCGAGGGCGATTACGGCGCCCGTAAAGAAGCCGCGCTGCAGGCCTACTTTGAATGGCTGCCCATTCGCCCATGGCGCGAAGGCAACCATGAAGAGATTTACCGTAGTTTCGCCTTTGGCGATCTGGTCGATTTGCACATGCTCGACACCCGCTTGCTTGGCCGCGACGAGCAGCTGCAATTTGAAACCTACCTCGACCCGGCCACCGGCGCCTTTGATGGCACCAGCTTTATGGCCGATGTGACCAGCACCAGCCGCACCATGCTGGGCGCGCTGCAGCTGCTGTGGCTGCAAAGCAAGCTACTCACCAACACTGCCCGCTGGCAGGTGCTGGGGCAGCAGGTTCTGATGGGCAAGATGATGCTGCCTGCCGCGATTGCCACCCAGCAGTTGTCTATTCCGCAATTTGCCGAACTGGCCGCATTGGCGCAGCTCGCGGCCCGCGCTCAGGCCGGCGATCCGACTCTTACCCAACAGGAGCTCATGTACCTTGGCGCAAATCAGCACAAGCTGACCCCCGAGGTGATAGCGCTGCTGAAGCTGCCGGCCATTCCCTATAACCTCGATGCCTGGGACGGCTACGCCTATGAGCGGGAAGTGATTCTGGGGACAGCCAGATCGGTCAACGCCAATCTGGTGGTCATTGCCGGTGACACCCACAATGCCTGGGCCAACGAGCTTCGCGACGTCAATGGCAATCAGGTTGGGGTGGAGTTTGCCACCAGTTCTGTGTCATCCCCCGGGCTTGAGTACTACCTGCAGTTGCCGCCCGAGCAAATTCCGGCCACCGAAGCCGCAGTCGTGGGGCTGGTGGAAGATTTGAAGTATGCCAACCTCAAAGACCGTGGCTTTATGGTGCTCACCTTCACCGAGGCTGAGGTGCGCAGCGACTGGCACTTTGTGTCCACCATACTCGATAAAGACTTCACCGAGGCCACAGAGCGGCGCTACAGCGCCCGCACCGCGGCAGGTGCCCATGTGATTGAACCGGTCGCCTGAGTAAGTTGTTAAGCTGAAAAATCCACCTGCGGGTGGATTTTTTCGTTGTGGCTGGAGGAAATTCTCTGCCTTGTTATGCTTGCAGCAGTCAAGGCGCAAAAATTTGTGTAAAATGCGCGCCCAAATCATGCAGTAAGGCGGGTTTGGGCCCTGTCTGTGCATCCTTCCGGTAAGGCCGGATATAAAAACACAATAACTATGATGGGGTTAAAGATCATGTCTGATAAGTATTACATTACCGCCCAGCAGCTGCTGGAAGACTCCTTCCGCCTCGCCGCCCAGGTTTACGACAGCGGTTTTCGGCCACAGTTTATCGTCGGCATTTGGCGCGGCGGCGCGCCAATCGGTATCGCAGTGCAGGAATACTTTGATTTTAAAAAGGTTGATACCGACCACATCGCAGTACGCACCTCCTCCTACTACGGTATCGGCACCGACAAGCAAAGCAAAGAAATCAAGGTTCACGGCCTGCATTACATCATCGAAAACTGTAACGCCGACGACAGCCTGCTGATTGTAGATGACGTGTTCGATTCAGGCCGCAGCATTCACGCGCTGAAAGAAAAACTGTCGCAGCTGATGCGCCTTAACATGCCGCGCGATATCCGCATTGCCTGCCCATACTACAAGCCAAAAAACACCGCTGTGCCGTTAAAGCCTGACTACTATATTCACGCTTCCGAAGACTGGCTGGTATTCCCCCACGAAGTGTCTGGCCTGACGCCGGATGAAATCGCCAACGGCAAGAGTGATTTGAAAAATATCGCCGAGCTGTTTATCTAACGCTTGGAGTTATGCGCTAAGCCTGCCAGCCATCAAGCACAGGTAACAAAAAGCCGTGTTACTGTTTATCCAACAGACACGGCTTTTTTGTGGGCGGCAATTTGCTCATAAGCGCAGTTCAATTTCTACGCTTGCCCAGCCAGTGAACCTTATGCCAAGATGCTGATTTGATGGATCAAAGCACTTATCAGGGACGCAGAATCACACTCCAGCCCGTGCGGTAGCCATGCCCACGCTTAGTAGCAATGCGCAAAGATCATGCTCGATTGGTACGCTTTGCTTCTTTGTTTAACGGTATAGCCTTTTAAAAACAGATCCTTGCATCAGTCAGCAAGGGATATAACAGGCGAGAAACCGTGCTGGCACGCTTTGCTGCGGCAAGTTATCTGGACAAGGCAAGATAAGTTTTTAATTTTATTTAATATTAGTTGGTGCGTTTTTCACTGGTCTGAGATGGAAAACGAGCCGGCACGCTTTACTGTGGCAAGTTATCTGGACGAAACGGACTAAGTGATTAATTATATTGAATATTAGTCGGCACGCCTTTCACTGGTCTGAGGTGATAAATGAGCCGGCTCGTTATACAACTGTTACATTTCAGTCAGGAATCTGAGAGATTGAAGTATTACGAGTTAGCTGATGATATTAATTTTCCCAATAGATGGTACTTGGGAGATGTTGCTTTTGCAGACAACTGGGAATTAGCGCATAGCCTAGATCCTGAAAGAGAGTATGAAATTGAGGTATGTCGTGACGGCTTCGAAATGGATTACACGTGTAACGAGGCATATGGCGTAAGCGTTGTAAGTAAGAAATTCAAAGAGGCTCTTTCTGGCGTTGATGATATTGAATTTGCTAAAGCAAATATTATTGGTAAAAAAACTGACAGTGAGTTCTATATCATGGCTCTGCCGAAAGAGCTTGAGTGCATTAACGAAGAAGAATCAGAATTTCAAAAGTTCGAGGTAAATGATCCTGTTCGTCCCGAGAAAGCTGGCGAGTATCGAGGCTTCTTCAAAATGGTGGTCAATCCTGAGAAATGTTCAGGTTTCAATATTTTTAGAGTTAAGGGCTTTAGCATTGCTATTGTTGTAAGTACTCAAGTAAAACAAAACTTAGAATCAGCAGGGGTTTTGGGTGCGCAGTTTAAGAGCGTATAGCCAGTCAAAATGTAACAAGTCAAAGCACACGGACTTGGTAAAGCTGTCACCTTTTTTGTTCCAAAAAAGCCGCCAACTTCACCAAGCCGGTGTTTGAGGCGTTAGGCCTCGGTTACTCTAGCATAGGCGGACAAGGAAAATTTCAGTGGAAGACTTAAAGCATCAAATAAGAATGCAAGCTACTGCCAATGTGTTTCAAACTATGGGCACGGAAGGTTCTGGTGCCAAAGTTATCGAACAATTTAAAAGCATGCCTGATGAACTACTAGATATGCTGGGAACAAATGCAGGTATCAAGAAAGAGCACTTACCAATATATCGCAAGTTAACTCGAGGCGAAGAAAATGATTTTACTGAAAAGCTTCAGAATTTTAAGGATGAACTGAAAACAGGAGATATTATTCTTGTAACTGGTACTTCAAACTCCTCAAAGGTATTGGCGAAATTACAAAAAACGGTTTACTCAAAAGCTCGATCTAGTCATGTTGTAATCGTTCTAGCCGACTTTATATGTATAGATGCAATGCCCAATATCGGTGTTTCTCTTAAATTAATACCTGAAGTTTTGAATGATGTTCAAGAAGGTTGGCGGATTATTCGATTTAAAGGACTACAAGAGAAAGACAGTGAGGTGCTCAGCAAGACATGCGCTTATTATATTGAGCAACCATATATAATTTTGCCAAAAAAGAAACCGGCAAAGAAATTCTCATACTGTTCCGAATTAGCACGTAAAGTTTATCTTGATAGCAAAATTAAAAATACTGGGATTCCAAATAATACTATTATAAAGCCATGTGATTTCGATAAAATCGCCGATCAAAATAGTCAGTGGCTAGACGTAACAGATTCCGTTAAGCCTTACGTAGAGTTCTGTATAGAATATGAAGGGGTCTTAAAGTTCATCGCTAAGAGCTTTACACAAGGCATAGAGCTAAACCGGCAACGATTTAGCGAACGAAAAAAAGTTAAAGAAAATGTATCTAAAATGCATAAAAAAGGTGTGATTACCGACTCTGGTACAGCTCAGATACAAAATAAAATAGAGTTACTTGAAAAATCATTAAACTATAAGTTTTGGGATTATCAATAAGGCCTAACAAGTGACTGTGGCATTCCGTCAATATTTATTACGCCATTTCAGGTGATTTTTCGCCCCAGCGAGTCCCATTTTTCATCATGGTGTTGAGTGTGACCAAGAGCTTTCGCATACAGGCAATCAACGCCACTTTTGGAAGCTTCCCCTGAGCTTTTAAATGTTCGTAGTAGCGTTTGAAAACAGGGTTGCACTGGATGGCTGACATCATGGCCATAAACATCACCGTTCGCACTTTGGCTCGGCCGCCGCGAATACGTCGTTTGCCTGTGTAACTGCCGCTCTCGCGGCTCATGGGGGCAACGCCTGCCAGTGCAGCGATTTCTTTGCGGTTAAGTTTGCCAAGCTCGGGTAAGTCGCTGAGTAAGGTGTATGCCAGTACCTTGCCTAATTTTAGAGGACAGCCATAGCTTTTTGAGGTTTCGCCGCCCCTCGACTAGGCTTTGAAGAACCTCCTTTGAACCTTTTGAGGCTCGCCATGACTACCGCTCGTCGCCAATTGATTGATGCCGAGAGCACGCCCTTCTACCACGTGATTAATCGCTGTGTCAGACGGGCGTTTTTGTGTGGCGAGGATGCGCTATCAGGCCGTAGCTATGAGCATCGCCGTGGCTGGATAGTTGATAAAATCAGGCAGTTGTCGTCGATATTTTGTATTGATGTCTGCGCCTATGCGGTGATGTCGAATCACTATCATTTGGTGCTGAAAATTGACCTTGTCGCTCAAAAGGCGCTGTCGCCATTTGAAGTAATAGACCGCTGGACACGGCTCTTTTGTGGCAATCCCGTTGCGGCAAAATTCCTCAAGGGCGAAAGCCTGTCAGAGGGTGAGCGTATCTTGGTGGATAGGCTAATTAGTGACTGGCAGGAGCGGCTTGGCAGTATCAGCTGGTTTATGAGGTGCTTAAACGAAGAAATTGCCCGCAAAGCCAATCGGGAAGATGGCTGCAAGGGCGTATTTTGGGAAGGGCGATTTAAATCTCAGGCGCTTTTAGATGAGCAGGCGCTGCTCGCCTGCATGATGTACGTAGATTTAAACCCCATTCGGGCAGGCATTGCTGACTCGCTGCAAGCATCTGATTACACATCTATTCAGGAACGAATAGCTGACCTTGAAGAGCCTGCGCCACTAACAGCCTCGCTTAAGCCGTTACTCCCATTCGATGGCGCTGCCATTAACGCCGAGCAATCCGGCATCCCCTTTCATTTTGCTGATTATCTGGAACTTATTGACTGGACCGGCCGAGCAGTGCGTAACGACAAACGCGGCTTTATTGCCTCTACCAGACCAAAGCTTTTGCAAGAACTCGGCATCGCTGATGATGCCTGGATAACCTCAGCGAAAGAATTTCGTCGCCAATACAGTGGCATCAGCGGCCGGTGGGATGCCATGTGCGCCATGAAAGCCAAATGCGGCGGCAAGTGGTGCCGAGGTAAGCAGCAAAGCGAAGCGATACATCCTAATTAACACCCATCAGGCACTCGAAGGTTAACTCAAACAGGCCTAAGCCTGATGTCGGCATGTCTGTAAATCACGCTTTGCTGTGGTTTCCAATTTTTCCGAGCGCAGATACCGAAGAACCACAACGCTAGTCAGTGTCGCAATGGAGACACGCTTCATGCGTTTCGATCTAACGAATCTTAAGGATGTCCCATTACCTTTGCACAGCCGCACAGCCGCACAGCCTTGCAGCGGTATGGTTTCCCGCCAGAGCGCTTTTCTCTCGAGGCCTTTTCAATCCATAGTTGCCATTTTTCAACTTTGCTGCCCGCCGTTGCCGGGGCGTTCTATACTGACTCTTGGCGCTGCATCTTGGTGTATTACTTAAGAAAATGCAGTCACTGGCGATGGTTTCAAGGAGTTGGCGGTGGCAAGGAACCACAGTTTTTACGGCATTATCTTACTGCTTGCATGTCTGTGCTCATCTGCCATGGGTGAGAATAAACCGCTGATTTTTATCAGCGCCCGCAATGACACAAATGCCGGATACCTGTGGCTTAAGTTGGTGTATGACGAGGCCTTCAGGCGGCTTGGGCGTCAATATCAGGTGGAAACCTTTCCGGATAAGCGCGGTGAGTTGCTGTTAAGTCAGGGCGAGGTGGATGGCGACCTTGCACGCTCTGAGCAATTTATCGAGCGAAATCCCAGTCTTATTCTGGTGCCGGTGGCCGTTGCCTGGACCAATTTTACCGCGTTCAGCGTAAAAGAGGGCTTGAAGCTGCAGCGGTGGGAAGACCTTACTGCCGATAACCTCAAAGTCGAGTATCGGCGCGGCGCGGCGTTGGCTGAGTCCCGTTTGGTTGCGATTATCAAGCCGGAAAACCTATCCATCGCCAATGATTGGGAAACCGGGATCCGCAAGCTGCTTGCCGGTCGCACCGATGTGTATGTGGATGCCGAAGTGGATGTGCTCTCGTTACTGGCGTCGGGCGCCTTTCCCGAAGGGCAGGTTAAAGTGGCGGGAGTGCTTGAAAAGGTGGATGGTTACCCTGTGCTGCATCCCAAAAATGCAGACCTTGCCAAACCGCTAGAGGCTGTGCTGCGCAGCATGGCAGACGAGGGGCTAATTGAGGTATATCGGCTGCAGGCGATGGCACAGGCAAGCCGTGTCCAATCCTCCAAGCCTTAGCTTAGGCTTTTGCTTTGCCCTTTCCCTTGCACATTGGCCATTGGTTTAGTTTTGCCTTTGACCTGAGTTAAAAAAGCGCGCTGTCGTGTCAGCGGCCCCTGCAATCCTGCAAACAATCATGCGAAAAGCAGCGCGCATTAAAACCGCGCGCATCAAAGCCGGGTTAAGCCCGGCTTTTGTATTTCTCCTGGTGCTGATGCGTTGCATACGTTGCCTGAGCAATGGATAAAGCGTCGTTACAGGCCGTTGCAGTTGGCGTAGTAGGTCACAGTTGCGGGCCAGTCGGAAAACACGCCAATCACGCCTATGTCTTTGGCGAGCACGTCCAAAAGCTCATATACCACGCCTTCGTTGCTGGTCACATCCTTGATGCTTTGATAGTACCAGCCGCCGCCAGCGCTTAAGTGGCCCGAGCGCTCAAGGGTCCAGGTGATGATATCCAGGCCGGCGGCGCGCGCCTCGGTGGCATAGGTTGATGGCACTATCTTGCCATCACCGCCGACCGTCACCAGCATCCACAGCGGCGGTGCAATGATTTGCACGCCGCTGGCTTTCAGCTCCGCCATGGTGGGTTGCCAGCTCGCTGCATTCATCGGGTCAAAGCCCGGCAAGGTCGTATCGCGCTCATCAAGATACACGGCCTGCTTGCCAAACTCCGGCGCGCTGGCAATCCAGTGTTTTACGTCCTCAAGATTAAAAGACTGGGGATAGACATTTTCCGCGCTTACGCCCGCCGCCTGGTATTCGGCCACCAGTTTGTCGGCATAGTCCTGCTGGCTCATGCCATCAAAGGGCATGGCAACCGAGGGCGCTTTCAGCTCTGGGGTCATCTTCACCCCGGCGGCTTTGAACATTTCAATCGATTGGGCATGGGTCATCAGGGTGCCGGTGGCAGAGTACAACTCGGTACGCCAGCTCGGGGTACCGGCAAGGTACTCGTTCACCGTGGTGGCCTTTGGATTGGCGCCATCCATCTTGCCTTTCAGGCTCATAAACTCCTCAAGACTAATATCACTGGTGCAGCACTCGGCCGACGCCGGAGTGCCGGTGGCTGCATCATAGGGGGTGAATGGCTTGCTGCACTTGGCGGCAAGCTCAGGCACGGCGAGGATATTGGTGGTGGTGTGCAGATCGCACTGGGAGTGGCGGCACACCAACTCCTTATCGGCGGTGAAGGTCACGTCGCATTCCACAACCCCTGCGCCTGAGTCGATGGCGGCCTGATAAGACTCGCGGGTATGCTCGGGAAACTGCATCGCGGCGCCGCGATGGCCAATCGAAAAGTCGCTGCGATAAAAGCGCATGCCGGCGCAGGACTGAAGTTTGGATTTAACCGGTCCATCACTCATTTGTGATATCAGATGCGCGGGGCGCACGCCTACTTCAGCGCTGGCCTTGGCCACCGGCGGCTTTGGTGTAACGGCTTCTTCGGTGGGCTTGTCGTTACTGTCGTTACAGCCGCTGAGCAGCGCGATTGGAAGCATGAGCAGCAGGGCAGCCGCCGAAGGAAAGGAACTGCGAGTCAACATATTGAATTACCTTGGATGAGTTAAGACGGCAACACAGTAACCGGTCAAGGTGACAGGGGCGCTACCTGCAAGTGACAAGCCCGTGACACTAAGATGACGAAGGCACACCCGGCGAATGGTCTGGCATTTGCCAGCGTTTTGGCTGCTGAGTTGTTCTGGCTGTCCTCGCTTTCGTCGGCGCTTTGGCTAAGAATTTGTTATGGCTGTCCTCGCTTTCGGGCTTTGGCTACGAATTTGTTATGGCTGTCCTCGCTTTCCTCGCTTTCGAGCGCCTTTGATGGTTTAGGGGCGGGTCAATCGCGGCCAATAAAAAAGCCCCGTTGAGGGGCTTTTTTGGGCGCTTTGCTTTCTATTACGCCTTGTTCTCGAATCTGTTTAGCGCTGGCGGGCTCACGGCAGGCGGGAGACTATGCGTACGCAGCGCTCTTGCAACTGGCGGGCTTCGAGCACGGCGCGCTTCATACCGCTTGAGAGTTTGGGGTCTGAATCGATGTAGCGGGTCAGGCTGTCGATGTCATCCTGGGTGCAGTTGCCGGGAATAATGGCTGCGGCGGCGCGGGAATACACCGGGCCTCGGCCATCGAGGGCGAGCAGCATACCGAGACGATCGTCTGTGCTGGCGCGGGCAAGCGCGCCTTGCTCGGGCTGATACAGGTTATCCATGGCGACTCTAAGCTTGGGGAAAGGCTCGCTGGCGGCGCCGATTTTGGCGAGCCACTGGCGCTTGATATTGCCATCGGGGCGCTGCAGTTTGGCGCGGATAGCCGCTTTCTGGCCACTGTCGCCGCTGTCTTTTTCAAGCTCATCACGGATGCGGCGCTCGGCGCCGAGGGCATCGAGGCGGTTGAGGCGGGCGATAATGTCCCAGCGTCTGTCCTGATCCACGTCCACGCCGCGCACCTTGGTTTCGCCATCAAGCAGCGCATTGAGGTGTTCTATGGCATCGCCGCCATAGGCCAAATCAATGTAGGCATCGAGCCACAGTCCCTGCAATTCTTTGTTGCCACGGCTTTCCATGGCGCGGCGCAGGCTCATTTGCGACAGGGCGCGCAGGCCCTTTTCGGCGAAGCTGCCTTTGCGTTTATCGCTGCTGTGCAGGTAGTAGGCGCTGGTTTTAAGCTTGCCGATGATTTGCTCGCTGATCTGCAGATCGTTTTCCAGCGGCGCGTTGATAAGCGCGGTGGCCACAAAGTCCTGCAGCGGCAGTTTGCCGTCAATCACGCTGTCCCACAGGCTTTGCCACAGCATGGCACGCAGCAGGGTATCGTCGGCTTGGCTTAACAGGCTGCGGGCGGTTTCAAACGAGCGCTGATCGAGGTTTACCTTTACATAACCCCAGTCCTGGAAGTTGGGGTACACCAGTTTGGGGCAGTCGCGGCCAACCAGCTCAGGCACTTCGGTGCGCGAACCTTTAAAGGTCACATCTACCACTCTGTCACGGTGCAGGCCATGGCTGCTGCCATCAAACAGTGCCACCCGCACTTTTTGCTCGCGCAGGGTCGGGTATTCCACCGGCGCACTTTGCAGCAGGGCAAAGCGGGTGATGATGCCGCCTTCACAGAGGTAATCGGCTTCGATGCTGTTTACGCCCGGTTGATACAGCCAGTCTTTGGTCCAACCCGACAAATCTTTGCCGGCTGCCTTACCCAGGCTGCCGATAAAGTCATCCAGGGTCGCGTTTTGATAGCTGAACTGTGTCAGGTAGTTGGACACGCCGCGGCGGAAAATTTCAGGCCCGAGCAGGTAGCTCAGCTGACGCAGGCTTGCGGCACCCTTTTGATAGGTGATGGCGTCAATGTTATCAAAGGCGTTGCCTGAGGTTGGCACCGGCACCTCAATCGGGTGGGTGGTCACCAGGCTGTCCAGCGTGTAGGCGCGCTGCTTGCCGCTGGCAAAAAAGCTTTGCCAGGCATGGGCAAACTCGGGAATTTCAGCCAGTGCCATGGTGCCCATCAAGGATGCGAAACTCTCGTTCAGCCACAGGCCATTCCACCACTTCATGGTGACCAGATCGCCAAACCACTGGTGCGCCATTTCGTGCATGATAACGCCGGCGAGGGACTGCTTTTGCGGCAGGCTCATCTCGCCACTGCTGACAAAACCGGACTCGGAGAAGGTAATGGCGGCGGCGTTTTCCATCGCGCCATACAGGAAGTCAGGCACCAGCAGCTGATCGTACTTTTTAAAGGGATAGGGAATGCCGAAGTAGCGCTCGAAGTAGGTAAGGCCCTGAGATGTATAGTTAAACCAGTCTTCAGGGTTAACCTTGTCGGCAATCGACTGGCGGGCAAAAAGGCGCATCGGATACTTGGCGCGGCTGTCCTGCCATACCTTGTAGGGGCCGGCATGGAGCGAGAAGTTGTACGGGCTCAGTTTCGGGGTTTCGGGGAAGTCCCACACCTTAAACAGGCCCTCGGGGCTGACATTGCTCTCGCGCATGGTGCTCACCACCTGCCATTCGGCCGGTGCTTTGACCTTGAGTTTGTAACTTGCCTTCAGATCGGGCTGGTCGAACACCGCAAACATCTGCTGGGCGGCGGCGGGTTCGAAATGGGAATACAGATAGATACGGCCATCGACCGGATCTTCAAAGCGGTGCAGGCCTTCGCCATTGGTGCTGTGGGCCCGAACAAAGCTCACTTCCACCCGGTTGCTGCCGCTGGAGAGCAGTTTGGCGTTAAGGGTGAGGTAACTGCCATTGTAGTTGGGGTACACCTTGGTGCCGTTGATCACCAGATTGGTGACCCGTGCCTGATTCAAATCCAGCGTCAGCGCTGAGCCTGCGTCGGATAAATCAAAGGTCACTATGCTGGTGGCGCTGAATTCGCGCTCGCCGGTAAGGTTAAAATCCAGCTCGTAGCTGACGTTGCTGACCCGCTCGGAGCGATGCTCGGCCTGGGTGGCGCTGATATAGGCGGTGCCATCGCGCATCAGCGGATTATGCCGGCCTGTGCTGGCGCACGAGGCCAGGGTGAGCGCGGCGACGGCCACCAGGACATGGCTTGAAAACTTCACGTAACTGCTTCCTTCAAATTGCCGCCTGAGCGGCTTGTATTTTTGGCGCCTAAATTACCCTATGGACGAGCGCAATGCCAGTCAGGAGCCCGACTGAGATCGCGCCAGATGCGCCTGAGCTATGCCGCTGACAAGAATAAGCGCGCAGCCGCCCCACTTTAGTGCCGACATGGGTTCGCTGAAGATAAAGAAGCCTGCCAGCACCACCACCAAAGGCTCAAGATAAGCGAGGGTGCCAAACACCTTGGCGGGCAACGCCGCTATCGCCTTGACCGCAAACAAAATAGCAATAAATCCCGGGAAGAACGCCGCCAGCAGCAGCCACAGCCAGTCTTGCCCCTCAGGCAGCGGTTCACTCCAGATAAAGGGCAGGGCGCACAGGGCGCCAACCATCAGCTGAACCAGGGTTTTGGCATAGGGGTCGACCGTTGCCGGAATTTTTTTATTCACCAGAATAAAGGCGCTGTAGGCCAGCAGACAGGCTATGGCAAAGCCAAGACCAACCGCCTCGGCGCCCTGGGTTTGCAGCCGGAACTCCTGCAGCATGGCAAAGCCGAAAAACGCCAGCAGTACCAACGCGAGGGACGCTTTGGTCAGCCGCTCATTAAACAGCAGATGGGCACCGATGGCGGCCACGGCGGGCGCAAGATACACCAGCATGATGGCCATCGACATCGGAATGGTTTCGATGGCCTTTAAAAAGCACAGAATAAAACTGCCAAGCAGCACACCGGCAACCAGAGTCGCCCAGTGCGGCCAGCCGCCAAGGCGACGCCAGCCGTTGCCCGGCAGTAAAAACAGCGCCAGCACCAGGGCGCCAAGGCCGAGACGATAAAAAGTGAGGGTGGCGGCATCCAGCTCGCCGAGGCGGGCGATAATGCCTATGGTGCCCATCAGGATGGCGGAGCAGGCGGCCATCAAATAAAAGCGGCTGTTCATGATTCGTGGCTAAGGATTAACAGTAAAGGATGTCAGGCGTGAGGGGCCAATGTAGCGGTTTGGTTAAGGGGCGGCAAGGGTCAGCCAAAAGACGGTTTTTGGAACCGGCTCAGGCTTTGGCATTTAATAGTCTGATATAAAAGCTGAAACAGCAAAGGAGGTGTTGGTAATGAAGCAAGCGATATTCGCAAAAGGTCAGGTGGCATTATTATTGGGGGCGGCGATGCTGCTCGGCGCCTGTACCGAGGCTCCCTCGACAAACGCTGCGTCAACAAGCGCCGCGTCGTCAGCAGCAGCGCCGTCAGCAAGCGCAGCGCCGGAGGCCAGCGAGTCTGGCAACACCATGGGGCAGAGCGCAACAAGAGAGGATGTGGGTATGGATTGTCTTCCGGGTGAAGGTTTGCCGGGCGGCTGGCATCGTCAGGGCGAGGTAACCGACGAAGCCCGCGCGGCGCTCGATTCGGTACTGTCGCAAATGAACAGCGCCGCCAAGCTTAAAAGTATCCGCGAAGTGCGCACCCAGGTGGTGGCCGGCATTAATTACGCCATTGAATTTGAAATGGATAATGGCGAAGTGTGGAACACTGTGGTGTACCGGGATTTAAAAGGCCAGCACAGCATGAAGCAGGTGGCAAAACAGGGAAACCTTAAACCCTTCTGCCCGCCCAAATAAGCGTTAGGCAAGCTGGCTGCTGCTTAGCTCAGCGCTCTTCGGGTAGGGCCAGCATGTCGCGGTATTTGCTGCGGATGGCATCGAGGGTGCCGTCTTCACTGATGTCGCGCAAACCCCGGTTGAAGTCGTCACGGATTTTCTCTGAGCGGAAGGCGAAGCGGTAATCTGTGGGGGGGAAGATGCAGTGCTCGTCTACGGGCGCCTGCGCATCAAAAAAGCCGGAATTGATTTCCTGCTTGCGGTAATAGCCGAAAATACTGCGCTCCATGATGATGACGTCGGTGCGACCTTTAAACAGCACATGCACCTGGTTGCGCTGGGCGGCAATTTCGCTGTAACTCTCCTGTGCGGCAATGGGTTTGAACTCATCGCCGAGCAGGCGTCCGGCCTGCTGAAAAGCTACCACGCTCTTGTCTTTAAGATCGGCTATGGAGCTGATGCTAAGCTTGCGGCCGGAAAGGCTGAAGGCGCAGTTCTGAAAGCGGATCACCACCTCGCTGTAGTACACGCCATCCAGTATGTGCGGCTGGGTGTTGATGATCCCGTCCAGTTTTCCGTCCTGTAATTCACGGAAGGTGCGCGCCAGTGGCTGGTAATGAATGGTAGCGCGGTGGCCGCTGCGGGCGAGGGCTTCGGTGAGAATATCGAGTTCCAGACCGCTGCTGTTGGCCTGAATGACATAGGGCGGAATGGCAAAACTTACCCCTATATCCAGGGTGTCCGCAGCGGCAGGTTGTATCAAGATGCTCAGGTTTGCGGCAATCAAGGTATTGATAAGGTGTAGTTTTCGTGTCATGGCAGCCTGTGATTCAGATTGAAAACCCGCGCCTTGGGATGTGGCTGTGGTGAGACTGATTTGAGTTTAGCTCACACTCAGGCGCGCTTCTTGTCTCCTCGTTAAAATCATTGCGTTAAAAAGATGAACCCGGCTCCTGTAAAAAGGCCAGCTCGTCGCTGCTTGATTGTCTTCCAAGAATTTGATTGCGATGGGGATATCGGCCAAAGCGGTCGATAATTGCCTTGTGGCGCAGCTCAAATTCAAGATTGCCCTTCGCCGCCGGCTGGCTGAAAAGTACCAGCGCCTGCTCGTGGATAAGCTGTGATTCGCTGTGCATATAAGGCATGTACAAAAAGGGCAACATGGGCGCGGGCAGCAGGGTGTCGATGCCTAGGGCGACGGCCTCCTGCGCCAACGCCAGTGCCATTGGGTCGGCCTCGAATGCGGCCGGGGTGTCTCGATGGATATTGCGGGAAAACTGATCCAGCACTATCACCTCGGCAAGCCGCCCCAAGGGCTCGGTACGCCACGGATAAAGCTCGGCTTTTTTGGCCGCAATCAGCCAGTCGCCGAAACGGCTCTGGATTGCTTTATCGAAGGCTTCATCCTTTTGCCACCAGTGTTTGGGGCTGATTTCTTCAAACCAAAAATCGATAACAGTTTGCCAGTGCATGTCGGTCATAGTGCGCTCCTAAATCCAGTTGCGGCGATCGGTGCGGGTGAGGCGTAAGCTGTGGTCGGCAATCGCCTTGGCATGTTCAAGCGGTACCCAGGGCAGGCGCTGCACCCCACTGGCAAGCCCAAGCTCAAGGGTGGCGAGCTTGTGTCTTCGCTGCCAGGGCGATTGATGCAGGCGAACGTGCTGCACCTTGCCAAGCGGGATCCGCACCAGCGTATGACCAAGCAGGCCGCTTCGAAGCCACAGCAGGTCGTTGCTGTGCTGATAGCCGTAATGGCGGTACCTGAGCCACAGGCCAAGGCTTGCGAGCAGGGCGCCGGTCAGGACAAGCTCGCCAATCAGGCTGCTTGTGGAAAGCAGGCTACTTGTGGAAACGAGGCTGCTCAGTGCAATCAATGCCGCGACGGCGACAACCAGCAGTGGAATAAGCTTGCGGTAAAACCAGGCCTTATGAATGGGGTTTAACGTGCTGATGGACGGCAGCGAGGCATCGCCGCCCGGCAGCGCCGCCAACTTAGCAAGAAGCGGCGCAAGCTCCGACTCTTTCAATGCTGGCACCAACATGGGCAGTTTGGCCACCCGCTCAACTTCGCTGCCTTTCACCTGATGAAAAAATACCGTCCAGCGGCCAATCAGCCGTGCCAGCGGTGGCTGATTGAATGCCACCAACTGCACCCGGCGCATGGCGGCTGCATCCTGCTGGTGGGCGATAATGCCGCCGCGCCGCTCAAGTGTCGGCTGCCGTTTTGCACTGCCTTCACTCTGTGGCCGATGCTGCGCGGTTGAATGCAGCAGGTGTAGCGCGTAAGGAAAGTATTTGAGCAGCGCAAACAGCACCGACAGCAGACTGAGGGCAAGGTAGCCTGCTGCGATGAGTGCGAGACTCAGCATCGCAAGTAGCAGCGGCCCCTTGGATTGCCACTGGGATGCGGCCTCAAATCCGAGCCGTTCGATAATTTCATGCAGCGGGATTTGCCCCAGCAGGGAGCCTGCAAATACCGCAAGCCAAATCAGGTTGTTATGGTACAGGCCAAAGATCACCAGCTCCCGGGCGCTGCGGTGGATAACCTGGATGTCGTCGCGGCGCTCCGATGTTTTGGCTGATGCGCCTTGGGCTTTTGTTGATGCGCCGGATGCTTTTGCTGATGCTTCGGCCAAGCCTTGTGCGGATGTGGCATCTGAGGCCGCTGCTGATGTTGAAGCCGATGTTGAGGCTGAGGTCGCCACTGATGTTGCGCCCTGCATCGCGTCAGCGGCGTGGCGGCCTTCGCCAAGCAGATGGGATTTGAGTTCCTGCGCCCGCTCAAGGCTCATGGCTGCAATGCTCACTTCACTGTCGCTGGAGCCGGCGGTTTCAATCACCAGAGTGCAAAGGTTCAGCGGCTTGAAATAAAACGGCTGGTCGAGGCGGATATTCTGAATTTTATCCAGCGGCAGCTCGTCGCGCCGGACAAATACAAGGCCCCGGCGCACCTCAAGCTTGTTATCCAGCGCCCTGAATCTGAAGGTAAAATACTGCACCAGACCATTGATGATAATCCCAAGCAGCACGGCGGAAATCACCAGCAGCATAAGTGGTGAGTCAAAGCCCTTTTTCCAGCCGGTGTAGACGATTGGCACCACGGCATAGCCCTGCATCAGCAGCTGTTTACTGGCCGAGAGGGTAAAACTCAGCACCGACCAGCGCGACAGCTGTTGCCATTGGTCGCTGTGGGGCGGCTCCTGGCCCTCTGGCATTTCCAACACTGGCCGGTTATCTGTGCTTTGCTGCTGATTGGGGCTCATGCGTCCTGCGCTCCGGCTTTGCCAAGCAGATGGCTTCGCAGCGCTTCAGCGGTTGCCTCGGCCAGACCGGCAATTTCAATTTCAGCCGTGCCGCTGCCGGCGCTGAAACATTCGATTCGCGCCAATCCGAAACGGCGCTCCAGCGGCCCCTGGGACAGAGTAACGTGCTGAATACGGCTGTAGGGAAGGGCGGTACGGCTTTGCCACCAGATCCCTTTCTGACTGATGATTTCAAGCTCGGTGACGCCATACCCCAGATGCGCGACATGGCGACGACACAGATACACAGCGGCAAGGCACAGGAGTAAAACGATAGCCGGCACGCCCCACAGCAGCTGGTGCAAGCCATCGCGCCACAGCAGTACCGACAGGCCAAGTACGAGTGCTGCTATCGGCACTGTCACCATAATGCTCAGCATCTTGGCGTAGGATTTCTCAACCCTTTGCAGTGCGGGCAGCTCAAATACGCTCCAGTGGCCCGGCTCCAGCAGCCTGTAGGCGGCGCTGTGGTCGAGATCTTGTTCCTGCATTGGGTTTATCCATGTCGAATTGTGGTGCATTTTGGCAATATAGCAGTGAAAACTTATATAAATCCATAGCCTTGCCACATGTCTATCCTGCTGTGGTGTTAACTGCGTGCCTCTTGGTAAGCGGCGCAAATTCAAGTAATTTGGTGAAAAATCTGTCAGGAGTTCGCCATGCCCCACACCGGAGATGTCAGCAAGCAGCACAAGGCATTTTTACGCAAGTTGTATCTGGCTCATCTTATGGATGATGAGCGGCATAATTTATTGTCCTTAAGCAAACTCACCGGCATGCCAAGGCGCACCTTACAGGACGCTATTGCCAGTTTTGGCGATATCGGCATTGAGGTTGAGTTTGTGCAGGACGGCGAGCGCCATAACGCCGGTTACTACCGCATTCGCACCTGGGGGCCCATCAGCAGCGCCTGGATGGATACCCATCTCGATGAAGTCAAAGCCATTCTCGGAGGCGAGGCGTGATAACACAAACCGGCGGGCTGGATGAAAGCCTGTGGGCGGCAACCCTTGGCGAGGCGATGACGCCAAGGCCCATGCTTGAGGGCGATATCGAGGCCGACGTTTGTATTCTTGGCGCCGGTTATTCGGGGCTGTGGAGCGCGTATTTTCTTAAAAGCGTCAATCCGTCGCTTAAGGTGGTGGTGCTGGAAGCGGCCATGGCGGGCGAAGGCGCGTCCGGTCGCAATGGCGGCTGGTTTATGGGCAGTTTTGGCGGCGATACAGACTATCTGGCGATGCTGGATGGCGAGCGGCGTTCCCGCGCCAAGGCGCTTATCACCGGCACTGTGGCGAAGGGCGAGCGCTTACTTGCGAGCCTTGGCATTGACTGCGACTTTCACCATGGCGGCAATTTACATGTGGCGGCGCGCTACCCGCAGCAGCTTAAACGGTTAACGGCCGAGCTTGAGCATTTTCGCGCCGCTGGTTTTGATGAGGCCGACATCCGCTGGCTTGAGGCCGATGAGGCGAGCGCGGCGCTGAATCTTCCGGATACCCGCGCCGCTATTTTTACTCCCCACTGCGCGCGGGTGCAGCCGCTCAAACTCGTCAGGGGCCTTGCCCGCGCCGTTGAGGCGCTTGGGGTTGAACTCTTTGAGCAAAGCGCCGCGATGGCTGTCAGCAGTAAACCCGGCGAGCACAAAGTGACTACCGCCCACGGCTCGGTGAAGGCGCCTGTGCTGGTGTCGGCGCTTGAAGGTTATCAGCGCCTTTTGGGGCTTGATGGCCACACCAGTCTGCCGGTTTTCAGCGTGCTTTGTGCCACCGAGCCGTTAAGCGACGCGCAGTGGCAAAACATTGGCCTTGACGGCAGGCAGACCTTTGCTGATGCATCACGGCTTATCACCTATGGCCAGCGCAGTCAGGATGGGCGGCTGGTGTTTGGTGCCCGCGGCGGTTATGGCTTTGGCGGCGCAGTCAAAACCCGTTTTGGTTTTCAGCCACGGCGCATAGGCGAGCCGCCCATGGGCGATATTTTTGACCTTCGAAGTGAGCTGCTCAGCGCCTTTTTCCCCGCCCTCAAAGGGGTTGAACTGACCCATGGCTGGGGCGGCTGCCTTGCACTGTCGCGCCGATTCAGACCCCACGCAATTTTTGACAGCAGCACTGGCCTTGGTTTTATCGGCGGCTATGGCGGTGAAGGTGTTGGCGCGAGCATGCTGTTTGGCGAAACCCTGGCAAGCCTGATTGCGAACCCCGACTCTGAGCTTGCAGGTATGCCCTGGGCCTATCAGGGAAAAATCACTGAAATCCTAAGGCGCTGGGAGTCTGAGCCCTGGCCCTGGCTTGGCTACAGCAGCAGTGGTGCGCTCTATCGCGCCGAAGAAAGACTGCTGGTTAGCCGCCCCCAAAGTAAACTCACGGCGGGGGTATCCAAACTTGCCGATGCCCTCGAAGCCTTTATGAGCCGGACCGATTAAGGGCACCGGACTCCTTAAGCCATAACGCCAGCGCGGCCACGCTGGCATCGACCGCCGCCTGATGTCTGGCGGCCACAAATGACTGGTAATCCGGGGTACATTGCTTGCCGTTAAAGACAAAGTCCCCCTCTTTATCAAAGGGTTTTAACGCCTGGTTATAGCCCGAAAAATACCTGTGGCCTATGTTCTGACGCCAGAATATCCCCCACGGCTCACCGCAGCCCTGAATCGGCGCATCGAGGGCGCTCAGGGTCTGGCGCGAGGTGGTCTCTCTCAGCGTGTCAAACGCCTCGGCCAAAGGTGCAGTTTCATCGTTTACATCAGCTATAACGGCTGGGCAAGGCGCATCGAACTTATCGCCGAGCTTAACGCCGACCTTAACTCCGACGACCGGCCATTTATCTATGGGGTCGCTGATAAGAAACAAGCCGCGGTGGCGCCAGCCAAGGTAGCGGATAAGCGGCGCAAATTCCCCTTTCCAGGCGATAATTTTCGGGCCGTGGTACACAGGCGTCGTGTGCGCCGGCACAGTCACATCCTGAATTAGATGAAGCAGCGCGCCAAGGTAATAACCCTTGTGGCCGTTATCGGCAGTGGCAAGCCCGGTTTGCCCCGCCTGCCAAAGCCGTGCCATCGACATATCCGTTTTGCCCGACAGCCGCTCGGCGTCCGAGGTTTTATCCGGATGATAAAAATGCCAGTTATGAACTCTGACCTTCATCGGATAAAGCGCGTTGGCATGAATGCTGTCCATCAGGCTATCCGGCAGTTTAGCCGCGCCCTTGTCCATGGCGAGGTTACCCGCCATCACCTGCTGTTTAAGCTCGGCGCTCAGCGGCATCTTGCACTTTTCCAGCACCTCAAAGGCGGCCTGAGTCAGCTTGCGGTGTCCTTCGTTTGGCTCATACGCCAGCGCCGCAGAGCTTAAAAAGGTCAGCGGCAACAGCGCGGCAAAGAGATTACAGGTCAGCGGCCCAGCGCGATTATGTATCCGGCGGGGCAGGGAAAAGAGAGAGTGGTTCACATCGACATCCGTTTCTGTGTGTTTGGTAGACTCTAGCTAAACCCCTAATTCAGCGCCAATAGTTATTACATTTCGATTTCGTTCAACACTGCATTTCTTTCAAAAAAGCCGATCCTTTAGAACAGCAGCGTTCGGCCATCGTCGGCCACAAAGCGGCTTGGCTGATAATGCCATACCGCATTGATTTGCTCAGGCGTCAGGCACGCTTTCGGGCCGCCGCTGAGTTTGAGCCTGCCATTATCGAGAATATGAATGCCATCGCAGTATTCGGCAGCAAGATTGAGGCAGTGCAGCACGGCCACTACGATAAAATTACGCTCGCGGGCGAGGTTTCGTGCAAGCTGCAGTACCCTGTGCTGGTGGGCGAGATCCAGCGCTGAGGTGGGTTCATCCAGCAGCAGAATGCCCCTGTCGGTTTGACTCAGCTGCAGCAGCACCCGCGCCAGTTGCACCCGCTGACGCTCACCGCCGGAGAGCTTACCGTAGTCGCGCTCCTCAAAGCCATTAAGCCCCACCTGCGCCAGGCAGTGGCTGACTTCAGCGGCAATGGCCTGGCTTGAGAGTGACAGCGGAAAGGCGCCCATGGCCACCACTTCGGCGACCTGAAACGGAAAGTCGAGTTTGGCATGCTGGGGCAGCACCCCCAGCCGACAGGCAAGCTCCTGGCGCGACCACAGATTAAGCGCAATCCCATCGAGTTCTATCTTGCCAGTGGCCGGGGTAAGCTCGCGGCACAGCAGTTTAAGCAAGGTGGATTTACCGGCGCCATTGGGGCCAAGCAGGCCATACACCTTGCCCTGCTCAAGGGTGAAATCAATGGCGCTAAGCACTGGTCGGCTCGGCATGCCAAAGCCGAGTTCGGTGATTTTCAGCATAAAAGCATCCTTAAGTAACAGCGCTTTAACCCAGCTTATGCCGCTGTTTAATGAGCAAAAACACAAAAAATGGCGCGCCAAGCAGCGCTGTAACCAGCCCTACCGGCATTTCGGCGGGGGCGATTAGGCTTCGGGCAAGAATATCCGCCAGCGCCAGCAGCAATGCGCCTGCCAGCGCGCTTTGCACCAGCAGCTTGTGATGGGCCGCGCCGCTTACCATCCGCACCAGATGCGGTACCACCAGACCGATAAAGCCGATGATGCCGGTGGCCGCCACCGCAATACCGACCCCGAGGGCGCAGAGTATGACCAGTCGCCGCTTCAGGCCCTGGGTGTCTATGCCCAAATGGCGCGCTTCACTTTCGCCAAGCAGCAGCGCATCGAGCGAGCGGGCATCACGGCGAAACAGCACAAAGAGTCCCAGCGCCGCAGCGAGGCTCAGCAAGGTGTAGGGCCAGGTGGCACCGGCGATGGCGCCCATCTGCCACAGGCTTAAGTCCCTAAGCGCCGTGTCGCTGGCGATGTAGTTTAAAAGGCCGATGCCGGCACCGGCGAGTGCGGCAATCGCGACTCCGGCAAGCAGCAGCAGCGGCACCGAGGTGCTGCCGTTGTGGCTGGCAAGACGGTAGATAAGCACTGTGGTGCCAAGTCCAAACACAAAGGCACTGACGGGCACGGCAAAGGTTGGCGCGGCCGGTAGCAGCACCAGACAAACGGCTGCGCCCAAGGCGGCGCCGGACGACACGCCGATTATTCCGGGGTCTGCCAGCGGATTACGAAACAGCCCCTGCATCACGGCGCCGCACATGGCCAGCAAGGCACCTGTGGCCATGGCAAGCAGGGTGCGCGGCAGGCGCACATTCTCGATGATGAGTCGCTCATGGGGCGCAAGGGTGCTGAGGTTTGCGGGCGTGAGCGTATCAAGCAAACTGCCGAGCGCCTGCAGCGGGTCTATGCTGAGCGGGCCTGTGCTGATAGAGAGCAGGCTGCAAAGAGTCAGCAGCAGCAAAAGGCAAGGCACAGCGAGCCTTTGCTGCTTAGAGGTAACTGCGCGTTGCATCTCAGTTTTCCGGCGCAAACTGAGCTTGCAGGGCTTCGGCTGCCGAGATGGCGCCAAGGCCGACACCGCCAATCAGCGCTGCACCAGGCAGTACCTGAATCGCGCCTTTTTTACCCGCAGGCGTGTGGGCAAGAAGGGGAATTTGCTCCAGCACTTTGTCGGCGCTGAGCTCGGCCTCGCCGCGGTTTGCCACCAAAATCAGCTCAGGAGCCATTACCAAAAGACCTTCGGCCGACACATCACGGTAGCCTTCGAAATCGGCGATGTTGCTGACGCCCGCCAGGGTGATGATGCTGTCGGCGGCGGTGCCTTTGCCGCCAACACGGGCCGGACGGCCGGACTGCATCAGCACAAACAGCACCTTACCTGACACTTTCTGTTGTTTAAGCTTGGTGAGCCTTTGCTCTACGTCGCTCGCAAGCGCTGCAGCTTTCTGTTCCTGATTAAGGTGCTTACCCAAGGCGTGAATATTGGCCTTCAGTTCGTCGCTGCCGCTTGCGGTTGGCAGTACCAGTACCTCGACCCCCGCTTGCCTGAGGGTATCCAGTGTGGTTTTGGGGCCCATGGCATCGGAGCCGACCAGCAGATCCGGGCCAAGGGCGAGAATGCCTTCACTGCCAAGCTGGCGGTGGTAGCCGACCTTGGGCAAGTTAGCGAGTTTGGCTGGCAGGCTGCTGGTCACATCCACCGCTGCCAGTTTAGCCGCGCCATCGAGGGCGAGGATAAGCTCAGTGACGCCAGCCCCGGCGCTGACGATGCGCTCGGCGGCCATAGCCTGCGGCGCAGAAATCATAAACAGCCCGCACAGGGCAACGAGAGAGTGGCGAATAGGTGACATAAAACCTCCGGAAAAAAGTCCGGTTATTTTTGATCAAAATCAAGCTAAATAACAATGCAAATGATAACAATTATTATTTGATCTCATTTCAACAGTCGGATATTGTGCTTACGAAATTTGGGCATCGGTTGGAAACAAGGCCGATCTCAGGACATTCGTGGAGTGAATTTAATGCACAAATCCCCCCTGAACCTGGCGATTTTGGCGGTGCTGGTGAATGGCGCTGCCATGGCAGCCGACACGGCTTATGGCAACACCACTGGCAGCAGCACGTCTGAAACCAGTCAAGCTGGATCCATTCAAGCAGGATCCAGTAAAGCGCAATCCTCTGAAGCTATTGCCGAATTACCCCTGCATGTGGTTACGGCCACCCGCACCGAGGCGGCGGTCGAAGACACTGGCCGCAGTATTGCTGTGGTCGATACCGAGAAGTTGGCCGAGCTGCAAAGTGCGTCGGTGGCGCAGACCCTCGCGGGTGAGGCCAATATCGAGATAAGCAACGGCCCCCGCGCCAGCAGTCAAGGGGTTGCCATTCGCGGTCTGTCAGGCAGCCGTGTGCTGCAAACTATTGATGGCGCGCGGCAAAATGTGTCGGCTGGCCACCGTGGCAGCTTCTTTATCGACCCTGAGCTTTTATCCTCGGTGGAAGTGGTGCGCGGCGCTGCGTCAAGTCTGTGGGGCAGCGCCGCCATCGGCGGCGTGGTGGCGATGAATACCAGATCAGTGGAAGAGCTGTTGGATGAAGGCGACAACTTTGGCGCTTACCTTAAGCAAGGCTTTGAAACCAATGGTGATGCTATGCGCTCCTCCGGTGGTGTCTATGGCCGCGGTGGGTCGCTCGACTGGCTTTTGAGCGGCAGCTATCGCGACAGTGACGACATCGACATTGGCGGCGGCGAAGCACTGGCTCACAGTGCTTCACGCAGCGATAACGCCCTGGCAAGGCTTGGCTGGGCATTGTCCGATGGACAGCGGCTGGAGCTCAGCGCCCGCTCGAGTGACATCAGCGAGCTGGTGCCAAGCAATCCGGCGGTCGCCCAGAGCCGCTCGGTGCCGCTGGTTCGCCGTAGCACCGAAGACAGCAACCTTAACCTTAAGTATCGCCTCGCCCCCGAGCAGCGCGACTGGCTGGATCTGACCGCTCAGCTGTATCAAAACCAGAGCCGTTATCAGGAGCACAGAGTCAGCCGCAATCAGTTTGATGACACCGATTACGACACCCTTGGCCTGAGTGTGGTGAACAAAAGCGACTTCGGCCAAAGCCCGATTGGCGCTCTGACTTTGCTTCTTGGCGCCGACGGCTACCGCGACCGCATTCAAACCGTGCGCGATGCCAATGGGCAGCCCGGGCAGCGCCCCGACAATATCGACGGTGAAACTCAGGTATTTGGCGTGTTTTCGTCGGCAAGCCTCAGCTTTGCTGAAAACTGGGTGGCCGAAGCCGGAGTTCGCTACGACAGCTACGACAACGAAAGCAACAACCTTGACCGTTCGGCGTCGGACAATGCCCTGAGCCCAAGCTTTGGACTTATCTGGCAGGCAGAGCCCTGGCTTACCCTGAGTGGCCGCTACGATGAAGCGTTCCGTGCGCCGAGCGTGGAAGAAATGTACTCGAGCGGCAGCCATTACTGCATTCCACCGATCCCGGGATTCCTGCCTCGCGGGCTTTGTAACCAGTTTCAGGTGAATGAAAACCTGCGTCCCGAGCAGGCCAAAAACAAAGAGTTGAAGGCGGATTTGCAGTTCAGCAATCTTGCCGGTGACGATGAGTTGCTGCTTAGCGCGAGCGTGTTTCGCAATGACATCGACGACTTTATCGTGCAGCGGGTCACAGACCCTCTGATGGGCATTCCGGGGCTTGAACAGTACACCCGCTGGGATAACGTGACTGCTGCCCGCCTTACCGGCTTTGAGCTTGAAGGCAGCTACCGCTACGGCGCGACCCTGTTTGGATTCAGCTACGGCGAAACCCGCGGCAAAGACAAGCTCGATGGCAGCTATATCGAAGGCATGCCGGCCAACAAACTCAAGCTCGATTTGTCCCGCGCCATCATGGACGGCGACATGAAACTGGGCAGCCGTTATCTGTACGTGGCGATTCAGGACGAGGTGCCGGCTGGCCACAGTGTCGGCAGTTACGATGATTATGGCCTGTGGGATCTGTACCTGAGCTGGCAGCCGCAGGCGGGCACGCTCAGCGGTACGCGGGTGGATTTTGCCATCGAAAACGTGGGTGACGAGCAGTATCGCCGCGCCTGGCAAACCCTGTATGAGCCGGGTCGCAACTTCAAGCTCTCCCTTGGCTACCGTTTCTGAGGAATAACAGATGGATACACAAATCCAGCCGCAAGCCGACGTAATTGCCACGGCGCAGACCGGGCCGCAGCCATGCCGTCAGGCAAGTATCGAGGCGCTGTTTGCCCAAACGCCTGAGCTGAGCTTTGCCGAGGCGGCCCGCACCCTCGGCGTCAGTGAGCTTGCTGTGCTAAGGGCCATGCCGCCAGCCATGGTGGCCTGGTATCCCCTCGGTCGCCCCGACGCCGTAACCGGCTTATTGACTGAGCTTGCCGGCTGGGGGCCTTTGACTGCCATCATTCAGGTAGCAGGTAACGTGTTTGAATTTAAAGGACCTTTCCCCCTAGGTAAGCCTGCCCATGGCTATTACAACCTTATCCAGAAAGGTGAGGGGATTGATGGCCATATCAAGCCGGATTCCTTTGCTGCGCTTGCGCTGGTCAGTCGGCCGATGCGGGGACGGGACAGCCATCATTTTTGTTTTTTTGCCGCCGATGGCTCGGTAGTGTTCAAGTTGTTTTTGGGGCGTGACAAGGCCGGTGCCTTGCTGACCGGGCAGCTTGAATCGTTTATGCAGCTGCGCGCCACACTCGCAGCGAAGGAGGAATAACAGTGGACCATACCCAACAAGACGAGCGTTTGAGAGAGCGGCTGCTGCCGGAAATCGAAGCTTTCAAACACAGCCGCAAAACCCTGCAACTGGCGACCCGCGACAGCGACGGTACGCCCAATGCCAGCTATTCGCCCTTTGCGCTGACGTCTGACGGCTTTTACATTCTGGTCAGCGATCTGGCGCGCCACGGCCAAAACCTCAAGCAAAGCAGCAAGGTATCGGCCATGCTGCTGGAAGATGAGTCTGAGGCCAAAACCGTGTTCGCCCGCCGCCGACTGACCTTTGATGTGACCGCCGAGGCCGTAGGCCGCGACAGCGCTGAATTTAACGCCGCAGTCGATGCGCTGGCGCAGCGCTTTGGCGACATGCCCCGCGGCCTTGCCGGGCTTGCCGATTTTAATCTTTACCGGCTCACGCCGACCCGCGGCCTGTATGTCAAAGGCTTCGGTCAGGCCTTTGCGCTCTCTGGCAGCGAGATGCTGGATATTCGCTGGCAAAAGGATGGCCATCAGGGCGATGCCGATGCCGTTAAAAGCCAAAGCGCTTAACGGCTGAGTGCTTAAGGCCAGCTCGTACCGACCTCGGCATTTGCCCATTGGCAGGCCGAGGTTGTTTTTTATCCGGCCTGCCCACATATTGCTTCCACATCCCCTCTTAATTATCCCGGAGTCCGCCGTGCCGGATGCATCCCTGGTGTCGGCCGCAGTCGCTGACACGTCCAAGGTCGTGGCCAAGCCCAAAGTGCTTGGCTGGATTGGCAGTTTTCTGCGCCCTTATAAGCGAAGAGTCGCGGCAGCGCTGCTGTGTTTACTCATTGGCTCAGTTGCCTGGCTTGCCCTCGGGCAGGGGGTAAAACTGATTGTTGATGAAGGCTTTGTCGCCGGCGATGCCGAGCGGCTCAATCAATTGGTGTGGGTGCTCATCGGCATTGCGGCCATCAGCTCCAGCGCCGTATTCTGCCGCTTTTATCTGATGAGCTGGCTTGGTGAGCGGGTCAGCAATGATATCCGCGCCCGGGTGTACGATAACCTGTTGACCCTGCCGCCAACCTTTTACGCCAAACTGCGCACCGGCGAAGTGATTTCCCGCTTTACCGCTGACTCCACCTTGCTGCAAACCGTGATTGGCTCGAGTTTTTCCATGGCGCTGCGCTCGTTTGTGTCTGTGCTCGGCGGCATAGTGATGATGGCTATTACCAGCCTCAAACTCACCGCGCTGGTGCTGGTGGCCGTGCCGGCGGTGTTGGTGCCGATATTGCTTTTTGGCCGCAAGGTGCGGGCGCTGTCCCGCGACAGTCAGGACAGGGTGGCGGACCTTGGCGCTTATATCGATGAAAGCCTGCATGAAATCCATACGGTGCAGTCGTACACCCACGAGCAGGTTGACCGCGACAAGTTCGGTGGTCTGCTCGGCAAGGTGCTTGGCAGCGCCGGCCGGCGGATCCAGTTTCGGGCGCTGCTGATTGCCGGAGTGATGTTTTTAACCATAGCCGCCATTGCGCTGATGATTTGGGTTGGCGCAAGGGATGTGATGAGCGGCGCCATCAGCGCAGGTGAACTGTCGGCCTTCTTGTTTTATGCCCTGTTGGTGGCCGGAGCCACTGCCACCATCAGCGAAGTGATAGGAGATGTGCAGCGCGCAAGCGGCGCCGCCGAGCGCCTGAAAGAGCTATCGGAGGCAAAAAGCGATATTCCTTTGCCGCTAAGCCCCGTGCCTATGCCGGCAAAGGTTGCGGGTGATATTCGTATCGAATCGCTCAGTTTCAGCTATCCCGGCAGCCAAACCAAAGCACTTGATAATATTTCGCTGCACATTCGCCCCGGCGAAAAAGTGGCGTTGGTGGGTGAAAGCGGCGCCGGTAAAAGCACGCTGTTTCAGCTCCTTGGCCGCTTTTATGCGCCGGACAGTGGCGCTGTGTATCTCGACAATATCGACATTGCCGATGTCGATATTCACTCGCTTCGGCGCGCCTTTGCATTGGTGCCGCAGGAGTCGGTGATTTTTGCTGATTCGGTGCTGGAGAACGTGCGCTACGGCAAGGTTGACGCCACCTTCGACGAGGTGAAAGCCGCCTGTATTGCCGCCCGAGCCCACGAGTTTATTGAGGCGATGCCCGAGGGTTACGACAGTTATTTGGGTGAGCGTGGGGTTAAGCTCTCCGGCGGCCAAAAGCAGCGCATCGCCATAGCCCGCGCGATCCTCGCAGGCCGCCCTGTGCTGCTGCTCGATGAAGCGACCAGTGCGCTGGATGCAGTGAGCGAGCGCTACGTCAAAGAAGCGCTCGATACCCTCATCATGGGCCGCACCAGCCTTATCATCGCCCACCGGCTGGCAACTGTGATAAACGCCGACCGAATTCTGGTGATGGATAAGGGCAAAATTATCGCCGAAGGCAGCCATGCAGCGCTTCTGGAAACCAGCCCTCAGTACCGCGAGTTCGCCAGCCTGCAGCTGCTTAACGAGAGCTGAGGCGGTTTGGCAGCTTCGCCCTTTTTCCCTCATCTACCACCAATGAGCAGCGGCTGGCGCTGCTCGCTCCTTGGTGTTTACAGGGCTCACTCCTGCGTCTAAACGACTCATTCCTGCGTCTAAACGACTCATTCCTGCATCTAAACGGCTCATTTTTTTGCGTTTACACGGCTTGGCTGCGCTGTCGCGGAGCGGGAATTTTCTGCCGACATAAGCCGCTATACCATTGTTTTAAATGGATATGTGGTTGGTTGGCTTGCTTTTGGCATCACTCGCGGCATAGCAGGCAGCCGAATTGCCTCATCATTTAAAAATCACTCCAAAGCTATTCAAAAATCATTTGATTAACAAATGAAACGAATTGCTTACCTTTGTAAAATGCGTTGCCATGCAAATGAGAATCACTATCATCCACGGGCTTATTCGATAACTAACAAGACCGTTTATGAAACCTTCAAGACTCTCACTGACCATCGCCGCCCTGCTCACCAGCACACTTCCCAACGCCGTTTTTGCGGCCGACGCTGAAAAACAGCCAAAAGACAAAGACATCGAAGTCATAGTCGTTAACGGCAAGCAGCAGCGCAAGCTGGCTGAGGCCCAGCACACCAAGGGGATTTCCAACGCCGATATCTTTTCGACCAACACCAGCGTTGAAGCCAATAACCTGCGTAACGAAGCCGGTGCGCTGGATATAGGTATTCGTGGCGTGCAGGGCGAGGGCCGGGTGCAGATTTTTATCGACGGCAGCCTGCAATCGACCCATACCAACCGTGGTTACATGGGGACGTCGGACCGTACTTACATAGACACAGATCTGATTAGCCATCTCGATTTGGAAAAGGGCCCCAGCAGTCAGGGGGCGGCTTTTGGCGCCGGCGCCATTGGCGGCACTGTGCAAATCCGTACCCTGAGCGCTGCCGATGTGGTCAGCGACGGCAAGCAGTTTGGCGCCCTGGTCAAGCTGAAAACCCACAACAATAACCACATGCCAGAGGTCAGCAGCGACTTTCACCAGCAGCAATATTACGAGGTGCATGATAAGCCCGGCAGCCTGGATTTTTCCGGCGGCGGGGTGATGGTGGCCACCGGTATGCAGCTCGATAAGGTCAATGCTTTGCTCGCCTTCAGTGATAAGCGTATGGGCAACTACTTTGCAGGCAAACACGGCTATGACGCCTTCGTTGAACAGCGGACCGGTTGGAATGGTACTGTTATCCGCGATCTGCCGCCGGTCAATCCCGAAGGTGAAGTGGTTAATACCAGCTTTGAGAGCGAATCCTACCTTGCCAAGCTTGGCATCGACTTTACCGATGAGCATTCCCTTGAATTAAGCAGTCGCCTGCATCAGCAGGAAGCGGGCGAAATGCTGGCCTCCTATTGGCATAAGCAGCGCGCCGGCGATTCCAAATTCTGGTCGACGGTCGATGCAAACGGTAAAACCCAATGGCACTCAGAGGAAATTCCAGAAGGCGTGGAAACCATGCCCCAGTGGAAACCGGGTACGGCCGATGTGCAAAGTTACAATGTGCTGTACAAGTTCAGCGCCAGCGACAATCCGCTCTTGGACGTGCGGGTAAACCTGTGGCACACCGATGCCGAGCTTGAGCAGTACAACGCCCTTGGCAGTAATCTTGGCCCCAACGCGGGTCAGTACTTTCACCAGTACGATAACAAGCGCCATGGCGTGGGGCTGTTTAACACCTCAAGAATTCAGCTGACCGACACTGTGCCGCTGACCCTGATGTACGGCGCATCCTGGCAGGATGAAACCCTTTCACCGTTCGACAACTGGCAGGAAATCTTCAAACGCCGCCATGCGGCTGCGAATAAAAACCTCAAGCCAACGTCGCGCAATGGTAAGCAGACCAAGCGCAGCCTGTTCGCCAATGGTCACCTTGAGCTGGCTGACTTGGCGCTGTCGTTAAACTTGAACCACCATGATTCGGTCAATGAGGATTTTCAGATAAACAATACGCTGGAGTTTGGCCCCAAAACCGACCTGACCCTGGAAGCCGTGTATGAGCTTTTTACGAACACCGCGCTTAAGGCCAAGTACAGCAACGCCTACCGTATGCCGAGCCTGTATGAATCGACCGTGTCGAACGAGGTGTTTTCCTACTCGCCGGATTACCCCATAACCGAAGAAAATATTGAGCTATTTGAGGCCGGTATTGAAAGTGTCTTCACCAAGCTTTTGGGCAGCGCCGATGAGCTGACACTCGGGGCAAACTACTTCCATACCCGCATCAACGACATGATAGCCACCGGCTTTTTACCGAGCAAAAAACCGGGTGCACAATGGTGGGATCAATCCTTTACCTTCACCAACTACGACAAATTTGAATTACCCGGCGTCGAGGCTGAGGTGAGTTACGACCATGCGTGGTTTAGTACCAAAGCGTCTTACACCTATTACACAGATATTGAAATGTGCTCGACCTTGATTGGCGAGGCCGAAGGCGTAGATAGCTGCAACGAAACCGGTTTTTCCGGTGGCTTGACGCCGCTGCGTATTCCGCCGAAAAAGAATCTGGTGGTGAGCGTGGGCACAAAACTGTTTGATGACGCGCTGGAGCTTGGCCTGACCTACAAGGGCCATTCGGCCAAGAATCATCCGGGCGGCTTTTTGTCGGGCACCGGCGCCAACGCGCTGCAGCGCATTCCATCAAGCTATCAGCTCGATTTTTATGCCGACTATCGCTTCAGCAAAAACTACGCAGCCTATGCTTCGCTCACCAACCTCACCAACAGGTACACAGTGTCGGCAGGCTCAGTGGTGGCCATGCCTGAGCCCGGTCGTACTTTGACTTTGGGGCTGGAAGTCAAACTGTGACTTTCGGCTGAGAGTCAAACTCTGGGTTTCGGCTAGAAGCCAAACTCTGGCTTAACGCCGTTAAGTGCACAGGCGCTGGGTGGGAGAAATGGATTTTTCCCACTCCGGCCAAAACATGATCAAGATCGGCATGTGTGCTAAAAAATGCTGCTATAACAGCAAGGTCTGAATCTTCAAGGATGCAAGATGATACCCAAATACTGCGCCACCGCCCTTGAGGCTGTGTCGGTCATCGACAATGACGAGTTTATCTGGACCCACTCGATGGGGGCCACCCCAAGGCTGCTGCTTGAAGCACTGGCCGAGCACGCGCTGACACGGCGCAATCTCACCCTGCTGCAACTGCATACCGAACATGCTGAGTGTTTGAGCGGCCCCGAGCTTGAGGCTCATTTGCGCCATCGCTGTTATTTTGGCGGCAGTCCGACCCGGGAGCTGCTCGCCAAGGGCCGCGCCGATTATGTGCCGGTGTTTTTATCTGAGGTGCCCAAGCTGTTTCGCCGCCGCGAGCAGCGCATCGATACTGCGCTGGTGCAGGTGTCGCCGCCGGATAAGCACGGCATGTGTTCGCTCGGGATCTCGGTGGAGGCAACCCGCGCCGCCTGTGAGGTGGCCGGTAAAATCATCGCCCATATTAACCCCGAAATGCCGCGCACCCACGGCGACAGCTTTATCCCGTTAAGCCGCTTCGATGCAATTTTTGAGGCGCCGATGGTTCTGCCTGAGCATGCGCTTGCCACCACCGACAGCGTGAGTCAGGCCATTGGCCGCAATGTGGCGGCGCTGGTGCGCGACGGCGACTGCTTGCAGATGGGTATTGGCGGCATTCCCGATGCGGTGCTTGGCTGCCTTGGTAATCATCAGCATCTTGGAGTGCATACTGAGCTTTTTTCCGACGGTATTCTGAATCTGGTGGAGCGCGGCGTGGTGGATAACAGCCGCAAGCTGTTTCATCCGGGCAAGCTGGTGACCGGCTTCGCCCTTGGCAGTCGCCGGCTGTACGATTTTGTCGACGATAACCCGCAGGTGGCGTTTCTCGATATTGAGCAGGTGAACGACACCGCCATTATCCGCCGCAACCCGCAGGTGATGGCGATAAACTCGGCGCTGCAGGTGGATGTGAGTGGCCAGGTGTGCGCCGACTCCATTGGCACCCGCATTTACTCGGGGGTTGGCGGCCAGATGGACTTTATCCGCGGCGCCGGGCTGTCGGAAGGCGGCCGCTCGGTTATCGCCATGCCAAGCACAGCCTGTGGCGGCAAGCTGTCGCGCATCAGTACCGTGCTGTCGCCGGGGGCGGGCGTGGTTACTACCCGCGCCCATGTGCACTATATAGTTACCGAATACGGCGTGGCCTATATGCGCGGCAAATCCATTCGCGAGCGGGCTCGTTCACTGATTGATATCGCCCATCCGGATTTTCGGGAGCAACTTGCGCGTGAAACCCATGAAGTGTGGGGCCTGTCGGTTTAGCCAGCCGCTGATGCTGATGTGGATGCTGATGTTGATGTTGATGCAAAACACCTCGCCGGGCGAGGTGTTTTGGTCTTGAATGAACAGCGATGATTAGCTTCTAAGTGCCCGGCGCAGAATTTTTCCGACGGTACTTTTTGGCAGCGCATCGACAAATTCGATGATTTTCGGCTGTTTATAACCGGCAAGATTGGCCGCGCAGTGAGCCATAATCGCGGCTCTGGCCTCCTCCTGATTGCTATCGCCTTTAAGAACTATCACCGCTTTGACCGCTTCGCCGCTGCGCTCATCGGGCACACCAATCACGGCGCACTCAAGCACCAGAGCGTGGCTTGCCAGCACGTTTTCCACCTCGTTGGGGTACACGTTAAAGCCAGATACCAGCACCATGTCTTTCTTCCTGTCGACGATACGGTAGCAGCCGTCCGGCTCGGCAATGGCGATATCGCCGGTTTTGAAAAAACCGTCTTTGGTGAATACCCGCTCGGTTTCAGCGGCTTGCTGCCAGTAACCCGCCATTACCTGCGGGCCGCGCACCGCAAGCTCGCCAGCATCGCCCATGGCCACTTCGGCCTCATCCTCGTTAAGAATGCGCACTTCGGTGCCAAGCACGGGCTTGCCTATGGTGCCAAGGCGCTCGTGGCGCGGCTGGTTTAAGGTCACCACGGGTGAGGTTTCAGACAAACCATAGCCTTCACTGATGGTGCAGCCTGTGGTTTGCTGCCATAGGTTTGACGCCGCTTCGGTCAGCGCGGTGCCGCCTGAAATCGTGAGTTTAAGTTTACTGAAGTCCAGCGCCTTGAACTCACTTTGATGGCACAGGGCCACAAAAAGCGTGTTGAGTCCGGCAAAACCGGTAAAGGAATATTGGCTTAAGGCCTTTATCAGCGCCGGTATGTCGCGCGGATTGGGGATAAGCACAGAGCAGCCACCGCGCTCAACATAGAGCACCAGATTCACCAAAAAGGCATAGATATGGTAGATGGGCAGCGGCGCCACAAAAATATCTTCGCCCGGGGTGATGACATCCTGCAGCCGGTCGCGGCATTGCAGCGCATTGGCAATCAGGTTGCCGTGGCTCAGCATCGCCCCCTTGGAAAGCCCCGTAGTGCCGCCTGTGTATTGCAGCGCCGCCAGGGTGCTGTGGCTTGCCGGCATGGGGCTAAAGGGCGTATTGGGCCCAAGATGCTCGGCGCCAAGGGCAAGCGCCTTTAAAAACTCGATGTTTTTAAGGCCGGTTTTGGGCTGAATTTGCGGCGCAATCAAATCAAGGGCATGGGTGGATATCACTTGCTCAATCGGCGTTTCGGCCACCACCTTGGCGAGGGTTGGCAGCAAGTCCGACAGCACGACCAGCACCTTGGCTCCCGCATCTTTAAACTGATGGATAAGCTCGCGCTCGGTATAAAGCGGGTTGGTATTGACCAGCACCAGGCCAGCCTTGAGGGCGCCGTAGGCGGCAATCACAAACTGAGTCAGATTGGGCAGTTGGATGGCAATCCGGTCACCGGGGGACAAATGGCAGTGATGGGTTAAATAAGCGGCAAACTGATCTGACAGGGTGTTTATCTCACCAAAGCTGTGGCTTTTACCGAGGCAGGCGAATGCGGGCCGGTCTCGGTAGCGCTCGCAGGCCTGCTGAAACAGGTCGGTGAGGGAGGTGTATTCACTTATATCCAGCTGATTATTATTGTTTTTAGTCATGGTGATTCCTGTGTGCAAGGTCGCTTGCCATAAGATAGTCAGCTTAGGGCCAATACGCTGGCAGGGTCAACTGTCCAAAAGTGTCGAACCCTTTTAGGGTGTTGATTTTATGTCCTAAATTTCTTTTATAGCGCATACAATGCGGTGTAAAAAATATTGTTCACTAAGTTGTTGATATTGAAATGGTTGCTCAAATGTAAATTTAAAGATGTAAAAAGGTTGTTGTCAGTCAAAACGAAAGTGTTATAGAAATGTGTCGAAAGGAAACCCTTTTCCTGACTTTGCCGGACCTTTCTGACCCTCGGCAGAGCGAAAACAAATAAAATAACTGAGAACATTGATGATGACTTTCCATGACAAAAAGACCTTTGGCTTAAGTTCATTAAGCCTTGCCATTACATTGGCCATGGCCGGGGTGAGCGCTGGTGCCGTTGCCGCAGAAGCAGAGGCGCAGGCCGAAGCTCAGGCTTCTGACAACATTGAAAAAATTGCTGTGGTTGGCTCGCGCGCGGCGCCGCGCTCTGTGGGCGAATCACCTGTGCCGGTTGATATTATCGACAACGAAGAATTCACCAAAAACGGCACCACCGACATGAACGATCTGCTCGGCAAGGTCGTGCCTTCTTATAACGTCAACACCCAGCCGATTTCCGACGCGGCGACCCTGGTTCGTCCGGCCAACATGCGCGGCTTGGCGCCTGATCATACTTTGGTGTTGGTTAACGGTAAGCGCCGCCACCGCGCGGCGGTGATTTCATTCCTCGGCGGCGGCGTGTCCAACGGTGCCCAGGGTCCGGATATTTCGGTGATCCCGGCTGTTGCCCTGAAGCAGGTCGAAGTGCTGCGTGACGGCGCGGCCGCCCAGTACGGCTCCGACGCCATCGCCGGCGTGGTTAACTTCCAGCTTAAAGACAATGCCGAAGGCGGCACCATCGAAGCCCGCTATGGCGAGTTTTATGAGGGTGACGGCTCCAGCCCCATGGTGGCGGCCAACATAGGTATGCCGCTGACTGAAAACGGCTTTTTTAACGTAAGTGGTGAGTACAAGACCGCTGATTCCACCAGTCGCAGCGTGCAGCGCGACGATGCCGCCGACCTGATTGCGGCCGGCAACAGCGCCGTCGCCAATCCGGCGCAAATCTGGGGTGCACCGGAAACCAAGGACGACTTTAAGCTTTTCTTTAACTCAGGTCTGGATCTGAGCGCCAACCAGAGCGCTTATATGTTCGGTAACTGGGCTCGTCGCGATGTGGAAGGCGGTTTCTATTTCCGTAACCCCAACAACCGTGGCGGTGTGTACAGCAACGATGACGGTGAAACCCTGCTGGTGGGCGATTTAACCGGTGATATGTCCGGTAACTGCCCTGTGATTAAGATAGTCGACAACAAGCCCGATCCGGATGCGTTGGCGCAGGTGAAAAATGATCCCAACTGCTTCGTATTCAATGAGATGTTCCCCGGCGGCTTTACCCCTCGCTTTGGCGGTGTGATTGAAGACACCTCCCTGAGCGCCGGTGTAAAGGGCACCATGGACAACAACCTGAACTATGACTTCGGCGTGAGCTACGGTAAGAGCGATGCCGATTTCTATATCAAGAACACAGTTAACGCGTCACTGGGACCTGATTCGCCCAACGATTTTAAACCCGGCCGTTATGTGCAGCTTGAGCGCGGCGCTTCGCTGGACTTCAGTTACTTTGAAGTGGATGACTGGAGCTTTGCCTCGGGTCTTGAGTTCCGCAACGAAAACTTTGAAATCTATAACGGTGATGCCGCATCCTTCGAGATTGGCCCGCTGTACACCCAGGGCTTTGGTATCGGCTCCAACGGCTTCCCGGGCTTCAAGCCACAGGATGCCGGTTCATGGAGTCGCAATAACTACGCCGCCTACTTTGATGCCGAGCACGACCTGACCGACAACTGGCTGGTGACCGGCGCGCTGCGTTACGAGTATTACGATGACTTCGGCTCAACCACCAACTGGAAGCTGAGCTCAATGTATAGCGTTACCGATGACTTCTCGCTGCGCGCTGCCGCCAGCACGGGTTTCCGCGCTCCGACTGTGGGCCAGAGCAACGTGCGCAACGTGACCACAGCTTACTCCGGTGGTCAGCTTGAAGATCAGGCAACGCTGCCGCCAACCAACCCGATTTCGGTGCAAAAGGGTGGTACTGCCCTTGAGCCAGAAACCTCAGTCAACCTGTCCTTCGGTGCCGTGGCAACTGTGGGCGAGTTCTTCCTGACAGCCGATTACTTCCACATCACTCTGGAAGACCGTATTACCCAGAGCTCGAATCAGGAGCTGACCCAGGAAGATAAGGATGCGCTGATAGCTCAGGGCGTGCTCGATGCCAACAGCTACAGCACAGTGCTGTATTTCACCAACGACTTCGACACCACAACTCAGGGGGTGGATTTGGTGGCAAGCTATGCGCCTTCCTGGCTCGATGGCGGCAACTTTGCACTGGCTTACAACTGGACCGAAACCCAGGTAGACAGCTACAACCCCGATAACATCACCGAAGCGCGGGTAAAAATTCTGGAAGAAGGTCTGCCACAGCACAAGGGCACCCTGACCTGGACCCAGGAACTCAGCGCCAATATGCGCTCCATGCTGCGGATGAACTACTACGGTAAGTTCTACGAAGATCACCTGGACTCAGAAGGCGAGCTGCCGATTTTCAACGGCTCCACCGTGACCTTTGATGCCGAGCTTGGTTATGACTTCAATGATAACTGGAGCATTGCGGTGGGCGCGCAGAACCTGCTGGATACCTATCCTGACGACAACCCATGGGCTGGCGTGGCCGGTGCCGCATACCCTGTGACTTCGCCATACGGCTTTAACGGCGGTTACTACTACGGCCGGATCAACTACAACTTCTGATCTTGGCTGTGACCTAAAGGGCTGCTGCGGCAGCCCTTTTTACGTTTTATGGCGGTTGGTTTTTCTGGTTTTCAGCTTAAGCGGCGTTTATTGCTGCTGACTTTTCTGTTCAAATAAAATTTTTGTGGATAAAAATGTCAACATGGGGTGTTATATCTAAAGTAATGATTTTAAATGTTAAAATTTATTGATTTCATTGTTGGTTACAACTTTTGTACATTTTTACTCACAGCTTTGTTCACAGTGATAATATTTGCGCTATAGTTTGAAGTTCCCGTAGATGGTTTTAAGTTCGCCGCCGGGCTGTTGTCACGGATAGTTGGAGCTTAATTTGAGCTTCGTTCGTTGCCCGCCACAGAGCTTCAGACCTGGCCGTGTGGCCGAATCTCCTTGATTGGCTTGCTGGCGCCTGACAATCACACTTTCCCCCGGGTAGCCCCACTTCTCCTTCTGGGCTATCCGGGGTTTTACTTTCTGCCTTTTTCCTAAGTCCCACATCCGCAGCGCCAAAATTGGCTCAGTAAATCCCCTGCACCATTTACTGAACCGCAAATCGCCTTTGTCATGCGCTTGTGCTAGATTAAGCCCCTGTCTCACAAGACATTGGGTGCCTATCAGGAACCGGGTGCCCGCCTCAAATTTGTTTACCTTAAAAGAATGGAGTCTTCCCATGAAGAAACTTGCGCTAGCCGTGGCAATCCTTGCCGCAGGGGCAGGGGGTTATTGGTACAGCCAGCAGCAAGGCCAAAACGCCTTGAGTAACCCGGCCCTCGATTATATTCCCGCCGACACACCACTGTTTTCAGCCCAGCTGAAGCCGTTCCCGCTGAAGGATTATCTGAAAGCCACCGCCGCCAATACGGCGATGATGGCAGAAGACCCTGTGCTTGCTGAAATGCTCGCCGATACCTCTGAGCCTGCCATCCGCTTTGGCGCCTTCCTGTATAAGGCGTATCTGGATGGGCTTAAGGATCCCGACGCTCTTATCAAGCGTTTTGGTCTGAGTGAGCAGCCGCGCGGTTATTTCTATACCCTCGGTGCCTTGCCGGTTGCCCGCATGGAAGTGGCCAACGCAGCCGCTTTCTGGGCGCTTTTGGATGAAGCCGAAACCTTCAGTGGCTTTAAGCACAGTGTGGGCACGGTTGCGGGCCAGAGTTACCGGGCTTACACCCTGGGTGAGCCAGGCGCCGATGCGACGAAGATAGAGCTCGTTGTTGCTGAGCGTGAAGGCATGGTCAGCGTCAGTCTTAACACCTCGATGCAGGATGCCGCCTTGCTTGAGCATGCGCTGGGTGTGACCAAGGTTGCCAACCCAATTTCGGCCACCAGTCAAATCGCCGACATCATCAAGACCCACGGTTTCCTTGAAGACAGCATCAGCTTTATCAACCATCAGGAACTGGTCCGTGCCGTCGTGAGCGGCGACAACCAGCTGGGCAAGCAGCTCAGCGCCCTGGTGGCCGAGGAAGGTGAAGATCCGTTCCAGGCAATCCGCACCGCCGAGTGTCAGACCGAGCTTAATGCCATCGCCGCCAACTGGCCGCGCACTGTAGCCGGTTTAACGACGCTGAAAGTCGACAGTCAGCAAACCAGCATGGACATGAAACTGGTAGTCGAAACCAAGAACGCCGTGGTATTAGCGGCGCTTGAGAAAATGCGCGGCTTCCTGCCTTCTTACACCACCAATCCGCAAAACAGCGTGATTGCCATGGGGCTGGGGCTGGATGTGTCTGAGCTCGCGCCGTCGCTGACCAAAGTCTGGAATGATGCCATGCAGCCCAAGCTGCAGTGTCAGCCGCTGGCCGAATTACAGGCGCAGCTGTCTGAGCTGAATCCGGCGATGCTGGGCATGGCAACCGGTATGGCCGATGGCGTTAAAGGCATTGCCGCTGCCCTGATTGACTATCAGCTTGAGGTGGTGGATGACGAGCCAAAGCTGAACAAGCTCGATGCCCTGATAAGCCTCTCTGCCGAAGATCCGGCGCTGCTGTTTAACATGGTTAAGCCCTTTGCGCCCGTGCTGGGCCAGATTGAACTCAAGGCCGGTGAAGATGTAGACCTGTCCGGTTTCATTCCGCCTGAGTTTGGTGTCAGTGCCAAGCTTGGCCTGCGCGGCCAGCATATGGTGGTGTACAGCGGTGAAGGCGGTAAAAAGGCTGCCGATGCGCTGTCGTCTGAAAAGCTCAGCGCCAACGGTCTGTACGGCATGTCGGCCGACTATGGCCGCATGATGGGCCCGCTGATGACACTGCTCGAAGCCTCTGGTGAAGAAGTGCCGCCTGAGCTGAGTGGCATGGAAAACTTCAACATGAAGATCCAGATGGCAGTTGACGTCAATGCCCAGGGGCCAGTGTTCCGCTCTGGCTTTGTGATGAAGCCCTAAGCCGGTTCAGGTTGGGGCAGAAAGCGTGAAAAAGCGCCGCAATAGCGGCGCTTTTTTTGCGACTTTTTTACCGGTTTGGCGGGGAAAAGTCAGGCGCTTTTATCGGTAGTGAAGGTCAGTACTGAAGAACGTTAGTGGCGGCCTGCATCTCAGTGGCTGGTTTCTCAGCGCTGGGCCGTATTTGCACTGGCGGCTGGCGACGTGTCACTTGCGGCTTCCTGGGCAGCGGCGTTTTCATCGGAGTCTTGAGTCTTGGCTTCCAAAGCGCCGTCTGAGCTTGGCAATTCACCAATCAGCGCCAGCAGCCCCTCGGCATCGAAGGCTTCCTGGCCCGGCACCCAGATATCGGGGCTGGTGCCGGCACCGGAAATCAGGCTGCCATCACGGGCGTAGGCGAGGGAGCTTGAAAAGAAAAACTCCTGCTTAAGATTCGGCAGACGCAGGCGGTGCAGCTTGCCAAGGTCGCCCATGGTGTCTTCACCTATGATAATGGCCCGTTGCCATTGCTTGGCGCTGTGGACTATCCATTCACATTCCTGCCGACAGCCGGGGCCTGCAATCACCGCCAAGCGGCCTGTGACCTTGGGGCCCTTTGGCTGGCTGCGGACAAACCACTGGCCAAAGCGGACATGGGCATCGTCCCCTGCCAGGGTTGGGCCCGAGTCTGCGGCACGGTATGCGTCGGTGCCGAGGTAGTCGTTGCGCTTGCTTGCTGAGGCGCGGTAGCGGGCAAAACCGATAAGCGGGTCGTCCGAGTCGGCGTAGGCGCCGAGTATGGTCAGCAGCGCCGGACTCTCGCCCTGGGCGGCGCGCAGGTCAAGCACCAGCAGATCGGCGGCCATGGCCTGCTGAAATTGCTTTTGATGGCTGCGGTTATGCTCAATTTCATCGATATTGGTGAGGGTGATTAGATTGGCCTTTTCACCAAGGGGCTTGATGGAAAAAAGGTTTTCGGTGACGGGCGGCTCGTCCGGTAACAGCTGCAGCGTTACCCGACGCACCTGACCTTCAAGGCTGGTCAGGGTCAGGGTGACACTGGGTTTGGCGCTGAGGCCAAGTTCATGGCGCAGCAGTGCAATCCGTCTGAGCCACTGGGCCTGACTGGTCAGGCTGTATTTGCTGCTGCCCGGCAAAAAGGCCTGGGTGGCCTCCTGCCAGCGGCTCAGGGGCACATCGTCTATGTGACTGATAAAGGGATGGTCTTCATCCCAGGCGTTAAGGGAGTCATCCAGCGCCAGCCAGCGGTCATCCAGCGCCCGCGGCACTATCGGCAGCCGCTGACCAAACTCGGCTTCGGGGCCAGTACCTGTGCCGGGGTCCTGCAGGATATTCATTATCTTCAGTACTTCGGCGCCAAAGATTGTCGATGGGATTTGATCCGGATAGCGGCTTGCCATCGCCTTAATGTACGCATCAATCTGGGCCGACTTGCTCGCTTCATCCAGGGTCAGAAAGGCTGAGTGGGCGTCAAGCTCGCGCCGAAGTAAATACAGGTCCTGACGCATCTCCCGCGCCGTGAGCACGCTGGCGCGCGCCTCTTCCGGCCACAGAAATAAACTGAGGCGCATGGCGCTGAGCGTAATGATGATGACCAGCACCGCCAGAATCGCCTCGACATGGGCGAGGTTGCTATCGGCGTTGCCTGTGGAATGCGCTGTCATGTGGTTTTAAAACAAGCCATTGATTGAAAAGCCGATACCAAGATATTGGGATTGAGCATTATAGTCCATGACTTTGACAGGGTAACAGCGCATCACGTTTCATTGCCGCGCTTTTGAGCGTTTGTCAGCGGCAAAACTGATAGATCTTTTTGCAATAACTTAGTTTGCGGTCTCGTCACCCCAGGGTCGCCAAATTTGTGCTAACCGGCTGTTTTTCCTAATCCCAGCGCCGATTTTACCCACCATCACCAATCCGGATCCTGTCTTTGGCCGATTTGCGGGCTGGATCACGGCTCTATATTTCTTTTGGTTATAAAAACAAATTATTTTCTATTTATTATGGAATATAAGGGCGGCTATATTTGCTGGCAACTGTGAAATGGGGGTGTGTATGGATGTGGTAACGCTGCCGGGTCAGGGACCCAAGGGCAAAGTCTTTTTAGTGGGTGCAGGTCCAGGTGATGTGGAGCTGTTGACCCTGAAGGCTGCCCGCGTGCTCTCAACAGCTGATGCCGTATTGTACGACGCGCTGGTCAGCGATGACATCCTCGCCCTCATTCCTGAGCAGGCTGAAAAAATTGCCGTGGGCAAACGGGCCGGCGCCCACAGCGCCCGCCAGGAAGAAATCAACCAACTGCTGGTCACCAAGGCCTACACCCGCAAGCGCGTGGTGCGCCTCAAAGGCGGCGACCCTTTTATCTTCGGTCGTGGCGGTGAAGAGCTGCAAACTCTGGTGGAAGCCGGGGTGGAATTTGAAGTTGTGCCCGGCATTACTGCCGCCAGTGGTACCTCGGCCTATGCCGGTATTCCGCTGACCCACAGGGACTTTGCCCAGGGCGTGACCTTTATTACCGGCCACTGCCAGCTGGAAAGCCGCCCGATGAACTGGCAGGGCTACGCCAATCCCGCCAACACCCTGGTGGTGTATATGGGCATTCTCAACGCCGGACTTATCCAGCGTGAGCTGATTAGCCATGGCCGCGGCGCCGACACCCCGGTGGCCATCGTCTCCAAGGCGACCACAGCCCAGCAGCAGCGGATTGTCGGCACCCTGGGCGAGCTTGAATCCCTGGCAAAAGACGAGCGGGTAGTGATGCCCGCGCTGATGATTATCGGTGAAGTGGTGAGTCTTGCCGCTTCCCTGAGCTGGTTCGAGCCAGCGGCTGCCAGTACCCCGGCAGCCAAACAGAACTCAATTTAATACTGCTAACGCGGTTAACCCATTAGTAACTCGGAGAAACAAGATGTCAGGGCCTGTGTTAAGTCACCTTGAGCAACTGGAAGCGGAAAGCATCCAGATCTTCCGTGAAGTCGCGGCGGAATTCGACAACCCCGTGATGCTGTACTCCATCGGCAAGGATTCGTCTGTGCTGCTGCATCTGGCACGTAAGGCGTTTTATCCGGGCAAGATCCCTTTCCCGCTGCTGCACGTGGATACCGACTGGAAATTCCGCGAGATGATCAAATTCCGCGACGAAGCGGCGGTGAAGTACGGTTTCGATCTGCTGGTGCACAAGAACCCTGAAGGTCTTGCCATGGGCATGAACCCGTTCACTTTTGGTTCATCCAAGCACACCGACGTGATGAAGACCGAGGGTCTGAAGCAGGCGCTGAACAAGTACGGCTTTGATGCGGCCTTCGGCGGCGCCCGCCGCGACGAAGAGAAGTCCCGCGCCAAGGAGCGTGTGTATTCGTTCCGCGACAGCAAGCACCGCTGGGATCCGAAAAACCAGCGCCCTGAGCTGTGGCACACCTACAACGGCCAGGTAAACAAGGGCGAGAGCATCCGTGTATTCCCGCTGTCCAACTGGACCGAACTGGATATCTGGCAATACATCTATCAGGAAAACATCGACATAGTACCGCTGTACTTTGCCGACTACCGTCCTGTGGTTGAGCGTAACGGCACCCTGATCATGGTCGATGATGACCGTATGCCGCTGAACGAGGGCGAAGTGCCCGAGCAGAAGCTGGTGCGTTTCCGCACCCTGGGCTGTTATCCGCTCACCGGCGCGATTGAATCCAGCGCCACCACACTCACCGGCATCATCGAAGAGATGCTGTTGTCCCGCTCCAGTGAGCGTCAGGGCAGGGTGATTGACCACGATTCTTCCGGTTCCATGGAAAAGAAAAAGCGCGAGGGGTATTTCTGATGTCTATTGCACAGCAAGTTAAAGATCTGGGTATCGAAGAGTATCTGGAAAGACAACAGCACAAGTCGCTGCTCAAGTTTCTGACCTGTGGCTCGGTGGACGATGGTAAATCGACTCTGATTGGTCGTCTGCTGCACGACAGCGCCCAGATTTATGAAGATCAGCTCGCCGCCCTGTCGAAAGACTCCAAGGTGCACGGCACCACAGGCGAAGCGATTGATTTGGCACTGCTGGTAGACGGCCTGCAGGCCGAGCGCGAGCAGGGCATCACCATCGATGTGGCCTACCGCTATTTCTCTACCGAGAAGCGCAAATTCATCATCGCCGACACCCCCGGCCACGAGCAGTACACCCGCAACATGGCTACCGGCGCGTCCAACTGCGACCTCGCCATCATACTGGTGGATGCCCGCTACGGCGTGCAGACCCAGACCCGTCGTCACAGCTTTATCTGCTCACTGCTCGGCATCAAGCAGTTTGTGGTGGCGGTGAACAAGATGGATCTGCTGGGCTTCGATGAAGCGCGTTTTGAAGAAATCAAACGCGACTATCTCGCCTTTGCCGAGCAGCTCAAGGTGCCGGACATCAAGTTTGTGCCGCTGTCAGCCCTGCGTGGCGACAACGTGGTCAGCCGCTCCGAGGAAAGCCCCTGGTACAGCGGCGAGACCCTGCTGTCTATCCTCGAAAGTGCTCCGGTAACCGGTGCCAACCGTGAGTTTGAAGCCCGTCTGCCGGTGCAGTACGTGAGCCGCCCGAACCTGGATTTCCGTGGTTTTGCCGGCACCATCGCCAGCGGCAACTTCAAGGTGGGCGATGCCATCAAGGCGCTGCCATCGGGCAAGACCTCGGTGATCGACAGCATAGTCACCTTCAGCGGCAACCTCGACGAGGCCTTTGCAGGTCAGGCGGTAACCCTGACCCTCAAAGATGAAATCGACATCAGCCGTGGCGACGTGATTGTGCCGGTATCGAGCGATGTCACCGTGTCCAACCGCTTGCTCGCCAAGGTGGTGTGGATGCACGAGCAGCCGCTGACTCCGGGCAAACAGTACAACATCAAGCTTGCCACCAAGAAGGTGCCCGGCACTGTGCGTCACATCATTCACAGCATAGATGTGAACACCCTCGCCGAAGACAAGGCCACCGAGCTGCCACTGAACGGCATTGCGCTGGTGGAGCTGGAGCTCGACGAAGCCGTGGTGTTCGATGCGTATCAGGATAACCGCGACACAGGTGGTTTTATCTTTATCGACCGCATCAGCAACATCACTGTCGGTGCCGGTCTGGTGGAGAGTGCCCTCGAAGCCGAGCACAAGGCCACTGACTTCAGCGAGTTTGAGCTTGAGCTCAATGCCCTTATCCGTAAGCACTTTCCACATTGGCAGGCGCTGGATATCAGCAAACGCTGAAACCCAAAAGCGGGCCCCGCGCCCGCTCATTAACTGATTGAAAGGATAGACACTATGACGCTAGAGCAATATTGGGTAATAGGTATGCTGCTGACCTTGGTTGGCATGCTCACCTGTACCCGGGTGCCGGCGTCATGGGTGTTTGCCGCTGTGGCGCTGCTATCCTATGTGACTAACCTTTTAAGTCTCAATGAGTTGTCGGCATCTTTCACCGACTCCTCCTTGCTGACGCTGGTGCTGTTGCTGCTCGCGTCTGTGGCGCTGGAAAAGACCCGCCTTATCAGCTGGGTTGGCGTGCAGCTTAGCCGTGGCGGCCTGCGTACCGTACTCACCAAGCTGTGGTTTTCCACCTCTGTGCTGTCATCCTTTACCGCCAACACCGCGGTGGTGGCGAGCCTGATTGGTGCCATCAAACGCAACCAGCGTTATGCGCCCTCCAAGCTGATGCTGCCCATGGCCTTTGCGGCCACCTTCGGCGGCACCCTGACCCTGATTGGCACCTCCACCAACCTGGTGGTGAACAGTTTCCTCGACAAAGCCGGTCTGCCGCTGCTTGAGTTTTTCTCTACCACCGGTGTGGCTTTAGGTGTTGTTGCCTCGGGCATGCTGATGCTGTGGCTGATTGCCGACAAGCTGCCGGTGACCGAAAAAGCCGAAAACGTAGACGACCTGCCGTACTTCCTTGAGGCGCGTATCGCCAAGGGCTCAATTCTGATTGGCAAGACGGTCAGCGATGCCGGCCTTCGTCATCTGCGTAAGCTGTATCTGGCTGAAATCCAACGGGTGATTGATGGCGAAAAGACCACCATCATTCCGGTTACGCCGGAAGAAGTCATTCAGCAAGGCGATGTACTGCTGTTTGCCGGCGACATGGAGTCGGTGGCAGTGCTGCAGGAAATCGACGGCCTGACCCTCTATGGTCACCACACCATGAATGGCCAAAGTCTTGCCGAAGCTATTATCAGCCACTCATCCAGCCTGAACGGCGTAAGCTTGAAAGACGCCCAGTTCCGTGAGCGCTTCGATGCGGTGGTGGTAGCGGTGCGCCGTGGTCACGAGCGTTTGCGCGGCGGTCTTGGCACCATCGAACTGCAGGCCGGTGACGCGCTGCTGCTGGTACCGGGCAAGGGCTTTGGTGATGCCTCACAGCGGCTCGATAAAGAATTTTTGCTCGTCAACGGCGTGGATTCCTCCACCCGCCTGACTCCGGCGCGCAGCGCCTGGGTGCTGGCCTCCTTTGCGGCTGTGATTGGCCTTGCCATGTTCAACGTGCTGCCGCTCCTTAAGGGTCTGACCCTGTTTGTGGCGGGGCTGTTGTTTACTCAGGTGGTGACCCTGTCTGAGCTTAAGCGCCGCTTCCCGATTGATATAGTGCTGATTGTCGGCGGCGCGCTGGCGCTGTCGGAAGCCATGAGCAACAGCGGCATCTCCAAGCTTTTGGCCGATGCACTCTCCAGCGGTTTCAGCGGTGTGCATCTGGTGCTGGTGCTGGCGGGCGTGTATCTGCTTACCTTGCTGCTCACTGAGCTTATGTCCAACAACGCCGCTGCCGCGCTGGTGTGCCCCATCGCCATCAGTCTGGCGCAGGGCCTTGGCATCGACCCCATGCCCTTTATCATGGCGGTGCTGTTTGGTGCCAGTGCCAGTTTTATCAGCCCCTGGGGCTACCAGACCAACCTGCTGGTATTCACAGTCGGCAATTATCGCCTGAAACAATATGTGGGCGTCGGCTTGCCGATGGCGCTGGCCTACAGTCTGGCGGTGCTGACCCTAATTCCGTTATTGTTCCCGTTTCACCGCCTGTAAGCCGTGATAACAGAGGAAGGAGCACCCATGAACCATATCGTCTGGCATCAACACGCCATTACCCGCAGCGAGCGCGCCGAGCAAAAAGGCCATCGCGGCGCCATCCTCTGGTTTACCGGCCTCTCCGGTGCCGGTAAGAGCACCCTCGCTGGCGCTCTGGAAGCCGAGCTGTATCGTCGCGGCCTGCATTCTTATTTGCTCGATGGCGACAATGTGCGCCACGGCCTGTGTAACGATTTAGGCTTCAGCCTCGACGACAGACGCGAAAACATCCGCCGGGTGGGCGAGGTGGCCAAGCTGATGCTGGACGCCGGGCTCTTGGTCCTCTCGGCCTTTGTTTCGCCCCAGCGCGCCGAGCGGGATCTGGTACGCTCACTGGTGGGCGAGGGTGAGTTTATCGAGGTGCACGTAGCCACACCGCTCAATGTGTGTGAATCCCGCGATCCGAAGGGCCTTTACCAGAAGGCCCGCTCTGGTGAGATTAAAGATTTTACCGGTATTTCCTCGCCTTACGAGGCACCTGTAAGTGCGGAATTGGTGATTGATACCAGTGAGGGGGATCTGGATTCGCAGGTGGCGAAGCTGGTGGATTATTTGATTGGTGGTGGGTACATTCCGGCCTGATTGAGCATCAGGGGGCTTTATCGTTAGCCGAGTGCTTCGCTGGTAATTGCTGAGTAGACTGTTCCTACTTCCTGCTTCCTACTCGATGGGATGGCTAACGCCACATAGTTTTAATCTCTGTTGCTTTTCAAGCAACCAAAGTCGTGGGGCTTCACCCCACACCCGAGGAAAGGGCGAAAGTGTGCCTGAAAGGCAAGCGACAGAAAAGTTTCTGTCGCTTAGCGGAAGCCGAAGTGCTCTGTACGCCACGCGGAGGCAGTATCGACTTGCCCCCTTATCCAATCCCCCAGCGACCCCAGACGAAGCCGAGCACTTTGGCTTTATGGGCTGAAAACGAGCACCGTGACCGACTCGCTCCAAGCTCGACGGTCACTGCCTCGATATCCCTATCTCGGCTTGCCCGTTTCCCTCAGCCCAACAGCCAAAGCGGCTTCGATGGGGAGTGTTGCCTCGTGCTCGCTGCGAGTAAAGCGTTGTGCCTGTCCTATCTTTTAATTGCATTTAAGCCCTTGATCAATCAGATTGGTGGTGGTGAGTCAAGTTATCGTCCGATGAGGGTCGTTGTCGCTGGGGTTATTGGGGGAACTGCTTCAAAGCTTTCCGGAGGGAAGTTTGTGAATGGTGCAGTTACAGGAGCTTTCATTCAATTGTTCAATGCTGAAACGGCTTTATCTAAACGAAAAGCGACAATAAGGTCTGACAGCGAAGATGAATTGAAGCAGAAAATGGGATACGAAAAAGGTAAGACCTTGGTATTCTCTGGTAAAAGAAAATTGGCTCATACACCGGGAATGGCACAGCAACCCAACAGAGATGCCATGGATCAAGAGGTTTTACATGAAGATATATTCTGGTTTGATGAGGTCGGTAGCCTACATACAATAGGGTATACAACAACCGGAACGTTCAACTCATTTTCCCAAGGTTGGACTGTGAAAGATTATTTGTTTTCTTCCCCCATGTATGTCGCTGATGGGGCAGTTGATATATACTCGATGCTTACAAATATGCCTGGTTCACAAACTGTGATAGGGCTGGATTCTGTAGGGATGCCGATTAGTACATCTATACCGTGGGACGGTAATAGTTATAATTTGACAACTCACAATTGTCAGATGTTTGTTACGTCCGCCCGAAAGCTTTTTTCTGGATTGTGAGGGTGTGCAGTTGAAATTCATGTTGATTTTTGTCTCTCTTTTTTTATCGCTTAGTGCTGTGGCTGAAGACTATTTTGTTCTAAAAAGAGATGGGCGTATCTACGAGTATGAAGTGGATGGTGGTGTAATTGATGAAGTTGGTAAGATCGAATTTTTAAGTTATTTAAAGGCTAGTCATCCCAATTATTCTTTTTTGGGCGTAATTGCTAACAGGGAAGAAGTTTTTTTTTCAGTTGGCTATTTTAAGCCTGAACATGGAAATGTGGCTGAAATATACGGTTACTCGATAGGTAAAAATAAAGTTTCATTTATTTCTAATGGAAAATATCCATCATTCATAAATGGAAGCCTATGCTTTGCTCGTGACCTGCTTGATAGCGAAGGCAGTTCGATTGTATGTGTTGATGAAAATGGTTCTGAAAGAATACATGAGGAATTGCCTATTTCTATAGGGCGAGGTAACTCAACTTCCTCAAAAGAAGGGATTGCCTATTTTGACATCAAGCAAAAGGTATTGAAATTAATACAGGGTAAAGCTGTAAGTAATTATATAGCAAAATTGGATTACTGTGTTCCAGTTGCAATTTCCAAAGATTATGGAATTGTTTGTAGAGGGAAAGAGTGGGGTAAATACTTTTTTGTTAGCGGGGGAATGATTATAAAAGCAGAAAACTTCATTCCTAGGTTGATTGTTGGAAATAGCATTATTGGAATTATTGTTTCTGAATCGTTGGGGAAAAATCAGGTTAGCTTATCTCGATATGATATCGGTAGTGGGGGGATGGAGTCGGTGGAGTTTGATACTGATGATATCTCAGAAGCTGCTTTTTTTAAGAAATGAGCAAAAAAGACAGGACATATATGAAGTGTCAGGACACCCACAACACTCCTTATCGAACTTTGCTATGTGCTTGCTGCCTTTGTAGCCCTATGACTTTCTTACTTTTTTTCTATCTTTTTCTGCTTAGAACGGGACAAATTTCCGTGCAACCTGCTGCGAAAGGCTTATGGATGTCCTCTTGCAAATGTGCGAGCGTTAGGTTTTACGGCGCTGTTGGTTAAACCAAGGTGTAGCGGTTAAACCAAGGTGTGCTGGTTAAACCCAGGTATGACGGTTAAACCAAGGTGTGGCGGTTATGGCCGAAATCCAAGGGGCTCTAAGCGTTATTTTTTACTGGTTATTGATAAAGGATATCTATGCGTCGGCCTCTACTCATATTTACTTCGCTGGCTTCCTCCTTGCTGACTTCCTCCTTACTGATAGTCAGCTCTATTACGATGGCTGAACCTGAAGAGTCCCACGAGACTTTATTACTGCCGGAAGCGATACAAGAGATTTATCCAGCTCTGGTAGGTGACGAAGTTTGGATTGCAGGGGGAATTTCATCAGAACTTCCGGCTCAGCAGGGAAATATGACTGCAAAAGTCCATTATTTGTCACAAGACAATAGAGCGTGGACGAGTGCACCGGATTTACCTGAAGGGCGGCATCATACTTATTTGCAGGCGGTGGGCGAGAGACTATTCGCTTTTGGCGGCTTTGTGCAAACTCAACAAGGGCAGTGGTTTAATTCAGATGATGTCTTGATGCTTGATGAAGAACGGAGCCGTTGGCGCCCGGTGGCGACACTGCCAATGCCGTTAAGTGAAACCGTAGCTGCGGTTATCAATAACAAAGTGCACCTGGTGGGGGGGCGTAGTGCCAAGGGCGAGTTAAACGGTCAATGGCAGCACAGTACTGATGTCGATGTGCATTTGGTATTTGATCCGCAGACTTTTGAATTTACTCGCAAGGCATCATTACCCGGTGCCAGAAACAGTGCGGCAACGGTACAGTTAGGTGAGCGTTGGTTTGTTATTGGCGGACGACAAACTAATGGCAAGGTGTTTAACGACCTACTTGAGTATTTGCCTGCTGAGGATAGATGGCTGGAAGGGCCAAGTATGCCTGAGGGCCGAGCCGGACATGCAGCGGCCATTTTGGGTGACAAGCTTTATGTATTTGGTGGTGAAAGTGCACAAGGCGTCAATAAAGATATTCTGGTGTTTGATTTCAAAAGCAATCAGTGGCAACGAGTAAAGGGTCATGAAATCGCGAGGCATGGTCTTGGCGCTGTCACAGTTGATGACCATATCCTACTGATTGGCGGTGCAAAACACGTTGGATTGGAGCAAACGCTAAACACTACCCAACGTTTTTACCCTGAGAAGACAGAATAAACATGGCCACCATAATCTTATGAAGTGTCTTACAGATATTCACTCAGGCATATTGTGCGAAAGAACTAAGGGGCAAAAGGTAAGGGGCAAAAGGAGTCAGGGCAGGCATGACATTGTGTCTATGTGCCTGCCCTATTTTTGACTGTACTATTTTTCGACCTTTGGCTTTTATCTCAACGGTCTTGCCTTAGCTGCCGCCTTGCATTGCCTGCCATTCGCGTCTGAGCAGGGCGTATTGGTATTCCGAACCCCAAGCGCCTTTGAAGAAGATGTTTTCTACAAAGTGTGCTTCGCGGCGAAAGCCAAGGCGCTCGAGCAGTTGATAACTGGCGTGGTTTTCGGTATCGCAAGTGGCTGATACCCGGTGGCCTTTGGGTTTTTCAACGCTGCTATTCTCATAACTGCTATTGCCGTCTTCCTCAAAAAACCAGCTGAGCAGGCAGCGCACGGCTTCGGCAGCATAGCCTTTTCCCTGATGCGCAGGGGCCAGGGTAAAGCCGATTTCCAATTGATTATTATCCAAAAAATGCAGAGCGAGATCGCCGATTAGGGCATCGTTGGTATCGCAGATGGCAAGCTGAAACCAGGAGTCCGGCGCGCCAAAGTCGCTGTTTTGCTGGTTATCGAGCAGCTGCTGTGCCCGCACTGCATCATAATCAGTCCAGCTTTGGTAGCGGGCGACATCGGGGTGACAGCGGTAGGCGGTGAAGGCGGGCAGATCGCGCTGCGCCAGTGCTCTTAGCTGGATGCGCTGGCCTCGAAGCACAGGTGGCTTTGCATAAAGGGCTGGCTTTTCATAAAGGGCTGGCTTGTTGGTCATGGCGTATCCTTGCTCCTGCTGTTAAAGCGGCCTGCTTTTATGGGCTTAAGGCTCACAGCTCTTTGGCCTAATCCGCTTAAAGCGTATGTCCGATAGGGCTAGCCTGCGCTGCACTTGGCTCAATCCTGCGCAGCCGTTTGCTCGGGTGCTTGCTCGTGCTCTGCGTGCGCTTTTGAACCAGCCAAATCTGCAGCATCGGTTTGTGCCAATTTCTCACGTTCAGCCTTGGAAATATACTTTGGCTTGTTGCTGCCATGCAGCTTGGCCTTTTTCTTTTTGTCTTTGGCAATCAGGGTTTGATTGATTTTCTTTTTTCTGTTCATAAACGGCAGTGGTGGATTGGTTTTCAGGAGGTGTTCGCTGGGCAATTTTTTCTGCCGGCCTTGCTGAGCATATCCTCAGCGCAACTTATCTGATTCATTTGCCAGAAGAGTTGTTTGCCGGATCAGTCGTCAGCACAAAGCGCAGTATAAAAAGACCGCGCACTATAGCAGCATTTCAGGCGGGCTTAAACGCGTGGCTAAGTTATCGCGTCGCTTGCGCCTTTGAATGCAGGAGAAGCCTTGGGATGATTGGCGAGCTGCTAAACTCACTCCATTAAGCCCACTAACTTACGATAAAGTCCTTTGCCAGCAGGCCCTTGAGTACATTGCCAAAGTTGGTGTCGCCCTGGGGGCGGACCAGCTGGGCGAGTTCATCGCCCACAGGTGAGAAGCGATAGTAACTCAGTAGCAGGTGGCTGCTTTTGGGCTGCAGGCTGAGTTCGCCCTTTTGCAGCGTGAGGGTAAAGCGCTGTTTGGGATCCAGCAGGCCGGTCTCAAACTCGCTGCTGTGCAGTATGCCGGCATCCATCAACATCACCAGCGCCGAGTAGGGCAGGCCAAACTGCGACAGTGGCATGGCGGTGGTGGGCGATTTGCGAAAATACTGCCCAAAACCGCCGGTTAGCCGGTAGCCCGACAGCAGCTTAAGCCTGCCATCGTTGCCTATGGTCAGCGCCACCGCCAGCGCTTTTTCGAGGGTTTGCGCCTCGCGCCAGGTGAGGCGACAGAGGGTTTCCAGGGTGCGCAGGCTGAAGTTACCCGGCTCGGTCAGCTCTTTTGCCAGAATCCGAGCCCACAGCTCCTGCATGCGCCTGTTATGGATTTTTTCAGCCATTTCAAAAAATTGATACAGCCAGTCAGGGTCCGGATCGCTGCCCACCACATCCGATGGCGTGTACTTGATTGCCATGGCATAGATGGCTTCCACGTTGGCCTGATACTGAGCCTGCAGTTTTCGGTAGCGAAAGGCGGCGCGCTCGGCCACCGACACATTGGATGGCTTGTAATCGCCTTCGCCGGCAAGGCCGAGTATGCGGCCTATGACCAGGGCCTTGCGCCGCGCCGACACTTCGCTGTCGGTTTTGGTGCTGCTGTCTATCACTACGGCTTCTTGTTCGGCGTTCATCCGGCGCTTGCTCCCTTGCTGTGCCCTGGCGGCTTGGCACAGTGTCCTGACGGTTTTGCTCTGTCGACTTAGTTAATTGTCACTGTCGCGTACTGATTGCGACGCTATGTTTTACTGTGCTTTGAATTCACAGTGCTTTCAATTCTCTGAGCTTTGAACTCACAGTGCCTTGAACTCACGGTGTTTTTACTTCTAATGGTTCACTCTTCACGGCGCCCACATAGGCAACTTCGTTGCCGGGGGCGGGCACGCGGGGCACGTTGAGCGATGCCAGAAGCGAGCACGCCGCCAGCGCCGCGCCGATGTAAAATACCGCCGCATTGGATTCAATCCACAAATACCCCAATACCACCGGAATGGCCACCGCAGCTATGTGATTGATAGTAAAGCTCACCGACATGCTGGCCGCAATGTCAGCGCGGTCGGCGATTTTCTGGAAATAGGTTTTCATGGCAATCGCCATGGCAAACAGCAAATGGTCAATCACATAAAGCGCGGCGGCAAAGTGGGCGTTCTCTACCAGGGCGTAGCTGACAAACACGCCAATCAGGCCAAGGTACTCGATGCACAGGGCGTTGCGCTCGCCGACTCTGGCGATAAGGCGGCCGATGGCCGGGGCAAACAGCAGGTTAATCACATAGTTGATAAGGAACAGCGCGGTGATTTCACTGACGCTGTAATGAAACTTCTCCACCATCATAAAACCGGCAAACACCACAAAGATTTGCCGTCTGGCGCCGGAGAGGAAGGTCAGCAGGTAATAGAGCCAGTAGCGGCGCCGTAAAATCACCTTTTTATGCTGTACTTCGCCGGTTTCAAAATGCGGGAAGTGCAGCCACAGCGCGAGCGTCATCAGGCAGCCAAGGCCGCCGATAAATAAATACACCCACACATAATCGAGCTTAAATACCGTCATCAGCAGCCAGATACTGCCGTAGCCACCGAGCGCGGAGGCGGCCTTCCACGAAAGCGCCGTGCCCATAAAGGCCGCCGCTTCGTCTTTTTCGACCCATTGCAGCGTGAGCGACTGGTTAAGAGTCTCGTAGTAATGAAACCCGACTGACATCAGCACCGTGGTGAAATAGAGCCCGAGCACGGTTGGCAAAAAGCCGGTGATAGCCACGCCAACGCTCATCAGCAGCAAAGAAAACAGCGCAAAGCGCTGCTCGCGGATAAAAATCAGCACGAATATGGCGGTAAAGGCGAGAAAGCCCGGCACTTCGCGCAGGCTCTGCAGCAATCCGATTTCGGCGCCGCTGAAATTGGCCTTTTCAATCACAAAGTTATTAAGTAGCGCCTGCCACACGGCAAACACCATCGACATGATAAAGGTCATCCACAGCAGCAGTTGCCGTGCCTGTTTGGCGTCTGAAATGGTGAGCATGTTAATGTGATTGAAATAACTGAGTTTCAGCATGTTAACCCCAAGTGGCGCGCTTGGCTATCGGCGGCTCGGCCGTGGATGGCGCCGAAAATAGCGCCGCAAATGTGAGACAGTTTGGATTTAGCGCAATCCCCGGCCGCTAACCCGGGAGGTCGTGATCCATTTCACCAATTTTTGCAGCACTTTGTCCTAATATGCCTTTGAATCCCAAGTTAAGTTGGCAGGTGCAACGTGAGCAAAACACTGATCCTTTTTTCCACTGTCCATGGCCAGACCCGCAAGATCTGTGAACGCATGGCCAAGGAAATCCAAAGGCAGGGCGATGATGTCACGCTCATGCCGCTGACCGATGCGCCGCCGCTGGACGAGTATGACAAGGTGGTGCTGGGCGCCAGCATTCGCCACGGCAAACACAACAGTGCGGTGTACAGCTATATCGAGCAAAACCTTGAGCTGCTGAAAGCCAAGGCAGGCGCGTTTTTCTCCGTAAGTCTGGTGGCGCGCAAAAGCGCCAAAAATACCCCGGCCACCAATCCTTATATGCAGGATTTTTTGGGCAAATCACCCTGGCGACCTGAGCTGCTGCAAGTGTTTGGCGGTAATCTTGATTACCGGGGGTACAGTGCCATGGATAGACATATCATCCGCTTTATCATGTGGATAACCAAAGGGCCGACCGATCCCAATACCAAGGTGGAATACACGGATTGGCACAAGGTCGACAGCTTTGCCCGCGAAGTGGCGACCATGGAGAAACTATGCCCCAAAGCCCACTGAGTTCAGGCTCTGCCAGCCAAATTGCCAAGCGCAAAGGCAAGGCGGCACGCGCCTGGCAGTGGCTGCTGCCAAGGCTCCATCTGCTGATTATGCTGCCAACCCTGCTGGTGCTTGGCAGCTCGCCGTTTTTGCTGATGGCCCGCAGGCTTAGGGAAAATGCCAGCATCTGGGAACTGACCCATGTGTATTTAGGGCTGCTGTTGGTGCCGCTGTCGCTGCTGCTACTCTATTACTGCCTGACTGGCGGCAGGGCGGGGCAGTTTTTCCCGTTTAGACAGTCGGCATTAGGTTCGGATATCAAGGGCTTGCTGCGTGGACAACTGCCCAAAGGCGGCGGTGCGGGCCTCTTCAGTTTGCTTGAAGGCCTCAGCGCGCTGCTGCTGTGCGCCGCCGCGCTGACCGGCCTTGGCTGGTATCTGGCAGAAGGTTCTGCCGAGGCGCTCAGGTGGCGCGGCTGGCATCAGGATGTCGCTACTGCCTTTTTTATCGTGCTGATTTTGCACGTACTGGCTGCGCTGTCCCATCTGCTCGACTTCTTCCGCCGTTAACTCCGACTTCTTCCGCCGTTAACACATCGGGCTTTGTGCCCTTTAGCCGCGTGGATTATCTGGATTTGCGTGAGCAAATGTCTGAATAGCGTTAGCGCGTGTCTTATTTGTGGCTGCGGTATTCCCTCCGATAAGTGTTTTGCTGCTTTGCCCTCTGGGCGAATTCCTCATTCATGCTAAAGCCCAAGTTCAGACCGGACTATACTCTCTTGATGGGCTATGGATTGGCGAGCGGGTGTTATCGCTGGCGCTGGCAACAGGAATGTTCAGTCAGGCGCTGTGGTTGCCACGGGGGTTAAGTTATGTCCATGTCGATGTCGAATTACAGCCTGCGCAGCAAGTTTCTGCTGCTGTCGCTGGCTCCTTTGATAATTATCCTCACGGCTGTGATGGCCTATTCGTGGCGACTGGAAAGCCAGGCGCTGCACGATTCAGTTGCCCTGTTTAAAGACAAGTTGGTAAACGAGCGAAAACAGCAGCTTAAAGATGCAACCGACATGGCGCTCGCCACCATAGTGTATCAGCGGCAACTCGGCGATAAAGGTGATGTGAACGGCGCGCTGCGGCAGCTTAAATTCGGCGCAGCCGGTTATTTCTTTATTTACGATTACGCCGGCCTCAGTGTGTTTCATGGTGCCAAGCCCGAGCAGGAGGGCACCAATCTTATCGGCATGACCGACCCGAGCGGCACCAAAATTGTGGTGGGGCTGATTGACTCGGCCCGCCGTGGCGGCGATTTCAGCAGCTACTTTCATGCCAAGCCCGGCGTCGAAGGATTGGTGGAAAAAATCAGTTACGCAGCGCCTATTCCCGGCACCGATTCGCTGGTCGGCACCGGGGTGTACATTGACGACATCGATGCTGTGGTGGATGGGTATCGCGACATGGCAAGCAGCGCCATGGTCGATAAAGCACTCGGGATCCTGCTGATGTCGTCCCTGCTGACATTGGCGACCCTGATTGCCATCACTATTGCCTCCAACCGCATGGTGGTGCCCATTCGCAGCATGGTCGACAGCCTGAACGATATCGCCCGTGGCGACGGCGATTTGCGCTCGCGGCTTAACGTAAAAGGGCAGGATGAAATCGCCGAGCTTGGCAATGCCTTTAATCTGTTTGTTGACAAGCTGCAGCGGATAATCCGCGATGTGGCCGACACCACCACCCGGGTGAAGCAGGCGGCTGTCGACATAGACCGCCAAACCTCCGAAATGGCGCTGCAGCTTGGCAATCACAACAACGAAACCGATCAGGTGGTGACGGCGATTACCCAGATGTCCTCCACCGCCGCCGAAGTGGCGCAAAATACTACCCAGGTGGCGGAGGCAACCCACGCCGCAACCGACGATGTGGCCCGCGCTCAGGCCTGTGTCGATTCATCGGTCAGGGAAATATCGACCCTGATGCGGCAGGTTAACGAGGCGGCGGCAAACATCACCTCGCTCAGTGAGCAATCGAAGAAAATCAACTCGGTACTGTCGGTTATCGGCGGTATTGCCGAGCAGACCAATCTGCTGGCACTTAACGCCGCCATTGAGGCTGCCCGCGCCGGGGAACAGGGCCGTGGTTTTGCGGTAGTCGCCGATGAGGTACGAAGCCTTGCCAGCCGTACTCAGGCCAGCACCCTGGAAATCAATGAGATGCTCACCGAGCTGCATAAGCTGGTGGCCACGGCGGTAAAAACCATGGATGAGAGTCAGCAAAGCTGTGAGCGCTCGGTGGCTTCTTCCCAGGCGATTTCCGACAGCCTTGGCGCGGTCACCAGCGCCGTCACCGCCATCAATGACATGAGCACCCAAATCGCCACCGCGGCTACCGAGCAAAGCTCAGTAACCGAAGAGATTAACCGCAACGTTTACGCCATTCAGGAGATAGTGAATGCGCTGCTGGCATCGAGCCTGCAGGCGAGCGCCGTGAGCCGCACCGTATCCACCGAAGGCGGCCAGTTGGCGCAGCTGGTGGGGCAGTTTAAGGTGTGACAAGCGCCGGGCAGGACAAAGGCACCCGAGTGTGCCCTTGTTATTGGCTCAGGTCGCGCGATTTGCGCTCAGAATTACAGTTGGCGTGGCGTCAGCAACCTAGGGGTCAGCGGGTCATTTTTTTCACAAATACCACCACAAACAGGGCGATGGTAAAACTGCCGGTGAAGGCTTCGATGGCGGCGATTAGCCTTGAAAAACCTATGGGGGTAAAGTCGCCGTAGCCAAGGGTGGTAAAGGTGACGACTGAATAGTATATGCAATTGAAAAAAAGGTAAAAGTTTCGGCTGAAGGTGTTTTCTGGCCGAAATACGTGTTCAGTGCCGCCGTAGCTGAGACCTGTGAAGAAATACAGCACGGCACAAATCAGAATGAGCATCATGGAAAAGCCGATGACCCGCATTGGCGATTCGCCATAACCGCAAAATACGTCAACCAATTTTGATACCAGGCGTGCCTTTGAATACTTGGGCAGCTGGTGGCGTCGCATGGTGAGCTCTTTCTGAATAAAATGCCCTGCCATGGCAAATAATCCTTCGCGTTCAGCGGCTTTACGTAAATCACGGTAGATTTCTTCGGCTTGTTCAAAGTAGTCAATGGCGATTTCCATTTCGCCCACTTTCTCGGCCTCCATTGCCAGCTTTTCCTGTTTGATGAGTTTGCCGGTACTGATGTTTTCGATTTTGGCGCCAAACCATTTGATCCCGAGCAGGTTGGTGTTGAGCAAATTGGCGCAGTGAATATTGGCCTCCCGTAAATCCGCTTTCATCAGGCTGGCGTTTTCGAGGTTGAGATTAAACAGGTGCGCGCCCTGCAGATTGGCGCGGTACAGCTCGGCATGGCTCATGTCGTAGCCGGTTTTGGAGTGATGTTTGACAAGGTCGATGCCGGCAAGATTGGCCCGTTTCAGGTGCACGCCTCTGAGCATGCCACCGCCGCGGGCGTATGCTTCGAGTTTGGCTTTATCGTCCGGGCCATCTTTGGTGATGCGGGGGTCGTGCCAGTAGCACAGGCCGCTTGGGCCTGCAGGCTCACTGCAGGAGAATCCCTCATCTTCGTGATAGCAGCATGTTGGTTTTTTTTCGTCCATCGCCAAAGTATAGCCCCTGCTCTGCGGGGCGATAAAAATCAGTGATAAATATTAGCTGCTGATTTGGGTGCAGTTTTATCTTGCGGATACGGCGCTGCGTGCAGAAGAGGGCGCTTTGCTTTGTTTCGCCCGGCGTTTTGTGCTGTTTCGGCGATATTGGCAGGCTGATAAAAAATAACCCGGATGGCCGCGGATTTCCGGACGTCTGAACTGGTAACAATCCGGTCAGTTTGCTAGAATACGCCGTTTAATTTTTCCGTTAATCCAATCGATTTAAGTTGACTCTCATGTTTGAAATCAATCCGGTTAAATACAAAATCAAGGAGCTTGCCGATCGCACTTCGCTCCTTAGGGGGTATCTTTGACTACGACGCCAAGAAAGAGCGTCTGGAAGAAGTGACCCGTGAGCTGGAAAGCTCTGATGTATGGAACGAACCCGAGCGTGCCCAGAATCTGGGTAAAGAGCGCGCCAGCCTGGAGCTGGTGGTAAAGACCATCGACACTCTGGACACAGGTCTTGAGGACGTCGAAGGCCTGCTGGAGCTGGCGGTCGAAGAAGAAGACGAAGGCACTTTCGAAGATGCCAAATCCGAGCTGGATGGCCTTGAAAAGCGCCTGGAAGAGCTTGAATTCCGTCGTATGTTCTCCGGCCAGCAGGACGCCTCTGACTGCTATCTCGACATTCAGTCAGGCTCCGGTGGTACCGAGGCTCAGGATTGGGCCGACATGGTGTTGCGTATGTATCTGCGCTGGGGCGAGGCCCACGATTTTAAACCTGAGCTGATTGAAGTATCAGACGGTGACGTGGCGGGCATCAAGAGTGCCACCATCAAGTTCACCGGCGAGTACGCCTACGGCTGGCTGCGCACTGAAACCGGCGTTCACCGCCTGGTGCGTAAGTCGCCATTCGACTCCAGCGGCCGTCGTCACACCTCGTTCTGCTCCGTGTTCGTGTATCCGGAAATCGATGATTCGATTGAGATTGATATCAACCCGGCCGATCTGCGTATCGACGTTTACCGCGCCTCTGGTGCCGGTGGGCAGCACGTAAACCGGACTGAATCTGCGGTACGTATCACCCACTTGCCCACCAACACCGTGGTGCAGTGTCAGAACGACCGCTCTCAGCACAAAAACAAAGACACCGCCATGAAACAGCTGAAAGCCAAGCTGTTTGAACTGGAACTGCAAAAGCAGAACGCCGAAAAGCAAGCGGCCGAAGATGCCAAGTCCGACATCGGTTGGGGCAGTCAAATCCGCTCCTACGTGCTGGACGATTCCCGCATCAAGGATCTGCGTACCGGCGTCGAGACCCGTAACACCCAATCGGTGCTGGACGGCGATCTGGACAAGTTTATTGAAGCAAGCCTCAAATCCGGGCTGTAATTTACTGCGAGAAGAGACGATGACTGAACACATTCAAGACGAGAACAAGCTGATTGCGGAACGTCGTGCCAAGCTGGACCACGTTCGCAAGAGCTGCCCGGCCAATGGTCACCCGAACACCTTCCGCCGTAAACACAAGGCCGCTGAGCTTCAGGCCGAGTTTGGTGCCAACAGCAAAGAAGAGCTGGAGGCCCTGGGCTTCAAGACCGCCGTTGCCGGTCGTGTGATGGCCAAGCGTGGCCCCTTCCTGGTGCTGCAGGACGTGTCCGGCCGCATTCAGGTGTATGCCGACAAAGACGTTCAGGCCGATCTGAAAGAACGTTATGTGGGTCTGGACATTGGTGACATCATCGGCGTTGAAGGCACTCTGCACCTGTCTGGCAAGGGCGACCTGTACGTCAACATGGAAAGCTACCAGCTGCTGACCAAGGCACTGCGTCCGCTGCCGGAAAAATTCCACGGCCTGACCGATCAGGAAACCCGCTATCGCCAGCGTTACGTTGACCTTATCGTTAACGAAGACTCACGCGAAGCGTTCAAGATGCGCTCCAAAGTGGTTGCCGCTATCCGTAACTTTATGATCAAAAAAGAGTTCATGGAAGTTGAAACCCCGATGATGCACGTGATCCCAGGCGGCGCTTCTGCCCGTCCGTTCGTGACGCATCACAATGCGCTGGACATCGAAATGTACCTGCGTATCGCCCCAGAGCTGTATCTGAAGCGTCTGGTGGTGGGTGGTTTCGAGCGCGTGTTTGAAATCAACCGTAACTTCCGTAACGAAGGTCTGTCGCCACGCCATAACCCAGAATTCACCATGATGGAATTCTATATGGCCTACGCCGACTACAACGACCTCATCAACCTGACCGAGGAGATGCTCTCCAGCATCGCTTTGGATCTGCTGGGTGACACCAAGCTGCCTTACGGTGAGCATGTGATTGATTTTGGCGGCCCATTTGCCCGTATGAGCATGCTGGAAGCCATCAAGCACTACAATCCTGACAATGCCACCATCCAGGCCATGACCTACGAAGAAGTGAAGAACCTCGACTTCATGCGTAAGCTCGCCAAGGATGTCGGTATCGAAATCGAAACCTTCTGGAGCTGCGGACAGCTGCTTGAGGAGATCTTCGGTGAGACCGCCGAGCCTAAGCTGATGCAGCCAACCTTCATCACCGGCTACCCTGCGGACATTTCGCCGCTGGCCCGTCGCAGCGATGGTAACGACTTCATCACCGACCGTTTCGAGTTCTTCATCGGCGGCCGTGAAGTGGCCAACGGCTTCAGCGAGCTTAACGATGCTGAAGATCAGGACAACCGCTTTAAGGCACAGGTAGAAGCCAAGGATGCCGGTGACGACGAAGCCATGTTCTACGATGCTGACTTTATCACCGCACTGGAACACGGCCTGCCACCAACCGCTGGTCAGGGCATTGGTATCGACCGTCTGGTGATGCTGTTTACCAACACCCACACCATTCGTGACGTGATCCTGTTCCCGGCCATGCGTCCACAGGCCTAAGCCTTTCGCATAAGGGCTTTAGCGTAAGCACTTCGCATAAGCCCTTTAGCGTAAAGCCTTAATATCAAAGCCGTCCTGATGAAATTCAGGGCGGCTTTGTTGTTTTTGCGCCTTCATGTTTGTGCGCTCGGGTTTTTGCGCTGATGTCTTTGCACTCGGGTTTTTACGCACTGTTGTTTTTACGTACAGATGGTTTTGTCGGCTTGCAGGAATGCGCGCCGGATCCCAGTCTCCAAAAAATCTTTTGCCTGCCTGGCGTCAATTTTACCTGTGATCGCATGGTAAACCGCGATAAGCAGGCAAAACCCGCCTGATAAATGGTGGAATTATCGGTGTAACGACCATTTTCCCGTCGAACACATTCGTCTAAACATCAGCATTCACATTGGTTTTTGGCAAGTTTGAGTTTGCACTCTACTGGACAGTGCCTGAGCAGATCCTTATACTTCGCATCAATTATACGAATGATACAGATTATCATTTGAGTTTTTGGCAGGGAGCGCCGTTGCCACTCACGTCCCCGGACTACATTCGCCCCACGGGGTGAAAGAGAGACAGGAACCATGATGAAATTTGCTCCCACTGCCCTGGCGCTGGCCGTTGTCACAGCCATCGTTGCCCCCCAGTTTGCCCATGCCAATGCTGATGCTGCCACGCAAAATCTTCCTGCAGAGGCCGAAAATGACACGGCTGTCGCCAGTCAGTCGCAGCAGCCGATTGAAAAGATGGTCATTACCTCAAGCCGCATGGCAAAGCCCGTCAGCGCTATTCCCAATACTGTGACTGTAATTGACCAGGAAACGCTGCAGCAGCAGTTGGCGGCAAGTCGCGACCTGTCCACCATCATAGGTAACCTCGCGCCCGGGTTTTCGCCAAGCCGGCAGAAGATGAGCAACACAGGCGAGACCCTGCGCGGTCGTGCTCCACTTATCATGATTGATGGCGTGCCTCAATCCAATCCGCTTCGAAGCGGCGGCCGCTCGGGCCAGACAATTGATCCTGACATGATTGAGCGCATTGAAATTATCCACGGCGCCAACGCCTTGCATGGTCTCGGTGCCCAGGGCGGTATCATCAACTACATCACCAAGAAACCCGATGACAGCGGTCATAAGCTCAGTCTGGACGTATCGGCGCCGACCGACCTGAGCCACGACAGCCTGAGCTTTGGCGCCAACTACAGCTTTTCCGGCAGCAGCGGCGCGCTCGATATGCTCGGCTCTGTCGGCTATCACAGCAGCGGCGTGTATTACGATGCCAACGGCGACGTGATTGGGGTTGATACTACCCAGGGCGAGTCGATGGACAGCCAAAGCAAAGACCTGTTCCTCAAGTTCGGCTACGACATGGACGATTCGCGCCTCGAGCTTATGATTAACCACTTCCGGATGAACAATAATGGCAACTGGATGGCGGTGAAGGGCAGTGTCGCCAACGACATTCCCACTTCGGCGGTGGAGCAAAGCCAGCCGTGGGACGCGGCCAACAACCGGGTGACCACCTCAAGCCTGGTGTACAAGCATAATGATATTGGCGGTCAGCAGCTGGAAATGCAGCTGTTTAATCAGAACTTTCAGGCGGTGTACGGCGGCGGCTGTTTTGCCAGTTTTTACGATCCCGAGTTTGATTCTGCGCCCGGCCTGACAACTTGCTCCACCACCAACAAGGGCGAGAATCTGTATTACGAGCAAAGCCGTAACCGCTCGAACAAATGGGGCCTCAAGACCTCGCTGCTGGCGAACGATCTCTTGGGCTTTGGCGTGGATCTCGCCTATGGCCTTGACCTTTTCAGCGACACCACAGAGCAGGATTTGGTGCAAACCGGCGTGTCCTGGGTGCCTGAAACCCGCTACGACAACATTGCGCCTTTTGCCCAGCTGAGTTTCGAGCCGCTGCCGCAGCTTGCGCTGTCGGCCGGGATCCGCCAGGAATTTGCAACCCTCAAGGTGGATGATTACAAGACCCTGTGGGGTGCTGGCAACAAGCAGGTCGCCGGTGGCGAGCCGGATTTCAGCCAGACCCTGTTTAACCTCGGTGCCAGCTACAACCTGACCCCGGCACTCAGGGTCTATTCCAGCTACAGCCAGGGCTTTGGCATGGCCGACATTGGCCGCTTGCTGCGTGATGGCAACAGCTTCCCGGCTGAAAACGCCAGCGTCGATGGCGCCATTAACCTTGAGCCTGTGCTCACTGACAACTACGAGCTTGGTATCGATTATCAGGGCGAGTATTTTACCGCCAAGCTGGCGGGATTCCACTCCGGCAGCGATATGGGCGCGCGGCTTGAGCTCAATCAGGACGGCATTTACAGCGTCAAGCGCGAGAAAAGCATCATCCGTGGTATTGAGGCGAGCCTGAATGCCTATGTCGGCGACGCCGACACCCTCGGGCTGAATATGGCGCTCACCGAAGGGCGTTACGATGCCAATCAGGATGGCCGCACCGACACAGATCTCGATGGTGCCAACATCGCCCCCAACCGGGTCAACCTGTATTGGGAGCATGAATTCAGCTTTGAGGCGACCAGCCGTATCCAACTGAATTACTTTATGGATCGCGAGTTCCACAAGGCCGATGGCAGCGAGTACGCCAATTTCGACGGTTATTACACGGTCGATGCCTCGTTCACTGTGCCCCTGTACGGCGGCAGCTTGTCGGTTGGTCTGCAGAACCTGCTGAACGAAGACTATTACACCTACTACTCGCAAACCATGCCAAACGATACCCGTAATTTCAAAGGCATGGGCCGCACTGTGAGCCTTGGCTACAGCCTGCCGTTTTAATCTCGGCGTCCTACAACTGCTTGCCTGCTGTGGTCATCATGGCGGGCAAAGCAGTGTAGTAAATCGATTCGCAGCCACAAGAAGTGCAGCCAAAAGAAGTGCAGCGCTGCAGATGAAAGCGCAGCGTGCGAAACAGTCAAAGCAAAAACCGGCTCCGGCCGGTTTTTGTTTATTGCCGCTTTTTACAACTCCCTCTGCTGCCCGTCAGTCGCTTGTGTAAATTCTCCGTCTTACAATTGAGAATTATTATCAAAATGCTACTCTGCCAGCCACGCGGTCTTTTGGCTAAGACTGCTTGCAGATGAAATTTCGCAGGGAAAATATGTCAAAACAATGGATTAAATGGCATCGGTTGCTGGCCCTACTGGCGCTGGTGCCACTTTTTATTATGTCGGTAACCGGTGCCATCCTGGTGTTCAAGCCGGAGTTGGATGCCTGGCTGCTGTCCGGCAAGGCGACTCTGCCTGCGCCTGCCGAAGTGGGGCAACGGCAATCGATGACCAGCCTGATGACCCACATAAAGCAGCAGCTGCCAGCCTATGAGCTTGGCAGTTGGGAGCTCTTTGATGATGGTGTGCGCAGTGACGCCGTGTATCTTGTGCACCGCGACAGCCAGGAATGGGCCAAGGTGTTTCTCGACCCGTATCGCGGCGTGCTGCTCAGTGAGCCGGTGGGGCTCAGTGACTATTTGAGTGACTGGCTGGTGGATTTGCATTACCGCTTTTTACTCGGTCCAAGCGGCACCATTGTGGGGTTTCTTGCGTCGCTGGCGCTGCTGTTTTTAGGGATCAGCGGTCTTAAAATGCACCGCCAGTTTTACCGCAAACTCTTTAGCCTGCGCTGGCGCGGCGACTGGCGGGTCCGCAACTCGTCATTGCATCGCCTCGCGGGCGCCTGGGCGGCACCTGTGCTCATTATCCTTGCCTTTACCGGCGGTTATTGGAACGCAGAGGAGTTGCTGCACGACCTGCATGAGGTAACAGAGCCGCATCCACCGCTCAAAGGCCCGCTTTACACCGAGGCGGTCAACTTTGATGAGCTGCTCAAGCGCGCCCAGGTGGCACTGCCGGGGATCCGGCTGAATTTTCTGGTATTTCCGACCGAGCCTGAGCTGGATATCACCTTTTACGGCAAGCTGCCCGGGGTCAATCCACTGGCGAGCAATTACAGCGCCAGTGTCAATTTCAGCCCGCAAACCGGCGAGTTGACCACGAAAACTGAGCAGTCGAGCCAGCCCTGGTATCTGACGGTGGATGACAGCTTCCGTGCGCTGCATTTTGGCGATTTTGCCGGCATGGGCAGCCGGATTGTCTGGACCGTGCTTGGCAGTATGCCGCTGATTTTGGGAATAAGCGGCCTGTATCTTTATCTCAGCCGCCGGCGTAAAAAGGGGCTGCCTGCCAGCATCTGAATGCAAAAAGGCCCGCAATCAACTGCGGGCCTTTTTATTACGCTTTGCTACAGATGCAGCCAGTCGCTCCACACAAAAGCAGGCGCTATAGCCTGAAGCGGGCGAGACAGGTGTCCAGTGCCACACATTCACGGTCCAGACGCTGACACACATCGAGCGCCGTATCCATTTGCGATGCCTGATGATGGCTGCCGTCGGCAATCCGCTGAATGCTTTGGCTGACATTGCCGCTGACATCACTCTGCTCTTTGGATGCCTGGGCGATATGGTCGTTCAGGTGCATGATGCGCTGCACCGAGGCGACTATGCTGCTTAGCGAGCTGCGGCCGCCTTCAACCTGCATTGCTGTGCGCTCGCCACTGCTGCGGCTGCTGGCCATCACGGCCACCGCGTCCCGCGCCCCTTGTTGCAGACGGGTGATCATGGCCTGAATTTCCCCTGTGCTGTCCTGGGTCTTGCTGGCAAGACTGCGGACTTCATCGGCCACTACCGCAAAGCCGCGCCCCTGCTCGCCGGCGCGGGCCGCTTCGATGGCGGCATTAAGCGCCAGCAGGTTGGTCTGGTCGGCAATGTTGCGGATGACATCGAGGATGGAGGCGATGTTGGCCACATCCTGCTCCAGCGCATTTATCACATCACTTGCCTTGCCTATGTCGTTGGCAAGGCTGCCCATATCGCCAATGGCGCGTTCAATCACCAGCTGGGTATCGGCGGCATCTTTGCCCGCCGAGGTGCTGGCATTGGCGGCATCAACGGCGCTTTGTGACACCCCGGCGCTGCTGGCACTGAGTTCATGTACTGCGGTGGCCACGGCATCGCTGTCGCTGCGCTGGGTATCGGCGTTGCGTGACACATCGCGGGTCAGCTCAACCAGCTCAGCGGTTTGCGAGCGCACGTTGTCGGCGGCGCGGGTCACGTCCTTGAGGGTGTGCTGAATTTTCTCGGCAAAGTCGTTGAAACTGTGGGCAAGTGCGCCGAGCTCATCATCGCTTTGGGCGCTGAGGCGCTGGGTTAAATCGCCATCTCCCTTGGCGATGGCTTCCATGGCCTGCTGCAGGCGGGTGATGGGGGCAAGCAGCCAGCCCGACAGCAGCCACACCAGCACGGCACCGCCACCGACGGCGATAAAGGTGCCCACTTCGAGTACCACTGCAGTGTCTTCAAGCTCGTTGCTCTGGGCTTGCTGCTGTTTGGCGATGTAGTCCTCTATGGCGGTTTGTAAACCCTTGAGTTCGCCGCGCATCAGCGCAAAATCCGCTTCCAGCTTGGCGCCGTGGGTTTGGAACAGCTGCGCTGCATCCTGCGGGTTTTCAAGAAATACCCTGTGGCTGCCCAGCCAGCGCTTAAGCTGATCCTGCAGCGAATCGAGCCTCGGGCCTTCGCTCGCCGGCAGGCGGCCATCGGCAATCAGTGGCCTGATGCTTTCGAGTCTGGCCTGGATTTTTGGTGCATTGTCCTGGTATTCAAACAGCCAGTGTTTGATGTCGTCACTGTTTGGGCGGGCGAGTGCCAGGCCCTTGATGGCATCTACAGTTTGGTAAAAATCGCGGTAGGCATCGTTTAAGTCGTTGTAAATCGGAGTCAGCTCGGTGGTGGATTCTTTGCCGAGCCGGGCGGCGGTATTGAAGTTGAGAATTGCGATGATGATAAGGGTCAGGAAGGTTGCACCAACGGCAATTGCCGGCAGGGCAATTTTGGCACGAAAGCCTAAAGTCATGAATTAATCCTTGTCAGTAGAAGGGTTTAATACTTTTTTCCCTGTATCACCATAGTATCTGAGGCATTTGTGAAAAATAACTGAATTGCGTGCTGTTTATCTTAACTTTGGCGCTGGCAGACAGAATTGCTGATTTTTGTGATGAGGTTCAAAAAAGATTGTGGAAGGCGAAAATTTGATCTAAGTTGATATCAAAGTGATATCAATAGGAGGTGGTCATGGTTCAGGAAAAACGTGGATTTTCGCTTAACGGTTATATCGCCTTTGTGGTGCTGCTGTTTTTGCAGCTGCTGTTTTTGGGCATGTTCCTCAAAGGCTATGTGGTGGCAGGCTTGCTTGGCGGCATACTCAATGGCCTGTGCTGGCTTGGCTTTTTTATGGTGCAGCCCAATCAGGCCAAGGTGATGACGCTCTTTGGCAGCTACGTTGGCTCAGTGCGCGACACCGGCCTGCAGTGGACCATACCGCTGTTTGCCAGACGCACGATTTCACTGCGGATCCGCAACTTTGAGAGCGCCAAAATCAAGGTAAACGACAATCAGGGCAATCCCATTGAAATCGCGACCATAGTGGTGTGGTCGGTCACCGACAGCGCCGAAGCCGTGTTCGAGGTGGATGACTACGAAAGCTATGTCTCTATCCAGAGTGAGGCGGCGCTTCGCAATATGGCGAGCAGCTATGCCTACGATCCGATGGATGAAGATGTGGTGGCGCTTCGAAGCCATCCGCAGCAAATTGCCGATAAGCTGAAGCAGGAAATTCAGGAGCGCCTTGGCCGCGCCGGGGTCACAGTGCATGAGGCCCGCATCAGCCATCTCGCCTACGCCCCTGAAATTGCCAGCGCCATGCTGCAGCGCCAGCAGGCCAGCGCCATCATCGCCGCCCGGGCCAAAATCGTTGAAGGTGCCGTGGGCATGGTGGAAATGGCGCTTGAGCGGTTAAAGGCGCAAAACGTGGTCGAGCTTGATGAAGAGCGCAAGGCCGTGATGGTCAGCAACCTGCTGGTGGTGCTGTGCGGTGATAAAAGCGCCCAGCCTGTAGTGAACAGTGGCAGCCTGTACTGAGGTGTGAATGACGAAAAAGGCATACCCACTCAGGATAAGTGCCGATGTGCTGGCGGCCATGCAGCGCTGGTCCGATGATGAGCTTCGTAGCCTCAACGCCCAGATAGAGTTTGTGCTGCGCGATGCGCTGGTAAAGAACGGGCGGGTAAAGCTGGTGCAAAAGGTACTGACTGAAGTGGTTGAAAATGAAGAGGATGCGCGAGAGTCTGATGCAGACGGTGCGGGTGAGTAATAAGCGCATCATTATCGGGTTTCACGCCCGATAAAACCCAAAAGGAAGCCTTCGGGCTTCCTTTTTACTTAATCGCAAAGCCTCTATTGCAAAGCGCCTGAATTGCGAAGCGCCCGTACTGCTAAGCATCTATGTTGCTAAAGGCCAGTAAGCCCTCGCCTGAGGCCGTTCGACATCAGCGCGCCACGCCTGAGCCCAGCAGTTCCTGGCGAATGGATTTGGCCAGATTGGCAACCCACTTGTTGTAGTTGCGATGGATACTGCCTTCGTCAAAGTCGAGGTTTTCGCTGTTTTTGTAGCGGATGGCGTAGCTGTCCTGATTGAACGGGATTTGAACGCTGGCGCCATGATTTCGCACCGAAATTTGCGCTTCAATCAGCCCTGGGGCAACCACTTTTGCTATCCAGCCGCGCTTACGGCTGGCGCTGAGAATACTTTGCTCCACTTTGCTAAGGGCAAGCGGCTCGCCACTAAAGCTGGTCGGCACCAATTGCTCCTCCAGATCCAGTACAGGTTTACTGGTGCAGCCACCCAAAAGCAGTAATGCCAGCAGCAGGCAGGGCAAAAGTCTCATGATTTACCTCATTCATGGATCCGGACAAACGGCGGCGCAGATGTGCTTCGCAGATGTGCTTTGTGCCGATTGCAGGCAGGGTATCAGAGCGAGCTGAACCTTAGCTGACGCAGGGTAACATTTGCAGCAAGCTTGTGACTTAAGGCTGAAGCGGGCAATAAAAAAGCCACACGAATGTGGCTTTGGGCGGGTTAGCCGGTTTGCGGCTTATGCGGTTTACTCAACCTTCCAGCCGATAGTTTCACCGGCGCGGATAGGCACAACAGTCGCGCCGCCGAGCGGGTAAGACTCAGGCACCTGCCAGGGCGCTTTAACCAGAGTAACAGTGTCGCTGTTGCGTGGCAGACCGTAGAAGTCAGGGCCGTTGAAGCTGGCAAAGGCTTCGAGCTTATCGAGTTTACCTTCGGCTTCAAAGGCTTCGGCATAAAGCTCCAGCGCTGCGTGGGCGGTGTAAGAGCCGGCGCAGCCACAGGCGGCTTCTTTTTTGTCCTTGGCGTGGGGCGCAGAATCCGTGCCGAGGAAAAACTTCTTGCTGCCACTGGTCGCGGCCGCCAGCAGCGCCTGCTGGTGGGTGTTGCGCTTGAGAATTGGCAAACAGTAGAAGTGCGGACGAATGCCACCGGCCAGCATGTGGTTGCGGTTATACAGCAGGTGGTGGGCGGTGATGGTGGCGCCAACGTTATCACCGGCGGACATCACAAAGTCCACCGCATCCTTGGTGGTGATGTGCTCAAGCACAATCTTAAGGCCCGGGAAGTCAGCCACAACCTTTGACAGGATGTTTTCGATAAAGATGCGCTCGCGGTCGAAAATGTCGATGGCAGAGTCGGTTACTTCACCGTGAACCAGCAGCAGCAAACCTTCTTCTTCCATGGCTTTGAGCACGCCATAGATGTTCGCCACGTCGGTAACGCCCGAATCCGAGTTGGTGGTGGCACCGGCCGGATACAGCTTGGCGGCAACCACTTTACCTGAGGCTTTGGCGGCGCGGATTTCGTCCGGGCTTGTTTTATCAGTCAGATACAGCACCATCAGCGGCTCAAAGGCGGTGCTGCTGTGGGCCTTGATGCGCTCGTAATAAGCGAGGGCGGCTTCAGTATTGGTAATAGGTGGTACCAGGTTTGGCATCACAATGGCGCGGCCCATGTAACGGCCGGCGTCGCGCACTGTGTCGGCAAGTGAGACGCCATCGCGCAGGTGAATGTGCCAATCGTCCGGACGGGTGAGGGTAAGTTTGGTCATAGGGCTATCTTCGGCTGTGAGAGTGGCCAGATTTTAAGTATCCGGGCTTTAAAGGGCAAGGAGGGCGCGATAATAGTCCCGCTCAAGGTTTGGCCGCAGCGCCGCTTTGGGCTATAGTAGCGGCTCTTTAATGGAGTGGTCCCAACAAGGAAAAGATGTTGAATATCCTGCCTAAAATCGCACTTTTTGTTGCTTTGTTCCCCGCGATGGCCAGTGCAGGCGCCGAGCGGATTATTGCCCTGTCGCCCCATGCCGTGGAAATGCTGTATGCCATAGGCGCGGGCTCGCGCATTGTAGCGACAACCGATCATGCTGATTATCCCGAGGCGGCCAAACTCATTCCCAGTATCGGCGGTTATTACGGCATTCAGATGGAGCGGGTGCTGGAGCTTAAGCCCGACCTGATAGTGACCTGGGATGGCGGTAACCGCGCGGAAGATCTGGAAATGCTGAAAAAATTCGGCTTTGCCACCTTTTCCAGCAGCCCCAAAACCCTCGATGCCGTCGCCGAGGAGCTGATAGCCCTTGGTGAGCTTACCGGCAATGAAGACAAGGCGCGTCAGGTTGCCGCGGATTTTCGTGCCGAACTGGCGGCGCTTAGGCTCGCAAATCACTCTAAAGCCCGCAAAAAACTCTTTTATCAGCTCTGGGGCCAGCCGCTGATGACAGTGAGCCACGGCAGTTGGATCCAGCAGATAATCGAAGTCTGCAACGGCGATAACCTGTTTGTCGACGCCAAGGGCGAGTACCCGCTGGTGAGCGTCGAGGCCGTGCTTAAGGGCAAACCTGAGCTGATTTTGATAAGTCAGGAGCAGGGCAACACCACCGCCGTAGACTGGAGCCAGTGGCCCGAAGTGCCGGCGGTGGCCAATAAGCATATTTATCAGCTTGATGCAGATCTGTTGCACCGCGCCGGCCCCCGCGCGATTCAGGGCGTGGAAGCGCTGTGCGGCGCTATCGATAAGGCGCGCTGAGCACGTTCAGCTTGGCACGTTGAGCCTGGCGCGTTGAGCTTGGCGTGTTAACTTAGGCGCGTTGAGCTTGGCGTGTTGAGTCAGGCGCGTTGAATTAGGCGCGCCTGTCGTTGCCAATACGGCGCGTTACCACTGCCAGGCGGAGGTCTTTTTGCCAAGCACTCTGCCATCGAAACGCTTGATAGCGCAGCCATTTATCAAACCTTCAATTCTCAAACCGTCATTGTTGTCGCCGCGCAGGCCATCTGTATCCGAGCCTGCACCGACGCTTTGTGAGCCCAAGCCTGCCCCAAAGCACACATGCAGCGGCAGCAAATGCTCTTCCCGCGGATGACAATGGCGTCCGCCCGGCGCCTTATCCCACGCGCATAAGCGCTCGGCTTTGTCGTTTGCGCTGCTCGATGGGTCACTGAGGGTGTCTTCAAGCCAGCGCTCAAAGCCTGTATTGAGCGCATCATCAGCGCCGCCCATGCCAAAGGCGCGCAGGTTATGAAACGAAAAACCTGAGCCGAGAATAAGTACGTTTTCGTCCCTTAGCGCAGCGAGCGCCTTGCCCATGGCAATGTGCTGCGCCCCATCCAGCCCTTTTATCAGCGACAGCTGCAGCAGTGAAATATCGGCTGCGGGATACATCAGCATCAGCGGAACAAATACCCCGTGGTCTATACCGCGCTGGTTATCTATGTGGGCAGTAAAGCCTGCGTTTTGAAGCAGCGTTTGTATTCTTGCGGCAAGCTTGGGGGCGCCCGGCGCCGGATACTTAAACTGATAGCTTTGCGGCGGGAAGCCATAGTAATCGTAGATAAGCCCGGGCTGGGCGCTGCCGGTTATGGTGGGTACAGTTTCTTCCCAATGGGCGCTGATAACCACAATGGCCGACGGCTTGGCAAAGCTTGCCGGCAGCGCCTGTAAAAAGGCAATCAGCTCAGCGTGGCTATGCTCGGCATCGGTATGAGGGGGCTCATCGAGCAAAGGCATGGGACCGCCGCCGTGGGGAATAAACAGAACCGGGGCTATGTTGGAGCGAGGCATTTTATTCTCCTGAGTCAGGCGGAGCAGGCAAAAAGGCAAACAGCCGGGCGCGTTAATACAAACCAGATACCAGTGTGCCTTTAGCGTGCCGGGCCAAGCAAGATATAAGCAAGATATAAGCAGGATACTAAGCAAGGGAACAGCAAGGGGGAGCGCATAGCTGATGCCATCCGAACAGTAGCTCCAACCTAAGTATGCCACTTTGTGTCCAAGGCTGCTGGCTGGCTCACTGTTTCGGGAATGCGGCACTTTTGCCTGATTGTTAAGCCTTTTTCAAACGACATAGAGTCGGACTATCAACCAGATACGGTACTGGGTACGTCAGCCAATCCGGCTGCCTGATTTTGCCTTGCCGTGCGCATCAATACGGAGATTGACCGATGAAGTCTGCATTCCACGCCCTGTCTCGACAGCAAACTGAGGCGCGACATAAAGCTAAGCCCCGACATCAATTTAAGGCCCTGTGCGCCGCCATGGCGCTGGTATTTGCCGCTGCAGTACCGGTGCAAACCGCAACCGCCTGTACCGGCGTAACCCTGGTTGCCGACGATGGCGCCGTTATCTTTGCCCGTACCGAGGAGTGGGGCACCTTTGATTTGAATTCGCGTATCACCATTGTCCCCCGGGGTTATCAAATCAATACCGACCTGCCCGATGGCAAGAAAGGGATGTCGTGGAAAACCAAATACGGATTGGTCGGCGTAGATGCGCTCAATAAAGACCTGTTTATCGACGGCATGAACGAAAAAGGCCTGACAGCCAACCTTTTCTATCATGAAGGCTTTGCCGAGTACGCCAAGTACGATCCGGCCAAGGCTGACAGCTCGGTGCCCATTCTGGCACTGGCGCCTTATCTGCTGACCAATTTCGCAAACACAGACGAAGTGCGCGCCGCGCTTGAAAAAATTCAGGTGGTGGGCGTGCATGTGGATGCCATCGGCGGCGTGCCACCGGTGCATATTTTCCTCACGGATCCGCGAGGTAAGGCCATAGTGGTGGAATTTACCAAGGGTGTTACCACAGTGCATGAAGCGCCGCTCGGGGTGGTGACCAACGGCCCCAATTACGACTGGCACATGAACAACCTGCTCAACTACGTCAATCTGGATGAGCCGTTGCCGCACCGCCAGGCCAAGGATATCAAAGCCATCAAATTTGGTGCCGGCGCCAGGTTGTATGGCCTGCCGGGCGATTTGACGTCACCGTCGCGCTTCCTGCGCGCGGCCGCCTATGCCAGCACCGCCCGTAAAACAGCCGACGGTGATGAGACCCTGTATGAAGCGTTCCGGGTGCTGGACAACTTTAACCTGACGGTGGGCACAGCGGCCGAGGGCGGCGGTGAAGTGAATCAAAAAGGCATGCGCAGCTCCACCATCTGGACCACGGCCTACGACACAAAAAACCTGGTGATGCATTACCACACCATGCACAACCGCCGGGTGCGGGAGGTGGATTTCAACAATCTGGATTTCAACGCCAAAGAGGTGGTGCGCCTGCCGCTGGATAAAGAAAAATCCCAGGACATAGAGCAGCTGTTCCCGCCTAAAAACGGCTGATAACGCCAGTTTTTTTCATCCTGCGCTGTTGTTGCCCGGCCTCCTGTGCCGGGCTTTTTTATGGCTTTTCACCGCTGTCCGCTTTTTTGCTATTAACCAAGTCGCGCTTTGATATCAATTAAATCGCTCGAGCCGCATAAGGATTGCCTTGCCAATGGCGCTGCTCGATGGTAGCAACGTGTGCGGCAGCGCGATTTCCACCTGCTCGCAAAGTGCCTCATCCATCAGCCAGGGGGCGGTGACTTCCGAGAGCGCCACTACGCCATCGTTACTCTCGCCATAAAACGGCGGCAGCGTGCGGCCAGCTGTAGAGATGCCACGGGTGCCAATAAAGGCGCAGCAGGGGATGTTAAGCTGCTCGCTCGGGGCGCCGATGGCGGCCATCCGCTCTTTGCTGCCAAGGAGTTGCCCTGCATCGCCGCTGAAGAGCCGAAACAGCAGCCTTGGTTGTAAACGGGCGGCAAGCCGGGATGGATTGACGGGCGAGCCCAGTAAAAACAGCATCTTTGGCAGATTGACCGGTGGATTAGGGCCCGTGAGCAGGTAGCGGCTGATGACGCCGCCAAGGGAGTGGCCAATAAGCACATAGGGGGCGTTTGGCCCAAGGGCGTTGATTTTGGCTGCAAGACGGTTTGCAATGGACTCCACCGACTCGGTGGCGGCAAGGTAGCCAAGCACATGGCAGCGGATACCGGCGCGCCTTAAGGTCATCAGCAGCGGCAGCCCCGACAGCGGCGTGCGCCCAAGGCCATGGATGAAAATCGCGTGCATTGTTTGAGTTTCCATTGTGCTCCCTGGCAAGCCTCATTCCGCACCCTGAAAGGCCTTGGCCGGCGAGCCATGATAAGCCGCGCCCCGTCAGGCTTGAACATCCCCTTATTAGCTGGCTAAATGAGCCAAAACACAAATGAACATTTATCCATTTTCGGGAGCCTTCCATGACCACCTTACTCACCTGTCTGCTGCTTGCCATGTTGCTGCCTTACCTTGCCAAAGGGCCGGTGGCGGTGGCGATGGCAAAACTTGGCGGCTACGACAACCATCATCCCCGCAGTCAGCAGGCAAAGCTTGAGGGTTTTGGCGCGCGGGCGCTGGCGGCCCATCAAAATGCCTTTGAATCTTTGCTGATTTTTGGTCTGGCGGTGGTGGCTGTGATTGCCGCAGGCAAGGTCAATGGCACCGCCGAAGTGGCGGCCGTGGTGCATGTGGTTGCCCGGGTCGGTTATCAGCTCGCTTATCTGTACGATACCGATAAGCTCCGCTCAAGCCTCTGGTTTGTAGGCATAATCGCAAGCTTCACTGTGCTGGCGCAGGCGTTTTAAGCGCGCAGCCAGCAGCTTCAGCTAACTCAATAAATACCCCAAGCCGCCAACTGTTGGCGGTTTTTTTCTATACAGGAAAAAAGTATTACCAGCCAGCCTGCGACCTATACCTTCTGGCTAATTTGCTGTAATGGTTAGTCTTTTTAGGTGATTTCTGCGCTTCAATCCTGCTACATTGCTCAGGTTCCAACAGTGATGCAGCGGGACACTGCGGCCAGGGGAGAGGCGATTTGAAGCAGGCATTATTGGCAGCCTTGTTGCTGCCTTTGTTGTTAATGCCATCGGGCAAACTGATGGCGCTGAATGATGATGTGGAGATCAGCGGGCTGGTAATTGACAGAACCCTGACCCGCTTTGGCAAGGAATTCAGCTTTCATTATTCCTCGTACTTTCGCGAATTGCCCTTTACTCAGGGCTTTAACGTGACCCTCATTGAAACCGTGTTTCCCCAGGCTGGCACGCTGCTGGTACTCGAAATCAACGGCACCAAAATTTACAGCACCCATTTTGGTCGCCGAGCCAGTTCAATTGAAGACAAGGCCAAGGAAGCCGTGCTTATCACAGTGGATTATCTGGCCGCGGTACGCGCCAGTGCCATTACCGGTGATGAGCTGCAGCCCATTGGCGGCACACAGGAATAACAATGAACAGGAAGTTACTGATAACCGCGTTGGCGCTGTCGGGCAGCGTAGGCGCGACCGAATTGGTGTATACCCCGGTTAACCCGAGTTTTGGTGGCTCGCCCCTCAACGGCGCCTTTTTGCTCAACAAGGCCCAGAGCCAGAACGACAATCAGGCCGAGTCGTCAGAGAAGGACTTTGTCACCCGGTTTAAAGAGTCGCTGGAGCGCAATATCATCAACTCCATCACCCGCAAGGTGGCCGATGGTGAGGTGAAAGACGGCGTGTACGACACAGGCGATTATCGCATTGAGGTGGCCACCAACGGCGGCGGTGTGGTGTTGACCATTACCAACCAGCTTACCGGCGAAGTGACTGTGATTGAAATGCCGGTGTATGGAGGTAACCCATGAGACTCATCGCCGCAGCGCTGCTGCTGACCTTGGGTGGTTGCAGCCTTATCCCCAAGCCCGATGTCAACATTACCGAAGCGCAGGTGAATCCGCTCAGCGAAACCATGCGCAGCCTGCAGTCTAAGCCCGGCCCCAAATACCCCATTCCGGTGGCGGTGTACTCGTTTCGGGATCAGACCGGTCAGTATAAACCCCAGGCCAACGTAAGCTCGTTTTCCACCGCCGTGACCCAGGGCGCCACTTCTATGCTGGTGCAAACCCTGCTCGACACCGGCTGGTTTACCCCGGTTGAGCGTGAAGGGCTGCAAAACCTGCTTACTGAACGCAAGTTTATTGATAAGCAAAAGAAAACCGATGGCTTGCCTGTGATGGCCAACGCCCGCTTGCTGCTCGAAGGCGGCATTATCAGCTATGAAACCAACACCAGCACCGGCGGCGCTGGGGTGGAATACTATGGCATTGGCGCCTCTGAAATGTACCGCGAAGATCAGGTAACCATTTACCTGCGCGCGGTGGATGTGCACAGCGGCAAGGTGCTGATGTCGGTCAACACCACCAAGCGGGTGATGTCGCAGGAGATGCGCGCCGGGCTGTTTCGCTTTACCAGCTTAAACCGCCTTGCCGAAGCTGAAATCGGTTTTACCACCAACGAGCCGGTGCAGTTTTGCGTGCAGCAGGCCATTGAGGTAGCGGTGGCAGAGCTGATTGAAAAGGGTATTCGTCATGGCTACTGGTCGGCGTCACAAACGGCGCCCGGCAGCCAGCAGCTGGAGCAGGAAGGCTAAGGGCTGTCTAAAAAAGCGCTTTGCTGCCAACAAAAATGGGTGCCTCGGGCACCCATTTTTTTCATCGCATACACAGCCAAAATCAAGGGCGCAGCGCATTCCAGAACAATTGAAAACTCGCCTCGCGGTGGGTCTCATCCCGGGCAAGTGCCGGGCGGTCCAGAAAAAAGCGGCTGGCCGACAGATACTGGCCGTGGCAGTTTTCCAGCAGCAGTGGCAATGGCAGCGCGGCAATCACGCCACGCTTTTGGCCTTCAAGGATCATGGCGCCGATAAAGCCCAGAATCCCCTGCATGGCTTCTTCCCTGAGCGGCAGCGGAATTTCCACCGACAGCGAAAACTGCTGGAAAAACTGCTGCTTGTCGGGGTTTTCCATGCCCCAGTCGATGGCGCCCAGCCAGAGGGTGCGGGCCTGCTGCTTAAGCTCGCCTTCCGGCACAGCCATGGCGCCAAGGGCGTTGGCAAATTCCTGTTTCACCGATAAAAACAAGATTTCCAGCAGGGCTTCTTTACTCGGAAAATGGTGAAACAGGGTGCCGGTCGCAACCCCCGCCGCCTTGGCAATGCTGGCGGTGGAGGTGCCGTGAAAGCCCTGTGAATTAAAGAGCTTAAGCGCCGTAGCCAGAATTTGGCTGCGCTTGTCCACGCCCTCGGTTTGCTTAACCATGGGAGTTTTCCTCAGCGCAAAAACACTTTCATCAGCAACTTTTGAATCGCATTGCCGTAGGGCGGATGCACCATTTTGCCTGTGTTCAGCCGACCCCGCTTAAGCACGGTTTTGGCGTGGCTGAAGGTACGGAAGCCTTCTTCGCCGTGATAATGCCCCATGCCGGATGGACCAATGCCACCAAAGGGCGCGTCATCGGCGGCCACATGGAATACCGTCTCGTTGATACACACGCCGCCGGAGTGGGTGAGTTTGAGCACCTTGTCCTGAGTGTTGCCGTCGAAGCTCATCAAATACAGCGCCAGCGGTCTTGGGCGGGCATTGATGTAAGCAATGGCCTCATCCAGCGTGGCGTAGGGGATAACCGGCAGCAGCGGGCCGAAAATTTCCTCCTGCAGCACCAGCATGTCGTCATTCACCTTGGTCAACAGCTGGGTTGGCAGTTTGCGGATGGGATGCAGCGGCGCTTCGCCGCTGGCGCTGTGAACCTCGGCGCCCCTGGCTTTGGCGTCATCGAGCACTGCCATCAATCGCTGCCACTGACGTTCGTTGATGATGGCGCCATAGTCTTTGTTGGTTTCGACCTTGCCATACAGGGCGGCAAACTTGGCCTGGTAGGCGCTGATAAAGGCGCTTTCCTTGCCCTGAGGCACCAGCACATAGTCGGGCGCGACGCAGATTTGCCCGGCGTTCAGGCATTTACCGTAAATCAGCCGCTCGACGGCGGTATCCATGTCCATGTCCGGCGCCACTATTACAGGGGATTTGCCGCCAAGCTCTAAGGTCACAGGCGTCAGATTGGCGCTCGCTGCGCGCATCACATGCTTGCCAACTGCCGTGGAGCCGGTAAAGAGAATATGGTCAAAGGGCAGGGATGAAAACGCCGCTGCCACCTCGGCCTCGCCTTCGATAACGGCGACTTCCTGTTCATTAAACACCTTGGCTAGCATGGCTTTAAGCACTTTGTTGGTGGCCGGGGTGAACTCGGACATCTTCAGCATGGCGCTGTTACCGGCGGCAATGGCGGTGACCAGCGGGCCGAGGCTTAACATCACCGGGAAGTTCCAGGGCACGATAATGCCGATAATGCCCTTGGGCTGGTATTCGACCTTGACGCTGGCTGGGGCAAGCAAAATACCGGCGTGACGGCGGCTTGGCTTCATCCAGCCTTTAAGGTGCGACAGGGTGTAATTGATGTGATTAATCACCGGCATGATGTCGGATATGCGGCTGTCGTCGGCGCTGCGATCGCCATAGTCCGTGGCCAGCGCCTCGATAAGCGTATCCTGCCTGGCAAGCAGCGCCGCCTTGATGGCATGGAGTGCGGCGCGCCGCTTCGCCATCGTCGGGAAGGGGGCTGCGGCAAAGGCCTGTTTTTGCGCATTAAACAGATTTTGCATGGCGGCGATGTGCTGGCGCTCGCTCTGGTTGTCGTTTTGATTCGGGCTCAGGCTTTGTGGCGCGATGGCATTCATGGCGGCTCCTCCGGATGGGGGGAAGGGTAGCGACAGGTCGGCATAAAAATAAACCGACTGATTAGTCGGTCAATGGTAGTGCGGGGGACGGATTTTGGCAAGCAGTCCGGAAAAGTTTGAGCTGGATCACGTCTGCGGCCGCTATCCGGGGTCACACTTTAAAGACAGCAATTCACGAACTGCATTCACCGACTGCAATTGAAGTGAGCAGGCAATTGAAGTGAGTAGACAGGGACAAGGAGGAGTAAATGGCTGAATTAAGACACGGGCTCAGCATAGGGGTTGAGCGCCACGGCAAGGATGATTTTTTTGTGGTGCTCAGGGTGGTCGGCACCTTAACCCATGCAGACTACGAGCGCATGGTGCCTGTGCTTGAAGGCGCCATTGCCGGTGTCAAAGACCCTGACATCTATCTGCTTGCCGACGTAACCGAGCTTGACGGTTTTGAAGCCCGCGCCATGTGGGATGATTTAAAGCTTGGCATCAAACACGGCCGTCACTTTGAAAAAGTCGCTGTGGTCGGTAAGCCCGGCTGGCAGGAGTGGATGACCCGCTTCGCCGATTGGTTTACCCCCGCCGATGCCAGATTTTTTATCGACCGGCAGGATGCGCTCGAGTGGCTTGGAGACTGAGCGCCTGGTGAATGCATTGCGCGGAGCAGGCTTTTGCCTGGCACAGGTAAATGCAGGTAAATGAGGAGGATATCATGATTAACAAAGCGATTTTGTGGCCCACCGATTTTTCAACCACGGCGTCCCATGCACTGATGTATGCGGTGGAAATGGCTAATTTTTACCGTGTGGGGCTTAAAATATTGCACGTTGTGCCCCGGCCGATGGGCGATGAAAACTTCATGATTTTGGCCATCACCCCCGATGAGCTCGCCAAGAGTATGGAAGAAGCGGCGGCCGCGAAAATGCGCGACCTGCTCGCCAAACTCAATACTGATCTTAAGGTTGAAACCCGTATTCGCCAGGGTGACGCTGCAGAGGAAATCGTACGTGAGGCCAATGAAACTGACGTCGGCATGGTGGTGATTGCCAGCCACGGCTATAAAGGCTTGCAGCACTTTTTGCACGCCAATGTGGCCGAGGCGGTGGCCAATGGCGCCCATTGTCCTGTGCTGGTGGTTAAGTAGCAGGTGGTCGAATAGCTGGGCGTTAAGTCACTGGCCGTATCCTAACCGGCCGCAAAATAGCCGGCAGCGCATAAACTGCTCGCGAAGTGAATTGCGGCGAGTGGTTGCAAAGTTGTAGCAAAATTCTGTGAACACTTTTCTTTTGTCAGAAATTCCGATAGGTTGCGCCTTTGTAAACATGGAAACTTCACAGGGAAGACTGACAAATGACATCAAACTCTCGCGCTCTGATGCTGGCCCCCTTGCTGGCCGTTTTGCTTGCCGCCTGCGGCTCTACCCCAAAAAGTGAGCCGGCCAAACCACAAACAAACGTACAAACAAACGTACAAACGAGCGCAGAAACAAATCCTGCCGTTGAAACTGCGCCTGCAACTGAACAAAGCCTGCTTACGGCTGGGCAAGCATCAACTGACGCTGTAGCCTCTGCACCTGCTGCACCTGCTGCACCTGCTGCACCTGCTGCACCTGCTGCACCTGCTGCACCTGCTGCACCTGCTGCACCTGCTGCACCTGCTGCACCTGCTGCACCTGCTGCACCTGCTGTAGCCTCTGCACCTGCTGCTCCTGAGGCCAACACTGCCGCGGCCATTGTCGGCGAAGCCGGGGTGTTTTATATCGAAAGCAACATTCCCTTCAAAGACAGCGATGAGATTGTCTCCAAGGTCAAAGAAGAATGCACCGCCCTTGGCAGCCAGTTTGCCGACTCGATTGTCAAATACGGCAACAAGCAAAAACTGCAGATTAAGTCGGTCGATGCGCTGCCAACCCAGGGCACTGTGGTCAAGGTGACCATCAACAGCGTGATAAGCGAAGGTAACGCCAACCCCTTTAACCCCCATCGTAAGCAGGTGTTTGCCACTGCAACCCTGATGGTGGATGGTAAAGCTGCCGACAGTAACACCTTTTCCCGCTTCTCCGGCGGCGGCTTTTGGGGCGGCTTCAAGGGCTCGTGCAGCGTGCTGCAGCATACTGTGAACACCCTCGGCAACGATGTCGCCAAGTGGCTGAAAAAGTCTGCCGCCAAGGCCTGAGCTCAAGCTCAGCTATTTGCCGTTGCAAAGTCTGACATTACAAGGTCTGACGTTTAACGCCAGTTCTGCAGGTGCAAAGGATAAAAGAAAAGCTGCCAACGGCAGCTTTTCTGTTTTTAATCAGCCCGTTTCAGGGCATTGATTTAACTGTGATACTCAATGTGCGCCATCAGGCCTGTTGCTGCTGCATTCGTAACAGCCACTTGCCGTAGATAAAAATCCCCACCGCCGAGATGGTGCCGATGGCGGCGATGATGTACCAGGCCATGCCGATGTTGTGGGCGTTGTACAGCACTTCGGTGAGCTCGCGGCTGCCGCGGCCAGTAAATTCCACCAGATGGCTGAACGCCTCGCCATTGGGAATGGCGGCCACATCGGCGGCGCTCATGCCTTCTTCGCCCAGCATCTGGCGGGCGAACTTTTCTTTCGAGGCGTACATCTCATACAGCTTGGGGCCGAAATAGCCTTCAAGGCCCCAGCCTATGCCCTGTGGCAGCATCACAAAGCCCAGATACATTGCCTTTTTGCCCTCTGGGGCGATATTGCCCATAAACTCGTTCTTTTTCGGGCTTATCATCATTTCGCCGAGCGAAAACATGGCGATGGCCAACACTATGTACCAGGCGGCATGGGTGGCGCCAATCATCACAAAGGCGCCGATAGACAGGAGGCAGCCCCACAGCATGGCGGTGGTGATGCGGTACTTGGCAGTGAGTGCCGCCACCAAAAAGCAGCTGGTCATAATAAGGCCCGCGTTAAGGTTCAACATGCCTTCGGGCATCACCTTGGTGCCTTCGTTATTCAGCCCAAGCCAAAACTGCAAAATGCCGCTGCGGGTGCCTTCTTCGCCAAAGAGGCTTGTGACAATCACGCTGGTATCGACCCATTCGGCAATGTGAATGGGCAACACGTCGAACAGTGAGTTGAACAAAAACCAGAAACCGGCAAACACCAGCATGTAGTAAATCACCACCGGCTTTTTCAGTTCGTTCCAGGCATCCTTCCACAGAAATTCCTGCTTGAGTTCGCCGGCTTTGATTTTGCGCTGGCGCTCGAGGCGCGCCTCTTTGCCAGGCTCTTTATAGGTGAGCAAAAACAAAAAGTTAAGCGAGATAATTGCGGCGCAGGCATAAAACACATTGTCCCAGGAGAGCTGGCGCATATGCACGGCCACCAAAGGGCCAAGGAAGCCGCCGATGTTTACGACCTGATAGAAAATGCCCCATGCCATGGAGCTGTTGTCTCGCCGTGTGGCCAGCACCAGGGTGCCCTGAATGCCGGGTTTGAAAATCCCCGTGCCCGCCGCCAGCAGCATGGCACCGGCCATAAAGCCCCAAAAACTCGGGAACCAGGCCATACACAGGTAACCACCAATCTTGATGATGGTGGAGGCGAAGATGGTTTCTTTGTAACCGACCCGGTCAGAAATACCGCCGGAAAACACCGGGATAAAGGTTTGCAGTATCGCCCAGGTGGAGATGATGATGCCGTAATCCGACAGGCTGATCCCAAGGCCGCCTTCGGACACAGGCGCTTTGGCATACAAACCGGCACTGGCCTTTACGCCGTAGTAGGCGATGCGCTCCACCAGTTCCATGCCACCTACCAGCCAGAAAATGTATCCCAGGCTCATGATGGAGGCCCACATGCCAAGCTGTTTGACCTCTGAAAGATCGTTGCCGGCAAGCTTGCTTGATTGACTCATGACGCTTCCTTCTCTTTGTCTTTTTATTGGTGTTGTTATGCGGCCGTGGCGTGCATGCCACAACCGTTCCGGGGGAGTCTGCCGCCGGAATAGGCCACTGTACCGTTTTTAACGCCAAAGACCAAAAAATGCGGCCAAAGATGTGGAATAAGCACAGTCAGCGCAACTGCCGTTGAAGGCGATGAGAAAAGGGCGGGCAAGATAAAAAAACGGGAGCCTTTGAGGGGGAAATCCAGGGCTCCCTTCCACATGGAAAATACGCGACTCAGAAAACCTTGGGATCAGAACGGATACCAGATGGCGTCTTTGCGGCGTAGGTTGATGATATAGACACAAAGCGCGATAAAAATCAGCGCCGGAAGGGGTGAAGGAACCTTAAAAGCAATATGAAAACCGGCGGCGCCCAGCATGATGGGAATAAGCCCGGTGGCGGCCAGCGCACTCCAGCGCGGCAGCAGTAAACCAATGCCGGCGGCAAACTCGGCGGCGCCAATAAAGTAGCCAAACCAGGTTGGTAAATTCATGGCGTGAAAGGCGCGGTGCAGCTCCGGCACTCCGGCGAGTTTGGCGGCGCCAAACCCCAGCATTGGCAGCGCCAGCAATACTATGGGGGTAAACTTTAGTATGTCTTTGAGCTTACTCATAAAATGCACCATAAGTGGATTGGTGAGTTAAGTATCAGTCGATCAAAAAATAAATTATATTGATGTTAATTTATCAGGATGATTCAAAGAGTTTATCGTTATGCCTTCAATCGAACAGCTTAAGGTGCTGAATGCCGTGGTGGAGTGCGGCTCGCTGCGTATTGCCGCCGAGCGCCTGTGCAAGACCCAGCCCGCGCTGACCCATGCCATCCGCCAGCTTGAATCCCTGCTAGGGCTGAGTCTGTTCAGCCGCGATGCATACCGGCTTAAGTTAACCGATGCGGGTGAGCGCATTCATCAGCTGGCCATGCGCACCCTGGAGAGTCACAACGAGCTGTTGCAGGTGGCGGGATTTCTTGCCGGCGGCAATGAGGCGCAGGTGACGCTGGCGGTGGAGGCCTCCTTCGAGCTTGCGCCCATTCTGCCGGCCTTTGAGGCGGTGCAGGCCGAGTTTCCCGCCTGTGAAATTATTATCCGCCAGGAGTATTTGACCGGCGCGGTGGAGCTGGTGCAAAAAGATCTGGCAGAGCTTTGTATCAGCCCGCTGAGCCCGTCTCTCAGTCCGTCCAAAGGCGCGGGCAGCAGAATCCAAATGCAGTTTCTGACCCGGGGTGAGATGGTGAACGTGGCGTCGCCCAAGCTTATCGCGCGCCACAGTGCACTGCAGACGGTGGCACAGCTTAAGGATGAATATCAGATTTTGGTGCAGGACAGCGGCAGTGGCAGTCGTGGGGTTAAGTTTGGGGTTCAGACCGCACAGCGCCACTGGTACGTCAACAGCTTTGCCACCAAGCTGTCGCTGATTGAACAGGGCATGGGCTGGGGGCGGCTGCCGCTGTGGATGATTAAAGCTGCTCTGGATGAAGGCCGTTTGCAGCGACTCGAGCTTAAGGATATGAGCACCTGCGAGCAGTTTGGGTATTCGCTGGCACGCCGCGCCGATATCACCCCGGGGCCGGTGGCCGCGCGGCTGTGGCAGGCGCTGGCGGCAATCGCTTAACCAGCTGTGGCTGTTGTTGCTTAGGCGATAAGGAGTGTGGCTTGGGCAAAGGCGCCGTAAGCCATCAGCGCCATACGCAGAGCGCCGTAGCCACTGCACCAGAAACTCCGCACCAGAAACACCGCACCAGAAACACCGCACCATAAACAGTGCGCCCGAAACAGTGCGCCGGCAGGCTTTAATCCCGTTATGCCAAACCATTAAAACCGCCACCGGGGCGCAGAAAAGCCTTGGGTGGCTGCGTCAATTAATCCTCAGTTAACCCTCGCGGGTGAAGATGCATCAGCCGCCCGGCCCACCGGCTGATTGGCGGCCTTTACCCCTTTGATTTGGGCCTTTCCCCCTTTGATTGGGCCTTTACCCCTTTAAGTGGGCCAGGCCCAGCGGCATAATGCCCGCCTCTTTTGTTATTCAGGATGGATACATGTTCAAAAAGCTCCTTGCTGCCGTTGGTATTGGCAGCGCCAAAGTCGACACCCGTTTGCATCAAAGCCGTTTGCTGCCGGGACAGCAGTTCGAGGCCACCATAGTGGTGAAAGGCGGTGATGTGGCACAAAAAATCGATGGTATCGATTTGGCGCTGATGACCAAGGTAAAAGTGAGTACCGACAATGGTGAGTATTTCAAAAACCATTGTCTGGCCAAGTGGCGGGTGGCGGAGTCGTTCGAGGTTCAGCCCGGCGAAGCCCGCGAGCTGCCGTTCAGGGCGCAGCTGCATCCTGAGACGCCTTTCACCGCGCTGCCAGTTCGTAACAACCAGTGCCATGTGTGGATCCAGACCGGTGCCGACATCGACTCGGCCATCGACCCGACCGACGCCGATGTGGTGGAAATTCTGCCAACACCTGTGCTTGAGCATGTGCTGAACGCCATGAACGAACTGGGCTTTGCCCTCACCAAGGCCGATGTGGAGCAGGGCTACCTCAATGCCCCTAGTTTCCGCTCCCGCTCCGGCTGTTATCAGGAGCTGGAATTCCACCCCCGCAGCTTTGGCTTCTCCAGTCTGCGCGAAGTGGAAATCTCTTTGGTGTGCGATGAAACCGAGACTCATCTCTTAATCGAACTCGACCGCGCCTTCCGCGGCGACGGTTACACCGCCTTCTCGCTCGCCAATAACGCCAGCGCCAGCGAGGTGCTGACCAAGCTTAAGCACTACATCCGCTGATAGCGGCTTTCAGCAGGCTGATTAGCATGGTAAAAAAGGCGCCTCTATGTCTGACCAGGGCGCCTTTTCTTTTTGGAATGGCAGAGCCCCTTTCAGAGCTCTTGCGGAAGCCAAATCTTTCGGCTGTCCTGGTTTTTCTCTTGCTGTTTTTCGCTTGGCTAGATTTCGTCTCTTGGCAGGGAGTCATATAAAACACTTCCCCACAGATAGAGCTCACCCGGTTTTACGACCGCGGGAAATTTCTCTTTGCCGCTATACCATTCGCTGTAAATGCTGACCGCTAACTCACTGCAGTAGTAATTATTGGGATAGTTAAAGCCAATGGTGCCCAGAAAATCGTAGTTACTGCCCACTAGTTTTTCCGCCTTGTTCCAAGCCGCTATGGCGTTGGCCTCAGTGCGCCATCTTGGCCGAATAATAATCAGTCTGTAAGATTTATCGATAAAATCATCCAGTTCTGACAAATGAACGCCTTGGCCTTCCGCCTCGACAATTTTAAGGGAGTCCCGATTGAACACCCCTACATGACTAATGGGAATACCGGTCGCGTTGGTCACCAGGTTATCGGTGGCGTGATACCCCCTAATCACCAGCCAATCGCCGGTCTTAGCCAGCTTTAACAGCTGCTCTTTGATACGCATGTTTTGTTCTGCGTGTATTGTTTGACTGGTGATTTCCACTGTTGGTCGAGCCATACAGCCCAAGAGAACTGTTATGGCGATAAGCAAGCAAAATACTTTTTTCATTTTCAGCAATCTACCATTGAAAGGTATGTTCTTTGGCGCGTGGTATAGGTGGAATCTATCGGAATCAACGAAGGAATCAAGAGCCAATAAAACCAAAGGGCATACAACAGCATTAACGAAAAGTTCGGTTTTATTATCCCAATCTCTCAAGCTAATTTAAAATCATTACAAAATAGAGAGTTAAAGGCATGTTGATATCAGGCTCAAGCCTGTTTGGTCAACATAAGAGGGGCTGATTCACGTTAAAAGGGATGTAGTGCCGTGCTGCATTGCTTGCCCCGGCACCACTTGCCACCGGACTTGGCTTTCATGGCACACATCGCGTCCCACCGGCCGCTGATGCCACTGTATTGGCGACGAAATTCTTTCGCTGAAGTTATCCAGGCATCATCGCTGATACCAAGTTCATGCAAAAGCTTAGGTTTGGTAGGTGTAATAAAGCCGCGTTTGTCGTCACGCACTGCTCGGCCCGTCCAGTCAATGAGTTCCAGATAATCGGCAAAGTGAAAGGGGATCCCGGATTGCTCGGCGTTAATGGCAGCGCCATCGAATTGAAGTAACGGCTTTAGCGAGGCTTTTGGCGGCGCAGGCTCTGCAAGGTCAGTTATTCGTTCCTGAATCGATGTGTAATCAGATGCTTGCAGCGAGTCAGCAATGCCTGCACGAATGGGGTTTAAATCTACGTACATCATGCAGGCGAGCAGCGCCTGTTCATCGAGTAACGCCTGAGATTTAAATCGCCCTTCCCAAAATACGCCCTTGCAGCCATCTTCCCGATTGGCCTTGCGGGCAATTTCTTCGTTTAAGCACCTCATAAACCAACTGATACTGCCAAGCCGCTCCTGCCAGTCACTAATCAAGCCATCGACCAAGACGCGCTCGCCCTCTGACAGGCTTTCGCCCTTGAGGAACTTTGCCGCGACGGGATTGCCGCAAAAAAGCCGTGTCCAACGTTCTATCACTTCAAATGGCGACAGCGACTTTTGAGCGACAAGGTCAATTTTCAGCACCAAATGATAGTGATTCGACATCACCGCATAGGCGCAGACATCAATACAAAATATCGACGACAACTGCCTGATTTTATCAACTATCCAGCCACGGCGATGCTCATAGCTACGGCCTGATAGCGCATCCTCGCCACACAAAAACGCCCGTCTGACACAGCGATTTATCACATGGTAAAAAGGCGTACTTTCGGCATCAATTAATTGGCGACGAGCGGTAGTCATGGCGAGCCTCAACAGGTTCAAAGGAGGTTCGTCAAAGCCTAGTCGAGGGGCGGCGAAACCTCAAAAAGGTTTGGCTGTCCTCAAAGATTTTTGGCAACTCAATCTCAGACCCAATTGCGGGCGGATGTGGCTTGGGCAATAAATTTCATTGCCCAAACGTGTCGACGAAGCCCACAGTCAAAGTCTAATAAAGACAACAGCTTGGATGGAATGCTTCATCATCTCAATGCTTAAGGTCCAGTCTATGGGGCGCTCCTATAATTCCAACCTTATGAAGGGGGAAGTACAGGCTAAGTATGCCATGGAAGAGTTGGGTCATAGTTTCGTACCTTGCTAATTGGAGAACTGGAGGCTGAATGTTGACCTTTAAATTCAGACATAACATCTTCCCTACGCTGGTTGACTTTCCCAACGACAACTTGAAACTCGTCATTGGGGTGTTTTCGACTGAGAGCATCAATCTCTGGCTTAAAGATGGCGTTGGCTTGAGGGGCATCACAGGCAGCGATGGTTTTATTGAAAAGAATTTTCTGATTTTCATCAACAATCAATACCCAAACCTTTTCAAATTCAGAATTTCGACGGCAGTTTGAGATGGAATCAGTAGAGTTGTAAATAGAACTCGAACGGTAGGGGAGGGTACCCTCGCCGTCACATGAGAAACAAATACCATCGAAAACGTGTGAATATCTAGGAATGTAACCTCTACCGCCACATCTTCCACAAGTGTACATAAACCAACTCCTTCTATTTAATGTGAGCAACAGTGATAAGCAAGCCATCTGAAACAACCACGTATGAGCTTTTACATCGGTCAACTTGAGCTAGCTCATAGCCCTCAGAAACAAGCCTATTTGCAATTTTTTTGGTCAGTGTGTAGACGCTGGAGCCTGAAGAGATTTTCTCAACTCCATGATTGACGATTAAGTCGATATCGGCACTGGAGAATCCTCTTTGCTGCATCCGCTTTTCCACATGACTGGTATACATAAGCATGCCCTCGTGTTGTTCGTTATCGACAATTTAGGCAAGGGAATGCACGTCATTCAAGTCACAAATTTGTGACTTTTTGTGCCTGAGCTAAAGTCACAAATTTGTGACTCATTTTGTCGCAGGAAAATCACATGAATGAGACTTTACCGGAGATGCTAAGGTGGATATGCTCCAGACTGAAAACTTCCTCAAAGCGGAGCAAAAATGAAAATTCGTGACTTAGAAACCAATAGGCTGATGTCAGCTGGCGAGCTGATAAGAACTTTAGTCAAGAGATCCGGCTTATCGAGGAACCAGGTCCATGAAGAGATGAAAAGACGTGTTGGCGGGCGTTCAATAGGTGCAGCGTCTAAGCTTTCAGATATTTTTGCAGATCGACGTCAACTTCCGTTAAGAGATCTAGTACCTCTATTCGACTCAATCCCCATGAAAAAGTCCGAGAGAGATTATTATTTATGCGAGTTGATAAAGGCTTACACTGATGAAAATCTAGCTAGATACATTAAATCCCCATCAAAATCACATATAAATAATCAAAGAATGTTGCTTGAGATAGATGGCTTAAAGCGTGAAATTAAAAACTATGAATATTTAATGTTTATGTCTGAATTGAAAATGACTTCTAAAACGATTTATCTAGAGAACGATAGTTTGACATTGGATGAATTACATCATTTTGAGCGGAATGATTTTTCATATAACTATGAAGAGCATGAGAAGGATGTTCGTCTGTCGGAAAAGCAATTAGAAAAATATTTATCGATGTGGGACGATGCCTGCATGGAGTTGATTAAAACACTTAATAACCCTAAGTTGATGAGTGTAATACATGCTTGCATGTCTAAAAATCTACAATTTGAGCTTAATAGTTTTCTGCGATGGGAGTTTCTTGAGCCAATGGAAAGTACGTGGTCCTGGCTTAATCACAGGGTTAGTAAGGTTAGTGTTCTTGAATTAAATTCTAGACTTTTTTCGATGTGGATGAAGGAGTTTCCAGAGGCGTTTAATAAGACTATTGAACTAATATCAGATGTTTGTGAGTATGACGGATATACACCAAAGTATTTAAGTTCAGACTATACATCTTGGAGTAAAAACCTCGGATTTCCTAGTTTTTATGAATACATGGCTGAGCGCCACCTTCTAATGCGGCAGGAGTCTCCAACTCTTTTCGTCTTGCTCAATCCTTTAGCTAAATCATTTTCACCTTATATTCTTAGTGCGTTTAGACGCATGAGTCTTGAGATGCTAGAAATGTATGTGGAACATTCTGGTAGCGGCTGGATGGATATAATAGATTTCTCTGACTTATTTTCTGGGGAATTTACCACTAGTGACGTAAGTGGGAAAGTGTCAAAGCTTGCAAATACAATTATGTTATTAAGTGAGAATCATAAAAATCTCGAGCTGAGTGAGCAAGTAAAAATTGAAATTATTCAATCTTTTCATCCTTCTGAAACTAGCGATTACATATGGAAAGCAAGAGTTGAACGCTCTTTTAGAAATTACTGTTCTATATTGGAGTTAGTTCGTTCTAAAAGTGAGGTTGCTAATTCAGTTGATTACTTTGACAGCTTGGTTGGGGTTGATGAAAGTTATTCTGGTAGGTTAAAGGTTTTCAACGAAAACTTGGTTGGTTTGATTAGAGCTGGAATGTCTGAGTGTGCTAAAGAAAAACTTTATAAAGATTTTTCTGCATTTGATGATTACTCGAACAAAATGGATGAGAGATACAAAGAAATGCAAGAAAGACTTAATGATTTAAAAGTTGACATTTTTGACATTCTTTAGATAGCAATTGAAAGCGTAAAGATTATCAATACTTGTGATGTAAATAAGTGAATATGTTGTCCGAGGAAGAGCCAGGACACCCAAAACACCTTTGCTGAGGAATACACCAATCCCGCTCCAAGCGGCCGCAGGGCATTGGTGTTCGTTGCGCGGCAGGACTGCCGTGCATTGTCTAAGAACGAGGTCGAGCTGAGACGAATTAGACAGGGCTGGAAGGCCGTGATGTTAAAGTCGCTTACTCAGCGACACAACAAGACAACTCAACCCAATGGCAATTGCGGCTGTCGAGCGGGGATAAAAAAAGGCGCCTTATGGCGCCCTTTTTAAATTTAGCTGTGCACTAGCTAGCTGTGCATTATTAGCGGTGCAACAACAGCCGGGGATGCTTGAAGGCTTACAGCGCCTTCAGAATCGCCTCGACACTGGCCTTGGCATCGCCAAACAGCATCTGGGTGTTGTCGCGGAAGAACAGCGGGTTCTGCACCCCGGCGTAGCCTGTGTTCATCGAGCGCTTAAAGCCGATAACGGTTTGGGCTTTCCACACTTCCAGTACCGGCATACCGGCGATGGGGCTGGTGGGGTCTTCCGAGGCCGCTGGGTTAACTGTGTCGTTGGCGCCAATCACCAGCACTACATCGGTGCTTGGGAAGTCGTCGTTGATTTCATCCATTTCCAGCACGATATCGTAAGGCACCTTGGCCTCGGCCAGCAGCACGTTCATGTGGCCTGGCAGACGACCGGCAACTGGGTGGATACCGAAGCGTACTTCAATACCACGGTCACGCAGTTTCTGGGTGATTTCGGCCACAGGATACTGAGCCTGAGCCACTGCCATACCGTAGCCGGGGGTGATGATGACTGAGCTTGCGTTTTTCAGCATGTCGGCCACATCTTCGGCGTTGGTTTCGCGGTATTCACCCAAGTCCTGATCGCCGCTCGACACGGCGCCGTCGGTGCCAAAGCCACCGGCAATCACCGAGATAAAGGAGCGGTTCATCGCCTTACACATGATGTAAGACAGGATGGCACCCGAAGAACCCACCAAAGCGCCGGTAACGATCAGCAGGTCGTTGGAGAGCATAAAGCCCGCCGCCGCAGCCGCCCAGCCCGAGTAGGAGTTCAGCATCGACACCACTACCGGCATGTCGGCGCCGCCGATACTGGCCACCAGATGCCAGCCAAAGGCGAAGGCAATCAGGGTCATCAGGATCAGCGGCAGCATGGCGCCGTCGGCTTTGACGAAATACACCATCAAACCGAGAGATACCAATACCGCCAGCAGGTTGAGCTTATGGCGATGGGGCAGCATCAGCGGCTTGGAGGAGATAAGGCCACGCAGCTTACCAAAGGCGACCACAGATCCGGTGAAGGTCACGGCACCGATAAAGACGCCAAGGAACACTTCTACCAGATGGATGCTGAGCATAGCGCCGGTGAGGTGATGCCCTTCGGCGGCTTTGCTCGCTTCCTGCAATGCGGCTTTGGCGGCTTCCAGGGTGGCATTGATATCACCGCCAACGGCAATCACCACTTCGTTTACCGCCTGCGGGTGCAGGTCGATAAAGCTGTTAAAGCCAACCAGTACGGCGGCCATACCCACAAAGCTGTGGAGAATGGCAACCAGCTCCGGCATCTCGGTCATTTCGACCTTGAGTGCCAAACGCACACCGATGGCGCCGCCGATAACCATGGCGAGAATGATCCAGTGCACGCCGCTGGTTTCGGGGTTGAGGATAGTGGCAATCAGCGCAATGCTCATGCCGGTGATACCAAAGAGGTTACCCTGCTTGGCCGTCTCCTGACGGGACAGGCCCGCGAGACTCAAAATAAAACACAGCGCAGCTACTATGTAGGCGGCTGTTACCAGTCCTTGAGACACAGTGATTCCCCCTTAATCCTTACGGAACATCTTCAGCATGCGATGAGTGACGGTAAAGCCACCGAAGATGTTGATACTGGCAATAAGCACGGCGATAAAGGCGAGCACTGTAACCAGCGTCGAGCCGCCGCCAATCTGCAGCAGTGCGCCCACCACGATAATGCCCGAAATGGCGTTGGTGACCGACATCAGCGGCGTGTGCAGCGCGTGGGTTACGTTCCACACCACGTAGTAGCCCACCACGCAGGAGAGCAAAAACACGGTGAAGTGGGACAAAAACTCAGGCGGTGCCACGCTTGCCACGGCGCCAAAGCCAATCAGACCCAAAGCGCCAAGGATGTACTTAAGCTTGGAAGGGGCTTTGGGCTCGGCTTTTTTAAGCTCTACCTTGGGGGCGGCCTTGGCCGGAGCGGCAGACACTGAAATGGCTGGCGGCGGGAAGGTCACTTCACCGGCTTTGACCACTGTCATGTTGCGCATCACCACATCGTCAAAGTCGATAACGGCATTGCCGTCTTTGGCTTTGCACATCAGCTTCATCAGGTTCACCAGGTTGGTGCCGTAAAGCTGGGAAGACTGCGCCGGCAGGCGGCCGGGCAGGTCGGTGTAACCAATCACCTTCACGCCGTTGGCGGTAACATACAGCTCGCCGGGCTTGGTGTATTCACAGTTGCCGCCGGTGGCAGCCGCCATGTCCACAATCACCGAGCCGCTCTTCATCGAATCCACCATCTCTTTGGTGATAAGACGCGGAGCAGGTTTGCCGGGGATAAGCGCCGTGGTAACGATAATGTCCACTTCTTTGGCCTGCTCGGCAAAAAGTGCCATCTCGGCCTTGATAAACTCTTCGCTCATCACCTTGGCGTAGCCATCTGATGAGGAGCCATCTTCGCCGCCAAAGTCGAGCTTGAGGAACTGGCCACCCATGGACTCGATTTGCTCCGCCACTTCAAGGCGGGTGTCGAAGGCGCGCACAATGGCGCCGAGGGAGCCTGCGGTACCAATGGCGGCAAGACCGGCTACACCGGCACCAATTACCAGCACCTTGGCAGGCGGTACTTTACCGGCAGCGGTGATTTGGCCGGTGAAGAAGCGGCCAAACTCGTGGGCGGCTTCGACCACGGCGCGGTAGCCGCCGATGTTGGCCATGGATGACAGGGCATCGAGGGACTGGGCGCGGGAAATACGCGGCACCATGTCCATGGCCATCACGTTAATGTTGCGCTTTGATAATTTCTCAACCAGCTCAGGATTCTGAGCGGGCCAGATAAAACTCACCAAGGTTGCGCCGTCTTTGATTTGTTGTATTTCATCTTCGGTAGGGGCATTGACCTTAAAAATAAAGTCGGCCTGCCATACGGAGGGCACTACGCTGGCACCCGCCGCCTCAAAGGCTGCATCGCTGAAGCTGGCAAGTACGCCTGCTCCGGTTTCAACAGCAACCTCAAAGCCGAGCTTTTTAAGTTGCTCTACCGTGGCCGGGGTCGCGGCGACCCGGGTCTCAGCGGCGAGACTCTCTCTCGGAATTCCAATTTGCATGACGATTCCCTGATGGTTGAAAAAACATGAACACACCGTGTCCTGTGTCGGGCGAAACAGGTCAAGACTGACCGGGGCGAGGTCGCCTGGTCTGCTGTCTGTAGGGGACAGAGCTTTTCACGGTGTGGCTTCATTGTGGCAAGTCTGCCTGCTGACACAAGCTCATATTCTTCATGTGGCGAGCTAAGCCACTGGTCGGAGCAAAAATTTTGCGCCGGGCCACACTTTTGTAGCTTAATTTTTCAGCTCTGCATATTCCTAAAGTGAATTAAAAATTAATATTTATTCTTTTTTGCTTTGGAGAAACTTCACTAAGCTAGCATCCATCAAAATGTCACTGGGTCGTCCTCATGCTGTTAAAAGAATTATCATCCCTCGCGTCCCCGCTCAGTGCCGAGCAGGTCGACAATCTCAAGAAACTGACCTTTGAGCTCAATGCTGTGCAACTGGCCTGGGTCAGTGGTTATCTGGCGGCAAGCGCCCAATCTGCCGCTGGGGGTGCTTTTGCTGCGCCACCAGCCGCCCAGGAAGCCGCGACCTTAACCGTGCTTTACGCATCGCAAACCGGCAATGCCAAAGGCGTGGCCAGTAAAATCAAAGCGGCAGCAGAAAGCCGTGGCTTAGCTGTGCAGCTGCAGGATATTGCCTCGTATAAAACCAATGCGTTGGCAAAAGAAAAATTCCTGATCATTGTTGCCTCGACCTATGGCGAGGGTGAGCCACCCGAGAGTGCTGTCAGTTTCTATAAGTTCCTGTTTGGTAAAAAGGCACCCAAGTTACCTGAGCTGCAATTTGCCGTGTTGGGCCTTGGCGATACCAGCTATGAGTTTTTCTGCAAAACCGCCACTGACTTTGACAGCCAACTGGCTGCATTGGGTGCAAAGCGCTTGCATGAGCCAGCCCTGCTTGACGTTGATTATGCCGAGGGGGCGAAAAACTGGCAGGAAGCAGCCTTGGATGTGTTTGCACCGCTGCTTAAAGCATCAGGCGCCGGTAGCGAGAAAGTGATTGCATGGCCAGGTGCGACTGGCACCGCGGGCAGCCACAGCCAGTATGATAAGCAAAACCCAGCTACCGCTGAGTTAAGTGTTAATCAAAAAATTACGGCGCGTAATTCCACCAAAGATGTGCGTCATATTGAGATCTCGCTGGAAGGCTCCGGCCTGAGCTATCAGCCGGGTGATGCTTTAGGGGTGTATTTCCGCAATGCACCAGAGCTTGTCGCCAGCGTGCTGGCCGCCACAGGCTTAACCGGCAGCGAGCAAGTTGAACTGTCTGGCCAGACGTTAACCCTGCAAGCAGCGTTAACCGACGAGCTGGAGCTCACCCAGGCTTACCCGTCGCTGGTGACCAAGTACGCCGAGGCGAGCAACAATGCCGAATTGCAGGCGCTTGGCGCAGACAAAGACGCGCTGCGCGCTTATCTGGCCGATAAACAAAGTGCCGATGTGATTGTGCAAAACCCTGCCAACATCAGCGCACAGCAGCTGGTGGACAGTCTGCGCAAAGTGCAGCCACGCTTGTATTCCATCGCCTCAAGCCAGGCCGAAGTGGGCGAAGAAGTGCATTTAACCGTTGGCGTGGTGCGTTACGATGCTTTTGGCAGCACCCATTTAGGTGGTGCGTCAGGCTTTTTGGCCGAGCGCTTGGCTGAAGGTGAGCCGGTGAAAGTCTTTGTTGAACACAATGACAACTTCCGCCTGCCAAGCAATGATACGCCAGTGTTGATGATTGGCCCCGGCACCGGTATTGCGCCGTTTAGGGCGTTCCTGCAAGAGCGTGATAACGCAGGTGCGACCGGCCAAAACTGGCTGTTCTTTGGCAACCCGCATTTCACCCGTGATTTCTTATATCAGGTGGAGCTTCAGGACTACTTGAAGCGTGGCGTGTTAACCCACCTGGATGTGGCATTTAGCCGCGACCAGGCACAAAAAGTGTATGTGCAGGATAAACTGGCTGCCAAAGGCGCCGAAGTGTGGTCTTGGCTGCAACAAGGTGCGCACTTATATATTTGTGGTGACGGCAACCGGATGGCGAAAGATGTACATCAGGCGTTATTACAAATTGCCCAAACCCACGGTGGCTTGTCTGAAGAAGCAGCCGACGAGTATTTCGAAGAGTTACGCGCAAGCAAACGTTATCAGAAGGATGTTTATTAATGAGCCAATATCCAATTAAACCTGAACTGCAGGTACAGGGCCAGCTGTCTGATAACGAGCGTCTGAAGGCTGAGAGCAACCATTTGCGTGGCACTATCACCACAGATTTAAAAAACGAAATTACCGGCGGTTTTACCGGTGATAACTTCTTATTGGTGCGTTTTCACGGCATGTATCAGCAGGATGACCGCGACTTACGTGCTGAGCGCGCGGAGCAAAAGCTCGAGCCGCTGCATAATGTGATGCTGCGGGCGCGCATGCCCGGCGGGATTATCAAGCCTGAGCAATGGCTGGCGATTGATGAATTTGCCCGCGAGCACACCATGTACGGATCAATCCGGTTAACCACCCGCCAGACCTTCCAGTTCCACGGCGTGTTTAAACCGGATATCAAGCCGATGCACCAGATGCTGAATAAAATCGGCATCGACTCGATTGCCACCGCCGGTGACGTAAACCGCAACGTGCTGTGTACCTCAAACCCTGTGGAATCGGAGTTGCACCAGCAAGCTTATGAGTGGGCTGCGAAAATCTCTGAACATTTGCTGCCAAAAACCCGCGCCTATGCCGAGATTTGGCTGGGCGAAGAAAAAGTAGAAACAACGGAAACTGAGCCGGTGCTGGGTGATACCTACCTGCCGCGTAAGTTTAAAACCACTGTGGTGATCCCACCGCATAACGATGTCGATGTTCACGCCAATGACCTGAACTTTGTCGCTATCGCCGAAAATGGCCAGCTGGTTGGTTTTAACGTGTTGGTGGGTGGCGGCCTTGCGATGACCCACGGCGATAAAGCGACTTATCCGCGCCGGGCAGAAGACTTGGGCTTTATCGGTCTTGAGCATGTGCTGAAAGTGGCTGAGCACGTGGTGACAGTGCAGCGTGACTACGGCGATCGGGTTAACCGCAAAAATGCCAAAACCAAATACACCATAGATCGCATCGGTGTGGATGCTTTTAAAGCAGAAGTGGAACAACGGGTTGGCGTGGCCTTTGGCCCAAGCCGTCCTTACGAATTTACCCACCGTGGCGATCGCTTTGGTTGGGTGGAAGGCATTGATGGTAAGCACCATTTAACACTCTTTATCGAAAACGGCCGTCTGCTCGATTATCCGGGTAAGCCGCTGAAAACGGGTGTTGCTGAAATTGCCAAAGTGCATAAAGGCGATTTTCGCATGACGGCAAACCAGAACCTGATCATCGCAGGGGTTGCTGCTGAAGATAAAGCGCAGATTGAGCTGTTGGCGCGCAGTCATGGTTTGTTGGATAACTCGTCCACCCAGCGTAAAAACTCGATGGCGTGCGTGTCACTGCCAACGTGTCCGCTGGCGATGGCAGAAGCCGAACGTTACCTGCCAACCCTGGTCACCCACGTTGAAGGGATTTTGAGCAAGCACGGCATTGCCGAAGACCATATCATCCTGCGCGTCGTGGGCTGCCCGAATGGCTGTGGCCGCGCCATGTTGGCAGAGGCCGGTTTGGTGGGCCGTGGTCCTGGCAAATACAACCTGTATCTGGGCGGTAACACTGCGGGTACCCGTATTCCGAAATTGTATTTGGATAACGTGGCCGAAGCGGAAATTCTGGCTGCACTGGATAGCTTGATTGGCCGCTGGTCATTTGAGCGTAACCCAGGTGAATGTTTTGGTGATTTTGTTATTCGGGTGGGTGTTGTTGCCGAAGTGAAAGTCAGTAAAACCGACTTCCACGCCTGATACCAGTCAGGGGGAAGCTAGGCTTCCCCCGTTTGTTTTGGCGGCCCGATGGCCGATGGCCAAGACGTGTAGCGACGCCAGAACCCTTGGAGATAAGCATGAATTATCACGATTTACTTAGTCTGGACGCAGCCGAGCAAGCGGCCGCGCTTGGGGACATCAATCTACAGCTGGCCAAGGTCACGCCTGCCGAGCGGGTTGAATTTGCGCTGCGTGAATTACCCGGCGAGCATATTGTAAGCTCCAGTTTTGGTATCCAGGCGGCGGTGATGCTGCATTTGGTGACGCAGGTAAAAAGCGATATTCCTGTGGTGCTGACCGATACCGGGTATTTGTTCCCTGAAACCTACCGCTTTATCGATGAACTGACCGAGCGTTTAAAACTGAATCTGCAGGTGTACCGCGCGCCGATGACAGCAGCCTGGCAGGAAGCCCGCTTCGGTAAGCTTTGGGAGCAGGGGCTCGATGGCCTTGAGCAGTACAACCGCATCAACAAGGTCGAGCCGATGCAAAGGGCGCTGCAGGAGCTGGAAGTCAGCACCTGGTTTGCTGGCCTTCGCCGCACCCAGGCCTCGACCCGCGAAGGGCTGCCCATTCTTGCCATTCACGGCAAGCGCTTTAAGCTGTTGCCGATTATCGAGTGGAGCAACAAGGATGTGCATGAATACCTGACCAAGTTCGGGCTGCCTTACCACCCGCTGTGGGAGCAGGGCTATGTGTCGGTGGGCGACACTCACTCCACCAAGCCGCTGGAGCTGGGTATGAGTGAAGAAGAGACCCGCTTTAATGGCATGAAGCGTGAGTGTGGTCTGCACTACGAAATCTGACGCAGAAGCAAACAAAAACGCCGGCAATCGCCGGCGTTTTTTATGGGATTTATTCAGCAGGATCAATGGCCTTTGGCTTTATGGATGGCCACAATCACATCGTTCTCAGTCAGTTCGCCCGGCAGGACTTTTCCGGTGGGCAGCGCGGGGCCATAGACCTTGTTGAACGGCGCGCCCGGGGCGGCCACCTTGCCGTAGAAAGGCGCAATCAGGTCGGTTTCCTGGCTCCAGTTGGCCTGCATCAGCACCACCTTGCCGGACATCAGGGTATTGACCACATCGGGGCGGTGCAGCACACCGGCGCGGTTGGTCTGGCAGGGCATGCACCAGTCGGAGTGCAAATCCACAAACACGGTATAACCGCTTTCAACCAGCATGGGGATTTTGTCGGCCGCCAGCGGTTGCCATAACAGCTCGCGATAATCCTGCTCGCCACTGGCACGGTGCACAAAAAAGCTCGCCGAGCCCACCATCAGCGCCATCAGGCCAATCACGGGGATCACCGCCAGCGGGATAGGTTTGCCGCGGGTGCGGGCAATGATCAGCGCCACCATGGCGGCTACAAGCAGTAGTGTCATCAGGATGCTGAGTGTCAGGATCATCGAAGGCTCCATGGGTAAAAGAGCATTCAGGATACGGTCTCGCCCTTAAGCCAAGGTGAAAGCAAGCTATCGCCTGTGGTTGTGGCTGCTCTCCCTGAGCGCGGAACTTTAAGCGCAGAACTTTGAGCTGGGACTGATGAGCGGGGAAGGGGTGAGCGAGGATGGTTGAGCGAGAAGTGTTGAGCGCGGATGATTGCCGTGGCGAAGGTTAGGCCTTACCACAAACAAGCAAGCGGCCAGTCGTTAAGAACCGGCCGCTGTTTAGAATTAAGCTACTGATATAGTTACATTGATTGAGGCAATATCAGTCGCTCTCTTAGCCTCTATTTCTCAGCCTAGAGTGCGAAAAACACCGATGCCTGGCTCACCGCCTCGGCTGGCTCCCTTTCATCTGTCACCGTAAATTGCACCGGATGGCGCGGCAAGGTCAGCTGCTGTTTGGCAACCCTGAGCGTGAGTGGCACCTCAAGCTGCTCACCGGCGCCAATCCGCACCTGCTGGCGTGAAATGTCATAGGGCAGCTCGCTGCTTACCGATATCTGATATATCCGCTCCTGCTGGGTTTTATTGCGGATTTTTAAAAGGTAAGTGTTCTCAACTTGCTCATTCGCCACCTCCCGCGCCAGGGTTTGGCGGTCGCGAAGCACGTTTAAAGTGATGGCGTCGCGCCGTGAAAGGTCGATGCCAAGGGTGATGAGGATTAGGCCCAGCGCAACGCCGTAGCCAAGGAAGCGCCTGCGCTGCCACACGGGCTCGGTGTTACCCACAAGCGCCGCCTCGCTGGTAAAGCTGATAAGGTTTGGCCGATAGCCGAAATGGTCCATGGTTTGATTACAGGCATCGACGCAGGCGCCGCAGTTGATGCACTCATACTGCAGGCCGTTACGGATATCGATGCCGGTAGGGCACACTTCCACGCACAGATTGCAGTCCACGCAATCGCCAAGCCCGGTATCTGCCTTGCGTTTACGGGGGCCGCGGCTCTCACCCCGCGCGCCGTCGTAGGTAACAGTCAGGGTGTGCTCATCAAACATCACCGACTGAAAACGCGAATAAGGGCAGCAATGCAGGCACATCTGCTCGCGCATCCAACCGGCATTGAGGTAGGTACAGAGCGCGAAAAAGTACACCCAGGCGGTTTCCCAAAAGCCGCTGCTTAAACTGAATATTTCGGGATACAGGGTTTTGGCCGGAATAAAGTACGCGATAAAGCCGCAGCCGGTAATAAGCGACATCAGCAGCCACAGGCTGTGTTTGGCCGCCCGTTTGCCGGCTTTGGCCGGGCTCATGGGTGCCCGGTCCAGGGCGATGCGCTGATTGCGACTGCCTTCGATTTTTTCCTCCACCCAGGCAAACATAAAGGTCCAGGCGGTTTGCGGGCACAAAAAGCCACACCAGATCCGGCCCCAGAATTGGGTGACGAAAAACAGCCCGAAGGCGGCGGCAATAAAAATCCACGCCAGCACGGTAAAGTCCTGGGGCCAGAAACTCAGGCCAAACAGATAAAACTGCTGACTGGCGATATCAAATAAAATGGCCTGACGGCCGTTCCAATCGATAAAAGGGATAAGCAAAAACAAGAGGATAAGCAGCGCATTCAGGGTGCTTCGCAGGCGCTGAAAGTAGCCGGTCTGGCTGCGAAACTGAATTTTACCGCCGCTGGGAGTGGCAATCTGTGGCCTGGCTGCTTTGGTTGATAAGGGCTGCGGGCCTTGTTCCGGGCTTGGAGCATTCTGGCTTTGAACATTCTTGCTTTGAACAGTCGGGCGTGGCACGCCCGGGCTTGGAATAAAGGTCACGGGAATCGTATCGGGCGCTGGGGTCTTTCTGGTCATAATGGTTCCTGAATGGCATGCAACAAGGCTGTGCATGGCAAGTGGCGTGCCAGAGAGGAGTTTTGTTTAACTTATTGAATTTTATGGGATGGCTTTGTTTGTGAACTCAGATTGAGTCACGGCATATCGTGATGTGGCGATATATCGTGACTTTTGCTGGCTTTTTGTTGACGTAGAGCTGAGGGCTTCAGCGTTAAATACGGCGTTAAGTTAAGCGTTAATTTAAGTGTTAAATGCAGTTTTAAGCCGGGCGCATTCAGGGGCGGCGGATCCCGAGTTTCTGCATCCGCGAGCGCAGGGTGCTTGGCGGCAGCCCCAGCCTGACACTCGCCCCCTGGGCACCCGTGATGCGCCACTGGCATTGCTCGAGTGTGGCAAGAATATGCGCCGCTTCCACTTCAGCAAGGGTTTGTCCGCGGCCGTTGCCCGGCTGCAACCCTTGATTTGTTGAGAGACTGAGGATGGGGTGCTGGGTCAAAATTGCCTCGCGCTCCAGCAGATTCTGCAGCTCGCGCACATTACCGGGCCAGCTGTATTTCGACAGTTTATCAAGGCTTTGCTTATCGATTGCAGAGAGCGGCTTACCGAGTTTCACTGACAAGCCCTTCAGCAGCTGATTCACAAGCTCCGGCAGATCGTCGACCCGCTCCCTGAGCGGCGGTACCCGCAGCGGAAACACGTTCAGACGATAGAAGAGATCCATCCGAAACAGCCCCTGCTCAACCCGCTTTTGCAGATCGTGATGGGTAGCGGCAATCAGGCGGATATCGACCTTGATGGTTTCGCTGCTGCCAAGTCGCTCGAACTCCTGCTCCTGAATAACCCGCAGCAGCTTGGACTGGGCTTCGAGGCTGAGCTCAGCCACTTCATCGAGAAACAGCGTGCCCCTGTGGGCCAGTTCAAAGCGGCCCTTGCGGCGACTGCTTGCACCGGTAAAGGCGCCTTTTTCATGGCCAAACAGCTCGCTTTCGAGCAGTGACGCCGAGAAGGCGGCGCAGTTGACTGAAATCATCGGTTTGTCGCGCCTGCTGCTGAGGCGGTGCAGCTCCCGCGCCACCAACTCTTTGCCGGTGCCGTTTTCGCCCTGAATCAGCACTGTGCTGCCGGTGTTGGCGACCAGGCGGATTTGCTTTTGCAGTGCCTGCATACAGGCGCTGCTGCCGGTAAGCTGAGAGGGGCCGCGCTTATCTTCAAGCTCGGCCTGCAGCAGTGAGTTTTCGGACGCCAGCTGCTCTGACAGTGCCTGCACCTGCTCGAGCGCCTGACGCAGCGACTGCTCTGTCTGCTTTTGCAAACTGATGTCACGGAATATCGCCACTACGCCCTTAAGGTTTCCTTCCTGCCAGACTGGGGTTGAGCTGTAATGCACCGGAAAGCTGCTGCCATCTTTACGCCAGAACACCTCATTGCTGATCTCACGGGCCTTGCCGTCTTTCAGCGTTTGATAAATCGGGCACTCTTCATGGGGGTAGTGGCTGCCGTCGGCATGGCTGTGGTGATGAAAATCATGGATTTTGTGGCCAAGCAGTTCATCGGCGCGCCAGCCGGTCATGCGTTCGGCGGCGGGGTTGATAAATACAGCATTGCCATTGAGATCAAAGCCATAAATTCCTTCACTGACGGCATCCAGCAGCAGGCGGTTTTCGGGTAAAAAGCTGTCAGGCTTGGACATGGCAAAACGACTCGGATTGTAGATAGACGTGGCCCTGAGTATAGCGCGCGGCAACACGCCGTCAGGGCATCCGAGGCGCAGTTTGTTGGTTGGATCACGAAATATCGTGACCTCACACCCCATTTCCGAGTGAATAGTTCCGTCATCGACGGAATTGGGCTTCATCCCGCTGTGTCTGCTGGAGTATAGTGGCCGCTCCGAGACCGGTCTCTGAGTACGATAACCGCGATGGGACTTGGGATGTAGCAGCGCGCTGGCGCGACTCAAAAGATGGGATTTCAGGGGGACTGATGAGTTTGAGTGTTTGGCTGGCGCTGCTGGCCGTTTGTTGTTTGGGGGCCATGTCGCCGGGGCCGAGCCTTGCCATGGTGGTGCGTCATACGCTCGGCGGCGGCCGCGGTGCCGGTATTGCCTGTGCCTGGGCACATGCACTGGGGATTGGTGTTTATGCACTTATCACCCTGCTGGGGCTCGCGCTTGCCATGAAAGAGGCGCCGCTGCTGTTTAACGGTATTGCGCTGATTGGTGCCCTTTATCTGATATGGATGGGCTGGGGGGCGCTGAACTCCAAAGGCGGTATGCAGGAGAAGCTTGCGGCCGGTAAGGTATCAACGCTCACCGAGGCAGCCCGTGACGGCATTGCCATCTCCCTGTTTAACCCCAAGATTTTGCTGTTCTTCCTCGCGCTCTTCAGCCAGTTTGTGATGGCGTCATCCACGCTGGAAGGCAAGGCGATTATCGTACTGACGCCGCTTTTGGTGGACGGCCTTTGGTACACTTTGGTGGCACTTATGCTTTCGCACCCAAGATTGCTGCCAAAACTGAGGGGGAAGGCGGCGCTTATCGACAAGCTCTCGGGGCTGGTGCTGATATTGCTTGGCCTTCGGGTGCTCTGGACCCTGTGGCAGGGCTTTTAATACGACCTCAATTTTACGAAAAAGGCCGCAGATTACGGCCTTTTTGCTTTCTAACAGCGAGCCTTAAAGCTTAAACGTCTGCACTGCAGTATCGATGGCAGCTTCAGCATTGGGCGCAGCGACAACCGGCGGATTGGCGATATGGTCGTCCAGGTTATCGTTCAGCATGTCCTGATAGTCGTCACTGAACCATTTGAGCGCATTGGCTTTTTCGTTTTGCAGATCCGCAGATTTTATGGCGGCCTCGAAGGCGTTGAAACGGGCAGCGGCGAAGCGCAGGGCGGTGCCGACTTTGCCCACATCCCCCTCGGCGGCGGCAAGCTCGTTGGCCAGCGCGATAAATTTATCGGCAAGTTCAAACAGGTTGGTATTTGTCTCAGACATGGTTGGTTCCCGTATTTTCGTCTTTGCTGATTTTACTCAATTCAATGCAGCTGACTACCGCTATCGGCGATGATTGAGATCTGTGTCGTTTCCCAACAGGGCTAATCACAGTGGGCTGATTTGCCGTGGGCTATGGGGTACACTGCTGCCCCAGAATGTCAAAACCCCCGGAGCCCCATGGCCATTGCAAGCTGGCAGGACTTTATTGCCGCCGAATCCTCCAAGCCCTATTTCCAGGCGCTGACCGAGTTTGTCGCCGCCGAGCGTCAGAGTAAAACCGTATATCCCCCTGAGGATGAGGTATTCGCGGCCTTTGAACATACGCCGCTGGATAAGGTGCGGGTGGTGCTGATTGGTCAGGACCCATATCACGGTGCGGGGCAGGCCCATGGACTGTGCTTTTCGGTGAAGCCCGGGATTAAACCGCCGCCGTCGCTGGTGAACATGTACAAAGAGCTTGCGGTCGATATTGAGGGCTTTACCACCCCAAACCATGGCTATCTGCTGCCTTGGGCCAAACAGGGGGTGCTGATGCTCAATACCGTGCTCACGGTGGAGGAGGGCAAGGCCCACTCCCATGCCAAGGCGGGCTGGGAGACCTTTACCGCCGCGGCGCTTAAGCTGCTGAACGAGCGCGAGACGCCCATCATCTTCGTGCTTTGGGGCAGCCACGCGATTAAAAAGGGTAAGGGCATTACCGCGCCCCAGCATCAGGTACTAAGCGGCGTGCATCCATCGCCCCTGTCGGCGTATCGCGGCTTTTTTGGCTGTGCTCACTTCTCGAAAATCAATGAACTGCTCAAGGCCCAAGGCAGCGAGCCCATCGATTGGCGCTTGTAACAGTTGCGCTTATCTTGCGCCAGACAAAAAAAACCTCGCCGCGGCGAGGTTCTTTTTTGAGTAGAAAACTAATCTGCTAGAAGCTTATCAGGAAGAAAAGCGCATCAGTTACTGCGGGAAACCGCAATTTTTGCCAGCGATTCAAGCGCGGTTCTGAAGTCGCCCTGAGGCAGCACCGACAGGGCCGCGATGGCCTTGGCCGACTCTTCTTCGGCGCGTTTGCGGGTGTATTCCAGCGCGCCACAGCGCTCGAGGGCGGCCAGAATTTCTTCGATGGCACCTGTGCCGTCGGCTTTTTCGATGGCGCTGCGAATAAGTGACTGCTCGTAGTCATTGCCCTTGGCGATGGCATAAATCAGCGGCAGCGTTGGCTTGCCTTCGGCCAGATCATCACCGATGTTTTTGCCAAGCTCTTCGGCGTCACTGGTGTAGTCCAGAAGGTCGTCAATCAGCTGGAAGGCGGTGCCGAGGTATTTACCATAGTCGGCCAGCGCTTCTTCAGTCTTTTCGTCACTGCCGGCCAACACGGCCGCAAGGCGGGTTGCCGCTTCAAACAGCTTGGCGGTTTTACAGTAGATGACCCGCATATAGCTTTCTTCTGTGGTGTCCGGGTCGTTGCAGTTCATCAGCTGCAGTACTTCACCCTCAGCCAGCACGTTGGTGGCATCGGCCAGCACCTGCAGCACTTTCATGCTGCCAAGCTCGGTCATCATCTGGAAGGAGCGGGTATAAAGGAAGTCACCAACCAGTACGCTGGCACTGTTGCCAAACAGGGCATTGGCGGTTTCGCGGCCGCGGCGCAGGGTCGACTCGTCCACTACATCATCATGCAGCAACGAAGCGGTATGGATGAATTCGATAATGGCCGCAAGCTTGAGGTGACCTTCACCTTTATAGTCAACCGCCCGAGCCGCCAATACCGACAGCAAAGGGCGCAGACGCTTACCGCCACCATTAATAATGTAGAAGCCAAGTTGATTGATAAGAGCAACATCGGATTCCAGTTGTTTGTAGATCAGCTGATTGACGTCCTGCATGTCGGCGTCGGCCAGCTGTCGAATCGCATTCAAATCCATAACAGACTCTGGTTGTCAGGGCTGGCTATAATAGAGCCCTGATTTAGGCGTAAGTGTTATAATAACGCGATCTTACCTAAAAATAAGGCCAATGGCAGCAGTTGCCCCGTTAATGTGGGAGTTATGCAGATCTTTTTTTAATCTTTGCTAATTAGGTCTTGCCAGTCCTGGATTCTTCGCGTAAACTCCGCGCCCATTGTCATTAAAGTTTTTTGTGGCGCATCGCGTTGTAGCCCCAGAGGGGTATGAGACCGAAGCGTCAGGAATTTGGAGTAAAATAGCTATGTACGCTGTTTTTCAAAGTGGTGGCAAGCAACACCGTGTTGCTGAAGGCCATACAGTTCGTCTGGAAAAAATTGAAGTTGCTACCGGTGAAACCATCGAGTTCGATCAGGTTCTGTTGGTTGCTGATGGCGAAAACGTGAAAGTGGGTGCTCCACTGGTTGCTGGCGGCAAAGTAGTTGCTACTGTTGTTGCTCACGGCCGCGGCGAAAAGGTAACTATCCAAAAGTTCCGTCGTCGTAAGCACCACGAGAAGAAGATGGGCCACCGTCAGTGGTTCACTGAAGTTAAAATCACTGCTATCAACGCTTAATAGGAGTCTGACTCATGGCACACAAAAAAGCTGGCGGTTCTACTCGTAACGGCCGCGATTCAGAAAGCAAACGTCTTGGTGTAAAGCGCTTCGGCGGCGAATCAGTTCTGGCTGGTAACATCATCGTACGTCAGCGTGGCACCAAGTTCCACGCCGGTGTGAACGTAGGTATTGGTCGTGACCACACCCTGTTCGCCCTGACTGACGGCAAGGTGAAGTTCGAAGTTAAAGGTCCTAACAACCGTAAGTTTGTTAGCATCGAAGAATAAGCTTCTAACTAGCTTAGCTGATTAAGCCCCGCCTTTGGTGGGGCTTTTGTTTTGTCTGGGGGCATGCCCGGATACAGAGATTTTGGTTCGCCGCGCTACAGGCGGTATAATTGCCCTATTCTGTGGTGAGGAGTTGATATGAAGTTCGTCGACGAGGCGGTCATCAAGGTTCAGGCCGGTGACGGTGGCAGTGGTTGTGTGAGTTTTCGCCGTGAAAAGTACCTTCCGGACGGCGGTCCTGACGGTGGTGACGGCGGTGATGGCGGCAGTGTTTATCTGATTGCCGATTCCAGTCTCAACACCCTGATTGACTATAGATTCGAACGCTTTCACATGGCTGAGCGCGGTGAAAACGGCCGCGGCCGTGATTGTACCGGTAAAGGCGGCAGCGATCTGACCCTGCGTGTGCCTGTGGGTACCCGTGCTGTGGATATCGAGACCGAAGAAGTGCTTGGCGATCTGACCGAAGATGGCCAAAAGCTGCTGGTGGCCAAAGGTGGCTTCCACGGTCTGGGTAACACCCGCTTTAAGAGCAGCGTAAACCGCGCGCCACGCCAAAAGACCTTGGGTACCAAGGGTGAGGTACGTGAATTGCGTCTTGAGTTGCTGCTGCTGGCAGACGTGGGCCTGCTCGGCATGCCAAACGCCGGTAAGTCGACCTTCATCCGCGCCGTATCCCGCGCAACACCCAAGGTTGCTGATTACCCCTTCACCACCTTGGTGCCAAACCTCGGCGTAGTGAATCCACGCCCTGGTCAAAGCTTCGTGGTCGCCGATATTCCCGGTCTGATTGAAGGCGCAGCTGACGGTGCCGGTCTCGGTATCCGCTTCCTCAAGCACCTCGAGCGTTGCCGCGTGCTGCTGCACATTCTGGATATCGAGCCTATCGATGGCTCCAATCCTGCCGACAGCGCCCGCGCCATTGTGGCCGAGCTTGAGAAGTACTCGCCTGAGCTGGCGGCCAAGCCTCGCTGGCTGGTGTTCAACAAGACCGACCTGCTGCTCGAAGAAGAGCTGCAGGAAAAGGTTGATGCCATCGTTGCTGACCTCGGTTGGGAAGGTGACATCTACACCATGTCGGCCGCAACCCGTGAAGGCACCAAGGAAATCGCGGAAAAGTTGTTTGATTTCATCAAGAGTCTGCCTGATGATGAAGCCGCTAAAGATCCGGACAAAGAAGTGGAGTTCAAGTGGGATAACTACCACAAGGCTCAACTGGACGATTTGAACCCGGACTTTGACGATTCGGACGACGATGATGACTTTGACGATGATGACTACGACGTGGAAGTCATTTACCAAAGATAAGCCTTCAAATCGGGGATAGCGGTGTACGCAGATACCCAAAATGATATAACCCGGCAGGTGGTGCGCGTGGCGCAGCTCCTGCTGGCCTACGGCGCTGAGTCTGATCTGGTTGAAGAGATCAGTCAGCGTCTGGGCAGGGCCCTTGGCCTTGGCAGTGTTGAACTCTCCATTTCTTCCAACTCGCTGGTACTCACCAGTCTGGTGCACGGCCGCTGTATCACCACCACCCGCCGCATTCGCGAGCACGGCATCAATATGCGCGTGGTGTGCGAGCTGCAGCGCATTTGCCTGTTGGCCGAAAAAGGCCTTTATGGGCCCAACGAGGTGCGTAAACGGGTTGAGCGGATAAGGCCCAAGACCTATCCTGCCTATCTGGTTATTCCTATGATTGGTCTGTCCTGCGCCAGTTTTTGTCACCTGTTTGGCGGCGATTGGATGGCCTCTGTCATTACCTTTGTTGCTTCAGCCATCGGCATGAGCGCAAGGCTCTTTCTGGCCCGTCGCCACTTTAATCCGCTGGTCATTTTCTCCATCACCGCCTTTGTCACTACGGCGGTGGCGCAGCTTGGTTACGAGTGTCCGCTTACCAAGACCCCTGAGCTTGCCATGGCGGCCAGTGTGCTGATGTTGGTGCCGGGCTTTCCGATGATCAACGCCATCTCAGATATGGTGAAAGGCCACATGAACGTGGGCATTTCCCGTTGGGGCCATGCCACCTTGCTGACCGTGGCGTCGGTGATAGGCATAACCATTGCCATGCAGCTGGGAGGCAAGTTTTTGTGAATCTGCTTATCACCCTGATTAACGATGCGCTATTTTCGGCCATTCCGGCGGTGGGCTTTGCCATGGTATTTAACGTGCCACGGCGATTTTTGCCTTACTGCGCCCTTGCCGGCGCGCTTGGGCACAGTTTCCGAACCTTGATTTTGCACTTTGGCCTGCCCATCGAGTGGGCCACCTTTGCCGCAGCCGCTCTGGTGGGGACTATCACCATCGCTTTTGCCAGGCGCCATTTGGCGCCGCCGCTGCTTTACGCAGTTGCCGCCATTATTCCAATGATCCCAGGCACCTACGCGTTTAATACCGTTATCGCTTTGGTGCAGCTTACGGCACAGTCGCAGGTCAGCCCCGAGCTTACCGGCGCCGTTATCAGTAATGGCCTCAAAACCGTGTTTATTCTCGGCGCGCTGTCGGTTGGGCTGGCGCTGCCGAGTTTGCTGTATTTCCGTACCCGTCCCGTCATATAAACCATTCAAATAAGAGGGAACTTAGATGCGTATCGCCATGATAGCCGCCATGGCCAATAACCGGGTTATTGGCAAAGATAACCAGATGCCCTGGCACCTGCCGGAAGATCTGAAGCATTTTAAAGCCATGACCCTGGGCAAGCCTGTGGTGATGGGGCGCAAGACCTTTGAGTCCATCGGCAAGCCGCTGCCGGGGCGTCACAATATCGTTATTTCCCGCCAAACCGATTACCCCCACGAAGGTATTAGTCTGGTGTCTTCCTTTGATGAGGCCAAAGCGCTGGTGGGCGACTGTGACGAACTGGTCGTGATTGGTGGCGGACAGCTGTATCAAAGCCTGCTGGATCAGGCTGATAAGTTATATCTGACTGAAATTTCGCTTGATGTTGAAGGCGATACCCACTTCCCCGAATGGGATGATGGCAGCTGGGAGCTGCTTGATTCCAGCAATCATGTGTCAGCCAAAGGGCTGGAATATCGCTTTATCACACTGGTAAAAAAGTGTTAAATTAACTTGGTTTAAATGTGCCCTACAGGTAAATCCGTTAAATGGAATTTACTGATAACTAAAATAACAAACCAAGGAGTTTATGATGCGAGTGTTGCCTTTGGCCCTTGCTGCAGTGATAGCGGCTTCCTTTGTCCCGACCCCATCCATGGCCAATGCCGACCCGCTGGTGGCGAGCCTGTGTGATTATGTAAAAGCCAACGATAAAAATCGTTTGCGTAAAAAGCTCAAAGAAAGCCGGGTTAAACTGCGTAACGTGTATGCCGGCATCAGCTGTGACGGCAGCAGTTTGTTGCGTACTGCCATGGCGGCCGGTGCTAACGATGTAGGCGAGTTTGTTGCCAAACGTCTTTCCGCCAATGAGCTCGGCGTTGCCGAGGCTGATGGCATGACAGTGCTGGCTTGGGCAGAAGCCAACGGTCATGGTGCGAGCCCCATTACCGCTGCAATCAAAGAGCGGATGGCTGGCGGCGGCGAAGAGTCGGAAGATTAATCGCAGCGTCTTGATAAAAAAGCCGGGCTTGCCCGGTTTTTTTATGGCTGAAATCTGCTTTGTTTGATTGCAGGTTAACGGCAAACGCTTATCAGCCAGTGTGAGCCTTGGATGGATTGCGATAGTAAGGCCCGATAGGAAGGCCATAGAAGCGATTGAGGTGACTGGCATAGCAACGCATCAAGGTGCCTGTGGTGCATTGTCTCGGCCAGGTTATGGGATGGTGTTGCCGACGGAAAGAAAAAAGCCCTGAACGCATTTCAGGGCTTTTTGTTTATCGTGCCAAGCGGGCTTTTTAGTCTCTGTACAGAGGTCTCTTACACCCGGAACTCTTTTACCGAGCTTTGCAGCTCTTCGGCGAGCCGTGCCACTTCCTGACTGGATTTGGCGGTCTGATCGGCGCCGATGGCGGTTTCTTCCGAGATGGCCGCAATATGCTCAAGCTTCTCTGAAACCTGCTGGCTGACCAGATTCTGCTCCTCGGCGGCGTGCACAATGTGGGTGCCGGCGTCGTAGGCACGATGCACCGAATTGCTGATGGTTTGCAGCGCCTGGTTGGCCTGCTCGGTCTTTTCAACACAGGACTGGGCCTGATTCTGCCCAAGCTGCATCACCGCAACCGCCTGCTGCGTGCCTTGCTGCAGCACTTCAATCATCTGCTGGATTTCGCGGGTGGAGTCCTGAGTGCGGGAGGCGAGGCTTCGTACTTCATCGGCAACAACCGCAAAGCCGCGGCCTTGCTCACCGGCACGGGCGGCTTCGATGGCCGCGTTCAGTGCCAGCAGGTTGGTTTGCTCGGCAATGCCGCGAATTACATCGAGAATAGAGCCGATGGAAGCGCTGTCGGCATGTACCTTGTTAATCACCTTGCTGGCCTTGGCCACTTCGTCGGCGAGCGACAAAATCGTGCGCTTGTTTTCATCGGCGATGGCGCGCATATGCTTGGCTTCGTCGTCGGCCTGCTTAATTTGGCCGAGGGCGTCTTCGGCGCTCATGTTGACCTGATGGGCGCTGGAGCTGAGCTCAGTGGTGGCCGCAGCAATCTGATCGACCTGATTTTTTTGCTCCTGAATACCACTGGTGGTTTGCGAGGTGATGGCCGAGGTTTCTTCGGCGGCGGCCGCCAGCTGATTGGAGCGGTCAAGAATGCTGGTAATAAGCCGACGTAAACTGTCCACCAGACGGTTGCAGTTGCGCGACAGCTCGGCAAATTCGTCGTGGCCTGAGCCATCAAGCTTGTGAGTCAGGTCGCCACTGGCAAGCACGTTAAGGGCGTCATTCACCTCATCGAGGGAGCGCTTCAGTGGACGCACTACCGCCATGCTGATGGCGATGGCAATCACGATGGCAAAACCGACCAGCAGCATGGTTTGTGTGGATGCGCGGCTGATGGAGCCGAGGGCGTCGTCACCAATTTTGGTGGTGAAGTTTTCAATGTTTTTGGTCAGCTGGCGCATCTGGGCGGTCACTGTCACGGCATTTTTTTCCACCGCATCCAGCTTGTCGTTTGCCAGTTGGTCGCTGCCAAGCTGCACCGCTTTCAGGGCAACCAGGGTGTCGCTGCCTTCAAGCAGTTTCAGTACCTTGGCTGAGTCGTCCTTAAACGCGGAGATGACCTCTGCATCAATCACGCCCTGACCATGGCGCTCCAGATATTCGGTCTTGGTTTTGACTTCACCAACCATGTAATCCAGCTCTTTGGAGATAAGCTCGTATTTGCTCTTCTCCTCGGTCGCCACCAGATCGTACACAGTGGTGATAAGGTTGGTCATGGTGGTGTCGATGGCGCCCGCAGCGGCGGCAAGCTCACGCTCGGTCTGGTTTTCGCTGCTCTCAAGATCAACGATATCCAGCAGGTTGGATGAGGCGTCATCGGCGCTGTTTTCGAGTTTCTCACGCATCTTGAGCAGCGCTTCCTGCTCGCTGAGCGCGGCAAAGCGGGCTTTTAGCATGGCTTTGCTGTTGCTGTCGAGCGTCTGGAAACTGCTGCGAAGGGTGTTCAGCTCGCTTGAAAATTCACTCTGATTGGCAAGCAGCGACGACAGCGAGGCGTACTTATTCTGAAACTCCTGGCCAAGCTTTACAAAGGATTGCTCGATTGGCGGGACACTGGCGGCGGATTTGCTGTGAAAGGCCTTAAGTAACAGTCGCTGCTGCTCGCTTAAGGTCTCGGTCAGATGGCTGGTTGCTTCCAGCGCCGGCATACTGAGCTCTTGTACTACGGCAGTGCTTTGTTTCAGTTGGGAATTGGTCCACAGTGAGGCCAGACCGAGGAGGATTAACAGCAGAGTGATAAAACCGAATCCGCCAATAACTCTGGTGGCGACTTTCATTCTCATAGGGTACTCCGGAGATATTGTAATTCTTGTCCCGAATGGATTGCGCGCTTAGGCGCCAGCGAGGCTCTTTTGTATCGGCCAGTTTGCGCGTTAGTTTAACCCAAATTTAACTTCTTTTGAGTAATTTTTTCCCCGCTTTCGAGCTGCCACAGAGTGAGATCTTCGCCCCAGCAGCAGCCGGTATCGAGGGCGATGCGATTTGCTTTGCCCGTGTGTCCCATCAGTGCTGCCCAGTGACCAAACACCAGGGTGTGGTCGTCAAGCTCAGATGGAAGCTCAAACCAGGGCTTAAGCTCGGTGGTGCAATCGCTGGGCGGCTTTTTGCAGGCAAAATCGAGGCGGCCGTCCGGGTGCAGGTAACGCATCCGTGTCAGCGCATCGATGCAATAGCGGTGACGCAGAAAACCCGAGGCTGTGGGGTCCCAGGCTTCCGGCTCATCCGTGTACATGGCGCCGATAAGCGAGAGGTAACCATCGCTTTGCAAAAGCTTACTGACTTCGCCGGCTTCGGTACGCAGGGTCGCCAAATCCCACTGGGGCGGCACGCCGGCGTGGGTCATGATGAGTTTGTGCTCGGGGATTTCGCGCATGAGTGGCTGATGGCGCACCCAGTCGATAAAACCGGGCAGGTGCTTGGATTCAAGCAGTTTTTTGAGTTTGTCGCTGGGTTTGGCGCGCTTAAGGCCGGCGGTGATGGCAAGGAGATGCAAATCATGGTTGCCAAGCACTACCTTGGCGGCGTCGCCGAGGGATGTCATAAAGCCGAGCACTTTGTGGGATTCGGGCCCGCGGGCGACCATGTCGCCCACCGACCAGAGCTCATCGCGGGAGGGATGAAAATCTACCCGCAGCAGCAAGAGCATCAGCTCTTCGTAACAGCCCTGAATATCGCCGACAAAGTAACGGGCCATCAGTGCAGCACGCCGGGCACTGCCAGACGGAAGGTGGGGATTGCGGCAAAAAACTGCTTGCCGTCTTCCCACACCATGCCATAGCGGCCTTCCATAAAGCCTACCGGGGTATCCATCACGGTACCACTGGTGTACTGGTAGGCGGTGTTGGGTGGTATGGTTGGCGTTTCGCCCACCACGCCGGCGCCCTGCACCTCGGTGATATGGCCATTGGCATCGGTGATTATCCAATGGCGGGTTTCGAGTTTGGCCGTCCTGTCACCCAGATTGATGATGGTGATGGTGTAGCTGAACACGTACTTGTCTTCGGCTGGCGTGGATTGCTCTTCGAGGTACTCGGTATCTACCTGAACCTTGATGGCGGGATCTACGTCGGTCATCGTCATTCCAAAACTGTTTATCAGACTCTTAAGTGTAATAGTGACTCGCGCCTTGATTAGCGCTTGTCGAAAAGATAGTTGGCCATGGCAACATACTGCTGCACGCTGATATCTTCCGGACGCAGGCCCGGGTCGATGCCAAGCAGCTCAAAGTCCGCATCCGACAGCATGGGTTTTAAGTTGTTGCGCAGGGTCTTGCGGCGCATGTTGAACGCGGTGTTGCACACGGTGCGCAAAAGCTCCACATCCTTACAGGGCCAGGGTTTCACTGCATACGGCACCAGACGCACCACGGCAGAATCGACCTTCGGCGGCGGGGTAAAGCAGCCGGGCGGCACTTCGAGCACTGGCACCACCTGGCAATAGTACTGAGCCATGACGGTCAGCTTGCCGTAGGCCTTGGTACCGGGCGAGGCCGACAGGCGCAGCACCACTTCTTTTTGCAGCATAAAGTGCATGTTCTCAATATGCTCGGCAAATTCGAACAGATGGAACATCAGCGGGGTGGAGATGTTGTATGGCAGGTTACCAAACACCTTGAGCTTGCGATCGGGCACCACCAACTGACTGAAATCGAATTTAAGCGCATCGCCCTGATGGATGGTGAGCTTGTTTTTCAGCGTTGGGTGTACCTTAAGACGCTCGGCCAGATCGCGGTCGAGTTCAATCACCGTCAGGTTATCGATGGACTGCGCCACCGGCTCGGTGAGGGCGGCAAGGCCCGGACCGATTTCCACCATCACATGGTCGTTGTCCGGCGCAATGGCACCGACAATCCGGTTGATGATATTGCCATCGGTGAGGAAGTTCTGACCGAAACGTTTTCTGGCCGTGTGGCCCAAATGGACTTTATTGCTCATGACTCTCTATCAATTGGTCTTGGCGGCAAGTTCTATGGCCTTGTTCAGGGCACAGACAAAGCTGCCGATGTCGGCGCGCCCGGTACCGGCCAGCTCGAGCGCGGTTCCGTGGTCTACCGAGGTACGGATGTATGGCAGGCCCAGGGTGATGTTCACCGCCTTGCCAAAACCCTGAGCCTTGAGTACCGGCAGACCCTGATCATGGTACATAGCAAGCACCACGTCAGCATCGTCCAGGTATTTTGGCTGGAACAGGGTATCGGCGGGCAGAGGGCCGACAATATTGAAATGCATCTCTTCCCTGAGTTCATCAAGGGCGGGGATTATCACATCCAGCTCTTCGCGGCCAAGGTGTCCATTCTCCCCGGCATGGGGATTAAGACCGCAGACGTAAATTTTAGGATCCTGAATGCCAAATTTGCTCACCAAATCGGCATGCAGAATGCGGATAATCTTGTGCAGCCGCTCGCGGGTGATGGCCTTGGCCACGTACGCCAGCGGAATATGAGTGGTCACCAGCGCCACCTGCAATCCGGGGCAGGCGAGCAGCATCACCACGTCCTGACAACCGGCCTGATTGGCAAAAAACTCAGTGTGGCCACTGAAAGAAATGCCGGCCTGATTGATGATGCCTTTGTGCACCGGACCTGTGACCACGGCGTCAAACTCGCCGCTCATATTTTTCTCACCGGCAAAACGCAGGGTATCCACCACATAGGCGCCGTTTTGCTCGTTGAGTTTGCCGCATTCAACCTCGGCGTTGAGGCTGAAGGGCACTATGCTGAGGGTGCCGGCGGCCTGGGGCTTGGCCGGCAGTGACGCATCATAGGGCTCGAGGGTTATCGGCAGTCCAAGCTTGCGGGCACGCTCCTTGAGCAGTTTTGGGTCGGCGCAGGCAATCAGCTGCACGGGCCAATCCTGCTGTGCCAGCTGGATAACCAGATCAGGACCTATCCCGGCGGGTTCGCCGGGGGTGATGGCGATGCGTTTTACTGTCACGTATTAACCTCGGTTGGCCTCAGGCTCCCACACTTCGATGTGGGCTTCGGCGCGGATTTCATCCAGCCAGGTTTGCAGTTCTTCGTTGAATTTACGACGGAAAATCAACTGGTGCGCCCGGTTGGAGTTAAAGCGATCGGTGGCATCGGTTTTACGCTTTTCTTCCAGCTGCACCACGTGCCAGCCGTGGGAAGTGCGGAACGGCTCGCTGATCTCATCCAAGCGCAGCTGACCGAGCATTTGAGCAAATTCAGGCACATACACGCTTGGCTCGGCCCAGCCCAGTTCGCCGCCCTTGGTGGCAGAACCCGGATCTTCAGAGTACTGGCGGGCAATGTCTTCAAACTTGGCTTCGCCGCTGCGGATTTGCTTCACGAACTGATCCAGCATGGCCTTGGCACGCTCTTCTGACAGAATCGGCGATGGCTTAAGCAGGATGTGGCGTGAGCGCACTTCTTCGATTTCTTTGGTCTGCAGGCCGCGGATATCGACGATTTTCAGGATATGGAAACCTGAGCCGCTCTTGATGGGGCCAATGATCTCGTCTTTCTTGGCATCACCAACCACTTCGGCAAACAGGGTCGGCATTTCGTTGATGTTCATGTAATCCCAAATACCGCCTTCCAGCGCTTTGGGGCCAGACGAGGCCGCAATCGCGATGGAGCGGAAATCGGCGCCGCCGTTGAGGCGCTCCAGCACTGTCTGGGCGCGCTTGCTGGCGGCTTCGAGTTCGGCGCTGGTGGGGTTGCTTGGCACTTCAATCAGGATGTGGCCAATCTGGTATTCCACGTCCTTGTTGCCTTGTTCTTCAATCATCTTCACCAGGTTGTTGATTTCCTGAGGAGATACCTGAATACGGCGCTGCACCTGAATCCGCTGGATTTCGCCCAGGGTGATTTCTTCGCGCAGCTGCTCGCGGTACTGAGCAAAGCTCATGCCTTCGGCGGCAATGGCCTGCTGCATTTGTGCAACGCTCATTTTCTGTTCGCGGGCAATGTTTTCAATCGCCTGGTCGAGCTGTAAATCACCTATGTGCAGGCCGATGCGGTCGGCCATCTGCAGCTGCAGACGGGTCAGAATAAGGCGCTCAATGACCTGGGTGCGCAGCGCTTCGTCTGATGGCAGGCTCTGGCCGGCGGCGCGGGCATTTTGTTTGACGTTGGTGATGAGGTTCTGGATTTCACTTTCCAGTACTATGCCATCGTTCACTTGTACAGCAACGCGATCGAGCAGTTGTGGCGCGGCAACGCTCTGCAGGCTCATGGCCATGCCCAGCGCGGCAAATATCAGATTTTTACAGGGTTTCATCCAAATAAATCCTTGGCTTTCTTAAGTTTTCATCCACCTGGCGGGCGAAGAAAACCCGGTAGTGTTAACCTGTTTGGACAACGTGTTTTTGATGTGGTTTCGCAATCTACCACATTTCCGCACGAATTCCTCAATTCCGCAGATAAAGCGGCTTTCTGTAATTGAACAGTCCTTCGTTAAGCATATCGCTGACCCCAAGCGGGCCCGAGCCACCCAGACCTTTAATCACGAAGTTAAGGTACACGCCGCTTTCAAACAGCTCGCGGTTGTCCTGCACCGGATTGAAGGTGTCTTCGTAGTTGGTCTTGATGCGGTAGTGGTAACTCAAACGCACGGCCCAGCAGCAGCTTTCGTACTGGAAGCCGGTGTAGGTTTCCACCGAGCGGCTTTCGTTCAGGTCGTAGTACCAGTTACCGACAAAATACAGGTTGTCGGTGAGCGGCCAGGTGGTACGCATACCGGCCTGGCTGATATTGACCTGATCGTTGTTGTTGGTGTTAATCAAATCCGGCACATAGCGATAGCTGAACTGCAGCAGCTTGTTGCCACCCGGACGATAGTCGAGGGTAAACTCGGATTTTTTATTGTCGCTGGTGCGGGCATCGTACTGCACCGCGCCGCTTAAGTACCAGTTGTCGGTCACCCGGGCATCGAGCTCGGCGGCAATCGCCGATTCACTGGGGCGTTCTTCAATCAGGCCTTCGTAAAACGACACCTTGCTCGGCGAGAAATAGGCAATCTGACCCAGGCTGAATTTAAACTGCTCGAGGTTATTTTCATCGAAGAAGCGGGTGGTCAGACCCAGGGTCATCTGATTGGCATCGGCAACCCGGTCCAGGCCGGAAAAACGGCGGGCGCGGAACAGGCCGTAGTAGTCGTCCTGCAGCGGCGCTGTGTCGTACACGCCGATGCCGCTCTGATTTTCATAGCCAACGTACAGGTACTGGAACTGCGGCTCCAGCGTCTGGCGATAGCGGTCTCCAAGCCAGGAGGTGTTGCGCTCAAGGTTGATTTGACCGTGAATTTTTGCCCGCGGAATGGTGCGGCTGACGCTCTCATCCAGGCTTTCGCCATTCAACAGTTCAGTATTGCGCTGCCAGTAGTTGGTTTGCAGTACCGCGAGCTCACTGGTGAGTGAGCCCGCCGGCCCCTGAATGGGCAGGGTGAGCGAGGGCTGCATGTGCAGACGGGTCGCGGTGACCATCTCGCTGTCTTTGTGTTCGAAGTTGGTCGCTTCGCCCATAAAACCGAATTCGAGGGTGTTGATAAGGTCGCGCTGGCGGTAGTTGAAGTTGACCTGAGGCATCACCTGATAGGGCATCTCATCTTCGCCCAGCACCTTGATGTCCTGTACCCGGGCGCTGACGTTCCAATCGTTCTCGAAATAACTCATCTCGCCGATGCGCGACAATTGGTTGTCGGTGGCGCGGGCCACGGCTGAGTCGAGATCGTTAAAGTAGTTGTTATCCGACACATCGGTAAAGGCGGCGTTTACCCGCCAGTGTTTGTCGATGGCGCCCCGCTGCTCCCAGTGATACAGGTAACGGTCGCTGTCTTTGGCGAGCATGCGGTCGCTGCCGAGGTACTCAAGGTTTACCTGTCCGGCCTGGGCATCGCCTGCCAGATAGCGGAATTCACCCTGCATAAACAGGCCGCGGGACGACATGTAGTGCGGTGTCAGGGTTAAATCGTATTCGGGGGCTATGTTCCAGTACCAGGGGGTGGCAACTTCCACGCCGTTGGTGGTGCTGGTGCTGAATTCGGGGAACAGAAAGCCGGTTTTGCGCTTGTCCGACACGGGTACCGTCATGTACGGCACATAGAATACCGGCACATCGCCGATACGCAGTGTGGCGTCCCACACCTCACCCCATTCCTCGGTGCCATCGATTTTGATGCGCTCGGCTTCAAGCTTCCAGGAGTTATCGCCGGGTGGGCAGGTGGTAAAATTGGTGCCGCGCAGATTGAGGTTGTTGTCTTTGGTGATTTCCAGCTTATTGGCATCACCATGAACCTGCTGGCCGTGCAGCCAGTATTTGGCGCCTTCAAGCTTGGCACTGTTGTCTTTGATTTCGGCGCTAAGGTTGTCGGCGGTAACGGTAAACTGGCTGTCCTGAAACACCAGATTGCCTGAGGCTTCGAGGCGCTGCTTTTCGTAATCCATGTTGGCGCGGTCGGCGTGGATAGAGCGGCTGCCCTGACGAAACTTCACGTCACCTTCAAACACTGCGCTTTGATTCATGATGGCATCAGAGCTGTTGGAGCGGATTTCCACCTGCTCAGAGGTGCTTGACTGCGCATCTGCGTCAGGAACCGGTACCGGCGGGATCACCAGGCACTGATCCTCGGCGGGAGCCTGCACGACGTCATCGGCGAGTGCCAATTGCGGAAACAGGCCCAAGGCCAGTAAATAACGGATCTGCATGGTTAAGTATTCTGTTTGAAATTCTGTTTCTGGATGAAATTATCTGCCCATTCAGTGGACACACACGGGCGGGAAAAGTTGCACTTCTACCCGATTTGGGGCTGCCAGGGTTCCAGTATCAACGAATTGGCTGTTTCCAAAAAATATGCTGGCTATAATAAAGCAATTTTTTGCCAAGAGCCATGGAACCCCTGTGTCAGACCCGAGATTTCTTACTCTTAATCATTGGCTTTCCCAGACCTTCACCGAGGTCAGTACCCCCGAGCTTATCTCCGGGGATGCCAGCTTTCGCCGCTACTTTCGAGCCCGTTGTCAGGGCCGTGATTTAATCATCATGGATACGCCGGTGGCGCTTATTCCCACCGAGCCCTTTGTGGCGGTGCGCGATGCTTACGCCGCCGCAGGCCTGCCTGTGCCAGCCATTGTTGCCAGAGATGACGCCCAGGGCTTTATGGCGCTGGAGGACTTTGGTGATGTGCAGCTGCTGTCGCTGCTTGACCGGCAAACGGTGCGCCACTGGTATCCCAAGGCGCTGGCGCTGCTGCCCGCCATTGCTGGCGTGACCGAAACGGCCCTCGGGCCGCTGCCGGACTACGATGGGGCCTTTGTTCGCCGTGAGCTGGGGATCTTTACCGAGTGGCTGCTTGGCACCCACCTTAAGCTTGAGCTGACCGACGCCGAGCAAGCCGTGCTCACAGACGCCTTTGATATGCTCACCGCCAATGCGCTCTCGCAGCCCAAAGTCGGTATGCACCGAGATTTTCACAGTCGCAATCTCATGGTAGTGGACGGTGAGCTTAAGCTGCTGGACTTTCAGGACGCCGTGCTTGGCCCTGTGACCTACGATGCGGTGTCGCTGCTGCGCGACTGTTACATTCGCTGGAGCGAAGAGATAGTCGATGACATGCTGGTCGAGTTTTTTGTGCTTGCCCACGAACAGGCGCTGGTGCCGCCTGAGACCGACATGGTGCTGTTTCGCCGCTGGTTTGAACTGATGGGGCTGCAGCGCCATATCAAGGCGGCCGGCATTTTTGCCCGCCTGAACCACAGGGATGGAAAAGCCGGCTACCTTAAAGACATTCCTCTGACCCTGCATTACATTCGCGATGTGGCTGTGCGTTACAAAGAGCTTGGCGACTTTGCCAAGTTCATCATGACGCGGGTAATGCCGGCGCTGGAGGCTACAGCATGAAGGCGATGATCCTCGCCGCAGGCCGGGGCGAGCGCCTGCGCCCGCTCACCGATGCTGTGCCTAAGCCGCTGGTGGAAGCCGCCGGTAAGCCGCTTATTGTCTATCACCTTGAAAAACTCGCCGCCGCCGGAATAAGTGAGGTGGTGATAAACACCGCCTGGCTTGGGCATAAACTCGTTGAAACCCTCGCCGATGGCAGTCAATTTGGTGTCTCCATCCAATACAGCCACGAGCAGGACGCGCTTGAGACCGCAGGCGGCATTTTAAAAGCGTTGCCGCTGCTTGGTGATGCGCCGTTTTTGGTGATTAACGGCGATATCTTTATCGACCGATTACCATCGCTGCCGACCCTCGATGACTCGACCCTCGCGCACCTTTTTTTGGTGGATAACCCGTCGCAGCACCCACAGGGGGATTTTGCCCTCGATGGCAGCCGAGTGCTGGCCGAGGGCGACAGCAAGCTCACCTTTGCCGGCATGGGGATTTACCGGCCGGCGCTGTTTGCCGGGCTTAAGCCTGGCAGACACGCCCTTGGGCCGCTGCTGCGTGAGCACATGGCGCTTGGGCAGGTGAGCGGTGAGCATTACCGCGATTACTGGTGCGATGTCGGTACCCTCGAGCGCCTCGACGGGCTCAATCACAGACTCAAGCAACAAGCCATGCTGCAACTCATGCAACAATCCCGGGCCGAAGGAGTGTAACGCGCCGCTATGAAGTACAAAGGAAAGCTGTTCGGGTTTCTCATCGGGTTTATGTTCGGCAAGATTTTCGGCGCACTGCTTGGGCTGGTGGTGGGTCACTGGCTCGATAAAAAGTTTGCCCGCGCCGTGGGTAATGCCAGCAAGCGCCAGCAGGTGTTTTTCAATACCACCTTTGCGGTGATGGGCCATGTGGCCAAGGCCTCGGGGCAAGTGACCGAAGCCGACATTCGCCTTGCCAGCGGGCTTATGGATCAGCTCAGGCTCGACAATGACGCCAGGCGTCAGGCGCAGCAGTCCTTCCGTGACGGCAAGGCTGCGGATTTTGACCTTAAGGGCAATCTGCGCGCGTTTCGTTTGTTGTCGGTGGGCCGTAACGATTTGTTGCAGATGTTCCTTGAGATCCAAATTCAGGTGGCGCTGGCCGACGGCGAGCTGCACCCGAACGAGCTTAAGATCCTGCGCACAGTGGCCGCCGAGCTTGGTTTCAGCGAACAGGCATTGGAGATGCTGCTTGGTCGCTGGCAGGCCGAGTTCAATTTTGCCCGCAAGGGCAATGGTGGCGGCAGCACCCTCAAAGACGCCTATGTCTTGCTGGGTATTGAAGAATCTGCTACAGATCAGGACGTTAAGAAAGCCTATCGCAAGCTGATGAACGAACATCATCCCGACAAGCTGGTGGCAAAAGGATTACCACAGGAAATGATGGAATTGGCCAAACGCAAGGCTCAGGACATTCAGGCCGCGTACGAAGCCGTTAAGGCCGCACGCGGGATGCGTTGATATCAGGGAGAATACAATGAAATACCCCGCCAGTGTGTTGGCCGCAGCCCTATTGATGGTGCCGGTGGCTCAGGCCGAAATGTACCTCACGCCTTTTGTGGGCTACAGCTTTGCCGCCAGTGATTTGGATGCCAGCAAAACCGGGCTTGACACCCCGGGCAGCGTCAGCGCCGATGAGTCGTCCCATTACGGCATTATCTTTGGTACCACCACCAATCACCCGGGCAATATGTATGTGCTGTATTCAAGCCAGCGCACAGATTTGCTCGCGGGCGGCGCCTTCTCCAACGAGCGGGTAACATCCCTGGATATCGACTATGCCCATGTGGGTGGCAGTCTGTATTTTCCCAAGGGCGATTTGATGCCCTATGTCACCGCATCCATGGGCCTGACCCAGATGCGCCCCGGCGATAACTACAGCGACGAAACCCGCTTCTCCATGGGGTTTGGCGCCGGGCTTGAATATCGCCTCGCCGCCAACGTGGCACTGGTGGGCGATGTGCGCGCCTACGCCACCTTTATCGACAGCAAGAATGACCTCTTTTGCGACGCCAGCAACTGCCTGTGGCAGGTAGAAGCCGATGTGATGTGGCAGGGGCAGGCCAATTTTGGTGTGAGTATCAGGTTTTAATTGATGACATCGATTTGTGTGCTGGACGGCCATACCCTGAACCCCGGCGATCTGGATTGGTCTGTGCTGGCCGCCTTTGGCGATGTGGAGGTGCATGAACGCACGCCAGCCGGGCATATTCTTGCCCGCGCCGCCGGCAAGCAGGTGCTGCTGACCAACAAAACGCCGCTGGATGCTGACACCCTTGCCGCCTTGCCTGAGCTTAAGTACATAGGCGTGCTCGCCACCGGCACCAATGTGGTGGATATGGATGCGGCGCGCCGCCTCGGCATTGCGGTAACCAATGTACCGGGCTACGGGCCGGATGCGGTGGCGCAAAATGCCTTTGCCCATGTGCTGCACCATATCTCGCGGGTGTGGGAGCATCATCAGGCGGTGATCCGCGGCGCCTGGTCGGCGCAGCCGGATTTCTGTTTTACCCTCGGCAGGCTCGAGTCGTTGTCGGGCATGACGCTGGGGCTGGTGGGCTTTGGTGATATTGCAAGGCACATGGCCGCTATCGGCGCCGCCTTTGGTATGAAGCTATTGGTCACAAGCCGCAAAAAGCCCGACGATTTACCCGCAGGCGCCGAGTTTGTGCCCTTGCAAACCCTGTTTGCCCGCGCCGATGTGCTGTCGCTGCACTGCCCGCTGACTGCGGAAACGGCGATGATGGTTAACCGTGAGAATCTGGCGCTGATGAAGCAGGGCGCCCTTATCATCAACACCGCCCGCGGCGGTTTGGTGGATGAAGCGGCGCTCGCCGATGCGCTGCACCAGGGGCGCATTCGCGCCGCGGTGGATGTGCTCTCAAGCGAGCCGCCGTCGCCGGACAACCCGCTCCTGCATGCGCCCAATATCAGTATTACGCCCCACAACGCCTGGGCCACAGTCAAGGCGAGGCAGAACCTGCTCGATATTGCGCTGGCAAACCTTGATGCCTTTTTGCGGGGCGAAAAACAAAACCGGGTCGATTGACCCGGTTTTTTATGCCGCTTAATGGCGTACGAGTTACCTGCTTTTTACTGCAGATTGGCTTCGAAGGTGAGGAAGATTTCGCTCACCGCTTTATCGGCAAGGCGGGTGTCCGGCAGCGGCGACTCAAGCTCGGCATGCAGCAGGTAGCGGCCAGCCTTTGGCGGAGTAAAGCGGATTTGGCCTTTGTCATCGCTGCTAAGGGCTGTTTCTTCGGCCTGATTGCGGTACTGCATGCCATCGGCGACCACAGTCACTTTCACGCCTGCAGCCGCCTTGCCGTTAAACAGCAGGCTCAGTGTCAGCGCTTCGCCTTCAATAAAGTCGGCCGGGTGCGTCACCGGCACCAATTCCAGAAACTCACCGCTGGGTTTGAACGCCTGCTCTGACGGCTTGTTGAGGGTCACATAGGATTCAACCCGCGAAAAATACAGTGCCGATTCCAGCTCATAGCCATCTTTTGGCATGGCGGCTTTGGCCGTTTCCTTGTCGGCGGCGATACGCGCCGGCTTATCCTGACCTTTGATTTTGTAGCGCGAAAAATAGCGCGGTTTGGCCTCTTTCTCGAGCTTGTAGGTGCCGTCACTTGTCAGCTCATAATCAAATACCGCGCGGCGGTTGCCGCGAAAACTGGCGGCCGGTTTGGCGGCGCTGCCATCGGGGGTGATGATTTGCACATCTTCGGCGCCAAAGGGTTTATCAAACTCGAACATGCGCTCGCTGGCACTGACATCGGCGCTTATCCACACGCCTTTGCCATCTTCACCTGAGACGTTGAAATGGCTGGGTAAAATCCAGCGGTCGTGTGCCTGGGCCAGAGGCGTGAGCAGTAAGGCGGCAAGGGGTAAGAGTTTTTTCATGGGAGGCTCCGTAGCAGATGTTATTCGTGAATGCCTGTTGGCGTTAATGCATGTGGCATCAGTGCTGTTTGCATCAGTCCTGTTTGAATCAGTGCTGGCCCGCGTCAACTGTCGATAAGCGGGCGCAGCTGACAAAGGCAAAAGCACGATTCGGGGCAAGTTATTGGGTATCGGATACCCTGAGCACTGTGGCCGCGGTTTCGCTGGTGGCGGCAAGCTCACGCTCAAAGGGCGCAAGTGGCAGTGTCAGCGGCGCGCGAATAAGCTCACGGTTGCCTTTTTCGCGCACCACTTCGATAAAGAGTTCATAGTCACCGGCGCTTAGCGGCTTGCCATCGTCGCCGGTCTGATCCCAGCTCAGGCGATACAGGCCCGCCGGGCGGGTTGCACCCGATACGGCATCAATCAGCGCCGGATTATCGCGGCCACTTTTACGCCACCAACGGCGCACGTCTTTAAACCACTTTTCTCCGTCGTGTTGCAGCCACAGGGCGATGGTTTTCACCGGCTCGCCATTGGCGTTTTCAACCCACACGGCGGTGTAGGGCCTGTGATATTGGCCGCCCTGGATGTCGGCGAGTGTGAGTTCGATTTCAAGCGTGTCCGGCGCGGCTGCTGCGATTGTCGGCAGGGCAGTCAGCAGCATGGATGCAAAAAGCAGTGCGGTCGTGTGTTTCATAACATCCTCGATGTGGCGCCGGTTCAGGCGGGAATAAACCAGAAGTAAATCAAAAGACAACTGGCGCTGACCGCGGTCATATAGCCCAAAGAGCGCTTAAGCCTGCGCTGCTGCGGCAGCAGTAAAAAGGCGCCGGTCAGTGAAAAAATCAGCATCAGCAGCGCGCTGATATCTATCACCAAACTCCACACCGGGCCTGTGCTGCGCCCCTTGTGCAGGTCGTTAAGCACGGCAACCAGACCATAATCCAGGGTCTCGATTTCAACCTGCTGTGCCTCGCTAAGCAGGGTAATGGTGCGATAGCGGCCGGGGCCTTTTTGCACCAGCACCAGCTCATCGTCGCTTATCTCAACCTCGGCGCGGTTTCCCTGCCAGTTGCTTGCCATCCAGTGGGCGGCATTGTCCTGCCAGCGCACTGAGCTTGCTTCGACTGGCACTAAAAATGCCGGCAAGGGCGCGATGTCACGCTGGGTGTCGGCGCTGGATGCGCCAAACCAATCGGGATGGTTGAGGGTGATACCTGTCAGGGCAAAAAACAGCATCAGCAGCAAAAGTGCCATTGAGACATACACATGCAGGGTGCGGGCAACTGACAGGGCTTTTTTACCCGGACGTAAAGAGACAGACATAACCACAGGCGGTAAACCAAAGTGGTATCAATCTAATTAAGATTTATTCTCAATTGAAATGGCTTTACAAAGTTTACACGTCGATTTGGCGCTGCCGATTGCGGGCAAAAAAGCAGCCTGAAAGGAAAGCCAGCCTAAAAAGAAAGTCAGCCTAAAAAGAAAGGCAGGCTAAATAGAAAGGCAGCCAGTGGGCTGCCTTATATTAAAAATCGGCCTTGTTTTAAAAATCTGCCTTAAATCCAAGTGCTGGCGGCAGATAGCCGATTTCAGTTGAAATGCACCTTGATGCAGGCGGCACTGCCAAGGGCGTTGGCGAGCGCTTCATCCAGGGTTTCTGCCCGCGCCAATGCCACACCGAGGCGGCGACGGCCGTCGATATCGGGTTTGGCAAAGAGTCTGATTTGGGTTTGTGGTTTGGCGAGCGCCTCAGCAAGCCCGGAGTAGCCGAGGTTGCTGGAGCGGCCTTCCACCAACACCACCGCCGATGCGCTCGGGCCATACTGGACTATGCCCTTGATTGGCAAACCGAGAATGGCGCGTACATGCAGCGCGAACTCGGATAAATCCTGGCTGATAAGGGTCACCATGCCGGTGTCGTGGGGGCGGGGCGAGACTTCGGAGAAGTACACTGCATCGCCCTTGATAAAGAGCTCAACCCCAAAAAGGCCGAAGCCGCCAAGGTTTTGCACCACCTCGCGGGCAATGGTTTGGGCGCGCTCGAGCGCCAGTGCACTCATGGCCTGTGGCTGCCACGATTCTCGGTAGTCGCCGTCTTCCTGACGATGGCCGATGGGCGCGCAAAAATGAATGCCGTCCACCGCAGACACAGTCAGCAGGGTGATCTCGTAATCAAAGTCGATAAAGCCTTCGACTATAATGCGGCCCTTGCCGGCGCGCCCACCGCTTTGGGCGTAATCCCAGGCGCTGGCGATATCGCTTTGGCTGCGAATAACGCTCTGGCCCTTGCCGGACGAACTCATCACAGGTTTTACCACGCAGGGAATGCCGGTCACGGCGATGGCATCTTCAAGCTCGGCCTGACTGTCACAAAATACGTAGGGCGAGGTGGGCAGCTTAAGGGTTTCGGCGGCAAGGCGACGTATGCCTTCTCGGTCCATGGTCAAACGCGCCGCTCGGGCGGTTGGCACTACTTTGAGGCCGTCAGCTTCGAGCTGAACCAGGGTTTCGGTGGCGATGGCTTCGATTTCGGGGATAACCAGATGGGGTTTTTCCAGCGCGATTAAGGATTGGAGCGCGGCGCCATCGAGCATGTTTATCACATGGCTGCGGTGGGCTACCTGCATTGCCGGGGCGTTGGGATAACGGTCAACCGCAATCACTTCTACCCCGAGGCGGGTCAGTTCGATGGCGACTTCTTTGCCAAGCTCGCCAGAGCCCAGCAGCATGGCGCGGGTTGCGCCCGGAGTGTAGGGGGTGCCTATCATGGCGGGTTATCCTCGTTATTGTCTGAGGTCAAAAATAATAACCTGCATCGGCAAAAAATGCAGGAAGCGCTCGGGAAAATGTGCTCAAAATCAAACAGAAAATAGCAAACAATTGAGACTTGAATCTGGTATGTCTGCAGCGGATTGCGCTACTCTCTGATAACAAAAGTATGATTATTGATCAGGCGGGAGGTGGCTGTGTTTCTGGACTATTTTGCACTCGGGGTGCTGCTGTTTGTGGTGGTGGTGATTTTTTATGGCGTTATCGCCATCCATGACATTCCCTACGAAATTGCCAAAAAGCGTAATCATCCCCAGCAGGATGCGCTGCATATTGCCGGCTGGGTGAGCCTGTTTACCTTGCATGTGCTGTGGCCGTTTTTATGGATTTGGGCCACCCTGTACCGCGAAGACCGCGGCTGGGGCTTTGGCACAGTGGTAAAGCGTGAGCTCGAACTGGAAGAAAAAGTGAAAGAACTCAGTGCCAACCTGCTTGAGCTTGAAAACCGCCTGCAGGCGCTGGAGCTCGATAAATCTGCGGCGGCCCAAAACCCGGCTCACGCGCAAGCTCAAACACAAGCTCAAACACAAGCTCAGGGCGGGGAGGCATAATCATGGATTTACTGCTTATTTTGACCTATGCCGCCATCTGCGTGGTGATTTTCAAAGTCTTCAAGATCCCGCTTAACAAGTGGACAGTGCCCACCGCCGTGCTGGGCGGCATAGTGCTGCTGGGCACCTTGCTGCTGCTGATGAACTACAACCACCCCTACAGCCGCTTTGCGCGGGAGTATTTTGTCACTGTGCCCATCAATCCGCTGGTAACCGGCAAGGTGGTTGAAGTTGCCGTGCAGCCCAATGTGCCAGTAAAACAAGGTGATGTGCTCTTTAGGCTCGACCCTGTGCCCTTTAAGGCGGCTGTGGTGCAAAAACAGGCCGCCCTCAAGGCTGCCGAGCAGGAAGTGCCGCAGTTGCAGGCCGCCTGGGACAGCGCCAGAGCTGCAGTTGAGCGCACCAAAGCCGACCGCGACCGTGCCCTTGCTGAGTACAACCGCTATCAGGCCGGCCGCAAAAAGGGTGGCGCCAACTCGCCCTTCACCGAACTTGAAATGGATAACAAGCGTCAGTTGTATCTTGCATCCGAGGCGCAATTGACTGCCGCCAGTGCTGAAGAGATGCGTGTCCGCCTGGCCTTTGAGTCCAATATCGATGGGGTTAACACCAAGGTCGCTGCGGCCGCCGCCGATCTGGCCAAGGCCGAGTTCGATCTGGAGCAGTCTGTGGTCAGAGCGCCCACCGACGGTATGGTGACCCACATGGCGCTGCGCCCCGGCATGGTGGCCGTGCCAATGCCGCTTCGGCCGGTGATGAGCTTTATTCCATCCGAGCAGCGCTATTTTGTCGGTGCCTTCTGGCAAAACTCGCTGCTTCGCCTTAAAGCCGGTGATGAGGCCGAAGTCATTCTCGATGCGGCGCCCGGGCAAGTGTTCCATGGCAAAGTGGCGCAGGTGCTGCCTGCCATGGCCGAGGGCGAGGTGCAGTCAAACGGTCAGCTGCAGGCCTCTGCAAGGCTGTTTCAGCGCGGCCGGGTGCTGGTGATGATAGAGTTCGACAAGCCTGAGGCGCTCGCCGAGTTGCCCGCCGGTGTGGCCGGGCAGGTCGCGATTTACACCGACCACTTCTCCCATGTGGCTGTGATGCGAAAAGTGCTGCTGCGGATGCAGGGCTGGCTTAACTACCTGTTTTCTGAAGGGCATTAATCCTCAGGTGCCGATTGTGCTCAGCGGGGATTTACACCCATAATCGAGGGGCTCGTTGAGCCCCTTTTTTACACAACGGATAAAAGCTGATGCAGGACGTAAAGGACTTAACCGCAGTACTGAGGTCGAACACCCCGATAGTGGTGATTGAAACCTATGAAGAATATCGGGTAATAGAGCTGCTTAAGCGGGTGGCATCCACTCTGTATCAGCCACTTTTTACCTGGTCCATCACCAGCGGCCTGTCGCGGGTCGACAAGGACATGGGCAGTCAGAAATTCAATACCGATCCGGCGGATTTGCTTGGTCAAATCAAATCCACCCAGCAGCAGGGCATTTATGTGCTGTGCGACTTTCATCCCTTTATGCAGGATGCGCCGCGCAACGTCCGGCTGCTCAAAGAGATAGCGCTTGAATACGACTCGCTGAAACACACATTGGTGCTGGTGAGCCATGCCTTTGATATTCCGCCTGAAATTCGCCGTTACTGCGCCCATTTTCGCCTGTCGCTGCCAAGTAAAAACCAGCTCGAAAACCTGATAGCCGAAGAAATTGACAAAGTCCGCCGTCAGGGCCTGCCGCTTATCACAGACGATGCGGCGGTGGCGCGGCTTGCCGATAACCTGCGCGGCGTGACCTTTGATGATGCCCGCCGACTTATTCGCAAGGCGATAGTCGATGATGGCGCCATCAGCCATGACGATGTGGCGCGGGTGAATCAGGCCAAGTTTCGCCTGATGGACATGGATGGCGTGCTCAGATACGAGTACGACACCAGCAGCTTTGCCGATATCGCCGGGCTGCATAACCTCAAAGACTGGCTCAAGGCCCGCGCGCCGGCTACAAACCCCAACCTCGAGCCGCCCAAGGGCATTATGCTGCTTGGGGTGCAGGGCAGTGGCAAGAGTCTTGCCGCCAAGGCCGTGGCCGGCGTGTGGCAGCGGCCGCTGCTCAGGCTCGATATGGGCGCGCTGTATAACAAGTACATAGGTGAAACCGAGAAGAACCTGCGCCAGGCGCTGGAGCTTGCTGATTTAATGGCGCCCTGTGTGCTGTGGATTGATGAAATCGAAAAGGGTGTCAGCGGCGGCAGCAGCGATGAGGGCACATCGTCGCGGATTTTGGGTACCCTGCTGACCTGGATGGCCGAGCGCAAAAGCGATGTGTTTCTGGTGGCCACCGCCAACGACATTCAGGCACTGCCGCCTGAGCTGATGCGTAAAGGCCGGTTGGATGAAATCTTTTTTGTGGATTTGCCTGATGAAGAAATCCGTAAGGCGATATTCCTTATTCACTGTAAAAAGCGCGCGGTGGATGTCACCAGCATGGATTTGGGGCTTTTGTCCCGCGCAAGTCAGGGATTCAGCGGCGCTGAAATCGAGCAGGTGGTGATTTCGGCCATTTATGCCGCCGCCAGTCGTCAGCAGCCGGTGGAGCAGGGCATTATTCTTGAAGAGTTATCCCGCACCCGGCCATTGTCTGTGGTGATGCGGGAGAAAATCGAGTCGCTGCGCTCATGGGCTGCTGGTCGCACGGTAAACGCCCATCTGGATTGAGGGCGGATGCCGGTGCGTCTTCGCCCTAATCGCCAAGGTTTACGCTCGGATAAAAACAAGCCGCGTCACCTCAGGATGACGCGGCTTCTTTGTGCAGTTTTTTTTGTGCGGCTTATATGTGCCGCTTATGTGTTTAGGAAAAGCCCGTTTAAATCAGCTGCCCGCTTTGGGTGGGAAGCTTGCGAGGATTTTATCCACGGTTTCTTTGGTCGCTTTGGCCTTATTGTCGCCGCCATCGCTGAATTCAAAGCCGTCACTGCCGCGCCACAGCAGCTTGTCGCCGGCAGCGCTCAGCACATCAATCTGAATAAGCTGATATAAGGTGTCGCCGCCAATCGGGATGCCAATACTGGTACCAACGCCTATACCGCCGGAGTGGCCCCATGAACCGCTGCCAAGACCGATGGAGAGACCGGAGTTGGAGGGCTTACTGCCGGTTTCAAAGGCCCAGGTGACTTTGATATCGGCGCTGCTCGTTGGATCGCTATTATCATTGCTGTTAGTCTGGCCATTATTCTGGCCGTTAATCTCGCGCATGCCCTTGGCGCGCAGGCTGTCGCCGATGGCGGCGCGAATGCGCTCTGAGCTCAGCGGGTCGCTGGTTTGAGCCGGTGACAGCAGCGTAAAGGTCTGCATGGCGGCAAAGTTAACCTTGGGGTCGTAGTCGGTTTTCGGGCCGCTTTGGCAGGCGCCAAGCAGCAGTAAGGTGAAAATTAACAGCATTCGCTTCATGGGAGTCTCCCTGTTTTTTCTTTACTCTGCCCCTGCTTGCTGAACAAGGCAAGAGCGCTGCTGTAGATTATTTCGCCTTTTTCAGGGTTTGATGTTATACCTAGCCCACGGGGTATTTTCAGCCTTTGTCCATGGAACAATTAGTTTTTTTCGAAATTCCCAGCCCTTGCATCAACGTGTGTCAGAGTGACAACCGTGGCTTTTGTCTGGGCTGTTTTCGAAGCCGTGATGAACGCTTTAACTGGCAGCAAATGTCGGATGCGCAAAAGATGGAAACCATACGGCTTTGCCGCGACCGTAAAAAGCGCCGTGCCTATGCCGCATTCAAGGCGAAGCAGGAAGCCGAAAAGGCCGAGCGGGCGTCAATGAATGGCAGTTTACCGCTGGATGATGCGCCGCCTACGCTGGATTTGGGGGATTTCAGTCTCGACTGAATCTGTCTCGACCGAATCTCTCACGCCTGAGTCAGTCACGCCTGGCTCTGTTACGACTGGCTATGAAGTTGGCCTTTGGCCGGAATATGCAGGCTAAAGCATGTGTGGCCGGGGCGGCTTTCAAGACTCACGCTGCCTTTATGGCGCTGCATGATGCGTTTGATGATGGCAAGCCCGAGACCATGGCCTTTGTTGCCGTTTTGCGAGCTGCTGACCCGGTAAAATGGCTCAAAAATCTTTGCCTGATCCAGCTCTGGAATACCTTCACCATCGTCAGTGACCGACAGCAGCCAGCTGTCACCCTCGAGGATGAGTCGCACGTCAATGCTGCTCTTGGCAAAGCGCTGGGCGTTGGTGATAAGGTTTTGCAGCGCCCGCTCAATCAGGGATGGGTCGGCCGGTGCGATGGCATCGGTCTGCGGCCCATGAAAGCTTATTGGCACGGGGTTTAGACTTTGCAGCCGCGCTATGGTCTGGCGGGCGAGGGCGCTGAGGTTGCACTGCTCAAACAAGGGTGTTTCCCGCGGCGCTTCGAGGCTGGCAAAGGTTAACAGCTCCTGCAGCAGCTGCTCCATCTCCTTGATATCCATTTGCATATCGGCAAGAAACGCGTTGCGTCTTTCTTCGTCACTGCCATCGCCGCAGTAACCCGGCATCAGCGCCAGGGCAAACTTAAGCCGCGCCAGCGGGGTGCGTATTTCGTGGGAAACCGCATTGGTCAGGTGCTTTTGGTTGTCGATAAGGGCGCTGATATGACGCGCCATTTCATTGAAGGTATCGGCAAGGCCAGCTACCTGCGAGCGGCTTGAAAGGGTGATGCGGGTATCCCATTTGGCGCGGCCAAAGGCCTCGGTGGCTTCGCGCAGAATACGGATATCCCGTGACAGCGGCCAGACCCACACCAGCGCCACGCCGGCGAGCATCAGATAGAAAAACAGGGTAAACAGCGGGCGCAGGCTTTCTCTGGGATCAATCTCAAGCGGGCCTGCCATCAGCACCTGCTCGCCAATGCGCACCAGGCGCATCTCCTTGTTATCGTCCAGCGCTATGGTAAACACCTTGCCGCCGCCAAGGGGCTCGTTGCTCGACAGCGCCACCTGGCTTGCGTCCACCAGGGTCATCGGCAGGGCCTGATTGTTGTCGAGGGATTTTAGGTGCTGTGCGCGCTCGGCCGGCGGCATGTCGGCCAGAATGGTCGCCAGTGCCAGAAACGGCGCGTCTTCGGCGGCGGTGTCGTTGACGTTATGGTGCCAGAGGCTGTCCAGTGTCCAGCCTATCCCGAGGATAGACAGACACAGGAGCAGATAAAGGCTGACAAACAGGCGTTTCACGGCTCAGTTGGTCCAGGCCTCTGGGGCAAACAGGTAGCCTTGGCCCCATACGGTTTTGATCCGAAAAGGGGTTTCCAGATTGTCGTCGAGCTTTTTACGCAGGCGCGAGATCCGCACATCGATTTTGCGATCCTTGCCGTCGAAATCGATATTGAGCAGGTAGTGGTAAATGTACTGGCGGCTCAGCACCTGACCTGCCTGTGAGGCGAGCAGCCACAGCAGCTCAAATTCGTGGCTGGTCAAATCCACTTCTTTGTCGCCAAGGCGAATGGTTTGGGTGTGCGGATCGATACTGAGTTTGCCAAAGGTCAGGCAGTGGCTTTCCTGCTTGGGCGGCTCGCTGTGGCGGCGCAGCAGGTTGTTGATGCGGGCGACCAGCAGCGCCGGGTCGACCGGTTTTACCACGTAATCGTCGGCGCCGAGCTCCAGCCCCTTGATTTGATCTTCATTGGATCCAAGGGCGCTCATCAGCAAAATCGGCCCGGCAAAGTAATCGGGCAGTTTTTCAATCAGGGTCAGGCCATCCATGCCGGGCAGCATGATGTCCAGCAAAATAATGTCGGGCTTGTAGTTGAGCAGGCGGGTCAGCACGGTATCGCCGCGGCGCTCGAGCTCCACATGCATGCCGTTGGCCTTGAGGTAATCCACGATAAGATTGGCGAGGCGCACATCATCTTCAACCAACAAAATCCGGTGCGGTGCTTGTGTCGTCATCAGAAAATACTCCATGGGTTACGAAAGCGGCGCCGGGTCTGGGGTTCGCTCAAGGGTTTGACCCTGAGTACAGCCTCGGCAAGTTGCTGATTTGTCGTTGGGTCGCGCATCACAAAATGCACGTCCGATTCGGTGCTGATATTCAGTGCCAGCGATTTTTGCGTCGGTTCTGTGATGCACCAGCGATGCAATTCGTCCAGCTCAAGCTCGATACACACGGGCTGCGGTGTGCTCCAGGACAGGGTGACCTGAATGTCGCAGCGGGATGAATCCGGACTCACCAGACACAGACTCGGGGAGAGGGTAAGCGCCTCTTCTTTGATTTCGGCGGCCTTAGCCACTGATTGACCGATAAGGGCTATCAGGGGCAATAACATCAATACGCGGCCGGGGCATTTCAAGCGGATCAGAACCTGTAAGCGGCACCAATCAGGTAGGCGTAACCATCGTCTTCATCCAGCAGCGGACTGTCGGCAATCGTGTCGGCAAACCGGGTGTAACGTGCGGTCATCAGAAGTTCCCACTCTGGTGTCATGTGGTAGCGCGCGGTGAATTCCACACCGGAATTCCAGCCGCTTTCGGCCTGGTAATTAAGGCTCCAGTATGCACTTTCCGAGGGGCGCACGCCATAGTAATAATCCACGATTTCTTGGCTTTTCCAATCAAGGAATGCTGCAAAATCAAGACTTAATTCTTGATGACTCCAATGGTAATTCCATTTTATCTGCCCCTCCATGCCGTTGTGGACATCGAAGAGATCGTGCAGCAGTGCCACGCGCCAGGTACCGAAGCGGTTATAGATATACGCCTCCATTCCGCCAAGATAGGTAAAGCTGCGCTCTTCCAGCGGTCCTATGGGCGGGGTGAGTTCCCAGGTGGTGCGTGCAATCGGTGCTTGCTGCAGGGCTTGCGAGCTGCCGGCAAGAAAAATATTGGACGGATCCCAGCGGTAAAAATATGCCCTGTCGCTTGAAAAGCCGGTGACCAGATTCAGGGTAAAACGTTCCTGCTCTGTAAGGGTGTAGCCGAGCGCGCCGTTATCGAAAAACCATTTTTCGCCGTAATAGGCGACCGTGGGCAGCACGTAAATCGGGATGTCTTTGTAGTCTTTCAGCGGGTTGGATTTGACCCCGTAACCGAGGGCAATGCCTAAGTCCCAACTGCCCTGCCGGATACAGTCGGTGGTGTCGTCACAGGTGTTTTCGGCTGCCATAACTGCCTGAGAAAACAGGCTGCCCAGCAGCAGTGCCAAGGCTGAAAAAGACTTCATCACTATGATTTTGGTTGGTTACGCCGTTAACAATTATGGCAACAGAGTATCATTTAATTGCAGCCAAACCAGAGATGAAGCTTGGACTGTTGCAATTTGATACCTGTGTCTTAAGCAGGTTGATCCAAAGTTAATTGAGCTCTGGCTAACTGAGCACTGGCTAACCGAACAAGGCTAGCTGCACAGTTTGCAAAGGGATAACAGCTGGCGCTGCTGCACGCTGTGGGGCCTGCCAAGGGGCAGCGCCAACCCTACTGTGCGTTTAAGTTCAATATCCGCGAGCGGCCGGCAGCTGATATCGGCTTGCTCAAGCAGTGCCGGTATGGCAGGCACCAGCGCTACCCCAAGGCCTGCGGCCACTAATCCCACCGCATATTCGATGGTCTGAATACGGGCCCGCACCTGCATCTTTATCCCTTCCATATCCAGGAGTTGCTGAAGGCTTGTCAGGGCCTCACAGGGCGCCCGGTGAATAAAGGGCTGCCCCTGCAGGTCCTCAAGCCTGATGCTGTTTTTCAGTGCCAGGCTGAAAGACGGCGGTATGGCGAGCAGATAGGTGTCGTGCCACATCGCCTGAAAGCTCTCGTTTGGCGTCAGGTCGGCAGTGGTGATGATGCGCCCATCGCACTCTTCTCCGGGTTCCACCAGGGTTAAGTCCATGTCAGGGCAGGCGGCGGTAAAGTCTTTGAGCAGCATACTCATGCGCGCTACCCCGAGCGAGCGAATCAGCCCCAATCGAAACGGCACCTGGGTTTCTGGCTTGGAAAACAGCGATTGAATCGCTTTGGACTCGTTTAAGAGCCGCTTGGCGAGCGGGTACAGCCGCATCCCTGCATCTGTGGCCGAGACGCCCTTGCCGTGACGGGCAAACAGCGCCGCTCCCAGTTCCGACTCAAGCGATGCGATAGCGGCCGAGATTGAGGGCTGGGCAATATAGCAGTGCTTGGCTGCGGCGCTGATGCTGCCTTTTTCGAGCACGGCAACAAAGTAATTCAAGGCTTTAAGGTTCATCTTTACCTAAACGTAAGATATAGGAGATTGCTATGGAAGTAAGAGAAAAAGAATATTTTTCCTAATGATTGATTATGCCTATGCTAAGGCAATTCACAAGTGGCGCTGCGGCTTCTTTCGGTTGTTATGCCGCCCGCGACCGACCAATAACAAGCGAATTAATAAAGGATGACCTATGGCCCGCGTGCAATTTGACTGGCAAGACCCGCTGAATTTCAACTCCCTGCTGACCGAAGAAGAGCGGATGATCCGCGACATGGTGCATGAATACGCCCAGGATAAATTGATGGCACGGGTGCTGATGGCTAACCGTGAAGAGCATTTTGACCGCGAAATCATGAACGAGCTGGGGGAGCTGGGTCTGCTTGGGGCAACGCTGCCGGAAGAATACGGCTGTGCCAATGCCAACTATGTCAGCTACGGTTTGGTGGCCCGCGAAATCGAGCGGGTCGACAGCGGTTATCGCTCGGCCATGAGCGTGCAGTCGTCTCTGGTGATGCATCCTATCTATAGCTACGGCACCGAGGCACAGCGCCGCAAGTATCTGCCAAAGCTCGCCACCGGCGAGTGGGTGGGCTGCTTTGGTTTGACCGAGCCGGATGTGGGCTCGGATCCCGCCGGCATGAAGACCCGCGCCGAGCGCATCGATGGCGGCTATCGCATCACCGGCGCCAAGATGTGGATCACCAACTCGCCGATTGCCGATGTGTTTGTTGTGTGGGCCAAGCTTGATGGCGTGATCCGCGGCTTTGTGCTCGAAAAGGGCATGAAGGGCCTGTCGGCGCCTAAGATTGAGGGCAAGTTCTCCCTGCGCGCCTCCATCACAGGTGAAATCGTGATGGACAATGTGGAAGTGGGCGAAGATGCGCTGCTGCCAAACGTTGAAGGCCTCAAGGGGCCATTCGGCTGTCTGAACAAGGCCCGTTATGGTATCGCCTGGGGCGCGCTGGGCGCCGCCGAATTTTGCTGGCATGCGGCCCGTCAGTATGGTCTGGACCGTATTCAGTTCAACCGGCCGCTCGCGGCCAATCAGCTGTATCAGAAGAAACTGGCCGATATGCAGACCGAAATCACCACCGGTCTCTTTGCCTGCTTGCAGGCAGGCCGCCTGATGGACGCCGATGCGCTGCCGGTTGAGGCCATTTCACTTATCAAACGCAACTCCTGTGGCAAGGCGCTGGACATTGCCCGCATCGCCCGCGATATGCATGGCGGCAACGGCATCAGCGACGAATTCCATGTTATCCGCCATGTGATGAATCTTGAGGCGGTGAACACCTACGAGGGTACCCACGACATCCATGCCCTGATCCTGGGCCGTGCCCAGACCGATCTGCAGGCATTTTGCTGAGGGATAACGGGGGCCAGGAGCCCCCGTTTTTGTCTCGTTCATCCAGTGAGGGATAAGCATGGAAGACAGGGCCATTGCCGTTGAGCGGCAATTTATTGAAGCATTGGAAAGTGGCCGTATCGAGGCCTTTTTAGACCATACCCAGGGCTGGGATCATCGCCGCCTCGGGCTCAGTGATGCCGACTTTGTCGGGATTTTTGAGTCCCAATTAAAAAGCCGCCTGCTGGATTTGGAATCCCGGCGGATGCGAGCCCGCAACGAGGGCTTTTACACCATTGGCTCTTCGGGCCACGAGGGCAATGCGGCTATTGCGGCAGTGCTCAACACCAGCGACATGGCCTTGCTGCACTACCGCAGCGGCGCTTTTATGATTGAGCGCGCGCGCCACGAAGCGGCGGAAACCGTGCTGTGGGACATGATGCTCTCGTTCGCGGCCTCAAGTGAAGACCCCATCTCAGGCGGCCGCCACAAGGTGCTTGGCAGCAAGTCACTCAATATTCCGCCGCAAACCTCGACCATTGCTTCCCATTTGCCCAAGGCGGTGGGTGTGGCCTTGAGTGTTCCGCTCACCGAGCGCCTCGGCGTGGAAGGCTCTTTGCCTCCCGATGCGATTGTCATGTGCAATTTTGGTGATGCCTCGGCGAACCACGCCAGCGCCCAGACAGCCATCAATGCAGCCTGCTGGGCGGCGTTTCAGAATATTCCTATGCCGCTGATGTTTGTCTGCGAAGACAACGGCATAGGTATTTCTACCCCCACCCCAAAAGGCTGGATTGGCGCCAACTTCAGCCAAAGACCCGGGCTTAAGTATTTTTGCTGTGATGGTCTCGATTTGCTAGATACCTACAAGGTGGCCAAAGAGGCAGCCCATTGGTGTCGAAGCCACCGCCAGCCGGTGTTTTTGCATGTTCGCACCGTGCGTTTGATGGGCCACGCCGGCAGCGATGCCGAAATTGCCTATCTTTCCAAAGATAAAATCCTTGAAAACGAAGCGCTGGACCCCTTGCTTCGCAGCGCCGCCATGCTGATTGAGGCGGGCGTATTGAGCGCTGAGCAAATCCTTTCGCTGTATCAGGAACTTAAAGAGCGGATTGCTGCCATCGCCAGAGTGGCTGCGACCCGGCCCAAGCTTAGAACGGCAAAAGATGCCATGGCGAGTGTGGTGCCGCCGAAGCTTGCCAATCCCCGTGCAGTGAAAACGTTGGGAGAAGACGCTTTTGCCAGTCTCTTTGCCGCCGACAAGCAGTCGCTCGGTAAACCCGTGCACATGGGCAAGCTGATTAACCTGACCCTCACTGAGCTCATGGCAAGCCACGACAATATCGTTATCTGCGGCGAGGACGTGGGCAAAAAGGGCGGCGTGTACCATGTCACCTCGAGACTGGTGGAGCGCTTTGGCCCGAGCCGGGTTATCAATACCCTGCTGGATGAGACCTCCATTCTGGGGCTTGCCACCGGCATGGCCCACAATGGACTGCTGCCCATCCCCGAAATCCAGTTTTTGGCTTATGTACATAACGCCGAAGACCAAATTCGCGGCGAGGCGGCGACTCTGCCGTTTTTCTCCAATGGCCAGTACACCAATCCGATGGTTATTCGTATTGCGGGGCTTGCTTATCAAAAGGGCTTTGGCGGTCACTTCCATAACGACAACTCTTTCACCGTGTTTCGCGATATTCCCGGGCTTATCCTCGCCTGCCCATCCAATGGCGCCGATGCCCAGGGGATGCTGCGCGAATGCGTGCGTCTTGCCCGTGAAGAGCAGCGGCTGGTGATATTCCTTGAGCCCATCGCGCTTTATATGACCCGCGACCTGCATGAGGCCGGCGACAGCCTGTGGGCGGCGGAATATGTGCCCGAGCGCGAAGCCACGCCACTGCCATTCGGCGAGCCGGGCCGCTTTGGAGAGGGGAAGGATTTGTGCATCATCAGCTACGGCAATGGTTACTACTTAAGCCGTCAGGCAGAAAGGGAGCTTGCGAAAGCGGGCATAGACTGCACTGTGGTTGATCTTAGGTACCTGGTGCCCCTCAACGAAGCCGCCGTTTGTGATATCGCCGCCAACTGCCGCCATGTGTTGGTGGTGGATGAATGTCGCCGCTCAGGATCAGTATCCGAGGCGATAGTTACTGCGCTGCATGAAAGGCTTAAGGATAAGTGCCCGCCGCTTTCGCGCCTCAACGCTGAAGACTGCTTTATTCCGCTGGCCGATGCCGCGACCCTGCCGCTGCCAAGTAAAAACAGCATAGTGGCCGCAGCACTTAAGCTGGTGCAGGGCAGTAAAAAAGAGGGCGCCATAGTGATTGGACTGGAGGCATCGGCATGAGCTCAAATACACCCCTAACGAAAGAAAGAGTGTTAGTGATAGCCCCAGGGCGTGGCTGCTATAACAAAGAAGAGCTTGGGTATCTTAAGCGCCTGCACGCCGACAAAGCTGAGTTTATCGCCGGTATCGACGCCTTTCGCCGCCACGAGGGGCAAAAGAGTATTGCTGAGCTCGATGCCATGGATAAGTACTCCTTTAAGCTGCATACCCCGGGCGAAAATGCCTCGGCGCTGATTTACGCCTGCGCTATGGCGGATTTTATGGATATTGACCGTGACCGTTTTGAGATAGTGGCGGTTACCGGCAATTCCATGGGCTGGTATATCGCCCTTGCCTGCGCTGGGGCGCTGGATGAAGAGGGAGCTATTGGCGTTATCAATACCATGGGCTCCATGATGCAGGATGGCTTAATCGGCGGGCAGCTGATTTATCCCGAGATGGATGATAACTGGCATACGAGCCCCGCTGCGACCCAAATGCTGGATGCCTTGCTTGATGAGGCCGAGGCCACCGAGGGCTGCGCCCTTTATACCTCGATTCATCTTGGCGGTTTTCGGGTGCTGGCGGGCAATGAGGCGGGGCTTAAACTTGCCGAAGAGCGGCTACCGAAAATCGATGAGCGTTATCCGATGCGGCTTTATAACCATGGCGCCTTTCACTCGCCGCTGTTAACCGAGGTGTCGGTCAAAGGCAAAAGTTTATTGCCAAAAAGCCTCTTTAAAGCGCCCAAGGTACCTATGGTGGATGGCCGCGGCGCCATTTGGACCCAGTACAGCACAGATACCGAAAAACTCTGGGATTACACCCTGGGGCATCAGGTAACCGAGCCCTACGACTTCACTAAGGCAGTGCAGGTAGCGGTAAAAGAATTTGCCCCTGACAGGGTGATGATTTTGGGCCCCGGCACCACCCTTGGCGGTGCGGTGGCACAAAGCCTTATCGGCTGCAATTGGTTTGGCTGGCACAGCAAAGCCGATTTCAGCGCCGCACAAAAGCAAAGCTGCCCCATGGTTGCCCTTGGCATGGACAGTCAGCGCACTCTTGCAGTAAAAAAGCGGCAGTAAAAAGCCTGCAGTAAAAAGCCAGCGGTAAAAGGTCAGCGGTAAAAGGTCAGGCGGTGAAAAGTCTCACGGTAAAAAGTCCCGCTGTGAGTTTGTAGCGTTGGCCTTTAGCCTGACCTTTGCACCGAGCAGGGCTAGGCTAAAGACAATAAAAAAACGGCCCTGGCGGCCGTTTTTTACTACTGTGCTTCGTTTTTGCTAGTTTTTGACAGCGTCGACAGATGCGCTTACTTCAAATCCCGCTGCTGAACGGCGAGATATCCCATCTCATAAAGTTGGTCATTTACACAGGTCAGCAGAAAATGCTCTTGCTCTTCGGGGGCAACTTCCTGCTCTGTGATGAGATCCAGACAGACTTCTTTTATTTGTTGTACATCTTCACTGGGGGCCGGAGGAAGGTCGAGTGTGGGTTCTTCTTCGGCAGAAACGGCAAAGCTGACCACAAGTACCAGCGCGAGGGTAACTTGGGTGAGAATTGCTGAGGGGGTGCGCATTTTGGGGTCCTTAGGAATGAACGACTCTGGGGCCAAGGTGCCGCTCGGCAGCCTTACAATTCCCCGGAGGCGGCGCTATTGTGACAGCAAGAATGCCAGTTTGAAATCGAGAGATTTTAGTGCTTTCGGTCAGATTTTTTTTCCAAACTCCCATAAATGTGCTTCTTGTGCGGTGCCCAAAAAAGATGGCATATTAATCTCTTTATCTTACAGCTAATTAGCAAAAGTGCAGGAGCGAGCGATGGCGGAGTATTCTTTTGGTGATGGCCGTATTTTGGTTCGTCACAGCCAAAGCGGCGATATCGCCACGGTGCGCGATATTTACAGTCAGCCAAGTTGCTATGCCAATACGCTGCAGCAGCCGTTCCCGTCACTGGAAAAATGGCAGCAGCGGATTGGCAATTTGCCCGAGAATTTTTACAGCCTGGTCGCCGAAATTGACGGCGAAGTGGTGGGGCACGCCGGGATGGAAGTGTTCACCAATCCACGCCGTAAACACGTGGCAAACCTTGGTATGGCGGTCAGTGAAGAATTTCAGGGTATAGGTGTGGGTTCGGCGCTGCTTGGCGCGCTGCTTGAACTCGCCCATAACTGGCTGGCGGTGCGGCGCATTGAGCTTGAGGTGTACACCGACAACCATGCCGCCATTAAGCTATATAAGCGCCACGGCTTTGTGATTGAAGGCGAAGCCATCGGCTACGCCTTCCGTAATGGCGAATATGTGGATGTGTTTTTTATGGCAAGTTGCCGCGACTTTGGCTAGCTTGCGGCGCTTTTGCTCGTGAGTGACGTTGTGGTCAGCCATCTGCTAACAGCGCTGGCGGCTTTAAAGCCCGAAGCGCTGCTCAAGAAACGCGGCCGCATCATCCGACAATGCACTTCGGGACAAATACTGTTTGGCGTTGCCCTGATGCAGCAGATAGCCGCGCTCGGTGCGACTGATTTTATCGAGCGCACTCCACTTAAGCTCGCGCTTTTGACCCAGCGACTCGGTGATCAGCGCATCCTCGGTAACAGTGAGGCTCACTTCATTGTTGGCAGCGCGGCTCATCAACTGGCGCCACAACCACCAACTGCGCTGGTACTTAACGCTTAAAAACTCCACCATGGTCAAGCCCATAAAAAACCAGCCAAGATAGCTGGGAATAGGGCTTGCCAGCAGGGCAAAGGTCATCAGTGTAAACCCGATGGTTTTTACATAGGGTTTCCAGCCGCGTGCCGGCTCTACCGATTGGTCGAAACACTCTTCAAAATGGGCGCGATTCAGGATAAAACTATGCTGGTGGACTAAACTTGAAGGCATTAGGAGCTCTTGAGTCAGGAAACTGCGGGAATGATCCCATTGTAGGCTTAATGCTAGGTTAACACAGCTCAACCGGAGACGGGACTCATGGCATTGGTACCAAAAAATTATGTTCCTCTGGGAGCAACCCGGGTGTTTGGCGGCAATGATGTGCCCGCGCTGTTACTCGAGCAGCACAAAACCCGCAAAGGCTTTTACAGCCAGATTGAAGTGCTGAATGGCGATCTGCTCTGGTTTGGCTACCGTGAGACCGATGGCGAGCCCGTGGTCGAGGTGCGCCTTGGCGCGAACGATCGCGCCATGACCCATCCCGGCAAGCTTTATAGCCTCGAGCCCTTAACTGAAGACACCCGCTTTCGCCTCAACGTATTCGCCCACGAGAGCCTGCATGAGGTGAATGCCGCCGCAAGCTCCACCGTGAGCCTGTTTCTGGAAGGCGAGCACGCAGACAGCAGCCCGGGTTTTACGCGGGATACTGATTACGCACAGCAGGCTCATCGCTAAGATACTGAACAAACTCCACTTCCATGCCGTCCGGGTCGATGAAATACACATTGCGTCGACCCAAGTCCGGCGCGCCGTCTTTATCGACGGCAAAGCCCGCGTCCGCCATGCGTTGAATAAGCCCATCCAGCGATGCCACCACAAAGGCAAAGTGTGCAAGCCCGGGCTGATGCCCCTTAAGATCCCGCGCCGCACCTTCACCGTCGTTATTCAGCGCGATATATTGATACTCATCGCCAAAGTGCAGCCATCGGCGCGGTTTGCCGTACCAGCTACCTTGGCCGCCACCGCGTACCTTCCAGTGAGGGAAAGCGGCTTGGTAAAACTTAAGGCTCTTTTGCAGGTCATGCACGACCAGATTGATGTGTTCCAGATGTACCATGATGCGCTCCTTGATTGTGTATCGTTATGTTTTACAAGCCTTACATGCCGTAACCATAAGGGTCGCGGTAGTCATTGAGCGGTGTGAGCAATTCAGCATAGCGCCCCAGCAGTGAAAGGGATTCGGCTATTCGCTCACGGATGGCGCGGTCGCGACTGGCAAGCTCACCCTTGCTCAGCGCCTGCTCGCTGGCCTCCTCTGAATGCAGCATCTCATCGACATTTCGCACAATGATGTTGGCCGGAACAAACACCATCTTGTTGTTTTTATTGCCACTAACCATTAGCTCACTCAGCGGGTATACGCCGTTTACACCCGAGGAAACCGACACCAGCAGCGCCGGTTTGTGGCCGGTCACCGGGACGCTGGCATTCATCAAAAACTGCTTGATAAGCGGTGTTGCCATCCCATTCCATTCAGGCGTGATGAGCACATAGGCCTGACTTTGCGCCAGTTTTGGCTCAATCACTCCCCAGTCTGCGCCCTTGCTCTCGATGCTGTCGCCATCCCAGAACGGCAATGAATAGTCAGCCAGTTCAATCACTTCTACCTCGCTGAAACTGTGGCTGTGGGCCTTGATAAACTGCGCGACCCGGCCGCTTTGGGACTCTTTGCGCTGGCTGCCGTTGATGATACTGAGCTTCATAGGCTGATACCTTTTAGTAAAGTTTTTAGTTTCTAAATTAATTTGTAAGGTAGATGCTTTATTTAATCCTGTAAAGATAAAAGTAAATAAAAAAGTTTACTTAATACCTTGGTTGTCGATAATAGAGCGCAAGCGACATCTCAAATTCGTCCGGTGGACCGATGAAAACCTGCCAAAAAATCCTCGAGTTACTGAAACAGCACGGCCCGATGACGGCAGCTGGGCTTGCCGATGCATTGGGGCTCACCTCCATGGGGGTGCGCCAGCATTTGCAGGCCATGGAGGCCGAAGGCAATCTGGCTTTTGATGACATCAGCGAAGGGCGTGGCCGTCCGGCGCGCTACTGGAAGCTGACTGACGATGCCCACAGCCAGTTTGGTGACCGCCACAGCGAACTTACGCTGCGGCTGATTGATTCGGTAAAGGTGATTTTTGGCGATGCGGGGATGGACGCGCTCATCAGCCATCGCGAGGCGGCGTCGGAGGCGGCGTACCTTGCACGCATGGCAGGGGCGCAGACTGTGGCTGAGCGGCTCAGAATACTTGCGCTTATTCGCAGTGAAGAAGGCTATATGGCAAGCATCGAGCAGGACGGCGACCATTGGTGGTTGTATGAAAATCACTGCCCTATCTGCGCGGCGGCCAGCAGCTGTCAGAACTTTTGCCGCTCGGAGCTTATGCTGTTTCGCCGCCTGCTGGGCGAGGGCGTGACGGTCGAGCGCAGTGAACACATTATCGAAGGCGCGCGCCGCTGCAGCTATCGCATAAGCTGGGTTGAGTCAAAGGATCAGGCATGATTTCGCCCCGTGGCCGGCTCGATGTGTTTCTGGCCAAAACCTTGAATGTGCCGAAAAAATCAGCCCGCGAGCTGATTAAAGCCGGGCGGGTGACTGTGGATGGCGACCTTGCCAAAGAGGCTTCGGCGCAAATCGGCCCTTTCAGTCAGATTTACCTTGATGAAACAGCGCTAAGAGCCGACACGCCGCGTTATTTGATGGTGCATAAACCTGTGGGCCTGGTGTCGGCCACCATAGACCAAGAGCACGCAACCGTACTCGACCTTATTCCTGAGGCACTTAGACTCGGCCTGCACATAGTCGGGCGGCTTGATTTGAACACCTCGGGGCTGGTGCTCCTGTCCAACGACAGCCGCTGGTCGGAATCCATGATGCAGCCCGGTGCCCATGTGCCGAAAGCCTATCGGGTGACCCTCGAAAAGCCGCTGACGCCGGAATACATCTATGCCTTTGCCCAGGGCTTTTACTTTGAAACCGAAGACATCACTACCTTGCCGGCGAAGCTTGTGATTATTGGCGAACATGAGGCGGAGGTGGAGCTTTATGAAGGCAAATATCATCAAATCAAGCGTATGTTCGGCCGTTTTCAAAACCGGGTGACAGCGCTGCACCGTTTTCGCATCGGGGCGCTGCCGCTCGACCCTGAGCTTGCGCCGGGGCAGTGGCGGCTACTCAGTGACGATGAAAAACGTGCCTGCCAGCAGAGTGAAGGTCAGATAGGGCTTTAAAGAGGACAGATACAAAAAAGACTGATAAATCAGTCTTTTTTCGTTTAAAAGATGCTTAGACTTTGGGCGGCTTTTGCGAAATCCACAGTTTGATATGGCCTTTTACCACCACCACATTGTCTTTATCGTAGGCGGTTACCGGCACCAGTAAATCCCCTTCCTGCCAATCTTCGGGCCTGACTTCGGCCACGCAGCGGATATCGCTGCCCGCCTTGGCGGTGTAATCCAGGCTCATGCCCTTGGGGATCCAGCGCAGATGCGGCGGGATTGAGGCTTCGGCCATCACGCCCATCGCCATTTCCAGACCGTTGCAGATGGCAATCACGTGCACGGTTTTAATGTGGTTATGCACCGCGTGGCGCTTCTTGATAAGGCATTCGCAGTGGTTGGGTTTAAGCTCGGTGATGAGTGGTTTGATGGTGCCAAAGTAGGGCGCCATCCGCGCCACCATTTTGGAAAAGATGATTCTGCCAAAGGGATAGGGTATCAACTTTTGATAAAGCGCCATCACCTTGTTGGGTTTGCCTGTCATGGTTTGCTTCCTGTGCTTTATAGTCGGCCGGAGTTGTGATGGATAAGATTGCAACTGGTCTGGCCTGTTTGTTTGCTGGCAGTGTAACACGCCGTTAACCAACGACAAGCGCAAGATGATGCAAAGTTCATTTTCAGGAAAGGGTGGGCAGACATATAATCGCGCCACACAAGCGGCGCTGTCGCCGGCAGAATTGAAATCTTGCTAGAGGGATGTTGTGAATTACTTTTTGACGTATCTGAAGGGACTGGCCATGGGGGCTGCCGATGTGGTGCCGGGTGTATCCGGTGGCACCATCGCGTTTATCACAGGGATCCTCGATAAGCTGCTCGACAGTGTGCGGGCGATTAATCCGGGGTTAATCAAAACCATCCGTCACGAAGGCGCCAAAGCGGCGTGGGAAAAAATCAACGGCACCTTTCTGGTGTGTCTGCTTGGCGGCATACTTACCAGCATTTTCAGCCTCGCCAAGCTGATTTCCTATTTACTTACCCATCATCCTATTCCGGTGTGGTCCTTCTTCTTTGGCCTGATTTTGGTGTCGGTGTGGCATATGCTGCGTCAGGTTAAAGGCTTTGGCGCAGGCCGGATTGCCCTCTTTGCCCTTGGCACCTTTGTGGCATGGGGTATTACCGTGCTGTCACCAACCGAAATTCCCGCCACCTATTTCAACGTGTTCTGGGGCGGCGCGCTGGCCATTTGCGCCATGCTGCTGCCGGGCATTTCCGGCAGCTTTATTCTGCTGCTGCTCGGGCTTTATCCTGCGGTGCTCGCGGCCGCTAAAGGGCTGCAGCTGGATATTCTTGCCTGCTTTGCCTTAGGCGCACTTTGCGGCATTTTGTGTTTCAGTCATGTACTGTCGCTGCTGCTGCGTAAGTTCCATGATGCGACTATCTTCTTCCTCACCGGCTTGATGCTCGGCACCCTTGGCAAAATCTGGCCCTGGAAAGAAACCCTGAGTTGGCGCACCAACTCCCACGGCGAGCAGGTGCCTGTGGATCAGCAAAACTTGAGCCCCTGGGCGTTTGAGCAAATCAGCGGTCAGCCATCTGAGCTGATGCTCGCGATTGCCTGTGCGTTGTTCGGCATAGGCTTGGTGCTGGTGATTGAAAAGCTGGGCGCCGCTAAGCCGAACCATTGATGGCCTCGAGCGTTAACGCAAAAGCCCGCCAATGCGGGCTTTTTTGTGCCCCAGCGGCGGGCAGCCGTTTGCAGCGCCTTAACTGAATAACCAGTATTCGGTGGGATTGTCGGGGCAAACCAGCGGCCCGCACTCGGCGAAGGTAGACAGAAGATTGAGCAAAATCACCACGAACACCACGGCTACCGAAAACTTCAAAAACGGCGACTGCTCGGCGAATGTGCTGCTCACATCATGTTGATATTGCTCGCCAAAGGACATGATGATGGCGCTGCCGAATATGATGATGCCAAACACGATAAAGGCCCAGGTGTAGAAGTGATAGCCAAAAAAGGCGTCGCCATAAAATGGGGTGCCCGGGATCACGTGCAGTGCCACCTGCCTGAGGGCAATAGCACCGCCGATTAGGGCGCCGATTATCATCATGGCATAGTGTTTTGGATGCGGCCCGAATACCACGTTGGCACACAGGCCCATTAACACCGCCACAAAGCCGATTCGCTGCAACAGGCACAGCGGGCAGGGCAGGTCGCCATCGACAAATTGGGAGTAAAAGGCAAACAGCAGCACCAGGGATACTGCGAGCGCGCCGAGGGCGTTGAGGTGACGGGATAAGGTTTCTGACATGATCTCCCCCTTATAGCAAGATTGGCAGCGGATCGGTGGCGTGGAAGCTGAACCAATACAGGGTCGCCACGCAGCTGACAGCAAACATCACATAAGCGGGTTTGCGTTTATTCTTGATGATCAGCAGGCATGTTATGAGGAATAACAGGAAGATGAGGGACATCATAATGAGCGCTCTCTCGTTGAAAACTGAGCGCTTATTCTAGTTAGCGACCGGCAGAAATCTGTTCAGCCATTCTGTTGAATCTTCAAAAGATCAAACGTTTATCTGGCATTAAAACAAAGGCGTACGCTTCGTAAACTGCGTGCTTTTTGGTGCAGGCACGGGCAAAACAGTCACTAAACCAAAGGTTAGCCTAACTCAATTTGCAAAAAAGCCCGCATCAGCGGGCTTTTGCGTTGAGGGTCAGTCTCTGACTACACCAATACCTGACTCAGCACCCGCTGCCAGTTGCCGCCGATGATTTTATCTGTGTCGCTGGCGCTGAATCCCGCTCCTTTGAGGGCATCGTGGATGCGCGACATGCGCTCGATGTGATTAAGCTCGGGGATGACCACATGCTGCGGCTCATGGTCAAAGCCGAGCACTTTTTTGGCGCGCAGGCTGTGCCACCACTCAAGGTACTCTTTTACCCCTTCAGCGTTATCGTTATTGAGTTTGAGCAGGTTTTCCTGGCCGCGCAGCGGATAATCGTTGGCAATGGCGACAGCATCGATGCCGCCTATGTTGGCCACATGTTTAAGCTGGGCAAGATAATGGGCCGTGGTGGGCTTTGGGTCGTTGGTGAGCCAGAAGCTCATCATAAACACCCCGAACACGCCGCCGTTATCGGCGATGGCGCGGATAACGCTGTCGGGCGAGCAGCGGGCGTGATTGACGATGGCGCGTACGGCGCCGTGGCTTTGAACCACGGGCATGCGGGAGGCGCTAATGGCATCCAGCGCGGTTTGCTCGGACGAGTGGCTTAAGTCGAGCAGAATGCCGCTGTCATTAAGTTTATCCACCAAGGCGTAACCCTTTGGCGTAAGGGGTAAATCCTGGCCGCCACGGTTGTTGTAGTCGAGGGCGCCGCCGGCAAAACTGTTGCCGTAGTGGTGGGTCAGCTGCAGCACCCTAAGGCCGTGCTGATAAAACTCATCCACCTGGGAGAGGCGCTCTTCGACGCAGTCGGCGCCCTGAATTTGAAAAAACACTGCGGTGCGGCCCTGCTTGTGGGCTAGCTCAATATCGGCGCCGCGCAGGCCCTGCATCAGCAAGCTGGGGTTGTCTTTTACCGTTTGCGCCGCCTCGGTGATGGACTTCATGCAGGCGTTGTAGGTGCGTTTGTAATTGACAGTGCCGTCTTCCTGCTTCACTTCTTCGATGGCGGAAATGTCACACAAAAAGGCACTGAGTCTGGATGCCTTCAGGTCGCTTAAATCGCTTGGCAAAAATGACAGACCATCGATATACAGCGGCAAGCCTTTAGCCTTGGCGGCCTGGGTTTTGGCGAGGCTTGTCAGCGGCAGTCCCGCCAGCAAAGCCCCGGCGCCCATGGCTTTTATCAGCGCGCGCTTGTGGATGTCTGTCATGTTTACTCCTTAAACAGTCAGTGAGGGTCCTGTGTTGCAAAGGCTTTGATGGCCTGCGCCAGGGCGTAAAGGCCATTGGTACGGGACGGACTGAGCTGGCCTTCAAGCCCTATGCTACGAAAATACGCTTCAATATCAAAGGTGCAAATATGTTCTGTGGTTTGCCCTGAGAGTTGCCCAAGCAGCAGGGCAATCAGACCATTAACAATACGGGCATCGGATGCGGCAATAAAGTAGTGGCGCTTGTTATCATCTGCGCCAAGGCTGTGATGATAAAGCCAGGCGGCGCTTTCGCAGCCGCGCACCCTGGCTGCGTCCTGTTGCCACTGGTCCGGCAGCGGCATCAGCGCCTTGCCGCCCAGCATCAGGGCGCGGTATTTTTCCTGCCAGTTGGGCGCGCTTTCAACCTGCATACCGAGCGCACGCAGGGCATCCTGACTGGCGCTGTGGCGCGCGGCAAAGTCGCTCGCCTGTGGCTGACTTTCGGGCTTGATGTCAGACATGCTGTCCTCTGAAATGGATGAATTGGGGTGAATATAAGCGGCGGGGTTAGTCATCCAGCCCCAGCAGCTCGGCGCAGTCTTTAAGCGCGGCAACAAAACGGTCGATGTCGTCCTTGCTGGTATAAAGCCCGATGGAGGCGCGGCAGCAGCCTTTAATCCCTATCAGTGCCATCAGCGGCATGGCGCAGTGGTGGCCGCAGCGCACCGCAATGCCGTATTTATCGAGCAGTATGCCCACGTCCTGATGATGCTCATCGGCAAGGTTAAAGGCCACGGCGCCGCTGTTTTCCGGCGGTAGCCTTGTGTCACCGGCGCTGCCATAGAGCTTGACCGCCGGGATGGCGGCAAGGCCTTGGGTGAGGCAGCGCATCAGCTCCTCTTCATGCTGCTTAAGCGCATCGCGGTCGATGGCATTCAGAAAGTCGATGGCGGCGCCAAGGCCAATCACTGACACAATTGGCGGCGTGCCTGCTTCGAGGCGGTTTGGCAGCTCGCCAAAGCTGCTGCCATCAAAACTCACGCTTTTTATCATCTCGCCGCCGGTGAGCAGCGGCGTGAGGGTATCGAGCACGTCATAGCGGCCAAAGAGTATGCCGACGCCGTCGGGGCCATACATTTTATGGCCGGAGAACACGTAAAAATCACATTCTATATCAGCCACATCCACTTGCCGGTGCGCCACTGCCTGAGCGCCATCCACCAGGGTAAGTGCACCCTTGGCGCGGGCCTTGGCACAAAGGCGCTTAACGTCATTCACTGTGCCAAGCACGTTGGAGATGTGGCTGAGTGCCACCAGCTTTACGTTTTCAGTTAACAGCCCATCGAAGGCGGCTTCATCGAGACGAAGATCGGCGCTTAAGGGGATAGGTACAACTCTTGCGCCGCTGCGTTTGGCAAGCTCCTGCCAGGGCACCAGATTGGCGTGGTGGGCGGCGCTGTCGACAAGAATGATGTCGCCCGGGCCAAATTGCGCCGTTAAGCCATGGGCAACCAGATTGATGGCCTCTGTGGTGCCGTGGGTGAAAATCACCTCTTCACGGCGCGATGCCCTGATAAAGGCCTGCACTTTGGCGCGCACGGCCTCGTAACTTGCGGTGGCGCGGGCCGACAGTGTGTGGGCGGCGCGGTGCACGTTGGCATTGTCGGTCGCTAAAAACTGCGTCATAGCATCGAGCACCTGCCGCGGCTTTTGGCTGGTGGCAGCGGTGTCGAGATATACCAGCGGATAGTCACCTATCTGTTGGTCAAGGGCGGGAAACTGGGCGCGAAGGCTGGAAATATCCATCAAAAACTGTCACTGCAAGCAAGTTAAGGCCAAAAAGGAGCCAGAAAAAAGCACTGCTGCGATCTTTAAGGATTTGCGCGGCCATTGCAAGGCCGCGCTGGGGTTGAGGCTATATTTGCTTGCGCTGCTTTTCAACGCATCAGGGGCAGGGCAGGCGGTAGACTTCACCAAGGGCGTTGATGCGCGATAAGAGTTCATCGGGCAGACGCACATCCAGGCTGTCGATATTCTCTTTGAGCTGCTCAAGGTTGGTGGCGCCTATGATGTTGCTGCCAACGAAGCTGCGGCTGTTTACAAAGGCGAGTGCCATCTGCGCCGGGCTCAGGCCAAACTCCACGGCGAGTTTGACATAGGCGTCGGTGGCGGCCTTGGCGGTATCGCTGCCGGTGTAACGTGCAAAGCGTTTAAACAGAGTCAGGCGCGCCTTTTCCGGCCAGTTGCCATTTTGGTACTTGCCGGTCAGGGTGCCAAACGCCAGTGGCGAGTAGGCCAGCAGCGGCAGCTCTTCTCTGTGGCTGATTTCACTCATGCCCACTTCAAAACTGCGATTGAGCAGGTTGTAAGGATTCTGCACCGACACTATGCGCGGCAGGCCGTGTTTGTCTGCCAGGTGCAGGTATTTCATGATCCCCCAGGGCGTTTCGTTCGACACGCCGATGTAGCGGATTTTGCCAAGGCGGATAAGCTCAGCCAGTGCCTCGAGGGTTTCGATAATCGGTGTCTGATGCTCCGCGTCATCGCGCTTGTACATCAGCTCGCCGAAGAAGTTGGTGTTGCGGTCGGGCCAATGCAGCTGATACAGGTCGATGGTGTCTACGCCTAAACGGGTAAGCGAGGCATCCACCGCCTGATGGATATTATTCCAGTCGAGCGCCATCTTGGGGCGGATAAAATCGCCTTTGCCGCCGTGGGCGCAAATCTTGGTGGCGATGATGAGATCATCGCGGTTGCCGCGCGCTTTTAAGTAGTTGCCGAGGATCTGCTCGGTCATCCCCTGGGTTTCGGGGCGCGGCGGCACCGGATACATCTCGGCGGCATCGATAAAGTTGATGCCACGGCCGATGGCGTAGTCGAGCTGCTCAAAGGCTTCGGCCTGGGTATTTTGTTCGCCCCAGGTCATGGTGCCAAGGCACAGGGTACTGACTTCAAGGCTGGAGTGGGGCAGGCGACGATATTCCATGAAAAAATCCTTTAGTGGCCCAATGAGTTGAAGCTATCAAGTTTGCCCCTGATTGCAAGCCGGGCCGGATACACGGCCTGCCGACAGGGTAAAAAAGCGCCAGCTGCGCCGGCGCCTGGTTGTTTACTGCTGCTGTGATGCAGGTGATACGGGCGATACGCTCAGGCCGGATCATCGGCTGCGCTTTCGCTCTTGCGCCACAGGCGCTTTCGCGCTTGAACCTGTTCCTTGGGCGCAGCCGCCGGATTCTGGCGCTGGGCTCTGGCGCAGAATTCAGGCATAGGGTTCAGATGCTTGAGTCGTTCTGGCTCAGGCGTTTGAGCATGGGCATTTCACAGGCGTCGTGGCCGGTGGCGCCGCGCGGTGCGGTAAGATGCTCAAATCCAAGGGATTCGTACAGTTTTACCGCCTCAATCAGCACAGCAGTGGTTTCAAGGTAGCATTCGCGGTAACCCGCCTCACGGGCAAAGGCGAGCGCGTGGTTGGCAAGACGGCGGGCAAGCCCCTTGCCGCGAATGGCGGGCAAAAAGTACATCTTTTGCAGCTCGCAAACCCCGGGCTCGCTGGCAAGTGGCGCAATGCCGCCGCCGCCAAGCACCTGGCCCTTGTCACAAATCACCCAGTACCGGGCGCCGGGAATGCTGTACACCTCGCTTAAGCAGTCGAGGGTTTTGTCGGCAACGCCATAGCCTTTGTCCGGTGTCAGGCCATATTCCGCCGACACAGTGCGGATAACGGCGGCGATGGCGGCATCGTCGGCCTCGGTGATGGTGCGGATTTCAATGCCTTCCTGCGCCTTTGACTGAATAATGGCGCGCTGAAAACGTCCGAGCGCCAGCGCAATCTGGCTGCTTTCTTCTTCAGACAGCTGGGCCAGCACCTGCTGGAAATAACAATCCTGCTGCTCATCGAGTTTGGCCAGCATGGCGCGGCCCTTGGCGGTGAGGCTGGCCTGCAGGCTGCGGCTGTCGCGATGATTGACCTTGGTCTCGGCGAGCTTTTTTTCCACCAGATGGCTGACGGCCCGGCTGGCATTGGACTTGTCGATATTGAGCAGTAACGCCAGTTGCTTGATGGACAGGCTTTGCTGCCCAAGCTCCAGCAGGGCGTGGGCCTGTACCGGACTTAAGGGCAACGCGCCGCAGGCACCGGAAAGCATACCGAGCTGGCGCACCAATTGGCGCGACAGCTGACGGATCTCCCGCGCCATCGATTGCGGCGCGCGGGATTGGGCTTGGCTGTGATTGTTATCCATGGCTTAGATGACTTAATCGTGAATGCTGTTCGTTGCGAATTACAACTAAACTAACAGTTTTTTAACCTATAGCAAGCGTCGATGTAGCCCACAGATGCCCGACCAGATTTCAGGCCTGATACAGCTCTGTGTGCAGCAGCGGCGCCATGGCCAGGATCAGCGCCTGACGGTAGCTGCTTTCGCGGCTTTCGGCATTGCGGGTAAGCAGCGCGATGGCGCCGCCCGCCTGCTTGATATTGGTGGTGTGAAACAACCGGTCCATCACATGGCCAAGCTCTTCGCCGGCCTCTAGTGCGGCAAACACCTGCTCCGGCAGCGGCAGCTGGCTGCTGCGTCCGACCGACATTCCGCCGCCCTGACGTATGATGACCACGTAGGCGAAGGTGGCCGGGCCATCTTCAAAACGGTCCACGCCGCCTTCCATCGCCACATAAAACAGCGCGCCGCCCATGGCTTCGCATGCTTTGGCGCGGTTGATGGCGCCAAGTCGGGTATCGGCGGCAGTCATCGGCTGGTCCGGTACACCGGATGGCACGGCAACGCCTTTGCAATCCACCGCAGCATGGGGAAACAGGGCCGAAATAGCGTGCCTCGCGGCGGCAATCTTGACCGGATTGGTCGAGCCGACCAACACGGGAATGTACTCTTGTGTCATGGCGTAAAATATTTTTTTCGTTATGGACGTTTATTTGAATGGCTGTTTAAATGGTCCGAGGTGTTTTTGCTCGGATTTTGGTGCCATTGTCGCTTCGATGGGCCAAGGTAGCAATAACAGCCGGGATACAACAACAGGTTCGCCCGTCCGGTGATGCCGTACGGAAATGATGTCGGGTGAAGGTTGTTGAAGGAAAGGGATCCATAAGAGAACCATAATAATGACATTCAACAAACTCGTGCTTGCATTGGGGCTTGGCGGCAGCATGCTGCTGACAGGTTGTAACGACAGCGACTCAACTGATACCACACCTCCGCCACCGGGATCGGGCCTGGTGGCCTTCGCGCCGGACGGCAAACTCTCAGTCAATATCCGCCGCACCTCTTATGGTGTGCCGCACATCAAGGCCGATAACCTGGAAAGCCTGGGCTACGGTAACGGCTATGTGCAGGCGGAAGATAACCTCTGTATCCTTGCCGACGGCTTTATTAAGGCCAACAGCCAGCGCTCTTTGTATTTTGGTCCCCACGCCAGCCTGGACTTTACCACCGGCATGCCGACCTCGGAAGACAATGGCAACCTTATCAGTGACTTTGCTTACAAAGCATTGAAAATTCGCGCTCAGGCCGAAGCCAAGTGGCCAAGTTTCAGCGACAATTCCCGCGCGCTTATTTCAGGCTTTGTGGCGGGCTATAACCAGTATCTGGCCGATCTCGACGCGGGCAAGGTGCAGGGCGAGCCCTTCTGTGCCGGTCAGCCCTGGGTGAAGCCGATTGTCGCCGAAGATGTGGTGACCTACCTCTTCTCTATCGCGCTGTTGCCGGGGGCTGCCAATTTCCTCGACCTGATTTTTTACGCAAACCCGGGCGATGCTACCGAGTATTTGCCGCGCATCATTGGCCCTGCGCCTGCCGGCGTGGCGGCAGTGGCCGGACTGCCAGCAAGCAAGGATAACGTCTCTGCCAAAGGCTTTGTCGATGATGTGAACCAGCGGCTGATTGCCCGCGCCGCGCGTATTCAAACCCCGGAAACCAACCCAAGAGACTTAGGCTCCAACGGCTGGGGCCTTGGGAAAGACAAGACCGAAAATGGCCGCGGCATGGTGCTTGGTAACCCGCACTTTCCGCATACCGGCAATTTGCGCTTCTGGCAGTCACACGCCACTATCCCCGGCCAGCTGGACGTGATGGGAGGCTCGCTGGTGGGTATGCCCGGGCCAATCAACATCGGCTTCAACGAAAACCTCGCCTGGACCCATACTTTCTCCACCGCCGAGCACTTTATCGTGTATCAGCTTGAACTTAAGTCCGGCGACCGGATGCAGTACCTGCTGGATGGCGCAGTCAAAGACATCAAAAAAGACACAGTGCAGGTGCTGGTCAATGCCGGGCCTGCGGGCATTCTGGTGGCCGAAAAGGATGTTTACACCACTGAAAAAGGGGTGATGATTGAAGCACCTGCCAACCTCGCGCCGTTTGGCTGGGATGATGGCGGCGCCTTTATGCTGCAGGACGCCAACATGGCCAACATGGACCCCATCGACCACTGGCTGGCGATGAACCTTGCCAAAAACAAGGACGAGTTCCAGCAGGCGTTTAAAGATTACGACGGGGTGATTTTCAACAACACCATGTACGCCGATAAAGAGGGCAATGCCTTTTATATCGACGACTCGACCGTGCCCGGACTGTCGGATGCGGCGGTGATGCTGCTGCGTACCGAAAAAGCCATTATCGATGCCCGCGCCAAGGCAGGTTTTACCATACTGCCCGGCAATACCTCGATGTTTGCCTTCGATGGCCCCATGCCCTACAACCGCGCGCCCAAACTTGAGCGCAGCGACTTTGTGCAAAACTCCAATAACTCGTTCTGGTCGACCAACCTAAGTGAGCCGCTGGAGTTTTACTCGCCCATGTATGGCCCTGAGCGCGGTAAGCAGTCGCTGCGTACCCGCATGGCGCTGAAGATGATGAGCGACGCAGGTGGCAGCGATGGCAAGTTTAACCTCGATGAACTCGAGGGCGCGGCGCTTGGTAACCGCAGCTACCTTGCCGAAATGGTGCTTGACGATTTGCTGACCCAGTGCGCGGCCCAGGGCTCAACCCCGGTGGTGGTTGCCGAAGGTGTGTCCAAGGACATCAGCGCGGCCTGTGATGCGCTGTCACGCTGGAATGGCAAGCAGGATAACGACAGCGTAGGCGGGGCGCTCCTTCGCGAATTTGCCCACAACTTCAAAGACACTATGCTGACCGTGCCTTTTGACTACACCGCCGCCGCTACCACACCAAGCGGTCTTGCCACCGATGGCAGTGCGTTGAAGGCGCTGGCACTGGCGGCGATTAACCTCGAAAAGGCTGGATTTGCGGTGGATGCGCCCCTTGGCAGCGTGCAGTTTGTGGAGCGCTCATTGCCAAACGGGCTGCCAAGTGGTCAGCGCATTCCCTGGCCCGGTACCCACAATGCCGAAGGTGGCTTTAACGTGTTTTCGACCAGCATGAGCGGTGATGACACGCTTATTCCGCAGCACAGCTATCCTGCTGCCGTTGATGCCGTCAGCGGCAAGGTGCTGCCTTCCGGCCTTACCGCCAAGGGCTATCAAATCCGCTACGGCTCAAGCTGGATGATGGCGGTGAGCTTTACCGACACCGGCGTGGATGCGCGGGGGATTTTGACCTACTCGCAAACCAGTAACATTCTGCGGCCTGAGTTTGCCGACCAAGCCCTGCTCTATGCCACTGAGAAGCGCTTCCGTCCGTTTCGTTTCACCGAGGCGGACATTGCCGCCGATGTGCAGCAAACGCTGGATTTGACCGGCACCAGTGTCGCTAAACCTTAATCCACGCTTGCTTTACAGCGCCAATGTGCAAAAACCGGCCCCAGTGGCCGGTTTTTTATTGCCGTGTCGACTTTGTTTAAGCTGCTTCATCAGAGTGAGTGAGGCTACCGGAGCGGGGTAAATGTGTTATTCGGGTTGCCCGTGGTTAATGCTGGGTTAAGGTTTGGCAACCTAACTGAAAACAAATTACGTGATATGCGGGATCAGGATCGCAATATCAGCAATTGATGAAATTAAATTACGTAATTTGACCGCAGATCAAGGGTTGGTACTTGCCTTTTGGCTATGCTTGCGCCGAATTTGAGTCGCGACTCATACCCCCATGATTACCGCACTTACGGTGCCAAGGTTGAGCCTATGTCCAACGAAGCCATCCCCAGTCAAACCATCGAGGCCAGCGCGTCTGTCGCCGCCCCTGCAACCCATTCCATGAAGTGGAGCGCCCAGGACACCACCTGGATGCTGAGCCTGTTTGGCACAGCCGTTGGCGCCGGCATTCTGTTTTTGCCCATCAATGCCGGTATGGGCGGTTTTTGGCCTCTGGTGGTGATGGCGCTTTTGATTGGCCCCATGACGTATCTGGCGCACCGCGGCCTGTCGCGCTTTGTGTGCTCATCGTCCATTGCCGGCAGCGACATCACTCAGGTGGTGGAAGAGCATTTCGGCAAGGGCGCTGGTAAGGCGATTACCGTACTGTATTTCTTTGCGATTTATCCGATTGTGCTGATTTATGGCGTCGGCATTACCAACGTGGTCGACAGTTTTATTGTCAATCAGCTGGGGATGGAATCGCTGCCGCGCTGGCTGCTGTCGGGCGTGCTTATCCTTGGCATGATGTCGGTGATGGTGTCGGGCGAGAAGATGATGCTCAAAGTGACCCAGTTTCTGGTGTACCCGCTGGTGGCCATCTTAGCCTTTATGTCGCTGTATCTGATGCCAAACTGGAACCTTGCTGCCGTTACCGAAGTGCCGAGCGCCGGTGAGTTTCTCGGCACCATCTGGCTGACGATTCCGGTGCTGATTTTTGCCTTTAACCACTCGCCTGCCATCAGTCAGTTTGCGGTGTCACTCAAGCGTGAACACGGTGCCAATGCGTCGCGCAAGGCCGACATTATCCTTCGCAATACCGCCATGATGCTGGTGGGATTTGTGATGCTGTTTGTGTTCTCCTGCGTGCTGTCGCTGACCCCGGCGCAACTGGCAGAGGCCAAGAGCCAGAACCTGCCAATCCTGTCGTATCTTGCCAACGTGTTTGACAGCGGTTTTGTCAGCTACTTTGGTCCCTTTATCGCCTTTGTGGCCATTGTGTCGTCCTTCTTTGGCCACTATATGGGTGCCAGCGAAGGTATGCGCGGCCTTATCGTGCGCCAGCTTGAAGGGCAGGGCAAGGCGGTGAATGAAGCCAAAATCAATCGTTTCATTCTGGCCTTTATGTTCCTGACCATCTGGGCGGTTGCCGTTATCAACCCCAGCATCCTTGGCATGATTGAAGCCCTCGGTGGTCCCATCATCGCCGCCATCCTGTATTTGATGCCTATGTATGCCGTGTACCGCGTGCCTGCGCTCAAGGCTTACCGTGGCCGCATCAGCAATATCTTCGTGATAATTGCCGGTGTTCTGTCGATGACTGCCATCCTCTACGGTCTGGCAGCCTGAGTTGGTTGAGAGGCGGCGCGATGCGCCGCTTTTGCGTTTCGGAGTCTTAGATGTTCAGTACCTTTGATATTTACAAAATCGGCATAGGCCCTTCGAGCTCCCACACGGTCGGGCCGATGAAGGCCGCACGTGGGTTTATCGATACCCTTGAAAAGCTTGAGCTTGTTGGTCGGGTTGATAGCCTGCGGGCCGATGTGTATGGCTCACTGTCGCTTACGGGCCGCGGCCATCATACCGACAGCGCTATTTTGCTTGGGCTGATGGGCAACAGCCCTGAAACTGTGGATATTGATGCGATACCGGCGGCCATTGCGGCGGTGAATGAGACTGAAACCCTGTGGCTTGCCTGTGGCCGCCCGGTGCATTTTGGTCGCGATGCCATGGTGTTTCATCCCCATGCGCTGCCAAAGCATGAAAATGCCATGACCCTGAGCGCCTTTGGCGGCGGGGCGCTGTTGCACTCGGTCACCTACTACTCAGTGGGTGGCGGCTTTGTGGTGGAAGAGGCGGATTTTGGCAAGACAGATGCCGCTGTTGCCGAGGTGCCGTTTCCGTTTGAGAATGCCGAGCAGCTGATTGCCCTGTGCCGCAGCCGCGGCGTGTGTATCTCAACGCTGATGCTGGCCAACGAAAAGGCGCTGCACTGCGAAGAGTCGCTCTATCGCGGCTTTCGTGAGATTTGGCTGACCATGAAACAGGCGATTGAGCGCGGCTGCCACACCGAAGGGATTTTGGCCGGGCCGCTCAGGGTGCCGCGCCGGGCGCCGGCGCTCTTAAAGCAGCTTGAAAGCAGCGGCCGCATCAGTGCTGACCCCATGGAAATTGTCGACTGGGTAAACCTTTTCGCCCTGGCGGTGAGCGAAGAAAACGCCGCAGGCGGCCGGGTGGTGACAGCACCAACCAACGGTGCGGCGGGGATTATTCCGGCGGTGATGGCGTATTTTGACAAGTTTATTCAGCCACTTGGCCAGAAAGAATACAGCCGCTTTTTGCTGGCATCGGCGGCCATCGGCGGTTTGTACAAGCGCAATGCGTCCATCTCCGGCGCCGAAGTGGGCTGTCAGGGCGAAGTGGGCGTTGCCTGCTCTATGGCGGCGGCGGGGCTTGCTGAGCTGATGGGCGCAAGCCCGGCGCAGGTGTGCATGGCGGCCGAAATTGCCATGGAGCACAACCTCGGGCTCACCTGTGACCCGGTTGCCGGTCAGGTGCAGGTACCCTGTATCGAGCGTAATGCCATTGCTGCCGTGAAAGCGGTGAATGCGGCGCGAATGGCGCTGCGGCGCACCTCGGACCCGCGTGTGAGCCTGGATAAGGTCATAGCCACCATGTACGAGACCGGCAAGGATATGCACGCCAAGTACCGTGAAACCAGCCTCGGCGGCCTTGCCATCAAGGTCACCAGCATTTGCGATTAAACTGAAAAGGGCCATCAATGATGGCCTTTTTTACATCCTAAATGCGTTATTTATCAGTGCTATCGCACTTTTCACTTATCAGCTTTTGGGCTTTTCTTCGTACATCAGGTAGTAGCTTTTTTCCATGCCGAGCGCCTCGTAGGTGCGCTGGGCATTGCTGTTTTCCTGCTCCACATACAGACGGAAGCTCGCAGCGCCGCCGGTAGCGGCGGCCAGGTCTTTCACGGCCTGATACAGGCGGGTGTAGATGCCTTTACGTCTGTGCTCGGGGCGAATGTACACACTTTGGATCCAGTAATAATCTTTGGCGCGCCAGTCGCTCCACTCATAAGTGACCATCAGCGAGCCGGCAATTTCGCCATCAATGTCGGCCACCAGATAAAACCCCTTGGCGGGGTTGTCCAGCAGGGTGGATACGCCCCTGGTGAGGGTGGCGGTATCTAGCTGCAGCCCTTCGGTTTCGAGTGCCATGGCTTGGTTGAAGTTGACTATATCGACCAAATCGGCGCCGGTTGCCTTGCGTATGTTCATCAAACAGTCCTGTTATTGTTATTGGCCGGATAATCTAGCATGGCCTTGGCGATGATGCAGCCGGGCACGAGTGTCGGGCGGCTGCGCTGTGAGTTGGTGGTGCAAAATACTGCGTTTGAGGTATTCGACCAAAGTCGAATATGACTACACTTATCCCATCACCTTGTTGATTGCCACGGGTAGGGGAAGTCGATGATGAAACGTATCCATGCTGTGCGTCCCAAGTTTTTTTTGCCTTCATATCAATCACCTGAAACAGCTATCAGTGAAGAATCGGCAGGGATTTGCCACCCGCTGCATTTTTGCCTGACCCTGGCAAGCTTTGGGCTGTGGGGGCTGGTGTGGTGGTATCTCATTTTGCGTCAGCAAGGGCAACAGGCGAATTTTCTGGCCGGTTTCGATGATGACTACTGGAGCTATCTGATTGAGCGCGAGCAGCCGCCGGCAGCCTTGTATCCGCAAAAGTTCAGCGCCGAGCAGCGGGACATTTTTGAGGCCTGAGCTGTGACGGCGGCGTATCTTGTGAGGCCGATCGCCATGGTGAATATCGGCAAATGTTAACATAACGCGCCGACACTGATTGTCGGGGCGCCGGGACGGACCTTAGCGCGAAATTCTGTCGGTCAGCTAAGGTTTGTTATGTCATCCAAATCCTCTTCTTTCGGCCTGTGGCGGCGCTGGTGTGCTGTGCCGCTGTGGCTGCAAATTCTTACCGGTATGTTGCTGGGTATTGCCACAGGCGCGCTGCTCGGGCCTGACGCCACTCTGCTTAAGCCCATCGGCACCCTGTTTGTAAATACCATCAAGATGCTGATTGTGCCCTTGGTATTCTGCTCGCTGATTGTGGGGGTGACCTCGATGCAGGACACCGCCAGAATGGGGCGCATCGGCTTTAAATCCTTTGTGTTTTACCTCGGCACCACGGCGTTTGCTATTTCCCTTGGCTTGCTGGTGGGTTCGGTTATCCAGCCCGGAGCCGGGCTTAGCCTCGAAGGCCATGATTTGACGGCTGAAGTGAAAGCGGCGCCGTCGGTGATGGAAACCCTGATTAATATCGTCCCCACCAACCCGGTGGCGGCGCTCGCCAATGGCCAAATTTTGCAGGTGATTGTATTTGCGGTGGCGCTGGGCGTGGCGCTGGTGCTGATTGGCGACCACGGCAAGCCAGCTATCAGGGTGTTTGAGAGTCTGGCCGAGGCCATGTACAAACTCACGGATATGGTGATGAAACTTGCGCCCTACGGCGTGTTTGGCCTGATGGCCTGGGTCGCAGGTGAGTATGGCATGGACATGCTGCTGCCGCTTATCAAGGTGATATTGGCGGTGTACCTTGGCTGCGCCTTGCATGTGCTTGGGTTTTATTCGCTGATTTTAAAGCTTTTTGCGGGGCTGAGTCCGCTGCAGTTTTTCAAGGGGATCAGCAACGCCATGGCGGTTGCCTTTACCACCTCGAGCAGTGCCGGCACCTTGCCCGCGAGCATGAAATGCGCCAGCGAGTATCTTGGGGTAAATAAAAAGATTTCCAGTTTTGTGCTGCCACTTGGCACCACCATCAACATGGATGGCACGGCGCTGTATCAGGGCGTGACGGCGCTTTTTGTCGCCCAGGCCTTCGGCATCGATTTAACCTGGGTTGATTACCTCACCATAGTGCTCACTGCGACGCTGGCGTCCATTGGTACTGCCGGTGTGCCGGGTGCCGGGTTGGTGATGCTGACCCTGGTGCTGACCACCGTTGGGCTGCCGCTGGAAGGGGTCGCCATTATTGCCGGTATCGACAGGGTGCTCGATATGGCGCGCACCGTGGTGAACGTGTCGGGCGATTTGGTGGCAACCACTGTGATTGCCCGCTCGGAAGGTGAAATCGATGTCGAGCATTACAATGCCGACATGGAAACCAGCGCCAGAATGGCGAGTGAGCAGGATAGTCAGTGTTAAAAGCAAGCCCCGCACGCGGGGCTTTGTGATGGCGTTTTTGGTTTGCTGGCGCCTGACTCAGAAGGGCTTGATTAAATGAAGCCCTGCTGGGATTCGCCTTATGGGCTCAGAGGCGGCTTAAGATCATGATGGTGTTGCCATCAGCGTCCAAAAACAGCAGCTTACCCTGCTGCTCTTTGGCCGCTTTGACCTTGGGCATGGCATCGACTACCCGGGCTTCCTGATCCATCAGCGCATCGACACAGGCTTTGCGGGTCGCGCCTGAGGGCGTCAGAGAAAGGTTTGCACCGTCCTGAGTGAAGCTGCCAAAAAAGTTGTTGCAGCTATTGTTGCCGGTCAATTTGCCATCGGCTTCAAACACCAGCTTTGCCGGGCTGTAGTCAATGACCGGACGGTCGTATACCTGTTCTATGTGCCAACTGCCCAACAGTTCCATTGTGGCGTCTCCCATCTGCGCTGTGCTCTGACAACCTGCTGCTAACCAGGCCAGTGATGCTGCTAAGGTGATTTTCTTGATCATGCTGCGTTCCATACATTACTGTGGCGGCACTTTCGCCATTCTTGGGGCGATTATGTGGTGGAATCGATGAAAAGTGTAATGAAATTTCTGAAAATCCTGCACTGGATCGGCGTAGCCATGGTGCTGGCGGCGGCAGGCTTGTATTGGGGCTCAGAGGCAGCCCTTGAAGTTAAGGGCATGCTGCTGATTTCGGTGTTGGGTGGCCTTGGGCTGGTGTTGATGTCGCCCTATCCTGTGGTGCTGGTGATTGAGTGGGCGAGGCGTCAGTCCGGCGACTGAGGCTTGCTGCGCCGTGCCCGTGAGGTTTTGGCTGGCTTTTGCTGTGTGGATGCCTCAGCGCTGTTTTTACCGCTGCCGTGAGTGGTTTTGCTGGTTCTGCCGATTTTGGCAGCTTTTGTGCTGGCCCCATTGGCAGACGCATTGGCAGACGCATTGGCAGACGCAGAGGTAGCAGCTGCCGCTTTGCTGCTGCCCCGCTTGGCGCGGCCTTTGGGTTTTGCGCCTTCCATTTCAGCGACTTTTTCGCAGACAGCGTCGCTCGTTGCATCCTGAGTGTCGCTCACAGCTTCGACGTTCAGTATGGTAAAGACTGGCTCATCTGTGCCTGTATCAATGCTTTCGGCATCACCGCTTTCGGCCTCAGTGCTGGCTACTGACACTGCCCCGGCAGTGAACACTGGTTCTGCCGCTTCGCCGGTTTCGGCAGGGCTTGGCTGTGAGTCTGATGATTGACTGTCTGTCGTGGCCGCAGCGCCAACTGCGCTTTGCTCTGTATCCTCAGTGAATGCCAGCGCTTGCGTATCGTCTGGGGTGGCGGCCTCGTTTGCCTTGGACAGTTGAGATGCTGCTACCTTTTCTTCTTCTACCGTTTCTTCTTCTGCCTTTTCTTCGTCAGAAGCTAAAGTCTCTGCCAGCTTGTCGGTTTTTTGCTGCTCAAGGGGTTCGTTGCTGCCGTGCGCGGCATTGGCGCTGCTCTCTTCACTTGGTTTGGGGTAAAGGCGGGCGCGGGTTTGTTCAAGTTCAGTCTGCGCATCTGCCAGCATGGGGCCGAGCTCAAGGTGGGAGTCTGGGGTGAAAAAACTGTGTCCGGTCAAGACCCGCTGATCTTCGAGTTTTCTGACAAATTGCTTGCGAAGCCTGCTCACCAGCGAGTCGAGATTGGCCTGGCTGTCGACAAAGGCCAGCAGCACAATCTGGTTGCCAAGCCGCGCCGCAAGATCTGCCTCGCGCAGGTTGTCGTACACCACCTGGGACAGAGCTTTGAGTTTATCTTCAGCAAGGCTGCCTTCAAACTGAGTGCCATTTTCCATCACGACCAGCCCGGCGTGCGAGCCGAGTCTGCGGCTTAAATTCAGCTGCCTTGGTGCCATCAGGTTAAAGCCGTGGCTGTTAAGCATCTGGGTGGTTTCATCCTGCAGCGACATCTGCTCGATTTGTCTGGCCTGACGATAGACCTTAAGCTCGCTTTGGATAAGTTCAAGCATGGGGCCGGCCAGCATTTGACAGGATTCTAGGTTGGGCGGCTGGGCGTCGCACACCAGCAGTGCCGCGCCGAATTGAATGCCGCCCGGCCAATACAGCGGAAATTCAATGAGTCCATACTGCCACAGGCCATCGGTTGGTAAACCGGGGGTTCGCAGGCGTGAACGCAGGCTGTCGATGTTATCGACAGAGCCTTTCACCAGCCCCACGTTTTTTGTTTGGCGCAGGGTTAAAATGCACGCCTCGCCGCCCTGGTATTGAACCAAGGCAGCAGCGCTGGCTTTAAACAGCTGACCCAGCAATTGGGTGATGTGCTGCCAACGGGTTTCATCTATGGCTGGATGTGATTCTTGCAGCAGCCATTCGGCGTGTGGACTCTGGGACATGGTTGTTTACACAATGTAATTTTTGTTATTGCATCATAACTTAGCTACAGAATGCTAAAAAAGCCAGTCTGACGAACACAGTGTTTCCCTGCTCAGATGAGTTCGCCTGCGCTTACTCAGCCTTGGCCTCTTGTTTGGCTTTTTGGCTTGCCTGCCAGCTTTTGAGGTTCTCTTTGGCAAGTGTGAGCATAGGGCCCAGTTTGGTGCTGGTGTCGGGGGTGAAAAAGCGGTAACTGAAATCGAGTTTCAGCATTGGGTCCTGTGACTGCAGCTGCTTTTGCACCCGCTGTACTATGTGGCTTAAATCCCGCTCGTTATCCAAAAAGGCGAGCACCACAAACAGGGTGTCGCTGTAATGGGCGGCGATATCGGCGGTGCGTATGGTGTGCTGCACTATGTTGCCAAGCAGGCGGTGATGTTTTTCGGTAAGCGATGGGTCGCCTGTGCCTGCGTTTTCGAGCTCAAAAAAAATGAGGCCGGCGTGGGCACCAAAGCGCCTTCCAAGGTTTAGCTGCCTTGGCGCCATCATAATAAAACCATAGTGATTGAGCATGCCGGTCTCGCGGTCGCGCATCGACAGGGATTCAACTCTGTGGCTTTGGCAAAGGAGCGCCAAATCCTGCTGCAGCAGAATTTGAAAGGGCTCCAGCATCAAACTGTTAATGCTCTGGTTTTCGACCTTGTGGTGCGAAAGGACGCACAGGCAACCAAAAATTGAGCCATCAGGCCAGAGGATTGGCCGGGCGAGCAGGCCGACACAGCTATCAAAATCGCTTGGCAGTTCACCGGCTTGGTACTTCGACAGGTCAATCGACACCCCGTCCGGCATGGCGTTTACCAAATCCAAAAACAGGGGGACGTCACGATCGAACCCTTGTCCGGAGGTAAAGTGCGGCACGGCGGCGATGGCGCTTACCAGAATTTCATAGCCGTGACTGATTTTTTGCACTACAAACACATAGTCGGCTTCGTAATAGCGCTTTATCAGCTCGCATTGGTGCATCCAGCGTACCAGATTGATTTGCGGCGTGTCGGATTCCAGCAGACTGACATGTGGATTGATGGATTCGGGCAGCATAAGCGGCAGCGGTCTCTTGATATTCAGTTAGCTAAAGTGTGGTTGCTATTGGGGATTACCGCAAATTTCCAATGGTTTTCAATCAGCATCTCTTTGGGCGCGTGTCGGGTATAATCGGCTTTATTTAGTGGATAAGGCAGGAACGCGGCGTGATCAGGCAGGCAACAATCGACGATATAGAAGCGCTGGTAGCTCTTGAGCGCAGGCATGGCCGGGATGAACTCAATCGTGACGAGCGCCTGCTGGAGGCGCAGCTGTTTGGCCGGGACGAATTCAGGCAGCTGATTGAGAAAGAAATCTTACTGGTTGCGGCGGTGGATGGGCAGATAGTTGCGTATGCCATGGCTGCCTCGGAGCGCTTTTTTGGGAAGCAGGGATTTTACGGCCGGTTTTTCAGTCGCGCTTTGCGCTGCGGTCCTGATGCTGGGCGAAAAATCCAAAAGCTTGGCTGTTATGGGCCTGTGTGGGTTGCTCCTGCTTTTCGTGGCAAGGGAATATTCACGCCGCTTACTGCAGCCCTGTTTGATGCGTGCCGTGCGCGGTTCGATACTCTGGCAACCTTTATTGCCGAAGAAAATGAGCACTCGCTTAACGTGCATGTAAAAGCCGCAGGCATGCAAGTGGTGGATTTTTTTGAGGATGAAGGCCGCGGATTTTATTTGTTATTAAAGTAGTACTTACGGCTGGTGTGATTTTGATCTGAGCGCCTGTTTAGGTTAAGGTTAAGTTAATGACTTGCGTCTTTGAGCATAACCGGGATGCCCAGAACCTTTAACTTAGTCGATCGCAGTTTACTGCTCGCGGTACGTGAGTCATTTATTGCCTTACTGCCGTTTTTGTTGATTAACGCCCTGCTGGCCCTGTTGCCGGTGCTGGCGTACGCAACATTACCTGAGTTAGCCAAAACGCCTGCGTTTGCCTGGTTTGAAGGGCTCAGTGTGACACTGGCGCGGCTGTTTCCGCTGCTGGCGATGCTTTCACTGTCGTTTCACTTAGCCAAATATCTTGAAGTGTCGCCGGTCGCCTCGGCAACCTTGTCCCTGTGCCTGGTTTTTTCCCTGCACGTGCATTCGACGGGGCACGAAATGCTTGGTGACTACCTGATGTTGGTGCTCAGCGACCCGCGTGTGGTCTTGACGCCTATTCTGGTGGCCTATGTGCTGCAGCGTTTTTTGGCCATGAGCCGTTTGCGGCTTATCCGTGGCACCGAGCTTAGTGCCTATCTGCAGCAACACATTAATTTTATCCTGCCGATGCTGCTGACCTTTGTGGTGGTTTTTTTGCTGCTGCGTGGTGTCAGTGAGGGCTTGGTTTACCTCTTTTCACCGATTATCGAGTGGGTGACAGGGCTTCAGCCCCTTGGTCAAACCATGTTCAGGGTGCTCTTGTCGCATTTGCTCTGGTGTTTCGGTGTGCATGGCGATAATGCCTATTTGCTGCTGATGGGCGCCGATAACGGGGCGCAGCTGTTTGCCCCCAATCTGACCATCAGCCAGTTTATGGATCTCTTTGTGCTGCTTGGTGGCAGCGGCGCGACCATGCCTTTGCTGATAGCGATTTTTCTGGAGGGTCGCCGCGGTCAAAACCATAATCTGGCCAAAATCGCAGCGCCGTTTTCACTGGTAAATATCAACGAGTTGCTCATTTACGGTTTGCCAATCGTGTTTAACCCCCGACTAGCTATCCCCTTTGTGCTGCTGCCGTGCCTTAACGTGTTTATTGCCTGGGCGGCGATTAGGGGCGGACTGCTTACTTTTGATGGGGTGGCATTTCCCTGGGTAACGCCCATTTTCTTAAATGGCTGGATTGCGTCCGGTGGCTTTGGGGTGATGGTGCTGCAGCTGATATTGCTGTTGGTTGGCGTATTCATCTACCTGCCTTTTATCCGCCGCTACAGTGTGTTTGCCGACAGTAACAGTTTCGATCGCGAGCTTATCAAGCGCGCCGAGTTGCAGCTCGATATAGAGCGTATGTCTGAGCTGCAATACAGCCGCACCCAATCGGAAACCCTGGCTGCCTCCCGCAACCTTGAAAAAACGGTGCGTGAGGTGCTGAGCGGTGAACTTTTGGTGTATTACCAGCCCAAGCTCAAGTTGCCGGAGAGAAAAATCATCGGCTTTGAAGCGCTCCTGCGCCTGAAAGACGCCAGCGGCCAAATCAAGGGGCCCTGGTTTATCGATGCCTTCCAAAAGGCGGGCTATTCCCATGTGATTGACCGGTTTGTGATTACCACTGTTGCAGAGGATTTGGCCCGCTGGCGCGAAATGGGATTCACCCCCAGGGTCAGTATTAATCTGGACCCCAACAACCTTGGGGATGTTAAACTTATCGACCGCCTCAGTGTGTCGCTGGGTGAATTTGCGCCGCAGATTGAAGTCGAAATCCTCGAAAGTGCCTTTATGCAGGACCCAGAGGGGATAAACCTTGCGATAGATCAGCTGCAGTCGCGCGGATTCCGTTTTTTGCTGGACGATTTTGGTACCGGTTTTTCCAGTCTCAGTTTGCTGACGCAAATTCGCGTGGATGGCATTAAGCTTGACCGCAGCATGCTGGCAAAAATTGCCGAAGATAAGGGGCGGGTGCTTTACCAGGAAGTGTGCGGCCTGTGTCATTCGCTCGGCTTTACCCTGGTTGCCGAGGGGGTTGAGACTGAGGCTGAGGCGGATTTTGTGGCGAGTGCCGGGGTTGGTTTTGTGCAGGGATGGTTATACGCCAAGGCTATGCCTGTTGATGCCGCCCATGATTTTGCCAAGCGCTTTAATTCGGGTGAGAGCGACAATCTTGCTGCGAGCTTAAGAGAGTCTGGCTAAACAGGTGATGCCATGTTGTTATCGCAGCTTGCCAATGCCTTAGGTAAGAGTTTTTCGCAATGTGGATTCAAAATTGGGAACAGGTATGACACCCAGTGCCGAGATGTTACTTCTCCCTTACCGGGATTTATCCTTAAGCGCCTGGGACAGACTCAGGCTTGGTTTCAGTCTGTGTGTTCATGCGGGGCTTGCGCCTGTGGCCTTCAAAGGCGGCGATGCGGAAGCCTATTGGTTTATGTGTGATAACCAGCTTTATCACTGCGGCCGCTGCAACAGCTATCAGGCAGAGTGGCAGGTGCGGCCGCTGTCACTTTCAGCAAGCTTGACGCCGATGACGCTTGAGGCCATTCCGCAGTCTCAGCTTGGTTTTTTATTGGTTGAAACGGCGCATTTTGATCACTGCTGAGTTTGGGGTTTAGCGATGCACTCACGTCAATCGAGCGCGTTTTTCCCCCAAGCAAAGCCAATTCTGTGGTTGCAACAGCGAAGACTCAAACTCAATCTCAAACTCAAAATCATGTTTAAAAAGCGCCAATAAAAAACCGCCTTTCGGCGGTTTTTTTATTGGCTTGCGGCGATTACAGACCCGAGTCTGCGCGCAGCGCTTCGGCCTTGTTGGTCTGCTCCCAAGGGAACTCGCTGCGGCCAAAGTGACCGTAAGCGGCAGTCGCCTGGTAGATAGGACGGGCCAGGTTCAGCATTTCGGTCAGGCCGTATGGGCGCAGGTCGAAGTGACGGCGTACCAGTGCAATCAGCTTGTCTTCAGGCAGCTTGCCGGTACCGAAGGTCTCGATGCTGATAGAGGTTGGCTCGGCCACACCGATAGCGTAGGACACCTGGATTTCACAGCGATCAGCCAGACCGGCAGCCACGATGTTTTTGGCAACGTAACGGGCGGCGTAAGCGGCTGAGCGGTCAACCTTGGATGGGTCTTTACCGGAGAAAGCGCCGCCACCGTGACGGGCCATGCCGCCGTAGGTGTCAACGATGATCTTACGGCCAGTCAGACCACAGTCACCCATTGGACCGCCGATAACGAAACGGCCGGTTGGGTTGATAAAGAACTTGGTGTCACGGCTCAGCCACTGGGCTGGCAGTACTGGCTTGATGATGGTTTCCATCACGCCTTCTACCAGATCGGCCTGTGACACAGAGTCGCAGTGCTGGGTAGAGAGAACGATGGCATCGATGCCGATGATTTTGCCTTCGTCATAGGCAAAGGTCACCTGTGACTTGGCGTCCGGGCGCAGCCATGGCAGGGTGCCGTCTTTGCGCACTTCAGACTGACGCTTCACCAGCGCGTGGGCGTAGGTGATAGGAGCTGGCATCAGCACGTCGGTTTCGTTGCTGGCGTAACCGAACATCAGGCCCTGGTCGCCCGCGCCCTGCTCACGTGGGTCACTGCGGTCAACACCCTGGTTGATGTCGGGTGACTGCTTACCGATGGCGCTCAGCACTGCGCAGGAATTGGCGTCAAAACCCATATCTGAATGGGTATAACCGATTTCGCGCACCGTCTTGCGGGTCAGCTCTTCAATGTCGACCCAGGCTGAGGTGGTGATTTCACCGCCTACCATCACCATGCCGGTTTTTACGTAAGTTTCGCACGCAACGCGGGCCTTGGGATCCTGGGCCAGAATGGCGTCGAGCACGGCATCGGAAATCTGGTCTGCAATTTTATCTGGATGACCTTCTGAGACCGACTCAGAGGTAAACAAGTGTTTTGCCATGTTGGGAAAATCTCGTCTTTAAGCGTTAAACGTGTAGAAGCATCTACATCTAGATGGCCATTTTAGTTGAAATTACGTTCACAATCATCCCCCGGATCAGAAAATTTACTGCTAACTGTGACGCAGCCGGAATAGAGTAATAGGCTTGTTTTGCTTAAGGAATTTATTTAGTTCAACGATTTCATGATGATAAGCGGAAATTTGGTCTAAATTGCAGCCGCATCGTTTTTTTGGACGTTCAGCCACAGGCGATATGCCCTGACCGCTGTGGCTGGGATGGAAATTTAAATTTGCGTCAACAAGCCCTTGTAAGGGAAAATATGCGCCTACAATTGCCCGAAAAGCCTCAATACAAGCAGGAGAGAGCATGTCTCGTAAACAACTCGCCAACGCTATCCGCGCACTCAGCATGGACGCCGTTCAAAAGGCCAACTCCGGTCACCCGGGTGCCCCAATGGGTATGGCCGATATCGCCGAAGTCCTGTGGCGTGGTCACCTGAAGCACAACCCCACCAACCCACAGTGGGCCGATCGCGACCGTTTCATCCTCTCCAATGGCCACGGCTCTATGCTGCACTACTCGCTGCTGCACCTGGCCGGCTACGACCTGACAATTGAAGATCTCAAGCAATTCCGTCAGTTGCACTCACGCACTCCGGGCCACCCAGAGTACGGTTATGCCCCTGGTATCGAAACTACCACCGGCCCTCTGGGTCAGGGCATCACCAACGGCGTGGGTATGGCCATCGCTGAAAAAGTGTTGGCGGCTCAGTTTAACCGTGACGGTCACGACATCGTTGACCACTTCACCTATGTGTTCATGGGTGACGGCTGTTTGATGGAAGGTATCTCCCACGAGGCTTGCTCACTGGCGGGCACTCTCGGTCTTGGCAAACTGATTGCCTTCTGGGATGACAACGGCATCTCCATCGACGGTCACGTAGAAGGCTGGTTCAGCGATGACACGCCGAAGCGTTTCGAAGCCTACGGCTGGCATGTGATTGCCGGTGTGGACGGCCACGACGCCGACGCCATTGATGCAGCCATCAAGGCTGCCAAGGCTGACCCACGCCCAACCCTGATTTGCTGCAAAACCATTATCGGTTATGGCTCACCAAATAAGTCTGGCTCACACGACTGCCACGGCGCGCCGCTGGGCGATGCTGAAATCGCCGCTGCCCGTGAGTTCCTTGGCTGGAAGCACGATCCATTCGTTATCCCTGCTGATATTTATGCCGAGTGGGATGCCAAAGAAGCCGGTAAAGTGGCCGAAGCTGCCTGGAATGAAAAGTTTGCCGCTTACGCCGCCGCTTACCCAGAGCTGGCTGGCGAATACCTGCGCCGCGTGAAGGGCGAACTGCCTGCCAACTTTGGCGCAGAAGCTCAGGCCTACATCGAGAAGCTGCAGAACAACCCTGCCAACATCGCTTCCCGTAAAGCCTCGCAAAACGCCCTGGAAGCCTTCGGTGCCATGCTGCCTGAGTTCCTTGGCGGCAGTGCTGACCTGGCGCCATCCAACCTGACCATGTACTCACGCTCCAAGTCCATCACAGGTGACGATGCCAGCGGCAACTACCTGCACTATGGTGTGCGTGAGTTCGGTATGACTGCCATCATCAACGGTATCGCCCTGCACGGTGGCTTTGTGCCATACGGCGCGACCTTCCTGATGTTTATGGAATATGCCCGTAACGCCATGCGTATGGCTGCGCTGATGAAGGTGCAGAACATCCAGGTGTACACCCACGACTCTATCGGTCTGGGCGAAGACGGCCCGACTCACCAGCCGGTGGAGCAAATGGCTTCGCTGCGCGTAACCCCGAACATGAGCACCTGGCGCCCATGTGACCAGGTTGAGTCTGCCGTGGCCTGGAAATACGCCATCGAGCGCAAAGACGGCCCGACCTCGCTCATCTTCTCGCGTCAGAACCTGGCACAAATGCCACGCACTGCCGAGCAGCTCGCCAATGTCGCCAAGGGCGGTTACGTGCTGGTAGACAGCGCGGCTGCGCCTGAGCTCATCATCATTGCCACCGGCTCTGAAGTGGAACTGGCCGTGAAGGCGCAGGCTGCACTGACTGCCAAGGGCAAGCAGGTGCGCGTGGTGTCCATGCCTTCTACCGACGTGTTCGACAAGCAGGATGCGGCCTACAAAGAAGCCGTTCTGCCTGCCAACGTCACAAAACGCGTGGCCGTGGAAGCGGGTATTGCCGATTACTGGTATAAGTATGTGGGTCTCAATGGCCGCATCATCGGCATGACCAGCTTCGGTGAATCTGCGCCAGCCAATCAGCTGTTTGAAATGTTCGGCTTCACCGTCGACAAGGTGGTTGCTGCCGCCGACGAGCTGCTGGGCTGATTGCGAGCAAGGCGGATGCCTGCATCCGCCGTCTGAACGACAAGCCGTTCAGGTCCTGCCGGCAGGGGAGTCGGCAGGGCTCTTTACCTCCCCTGAGGATTTGCTCACCACTATGATCCGTGTTGCAATCAACGGTTATGGCCGCATTGGCCGCTCGGTACTGCGGGCGCTTTATGAGTCCGGTAAGCGCGGGCAAATGCAGCTGGTTGCCATTAATGAACTGGCCAAACCCGAGGCCATAGTCCACCTGACCAATTACGACACCACCCATGGTCGATTTCACACCCGCGCCTCACTCGATGACGGCATGATGCATCTGGGTGATGACCGTATCCAATTGCTTTGCATTGAAGATGCCGCCGCGCTGCCCTGGCGTGAGCTGGATGTTGACCTGGTATTTGAATGTACCGGCGCCCTCAACGACAGAACCAGTGCCGAAGCCCATATTCATGCTGGCGCCCGTAAGGTGCTGATAAGCCATCCGTCTTCTGCTGATATCGACGCCACCATAGTGTATGGCGTGAACGAAGGCACGCTTAAAGCCACTGATACCGTGGTCTCCAACGCCTCCTGCACCACCAACTGTCTGGTGCCGGTTATCGATGTGCTCGACCGCCACTTTGGCGTGAAAAGCGGCGCCATCACCACCATCCACTCGGCGATGAACGACCAGCAGGTGATTGATGCCTACCATGACGACCTGCGCCGCACCCGCGCCGCCAGCCAGTCGATTATTCCGGTGGACACCAAGCTTGCCCGCGGGATTGAGCGTATTCTGCCGCAGATGAAAGACAAGTTTGAAGCCATCTCGGTACGGGTGCCCACCATCAACGTTACCGCCATTGACCTCTCGGTGACGCTGGAAAAACAGGTGGATATCGCCACAGTGAATGCGGCGCTCAAGGCCGCCGCAGATGGCAGTGCCAGCGGCATACTGGGCTACACAGATGAGCCTCTGGTATCATGTGATTTTAACCATGACCCGCGCTCCAGCGTGGTGGATGGAACCCAGACCCGGGTCAGCGCCGGGCACCTGGTAAAAATGCTGCTGTGGTGCGACAACGAGTGGGGTTTTGCCAACCGCATGCTCGATACCGCATTGGCGATGGTCGCCACAGAAAAGGCGTGACCCTACAAGACTATTAAGGGCTGCAAGGAAAAGCGGCTCTCGCAAGAATTTGTTTTTGATTAAAAATAAGGAAGCAATACCATGGCAATTATCAAAATGTCAGACCTGGATCTCAACGGCAAGCGCGTGCTTATCCGTGAAGATCTGAACGTTCCCGTGGCCGATGGCGTCGTCACCAGCGATGCCCGTCTGCGTGCCTCTTTGCCGACCATCAAACTCGCGCTCGAAAAAGGTGCGGCTGTGATGGTGATGTCACACCTGGGTCGTCCGACCGAAGGCGAATACAACGAAGAGTTCTCCATGAAGCCGGTGGTTAACTACCTGACGGCCGCACTGGATTGCCCTGTGCGTCTGGTCACCGATTACCTCGATGGCGTTGACGTGGCCGTTGGCGAAGTGGTGGTGTTCGAAAACGTTCGTTTCAACAAGGGCGAGAAGAAGAACGACGAGGCGCTGTCGAAGAAGATGGCAGCTCTGTGCGACGTATACGTGATGGACGCCTTTGGTACCGCGCACCGTGCTGAAGCCTCTACCAACGGCGTGGGTCTGTACGCCCCTATCGCCTGCGCAGGTCCACTGCTTGCTGAAGAGCTTGATGCGCTCGGTAAGGCGCTGGACAACCCCGCCCGTCCGCTGGTGGCCATCGTGGGTGGCTCCAAGGTATCGACCAAGCTCACTGTACTTGAGTCACTCTCCGGTATCGTTGATCAGCTGGTGGTGGGCGGCGGTATCGCCAACACCTTTATTGCCGCAGCCGGTAACCAGGTAGGTAAGTCGCTGTATGAAGCCGACCTGATTGATGAAGCCAAGCGACTGGTGGCCAATGCCCAGAGCCGTGGTGGCGATATCCCTGTGCCGACTGATGTGGTAGTGGGTAAAGAGTTCAGCCCGAATGCCGTTGCTACCCTGAAAAATGTGAGTGACGTCGCCGCCGACGATATGATTTTCGACATCGGCCCAGACAGCGCCGAGGCCCTGGCTGCCATCCTCAAGAACGCTGGTACCATAGTCTGGAACGGCCCTGTGGGTGTATTCGAGTTCGACCAGTTCGGTGAAGGCACCAAGCGCATCGCCCAAGCGATTGCCGAGTCTTCTGCCTTCTCTATCGCCGGTGGCGGTGACACTCTGGCGGCCGTGGATAAATACGGTATTGCCGATAAGGTGTCTTACATCTCTACCGGTGGCGGTGCCTTCCTTGAGTTCCTCGAAGGCAAAGAGCTGCCAGCAGTTGCCATGCTCAAAGCGCGCGGCAACTAAGCTTAATAGTTTTAAGTTATTATAATTAAAAGAAACCGCCTCCCGGCCCGACCGGGAGGTATAAAAATCAGTCCAAACGATAGCGACCTCGGTGACCCAACCAAGGATGTCACCCTATTTAATGGAGTAAAAAATGGCCCTTATTTCCCTTCGTCAGTTGCTGGACCACGCGGCAGAGCATGGTTACGGCGTTCCGGCGTTTAACGTAAACAACCTCGAGCAGATGCGCGCCATCATGCAGGCGGCCGAAGCCACCGATAGCCCTGTGATTGTGCAGGCCTCTGCCGGTGCCCGTAAGTACGCCCGTCCTCAGTTCCTCAAGTACCTGATGAACGCCGCCCTCGAGCAGTATCCTGATATCCCTGTGTGTATCCACCAGGACCACGGCACCCACCCCGACGTGTGCCAGCGTTCTATCCAGCTGGGTATGAGCTCGGTGATGATGGACGGCTCTTTGATGTCCGACGGTAAAACCCCGGCTTCTTACGAGTACAACGTCGATGTAACCCGCAAGACAGTGGCATTTGCCCACGCCTGTGGTGTGTCGGTTGAAGGTGAAATCGGCTGTCTGGGCAGCCTCGAAACCGGTACTGCCGGTGAAGAAGATGGCATCGGCGCCGAAGGCGTACTGAGCCACGATCAGCTGCTGACCACCGCCGAAGAAGCCGCGCGCTTTGTGGCCGACACCCACGTTGATGCCCTGGCCATCGCCATCGGTACCAGCCACGGTGCTTACAAGTTCAGCCGCAAGCCTACCGGCGATGTGCTGCGTATCGACCGCATCAAAGAAATCCACGCCCGCATCCCCAACACCCACCTGGTAATGCACGGTTCATCGTCTGTGCCTCAGTACTGGCTGGAAATCATCAACCAATACGGTGGTGACATTCCTGAGACCTACGGTGTGCCGCTGGAAGAAATCGTCGAAGGCATCAAGCACGGCGTGCGTAAAGTGAACATCGATACTGACCTGCGTCTGGCCTCTACCGGCGCGGTACGTAAGTTCCTGGCCGAAAACCCACGTGAATTCGACCCACGTAAGTTCCTCAAGGCCTCCATGGAAGCCATGGCCGAGATCTGTACCGAGCGTTACGAAGCCTTTGGCTGTGCCGGTATGGCTTCGAAAATCAAGCCGCTGTCACTGCAGGCCATGTACAAGCGTTATCAGACCGGCGAGCTGGATCCGAAGATCAACGGTTGATCCTGTTGCCGGCCAATACCGGTAAGCCGATAAAAACACAGCTAAAAGCCCGCAGATTGCGGGCTTTTTTATTTTGCTGCCGGGGCTTTTTGATTTTACAGGCAAGGCATTTCGATTTTGCGGCCATGACCTTTGTTTTAGCCATCAAGGTTTTTTGACGTTAACCCTGGGCACTTTTCATGACGCGGCGCGACTATTTCATCAGTTCGTTGAGAATTGTGCAGTCTGATTGTTTTAATTTGGGTAAAAACTCAGGTTGGACTTGTTTTTCTACTTTGCTTTCAGTAACGTGCGCTCGAATTTTAACCTTAAGGACTGACTGACATGGAAGCCGTTTTACCCGAAGGCGGGGTTATCCCTGCTTCGAGCGCCGACGCACCCGCGCCAAACTCTGTAACCCAATCTGCTGCACCCATCGCACTCGATGCGCTGGTGTACCCCAAAGAAAAACCGCTGTTTGCCATTTTGGCTGTTATTGCAGCCTTGCTGTGGCTGACCTTGATTGTACTGACCAAGGGCTTGGCACTCCTGTTTGTGCTGATGTTTTTCATCGCCTATCTGTTTGGTCACTCTGCCTTTATCAGCTACCTCAAGGGCACGGCGGTGGAAATTACCGCTGACCAATTCCCCGAGCTTCATGCCCGGTTTCTCGAGAGCTGCAAGCGCCTTGAGATAAAGACGCCGCCGCGCGCCTATCTCTTTGCCGCCGATGGCATGCTCAATGCGCTCGCGACCCGCTTTTTACGCCGTAACTATGTAGTGCTGTTCTCATCGATTGTGGATGCGCTTAAACAGGATCCGGACGGGATCAATTTCTACATGGGCCACGAGCTTGGCCATATCCGCCGTGGTCACCTCGGCAGTGGCCCGTTTCTGGTGCTCTCAAGCTGGCTGCCGCTGCTTGGACCTGCCTATGCCCGCGCCTGCAAATACAGCTGCGATCTGCACGGTTTGCGCTGCACCAATAGCTTAGAGTCCGCAAGCCGTGCCGTGGCTGTGCTGGCCGCCGGCTCAGAGCAGTGGCGCAATATGAACCTTGATGCCTATATCCGCCAAAGTGAAGAAAGCCGTGGTTTCTGGATGAGCTTTCATGAGCTTGGCGCGAGCTACCCCTGGCTGACCAAGCGCATGGGCCATCTCAAGGCCCGCGCCGAAGGCAAGCCCTATGTGGCACCGGGGCGCAGTGTGCTGGCTTGGTGTCTGTCACTCCTGATGCCGCGTACCGGCAATCCGCTGGGGGCGATGATCTTCTTCTTTATGATCCTGGGCGTAGTGGCAGCCTTGCTGCTGCCGAAAATGTCCGGCATGACCGACAAATTACCGGGGCTGCTGGGCGGTGGTCTGTCGCAGGACAGCAGCCAATGGGACCAGAGCTATAGCGATCAAAGTTATACGGATCAAAGCGCTGCTGACCAAAGCTATGCGGATCAAGGCGGCGCCAATGCGGATGCCCAGGGTACCACAGGCGTATTTGCTGAGGATGGCAGCGGGGCTGACAGCTCGGCTGAGGTCGCCTTCGATGCCGGTAACCCGCAGCAGTCTGCTGCCGATATTGCCGCGCAGCTGGGTGGATTCAAGCCTATTCAGGAGCTTATCACCACCCACTACCAAACCACCCAGGCATGGCCTGAGTCGGTGGATGTGCCTGAAGGTCTGCCGGTTATTCAGCTGTATGAACAGGGCATAATCGGTTTCACCGGCTCAGACGCCCTTGGCAGTTTCCAGGGCTACGAAATTTACCTTATTCCTGAGGTTCACGAAGCGGGTATCGAGTGGGTATGTCACTCGCCGGATATTCCCAACGAGTACCTGCCTGAGCAGTGTCAGGGATAATGCTCAAAAGGCCGCCGCTTGGCGGCCTTGTTGTTTTTATGCGGGCATGGCGGGGCAACACTTGCTAGCATGTGTTAACCGCCGTTTGGGCACAGTATGTCAGGAGTAAAGCATGGCGTTGGATTTTTCCCCCTTCAGATTTGATAACACCCTGGTCAGGGATTTACCCGGATTTTATGAGCCATGGCAGGGGGCAAGGGTGCCCAATCCGCAGCTGGTGTGTCTTAACCTGCAGCTTGCCGATGAGCTTGGCATGGACATGCGCTACAGCGCCGATGACCGGCTGGCGGCATTTTTCAGCGGCATGTTAAACGCAGACGGCAGTGAGCCGGTGGCGCTGGTTTATGCCGGCCATCAGTTTGGCGGCTTTTCACCGCGTCTGGGCGATGGCCGGGCCTTGCTGCTTGGTGAAGTCATAGATACCCATGGGCGGCGACGCGACATTCACCTTAAAGGTTCCGGGCGTACCAATTTTTCCCGCGGTGGTGATGGCAAGGCGGTGCTTGGCCCTGTGCTGCGCGAATACCTGATGGGAGAAGCCATGCATGCCCTCGGAGTGCCGACTACCCGTGCCATTGCGGCAGTCAGCACAGGTGAGCATGTGTACCGCGATGGCATTAAGCCCGGCGCCGTGCTCGCCCGAGTGGCGGCAAGCCATATTCGGGTTGGCACTTTTGAGTACTTTGCCGCCCGGCAGGACCATGAGGCGCTCAAGGCCCTGGTCGACTACAGCCTGGCGCGCCATTATCCGTTAATGCATGAGCCATCAACTCAGGAGCAGTCAACTCAGGAGCCGTCAGTTCTAGAGCCGTCAACTCAGGAGCCGTCCACGCCGGAGAGTAAAGAGCACACCGCCACCAATCCGGCGTTGGCACTGCTTGAGCAGGTCGCGGATGCGCAGGCGGCGCTGGTTGCCCGCTGGATGGGCCTTGGCTTTATTCACGGGGTGATGAATACCGATAACGTGACCATCTCAGGTGAAACCATAGATTACGGCCCCTGCGCCTTTATGGAGGCTTACGATCCCCATACCGTATTCAGCTCCATCGATGCCGACGGCCGCTATGCCTATGGCAATCAGCCGGGCATTTGCCGCTGGAATCTCGCCCGCTTTGCCGAGGCGCTGCTGCCTTTGCTTGCAAAGGATGAATCCGAAGCGCTTGCGCTGGCTCAGGGCGTGCTTGACCGCTTTGCCGAGGTTTACACCCGCGAGTGGCTTGCTGTATTTGCGCCCAAGTTTGGTATCGCCGCGCCCGAAGAGGACGATCTGGACCTGTTTATGGGTTTTCTTACCGAGCTTGGCAAGCTTGGGCTTGATTTTACCCAGGCGTTTCGCGCGCTGGCGTTCAGTCTCGAGACAGAGGTTCAGGATGAGCGCCATATTCTGTCGCTCTGGCGCGCATCAGGCGTGAATAGCTGCGCCGATACCGCCTCATTGCTTGCTTGGCTTGAGCGCTGGCGCGCACGGCTTGGCGGCGAGCCGCCCGAGCAGACCCGCGCACGCATGCTTGGCGCCAATCCGATTTATATTCCGCGCAATCACCTGCTGCAGGCGGCGCTCGATGATGCTGAGGCCGGTGATATGGCGGCATTTGAAGCGCTGCTGGCGCTGGTGTGCCGTCCCTTTGATGAGCAGCCGGGCAAAACCGGTTACGCCATGCCAGCGCCCAAAGACAGTGCGCCGTTTCGTACTTTTTGTGGTACCTGATGCTGCATAATTGCGATAAATAAGTGAAAAATCCTTATAGAAGACAATGCTGAAGTTTCAACTTTTCGCCCCTGGGTGGTACTATCCCCTGCGAAATTTGGAGTAATAAAGTCTGATAAGGATAAAAATATGTTCAACAAACTGCTGATTGGAGTGCTGCTTCCCGGCGCCATTTCCCTGCCTGCGCTGGCTGGGGCCGATTTTATTGAGGGCGACAATACCTTCGCCGGCGAAGCAGAGCTTGGCGCAACCCTGACCACGGGCAACACCGACACCAGCTCGCTCAAGGGTCGCCTTGGCCTGAAGCATGAGCTTGGCAACTGGGAAAACCAGTACGTGCTCGAAGCGCTGTACAAGGAAGACACAGATGTGGTGACCGCCGAGCGCTACTTTGCCGGAGCCCAGGGCAATTATCGTTTCGATGACGATGATTATCTGTTTGCCAACAGCAACTACGAGCAGGATCCTTTCACAGGTTACGACTACAAGTTCACCGCAGCCGCAGGTTATGGTCACCGCTTTGTCGATACCGGCAAGACCATATTTGATGTGGAAATCGGCCCCGGTTATCAGTACCAGCGCCTCGACAGTGAGCAGGCGCAGCTGCTCGGTTACAGTTCAGATGCCAGCGTGGTTGCCCACGGCGTGATGAACTTTGAAACCGAGATCAGTGATTCATCCAAGTTCCGCCAACTGGTGGTGGCCGATTACGGTGACAAACTCGAAGCCCGCAGTGAAACCTCGCTGACGGCGAGCATTATAGGTGCGCTGGCGATGAAATTTGCCGTGGTGGTGCGCTATAACAGCGAGCCGCTGGAAGGAAAAAAGAGCACCGACACCGAAACCAACATGACCTTGCTGTACGCGTTCTGAGTCAGTCAGTCTTCATTGAAAAGGCGCCCCAGGGCGCCTTTTTTGCGTTTATTTATTACCACCTTGTAGGTAAATGTAAAAAAAGAATGAAATTTTCCCTGATTCAGCCAAAGCTTATTCAAGGAAAGTTGCGCTCAATCAACAATTGCCGCTCGCGGGGCATGCTACTTTCAGCGCAAATGACGACAACTAAGGCAAGTTATGACAACAGAGCTTTGGATAAGCGGGTTGCGGCGCGTTTCTGGGCTGGCAATGGCGTGTGTGCTGTGGGTGTTGCTGTCGCCGCTGGCGCTGGCAAGTGAGGCGGCGTTGCAAACTGAGCGGCTTGATTTGACCCACTCGGGGGTAGGGTATCTGGCACTCACGATATTTGTGCTGGCGTATCTTCTGGTGATGCTTGAAGAAAAGCTGCACCTTCGCAAATCAAAGCCGGTGCTGGTTGCGGCCGGGATCATCTGGGGGATGCTCGGCTTTGTCTATACCCAGCACGGTATGCCGCAGGTGGCGGAAGTTGCATTCAAGCACAATCTGCTTGAGTACGCCGAACTCTTGCTGTTCCTGCTGGTTGCCATGACTTACATCAACGCCATGGAAGAGCGTGGCTTGTTTGATACCCTGCGCGCCTGGATGGTCGGGCGGGGGTTTAGCCTAAGACAAGTGTTCTGGCTTTGCGGACTGCTGGCGTTTTTTATCTCTCCCGTGGCCGATAACCTGACCACGGCGCTGCTGATGTGCGCCGTGGTGCTTAAGGTTGGTGGCGACAACCGCCGCTTTGTAACCCTCGCCTGTATCAATATTGTGGTTGCGGCCAACGCCGGTGGCGCCTTCAGCCCCTTTGGTGACATCACGACCCTGATGGTGTGGCAAAAAGGCATAGTGCCCTTTGCGGACTTTTTTGACCTCTTTGTTCCGGCGGTGGTTAACTTTATGGTACCGGCGCTGGTGATGAGCTTTTTTGTGGGCAATGACCGGCCTGCGGCTGTATCGGAGCGGGTGTTTTTGCGCCGCGGCGCCAGACGCATTGTCGGTTTGTTTTTACTCACTATTGCCTCGGCGGTGATGGCGCACTCCTTCCTTGGCATGCCGCCGGTACTCGGGATGATGACAGGCCTTGGATTCCTGCAGTTTTTTGGCTACTTCCTGAGAAAGACCTTCAACAGCTCACTGGCCAGGGAGCGTGCCATTGCTGAGGCCCGCCAGGACAGAGAGCGGCTTACTTATCTTGGCAACGTGGTGCCCTTTGATGTGTTCAGCCGGGTGTCCCGCGCCGAATGGGATACGCTGCTGTTTTTCTACGGTGTGGTGCTGTGTGTGGGTGGCCTTGGCTTTATGGGGTATCTGAGCCTGGTATCTGAGGCCATGTACAGCCACTGGGACCCAACCTATGCCAATATCGCCATTGGTCTGCTGTCGTCCGTGGTCGATAACATTCCGGTGATGTTTGCCGTGCTGACCATGAACCCGGACATGGCGCTCGGGCAATGGCTGCTGGTAACCCTGACCGCCGGTGTCGGCGGCAGTTTGCTTTCCATTGGCAGCGCCGCCGGGGTGGCGCTGATGGGGCAGGCGCGGGGCATTTACACCTTTGGCGCGCATCTCAAGTGGACACCCGTCATCGCCCTTGGCTATATCGCGTCAATTCTGGTGCATATGTGGATTAACGCCAGTACCTTTTGACAACATTTCATCAGCGCAGATCATCTTTGTAAGTGTTTGAATCATTGATGATCTGCGCCCCGTCACGTTTTCAGATGATATTTACCGTTAGACAAGCTGGATCACACCCCTATCGCTGCTGTGCTTTTATACTGCCGCCCCTTTCACTTTACAGGACGGCAGCATGTTTATCGGCCAAACCCGATTTTTAGCCTCATCGCTGAAACTCGAAACTGCCACTGGTGAGCAGCGCCCGCTTACCAGGGTGCAGGCTGCCGTGCTGGTGATGCTGCTTGGCGAGCGTGGCCGGGTGGTGTCCCGCGCCAGCATTCAGGCGGCCATCGCCACGGCCTGTGGCAGCGAGTTGCCACAACAGGCCGCCAATGCCGCTCAGTCGCCCAAAGCCCGGGCAGACTCTCGGACAGAGACTCGGGCAGACACACGGACAGACACACGGGCAGACAAGAGTTTTGTTGCGCTTGATGACATCATGGCTTCCCTCGAGCGGCTCATCGGCGCCGACTGGCACAGCCATTTTGAAGTCGTTGGCCGCCAGGGTTTTATCCTTCATCATCGCCGCCCGGCGCGAAGGCTCTTTGCCAGGCCCGCCGGGGAGTTATCGGCGCCGCTGTTTGTTGGTCTTATCCTGATTTTGGCCGGCCTGCTGTTTTTTCTGAACCGGCAGCTGCCAACCCTTGAGCTGCTGCCCTTCAGTCAGCAGCAAACCCTGACCAATGCCAGTGGCGAGTCGCTGCTGTGGCGGCGTGTGGGTGAAACAAACACTGCCATCAAACAGTTAAAAGCCATTCTGCCCCAATGTGAGCATCAGCCGTGGCAGCGGATTTCGGTGTCGGCATCAAGCGCTGCGCCCCATCCGTTACTGCATCTGGTGCTGGAAGGCGGCGCCCTGAGCGCGCCGCAAAACCTGAAATTATTTGATATCGATGGCGATGAGTCGCTGTCGCTTGCCGTGCTTAAGGAGGCGGGAGTCTGTGACTGATACGGTTTCCTGGTCTGGTCGCAGCCTGTGGCTTGCGGCATTGGTGATACTGCTGCCTTTGCTGGCATTGGTAGGAATGCAACACTGGACTGAAGATAGGGGCGATCTCGAGCTTGGCTGCACGGCACAGCTTGCCGATGGCGAGGGGCCGCTCAGTGAAAACCTGGCGCTGCATCTAAGTATTCATGACGGCAATGCTGAGCTGGTGTACGGCGTACACAGGGACGGGGTTGAACTGGGTGCTATCCGGCTTTGGGGCACCTTAAGCGAATGGACGCCTGCGAGTCTGAGTTACCACTTGTCACTCGATAAGGGGCAGGTGCTGATGGATTTTACTCAGCCAAGACTGCCTGATCACCTGCAGCAGGTGGTGATGCTTGGGCGACAGCCGCTTGTGCAGGGTAAGCCGTTGCCGGTGAGCTTCAGGGTGCTGGAACTTGAAAAGCACAGCGCGCTGGTGGTGTTTGATGACAGCCAGGCGCTGTGGAGCTGCGAGGTTAAAAAATGGGGACCCATGGCTCGCTGAGCCCCCCGCTGCCGGCTACGGCGCGTCGGCAACAAACTGCATTTCACTGCTTGCCTTGGCCCCGTGCAGGGTAATGGCAAGGCGGTAGCGGCTCAGGCTGTCTTTGGGCGCATCCTGGCTCCAGTCGAGTCCGTGGGCCTCAAAGCTGTAACGGCCCTTACTGCTTCCTTCGGTGAGCTTGCCCTGACATTCGCTCACTACCTCGTTGCAGGTAAAGCTCTGTGTTACGTGCCAGCGCTTCCAGGCCTTGGCATTGCGTGATGCCTTGCCCTCGGCCGGCAGACCAAAATACACCAGCTCATAGCGGCTTGCGCCGGTGAGCGCCGCGCCGCTGGCATCTTTCAAACTGAATTCCACCATGCCGGTTTCGCTCTCAAAGCTCTCCACCGTCAGTACGACAGTGTCGGCCTCGTCTATGTGAACCGCAGCAGGGACGGGCGGCTCGGGCGGCGTGCTGTCGTTGTCGTCACCACAGCCAGCGAGCAGAAGCCCCAGCAGCAGTGGATACAGGTATCGGCTTTTCATGTTGCCCCCTTAGTTAAAGTGGCCGGTATGGCAGGTGGTACATTCCATGTCGGTTTTGATGCTGGCGGCCGGGCCCATGGTGTCGGATACGCCATGGCAGGTCTGGCAGCGCTGGGCTTCGTCAGAGGGTTTGGCCGCCGGGGTGCCGGCAATCACTTCGCCCTTGTGGGCACGGTTAAGCAGCTCGACCAGATGGTAGGCCATGGAGGCCGACAGGCGATAACAACGCTCACCTTTTTGGCTGAAGGTTTTGCCCGATGCCTTGGACCAGTTGCTGATGGAGGAGTGGCACAGCACGCTGTTGGCGACGGACGACTTGCCGACCAGCAAGGTTTTTTCGGCACTTGAGCCGATACCGGCGATAAATTCAGGGCTTTCCAGCGGCAGCAGGGTGTTTTCATACCAGCGGAAAGTAGCGCCAATCACGGCAGCGTTTTGGCCGTTGATGTCATCGAGCAGGTTCACCAGCATGCCGATGGCGTTAAGGTTGCCGCACAGGGTGCCCTGGCCGACCACACCGGCAAAACCGTAGCCCGCCAGCGCAGTGGGAATGGCTTTGAACTTATCGGCATCGCTGCTTGCGGAATTGGCCAGCATGGTCACAGTGGCATGAAACACCTGATGCATGCAGCCGCCGCCGGTTTCATAGGCGAGTTTGGCGGTAGCCATGGGGTCAAGCGGTACGTATTTAAGCTTTTCGCCCAGCGCGAGGCGATAGTTGCCGTTTTCATCGGTGGCGGCCATCAGGGGGCTTGCAACCAGGCCAAGGCCCGCCGCACTGCCAAGTCCAATAATGTGCCCAAGTGCCTGTCTTCTGTCGATTTTCATCATTCTTATCCTCTTTGTCTGGCGCCTTGTTCTGCGCTTTGCTCAGGTCTTTGTGTAAAAGGGGCCGCAAGGCCATGGCAGTCAGTATGTCGCCTGTGAAAATGAAGACTGTGATTTGCCACCGCAGAAATCTCGGCGCGCTGAAGCTGGGCTCTTAATCGGTTTTAACGCTGAATGTGTGGGCTATTGAGATGCGCAATCTGTCAGGATGTGCGCCAGCGCGGCTTATTTGTAATCTTCAGGTTAATTTATGTGGATTCGGGGCGATTCATGCCCGTGAGTCTTGCCATTCATCGACATGATGCGTATCACACAAGCGGTCATACCTCTTTGGTGTAGGAGTCTGCCGCGGTCTTAATCCAGATCACAGTCGCTGTGTGGGAAGGCAGTTACAATTGGCGCATGTCTATGTTGAGGATATGCAATGCAATTGGGTGAATGCTGGTTTGATGACGCCCGGGGCGAGTTGGTTAATCGCGCCTCCGGTGACGTATGGCATTTACCCCGCGCCGAGCTGCAGGTGCTGAGGCTTCTGTGCGCCGCCGCCGGCAAGGTGGTGAGTAAAGCCGAGCTTCGTCAGGGAGATGATGAACATCAGCCGCTCAGCGACTCGTCGGTGGCAAGGGCGGTGTTTATGCTGCGCTCTTTCATCGGGCCCGGCAGTGAGCTTTTGATTGAAACCGTAAAGGGGCAGGGCTATATGCTGCGCTTAAGTCCGCAGGAGCGGCGCAGTAACCTGCATGGCCCCAGGCGTTTTGGCCAGCGGGTGAGCCTGGTGCCTGTGTGGCTTCTCTCTTTTGCCATGCTGCTTGCCATCGCCGGCGGCGTTTATTACGCCTGGCGGGTGGCAGAGCTTGCGCCAAGCGCGCCCTATAGGGTCGATACCCTTACCCAGGCCGACGGCCAGATGGTCCGTCTGGTGCTGTATGCCCATTCCCGCAGCAACAATACCCTGCTGGTGGAAAAGGCGGCCATGATAGGCAGTGTGCTTGCCGAGTGTCGCAGCTCCCGCTGGCGCGATGTGTATCTGTCGCTCAGCCACGACTCCCGGGTGCTTAATCTGACCCTGAGGGGCGAATACCTTGGCCAGGCTGTGGTACGCAATCTTAAGCTCAGCGATGGCCGCGAGCCGCGGGACTTTATCAGCGCCGAGGGACTGCGGGAGGTGGACATTTGTGACTAAACCCTGGATTTGGGGCGTTAACCTCAGCATTTTAATGGTGTTATTACTTGCTCTTGGCACCATCTATTCGCTGACCCGCGGCGCCGAAACCACACTGCTTAACTGTTCATCTGAGCTGTATGAGCCGGACGATGATGGCAAGGCGCGCCAGTATCTGCTGGTGGATTTGGTGACCAAGGGCAAGAAGGCGCAAATTCATTATCGTTACTTCAATCTTGATGGCTCGCTGGCGGGCAGTATCAGCATGGAAGGCGAGCTCACCGCATCGCCGGGCAGCGGCAACCGCTATCGGATAGCGATTCACAACAAGGAAGAAAAGGGCGGCAAAAATAGCGCACCCCGGCCGATGCACATGAATTATATCTCTTATGTCAGTGGCTTAAATCTATCTTCCACCGGGCTGCATCAGCTTGAACTTGAGATCCTTGAGCTGGACAAGACCCGTGATTATGCGATAGTGCTGTTTCAGCCAAGCAATACTGTTTGTGGTTGCCGTTTGATCCATTAACCCTTGCAAGGCTTATCATCTGCCAATTCACTGCAATCTATGTTCTGTTGCCACCTAGTGGTGACAGGCGACGGTTTTTATTTCAGGGAGACCCGTGGCCAAGGTCGTTTTAAAGCAGGAAGATGCACTTTCGATTAAGTTTTCCCATCAGCTTGCTGCCGGCGAAAGCTGTCGCCTGGACCTTTACTTTGCCCTGCCCAAGGATTTGGGTATTGGTCCGCAAAGCCTCGATGAAGAAGAGTATTTTCACAGTGCCATTGTAGGGCGGCGCGCCTATTTTTCAGACGGATTACACCTGCCTTTGGTGCAAAGCCGTTTCGCGAGCCTGAACAAGCGCACGGTGGAAGAGTTCAGGTTGTATCTGAATCTCTTTGCCTATCAGTTTGCGGTGGCGATGGACACAGACACCAAGGAGCTGTTGCAGCAAAAACAGGCAGCCGACTTTTACCCAAGGCTTAAGGAGCTTGGCGAGCAGTTTGCCGTGCTGCTGAAAAAGTTTCGCCGCAACGAGCCGGAAGACCCCAAGTGGAAACCCTGGTTTGAGCATGCCGATAACTACCTCTCCTGGCATGGTGAGCAAAAGCTGTTGCAGCTGTTGATGCAGGGGCCGGCGTGGACGGCCGAGCAGGAGTCAGATTTCGCGCCGGTGCGCGAGGGCGTGCTGGCGCTGTGCCGCGCCGAGTCGGCGTATCGGGACGCAAGGCGCTACAACTCTGAGAAAACCAAATCCGACCCCAACCGTATTTCCAACAAGATGTTGCTGCTCAGGCGGCTTATTCAGCAGGGCGTGGTGCTCAAAGAAGAGCTTAAACCTTTGGGCGTTGGGCTTAAAAAGCTGGTTACCGGCCTTGCCACTGGCCTTGTGATGCTGGTGGTGTCGGCGCTTATCATCAAGGCCCAGGGCGTGTTCAGCGGCCTGACCATGGGGCTTTTGTTCACCCTGTCGGTGATTTACGGTTTTCGGGAGATTTTCAAAGAAGATATCCGCAACGTGATGTGGCGCGCCATTCAGCGCGGCAGGCCGCGTTGGAGCAGAGTGCTGCGCGACACCTCCAGCCAAAAGGCGATTGCCAAGCAACATGTGTGGCTCGATTTTGTGCGGGTGAAGGATTTGCCGCTGGCGGTGACCGAGATTTTAAGCCGTCGCCATCAGCAAAACCGGATTGAGGCCGAGTACCTGCATTATGGTCTTGCCACCCGGGTCGGGCGCGACGGCTTTTTCCTTGCGGGATACGATAGTTTGTCGGAGCAGGTATCTTTCAGTCTTGCGCCCTTTGTGCGTAACCTTGAACGCGGCAAGGTGCGGGTGTTTGCCGAGCAGGATGGGGCCATTCGCTCAGAAACCGCCGAGCGCCGCTATCAGATAAACGTGGTGCTGGTGTACAAAGAAGGCCGCAAGCCGCCCCGTTATGCCCGCTACAAGGTTACCCTTAACCGCAGCGGCATTATCAGTGTCAGCGAAAAATCCCTGCCGGAGCAGTTGTTGGGGGTCAGCGGGTAAAGGCCTGACAGATTTTCTGATCGCCCGTCTGCTTGGCCCGTTTCAGGGCGATTTCGGCATGGCTGATAAAGGCTTCCAAGTCCTGGCCGCTCTGATAAGACGCAATGCCGATACAAATCCCTTCGCTGAGGCCATGGCTGCCAAGCTGCTCCATGGATTCCGTGGCATAGCGGTGCGCCTCGGTGGCATCCGTGTGGGGCAGTATGATGACCAGCTTGCCAAGCTGCCAGTGTGAAATCTGGAAGTTGGTCGGCAGCTCCCGCAGCAGGTGCATTTCCACTTCCTGCTGGCGCTTCTCGAGCTGGCCTATGTCACTCATGTGGCTCAGCATTCCGGCTGGGCTTATGTCCATCAGCATCAGGCAGGCCCCGCTGCGGCCACTGTCGGTCAGGGCGTCGAAATAGCGAGATAAATCCTCGATATTGGCCAGAATGGTGCTGCGGTTGGGAATAAGCTGGCCATTGTCGCGTCCGCGCGGTGCGCGCGCCGCCTGCTCGAGCGTACAGACCAGATATTCGATTTCCCCTTCTTCATCCAGATGCCCCTTGAGTGTTGCCTGCAGGCAACTGGCGGCGCTGCTGGAGCACAGAATTTGCCCTTGCCAGCTGCCTTGCATCGCCACCATCTGGGTGATGCGCGGCCATTGGTTACCCAGGTCGTTTTCGAGCAATTCAGTGAGGTTGGCATCCTGAATTTCAACCCCATCAAGGAGCTGCTCAAAGGCGCTGTTGTGCTTGAGCAGGGTTCCGTCGGCCAGGGTCAGGGCTGTGGCGACGGCGCTGTCGGCCAAAAGCCGCTGCAGTGATTCTTCTTTGCGGCATTCACTGAGCTCACTGATGTCGGTAAGCTCGGCCAGAAAATACTGCTGTTTGTCGCGATTGGCGTGGGTAAAGCGCAGCTGCACCCGAATGGTGGCTGAGGGGCTGGTATCGAGTTTAAGCTCGCCCTGCCACTCGCCCTTGGTTTTGGTGCGCTCCACGATTTGCTGATATTCAGCATCATCCAGCTGCAGGCAGCGCTGCAGACTGCGGTCGGTCAGTTGGGTTGCTTCAAGGCTTAGCAGCTGTCCGGCCTTGCGGTTGGCACTGAGCACCCTGCCTGCATCATTCACCAGCAGCAGCCCCTCATCGCCGGTAAAAAGATCAGCCGCCAGCTGAATGCTGTTAAAGCGGGCGCGCTGCTCCATCCGGTACAGGTGCACCAAAATCAGCGCGGCGCTGGCGAGCAGCGTCATGATGGCGGCGCCGACAATCAAAATGGTCTGCCAGCGGGCAAAACGGGCGGCGATATCGTCGTTACGGATATAAGACACCAAAAAGTATTCGCGGCGGGTTTCGTACTGGGTGGTCAAATCGACCTTAAGGTACACGAAGGTCGCATCGTCGCCATGAAACTGACCAAAGTTACTCATAGCCATCTGGCGCCACAGCGCGGGATAGCTCTGGCGCAGACTGGCGTTGAGGGACTCTGGCAGGCGCGGCAGCGGCGCATCGGTGGCACCGGCGTACATCAGGCCCTGGGTGTCGAACATCATCATCGGCGACTGACCGGCGCTGAGTGCGGGCTTTATCATCTCGAGGGTGCGCAGCATCGAGTTGTAAGTCACCAGATAACCGCGCACGCTCTGATCCGGGTTTTCAAGCCAGGCCAGCTGATACATGTATGGCTCAAGGCCGCCATTGACCGACAAAAACTCCATCGGCGAGCTGTAAATCTCATTGCCGCCCATATTGCGTGCGCCGCCAAGCAGCGAAGGTGGCAGGGTCTGGCGTCCAAAGAGATCGGTTGAGGCAAACAGGAACTCGCCCTTGGTATTGAACAGGGCAATGCCCATCAGCTCCGGCATGTTCTTTTGCAGCGCCGTCCACTGCAGCAGCAATTTTTGCTTGAGCTGCTCATCGCCGCTTTCCATGTACTGGCGCAAGAGCTCACCACGGGCGAAGGTTTGGGTGCGGAATTGCTGGAAAGTGACCTTGTCGGCAATCATGGCGCCGACTGTTTGCAGCTCGCTGTATCTCTGGGTTGCCCACTCTTCCTGCAGCCGCCGCTCGCCGAGGGTAATGCTGACATTGACCACCAACACCACGCTTATCACCAGCATCGCCAACTGGCTTGAAAGCGCCAGAATACGCTGATGGGACCAGCGCACGCCCTGGGAATCGGCCAAAAGCGAAAGGGATGGGGACAATCCTGAGTTGGGTTTCAGCATGAAAAATAGGTGTCGGCGGATGTTGGCCAACATGTTAACACGATTCGATTTAGGATACAGGGCAGATAAGGTTGGTGCTCGCCTTAACCCAGCACATCGAGCTTGCGGTATTTGAACTGGCAACCTGCCGCAAGCACAAGCGCGCGACAGGCAGCGATATCCACGCCGTCAAGCCCGTCGATGGCTGACACCTCGACCTTTGCAATATGCCTTGGCGCCTCGCGGATAAAGGCATTGACCGCCTGCCAGGAGCCCTTGAGTTTGGGGCGGCAGTGACGGATATAGGTCGCTTCGTCCTGGGCGTTGAGGGAGACCGACAGGGCCTCCACGCAGTCTGCGAGCTCAGGCAGGATATTGCGCCGGTGAAACAGGTTGCCAAGGCCGTCGGTGTTAACCCGCACCTTGCCGCCGCGTGCTTTTATCTCCCGCGCGGTCGCAAGCAGGGTTTCAAGGTTCAGCGTCGGCTCGCCGTAGCCGCAAAACACATATTCATCAAAGTCAGTTACCTCACCAAGGAGTGGGATGATGTCAGCAGCGCTTGGCTGGCTGTCCAGCGCCAGCTGATATTGATGCAGCTCGCGGCTGCCTTGCTGCTTGGGGCAAAAGCCGCAGCGAAGGGTGCAGCGGCCGGTGATGTTGAGATAGCGGCTTTGGCGTATGTCATACACCAGGGTGGCGGAACCGGGCATGGCAACAAACCGGCAGATTGACAATGTTGGCAGTGTAACAGGGGCTTATCCAGCGAACTGTTTGCTCGATCAAAAAGGGAGAGCCTGGCTCTCCCTTTTGTCTAAATCACTGGCATTGCTTGCGGTATTACGGATGCTTAATCAATCCTGAGCTTGCCGGGCTCTGCGTCAGGCGAACGCTCAGATGCTGTGTTGGCCACAGCGTCTGAAACCAGATGGGCAGGCTGGGCTTGTGGGCGCCACCACCAGTTGAAGAAGCGGCGCCACAGGGCACTCATGTCCGCCAGAATAACGTACAGCAGCGGCACCAGGATAAGCGTCACCACGGTGGAGAACAGGATCCCGAAGGCGAGCGAAGTGGCCATGGGGATAACAATCTGCGCCTGCAGACTGCGCTCAAGGATAATAGGTACCAGACCGAAGAAGGTGGTGAGCGAGGTCAGGATAATGGCGCGGAAGCGATAGCAACCGGCATTAATGGCCGCATCACGGATAGAGTAACCCTGCTCCCGGGCACGGTTTACAAAGTCCACCAAAATCAGCGAGTCGTTCACCACCACCCCGGCAAGGGCGATAATGCCGCACAAACTGAGCACGCTTAACGACAGTCCCAGCACCAGATGGCCGACGATGGCACCAATCATGCCAAAGGGGATGACCGACATGATGATCATCGGCTGGCTGTAGGATTTAAGCGGGATTGCCATCAGCGCATAGATGGTAAAGAGCGCGAAAAAGAGCCCCTGCAGCAGGCTGAAAATGGCACTGGCTTCTTCCTGGCTCTGACCGTCGAGCGCAGTGGAAATGTGCGGATACTTTTGCTTGAGCTGCGGAATAAACTCCTGTTCGATTTCCCTGACTATCTTGCCCGGCTCCACCTTGTCCTTGTTGGCACTGGCGGTGATGCTGATGGCGCGGCGGCCATCTACCCGGGTGATGGCGGAGTAAGAATCGCCCACTTCAATTTCGGCCACATTGGCAAAGGGTACCGCCTGGCCATTTGGGGTGCGGATGAGCATGCTTTCAAGGTGGCCTACGGTGCGGCGCTGATCCAGCGGATAGCGCACCATCACCTTCACTTCTTCCTTGTTACGCAAAATCCGCTGCGCTTCATAGCCGTAAAAGCCGTACCGTACCTGACGGGCAAGATCCGACAGGGTCAGACCCAGCGCTTCGGCTTCGGGGCGAATTTTAAGACGAATTTCATGGCTGCCGGAGGAGTAATTGTCGGCAATATCATAAAGGCCCTCGTAGCTTGCCAGTTTGGCTTTAAGCTCTTTGGCGGCCAGCGCCAGCTGCTCAAGGTCGCTCGATTGCAGACGAAACGCCACATCGCCGCCGCCATCGCCTGTGGTGGCATTCATGGTGAGCTTTTTCATGCCAACCAGTTCAGGCACGGCTTCGCGCCAGGCTTCGGTAATGGATGTGCCGTCAAGCTCGCGGTCTTCGCCCTTGGTCAGCTCGGCAAAAATAAAGGCGCTGGTTCGGGAGTTAAGGGCAAAAAAGCTGTGCTTGACCACAGGTGCACCGTATTTTTGCTCCATTTCACCGTTCATGCGGTACAGCGCATCTTCAATCTGCTGCAGCGCTTTTAGGGTGGTTTCTTCCGAAGTGCCTTCTTCCATGGTCAGGTTAACCTGCACAAAGTCAGAAGGGATGCTGGGGAAGAACACCCAGCGCACCTTGCCGCTGGCAACCAGCGCAATCGCGAGGATCAGCACACCCACAAAGCCTGCCAGCCAGTTGTAGCGGTTACGGATGGCGCGCTCGAGGAAGTGTTTGTAACTGTGGTGAATAAAGTGCGCGACTTTTTCGTTGAAGCGAGCTTTAAAGCGGCCAAAAGGCCCGCTTGGCGGCTGGGTGTTCACCTTCATGTGGGCAAGGTGCGCGGGCAGAATGAGCTTGGATTCGACCAGCGAAAATGCCAGACACAGAATCACCACCATGCCGATGGATTTCCAGATGATGCCCATCGGGCCATCCACCATCAGCATGGGGATAAAGGCGGCAATAGTGGTGAGTACGCCGAAGGTGGCCGGCATGGCGACCTTTTGCGCGCCGCGAATAACGTTATCCATGCTGTGGCCGTGGCGCTCCACCTCGGTGTGCACGCTCTCGCCAATCACAATTGCGTCGTCCACCAGGATCCCGAGCACCAAAATAAAGGCGAACAGGGTGAGCATATTGATGGTGAGCCCGAAAGGCTGCATCGGCATCAGCAGCAGGGTGCCAAGGAAGCACACCGGGATGCCCACCATTACCCAGAAGGCAAGCTTAAGGTCAAGGAACAGCGCCAGAATGACAAACACCAGTGCCGCGCCCATCAACATGTTCGACAGCATCATGTTGAGACGACCCTTGAGGTAGTGGGTCAAATCGCCCCAGTAGTCGAGCTCGGCGCCGGCGGGCAGGCTGAGCTTGCGCTCGGTAATATAGTTTTTCACCTCGGTGGCAATGGCCACTGCGTCCTGATCTTCAACGCTCAGCACCTCGACTATCACAGCCGGTTTGCCGTTAAAGCGGGTGTAATCGAGACGCTCTTCGAAGTCATCCTTGATGTTGGCGACATCGCTTAGCATCACCCGGCTGCCATCGAGCCCGGTTGCCACCACTATGCTGGAAAAGTCATCGCCGGTATAAGCCTGACCCTTGGTGCGCAGCAAAATGTCACCATCTTCGGCGCGAATGGCACCGCCCGGCAAATCGAGGGAGGAGTTTTGCACCGCCATCGCCACCTGGGTAAAGGTAAGGCCATATTCACGCAGTTTATCTTCAGATACCTCAATGCCGATTTCATAGTCGCGGGCGCCGCTCAGTTTGGCGCGGGTCACCGAGGGCAGGGCGGCGACTTCATCACGAATGTTTTTCGCCAGCTCTTTCATCTCGTGGGCGTTGATATCGCCATATATCGACAGCCAAATCACGTTGTTTTCTGGCTTAATCTGAAAGATGTTGGGTTTTTCGATGTTGGCCGGAAAGGTGGCAATGGCATCGATACGCAGCTTGGCTTCATCGAGCACGGTTTTGGCATCGACACCGTTTTCCACCTCGATGGTGATGTTGCCCACGCCGTCGCTCGCCACCGATGTTACCTTCTTGATGCCGCTGACATCCTGAATGGCTTCTTCGATTTTGATGTTGATCCCTTCTTCGATTTCCTGAGGCGCGGCGCCGGGGTAAGCCACCGAAATTTGCAGCAGGTTGAGCTCAAAGCTTGGGAAAATTTCTTTATTGATGATTTGGGTGCTGAACAGGCCGCCAATCAGCAGCACAAACATCAGCAGGTTTGCCGCCACACTGTTGCGGGCAAACCACGCAATAATGCCTTTTTGGGTGTCCATTACTTGTCCCCTGCCTGTGCCAGACGCTCTTCAGCCGGGGTGTCTTGTTTGCTGCTTGGCTTGGTCTCGTCGCCCTGAACCTTGACCAGCTGACCTGTACCCAGGCTGCCGACGTTGGTCAGCGCCACGCGCTCGCCGCTTTTGAGGCTGTCTTTGATGTAGGCAAATTCCACATCGGCGCGCACCACATTGACGTGGCGCAGCTCCAGTTTATTGTCCGGCAGTACCACGGGCACCTTGTGGTCGCGCACTATGTGACGCGGCAATTTCACTATGCCACCGGCACTGCGGCCCTTGATAACGGCGTTGACGAAGGTGCCAAACTTAAGCGGCAGCTCGCCCTGAGCCTTGTTGTTACGCAGATATGGGTCTTTCACCTCGGCCACCAGATACACCATGCGGTTGCCTTCATCTATCATGCCTTCGCTGCGGACTATGTCGCCTTTCCAGCTCACTTCGCGGCCGGCGAGGGAGGCGGTGAGGGTCACTTCAGTGTCGGGCTTTTCGACTGACTCAAGGTAGGCCAAATCGGCATTGGCCAGCGGCAGACGGATTTCGGCGATGCCGGTGTCGTACAAATCGCCAAGCTTGGTGCCCATGGTCACGTACTGACCCAGATCCACATTGCGGCCTTTGACTATGCCATCGAAGGGGGCACGGATAACGGTGCGGGCGAGGTTGCGTTTGGCGCGCTCAAGGGCGGCTTCGGCAAACTTAACGTTGGCCTGCTCTTTTTTCAGCTGCGGAATACGCAGACCAAGCTCAGGCGGTACGCCCTTGTCGTAACCTTTGAACTCGGTTTTGGCCACTTCGCCGCGGGCAATTTCTTCATTCAGTGCGGCGGTTGCCTGAGCAAGGCTTGCTTCGGCCTGCATCAAATCGGCTTGATAGTCAGACGGTTCAATCACCGCCAGCTCATCACCTTTTTTTACTACGCCACCGGCCACAAAGTTAGCCGATACGCTGAGCAGCCGTCCCTGCACTTCGGCCACCAACTGGGTTTTGTGCTTGGGGTTGACCACGCCGTAGGATGGCAGGTTCAGTGACAGGGTTTCCTGCTGCACCTGCATCACTTCAATCAGTGGCAGGGCGGCTTCTTCGGCCTTTTGCTCCGGCGCCTCGCGGGTCGCCATCAGGGCGACTGCGGCTATCAAAAACAGCACAAGGATGATGAAAGGGAGTGAACGTCTGACAATAGTACTCATAGGGCCCGCTTTTCCATTAACAGGTAACGCTGGCTAAGTTACCAAATGCGGCCTCTGATACCAATCAGTTTTTGTAACACAAATGTATCTGGATCTTGCGTGGCAGCTGATGGGAAGTGATTGGTAAAGAAAGAAAAAAAGAAGAGGCCCTCAGGCCTCTTCATTGAAAGTTACACTTTTGCCGCTTTTTCAGCTGGTTTTTTCGGCTTCTTTGGCTTTTTCGGCTTGGCCTTGGCGTCTTTACCTTTGACCTTTTTCTTGCCCGGCACCTTGGCCTCTTTGTGTTTGGGGCGCAGCTCTTCGATGACGCGCCGCTTCAGCGGCTGCTCGATATAACGCTCAACCTTGCCAAGCACCTGCATGTCGTGGGCTTCAACCAGCGAAATGGCGGTGCCCTTGGCGCCGGCGCGGCCGGTGCGGCCGATGCGGTGCACGTATACGTCGGCAGAGCGTGGCATGTCGAAGTTAATCACGTGGGTGATGTCATCGATATCGATACCACGGGCGGCCACGTCGGTGGCCAGCAGCACATTCACTTCGCCCTTGGTAAAGCGGCCCAGTGCCTGGAAGCGTTTTTTCTGATCCATATCGCCGCGCATAAAGGCGCAGACGATGCCGGCCTGCTGCAGTTGGCCTTCGAGTGAGGCAACAATATCGCGGGTCTTACAGAATACGATGGCGCGCTTCACGTCTTCCTGCTTCAGCAGGTGACACAGCAGGGCAAACTTGTGGTTTTTGTCGTCGGCAAGGTGGATCCACTGATGGATTTTGGCCTTTTCGCTGCGCGGTGGCTCGGATTCGACAAACACAGGCTCGTTCAGCAGCTCACGGGCAAAGCTGCCCACACCGCCGCCTTCGAGGGTGGCCGAAAACAGCATCGCCTGTTTGCGATCGCGGGCTTCCTTGGAAAGGGTTTTCACCACTTCGCCAAAACCCATGTCGAGCATACGGTCGGCTTCATCAATCACCAGCACTTCAACCATCTCGGCGGTGAACTTGCCCTTGTCGAGGTATTCAAGCAAACGGCCGGGCGTTGCCACCAGAATATCGACGTTGCCGCGCAGCATCTCTTCCTGCGGGCCGTAGGGCACACCGCCGGTGATAAGCTTGATGTCGAGCTCAAGGTGGGTTGCCAGATGGCAGGCATAGCGATGAATTTGGCTTGCCAGCTCGCGGGTTGGGGTAAGCACCAGCACCCTGGCCTGACCTTGACGGCGGCGTGGGAAATCAATCAGGTGCTGCAGCGCAGGCAGCAGGAAACTCGCGGTTTTGCCGGTACCGGTAGGGGCGCGCGCCAGAATATCCCTGGCTTCCATGGCAAGCGGAATGGTCATGCGTTGAATGGTGGTTGGGGACTTGTGTCCCATAGCTTTCAGCGACTCGAGCAGGCTCGGGTCCAGTTGGAATTCTTCAAATTGCATGGGCGGCTTTCCTACACAAAGGGGCGCGTATTATACGCGCTTATCCAAACCTTGTCTTACAGTTTCAGGTAAAAGTCTTGGGTCAGCGTTCGCATCCTCGCTGTGTACTCGCCGTTTGTATCACGGATGGCGAGGGTATCACAGTGCGGAGTCCCTTCTTTATGGTGGCCAAGGGCGTACAAAAGCCGCCTTGGTGCCTTGCCTTCAACCGTGCTGACCTCAACCCTTTGAGTCACGCCAAGCGGGCAGTCAGTGAGTGCTCGCATAAAGGATGGCTCACTTTCGATGGGCAAAATCAGGCTGGCGCTGCCACCGGGGCTTAAATGGCGCGCAAGCAGAGTGCACAGGGCATCAAAGCCAAGGCTTCCGGTGTGGCGGGCCTGCGCGCGGCCGGGCTTTGCCGATAAAGGGCCGGTTTCAAAGTAGGGCGGGTTACAGAGAATGTGAGTAAATACTTCGCCTGCAAGCGCATTGGCACGGGTGGCATCGGCTTCGATAACCTTAAGTCTGTCAGCCCAGGGACTTGCGGCAAAGTTATCGCGGCACACTCTGGCGGCGGCGCTGTCGATTTCGATGGCGCAGATTTGGGCGTTTGAGCGCTGCGCCGCCATCAGCGACAGCAAACCGCTGCCGGCACCGAGATCGAGCACCTTTTGCGCGCCATCGAGCGGGGCCCAGGCACCAAGCAGCACTCCGTCGGTACTGACCGGCATACCGAGCCCTTCATCGCTGATATGAAATGCTTTGAACGTAAAACCCATTCACCTGTCCGCAGAATACGTCGTCTGAGGGGCATATGTTAACACAGGCTTGGCTGGCAGCCGCCATCGCGCTGAACTCATTTGCCCGTGCCCCGATGTTGGCATTCGGCTGGCATTTGGCTGGCATTTGGCCTGAGATTCACCTCTGACTGGTCTTATCAGCTTGGTTAAAGCTTTCATCGAAGCCTTGCTGCTGTTGATGCTTTGTAACCTTATCTGGGCTGTGAGCCTTGGCGGAATGTGACGCCGCGCAACATGGCATTAGCCTCGCTGTTGCATTAAGGCGCTTTTTCGGCGCCGAAGGCCTGCTTTGGTTGCGCTTATTTACCGGCTCTGGTATTAGTCATTCCCCTCCCCGGGGGCTGTTTTAATGACGTCGGCCCCCAAGACGGCCAGCTTTGCCAAACGTCGCCTAGGAGTTGTGGGTTTTTTGGGCGCTTTCGGCCAAATAATTGCTGCGTATCTTGTAATAATGGCTTTACAGCGCTGCCGATGACGGTGCTTCGTGGTAGCCAAGCGCAGGATAATCACTTAAGTTTGTTCACAAAAGATTAATAAGATGGGGCTTCTTGTGCAAAACAAGCAGATGAGTTTCTCAGACACCTTGAGTCTGGGCTTTATGACCTTCGCCTTCTTTCTGGGCGCGGGCAACCTGATTTTTCCGCCGTTTGCCGGCATGCTCGCCGGTGAAAATATGCCGTTGGCAATGCTTGGCTTTTTGGTGACCGCCGTGGGTATGCCGCTGGTTGGCCTGATTGCAGTGGCCAAGACCCAGGGCAAGGTAATGGCTTACTTACCGGCATTCGCCGCGACTGCGCTGGCGGTGTCGATTTATATCATTATCGGTCCGGCTTTCGCTGCCCCGCGCACCGGCCTTGTGGCCTATGAAATTGGTGCCAAGCCGTTTTTGGGAGATACCAGCGCCGTGTGGATGCTTGGCAGCATCAGCCTGAATGTGTCACAGCTTTTGTGTACTTTGGGCTTTTTTGCCCTGACCATGCTGCTGGCGCTGTTTCCCGGCAAGCTGATGGACAGCGTCGGTAAGGTGCTGACACCTGTGCTGATGATACTGCTGATGGTACTTGCGCTGTCGGTGGTGTTTTTGCCCGGCGGTGAAACCGGTATCCCTCAGGGAGATTATGCCGCAAGCCCGCTGATTAAAGGTGTGATTGAAGGCTACAACACCATGGACACGCTCGCGTCTTTGATGTTTGGTATGCTGATTATCGACCTGCTGCGTAAAAAAGGTGTGAATGAGCCAGCTGCCCAAACCAAGGCGCTGGTGCGTGCGGCGCTGATTGCCGCAAGCGGTCTTGCCTTTGTGTACGTATCGCTTTTCTTCCTTGGTGCGACTGCCGGTGATATTGCCACCGGCGCTGAAAACGGCGGCCAGATCCTGACCCGTTACGTTGACCGTGAGTTCGGTACCATGGGCGCTGTGATGCTGGCAGCTGTGGTATCGCTTGCCTGTCTCACCACTGCTGTGGGGCTGGTCAGCGCCTGCTCGGATTATTTCAACGAGCTGTTTCCATCCATCAAGTATCGCCAGTTTGTGGTGCTGTTTTCGGTGATTTGTGCCGTGGTAGCCAACGTGGGCCTGACCCAGCTGATTGCCATCAGCATTCCGGTGCTGTTGAGTGTTTACCCTGTGGTGATTGCGCTGGTGGCAGCGACGTTCCTGACCGAGCGTTTCCCGAATCCAGAGCTTTCGCACCGCGCTGTGCTGGCGGTGGCGCTGCTGTTTGGTGCCATCGATGGCCTGAAGGCCGCCGGTGTGGATATGAGCGCCTTTGCCTTTATGCCGCTTTATAACGAAGGCATGGCCTGGCTGTTGCCAACGCTCGCGACCATGGTAGTCTGCCTGTTTATCGGCAGCCGTAAGGTCGAGGCAGCGTAACGCTGGCATCTGACTGAAAACCGGGCTTGCCCGGTTTTTTTGTGCCTGTTGGCGTGGTCTTTCGTGCTCGTTTGCTTGGCTTTTTGCCTTTGACTGAGCCGCGACACGCCAACTGGCCTTTTACTCTTTAGCCTGTTTTTTCTGATGGAGTCCGCGTTGCGCGCCAAAGCCTCATCCCCCAAGCCAGATAAGTCGCCGGTTTCTGCCGCTAACGCTTCAGACGCTAACGCTGCTTCAACCGCCGCCGCTTCGCCAGGTGCGGACAGTGGGCCAAGTGCGGCCGGTGCACAGCTGATTGATGCCTTTATCGATGAGCTCTGGTCGGTGCACGGCCTAGCCGACAATACCCTCGGCGCGTATCGCACGGATCTGTACCAGCTTGATGCGTTTATTAATGCCCGTGGCGCGACGCTCATTGAAGTGGACACCTTGCTGCTTCGGGATTATCTCGAGCACAGGGTTAAGCTGGGCATGGCCAAAACCTCGAGCGCGCGGATGCTCTCAAGCCTCAGGCGCTTTTACCGGCATCTATTGACCTGCGGCGTGAAGGCTGACGATCCCACCGCAACGCTTGAATCCCCCAAGTTGCCGCGCCAGCTGCCGGGCAGTTTGTCGGAGGCGGAAGTCGAGCGGCTGCTTGCTGAGCCAAATTGCGATGACCCGATTGAGTGCCGTGATAAGGCGATGCTGGAGCTTTTGTATGCCACAGGGCTTCGGGTGTCGGAGCTGGTGGCGCTGTCGATGTCTGAGCTGAGTTTGCGCCAGGGGCTGGTGCGGATTGTCGGTAAAGGCGGCAAGGAGCGGCTGGTGCCCATGGGTGAGGTGGCCCAGGACGCCCTGGAGAGCTATTTCAAAAACGCCCGGCAGGCGCTGTTAACCCAGGGCGCGACCGATGTGGTGTTTCCGTCAAGCCGTGGCCAGCAAATGACCCGCCAGACCTTTTGGCACCGGATAAAGCTGTATGCGCTGCGGGCCAATATTGGCACTGAATTGTCGCCCCATACCTTGAGGCACGCCTTTGCCACCCATCTGCTCAATCATGGCGCCGATCTTCGGGTGGTGCAGTTGCTGCTCGGTCACAGCTCGTTATCGACCACCCAGATTTATACCCATGTGGCCCGAACCCGGCTCGCCGAGCTTCACACCAAGCACCATCCCCGTGGCTGAGGTTGAATCTCTGTCACGCTTTGGCCGCTGCATGGCCTTGAAAACATTAACTGATACAAAATCGGCGGCCGCTGATTTGCTTTTATCCGTGTAAGTCGGTAACTTTTCCGCTCATTCGCGGGTCTTACTCTACATAAGCCATCACCCGCCGTGTCTATCAAGGAATTACAATGAAATTGTCCCGTTCTCTTACGCTGTGGGCTACGTTGATGCTCTCGCCCGTGGTTTTTGCTTCTTCCCCGACGCCAAACGATATGCTTAAGCAAAAAATCCAGGATACTCTCGGGCTTGAAGTGAGCAGCATCACGGCTGCGCCCATCGACGGGCTGTTTCAGGTGATCACCAACCGTGGCGTACTCTATGTAACGCCGGACGGCAGCAAACTGGTGCACGGCAATATCTACGATCTGAACGATGCCATGAACAACCTCACCGAGCTGGCGCTGGCCGGTCCGCGCTTGGAAATGCTCAAAGGCTTTGAAGACAAGATGCTGGTGTACAAGGCAAAAGATGAAAAGCACGTGGTGACTGTATTTACCGACATCACCTGCGGTTACTGCCGCAAGCTGCACCGTGAGATGGCCGATTACAACAAACTCGGCATCACAGTGCGCTACCTTGCCTTCCCGCGTCAGGGCGTGCCTTCACCCAACGCCGATGAAATGGAAGCCGTGTGGTGTGCCAAAGACCCACGCAAGGCGATGGACGATGCCAAAGCCGGCAAAGCTATTACCGCTGCAAAGTGTGACGCCGATATCGCCGGTCAGTACAACCTCGGTGGCTCCTTCGGGATTAACGGCACGCCGGCCATTATTCTGGAAGACGGCTCGCTCATTCCGGGCTACCAGCCAGCCAACGAGCTGTTTGAGGTGCTGGAGCGTCGCGGCAAACACTGATAGTCTCAATAACCCGGCAGCTTTTTAGCTGGGTCGTGAAGGGTGAGCCACGGCTCACCTTTTTGCTTTTTATCTGCAACACATAGATTTTCCAAAGGATTTGCCCGTGAAGTACAAACTCAGCCGACGGCCGACCGTGGATGACTCGCACCTGCCATCACACCTGCATCCGCTGATAAGGCAATTGCTGGCACGCCGTGGCGTGGCCGCCAACGAGTGCGAGCCAGAGCTTGCCAAGTTGCTGCGCCCCGACACCATGCTTGGTTTGCCGCAGGCGGCGCGCATTCTTGCCGATGCCGCCGAGGCGGGCAAACGTATGCTGGTGGTGGGGGACTTTGATGCCGATGGCGCGACTTCGACGTCTGTGTGTTTGCTCGCGCTTGCCATGATGGGCGTAACAGGCGCCGATTTCCTCATTCCCAATCGCTTCGATTATGGCTACGGCCTCAGTGTGCCGCTGGTTGCGCTTGCGGCGCAAAAGGGCGCCGAGGTGCTTATCACGGTCGATAACGGCATCAGCAGCATAGACGGCGTGGCCGCAGCTAAGCTTGCCGGCATGACTGTGGTTATCACTGACCACCACCTGCCCGGTAAAGAGCTGCCCAAGGCCGATGCCATCGTCAATCCCAATCAGCATGGCTGCGGTTTTGCCAGCAAATCCATTGCCGGAGTTGGGGTTGCCTTTTATTTGATGCTGGCGCTTCGGGCCGAGCTTCGCAGCCGCGGCTGGTTTGCCCGCCTCGGTATTGCTGAGCCAAACCTTGCCACTCTGGTAGACATTGTCGCCCTTGGCACAGTGGCGGATGTGGTCAGCCTTGATGCCAATAACCGCATTCTGGTGGATGCCGGCCTTAAGCGGGTGCGCTCGGGCCGCTGTCGCCCCGGCATCACGGCGCTGCTTGAAGTCGCCAAACGCAGCCCCGAGCGGGCGGTGGCGGCCGATTTTGGCTTTGCGGTGGGGCCGAGGCTCAATGCCGCCGGGCGACTCGATGAGATGTCGCTTGGGGTGGAAACCCTGATGTGCGACGACATCATGTACGCCCGCCGTATGGCGGCTGAGCTTGATGGCCTTAACCTTGAGCGGCGAGAGCTTGAAACCGGCATGCAGGCCGAGGCATTGAAAAGCCTGGAGCGGCTTAGCCTGCGGGAAGAGGATTTGCCCTGGGGGATAGCGCTGTATCAGGACGACTGGCATCAGGGGGTGATTGGCATTCTGGCGTCCCGCATCAAAGACAGATACCACAGGCCGGTTATCGCCTTTGCCGAAGCGTCTGAGACCGAAATCAAGGGCTCGGCGCGCTCCATCAAGGGGCTGCATATGCGCGACCTGCTGGAGCTTATTTCAAGCCGTCATCCCGGGCTTATCCTTAAGTTTGGTGGTCACGCCATGGCAGCGGGCTTAAGCCTTGGCAAGGCCGACTTCGGCCGGTTTGCCAGCATTTTTGACCAGACGGTGCGGGAGCTCTTGTCACCCGAGCTGCTTACAGGCGAAATCCTCTCCGATGGCGAGCTCGCGCTTGAGTTTATGACCCTCGATACCGCCATGCTGCTTCGCGCCAGCGGCCCTTGGGGGCAGGGCTTTGAAGAGCCGCTGTTTGATGGGCATTTCCGTTTGCTGCAGCAACGTCTTGTGGGCGAGAAACACCTTAAGATGATGGTCGAGACCGAGTGCGGCCGCCTGATGCTGGATGCCATCGCCTTTAACGTGGATTTGAGCGTATGGCCGGATGCATCCATCCGCCATGTTCAGCTTGCTTATCGTCTGGATGTGAATGAGTTTAGGGGCAATCAAAGCCTGCAGCTGCTGGTGGAGCACATCGAGCCACGCTGAACATACTTCGGGGCGTAAAGTCGCTAAACAAAAAGCCGCTTAACAAAAAGCCGCCCAGCCAGAATCGATGTAACAAAAAGCCACCCCGATTTGATGCGGGGTGGCTTTTTTTGGTGCGTAAAGCGGTGTTACTTGGTGATGGTTTTCACGCCATCCGGGGTGCCGACCAGCAGCACGTCGGCGCCGCGATGGGCAAAGAGACCGTTGGTGACAACGCCGACGATGGCATTGATCTGGGTTTCAAGCTTCTTAGGCTCCATGATCTGCATGTTGTGCACATCGAGGATGATGTTGCCGTTATCAGTCACAACCCCTTCGCGGTACACAGGGTCGCCGCCGAGTTTCACAAGCTCACGGCCCACATAAGAGCGCGCCATCGGAATAACTTCTACCGGCAGCGGGAAGTTGCCGAGAATAGCCACTTCCTTGGTGTTGTCGACGATACAGATAAACTTGTCGGCCACGGCTGCCACAATTTTTTCGCGGGTCAGGGCGGCGCCGCCACCTTTAATCATGTCCATCTGGCCGTTGATTTCATCGGCGCCATCCACGTACACCGACAGGCGGTCAACGCTGTTCAGGTCGTACACCGGAATACCGAGCGCCTTCATTTTGGCGGTGGAGGCTTCGGAAGATGACACGGCGCCGTCGATATCGGCCTTGATGGTGGCCAGGGCATCGATAAAGTGGTTCACGGTCGAGCCGGTGCCCACGCCGACAATACTGTCCTTCTCTACGTACTTGAGTGCGGCCCAGGCGGCGGCCTTTTTCATTTCGTCTTGAGTCATGGTGAGGTCCTGTGTAAGACGTTAATGCGAAAAATTGCCCTCATTATACCTGCAACTTGTTGTAAAAGTGGTTTGGGCTTAACAAATTCCTGCTTTTGGTCAGCAAAGATTGCGGGCTGCTGCGCACAAATACGGCAATGGGGATGCGTTTTTAGCGGCCATTGGATTAGGATAAGTGCTGCGCAATTTTGGAATTTTCACAAGGAGTTGTTATGGCTGGCGCCAGTTTGCTGACTTTGCTTGACGATATAGCCACTATTCTCGATGACGTTGCCGTGATGAGTAAGGTCGCGGCCAAGAAAACCGCCGGGGTTTTGGGGGATGATTTGGCGCTCAATGCCCAGCAGGTGACCGGCGTCAATGCCGACCGCGAGCTGCCGGTCGTGTGGGCGGTGGCCAAGGGCTCATTTCTCAATAAACTTATTTTGGTGCCGGCGGCGCTGCTTATCAGTGCCTTTGCTCCCTGGCTGGTCACGCCGCTTCTGATGTTCGGTGGCCTGTTCTTGTGTTTCGAAGGGTTTGAAAAGCTCTGGCACAGCAAGGCAAAAAAGCACGCCAGTGGCGACGATGCCCCCAAGGATGCCCATGAGGCGCTGGTGCCTGCGGGAATGGATCCGAAAGAGTATGAAAAACAAAAGGTAAAGGGCGCTATTCGCACCGATTTTGTGCTCTCGGCCGAAATCATCGCCATTACCCTCGGCGTCGTGGCTGAGCATCCCTTTATGACCCAGGTCGTGACACTGTCAATTATCGCCGTGGTGATGACCATAGGCGTGTATGGCTTGGTGGCGGGTATCGTAAAGCTTGATGACGTGGGGCTTTGGCTGTCGAAAAAGGCCTCGTCAGTGGCCCGCGCCTTTGGCAGCTTTTTGCTGGCGGCGGCGCCCAAGTTAATGAAGCTTCTGTCTATTGTCGGTACCGCGGCCATGTTTATGGTGGGCGGCGGCATTCTGACCCACGGTATTGCGGCGGCGCACCACGCCATTGAGGCGGCTGCGGTTAAGGCCGGCGCTGTGACCATGGTCGGGCCGCTACTTGCGCTGTTAACCCCAAGCCTGCTTAATCTGGTGTTTGGTGTGATAGCCGGCGCGCTGGCGCTGATGGTGATGAGCGCAGCAGCAAAGCTGATGGGCAAGTCAGCTCACTGATCTCAAATGCTTTGTATTGGATGAAGCAGTGCTTTTTGATTGAGAGCACTGCTTTTTTGTTTAGGGGGTTGCTTTTGTTTAGGGTGCTGCTTTTGATTAGCGGCGCTGCCGCAGCTAAAACTCCTCTGCTGTACCTTGCTCAAGTGTCAGTGGCGCTACTACAGTAAATTAGTGTCCTGTCGGACATTAATCAGGGTTTTTGGTCAAGGAACAGCAAAAGTGGACTTCCCGTCTCGCATAAAACAACAAAGCTGCGCCGACTGCTTAAGTGGTGTCTCGCTGGGGTTCGGCATCCGGATGGCGTTTCAGCCGATTATTGACTGGCATAGCCGCAGTGTATTTGCCTACGAAGCCCTGGTCCGAGGCCCCGGCGGCGAGGGGGCGGCCTGGGTGTTTGAACAGGTTAACGACAGCAATCGTTATTACTTCGACCAGGCCTGCCGGGTCACCGCCATCAAAACTGCCGCCGAGCTTGGTTGCAGCACCTTCCTTAATATCAACTTTTTACCCAATGCCGTGTACCGGCCGGAGACCTGTATCAAGGCGACCATAGAAGCGGCGCACATGTATGGCTTTGACCTGAAACGGCTTATCTTCGAAGTGACGGAGGGCGAGGACATAGTCGACAAGGCGCACGTGCGAAATATCTTCCGAAGTTACGCCGATTACGGTTTTTTGACCGCCATTGATGATTATGGCGCGGGCTTTACCAACATCAGCTGGCTTGCAGAGCTTAGGCCCAACCTGCTGAAACTGGATATGTCGCTTATCCGCGATATCGATAAGCATCCACAGCTGCAGCGGCAACTGATTGAGATTAAAGCCGAGTGCGAGCTGCAGGGCACCCAGATGCTGGCTGAAGGCATAGAAACCGAGGCCGAGCGCGACTGCGTGACAGCGCTTGGGATCCGCTACCTGCAGGGCTATTTGTTTGCCGCGCCAAAGCTTGAGTATCTGGCGCCGCAAAGCGAGATCCACCATCTTGAGTAGTAAATACCTGACGTAGAGAGTGATTTGATTGGCCGAACAAGTGCCGGAATCATAAAAGCCGCGCCGGTTGCTGAGTGAAACCGGCGCGGCTTTTTAGCTTATGCAGCTGGGTTTAAAGTGGCCCAGCGCTGAATAAGAAGTGCCGAAAAAACAGTGCTGACAAGAGTGCAGAAATGAGCGCTGAAATAAGTCCCGAAACCGGTACTGAATCAGGCAAAATCCGCTGTGAAATCAGTGATGCGCTGGCTTGTCGTGGGCGGCGGCGTATTTCACGGCAACCACTGCGACCACCATCAGCACAAACGGCATCGGCGCCGCCAGCATTCCCAGTGCGCTCACGTTCAGCATAAAGCCGATGGCGATATGTCCAACCAGCGCCAGAACCAGACCCAGAGTCGCAAGCAGCAGTACAACGATTTCTGATTTCATAACCGAATTCCTTTTTAAGGCCAATCAATTAGCGATGGCCTCAGTATGCTTGCGCCGATTGTCGGTATGTTGATCCGTATCAATTTTTAGGTAGGGTGGGTTTGCTAGGGAAACAAAGTTTGCGCTGGCGCAAACTTTGTTGGCAAATGTCGCAAGGGGTTAAATTTTTGGCCTGTCTTATGCTTATTCCGGTGCCTGCGCCTGATTGTTATGCAGCCCCGCGCGATGCTTACTCTGGAGCTTGAGTCTGGTTATATGGCAGGCGCTGCGTTGGCTTAATCCCCGGCGGCGCGCTGAATTTTTGATTGCCAGATTGCCTGTTTTTGCAGCTCATTAAGTGGCTGTTTTGCAGCGTAAAAACACAGGCCAATTCCAATCGGGATCACTATCAAATCACGGCTGTCAAAGGGCAGCAGCCAGCCAAAACTGATGCCATACACCATGGCTGCAAGTGCGGCCGGGATCAGCAGCAGCGGCCATTCAAAACAGCGCCCAAGCAAGCGTGCACCAAAACCTATGGCGAGTGGCGGCAGCAGATACAGCAGCAACATGCCCGAATCGGCTTGAGCCAGCAGGGCAAAAAGGATGAGCGCGGCAACGGCGCCAAGGAGACTGCCAAGCGCCGTTTTATACAGCGACTGGCGCGATTTCAGTTGCTGATAGGTATTTTCAAGCAGTTGCCGCTTGGCGTTGGCGCGGCTTACGCTGTTCGCCTTGGCGGCGCTACTGTGTCTGGGTGGCATGGGGTTCACATTCTGCTGCGGGTCTTGGCTAGTTTAATCAAATCCGCGATGAAAATAACAGAGATTGCGGCTTTGAGCCTTGCGGTGAGAAGGGTAAGCGGATTTGCGCCTGTTTTAGCCGGGCTGATTCATGCGGGCTGATTCAGACGGTCTTCTTCGACGGTATGGGCTGCATGCTTAGCGACTCAGGTCGCTGTCAGCTGCGCTGCACATTCATCGCTGCACTATCTTCGCTGCACTATCTTCGCTGCACAATTATCGCTGAAGGCGTGACGATAGCGGGCAGCGGCACATCCCAGGCTTCGACAGGCAGGGCAGGGACGCGCTGACAGTCATGGGCAAGGCCGATAACCTTGATGGCGGCTGGCAACTGGGCGAGGGTGCGGTCATAAAAGCCGCCGCCCATGCCGAGGCGATTGCCGCTGTCATCAAAGGCGACCAGTGGGGTGATAATGGCATCGAGCCGATACGCCGGACAAAGCCTGTGGCAGGCAAGGACAGGTTCGGGAATGCCGTAGATGTTGGCCTGCATTTTAGTGTCGGCGTCATAGCGGATAAACAGCAGATGCCCCTCGGCAAAGGGATGCAGCAGAGGTAAATAGACTTCGGTGCCCTGTTGCCACAGCGCCTCGATTAACGGGCGGGTGCTGATTTCACCATCGTTTTCAAGATAGAGGGCGACGCGCTTTGCATCCTTAAGCTGGGTAAGAAGTTTTGCCGCGGCCTGCGTTGCCGCCTGCTGTTGTGCTTCAGGGCTAAGGGCGCGCCTGAGGCTTCGGACTTGTTTGCGAATTGCTTTACGACAACTGCTGTTGCCAGCTGTTGCACAAGCCGCTTTGCTGTCAGTCACACGGCTTGTCTCAGTCAGTGCGCTGGATGTGACGGAACCCGTCATTAGGATGCTCCCCAGAATGCCGCTGCCGGTGTAGCCCTTGAACCGTAGGTTCAAGGCGGGCCTGCGATTACTTCCTAAGGCTTCTCGGTACGAGCCGAGCCTGCTCAATGTCGGTAAAACACCTGCCCTAAAGTCAAAAATATCGGCACAGGGACATTACCAGCTGGCGCACACCCCAGGGAGCAAATTTGGTGGTTTGATGGCCTTCGCACCAGCGTGTTACTCGCCTTCAAACCGATAAAGTCAGTTTAAACGTCCTTGCGGCTTCGCTCAACCAAAGCCTGCTCAAGCGTGCGTTGCATCAAGCGGATCCGCTGATCCATCTGCTGCATATATTCCTGGTTTTTTTGCTTTTCTTCACTGAGCTCATGGCCAATGTTGAGCGCAGCCATCATCACCAGATCTTCCCGGCTTAAATGGGAGGCGCGATTTTTAAGCGAAACCAGTTGCTGCTCGAGCTTATGTGCCACCGACCTGAGCGCTGCTTCCTGCCCTGCCGGACAGGCTACCGAATAGGTGCGTCCAAGAAGGATGATGTCTATGGCGCTGCTGCTCATGGGCTATCCCTGTGGTGGTCTTTATGAGGCGGACTATATAAGCCAGGTCTGAAAAGTGCAAGGGCAGCGGTACATATCCGCACCCCTTGGCTTTGAGTTTGCTGCTTGTGTGAGCAAAGGCGCGAATATTCAGACAATGTCACGCAAATTTGCCAGTTTTGCCGCCGCCAAACTTGGTCAGTCTGGCGCCGTCTGTTAGCATGACAGGATTGGTTTTTACTGCAATGTCGCCAAGGAAAAAGCTCATGGCTACCCCACCTTCACTCAAAATTGAAAAACTGCTCGACGCACTTGAAGCCGCTGAAATTGGCCAGCATCCGGTTGAGGTGCATGGCGCCATGGTGGGCTTGATTGCCGGCGGTGTGGAGCAGGGGCGGGGAGCCTGGATGGCGCCGCTGCTGGAGCTGATGAACGATGGCATGGCGTTGCCGTCCTCCTTGCAGCCGCTGGTCGAAGAATTGTTTGCCGATACCCAGGCGCGCCTCGCCGAGCAGGATTTTGGCTTTATGCCGCTGCTGCCTGAAGAAGAAGAGCCGCTGTCAGACCGGGTTGAAGCCCTGTCGCTGTGGGTGCAAAGCTTTTTGACTGGCCTTGCCATTATTCAGCCCGGCCTTAACCGAGCCTCTGCCGATGTGCAGGAGCTGATTAACGATCTGGGAGCCATCGCTCAGGTGGAAATCGATGTCGCTGAAGATGAAGAATCTGAAGTTGCCTACGCTGAGCTGCTTGAGTTTGTGCGTATGGCGGCGGTGCATTGCTACCAGGAATTTGGTCCCCAGGACGGTGCAGTGCCCGCAGAGGCCGCCACCAACCTGCACTGACAGTCACAGCGCCGGATGAGTCGATGAATAAGCAAGCCCATGAATGAGCAATTGGAGCCGCCCATGGACGACATAGCAGCCCCTTCTCCATTGCGCGCCGCGCCAGACGCCGGTATTCGCCAGCTTAACGGCGAAGGCGATAAAGTTGTGGCTGAGATACACACCGCGCCTATCAAGGCCTCACCAACCACGGCCTCACCGAGCAAGGCCTCGTCAATCGAAACCTCACAAACCGAGGCCTCGCAAGCCAACGAGTGTGCTCATCCAACCCAAACTGCGCCGGCATCTCAAAGCAGCGGCAATGAGGTGACCCAATTTGATGTGGTGATTGTTGGCGGCGCCATGGCGGGCTGTACGCTGGCGCTGGCGCTCGATGGCCTTAACTCCAGCTTTGTTAACGCCGAGCGCGATAAAGGTGTCGGCGGCAAAGCGCATGACAAAGCGCATTTCAGGCCCGCCAAACCGCTTCGTATTGCGCTGATTGAAGCAAAAAATCCCGCCGAGCTTGAGCATCCGGGTTTCGATGCCCGCGCCATCGCGGTGGCCGAGGGCTCGGTGCGTGAGCTAAGTCGCCTCGGGGTGTGGCGTCATCTGGCGCACCTTGGCACTCCCATTCGCGATATCCATGTGTCTGATCGCGGCCACTTCGGTATGACCGAACTTAATGCCGACGCCTTTGCGCTGCCCTTCCTTGGGCAGGTGGTCGAGCTTGAAGCCGTAGGCCAGGCACTGTTTGCAGCCCTTGAAAAAACCTCGGTTAGTCTCTTTTGCCCGGCAAGTCTTGCCTCCCTTGAGGCGGGGCAGGATGAACACCTGCTGGTGCTTGATAACGGCCAACAGATTAAAGCCAAACTGGTGGTGGCGGCCGATGGGCTTGGCTCTGCAGTGCGCCAGCATTTCAGGCTGCCGCTTGAGCAGGTGGATTTTGGCCAAAGCGCCGTGATTGCCAACGTGGCGGTCGATAAAGCCCATGACAACTGGGCATGGGAGCGCTTTACCGACACAGGCCCGCTCGCCCTGCTGCCGATGGCTCCACTTTCGGCAGGCATGTCAGAAAACCACCACGCCCGCTTTTCAAAAGAGCGCCTGTCGCTGGTCTGGGCCTTGCCGCCGGACGAAGCGCAGGCCATGCGCGATTGCAGCGAGCAAACCTTTATCGATGCGCTGCAGCGCGCCTTCGGTTTTCGCGCCGGCAAGCTGCTGGCTGCCGGAAACCGCTACAGCTATGAACTTAAACTGAGCTGGATGCCACGCCCCATTCATCACCGCTGCGTGTTTGTCGGCAATGCCGCCCAGACCCTGCATCCGATAGCGGGGCAGGGCTTTAACCTCGGGCTTCGCGACATAGTGGATTTGCTGACTGTGCTTGAGGATGCCATCGAGCAGGGCGGTGATGTTGGCGATATTGGGCTGCTGCACCGCTACCTCAATCTTCGTGACGCCGACCGGCGCGACACCTTGCTCAGTATCGAGTCGCTGGTGCGCGGTTTTTCCAATCAGCACTGGCCGCTGGTGGCCGGGCGCAATCTCGCCCTGCGGCTGCTGTCCTGGTGTCCGCCGCTCAAGGCGCCGCTGGCAAGCCGGGCCATGGGTTGGCGCCGTGGAGCGCGGCTTAATGCTCTTTCCAAATCACCGGGCCGATCGCACCGCCAAGGCAATGAATAAGCACAGGATTTGACAGATGATAACAACCCAAAGCTGTGATGTGGCCATCGTTGGTGGTGGCATGGTAGGTCTGGCAACGGCCATTGGCCTTGCCGAGGCCGGGCTTAAGGTCACTGTGCTGGATGCAGGCGCCCAGGCAGAGGCCTCTGGCGAGCCGCATCTCAGGGTCAGTGCCATTAACCGCGCCAGCGAAGATTTGCTCAAATCCTTAGGTGCCTGGCATTTGCTCGACACCGCACGCATGGCGCCCTACAGCCGCATGCAGGTGTGGGACAAAGACGGCCTTGGCCGCATCGGCTTTGATGCCGCCGAACTTGGCGAAGCAAGCCTTGGCACCATTATCGAAAACGACAACGTCGCCTTTGCGCTGGCTAAGCGTGCCGGTGATTTCGACAACCTCGACTATCGCACCCACAGTGGCTTACAGCGCCTCGCCTTTGGTGAGCGTGAAGCCTGGCTCACCCTTGAGAGTGGCGACATGCTGTCGGCGGCGCTGGTGATTGCCTGTGATGGCGCAAACAGCGCGGTGCGAAGCCAGTGCAATATTCCGCTCACCTTCTGGGATTATGGCCATACCGCCATTGTCGCCACCATTGAAACCGCTGAGCCCCACGATGGCTGCGCCCGGCAGGTGTTTTTGCCGGACGGCCCGCTGGCGTTTTTGCCCCTTTATCAGTCAAATCTCTGTTCTATCGTTTGGTCTGTGACTGAGCCCAAGGCGCAGGCGCTGCTTAATCAGGATGATGAAAACTTTTCAAAGTCGCTGACGGCGGCGTTTGATGGCCGTCTTGGCCTTTGCAAAGTCAGGAGTGAGCGACTTGGCTTTAATTTACGGATGCGTTACGCCCGTCATTTTGCCCGCCACCGTTTGCTGCTGGCTGGGGATGCGGCCCACACCATACACCCGCTGGCAGGGCAGGGCGTGAACCTTGGTTTTCAGGATGCGGCCGCGATTATCGACACCATAGGCCGGCTGAAAAATGACGGGAAAGACATAGGCGATTACCGTCTGCTTCGGCCACTGGAGCGTGAGCGCAAAGCTGCCGCCCAGGAAATGATTGCCGGTATGGAAGGCTTCAAGCGTCTCTTTGAAGGCGGCAATCCGCTTAAGCGGGCGGTGCGTGACCTGGGGCTTAACCTGGTGGACAGGTTGCCGCTGCTGAAAACAGTGTTCATCAAACAGGCCATGGGCCGCTGAGCAAACAAGCCCGTCACAGGCCGGGGGTTGCTGGGGTTGCCGCCCCGGCTGTGCTGATGGTTTTTGCAGCAAATATCAAACAATTGGCGCATTTTTTGGCAGGCTTTGAAATTAATCGTTAGTTTTTTGAATGATAAGGATGAGAAAAACTAATGAGTTAACTGTTCGGATTAGAAAATTCTCTTGTATACAAATTTGCGACGCAAGGTATAATTTCGCCGCATTTTAACCAGGTGCCGTTGCTGTTTTTGGCACCCAAGCCCCGAATAGAAGGGATAACAATGGCTAATAAAACTGTACTCTTTAACAAGCACCTGGAATCCAATGCCAAGATGGTGGATTTCCACGGTTGGGACATGCCGCTGAACTACGGCTCCCAAATCGAAGAACACCACGCCGTGCGCCGCGACGCCGGTATGTTCGATGTGTCCCACATGACCGTAGTTGACGTTGAAGGTGCCGATGCCCGCGCTTTCCTGCGCAAGCTGCTGGCCAACGATATTGCCAAGCTGACCGTTCCCGGCAAAGCCCTCTACGGCGGTATGCTGAATCACGATGGCGGCGTCATCGACGACCTCATCACCTATTACCTGTCCGAAACCGAATACCGCGTGGTGGTTAACTCCGCGACCCGCGAAAAAGACCTCGCGTGGATGAATCTGCAGTCAAAAGGCTTTGATGTCAGCATCACCGAGCGCCCTGAGCTGGCGATGATTGCTGTGCAGGGCCCGAACGCCAAGGCCAAAGCTGCCAGCGTGTTCAGTGCTGAGCAAAACGCTGCCGTTGCGGGCATGAAGCCCTTCTTTGGCAAGCAGGCCGGTAGCCTCTTTATCGCCACCACGGGTTACACCGGTGAAGCCGGTTACGAAATCATTGTTCCTGAGTCTGAAGCCGAAGCCCTGTGGCAGGCTCTGCTGGATGCCGGCGTGCAGCCATGTGGCCTGGGTGCCCGTGACACCCTGCGTCTGGAAGCCGGTATGAACCTCTACGGTCAGGACATGGATGAAAGCATTAACCCACTGGCCGCCAACATGGGCTGGACCATCGCCTGGGAACCTACTGATCGCGACTTTATCGGCCGCGAAGCGCTGGAAGCCATTAAGGCCAATGGCAGCGACAAATTGGTCGGTTTGGTGATGGAAGAAAAAGGCGTTCTGCGCCATGATATGCCAGTGTTTTTCACCGACGCTGATGGCAAAGAACATCAGGGCGTGATCACCAGTGGTACTTTCTCACCCACTTTGGGCTATTCTATCGCGATGGCACGCGTACCCAGCGCCATCGGCGACAGCGCCGAAGTGGAAATGCGCAAGAAGCGTGTTGGTGTGCGTGTTATCGCCCCAAGCTTCGTACGCAACGGAAAACAAGCATTTTAAAAGAACAGATTAAGGAACAAGAACAATGAGCAATATCCCGTCCGAACTCAAGTATGCTTCTTCCCACGAATGGATCCGCAAGGAAGATGACGGCACCTACACCGTAGGTATCACCGAGCACGCTCAGGAGCTGCTGGGTGACATGGTGTTCGTTGAGCTGCCTGAAGTGGGCGATACCGTTTCTGCCGGTGAAGATTGTGCCGTTGCCGAGTCTGTTAAGGCCGCATCTGACATCTACGCCCCTATCTCCGGTGAAGTGATTGCCGTGAACGAGTCTCTGGAAGATTCTCCAGAGCTGGTGAACAGCGATGCCTACGGTGACGGCTGGTTCTTCCGTATCAAGCCTTCCGATGAGTCCGAGCTGGACAGCCTGCTGGACGCCGAAGGTTATCAAGCAGTTATCGACGAGGAATAATCCTCGGCTGGAAAAACGAAGCCCCCCGGGGCTTCGTTTGTTTTATCCAACATAAAGCAGATCGGCCCCGTTGAGGCCGGCGTAATTTGAAAGGTTTATCATGACCAAGCAAACCCTCACAGAGCTGGAACAGCACGAGCTGTTTCTGACCCGTCACATCGGTCCCGATGCAGAGCAGCAGCAAGCCATGCTGAATTACGTCGGTGCTGAGTCGCTCGAAGACTTGACCGAGCAAATCGTACCTGAGTCCATCCGTCTTGGCCGCGAGCTGAACGTCGGTGCCTCCAACGGCGAAGCCGAAGGTCTGGCTTATATCCGCGCTCTGGCTGACAAAAACCAGGTATTCAAGAGCTACATAGGTATGGGCTACTACGGCGTTGAAGTGCCGAACGTTATCCTGCGCAATGTGCTGGAAAACCCGGGCTGGTACACCGCCTACACCCCATACCAGCCAGAGATCGCCCAGGGCCGTCTCGAAGCCATTCTGAACTTCCAGCAGCTGTCCATCGACCTGACCGGTCTGGACCTGGCCTCAGCCTCTTTGCTGGACGAAGCCACTGCCGCTGCCGAAGCCATGGCGCTGGCCAAGCGTGTATCCAAGGCCAAGAAAGCCAACGCTTTCTTTATCGCCGATGACGTATTCCCCCAGACCATGGACGTGGTAAAAACCCGTGCCGAGTGTTTTGGTTTTGACATCATCACCGGCCCTGCCGCCGACGTACTGAACCATGACAACCTGTTCGGTGCCATGTTCCAGTACACCAACCGTCTGGGTCAGCTGACTGACTTCACTGAGCTGTTTGCCAAGCTCAACGAAAAGAACGTTATCGTGACCGTGGGCGCCGACATCATGTCGCTGGTGCTCCTGAAGAGCCCTGGCGCCATGGGTGCCGACGTGGTATTCGGCTCAGCCCAGCGCTTTGGCGTGCCGATGGGCTTTGGTGGTCCACACGCGGCTTTCTTTGTGTCAAAAGACGAGCACAAGCGCTCTATGCCTGGCCGTATCATCGGTGTGTCCAAAGACGCCCGTGGCAAAACCGCCCTGCGTATGGCCATGCAAACCCGCGAGCAGCACATCCGCCGCGAAAAGGCCAACTCCAACATCTGTACCGCACAGGTGCTGCTGGCCAACATGGCGTCCTTCTACGCCGTGTTCCACGGTCCAAAGGGCCTGAAGGTGATTGCCGAGCGCATCCACCGCCTGACCGATATCCTGGCCGCTGGTCTGACTGCCAAGGGCATCACCCTGCTGAACAACCAATGGTTTGACACTATCAGCTTCAAGGCCGATGTGGACGCCGTGCGCGCCCGCGCTCTGGCTGCCGGTGTAAACCTGCGCTTTGACGCCGATGGCGTAGTTGGCGTGAGCCTTGCTGAAACCACGACCCGCAAGGACGTGGCTGAGCTGTTTGACATCATCTTCGGTGTTGGTCATGCGTTGGACGTAGCCGCTATCGACGCGCAAATCGTTGCCAAGGGTTCAAACTCTATCCCTGCAGCGCTGGTGCGTGAAGAAGCCTACCTGACTCACCCGACCTTTAACCGCTACCACAGCGAAACCGAGATGATGCGCTACATCAAGCGCCTCGAAAGCAAAGATCTGGCGCTGAACTACTCGATGATTTCGCTGGGTTCCTGCACCATGAAGCTCAACGCCGCCGTTGAGATGATCCCGGTGAGCTGGCCAGAATTTGCCAACATGCACCCCTTCTGCCCATCCGAGCAGGCCCAGGGTTACACTCAGCTGATTGGCGAGCTGTCTGATTGGCTGGTGGACATCACAGGTTACGATGCCGTATGTATGCAGCCTAACTCAGGTGCACAGGGCGAATACGCAGGTCTCCTGGCAATCCGCAAGTACCACGAGTCTCGCGGCGAAGGCCATCGCGACGTGTGTTTGATCCCTCAGTCTGCCCACGGTACCAACCCGGCTTCTGCCCAGCTCGCTGGCATGAAAGTGGTGGTGACTGCCTGTGACAAAGAAGGTAACGTCGATCTGGATGACCTGCGCGCCAAGGCCGCCGAAGTGGCCGAGAACCTGTCGTGCATCATGATCACTTATCCTTCTACCCACGGTGTATACGAAGAAACCGTGCGTGAAATCTGTGACATCATTCACCAGCACGGCGGCCAGGTGTACCTCGACGGTGCCAACATGAACGCTCAGGTGGGCCTCACCGCCCCTGGCTTTATCGGCGCCGACGTATCGCACCTGAACCTGCACAAAACCTTCGCCATTCCTCACGGCGGCGGTGGCCCCGGCATGGGCCCAATCGGCGTGAAGAAGCATCTGGCACCATTTGTGGCCGGTCACGCTGTGGTTAAGCAGGGCATCGAAAGCGACAACAATGGCGCCGTGTCTGCCGCGCCATTCGGCAGCGCCGGCATCCTGCCAATCAGCTGGATGTACATCAAGCTGCTCGGCAGCAAGGGTCTGAAGCAATCTACCCAGACCGCTATGCTTAACGCCAACTACCTGACCAAGAAGCTGTCTGAGCACTACCCAGTGCTGTTCCGCGGCCGTAACGATCGTATCGCTCACGAGTGCATCATCGATATGCGTCCACTGAAAGAAGCCTCTGGTGTGACCGAGATGGACGTGGCCAAGCGTCTGAACGACTACGGTTTCCACGCGCCAACCATGAGCTTCCCGGTTGCCGGTACCCTGATGATCGAGCCGACTGAGTCTGAATCCAAAGTCGAAATCGACCGTTTCATCGAGGCCATGGTTGCCATTCGCGGCGAAATCGCCCGCGTGGAAAGCGGCGAGTGGCCAGTGGACAACAACCCACTGTGCAACGCCCCGCACACCATGGACGACATCATGGACCCAGCGTTCGATACCCGTCCATACAGCCGTGAGCTGGCGGTGTTCCCGACAGAGTTCGTGCGCGCCCACAAGTTCTGGCCAACGGTGAACCGTATCGATGATGTGTATGGCGATCGTAACCTGTTCTGTGCTTGCGTACCGATGAGCGATTACGAGTAAAAATTGCTGCCTGGACTTGCTCCTGCTGCGTTAAATCTCGGTTCCAGTGCTCATTTACAAAAGTAAACTGCGCGCTGTAACCATCGATTTGCCTTGCATGAGCGGCGTCGGCAACGCAATTTTGGTCTGGCTGTGCCTTGGTTCGGTCTGACAATAAAAAACGAGTGCTTCGGCACTCGTTTTTGTTTTGGTGGGTGTAGGCGTCATCCCACTGTTTTCATGGCTCTTTACATGAGTAAACTGCGCGCTGGAACCATCGATTTGCCTTGCATGAGCGGCGTCGGCAACGCAATTTTGGTCTGGCTGTGCCTTGGCTCGGTCAGACAATAAAGAACGAGTGCTTCGGCACTCGTTTTTTATTTGGGGTTGATATTTGGCCACTCTCAGCGTTACAGCATCCCCTGAAGGCACTTTCTCTGGCCTGTATTGGAAAGCGGCGACTGGGTTTATCGGTTGATTATCACTTTAACGTCGCTGTTTATATTTTGTTCCGCTTTTTTCTAACGCTCGGTGCGCCGCCCTGTGGTTTTGTTAAAAGCTATCGGTTATTGTAGCTTTTTGTTGCGCCGGCTTTACCCCTGAGCCTGCCGGTGCACAGATGCATGGAAGCGTTACTGCCCAATCCCCGCATCCAACCAAACGCCTGTAAAAAATGACGTTAAGTCAACACAACCAAAGGTGAGAGTTGCGCTATGACACAGTGGTATTTTTCACATAAGGGCGAAGTCACCGGGCCGTTGGCTCTGGCTGAGTCCAATCAGTTTATCGCCGAAAATCCCGATACTTATGCATGGCATCCCGGCTTTGCCCAATGGGTGCCTGTGAGCCAAATCGATGAGTTTGAGCATCCCATGTCACCGCCGCCACCGCCGGGCGCGATTCCAGCTAAGCTGCTGGCGCAGTTCAGTGAAAAAGAGCAGGAGCTGTATCAGTCCCTCGGCAAGCTGGACGACAGCCTGACCACGCTGGAGGCGGCAATTGCCGCGCTCGATCAGGACATCAATAACAGCAAAGCTGATACTCAAAGCCTGAATCAGGAAGTAAACGCGACTCTGCGCAGCATCAACGAACAGTATGAAGCGCTGCAAAAACGCGTGGCCGGTTTGGCGGGTAAGCAAAGCCCCCGCGACAATACCTGAGTGCAACTGTAAAACAGCAAATAAGAATAACGACTATGAAAAAATGGATTCTTTCACACAATGGCGCCATGACAGCGCCATTAACCGAAACCGAGGCCATCGCGTTTTTACAGGAGCAACCTGACAGCTACGCCTGGCATCCGTCCTTCAGTCAGTGGCAACCCGCGTCCAGTGTGGCGGCGTTTGCCGGAAAAATCCCTGCGCCAACACCACTTTCAAGGGTGCCGGATGAGTTGATTGCTGCATTTCAGGCGCGCCGCGATGCCCTGACCGAGCGCATTGCGGCCATCAGCCAGTCCGTTACCTTCAGCAAGACGTATCTTTATGAGCTGGAACAGGAAATCAATATCTACAAACGCCTGACTCACAAACTCAGCGATGAGGTAAAGCAGGGCATTGGCGGTATTGAAGGCAGCTATCGCGGCTATCAAAAGGTGCTGGAGGATTTAAGTTACTCCCTCAGCATGGCCAAAGTGGAGCTGACTGAAGTCGCCGACGATTTTGATAAGCGCCTTGAGCAAAACCAGCTTGGTGATGAAACCCATGAGCTTGCCCCCGTGACAGCGACGGCTTCTATGCCGCTGTCTGCTGCCGCCAGGGCAGTGTCGGCCTCGATACAGCCATCACTTACTGCGGCTGACGCGGAAGATGAACCGGCGCTTGCGGTGCTGCAAACGTTAAACCCGCCGGGCGGTCGCAAACTCACCTTTGACAGCCTGTCGAGCCTTGGTGCCGATGTCTTTAACCTCGATGGACTTGCCGGCGCTAAACAAACCCAGGACGCCGGATTGAGTGCGTTTGATGCCACAGCGCCTGACGGCACTGAGCCGGACAGCGCTGAGCTTGATGCAATAGCGCTCGATACAATAGCACTGGATGCAATAGCGCAGGATGCCGCGCCTGAACACTCAGTTGATGCAATCGCTACTTCTTCGCTATCAGACGCGCTTGAATTTGAGGTGGTTGCAGAGCCTGCCGCTGACGAGATAATAGATGCCGATTCGGATGCTTTGACTGTCGCTGCATTAGAGCCTGTTTTTAAGACCGATCCTGTTTCTGAGCCAGAGCGCGAGCTGCTGGAGCTCAGCGAACCGCTGGCCGAGCTTGCTGACAGCCTGCCTGAAGCGGAATTGGCGCTTCTGGAGATGGATACTGATATAAACGTCTATATCGACAGCGAAAGCTCTGGCGCCGATTTCGGCCAAGATGATGGCGTTATCGACCTTGAGGCTGAGCTTGCTGCGGCTATCCGTGGCCGTAAAGCGCCCCCTCTGCCTGAAGAAGTGCCTGAGCTTGATTACGAGCTGATTTTGCTTGAGCCGGGGCAAGACCCGCAGCCAAAATCCCTCACCAAGGCCGCAGCTTCGGCTCCTGCTACCGAGAAAGCCGCTGCAGCAGCGTCTGCTGGCGTGTCAGCGCTTGCAGCAACAAGCGCCGCGGCATTGAAGTCTGAATCCAAGCCAAGCACGGTAAAACCTGTGCCCGGCGCCGATGAAGCACTGAAAGCAGCCCTAGCCCGCCAGTCGTCTGGCGCAGCCCTGGATAAGGTTGCCGCAAAGGCCGCCTTGGATCAGGCCGCGCTTGAGCTGAAACTCGCTGAAAGAGTCGCCCAGGCCAAGGCTTTGCAGGAAAAGGCTTTACAGGAAAGGTCTTTACAGGAAAAGGCTGCACTTGAAAAAGCATCTTCCGAGAAAGCCGAGCAGGCAAAAGCCATCGCTGCTAAGACTGCGGTGGGCGACGAGCCTTTATCACCTGACCCGGTTGCCACTAAAGCCGCGTCCGATATCTTTGCCCAGTCTCAGGCCCGCGCCTCGGTTGACCCGGTCGCCAGCAGGCCACCGGCAGGCGTGGATAAGAGCCTCTTTGGCATTGATCCCGAAGCTTTTTTTGCCAAACTGTCGCCCCCGCCGCCAAAACCTTTCCTTGAGCCGCCCACTGACGATGCCCTTTTGAGTGGCTCAGGTGCGGATGCTGAGGTTTCGGCAGCAGCTTCTAAAGCTCAAAGCACGAAAGCTGAAAGCGCCAAAGATCAAAGCGCCAAAGATCAAAGTGCAAAGGGTGACAGCGGCAAAGAAGACGGCAAGTCGCTGCTCGATCTTAAACTGGGTCAGGCGGTGAAATTGCAGGCCGTGACCAGCATCTTTAAATCGGTATTTAAGGGCGACAAGAAAGACGAAGATGCGGCTGAGTCTGCTGCACAAACTGGCAGCCTGAATTCCGAAGCACTGAATTCCGAAGCGCTGAATTCCGAAACACTGGACGCCGAGCTTGATGAACTCTACCTGGAAACCGCTGACACAGCGGCTGACAGTGACGAGCAAAGCCGAAAGCCCAAGTCATCCCCCGAAGATGTTGCCGGCAGGATGCGCCGTCGCAGCCGCCGCCGCGGCTGATGGTAAATAAGCCCAGCCTATAGAAAAAGCCCACGAAGCCCGCAAGCATAATGCCAGCGGGCTTTTTTATTGATAATCAGGAACGGGGCTGAGTAGCGACCGTAAGCGTCGCATAGCGTTTGCGTGCGCTCCGTGTATAGGTCCCGGCGCTCAGTGCTCTGCCTTTAGGGTATTGCGCTCAGTGCTCAGTGCTCAGCGCTTTGCCTTTGGGGCCTTTGGGGTGTTGCGTTCAGTGGTCTGCACCGGCCTGAAACGCTTAATCTTGAGGTAGCACTTGGCCTTGAGGTAGCACTTGATCTTGAGATAGCACTTGGCCTTGAGGGAGCACTTGATCTTGATGGAGCAGTGCTCCGACGATATCGTCAGTCTGCTTACTTGCCATGAAGGCTTTTTCTGGTGCTGATTGCGCCTTTAAGGTATTGATTTGTTGGTTTTATAATGACTTTTTCCGCACACTGCTGCGTTCTGAATAAGGTTTGCTGATGCGCATTGCGTCCTTTTCCCTGTTATCGCTGGTTTGCTGCAGCGCATTAGCCCTCGGCGAGCAGCCGCTGTCACCACAGCCTTACTCAGACCCAGCCTATGTAGCCAAGGCGTTTACGGCCGTGGTCCATGGCCGAGAGTACGAGCAGGGCAGTTTTGTACTGTCTCGCTGGCCGGGAGATATTCGCTACCGGGTGCATCAGCAGGTCAGCGATCCTCAGGCACTGGCACTGATTGAGATGCACCTTGCCCAGCTTGCGGACATCAGCGGCAGGCGTTTTGTAAAGGTGGAAGATGGCGCTGCGCTCGATATTTACCTCACCCGGGCGTCGGCCTGGCGCAAGCTTATCGGCTCGGTGGTCGGGGAAAAGGCAGCCGCTACAGTGCAGGGGGCCGTCTGTCTTGCGAGTTTCAATGCTCCGGCGGGCAAAATTGAGCGTGCTCAGGTGTTTATCCCTATCGATCAGGCCAGGATGCAGGGCAAGCTGGTGTCCTGCGTGGTGGAAGAGCTTACCCAAGTCATGGGGCTGCCCAACGACAGTGATGCGGTATTTCCCTCGGTGTTTAACGACCGCTCCCCGGAGGAGCTACTGACCCCACTTGACTGGCTCTTGCTGCGGCTACTTTACGATGACAGGCTTGAAAGCGGCATGAGCGCGGCTGAGTCGGCGCCAAAGGTGAGTGCCATCCTCAACGACTGGCAGCAGGATGGTACGCTGCAGCGCGCCCGCAGCGAAGTGCTTAAGGGCGAAATCTACCGTTTGCTTGGCCGGCGCAGGTAAGGCGATGGGGCTATCCAATAGATGACTGATTCATTTAGCCGCTGGCTGAGTTAGGCAAACCTGAGAGGTTGTTGCATCTGCGCTGATTGCTGTTCAGATTTGGCCTTTGCTGCTGACATTTTCTCGTCAATCTTTACAATTCAAAACCTGTGAATGATAGTCGTTATCATTTAATATCCGACTCATTTTCAGCGCTCCTGTCAATGGGGGCCTGCCACATGGAGTCGAGATGAAAGGAAAACACAGTCTGCTTTGGTCGGCGATGGCACTTGGTTTGTGCTCGGTTGCCCCAGGCGTTGCCGCACAGGAGCCAGCTGCAGCACAATCAAAAAGCCAGCAGTCAAAAAGCCAGCAGTCAGCTGATGCAAAGGATGAAAGCAGCGACATAGAGCGCCTGACCATTTACTCGCAGGGCTATCGCACCACGGGTACCAAGTCACGTTTAAGTCCGATAGATGCACCGATGAGCTACGAGGTTTACGACGCCGAGCTTTTAAAACTGCGTCAGGCCGACAGCGTTAACGAGGCGCTGCGTTATGTCGCCGGTGTGACCCCTGAAAGTCGCCCGACTACCACCATTTTTGATCAATACACCATCCGTGGTTTCCAGAGCTATCGCAACTATTACGACGGATTACCGCTGCAATACAATGGCCTGTGGAATCTGGTGCCCCAGGTGGATGCCTTCGCCACCGACAGCATCGAAGTGCTGAAGGGGCCAACCTCGGTGTTGTACGGCTCAGCCCCTCCGGGCGGTATGGTCAATCAGGTGGCCAAACAGCCGCTGGACACAGAGCAAACCCTGCTGCATCTGCGCGCCGGCACGTCGGCGCTGGCTGAAGTGGGGATTGACCACAACGGCGTTGCGTCTGACGACCTCAAGTATCGTTTGGTGGCCCTTGGCCGTCAGCGCGATGGGCAGATGCAGACGACAGAAGAGCAGCGCTGGTTTGTGGCGCCATCGCTCACCTGGCAGCTGGCTGATCGCACCAGTGTGAGTCTGAACCTGTATTATCAGGAAGACCCAAAGATGATCCCCTCAACGCCTCTGCCGGCCAAGGGTTCGCTTAGCGCAGCCAGCTATGGTCTGCTTGGCGCCGATGCCTACGCCGGTGATGAAAACTGGGGCAACATGAACCGGGACATGCTGCTGCTTGGTTACAAACTCAACCATGAATTCACCGACAACCTGAGTTTTCTGCAAAATCTGCGTTATACCCGTGGCGACGGGCTGCAGAAAAACACCTACAACAATGGCCTGACCGACGGAGATAGGCTGCTGTCGCGCAATGCTTACTTTACCGACGAAGCCATCGAAGGCGTTGCGCTCGATAACCAGCTTGCCTGGACAGTTGCAACCGCTGCTATTGAGCATAAACTGCTGTTTGGTATTGACTATCAGTATCTTGATTCCGATATCGACTATGGCGACACCCTGGGCGCCGACACACCGGCAATCGATCTTGGTAAACCCAATTATGCCCTTATCGTGCCGTCAAAGTTGCCCCTTGGTACCTACACCGAGCGCCACGATATCACCCAGCATCAGCTCGGGTTTTACCTGCAGGACGAAATCCGCTGGGACAGACTCACAGTGCTTGCCAACCTGCGTCAGGACAGTTACGACAGCACAGATGCGGCCACCAAATTGTATCTGGGTGAGGGCGGCTATGATGAGACCGACATCGACCAGAACGAGCTGACCGGCCGTCTGGCGGCCATTTACCAATTCGATTTTGGTCTGGCGCCCTACGTTAGCTATGCCGAATCCTACGAGCCCACAGCCGGTGTGGACAGTCTGAGCGGCGAAGCCTTTAAACCAACCACCGCCAGCCAGTGGGAAACCGGGGTTAAGTTCAGCTCCTCAGGCGGAAATACTCAAATCACCGCGGCCCTGTTTGATATTACCGAGCAAAATCGGGTAGTGAATACCGCCGATTGGCTGCAAAAGACCCAAACCGGCGAGCTTAACTCCCGTGGCTTTGAGTTTGCGTTCAACACCCGGCTGTGGGAGCTGCTTTCACTTAGTGGCAGCTACAGCCAGCAGGATGTGGAAGTCACTGAAAATGCGCTGAATCCTGCGCTCGTTGGTAAAACTCCCGAGTGGGTTGCGAAGCGCCAGGCATCCCTGTGGGCCACCTGGTTTGTCAGCGATGCGATTGACTTAAGCGCCGGGGTTCGCCATGTGGGCGACAGCATGCTGGATGATGAAAACACAGCCGTGGTGCCGGGTTACACCCTCCTTGATATGGCGGCATCCTGGAACATCAGCGACAGCTACCGCCTCGGCGTGACTGTGAGTAACCTTGCCGACAAGCGCTACGTCGGCGCGTGCAGCGGTGAAAACAATTGCTGGATGGGCGCCGAGCGCAGCGTTGAGCTTGGCTTTGAAATGGATTTATAACCGAGCCAGTTAAGCTGCCCGAAACATCGCCTTTCAAAGGCCGCCGTTTGGCGGCCTTTGCTTTTGCGCCAATTGCTGAACTCAGTCGCTGATGTACAGCGCTTATGAGCACAGCGTCTGCGCCGTGCCTGAACTCCTGCTCATCGGCGCAATCAGTGCTTTAGCGTTGGCGTAATCAGTGCTGGAGTCCAGTGCGTCATTGTCGTATCTTGGCGAGCTTGGATAACTGATGGAATAGGTTCTCTAACACAATGGAATTGCCGGCTTTTTTACAGAATACCGTTCAGCGCATCAAGGCTCATGCCCAGCTTAAGCAGCGCGGCAGACTGGTGCGTCTGTTGGTGAGATTGCGCCAGTTTTGGCACAGCCTCAATGTTGCCCAGCGCTGTTACCTCACCGCCACGCTGCTGGCGGTGTTACTGCTGTTTACTGACTCGCCCCGCACCATACTGACGATGGCATCCATTCTGGTGGTGCTTGGGCTGGTATTCGATGTTTGGCCACGCTTTCTGGCGTTGTGGCACAGCTTGCCCGGCAAGGCGCTGATTTTGCTGTTTTATGCGGTCGTGGCCAACTTCGCCCTCGGGAATGCGGCTGGCATGGTCAACGAAATAACCGGCGCTGCGGCATCCAAGCTGCCTTACAGTCATAACTTTGCCATTTTGCTGAGCTTGCCCGGCTGGTTTTTTGTTACCTCACTGCTTGCACTGCTGATTGCCAACACCGCGATGCCGCTGTATCTGGTGCTGCTGCTTTTTCTTAAACTCTTTGGCATTCATGGGCTTTGGCATCCGCCCCATTATCGCTTTGTGTTTACTACCGCGCTGGTACGGTTTATCTGGAGCGCTGTGATGGTTGCGATTTTGGTGTACGCAGGTGCGCTAACAGGCGTTGGCTCTGATTCCAGCGCCTTTACGGCTGGCGTGTACCAGGGCTTACAGCATGAGCTTGACGAAGAAGACGCCCCGGATGCCCCGCAAACGTTGGATGAATCGAAGCAGAGTGTTGATAGGGGCGTAAAAGTGGCGGTGAAAAGCACTGACGAGCCAAATATTGGCATTAATGTGACTCGCGGTGGAGAGACCAGCACTTTTATGTCGATGTCCGGCAGTGAGATGAAACAGCGCGCCGAGCGTTATCACGCGCTGCAACAATCCATGCTGGCCGACTTTATCTTCACCTATGAAGCTGATGGCCGCTCGCGCTGTGAGCACGCCGAAGGCAGCAAGGTGGTGGAACTGAACGACTATGAAATCCTTGAGATAACGCCGGATAAATCCCAGCCCCTTGGCTACAGCTACCGGGTACAGGTGTGCCGGTCGGCGGCCTTTGGCAAGCGTGCACCGGGCTGAGATTAAGCAGCGCTTTGGATTTAGAGCATTGGACTCAGAACTTTATACTCTGAACTTCTTACTAAGCGCTTTGGATTCAGTGCAGCCGGATGGCGGTGATGACCACCGCCGTTTTCGGCTCGTGAAAGGCGATTTTCTTCGCATCATCGTAATACTTTTCAATCACGTCCACATTGGCGATGGCATCGAGCACCGCCTCGCCTTCAATCAGCTGGCCAAATACTGTGTAGCGGCCATCAAGATGCGGTCTGGCTGCATCGCAGATGTAAAACTCGGTCGAGCCGGAGTTGGGGTCTTCATCCCGGGCAAGGCCCAGGGTGCCCTTGATATGTGGACGGCTGTTGAATTCGGCCACCAAGGTTGGCTCATCGTTGTTATCGAGGCTCCCTGCCTGAATAACATGGCCTTTTACCACCCGGTAAAAGCGTTTGCCATCATACCAACCTTTGCCGGCAAGGCGCTGAAAGTTGGCGACTGTTTTAGGGGCATCCTCGGCATAAAGCTCAAAGGTCATGGCGCCCAAGTTTGTTTCTATGGTTACAAGGTCCTGTGCCCGCGCATTGCTCGCAAACCAGCACAGGTTCAGTAAAAGCAGCATCCACAACATACGACTTGGCTGCGCAAATAGGCTTTTCGGCTGATAGGAATTCCGCTGGGAATGATGGTTGAAACGCGCAGGCTCGGGGCGGCGTGCGGTGCAAGCCGACTTGGGTTGCTGCAGGGCATAGTCCATTGATTCACTTAGCATTGCATGATGCAGACAAACCGCTGCAACCTTGCCGTTAACCCCGCGATTTACGTAAGCATCTACCTGATACATTTCCGCTTTCATCCAGATCCATCCTTCAGTGTGTGTTAGCTGTTTGTTGCAAATTCAGCCAATAAGGTCAAGCACTCCGACACCATTTCAGCTTTAGTGTGCAGGATTGATGGCAATGGCTGCACTTGCTTGGTGCATCTTTCTGGTGCAGCGGCACCATTTGAGGGCGCAGATCATTTCGGCCGCAGCGTTGGAGGTTCTGATATGGTGCAGGCGAATTTTAATTAATAAGCTGATTTTAATAGTTTTAGCGGGTGTTCTTCGATAGGGGGATTGACGAGAAAGGCCGCAGCCAGAGTTTTTGATTCGACTTTTACTCGCTGGCCTGAATTTTGCGACGCACTGATTTTTAACATTTATGCATCAATTTGGTGCCTTGTTCGGGGGAGCAATAGGTGGAGTCATTGAAGTCGGGCACAGATGTGCTGTTTATTTTGCTGGGGGCCATCATGATCCTCGCCATGCATGCAGGTTTTGCGTTTCTTGAGCTTGGCACTGTGCGGCGCAAAAATCAGGTTAATGCGCTGGTCAAAATCCTGACCGACTTTTGCGTATCGGCCATTGCCTACTTCTTTATTGGTTACGGCATCGCCTACGGCGTGAACTTTTACGCGCCGGTGAGTGAGCTTTCGGCCAGCAACGGCTACGACATGGTGAAGTTTTTCTTTTTGCTGACCTTTGCCGCCGCCATTCCGGCGATTGTGTCCGGCGGCATTGCCGAGCGCGCCCGCTTCAAGCCGCAGCTCGCAGCCACCTTTTTGCTGGTGGGGCTGGTGTATCCGCTGTTTGAAGGCATGATTTGGAATAACAACTTTGGGGTGCAGGATAAAATCGCCGCCTGGTTTGGCGCGCCGTTTCATGACTTTGCCGGCTCAGTGGTGGTGCATGCGGTGGGCGGCTGGATTGGGCTTGCGGCTGTGCTGATGCTCGGTGCCCGCAAGGGTCGCTATCACAAAGACGGCATGATGACCGCCTTCCCGCCGTCGAGCATTCCGTTTCTCGCGTTGGGCGCGTGGATTTTGATTGTCGGCTGGTTTGGTTTTAACGTGATGAGCGCACAAAAGGTGGAGGGCATTTCCGGCTTGGTGGCGCTTAACTCGTTGATGGCCATGGTTGGCGGCACCCTCACTGCCATGCTGTTTGGTCGCAATGACCCGGGCTTTATCCATAACGGCCCGCTCGCCGGGCTGGTGGCGGTGTGCGCCGGCTCCGATATCATGCACCCGCTTGGCAGTTTGTTCGTTGGCGCTGTGGCCGGCGTGCTGTTTGTGTGGCTGTTTACCGCGACCCAAAACCGCTGGAAAATCGATGATGTGCTCGGGGTGTGGCCTTTGCATGGCCTGTGCGGCGCCTGGGGGGGCATTGCCGCCGGGATTTTTGGGCTTGAAGCCTTTGGCGGCGCGGGCGGTGTGTCACTCGCTTCGCAGCTGTTTGGCACAGTGCTTGGTGTGGTGATTGCCTTCGTCGGGGGGCTTGGGGTGTACGGCGTTATTAAAAAAATCAGTGGCCTGCGCCTTGATGAGGAGCAGGAGTACCTTGGCGCCGATCTCGCTATTCACAAAATCAGCGCCTCGCCCGAGCGGGAGTCGTTCCGCTGAGCTTCAATGGTTTTTACCCGCTTAAACAAGGCAAGGGTTTACCTTGCCTTTTTCATTGCTGCTCAGTTGCCGTGATTAACAGCGATGCCGCTTAGGCGAGGCGGTATTCAATCACGTACAGTGATTCGATGCCGGGGTAAATCGTGCGGATAAGCGGCTTTAGCTCATCCAACGTCATAAACTCCTGCTGGGCATGCTCATCGGTCAGCTCATCGAAGCGCACCGGCGTCACCGAGATGATGTCGATATCGCAAAACCAGCGGTCGGTTTCTAAGGTGTGCACTGCTACCCGGGTGCCCGGGACATAATGGCGCTCGGCTTCATCGCGGATGGTAATCGTCTTGTCGCCGCTCAGTATTATCGGCTCGAAGCGCTCAAAAAAAGTGATTTTGGTTGGGTGCATGCTGTGCTTCGGCTCCGAATAGGGATAAGTGAGGCAGTTCATTGTACCCCTGGCTGCCGTAATTGGCGCGCGCAGTGGCTAATTTTCAGCGCTGGCGCAACAATCTTGTTGAGAACATACATGGTTTAGACATAGCGCCAGTGATGATAAGCACTTGATGGTAAGCACTTGATGGTAAGCACTTGATGATAAGTGCCTGATGATAAAAAACCGGCCAATCGGCCGGTTTTTTTATCGGGAGAGATCTGGGCTATGTCAGTCCTTAGCGCGGCCCGGATTTCTGGAACCCTGATGCTGAGAACGCGGCTTGTCAGAAGCTGGTCTGTCAGAGCGAGGCTTATCTGAACGTGGCTTGTCTGAACGCGGCTTGTCAGAAGCTGGTCTGTCAGAGCGAGGCTTATCTGAACGTGGCTTGTCAGAACGTGGCTTGTCCGAGCGCGGTTTGTCAGAAGCAGGTCTGTCAGAGCGCGGTTTGTCAGAAGCCGGTCTGTCAGAACGTGGCTTGTCCGAGCGCGGTTTGTCAGAAGCCGGTCTGTCGGAGCGTGGCTTATCTGAACGTGGCTTGTCTGAACGCGGCTTGTCAGAAGCCGGTCTGTCGGAGCGTGGCTTATCTGAACGTGGCTTGTCTGAACGCTGCTTGTCAGAAGCCGGTTTGTCAGAACGCGGCTTATCCGAACGCGTTTTGTCAGACGCGGGCTTGTCGCTGCGGGCTTTTTCGGTGCCCTGGCGGCTTGGGCGGCGCTCACCATTGGCGCTGGTGTTGCCTTTGCCGGATTTCGTCTGGGCAGGTTTGCCTGGATTGGCTTTGCCCTGTTTGGCGCTGCCAACGGTCAGCGGCAAGGCATTGACCGCTTCAAAGCCTTCAATCTCAACCCGGCTCAGGGTTTGTCTTATCAGGCGCTCGATATCACGCAGCTGTTTTACTTCTTCACTGCACACCAAAGACACGGCTTCGCCGCTGGCGCCGGCGCGGCCGGTGCGGCCGATGCGGTGCACATAGTCCTCGGGGACATGGGGCAGCTCAAAGTTAACCACGTTGGGCAGCTCATTGATGTCGATACCACGGGCGGCAATGTCGGTGGCAATCAACATGCGGATGGCACCGGCTTTAAAGTCGGCCAGCGCCTGGGTGCGGGCATTCTGGCTCTTGTTGCCGTGGATGGCAGCGGCCTTGAGGCCTTCATCTTCCATCTGCCGGACCAGACGGTTGGCGCCGTGTTTGGTGCGGCAAAATACCAGCACCTGCTGCCAGTCGTGGCGACGGGTCAGCTCGGCAAGCAGCGCTGGCTTTTTGTTTTTGTCGGTGGGCACAATCCACTGTTCAACCCGCTCGGCGGTGCTGTTTTTTGGCGTCACTGACACTTCTGCCGGGTTGTGCAAAATGCCATGGGCGAGGGTGCGGATTTCTTCTGAGAAAGTGGCCGAGAACAGCAGGTTCTGGCGCTTGGCCGGTAACAGCTTGAGAATACGGCGGATATCGTGGATAAAGCCCATGTCGAGCATGCGGTCGGCTTCGTCCAGCACCAGGATTTCGAGCCCCTGAAAACTCACTTCCTTCTGGCCGTGCAAATCCAGCAGGCGGCCCGGGGTTGCCACCAGAATGTCGACGCCGCGCTTAAGCTGGCTGATTTGCGGTGAAATGCCAACGCCACCGAATACCACAGTGCTTTTCAGAGGCAGGTGCTTGCCGTACTGGGCAATGTTTTCACCAATTTGCGCCGCAAGCTCGCGAGTGGGGGTGAGAATGAGTGCACGAACCTGCTTCGGGCCAGCCTTTTGGCGACTGGACAACAGCTCAAGGATTGGCAAAGTAAAGCCTGCGGTCTTGCCGGTGCCGGTTTGCGCTGCGGCCAGCAGATCGCGACCTTGCAACACTACCGGAATGGCTTCGGCCTGAATGGGCGATGGCGTTTGATAGCCCTTTTGTTCGAGGGCTTTAAGAATGGGCGCCGACAGGCCCAGTGAGGCAAAACTCATGCAATCTCTCTTGCTGGCAGGAAGGCTTGACGACAAACGGGTAGCCAAGCGGGGGCGCAAGCTTACCAAAGGTGGCCTCCTGTGGCCATCGCAAGCACCTATTTATCCCGATTTTAGCCGCAGTTTTGCGATTCATCCTTGTTTAATGGGAGTTTGAAACACTGTGGCAAATCGCTATCACCTTAATAAGGAAATCAGATGAAGTATTCGTTAGTGGCTGTTGCAGTGGGAACCCTGGCCCTGTCTGGCTGTGGTTGGTTTGGCGACAACGAAAAGGCGGCACTGGAGCAGGCCTGGCTTGCCAAAGACACTGAAATTCAGTCTGCCATTGAGCAAATTCGCTCCCAGGGGCTGGATGCGGTAAGCAAGAGCGCGGCCGCAGGCTCGGTTGCCGCCTGTATCGCCGATAAACTTGCCAAAGATCCCCTCGGTGATTTGGCGACTGTTGAAGGCGCGCTGACGGAATCGGCCAAAGTGGCCGAGCTGCTCGCCAGTATTGAGTCGGCACTGGCGCAGGATTTAAGCCTTGAAAACGCCGCCGCACTGCTGCAAAAAGGCGCCGATGTGGCGGCCTATGCCAAGACATTGATTGCCGAGCAAGGGCTTGAAGGGGCAAGCAAAACCCTCGCTGCTATGGCGAGCCAGACCGAAGCCCTGGCTTCTCAGGATCTGGGTCAGCACTTCCAGTCGCTTATCAGCAGCTGTAAAGCACCGGCTGCTCCTGCGGCTAATTAAACCCCGGCATTAAGCTGACAGGCGTTTGGCCTGTCAGCGATTTAACCTTCATTCCCGCAACCCTCGGCCCCGTCTATTTGCCCGTCGACTGCTTGGGTTTGTGCCGGGTGAGATCTATTCGCCCCTGTGATATTGGCTAAGTGCCGGGATCCTTCGAGGGGGAGCCTCGGCTTGGCACAATAGTCGTGGAGCCCTGTGCGTTCCTCTGTTATCTTGGCAGGGTTTTCATCCATCAATTTTTGGCCCGAGAGAATCTTCATGTCAGCAGCGCCCGGCAGCCGCATTCCTGCCATTGACAGCCTGAGTCGTTATGCCCGCTCGCACCGTGAGCCAGCCCTTGGCATCATCCGCAACATACTGCAAATGTCGGATATTCCTGCCAATCGTTTTAACAGCGCCATGCAGGCGGTGGCCCGTCATGGCAGGATAGCTTTGCATTTTCATCCCGACCGTTTTGATTCGCGCGGCATCACCGTGGCCGAAGGTTTGTTGCAGGATGGCCGCTATCGCAACCAGTTTGAAACCCACATTTCCAGCGGTCTTTTGTCGCCGGATATCGGCGGTCAGCGCGATATGTGGGAGCGGGAATTTTTTGGCGATTTGGAGCTTGAGGCGACGATGCGCCCCAAATACGGCGCGCTGGATTTACTGCATGCCCCCAATGGCCCTGCGCCGCGCTTTGGCAGCTGCTATTTTCTGACCAAACCGGAAGTGATGGCCCGCGCCAGTTTTTGTTTCCATGATTCGTACCGCAATCCCAAAGACAAGGGCACGGCCGATGCGTTTGAGATGGTGATTGCCGCGCTTTTGAGTGAGAGCTTTGAGCGCCGTTATGCCCTTGGTGAGTATGGACTTGCGCCGGCGAAGCTGGTGGAGCGTATGCTGGCCTGCCTTGGCGAGCCTGCCGAAGTGCGTTTTGGCAGGCCACTGTCTGGCAACCTTGATCATTACATCGAAGCGCAAATCCACGGCCAGCTTAGCCTAGAAGAAGACATTCAGGATTTGGTTGCCGACCCAAGCTATCGCGGCACCGAAGTTGGCAGCCTGCTGGAAAAACTCTGCGACCGTTACGATATCGCGCTGCACTGGCATGGCGGCTTATCTCTGCCCCTTGATGAGGTGGTCAGCGACTTCCGTGGCCCGGGCATGCCGTCCCTTGCCGAGCGGGTTGCCATTGATGGTCAAATCAGCGCCTATGCCATCGGCGCCGCCGCCCGCGAAGTGAGCCGCTTCCCGACCCGCTGGCGCAGCCGCGGTCATCAAAGCGAAGTGCAAAGCGAGCTTAAGTGGCTCTGGCATTTGCTGGTTCGCTACGGCGCCACCACAGACGTTGGCCAGCGCTGCGATGCAGACAACCACAACTGCGACCATCTGTCCCATGTGCCCGCAACCGACACCGAGCTTGAGACTGCAGATTAATAATGCCTGTACGGCTGCACCGCTTGAGCTCAGCTTCAGATGAGAGCAGCAGGTGTCTCATGGGCGTAAGCGTGTTGAAACAATCTCGCTAATACAGTCACTTGAAAGAGTTACTAACCTTTGGTGCTGAAAAAGCCGTGCTGATGGGCACGGCTTTTTTATGCGGGACAATTAATGGGTTTTCCTGAGCTGGCAGTGGGTTTTCCTGAGCTGGCAGTGGGTTTGCTGAGCGGTTAATTGGCTCCCTGCGTGGTCAGTGTAAATGTGCTCAGGTATTTCTACACCGCCAGTTTTTTACACTGCCGGTTTTTCTTACTGTGCCTGCGGTTTTGGAGCAAGCGGTCTGAGCTCCAGTTCACTGTTTGCCATCATCCAGGCAAACTGGGCGTAAACGGCGACGTTTTGTGCCAGAGCGGCGGGGTCAATTTTATCCAGAGTGTCGTTGGGCGTGTGGTGATAATCAAAGTAATCACTGCCATCTTGGCGAAGGGATGCGACCGGTACGCCAAGGGCTGGCAGCATGGAGACATCCGGTCCGCCTGACGCCTGATTGTTACCGCTGCTTACACCAAGTTGCTCTGCCGCGTGCATCAGCTTTACCGCATCGGCGTGCGCTCTGGGCGCTACATTCCAGTCAATCTGATAGATACGGCCGGCACCAAAGTCGGACTCGGCCGCAATATAGTGTTTTGCAAGTTCAGCTTCGTGGGCCTTGGCGTAGGTTTTGCCGCCAATAAGCCCGACTTCTTCGGCGGCATAGAGCACTACCCGCACCGTGCGCTGCGGCTTGGCCGGCAAATCCAGAATGTGTTTGGCGGCGGCGGTGACAATGGCAACGCCGGCACCGTCATCTATGGCGCCCGTGCCTTCATCCCAGGAATCCAGATGGGCACCAATCAGTACAATTTCGTCAGCCTTGCTGCTGCCGCTGACTTCGGCAATCACATTGTAGGAGGTCGCTTCTCCGCGCCGCTCAGAACCAAGCTCCAGATGCAGGCTGACCTTGTCGGTACGCTTTAACATGGCGTTTATCATGTCTGCATCGGGATTCGAGACAGCGGCGGCAGGAATGGGCTCAACGCCGTCCTGATAGCGCATCATGCCGGTGTGGGCCATGCGGTCGGTGTCGGTGCCGATGGAGCGGATGATGATGGCAACCGCTCCTTTTTCAGCGGCGGCAACCGCGCCTTTGCTGCGGCCTGAGGAGGTTTTGCCGTAACCCGCGCCGTCGCGGTGACGCTCGGTTTTGGCATCGATAAAGGCAATTTTGCCTTTAAGCGAGCCTTCGGGGGCGGCTTTCAGGGCGTCGAGGCTGTCAAAACGGGCGACTTCGGCGGTGATGCCGCCTTTGGGTGTGGCTATGCTGCCGCCAAGGGCGGTGATAACCATGGGCTGCGGGTAGGGGCTGACGATATTCGCTTTGGCGATACCCCGGTGCCACACAGGCACTGTGACCGGCTCTTTGTACACCCGCTCAAAGCCAAGGCTTTTCAGCTTCGCCATGGCCCAGTCTACCGCCACTTTATCCTGGTCGCTGCCGGCAAGACGCGGTCCAACTTCCACCGTTAGAGACTCCACCAGTTCGTAGGCAAGGCTGGACTGCGCTGCAGTATTGGCAAGGCTAATGGCAACTTTATGATTTTTATCGGTTGTTGTTTGGTTTGCCTGGCTGTTGGCAGCCACAAGCAGCCCCAGCGACAGCAGGGCCAAGGGTAGGGTTTTCATGCATATCCTCGATTTTTATAACGTACATCCCATTTTTGAAAACAATCTAACAAAAAGTGTGGGCTGTGTCAGGGCGCAGTTTGTAAGCCAACGCTATATTAGGCGCGGGGTTTGTATTAGGAGAATATGCTCGTAATGAATATAGAATTGATGCAGGAGCGAGCTGATCACGCGGTGGTGCTGTTAAAAGCGCTGGCGAATGAACGCCGATTGTTTATCTTGTGCCATCTGCTGAACGAAGGCGAGATGTGTGTCGGTGAGATGAACAAAAAGCTGGGGCTGAGCCAGTCGGCACTGTCTCAACATTTGGCGTGGCTTCGTAAAGACAATCTGGTGGCGACCCGCAAGGAAGCTCAAACGGTGTTTTATTCACTGAAAAGTGACGAGGTGAAAGAAATCATCAAGTTGCTGAACAACATTTATTGCCACTGAGCAGAAATAAAAAAACCGGCGTTAGCCGGTTTTTTTACGTCTTGCTGGCAGCGATTAAGCAGCCAGAGCCTTGATACGGGCGTTCAGACGAGCCTTTTGACGGGCGGCCTTGTTCTTGTGGATCAGGCCTTTGGTCGCCATGCGGTCAACGATAGGCTGGGCTACGTTGAAGGCTTCAGTAGCAGCTTTGTGATCGCCGGTTTTGATGGCAGCGATAACTTTCTTCACGTAGGTACGCAGCATTGAGCGACGGCTGGCGTTGTGCTGACGACGCTTTTCAGATTGAATAGCGCGTTTCTTTGCAGTCTTGCTGTTAGCCAAGGTGCAACTCCTAAAAACTTGGGATTGATACTTTCAAAGGTCGAGGAATATGCCCGTAATTTGCCATCTTGTCAATGGCAATGGTTGAATATCCGCCATTAAAGCAAAATAATCCAACCCGACTTGGCTATCTTCAACCCAACTCGTGTAAAATGTGGCGCAATTCTACCAGCAATTACTGCCGTGTGACAGTGCCGAAAGCGATTTTTCCTGGAGTTTACCCGCAATTTTTCAGTCGTTCCCGGGGGGACATTTGAGTAAAAAATTACTGAAGTCAGGGATGATAGTCAGTGCCATGACTCTGATTTCCCGTGTGTTGGGGTTGGTGCGCGATATGGTAGTGGCCAATCTCATGGGCGCCGGTGCCAGTGCCGATGTGTTTTTCTTCGCCAACAAAATTCCCAATTTTTTAAGACGACTGTTTGCCGAAGGGGCGTTTGCCCAGGCTTTTGTGCCTGTGTTGACCGAATATCAGGAAAAGCGCACGCCGGAAGAAACCCGCGAGTTGCTCTCAAAGGTGGCTGGTACCCTGGGTGGACTTGTCACCATAGTGACCCTGTTTGGGGTGATTGGCTCACCGATTCTTGCCGCGCTGTTTGGTGGCGGCTGGTTTCTGGACTGGCTTAATGGCGGCGAAAACGCTGACAAGTTTGAACAGTCCAGCCTGATGCTGAAGATTACCTTTCCTTATTTATGGTTTATCACCTTTACTGCGCTTGCCGGTTCCATCCTTAATACCCGTGGTCGCTTTGCGGTGTCGGCCTTTACGCCGGTGTTTTTAAACGTCGCCATGATTGGGTTTGCACTGTGGGTGTCACCGCAGATGGAACGGCCTGAACTTGGTCTTGCCTGGGGCGTGTTTGCCGGCGGTCTTATTCAGTTTTTGTTCCAAATTCCGTTCCTTATCAGGGAGAAGGCGTTGGTGCGCCCTTCATGGGGCTGGAATCACCCCGGCGTAACCAAAATTCGTACTCTGATGATCCCAGCGCTTTTTGGGGTGTCGGTGTCACAAATCAATTTGCTGTTTGACACCCTGGTTGCCAGTTTTCTGGTTTCCGGCTCCATCAGTTGGCTCTATTACTCCGACCGCTTGCTGGAGTTTCCCCTCGGCCTCTTTGGTATTGCCATCGCGACTGTGGTGTTGCCGGCGCTGTCGAAAAAGCATGTGAATGCCGAAGGTGATGGCTTTGCCTCGACCATGGATTGGGGCGTGCGCGCAATAGTGCTGCTTGGCATGCCAGCCATGCTTGGGCTGATAGTGCTCGCCAAACCTATGTTAATGGTGCTGTTTATGCGCGGCGCATTTGATATCACTGATGTGCAGATGGCCTCGTATAGTTTGATGGCTTATGGCGCCGGATTACTTAACTTTATGCTTATCAAGGTATTGGCGCCTGGATACTACGCACGTCAGGATACCCGCACGCCGGTGCGCTACGGCATAGTCGCTATGGTGAGCAACATGGTGTTTAACCTGATATTTGCCATTCCGTTTGGCTATGTGGGCCTGGCGGCGGCGACCTCGCTGTCGGCGCTCCTTAATGCGGCGCTGCTGTATCGTGGTTTGCACCGGGCCGGTGTCTATCGCGTGAGCGCGGCAACCCTGGTGTTTTTCGCCAAGGTGGCATTGTCTACCCTCGCTATGACCGCGCTTCTGTGGTATCTGTTGCCGTCTGAGGCGCAGTGGCTTGAGTGGGGCATTACCAACAGAGCGACAAGTCTTACGCTGCTTATCGGGGCGGCTGCATTGGCCTATGGGATGACTTTGGTGCTACTTGGGATTAAACCCTGGAAGATGAAACCTGCCCGCAAGGGCTGATTATCAGCACCGCCTGAGATATAATCCGCCAATTTACGTACGGCAGTTGTCATTACAGATGGAATTAATCCGCGGAATTCACAATATATTGCCCGCGCATCGGGGATGCGTGCTGACGATTGGCAACTTTGATGGTGTCCATCGTGGGCACGCTAAAGTCATTGCCAGTCTGGTTGAGCGGGCGACGCATTTTGGATTGCCGGCGACTCTGATGACCTTTGAGCCCCAGCCGCAGGAATTGTTTCGCGGTGACGATGCGCCAGCCAGGCTCAGTTTACTGCGCGATAAAATTGCCCTGCTGGGTGAGCTTGGCATCGACCGCTTGCTGTGCGTCAACTTCAACCGCCATTTTGCCTCCATGGATCCTGAGTTTTTTATCGAAGATCTGCTGGTGCGCAGGCTTGGCGTAAAATACCTGGTGGTCGGCGATGACTTTTGTTTTGGCAAAAGCCGCGCCGGTAACTTTGATATGCTGAAAAAAGCCGGCGAGCGCTTTGGCTTTGCCGTGGTGAACACCCATTCGTTCACTGTGGGCGATTTGCGGGTGAGTTCTACCGCTGTACGCGAGCAGCTTGCCAAGGGCAATCTTGAGCAGGCAAGACGTTTGCTTGGTCACCCCTTTACCCTGAGCGGGCGGGTCGCACACGGCCAGAAAATCGGCCGCACAATAGGTTTTCCCACCGCCAATATTGCGCTTAAGCGTAAAGTGGTGCCGGTTCGCGGTGTGTTTGCGGTAAAACTCTGGTGGGATGGCAGCGATATATATGAAGGGGTTGCTAATGTGGGCTTCAGGCCTACGGTCAATGGTCAGGTGTGCCAGCTTGAGGTGCACCTGTTTGATTTTGAAGGCGATCTTTATGGGCAGCGCGTGGAAGTGGAGCTGGTGGCGAAAATTCGCGACGAGCAGCCGTTTGAATCCCTCGATGCCCTGAAACGACAGATTTGGAACGACGCCGACAGGGCCCGCGCCCTGCTTGGTGACGACGCAGGTTAACGACAGCGCCGCTGGGCGCAGTCTCCATGTTTTGCATAAGCCTTAGGCAATAAACGGTATAGGATCGATGAGCGACTATAAATCTACTTTGAATTTGCCGGAAACCGAGTTTCCGATGCGTGGGAATCTGGCCAATCGCGAGCCCGAAATGCTGGAGCGCTGGAACAAGGACAAGCTGTATCAGCTGATCCGTGACAGCCGCATCGGTCGCAAGCCATTTATCCTGCACGATGGCCCTCCATACGCCAACGGCAGCATTCACATTGGTCACTCAGTTAACAAGATCCTGAAAGACATCATTATCAAGTCCAAAACCATGGCGGGCTTCGATGCCCCTTATGTGCCGGGTTGGGACTGTCACGGTCTGCCGATTGAGCTGAAAGTAGAGCAAAAGGTGGGTAAGCCTGGCCAGAAAATCTCTGCCGCCGAGTTCCGTGAAGAGTGCCGCAAGTACGCCGCAGCTCAGGTTGATGGCCAGCGCGAAGACTTTATCCGCTTGGGCGTGCTGGGTGACTGGCACAATCCTTACCTGACCATGGATTACGGCACCGAGGCCAACATTGTACGTTCGCTCGCCAAGGTGATTGGTAACGGCCACCTGCAAAAAGGCGTGAAGCCGGTGCACTGGTGTACCGACTGTGGCTCGGCGCTCGCTGAAGCGGAAGTAGAGTACGAAGACAAGACTTCGCCTGCCATTGATGTGGGTTTCACTGTGGTTGATAAGGCCTCGCTGCTCGCCAAGTTTGGCGTTGCAGGCTACAGCCATGACATCGCCATGGTGATCTGGACCACCACCCCATGGACCTTGCCTGCCAACCGTGCGCTCGCCATTGCTGCCGACCTTGATTACGTGCTGGTGTCTTTCACCAAAGAAGATGCGACCCGCGCCATCGTGGTTGCTGAAGTGCTGCATGAAGACTGCGTGAAGCGTTATGGCGCCGAGTCGTTTGAAGTGCTTGGCCGCGTAAAAGGCAGCGAGCTTGAGCTGACACGTTTTGCTCACCCGTTCCTTGAGTTCGACGTGCCGGTGATTTTGGGCGACCACGTGACCACTGACGCCGGTACCGGTGTGGTGCACACAGCGCCAGGTCACGGTCAGGACGACTTTGTGGTAGGTCAGAAATATGGCCTCGAAGTTGCCAACCCCGTAGGTGACAACGGTGTTTATAAGGCAGATACGCCTTTCTTTGCCGGTCAGCATGTATTTAAAGCCAACGACAACGTAGTGGCGCTTTTGAAAGAGAAAGGCGCGCTGCTTAATCACGTTGCTTATCGTCACAGCTATCCACACTGCTGGCGCCACAAAACCCCGATTATCTTCCGTGCCACCCCGCAGTGGTTTATCTCCATGGATAATCAGGGCCTGCGCAGCACTGCGTTGACTGAAATCGCCAACACCCAATGGATCCCAGACTGGGGCCAGAGCCGCATCGAGACCATGGTGGCTAACCGTCCAGACTGGTGTATCTCCCGTCAGCGTACCTGGGGCGTGCCTATTGCGCTGTTTGTCCACAAGGATACCGACGAGCTGCACCCAGACTCAGTGTCTTTGATGGAGCGTGTTGCCAACCGTATCGAGCAGCAAGGCATTCAGGCATGGTGGGATTTGGATGCCGCTGAACTGCTGGGCGATGAAGCGGACCAGTACCGTAAAGTGACCGACACGCTGGACGTGTGGTACGACTCGGGCTCAACCTTCGAAACCGTTGTGGCTGCCCGTCCTGAATTTAACGGCCACGGCGTTGATTTGTATCTGGAAGGCTCGGATCAGCACCGCGGCTGGTTTATGTCGTCGCTTATGCTGTCTACCGCCATGCATGCCAAGGCGCCGTACAAGCAGGTGCTGACCCACGGCTTTACCGTGGATGGCAAGGGCCGCAAGATGTCCAAGTCCATCGGTAACGTCATTGCGCCGCAGGAAGTGACCAATAAGCTTGGCGCCGACATCCTGCGCCTGTGGGTAGCTGCCACTGATTACAGCGGTGAGATGAGCGTTTCTGACGAAATCCTTAACCGCAGCGCCGATGCCTATCGCCGCATCCGTAACACAGGGCGTTTCCTGCTGGCCAACATCAATGGTTTCAACCCTGAAACCGACATGGTGGCCGTGTCTGACATGGTGGCGCTGGACCGGTGGATGGTGCGCCGCGCCGCCAAGGTGCAGAGCGAAATCATCGCCGCATACGAGCAGTACAACTTCCACATCGTGACCCAGAAACTGATGCAGTTCTGCTCAGTGGAGCTTGGCAGCTTCTATCTCGATATCATCAAAGACCGCCAGTACACCGCCAAGCGTGAAAGCCACGCCCGTCGCAGCTGTCAGTCGGCGCTGTTCCACATCGTTGAAGCCATGGTGCGCTGGATTGCGCCTGTGTTGAGCTTTACCGCCGATGAAATCTGGCAATTGCTGCCGGGTAAGCGCGAAGCCTATGTGTTTACTCAGGAATGGTATCAGGGCCTGGAGTCAGTCACCCTCGAGAGCGATCTGGCCGATGAACACTGGGAACTGCTGCTCAGTGTGCGTAACGAAGTGAACAAAGAAATCGAGCAGGCGCGCCGCGACAAGGTGCTCGGTGGTTCACTCGAAGCCGCTGTGACCCTGTACGCCGATGCCGAACTTGCCGCCAAACTGCTGGTGCTCGGTGACGAGCTGCGCTTTGTGCTGCTGACTTCCGATGCCAAGGTGCTGGCCGCCGATGCCGCGCCGGCCAATGCGGTTGCGACCGAAGTGAAGGGCCTTAAGCTGCTGGTTGCCAAAACAGATGCCGCCAAGTGCGAGCGCTGCTGGCATCACCGTGAAGAAGTGGGCAGCATCGAAGCCCACCCAACGCTTTGTGGCCGCTGTGTTACCAACATTGAAGGCGACGGCGAAGCCCGCGCGTTTGCCTAAGGACAATCATGCAACTTACCTGGAAAGAAAGTGGTCTTCGCTGGTATTGGGTTGTGGTAGTGGTGTTTTTGGCCGACCAACTGTCCAAGCAATGGGTGCTGGCTAACTTTGATTTGTATGAATCGGTAAATATTTTACCCTTCTTCAATTTTACCTATGTGCGTAACTACGGCGCCGCGTTCAGCTTCCTGCATGATGCAGGAGGCTGGCAGCGCTGGCTGTTTACCGTGGTGGCGGTGGGCTTCAGCGTCATTCTGACCATTTGGCTGCGTAAGCAGCACTGGTCGCTGACCCGCCTGAACCTGGCCTACACCCTGGTGATTGGCGGCGCACTCGGTAACCTTATCGATCGCTTGATGCACGGCTATGTGGTGGATTTTCTGGACTTCTTCTGGAACACCTCGCATTACCCGGCGTTCAACATTGCCGATGCGGCGATTTTTGTCGGTGCTGTGCTTATCATCATCGACAGCTTTCGCGAGCAAAAGCCTAACGACAAGGCCGTGAAGGAGTAACCTGTGAGCCAGAAATCACTGCTTTGCCATATGAATATTTTGCTGTCAGATGGCTCGACCGCCGACAGCACCAAGGCCTCCGGTAAACCGGCGCGCCTCAATATCGGTGATGGCAGCTTAAGCCCGGCCTTTGAGGCTGAGCTTGCCAATCTGAGTGCTGGTGATAACCACAAGTTTACCCTGGCACCTGAAGATGCCTTTGGGCCGGTTAATCCCGATGCCATTCATTATCTGGATAAAAGCCGTTTTCCGGCCGACATGACCCTGGAAGCCGGCGTGATTGTCAGCTTCGCCGGCCCTGGCGGCGTGGAAATCCCCGGTATAGTGCGTGAAGTTGCCGGCGATTCGGTAACGGTCGATTTAAACCATCCGCTTGCCGGGCAGGCGGTAACCTTCGAGCTGGACGTGCTGGAGGAGCTGTAATGTCAGGACAGATGAACATTCTTTTGGCCAATCCCCGCGGCTTTTGTGCCGGGGTCGACCGGGCCATCAGCATTGTTGAGCGGGCGCTTGAGCTGTTTTCGCCACCTATATATGTACGTCACGAAGTGGTGCATAACCGTTATGTGGTGCAGAACCTTAAAGATCGCGGCGCGATTTTTGTGGAAGAGCTGCATCAGGTGCCGGATAACAGCATAGTTATCTTCTCTGCCCACGGCGTAAGCCAGGCAGTAAGAGCCGAAGCCAAACGTCGCGGCCTTAAAGTGTTCGATGCCACCTGTCCTCTGGTCACCAAGGTGCACCTGCAGGTTACCCGCGCCAGTCGCAAAGGGATTGAGTGTATTCTCATTGGTCACGCCGGACACCCAGAGGTCGAAGGCACCATGGGCCAGTACGATAATCCCGAAGGCGGCGTTTATCTGATTGAGTCGGTTGAGGATGTGCATGCCCTGAAGGTGCGCGATCCGGATAACCTGTGTTTTGTCACCCAAACCACGCTGTCTGTTGACGATACCCTCGATATCATCGCCGCGCTGCAGGTGAAGTTCCCCTCGATTGAAGGGCCGCGCAAAGACGATATTTGCTATGCCACCCAAAATCGTCAGGATGCAGTGCGAAACCTTGCAGCCCAGGCTGACCTCTTTATCGTGGTTGGCTCCAAAAACAGCTCCAATTCAAACCGATTGCGGGAGCTGGCTGAGAAGTCGGGCACTCAGGCGTATCTGGTCGACAGCGCCGCCGATGTAAACCCCGACTGGTTCAGCGGCATCGCCAAAGTGGCCGTTACCGCCGGCGCATCTGCGCCCGAAGTGCTGGTTAAACAAGTTATCGATGCCATCACCGAATTGGCACCCAGCGTGGTCACTGAAGTGGAAGGTCGAAAGGAAGACGTTGTCTTTGCCGTTCCGGTCGAACTTAGGTGATTGTTTGCTAAGATAATGTTAAAAAGAGGCTTCGGCCTCTTTTTTTATTGGCGAAAAGTTCTAGGCATAATGGATCCGTTTCTTAGAGCCTATTGTTACTGGCAGCAAACAATCGACTAAACTATGATTAACCTGTAGAATCAAAAATAGACTTAAGGTTAAGATTTTAAAGAGTAATTTCTTGGTTTGTTCCGTCAAGAAAATGTCGAATTGCGGAGATTTGACACCGATGAAAAAGTACGGGAAAGGATTTTCCTTAATAGAAGTCATGGTCGCACTGGTCATACTGGTGGTCGGCCTTATTGGCATTTTTAATCTTCACACCGTCGCCAAGCAGAGCAGCTTTGAATCGTTTCAGCAAACGCAGGCGGCGTATTACATTAACGATATCGTAAGCCGCATGCGGCTTAATAAAGGTGTTCTTATAAGTTATCGCGGCATTTTTAACGGCGGCACCGCAGCCCCAACGAAAGCCTGTGTCGGGGCTGCTGCGCAGTGTACCCATACAGAAACCGTTGCATGGGATTTATACCAGTGGCGATTGATGTTCAGTGGCGGCGCAGAGAAAAGTGGCACCACAAATGTGGGTGGGCTTGATACGCCTGAAGCTTGTATTTATGTCAACGGCAGTGACGTACAGGTAGTGATGACCTGGCGTGGGATTAGGGAAACTTCCGATGCGACTAAGAGCGGTGCAATTAACGCTTTCTGTGAGTTCAGTAAAACCGGCAATAACCGCCGAGTGTTTTTGATTAACACTATCATTATTTAAGGTGTGCTGATGTTCTCTAAGTTAAGGAAGCAACAAGGCTTATCGTTGGTTGAACTGATGGTCGCCTTAGTTATTGGCCTGTTTCTCAGCGCCGGTATTTTTGCCATGTTCTCCATGTCCGCGACCAACGTTACAACAACCAGTCAATATGGACAGCTTCAGGAGAATGGTCGCATAGCACTGGCAATTCTTGAGCGGGACTTAAGCCAACTCGGGTTTATGGGGGATATTACCGGCACGGACTTTATCGTTGGCAGTAATACCACAACTACAACGATCCCCGCCTCTGGCGTCGATTGTGATGGTGCCGGTGCTAATAATGCAACCTTCCCTAAAGCTACTACGCCGCCAGCTCATTTTCGTAAGCTTTGGGGCTATGAGCAGGTTGAAGGCTCTAACCCCACGAACCCTTTGTCTTGTCTGGCGAACGTGAAGGTTAACACCGATGTTATTCAACTGAAACGTGTTATTGGTCCTAACGTGACAGCTGCGCCAGTAGGGCGTTTTTATCTTGCAACGACATCGAATCAGGCGATTTTTTTTGTTGGCGGTGGTGCATTGCCAGCGCTTGAGAATGCTCGCTTCTGGGAGTATCAACATCACGTCTATTTTATTGTTAATAACGATAGTGGCGTTCCAGAACTCAGACGTAAAACGTTGGCTGCGACAGGAATGAGCAACGATGAACAGTTGGTTGAAGGCATAGAGAATATGCGCATTCTCTATGGATTTGACAGTAACGGTGATGATACTGCCGACACCTATGTTCCAGTGAACAACGTTACAAACTTGATGTGGGATAATGAATTGTTCCAGCGTTTGGTATCTTTGCAGGTGTACTTATTAGTCCGTTCGATTGAACAAGATAAAGGTTACACGAACGATGTTGTTTACACCTTAGGCGATAAGGTGCTACCGAAATTCAATGATCATTACCGTCGCAAGGTGGTTTCGACAACGATAGTGCTCGAAAACCCAGTGCTGATAAGGAATTGATATGAAAAAACAACGAGGCATGGTGCTGTTTTTCGCACTGATTGTATTGATCATTATGACAGTGATTGGTGTGGCGTTGGCCGTCAACTCCGGTCAATCACTTCGGATGGCTGGCGCCGGTGCCGAGCGCATTGAGGCCATGTCTTGGGCACAAGGTGCGCAGGATAAAGCTATTGACGTGAATCGCGGGGCGACGCTTGCGAATCTATCTGCAGAAATTACAGAAGACAATACTGCATTGAGTAGTCAGTCAAAAATTGCTCCTTTGACCTTAGGTGACGTGAATTGTCAACGTACACCCAGAGCATCTGGAGCTAATCTCATCAGTTGTAAAAGAGCTGAAGTTACCACTACAGCAACATTTGGTCGTAAGGGTTTAGGGCAGGTAATAGTCGTCTCTGGAATAGAGCAGGAAGTACTCAGTGGGAGTGGGTCATGAACATCAACAAATTGGTAGTGGCGCTTACAATCGCAGCGTCAACATTTGCTTCCGGCGTCCAGGGCGATGATACCGAGCTCTATGTTATTGATGTTAAGTCTGGGTTGACTGGAGCCATCGCGCCTCAGGTCCTTATCATCTTTGATAACTCGGGTAGTATGAACGACGAGGTGCCGGGAGCTAAAGACCCGTATGATCCAAGCTGGTCAGATGCAGACTATACGGGCCCAATTAACGATAAGGCTATCTACTGGAGTGTAGGGGGAATCGACAGCGGTAGCACTATGCCTGTACCGGACGATCCAAACGAGTGGCGCCGATTTGAACTGACAAACAATAACTGTAAAACAGCTGCCTTAGCTCTGGCCACAAAAGGCCGTTTTACTGGCTATCTGGCTGAGTATCGTAAACAAGGTGGTACAGGCAGTTGGCTTTCGCTCGCTGAGAACAACGGCTTAAATACCAATGATATGCTGGTTGAGTGTCAGGAAGACACAGATGCGGTGAAATCTGGAACTTGGACAGCCTCAGTCGCCAATCCTGTTGCTTATACCGATAAGGCTTACCCTCTTAACTCCAAAGAAAAATACACTGGCGATGTCAGTCAAGCTGCAAAATTGGGTGGCCTGCCAGTAACCCTCTATTCGGAGCACTATCTTAAGTGGTATCAATGGGCTACTGATCCAGACAACGTAACCGAGCCTGATCCAGATACTGTTTTCCCCACAAGACTTGATCTGGCAAAAAATGCAGTGAAGGAAGCGCTTGCCGACCTTGAAGGTGATATCGATGTTGGCATGGCGATTTTCAATATCAACCATGATGATGAGTTTGAGCGTGACGGCGGCAGAATTATTTCCAAAATTCAGCCGTTGACTTCCAGCTATCGTGAATCTTTGGTTAGTCTTGTGTCTGCATTACCGGCAAAGACAAATACTCCACTATGTGAAACCCTTTATGAGGCTTATCTTTATTTTGCTGGCCAGGCAGTAGATTTTGGCGATAATGATGCAAAAATGCAGGGAAATGAGGAGCCTAAATCCTACGAGCCAAATAAGCCGCCTCGCGATCTCACCGCCGAGAATGCAGGGAAGTATATTTCCCCGTTTAAGACTTGTCCGCAAATGGGCTTTGTTATTTATATCACAGACGGTGTTCCTACCGTTGATCAGGCCGCAAATACAAAAATCCAACAGCTCATCAATGCTACCGGTGATGCATCAAACGCGATTTACAAGCCTTACCCGATGAAGCTGATTGATGGAAGTAACAACAACAGCTATCTGCCGCCCCTCGCTGCATATATGTATAACAATGACCTGGTGAAAGGGGTTAAGGATGGTACCGGTAATGATAACCAGCAAAGTACCCGACTTATCACAATTGGATTTTCAAAGGGGGCAGAGGCTGCGATACCTTTGCTCAAGGAAGCCGCACTGCGCGGCGGTAACGAAAAGGATGAAGGATTCTATTATGCCGAGACGCCTGAGGCTTTGGTTGAAGCTCTGACAGGTGCCTTAAAGACGGTGCTCGCGGTAAACAGTAGTTTTACCTCTCCGAGTATTGCGAGCAATAACTTTGACAAAACCCAAACCTTCAATGCTGCGTATTACGCGATGTTTTTACCCAATGCCGGACCACGCTGGAGCGGAAACCTTAAGAAACTGAAAGTCACTTCTACCGGTGAACTTGTTGGACCGGGTGGAGAAACTGGGGTGATTAGCGCCAACGGCAGCATTAATAGTGATGTTTGTACCTTCTGGAATGAATGTGCCGCCAACGCAGCAGATGGTAACAAAGTTTTGAGTGGTGGTGTTTTACCCTCGTTAAGAGCGAAAGCCGTTAAAGGTGAGCGCATTATCTACACCAACTCAGGTAGCGATTTGGTACCGCTATCGTCGATTGATATCTCAACGCTGGGCTCAAATATGGGCTATGGAAATCCCGACGGGACTGTGGATACAGTTGAAGCTCAAAAGGCTCTGTATTGGCTGTACGGCATAGATGTTGATGACGATAACAGCAATAACCAGCGTGATGATGCGCGCGATGATATTATGGGTGACCCGTTACACTCTAAACCGCTAGCTCTCAACTTTGGTTCAGCGCCGACAGAAGGGAAGAATAGCGCAGGAGATGTGATAAAAGTAGAACATAATGATGTACGAATTGTTATTGGAACAAACCAAGGGCTGGTGCACATGTTCCAAGATAGTGAGACCGACTCAAAGGATTTTACTTCGGGTAGTGTGAGTGAAACTTGGGCATTTATACCGATGGAATTGTTATCCAACATTAAGCGCCTGCGTGACAATAAACCCTATTCAGGCAAGGCGTATGGTATGGACTTATCGCCAGTTTCTTACACCGAGCTTAATAACGATGGGACAGTAGAAAAAGCCTATGTTTACTTGGGGATGAGGCGTGGCGGCACCTCCTATTATGCGCTTGATATTACCACCCCGGGAGCGCCTAAGCTTTTGTGGAATCTCAAGGCAGAGGGCAGTTTTTCGGAGTTAGCCATGACCTGGTCAGAACCTGTGGTTACCAAGGTAAAAGGAAAAGATTTTCCTGTGCTGGTAATCGGCGGTGGTTATGATGAAGGATTTACCGGCGGGAATGCTGTCTACATGGTCAATGCTACCACTGGTGCGTTCGTGGAAAAATATACAGCAACAGGTATGGCGAGCATCCCAAACAAGGTTGCCGTACTTGACTCTAACAATGACGGTTTTACAGATAGGATTTACGCTTCGGATGTTAAAGGCAATGTTTGGCGGATAGACAGGCCAGAATCTGCTGATGGGGCGTCAGTGTTTAAGTTTGCTTCTTTAGGTGGCAGCGGCGATGCCGACAGGCGTTTCTTCGCTGAGCCTGTAGTTGCCCAAACGGCGTTTACAAATATTTCGACTGTAACCGATGGGGATAATTCTCAGATCTCCTATCAAAATATTCCTTATGATGCGGTTGCAATCGGTACCGGTAGGCGTCCTAATCCGCTTGATACAAGTACGGAGGACATGTTTTTTGTACTGCAGGACAGAAATATAGTCACAAAGCTATTTACCGACAGTGCGCCACCTACAATAACCTTAGATCAGTTGTATAACGTGACTTCAGCGGCGCCAGCCACCGAGGAAGACAATATTGCTTTTGGTGAGAAAAAAGGTTGGTACTTTGATTACTCCGTCGCGGGGGAGAAAACGCTGTCTGCTGCACTGATTTTTGACGGAAAAGTCTACTTTACGTCATTTATTCCACCCGGAACTGCTGCGACTGGTGAGCTTGAGGCGGGAGTCTGCGCGATAGAGGGCCAAGGGCGGTTGTATGTTTTGGATTTACACAAAGGTACCAGAACATATAGCAAACTCTACTATGAGCTGGGTGAACGGGTACCGGACACACCTCAAATTGTACTGCCTCCACCGGAAAAACCGGGAGATCTGCCACAGGCATACATCATAGGCGTTGGTAAAGGTGAGCAAAACCCTGATGGCAGTTATAAGGGGACCATCAATATTGGTGCGGGTCTGGATGTTAATAAAATTTACTATCATGTAGACGAGTAGAAGTGATGAATAAGCGTGTTACCGGATTTACGCTGATCGAAGTGATGATCACGGTGGCTATCGTTGCGATATTGGCATCGATAGCTTATCCCTCTTATGTAAAGTATGTGGCTAAGGGCAATCGCGCCGAAGGTCAAGCGGCGGTTATGAGAGTGGCGAACCTGCAAGAGCAGTATTATTTAGACCATAGGACTTACGCGACAGACATGACGACGTTGGGGTTGGGCGCTGACCCATTCGTTACTGAAAATGGTCACTACGCTGTTGATGCTGTGCCTGCAACGGGTGATACAACGGGAACAAGCTTTACCGTCACGGCCACTGCGCAGGGGGCTCAGGCAACAAGGGATGCAGACTGTAAAGAGCTAATAATGACTCACAGTGGAGTGAAAACACCTCAGGAGTGCTGGTAATGAACAGGTTCTGGAAAATGATGCTGATCCCCATGGCCATGGGGTGTTGTTCAGCAGTGAGTGCAGAGAGTGAAAGTATTAAGTGCCATGTTAGAACCAGCCAGGGTGAACAAGTTCTATTTTATAGCTGGAATAAAGAGAAGATTGAAAATAACAAGTCTAAGCTGGTTGGAAAACGACTGCCAGACTTAAAAGGTAATCAAAATTACATAAAGCAAGTCAACGAGTGCATGCCTGTTTATATGCCATTTTCAAGTAAAGTAGCTAATCAACTTGAAAAGCAAACTCTGAGGTAGCGGCTTATTGACAGCTTAAATCATCGTCCGCTGTTTTTATTAAGCCTGTTGAAGACAGGCTTAAGCTTTTTGAGCCTGAGCTTTTATTATTAGGACAGTAGACAAATGTGGTCGCAGCGTCAGCTAAGCCATCGGAGCGGAAGGCAATGTTGTTACTACCCACCTTCAATGCATCATTTTTATTAAAGCTATCAATGACTTTTAATATTTCCTTGCTATTCTGGAATCGAACAAGAATTCCCTTTGACCAGTCAGTTCCGCAGTCGCTGTTGTTATTGGGACAAACTTCGACTATAGCACCATAGGAAAACGCCTGATTTCTTGCGAATTTAAGTACATCCTGAATTTTGCGGATTTCACTGTCTGCTCGTGCACGATCATACCAGGATGATAGAGAGGGGAGGGCAATGGCGGCGATAATTCCAGCGACTACTACCGTTACCATTACCTCAACCAGCGTAAATCCTTTTGAGGGGGCGTGCATGACTCATTCCTCCAAGAAACCTGTTCTTTGAGTATACGCCAGCCATACGGATAATTCAGCAATTTCTTAACGTATTGCTGAGACAATATATTGTCGCAAAAGGATATTTTGACACTAAATCAGTTCATTTCAGCTTTCCTTTCTATCCGCCATACCGCCAGCCTGACTATTCGCCATGGAGCCTATTTACAGTTGGTGGCATCTTTGCTGAGCCGAATGCGTCCGGCGTTACTGATTACAAGCGCTTTGGAGTTGGGATTGTCTGCCGTTTCCGGGCAGTAGCGAAAGGTGCCGTTGTAACCGCTTGCAAGCCCGTCAGGCAGAAAACGCAGTGATGAGCGGCTGAACTTCAGGGTGTCAGTGCCGGTAATTGCCGGAAACTCGGTAATAAGTTCATCATCGCCATCGAGACAAGCTGTGCTGCCGGTGTCGGTAAATACCGAAAACCCGGCGCGCCAGTCATTGCTGCAGCAGTTGTTGGTTAACGGGCACACCGAAACCCGTACGCCGTAACTCACGGCATAATTGCGGGCAAGCTGAATGGCCGAGGCGATTTCGCTTATCCTGGCGTTGGCGCGCGAAGCGCTTTGAATAGTTTGAAAAGAGGGCAGAGCGATGGCACTCAGGATAGCCATAACGGCCAAGGTGACCATCAGCTCTACCAGCGTCATTCCTTTGCTGGATTTCATCTTTTTCATCCTGGAAAAAGTGTGGACGAAATTGAGTATAGCTGCGCCAATAGAATTCGCGAATGCGCCCTTCATGGGGGCTTGATTTACATGTTAAGCTTAGGAAATTAACAACAACTTCCCTACAGGAGCGGGTGGATGAAAAAGGTTGAAGCCATAATCAAGCCCTTTAAATTGGATGATGTGCGCGAAGCGCTGGCCGAAATCGGCATTACCGGCATGACAGTGTCTGAGGTGAAAGGCTTTGGTCGTCAAAAAGGCCATACCGAGCTGTATCGCGGTGCCGAGTACATGGTCGACTTTTTGCCCAAGGTAAAAATTGAATTGGTGATCCAGGATGAGCTGCTGGATCAGGCGCTGGATGTGATTGTTGATACCGCGCGCACCGGTAAAATTGGTGACGGCAAGATTTTCGTCACCGAAGTGGAGCGGGTAATCCGCATCCGTACCGGCGAAGAGAACGAAGAAGCGGTGTAAAGGAAGATGCGAGCAAGTCGTCGCACAGCTCTGGCTTTGATAGCGACGACAGTTCAACGCATTCAACTGAAGGCATGCAGCCGCCTGCTGAAGTTGAATAACGCCGAAATGGTGTTGCTTCAAAGCCCCGCAGGGCGTGGCTTACAGCGGTATCTGCTGCGTTACAGTCCTTGCGAAGGGATAAGGCCATTCGCTGCAAACTGTGCCTTGCATCTATCCACTGTAAGCACACGCAGAGCATGCACGGGACTTATTCGAACCTTCCTAAAGGGGACCTTGCGTCCCTTTGTTGTTTTTGGCGCTTAAGGTTTTAACGCCGTTTAACCCCGGAACCCAATGCCACTTCGTGCCGAATGAATACCCGAGGGTTTGTCTTGTGATTCCAAGCAGCACCCACAAGCAGCACCGACAGGAACTAAGCCCATTAGCCAAGACCTATTCAGAAATTTGCTCAAGGCGGTGACGGCGCCGGTGGCTGATGATCCGCGTTTGAATTCACCGTCGCCGTGGTAAATGTGACTTTTTTAGAGCGGCTAAGCTACTTGATATCACCTTGCGCTTTTGGGTTCGTTCCTGTGGGTTCTGATACACAACCTCGAAATGAAATTTTGTTAATATCCAGCGGGATGAACGAGTTCGCATGTTGGTTTTTGATGCTGTGTGCTATGGTCACGCGATTGCAGTCAGGGGGAGATTCTGAGTGGGCACCAAAAAGATCGTGATTGTGGGGGGCGGCGCCGGCGGGCTCGCGTTAGCGTCCAAACTTGGCCGTAAACTGGGGCTGTCAGCCAAGGCCGATGTGCTGCTGATTGACCGAAGCCCCATTCATATCTGGAAGCCCAAATTGCACGAAGTGGCAGTTGGGGTGATAGATCAGTCGATAGAAGGCCTGCTGTATCGCGATCACGGCCTTAAAAATGGGTACCGCTATTTACGCGGCTCTCTGGAAGCGGTGGACCCCGACGCTAAAACCATTCAATTGTCGCCGCTTTATAACGACAGCAACGAACTTCTGATGGGCCAGCGTACCGTCGAGTACGATTATCTGGTACTTGCGCTTGGTGGTGTTTCCAACAGTTTTAAAACCCCGGGCGCCGAGTCCCAATGTATTTTTTTGGATAGCCTGGCAAGCGCCGAGAAGTTTCATACCCAGTTGCTCGATGGCTTGATGCTGCTGAATGAAACCCAGCAGCGCCTCAGCATAGGGATAGTTGGCGCAGGTGCCACCGGTGTTGAGTTGGCGGCAGAGCTGCACCATGTGATTGAGTCGGTGAGGGAATTTGGTTATCAGAACATTGCCAAACACCACTTGGATATTCATCTGGTAGAAGCTGCACCAAAGATTTTGCCCCAGCTTCCGGACCGCGTCAGCGGCCGTGCTCAGGCGGTGCTCGATAAAATCGGGGTGCACTTGCACCTTGGCGTGCAGGTAAAAGAAGTCACCAAAGAAGGCTTTTTAACCCAGGACGGCACACTCATTCCCGCCGATATCAAGGTCTGGGCCGCGGGGGTGAAAGGGCCGGACGTATTTGCCGATTTAACCAAGTTACCCATTACGGCGCGTAATCAGGTTGAGGTCGATGCCTGTATGCGGGTAAAAGGCCACAGCGATATCTATGCGCTCGGCGACTGCGCCCAGCTAATCCTCGGCAGTGGCAAGCCGGTTCCGCCACGGGCACAGGCAGCTTCGCAAATGGCTGACACTCTTTATAAAAACATATTGAATCGGTTAAAGGGCCGCGATGAAGCGGCATTTGAGTACCGTGATTATGGCTCTTTGGTGTCGCTGAGCCGGTTCTCGGCGGTGGGGAATTTGATGGGAAATTTGCGCCAGGGAGATTTCTTTGTTGAAGGCCATCTGGCGAGATTCATGTACCTGTCGCTGTATCATCGTCATCTTGCCAGTTTGTTTGGCTGGTTTTCGGCGCTGGTGTACCGCTTCGCGCAAAAACTGCTGCGCTGGCAACGACCTAAGCTCAAATTGCACTGAGCGTTAATGGCCCTTGTCCTAAAACGGCTCTGCTTAAGCCGGATCAGGACGACACAAGAAAACACAAGAAAATACGCGGCATCAGGCCGCGTGTTTTTTGATAAAGCTCAGACAAAAGCTCAGGCCGTCAATCGCAGGCGTGTTTTGGCGCCTGGCTTGAATCCCGCACCACAGGCTCCGGGGTAAATACCTTGGCATTTTGCTGGCGAAGTTCTTTGCGGTTGGCAATCAGGAGCTCAGTCGCAATCTGGGCAATCTTCTGGTTTGGCTGATGAACCGTGGTCAGTTTCGGCCAGGTTTGACGCGAAAACGGGCTGTCTTCGAAGCCGACAATCGAAATATCACCGGGAATATCCACCCCAGCCAAACGCGCGGCAAATAAAGCACCCGCCGCAATTTCGTCGTTACAGGCAACAATTGCGGTCGGTCTTGGCGTTTGAGCCAGCAGCCGTTTTGCGCCTTCAACGCCCGATTCAAACGAATAGCGGCCGTCAACCACATACTCGGGCTTAAGCTTGATGTTGGCGTGTTTGAGTGCATCACAAAAACCGGCAAAGCGTTCTTTGGTGGATTCGTGCTGCTCGTCACCGCTGATAAAGCCGATGCGCTGATGGCCAAGGTCGATTAAGTGGCGGGTGATGGAGACTGCGCCGTGGCGGTCGTTTACCAGCACAGTCAGCCCACAGCTCTGTTTGCTTTCATCTCCGGCAATAATCCGCACGTAGTGGGCATCAATGTCATCGAGGGCGGCAAGCAGTGTCGGGTCTTCCGACAGCGGCGGGGTCAACACCAGGCCAGCGAGGCGAGAGTGCTTGACCATGGCAATCAGCTCATCACAAATGGTGGCCGATGTCGCATCGCATGGATGGATCAGCAGCTCATAACCTTTATCACGGCAGGCCGACAAGATGCCGTTTTGCATATCGATGATGTAGTAAGCGTTGGGGTTGTCGTAAATAAAGCCGATAACATAAGAGGTGGTCCCGGCAAGGTTGCGTGCTGCCAGGTTTGGTTGGTAATTGAGTGCTCTGATGGCCTCGTTGACCTTATCTATGGTGGCCTGTTTGACCGAGGGTTCATTATTGGTTACCCGCGACACCGTTTTGATCGACACTCCGGCGTACTTGGCTACATCGTTGATGGTAACTTTCATCTGCAAGCTCAATTATTCAATTTTCATATGCGGTTAACTGCAATGGCTGGCGACAGTGACAGCCTGTATAACGGATATTGCATTCGCATTGGTTGAGAAGTTTTCACGTATAGTGCTGGCTTTTCGAGGCCTTGGCAATCGCGTTTTTATCCGCTAAGCCCTTGCTTTGGCGGTTTAACTTAAGCCTCTATTCATCATTTTGTGGCAACATCACGTTCACAATCATTTGTTTTTCAGTGTGATAAGTGTCACGCCTGTTGCGTACACAAATTTTTTCATTCTCGGGTTATTTTGTTGTGGTAACGCTGTTAATTATTGTGTAATGTTTGCGCTAGACATGACAGCGTTGTCATTCCCTCGGGAATGGTTATGGATGCAAAAAAACGATAACAAGTAAATGGAAGGGAAACGAGATGCGACCATCTACCTTTAAAAAGAGTGTCCTCGCTACCAATATCGCAATCCTCCTCGGTGGTGCGGTATCAGTAGGTGCAGTGGCAGCTGAAGCTGCTCAAGAAACTGCGAACATTGAAAAAATCGAAGTACGCGGTATCCGCGCTTCAAACAAAGCCAACATCAACGAAAAGCGTTTCTCCGATGCTGTTGTTGATGCAGTTACTGCCGAAGACATTGGTAAGCTGCCAGATTCTGACGTAGGTCAGGCTCTGGGCCGTGTACCAGGTGTGACTGTTGGCCGTGCTTTCGGTCAAGGTAGCTCAGTATCTATCCGTGGTTCTGATCCACGCATGACCCTGACTACTCTGAACGGTCAAAACGTTGCTTCTACTGGTTGGTATGACCAGATGAACATCGACCGCTCTTTCAACTACTCTATGCTGCCAGCAGAACTGATTGGCGGTATGGAAGTTTACAAAACCACTCAAGCCAACCTGGTTGAAGGTGGTATCGGTGGTACTGTAATCGTTAAAACCCGTAAGCCGCTGGATATGGATGCAAACTCCATTTTCGGTTCTGTTAAGGGTGAGTACGGCTCAGTTAACGAAGAAGTTTCCCCAGAAGCTTCAGGCCTGTACAGCTGGAAAAACGAAGATGAAACCTTCGGTGTTCTGGTGTCTGGCGCATACACCGACCGTGAGTACCTGCGTGTAGGTACCGAAGCGGATCTGGATTGGGGCGGCCGTTCTTCAATTCAGCCTTCAAGCTTCCTGCAAAGCCAGGAGCGCAGCGCCGTTGATGCGACTATCCAATATCGTCCTACCGACAAGCTGGAATTCCGTGCTCACGTACTGTCTATGACACTGGGTGCAGACAGCATCGGTGCTAACATGTACATCAACACCGACACCAACTGGGGTGCTGGTGCCTCTAACTGTAAGACTTTCAACGATGCCGGTGTTTGTACTTACAGCGTAACTCCTGAAAATGCTCCAACAGACGTGTTCTTCCAGAACTGGGCTCGTCAGGGTGAAATGACCTCTGATACCTTCGATCTGAACATGGAATATCAGGGCGACGGTTACGCCATTGCTGCTGTAGCCGGTAAAACCAAAGCCGAAGGTGGTACTCAGATGAGTGCTAACTTTGGTTATGGCTGGTGGGGCGATAAGTTCAAAGATGTTAAGTGGGCTGGTGTAGTAGATGCTACCGGCAAACAAATTGACATCAACGGCCGTGACATGAGCTTCGGTCTGGAAGATTTGGACACCACAGTAGGCACTTCTCAGTGGACCGGCGTTAAAGGTCCGAACACTGACGAAGAAGCTTATGTCCAACTTGACCTTGATTTTGACGTCGATTTTGGCGTGATCAACAAGTTTGAAACTGGTATTCGTTATACCGAGCATACCTTTGAAAAGGCTGAGCTGAAGGCCGTTTATGATGCGTCTAAAGCCAACTCTTTCAACAGTGCTGATCTTTACAGCGGCACCATGAAGCTGGGCTACAACGAGTGGACTATTCCAAAAGCCAATTTGGATGCCATGATCAACTCAACCGTGTCTCTGGTTGACGAGTTCGTGTACAACCGCTCTGCCTTTGGTCAGATTGACGAAGATAACTTCTCTGCATACGGTATGTTCTCCTTTGCAGGTGAGGGTTTCCGCGGTAACTTCGGTCTGCGCTATATCGAAACCAACGTTACTTCCAGCGGTCACGTAATTGATAACTCTCCAGCAGATAAGCTGGGTATCAATGCCGGCTGGAGTGAAGAGATCCATAGCGTAAGCGATGGCTACAGCGATGTACTGCCAAGTGTGAACGTAGCCTTCGATCTGGCTGATGACGTTATCCTGCGTCTTGCTGCCGGTCAGGCCATTACTCGTCCAAACTATGATAACCTGTTCCTGTCTAGCTCTTCAGGCTATCCGGACGATCGTAAGGGTAATGAGCAGATCACCTATGGTAACCCAGGTCTGGAGCCAATGAAGTCATCTCAGGCTGATATCAGCGTTGAGTACTACTATGGCGACGGCAACCTGTTTGCGGCTACTTACTTCATCAAAGACATCAGCAACTTCATCGTTGCCACCGCGCCAGAAACCAAAGCTATTGGTGTGATCAACCAAGATTTGGAAGTGCCTGCGGACAGCTGGATTGTTGACAGCTACATGAACGCTGGTGGCGGCTCTATCGATGGTATCGAGCTGCAATTGAACCACGCGCTGGATTACGGCTTTGGTATCAACGCCAACTACACCTTCACTGATGGTACAGCTCCAGCTGAAGTGTACACGGATAACATCGGCATGTTCACCGAAGCTTCCAAGCACACCACCAACCTGGTTGGTTACTGGGAAAACGACATGTTCTCTGCCCGTGCCGCATACAACTGGCGCAGCGAGTACATGGTGCGTGAGTACGGCAAGTACTACGGCAACCGTATGCACGACGCCTTCGGTACTCTTGACCTAACTCTGGGTTGGAACATCACCGAAAACGTTGCTCTGCGTCTCGAAATGGTTAACCTGACCGCTGAAGATGACGTTCAGTACGGCGCTGCCGGTGTAGGTACTGCTGTTAAGCCTGCTCTGCAGGACGGTTACCCAACTTGGTCGTTTAAAGGTGAGACCACCTATAAACTGGGTGCCAGCTTTAACTTCTAATCAGTATGTGTGATAAAAACCCAGTCTAGGCTGGGTTTTTTATTTTGAGCGGAAAGTAGAAATGAAAGTAAGGACGATTGCAATATTAGGTGGCGGGACTGCGGGCTGGTTGGCCGCCAATCATCTTGGCGCTGAACTTGCTGGCGACACTGACATCGAGATAACCCTGATTGAATCTCCGGATATCCCAACCATTGGGGTCGGTGAGGGCACGGTTCCCTACATCATGAAATCGTTAAAACGCTTCGGAATATCCGAAGCCGAGTTTCTGGTGAACTGCGAAACGACCTTTAAGCAGGGCATTAAGTTTGTCAATTGGTTGGATCCTAAGCTTCATGGCGATAATCACTATTACCACCCGTTTGAAGCACCTTACCCGAGTGGATATGACGTAACGCCCTATTGGTTGACTCAGGACGCTAAACAGCCCTTCGATGAAGTCAGTATTCAAGGCCGGGTTTGTGAATTGGGATTGGCGCCGAAAAAGAAAAGTTCGGGTGACTACGCCGGTGAGCTTTCCTACGCCTATCACTTCAATGCGCAAAAATTTGCCAATTTATTGGCTGAAAACGCCAAGACTCGCTTCAAGGTTAAACATCAGTACGAGACTGTGACCGGCGGTGTTTTGGATGACGACGGCGCGATTAAAGCCCTTGTTACCGAAAACGGCCTAGAGCTCGCATTTGACTTTTACGTTGACTGCAGTGGCTTTCATTCGGTTTTGCTGGACAAGGTGCTGAATGTACCCTTCGTCGATAAGAGTAACCAACTGCTCACCGACTCGGTAATGGTACAGCAGGTGCCATTGAAAGAAGGTGAAGCGTTGCCACCTTACACCACAGCCACCGCGCATCAAGCCGGTTGGATATGGGACATTCCTCTTACATCCCGCCGTGGTACCGGATTTGTTTATTGCTCCAAATACATGAGTGATGACGAGGCTCACACGCTTTTTGCCCAGTATCTTGGGGTTGATAAGGCCAGTATCAACCCGCGTATGATTCCGATGCAGATAGGCTACAGACAGGAGTTTTGGGCCAAAAACTGCGCCACTCTCGGACTAGCTCAGGGCTTTGTGGAGCCATTAGAGGCAACCTCTATTTTAGTCACGGATTTTTCTGCCGAACTGCTCGCCAAGAATTTTCCCAGAGATTCGGAAGACATGGATACAGTCAGGCCTTATTACAATAAAGTCCTGACCTATGCATGGGAGCGGGTCATCGACTTTATCAAGTTGCATTACTGCTTATCTGACAGGCAGGATACCGGCTTTTGGGATGAAAACAGGGATAATTCGACCTGGTCCGATGAACTGAAAGAACGGTTGGCGAAATTCGCTCTGCGTCCGCCTCAGCAGTCTGACTTTTTTACCCGATTCGATTTATTCGATGACAAAAATTTCCTCTATGTCTTATATGGCATGAAATTTCAAACAAAGGTAAAAGCCATTACTTCAGTTGAGATGGAGCAGAGCCGAAAACTATTTGATTTGAATAATAGGATGGTTGAAGCTGCGCCGAAGCATTTGCTTGGCCATAAAGACTGGCTGGATGGTTTAAAGGCTGCGATGGCTCGAGTGGACTAACGGTAACTATATGTACACACCGGTTTTTACGAGTGGTGTTTGGCTGGCTGATGTTAACGAAGCAGAACACAATGATGAGTTGTGCCTTTGGAGTAACGTCCTGGAGCAGCTTCTGCAGCACCCTAAAGTATTGGACACCATGAATGTACCTGATGCAGCGGGCGGCAGAGCCTTGTCGTCGGTGCATCTGGCAGGTCAAATGGATCTGTTGAAGCTTCTTAAGGTTCGTGAAACGCGACTCGGACATTGGCTGCTGTATCAGTTGTATGATGCGGCAAAAGCATTGGGTTTTGATAAGACCAGAGACATCCGGAAGTTTAAATTTCATCGGGTTTGGGCCAATGAGATGTCAAAGGGATGTGAGGCGGTCGCCCATCGCCATGCCTCACGTGACTGGGTCATACCCCATATGGTTGCAATTTTTTACGTAGACGTGCCGGCGAACGGCGCCGACTTGGTGTTTCTGGATGAGGATGGTGATGAAATGCGGCTTGGCAGTTTAACCTCATTTTCGTTATCGCAGCAGTACAGATTGCAGTCCAGGCGAGGCCGTTTGATTTGTCACGATGCAAAACAGCTTCATGCAACCACTATTCACGAAAGTGATTTGCCCAGACGCTGTATCATCATAGAGGTGGGCTTCCCGCCAAAATAAAAAAGCCGGGCTAAGTCCCGGCTTCTTTACCATTGCTCGCTCAGTTAGCTACAACCAGATCAATCTGGTTCAGTGAGGCCAGGTGAGCATAGATGGCTGACAGGGCGCCCTTGTTGAACAGCTCCAGCTTGGCTTCGTCACTCAGCTGGTGCAGCTTTTGCTCATCAACCATATAGATGCCGTCATAGTTGGCTTTGGCACCGTCTTTACCGTTTACGGTCAGTGTTTTTGGTTGCAGCAGGTCGTGTGCGGCAAGGGTCTTAACGAATTGTTTGGTCAGTTCACGGAAGTCAAACAGCTGGCCGATGAACTTCACGCGATCTTTCAAAAACTCTGTCTGCTCGCCTTGCTCGTCAAACAGGGCTACACCTTCTTGCTCGCTCAGCAGTTCGCTGTTCTGATTGATACCAATCATCAGCTTTTCGTTGGTTTCGTCTGGGCCGGCGATAAAAGGCGCTACACGCAGCTGCATAGGCACATAACGCTGGGTCCATTTACCGTCTTTGATAAATTGGTTGCTTTCTGGCTTCAGCGAGGTGATGGCAACTGGCTGGAACTCTCCGCTTTCGGTGTTTTTGGCGAAGATGATGGGGAAGCTGGTTGCGGCTGGCATAAACTCTTGTACGACCAACGGCAGCATGTGGTGTTTTTCGAATTCTTTAAGCTCAAGAGCTTGTTTAACTTTGATATTTTTGTGAACAGTGTTGTTGAGAGGAACGTACTGCGCAGTCATTCTTATTATCCTTGTCTATTTAGAGTCATGCATCCGTCTTCAAAACCCCAATTCAGGAGCTGCCAGCGTGCAAAACTACAGCTGGTGCCGGAGAGCGAGGTTTCGATGTTATCAATCGTTTTTGAACATGTCACCATGTGGTTAAGGGCAAATTTGGTATTGAGCATTTCCTGGCAAGAATGATGCGCCAAACCAGCAGGCTGCAAAAGCAGTGTGGCTCTACAGCAAGCCGTAAACCGGCGTCGCGGGGCGTTTGTGGCTGCTCGGAGCCTGAATGGCATTTCGGCTTAGACCAGCCTGAGGCGAGCCGCAGCCATATTCAGATACGAGGTCCGAGGTGAGGTCAAAGGCGAGGTAGCGACTAAACCGAGCGCGTGAAGGCAAACAAATCAGTGTATGTACATTCTCAGGAATGTCTATTGACTCAATCTACAGCATAGAAAGGCGTGCAGATGCAGGCTGGTCGACATGACTTACTAACCCCGGCTCCATGGTGTGGGTTGAAGCCTTTGTTTGGAATCGAATTTAAATCATTAAGCCATTGAAAAATATGCTTATAAAATTTAAGCATCAATTTAACTCAAAAAATGTCAAAAAATTGTAGAAATCCTGTGCCGCTTTGTGTAATGTAACCGATGACAGCGTTGTCATTTGCTTGTGTGGCTATGTTGTCTTGTAAGGTCTGCATGAAAAGGATGAGGTCTCCGTTTCATGTATTTATTGACAAGCGCATGACTGTCGGGCGGCCGTGCGCTTGTATTTTCAAACATTAATAGTCTCTCCCCAGAAACTATATGTTGGCTGGGTGCTGTACGCAGTGCCCAGCTTTTTTTTATCTGTTGTTGGCCATTTTATGGCACAGGCCTGCCCGGCAAACCGGTTCTTACATCAATACAACCCCGCTGGCACAAGCCAAACGAGAGGGCTGCAAATGACACACAGATCTTGGTTATCCGCTTTGCTTTGCGCTGCGCTTTTGGTGCAGTCATCCTCCTTGCTCGCCAAAGAAACCCTTACCACCACCATTCCCGACAGTTGGCAATTTACCCTGCTCAATGAAGCGCTCAAACGCTCCGGCGCCGACTATCAAATCAACCAGATGACCACCGACATGAACCAAAAGCGCCAGGTAGAAGAGGCGCTGGCGGGCAATATCGATGTGTTCTGGAGCATGACCTCGGCCGAGCTTGAAAAAACCGTGGTGCCCATTCGTATTCCGCTGTTTAAGGGGCTACTTGGTAACCGTTTGCTGATTATCCGTAAAGATCAACAGGCGCGTTTTGCCGCAGTGCGAAACAAAGCCGATTTTGCCGTGCTCAAAGCCGGGCAGAATCGTTACTGGCCCGATGCCGGCATTATTGAGTACAACGGCCTGCCGCTGGTGACCAGTTACAAATACGTCAATCTTTACCCCATGCTGGAAGGCGGTCGCTTCGATTATCTGGCGCTTGGCGCGCAGGAAATCTGGGACGAACTTGGCAAGCATCCGGATCCGGCGCTCACGGTCGACAGTCACATCCTGCTGCAGTACCGAAGCCCGGCCTATTTCTTTGTATCGCCCAAGCGCAAGCAGGTGGCGGACGATATTCTGCGCGGGCTTGAGGCCATGATTGCCGATGGCAGCTTTGACCGGATGTTTAATGAGGCGCTGCAAATTGATGCGCTGTACCGTAAAGCCAACTTTGAAAACCGGGTGATTATCCGCCTTGAGACGCCGGATTTAAGCCCGCAAACCCCAATCAACCGGCCCGAGCTGTGGCTTGACCTGTTCAGCATGGAAGGAGTGAAACAATGAATAGTTTGGCCCTCAAGGTTCAGGTTGGGCTTGCGGCGGCGCTGTTTGCCCTGGTGAGCGTGCTGTTTGGCGTCTCCTACATGATTGAAAAGCAAAAACTTGAGCAGCGCTTCAGTGAATATGAAAAAGACACCTTGGCAAGCCTGCAGGTAACGTTGGCGCAGCCGGTGTTTACTTACGACTACGAGCAGCTTAATGCCATCCTGTCGGCGACGCTGGAGCAGGATCAGATTGGTGGCATCCGGGTGCTCGACCATCGCGGCAAAGAGATGGCCAAGGCCGGTAATCCTGACGGTGACCGCAGCGCCGAGACCGCGAGCGTTGAATTCAGTGACGATGGCAAGCCCACCGGTAAGCTTGAAATCAGTTTCACCCGCCAGGTGATAGAGCAGAATCTTGATACTTTGCTGCTTGGCCTGCTGGCGCAGGCGGCGCTGATTTTGCTGCTCTCCATGGTGGCTATCGTCCTCATTCTTAAAAAACTGGTGATTAATCCGCTTACCCATGTCGCCGAGGCGATGGAAGAGGTGGCAAGCGGCGATGGCGACCTTACCCGCCGTCTGCCGGTGGAAAGCGATGATGAAATTGGTCGCCTTGCCCGCGCCTTTAACGCCTTTATTGGCCAAATTCATGGCACTGTAAGCCGGGTGCGTGAGACGGCAGGGCAGCTGCTTGACGATGCCAAGACCCTTGGCAGTTTAAGCGGTGCCAACAATGTGCGGGTACTTGAGCAGCTTAAACAGACCGAATCGTCGGTTGCCGCCGTGACAGAGCTTTCGGCCAGCGCCTCGGAAGTGGCAAGCAGCGCCCATCGCACCGCCGATGCGGCCGCGAGCGCCGACGAGCAGGTTGAAAACAGCCAGCGTCAGTTCGATGAGAGCCTGAAACTGACGCAGCAGTTGGTGGATGAACTCAAGCGCTCCTCGGGCTCGGTGGCGCAGCTGCAGCAGGAAACCGCCCGCATTGATGAAGTGGTGGTGGTTATCCGCTCCATTGCCGAGCAAACCAACCTGCTTGCACTGAACGCTGCCATCGAAGCGGCCCGCGCCGGTGAGCAGGGCAGGGGCTTTGCCGTGGTGGCGGATGAAGTGCGCACGCTAGCAAGTCGCACCCAGCAGGCCACAGGTGAAATTCAGCAGATGATCCAGAAGGTGCAAAGCCGGGTGGGTGAGACTGTGTCGGTGATGAATGCCAGTCAAAGCCTGTCGGACAAGACCCTGGTACGCGCCGAAGAAATCAAGTCCATGCTTGCCAGCGTCACCGCGCTGGTTTCCAATATCAACATGATGAATACCGAAGTCGCGCAGGCTGCCCGCGAGCAAACCTGCGTGACAGAAGACATTTCCAGAAGTTTAAACGACCTTGCCGGCATCTCAGGTTCGGCCTCGGCAGACAGCGCCTCACTGGCGCAGTCGGGCGAGCGCCTGTTCCAACAGGGGGAAAGATTGCAGGCCTTAGTTAACTCTTTCAGGTTGTAATACTGAAAGTCAGGGACCCAAAGAGGATAATAATGAAGCTCTCCTTAGCCGCCATTTCCATCACCCTAGCCCTCGGTGTAGGTGCTTGCTCACCATCTGAGCAGGCTGTAAAAACCGGCGCGGTTGTGGCCGAGGCCGTAACCCAAACCCAGCTGCAGCAATTTGCCGATGGCCTGCAGGTGCGTTACCGCGTGGTCAGTAACCGTCCGGACGCTCAGTGCATTAAAGACAAGGGCGAAGGCCGCTGTTTTCAGGCTGAAATCGATTTAACCGCCGGCGCTGATTTCCAAAGCTCAGATTTTGCCATTTACTTCAGTCAGATGCGTCCGGTTCAGGCGGTTGAAGGCAACGAGTTTGTCATCGAACACGTGAAAGGCGACCTGCACCGCATCAAGCCCGGCAGTGCCTTTGCAGGCTTTAAAGCCGGTGAAACCCGGACCATCAAGTTCCGTGGTGAGCTGTGGCAGCTTGCCGAAACCGATGCCATGCCCAATTACTACATCACTTCCGGCAAGCTTGCGCCTGTGGTGATTGCGTCGACCAAGCTTGCCATCGAGCCTGAAACCGGCCTTGAGCTGCGTCCCTATGTTGAAGCCTTTGTCGATGCCGACAAGCAGTACAAGCGCACCGACACCGACAAGCTGCCGTGGGCAACAAGCTCTGTGCTGTTTGGCAACAATAAAGCCGGGTTTGCTGAGCCTGCGCTGGTAGCAAACCGGATTATTCCAGCGCCGCTGTCGCAGCGTCTTGAGCCTGAGCTGGGTTCTGTTGATTTAAGCCGTGGTCTTGCACTCGCAGCAGGTGATGTGGATGTGAGCGCCGCGCTTTCGCGCCTTGAGCGCCTTGGCGTGAAGCAAAGCGCTGATGGCATCAAGCTTTCGCTGGTCAGTGATAAGTCACTTGCAGCCGATGAATATCAGCTGCAGATCCGCCCTGAGGTCATCAGCGTCACTGCCGGCGGCGCCAGTGGTGCATCACATGCGCTCTCCACACTGGCCGCACTGGTGCAGGTAGGCAGCCCGGTGGTGACCGCCCAGAGCATCAGCGACAAGCCCCGCTACGATTTTCGTGGCATGCACGTGGATGTGTCGCGCAACTTCCACTCCAAGGCCTTTATTCTTGATGTAATAGATCAGATGGCCGCCTATAAGCTCAACAAGTTGCATCTGCATATGGGCGACGATGAGGGCTGGCGTCTTGAGATTGACGGCCTGCCTGAGCTTACCGACATCGGCAGCAAGCGTTGCCACGACCTTGATGAAAACACTTGCCTGCTGCCACAGCTTGGCAGCGGCCCTGACGCTGATGCCACAGTGAATGGTTTTTACAGCAAGGCTGATTACATCGAGATTTTGAAATATGCCGCCGCGCGTCATATTCAGGTCATTCCCTCCATGGACATGCCGGGCCACAGCCGCGCCGCTGTAAAAGCCATGGAAGCGCGTTACCGCACCTTTGCGGCCGCCGGCGATATGAAAGCCGCCGAGGAATACCGCCTTATCGACCCTAACGATAAAACCATCTATAGCTCAATTCAGTATTACGACGACAACACCCTGAACGTGTGTATGGAGTCGACCTATCACTTTGTTGACAAGGTCATTACCGAAATTGCCAGGCTGCATGAGTCGGCCGGTGTGCCGCTGACCCGTTACCACATTGGCGCTGACGAAACAGCCGGTGCCTGGCTTGAATCGCCCAAGTGCGCCGAATTCCTTGCCAGTAACGACAAAGGCGTGAAAGACAAGAGTGAGCTTGGTCCTTACTTCATCGAGCGGGTTGCCAACATGCTGACTGCGCGCGGCATCGAGCCTGCCGGTTGGAGTGATGGCATGAGCCACACTCGCCCCGAGCGTATGCCTGCGATGAACCAGAGCAATATCTGGGATCTGGTGGCGCATAAGGGCCATCACCGCGCCCACAACCAGGCAAATCTTGGCTGGGAAGTGGTGCTGTCAAACCCTGAAGTGCTGTATTTCGACTTCCCCTATGAGGCCGACCCCAAGGAGCACGGCTATTACTGGGCAAGCCGCGGCACCAACAGCGAAAAGGTCTTCGGCTTTATGCCGGGTAACCTGCCGGCCAACGCCGAGCAGTGGCTGGATATTGAAAACAACCCGTTTGAAGCCGACGACCGGGTGCTGAAAGACGACAAGGGCAATGTCACCAGCGAGCCTTTGAAAGAAGGTAAGGCATTTGTTGGGATCCAGGGGCAGCTGTGGAGCGAAACGATTCGCAGCGATGAGCAGGCCGAATACATGATTTTCCCGCGCCTTTTGATGCTCGCCGAGCGCGCCTGGCACAAGCCGTCGTGGGAAGTGGCTTATCGCCATGAAGGCATGGTCTATAACCAGACCAGTGGCACCTTCACTGCTGAGCTGCGCGCGGCCCAGGCCGCCGACTGGCAGCTGATGGCCAATACCCTGGGGCAGAAGGAGCTCGCCAAGCTCGATTTGGCCGGTATTCATTACCGCGTACCGACCGTAGGCGCCCGTATTGCCGATGGCAAGCTTGAAGCCAATATCGCCTTCCCGGGCCTTGGTATTGAGTATCGTGAAGCGGGCGGACAGTGGCAGGCGTATCAGGCGCCGGTTGCCGTGAGCAAGCTGCCGGTGGAAGTGCGTGCAATCGCTGCCGATGGCAAGCGCAAAGGCCGGACTCTGGAAGTGAAATAACCTGTAAGCAACATCCGAGGTCTGATTTTTATCTTGAAAATCAGACCTCTTTTTTGCCGTCAGGGCGGGCTTTCGCGCCGACGAACAGTGAATTTTTGCACTGTTCAAAAAAGAAATGACAACGCTGTCATTTTTGCTGTAACATGAGATTAACTTGATTAATGCATAGGCAGTGGACAATGCCTCCACGCCAAATCCGAATGTGCAAAGAGGATAGTCATGGCTTTTGACCAGACCCTGGAAGGGCAGTTGTATCTGGGTGTTGATGGCGGCGGCAGTAAATGTCGTGCCACCCTGTATAACCATAAACTCGAAGTGCTCGGCACAGGTGTTGCCGGTCGCGCCAATCCCTTATTTGGGCTGGAGCAAACCTTTGAATCCATCATGGCCTCCACCGAGCTTGCGCTGGGTCAGGCCGGACTGACGCTGGCCGATTGCAAGTCGCTGGTGGTAGGGATGGGGCTTGCCGGTGTGAACGTGCCCAGGCTGCTTGCCGACGTTGAAGCCTGGCAGCATCCGTTTAAAGCCATGTATGTGACATCCGATTTGCACACCGCCTGTATCGGTGCCCATCGCGGCGCCGATGGCGCAGTTATCATCACCGGCACCGGCTCCTGTGGCTACGTGCACGTGGGTGATGAGAGCCTGTGCCTTGGCGGCCATGGCTTTGCGCTGGGTGACAAGGGCAGCGGTGCCTGGATTGGTTTGAAGGCGGCCGAGCATGCACTGTTGCACCTTGATGGTTTTGCCGAGCCAACCTTGCTCACCGAGCGTCTGCTGAAGCAGCTTGGCGTGACCGATGCCCTCGGTATCGTCGAGAATCTCGCCGGTCACTCCTCCAGTGCCTATGCCAAGCTTGCCCGTGAAGTGCTGGCCGCCGCCGATGAAGGCGATAAGGTTGCCGTGGCGATTCTTCGCGAAGGTGGGCAGTACATTTCTGCCATGGCGCGTAAGCTCTTCACCCTCAACCCAAGCCGTTTCTCCATGATTGGCGGCCTGGCTGAGCCTTTGGTGAAATGGCTCGACGCCGATGTGGTGGCACGGCTTGAGCCGACCCTGGCTGCCCCTGAAATGGGCGCTGTACTCTTTGCTATTCAACAACATGCCAAACAGTCGGCTGCCTGAAGCGGCCTGCTTAAACCCTTTTGAACCCGAACCATATTCCACACTAAGGTGACACAGATGACCAATACCATCATGGAGCAGGAAGCCCGTACCGCCCCTGCCAAGATTGCAGCCCAGCTCGCCGCCAACGCCGGCCTGACCGCCGAACTCGGTCAGAAACTGCGTGAATTCAATCCGCGTTTCGTGATGATCGTGGGCCGTGGCTCATCTGATCACGCCGGTGTGTTCGGTAAGTATCTGTTTGAAATCGAAACCGGTGTGCCAACATTCGCCGCCGCCCCTTCGGTTGCCAGCGTATACGGCAAGTCTCTCAAGCTCGATGGCGCGCTGGTGATTGTGATTTCCCAGTCTGGCCGCAGCCCTGATATTCTGGCTCAGGCCCGTATGGCGAAAAACGCCGGTGCCTTCTGTGTGGCGTTGGTAAACGATGAAACCGCACCAATCAAAGACATAGTTGACGTGGTGCTGCCACTGCGCGCCGGTGAAGAAAAAGCCGTTGCTGCTACCAAGAGCTACCTCTGTACCCTGTCGGCGCTTATCCAGCTGGCCGCTGCCTGGACCCAGAGCGAATCTCTGGCCAAGGCTGTTGAAACCATGCCAGCTGCGCTGGAAGCCGCCGTTGCCGCCGATCCACAGCTGACCGCAGAAGGTCTGGGTGATGTGCGTAACCTGGTGGTGCTTGGCCGTGGTCTTGGCTATGCCGTGAGCAAAGAGATTGCTCTTAAGCTTAAAGAAGTGTGTTCAATCCACGCCGAAGCTTTCTCCAGCGCCGAGTTCCTCCACGGTCCGGTTACTCTGGTTGAGAAAAAACTCACCATCGTTGATGTGTGTGTGGGCGATGAGTCTTACGCCAGCCACATAGAGCAGATTGAAAACGTGAGCAGCCGCGGCGCCGATTTGGTTCATCTGAACCAAACCTCAACCGACATTCACCCACGTGTTGCGCCGCTGGCACTGCTGCAGCGCTTCTATATCGACGTGGCTGCAGTTGCCGTTGCCCGTGGTATCGACCCAGATGCACCGGCTGGCCTGAAAAAGGTCACTCAAACGCTGTAATGGTCGGCTCATTGCCTGCCACAAACAATAAATGCTGGAGCAAGTATGAAGACAACTCTCATCGCTGAACGTCTGTTTGACGGCGAGCACTATCACAGTAACGTGCCTGTCACCCTCGAAGATGGCGTGATTGCCGCGCTTGATACCTGTGCCGGCGCCCGTGAAGTGCGTCTTGCTGGTACTCTGGTGCCGGGCTTTATTGATGTGCAGGTAAATGGCGGTGGCGGCGTGTTGTTTAACAGCACGCCCACTGTGGCTGCTATTGAAGCCATAGGCGCAGCCCATGCCCGTTTCGGTACCACAGGTTATTTGCCGACGCTCATTACAGATGGCGTAGAGGTCATGGCCCGCGCTGCCGATGCTGCCGCCGAGGCCATTGCCAAAGGTTCAACCGGGGTGCTTGGCGTGCATTTCGAAGGCCCGCATTTGTCGGTGCCGAAAAAAGGCGTGCATCCGGAGCCCCATATCCGCCGCATTGGCGATCGGGAACTGGAGATTTTTTCCCGTCAGGATTTGGGTATCAAGGTTGTAACTCTGGCGCCGGAAAACGTATCGCCTGAGGTTATCCGAGCGCTGGTTAATGCCGGTGTTAAAGTTTGCCTTGGCCACTCCAATGCTGACTATGTTACCGTGAAGGCGGCGCTGGATGCCGGTGCCACAGGTTTTACCCACCTGTACAATGCCATGTCGGCGCTGACCTCCCGTGAGCCGGGTATGGTTGGTGCGGCGATTGATTGTGACGACGCCTGGTGCGGCCTGATTGTTGATGGCCACCATGTTCATTCAGTCGCGGCCCGTGTCGCCATCAAAGCCAAGCCCCGTGGCAAGGTGATGTTGGTGACCGACGCCATGCCGCCGGTGGGCATGGATGAAGATGCGAGTTTCGAACTCTTTGGCGTGCAGGTGGTTCGCCGTGGCGATCGTTTGAATGCGCTGACGGGCGAGCTTGCAGGTTGCGTTCTTGATATGGCCGGAGCGGTGCAAAACACAGTCGATATGCTGGGGCTGCCCCAGGCCGAAGCGCTCAGAATGGCTGGCCTGTATCCGGCCGAGTTCCTCGGCATTGCCAATCGGGTGGGCACCATCAAGCCCGGTCTAAATGCCGATCTGGTGTTGCTGGATGAGGCAGGTAAGTGCCGCAGCACCTGGATACATGGCAAGCAGGTGTTCGGCCAGTAAAGGCAAATGTTGTAAACAAATGGGCCTCGAAGCGTTATCTTCGGGGCCTCTTGTTATAAAAATCAGACCAAACAAAAACATAAGAAAAATAAAGGATAACCAATGCAAGCAACTGAAACCAAGGCGAGTAAGCCAAGGCTGGCTTCCCTTGATGCCCTGCGTGGCTTTGACATGTTCTGGATTTTGGGTGGTGAAAAGCTGTTTATTGCCCTGTTTGCCCTGACCGGCTGGTCGTTCTGGCAACTGGCCGATGCTGAAATGCACCACAGCCAGTGGCATGGCTTTACCTTTTACGATTTGATTTTCCCGCTGTTTATTTTCCTTTCCGGTGTCGCCCTTGGCCTGTCGCCCAAACGGCTTGATAAGCTGCCGCCCGCCGAGCGCAATCCTATCTACCGCCATGCGGTTAAGCGCCTGTTTTTACTGCTCGCCCTCGGTGTGCTTTACAACCACGGCTGGGGCACAGGTATTCCGCTGCATCCCGATGAAGTACGTTATGCGAGCGTACTTGGGCGTATTGCCTTTGCCTGGTTTTTTGCGGCACTGTTGGTGTGGCACACAAGCCTTCGCACCCAGATAGTGGTGGCGATTGGCATTTTGTTTGGTTATGCGGCCATTCAATTGTGGCTGCCGGTACCGGGCGGCGCAGCCGGCGTGCTGACCCCTGAAGGCTCCATCAATGCCTGGGTGGATACCCATTTCCTGCCGGGCATCACCTATCAGCATCGCCCCTACGATCCGGAAGGCGTGCTCTCGACCCTGCCTGCGATAGTCAACGCACTGGTGGGCGTGTTTGTCGGCCGCTTTATCGTTAAACCCCATGTGTGGGGCGATTGGGGCAAAGCCGGGGTGCTTGCCGCTGCAGGCGTGGCATCACTGGCACTCGGCTGGAGCCTTGATACCGTGCTGCCGGTTAACAAAGACCTGTGGACCTCAAGCTTTGTGCTGGTGACCAGCGGCTGGAGTTTGTTGTTTCTGGCGCTGTTTTTCGCGCTGGTGGATATCCTTGGCGCCAAACGTTTCGCGTTCCCCTTTATTGTGATTGGGGTTAACTCCATCATCATCTATCTGGGGTCTGCGGTGATGAACTGGGACTACCTCAGCAAGAGCCTGTTTGGCGGCGTTATCACTATTTTGCCACCGGCGGCTCAGGCGCTGGCAGCGGCAGTGGCGTTTCTCTTGGTGCAGTGGGGATTGCTTTACTGGATGTATCGTAAAGGGATTTTTATCCGCATTTGATTCAGTAGGACTTAATCGGAGCATGTTATGCTGGCGCTGGACTTTGGTGGCTGCAATGTTGGCGATTATTTGTGCCGGTTAATTAAAATGACAGCGTTGTCTTTTTGGGTTTAGTGTTTTAACATCAGTTAAACATTGATGGAAAAGATCGGTTTATCTTTGCTTCTTACCCTATTAGTTAGAGCGGGATAACCCAGTGGTTGGCGGATGTCAGCGAGCCTGATGTCAGAACCTTAATTACTACTATAAGAAAGCAGGCTTATGGAAATGACTCTAAACAGTGAAAATAAACGTAGCAGCGCGATCCCGATGGCGATTGTCGCTGGACTCTTTTTCATTCTCGGGTTTGCAACCTGGTTGAACGGCTCATTGATGCCGTACCTGAAGCAAATCCTGCAACTTACTCCGTTTCAGGCTTCGCTCATCCTGTTCTCCTTCTACATTGCCGTGACCTTTACCGCGCTGCCTTCGGCGTGGGTGATCCGTAAAGTGGGTTACAAAACCGGTATGGCGATGGGCATGGGGATCATGATGATCGCCGGTCTGCTGTTTATCCCAGCAGCCAAGACTCAGATTTTCGGTTTGTTTTTGTTTGCTCAGCTGGTGATGGGCGCAGGCCAGACCTTGCTGCAAACCGCGGTAAACCCTTATGTAGTGCGTATTGGCCCTGAAGAGTCGGCGGCGGCGCGTGTGAGCGTGATGGGGATCCTCAACAAGGGCGCCGGTGTTATTGCTCCCTTAGTGTTTACTGCCCTTATTCTGGATTCTTTTAAAGACCGCGTAGGCACTGAGCTTACTGCCGCGCAAATCGATGAAATGGCAAATGGTCTGGTTATCCCTTACCTCGGCATGGCGCTGTTTATCGGTTTCCTCGCGATTTTGGTGAAAAAGTCACCGCTACCAGAGCTTGAAAGCGAAGAGCAGGACGAAGAGCACAATAAAGGCCAGATCCGTGAGGCTCTGTCTCACCCGAACCTGGCGCTGGGTGTGGTTGCGCTGTTTTTCTACGTGGCGGTAGAGGTGATTGCCGGTGATACCATCGGTACTTTCGCGCTCTCCCTCGGCGTTGAAAATTACGGTGTGATGACCTCGTACACCATGGTGTGTATGGTGCTGGGTTATACCCTGGGTATCTTAACCATCCCACGCTTTATCTCTCAGCCGACCGCACTGATGATCTCTGCCGTGCTTGGCATTCTGCTGACGCTTGGGATCCTGTTTGGCGATAACAATTCTTATGCCATTGCCAACGCAGTGCTGGTGCCGTTTGGCGGCGCTATGCTGCCTGACACCCTGCTGATGATTGCCTTCCTTGGCTTGGCAAACGCCATTGTATGGCCTGCTGTATGGCCTTTGGCACTGTCTGGCATGGGTAAGCTGACCAGCACTGGCTCGGCGCTGTTGGTGATGGGTATTGCCGGCGGCGCGTTTGGCCCACTGTTCTGGGGCCTGACCAGCCAGGCGACATCACTTGGCCAGCAAGGTGGCTATATGGTGATGCTGCCATGTTATCTCTTCATCCTGTTCTATGCCGTGAAAGGCTATAAGATGCGCAGCTGGAAATAAGCTGACAGGAATTCGAAAAGGAGGCTAAGGCCTCCTTTTTTATTGCGTATTTGCCGGTGCAGCGCTCCAGTATCTTCTCAGTTGTTATGCGCGGAAACCTTAAAGCGCGAGCTCAGCAGTGCCTGAGTTAAATTCGATTCAAAGCCGTTAGAGGAGGGGAGAAGGCTTTATCTGAAGCGGCGTTGGACGTGCGACATTGCGCGGGAGACTGGGGGTGAAAACGTCAGGCGCTTGGCAGTCGCTCGTCCTGTTTCGGGATTGGTATGGGTGAGTCGGCTATTTAGCTATGCTTTGAATGAGCTATGGCTTTTTATAACAGTACTGATGCCGGAAGCAATGCTGAAATAAAACAAAAGCTTAAAACGAAAAAGCCACTCAGTTGAGTGGCTTTCGCTAATTTATGGTGCCGACACCAAGAGTCGAACTCGGGACCTACTGATTACAAGTCAGTTGCTCTACCAACTGAGCTATGCCGGCCTGAAAGGTGGTGCCCGAACCCGGAATCGAACCAGGGACACGCGGATTTTCAATCCGCTGCTCTACCAACTGAGCTATTCGGGCAACTAAACTGAGTGTTAGTCGTCTACTCAAGACCGGGTTGTTGTGCCCGTTTCGTCTGGAGTGCGCGTATAATATAGCGCTGTTTTTTATCCTGCAAGTGCTTTTTCCAAGGCTTTTTACTGTCTGCGCAGTTTATCGGCAGATTGTGCTTTTTAACGCCTTTGACGCCGGTTTTATCAGCAAAATGACCCACTTCGGTGCCCTTTTAACTTAAATGGTCAAATATCCCCTTTTAACTTTGTGCCTGAAGGCAGCAGATCCTGTCCGACCCGGGTAGCTATATATGTCAGCGATACACGGGCGGCGATTGGGCGACGATGCATGATCCGGCTATCCGCTCGGTTAAGAATCGAGTTATCAACCCGTCTATCAACCCGTCTATCAATCTGCTAACCAATCTGCCACGAGCAGGTGGCTCAGGGATAACTGCTGAATGCGCCCTGTGTCTGTTTTGTCGGCCGATGGTACTCATTGCCTTATTGAGCACGCGTCCTGGGGGCTAAAGGAGTGCGTACTACGACTATCGTTCTAAAAAATCGAATCAAACTGGCGATATTTAGCGATTTTAATTTAAATCCTATGTCATAAGATGAAAACCATTCCCGATAACCGAATGGACAGGCTTCGATGGCGGCAAAGCAAACACAGGGCTACAGCGCTCTTGGTATAGCGATACATTGGCTGATGGCGGTGGTGCTGCTGGGGCTTTTTGCGGTGGGCTTGTGGATGGTTGACCTTAACTATTACAGCGCCTGGTATCAAACCGCGCCCTACTGGCATAAAAGTGTCGGCGTGCTGCTGATGTTGCTGCTGGCACTGAGGATTGTACTTAAGCTTACAGGCCGCATGCCTGCGCCGAATACCGGTGGTTCGCCAAAGCTTGTGCATTTTGTTCACGCGCTGCTTTATCTATTGCCGCTGCTTCTTGGGCTTAGTGGTTACCTGATTTCCACCGCCGATGGCCGCGCACTTGAAGTATTTGGGCTGTTTCAGCTGCCAGCCACCCTTACTCTGGAGGGGCAGGAAGATATCTCGGGTGAAATCCACAGCTATCTTGCCTGGGGACTGATTGGCATTGCGGCGCTGCACGCGCTTGCCGCCCTCAAACATCATTTGCTTGATAAAGACGACACCCTTAACCGTATGCTCAAACCCAATAAGGAAATTTCCCGATGAAAAAGACTCTGCTTGCTGCCCTTGGAGCTTCTATGCTGCTTGGGGCACCGGCCTTCGCCGCCGATTACGTTATCGATAACAAAGGCGCCCACGCTTCTATCCACTTTAAGGTAAACCACCTCGGCTACAGCTTTGTGGTTGGCCGCTTTAACGAGTTTGCCGGTGAGTTTGCCTTTGATGCCAAGGCGCCCGAGGCGGCCAAGGTAAAGGTGTTGGTTGATACCCGAAGCCTTGACTCAAACCATGCCGAGCGTGACAAACACTTAAAGAGTGCTGACTTTATTAATGCAGACAAATTCCCGGAAGCGGTGTTTGAGTCAACCAAAATTTCAGCGGCAGCTGATGGTAAGCTCAAGGTTGAAGGCAATTTCACCCTGAATGGTGTTACCAAGCCGCTGACAATCGATGCGGTGATGGTGGGCGAGGGGAGCGATCCTTGGGGTGGTTACCGTGCAGGTTTTACCGGCAGCACTCAATTTGCGCTGAAAGACTATGGCATTAACTACGATCTCGGTCCGGCATCCACCCATGTTGAACTGCAGCTGGTAATCGAAGGGATCCGCAAGTAAGCGTCAATCCTGACAAACGCCCTTCGGGGCGTTTTTTGTGGCCGAGTTTTTCGGTGCAATTTCGCTGTGTTTTCGGGTAAACTAACGCCAATTTCACGCATCGTTTTCCTGTGCTGGTCATTCGCCGGCATAGGTTGCTTTTGTTTAAAGGAGACGAAAGACACTATGAATAAGGTGCCTATGACTGTGGTTGGTGCTGAGCAGCTGCGCAGAGAACTGGATCTGCTCAAGTTCGACCGCCGCCCTAAAATCACCGAAGCCATTGCTGCCGCCCGTGAACTTGGTGATCTGAAGGAAAACGCCGAGTACCACGCCGCCCGTGAAGAGCAGGGGATTTGCGAAGCCCGTATTCGTGATATTGAAGGCAAGTTGTCCAACGCCCAAATCATCGACGTGACCAAAATGGCCAATAACGGCCGCATCATTTTTGGCGCGACCGTGACTATTCTGAATCTGGATACCGACGCTGAAGTGACCTACCGTATCGTGGGTGACGATGAAGCCAACATCAAAGAAAACCTGATTTCGGTAAACTCACCGATTGCCCGTGGTCTGGTTGGCAAAAATCTGGGCGATGAAGTCAATATCACCACCCCTGCCGGTGTAACCGCTTATGAAGTGGTTGAAGTGCAGTATATTTAAGCGCTTGATATTTTTGGTTTCAATGTCAGCCGTTTAAAAACAAAAAAGCCGCAGTGATGCGGCTTTTTTGTCTAAGCGTCGATGGCTTTACCATCGACCCGGCAAAAGATTAACGCGCCTTTGGCAGGGCAATCTTTTGCTCTTCGGACTGGCGATACAGCACCAGCACGTGCCCAATAAGCTGCACTTTGGCTGCCTGGGTTTCACGTACAATGGCGTCAACGATGGCGTTTTTCATTTCGCGATCGCTGGAAGCCACTTTCACCTTGATGAGTTCGTGGTGATTCAGGGCTCCGTCGATTTCAGCCAGCACTCCCTCGGTAAGGCCATTGGCCCCGAGCAGCACCACCGGCTTTAAATCGTGCGCCAGTCCTTTGAGATGCTGTTTCTGTTTGGTCGTCAGGTTCATTTATACCAACTTTTGCTGAGTTACTGTTGAAAGTTGGGTATTCTACCCTTATATAGCCCTTGTGTAACTCTCATTGTCGCGGATTTTTAATGACAGCTAAAAAACGTTCTGCCAGCTCCACCCGTTGGATGCAGGAGCACTTCGATGATCATTATGTGAAATTGGCTCAAAAACGGGGCTTACGTTCCCGTGCCGCTTTCAAGTTGGAAGAACTGCAGGAAAAGGATCATTTGATTAAGCCCGGCATGACCGTGGTGGACCTGGGTGCCGCACCTGGGGGCTGGTCGCAGGTCGCTGTCAAACTTGTAGGTGATAGGGGCAAGGTGATTGCCTGTGATATCCTGCCGATGGATCCCATTGTAGGCGTTGACTTCCTGCAGGGGGATTTTCGGGAAGAGGCGGTGCTTAACGCCCTCCTTGACCGGGTAGGGGATGAAAAAGTGGATGTGGTGCTGTCTGATATGGCACCGAACATGAGTGGTTCGGACGGCGTTGATCAGCCACGCGCAATGTATCTGGTGGAACTGGCACTCGACATGTGTCATCAGGTATTGGCGCCCAATGGCAGCTTTGCTGTCAAAGTCTTTCAGGGGGAGGGCTTTGATGAGTATATGAAAGCGGTCAGGGAGGCTTTCAAAGTCGTTAAAACCCGTAAACCGGACTCATCACGGGCGCGTTCCCGTGAGGTCTATCTGGTGGCAACAGGTTACAAGTTGTAGTAACCTGACGCTTAGCTTTGAAAGACTTTAAAGAGGTCTACTAATTTGAGTGATATGGCAAAAAACCTCATTCTCTGGGTCGTTATCGCCGTTGTGCTGATGTCGGTTTTCCAGGGTTACTCCCCCACTTCTACCTCGTCGCAGAAGCTGGATTATTCCGCTTTCCTGGATGATGTCCGTGCCGGACAAATTGCCTCGATCGAAATCAAAAACGATCAACGCACCATCGATGGTCAAAAGCGTACCGGTGAAAAGTTCACTACTGTAATGCCAATGTACGATCAGGATCTGATTAACGATCTGGACCGTAAAGGCGTGACCATGAAAGGTGAAGAGACGCCTGAAACCAGCACGCTGCTCAGCATTTTCTTTAACTTTGGCCCGATGTTGCTGCTGATTGCCGTGTGGATTTTCTTCATGCGTCAGATGCAGGGCGGCGGTGGCAAAGGCGCTATGTCCTTTGGCAAGAGCAAAGCCAAGCTGATGAGCGAAGACCAGATTAAGACCACCTTCGCCGATGTGGCTGGCTGTGATGAAGCCAAAGAAGAAGTGAAGGAAATGGTGGATTATCTGCGCGACCCCACCAAATTCCAGAAACTGGGTGGCCGTATTCCTACCGGCGTGCTGATGGTTGGCCCACCGGGTACAGGTAAAACCCTGCTCGCCAAGGCGATTGCCGGTGAAGCCAAGGTGCCGTTTTTCACTATTTCCGGTTCTGACTTCGTGGAAATGTTCGTCGGTGTGGGTGCATCCCGCGTACGCGACATGTTCGAACAGGCCAAAAAATCAGCCCCTTGTATCATCTTCATCGACGAAATCGATGCCGTAGGTCGTCAGCGCGGCGCCGGTCTCGGTGGTGGTCACGATGAGCGTGAGCAGACCCTGAACCAGATGCTGGTTGAGATGGACGGCTTTGAAGGCAACGAAGGCATTATCGTGATTGCCGCGACCAACCGTCCGGACGTGCTCGATGCGGCGCTGCTGCGTCCCGGCCGTTTTGACCGTCAGGTTGTGGTCGGTCTGCCGGATGTGCGTGGCCGTGAGCAAATCCTGAAAGTGCATATGCGTAAAGTGCCGTTGGCAGAAGATGTCAAAGCCAGCGTTATCGCCCGTGGTACTCCAGGCTTCTCCGGTGCTGACCTTGCCAACCTGGTGAACGAAGCAGCATTGTTTGCGGCCCGTGGCAATCGCCGTGTAGTGAGCATGGAAGAGTTTGAGCGCGCTAAAGACAAGATCATGATGGGCGCCGAGCGCCGCTCCATGGTGATGTCAGAAGCTGAAAAAGAAATGACCGCCTATCACGAAGCTGGCCATGCGATTGTAGGTTATCTGGTGCCTGAGCACGATCCGGTGCACAAGGTGACCATTATCCCGCGCGGCCGCGCCCTCGGCGTGACCTTCTTCCTGCCGGAAGCTGACGCGGTGAGCCAGAGCCGTCGCAAGCTTGAAAGCAAAATTTCGGTAGCCTATGGCGGCCGTCTTGCCGAAGAGCTTATCTATGGTACTGATCAGGTATCTACCGGCGCCTCGCAGGACATCAAGTACGCGACTTCAATTGCCCGTAACATGGTGACCCAATGGGGCTTCTCCGACAAACTCGGCCCGCTTCTGTATGCCGAAGAAGAAGGTGAAGTGTTCCTTGGTCGCTCCATGGCAAAAGCCAAGCACATGTCAGACGATACCGCTGCGCTGATTGACGCCGAAGTGAAAGTCATCATCGACCGTAACTACGACCGTGCCCATCAGCTGCTGGTTGATAACATGGACATTCTGCATGCCATGAAAGATGCGCTGATGAAGTACGAAACCATTGACTCTCGTCAGATTGAAGATTTGATGGAGCGCCGTGAAGTACGTCTGCCTGCCGATTGGCAGCGCGACGACAACAATGGCGACAAGGGCGGCAAAGGTAACAATGCTGAGCCTGTGGTCGAAGCGGACGCCGAGCCGGTTGCCGATATCAAGGCCGACGACGAGCCTGTGACCAAACACTGATGGCATTGCGTCTTTATAGTTGAAAGGAAAACCCCGTTTCTCGGGGTTTTCTTGTTTAAGGAGTGGAAGTGTTTAGCCTTAACGCACGGGATAAAGTGCTGGACCTGAGTCGTCCGGTCATTATGGGGATTTTGAACGTGACCCCGGATTCCTTTTCCGACGGTGGCCGCTTTAATGCCATCGAAGCGGCCTGCGATCATGCCGATAAGCTGATAGCCGAAGGCGCGGCCATCATTGATATTGGCGGCGAGTCAACCCGCCCGGGGGCGGCCGAGGTGTCGCTTGATGAAGAGCTCGCGCGGGTTATCCCTTTGGTCGAGTACGTCACCAAAACCCATGATGTGTGGGTGTCGGTGGATACCAGTAAAGCGGCGGTCATGGCTGAGGCCGTCAAATCCGGCGCTCACCTTATTAATGATGTTCGTGCGCTGCAGGAAGAAGGCGCCCTTGCGGCTGCGGCCGCATCCGGTTTGCCGGTATGCCTTATGCATATGCAGGGACAGCCGCGCACTATGCAGCACAACCCAAGCTACGGCGAGCTGATTGCGGATGTGTGCGCGTTTTTTGAGCAGAGGATTGCGGCCTGTGTTGACGCCGGGATCCCGCGGGCGCAGATTATTCTTGATCCGGGGTTTGGTTTTGGTAAAACCCTGGCACATAACTATGAGTTGCTCGCCCGTTTCGGCGAGTTTGAACGCTTTGATTTACCGCTCCTTGCGGGATTATCCCGCAAGAGCATGTTTGGCAATCTCCTTGGGCGGGATGCGACCTCACGCCTCGCCGGCAGTCTTGCCGGTGCGATGCTCGCCACACAGGCAGGTGCCAACATTCTTCGGGTCCATGATGTCGCACAGACGGCAGACGTCCTCAAGGTGCTTGAGGCAACCCGGAACTACAAGCAGCTGTAACACAGGATGTTACGGCACAGTCGATTCACCGGCCGTGAGGTCGGTAAAGAAATGGGGTAGAGAGTGTCAGAACGTAAATTTTTTGGAACCGACGGCATCCGTGGCAAGGTGGGTTCAGGGCAAATGACGCCTGAACTTGCGCTGAAACTCGGTTGGGCCGCTGGCAGGGTGCTTGCCCGTACAGGCACCAAAAAGGTGATCATAGGAAAAGATACCCGTATTTCAGGGTATATGTTTGAGTCTGCGCTGGAAGCGGGTTTTTCCGCTGCCGGTCTTAATGTGCTCTTGATGGGGCCTATGCCTACGCCGGCGGTGGCTTATCTTACCCGTACTTTCCGCGCCGAGGCAGGGGTGGTCATCAGCGCTTCCCACAATCCTTATTATGACAATGGCATCAAGTTCTTCTCCACCGATGGCAGCAAGCTTGATGATGCCATTGAACTTGCCATTGAGGCTGAGCTTGAAAAGCCGCTCGAGTGCGCCGAGTCGCAGCATCTGGGTAAAGTGTCCCGTATCGATGATGCCCGTGGCCGTTATATCGAGTATTGCAAAGGTAACTTTCCGGCTGAGCTGACCTTAAGTGGCCTTAAAATCGTGGTCGACTGTGCCCACGGTGCCACTTACCACATAGCGCCAGCGGTGTTCCGTGAACTCGGCGCTGAGGTGGTGGCCATTGGTATTGAGCCCAATGGCGTCAACATCAACGATAAGTGTGGCGCCACCTCTATGGCGGCTATCCGTGACAAGGTGCTTGAGGTTAAGGCTGACCTCGGTATCGCCCTTGATGGTGATGGCGACCGTATTATGATGGTAACCCGCGATGGTCAAATCGTCGATGGCGACCAAATTCTCTATATCCTGGCGCTGGATGCCAAAGAGCGCGGTGTGCTTAAAGGCGGTGTGGTTGGCACCCTGATGGCAAACCTCGGACTTGAACTGGCGCTTAAGGACGAAGGTATTCCTTTTGCCCGCTCCAAGGTGGGTGACCGTTATGTGCTGGAGCTGCTCAAAGAGCATGGCTGGCGCATCGGCGGTGAAAACTCAGGCCACATTCTTAATCTTGACCATGGCACCACAGGCGACGGCATAGTCGCGGGCATTCTGGTGCTCGCTGCCATGTGCCGCTCTGGCAAAGATCTGGGGCAGATGATTGAAAAGCTGAAGATGTTCCCCCAGGTGCTGGTAAATGTGCGCTTTGAAGGGGATAAAAATCCGCTGGAAGCCGACAGCGTAACGGCCAAGGTTGCTGAAGTTGAGCGAGAGCTTGGCGAGCGCGGCCGGGTGCTGCTGCGTAAGTCCGGCACCGAGCCTTTACTGCGGGTGATGGTTGAAGGCGAGGATGAGGCCATGGTGACCCGTCTTGCCAACGCGATTGCCGATGCGGTAAAAGCCGCAGTGTAAAAGCGTTAATGTATAAGTTTTAGTAACTTAGCGCGTATTTTGAACAAAAACAGGCTCGCTGGAATAAAAAGTAATCACTCGAGCCTGTTTTTGGCAAAAAAGCGAAAATAGGTGTTGTAACTTATAAATCTGTTCGTTATTATTCGCCTCGCTTTCAGGGGAGATGGTGATGGCACTCAGACGTCCAATGGTAGCAGGTAACTGGAAGATGAATGGCAGCGCGAAGCTGGCTCAGGAACTCTTCACCAAGTTTGCCGTAAAGCTCCAAAACGATTCAGCGGAAGTTGTGCTGTGTCCGCCAACGATATACCTAGAAAGCGTCAGGCAACTGCTTGAAGCGAACAAGGAAGCCTTAAATGGCTGTCTGGTTCGAATGGGGGCGCAAAACCTCAGTCAGCATGACTTTGGTGCCTACACCGGTGAAATATCCGGGCAGATGCTAAAAGATTCCGGATGCCGATATGTAATAGTCGGACATTCAGAGCGGCGTAGGATGTATGGTGAAACCAGTGACATAGTCGCAGAAAAGTTCGCCGCCGCTCAAAAGCACGGAATGACACCGATACTGTGTGTGGGTGAATCCGGTCCAGCGAGAGAAGCAAGACGCACTTTTGAAGTGATTGCTGAAGAGTTGGATGTGGTGATCGAAAAGAACGGCACCATGGCTTTTGATAATGCAATTATCGCTTACGAGCCCCTGTGGGCAGTAGGGACAGGTAAAAGCGCTACACCAGAGCAGGCCCAGGAAGTTCATGCGTTTATTCGCAGAAGGCTCTCTGAAGTGTCCCCCTTCATTGGGGAAAATATCAGGATTCTTTACGGTGGCAGTGTGACGCCGAGTAACGCGGCAGATTTGTTTGCCCAACCTGATGTTGATGGTGGACTGATTGGCGGAGCCAGTTTAAACTCGACCGAGTTTTTAACCCTGTGTTCCATAGCAATGAGCGCATGATATGTACGAAGTACTGATAGTTATTTACTTGTTGGTGGCACTCGGACTGATTGGTCTGATCCTCATCCAGCAAGGTAAAGGGGCTGACATGGGAGCATCTTTCGGTGCCGGTGCATCAGCTACCCTGTTTGGTTCAAGTGGTTCTGGTAACTTTTTGACCCGTTCCACAGCAATCCTGGCAGTTGCGTTTTTCACTCTGAGCCTGATCATCGGCAACCTGAGTGCGCATCATGTAAAACAGGAAGATAAGTGGAACAACATCGGTTCTGAACCTGCCGCTCAGGAAGTTCAGCAAACCGAAAAGTCAGAGACTAAAATCCCTGACTGATTAGCAAGATTCGCCGAGGTGGTGAAATTGGTAGACGCGCAGCCTTGAGGTGGCTGTGTCCTTAGGACGTGCGGGTTCAAGTCCCGCCCTCGGCACCAATTTCGATAGATTGATAGTCGCAACTTAGACATCAGTCATTGCAAGTGAAAGGCTTAGCCAATATACTTGCAGCAGTTGACGCGGGGTGGAGCAGCCTGGTAGCTCGTCGGGCTCATAACCCGAAGGTCGTCGGTTCAAATCCGGCCCCCGCAACCAGCTCCCGGTTTCGAATTTACGGAAGAATTCGGTACTGAAAACAGGTTCTTAGTAGCAATGACCTCGTGATTACGGGGTTTTTTGTTATATGGACTTTCAGATCCGCTGCTGTTTTTGCAGCACAGTTACTGGGGCTTTAAGCCCTTTTTTGTTTTTTTGGGGGTTACCTTGGCGACATTGGAAACCAGACTGGCAGAGATGCTGACACCCGCTGTCGAAGCCCTGGGCTACGAGGTGTGGGGCATCGAATATGTGCAGGCCGGTAAGCATTCTATCCTGCGTGTTTATATCGACAGCGAAAAGGGCATTACCGTGGACGACTGTGCTGAGTCCAGTCGGCAGATCAGCGCCATCCTCGATGTAGAGGATCCTATCTCCCACGAATTTACCCTTGAGGTGTCTTCACCCGGGCTTGATCGCCCGCTGTTCAACGCTGCGCAATATGCGCGTTATGTCGGTGAAGACGTAAAAGTGCAGCTGACCATGCCGGTGGAAGGCAGCCGCAATTTGAAAGGCGTTATCGACAAGGTTGAAGGCCAGATGTTGACCATCAAAGTCGATGGCAAAATGTTGGTCGTTGCCCTGGACAATATCCGCAAAGGCAACATTATTGCGAAGTTTTGATGGTTTCAAGGTGAACGAGGCAAGACGATGAATAAAGAGATTCTGCTGGTCGCTGAGGCGGTTTCCAACGAGAAAGCCGTTCCGCGTGAAAAGATTTTTGAGGCGCTGGAAACCGCACTGGCCACGGCTACCAAGAAAAAGTACGAAGGTGATATCGACGTTCGTGTGTCCATCGATCGCAAGACCGGTGACTACGAAACTTTCCGTCGCTGGATGGTGGTTGAAGACCACGGCCAGGCGCTGGAAAACCCATACCGCGAAATCACCCTCGAAGCCGCCCGTTATGAAGATCCTGAAATTCAGGTGGGCGAGTTTATTGAAGATGAAATCGAGTCAGTGGTATTTGACCGTATCACCACTCAAACTGCCAAGCAGGTTATCGTGCAGAAAGTGCGCGAAGCCGAACGTGCACAGGTGGTTGAACAGTTCTTCGACAAAGAAGGCGAGATCATCACAGGTGTGGTGAAGAAAACCAACCGCGACAGCGTGGTGGTTGACCTTGGTAACAACGCTGACGGCGTGTTGTACAAAGAAGACCTGATCTCCCGCGAATCATTCCGCCCGGGTGACCGTGTGCGTGCGCTGCTGTATGCAGTACGCCCAGAGGCCCGTGGTGCTCAGCTGTACCTTACCCGTACCAAGCCTGAGATGCTGATTGAGCTGTTCCGTGTTGAAGTACCGGAAATTGCCGACGAGATGATCCAGGTAATGGGCGCAGCCCGTGACCCAGGCAGCCGCGCTAAAATTGCGGTGAAATCCAACGACCGTCGCATCGACCCAATCGGTGCCTGTGTTGGTATGCGTGGTGCCCGTGTGCAGGCCGTTTCCAACGAACTCGGTGGCGAGCGTGTGGACATCGTGCTGTGGGACGATAACCCGGCTCAGTTTGTGATCAACGCCATGGCACCTGCCGATGTGGCGTCCATCATAGTTGATGAAGACAACCATTCCATGGATATCGCCGTGGAAGCGGAATCGCTGGCTCAGGCCATCGGCCGCAGTGGCCAGAACGTACGTCTGGCGACTCAGCTCACCGGTTGGGAGTTGAATGTGATGACAGTGGCTGACATGAATGCCAAGCACCAGGCCGAAAGCGCCAAGGTGAAGGCACTGTTCATGAATGCGCTGGACATCGATGATGATTTTGCTCAGGTGCTGGCCGATGAAGGCTTCACCTCACTGGAAGAAGTGGCTTACGTACCCGTAGCCGAGTTGCTGTCTATTGATGGTTTTGACGAGGATATCGTTGAAGCTCTGCGCGAACGCGCCAAAGCAGCTATCTCTACCCGTGCGTTGGCCTCAGAAGAAGCCCTGGACGGCGCTGAGCCGAGCGAAGAGCTGCTGAATCTGGATGGTATGTCGCGTCACCTGGCGTTCGTTCTTGCCAGCCGTGGTGTGGTAACACTGGAAGATTTAGCCGAACAAGGCATTGATGATTTGATCGAAATAGAAGAATTGACAGAAGAGAAAGCCGGTGCGCTGATCATGGCCGCCCGTAACATCTGTTGGTTTGGCGAAGAGTCTTAAGTCGATCAACAGGGGAGGTATCCAATGACGGACATGACGGTAGAAAAATTGGCCAACGAAGTTGGCAAAACTGTTGAGCGACTGATAGAACAGTTCGCCGAAGCCGGGATTAAAAAATCCAAGGTAGACAGTGTTACTGAATCTGAAAAACAACAGCTGCTTGATTATCTCAAGAAGCAACACGGTGGCGATGCCCAGCCAACCAAAATGACCCTGCAGCGCAAGACTGTGTCCACCTTGAGTGTATCCAGCGGTGGCCAGTCCAAGGACGTGAAGGTTGAAGTGCGTAAGACCCGTACTTTTGTTAAGCGTGATGGCAATGAAGCAGCCCTGAAGGCTGAAGAAGAAGCCCGTGCGCAGGCCGAAGCGGCTGCCAAGGCCAAAGCCGACGCAGAAGCCGCTGCCAAGGCGAAAGCCGACGCTGAGGCGAAAGCCAAAGCCGATGCAGAAGCCAAGGCCAAAGCCAAGGCCAAAGCTGAAGCTGACGCCAAGGCCGTAGCCAAAGACCCAGCCAAAGTGGTTGAGACTGAAGAGTCTCGCGCTGAAGCTGCCCGTCTGAAAGCGCAGCAGGAAGAAACTGCCAAGCGCAAGGCGGACGAAGAAGCGGCTGCCGCCAAAGAAAAGGCGCGTAAGCTGGCTGAAGAAAACGAAAGCCGCTGGGCCGAAGAAGAGCGTCGTCGTCTCGATGCTGAGCGCTACAGCGATCACCACGTCACCACTTCCAAGGTAGCCCGCGCTGCCGAAGACAGTGCTGATCTGGATGATGAAAAGCGTGGTCGTCGTAACCGCAACAAGACTCAGACCAAGTCCAAGCGTGGTGGCAAAGACGCCCGTGAAGGCCGTGAAAAGCACATGAAGTACAAGAGCACGCCAGAATCTATGGCCCACGGCTTTAACAAGCCTGTGGCTGCTGTAGCCCGTGACGTGCGTATTGGCGAGACTGTGACTGTGTCTGAGCTGGCCCAGAAGATGGCCGTTAAAGCCACTGAAATCATCAAAGCGATGATGAAGATGGGCTCTATGGTAACCATCAACCAGGTGCTGGATCAGGAAACTGCTCAGCTGGTTGCCGAGGAGATGGGCCACAAGGTTGTTCTGCTGCGTGAAAACGAGCTGGAGCATCAGGTACTGTCTGACCGCGATGAAGACAGCAAGAAAGAAGACCGTGCTCCGGTTGTGACCATCATGGGTCACGTTGACCACGGTAAGACCTCTCTGCTCGACTACATCCGCCGCACCAAGGTAGCGGCCGGTGAAGCCGGTGGTATTACCCAGCACATCGGTGCCTACCACGTAGAAACCGAAAACGGCATGATCACTTTCCTGGATACCCCAGGTCACGCGGCGTTTACCGCCATGCGTGCCCGTGGTGCCAAGGCAACTGACATCGTAATTCTGGTAGTGGCCGCCGACGACGGCGTAATGCCACAGACCATCGAAGCTATCCAGCACGCCAAGGCCGGTAACGTGCCTTTGATTGTCGCTGTGAACAAGATGGACAAGCCAGAAGCCGATATCGACCGCGTGAAGAGTGAACTGTCTCAGCACGGCGTAATGTCGGAAGATTGGGGCGGTGAAAACATGTTCTGTTACGTGTCTGCCAAGACAGGTATGGGCGTGGACGAGCTGCTGGAATCTATCCTGCTGCAGGCCGAAGTACTGGAACTCAAAGCCGTACGTGATGGCATGGCCGCCGGTGTGGTTATCGAATCTCAGCTCGACAAGGGCCGCGGTCCGGTAGCGACCATCCTGGTTCAGGAAGGTACACTGCGTATCGGTGACATCGTTCTGTGTGGTCTTGAGTACGGTAAGATTCGTGCCATGAAGGATGAGAACGGTCACTCTATCCAGGAAGCCGGTCCATCTATTCCGGTAGAGATCCTGGGTCTGTCTGGCGTACCTTCTGCCGGTGACGAAGCCACCGTAGTTCGCGACGAGCGTAAAGCCCGTGAAGTGGCACTGTACCGTCAGGGTAAGTTCCGCGACGTGAAACTGGCGCGTCAGCAGAAGTCCAAGCTCGAGAACATGTTTGCCAACATGACCGAAGGCGAAGTGCAGGAACTCAACATCGTGCTCAAGGCCGACGTGCAGGGTTCGCTCGAAGCCATCACCGACTCGCTGCGTAAGCTGTCTACCGACGAAGTTAAGGTTAACATCATCGCCTCTGGCGTTGGTGCACTGACCGAAACCGACGCGACCCTGGCTGCCGCCTCGAACGCCATCATGGTAGGCTTTAACGTACGTGCCGACGCTCAGGCCCGTAAGACCATCGAATCTGAAGCCGTTGATCTGCGCTACTACAGCGTGATCTACGACCTGATTGACGAAGTGCGCGCTGCCATGAGCGGTATGCTGTCGCCTGAGTTCAAACAGCAGATCATCGGTCTGGCCGAAGTGCGTGACGTGTTCAAGTCGCCTAAGCTTGGCGCCATCGCCGGCTGTATGGTTACCGAAGGTATCGTTAAACGCAGCGCGCCAATCCGCGTACTGCGTGACAACGTGGTGATCTACGAAGGTGAACTTGAGTCTCTGCGCCGCTTCAAGGACGACGTTAACGAAGTCCGCAACGGCATGGAGTGTGGTATCGGCGTTAAGAACTACAACGATGTTCGCGTTGGCGACCAAATCGAAGTGTTCGAAACTATCGAAGTCGCACGGACACTCTAACAACGAAAGGGCGGCTTAGGCCGCCCTTGTTGATTTTATGGTAAGCAATTATGGCAAAAGAATTTAGTCGTACCCGTCGCATCGGTCAGCAACTGCAACAGGAGCTGGCCTTTGTGCTGCAGCGGGATATGAAAGATCCCCGTATCGGCATGGTGACAGTCAACGATGTGGATGTTTCCCGCGATTTGAGCCACGCCAAAGTCTACGTCACCTTCTTCGAAGAAGACCCGAAGGCGATTGAAGACAAGCTGGCAGCCCTTAACGCCGCCGCGCCTTTCGCCCGCACTTTGGTGGCTGGCCGCATGAAGCTGCGCGTTATGCCTGAACTGCGTTTTATCTACGACGCCTCCCTGATTGAAGGTATGCGTATGTCAAACCTCGTCAGCAAGGTTATTCGCGACGATGAGGCCAAAAAGGCTCACGGCGATGACGACGGCGAGCACGGTGAAGACTGATGGCGCGGCGCAGTAAAGGGCGCAATATCGACGGCATAGTGCTGCTCGATAAGCCCACCGGCATGAGTTCAAACCATGCCCTGCAGCGGGTTAAGCGGCTGTTTAACGCATCCAAGGCAGGGCATACCGGCGCGCTTGACCCACTCGCTACCGGCATGCTGCCAGTGTGCTTGGGTGAGGCCACCAAGTTTTCATCGCATCTTTTGGATGCCGATAAACGTTATCTGGTAACTGCCAAGCTTGGCGAGCGCACCGACACCAGCGATTCCGATGGTGAGGTGATAAGTACCCGGCCGCTTAACTTTACCCGCGAAGCGCTCGATGCAGCGCTTGATCACTTTCGCGGCGACACGCTGCAGGTGCCTTCCATGTACTCGGCGCTCAAATATCAGGGCCAGCCATTGTACAAGTATGCCCGTGAGGGCAAGGAAGTGCCCCGCGAAGCGCGGCCTATCACGGTATTTGAACTTAACTTTATCTCCCTTGAAGGTGATGAGCTCACGCTGGACATCCACTGCTCCAAAGGCACCTACATCCGCACCATCATCGATGATTTGGGTGAGATGCTCGGCTGTGGCGCCCACGTGATTATGCTGCGTCGTACCGGCGTTGCTGGCTACCCTTTTGAGCGCATCATTACCATCGAAGCGCTCGAGGCGCTGGCCGCCAAAGCGTTGCAGGAAGGGCTGGAGCCACAGCACTACCTTGACCCGTTGCTGCTGCCGATGGATACCGCCGTAGGTGATTTGCCCGAGGTGAATGTCCCCGACGCCATGTGTGGTTATCTGATGAATGGTAACCCGGTGCGGGTGGCTGATGTACCGGCCGATACTCTGGTGCGTATTACCCTTGGTGAGGCGAGACTCTTTGCCGGTATTGGCCAGCTGAATCAGGATGGACTGCTTGCTCCAAAGCGGCTTGTGGTATTCACACTGGACGAGGCTTAAATCGGTTGCTTGGTCGGGGGAATGTGGCTAAAATATCGCGTCCTCCCGGCTGAGTTAGTGATCGGCTGGGACAATCTACTGATATTTTGGAGATATTCATGTCACTAAGTACTGAAGCTAAAGCAAAAATCCTGGCTGAGTTTGGCCGTGGCGAAAACGACACCGGCTCTACCGAAGTTCAGGTAGCTCTGCTGACTGCTCAGATCAACCACCTGCAGGATCACTTCAAGGCCCACGTACACGATCACCACTCACGTCGTGGTCTGCTGCGTATGGTTAGCTCACGTCGTAAGCTGCTGTCTTACCTGCACCGTTCTGATGCAGTGCGTTACAACGCTCTGATCCAGAAACTGGGTCTGCGTCGCTAATCAGCTACGTGGTCTAATGAAGAAAGGAGGCAACTGCCTCCTTTTTTCATGTCTTTTTTTCGCGTTCTTTTGTGTGCTATTAAGCGTTCAGGCTTGTTTGATCTGACGGTTTTTTGAGCTGAGCGAGAGTTTGATCTGCCGGCTGTAGTTGAGGTTGACGGCAATGCCGCGCCATCTGCCCACGCCATTAATCTTCAGGTTCGCTCACACCCAAATCTGCTTAACCGCGAATATCGTGGATAGCGGCCGTGTTACCGGCAATATACTTCTGCTCAAACTCTTCCAGCGACAGCGGCGGGCTGAAATAGAAGCCCTGACCAATTGGACAGCCTGATTTCTTGAGCCATTCAAGCTGCGAATCGTTTTCGATGCCTTCGGCGACAATCTTCAAATCAAGTTGCTTACCGAGCATCAGAATGGTGGATGCAATGGCGCTGTCGTTGGGCAAATCTGACACAAAGCAGCGGTCAATCTTCATGGTGGTAATTGGCAGGTGGCGCAGGTACGACAGCGACGAATAGCCGGTGCCAAAGTCATCCACCGCAATCCCGAAACCGGCGTTCTTGAGCTGCTCAAGCTTAACGATGGCGGCCTCTACGTCGGCCATCAGCGATGTTTCGGTGATTTCAATTTCCAGAAGCTCAGGCTGAATCTGATAACGCAGCGCCATCTGTTTGATGTCGGGCACCAGGCTTGCGTCGGCAAATTGCTGTGACGCCACGTTCACGGCGATGGGAATCGCCACGTTGTACTGCTTTTGCCAGTGGCGCAGGGTCTTACAGCTTTGCTCCAGTACCCAGCGGCCAATAGGCACGATAATGCCGGTCTCTTCCGCCACCGGAATAAAGGACATGGGGCTGATTAAGCGGCCATCTTTTTGCCAGCGAATTAGCGCCTCGCATCCCATCAAACGGCCGGTGTTCAAATCGAGCTTGGGCTGAAAGTGCAGTAAAAACTCATCGTTTTTCAGCGCATCATGTAGTGATGCTTCGGTGCGCAGGCGAACGGCCGCGCGCTCGGTCATCTGATGTTTGAAAAACGCCCATTGATTTGAGCCCGATGCCTTGGCGGCATACATGGCGATATCGGCGTGGCGGATAAGATCTTCGGCGCTGTGGCCGTCTTCCGGATACAGGGAAATGCCCACCGACGCCGCCGGGTGAATTGAGTGCTCGCCAAGTTGAATCGGGTTGTTTAGCTGGATAAGGAGCTTATCGACAAAATCCGCCGCCATGTCCGCGCTGTTGATTTCATCGGCAAGGATCACAAACTCATCGCCCCCGAGGCGCGCGACTGTGCCTTTATCGCCAACGATGCGCTCAAGCAGCCGCGCAATACGGGCAAGAAACTGATCGCCAATGGCGTGGCCGAGGGAATCGTTGACGTTTTTAAAGCGGTCAAGGTCGATAAACAGCAGTGCAAAGGAGCGGCGATGCACCCGGGCGCGCTGAATGGTCACGGCAATGGTTTCCAGCAGCAGAGTTCTGTTTGGCAGGCCGGAGAGCGGATCGCGGGTTGCCATTTTTCTCAGCTTGCTCTGGGTCTGGCCAAACTGCAGCAAAATTTGATTAAGCTTGGTGGTCACCAAACCCAGTTCATCGTCTTTGTGGGACTCGGACACCGGCAGCAGGTTTTCATCCGGCGATTCGGGCTCAATCCGGTCAATGGCTTCGCTGATACTGGCGATTGGCTGGGTCAAAAAACGGTGGAACACGATGGATAACACCAGGGTAAGCAGCAGTGCCCGCGCCAGAGTGGCGAAAAAGCTGACCTTCAGCTGACCAAACAGGGTGTTGGCAAGCTCCTGGGTATCATAAAAAATCGTCAGAGTACCGATAAGCTGCTGCTGGCGCGAACCTTCAAAATAAAGCGGCCGGTAAAGCGGGCGGGATATTTCACGCAAGTCGCCGAAAAGTTCGGTGCTCAGCTCATTAAAAAACGGTGAGTAGCTGTGCTGGTCATTGCTGACCGAAACAAAAAGTGAGCCGTCATCCAGCTCAATCACCGAGGCGCCGACATGCTCAACTTTCAGCACCCCTTCGAGGGTCTGGCGGGCGAGGTTATCATCGAGCGCCCATACGGCGTTGGCTGCCGGCTGCTCGACTGAGTCAAGCAGCTCCCGCTGATTGGCGCTGAGACCATCGCGGGTGGAGATAACCATCAGGGCCAATTCGACCACAAAAATGGCAATAGCGAAGAACAACGCCGTAAAAACAACGAGATTGGTTTGTTTCCAGGTCAGTGATTTGAACCGTGTCGCCATCAATCAGTTTCCGGGCAAATTAATGCGTAAGCTGAAATTATTATGCAGGCACCCAGCCTCGTCCGTCTTTCCACTTTAGAGAAAAGTTGCAGACTTGTCACCAGAATACGCTCTTTAACTATCCGCTTGAATTGCAGTATACTTACGCGCGTAATTCAAGGTCATTTATTAAGGAATGGGTCACGTGAATCCTATCGTAAAAAGTTTTGAGTATGGTCAGCATACAGTCACCCTGGAAACAGGTGTAATCGCTCGTCAAGCCGATGGTGCCGTAATGGCAAGCATGGGCGACACAACAGTACTGGTTACCGTTGTGGGCAAAAAGGAAGCAGACCCAGGCCGTGACTTCTTTCCGCTGACCGTGAACTATCAGGAAAAGACTTACGCTGCTGGTAAGATCCCCGGTGGTTTCTTCAAGCGTGAAGGCCGTCCATCTGAAGATGAAACTCTGATTGCCCGTCTCATCGACCGTCCAATCCGCCCTCTGTTCCCTGATGACTTTACCAACGAAGTTCAGGTCATCATCACAGTAGTATCGGTAGACCCGCAGATTGAGCCGGACATCGTATCTATGATCGGTACTTCTGCTGCCCTGGCTATCTCTGGTATTCCGTTCAACGGTCCACTGGGCGCTGCCCGCGTGGGTTATGTGAATGGCGAGTACGTGCTGAACCCAGGTGCCGCTGAGCTCGCTGGCAGCGAACTGGATCTGGTGGTTGCCGGTACCCAGAGCGCTGTACTGATGGTGGAATCTGAAGCCAAATCTCTGCCAGAGCAAGTGATGCTGGGCGCCGTGGTTTACGGTCACGATCAGCAGCAGGTTGTTATCAACGCCATCAAAGAGTTTGCCGCTGAAGCCGGTAAGCCACGTTGGAACTGGACTGCACCTGTTAAGAACGAAGCTCTGGTTGCGCAAATCAAAGAGCTGGCCGAAGAAGGCCTGACCGCCGCTTACCAGATCATGGCCAAGCAAGAGCGTTACGAAGCCGTTGGTGAAGTGAAAAAAGCCACCATCGCCAAACTGCAGGAAGCCAATCCTGAGGTGAACGTACGCGAAGCGGCCGATCTGCTGGGTAGCCTCGAGAAGAACGTGGTTCGCAGCCGTATCATCGCCGGCATGCCACGTATCGACGGTCGTGAGCCTGACATGATCCGTGCTCTGTCTGTGATGGCTGGCGTACTGCCACGTACTCACGGCTCTGCGCTGTTCACCCGTGGTGAAACTCAGGCGCTGGTTACCGCGACTCTGGGTACCGAGCGTGATGCACAGAAAATTGACTCCATCATGGGCGAGCGCACCAACCGCTTCATGCTGCACTACAACTTCCCACCTTTCTCTGTGGGTGAAACCGGTATGGTTGGCTCGCCTAAGCGCCGCGAAATCGGCCACGGCAAACTGGCATGGCGCGGTATCAACGCGGTAATGCCATCTGCCGAAGAGTTCCCATACGCAGTGCGCGTGGTATCTGAAATCACCGAGTCCAACGGTTCTTCTTCCATGGCCTCTGTGTGCGGTACTTCACTGGCGCTGATGGATGCCGGTGTACCTATCAAGACTTCTGTGGCCGGTATCGCCATGGGTCTGGTAAAAGAAGGCGACAACTTCGTAGTTCTGTCTGACATCCTGGGTGACGAAGACCACCTGGGCGACATGGACTTCAAAGTAGCCGGTACCCGTGATGGTGTAACTGCACTGCAGATGGACATCAAGATTGAAGGTATCACCAAAGAAATCATGGAAATTGCTCTGCAGCAAGCCTACGGCGCCCGCGTTCACATCCTGAACGTGATGGACCAGGCTATCGGCAGCGCCCGTCCAGATATCTCTGACTTCGCCCCACGTATCACCACCATCAAGATCAACCCAGAGAAGATCCGTGAAGTGATTGGTAAAGGCGGCGCGGTTATCCGTGCACTGACCGAAGAAACCGGCACTACCATTGAGCTGGAAGATGACGGTACCGTGAAGATTGCTTCTACCAGTGGCGAAGCCACCCGTGAAGCAATCCGCCGTATCGAAGCCATCACTTCCGACGTGGAAGTGGGCCGCATCTACACCGGTAAGGTTATCCGTATCGTTGATTTCGGTGCCTTCGTGAACATCCTGCCTGGCAAAGATGGTCTGGTTCACATCTCTCAGATCAGTGATGAGCGCGTTGCCAACGTGTCTGATCACCTGGAGCTGAACCAGGAAGTCACCGTGAAGGTGATGGAAGTTGACCGTCAGGGCCGTGTGCGTCTGTCTATCAAAGAAGCCAAAGCACCAGCTGCCGCTGAGTAATTTGGTCTGATTTGAAAAAGGAGATCTTCGGATCTCCTTTTTTATTGCCCAAAATTGCCCGAATGGGTCATTTTGTAATAAATATCAACGGTCGATGGCGGCTACCTGAGCGGCTTGCTATGATGGTTGCCATTACAGCCCGCTCGGGTTTTAAGTTGTTAAGGTGAGAGTTGGATGGAGCGTAAACTCAAAGCGTTGTGTGTGTCTGTGGTATTGGGCCTGGGAATGCTGTCAGGGGGCTGTGCTTCGACCTCAGCGGACAAGACGGCCGGTGGTACTGACGGGCGCTTGCTGGTCGCGCCGCTGCTGCCGGATTACAAACACGAAGTGAGCCTTGCACGCCTTAACGAAGTGCTTGGCACCATGGAACTTACCGAAGATCAATTGGCACGGGTGTACTACGAGCGCGGCGTGATTTACGACACGCTTGGGCTTAGGCTGATGGCGCGGCTCGACTTTCACCAGGCGCTGAAAATTCGCCCCAATATCGCCGATGCCTATAACTTCCTCGGTATTTACTACACCCAGGAAGGCGACTTTGACAATGCCTATGAGGCCTTTGATGCCGTGCTCGAGCTTGAACCCGAGTACGACTATGCCTACTTAAACCGCGGTATTGCGCTTTATTATGGCGAGCGTAACGACCTTGCGCTGACGGACATGGATATGTTCCTGCGCCGTAATCCTGCAGATGGCTATCGGGCGCTGTGGTATTTCCTGATTGACGCCGAAACCGACCGCCCAGCGGCGCTGAATCGCCTCGCGACTCATCGTCAGGCGCTCAATAACGACGAGTGGGCCACCGTGATGGCCGACTACTATCTTGGTAAAGTAACTGCGCCGCAGATTTTCGAAAAGGCCAAGCAGGGCCTGAATCATCCTAGAGAGTATTCAGAGCGGCTTTGTGAAGCCTATTTTTATATCGCCAAAGCGGAAGTTGCTGCCGGGCGTAAAGAGTCAGCCGCCAGCTATTTTCGTCTGGCGCTTGCCACCAACATCTACGATTTTGTCGAGCACAGGTACGCCAGGGTCGAGCTTGGCCGTATGGCCAATGAGGCCGGCGCCGAGATTGCACGCCCCTGAGGCGGCTTCAACGTTGTACTTGACGCCAATATAGGCGAAAATACCCGCCAATCAGATCCACGCCATCGCCGCCTTCGGGCGGCGATGCTACTTGAAAGAAACCTGCACATGTCAAACTCATTGCTTGCCGAAGTGGCCTCACGCCGTACCTTCGCCATCATTTCGCACCCCGACGCCGGTAAAACCACCATTACTGAAAAAGTACTGCTGCACGGCCGCGCCATTCAAACTGCCGGTACCGTTAAGGGGCGTGGCAGCGGTCAGCATGCCAAATCCGACTGGATGGAAATGGAAAAAGAGCGTGGGATCTCGGTGACCACCTCGGTGATGCAGTTCCCGTACAATGACTGTCTGGTTAACCTGCTTGATACTCCTGGCCACGAAGACTTCTCGGAAGATACTTACCGCACCCTGACGGCGGTGGACTCCTGTTTGATGGTTATCGACGCCGCCAAGGGTGTAGAAGACCGAACCCGCAAGCTGATGGAAGTGACCCGTCTGCGTGACACGCCGATCGTGACCTTTATGAACAAGCTTGACCGCGATATCCGCGATCCGATGGAGCTGCTTGACGAAGTCGAGACCGAGCTTAACATCATGTGTGCTCCCATCACCTGGCCAATCGGCTGCGGTAAGCTGTTTAAGGGCGTGTATCACCTGCACCGCGATGAAACCATTCTGTATCAGACCGGCCACGGCCACACCATTCAGGATGTGCGTATTATCAAAGGGTTGAACAACCCTGAGCTCGATACCGCCGTTGGCAGTGACTTTGCTGAGCAGCTGCGTGACGAGCTAGAGCTGGTGCGCGGCGCCTCCAACGAATTTGATAAAGAGCTGTTTTTAAGCGGCGAACTGACTCCGGTTTATTTTGGTACTGCACTGGGTAACTTCGGTGTTGACCATATGCTGGATGGCCTGACCGAGTGGGCCCCCGCGCCTATGCCGCGTCAGACCAGCGAGCGCAGCGTCGAAGCCAGCGAAGAGAAGTTTGCCGGTTTCGTGTTTAAAATTCAGGCCAACATGGATCCCAAGCACCGTGACCGCATCGCCTTTATGCGCATTGTGTCGGGCAAATACACCCAGGGCATGAAGATGAAGCACGTTCGCATCGGTAAAACCGTGAATATCTCCGATGCGGTGACTTTCATGGCCGGTGACCGTGAGCGCGCCGAAGAAGCCTTTGCCGGCGATATCATCGGTCTGCACAACCACGGCACCATTCAGATTGGTGACACCTTCACCCAGGGTGAAGATTTGAAATTCACCGGCATTCCCAACTTTGCGCCGGAAATGTTCCGCCGTATTCGCCTTAAAGATCCACTGAAGCAAAAGCAGCTCCTCAAAGGGCTGGTGCAGCTGTCGGAAGAGGGCGCGGTGCAGGTGTTCCGTCCGCTCGATACTAACGACCTCATCGTGGGAGCCGTGGGCGTGCTGCAGTTTGAGGTGGTGGTGTCGCGCCTCAAGACCGAGTACAACGTGGAAGCGATTTACGAAGCGGTTAACGTGGCCACCGCGCGCTGGGTTTACTGTGATGATGGGCGTAAACTGGATGAGTTCAAGCGCAAGTGCTCGGTCAACCTGGCACTTGATGGCGGTGATAACCTGACTTACATCGCGCCGACCATGGTGAACCTGAATCTGTCCATCGAGCGTTATCCGGACGTTCAGTTTGCCAAGACCCGGGAGCATTAATCCGGGGCTGATGAAGGCGGGAATTCCCGCCTTTTTTATTGGCTAAAATTCGTGAATAGGGCGCAGCAATTAAAGGAGGCTCTGGTGCTTGATTGGATAAAAAGGGGCTGGAAAGCTTACTGCGACTGGTGTGATAACCTCGGCTTAACCCCAGAAAATAGCCGCTGCTGCGCGCCGAGGCTGCAAGACCCGCCGCTGGAGCGACGAACATCAGAAAATGTGAATAATTCTGCGCTCACCGGCAATGGTAATTCTGCTCTCACCGGCAATTCTGCTCTCACCGGCAATGCTAATCTGGAGCCGGATGAGCCTGCTGTTTCCTGTAAAAAAGTGCGCTGATATGTCGACGATCCGCCTTATCGACAGCCACGCTCATCTCGATTTTGCCGAGTTTGATGCCGATCGGGACCTGCTCGTTGCCGACATGAAACGCGCCAATATCGATACCTGTATTATCCCCGGGGTGTCACCCGAGCATTGGCCGCGCCAGCTTGACATTGCACACAGTTACCAATGGCCATTTGCGCTGGGGGTGCATCCCTGGTGGGCTGCTGAAGACTGGCCGGGGCAGGTATCGCAGCTGAGAACGCAGCTTTACGGCCTTGGCGGCGAGCGGCGCCTGGTCGCGATTGGGGAGTGCGGGCTTGATAAAATCCGCGCTGATAACTGGCAGTGGCAAGTGCCGCTGTTGGAGGCGCAGCTTGAGCTTGCCGCTGAGCTTGAACTGCCGCTCATTTTGCACTGCGTTAAGGCGCACAACGAACTGCTGTCGTTGCTTTCCCGTTATAAGTTACCGCGTAAAGGAGTTATCCACGGCTTTTATGGCAGTGTGGAGATTGCCAGGCGTTATATCGAGCTGGGTTTTAAACTGGGAATTGGTGGTCTGGTTTTGAATGGTGATGCAAGTAAGCTGCATAAAGTGGTGGCTGAATTACCGATAGACAGTTTCATTTGCGAAACGGATTCGCCCGCCATGGCACCAAAATCCTCCCACTCAAGACGTAATTCTCCGCTGATAATTGTTCAAATCATCACCAAAGTGGCGGATTTGCAAAAAAAATCCGATGTTCTAATATCAGAACGACTGTTGGCTAATGTGACGCAACTGTTTGAGCTGTAGGTTTTTTCACTTAAACAGGTGTATGTCGCAATACGTTGTGTAGCTAAGCAGTTGAAATTTAAGTTCAAAAATTTGATCAAAACGACGATTTTCAGCAAAGGCTAAGGTATAATTTTGCTCGGAAATAGGTTGGTTAACAACATAACTAAAAAGTGTTAACAAAAGGGTGATGGTTAATGAGTATATTAATGAGCTTGGTAGGCGTAGCAGTCCTACTTGGAATAGGTTTCCTCCTTTCCAATAACAAAAAGGCAATCAGCGTTCGCGCCGTTGGTGGTGCACTCGCGATCCAGGCTGCCTTCGGCGGTTTCGTTCTGTATGTACCATGGGGCAAAGACATCCTGAAGTCAGTTTCTGACGGTGTGTCTGCTGTTATCGGTTACGGTCAGAACGGTATCAACTTCCTGTTCGGTGATCTGGCACAGTTCAAAGTTGGCTTCATTTTCGCCATCAACGTATTGCCAGTAATCATTTTCTTCTCTTCTCTGATTGCCGTACTGTACTACCTGGGCATCATGCAGTGGGTTATCCGTATCATCGGTGGCGGTCTGCAAAAAGCCCTGGGCACCAGCCGTACCGAGTCTATGTCTGCTACCGCGAACATCTTCGTAGGTCAGACCGAGGCTCCGCTGGTTGTACGTCCATTTATCCCAACCATGACCCAGTCTGAACTGTTCGCCATCATGGTGGGTGGTCTGGCTTCTATCGCGGGTTCTGTACTGGCCGGTTACGCCTCTATGGGCGTTAAAATTGAGTACCTGGTTGCTGCGTCATTCATGGCCGCTCCAGGTGGTCTGCTGATGGCTAAACTGATGCACCCAGAAACCGACTCGACCAAGAACGAAATGGACGAGCTGCCAGAAGATCCTGACAAGCCAGCCAACGTTCTGGACGCAGCCGCTGCCGGTGCTTCTTCTGGTATGCACCTGGCCCTGAACGTAGGCGCCATGCTGATCGCCTTCGTAGGTCTGATTGCCATGATCAACGGCATCATCGGTGGCGTGGGTGGCTGGTTCGGTGTTGAAGGTCTGACTCTGGAACTGATCCTCGGTTACATCTTCATGCCACTGGCATTCCTCATCGGTGTTCCTTGGAACGAAGCGCTGGTTGCCGGTTCTTTCATCGGTCAGAAGATCGTTGTGAACGAGTTCGTAGCCTACCTGAACTTTGCTCCATACCTGAAAGACATCGCTGACGGCGGTATGGTAGTGGCCGAAACCGGTGCTGCTATGTCTGACCGTACCAAGGCTATTGTGTCCTTCGCTTTGTGTGGATTCGCGAACCTGTCTTCTATCGCCATTCTGCTCGGTGGTCTGGGTGCCATGGCGCCTAACCGTCGCCACGATCTGGCCAAGCTGGGTATCCGTGCCGTTATCGCCGGTTCTCTGGCCAACCTGATGAGTGCGACGCTCGCAGGTCTGTTCCTGGCACTGTAAGTGCCTGACGGGGCCCGTGCCAGCCAGGCCGGGCCCTCGTTAATTCAACCATTTTCCATAGAACAAAGCCTGAATCATTAACCGCCGTGTTCTACACTTGCGGAGGGGCTCAGTGTAAGCCAACTGTAAAATTGGTTAACTGGGTTTAGGGGTCGGTTTACGACTTTGTTCACAGATAAGAATTTTGTGTTCGCGATAAGCACCAAAGCCATTGTGCTTTAGCACGGCCAAGGTAAAATACGCGGGCAAAACAAAAACGCTGTCAAAAGGCAGCAAACACCAATAAATGGGGTTGATGATGAAAAACGTTAAAATGATGGCTGTTGCCGCCGCTACTCTCGCCGCCGTATCTGCTGGTACTGCACAAGCTGAACAGCTGTACGGTTTCTCTAACATGTCCGTTAACTACCTGGACTGGACTGCTAAAGCCGAAGACCGTTCTAACAACGGTTACGGTGGCGCTAAAGAAGACTTCGTATACCTGGAGCTGGAAGGTGGCGCTGGTTACTCTTGGGGTGACGTATACGGCTTCATCGATCTGGAAAACCCAGAAAACATCAACAAGAGCGAGCGCGATTTCAGCGGTAACCCAGTTACTGACTCTTTCCGTATCGCTGCCAAAGGTTCTATCGCTGCCAACATCGGTAGCAGCAACTGGAACGTATACTCTCACCTGTACAGCCTGACTGTGGCTGCTGAAGGTTTCTTCGACCAGAACCTGGTTGTGGGTGTGAGCTACGACGTGTTCACTGATTCAGGTTTCTGGATCAAGCCATTCCTCGGTGTACACTACGAAAACCAAACTTTCGCTGGTTCAGGTTTCAACGGCTACATGGCTGGTTGGGTACTGGGCTACAACTTCGATCTGGGCAGCCAGAAGTTCATGGTTACCAACTGGCACGAGACTGAATTCGCTCGTGAAGACCAGTTCCGTAACAACGGTACTCAGTACACTCTGAAGTCTACCGGTCAGAACGGTGCCGTGTCTCTGTGGTGGCTTGCCACTGAACAGCTGACCTTCGGTCTGCAGTATCGCTATGCTGATCACAAGCTGGGTACTGCTGCTTACCACGACGCAGCAATCTTCACTGCCAAGTACAACTTCTAATTGTACTGTTGGAGCCGTGCGCTGCACGGCTCCACACTTAATGCTTAGGTCTTAATCTTTACTCAAGCATGGTTTTATCCCCAAGAGCATGTTTAAGTAAGGTTTGTGAGCTCTCGCGTTAAAAGGGATTTTTCGCGGAAAGCAGAAACGCTCAGTTTCCCCTTTCCGGTCTTCAAGGATTCAAGTCGTGGTAAACATTATCGACACTGAATACCTGTAACTATGCCCTGAAAAGGCATAAGGCACCGCCTGAAGGCCCGGCCATAATTATTCGAACAACCTGCCACCGCAAGGCGTTGCCCTGGACACGATTTCTGTTTCAATTGAATTACGTCTCGGAGAACAACTATGAGCGATCTTAAAAAAGCAGCCCAGCGTGCCATTGAGTTGATGGACCTCACAACGCTGAATGATGACGATACCGCTGAGAAAGTCATTGAACTGTGTAAAAAAGCCGTGACCCCGGCCGGCCACACTGCCGCCATCTGTATTTATCCCCGTTTTATTCCTATCGCACGCAAGACCCTGATGGAATTGGATGCTGAAGATATCCAGATTGCCACTGTCACCAACTTCCCCCATGGTAACGATGATATCGCCATTGCCGTGCTGGAAACCCGCGCAGCCGTTGCCTACGGCGCCGATGAAGTTGACGTGGTATTCCCATACCGCGCCCTGATGGAAGGCGATGAAACCGTTGGTTTCGAGCTGGTAAAGGCCTGTAAAGAAGCGTGCGGTGACGATGTGCTCCTTAAAGTCATCATCGAGTCCGGTGAGCTGAAAGACCCAGCCCTCATCCGTAAAGCCTCTGAAATCTCTATCGATGCCGGCGCTGACTTTATCAAAACCTCTACCGGTAAAGTGCCTGTAAACGCCACGCTGGAAGCGGCTGAAATCATGCTGACCGTGATTGCCGAAAAGAACCGTGCCGTTGGCTTTAAGCCAGCCGGTGGCGTACGTGATGCTGCCGCTGCTGCTGAGTTCCTTGGCACTGCTGCCCGTATTCTGGGTGAAGACTGGGTAACCCCGCGTACCTTCCGTTTCGGTGCCTCCAGCCTGCTTGGCAGCCTGCTGCACACCCTGGAGCTGTCTGATGCACCCAAAGGTGCACAGGGCTACTGATCCACGGCAGGATTTGTGATCCGCGTCGAAACGGTAAGCTTCATCTTTAGCTAATATGGCTTTGTAATATTTTTACAGTTTTGGCGTTCCAGAGGATGAAATGTCGGTGGTTTTGGTAGAATTCTGAAAGCCACTGACATTCTTGGAGACAGCAGTATGTTTCTGGCACAAGAGATTATTCGCAAAAAACGTAACGGTGATGCGCTCACTAACCAAGAAATTCAATTCTTCGTTAAGGGCATTACCGATGGCAGCGTATCCGAAGGACAGATTGCCGCGCTGGGTATGGCGGTGTATTTCAATGACATGACCATGGATGAGCGCATTGCGTTGACCACGGCCATGCGCGACTCAGGCACTGTGCTCAATTGGGACAGCCTGGGCCTGAACGGCCCGGTTATCGACAAGCACAGTACCGGCGGTGTTGGCGATGTGATTTCGCTGATGCTTGGCCCCATGGTCGCCGCCTGCGGTGGTTATGTGCCGATGATTTCAGGCCGAGGCCTTGGTCACACCGGTGGCACCCTGGACAAGTTTGATGCCATTCCCGGCTATCAGACCGAGCCATCGAGTGAGCTGTTCCGTAAGGTCGTGAAAGAAGCCGGTGTGGCGATTATCGGTCAGACAGGTGATTTGGTGCCTGCCGACAAGCGCTTCTATTCGATTCGTGACAATACCGCCACCGTTGAATCCATTTCGCTCATTACTGCCTCGATTCTGTCAAAGAAACTCGCCGCAGGCCTCGATGCGCTGGCGATGGATGTGAAAGTGGGCAGCGGCGCCTTTATGCCGACCTACGAAGCGTCACTGGAACTTGCCCGCTCCATCACTGCTGTTGCCAACGGTGCCGGTACCAAGACCACAGCGCTGCTCACCGACATGAATCAGGTGCTTGCCTCCTGCGCCGGTAACGCGCTGGAAGTCAAAGAAGCAGTGGACTTTTTGACCGGCAAATACCGCAATCCACGCCTCTATGAAGTGACCATGGGTCTTTGCGCCGAGATGTTGCAGCTGGGAGGCCTCGCCTCAAGCGAGGCCGACGCCCGCAGCAAGCTCAATGCCGTGCTCGATAATGGCCGCGCCGCCGAGATTTTCGGCAAGATGGTCGCAGGGCTCGGTGGCCCAGCCGACTTCGTTGAAAGCTACGACAAGTATCTGCCCAAGGCGTCCATCGTGCGTCCGGTTTACGCAGAACGTTCAGGCTTTGCCTATAGTATGGTGACCCGAGAACTGGGTCTGGCCGTAGTGACTTTAGGCGGCGGTCGTCGCAAGCCCGGCGATGCGCTCGATTACAGTGTCGGTTTGTCCAATGTTTGTGCCCTTGGCCAGGCAATCGATAGCGACACACCCTTGGCGGTTATCCATGCTCAATCTGAAGCAGCCTTTGAGGAAGCGGCCCGTGCGGTGCGCGGCGCTATCCAGATAGCCGACAAACAACCTGAAAAAACACCTGAGATCTACCAGTACGTACGTGCCGGCGATCTGTAAGGGGAACAAGTTATGAAACGTACCATTATTCTGATGCTCGACTCCTTTGGCATTGGTGCTGCCGATGACGCCGACAAGTTTGGCGATGTCGGTTCCAACACCTTTGGTCATATCGCCAAAATGTGCGCCGAGGGCAAGGCCGACGTGGGCCGCTCTGGTGAGCTCAAACTGCCAAACTTAAGCCGTCTGGGCCTTGGCCATGCGGGCAAAGAAGCCACCGGCAGCTTTGCCGCGGGTTTTGGCGATAACGTGGATATTATTGGCGCTTACGGTCATTGCCAGGAGCTCAGCTCAGGTAAAGACACGCCCAGTGGTCACTGGGAAATGGCCGGTGTTCCTGTGCTGTTCGAATGGGGCTACTTCAGCGACCACACCAATTCGTTCCCGAAAGAACTGACCGACAAAATTCTTGAGCGCGCTGGTCTGACTGACTTTTTGGGTAACTGCCACGCGTCCGGTACCACGATTCTCGAAGAGCTCGGCGTGGAGCACATGACAACCGGCAAGCCGATTTTCTACACCTCCGCCGACAGCGTGTTCCAGATTGCCTGCCACGAAGAAAGCTTTGGGCTTGAGAATCTCTACCGCCTGTGTGAAATCGCCCGCGAAGAGCTTGAGCCTTACAACATCGGCCGCGTAATTGCCCGTCCATTTGTTGGCACCGGCCCAAGCGACTTTGCCCGTACCGGTAACCGTCGCGACTATGCCGTTGAGCCGCCATCAAAAACCGTGCTCGACAAGCTTAAAGAAGCCGGTGGTGATGTGGTCAGCGTAGGTAAGATTTCCGATATTTACGCCCACTGTGGCATCACCAAAAAGGTGAAGGCCTCCGGGCTTGAAGACTTGTTTGATGCCACACTTGAGCAAATCAAACAAGCCGGTGACAACACTATAGTCTTCACCAACTTTGTGGATTTCGACTCTCATTACGGCCATCGCCGCGACGTGTCAGGCTATGCCAAGGCGCTGGAATATTTCGATGCCCGCTTGCCTGAGCTGATGGCGCTGCTTGAGAAAGATGATTTGCTGCTGCTGACTGCCGACCATGGCTGCGACCCGACCTGGCAGGGTACGGATCACACCCGTGAGTTTGTGCCGGTACTTGCATACGGCGCCGGCCTCAAGGCGGGTTCCCTTGGCAAGCGCAGCACCTTTGCCGACATAGGGCAGTCGATTGCCCATTACTTCGGATTAAGTCCGATGGAGTATGGCGAATCTTTTGTCGCGGCGGCAAAGTAAACGCACGCTGAAAATGTTTCGTTTTGGCGGCTCCCTTTGAGTCGCCTATTATCAAAGACTTAAGTCTTAACAAAAATACAGGGGTTAAACAGATGGCTACACCACACATTAATGCCGTTGAAGGTGCATTTGCAGAAACTGTACTTTTCCCAGGCGATCCACTGCGCGCCAAGTACATTGCTGAAACCTTCCTCGAAGACGTTGTGCAGGTAACTGACGTACGTAACATGCTGGGCTTCACCGGCACTTACAAGGGCAAGCGCATCTCTGTGATGGGCTCTGGCATGGGTATCCCAAGCTGCTCTATTTACGCAACTGAGCTTATCAAAGACTACGGCGTGAAGAACCTTATCCGCGTAGGTACCTGCGGCGCTATCAGCACCGACGTTAAAGTACGTGACGTGATCATCGGCATGGGCGCCTGTACCGATTCTCAGGTTAACCGCCTGCGTTTCAAAGGCCAGGACTTTGCTGCCATCGCCAACTACGAGCTTTTGAGCGCCGTGGTTGAGTCTGCCAAGTCACACGGTATCAAGACCCGCGTAGGTAACGTATTCTCTGCCGATCTGTTCTACACCCCTGAGCCAGAAATGTTCGACGTAATGGAGCGCATGGGCGTTCTTGGCGTAGAAATGGAAGCGGCCGGTCTGTACGGTGTAGCCCACGAGTTTGGCGCCCGCGCCCTGTGTGTGGTGACTGTATCTGATCACATCCGTACCGGTGAAAAGACCACTTCTGATGAGCGTCAGACCACCTTCAACGACATGATCGTGATGACTCTGGACGCGGCTATCAACCTGTAATCCAACCTGGTATCCAACCGATAAGGGTTTGATGACATCCGGCAGCACTGCCTGCCAATAAAAACAGGCTCCCTCGGGAGCCTGTTTTGTTTTACTGCATCTACTCGTAAGCGCGTCTCGATGTCAGCGCGCGAGTTTGCAGTTATTGCATTGCCGCCTTATTTTGTAGTCTCATCGGCCTGCTTAGCTGCGGATTTTTCCGCGTCGTCCGCGGATTCGGCGTCTTTAGCGTCTTTGGCATTTTTGACATCTTTCTTGGCGCAAGTTTCTGTCTTAGCGCAAGCTTCTTGAGCGGCGCTGCCTTGGTCACAACTGCTGTCGGCATCGCTAACTGTCGCATCGCTTACTGCGGCACTCGCTTCGGCTGCAGCGGCTTTGGCGGCCGCCTTTTCGGCAGCTTTTGTCGCGGCCTTAATGCGTTTGGCGCGGTATTTACGCCTGTCGAAGTGGGCCCGTTTGTAAGACATGGCGCGGGAGAGCAACATGCCAATCAGCCCGGCAACCAGTAGCATGATTTGTTGCTGATCCATATTGAGCTGATGGGCCTGCTCAATTTCGGCCAAAAACAACTTGGGATCGAGCCTGACTTCCACATAGCCCAGGTTCTTGTTGTCCTGAACCACAGGCTCCACATAGGGCGGGTAGGGCGCCAGCAGTGCCTTCAGCTCGTCTGAATCCGGCTCAAGCATGTCGTCCGACACCCGCTGGGCAAACGACAGCCTGGTGCCTTGCTCGCCATAAATGGCCGCCGACATCACCTTGGGATCTTCCACCAAAGCCATGGCCAGCCATTGTAACTGTTCATCGTTCTGTAACAGCAACGCCGGTGCTGCGCCATAAGCCGTCTGCTGTACCAATAACCGCGCCATCTTTTCGGTTTGGGACTTCAGAAGCTGCTGACCTTGTAGTAGGCTTGACTGCCACAATTGGACCAGCCCTGCGAGCAAGGCCAGCGCGATGGCAATCTGCAGCAGTCGGCTGATTTTATGGCTTTTCTTTAGTCCTTTAAGATACAACACCTTGACCCTTGATTTTGACCCTTTGAGCTAATCATAAAGGATATGACTCAAAGCGGATAGCAGGAGAATTTAAACCCATGGAAAACACCCGCACGAGTCACCTTGCAATCGCACTGTCAGAGCTTGCCAGCGCCCATCCACAGCGTATCCGGATGCACACCGAGCAAGAAGTCGTTGCAAGCACTTGTGTGCGTTTGGTGTGGGATGCGCCGACGCTTACCCCTGTGGTACTGGCAAAACTTGCCGAATTCAGTGTTTCGGTGGCCGTACTTCAGCGTCACAATGCCCTGTTTGGCCTTGAGGTGCTTACTGATGATGGTAACGCAGTGGCTTCTGCTTGCAATGCGGTAGCCGCCGCGAATGAAGCTGCGCTCGAGTGCTTTGTGCTCACATCGGCGCTGGCGCGGCTGTCGGTGCCGGGGCTTCTTGTCATGGACATGGATTCCACCGCCATTAAAATCGAGTGTATTGATGAGCTTGCCGCCATGGCTGGCGTTGGTGAGGCCGTTGCCGAAGTGACTGAACGCGCCATGCAGGGCGAGCTTGATTTTGAGCAAAGCTTAAGGCTTAGGGTGTCCAAACTTGCCGGCGCCGATGCGGCAATAATCGATGACCTTTGCAGCCGCCTGCCGCTAATGGAAGGCCTTACCGAGATGCTTGCCGAGCTTAAATCACACGGCTGGCGCCTGGCATTGGCGTCCGGTGGTTTCACGCCATTTGTCGGGCATCTTAAGGCGCAGCTTGGATTGGACGCTGCCTTTGCCAATGAGCTGGTAATAGTTGATGGCAAGCTTACAGGCGAGGTGACAGGCACAGTGGTGGATGCGAAGTACAAGGCCGATGTGGTGAGCCGCCTTGGCGCTGAATATGGCATGGGTGATGGGCAGTGTCTTGCTATTGGCGATGGCGCCAACGACATCCCCATGGTGCAACGTGCCGATTTCGGTATAGCCTTCCATGCCAAGCCCAAGCTGGCGGCGGCCGCCAAGGCCTGCATTAACACGCTGGATTTACGGGTATTGCCGTTTTTACTCAGGGCCTGATCCCTTTGCCCGCGGCTTTCGCAGTCGAGCCTTTTACAGTTGCGACTTTTATAGCCGCGAGCTTGAGTAATTACTCTTGAGTTTTGTCTGTGCTCTGGTTTAGGGTGATTGAATATTGGCCCGGGCACAGAACCTCTTATTTTATGACATCTTTGCAGTTAGCTTCCGCTTCCATAGCCTCACCGAATGAGCCGGCCGCCTCAAAAAAGGCAGGTATGCCTGGCGACATCATCCAGCAATCGCTGTTTATCCCCTATGGCGACGGCGCGCTGCATCTGCGTCATATCGCCCCGGTTAAGGCGCATTCCGGGTTATCGCCCGTGCTGATGCTCCATGGCGCCATGTCCAATGGGCGGGTGTTTTACAGTGAGTCCGGTCGTGGGCTTGGCTGCTTTTTGGCCCGTCAGGGCTTTGATGTGTACGTGCTCGACAGCGCCGGACGGGGGCTCAGCACCCCAAAACTAGCCAAGGGGTTTGATCCGGGGCAGGGGCTGGTGATCCGCGAGCAGCTGCCGCTGGCGCACCGCTTTGTGTCAAACCGCCACCCCGGCAAAAAGCTGAATTGGTGCGCCCATTCCTGGGGCGGCGTGCTGATGGCAAGTTGCCTGGTGCGTTTTAATGATGTGCAGCGCGAGGTGCAGTCGCTGCTGACGTTTGGCAGCAAACGCACTATCAAGGTGAGCTCGGTGAAAAAATGGGCCATGGTGGATCTGTTCTGGAACCGGCTGGCGCCGGCCATCGCCAAAGGAAAAGGCTTCTTGCCAGCCGATGCGCTGCGCCTTGGCATGGATAACGAAAGCCGCGCCTCCTTGAGTGAAAGCATTGATTGGGTCCGCGGCGACTGGATTGATCACGACGATGGTTTCGATTACGCGGCGGCTGCGGCAAAACATGGCTTACCTGCGGCCTGGTTTATCGCCGGTGAGCGCGACACTGTGCTTGGCAATCCAAGTGATGTGAAAGACATGATGGCCGAGTGCCATGCCGTAAACGCCCGTTTTACCTTGCTGTCGCGCGCCAATGGCTTTTTACACGACTATGACCACGCCGGTATGCTGACCCATATGGACGCGCCGGTGGATCACTTTCCGGCAGTTGCAGACTGGCTGCTTGGCTTTGATATGCTGGGCCTGAAAGACTAAGGCTAATGCCTGGGGCAGATAAGGCTTGCGCGTGGCTTAGATAAGGATGAGGAAAGGCTTGGGCGATTAAACGCGTTAGTCTCAACCTCTGTCGCTGATGATGACACAGCAGCTTGGCTCAGCGAGACTCAGCGACTCTCAGCGTGATAACGCGGGGAAGCGCAGCAGCATCTCTTCGGTAATATCCAAAAGCTCACCTACGCCCACAATGCGCCTTAACTGCTCTTCAAGCTGTTTGGCCTTGTGCTGGGCATGAACCTGAATATATTCAAGCTCTTTACGTACCACGCTGTTGTCCGGTTTGCCCGCGATACCGCGATAAAGCCGCAGCGCCATAAACTTGCCAAGCTGATTGCTCTGATGAATAAAAGCCTGTTGCGCCTGATTATCGCCCACGGCACTGATGGGGACACACTTAACCAGCACGCCACCGCGGGACTGGCGCACCACCTGTACAAAGAGTTCGGTAAAGCCCATTTCGTCATTGGGGCGCATGGCGCGGATAGGGTCGATAATATCCCGTTTAAGACCGCCACCGCTAAGCAGCGGCGCCAGATTGTATTGCTGCGGCTCAAGACTCAGGGCGGCAAACATGTCGCTGATGTCGTTGCCCTGCACGCTGATGCCAAGGTGACTGACGATTATCGCCTTCGCAGTTTTTTCGATAAAAAATGGCACTCCATAAAGCCTGCGCATCAGCAGGTTTTTCATGCCATCGGCTAAATCTTTGCTTTCGCTGTTGTTCTCGCTTAAGTGCTGCAGTTTGTCGCGGTTATGGATGATGAGCTTATTCAAAAACTCCACCCCGGCGTGAACCTCATGACCAACCACGGCGGCAAGGTGCAGCACCATACCGTCTTTGCGACTGCGCACCAGTCGGTAGGGCAGAGCTTCGAGGCGGCTTTTGCCCGCAATAGATTGCAGTTTGGGCAGCGCCAGCATCACAGGTTTGCCTTCTTCAAGTGCCGCCGGCGCATCGATGATCAGCTGCAGACCACGACTGGAAATATCGTGGCTGAGCCCCTCGACTTTAACGGCGCCCTGCTGCAGTTGTACCAGGGTTTTAAAGGCGTAACGGGCTTCGCGGCGCCGCTCGCTGAACTCCATCGACACGGGTTTGATGCCGCTTTGGGGCAGCTTTTTCTGACCGTAGACCTTGAGCGCGTTGGCGTTGCTGTTGTCGTACCAGCTGCGGTACTGCGCGCGCCCCTGCTCCGAGGTTAGGTCCTGCAGCTGCAATACGTGGCTGAAAGTGGCAAGCTGCTGCTCGGTCAGCGACGGGTAGTTTTCGCTGTCGCCCGGCACTACCGCCGCCTTGTAGCGTTTGCCATGGTCGATTGCATCAAGGGTCAGGCGAAACACCCGCCATCCAGGTTTGCTGGCGGCAAAGCCGAAAAACAGCTCGCGCTCGTTGCGGTGTTTAAGCTCGGCTAATGAGGCCGAATAGAAATGCAGTTTGCCGTTGGCATTGTGGGTGAAGCTGAAAAACAGGCGGTGGCTTGCGTCATCCGGCTGTTTGAGCGCCATGGCGATGCGGCCTGGCGTCAGCATGCCCTCGAGCTGACTTACATCATTTTCATCCAGAAAGTAATGCAGTATGTCCTGATTGTCGGGGCTCAGCAGCATGTGGGTCAGGCGTGGTTTATCACCGGCATTGTCAAGATAAAGCGGCAGGTGCGGCAGGTGCGCGAGGTACTGACGCTCAAAGCCAAGCCCGGTGGCCGTGACCAGCACGTCGTTGATATCGACCTTGTAGCGGAATTTGTAGCCGCGAATAAGGTTGGTGAGCATCTCGGCAAGACCATCCGAGCCGCCGAGGCGCTTAAGGCGCATCCAGGTGTACTCGCCATTGCCTTCGGCGTTGACAATCTGATAGTCGACGCCGTGCTGCAAATCTTCGTAGTAAAATTCCTGACTCAGCTCCGTGAGTTTGATTTTCAGTGGCTTGTCGAGGGAAAACGGGTGGCGGGCCGGTAGGCGAATACGCGCGCCGCTCACTGACAAATCGGCGGTAATGCCGGCGATTTCTTCTCGTCCCGGCTGCGACACCATGATTTTCATGGCGTAATTCATCCGCTCTTCGGTGCGGCTGAAGTAATTGCCAAGCACCACGCCCGGTACGCTGAATGGCTGGGATTCGCTTATATCGCCAGCTGGGGCGTTAACATCGCGGGCCTTTTGTCGCCGCTGGCGGTGTGCTGTCATCACATCTTCATACACGCCCATGGTGTACTTGCCCTGATAAAGGGCGATGGACTGGGTCAGCGCCTGCTTTGCCGGCTCGTCAAGAAAGTGGGTCTGGGCGCCTAGGCGCAGCTCACTGCAGGGCAATTCCGATTTATCACGCAGGTCAATCAGGCGGGTGCAATCACTGCACAGGCGGCTTAATTCCATTTTCAGCAAAAAGCGGGTGGAATTGGATTCCCCCTCGGTAAGCTGCTCAAACACCTGAGAAAAATTAGGCTCCATCATCAGAGGCTTAAGCTGTTCTATCAGTGCTGAATGTTCCGTCAGACTCATGTGCTGGTATCTTTTTGCCGTGCCAATGTGAAAAGGAATTGCTAGTCTATGTCTTTGCAGCGCCCGGCGTTGCTTTAACCGATTCTATACGAAATTTAGAGAGTTATGGCAAAAAATAAAACCGCGTTTGTGTGTAATGAGTGTGGTCAGGATTTTCCACGCTGGCAAGGCCAATGCAGCGCCTGCATGGAGTGGAACACCATTACCGAGGTGCGCCTGGGCGCGGCCACGCCGGCCCGTACCGGTCGATTCAGTGGTTATGCCGGCAGCACCACCGCCGAGGTAAAAACCTTAGATCAGATTGATTTAAACGAGCTGCCGCGTATCGCCAGCACCTTTAAAGAGTTTGACCGGGTGCTTGGCGGCGGCATAGTACCGGGCAGCGCCATCCTGATTGGCGGTCATCCCGGCGCGGGTAAAAGTACGCTGCTGCTGCAGACCCTGTGTCAGCTGGCCGAAACCATGCCCGCCCTTTACGTAACAGGCGAAGAGTCGCTGCAGCAGGTGGCGATGCGGGCCCATCGGCTTGGGCTGCCGACCTCTAAATTAAAGATGCTCTCAGAAACCAGCGTCGAAACCCTGTGTGAGATTGCCCTCAAAGAGCAGCCCAAAATTATGGTGGTCGACTCGATTCAGGTGATGCACATGAGCGATGTGCAGTCCTCGCCGGGTAGCGTGGCACAGGTGCGGGAATCGGCCTCCTATTTAACCCGTTTTGCCAAGCAGCACGGCATTGCGGTGATCATGGTCGGCCATGTCACCAAAGATGGCAGTCTCGCCGGCCCCAAGGTGCTGGAGCACTGCATCGACTGCTCAGTCATGTTTGAAGGCGACTCCGACAGCCGCTATCGCACGCTGCGCTCCCACAAAAACCGTTTTGGTGCCATCAACGAGCTTGGCGTGTTTGCCATGACCGAGCGCGGCCTCAAAGAAGTGGCCAACCCGTCGGCGATTTTCCTCTCCCGCGGTGAAGAGGCGTCCAGCGGCTCGCTGGTGATGGTGGTGTGGGAAGGCACCCGGCCACTGCTGGTTGAATTGCAGGTGCTGGTGGATAACTCGGCGCTGTCCAATCCTCGCCGGGTCGCGGTGGGGATGGATGGCAACCGGCTTGCTATGTTGCTTGCGGTAATGCATCGCCATGGCGGGCTGCAGATGTCGGATCAGGACGTATTTGTGAACGTGGTTGGCGGCGTTAAAGTGTCGGAAACCAGCGCCGACCTGACCTTGCTGCTTGCGATGGTGTCGAGTTTTCGCGGCGAAGTGCTGGCGCGGGACTTGGTGGTGTTTGGCGAGGTGGGCTTATCCGGTGAAATTCGCCCTGTGCCCAACGGTCAGGAGCGTTTGGTGGAAGCCGCCAAACATGGTTTTCGCCGCGCCATAGTGCCACGGGCCAATATGCCGAAAAAGGCGCCCGAAGGCATGGAAATCATCGGGGTGGGTAAACTGACAGAAGCGCTGGCCGCGCTTTAACTGGCTTGGCTTTAAATCGCTAAGCCTTTAAGTCGGTTAAGCGCGCCGGCTGTGCTGATAAAAGACACAGACATTCAGTATGATGCAACAAAAAGGGGACCTCAGTCCCCTTTTTCGTGTGATTCGATAAAGTGCTCAAGCTCGCGGTTAAGCAGCGAGGCGTCGCCCAGATTGAGCTCTACCATGCGCCTTAAGTGGCTGATGCTCTCAACGTCAATATGGACGCAGCGCAGCCCGATTTGATTGGCTTTTTGATGGGCGACCCGGGCCTGAAGGGTGACTTCAACATCCGACTCCGGCAACACAAACGACAGCGACAGCGGCTCGGCGGGGGCATTGAACTCTGCCGGGGCTTCGAGCAGGGCACCGTTCAGGCTTAAATCCAGAATACGGGTTTGCCAGCGATGATCGCCGTCACTGAGGCTTGCCGGGGTGTCGAACAGAATTCGCGAGAATTTACGCCTCTCGTCCATAGTGCGTCCTTGTGGATTGCAGGGTTTTTGCTCCCATAAGCATATGCCAAAGGGCTGCGGCTGTAAAAGTCAGTACAGATTTTTCCGTATGTTATCCGCCGTTTCACCCCAAACCCTGCCGAAACGATCTCAGTTCTGACGTTAAAGGGTGAAATATGAAAAACTATGAATATACTGATGCAATCTCAATTCCCGGAGGAATGCCATGGCCTACACAGTGCTGGTTGTCGATGATGAAGCGGTCATTCGTACCCGGCTGAAAGGCTATTTCAGCAAAGAAGGTTATCGGGTGCTGGAAGCGGCCAATGGCGATGACATGTGGCAGCAACTGGCGGCGCAGCCCGTTGACCTGATTATGCTCGACATCAATCTGCCGGGGACCGATGGCCTGTCGCTGACGCGTGAGCTTCGAAGCCGCTCCGAGGTCGGGATTATCCTTGTCAGCGGCCGCGATGAAACCGTCGACCGGATAGTGGGGCTCGAGATGGGCGCCGATGATTATGTCACCAAGCCGTTTGAGCTGCGGGAACTGTTGGTGCGGGTAAAAAACCTGCTGTGGCGGATTTCGCTGGTGGCCAAGGCCCGCGCCGAAACCCTCGCCGCCATGAGTGAAACCGACGACCAAATCCTGTTTGATGACTATGTGCTTGAGCTTGGCAGTCGTAAGCTCAGCCGCGGCGATGAGGTAATCAAGTTGACCAAGGCTGAGTTTGAGCTGTTGGTGGCCTTTGCGCTGCACCCACGGCAGGTGCTGTCGCGGGAGCGGCTGATGCAGCAGACCAGCCATCGCAGTGAAGATGCCAACGATCGCACCATAGATGTGATTATCCGGCGCCTTCGCAGCAAGCTGGCGCCGGAGCTGTTTGTCACAGTTCACGGCGAAGGCTATTTGTTTGCCGCAAGTGTTAAAGATTAGCGTAGAGGCTTTTTAAGGCTTAGCCGCCTGGTTTTTTCCGTCTGCGGCTGAGCTTTTGCTTTCTGCAGCCGAGCTTTGGCTGTACACGGGGTAAAACTCCGCCGGCGGCAATGATTCATTAAGCTGGGATGCCGCACTGTTATTCGCGGTGCGGATAACGATTGCCGGGCCTATATCGCCAAAGTCCTTATCGCCCTGTAAGGTTCTTACCGCCAAATCCACCGCAAGTCTGCCCTGAAGCACGACCTTATCGTCACTGGCTGCGGCAATTTTGCCGCGCTGCAGGGCGCGGGCAATGGCGGGGGAAAAATAACTCGAGCCGAGCACAACAGGCTTTGACGGTGGCGTTTGGCCAAATTGATTCACCGCGACTTCAATCGCCACTGCGCTGCCGATGATAGCATCCGGCATGGCCGATTCAAGCACCTGCAACAATTGCTCACGCTGCAGATGGCGGTTGTTGTCGGCGTGGCGAATGGCGCCAATACTGAGTTTGCTGCCCTGCAGGCTCTCTTTGATGCCTTGCTCCACAAGCTCTGTGCCGCCGGCCGATTCGGGGCCAGCCAGCAGTGCGACCGTTGCGCTAGGCCCGGCATTTGCGCCATTGCTGCCAAACCTTGCCTTAATCGCTCCCGCGATACGGCTGCCCATCTCAAACCAGTTAACGCCAATGTGAGTGGTGACGCGGGGATCATCAAGCTTATTCACCAGTGCCAGCACCGGCTTGGAAAAGTCATGGGGCAGGCTTTGCAGTAAATCCGGGCTCACGGCGCCAAGCAGCACCGCATCATAATCTTCCTTTAAACACTCCCCCAGCTGCGCAAGCTGGCGGGCCTTGTGGTCATAGCCACCGGCTTCAAACATATCAAAGCTCACCCCAAGCGCCTTTGCCTGCACCGACAGGCCGTAATTGATGCCAATCCAGTAGGCATCTTTCAGGTGCGGCACCAATACGCACAGCTTCCAGGCTTGCTCGGTTTTTGACAGCGGCGTGAGGCTTAACGGCTCGACTTCCTGCACCAGTGCGTTGAATGGCGAGCGCTGCTCAAGCTGCCAGGTTTCGGCCTGGGCAGTTGAAAATCCGATGGCTATCAACAGCAAAGCGATTTTGGGGCTTATGTTCAACGCAAGAGTTCCGTAAGATGGTCACAGCCGAAGTGTAACAGCAATAGGATAACCTGTGACCCCTCCTTCTTTGTCCTTCACCAGCCTGTCGGGACGACTGATGCTCGCCTTTGCCTTATTGGCGGCGCTGCTGTTGTTGCTGGTGAGTTTAGGCTCGGTGAGCCTGCATTGGGTGAAGCGGGCGGATCATATGCTGTACGAGCGTTCTTTGCCTGCGTCGGATGCGGCGCGCCAGTTGGTGCAGTCGGCCTCGGCGCTCACTGAAAACACTCAGCTGCTGGCGCGGGTCAGTGAAGAAAACCAGCGTGAGCTGCTTGGGCGCAAGCTTGCGATTGAAACCTCAAGCCTGCTTGGCGCAGCTGAAAAACTGCGAAGCCTTGGGGTGGATGAACCCAATACCCTGGGGAAAGACTCGGGCGAAATCGTATCGGCATTGGCTGAACTGGGTAACAGGGTCGGGCGCAAGCTGGAGCTGCAAAGCCGGCTGGCAACGCAGGCTTCAACCCTGTCGCGGGCCGCCGCCAACGCCCGCGAACTGCTGCAGGCCGAACTTGCAGTGGTGGATGCCGCCATTCTTGCCAAGCTCAGTCAGGCCTATCCCAATGAGGCAGGTGCGCGGCGAAGTGCGGCGCTGCTCGATGCACTGATTGAGACTGAGCTGGATATTCAAAGCCAGCTGCAGCGTGCGCTGGCGCTGGTTAACCGCATTGCGCTGGTGGCGGAGCTGTCGGACGATGCGGTCGGTGCTGAGCTGTCACTCGCGCAGCTTTTGATGCTTGAACGTGACACCAGCCTTGATAGCGGCAGCGCGTCACCGGCCGTAGTTGAAACCGCCGACGAGGTTCAAATGCAGGCGCATGTGGCCGAGGCGATTTGGCCGCTTAAACGCCTGCCTGCGCTGGTACGAGACCCGGTGCGGCGCGACAATCTGCTTGAGGAGGCGCGGCTGCTGTCTAAGGTGGGCGAGCTTTTAACCCTGAGGCAGGCCTTTATGGGGGCAAGTCAGGGCGCCAACTCGCTGCAGCAACATTTGCAGGACAAGCTCTTCAGTTTAAGTCAGCGGCTCGATAAGGCACTGCAGGAGCAGGGCGCGCTGGCGCGGGATGCCCGTAAAGATTACCTGCGCCAGCTGTCCTGGGCCGGACTTGGCCTTTGGGGCACAGGGCTTTTGATGCTGCTGCTTATTCTGATTGTGTCTTACCGTGTGATTTACAGAGGGATTGCGGTCCGTTTGGTTGAAGCCTCTGAAGCCATGCATCGCCTCGCCCTTGGCGATACTGACATCAGCCTTGACCCCCACGGTGATGATGAGTTGACCGCCATGGCCCGCGCCGTTGACGCTTTTAAAGCCAAAGAAATGCGCAATCAGGAGCTGTCGCGGGAGCTTAGGGACAGTGCGCGGGAGCTTGCGTCCCACAAGGCCGCGCTTGAAGTGAAAGTGACCGAACGCACCGCCGAGCTTGCCCGCGCCCGTGAGCTTGCCGAAGATGCCAGTCAGGCCAAGAGTCGCTTCCTTGCCACCATGAGCCACGAAATTCGCACGCCGCTCAATGGCTTACTGGGTACACTTGAGCTGCTTGGCAAAGACAAAGAACTCAACCCATCCCAGCATCAGTTGCTCGAATTATCCCGCTACAGCGCCGTGCTGCTGCAAACCCTGCTATCTGACATTCTCGATTTCTCCCGCCTCGAAAAGGGCGAACTCAAGGCGCAAAACGCGCCGGTGGATTTGCCAAGGCTGCTCGATGAAGTGATGAGCCTGATGCTCGCAGGCGCCGCACTGGCAGGGCTTAAACTTGAGCTGGTGAGCCGCGAATTGCCGCGCTTTGTCAGCCTTGATGGCCCGAAATTACGCCAGGTGCTGCTTAATTTGCTTGGCAACGCCATCAAGTTTACCCCTAAGGGCAGTGTGACCCTGACCGTGGTTGCCGAGGGGCGGCAGCTCTATTTCAGCGTGGCTGATACCGGCATAGGTATGGATGAGGCGACCCGGTCGCGGCTTTTTACCCCCTATGAAACCGGCGAGGTGCAGGGGCGGGTGCGCGGCACCGGCCTTGGACTTGCCATCAGTCGTGAGCTGGTGTGCCTGATGGCCAAACCCGCGCCGCTCAGGGTAGTTGGCAGCGAAGAGCCCGGCATTATTGAGGTGGTGAGCCGAGAGGGCGAGGGTAGCTGTTTCAGTTTCCGCTTGCCGCTGGTTGAAGCTTCTCAGCCACAAACCCAAGCGCCAAGTATCCGTAAGGCCGTGCAGAGTAAGCGGGTGCTGGTGGTGGAGGATAATAAAATCAATGCACTGGTGGCGAGGGGGTATCTCGCTTCCCTCGGGCATGATGCTTTTTGGGCGCAGGATTTGGCCAGAGCCCGGCGCCTCCTTGGCAGTGAGCGCTTTGATGCGCTGATGCTGGATATGCAGCTGCCGGATGGCGATGGCATGGCGCTGCTGCCTTATGTAAAGCCTGATACTTCGGTCGCGGCCTTTACCGCTCAGGTGGACAGCGACGCCCTTAGCCGATATCAGGGGGCTGGCATTGCCACTGTGCTCAGTAAACCGCTGGCGCTTTTATCCCTTGGTGAGTGGCTGGGGGATGCCTCGGGTTCGAGCGGCAGCGAGGCTTTGGCTTTAAGCGCAGCGTTGACGTTAAATGCCGCCGAGCATTCAGACTCAAGCCCAGCTGAAGCACTGGCGGCTGACGATGTTGCTAAAGGTGCTTATGACGCTGCCCTTGATGGTTACTCTAATGGCGGCGAGGCCGTGGACGCTATGGGCGAAAAGCTTGCCGATGAGATGGGGGCACTGCTGTCTGCCATTGCAACTGGCGATGCGGCCGTTTCTGAGACGGCGCCTATGTCTTATCTGCAGCTTAAGCCGCAGCCTGATGCTGAAGCTCCTGAAGCCAAGGCGCCTGAAGCTCTGGAGCCAGAGACGCTGCTCGACCTTGAGCAGCTGGCACTCGACCTCGACATTCTCGGCATCGACACGCTGGATGAAATGACGGCGCAATTTTTATCGTCCAGCGAGGCGCAGTTTGTCGCTTTTGATAAGGGCGTTGCCTTTAACGAGCGGCAAAAAAGGCTGCATGCCCTCAAAGGCGCAAGCGCCAGCATGGGGCTTTATCAGCTTGCGAGGAAAGCGGCTGAGCTTGAAAAGGCCCAGACGGATGAATCTGAGTGGCAACAAAAACGCCTGCCTGAGCTCAAAGCACTGTGGCAGGCGTCACTTAAGGTGTTGGCTTTCTGGCGTCAATCCGTAAAGCCTGAAGGCAGCGCTGATTTATAGCGCTCTCGTCGGTGTCCGATGCCCGAATCAAATGCCTGAATCAAGCGCCTGAATCAATCTGCTGACATCAGGCGACAGCCGATTCGTCTTGCAAAAGCTCAGCGTCGAGCTTTGCCCAGGCAAGGGTAAAGTCGCCAAGGGCACCGTAGAGTGGGCTTACAAGCTTAAGCTTGCCAAGCCTTGCATTGAACTCCGCCAGCCAGCTTAAAATCGCGCTTTCAAGAAACGCCCGCTGGCTCTCAGCGCTCGCCTGCTCACAAAGGTGCGCCATCAAGGCAAGGATCACCGCCAGATGGTCGCTTGGCTCACGAAAATCATCCGCAAGCCCAAGACCTGCCGAGCGCAGATAATCACTCATCAGCTGATGCTTCTCGCCGTAGAGGCTGCGCTCGGCTTTGTTTTGGGCGGTTTTATCATGATCATACGTCTCATTCTTCGCGTTTTCGCCAGCATCACCAAGATACAGGCTTGCGTAGGGCGCGGCGCAGTGCTCGGCGTTTTGCAAAAAGGCGCTGCAAAAGTCGGCGGCAAGCTCGAGGCGGGCATTGTCGTCCTGAGCCTGGCTGGCTTCTATCAGCGCACTCTGGATTTGCGCGGCGGCTAGCTTAAGCTCAGCTTCCCCGGCAAATGCCTGCCAAAGATCTGCGCCGGCAAGCTCGGCGATGCGCTCAGCACTTAACTCTTTGGCAAAGAGTGAGCTTAGAAGCTGCCAAACCGAGGCGCGCACGGCATTCATTTCATTAGAGGCCATGTCGCCAGCGTCCATGTCGTGCGCGGCCATGCCGTCATCTATTTCTACAAACGACGATTCTACAAACGAAGAGTGAGACGTTGTCATTACAGTGTTACCTCTACAGGGCCTGTGAACGAACTGACTTCGGGCAGCTTGCCTTCAAACTTCTCAAAGTCCACCAGACAGGTGTAGGCCGCACAGGCCTGCGCCAGTTTGGACGTGCCAATGTCCATGGTCAGGGTGTTTGGGTCACCGTAGGAGCACAATGCGCCGATTTCGCTGCCGCCTTCTTTACTGCCATCCTTGCCCACAGGGCCGTACCAGGCGCCTTCGTGGATACGGATAACCCCTTTGGGGAAGCGCTTGGAAATCACAGCACCGGCGAGCAGCTGGCCGCGGTCATTGAATACCCGCACTATATCACCGTCTTTCACGCCGCGGGCCTTGGCATCCTCGGGGCTGATGTACACCGGCTCGCGGCCCTTGACTGTGTAAGTGGCGCGGTACTCTTCGCTTTCGCACATCTGTGAGTGCAGGCGCTGATCCGGGTGGCAGGATTGCAGCCACAGCGGGTGCTTGTCGCTGCCGGGGCCACCGTGGCTGCGCTCCTTTTTCTCCATCCACATGGGGTGGCCGGGGCAGTCATCGTAGTTAAAGGCGGCAATCTTGCGGCTGAAAATCTCAATCAGGCCCGAAGGGGTGCCGAGCGGATTGATTTCCGGGTCGGCACGGAAATCCGCATGACGGGTCCACTCTTCACCCTCACCAAAGTGCACATAACCTTCTTTCCAGAAGGTGGCGAAATCCGGCATCGGGTACTTGGCCTTGTTGGCCTCACGGCACTCGTTGTACAGCTGTTCAATCCACTGCATTTCGTTCATGCCGCGGGTGTATTCCTGCTCGCGGCCGAGGATAGCGGCGAAGCGGGTGAATATTTCAAAGTCGGACAGACTGTCGAACAGCGGCTCCACCATCTTGTGCATCGCCAGAATACCGCGGTTGGCGTAGCTGCCGTATACGTCGATATCGTTGCGCTCCAGCGTGGTACAGGCGGGCAGTACTATATCGCTGAAGCGGGCGGTGGCGGTCCAGTTCACGTCGATAGTGACCACGGCTTCCAGTTTCTGGAATGCCTGCTTCATGCGGTTTCTGTCCTGATGGTGGTTCCAGGGGTTGTTGCCCGAGAACACCATCATCTTGATGTCGGGGAAGGTAACCCGGCTGCCGTTGGCGTCGATGGTTTTACCGGGCTCAAGGATGGCATCCACCCAGCGCGCCACCGGAATGGTGCTGCTGGCGCCCTTGAAGTCGTTGCTGTCAAAGAGCGGCTTTTTGCCTTCATCGAGGTTACGGGGGAAGGCGCCGGGAGCTGCCGCCGAGGTGGCGGGCACGCCGATGCTGGAGTAGTGGTGACCATAGCTGATGCCGCCGCCGGGCAGACCAATCTGCCCAATCATGGTGGCCAGCACCGCCGCCATCCAGTAAGGCTGCTCGCCGTGTTGCTGGCGCTGGATACACCAGCCCATCATGATTTGGGTGCGGTCTTGCACCATCACCTTGGCGAGGTCACGAATGGTTGCTGCGCTCACGCCGCAAATGGCTTCGGCCCACTCAGGGGTTTTGGGCGTGTTGTCGGTTTTGCCAAGCAGATAAGGCAAAAAGTCTTCAAAGCCCAGGCTGTAGCCTTTCACAAACTCGGCATCGTACAGCTTTTGTTGATACAGCTCGTAGGCGATGGCGAGCATCATGGCCACGTCGGTCTGGGGATTGATGTAGAGGCGCTCGCAGCCAAGGTAGGCCTGGGTCTTGGTTTCAACCGGGTCGATACTGATGACCCGAATTTCCCCTTTGGCGACTTTTGCTTTGAGCTCAGCCAGGTAACCAAAGGACTCGTGGGTCTCGGCGTTCCAGCCGACCTGCAGGTTTTTCACCGGATCGTTCGACCACAAAATCAGGGTCTTGGTGTTTTTAAGGATAAGCGGCCAGGAAGTGCCCTGGGCATACACCTCGGTGGAGCCGAGCACATAAGGCAGAATGGTTTGGCCTGCGCCGGTGGAGTAGTCGCCGATCTTCTTGACGAAGTTGCCATGCATGCTCACTGCGCGCTGCATATGGCTGGTGGAGGAGTGCAGCTGACCGGTGGCGCGCCAGCCGGTTTGACCGGCATGCAGGCCGCTTGGGCCATATTTGGTCTGGATTTCGTCCAGCGACTCTTTAAAGAGCTGCAGCGCTTCATCCCAGGTCACCCGCACAAAGCGGAAGTCGCCCCGCTCGGCGGTATTGCTCTTGTGGCCGTTCTTGTAAAAATCGAGCCTGACCATGGGGTAGCGAATACGGGATGGGTTATAGACCAAGCCCTTGATGCCCTTAATCATATCCGTTGGATACTTATCGAGCTCGAAGGGTTTGACCTCGGCAATCACGCCGTTTTTACGGCGAATTTTAAAGGCGCCGAAGTGACTGCCGGTGGTGAGCCATTCGTCACGGCCGCGGGGCGCGGCCAGCGCGTTTAGTGGGCTCAGCAGGCTGGTGGAGCCGATGGCCATGCAGGAGGCTGACATCAGGCCTTTCAAAAAATCACGTCTTTTCATCTGCATGTCTCCCTTAGTGGGCATCTTTGTTAAAGGTGGCTGAGTGTTCCTGCAGGTACTTCTGTACCAGCGCCTGGGTGTCCTGATCCATGTTGACGAAGGCCAACATGCCCTGGAACATCCCCGGCCAGGTGTTGGCATCGAAGTGCGCTTCTTCAGGCTGGGTGTGGCACACGCTGCAGCTGCTGCTGTAGGTGGTTTTGGCGTAGCTCCACAGCGGGGCTATGTCGCCAAGCAGGTAGTCGGCGTCGGTCCAGATGTCGGCTTCAACCCGCTCCCACATCAGGCCCGTCATGGGGTCCTGTTTTTCTTCAAAGGTGCGGATAAGGTTTTGGGTTTTGGCGGCATCCAGCGACAGCTCGGCTGAAAGAATATTTACCCCGAAGTCGAAGTAAATCACCCGGCCTGCGCCGATGCGCTTGCGCCAGCCTTCAATCGCCACTTTGACGCGCTTGCCCTTGGTTTCGAGCACTTTAACCTTGGTGGCCACGTTCAGGGTGCCCGCTTCTTCGGTGCTGGTGGCATCCAGATACAAGGGCTTGGTCAGGGCGCTGAAGTAGCTTTCGCCCACGCTTGGGGTAACGCCGCTGCCGACTTCGGCAATCAGCTCAGGGGCACGGGCGGTGCCCATGTCAGGCAGCTTGTGGGCAATGCCCTTATGGCAATCGATACAGGACTGGTCGATTTCGGCGGCGCGTTTCATCTGCTTTTGTGCCAGCGGTGACATGCTGTCCCACTTCATCGACTTGTAATCGTGGCAGTTTTTACAGGCAAGGCTGTTGTCTCTGTCGAAACGTTTCCACTCGCGGCTCGCCATCTCGAGACGCTTGGCCTCAAACTTTTCGTCTGTGTTGACGGTCTGGAATAACCAGCCCCACACATCGTGGGAGGCTTCCATCTTGCGGGCGATTTTGCGGCTCCAGTCGTGGGGCACGTGGCAGTCGGGGCAGGTGGCACGCACGCCGGAGTGATTTGACCAATGCACAGTCTGCTGCAGCTCCTGATAAGGCTTGCTTTCCATACTGTGGCAGCTGATACAAAACTCTTCGGTATTGGTGGCTTCCAGTGCGGTGTTAAAGCCGCCCCAGAACACTATGCCCATAATAAAGGCGCTGATGGCAATAAAGCCCAGACTCAGGGTGAGTGCGGGCTTACCGAGGGTTTGCCAGAGAGAAGAGAACCATTTCATATGCAATATCCTCGAAAATCAGTGGGGCGCAACGCCGGTGACGGCCTGGTAAACCCAGAGCGCCAAACCGTAGAGGCTGATAAAGGTGACGGTAAGTGCCGGAAAAAGCAGAAAAACAATAAAGCCTAGGCCCTTAAGCTCCCGGCTTCTGTTCTCCTTGGGGGATTGAGATTGGTGTGACATGGACGCATCTCCGCATTTTTGATGCGTCCACTATAAAAAAAGGATGTGAATGGCCTTGCGGGTGGGCGTGAATGGCTTTTGATAAATTATGTAAAAATATGAACAGAATGGCTGGCGCTGGGGCGAGCAGATCCCGCGTTTCCGTGTGAGGACGTACTTACACCTTCCCTAAGGGCGGCTGGCGCTGTGGCTGTAGGCCCGGAGCAAATCCTTCCAGGTGACAATGCCGACCAGCTTGCCATCTTCCAGCACAGGCAATGAGCCTATGCCGTGTTTCAGAATAAGCTCGCTTGCTTCATCGATGCGCTTGTGGGGTGAGATGGTCACAGGGTCGCGGGTCATGACCTGATGCACCCGCTTGTGGAGTGTCTCCTGATCGCGGTTGGTTTCGCCGATGGCGCCAAGGTGGGGGCTGATGGCGCGCAGTAAATCCCGCTCCGACAGCATGCCGTAGAGTATGCCTTCATCGACCACAGGCAAATGATGGAAACTCGCCTGATCAAAAATCTCTTTCGCCAGCGCCAGTCGGTCATCCATTTCGATGGTCACCACCCGGGTGACCATGATGTCGGCAACAAAGAGTTCCATACTACCCCCGAGTAAAGCTGTTTTCTTTAGAGCGGTATCTGCGGAGTTACCTGCTTTTGAAAAAAAGAGGTGCGAAGGATAGAGCCATTCGCTGCTAACTGTGCCTTGCATCTACTCACTGTAAGCTCACGCAGAGCAAGCACGGGACTTATTCGCACCTTCCTTAGGTATATCAGACTCCTTGTGTGTTAGCGAATACTTCGGCCTGAGCGCTGCTGCGATGCACCTCCAGATAGCGTTCACGCTTTTTATCTTTCAGCTGGGTTAAATCCACCCGCACCAGCCCGTCTATACAGTGATTGAACAGCGGGTCGACCCCGAAATCGGCAAAACAGACGCCGCCTTCATGGCAAAGCTCGCTGTATTGTTTAAGCAGCGTCGGCACCGCCACCCCCATGCCCGACAGCGTATGCTTGAGGCGTTTGAAGGCTTCTTCTTCATCCATGTCCTGATACAGGGTGTTGAGCGCCTGACGCCGCTCATCCGACAGCCTGAACGGCTGCTTTGCCCGTGCCAGCGGTTTGTCGGCGCCATAAAAGCGCTGGTAGCCGTAAAACCGCTGGTAATAGTGCACCAGCATTTCCCGGGCGCACAGTGGCAGTTGGCCGCTGATGGATACAGGGCCAAACAGGTAGCGGTACTGGGGATGGCGGGCAACATAAGCGCCTATGCCAAACCAGAGGTAATCCAGGCTGCGTTTGCCCCAGTATTTGGGCTGCACAAAGCTTCGGCCAAGCTCAAGCCCCTCGGCAAAAAAGGGCGCAAAAGCGTCGCTGTAATCAAACAGGCTTTGGCTGTAAAGGTGCTCGCGGCGCAGGCACTGCGGCCCTTCGGTCTGATAAAGGGTTGCCGCCGAGCCAAGACGGTAAGCGCCTACTATCTCCAGCGCCTTACTGTCCCATAGCACCAGATGTTGATACTGACTGTCGAAGGCGTCGATGTCGCGCCGTTTGCCCGTGCCTTCGCCAACGGCGCGAAACGCCACTTCCCTGAGGCGGCCAATTTCCCGCATCACAGGATTGGCACTTTGATGACAGTAGAGGTAAATGCCTTTGCCATCGGCGGTATCACCGAGATGCTCGCACGCTTCAATGGCGGCCTTAAGCTCGGCGCGGCACTCGGGCCTGGCTATCGGGCTTTGGGTGCGAAACAGCGGCTGGCGGTTTTTGCCGATGCGGTACAGGTGGTTTTTCAGCAGTTTGACCATGGTGTGGCGGTCAAAGCCGTTTGCCCTGAGGCTGTCCATGGGGATAAGCTCGCCAATGCGGATTGGCATGGTACGCCTTTGCTGGCGGAACATTTCCCGCACCAGCAACAGGGTGGAAAGCGGCTTGTAAATCATCGATGTGCCGTAAAAGGTGGCGGAGTTACGGGCATCGGCAAACATCGGCAGCAGCGGCGCATCGCAGCTTTGGGCGATTTTTAAAAAGCCGGACTGCCACTGGGTGTCGCGCACGCCATTTGGCCGCAGCCGTGAGACTTCGCCGGAGGGAAATATCAGCAGCGCACCTTCGTTTTGCAGATGGCGATGAATGGCTTCAAGCTGCTGTTTTGGCGTGCCGCCGCCCATGTTGCGCACCGGCAGCAAAATGGGGTGCAGCGGCGCTATGGCCATCAGCACCTCGTTGGCCACCACCTTGATGTCGGGCCGCACCTCGCCGATAAGCTTGATCATGGCGAGCGCATCCAGTGAGCCTATGGGGTGATTGGCAAAAATCACCACCCGGCCGCTTCGGGGGATGTTGTCGATATCGGCATCGGGCACGCTGAAACTGAAATTGAGGGATTCAAGCACTGCGCCGGCAAAATCCACGCCCCGTAAAAAGGCGAACTGTGACGCGATGCGGTTGCAGTCTTCTTCCTGCAGCAGAAATTTAAGTGCCGCCGACAGCGGGCGTTTGAGCCAACTGGTGCTGAGGCTCGGCAATTGGCTGTCAATCAGGGCATCAACGGTAAATATCATGGCGTTTCCTTATGGTAACTGGGCTTCAGTGCCGTGTTTTCAAGGTGCTGCGCAGTGAGGCGAATCAGTGGTGCGAATAAGTGATGCGAATCAGCGATGCTAATCAGTAATCCGCGGGCGCCGCGGTTTCAGCTTGCAAGCTGATGCACCGGCGGCTCGGCAAGCAACATCTCCTGCTCCAGCGTTAAGCTTGCGTTGGCGTGATCCCAGCGCAGCAGTTGCAGATTACCGGCGGCGGTTTCGGCTATCAGGGTGGTGTTTTCGACCCAATCGCCGGTATTGGCGTAAATGAGGCCCTGGCTTTCAAGCAGCTCTGGCTGGTGGATATGGCCGCAAATCAGCATGTCGTTGCGGGTGGCGGCGCAGTAACGCAGGGCGGCCGAGCGGTATTTGGCGATGGCGCTCTGGGCCTTGCTGACCCGGGATTTGATGTAACTTGCCAGTGACCAATAGGGCAGGCCACAACGTTTGCGTACCTGATGCAGAGCGCGGTTAAGCCACAGCAGCACATCGTAAAGCCTATCGCCAAGGCGGGCGTGAAAGCGGCCTATGGCTATCTCGGCATCAAAGCGGTCGCCGTGGATGGTGAGTGTGTTAAGGCCCGAGAGGCTTTGGTGTTTGTGGCTTTGCTCAATGCGGATGCCGCGGATCCGGATGCCATCAAAACGCCTGAACCACTCGTCGTGGTTGCCGGGGACAAAGATGACTTCGCAGCGCCTGTCACTGAGGCTAAGCAGCAGCTCCAGCAGTTGTCTGTGGCTGTCCGGCCAGTAGCTGCGCCGCTTCAGAGCCCACAGGTCAACTATGTCGCCGGCAAGCACCAGTTTGTCGTAGCGGTAACGCCTGAGCAGGCCAAGCAGGGCTTCGGCCTGGCAGTCGGGAGTGCCAAGATGCACATCGGATATCCAAATACAGCGAAAACGCTCGTCTGAATGTCCGTTTGCGGTGGCGTTTACCTTGGTTGCAGCCATGTTCAGCTCCGGCAGCGGTCGATGAGCACAGGCTAAGGAGCGCGGGTGACGCTGTTATGACGCTGAGGTGACCGAGCCATGACAGTGGCGGCAGCTGTGATTGAGTGGCTACTGTTTGTGTTGCATTGCTTGAGTGGCGTTGGCGAAGCCTGAGTGGCCGAGTTTCATGGGTCTAGTCTCACGGGTTTAGACACACGGATTTCGTCACATTGACGGAGTCAAAGTGTCAGTAGGAGCGCATTTGGGCTATTGCCTTTTAGCTGTGGCAGTTGAGCCGCCGTGGCAACGTGAATTCAGCCACCTGTGTAGTGGCACACTGACTGGGCGCCGATATTTGGGGAGTGCGTGCCTCTATGCGTGCTTCTATGCGTGTCTCTATGTGAGTGCCTATGTGGGCTTTTGCACCAGTATGCTGGCGGGCAGGGTGATGACAAAGCGGGCGCCTTCGCCCGGCGCGGTGTACAGCTGGATGTCGCCGCCAAGCACCTGATGCACCAGGTTGTAGACTATGTTCATCCCAAGGCCGCTGCCGCCTTTACCGCGTTTGGTGGTGTAGAAGGGGTGGAAAATATGCTGCTGGATTTCCTCATTCATGCCACAGCCATCGTCGCGATAATCGATTTCGATGCCGTTTTCCGTCTGGCGGATGTTGAGCTCGAGCTTACCTTCCTTGCCATCGGGGTAGGCGTGAATAATGGAGTTGTTAAACAAGTTGCTGATAATTTGATAAAAAATGCCGGGGTTGCTGTTGATATACAGCTGCGGGTCGCACTCATAGCTGTATCTGTGGCCGGATCGTGACAGCAGCGGATTGAGCGACAGGAAAATCTCCTCCACGTACTGGCACAAATCGAATTCCCGCAGCTCGTCGTGGGACTGATCCACCGACACCTTTTTAAAGCTGCTGATAAGTTTGGCGGCGCGCTCGAGGTTAGTCAGCATTAACTTGCAGCAGTCGTTCACCTCGCTCTGGTATTGCACAAAGTCGCTTTCGTCCACTTCGCCTTTATTGAAGGCGGTGGTGAACTCCCGCACCCTGTCTTTAAGGTGTGATGCGGCGGTGACGGAAATCCCTATCGGGGTATTCACTTCGTGGGTAATGGATGCAACCAGGCCGCCCAGGGTCGCCATTTTTTCTTTGTCGACCAGCTCATCGCGGGTTTGGCTCAGCTCTTCGAGGGTATTATTGAGCTGCTCGTTTTTTTGCATCAGCTCCTGGGTGCGTTCCAGTACCCTGTGCTCAAGTTCGGCGTTAAGGCTTCTGAGCGCTTCTTCGGCTTCTTTGAGACGCTGGATATTTTTGATGGTGCCCATGATGCGGTTTGGGCGGCCGCGCTCATCGCGGGAAATTACCTTGCCATGGTTAAGCACCCACAGCCAGGACTCATCGTCCACCATACCGCGATAACTCACTTCAAACTCATCATGGCCCTGATACAGGCAGGCGGATATCACATCGCGTACCAGTGGCAAATCTTCCGGGTGAATAACGCTTTGCAGCGTGTTTTCAAGGCTTTGCTCTGTGTCCGGGTAGCGTAAAAAGGTATTGGAGCGGGTCAGTCGTTTTTTGGCGATTTCCCAGTCCCAGAACTCGTCGCCGCTGCTCCAGAGTGCCTGTTGCAGTCGCTGCTCGCTGATGGCAATTTTGCCCATCAGCGCCATTTTGGCGCGATACTTTGACAGGCTCATAAACAGGATAAGCGCGGCGATGGCAAGGATAAACCCAAGATACAGGGCATAGGCCCACCAGGTTTGCCAGGGCGCCGGGGTAATGACGATATCAAGCGAGGTGACAGGGCTTAGCTGACCATCCAGATTGCGGGCGCGCACTTCAAACTGGTAATGGCCCGCCGAAAGGCCGGTGAAGCTGGCTTTTTGATCGCCAAGGCTGTTCAGCCAGTTATCGTCAAGCCCCAGCAGGCGGTATTGGTAGCTGAGCTGCGAGGCATCCGTCAGTGCCGGTGACTGAAACCCGAAGGTAAACAGGGATTCGTTATACCTTAAGCTGATAGAGGGCATCTCGCCGGGTTTGGCTTCTAGCGTTGAGGGCAACTTGGCGGGCTTATTGAGCAGCAAAAATTCATCTATCACCGGCGCCCTCGGCACAGGGCGCTTGGGCAGCATGGCCGGATTAATGTGGTTAAAGCCGTTGATGCCACCAAGGTAAACGCTGCCATCGGCATCGACAAAGGCGGCGCCAAAGTTAAATTCGTTATTTTGCAGCCCGTCCAGCTCGGTAAAGTTACGAATATCGCCGGTGTGGGTGTCTATCACCGCAAGGCCACTGGCACTGCCGGCCCACAGATGTTTGCTGTTATCCAGCACCGACAGATACACCACATCCCCGACCAGCCCCTGCTCACGGTTGATGTGCCGCAGCGCCAGCGTGTCAGGTTCCAGCGAAAACACGCCGTTATCGCAGGCAACCCACAGCACATTGTCGTCGGTCATGTGAATTGAAAACAGGTGGTTCGATGGCAGCGCAGGTGTGGATTGGGTGTTGAAATGGCGACTGTTGCCGTCGCTGTCGATAACCGCAAGCCCGCCGCCGTAGGTAGAGACCCACAGGCGTCCATCCTTGCCTTCGGCCAAGCCCGTGACCTGATCTTCCGGCAGCAAATCATTGCCTTTGCGGCCAATGGATTCAAAGCTGCGCTCGGCCAAATTCACCCGACTGATGCCGCCATCCAGTGTGGTGACCCAATAATGCTCTTTCGAATCAACAAACAGGCTATAGAGGGTGTTGCTTGGCAGGCTGCGCTGATTGCTGGGATCGTATTTGAATTGCTCGGCAGTGTCTCGGTTTGGGCTTATGACTATCAGCCCCTGACCCCGGGTGCCAACCCACAGGTTGCCGGGCGCATCTTCGCGGATAAAGCTGATAAAACTCTGCTCCAGTCCGTCAAAGGGCAACCCATGGGGAAGAAAACCTGTGATGTCGCCGCGGGTATTTTCATCCGCACGCATCAAGCCTGCGGTTGAGCCTATCCAAAGCTGGCCCTGCCTGTCGCGGTAAATGCTGCGGATATCGGTGCTTTTTAAGTTGTTTTTGGCAAAGCTCTGGCCGTGGATATGACGAAAATTCCATGCGGGCAGCGACATATGCGACACGCCGGAGCTGCGGGTGCCTATCCAAAGCTGCTGTTCATCGTCAAGCCACAGCCGGGTCAGATTTTGACTGGACAGGCTTAAGTAGTTACTGGGGGCATGCTCAAAACGTCGCAGCTTGCCATTGGTGGGATCCAGGAGTCCAAGTCCGGCGCCTGCGGTGGCAATCCACAGGCGGCCATCGCCATCAAACTTAAGGTCGGTGATTGGCGCCTTCTCACTGCCAGCGCTGCTGAAGTTGGCCACAAGTTCAAGGCTCGCAATATCGCTGCTGTAGCGGTAAAGCTGCATATCGTCACTGCCAAGCCATAGGGTGCCGTCTTTAGCGGCTGCCATGGCGCTGACCTTAAGACCTGCAAGGGCAAGTGGCTGTTTGCTGTCGCCATTGGTACTGAGATGATAGAGCCCGAGACTGGTGTTAATCCAAAAGCCCTTATCGCCATCCGCTATGATGCCGCTTAAGGTGTCGGAAGGCAGGGCGGGGCTGGATTGGGAGTTAAGCTCACGTACCACCCGTGTCTCGTGGGGGGAAAATAGTTGAATGCCGCGGCTGTCGGTTGCCAGCCACAGGTTGCCATCGCCATCTTCGGCGATGCCGGAAAATCCCGCCGACGACACGCCTGCATCAAGGCCAAACACGCTGAAGCTGTCATCCTGAGGGTGGTAGAGGTTTAAACCGGCGTTTTCGGTCAGGAGCCACAGCTCGCCCTTGGCAGAGAGATGCAGCTGGGCAATGTCATTGGCCGAGGGGCCGAAGGGTGCCTGACTTTGGGTATAGACTTTGAATTTTTTGCCGTCGAAACGGTTAAGGCCGGCTTGGGTGGCGACCCACAAATATCCCTGTTTGTCGGTCAGTAAGTCGTTCACTGTATTCATCGACAGGCCGTGCTCGGCTTCCAGTGTCTGGAACGCCGGTTGATAGCCGGAGGCGTTGGCAATGCCAACCAGACACCCCAGAATGATCAGCACAGTCGGGATTAGCTTCACGTACAAAACCCTTTGATTAAGTAGTTAAAGTGTAGAAGCTGAATCAAAAGATGCGAGCCAGAAAAACAAAAACCGGCGCGGGGCGCCGGTTTTGATGTGCGGGATATTTATCAGAAAATCAGGTGGGCAACACCGGCAATCACCGGCAGCGTTACCAGGGTACGCAGGATAAAAATCACGAACAGCTCTGGCAGGTTCACCGGAATGCGCGAGCCAATCAGCAAGGCGCCCACTTCACTCATATAGATGAGCTGAGTCACCGACAGTGCGGCAATCACAAAGCGGGTCATATCCGATTCAATGCTCGCCGCCAGAATCGACGGAATAAACATGTCAGCAAAACCCACCACTATGGTCTTGGAGGCGGCAGTGGCCTCGGGGATTTGCAGCAGCTCCAACAGCGGAATAAACGGCATGCCGAGGTAGTCAAAAATCGGCGTGTATTCGGCAATAATCAGCGCCATGGTGCCGATTGCCATCACCACAGGCAGAATACCAAACACCATATCGGCAACGTTTTTAACGCCTTCGGTGAGGGTTTCTTTCACGCCGCCGCTGGCCGCGGCTTTGGTCAAGGCTCTGTCATAACCCCAGCTCAGGGCGCTGTGACCAGCCGGAATGACTTCATCGTCAGGGTGGCGTGGGCTGCCATCGATATAGTTGTCTTTTTTCCAGCAAAGCGGTGGCAGTTTGGGCACCACAATCGCGGCCACAATACCGGCAAGACACACAGTCAGGTAAAAAGGCACGAACAGGGCTTCCAGCTTCACCTGGGAAATCACCACCAGCGAGAAGGTAATGGATACCGCCGAGAAGGTGGTGCCAATCACAGCCGCTTCACGGGCGGTATAAAAACGGCCTTCGTACTGCTTGCTGGTCAGCAGAATACCCACACTGCCATCACCGAGCCAGGACGCCATACAGTCGATGGCGCAGCGGCCCGGCAGGTTGAACACAGGGCGCATGATTTTGGTCAGCAGCGCGCCAAAAAGTTCAAGCAAACCAAAGTTCAGCAGCAGCGGCAGCAGCATACCGGCGAAGATAAATACGCTGAGCAGCACCGGCAGCAGGTCATTCAGAACAAGACCACCTGTACTGCCCGACTTAATGGCTTCAGGGCCGATACCGGCAAAGGTCAGCACAATAAAAACTGCGCCCAGAATGCGGATAACAAACCACATAGGGCTCACGTTCAGCAAACCATTGAGGAAGGCGTTATTGGTCACAAAGGCTGGCTTAAACAGCTTGGTCAGCACAGACGCCAGCGTTGTAAACACCACCACAGCGGTGACGACGGCGGTGGCCGAATCACTGAGGGCATTTTGCAGTGCCTTGGAGATAATGGCGATCGGGATGGTAATCGCATCCTGATAGCTGACCGGGGTCATAAACAGCAGCAGACCAATCAGCGAGGGGACGATAAAGGTCAGGATCGTCCGGATGTTATGGTTTTGTTTTTCAGTAACCACGGTGTCAGCACCTTAACTTGTTGCAACCAAACCCGATAACGCCAATCACAGGCGCGGGGCTTTCATCTGAAATTGTCATGCCTGTTGCATGTCCATGCAGGGGCAGATTTGACGAGGGGGCAAGATTACTCCCTAAGCAGGGCTCTGTAAAATGATTCACCGCCGAACTTGCTCAAGTTTGAGCTCAAGCATAGTTATTGATGTCAAATGACTGGATATATCTTAACGGCAGACTCGGGAAATATCATCAATTAAGTTATTGATAATAATTATGTAATGATTTTGTTCTTGGCTGGTTTTTGAAGTTTTGTGCTGAGGATGCGCTGATGTAACGACAGGCTTTGTGGGAGCAGATGAGCCTGCGGGCGGATGCGTGCCATGGGCGGCAACCGCATCTAAAGCCAGAGCGCTGAAATCCAAGACGCTGAAATCCAAGACTCTGAAATCCAGGGCTCGCAAAAAAAGCTCTGAAAGCCAAGCCGCGTGAATCCGGGGCTTGCAAAACAAGGCTGTAAAAAAATAAGGCGTGGCGTTATTGCTGCTGCACTGCTGCTGTATTGCTGTTGCCGATAAAGGGCACAGCAGCGGCTGTGCCCGTTGAGCCTGACCCGTCGATACGGAATGTTGACTTGCCCGCCACAGCGGGCTTGCTGGACTCTTTCTGAATGTTTACTGACCAAAGGTATGGCGCAGTGAACCTGCCTTGTCCGCCGCCTGCTGCAGTGTGGTAGCGGCATCGGCCACTGTGGCCATGGCGGTCAGGTTTTCGTTGGCCGCTTCCGAAAGCTGCTGCAGATTGCGGCTCATTTCCGCCACTACCGTATCCTGCTGTCCGGCCGCAACCGCGTTCTGGCGGGCAAAGTCGTGGATATCGGTTATCTGGCGGTAAATGGCGCTCATATCCTGCACACTGCCGGCAATGGCTTCGGCGCAGCTTTGCGCTTCCTGCTGGCTGCGATTCATCTCCTCTGCCCAGTTGCCAAGCATGCTGAACATTTGATCGACGCTGCGGGAAATGCTCTGGGTCGACTGCTGGGTTCGGGCCGAAAGCGCCCGCACTTCATCGGCCACCACCGCAAAGCCGCGGCCCTGTTCACCGGCGCGGGCCGCTTCAATGGCGGCATTGAGTGCCAGCAGGTTGGTCTGCTCGGCAATGGCATCAATTTCGCCCATGGCACTCGCCACCCGCTCGGCCTCGCGGTTCAAAAGCTCGGCGTTACTGGCTGCGGTAGCCACGGCCTGCGCCAGATGACCAATGCGTGTGCGGTTTTGCGACATGGTGTGCTCGCCCTGACGACAAAGCTGGTGGGCATCTTCAATCTTGGCCGAGGTTTGTTGGCTGTTGGCGGCCACTTCGGCGATGGTGGCGCTCATCTCTTCCATGGCGCAGGCAAGCTGCTCAAGCTGACGGCGCTGCATATCGAGGCCCGTCTGGGTTTGGCCGGTGGCGACCACCAGCGATTCCGCCACCTGCTGCAGCGCCTGCGCCTGATCTGAGCTGCGGCCAAGCACGCCGGTCATGCGCGCCTGTTGCAGCAGCAACTGAAATTCGAGCACCGACGAGGTGTCGTGGCCAGCGTAAATATAGCGGCTGACGGAGTCGTAGTTGGCCTTGAGTGCCATCAGTTTGGCCGGCACCTTGAATGCTTCATCGTAAAAAATCCCCAGGTTGATGGCCATCAGCGCCGCGCCTGCAACCATCACGCCCGGCCCCCACACAAGGCCACAGCCCACCAGACCCGAGCCAACCACCACGGCCGACAACAGCCGTTTTTGCCCGAGGGTTAAATGGCGTCCAACGCCTTTGCCGCTTCGAAGTTTGGGATACAGCTCGCCTGCGCGTTTCACCCAGCTGTGCTCGGGGGCGCGGCGGACCGATTGATAGCCGGTGATTTGACCACCTTCAAAGATGGGGGTAACGAAGGCATCGACCCAGTAATAGCCGCCGTCTTTGCAGCGGTTTTTCACTATGCCGCGCCAGGACTTGCCGGCTTTGAGCATTGACCACATCTCGCCAAAGGCGGCGGCCGGCATATCGGGGTGGCGCACTATGTTGTGGGGCTTGCCGTATAACTCGTCGCGGCTGAAACCCGATACTTCAACAAAACGTTGGTTGGCGTAGGTTATGGTGCCGCGTAAATCCGTGGTGGAAATAAGTTCATCGTCCCGCCTTAGGGTGACTTCGCGATTGTTGGTTTGAGTGAAACTCGGCATTTTGGTTGTCTCAGGGTGACTTGGTTCAAAAAATCTACGTTATTTGTGGTTAATGTAACATTTTTACTGTGGTCTTTGCGTGGATTTTTATTGCTTTTTTACTCATAAAATTAGCGTGTTGGTGTTATTTTGTGCTTGTTTTTAAGGCTTGGTTAATAAATTGTATTTTCGCTAACGAAAGTATCAGTAATCGTCGCAATTAAAATTGTCCGTATCTGAAAATTATCTGGCGACCGCGCTATAAAAGTTCGTTTTTTATCTGTATGTTAAAAACGGATTTTCAATACCTGATGAAAGGTAAGGACTTATGGGGCTCAGCACCCAGGACGTTGACAGTAAAAACGTCAGGCGATTCAGATTATTGCGACTTGCGCGGCAGATGTTTGCGCTGGGGGCTTTGATATTGTGTCCGGCTGTACTGCTCGCGGCGCTGCTCTTTACCGGCACCGATGGCGCGCCGTTCAGCCCCTTTAACGTCAGCGTGTCGGAGCTTGGTACCTATGGCTATTCGCCCTTGGCGGTGTTGGCGAATGGCGGGCTGTTTTTTGGTGGTCTGGTGCTGGTGCTTGGCAGTTTGCAGGGCTTAAGAACCGTGCAGGGGCTTGGGATTTTGGTGTGGCTGGCGCTTGCGGCCGCCTGGCTTGCGCTTGCGCTGTCGGGGCTGTTTCCCTCCAACGTGTATCATCTGCACACGGCGGCGCTGAAGTGGTTTTTTTATTGTGCGCTGCTTGCAGGTCTTGGCTATCTGCTGTGGCTCGCGCTTGGCAAAAGCAAGCCGCAAAGCCCGCTGGCGCTGGTCTTTTGCGCTTTGATGTTACTGTTTGTCAGCGCATTTTTGCTGCTGCCGCAGCTGTCGCTGGCCTCGGTGCCTTTCAGTCGGCCCTTTTACGAAGAGGCGTACAGTCCATATCCCAGACCGCTTTGGTGGTGGCCGGCCGCTCTTGAGTGGATCAGCCTGCTGAGCCTGCTGCTGTGGCAGGCTGAAATGCTGCGCCGCCCCGATTAAGCGAGTTGTTTACGTCTGCGGCTGATTGCGCCTGCTTGGCCAAAACTTGATAAGCCAAGCGGCGCAGGCTCAGGCAAGGCTCACTCAGCCAATGCTTACTCAGTCAATCCGGGCCAACTACCTGTTATGGTTCCGGCTGCGTCCGATTAAAGCCTGCCTCAGCAAACCAGTAGCCGTTGCACTCGTCTGTGCCCATCTCCTGTGTCCGCTCAAGCGTGGGCAATGTGCCAGATGCAGGGGATATCCTGAACCAATCCACCCCCATGGCCTCCATATGCGCCCACTCACCGGCAAGGTTTACGCAGGCCGCCGATTGGGTTTGAATACCGTTTAAGCGCAAAAGCGGCTGCGACTCCTGGGTTTGCACCAAAAGCCCCTTACTGTAGTCGCGGCAAATGGTCTGGCAGCCATCTTTGGCAAGTCCCTTGTGACGGGCGGTAAAGCAGCGCGCCGAGTGTGCCAGTGGTAAATGGCCGTGGCCGAACACTTCGACCTCGGGGCGGTTTGGGTTGCCACCAAGCTGCTCAAGCACCTTGGCAAGCCAGCTTTTGGAGAGCTCTATCGGCATTACAAAGCGCTGCATGCCCCAATCGGCAAGCTTTTGAATGCTCGCGGCATTATAAAGGTTGATATGGGGGCCGCAGACAAAGGGTACGCCAGCCTCGCGGGCATAGCCCACAGCTGCCATGTCGTTGGCTTCAATCATAAATTCGCCATTATTAACCTGCTTTTTAAGCTCACTGAGCTCGCCAGCGGCTTCAATCAGCGCAAGGGTCGAGAGCACCACCTGCTTGCCGCTGCCTTTAAGCATTCTGGCAAGCTCAAGGTAGTCGCTGTTTTTAAGCTCGCGCCTGCGGCTGCACACGGCCTCACCGAGATAGACAAGTTCAATATCGCTTTGGGCGACATGCTGATAAAAGTCAGTGACTTTGCCTTTATCCCAGCAGTAAAGCAGGGGGCCTAAACTGGTTTTCATATGCGGTTTCCTGCTGTTATCCGTTACTGCCAGCGGCGCTCGTAGGCGCCAAGGGTGGTGATTTGACCTTCCGAGAGCTTGCCAAGAACGCGGTCCCACTCGGTTTGCACCTGATAGCCGTCCGGGTTTCGAAGATAGGTATCGATGGCGGCGCGCCACACCCGGGTGACCTGCTCCACATAGGCCGGGCTTCGCTGCCGGCCTTCAATTTTGAGCGACACTATCCCGGCGCGGGCAAGCTCAGGCAGCAAACTCAAGGTGTTAAGGCTGGTGGGGGACTCAAGCAGATACTCAGGGGAGTCGCTGTCATCGGCAATAAAGCGGCCCTTGCATACCACCGGATAACCCATTTGCTCGTTCGCGCCGGATTTATCGATTAGCACCTCGTTGAGACGGGTCAGCCTGTCTGAGCCCTGCTCCTGCCAACGCACATGCTGGGCCGGTGAGCAGGAGCCGCCGGTATTGGGGGATTGCCCGGTAACATAGGATGATAAATGGCAGCGGCCCTCGGCCATGATGCACAAACTGCCAAAGGCAAATACTTCCAAATCCACCGGCGATGCCTTGGCAAGGTCGCGCACCTGTTTCATCGACAGCACCCGTGGCAGCACCACCCGCTCTACATTAAAGGCGTCTTTGTAGAGGCTTAAGGCGGCAAGGTTGGTGGCACTTGCCTGTACCGACAGGTGCAGCGGCAATGCGGGGTAGCGGCTATGGGCATAATCCAAAAGGGAAATATCTGCCACAATCAGCGCATCGGCGCCTATGTCTGCGGCCAAATCGATTGCTGCGTACCAGCGCTGCTCTTCGCCGGGTTTGGGGAAGGTATTTAAGGTCAGAAACAGCTTTTTACCTGCGGCGCGGGTGAGGGCTCGGGCTTCTTTAAGCCGCTCTGGGGTAAAGTTAAGCCCGGCAAAGGAGCGGGCGTTGGTGTCATCCTTTAACCCAAGGTAAATCGCATCGGCGCCGGCATTCAGCGCCACCTTGAGCGACGCGAGATTTCCGGCCGGACACAGGAGTTCCATAGTGTGACTCTCTTCAAAAAATATCGGCAAAACCAAAAAACGGTCGCAGTGTACCCATGTTTGGCTGGCAGAAAATTGATGTAAGACAAGCGCATTGGAATAAGGGCGGGGTAGACTTAGCCGATGTTTGTTTGCCGTACTGAGGAACCCATGTTCAATCCTTTTGCTGCCCGCGAGCCCCAAAGTGGCGCCACTGGCATTGCCGCCCGCATGGCGAAAGACGTGCTCGACCTGGCCCCCACTCTGGTGCGTTTGCCCCTCTCCAAGGTGCCTTTTTCCGCCAAGGCCGCGCTGTTAAGGCCCGGGCTTAATCTGTTGCTGGCACAGGAAATTAACGACGGGGAGCTGGATTTTCTGCACGGCCGCTGGGTCGGTATTGAAGTGACCGATCTGGCGCTTAGGTTCGACGTGAGCTTTGATGGTAATCGTCTGTGCGTGCGGGACGCCAAAGCCTTGCATGGCGAGGACGGCGCAGCTGTGCGTTTCAGCGCAGGCTCTAAGGCGCTGCTGCTGATTGCCGCCGGAAAAGAAGATCCGGACACCCTGTTCTTCCAGCGCAAACTCGCCATCGAAGGCGATACCGAGCTTGGGCTGATGGTGAAAAACCTGCTGCTCTCGATTGACCTGACTCGCCTGCCATCGCCCGTAACGGCGACCTTGTCGCAGCTTGCCCGCGCGCTGCAGGCATTGGAGCGTAAGGCCGAGCCTGCCTGGGCCTGAGTGCGCTGTAAAAAGACAGACTGCACAGCAAAATTGGAAAGTTGAAACAGATAGTAAAAGGCGCTGAATTTCAGCGCCTTTTTTGTTCGTATGTTAGCTTAAAGCTTGCCGGTGAGGCGGGCGTACTTGATAAGCAGCTCATCCTGGCTCTCAGGGTGGGCTGGATCGGGGTCGATGCAGTTAATTGGGCAGACAGACACGCAGGTAGGCTTGGCATAGTGGCCCACGCATTCGGTGCAGCGATCCGGATCGATTTCATAGATCTCCGCCCCCATGGCAATCGCCTGGTTGGGGCATTCAGGCTCACACATATCGCAGTTAATACAAGAATCATCGATTATTAGTGCCATTGGGGATGTATTCCTGCTAAATGCTTATTTAACAAAAGGTTATGTATTTGCTTATAAAGTAAGCACATTCCCATTGATTACGGTTAAGTAGGATGAAAGACGATGATTTTACCACACTAGTAACACAAAACGTAACACAGCCTGTTTTTACATGACGTAAAGCTGATTCATTTTTAAGGCAACTTGTTCTTGCTGTTTGCCATGTCACCGACGGTGCAGCGATGCACATAAACTTAACTCGTTGGAGACAACATGCTGCTCGAAAAATCAACTAATGCAACAGAGACTGTGACCATCGCTGTGGACCCAAAGAAGCAGTTGATCCAGAAAAAGTGGAAAAGCTGCAAACCCACGGAATCCACGCGGGCCTTGCTCGATACACAGAAAGTTGCGCTGGCGATGTTTCCATACATGACGGAAAAACGCCTCAGTAAGTACGACGCTGAGTTTGGGCTTAGGATCCTTTTTAGTGAAACCAGGATCTGTTTTTATCCTCATGGAAACAGCAATGGCGGGAAGAAAAAGCTTGGTGATTTCCCTGAAATGACCTTGGAAATGGCAAAAGCGGCGGGTAAAGCGTTAAAGGAAGGTGCAAACTCGGGAATTACCGTGCATGCGGCACTTGCTAGCTACCAAAATGATTTGGCTCGTAGAGTTAAGTTGGGAACTATGGCGGAGGGGTCATACGCAACTTACAAATGCCGCGTCAATAAGCTGGGGGCTTATTTCAAAGGCAATAGTCAGTTCGCAGATCTGTCCGCTGGTGACCTGCAGCAGATTTTGGACCAAATTATTGAAAGTGAGAGTAGCAATTACGCTCGCGAACTGCATGCTGAAATGAAGCGGATTTGGGCCTTCTGTTGCCCCTTGTACGCTATGGGGCGGAATGTCGTTGGCATGCTTCAGGAAAACTATGTCTCGTCTCGAGTAGGTGAGCCGACTGCGACCAGGGTCTTCCCTGTATCAGAGGCAGTCGCCGAGCTTTATATTAACACCGGAATGATGAACAGCCTGCAACAGCGCAATGCGGTGAGGTTTTTGATCTTATCTGGCGTGAGGCCTGTAAATGTGATGAACCTGAAATGGGACTGGGTCGACAACCCAGAGAATCCGACAGAAATTACTTATCCTGCCTCAGCAATGAAGCAAAAACGAAAGTTTACATTGCCGCTTACAGCCACATTGATTGAGGTGATTAAAGAGCAGTGGGAGTTTCGCAAGAATGCTGTCATGGAAATCAACCAAGAGTTTGTCTTTCTGAAGCCAACGGAGCTCACTAAACCCTTTCCTAAGCGCTCGTTGGATAAGCTGATTAAGCAATATTACCCGTTAAACAGCATGATTTTTGTGGAAGAGCCCAACATCAAAGGAAGGAACGGGGCATTTTGTACCTTGTTTCGAAAGTTTGCCAAATCGAACATTGCAGGCTTGTTGGAAAAGGCGGGGAAGTCTGCTGCGGATGGTCGCTTGTTTTCTGCTGTTGCCCTTGGTCACAACCTCGGTAGGGAGTTTGATTACAATAATCTAGATGACAACTATTTGTACGATGGCATCCACAATACTTTGCTCGAAGGTCATTTGCTGGGCCTAACCCTGCATGAAAACTCCATTCTGGATAATGTTACGAAGCAAAAGGATCTACCGCGCTGGAGCATTCCTTTGCATGCCAAAAAGGAAGCTCTCGCCAAGGAAAACGCAGCGCGTCAGCAAATCAGGCAAAAAATCAAAAATATTTATGGCAAAAATAATTACGCCGATTTTTTGCTGCGGAGTGTGGACAAGAAGGGCAACAGGGTTAAGGAAGCCATACTGAGTGCCGATGGGCGTAAGCAGGTAAATGCGCTGCTGATGGCGTTGGCTTCAACGCATAGTTAAGTCAGGGATGGGTGAAAGTGGCCGAGGTTGAGTTATGCCTCGGCTTTTTTGTATCTGCGAATCATGGATACCAAAAAGGAAGATCCGGTTCGGTGGATAAAAAAAGACACTTAAAGAGCTTTCTTTAAGGGCAATAAAATGTATTAAACAAAATTAATATTACTTAAAAAAGACCTTTATTGATTGTTGTGGATGTCGGAAATTATTGAATTTGAAGGGTGTTTATCTTGCTTTGGCAGTGCGAGATAGTCTACCCCTTTTATCACGCAATGCATTTTTAAATCATGTGAAGCTTATTCGTTTTTTGGGGCTATGTTTGTCTCTTGTTTATCATCTCGCCGTCAGTGCAGCTGTGCACGTAGAGTTACTTCGGTGGAGACAAAATGCTTTTTAACCATTCAACTGATGTGGCAGTACCTGAAGTCCCCCTTATGGACCCGAGGGAGGAGGAGGTTCGGAAAAAGTGGAAAAGCTGCAAACCCACAGAATCTGTAAAGGCCTTTTTCGAAACACACAAAGCTGCACTGGCGATGTTTCCATACATAAGGGACAAGCGAATCAGCAAATACGACCGTGACTGTGGTCTTCGGGTTCATTTCAGTAAAACCAAGATAAGCTTTTATTCGCATGGGAACAGTCATGGCGGAAATAAAAAGCTTGGCGAGTATCCTGAAATGACGTTAGAAATGGCGAAAGTGGCGGGTAAATCGTTAAGGAAGTGCGCTGTATCTGGTGTTACAGTGCAAGTTGCTATCGCCAGCTATGAAAATGATTTGCGAAAAAGAGTTCAATTTGGCTCGTTTTCGGAAAGCTCCATTCCGACTTACAGATGCCGCACCCAAAAGTTGGCGAAGTACTTTGATACTAAAATCCTGTTTGCTCAGGTTACTCCCGCCGACGTGCAGTTCGCATTGGACGAAATTATAGCCAATGAAAGCGCTAATTATGCTGGTGAACTTTTTAAAGAATTGAAACGTGTTTGGAAGTTTTGCAGCCCACTGTATGCAATGGGGCGGAATGTGGTTGACACGATCCCTAAAAACTATGTTTCTTCCCGTTGTGAAAAGAAAAATAAGGGGACCAGGATCTTCCCTGAACCAAAGGCCGTAGCCGAGCTCTATATCAACACCAGAATGATGAACAGCCAACAACAGCGCAATGCGGTGAGGTTTTTGATCTTATCTGGCGTAAGGCCTAAAAATGTGGTGAATCTGAAGTGGAGTTGTGTCGACAACCCAGAGAATCCAACAAAAATTACTTATTTTGTCTCAGCAATGAAGCAAAAAAGAAAGTTTATATTGCCGCTTACACCCACATTGATTGAGGTGATTAAAGAGCAGTGGGAGTTTCGCAAGAATGCTGTCATGGAAATCAACCAAGAGTTTGTCTTTTTGAAACCAACAGAGCTCACTAAACCATTTCCTCAACGCTCTTTGGATAAGCTGATTAAGAACTACTACCCAGTGGACAGCATGATTTTTGTGGAAGAGCCAAACGTCAAAGGAAAGAATAGTCCATTTTGTACCTTGTTTCGAAAGTTTGCTAAATCGAATATTGCAGGCTTGTTGGAAAAGGCGGGGAAGTCTGCTGCGGATGGTCGCTTGTTTTCTGCAGTAGCGCTTGGTCACTCCGTCGGTAAAGAGTTTGATTACAACAACCTGGATTACAACTATCTGTACGATGGTACCCATGAAACCATGTACAGTGGTCACTTACTTGGCTTGACGTTACACGAAAGCTCAATTCTGGGAAATGTTGAGAAGCAAAAAGACCAACCGCGATGGAGCATTCCTTTGCATGCCAAAAAGGCAGCACTTGCCAAGGAAAATGCCGCACGCCAGCAGATGAGGCAAGAAATCAAAAACAGGTATGGCAAAAAGGAATACGCCGAATTCTTGCAGCGGGAAGTTGACGATATTGGCACAAGCGTTAAGAAGGCTTTACTGTGTCCTGAAGGACGTAAGAAGGTAAATGCGTTGCTGATGGCGTTGGCTTCAACGCAGAGTTAAGTAAGGGATGGAGGAAAGTGGCCGAGGTTGAGTTATGCCTCGGCTTTTTTGTATCTGCGAATCATGGATACGAAAAAATCCGGTTAGTAGATAGCAGAAAGCCCCAGGACGGGGCTTCTATGGCAAGACAAGGGTTTACACAAAAACAACAATCAAAGCACTTAAAGAATTAACCTTCGTCGTTTGCCAGGAGAAGGGAAGTGAATAGCAACAAAAAATTCATCAGTTGGCTTAGGCCGACTGGCATTGCTTGATGAAGACAAAAAGCGAGTCTTGGCAGTACTGTACGTTTTTCTTTGTAATCACGTACTTTTTAATCAGTTTGCGATGCTTATGCTTTGTGGCATAGACCCAAAGGGTTTTTTTTGAAACGCCCAGTACAGCGGCGGCTTCTTCAGGTTTGATCCTATTTTCCATTTGTTAGCTCTCATTGTTGTTCATAACGAATTAGATGATATCCGGAGCGCTATGAAGTCACCAAAAATGCATTAAGCTTTCTTTTTCATTTTTTTTTGAAGTAGTCCGGCAGCACGCGCTTTTGCTCTTCACTGCATGTGTGCTTGCAGCAAAAAACGGCACGTTTTTTTGCGACAAAAGCGCCAGCAAGGCTGGCAAACAGCAAAGCAAGGGATATGTGAATGTGGCCGAGGCAGTTTGATGTCTCGGCCTTTTTGTCTGTTAAAGGTATTGATACGAAAAAATCCGGTTAGTAGATAGCAGAAAGCCCCAGGACGGGGCTTCTATGGCAAGACAAGGGTTTACACAAAAACAACAATCAAAGCACTTAAAGAATTAACCTTCGTCGTTTGCCAAAAAGAAGGGATGTGAATGGACAAAAAAATTGCTTCAGTTGGGTTAGGTCTGAGCTATTACAGGTTAGGCTGACTTGCTGCGTTCGATAAACACCTGAAGCGAGTCACGGCAATAGCGAACATTTTTCGGTGAAATGACATACTTTTTAATCAGCTTTCGATTCTTATGTTTCGTTCTATAGACCCAAAGGGTCTTTTTAGAAACACCAAGAAAATTGGCAGCTTCATCAGGTGTGATCAGATTTTCCATAACATTACCCTCGTTTTGTTGCTGTGGAGGTTAGATGGTAAGGGGCTCGCTATTAGATCACCAAAAATGCATTAAGCTTTCTTTTTCATTTTTTTTTGAAGTAATCCGGCAGCAGGCGCTTTTGCTCTTCACAGCATGTGTGCTTGCAGCAAAAAACGGCACGTTTTTTTGCGACAAAAGCGCCAGCAAGGCTGGCAAACAGCCGCGTAAGCGAGTGGATTCATCGAATCCGCTTGCTGTAGCAGCGCGCATGTACAGCTGGTCTGTACTACCCGTATTTTGGTTTTGCGTAAGCAAAATTTAGCGGCGGCGTTGGCAACAACGACAAGCTAAACCTTGCCCCGTTCGCCAGAACAGGGGCGCGGCAGGGACGGGAAATGCGATGGCCACATCGCCCCGTACCGAACGCGGCAAAAATGCGGGTAGTACAGAGCGTAGCTCGGTACATGCGCGCTTCATGCTGTGGGGCGCTAGAACGAAGTTCGTAAGCCGCTGATGATGGCAAGACATCAGCAGCGGCGGGCGCTCCAGAGCATATGAGGCATTGGCAAGGCCAAGGCCGAAACCGCCAACGGCGGTGCTTTATACCGAGAATCAAAGCGGGCGCGATATCGGTGCGGGGTGCGAAGCATCCCGCTGCTGTTGTCGGTATGGCTCCCGTTGCCACATGAGTGCAACGCCGCTTCTTGATACCGACGAAGCTCACAGCACCATACAGATACTGACACCGTGCAAAAGCGCCTGAGTTTGCCACGCACCGCCCTACCTAATGCTGAACTTGTCAAAGGCACGCATCAGGGAGGATGTATGAAAAACAGTTCAGGCACTAAGCCAACTCAGCCACTTTCAGCCAGCAGCAATGCACCTCAGAACAATTACCAGAACCATCACCAGGTCAATCACCAGCCACAGCATCAAGCGCTAAAGTCAGAATATCGGCCTTTCTTAAACATCGATATGGATTATCAGGTCGGCAGCAATCGCTGCCAAACGGGTAAATTCAGGCGAAGCCTCACCGTCAAGATGGTGGCTCGCTTTGGCCTTATCAGCCCCAGTCTGATTGAAGTCTTCTATGGCACCAGCAGGCGCCTCGCGCTGGAGCACCTTAATAATCTGGTTGTTGAAGGCCTACTGGTCGATGTGCGCACGCCGCGCTCGGTGGATGGCCGTGTATACGTACTCAGTTTCTCCGGTGCCAGAATGGCGGAGGAGCTGATGGGCATTGCTATCCATTACCGCTCGGTCTCTGAGCCATCGCAGCGGATTAACCAAAATACCGTGATGCACGATTTGATGTGCGCCTTTGTCATCATGCGTGGGCTACTCAATACCCGTCAGGAAGCGGATTTCAGCCCCCAGTGGCAACGCTTCATCAGCGAAACCGAGTTTCGCCGCCTGCACCCCGAAAACAGTACCCGCAATATTGATGGATTGGTGCAGGAGCCCTCCGGCACCCTGGCCGCTATCGAAATGGAGCACGCCTTTAAAACCAAAAAGCAGCGTCAAACCATTCTTAAAAAGTGGGCCAATGGCCTAGAGTCAGGGCTTTATCAAAAGGTGATGCTGTTTTCCCACAATATGGACATCCTGACCGACATCAAACGGCTGCATCAGCAGCTGCTCACAGAAGCGCTAAGCGCAAACGCCGCCAGACGCAGCAGTAAGGCAGATACACTTACCCAAGCCGAGGTTGAGCGACTACAGAAGGCCATCATCTATCGCACTGTCTACTGCCAGGAACTCACAGCGCTGTTTTACCCTTAAACAGTTTCACATACACAAAAACGGAACAACGGCGCATAAGCGCCGCTGCTCCGTGACATACCGAGCGGATTGAGTTGCAGCATTTTCGCTGCAGCCAATCGCATTCAGGTGGCAGACCGAAAGGTCACGTGGGTTCGAATTCCCTCAAACATCACGTACTCATATAGTTAGCTCGGTGGAATTGGGTCACGGGCCACTTCAAAAAAGTGCCAGAGAACACCAGGCTGCTTTGTCGCAAGAAGCCTGAGAGCTGCCACCCTGTCCTTGCCGATGGGTTAATACTGGCTTAAACCACCCCAGCCTTTTTGGCGAAGTTGCTTACGCCCTCAACTCATCTACATCCGGTTTGGGTTCTCACTGATTAGTTACGCCCAGCCCACGCAAACAATTGGGATCTGTGTCGATCTGAGGCCATTTCCCACTCAAGAAACCTGTTTACCAAGACAAACTGCTCATTCCAAGCAAATTAGCTGAACCTGAAATGCAGCATAAAACGTAAGTTTTACACCCGAATGAATGTATTGAATCGTGTTGATAATCATTATTTTAGCTAAGCATTCTGCGGCCAATTAGTACGCTTGTCTTACCAGTGTGATTGGGATAAATTGGCCTAAGCAATAACAAACAATGGATTGCATACAATGCGCTTATTGAGGCGCATTGATAGCGCAGCGGTTAGGTTAGATGTCGAATGCTTTGGTGATTTAGCTATAGGCATTCGATCATGAGCAACTGGCAGCGCTCGCAGCAGGGATGCGCCCGTCTTTCGACCCCCATCACAGACCACCTCCCTTCTTGCGATAGCTTAATCAAGCTAACCCATTGTTAGTGTTTAGATTGTTAGCTTTTAGACTGCTAAGAGCTGTTAGCAGCTAGATAGTGAAAAATCAGGTGTCCACTGCTGTCTGGTAGCCAAAACTAGGGCGGTAGCTTGCCTATCAGATGCTTTAGCACTTCATTCAGTCCAAAGGCCTAAGCGGCTTAAAAGGTGGAATTACAGGTGCAATCTTAAATCGTGTGTTATGTGTGCTCTGCCTCTTAATGCATAGAGCAAGCTTACAAGTCTACACTGATATAATGTTAAGTTTCTATCGACGATATCCGCGTCAATTTGAGATAGCTTTATTGGGACTCAGTGGCGATTCTGTGGCTAAATTTTCGCCAAACACTAAATAATAACTAGGATAATAAGTTGGAAATTTCCTCATTACACTTAAAAGGTTTTAGAAATTTTGATGATGCTTTTGTTAACTTCAATAAGAGCACACTTGTTCTTGGTTCAAACGATATTGGCAAAAGTAACATGCTCCACGCCTTGCGGATTCTCCTTGATAAAAGCCTGTCGGAAGCAGATATAGAACCATCTGAACTTGATTTTCATATCAGCAAAAGTGGTATTGTTGAACATGCCGAAATTACTATTACTTTTGCTAACATTACTGAAGATGCTGTCTTATCAGTACTAAAAGGTAATGTGAGCGATGAAAGTGAAACGGTCATAAAGTATGTCGCTCAAAGATCAAGTCTAAGCTACAGAATTTTTATAGGGCACTCATTGGAAGAGTTACAAGAGGTCCCAAGTAGATTCTATCTAAAACACATGAATCTTAAATATATTCAGTCTCAACGAGATCTTGAACAATTTATTCGGAAAGAGAAAAAGCAACTATTACGAATTTCACAGCAGTTACTGAAGGATGACGACATAATTGCCGATGAAGCCTTACTTATTGAGATAGGTAATGATTTAACTACGTTAAATGGAAAAATTTCAAGGCTAAAATATGTGAGCTCAGCAACTAAAGATGTCAATGATGAACTAAAAAAGCTAGCTCACCACCACACTGATTACAATGTTCAATTAGATACTGGAGCTATTGAAGTTAATGATTTTATCGAAAAACTCCAGCTCGGAGCAGTAACTAATGGTTCTAGTGTAATGCTAGGTGGTGATGGCCGGAATAATCAAATTCTTCTCGCTCTTTGGAAAGCAAAAAGTATAATCGAACACGATGCAGACCACGAGGTAGTATTTTATGTTATCGAAGAGCCAGAGGCTCATTTACATCCTCATCAACAAAGAAAGCTAGCAACTTATCTGATCGATGAACTGCCTGGCCAGATAATTATTTCCTCTCACTCGCCTCAGATAGCAATCAATTTTAAGCCAGACTCAATAATTCGACTTTTAGCAAAAGGTGGAGCAACTGTTGCGGCGAGTAATGGGTGTTCTAGTTGCATTGCTGAAGGCTGGGAAGACATGAGCTACCGTATGAGCGTTTTGCCAGCGGAAGCCTTTTTTTCAAACGGCGTTCTTCTTGTTGAAGGACCATCGGAAGTTCTTTTCTATAACGAACTTGCCGCAGCAATAAACATAGATTTGGATTACGAAAATTTATCGATACTTTCTGTGGATGGTATTGCTTTTAAAATTTACACTGGAATCTTGGATGCGCTAGAAATACCTTGGGTAATGCGTACTGACAATGATATTTCTAAGGTTCCTCACAAAACGGAATGGCAATTTGCAGGTATTAATAGATGCTTAGATTTAGTTGGGGAATTTAAGTACGCAAATAGCGATGTTGAGCTGTCCGCTCAAAATACTGTAGACCTGGGGTATTGGCACCTTGTTTCAGCGCATACATTAGAACATGGAATATTCTTATCCAAGGTCGACTTAGAAACTGACTTAGTAAATGAGCTGTCAAAGGAAATTATTACAATTTTAGGAAAGACAAGCAACTCTAGCGCTATTGAGTATCTTCAGAAGAAAAAAGCGCTTCATATGCGTAATCTATTAAAAAGTATAAAGCCGAATCTAAACCTGTTGAATACTGGTGAACTGGCAAAGCCGCTATATAAGTTGGTTGAGATAAGTAAGGCTGAGTTATGAAAACGTTTACTCCAACAACGCAACAGCAAGCTGCTATAGATTACGACGGCAGCATGGTTATTACAGCTTGCCCTGGGAGTGGTAAAACAACGGTGATGAAGGAAAAAATTAGAAAAATCACTCGTGAGTTACCACAGCACAAAGGCGTGATTGCAATTACATTTACCAAAAAAGCAAGCCAAGAATTAAAAATGCGATGTAAGCATAATGCACATGATACGAAACAAAGCTTTTTTGGCACAATTGATAGTTTTTGCTTAAAAGAACTAATCCTGCCTTTTATATCCAGAGTCTGGGGAGGCAATCCTACGGAATGTAAAGTAGTCAAAAGACTGCAAAATCCGTATTTGCTTTTTATAAAAGAAGAATATCGTTCTCCAACTGTTGAAAATATCTTTAATGATGACGGTTTTAAACGTCTATATGATTCTGGTCTTTTGTGGATGAATTCATTTGCCGCAATGGCCTTGTATATATTAAGGAGGTCAGCAGCTGCAGAACGTTACATTAAAGCTAAATATTCACATGTGTTTATTGACGAATATCAAGATTCATCTGTAAGTCAGCACCAACTTTTTGAGAAACTTCACATGCTAGGGCTAACAGCAACAGCGGTTGGTGATATATCTCAATCAATTTATGAATTTAGAGGTGGTAATCCAGAGTTGTTAAATGGCTTAGTGAATGATTCAGATAATTTTAAACACTTTGAAATAAATATTAATCATAGAAGCCACGATTCGATTGTCAACTACGCATCTAGGCTACTTGAACCAAGCTTTCAGCTAATTCAATGTGCGCATAAAAATATATTTAGGCGGGAAATTGTTGGGAACCTGAAAGACGCTGCTAAAGAAATATCTAATTGGATATCAAATTGGATAGAAAATGGTGAGTGGGAAATAACTAAAGCTTCTGATATTGCAATATTAGCTAAGAGTGAAAAGTCTCTTAGACTATTAACATCAGGTTTAGAGGTAAATTATAGAATCTATTCTGACAACCCTCTTGATGAAGTCGGTACGGATTGTTCTGAGTTGTATTCTCACCTACTAGCGTTTAAATATGGGGCAATTGCAACAACTCAAGAGCTAATTGAAATAAAATTTGAACATGTTTTATCAAGAGATAGTAATATAGCTTCGATTAGGAAAGCAATAAGAGTGATTCGCGAAATAGAAGACGTTGAACAGATTATTACGAAGTTTCAAGAGCTGGCGTTAATGTTGAACATTAATGAGACCGCAGCATCAGATATAGCAGTGCGCACGATCCTACAGCAATATGAGCTAATCAAACAGTTTATGCCTTTGGATGAAAGTGAGGTTCAGGTTATGACTTTGCACAAGTCCAAAGGGTTGGAATTTAAAGTTGTATTTCATTTTGATCTAGAAGAGTGGTCTTTTCCATTCCAGCGTGTAGAAAATAATGATTGGAATAACCCTATCTACCCTAGTTTGGCTCAAGATACTAACCTACACTACGTTGGTATTACACGGGCTGAAAACTGTTGTGTCCTTATAAGAGTAACGTTAAGACAAAACAGTTTAGGAAATTTTACTCAATCTGCTCCATCTTATTTTCTTAGGCTCCCTCAACTTGAAGGACTCTACGGTTAACTTTTCTTGATTGTTTACTAGCACTGGAAGTGTTTTCTCAAAAAGAAAGAAGAGTGTGGACAAAAAAGAGTGGGAACAGGCATAACTAGCAGAAGAGAGGCTTGCCTCTGGTTCTACACATAAAAACCTGTATATGCGGGCTCGAAACTAGGCGTATGCTTCATCAGTGAGACAACATCGGGGGCGTGAACAATGCGCGGCCGGATGAATGAGATAGCAGATCCTTTGTGCCCGTAGATTGATGAGACCCTAGTGTTGGAGTTCCACACCAGCGATAATGCGGATTGTAGTTAAAGTCGGATTTAATATTGCGAGAGCGCTCAGAAGCGAACTACATGGTTAAACTAAGAAACTCGATTTCTGAAATTCTTTGGAACGACCTATTGCGTTATTAAGTCGGATTTTATTACATTAGTCTTTTTTAATGTAAATTATTTTTGAGGTTTTAAGTGATTGATTTGGCATTTCTAATTGAAGCTAATCAGCAACCATACAAGATGGAATGTAAGTTAGTTGGGGATAACGTTAGTAAAGGTGACACAAGGACACACCGTGAGCAAGTTGGTGAAATTGGTAGCATCCATGAAGCATATTTCAACACGCAGCATTCAATTTCGTATGTATGGCCTTTTCAATTCGTAAACAATGAGGTTATTAAATCTGATGGTAAGGTTACTATACATGAAAAGGGATTTGGAACCTTAACATGGGATCCAAAATTTAACACGTTAAAGGCTTCTCATTATGGAACCTCAATCGATAGAGAAATGACTTACTCCTGTGTTAAAAAATAACTCGTATAGTAAAGTGGTAGGACATTCACAATGCCTCACTTAGATATATCACCAGCAATCTCCCTATCGAAGTCGCTGGGCGTTGAGCGAAATGGCGTGGGCGAGGCTAGCTGTTCCTGAACATCCTACCCTTCTGGGTATTTCGATTTCTCTCCTGCCGATTCCGAGTCGGAGGAGTTGTGGGTGTCCTCAATATTTAGGTTGTGTATTTGCTACTTGAGTAGGTTTAGTTATGAATAAAGTTCTCATTACTGGTGCAGGTGTTGATAAGACGTCAGGCATTGATTTTCCACTAGCGAATAAGCTTTTAACTGAAGTATCGAGATTTATCAATGGAGAAGGGGCAAGTTTTGAAAAAGCTATCAGAAATGCTCTTCCTGGTCTTCGCTTTGACTTTAATCGTTTTATTAATAATGAAATTGAAAATATTACTAAGAAAGACATAGAACAGCTAAAGAAGATAGTTGAATTAGTAAGTGAAGCTGAAACCAAGATTCAAGATGAATCAGACCTGTCTAAAAAAAGAGGGTTAGTAATAATTCGTTTGTTTGAAAAACTTGTGGAAATTAAGAATGTTAGCCATATTGACGATGAAACGTTTAAATTGATCTCAGAAGCATTTGGTTCAGAGTTTACAGAGAGTGATTTCATAATTGACGTTCATAAAATGTCGTTATCAGAGACATTTAAACTAATCCTCAAAGTTACACTCAAGGAAAGTTTAACTTCAGATGGGAACCCAATAGCTGATGCTATTGCATCTCATATGCTAGACATTGAACAACTGTTGATTCAAAAGTTTTTAGGGTTTTATAGCCATAATCAAGCTGATGTTAAAAACTATATATATATTTCATGGTGTTTGTGGGGCTATTTGGTATGGAAGCAAAACCAAGTATTGTCGAATTTCAAAAGTGGGGGCATGCCATTTTACTCTAAATTGCCTAAAGGTATTGATGCAATAACGCTAAACTATACAACGTTTTTGGCAAATTCTGGATTGGGAAATGTTATTTATTTCCATGGCGGCTTATCAGAATATGTGCGTATGGACACAAGGCAGTTATTACCGATTAATGACTTAGATTCGATTGATTTAAAAGAGTTTATTGAAGGGGAGATATCTTCAAATATTGATTTCACAAGTAGCATTGTAGAGGAACAAAAGCATGTAATACCCTCAATGGTTCCCCCTCTAAAACTTAAACCAATATTGTCCCATAAGTATATTGATACTTGGGCGAAAGCTGCTGAACTAGTTCATAACTCAGAAAAAGTGGTAGTGATTGGTTATTCCTTTAACAGTGCAGACGAACATTTTAACGATATTATTAGGAATAGCGTGACTAGAAAATATGACATAGTTGCTCCTGATGTACTTTCCGACGCATTCTTGAAGCGTATTGAAAAAGTTTTTGGGGTCTCTATTAGTAACTTCTCTAACACCAAGGTACAAGGGAAAAATGCCAAAACTACGCAGTATATTCGTTTAATCTCTGCTTATGCAGATGAACTCGATGTCAGTAAATTGTTTGATGAGTAAAGTTTTGCCTAAAACGTATTGCCAACAAACGCCTCAAGAGGGAGTGTCAACGTGCGGCGTTTCCAGTCCTATTGAGCCGAGGTGGTTGCAGTTGTTGTGTTTGGTTTTAATGGTATGCGTTGCCAGCCCCTCAGGCGAGCGTTGCTTTTTGAGGATACACATTGATTCTGTATAAATATATGTCGTTTAAAGCAGCTATTTCAGTTATTAAAAACTCATCACTTGGCTTTTCTTGCCTCGAAGACCTGAATGATCCATTTGAATGCACTGCCTTTGGATTCGAGGAGGACAGTGACTCATACGTATCTGCAAGAATGGCTACGAATGCATGTAAAACTCGGTTTTCAAGAAACTATGGTGTGCTGTCACTTACTAGGCAGCCATTGAATCCGTTAATGTGGGCTCACTATGGGGATGAACACCAAGGTGTAGTAATTGGCTTTGATGTCAAATTAGCTGGATTTACTGATGAAAATGCATGCGTCATACCTTGTCAGTATGGAGAAATCGTCTATTCGGCAACCAAGCCACATAAAAATTTGTCTACTTTAAGCAGTGAAGAATTGATGAGTATTGGAAATGGCATCAAATTTAACTCTGAGTCGTTTAATTTAGTCAAAAGGGCATTTTTGTACAAATCAATTGAGTGGAGCTACGAAGAAGAAGTTCGAGTTGTTAAGGACATATCAGCTCTACCGTTTACCTACCATTTCGGAAAGGGGCGCAGTAACGCTTGGAATAAAATCTCAGTAGCAGGGCGTCCACTGTATTGTTTTGATATACCAGAAAATGCCATTAAGGAAATATATTTAGGTCGGCATATATATAAGAATGTAACTAAAAAGAATGATTTCTCCGGTGATGAACTTCAAGAGATCCTTCTTTCATGGGGACGCAAAGATTTACAATTGTTGCAATGTCAGCCTGATGTACACTCATGGCAGTTAATAGCAGAACAATCAATCAACCAACAAAGCTAACAGAGTGATTCCACACGCGTGGCATTTTTGGTTTAGGTTTAATTCCGTGTTTACGGCGTCCAAATTAAGTGTATTGGTAGCGTGGCTCACACCTTAATTGGGCGTTAGCCTCCCAAGGAAACTATGAGCGAGTCTTGGCATAAAACTGAAACAGATATAGACGCAGAAAAACATGTTGGTGATTTTTGGTCTCGCCATCGTGACGAATTGCAATCGGGTGAGTTCTGGGCCGACAGAATCAAACAGTTACGAGGAGAGCCTGTAAAGAGACTGGCAGTTGCTTTAGAAAATATTCCCTTGCCCGCTTCTTTTGGAGAGGCAGCGATTGCTACAAGAGCTTTAATACGGGATAAAAGAAAGCAAAAAGCCTCCTATGATGAAGAGCTCGCTCTTTTGTATTGGCTGGCCGCAATTAACTCTTTTTCAATCCCCTATTCAGAAGTCCTCAAAGAGCCTGGTTATAATGTGCTCGAGTCCATTCCTGGAATGAAACTGAAAGGACTTTCTTTTTCTTATAAATCACTTGGCTATGAAAAACTAGCATTATTGAATAAAACAGACATCAAGTGGCTTACCGAAAGCTGGGGAGAGCCAGATGAGCATACAACACTTCATCAAATGCACAATGATGTTTGGGTTGAATATGAATTGAAACTTAAAGGTAAGAGAAAGCAAAGAGAACAGCTGTTTTTAAATAGTATTGGCATGGGCGTTAATGCTAAACACGCTCTTCCAGAGCCATCTAACACCCGCAAAGATAGTAAAAGCACTAAATGGGTAGCGGTTGCTGTGATTTTTTTTGCACTGTTACTCGCTGTGGTGTTGGGAGGCTAACAAGGTAAAGCAGGATGAAGCCTAGCGGCGCACCTGTTCACGACTTTATATGCCAGTAATCAGAAAGTCGATAGCAGAGATTATCTCGTCTCTAAAAGTGCTTAGATCATTTACAGGCTCTCTTAGAATTTTGGTTGGTACACTTGCCATTTGATGAGTCAGAATTACGAAGTCACCTTCATCAATATGGATTAGGGGGCATAGATGACTGGGCGCTTTTTTCTCTAACAACGCAGTAGGCGTTAGGGGAATAACTAATCGAGTGTTCAATGTATCAAGCAATTCACTTTGTACGTCAACAAAGTATGGGTATGCGGTTGAAGTGCTTTTATCGTTGTTTTTGTATAGCGAAAATTGTGGCATTAGAATACTCGGTAAGAATCAGAAAATAATCCGTGGTCTTCAATTAGCTTGTTGCAAGCATTAATGGCATCAGCATTTTGCTCTAACCATTCAGCTTTCAGGCGTTGATTCACTTCTTTCTCAAGCGCCCTTTCCATTGTTGCCGAAAGGTTTATATTTAAGCGTTTAGCCTCAGCGAGTAACTCGCTGTTTAAGCTTAAGTTTGTCGCTTTCTTTGGTGCTTGCGTACTATATGCGTTTCTCATGACAGCGGCCTATGCGTATTGTGTGTGCGCATAAATTATAGGGGCAATGCAAGTATGTAACAAGTGACTGTGGCACTCAGACCATCAATTGTGATTTGATTCGGTTATGCCTACTCGGATCTGCTGTCTTAAGAACTTCATATGAACATCCGACTCTACAGCGACTTACACATCGAATTTGAAGATTTCCATGCACCAGCCGATGGCGCGGACGTGGTTGTGCTGGCCGGAGACGTAGACGTTGGTGTAAGAGGCATTGACTGGATAGTGCGGCAGGAGTTTGGCTGTCCGGTGATTTATGTCATGGGAAACCATGAGTACTATAACCATCGCTACCCAAGCCTGTTAGGCAAGGTTAAGCAGCACGCTGCTGGCAAGAATATTCATATCCTCGAAAACGAGAGTGTTGAGATTGATGGTGTGCGGTTTCATGGCGCTACGCTGTGGACTGACTTCAAACTGTTTGGTGACCCTCGGGTGGCTGGTTACGAGTGCCAGCAAGTGATGAGAGATTACAAGAAAATCCGCAAAGAACCCTCTTACTCAAAGCTGAGATCCATTGATGTGGCCAGTATTCACAGCCAGTCCCTGAGTTGGCTTGCTGAAAGCCTGGCCAGCTCCAAGAATGCCCTGAATGTGGTGGTTACTCACCATGCACCGAGCATGCTGTCGGTTCCAGCTTACTACCAGGACAACATAGTGACAGCTGCCTATGCTTCCGATTTGAGTGCTTTTATTGACGAGCATAAACCGGACTACTGGCTGCATGGGCATTTACATACAAGCTCGAATTACTATCTGGGCGCATGCCAGGTTCTGGCTAATCCGAAGGGCTATAAGGGCGAAGTCAATGAAAGCTTTGACCCCAGCTTTAGCTTAACGCTGGCTAAGCGTGGTGCGTGGGCGAGCAATACAAAGGCTTGAACAGTTGCTCCTTACGATTCTTTGAATGGCTTCGACCACAAGTTGTACAGGGCCCATTCTATGAAATCTAAGCACGGGACAGCCCTTACATCAGTTAACAGTGGGTTACTAATGGTTGTAGTGCCCCTCGAAGCCATGTAATTACTTAATAAAAAATGGAATATTTATGGTAACTCCTAGACTGGTCGCAAAGATTGAAGCAGAAGAACCTACGCTACGTTTGGCGGTGCTCATTGACGCCGACAATGCCCAGGCGGCTGTGATTGATGGCCTGCTGGCCGAAATAGCCCGTTTTGGCGAAGCAACGGTTAAACGGATTTATGGTGACTTCACGGCACCGACCAGCGCATCTTGGAAAAAGGTGCTGCAAAAGTATGCCATCAAGCCAATGCAGCAGTTTGCGTACACCACAGGTAAAAACGCTACCGATAGCACGCTCATCATTGATGCGATGGATTTACTCTACACCCGCAAGTTTGATGGCTTCTGCCTGGTGACCAGCGACAGTGACTTTACGGGGCTGGCGATGCGGCTGCGGGAAGAAGGCTTAACGGTGCTGGGTTTTGGTGAAAAGAAGACCCCTGAGGCTTTTCGCAACGCCTGCCATAAATTTCTGTTTACCGAAGTGCTTCGCCCTGGGGCGATAGCATCAGAGGTTGCTGTGCCCAATTCGCACCCTGCTGAGCAAGTTTCCCACGGGCTACCGCAAACCAGTGAACCCATATTAGTTCGGCCTGAGTTTCCGAAGACGTTTGTTCTCGATGCGCTTGAGCATTCCTGTGACGATTCCGGTTGGGCGCACTTAGGCACCTTTGGCAGTTACCTTAACAAGCTTCAGCCAGATTTTGACTCACGAACCTATGGCTATAAGAAGCTCTCAGACCTTGTGAAAGCCAAGACAGATTTGTTCGAAACAGAAGAGCGGCTTGCCCCTGGTTCTACACATAAAAACCTGTACATGCGTGCTCGAAAGTAGGCGTATGCTTCATCAGTGAGACAACATCGGGGGCGAGACCAATGTGTGGCCGGATGAATGTGATAGCAGATCCTTTGTGCCAGTGGGTTGGTGAGACCCTGGGGTTGGATTTCCATACCAGCGACAATCTGGATTTACGCCCGACACAGGCTGTAGCTACGGTCGTTCACCAGCAGGGCTCACTAAAACAGCTGGACACGGCTTGGGGCATCAAGCCTGCCTGGGCCAAGAACATCCTTATCAATGCACAAGCCGAAACTGTGATGCAAAAGCCCACCTTCAAAAGGGCCTTTGCCGAGCACAGATGCCTGGTGCCTTGCTCCGGTTGGTACGAGTGGCGCCAGGAAGGCGCTAATGAAAAAACCAGAAAGATGAAGTACCTCTTCAGCGCCGCCGACAACAAGCCTCTGCTAATGGCCGGACTGATAATCAACGAACCCAGCGGAGCCAAGCTGGTAACCCTAACCACAGCCCCCATACCCAGCTGCGCCCCTTACCACAACCGCATGCCGCTGTTTGTCGATGTCTCCAACGTCGATTTCTGGTTTGGTTCAACCCCAGAACAGTTGCAGCCATTGCTTTGCAACGACAACGGGTTTGGGGTACAGGTTGAAAAGCTGTGTAAGATTTTATAGGTTATTGTGGCCGATAAGCCAGCGGTTACTTATTACAGTAAATAATAAAGTAAAATATTTTAAAGTAGAGCTGTAAAAATATTTTCAGTTAAAGGGAGTAGTTTAATTGATTGATAAAACAAATCCAGCAGGTAGATTATATAAAATATTGCTTACTGCTAAAGGGCACGCCGATAATCAATCCGTAAAAGCTGTTTGGTCTAATGTTTTGAATGTTGAGGACAATGATATCGAAATAACAAAAGCTGTTTTGGAACTATATTCTTTGGCTAGCCATACTCAGCTCCTAATTAAAATGAAAAAAGGGCTGAATCATGACTTGTATCTCAGCTCATTCAACCAGATTGAAAGACTTCTCATTCCAATAAACTTGTCTTTAACGTGGGGGCATATTAGAGGTAATTTAACTGAAGAGTCATTGACGCGACTCCAGTTTTGTGCCGAAGAACTTTCTCGCTTTTATACTGAGGAAAGTTTATCAGAAGAGGAGCTAAAGAACATAGTTAGTAAAATTGAAGCACTATTCGATTCGGTAAATTCTTCAAATCTACCAGACACTTTACGCCTTACCATTTTGGAAGAAGTTGCACGTCTTAAACATGCTGTAACAATGTATCAAATCAAAGGGGCTAAGGGTTTGAAGGATGCATTACAGGGAACAATTGGTGCGATAGTCGCAAATCAGGAAGAGTTGCGTACGGTTAGAAATGAAAACCAAGATGTAATTGAGCGATTAGGTGAGTTAATAGACAAGTTGGACTCTTTTACCGCAAGAGCCTTAAAACTAAAGGAAATCGTCAGTAAACCAATACGATACCTATTAAAGGTTATTACGGAACCTGATATTGTGGATAACGAAGGAGTGGACGCAGAGGCATAAAGAATTAAGAGAGTGAGGGCTGAGCGATTAATCGACAAATGCACGGACTTTTTTATCGGCTTTATCGGTGTAGAGTTCGCCAGACTGAAAACGTCAGGATTGGGTTGATTTGCAAGCGATAGGCTGAGGTTTGAACGCTTTGCCGTAGGCAAAACTAAACTCGCCACCTCGGTAGGAATCGCTGTAAGCAAGCTGACCAATTAGCAAAGGCGTTTCGATTGGTTACCAGTCGGCATAGACTTCGACGGTCTCACGGCTCATCTTGAGCCTTCCAGCAATTTTATGTTTTGCAGCTTGATACCAACTTCGTCGTGGGCGGCCATTTCTGCAAAATTTCTCTCCATGCCAAGTACGGCCATAACCTTTAGGTAAGTGCCTATGGCAACGCCTGGATCGCCTGCGAAGACTTTGTTTACGGTTTTATGATCAAAGCCAGTGCGCTCACACAGCAGCTTTTTAGTAAAACCACGTCGTTTCATCGCCAACAGCAAATCCTCACCAAAACTAGTCAGGATTTGACGCTGCTTTGGAAACAATACATTGTGTAAATTACGCTTAGCCATTGCATCATCCAGTGGGACTGTATTCCCATTTTTCTGCATATAATTGGATTATTGTACCACTTTTCGGTTTGGCTTAGACATTGTCCAAAGCGATGATACGAGCGCCTAAACACCACAATCCACCAGAGGTAAGTCGATGAAAAACGCTAAGCTAACGAACGTTAGCCTAATGATTGTTAGCTTAACTTCCAGTCGATTGAGCCAAGCACTTCGACGGTTTCCAACTAGTTTCGCTAAATGACTAAGGCTTGTTGTTAGGAGGCGCGGTGACTGGCGCAGTCCGATGACGGAGGTTCGATGACAAAGATTCGATGCGAAAAGTTCAATGCGAAATGTTCGATGCCCAGGGTTTAATGTCAGAGTTCGCTGTGGCGCATCGCGCATAAAGAGGCCGTGGTTCCTTTGCCCTGTTGCTTTACAAACCTTAGCAACCCAATGGCAAACACCTGCTTGCTCAGGTGATTGGGCGTAACCCTTAGTCAGTTTATTCTTCAGTTTTTATTATTCTGCGCCACGCAAAAGGTTGCGTGCTTTCCTGGTTCTGACTTTTGATTTTGCGAACGCGCTTTCTGAGCTGATTTTTGGTGGTCAGCAAGGATGCAGCTCGTATAGGCGGCGCAGGAATAAAGTTGTCCAGCTCATGCAGTTTGTCCAGCGCACGCAGGATAGCAATGATTTTTTCCAGCCCGACACTTCGCTTGCCACTTTCAAGGCTCTGCACTGTGCTGACGTTAACGCCAGCCTTTTCGGCAAGCTCGGTCTGCTCAAGCCCCTCATTGATGCGGGCCAGTGTGAATCTTTCGCCAATCATCACGGCTATGGCTTTGTTGCTCATTCTGATGTCTATCATAATAGTGCTTGTGTGCAATATAGAGGCGGCATATCGCCATTATAGTGTAAATTTGCACTATTGAAAGTGGGCGGAACAGGAACGTAAAAAGGCACTCGAGAGCTTGTCCCGCTTCTGGGGTAGGTGCTAGTGTGATGCTGATACCTTGTGACTTAGCTTGGCCAATAACCACTGCTCCGCTGACGTGAATAAAAAGCTGGTTAGGGTAGATGCAATCATGAAAGCTAGGACATGTGTGAAGTGTATGGGAAACTTGCGAGGGTACATTATTAAAATGTTTTGCATTTTTAATAAATTTGGAGTTTTTTATGCAGTTTCCAACATTTGATTTTAGACAGTGGTATCAAACGGAATTAACTACTATTGAACAAATTGAAGAAGCGTTTTTTAACAAGAAGGTAGATGGTGAGTTGTTCTTTAGAGGGATGCCAAATTATGACTTTGTATGTATATCCAGCTTTTACCGATACTTCATCTCTTGTCGTGTTCTGAACTGGTCCGAAGTTGATGTCGGCTTTAACTCAAAGGTTCTACTCCCAGAAATCGATCTAGACGAATATAAAAGACTGTCATTCCAAATTCTTGATGTTTTTTATGACAATTTAAGGAAGCTTGGCTCTCAAGAACTATCATTTGAAACAGTTGCATACCTAGCACAGCATTATGGATTGCCGACGGACTTGATCGACTTTAGTTATGATCCAAAAATAGCTTTATATTTTGCGTGTTGTGAGATGCCTGAAAAAGATTGTAGTGTGTATATGTTTGATATTTATTCCCGTGTAAAAGAAATGATGGAGCTGTATGCCTCCGGAGCTATTGGGTATTGTAAAAAGCCAAATGGTTCATTGATGGAACCAAGTGAAAGAGCGGATCATGCTAGAGAACTTTGTACAAAACTATCGAGGAATGGACTATCGACTGTTACCCCCGTGATTGAACTTGATAAGATCAAATACGGACAGCGCATACTGAATCAAAAGGGAGCTTTCATATACCATCGAGATGTAGTTCCAATGGATCAACTTATGTACACCGCATCAACGGACCCCTACTACCCAGGGCGTCGAGTATATAAAATCCCCAATAAACTTAAACCAACAATATTAAGGAGGTTGGAGAGCAAGTTTGGTATAAACGAAGTGTTTGTTTATCCCAATGCGGACCAAAACCTCGACATCATTGATACTGCGGTTAAAATGACGAAATCTAAGCTTGAATTATAGAAAGTGAATAATGAAAAATTTATTAGTGGTCTGGCGTTAGTGGTATTTTTACTATACGTTGACTTTAGTTATTAAGGTGTTTCGCACTCGCAATGGCATTGTGAGTCTCACACCTTGGTTGTGGCGTTATAGATATTCAATATAGTGAAAAAGATATGAATAATGTTTTATATTTAATAGTGGAAGGTAGTTTTGGTTGTAGGTTAGCTTCTGCATTTCTATCAGCGGCAGGACTCCCTATAAATAGAATAAATTTTATTGTGGCAGATAGTCTAGTTAACTCAATTAAATTAGCGAAATCAATAATTAATAACAAGCCTGAATCTCAAGTGGCGGTGTTAATAGATTTTGATTCTAATGATAACTTTGAATCGGAAAAAAAGGCTATAACCAAATATAACCTTGTTGATTCAACTATCTCTGTGTTCACAGCTGTTCCTGAAATTGAATCATGGTTGTTTGCAGACCTAAATGCAGCTAAAACTAAAGCTAGAAACTTAGAGAGAGCAAGTGAGTTGTTGTCAAGAGTATCTCTACCCGATGATATTCCTTATCCTAAGTACCTAGCAACAAGGCTTTTCAAATTAGATGAAAAGTTTGAGCTGGTAAATCAAGACATTAATATAAACGTGGCGGCATCAAGATCTCCATCTCTTAGAAAATTTATTACTGGGGTTGGAAAGTTGTTAGGTGTTGAGGCGACTCTGAATTGGGAACGAGAGTACGTAAGAACATCGGGAAGAGATATTTTTTCTAAGTTGGTTGATGAAGTTACACCCGCCGATGTTGTTTTGTACAAGACACTTAATGGTCAATCTATTACCGCTGGGCAGATGGTCCGGGAAATCCATGATGGTACAGAAATAGGGATATCTTACTCAGTTGAGGTTTTGAGAGTAGCTAGAGACCTACTAAGTAGAGAGGCTCATAAGAAATAATATGATTTCATTTGTTACTAATTATGATGAGGCAACATCTTGTAATTACGAGGTGTACGGTAATTGTGGCCTTAACCCAACTATTTCATTATTAGGCGATAATGCTATAGCTAGAAATTTGGTTTCTGAGCTTACTGTAGTATCAAGAGATGTATTTGCCATGTCTCATGGAGATGATAACAAGCTTTGCGATCAACAGGGTAATGATACATTTACCGAAGAAATTTTGGCTTCCTTATCTGCTAGTGAATCTTTCAATATTTTTGCTTATGCATGTAATACGTCAAGAGTTTTGGGCGAGGTAGCAGCTCGGAATAATATTAAGTGGTTTGGATTTGTTGAGCCAATCAACCCTCCGGAGACTGATTCATCTTTGCTAAATGTTTATGTGGATATTTTTAGTTTTATATTCGAAAACTTCCCTAATGTGTCTTGTGATAATTCAGCGCTGAATTTTCTCGACAACTTAAAGTTGTTGTGTGCTCATAAAAGTGAGCATATAGATGGAATAACCTTGTCAAATGGTGGACCACCGACTTTATCTGCATATATTAGTGTCAAGCAGATGTGGGAAAAACAAAAAATCTGGTTACCAGGATATGGTTCAGTTGTTCACCCTGGAGCTCCAGCTCCGATTCTTTGGTAATATATTTATAGCAAACTGTTTAATAGTGATTTGCAATGCGTGGAATTTTCACTATGCGCTAGTTTAAGTGTTTGAGGCGGCATGCGGAGGCTAAGCTATTATATTGCTCAAACTTTAACAGGACGTTAGCTGTCGGGAATATTTGAAAGAAATTTTGAAAATACGGAAAGCGGTTATCTTGAGGCGACCATCGTAGTTGATGGTGTCACGATTGTTGCTATGGATGAATCTGGAGGCGATAGATATCAGGAAAGAGAAAATATCGATATCCGTTTATCAGTTGGCCTCCTCTATGAAGACGATGAGTGGGAGTCACTGTTGTTTGTTGATCCCAAAGCCAAGAAAGAACTAGAGCATCAATCGGGACGGCGTTATTGGGCTGATGGTATAGTGACAAGCATAGATGTGGATGTACGTATCAGACATCTTTCAGCACCAATTGATAGTGGTGACCCACGGGGTGTAGGGGAAGCACTGCATTTACCGTTGATAGACTTGATGTGACCACTGCTCCTAACAAGTGACCGTGGCATTCCACCATTTGCAGCTTAAACCCACAGCGGGTGCACTTACGTGACCTGTTTCCCAACAAGGCTGTGGGCACGCATCTCTACCCCTCCATACATTACCACTCTTCCGTCCTGTAACTTCACTTGCCCCAGCGGTAACTCAGTGCCCACGTCACGGGGAGGATTATCCACAGTAAGTAGGTGTACTTCAGCGCCATGCTGAAAGACTCACCTGACCTGGGTACGTGGTATCGACGATAGCCTGCGAATGACAGCAATTGTATGGACATCATGGCTGAGCCCAGCAGTGGCCAACCCAGCTCTTTGAGGATGTAATAGGTCATCAGAAATGCGATGACAAATGCGTAGTCGACAGCGGTTTTTACTTGCATCAAATAGTCCCTTATTCAATTCAACTGGGTAGAACCAAAACTAAGGCTGTGTTTGCTGACGAGTGCCGTTCTAGCGCTCGGGTTTATGGTTTCTGTATTGCCTTTACTGCGGGGGAAACGAACAGCCCTTGCAAAGATCACTTGCATCATTAGTATTGAATTTAATGAGATAAAGTTTTAATTCAACCACTTTAAGGGGATGTACCATGAGTGTTGCCATGGCTCTGTTATCGATAGCTGCTTTCGGCCTCACGCTCTGGCTGCTGTTTGTAGAATATCTGCCAAGCAAGCTTGGGAAGTAGCCAGCACAGCCTTAAAAAAGCGCCCCACTGGGGCGCTTTGAGTTTGGAGGATTAATCCTCCGTCAGTTCTCTTATCCATAAGTCCTCAGCGGCCTGAAAGAAGGCCTCCGGCGTCAACCCAAACGCCTGCCTGAACTCATCCCGATACAAATCACAGAAGCGTACTATTTCATCCAGATAACACAGCAGGATGGCGTACATGTCGGTTCCTGACAGGTATTGGCCTTCAAACTCAGGGTGTTCTGCCTGGATAGACTTGCTGGTACTGATCCCCAGGATCTGGCCAAGGATATTGCGGTGCAGGTAGATGTAGCGTGAGAATCCGAGCTCGATTGAGTCCTCATCACTGTCTACCACATCCGCCAGCAACAGCATGGTGTTGTGGTCATCCCACGGGGATTTGGACTTGCGTTTGTAGATGCGAACGAACTGAGTATCTGCGACAGACATTATGGTCTCCTTGTTTATGTGTCCTCGAAGATAGGTAGGTTCGCGGGGAGGGGAAATTGCTAATGAAAGAGCGAGCCATGTGGCTCGCTCAGGTTTTAGTGCCTAAATTCAAGGACTGCTGTTGCCAGGTGGGCTTCAGTTTCCTCGATGAACACCTTGGGCGGTTTGCCGAAAAGCTGTTCAAAAGGCTCACTGAACTGCTCGCAAAACGCTTCGATGTCCTTCAGATAGTGGTCTAAGATCGCCGCCATGGCATTACCAGTAAGGTAGTTGCCTGCAAGCTCAGGATGTTTCGCCCGAATCGACCTGCTGATGCTGATCCCGATTTGATGTCCCTGCAGATTGTAATGCAGCACTATGTATCGGCTCATCTTTGGCTCAAGCTGTCCTTTCTCATTCAGTTTGGTGTCTGCCAACAGGAGTACCCTGTGACGCTGCATACCGAATTGAGAGCCCTTACGTGTTTGTTCGATGACCAGTGGATTCATTCTGTCCTCCAAAGTAGTTAATTAAGGTCATCGATAAGTAGGTGCGGGGGAGGGGAACTGAATGCTAAATCCTTACTTCAATGAAGCGTAAGTTTGCTGTTTTGATGGGAGTGGATATTGAACAGATAACGCACTGACTCGTAGCTGTGTTACTGCTGCCGGAGGGGGACTGATTCGGGTTAAGAGTTGTGTTATAAGGAGATGCGGAACGTGTGGCCTAACTCAGGGAGTTTGTAACACGTTTCGTAACACGACATGGTAAGTAATTGAAAAGGCAGTTGAAAAAGAGTGATGTTTTAAACAGCGCAGTTAATGCAGCTGTCGTCAATTATTAAGGCCATTGCCTTGAAAAACCTCGAAAATATTACCGCTTTGGGCGGTGGTCACACGATGAAACCGGCTTGCGCTTTTGCTCCGCTGTAGGCTGTTGGCGCTGGGCACAGAGCATGGCTCTTTACTACAGCTTTGCCGTCGGGGCGGGGAGTATACCACTCATTGGGAGGCTCTGCCCACAGGTTGCTGGGCGCTTGGCTGAGCGCCATGGCAGCTGTTTGGGTGTATCCCGTGGCCGCTGTCGAGCAGTTTGAACTTTGTGGTTTGCTCTCAGCGTTTTTCGCTATTTACTTTCTTGAGTTAGCATCATGTTTTGTTTTGGTTTTTTGCTGGTTTGTACGCTTGTTTTAGGGTGTTTGCTCGGGTAGATTGGGTCGCTAGTGTGTGGTTGTTGGTTTATTGGGATTGAGCCGTCAGCGACAGAAATCACCCTTAGATATCCGCAATTGCGCAGGGATGCAGCCAGTCTTCTGATCTTGTTCACAGAACCTTTCTTCATCCTGCTATAGCGTTATTTTTATTGGTTATTTGGTGTTGCTGTGTGCAACTGTCGGGCGTTTTTTATGCCTGCGGCATGCCAAGCTGCGCTTGGCGAAAGTCGTGGAGTTTCACCCCACACCCGACCAAATGGCGCTGCTCGCCCAGCGCCCTTTGGAAACCCGAGGGCGCCCCCCGACGAAGCCGGGCACTTTGGCCTTTTGGGCTGAAAACGACCACCGTGACCGATTCGCTCCAAGCTCAACGGTCACTGCCGAGGCATCCATGCCTCGGCTCGCTCGTTTCACTCAGCCCAACAGCCAAAGCGGCTTCGAGGGGGAGGGGAGTAACCGTCAGCAGCCGAGTCGTTATTGAGAAATAGAGCTACCTTGCAAGATTGGGCCCGCTTACAAGCTTGGATAACCTTGCATGGTCGTATGAACAAAATGTTATGTCTTCAGGAGGAAGTTTGAATATTGACCATGAACAAGTAGTAAAACGAGTCATAGAGTTATCGGGAGGAAAAGATAAGCTCAATGAGGAAATGGATAGCAAGCTCGCTAAAATCAACGAAAAGTGGAATCAAGATGTTGATGCTATTGGTCGTATTCTGAGAGCGCATTTATTTGTAGAGCACTTTATAACCGAGTGTCTGGTATCGTTTAATCCGGCACTCGGGAACATTAAGGAAGCGCGCCTGACTTTTTCTCAGAAACTAACTTTGATAGAAGGCTATTCAGAAGAGACTAAAGAGCTGGCTAGAGGGATTAAACGCCTAAACAAAATTAGAAATCAATTAGCCCACAATTTATCAGGAACAGTTACAGATCAAGATAAGGAATCCCTCCTTTCTGTAATGTCATTCAGCACATTACGGGATGAACTGGCGAAACCAGAGATGCCAAGTGATGACAATTTAGTAGTCCTTGAAGACTTTGCTAAACATGTAGGCGCACGGCTTTCATCATTAGCAGACCCAAACTCTCTAGCTAGACGCTTTGAACGAGTATTTAATGAACTGGCTAATAAAACATAACAAGTCATTTAACTTCGCGCGCCGGTTATTGAAGCGTTATGCTACATATCAAATTGGGAGGCTAAATTGCCTGAATTAAAGATTGATGAAAATTTAGTACAGTGGGACGAACTTTCCGAACACGGCTGGAAAAATTTACTTTTGGGAAACGGCTTTAGTATCAATATTTGGGAAAAGTTTGGTTATGGGACACTCTTTGACCTTGCTAAAAGTGATCGTGTTGATGTTCAGCTTGAAGCTGAGGGCTTAGCACTATTTGATCACTTAAATAGTTCAAACTTTGAAGATGTATTGAGGATTTTGTATCACGCTAAGTTAGTCGATGAACAGCTTGGTGAGCCACAGAAAGACGACATCCAGCGTTTGTATGAAAACACTAAGAATGCGCTCGGATCTGCTGTTAACTACGCACATATTGCGCCAGGTGTTGCAGATGTGGCGGAGATCAATAGACAGTTAAGACCATACAAAAATGTATTTACAACAAATTATGATCTAATTCCCTATTGGGCAGTTATGGACTCAGATTTATGGCGCTTCAAGGACTATTTCTGGGGTGAGGGAAACTGTTTTGATGTCTCAGACACAGAAGTGCCAGCCGATAGAACTAAGCTTCACTATCTGCATGGAGCTATACATTTGGTTGAACGAAGTGACGGGACAACTCAAAAGCTAACAGCTAACGGGTTAGAACGTTTAACAGACCTATTTGATCTTGCCCACCCTGAAAGATTTCCGCTATTCATTTCTGAGGGTAGTTCCGAATGGAAATTATCAAGAATTAAACGTAACGATTATTTGCGTTTCTGCTTTGAAAAACTAACCAAAACCAAGGGTGGCTTAGTGGTGCTCGGGCATTCGTTACATAAGGATTACGATCAACATATCATTGATGCGATTAACGACAGCGGTATATCTCGTGTTGCTGTAAGTGTGTGGCCGCTTCTCGATAATGCTGAAATCGTTTCGTTTAAATCTCGATTATCTCAATGCTTACAAGGCAAAGACTTATACTTCTTTGACTCTACGACACATCCTCTTGGAACGTTGGATTTAAACGAATCTGTAGCATAACAAATCACTTAAGAGTGATTAATGAAAGATAGGGCAGGCACAATTCTTCACGTACAGATTGCGCCGGTTTTTGAACCCCATCGAAGCCGCTTTGGGCGTTGGGCTGAGTGAAACGGGCAAGCCGAGATAGGGACATCGAGGCAGAGACCGTCGAGCAGGAGCGAGTCGGTCGCGGTGGCCGTTTTCAGCCCAAAAGGCCAAAGTGCTCGGCTTCGTCTGGGGTCGCTGGGGGATTGGATAAGGGGGCAAGTCGATACTGCCCCCTTTCCCCGGGTGAAGCCTGGAAGGCTTCGATTTCAGTCGCTTGCAAAGCGACTCCCTGCCAAGGGAGATAAACTGTCCCGTCAGTAATCCAAACGGGTTTAATTCATCGCGAGCAAACAAGGAGGTTTTGTGGATTTTTGGGCGCTATTTTCAGGTGCGTTTGCCGAAGTTTGGTACGTTTTTCCGTTGGTCATCGTTGCGCTTCTCTTTAAGAGTCGCTGGTTTAAAGGCGTCTTTGGTGAGTTTTTGGTAAATCGGCAGCTATTGAAGCTGTGCCGACCAGCTAAAGAAACAACGGCGGACTATACGCTGGTCAAGGATGTGACCTTACCGACCGAGGATGGCACCACTCAGGTTGATCATATTCTGGTTTCCCGCTTTGGCGTGTTTGTGGTGGAAACCAAGAACATGAAAGGCTGGATTTTTGGCTCCGAGAAACAAAGGCAATGGACACAGAAAATCTATCGCCATTCCTCCAAATTTCAGAATCCGCTGCATCAAAACTACAAGCACATCAAAACACTGGAATCTTTGTTAGGTATTGACATCGATAAGCTGCACTCTGTGATTGTATTCATCGGTGACAGCACATTTAAGACCGAGATGCCGGACAATGTCACTTATGCTGGCGGCTGCTCGCGGTATATCAAAACCTTCGAAAAGGTGGTTTTTTCAGATGAGGAGTACCGCAGGCTCATTGAGCAGATACATGAGGTGAAGTTAACGCGTGGCATCCTCACCGACATCAAACACAGGCAGCATGTGAAGGCGCTGGTAGCTTCCAAAAGCCAAACTAAGCGCTGTGTTCGCTGTGGCTCAGAAATGGTCATGCGGGAAACCAAGCGCGGTGACAACAAAGGCAAACAGTTCTGGGGTTGTTCCTCCTACCCCAAATGCAGGGCTATTGAAGAACTGAGCTGATTGTATTTCAGTTGCTGCCGACGCCAAAGTACACTGAAAGCTGCAAATGTCCCTTGGGCCGATTGCTCTGCTGTTAACACGGGGCCGAAAGCGCTATATCGGGCTTATGTCGGGCTGATGTCGTGCTAGTGCCGTGCTCATGTCGTCACGCTGCAGCGCCGTTTGCGCCAATAATAGCGGCTGACAGAGCCTTTATGGAGAAGCCTTTATCATGTACGTGAACAGTAGCCGACTTCGGGAGCTGCGCCTTGCCCGCCAATGGTCGCAGGAGCAATTGGCCAGTGTCAGTGGTTTAAACCTGCGTACCATTCAACGCCTGGAGTCAGGTGCGAAAATATCGACCGAATCATTGCGGGCATTGGCGGCCAGTCTTGAGGTGCCGGCCGAGAGTTTGTTGGTTAGCAGCTCTGAGACTAAGCCAGAGCCTGAGCCAGAGACTAGGCCTGAGCCTGAGATGCGGCCTGAGCTCGGCAAAACAGCACTCAAAGCGATGCGTGAAGGGGTTATTGCTGGCCTTGAATTCACAGGCAGTACGCCGCGAACCGATTTCTGGTGGTTTGCGCTCGGTGTAGTGATGTTTTTGGCTTTCGCAAAGCTCCTCAGTGAAGCCCTTGGACCGCTGCCATTGCAGATTGCTTCACTGGCGGTATTGCTGCCGTGGGTTGCTGCCTGCACCCGCCGCCTGCGTGATGCCGGACTCAGTCCCTGGTGGCAGCTCATCAGCTTGGTTCCGGTAGCCGGTATTTTGGTGCTGCTGTATTTACTGACTCTACCGACCAAAGTGGCTGCATCGCAGGATGCGACGTCAAATTGAGCTTGCTTCGATAAACTGCTACCGCTGACATCAGCGTGGTGACTGTGCCAGTGTGGCGACAGTGGCAGTGTAGCGATGATGGTCCGAGTTGACGAACAAAAGTGAGGTGATATGGAAGATTCAGGCAAGCACAACGAGGTGGCTGCTGAGGCAGATTTGGCTGCAGTCTCAGAAAAGACGGCTGGGTCATGGATACAAATAAGCTGGCCTGCGGTGCTGAAACTCGGCGGCGAGGATGAGCTGACGTATCTCGCCGACGAAGCGGCGCTAATTGCGGAGTTGGACGGCCTGATTGTGTGTGACGGTGACATGTTAATCGATTCAGGGGGTTGCTGTTTTGCGCTTGATAGCGCCTACGGAACTGGACTTAATGGAACTGAATTTGAGGCGCTAGTGTTACCCAAGAGCTTGTCACTCAAGAGCTTGTTACCCAAGAGCCTGTCACTCAAAAGCTTGCCACTCAAGGGCTTGCCAACAAAGCTTGACGCTGTGGCTATGTCGGCCCTTATTCAGGCCCATGAGTTCAGCCGTGCCCAAACCTGCCTTATCAAAATTCAGTTTGCGACCGTTGCTGCGGCGATTGCGGCGCTGGCACCGCGAGGGGCATAACCGGCTGCTTGCCGGTTTTCCACTTGGCCAACCATTTAACGGTCCACCTATTCAGCAGTCCGCTTATCCAGCAGTCCACTTATCTAACAGCCCACTTATCCAGCAGTCTGCTTGCCGGATTGCCTCTTGGTATTGAGCGCGAAAAGGTCGCAATCAAGGTTGAATTTTGCGCAGCTTGATGCTTTTGGCGCATACCCGCAAGGCTTGCCGATGTGCTACATTTTTAAGCCGTGTCCGCCGATTTTCTGTTAGCGCAGTTGGCGGGGACGATTTTCTCGCTGGCGAGCCAGAGTGAACTTGGCAAAGGAGATATGCCATGATGCTTGAATGGATAGCTACCGATAAAGGAAATCAGGTACTTGAAAGCCTAAAGGCCGAAGGATGGCAGGTGAAAACCCAGTATAGCCCCTTCGCGTTTGACAAGGGTATCGACTACGACAGCTATGAGCTGGTGCGTTCGGGCGATACCCTGAAATTGGAGTGGGACAATTGGCTTGAGTGGCGTTTGTCCGGCTCTGAGAGTCTGCTTAAGGGGCTAAAGCACCGATTTTCGCTTTAGAGGCAGTAGCCTACGGTAAGCTTAAATTTGCAAAACAAAAAGGCTGCACAGAGGTGCAGCCTTTTTTATGGTATATGGCCCGACTTATTCGGTTTTCACCGGAATGGCATCGCCGTGTGGGTTACGGGTATTGTTGCCATTTGGCAGGTTACGCAGCAGCACGCCCATGTTCACGTCGACTTCGGCCGGTACCGGCAGGTACACCATATGGCCTGAACCCAGACCGGCCTCAACGGCTTCGCCCTTACGGTTGTAAAGGGTGTCAACGGTCAGGTTGATGTTGCCCTGCGGGGTCATCATCTCGACGCTGTCGCCCACGATAAACTTGTTTTTTACATCGATTTCGGCAAGGCCTGCTTCGTTGCGTTTACCGGTAAACTCGCCCACAAACTGCTGGCTGTCGCTGATGGAGTAGCCGTAGTCGTAGTTCTGGTACTCATCGTGCACGTGGCGGCGCAGGAAGCCTTCGGTGTAACCGCGGTGGGCCAGACCTTCGAGGCGGGTCATCAGATGTGGATCGAACCCACGGCCAGCCACGGCATCTTCGATGGCCTGACGGTACAGCTGAGCGGTACGGGCCACGTAGTAGAATGACTTGGTACGGCCTTCGATTTTCAATGAATCCACGCCGATTTTGGCGAGGCGCTCTACGTGCTGGATGGCACGCAGATCCTTGGAGTTCATGATGTAGGTGCCGTGCTCATCTTCAAAGGCTGGCATGTATTCGCCGGGACGGTTTTCTTCCTGCAGCAGGTAGATTTTGTCGGTCACCGGGCCATTGCCAAGGGTTGGGGTTTCGAGCTGAACAGCGCTTTCTGGGGTATGAATGGCCACCACGTCACCGGCTTCGTTTTCGGTGGCTTCGTGGGCGTCGTACTTCCAGCGACAGGCGTTGGTGCAGGTGCCCTGGTTGGGGTCACGCTTGTTAATATAGCCAGACAGCAAGCAACGACCGGAGTAGGCCATGCACAGGGCGCCGTGCACGAATACTTCGAGTTCGATGTCCGGGCAGCGCTGACGGATTTCTTCGATTTCATCCAGCGACAATTCGCGGGACAGAATGACGCGCTTGATGCCAACCGATTGCCAGAATTTGACCGAGGCCCAGTTGATGGCGTTGGCCTGTACCGACAGGTGTACTACCTGGTCGGGGAAGGCTTCGCGTACCATCATGATAAGACCTGGGTCAGACATGATAAGCGCGTCCGGCTTCATGTCTATCACCGGCGCCATATCGTCAAGGTAGGTCTTGAGCTTGGCGTTGTGCGGGGCGATGTTGCTTACCACGTACAGTTTTTTGCCAAGTGCATGGGCTTCTTCGATGCCTGTCTTCAGGTTTTCGAGTTTGAAATCGTTGTTACGTACCCGCAGGCTGTATCTGGGCTGGCCCGCATACACGGCGTCTGCACCGTAAGCAAAGGCGTAGCGCATGTTTTTCAGTGTGCCTGCCGGCGACAGAAGCTCAGGTTTGAACATAATAATTCCCGAAGAAAATGGTTAACGGTTCGCGTTTAGCGGGGCGGCATTTTACTCAATCCTGACCCCAATGTGCAAATCCTGAGTGTAGCAGTCAGGAATTACCTGCAAACACCGTAAAAATGTTGCTGCTTTGTCATTGCTTGGTGAAATTTTGAACTTCGCCTGCGGCTTCAGACTGATATACTGCAAACATCATCGCAATAAATATTTATAGATGGGAGCCAAGATGTCGAACGATCACCTGCTGTTGGTCGGACTGCTTAAAAAACTGAAGGACGATGCCCTGGTGCTGCCGACCCTGCCGGAAGTGGCCATGCGGGTTCAGGAAGTGGTAAGCCGTCCCGATTCAAGCCTTAAGCAAGTGGCCGAAATTATTGGTCAGGATGCCGCAATCTCCGCCCGTATCATCAAGGTGGCCAACAGCGCGCTGTACAGCCGCGGTGTGCCCGCCGAGAACATCAATGCCGCCGTGACCCGTATCGGTCTGACTCAGATTAAATCCATTGCGACCTCGGTGGCCATGGAGCAGCTGTTTATCTCCACCAACGAAATGGTGTGGGAAGTGATGGATGAAGTGTGGCGCACCTCGATTGACGTAACGGCCGCCGCCTGCGCACTGCTGCAGATTTACAATAAAAAGCGCCCCGGCAGCGGGCTGAACTACGACACCCTGACCCTGGCGGGTCTGGTGCACAATATCGGCGCCTTGCCTGTGCTCACTGAAGCCGAAGCCCATCCCGAGCTCTTTACCAATATCGAGCATCTGCGCTCACTGGTGCGTAAGATGCAGGGGCCGATTGGCCGCGCGGTACTCAAGAGCTGGGACTTTGCGCCTGAGGTAATGGAAGTGGTTGAGCGCTGGGCAGATTTGCCCTATCTGCCTGAAAAGGTCACGTATCTTGACTTTATCCGCGCGGCAGCGTTTTACACCGGCGAGCTGCGTGCCGGCAACGAGCTTGAGCAGCGTCTTGAAGTATTCGCCGCCCGAGGCCTGCCGGTGACGCCGGATGAGCTGGCAAGCGACACCTTCCTTGATATTTACCACTCCATCAAGGCCAGTTACGAGTAACTTAAGGCCCTGGTGTGATTGATGCGTTCCCAGGGATGGGGCATATTCCATTATCCATCCAAGTGATGTTGGACTGAAGGTTGCCCGATGATTTACGTTGCAGTGTTGTTGGCGCTGGTGCTTGTACTGGTGTGCTGGCTTTGGTATCGCCAGTCGCGTCAGCTTGAGCTGTTTTTGCACCGCCTGAGCCAGGAACTTGCGGCTAAAACGCCAACCCGCCAACCGTTGAGTCTCACGTCAGTCCCCGATGCCTTCTGGCCGCTGCTGCAAAATCTGCAGCAATTACTGCAAAGCGCCCCAAGCCACAGCGGTAAAGATAAGCTGACCGGCCTGCCCAATCGGGTTGGCTTTAAACGCGCCATGGCCCACGCCATGCCTGTTACCTGCGGCACCCTGGTGCTTATCGACTTGTACCGCTTTCGTTACGTTAACGACCTGTTTGGCTTTGTGTTTGGCGATAAGTTACTGCACGGTTTTTCCGACCGGCTGCGGCTGATGACGCCAAGGCCCAAATTGCTGGCACGGATGAATGGTGATGAGTTTTTACTGTATTTCGAAACGGCGCTCGATGAGGCCGAGCTCAGTGACATCAAACAGAGGTTGCAGCAGCCGTTTTTGATAGCCGACACCCCGGTGGCGCTAAGGCTTCAGCTTGGCTATCTGCAGCTTGATGAGCACCATGCCGATGTAAGCCAAATGCTGCGCCGGGTGGATTTGGCGCTGAAGCGCGCCCGCAGCAACAAAGAGATGATAGCCGCCTATGCGTTGGATGATGACATCAGTCAGCGGCGGGAGCTCTCCATTATCAACAGCCTGCCCAAGGCGCTGGCGCAGCATCAGCTGTATCTGGTGTATCAGCCCAAGGAGTCGCTGCACCGGGGCGGCTGCGAGCAGGTCGAGGCGCTTATTCGCTGGGATCATCCCGAGCTTGGCTTTATCTCACCGGGGGAGTTTATTCCGCTTGCCGAATACGCCGGCATGATAGATTTGGTCAGCGCCTGGGCGCTTGAACAGGTGCTGGTGCAGCAAGGCCGCTGGCGCCGTGAAGGCATTATGCTGAGGGTTGCGGTAAATCTGTCGGTGGAAGATTTGCAGCAGGGTAACCTGCCGCTGACCGTTGAGCAGGCGCTGGCACGCCATCAATTGCCCGGCGAAGTGCTGGCGCTTGAAATCACCGAAAGCACTCTGATGTCAAACCCCAGTAAAGCGACTGAGAATATTAATAAAATCAGGGCGCTTGGCGTTAAAATTGCCATAGATGACTTTGGCACCGGCCACTCGTCGCTGGCCTACCTTAAAGATTTGCCCGCCGATGAAGTGAAAATCGATAAAGCCTTTTTGAGCGGGATAGAGCACGACAGCCGGGCGCAAAATATCATGGCGACCAGCATTCAGCTCGCCAAGGGGCTGGGTTTTGAGGTGACAGTTGAGGGGGTCGAGAGCCATGAGCTTCGGCAAATTCTCAAGCACATGGGGGCGGATAATATCCAGGGCGATTTTTTTGCCCGGCCAATGCGGGCGATGGAGCTTGAGGTGGATTTACGCCGTTTGGGTATCGCCTGCGGCGCATAAGCGCGTATGGTTTTAAGCGCCAAAGCCTTAAATACCCGAAAGCATCATGCGCTTGAAGCGCCAAAGCCAGTCTGCGTGACGGACTGCGGCTGGCGGCAACTCACCAACCCTTAGTCGGCTTGTTGCTGTAATACCCGCGACGTCAGTTTGCTTTCAGCAGCGATATCAGTGACTGGGGCATAGGGGTTAACTGTCTGGCGCTGTTAAGGCTCACCATCTCCACATAACCTGTGACGGCGGCGCGGTTTGAGCCCTGACGCCAGATCTCCTGTTGCCACAGGGTGCGGTATTTACTCTCAATTACCACCTTGCTGCGCACTTCAACCACATCGGCAAATTCGACCCCTTCATTGCAGATCATATCGCAGCGGTACACCGCAAAACCTATTCCCTGCTCCTGCCACAGCTGACGCAGCACGCCCGCGCCAATCACATGCTCGCGGGCGCGCTCAAAGTATTTGATAAAGTTGGCATGGTAGACCACACCGGAAAAGTCGGTGTCTTCGTAGTAGATCTGCACTGAAAATCTGTGCTCAGTGGCAGTGGCAAATTCAGGGTATGACTCAGGCTGTGGCATGACGACTCCGGGCGCTGTCCCGGCTAACCGGCGCTTTATTCAATGGTTCTGGGGAAACTGTGCTTATGTGCCGCAACCTTTGGGTGTAGGCGACTAAGTGTGTCGGCGGCTAAGTTTATCGCCGGCGCAGAAATTCTCAATGGCGCTGCGCCGCTATCCCGGCTTCGCTTAACAATTTGCGGTATTCGCCTTGCTCGCGCAGCTGTTCAAGCCCCAGATCCAGTGCCCGGATAAGCGCAGCTGAGTCTTTATCCTCTTTGTTAAAGGCCAGAAACAGTTCGCTGGTATGGTTGGGGAATACCGCCATCACCTCGTTTGTCACCCCGGTGCGGCTTAAAAACTGCTCAGCCACTTCATCGTACATCACCACCATGTCCAGCTTGTGGGTCAGAAGCAGATTTAGCAGCTGGTATTGGTTGTCGTGGATGTGCAGCTCCATGTTCGACAGCCGGTCAAATTCATCGCCGTATTCATAACCCCGGATAATGCCAACCCGGGTGCCCGGTGGCAGCGACCATTTATCGGCGGCGACCCGTTCACGGTTTTTAAGCTGATAAAAGGAAGCGGTGGTTTTAAACAGCGGCTCGCGGCCAAACAAAAACCGGCTCTCGGTGCTTTGCTGGCGGGCCACGTTGAACACGGCATTGACTTTGCCCTGTTCGGTAAGGATAAGGCCGCGATTATAAGGCACCACCAGGGTGTCGACCTTAACGCCCTGCAATGCAAACGCTTTTTGAATAAGCCGGTGGGACAGACCGTCACCATCGGCATCGGCAAAGGGTGGCCAGCTGTCTTCGGCGGCAATGCGGATGCTGGACGGCGCCTCAGTGGCAATGGCCAAGGTTGCCAGTAGTGCCTGAAACAGAATGAACAGCCGCAATCCCCACACCATGAAATATCCCTTTTACCACATCCATTTGAGCGGGCATTGTACTGTAACTCTTTGGCAAACAACAACCTTGGCGATTTGCAGTGTTATGGGGTTCAAAAGCTTATATGTGGTTTTGCTGATTTGAGTAAATAATCTGGATGTTATTCGGTAAATGTTGAAATGTATCAGGCTAACAATCTGTAAAATATAGATAAATAAAATATATTTCATAAAAATTTGTTTTGGATGGTACTTTTGTTGGACACTCTGTGCGCATGTTGGTTTGGCGGTTGAAAATCGTTAAATAGTGCCGCTTGGCAGAGTGATGTGGAATTAATTGCCCGGTATCTGGTTTCAATTGCTGACGTTTGGTTTTGCTTTTTGCGTGGGTGATGCACGCAATAATCGTCGGGAAGTATTGAGATCGTTATGAGTGTTGATTTTTTCACACAGTTTGTCGCAAATGTTGCCAAGCAATTTGTCACGCCTCGCACGGCAGCGCAGATGTCTTGCCAGATTGAAAATGCCAAGCCGTTAAAAAATGCCCGGCTTAACCATGCCATGGCATCTTCCTTCGGCATGATGCTTGCGGCAGTGGCCGCGCTTGCCCCCAAACCGGTGCAGGCCGACGACACTTCCCTGTACGTTTATGAGTCATCCAGCCGCAGCAACGAGCGGCCGCAGGTGCTTATCATCTTTGATAACTCCGGCAGTATGGACACCACTGTCTATAACGTGAATCCGTCCTTTAAAGACAGGCAGGAGCAGGTCGGCAGCAATGAGCGTGTTTACTACACCCTGGATGTAAGTGAAGCGCCGCCCAACCCGAGCGACAGTAACGAGAAGCGCTATTTCACCTACGATCGTAATGCCTGTAACAAGTCTGCGGATTTCTTAAGGGAATACGGTATTTTTACTGGTTTTATGCGCCATTACTCCTTCACCGGTCAGACCGGCTCCTGGGAGGAGTTCCCCCGCCTTGATGGCAGTACCATCCGCGTTGTTGACTGCTTTGAGGACATTCAGGAAAAGGATTACTCCAACCGCGGCGTTACCCATCAAGGATTGCCGGTGGATGGTCAGGGTTCGCGTAACGGTTACCTGCAGCCTTACAGCGAGGTCAGCAGTTCAAGCAACAATAATGATAAAGAGCAGGCGATGGCCAAGGCGCTCAGAACCGGTTTTGGCACCGGACGAGTGGTCACGCTCTACACCCAGGAATACCTCTATTGGTATCACGGCGCCAAACACAAGGTTAACCGCTCGCGCATTGATATCGCGAGAGAAGCGGTTAACAACGTGCTGCTGACCACACCCGGGGTGGATTTTGGCCTCGCGGTATTTAACCGAAACATCAATGGCAATGCCGACAACGGCGGGCGCATCATCGCCCGAATTAAAGACACCAACGCGTCCACCAAAAAAGCCCTGCTTGAAACCATTGAGCCGTTGACCGGCACTACCTGGACGCCGCTGTGTGAAACCCTGTACGAGGCGTACCGCTATTTTGCCGGCGCAGAAATCTGGTTTGGTGACGATGATCCGAATCACCGCCCGCCACGGGATGCAGACGCCATCAATGCCCAATCACAGTACAAGTCGCCGTTTAAGCAATGTCAGAACCGCGCTTATATCGTCTATGTTACCGACGGTGAGCCAACCCGTGACGATGCCGCAAATGGCCTGGTGCAGTCACTGACCGGTGGCGTCGATGCCTATACCCGCACTCCGGCAAGCTACCTAAGTTCGCTGTCGTCCTGGATGAACAGCCACGATGTGAATCCAAATATGGCCGGCACCCAGAGTGTGTCGACCTACACCATTGGGTTCAGTGAGGGCGCAGCCGCCGCTGCCGGTTTGCTGCGCTTCACCGCCGAGAAAGGCGGCGGTAAATATTACGATGCGACCGATGTGGATGACCTGCAAAAATCGCTGATGCAGGTGTTCCAGAATATCCTCGAGAAGAATGCCAGCTTCACCGCCCCTTCGGTGGCCAGCAACAACTTTAACCGTATTCAGACCTACGATTCGGTTTACTACTCGATGTTTTTGCCAAACCGTGGTCCGCGCTGGAGTGGCAACCTGAAGAAATTCAAGGTGACAGCCGATGGCGACATTGTTGATTCCCAGCAGCAGAGCGTGATTGACAGCGACGGCAACATCAAGAAAAGCGCCTGTTCTCACTGGAGCACCCAGACGGAATGCGCCCAGGGCGACGGCAACGATGTACGCCGCGGCGGCGCCGCCGGCATGTTGCAGCGCATGAATGCCCGAAATCGGGTGATCTACTCTGACTTGAATGGCCTTGCGCCGCTTACGGTACAGGCTGCCAGCACCAAGGCCGGTAGCGATGCGGCACTTGCCAGCATGCTGGGAGTCGCCCAGGGCGAGGTCAGTAACCTGATTGGTTGGGCCCGAGGTCAGGATGTCGATGATGACGATGACGATGGCGATCGCAGCGAGATGCGTCAGGACGTGATGGGCGATCCGCTGCACTCCAAACCGCTGGCGATTAACTTTGGCAGCGAGTCCAGCCCAGATATCCGGGTGATAGTGGGCACCAACCACGGCATGCTGCATATGTTCAAGGATGAGGGCAATGCGGTGAGCGAATCCTGGGCGTATCTGCCATGGGAAATGCTGCCCAAGCTTGCCACCCTCAGGGACAATCTGCCCTCGGGGCTGCATTCGGTATACGGCGTCGATGGCTCGCCGGTGGCCTGGGTGAAGAGCGGCACAAACGGTGTCGAGCGCGCCTGGCTGTTTTTCGGGCTTCGCCGCGGCGGCAGTGCCTATTATGCGCTGGATATTACCAACCCCGACTCTCCGCGCTTTATGTGGCGCATCGATGCCAGCAGTCCGGGGATGGACTTGATGGGGCAAAGCTGGGCCAAGCCGGTGGTGACCTTTATCCCCGGGTATGACACCACACCAGTGCTGATTTTTGGTGCCGGTTATTCGCCGGCAAACAAGGACATCACCACAGTGGGTGCCCGCGACACCCTCGGCCGGGGCGTGTTTGTGGTCAATGCCGCCAGCGGCGAGCTTATTCACAGCTTCGGGCCAAACAGCAGCGGTAACATGACGGTGATGCCCGGCATTCAGGACAGCATTCCCAACGAGGTGGCGATTCTGGATGGCAACAACGACGGCCTGACCGACCGCATTTATGCCACCGATACCGGCGGTAACGTGTGGCGGATGGATATGCCCGGCGCCTCGCCAAGCGACAACAATAACCGTTGGAGCGCCTTTAAGTTTGCGGCGCTCGGCGGCAATACAGTTGCAACCGACAGGCGCTTCTTTGCCGGCCCCGTAGTGGCGCAGACGGCGCTTAACAGTACAGTCGAGTACAGCACCACGGAAAATGGCAACACCAGCACAGTCACTACTACCCAACTGGTGCCTTATGATGCGGTGGTGGTGGGCAGCGGCATTCGTCCGGCGCCGCAGGATCTGCAGCGGGAAGATATGTTCTTTACCCTTCAGGACAGAAACATCGGCGTGCGCTCTTACGATGGCTCAAACAGTGACAGGGTGCCGCCGGCGCCGCTCAGGATAACCGATCTGTACGATGTGACGTCAGCGCCGCCTGTGACCAAGGTGCAAAACGTAGCCTTTGGCCGCAAACGTGGCTGGTATTACAACTTTGGCCGCAGCGGCGAAAAGTCACTCTCGGCCGCATCCATCGTCAAGGGGCGGGTGTTTTTTACCTCCTATGTGCCGGGGCAGGCGGGTTCGGCTGCGTCAAACCAGTGTTTGGTGCCGGGCAAAGGTTACCTCTATGGTTTTGATTTACATAGGGGTATTCGTTCATACACCAGTACGTATATTGAGATGGGCGAGAGTGTGCCGGATACGCCGCAGCTTGTGGTACCGGGCACTGATGCCATGTACCTGATTGGTATCGGCAAGGCGCCGGAGCTGATGATTAAAACCCGCTGCGAGGATAACAACGAGCACTGCGACGGTTGTCCGCCGGGCGATGAAAAGTGTATTGGTGGCGGCATGAACACTGAGAAGATTTATTACTATGCAAATTAATACCTTAACCCTGCTCCTAAGCCTTGGTGCCATCTTGCTGCCCCCCGCTTTTGCCCAGAGCGAATACCAGCCGCAGCAGGTGCAGTATCAGGGGCTGGGGGACGCGATGCCGGCGCAGGGCACCTTTAAGTGCTTTATCGACACCAATGTGGGGGAGGGGATTTATGCTTTTACCTGGGGCGTGGCCGATACGGTGAAAAACATGCGCACGCTGCCGGGTAGCCCGCTCAATAACTCGGCCATGGCTGCCAAAGGCATTCAGGTTTATGCCGGTAAGGTGTATGAGTGTGTACCGGATGAGAGCGAGTTCAGCCTCGGCCGTGCCCGTGAGCTTGATGCCAGCCGCGCCCGCTGAGGGCGCGTGTTTTTTACGGATGGTCGGTTTTTTGTGTCATTCGCTGGCAAGACGTTTGTATCATCAGGTTTTTCAGTGAAGGCTTAGTCAGGCTCAGTGCTCAGTTTCGACAATATGGCGGCCATGGAGCCATCGCGGCGCATCTCGTCGATGGCACCGTTGAAGTCGCGGGTTAGGGCCTCGTGGTCAGCAAGCGCCCGTGATACGCCAAGATGAAACTGCTCGGTTGCCAGCACTTCCCCCACAAACTCAAATTGCCCCTGATAATCTTCCGGTCCGCGCTTGATAAGAAATGCGCCCACATGGCGGCTTATGACGATTAAATCGAGCCGTTTAAGGTGCAGTTTCCTGAGGTTGGTTTCGTCGGAGTCGGCTTCTTCGGTATGCAGGCCATTTGCGGCGATGGCCTGTGGATTGGCATAGCCGCGGCTGATGCCGATAAGCTTTTGCTTAAGCTCACTGAGCGCGCTGTAGTTAAGCGCCGACTCTTTTCTTGCCAGAAATCCAATCTCGACCTTTTGCAGCGGCTGTGAATATTCGGCCCATTGCTCACGCTCCGGCCGATACCATAAGCCAATGATGGCGTCGGCTTTGCCAGCCTTCACCAGTGCGGTGGCGCGGATAAAAGGGTAAAAATGCAGCTCGGTCTTATAGCCGCGGCGGGACAGGGCTTCAAGCACGAGCTCAGCCACCGGACCGTGGCCGCTTAGGCTTTCGCCGTAAAAAGGAGGCAGTTCGGTGGCGACCAATTGCAGGGTGCGCCCCGCGTCGGCGCGGACGAAGGCAGGCAGGATAAGGAGCAGTATCAGCAGAATTTTCAACGGCATGATTGAAGGTTCAGGCCCGGGATTCTTCTGAGTATAGCCGCCCTTATCCCCTTAATAACAATGGCGCCCTTAATAGCAACTCCACCGTAGGCTGCGCCTTTCATCGGCATGCAGCCCCTTGGTGGCAGGAGATGGGAACTTATCAGTACGGCGGCAGGGCTTTTTCGCTCACCAGCGGTTCCCGCTTTCCATCGTAATGGCCGCGCTCAAGCTTGCCATCTTCGACCCACAGCAGCTCGCCTGATTTGCCATTTTTGATGGAGGAGTCGATGGCGATGATGCGGTTGTTGTAAAGCCCAAGCACCCGCTCCTGGGAGGTGTGGCCAACCACTATGTGGTTCACGCCAAAGTGTTTGAGCAGCGCATCAATCTGGCTCTCGCTGAGTTCGCCTTTAAAGTAGCCGCGATACCAGGTCGGGCCGCCTTTGAAAAACAGGAAGCTCAGCAGCGGATCGGCTTTCAGGGCGTCGCGCTCATCGTCGATATGCTTACGGTACAGATCGTTGGCTTTACTGATGCTGAGATCTTTTTCCAGCCAGTCAGGGCTTATGCCGCCATGCATAAACAGCATGTCATTGATTTTGACTATGGTGTGTTTGCTTCGCAGCCATTTGCCGATTTCGGTGTCGCGGTCATAAAGGGCATCGTAACTGCGGCCAATCAGTTCGCTAGAGGTTTTGTAGCGCTCGTTGATGTAGCGCAAATCACCCTGCAGCACCATCTGTTCGTGGTTGCCCATCAGAAGATGCAGCATGCCGCCGGCGTCGCGCGCCTGTTTATCGAGCTCATACATGAGCCACAGCACTTCGTTGATTTGATGGCCGCGGTCGAACATATCGCCGGTCATTACCAGATGGGCATCACCCAGCGCCCAACGGTTATTGTCATCAATGACCTTGTGGGCGCGCAGCAGTTTAACCAGCACATCAAACTGGCCGTGCACGTCGCTCAGCGCCACCACATGGCGCACCTTGCTGAAACTGTCTGCGTCGGTGGCGTAGGGGGCGTGCAGCAGCGGCTGGGGCAGCTCGCCGCAATTCTCCGGACGCTTAAGCTGGCCTTCGGCAGCGGTTTTGATCAGGGTTCGGGCACAAATCCACAGCGCATCTGCGCCGCCGCTTTGGTTATCAAACACATAGGGGCCATCGTGAAACACTTCGCTGGCGTGGGACGGCGCAGCGTCTGTGGCATAGTCCTTGGCATTGTCTTGGCCATTGCTTTTTGTAGCTTCATTGGCGGTTGCGGCCAAGGCAAGCGACAGGCCTGCCACGGCGATAAGTTTGCCCGCCCAGCGCGGCCGATTGGAAATACGATTCACACCCTACCTCTTATTGTCAGTATCAGGGATCTGATTTGCGCCGATTATAACTGTGCCTTAAACGCGCGGGCAGGGGATAGAGAAAGAAAAGAGATAAAAACGATGGCAAAGACAAATGGTTAATTAATTGAATCTGAAAGAAATAAAAAAGGAGACCCAGGGTCTCCTTTTTTAGCGGTGCGCGATGGCTTATTTGGTCATGCGCTTGTACTTGAGGCGGTGCGGCTCAACCACATCTGTGCCGTAGGTGTTCTTCAGCCAGGTAGAGTACTCGGTGTAGTTACCTTCGTAGAAGTTCACCTGACCCTCATCGCGATAGTCGAGGATGTGGGTACAGATACGGTCGAGGAACCAACGGTCGTGCGAAATCACCATGGCGCAGCCGGGGAATTCCAGCAGCGCTTCTTCGAGAGCACGCAGGGTTTCCACGTCCAGATCGTTGGTCGGTTCGTCGAGCAAGAGCACGTTGCCGCCGGCCTGCAGCAGCTTGGCCAGATGCACACGGTTGCGCTCACCACCCGAGAGAGTACCGATGATCTTTTGCTGATCGGCGCCGCGGAAGTTAAAGCGGCCCACGTAGGCGCGGCTTGGGATTTCCAGGTTGTTGATGCGCATGATGTCCTGACCGCCGGAAATTTCTTCCCAAATGGTGGCCTTGTTGTTCATCGAGTCGCGGAACTGCTCAACCGACGCCAGTTTCACGGTTTCGCCTACTTCGATTTCACCGCTGTCTGGCTGTTCTGCGCCGCTCAGCATACGGAACAGGGTCGATTTACCGGCACCGTTGGCACCGATGATGCCGACAATGGCGCCCTTGGGCACGCTGAAGGACAGGTTGTCGATAAGGACGCGGTCACCGTAGCTCTTGGTGAGGTTACGCACTTCGATAACCTTGTCGCCAAGACGCGGTCCGGGCGGAATGAACAGCTCGTTGGTCTCGTTGCGGCGCTGGTAATCGTTGCTGTTGAGCTCTTCAAAGCGGTTCATGCGCGCCTTGCCCTTGGACTGACGGCCCTTGGCACCCTGACGCACCCACTCAAGTTCCTTGGCGATGGTCTTCTGACGGGCGCTCTCGGTGGCGGCTTCCTGCTTCAGACGGGCGTCTTTCTGCTCAAGCCAGCTCGAGTAGTTGCCCTGCCATGGGATACCTTCGCCGCGGTCGAGTTCCAGAATCCAACCGGCGGCGTTGTCGAGGAAGTAACGGTCGTGGGTAATGGCCACAACAGTGCCTGAGTATTCCTGCAGGAAGTGCTCAAGCCAGGCCACAGACTCGGCGTCCAGGTGGTTGGTAGGTTCGTCAAGGAGCAGCATTTCAGGTTTTTCGAGCAGCAGGCGGCAGATGGCCACACGGCGGCGCTCACCACCCGACAGCACTTCAATCTTGGCATCCCAGTCTGGCAGACGCAGCGCATTGGCGGCGCGCTCGAGGATGTTGTCGAGGTTATGGGCGTCCTGTGCCTGAATAATGGCTTCGAGTTCACCTTGCTCCTTGGCCAGCGCATCGAAGTCGGCGTCCGGATCGGCATAGGCGGCGTACACTTCATCGAGGCGGGTCAGGGCGCGCTTGGCATCGCCAACGGCTTCTTCAATGGCTTCACGCACGGTTTGATTCGGGTCAAGTTGTGGCTCCTGTGGCAGGTAGCCAATCTTGAGACCTGGCATTGGGCGGGCTTCACCTTCGATTTCGGTGTCGATACCGGCCATGATGCGCAGCAAGGTGGATTTACCCGAGCCGTTCAGACCCAGCACACCGATTTTGGCGCCGGGGAAGAAGCTTAGGGAGATGTCTTTAAGGATTTGCTTCTTGGGCGGCACAATTTTGCCAACCCTGAGCATGCTGTAAACGAACTGAGCCATGGCGTCTCTCTATATTTGGGCGTGTTTTGTGAGCGGAAGTGTGACTTGCACGCATGCACGTATCTGCACACATAAAATTGGCCGAAGTTTATCAATTCGGGGCGCCATTCTCCAGATGTGCCCGGTAAAAGGCTGGGGATGACTTGTTTTCAACATGAAACACTGTCATTGGCTGTGCGACGGATTTTCATGATATTGCGGCTGGGCTTGTGGCAGATTGCAGAGTAGAATACCGCGCAACCCTACCTATAAGATTTGCCAGCTGGAGTGACCAATGCTGAAGAAGACCATGAATATTGCCGACTATGATCCAGAGCTGTTCAAGGCGATTGAAGACGAAACCCGTCGTCAGGAAGAGCACATTGAGCTCATCGCTTCTGAAAACTATACCTCACCCCGCGTGATGCAGGCTCAGGGCTCACAGCTGACCAACAAGTACGCCGAAGGTTATCCAGGTAAGCGTTACTACGGTGGTTGCGAATATGTCGACATCGTGGAAAGCCTGGCCATCGAGCGCGCCAAAGAACTGTTCGGCGCCACTTTTGCCAACGTACAGCCACACTCCGGCTCTCAGGCCAACAGCGCCGTGTACATGACCCTGCTCAAGCCAGGTGACACTGTACTGGGCATGAACCTGGCCCACGGTGGTCACCTGACCCACGGCTCACCGGTTAACTTCTCCGGCAAGCTGTACAACATCATTCCTTACGGTATCGATGAAACCGGTAAGATTGACTACGACGAAATGGAGCGTCTGGCGCTTGAGCACAAGCCAAAGATGATGATTGGCGGTTTCTCCGCTTACTCAGGCATCGTTGACTGGGCCCGCATGCGTGAAATCGCCGACAAGATTGGCGCTTACCTGTTTGTGGACATGGCCCACGTGGCTGGCCTCGTAGCCGCCGGTGTGTATCCAAACCCGGTTCCACACGCCCACGTTGTCACTTCTACCACCCACAAGACCCTGGCCGGTCCACGTGGCGGTATCATCCTGTCTGCTGCCAACGACGAAGACCTGTACAAGAAGCTGAACTCAGCTGTATTCCCAGGTGGTCAGGGCGGCCCGCTGATGCACGTTATCGCCGGTAAAGCGGTAGCCTTCAAAGAAGCGCTGGAGCCTGAGTTCAAGGTGTATCAGCAGCAGGTTGTGGCCAACGCCAAAGCCATGGTGGAAGTGTTCCTCGAGCGCGGTTACAAAATCGTTTCCGGCGGCACCGACAACCACCTGATGCTGGTTGATCTGATTGGCCGTGAGCTGACCGGTAAAGAAGCCGATGCCGCGCTGGGGGCTGCCAACATCACTGTGAACAAAAACTCAGTGCCAAACGACCCACGTTCGCCATTTATCACCTCCGGTATCCGTATCGGTACCCCAGCCATCACCCGCCGCGGCTTTAAAGAAGCCGAAGCCCGTGAGCTGACTCGCTGGATCTGTGACGTACTGGACAACGCCAAAGATGAAAGCGTGATTGCCCGTGTGAAAGATCAGGTGCTGGCACTGTGCAGCCGTTTCCCTGTTTACGGCTAACTGTTTAAGCGATAAATAGGTTACACTCATGGCCGCTGCTTCAGCGGCCATTTTTTTGCGCCGGCGAAGCCATTTTCCCCAGAGCGGAATTGAGGAGGCTTAATGCATTGTCCTTTTTGCAACGCAACCGACACCAAGGTGATTGACTCCCGACTGGTGGGCGAAGGCCATCAGGTTCGTCGCCGCCGCGAATGCACCGAATGCCATGAACGTTTCACCACCTTTGAAGGTGCTGAGCTGGTCATGCCAAGGGTGATTAAGCGTGATGGCACCCGTCAGCCCTTTGATGAAGAAAAGCTGCGCAGTGGTATGCTCAAAGCCGTTGAAAAACGTCCTGTTTCCATCGATCAGATAGAGCAGGCGATGAACAAGATTAAATCGACCCTGCGCGCCACCGGCGAGCGGGAAGTGCCAAGCGAAATGATTGGCAACCTGATGATGGAAAGCCTGATTGAGCTCGACAAGGTGGCCTATATCCGCTTTGCCTCCGTTTACCGCGCCTTTGAAGACGTGTCGGAGTTCGGTGAGGCCATCGCAAAGCTGCAGAAGTAATCAAGCACCAGAAGCTGTCAAGCGCCAGCAGCCGTCAGGCGCGAGATATAACAGGCAACACGCGTAAAAGCCTTAAATTGCAATACCAATTGGAACACAGCAGCGACAGACCCAAATGAGTAACCCTGCCAACAGCCAATTTTCTTCCCTCGACCATGCCATGATGGCCCGCGCCATCATGCTGGCCAAACGGGGCCAGTACACCACCCGCCCCAATCCGAATGTGGGCTGTGTGATAGTGAATGACACAGGTGACATTGTCGGTGAAGGCTGGCATATCCGCGCCGGTGGCCCCCACGCCGAGGTGCATGCACTGAGACAAGCCGGTGACCGCGCCCGCGGCGCTACCGCCTATGTCACGCTCGAACCCTGCAGCCACTATGGCCGTACACCTCCCTGTGCCAAAGCCCTGACAGAACATGGTCTTAAGCGAGTGGTTGTCGCCATGACCGACCCGAATCCGCAGGTGGCGGGGCGGGGACTTAAGCTGCTGAATGACGCCGGTATCGAGGTGGCCCACGGCTTGATGGAAGCCGAGGCACGGGCGCTTAACCCGGGCTTTTTATCGCGGATGGAACGCGGACGCCCCTTTGTTACGGTAAAGGTCGGTGCCAGTCTTGATGGCAAAACCGCGCTCTCAAGCGGCGAGTCGAAATGGATAACCGGCCCCGAGTCGCGCCGTGATGTGCAAAGGCTTCGCGCCAAATCCTGCGCTCTTATTACCGGCATTGATACTGTGCTTTTGGATGACCCGAGCCTTAATGTGCGCCATGGCGAGCTTGGCAGCTTGGGCAATAATCTCACCGAAGCCGAGCTTATCCAGCCCATTCGTGTTGTGCTCGACAGCAAACAGCGCATGAGTGCCAACGCCAAACTCTTTGGCATCGCAGGCCCGATTTTGCTGGTATCCACCGCGCCCTACGATGCGCATTTTTTGCAGTCGCTGCCGGAATTTGTCACCTGTCTGACCTTGCCGGGCAGTGATGGCCGTATCGACCTTGCCGCACTCCTCAATCACCTCGGTGAAAACTGTAACCGGGTGCTGGTGGAAGCCGGTGGCACGCTGGCAGGCGCCTTTATTGGTGCCGGGCTTTGTGATGAGCTGGTGCTGTATCAGGCGCCTAAACTTCTTGGCAGCCATGGCCGCGACATGCTGCAGCTGCCCGATTATCAGACCATGGCCGAGCTGCCGGGTCTTAAGCTTATTGATGAGCGTAAACTTGGTCAGGACTGGCGCTTTAGCTTTACGCTTGCCTGAGTCTGCCCCACGCTGAAAGAGGATGTATGTTTACCGGGATCATTGAAGCCGTTGGCAAATTACGACGCATCGACCGCAAGGGCGACGATATTCGCCTGACCGTGGCAAGTGGCAAACTGGACTTATCGGACGTGCGCCTTGGCGACAGTATCGCTACCAATGGCGTGTGTCTGACCGTGGTTGAGTGTCTCGCCGATGGTTATGTGGCGGATGTATCTGCCGAAACCGTGAAGCTGACCGGCTTTGGCGAGTATCGCCCCGGCCAGCCGGTGAACCTCGAAAAGGCCGTTACCCCAACAACCCGCCTGGGTGGTCACCTGGTCAGCGGTCATGTGGATGGCCGCGCTGTGGTAGTTAGCCGCAGCCCGCTTGGCAAGGCCATTGAATTCTGGCTCGACGCGCCCGCTGAGCTTGCCCGCTACATCGCCCACAAGGGTTCTATCACCATCGACGGCGTGAGCCTCACGGTCAACGAGGTGGACGGCAGCCGATTTCGCCTCACCATAGTGCCGCACACCGCGGGTGAAACCACGCTTATCGACTTGGCGGTGGGCGATAAGGTTAATCTCGAAGTCGACCAGATTGCCCGTTACCTTGAGCGCTTGATGCAGCGCAGTGACGACAAGGCATCCGGCGGCGTGACCATGGATTTGCTTGCCCGCAGCGGCTTTATGCGCTGAATACGCTTGTTCGCCGGGTCAGCCAAAGCACCGCTTTGTGCGCCCGGCCCTGTTTTTTGGCCCACAGGCCGCTAAAATTCACATCACTCTTAAAAGAACATAAAGGTCTTACAATGGCGCTACACAGTATCGAAGCAATCATCGAAGACATTCGTCAGGGTAAAATGGTTATTCTGATGGACGATGAAGACAGGGAAAACGAAGGCGACCTCATCATGGCTGCCGAGCTTGTGACTCCCGAAGCCATCAACTTTATGGCCACCCACGGCCGCGGTCTTATCTGTCAGACCATGACCCGCGCCCGCTGCCAGCAGCTGAATCTGCCGCTGATGGTGACCAATAACAACGCTCAGTTCACCACCAACTTCACCGTGTCGATTGAAGCCGCCCGTGGCGTGACCACAGGTATCAGCGCCCACGACCGCGCCGTGACCATTCAGGCCGCTGTGGCCAAAGATGCCAAGGCATCCGATCTGGTGCAGCCCGGCCATATCTTCCCGCTGATGGCCCAGGAAGGCGGGGTACTGACCCGCGCTGGCCATACCGAAGCCGGTTGCGACTTGGCACGCTTGGCAGGCCTTGAGCCGTCCGGCGTAATTGTTGAAATTCTCAATGAAGACGGCACCATGGCCCGTCGTCCGGATCTGGAAAAGTTCTCCGAGAAGCACGGCATCAAGATTGGCACTATTGCCGACCTGATTGAATATCGCAACAACACCGAAACCACGGTAGTGCGTGAAGCAAGCTGCAAGCTGCCAACCCGTTTTGGCGAGTTTATGATGCACACCTTCCGCGACACCATAGATAACGAGCTGCACTACGCGCTGGTTAAAGGTGAGGTGCAGGATAACGTGCTGGTGCGGGTGCACCTGACCAACACCTTCAACGATATCCTCCACTCAGAGCGGGATCAGGAACGCTCCTGGCCGCTGGAAAAGGCCATGGCCCGTATCGGCAGTGAAGGCGGCGTGCTGGTTATTCTTGGTAACCGTGAGCACAGCAGCGACATTCTCGCCAAAGTCAAAGCCTTCGAAGCTGAAGACCAAGGCGTGGCCGCCGCACCCGCCAAGTGGCAGGGTACCTCCCGCCGTGTGGGTGTCGGCTCGCAGATATTGTCATCCCTTGGCGTACACAAGATGCGCCTGTTGAGTTCGCCCAAGAAGTACCACTCACTGTCGGGCTTTGGCCTTGAAGTGACCGAGTACGTTTCAGGCGAATAACCAACCCAGGCGCCCGGGCCAGCCTGCTGCGTGGGCTTGGGCTGCTTCACTGGACGCAATATTTAAATTGCGATTCATTCAAATAGAGTGGCGATTGGGGCAAAAGGCTGTGGTATGATATGCGCCACTTTTGCCCCGGACCCGTCCGGGCGGATTGCACCAAGCCGGGTGCCCTAGCTTAACCAGGTGAGAGAATGCACATTTTAGAAGGTCAAATCGAAGCCAAATCAGCCAAAGTGGCCATCGTGGTATCACGCTTTAACAGCTTTGTGGTCGAGAGCCTGCTGTCTGGCGCCATCGACACACTCAAGCGTTTCGGTCAGGTGAGCGAAGACAACATCACTGTTGTACGCGTTCCCGGTGCCTTCGAGCTGCCTCTGGCTGCCAAAAAAGTTGCCGCTTCCGGCAAGTTTGACGGCATTATCGCCCTCGGCGCTGTGATCCGCGGCGGCACGCCACACTTCGATTTTGTTGCCGGTGAGTGCAACAAGGGTTTGGCCCAGGTTTCTCTGGAGTTCAACACCCCGGTATCTTTTGGTGTATTGACCACAGATACCATCGAGCAAGCCATTGAGCGCTCAGGTACCAAGGCCGGCAACAAGGGTGGCGAAGCTGCTCTGGGTCTGCTGGAAATGGTAAACGTGCTCAGTGTCATCGATAAAGAGCTGTAACAGTAGGAAAAACCATGAAGCCTTCAGAGCGCCGTAAGGCCCGTCGTCTGGCGGTCCAGGCCATCTATTCCTGGCAATTGAGCGGCAACAACGTTGCCGACGTTGAGCACGAGTTCCTGACCGAACAAGAGCTGGACGGAGTGGATGTGTCTTACTTCCGCGAATTGTTTGCCGGTGTAGCAACCAAAACTGCTCAGCTGGACGAGAAGCTTAAGCCGCTGCTCGACCGTGAGTTCGATGATGTTTCTCCTGTCGAGAAAGCCATCATCAGACTCGCAGCTTATGAGCTGACCTTCCGCAAGGATGTGCCTTATAAGGTGGCGATTAACGAAGCCATCGAACTGGCCAAAGCCTTCGGTGCCGAAGACGGACACAAGTTCGTTAACGGCATTTTGGATAAGCTGGTTGCGCGCAACTAAATGACAGACGGTGCCTGCGGGTGCCGTTTTTCATTTCTGGGTGTTCATTTTTTCTATGGGCCGGTTGGCAGACTCTCTATTCTGCACCGGAAAAGCAGTGAAAGAATTCCAACTCATCGATCAATACTTCTGTGGCCGCGGCCCGCAGCGCCGCGATGTTAAACACGGTATCGGCGACGATTGCGCGCTGGTACAGCCAAGTGAAAACAAACAACTGGCCATCTCCTGCGACACCCTGGTTGAAGGGGTGCACTTTTTTGCCGATATGCCCGCCTGGGCGCTGGGTTACAAAGCGCTGGCGGTAAACCTGTCGGACTTGGCCGCCATGGGCGCAGAGCCCGCCTGGTTTACCCTTGGCCTCAGCCTGCCTTCGGTGGATGAAGCCTGGCTTGCCGGTTTCAGCGAGGGCCTGTTTGAAGCGGCCGAATATTACGGCATTGCCCTCATCGGCGGTGACACCACCCAAAGCCCGGTGAAGGTGATAGCCGTGACCGTCAATGGTCAGGTACCTGAAGGTAAAGCCCTGACCCGTTTTGGTGCCCGCAGCGGCGACTGGATTTACGTGACCGGCACCCTGGGCGACTCCGCGCTTGGACTTGATCTGCTGCGTGGCAGGCAACAAGCGCAGCCAAACCAAAAGGTGGCGCCGGAGCACAGTGAATTTTTGATTGAACGCCATTACCGGCCAACGCCCCGGGTGCTCGCCGGGCAGGCGCTGCGCGGGTTGGCATCTGCGGCAATCGACCTCTCTGACGGGCTTGTATCCGACATAGGTCATATCCTCAATGCCTCCAATGTGGGCGCTACCATTGAGGTCGACAAGCTGCCGCTGTCTGCGGCGATGAAAGAGTCGGTTGCCCTTGAAGAGGCGCTCGGTTATGCCCTTACCGGCGGTGAAGACTATGAACTCCTCTTTACTGTGCCGGAAGCGCAGCGCGGCGCGCTGGAAATAGCACTGGCCCACGCCGGGGTGAAGTTTGTGCGCATCGGCCAAATCAGTGCCGGCGGCGGCCTTAAACTCAGCTTTAATGGTCAGCCATTTGCGCCGGTTAACAAAGGGTTTGAGCATTTCTGATGGGTATTTTCAGTGACGATGCGGCGCTAAAACGCCTTTCACTCCGTAACCCCTGGCATTTTCTGGCGCTGGGCTTTGGCTCGGGGCTTGCCAAAAAAGCGCCGGGCACCTTTGGTACCCTTGCGGCTGTGCCTCTGTATCTGCTGCTAAGCCCGTTGCCGCTTTTTTGGTATCTCATGGTGACGGCTGTTGCCGTGGTGGCCGGGGTCTATATTTGTGACCGCGCAGCCAAAGACATGGGCGTGCATGACCACGGCGCCATCGTATGGGATGAAGTCGCCGGGCTTCTTATCACCATGATTGCGGCGCCCGCCGGCATTGTCTGGCTGGTGGCGGGTTTTGTGCTGTTCAGGATTTTCGATATCCTCAAACCCTGGCCAATTCGGGTGCTGGATGCCAAGGTCCACGGCGGCTTTGGCATTATGATTGATGATGTGCTCGCCGGTGTCTTTGCCCTGGGTTGTTTACAACTGCTGGCATATTACTTCGCCTGAATACAAGCTCATGCGAAGATGCTGGTGACTTGGGGCCCGAGGGCAGAACGCAGAGGCCAATTTGCAGAGGCCTGATCATAGAGGCCAGCTTTCAGAAATCGGAGCTTGGCAGCGGGAGCACGGAAGCCAGAGCCCAGTTCCTGAGCCCAGTTCTTGAGCGCCTGAGCGTCAGAGCCAGAGCCTGAGCCCAATTCCTGAGCGCCTGAACGAGAGCCAGCGCATGAGCCAGAGCCCAGATGCCAGAGTTCCGGATGTGGATTTCACGCCCTTATTCCGGGATGTGCGCTCTGATAAAACAAAAACGCCTGAATATGTCAGGCGTTTTTTGTTTTAAAGCGACCGAGGCTAACACTCAATTCAATCACTCAGTCTCAATCGGGGCAATGCGGGGCGGATCCCGCGGCGAGTTTGATTAGGTTTAACTGCTGACTCGGGCGTAAGCTCCCTGAGCCAGAGTCTCTCGAAACCAAGCGCTCAGAGCCAATCATTCAGATTCAGACTCTCTAAGCACCAATTCCTCAGAACCAATTCCTCAGAACCAATCCCTCAGAACCAATCATTCACACTCAGACTTAGACTCAGACTCTCTCAGAATCAATCGCTCAGAATCTATCGCTCGGGATCAATCACTCGCACTCAGGTTTGCACGCGCACTCGCGAGCGCATTGCATCAGCACTGCTCACTTTTTCACCCTCAATCAGTGGCCTTGCAGCAGCTCGCGGGCGTTGGCAAGGGTGTTGGCTGTAATGGTGTCGCCGCCCAAAAGCCGGGCGAGTTCCTGAACACGCTGCTCTTTGTCCAGCGGCTGCATCGAGGTTTCAGTCTGGCCGCCCTTGCTGGTTTTGTTCACAAACATATGCTGATGGCCGTTGCCTGCCACCTGCGGCAGGTGGGTCACGCAGAATACCTGAGTGGCTTCGCCCAGGGTTCGCAGCATACGGCCGACCACGGCGGCGGTAGGGCCGGAAATACCCACATCCACTTCATCGAAAATCAGGGTTGGGGTAGCGACCTTTTTCGCGGTAATTACCTGAATGCCAAGGCCAATTCGACTGAGCTCGCCGCCTGACGCGACTTTTCCAAGTGGCGCCAGTGGCTGCCCCGGGTTGGTGGTCACCAAAAACTCGACGCTGTCACTGCCACTGGGGCTCATTTGATCTGGGTTAAAGCTCACCTCAATGGTGAATTTGCCCTTGGGCATGTTGAGCTCCTGAATTGACGCGGTCACCAGCTTGTCGAGCTCTTTGGCATAGCGGCTGCGGCTTTGGCTGAGTTTTTGCGCGTGGCTCAGGTATGCTTCACGGCTCGCCTTAAGCTGTAATTGCAGCTCTTCAATCTGAGCCTCATCGCCATCGAGGGAGCCAAGTTCATTGCAAAGCATTTGATGGTGTTCAAACAGTTTGTCGGCGGCCACATGGTGCTTGCGTGCCAGCGTCATGGCTTTGGAGAGCCGCTCTTCCAAAAAGGCGAAATGTTCCGGATCAAGCTCAAGCTTTGACAGGTAGCGCTCAAGCTCGCTGCTGCTTTCCTGCACCTGAATAAGGGCTTCATTAAGCATATTGCCCACAGTGGCGAGGCTCGGGTCAAGTCCTTCCAGAGTCGCTGCAATCGACAGGGCGCGGTTAAGCAGGGACTCAATATTGCCCTCGTCCGATTCAGACAAAATACTCAGGGCGTGCTGGCAGTCTTCAATCAGCGCGGTGCCGTTGGCGAGGCGTTTATGCTCGGCTTCAATGGCTTCAAACTCGCCTTCGGCAAGGGCAAATTCATCGAGCTCTTCCACCTGATATTGCAGCAGTTGGCGACGGGCAATACGCTCCTGCTGGCTTTGCTCGAGCTGGCGCAGCTCGTTTTCGACCTGACGGCAGCGCTGAAATGCACTGGCGACGGCATCCTGCAGCATGCGGTGATTGGCATAGCTGTCGAGCAGTTGCAGCTGGTGATCGCTTTTAAGCAGCGCGTGGTGGGCATGCTGGCCATGAATACCGATGAGGTACTGGCCTATGGCCTTAAGCTGTGACAGCGGCACCGGGTTACCGTTAATGTAGGCGCGGGAGCGACCATCGGCTGTGATGGTGCGCCGCAGTATGCACTCGTTTTCAAGCTCAAGGTCGTTGTCTTCAAGCCAGCGGCGCGCAAGCGGTACATCATCCAGTGAAAAGCGGGCGCTGACTTCGGTTTTTTCGGCGCCCGGACGTACGGCGCTTGCGTCGGCACGGTTACCCAGGCATAAGCCGAGGGCATCAATGGCAATGGATTTACCGGCACCCGTCTCACCGGTAATGCTGGTCATGCCGGGACGAAAATCCAGTTCCAGAAACCTGACAATGGCAAAGTTGTTGATGCTGAGCTGACAAAGCATGATGGCAATCCTGTCGTATAAGTCACCAAACTACTGTATTGATAAACAGTATATACTGATTTTTTGTACAGTAAATCACCCTGCAAGCGGCGAAGAAAAATATTTTTGTGTCCATATGAGTGGGCGCTTCCTTGTCTTTATCTTGGCGCTGACTCTTCATCGGTGAATGCCATTGGGGTGCTGACACGCGACTGATTTCACACGCTGCTTTCACACGGCTGCTGTCTTCGCTTAGCACCACGTTCAACGCTCAGCGGCTCCACCAACAGCCATGCTCAACGCTTAGCGGCTACAGCAACAGCCAGGCGAACGTTGGCACGATAATGAGGCTCAGTAAGGTGCCGGACACTATTATCCGCGCCATCAGTTTATCGGCGCTGCCATCCTGATAGGCAAGCAGATAGACGCTGGCCGCGCTTGGCATGGCCGCCAGCAGCACTGCCATGGCTGTAAGTGAGTTATCAACTCCAAGGATTGCAAACATCACCCATACCAGCGTGGGCAGAATAATCAGCTTAGCGCCCAGAACCTGCCACAGCGAGGCGGGAAAGGTGAGTGAGCCTGCATCCCGGGCAGACCTTGCCAGCGCCACGCCGATGGCAAAGAGGGCGCAGGGGCTTGAGCTTTTGCCTATGCCCCAAAGCACCGATTCAAGCCACTGGGGGAAACTAAGCTGCATCGCCGATGCGCCAACGCCTAAGAGTGAGCCCATCACTATCGGGTTTTTGCCGCATACGCGGATGGCAAGCCACAGCTGCGCTGCTTTGCTTAGCGTATCGCGACTTAGCCTTAGCAGCACCACAGTGAGCGCAAACATGAGCACAGACAGCAGGCTTGCCAGTGCGGCGGCAAGCATGGCGGCAGCGTTGCCGGGAAAGAGCCCTGCAAGCAGCGGGATCCCGATAAAAGCCGTGTTGCCGAAGGTCGCAGCAAGTGCATGGAGCGCCGCCACTCTTTTATTTTCTGCAGTCGTTTCCACATACCGGTGCGTGCTGCCCCGGTTTTCGAGTTGGCCTTTGCTGCAAAGCTTCCAATAAATGAGGGCATACACCAGCAGTAAAGCCGCGCTGTAGCCAAGAATAAAGCGGCCATTGAGAATCTCCTCAAAGGGCGCTTGTTTCAGGCTCATAAACAAGATGGCCGGAAAGGCGAGGTAGTAAACGTATTGATTTAAAAGCCGCTCAAAGGCTCTCGGGCACCAGCGATGGCTCGCGGCGCCGGCAGCCATAATGGCGATAACAATGAGCAGGGGCAGCACAGCTGTCATAGTCCGGCACTCATAGCTCAGGCAGTCGCCCCGTTAATCTTGTAGTACGCAAACCACGGTTTCGAAAATGTATTGTTCACAAATGTCTTGGTAACAACCGCTTGGGCACAATGTCCTGTTCTCAACGTTTTGGTCGTAATGTCTTGTTGATAACGTCCTGTTCATAAAGAGTTGCGCTGTGATTGAGAAAGGAATTGCAAACTAGCATACACTAAGGCCACCTGAATATTGGCAGTTGGTCGCAAAGCTGATGAAGACCCACAGAGAACACCCGGGCAGCGAGCTTGAGCTGATTTATCTGTTTGTGCAGTTGGTGGATGCCGGCAGCCTGTCGGCGCTGGCCGAGCGGCTTGAGATGCCGGTGGCAACGGTCAGCCGCAAATTGTCGCGCCTTGAACAAAACCGTGGTCGGCAACTGTTGATGCGCAGCACCCGTAAAATTCGCCTTACCGAAGAGGGCATGGCGCTCTACGAGCGCTATAAATCCCTGGTAACCACAGTGGATGCCCTTTACGGTAACGCCGACGACGCTTTGGAAGGGACGTTGCGGATTGCCGCTCCCATTTCGATCATTTCGATGATTTTTATGCGCACCATCAACGAGTTTCGCCGCAAGTATCCCGCTATTCGCCTGCATATAACCCAAAAAAATGAGGTAGTTGACCTTATTGATAAAGGCATAGATGTCGCCATTGTCGGCGGCATTCAGCCGGATTCGAGCTGGGTAGCCTATCCCCTTGGCAGTCTGGATTATCGTCTGGTGGCATCCCCCGGTTACCTTTCCGGTGTCGAGCGTCCGACCCATCCCTCTATGCTGGTGTCCCACAGCATCATCAAGGTGTGGCCACTTTATAATTTTGCCCTGCGCCATGGCAGCGGTGAGAGCTACTACTATGATGGGCCTGCGGGGCTGACGCTCACCGATTTACAGGGCGCCATCAGCGCCTGTGTGGATGACGGTGGCATTCTCTATGGTCCTGAACTCTTTTTTAAACAGGAGCTTAAGCAAGGGCTGCTTGAGCCTGTGTTGGCAGAGTGGCGTGGTGAAACGCGGCGGATTTCGATTTTATGTCATCAGCGCCAGCAGCAGCCGGCCAAGGTCAGAGCTTTTATCGAGTTTATGCAGGCGCGTTCGGCGGCGCTGTTTTCTATGGAGGCGTAGGCTTTTGTTGTGCTTGGGCTGTGCTTGGGCTGTGCTTGGGCTGTGCTTGGGTTGGCGCTTTTTGCTTTGCCTGGAATTGGCAGTAACTGGGGTGTCAGCGACTTTTGCGTGGGGAGAGCGGCGCAGCTTTAGCACCAGATTTAGCACCAGATTTGGCGCCGGGTTTGCGGGGTTTGAAGCCGGCTTTGGCCTCGGTGTAGTCCTTCACCGGGGGTAACACCCCCAGCTCCTGAAAAAAGGCCACCTGCCGGCGCAGCTCAAACAGGGAGCCGATACGCACCTCATCGCCAATGCTGAGTTTCCAGCTATTGGTTTTTCCTTCGCTGTTGGTGAGTACATATCCCTGATAGAGCAGTGTTTTCATTTTGCCACTGTAATTACTCGGGGCTTGGCTCCTGCACGCTTATCCCGATATTGGAAACGCCGCTGCTGATAATTTCCTTGCGCAGCGCCTTGATAAAGTCGGCTGACATGTCCGGATTGTCTTCAATCAGCTCAAGCAAGTCGCCCTGAAGTTCACGCTCATCGACCATGGCCTCGTGGGCGTAGACGAAATCATCCAGCGCTTCATCATCAAACTCATCGTTGAGCTCGGCTTCACTGATGGCTTCAATATAGTTGGCCACGGTCGCGGATGACAACTTGCTGATATTGGTGATGTCTTCTTCTATCTGACTCTCGATGGCGCTTAGCAGGGTGCTCAGGGCAACCACGGCGTCCATCGCAGGGTAGACGCCATAGGCATCAAAGGCTTCGGGCTCGGGGGTCACTTCCTCAAGCCTTGCCATGTGCAGCTCCAGATTCAGCTTGAGCTTTTTGTCATACAGGGACTGCCACAGCAGGTTCAGCACTGTGTCGAGAACCTTGGGGTCGCCAAACTCGCAAACCTCGGAAAACAATTGATAATTTGGATACATGCGCTGGCAAAGTGCCACAGCAAACAGCTGCTTTTGTGGCATGGACAGGGCTTTGAGACGTTTGAAAAAACCGGGTTTAGAACTCATTGGGCACTTCCGCTGACATCTGGGAAATCACTTGGGTTGCGGCCGATTCTACCTTAGTAAGCTCATCAAGTAACTCAAGGATTTCCGGTTCAACATCTGCCACATCGGCGCCGCGCTTAAGTGCCGACTCGATTTGCTGGCAAAGTTTTTGGGTGGTGGGTACGCCGCAGTAGCAGCTGGCGCCGTGAAGTTTGTGCACTGTGTACAGCATGGCTTCGTTATCGCTGCGGGCCATGGCAAGCTCGATATCGCTTACGGTGGAGGGCAGTGAGTCAAGCATCATTTTAAGCATGTCGATGGCCAGGTCCTGCTTATGATTGGCCTGACTCAGGCACAGCTCCCAGTTAAGGGTGTTGCTGTCGAAATGGGTAAATTTAGGTCGGGTCAGCCAGCGGGCTATCACGCCCTTGAGCGCCGCCTCGTCGATAGGTTTGGGCAAATAGCCATCCATGCCGCTTGCCTGAATGCGCTCACGCTCCTCATGAATGGCGTGGGCGGTAACGGCAATAATCGGCGTGTTGCGGTTTAGCGAGTCCTGACGGATAAGCTTGGTGGCTGTGATGCCATCTGTGCCCGGCATCTGAATATCCATGAAAATCAGGTCAAAGGCGCGGCTTTTTGCCAGAGCCACCGCCTGATCGCCACTGCTGACGGCAACCACGTTGGCAACCAGCTCTTTGAGCAGGGTGTCGATAAGCTTAAGGTTTGCCAGGTTGTCGTCCACCGCCAGCACATTGAGCGGATGTCTGGTTGTGGGGGTACTGACGGGGACTGGCTTTGGCTGCTCGCTCTTTTTCACCGGCGGGAAGATGAGGTTTTGCGCAAGCTTAAGCTCGCTCAGTGGCAGCGGCAGCACCAAATCCACATAGGGTGTCATTTCCTGGGTAAAGACTTCCGGGTCCAGACAATCATTCAGCAGCATCAGCGAATGGGTGTGATCTTTTACCTGCGTCAGCATCCGCTGCAATTGCTCACGGCTTTCACAGCTGTGACCAGACAGCAAAATGGCGTCATATCGGCGGCCATCGAGGCAGCGGGCCAAATCCTCTTCGCTGCCTGCAATTGACACCAGCATATGCCAGTCGTGCAGCTTGCGGGCGATAGACTCCCGCGACAGTTTGCGTGGCTCATACAACAGCACGCTGTGGCCGATGAGTTTTTCATAGGGCAGGGTGTCGTGGGCCGGGAAGGGGCTCAGCTGCAGTGGCACGGTAAACCAGAAGGTCGAGCCTTTGCCCACTTCCGAGCGAAAACCGAGATTGCCGCCCATCATCTGCACCACCAAACGCTTGGTGATAACCAACCCCAATCCCGTGCCGCCATAGCGGCGTGAAATGGACGAGTCGGCCTGACCGAAGGCTTGAAACAGCAGCTCCTGCTGCTCGCTGTCGATACCTATGCCGGTGTCGGTGACATCGCACTGCAGGGTGATGTTGTTCTCTTCGCGGGTCAGCAGGCTGATTTTAAGATGCACGCTGCCTTTTTCGGTAAATTTCACCGCGTTGCCGACCAGGTTGGTCATGATTTGAGTCAGGCGCATCACATCGCCGCTCAGGTTTTCAGGCACGGCGGCATCCACGTCAACGACAAATTCCAGCCCCTTGGCATGGGCACTGCCGGCGAGCAGGTTGATGGTGTCTTCAAGGGATGAGCGCAGCCCAAAGGGCATGCTTTCAAGCACCATCTTGTTGGCTTCAAGCTTGGAGAAATCGAGGATGTCGTTGATGATTTGCAGCAAACTGGTGGCGCTGCGCTCAATGGTTTTGATGTAATCCATCTGGCTGGAATGCAGCGGCGTTTTAAGCAGTTGGCGGGCAAAGCCTATGACCCCATTGAGCGGAGTTCTCAGTTCGTGGGACATGTTGGCCAGAAACTCAGACTTGATGCGGCTTGCTTCCTGAGCGTCCTTCTTGGCGCGGTCAAGGGCGATGTTCTGAATTTCAATCTGCTCCAGGGTTTCACGCAAATCCGAGGTGGCCTGGTCGATATTTTGCTGCATCTCATCGTGGTATTCCGACAGCGACGAGGCCATGGCGTTAATACCCCGGTTAAGCAGGTCAAGCTCACCTATGAGGTTGCCTTCAATCCGTGCATCAAGTTTGCCTTCGCGGATTTTACCCACCAGTTTCACCATGTCGGTGATGGGCTGAGTGACGTTTTTTACCAGACGGAAAGTAAACAGCAAGTTCAGCTGCACCCCAATCAGCACAATAATAAAGGCCGCCACGGCGGCGCGGTGCTGCTCGAGCAGGGCCTTTTCTTTGTTCAGCATCAGCGACACATAGCCAAGCTGGGTGGCATCCGAGTTGTCGGGCATGACCACCGCCTCGGCCTGGCGGTTTTGCACTTCATCGTAGCTACTGTTTGCCGTGGGCGGCTTGTTGGCGATGGCAAAAATCGGGGTGCGGACTATGAGGGTGTCGCCGCTTTGATCGTAACTGGTTTCCCGCAGGTTTTTGATATCGTCTTTGAAGCGCATTTCTTCAAAGTCTTTATGGTAGTGCGAGGTGACAAATAGCTGATTATTCGCATCAAACACGGCGATGGACTTCACCAGCGTGGATTTATTGAGCTGCGCCTTGGCGAGCAACAACTTGGTCACTTCACGATTATTGGACGCCAGACTTTGCTCGGCGGCGATGGCAAGCGGCTCAATGATGTTGCTGCCCATGTCCTTGAGCGTATCTTCAAGATCATAGAAGCGGTTTATGGTAAAGTAGCTGCCCAAAAGAATGCCAACGAGGATGGTCGGCGCCAGCGCCAGTACCAATACCCAGGAGCGCAAGCTGTACTTGCTCATGTTGGTCGCAGTGTTCATCTGCCGGGGTTGTCCCTGATTTCCTTTGAGTTTGAATGTTACAAGACTGCCAGAAGTGGGGCTGTCTTTACAGATTTTTCTTGTGTGAGGCCACGATGGCGCAGTTTTACAAAGCCAAACCCAATCAGGGGAAAAAGCTTTCTCAAAAGATAGCATTGAAAGTCAGCCGGCTCGACCATCTGGGTGCCGGTATCGCCGAGTTTGATGGCAAAGTGGTGTTTGTGCCGGGTGCATTGCCGGGTGAAACCGTCGAAGTGCAGCTCACAGAGCAGAAGAAAAACTTCGCCCACGCCCGCCTGCTCAAGGTCAGCGAGGCCTCTTTGCATCGTCAGGCGCCGGCTTGCCCCTGGTATGGCAAGTGTGGCGGCTGCGATTTACAGCACCTGTCACTCGAGGCCCAGCGCGATTACAAAGGCGCGGCGCTTGCCGATATCCTTGGTCGTGGTCTTGGTGAGCCGGTGTCGCTCACTGCGCCAACCCTGGGCGGCGATGGCTGGCATTACCGCCACCGGGCGCGGCTTGCAACTTTACTTGATAAAGACAGCAGCAGGCTTACCCTCGGATTTCGTGAAGAAAGCAGTAAGCAAGTGGTGGCCATTGAACACTGCGCCGTGTTGGCCAAATCCCTGTCCGATTTGATAGCCCCCTTTGCCAGCGTACTTGGTCGGCTTAAAGGTAAGACGCGACTTGGCCACCTTGAGCTACTCGATGCCGCCAACGGGCTTTTTGCGGTGCTGCGGGTTACCGCGCCGCTTGCTCAGAGCGATAAAAAGCTGCTGGCAGCCTTTGCCGATGAGGCGGGCGTAGAACTTCTGCTGCAGGGCAACGAAGGCGAGCTTGAGTTTTTATCCCAGGGTAGCGCCTTGCCCCATTATCAGCTGGGCGATTCACTAAAGGACGATTCACTCAAGCTGGAATTTGCCCCGGGTAACTTTATTCAGGTCAATGGCGAGGTGAATCAGGCCATGGTCACACAGGCCATCGACTGGCTTGATATTCAGCCCGGCGATAGGGTGCTGGATTTGTTTTGTGGCGTGGGTAACTTCAGTCTGCCGCTTGCCAAACACGGCGCCGAGGTTATTGGCGTTGAAGGCGTGCCGGAAATGGTCGAGCGTGCCCGCAGCAATGCCGCCAAAAATGGCCTTGAAAACGTGGCGTTTTACTGCGCCGACCTCAGCGCTGACTTGGCCGCCGAGCCCTGGCTTGGTCAAATCGATAAGCTGCTGCTCGACCCCGCCCGCGCTGGCGCTTACGAGAGTCTGCAGTGGCTTAAAAAGATGAAGCCGGCAAAGGTTTTGTATGTTTCCTGCAATCCTTCAAGTCTTGGCCGCGATGCGGTGCTGCTTAAAGACGCCGGTTACCGCCTGACCCGACTGGGGCTTTTGGATATGTTTCCCCAAACCCATCACAGTGAGGGTATGGCGCTGTTTGAGCTGGATAACTAACGGGTGGATTCTGTGCCCGGCTGCAAAATTAATAGCCAATTACACTGCTATGGTTTGACAAGTTCAAATCAATCCTGAAGATAAAGGCTTTAAGCGCCGCGATGGCGGCGATGAAGTTGACTGGGAAGAGGGATCCTTAACGCTATGGTGTCAGTCCGCGAAGCGCATTTCAGCGATGCAGATTTCAATCTGGAAGACTGGGTAGCCCGTTACCTCGACAACGCGGACGATGCCGCCTGTCTGCTGGAACTGCTGCGTGCCGTTCAGGCGCTGCCGGTTAAGGATGTTGACGCCCACCGCGCACTGATGGCCCGTGCCCGCGAGATGATTGAAATCCTGGCACCGCTCAACATGGATCTGGAAACCCTGCAGGCCGCAGTGCTGTTTTCGGTGCAGGAAGCCGGGCTGTTGCCACAGGACAAGTTAGTCGAAAAGTTTGGCGATAAGCTTGGTAATCTCGTTGCCAGCGTGGTGACCATGAACGCCATCGGCAGCTTGAAATTAAGTGAACAGTCGCGCTCGGCCGAGGCGCAAATCGACAATATCCGCAAGATGCTGCTTGCCATGGTGGAAGATGTGCGCGCCGTGGTGATTAAGCTTGCCGAGCGGGTGTGTCTGCTCAGGGCGGTGAAAAACGCCGACGAAGAAACCCGTGTGCTGCTCGCCCGTGAAATCGCCGATATCTATGCGCCGCTCGCCAACCGTTTAGGGATTGGACAGCTCAAGTGGGAGCTTGAGGACATTTCCTTTCGCTACCTTCATCCCGAAACCTATAAAGAAATCGCCAAACAGCTCGATGGCAAGCGCATCGATCGCGAAACCTTTATCGAGCAGTTCGTAAACGATTTGCAGGCCAAGCTCGATGAAGAGCATATCCGTGCCAAGGTGTACGGCCGTCCCAAACACATCTACTCCATCTGGCGCAAGATGAAGGGCAAGCACCTTAAATTCGATGAGCTGTTTGACGTGCGTGCGGTGCGTATTGTCACCGACCGCCTGCAGGACTGCTACGGCGCCCTCGGTGTGGTGCACACCCTTTATCATCATATTCCCCGTGAATTCGACGACTATGTTGCCAACCCCAAGCCTAACGGCTATCAGTCTATCCACACCGTTGTGGTGGGGCCTGAGGGCAAAACCGTCGAAATTCAAATCCGTACCGAAGCCATGCATCAAGACGCCGAACTCGGTGTTGCCGCCCACTGGAAATACAAAGAGGGCCATGCAGGCAAGCAGAGCGGCTACGAAGAAAAAATCAATTGGCTGCGTAAAATCCTGCAGTGGCAGGAAGACGTGGTGGAAAGCGGCAACCTGGTGGAAGAAATCCGCAGCCAGGTGTTTGAAGACAGGGTGTATGTGTTCACCCCTTCCGGCGAAGTGGTGGATTTGCCCGCCGGCAGTACCGTGCTCGACTTTGCCTATTACATCCACTCTCAGGTGGGGCATAAGTGTATTGGCGCCAAGGTAGATGGCCGCATAGTGCCCTTCACTTATCAGGTGGAGACAGGTGAGCGGATTGAAATCATCACCTCCAAGCATCCTAACCCCAAGCGCGATTGGCTTAATCCTAACCTGGGTTACATCCGCACCTCCCGTGCCCGCAGCAAAATCCAGCACTGGTTCAAGCAGCAGGACAGGGACAAAAACCTGGTTGCCGGCCGCGAAATGCTGGAGGCTGAGCTTGGCCGTGTCGGGCTGACGTTAAAAGACGTTGGCAGCGCCATCGAGCGCTTCAACATGACCAACATGGACGACCTGCTCGCGGCCATCGGTGGCGGTGATGTGCGCCTTAATCAGGTGGTGAACCACATCCAGAGCCGGATGCGGGTGCATGAAATCTCCGATGAAGAGGCAGTGGATGAGCTGGTTAAAAAAGGCCAGCACAAGCCGATTGCCAAGACCCGGGATCAGATTGAAGTCAACGGCGTTGGTAACCTGCTTAGCCATATTGCCCAGTGCTGCCGCCCTGTGCCCGGCGATGAAATCTTTGGTTTTATCACCAAGGGACGCGGCATTTCGGTGCACCGCGCCGACTGTGAGCAGGTGAAAGAGCTTATGCGCGCTCACCCGGAGCGGGTGGTGGACGTAGTCTGGGGCGAAAATTACTCCGGCGGTTACAAAATCCGTCTGCGGGTGCTCGCCAACGACAGAACCGGTTTGCTTCGGGACTTAACCTCGGTGCTGGCGGCCGAGAAATCCAACGTGCTTGCCATGAGCAGCTCATCGGATATTAAAAACCAGACAGCAGCCATTGAGCTGGAGCTCGAGCTTTATAACGTCGATGGCCTCTCAAGGGTGCTGTCCAAGCTCGGGCAGGTGGATGGCGTCATCGAGGCCCGGCGCCTGTGACCTGAATCCGTAAATATTCGATAAACCCGTGAATATTCTTAAAGGCTGCGCTGCAGCCTTTGTTTTTAACGTCTTGAGCTAAGGCTGTGCGCCAAGCGCAGTCACAGAGGAATGCAAATGAGCGCCGAATTCAGTGCAAATGCAGAGCCAATTGCAGACATCAATCCGCTGCTGGCCATCATGGCCAAATTGCGCGACCCAGAGCATGGCTGCCCTTGGGATAAGGCGCAGCGCTTCGAGACCATAGTGCCCTTTACGCTGGAAGAGGCCTATGAAGTGGCCGACACCATAGAGCGGATGGATTTGGATGAGCTGCCGGACGAGCTTGGGGACCTTTTGTTTCAGGTGGTGTTTTACTGCCAGCTAGGCAAAGAGCAGGGGCTGTTTGATTTTGCTGAAGTGGTAAAGCGCATCTGTGCCAAGCTCACCTCCCGCCACCCCCATGTGTTTGGCGATATTGAAGTGAGCTCCAGTAAAGACGTGAAAGACAACTGGGAAGCGATAAAGGCCCGGGAGCGTAAAGCCAAAGACAAGCACTCGGTGCTTGATGATGTGCCGGTTGGCCTGCCGGCCCTTAGCCGCGCCGCCAAAATCCAAAAGCGGGTGGCGCGGGTGGGCTTTGACTGGGGCGAGCTGCCACCTGTGGTAGCCAAGGTGGAAGAAGAAATTGCCGAGGTGCTGGCCGAAGTGCAGGTCGAAAATCCCGACCCAGAGCGGGTCGCGAGCGAAATGGGCGACCTCTTGTTTGCAGTGGTCAACATGGCGCGCCACTTGGGTGTTGAGCCCGAGCAGGCGCTGCGACTTGCCAATCAAAAGTTTGAACGGCGCTTTCGCGGTGTGGAGCAGCTTGCCTGCGAAAATGGCAGACAACTGACTGATTATTCACTCGCTGAGCTCGATGGCTTCTGGGATGAAGTGAAACGCCAGGAAAAAACTCTGGGCTGAGGTTTGTCGAAAGCGGTGCTCTTTGATATACTGTCGCCCCGTCCTGGTGCTTCTCTTACAAGCACGTATTTTCACACTCATATTTTCTCAGGTTCAGCATGACGACAAGGTATATCTTCGTGACTGGCGGCGTGGTTTCGTCGCTAGGCAAAGGCATTGCAGCAGCATCATTGGCAGCCATCCTTGAGGCACGGGGCCTCAACGTGACCATCATGAAGCTGGATCCTTACATCAACGTAGACCCAGGTACCATGAGCCCGACACAACACGGCGAAGTGTTTGTGACAGAGGACGGCGCTGAGACGGATCTGGACCTGGGCCACTACGAGCGTTTCATCCGTACCAAGATGAACCGCCGCAACAACTTCACCACTGGTCGTATTTACGAAGAAGTACTGCGTAAAGAACGTCGCGGTGACTATCTGGGCGCCACCATTCAGGTTATTCCGCACATCACCAACGCCATCAAGGCCAAGGTGCTGGAAGGCGGCGAAGGCCATGACGTGGCCATCGTTGAGATTGGCGGTACCGTAGGCGATATCGAATCCCTGCCGTTCCTCGAGTCTATCCGTCAGCTGGGCGTTGAACTGGGCCGTGATCGCTCCATGTTCATGCACCTGACCCTGGTGCCTTTCCTTGGCGCTGCCGGCGAAGTGAAAACCAAGCCAACCCAGCACTCGGTAAAAGAACTGCGTTCTATCGGTATTGCGCCGGATATCCTGGTTTGCCGCGGTGACCGCGCTATTCCGGCCAACGAGCGTGCCAAGATTTCCCTGTTCTGTAACGTGGAAGAGCGCGCTGTTATCTCCCTCAAAGACGTTGACTCCATCTACAAGATCCCGGCGCTGCTGAGCTCTCAGGGGCTGGACGATCTGGTTTGCAAGCGTTTCCACCTGGAATGCAAACAAGCCGACCTGTCTGAGTGGGAAAACGTGATTTATCAGGAAGCCAACCCCAACGGTGAAATCACCATTGGTATGGTGGGCAAATACATCGAGCTGCCAGACGCTTACAAGTCTGTGAACGAGGCGCTCAAGCACGCGGGCCTGAAAAACCGCGTCACCGTAAACATCAAATACATCGACTCCCAGAGTGTTGAAGCCAAAGGCGATGAAGCGCTGGCAGGCCTCGATGGTATTCTGGTGCCCGGTGGTTTTGGCGAGCGTGGCGTGGAAGGTAAAATTCTTGCTGCCAAGTATGCCCGTGAAAACGAACTGCCTTACTTCGGTATTTGCCTCGGTATGCAGGTAGCCCTTATCGAGTTCGCTCGTAACGTGGCCGGCCTTGAAAATGCGCACTCAACCGAGTTCAACAAGCAAACTCCGCATCCGGTTGTGGGTCTCATCACAGAATGGATTGACGAAGAGGGTAATATAGAGCAGCGCGACGAAGCGTCCGATCTGGGCGGCACCATGCGCCTCGGCGCTCAGCTGTGTCACCTCAAGGCTGGCACCAAAGCCGCTGAGGCCTACGGCTCTGAAACCTGTATCGAGCGTCATCGTCACCGCTATGAAGTGAACAACCACTATGTGAAGCAGCTCGAAAAAGCCGGCCTCATCTTCAGTGGTCTGTCATCTGACCGCAAACTGGTTGAGATGATTGAACTGCCAAACCACCCATGGTTTGTGGCAGGTCAGTTCCACCCAGAGTTCACTTCCACACCGCGAGACGGTCACCCGCTGTTCGAAGGTTTTGTGGCAGCAGCCAGAGCGCACCAAAAACGCAACCTGAGCTGATGTTAAGAGCCGGTACCGCGATGGCAGTACCGGCTTTTTTGTTCTCTGCGGTCAATTATTCGCCGTTGCTAAATAAGCGATGGCACAAAAATACAGAAAAATCAGATACCCATATCAGGGTGCATTCAATTAGATACATGAGCTCAATGTAGCGCTGAGATGGGTATGGGTTTTTCTTTTAACTTAACCTTTAAATCAAGACTAAATCGAGGACATTATGGCTAAGATTATCAAAGTGATCGGTCGTGAAATCATGGATTCACGCGGCAACCCAACCGTGGAAGCCGAAGTACACCTGGAAGGTGGCTTTGTTGGTATGGCGGCTGCGCCATCCGGTGCTTCTACCGGTAGCCGCGAAGCGCTGGAACTGCGTGACGGCGACAAAGCCCGTTACCTGGGTAAAGGCGTGCTGAAGGCCGTTGACAACGTAAATGGTCCTATCCGTGAAGCCCTGCTGGGTAAAGACGCCACCGCTCAGGCTGAGCTCGATGGCATCATGATTGCACTGGACGGTACCGAGAACAAAGACAAGCTGGGCGCCAACGCCATTCTGGCTGTGTCTCTGGCCGCTGCCAAAGCCGCTGCTGCCGCCAAAGGCATCCCTCTGTACGCTCACATTGCTGAGCTGAACGGCACCCCAGGCCAGTACAGCATGCCTGTACCTATGATGAATATCCTCAACGGTGGTGAGCACGCTGACAACAACGTGGACATCCAGGAGTTCATGGTGCAGCCAGTGAGCGCCAAGAGCTTCCGTGAAGCCCTGCGTATGGGCGCCGAAATCTTCCACAACCTGAAGAAAGTACTGAAGGCCAAGGGCCTGAACACTGCCGTAGGTGACGAAGGTGGTTTTGCGCCAAACCTGGCTTCCAACGCCGACGCGCTGGCTGTTATCAAAGAAGCCGTTGAAGCTGCCGGTTATAAGCTCGGCACCGACGTGACTCTGGCGCTGGACTGCGCTGCCTCTGAGTTCTACAAAGACGGTCAGTACGACCTGTCCGGCGAAGGTAAGGTATTCAGCTCAAACGGTTTCTCTGACTTCCTTAAGTCACTGACCGAGCAGTACCCAATCGTGTCTATCGAAGACGGTCTGGACGAGTCTGATTGGGATGGCTGGGCTTACCAGACCCAAATCCTCGGCGACAAAGTGCAGCTGGTGGGCGACGACCTGTTCGTAACCAACACCAAGATCCTGAGCCGTGGTATTGAGCAGGGCATTGCCAACTCAATCCTTATCAAGTTCAACCAGATTGGTTCTCTGACCGAGACTCTGGCCGCTATCCGTATGGCTAAAGAAGCCGGTTACACCGCCGTTATCTCTCACCGCTCAGGTGAAACCGAAGATGCGACCATTGCCGATCTGGCCGTAGGTACCGCTGCCGGTCAAATCAAGACTGGTTCACTGTGCCGCTCTGACCGTGTTGCCAAGTACAACCAGCTGCTGCGTATCGAAGAGCAACTGGGTGAGAAGGCGCCTTACCGCGGCCTGAAAGAAATCAACGCCAAGGGTTAATCCCAGGGTACAGGTTGAAAAGGCTGCTGATTGTCTGGCAGCCTGAACCAAATCAATCCCAAGGAAGGTGCGAATAAGTCCCGTGCTTGCTCTGCGTGAGCTTACAGTGGATAGATGCAAGGCACAGTTCGCTGCGAATGGCCCTAGTCCTTCGCAAGAACTGTAACGTCGCAGATGCCATTGTAAGCCACGCCCTGCGGGGCTTTGCTAGCCACTCCATTTCATCGTTATTCAACTTCAGCAGGCCTCGGCATGCTTTCAGTTGAATGCCTTGAACCGTCGTCGCTATCAAAGCCAGAGCTGTGCGAGGACTTGTTCGCACCTTCCCTAAGGGCTAATCGCCTGATAAAAATTGACTGAATGCGTAAAAGGCCACCCCCAAGGTGGCCTTTTTTGTTGTAATATCTCCCCAAATTCATCCAACTCCCATGTAAACCATGAAGCAATTCGTTTTCGCTTTGCTTGCACTGCTGGCGCTGCTGCAATACCGACTCTGGTTTGGCGACAATGGCCTGAGTGAGTATTTCTCACTGAAGGATAAAATTGTGGTGCAAAAAGAAGGTAATGCCACCTTGCTTGAGCGCAATGAGGTGCTGAAAGAGGAAATTCTGGATCTTAAAAGCGGCACTGAAGCGCTGGAAGAGCGGGCACGTAACGAATTGGGATTGGTGGAGCAGGGAGAGACCTTCTTCCGGGTGGTAGGGAACGAGTCCCGCACTCAGGACCTGCAGGAAAATCAATGACCGCAATTTTCTCCGATGATGTTAAACCCGAGGCTTGCCAAGGGCGTGTGATTGCGATTGTCCCTGCCGCCGGCATAGGCGCAAGGATGGGGGCGGCCGTACCCAAGCAGTATTTGCCCCTGTGCGGCGCGCCAATTTTGTCGCACACCCTTCGCAGGCTGTTAAGCCATCCCGGCATAGATATCGTGGTGGTGGCACTGGGTGAGGGCGATAGCTGGTTTGACAGTTTGCCCGAGGCAGGTCATCCCAAACTGGTGAAAGCGCGCGGCGGCAAAGAGCGCGCCGACTCTGTGCTGTCTGCCTTAGGCTCTGATGTGTTTGGCGAAGCGGACTGGGCGCTGGTGCACGATGCTGCGCGCCCTTGTCTCACCCATACAGATATAGATGCGCTGCTTGCCAGTCGCAGCCGTTTTCCGCAGGGCGCCATTTTGGCCATGCCGGTGCGTGACACCATGAAGCGCGCAGGCGGCGATGGCGCAATCAGCGAAACCGTGTGCCGAAACGCGCTCTGGCACGCGCTCACGCCGCAGCTTTTTAATGCGAGTGCACTAAAACACAACCTTGAACAGGCGCTGGCTGCCGGGGCTGTTATCACAGACGAGGCGTCGGCAATGGAGTGGGCCGGGGTACACCCCGGGCTTGTCAGTGGCCGCGCCGACAATATCAAGGTGACTCATCCGGACGATTTACAGCTGGCGGCCCTATTTTTAGAAGCCCAGCAGGTTCTACAGGCCCAGCAGGCGGCTGAGCAAATTAGCAGTTAAGGAAACCCGATGAAGTTCAGAATTGGCCACGGCTTTGATGTGCACAAGTTTGGCGCCGAGCGCCCGCTAATCCTTTGCGGGGTAGAAGTGCCCTATGAAACCGGCCTAATCGCCCACTCCGATGGCGACGTGGTGCTGCATGCCATCAGCGACGCCATTCTCGGCGCCATGGCACTGGGTGACATTGGCAAGCATTTTCCGGACACCGACGCCGCATACGAAGGCGCAGACAGCCGGGTGCTGTTACGCCACTGTTTTAAGCTTGCCGGTGAGCGTGGCTTTGCTATCGGCAACCTCGATGTGACCATCATAGCTCAGGCACCAAAAATGCTGCCGCATATCGAAGCGATGCGCGCCGTGCTTGCGGACGATCTTGCCACCGACATCGGCAATATCAACGTCAAAGCTACCACCACCGAAAAACTGGGTTTTACCGGCCGTAAAGAAGGCATTGCGGTCGAAGCCGTGGTTTTAATGATTAACAGCGGAGAAACCCATGTCTGAGCTCTTTTATTTGTACGGCAAGCCGGAAGTTAAGGCCGATATTCGCAGCCACAACAGCGACTTTCAGGTGAAGGAAATCCTGCCTTTTGTGCCTGAAGGCGAAGGCGAGCACCATCTTATCCATATTCGTAAGGATGGCCTTAACACGGCGCAGGTGGCTGAGATGCTGTCGAAGTTTGCCGGCGTGCATCCCAAAGAAGTGACCTTTGCCGGTCAGAAAGACAAAAACGCCATTACCGAACAGTGGTTTGGCGTGCGTATTCCCGGCAAAGAAACCCCGGATTGGGCGGCCATGAGTAACGAGCAACTTACCGTGCTGTCGTTTGCCCGCCACAGCAAAAAGCTGCGTACCGGCGCGCTGTCCGGCAACCGTTTCACGTTGGTGCTGCGTAATGTCAGTAACCCCCAGGCGCTGGTAGAGCGCGTTAAGCAAATCGAGCAGGGCGGTGTACCGAACTACTTTGGCGAGCAGCGCTTTGGCCATGATGGCGGTAACCTTATCAAGGCGCGGCAGATGTTTCAGGGCCGTAAAGTCAAAGACAAAAACAAGCGCAGCCTGTATCTCTCGGCGGTGCGCTCTGAGCTGTTTAATCAGGTAGCAAGTGCCCGTCTTACGCGTTTTGGCGCCGCGCCCATCGAGGGCGATTGCGTGATGCTGTCGGGCTCACGCAGCTTCTTTACCGCAGAAAGCTGGGATGACACCCTAACCAAGCGCCTTGCCGAGCAGGACATTCAGCTGTCGGTGCCGCTTTGGGGCCGTGGTCTGCCGCTGGCCGTTGGTCAGGCAGGCGAATTTGAAGCCGAGGTGCTCTTGCCATTTGCCCTTGAGCGCGATGGCCTTGAAAAAGAAGGATTGTCGCAGGAGCGGCGCGCGCTGCTGCTCAGACCCGAGCAGCTGTCATACAAGGTTGACGGCAATGCCGTGACGCTGGATTTCTGTCTGCCGGCCGGCGCCTTTGCCACCAGTGTGCTGCGTGAGCTGTGTGATTATCAGGACGTGAAAGAGCTGGAGTGGCGTGCAGCAATCGCTGAGCGAGATGCCAAAGAGGCAGAGCAGGGCGGCCAAGATGAAACTGCTGGTCAGTAATGATGATGGGGTGCATGCCCCCGGCATCAAGGCGCTGGCGGAGGCCTTAAAAGCCATCGCCAGTGTCGAAGTGGTGGCACCTGATCGCAATTGTTCTGCTGCAAGCAACTCGTTAACCTTGACTAATCCATTGAGAATTAATAGGTTAGACAATGGTTATATCTCAGTGAATGGTACGCCGTCGGATTGCGTGCATATCGCAATCCGTGAAATTTGCGACGCTGAACCGGATTTGGTGGTGTCGGGCATCAATGCCGGCGCCAACATGGGGGATGATACCCTCTATTCCGGCACAGTGGCGGCGGCCATGGAAGGGCGTTTTCAGGGCTTTCCCGCCATCGCCATTTCGCTGTCGGCCCGTGCGCCCAAACATTACGATGCCGCCGCACAAATTGCGGTGCGGATTGTTGAGGGGTTGAAGGCGCATCCGTTACCGGCGGATCAGATCCTGAACGTGAACGTGCCCGATCTGCCACTTGAGCAAATCAAAGGCATCAAGGTCACCCGCCTTGGCGCCAGGCACAGGGCTGAAGGTGTGGTCAGAACCACAGATCCCGCCGGCCGCGAGATTTTCTGGCTTGGTCCCCCCGGTGAAGAGCTGGATGCCGGTGAGGGAACCGACTTTGGCGCCGTGGCCGCAGGCTATGTTTCCATAACACCGCTGACAGTGGATCTAACGGCTTACAGTCAACTGAACGCATTGGCAAACTGGATAGAGAAGATATGAAGCAAACCGGGTCGACGGTGGCAATCAATCTGGCTAAAAAGCTCCATGAAGCGGGTATTCGTGACAATGCCGTGTTGCAGGCCATTGCCAATACCCCAAGGGAGCTGTTTCTCGACCCGGCGCTGGCCCACAAGGCCTATGAAAACACCGCCCTGCCGATAGGGCAGGGGCAAACTATCTCCCAGCCTTACATAGTGGCGCGTATGACCGAACTCATTATGCGCCGCCGCCCGACCCGGGTGCTTGAGGTGGGAACCGGCTCTGGCTATCAGGCCGCCATTTTAGCGCAGCTGGTGCCCGAGCTTTGTACCATAGAGCGGATTAAGGCGCTGCAGATTCAGGCCAGGCAGCGGCTTAAGTGGCTTGATTTGCACAATGTTTCATTTAAGTACGGTGATGGCTGGCAGGGCTGGCCAAACCGTGGCCCGTTTGATGCCATCATGGTGACAGCGGCCGCCGCAACCGTGCCATCGGCACTGCTCGAGCAGCTCAGCGACGGCGGGCTGCTGGTGATCCCCGTGGGGGACGATTCGCAGCAGCTGATGGCCATTAGCCGCCGCGGGGCAGACTTTGTTTCCGACGTGGTTGAATCAGTAAAGTTTGTTCCTCTCATCAATGGCTTGTTAGCCTGAATCTCGAAGATGTCGTAAGGGAGACAAGCCATGTTCCGACTGACACTCCTTTGCTTGATATTGGCTGCACTCGTTGGTTGCAGCCTGCAATCCCATGCCCCAGCACCGGTCGAAACCGCCGGCTCCAAGAAAAAATCTGCACTTTCACGGGGAAGTCTGACCAGTGACAGCTATCGGGTGAAAAAAGGCGATACGCTTTACTCGATTGCCTGGGCCGCTGGAACGGATTACCTGGAATTAGCCAAGATTAATCAATTAAATAAACCGTACACCATCTACCCAGGGCAGACATTATCCCTGAGCGCCAGGGCAAATGTTACAAAATCAACATCTGCAACTAAAGGTGTCAATAATCAATCGCGTGGTTCGGGTTCTTCTGAAAAACGCGATAAAAAACAAAGTGGTAACTCAGCAAGTGCTACTGCTGGCGCCGGTGCGGCGGCGTCAAAAAAAACGCTTGATCAGCAGAATAAAGCTGATTACTCTGTAACAAGTTCACAACAAAAATCTAACCAAGATGCTACCCAGACAGATGGCCTACCGGATCAGGTAGCGCGCTGGATGTGGCCGGCGACGGGACGACTGGTGGGCTCCTTCTCTGCAAGAGAGCAGGGGAGTAAAGGGATCAAAATTGCGGGAAGACGGGGAGATCCGATCCGCTCTGCAGCTGAAGGCCGCGTGGTATACGCCGGCAATGCGCTCAGAGGATACGGCAATCTCGTTATCATCAAGCACAGTGAAGACTTTCTCAGTGCTTATGCCCATCTCGACAAGATCCTGGTGACAGAAAAGCAGCAGGTGTCCGTAGGACAAACAGTTGCAACCATGGGCAATACCGACTCGCAGCATGTGGTGCTGCACTTTGAAATCCGCCTTCACGGCGTATCGGTTAACCCGCTCAAATATTTGCCGAAGCAATAATTTTTGGCAGCCATTTTGGCAATTGGAGGAAGAAAAAGTGTAGGAACTTATTGTTTAATTTAGGGTTTGGGAGAGTTAATTATGAGCTTGAAAAACAATACTCTTGTTGCCGATGAGCTTGTAGATTTTTCCGGAAGCGAGCCAGAACTTGAAGCCAATGTGGAAGGTGAAGAAGTTGATCTGGTTCAGGAACTCGAACTGGAACATCAGGTCCAGGACGATTTACAACGCAATCTTGATGCCACTCAGCTCTATTTGAGCGAGATAGGTTTTTCCCCCCTGCTGAGCGCGGAAGAAGAAGTTTATTATTCCCGTAAAGCACTGCGTGGCTGTGAAAAGTCACGTAACCGCATGATTGAAAGCAACCTTCGTCTTGTAGTGAAAATAGCGCGTCGCTACAACAACCGTGGTCTGGCACTGCTTGACTTGATTGAAGAAGGTAACCTTGGCCTTATTCGTGCCGTTGAAAAGTTTGATCCTGAAAGAGGATTCCGTTTTTCCACCTATGCCACCTGGTGGATCCGCCAAACCATTGAGCGCGCCATCATGAATCAGACCCGCACTATACGTCTGCCAATTCATGTGGTGAAAGAGCTCAACGTCTATTTGCGTACTGCCCGTGAGCTGGCGCACAAGCTCGATCATGAGCCGACAGCGGAAGAAATTGCCGCCAAACTGGGGCTGTCCAGTGTCGATGTCAGTCGTACCCTTAAGCTCAATGAAAAAATCACCTCGGTGGATGTGCCGCTCGGTGGTGACAATGACAAAGCCTTGCTCGATGTGCTGCCCGATGATGATTCAGTTGGTCCCGACTTTCAGGTGCAGGATGAAGATATTTCCTGCTCTGTGGTGAATTGGCTCAATGAACTCAATTCCAAACAGCGCGAAGTGTTGGCACGCCGTTTTGGACTGCTCGGCTACGAGCCTTCGACTCTCGAAGATGTTGGCGCCGAAATTGGTTTAACCCGGGAGCGGGTGCGGCAAATTCAGGTGGAAGCCCTCAAGCGCCTGCGCGACATTCTGAGTGCCCAAGGGCTGTCGGTCGAGGCCCTGTTTAGGACCTGATGCAGTGAGCTTGTGGCAATAAAAACGCCTCCATTAGGAGGCGTTTTGTTTTGTGTTACTTCAGGCTTACAGCATCCGCTTGAGCTCATACAGCAGCTCAAGTGCTTCCCGTGGGCTTAGCTCATCCGGCTGCAGTTGACGCAGTTTCTCTTCGACCTTCGATGGTTCACTTGGCGGCGTAAGCGGCAGGCTGTGCTGCCTGGTATCGCCCTGACTGTGGTCGCGACTCTCAAGCTGATGCAACTTGTGTTTGGCGGCGCGGATAACCACAGCGGGGACGCCGGCCAATGCCGCGACCTGCAGGCCATAGCTTTTGCTGGCGGCGCCTTCCTGCACTGCGTGCATAAAGGCGATGGTGTCGCCATGTTCAATTGCATCCAAATGGACGTTATGCACGCCGGCAATCAGCTCCGGCAGCTGAGTCAGTTCGAAATAGTGGGTGGCAAACAAGGTCATGGCTTTCAGCTTGTGGGCCAGATACTCAGCCGCCGACCAAGCCAGTGATAAGCCATCGTAAGTCGATGTGCCGCGGCCGATTTCATCCATCAGCACCAGACTTTCGCTGCTGGCGTTATGCAGAATATTGGCCGTTTCGGTCATTTCTACCATAAAGGTCGAGCGGCCGGAGGCAAGGTCATCGCTGGCACCGATGCGGGTAAATATCCGGTCAACCGGGCCAATCACCGCGCGTTCGGCAGGCACAAAGCTGCCGATATGGGCCATCAGGGTGATAAGGGCGACCTGGCGCATGTAGGTCGACTTACCGCCCATATTGGGGCCTGTAACTATCAGCATGCGCCGCGCGCCGGACAGCTCAACCGGGTTTGGAATAAACGGGCTTTGGCTGACCCGCTCAACCACAGGATGGCGACCGGCTTCGATATGGATGCCGGCAAGATCACTGAGTTCCGGGCAATGGTAATTAAAGGCATCGGCGCGCTCGGCAAAGTTGGCAAGCACATCGAGCTCGGCCGCAGCGCGGGCAAAATCCTGCAGTTCGTGCAGTTTTGGCAGTATGAGATCGAAAAGCTCATCCCACAGCATTTTTTCGAGCGCCAGCGCCTTGCCCTGACTTGAGAGCACCTTTTCTTCGTATTCTTTAAGCTCAGGCGTAATGTAACGTTCGGTATTTTTAAGGGTTTGTCTGCGCTGATACGCGATAGGCACCAAAGCTGACTGGGCGCGGCTTACCTCGATGTAATAGCCGTGGACCCGGTTAAAGCCGACCTTGAGGGTCGCAAGTCCGGTGCGCTCTTTTTCACGCAGCTCCATCTGCTCAAGATAGTCGATGCCGCCATTGCTGAGATTGCGCCACTCATCCAGTTCACTGTGGTAGCCTTCGCGAATGACGCCGCCATCGCGGATAAGCACCGGCGGATTATCAACAATGGCGCGGCAGAGCAGATCATATTCGGCCGGAAATTCCCCAAGGAGCAGCGCCAGAGATTTAAGATGACGGGCGTTTACCGACTCCAGTGTGGACTTGATTTGCGGCAATATCCCGAGCGCATCCCGAAGGCGGGCAAAGTCCCGTGGTCTGGCACTTCTCAGAGCAAGCCTTGCCAGAATTCGCTCGACGTCGCCAAGGGCTTTAAGCTCACCTCGCAGGGTTTCGTAAAGCCCGGTTTCAAGAAGTTCAGCCACCGCGCCCTGTCGGGCGCGCACCAGATCATGATTACGCAGTGGCTGATGGATCCAGCGCTGCAGCATGCGGCTGCCCATGGCGGTGGCGGTATTGTCGAGCACGCTGGCAAGGGTGTTTTCCCGCGAGCCCGACAGGCTTATGGTAAGCTCGAGATTCCGTCTCGTCGCGGCATCAAGAATAATGCTGTCGCCCTGATTAAAGCGCACGATGGAATTGATGTGGGGCAGTGCGGTGCGCTGGGTATCGCGCACGTATTGCATCAGACAGCCGGCGGCCTGCAGAGACAAACGCGCATCTGTGATGCCAAAACCATGCAGATCGCGGGTCTGAAACTGCTCAAGCAGCAAACGGATGCAGGTATCGTAATCAAATTCCCACTCAGGACGGCGACGTTTGCCCTTGATATGGTTGATTAAAGTCATATCCGGGAAGTCTTCGCTGTACAGAAGCTCGGCAGGGCTTGTGCGCTGAAGCTCGGCTTCCAGTGCTTCGCGGCTTGGCAGCTCTGCAATCACAAAGCGGCCGGATGCAACATCGAGCGTAGCATAGCCGTAGCCCACTTTGCCCTGATACACGGCCGCGAGCAGATTGTCCTGGCGCTCCTGCAGCAGGGCTTCGTCGGTCAGGGTGCCAGGCGTTACTACCCGCACAACCTTACGTTCGACCGGACCTTTAGAGGTGGCCGGATCACCAATTTGCTCACAAATGGCAACCGATTGCCCCTGCTGAACCAGCTTGGCAAGGTAGCCCTCCACCGCATGGTAAGGAATACCGGCCATAGGAATAGGATCGCCACCACTTTTGCCGCGGGCGGTCAGGCTGATAGCCAGCATTTCAGAGGCACGTTTGGCATCATCGTAAAAGAGTTCGTAAAAATCCCCCATGCGATAGAAGAGCAGCATATCCGGGTGTGCTGCCTTCATGGTCAGATACTGACGCATCATAGGGGTATGTTTTTCCAAATCGTCCAAGTCTGTACTGTTCATCATTTCTCTGGAATATCAGCTTATCTCTGGAATATCTGCGCGGCTGTTGATCTGTGCGCCCACGAAGTGCCCAAGGCTGGGATTGGCTGACCACATTTTTGCTATCAGCAGATTCAAATCATCTGTTGATGCCGCTGTGGATACGCTCACTTGTGGTTATGCGCCGCTGGGGATATGCAATATGGCGCCCAGTCTACCAAGTTTTGCGTCAAAGTGATCCTTTTCAATTCAACACCCTGACGACATCAGAAAGCGGCTGTACGAAATTTATTTTGTACAGGGGTTGATACTGTATGATTGTACAGTATACTAGCTTTCAATATGTACAAATACACAGGGCTTTTGCCTGCATAGCGCTAAACCGTTGCATCGTCGCAGCTTTTGCTGTGTGAGAGGGAACCATGAAAATCGATCCAAATAAAGAGAAAGCACTTGCCGCCGTTCTTGGCCAGATTGAAAAGCAATTTGGTAAAGGCTCCATTATGAAGCTCGGTGAAGACCGCTCCATGGACGTGGAAACCATTTCCACCGGCTCGCTGGCTCTGGACGTGGCCCTTGGTGCCGGTGGTCTGCCAATGGGACGTATCGTTGAAATCTACGGCCCTGAGTCTTCCGGTAAAACCACTCTGACGCTTGAAGTGATTGCTGCTGCGCAGCGCCAGGGTAAAGTGTGCGCCTTTATCGACGCCGAACATGCGCTGGACCCTGTTTATGCCCGCAAACTTGGGGTCGATATCGATAACCTGCTTTGTTCTCAGCCAGACACAGGTGAGCAAGCACTGGAAATCTGTGACGCCCTGACCCGCAGCGGCGCCGTTGACGTTATCATCGTCGACTCGGTGGCCGCCCTGGTACCCAAGGCTGAAATCGAAGGTGAAATCGGCGACTCTCACGTAGGCCTTGCTGCCCGTATGATGAGCCAGGCCATGCGTAAGCTTGCAGGTAACCTCAAGCAGTCCAACACGCTGCTGATTTTCATCAACCAGATCCGTATGAAGATTGGTGTGATGTTTGGTAACCCAGAAACCACCACAGGTGGTAACGCGCTGAAATTCTATGCTTCTGTGCGTCTTGATATCCGCCGTACCGGCGCTATCAAAGAAGGTGAAGAAGTGGTGGGTAACGAAACCCGCGTTAAGGTAGTTAAAAACAAGATTGCAGCACCATTCCGTCAGGCTGACTTCCAGATCCTTTACGGTCAGGGCATTAACCGCACCGGTGAATTGGTTGACCTTGGCGTACTGCACAAGCTGATTGAAAAGTCAGGTGCCTGGTACAGCTACAAGGGTGACAAAATTGGTCAGGGCCGCGCCAATGCCACCAAGTATCTGGCCGAGAATCCAGAGCTGGCCGGTGAAATCGAGCGTACCTTAAGAGAAATGCTGCTTTCCAACCACGGCTCTTCTACAGCCAATGCTTCTGAAGATGGCGATGAAAACATCGACTTTGAAACCGGTGAAGTGTTTTAAGTCCCGCTGTAATAGATAGCTCTCTTTAGACACCTGTCTGTCTAAAGAGAGGTGGGCTAAGCCTGCAATGCTTACAGGCTTAGCCCAAGCTTTTTTTCTTGCCGCTTTCTCGTCGGGTGTCCGTTTTCTGGCATTTAGGCGTGGTTTGGCCTCACTCTTTGCCCTTAGGTGTAACCAACACCTTTTCTTCGGGGCGTGGTTTTCTCGTCTGGCCGGGTGTTTTTTACAGCTGGATTCTCTCTTTCGTCAGGGCTTTTCTCTTACATCAGCCCTTCTCTCGCAGCATCAGGTTTCTAGGTTTCTAGGTTTCTAGGTTTCCAGGTTTCCAGGTTTCCAGGTGTTTAAGTGTATAGGATTCTGGGGTGCGTTTGGGCTTTATCTTCAGCTTTGATGACTTTTTGGCACAGGACTAATTAATAGACCCAACAGGCACAGAAATCAGAGCTTGAGTGATTGGCTGCAGAGTTAACCTCTACCTTGATATCAGAACCTGCGGAATTGCCAAGCCTTGGCGGCCAAGGATTAAACTCAGCCAAGGACTGAGCCAAGGACTGAGCTGAGCCAAGATGTATCTGACGCAAAGATTGACCTGAGGCAAGATTAAGCCTGTGCCGTATTCAAGCGGCACTTGGTTAAAGTGCTGCTCAGTTAAGCCTGCGCAGTGACAAGGGGAAGTTTACCCGGAACAAAGCCAGAGCCAAAGCCAAAGCCAAAGCCAAAGCCAAAGCCAAAGCCAAAGCCAAAGCCAAAGCCAAAGCCAAAGCCAAAGCCAAAGCCAAAGCCAAAGCCAAAGCATACCTGAGTAAGTTAGAGCCGAGTATCCGTGAATCCGGCGCAAAGCTCAGTACCGCCAGAACACTGCTTAAAGGAGCTAAAATGTTTAAGTCGCGCGCAAAAAGTGCTGCCACACAAACCGAGCAGGAAGCACCCGATGCCATGAAGCTGGCGCTTGCGCTGCTTGCTCGGCGTGACCACGGCCGAGCTGAGCTTAAGGTCAAGCTTATCGCCAAGGGGTGTGAGTCGATTGCAGCCGACAAGGCGCTTGATGATTGTGAGGCCAGGGGCTATCTCTGCGACAGCCGTGTTGGTAACTCTGTGCTTCGAACTGCGGTCGCAAAAGGTCAGGGGCTGGCACGGGCTAAACAGGCGATGATTGCCAAAGGCCTGGATAAAGAGGTGATAGCGCAAAGCCTGGATGCCAGTGATGTAGACTGGTATGCCCTTGCCAGAGCCAAGGCGCTGAAAAAGTTTGGTGCCGGTAAGCCGGTGGATGCCAAAGACAGAGCAAGGCGGGTTCGGTATTTGGTCGGGCAGGGATTTGGCTTTGACCAGATTTCCAAAGCACTTGATGTTGACACGGATGCCTTTGACTGCGACAGCTTTGACGGCGATAACCCTGACGGCCATAACCTTGGCTAAAAAAACCTTGACTAAGATAACCTTGACTAAGATAACCGTGATTCAGCTGAACAGCGCACTGAATTTCCCTGACGTTTTTATCTTTTAGTTCGTTTGGGTATCTGTTGCCGCCTTTATTTTTATACCATTCATTGTCGGTGCACTGTGTTTCTTTCACAGTTTGACTGTTTCTTTGGCCTTAGCGCTGCTCAAGACTTTGGCGCTATTCGACACGTCGGCGCTATTCGCTATTTTGGTACTTATCTTGCCTTTAGTGCTTTGCCTAAAAAATTGAAGTTCATATAACATTCTGTGTTTTGGTGTCATCAGCTCTTGTCTGTAAAGGGCCGCTGAACCAGTGCTTTCTTTTGTTCCCTAAACCTCCGCTGCATACGGCTGACTTTATGGCCTGTTCGTTCGCTTTAGCCTGAACACACCACCAAGGTTTGGGCATTGCCTTGAAGCGGCCTTGGGCAGTAGGCGCCCACAACCGACCTGACTATTTATCTCGCGTTATCTCACGTTATCTCGCGGCTGTTATCTCGCTGCTGTCATTTCTCAGATATTGCGCTCTCGGCTACTACGCATTTGGCTATGACGCATTTGGCTATGACGTTATCGACACTTGCCCGTAGATGAAGAGAGGTGCGATCCACAGCAGAATGCCACTGTCGGTTGCAGCTTTTGGCGCACTTTTCAGCGTCTCAATTCATTTACGATGCTGGCAAATACTAACCTCGGTTTTATACCTACCTTAACCAGCGCTCTTTCTTCGGTTGATGCCTTGATAAGCGGCGCGCCAGCGCGGGTTTTCCTGATGGCTGCGCTATCTTCTTGCGAAAGCTTTTGGTTATAATGACCCCCAAATTTTTGTCGCTGCCCCGTGGATGTGGCCGCGACTTGTCGAATCTGACTTTTCCAACGCAGGACGTTTTCATGTATCAAACCACAGCCGCGCTTCGCAGTGCTTTTCTTGAGTATTTCAGGCAGCAGGGTCACCAGGTTGTAGACAGTAGCTCCCTGGTTCCCGGTAACGATCCAACACTGCTTTTTACCAACGCCGGTATGAACCAGTTCAAAGACTGCTTCCTGGGCATGGAAAAGCGCAGCTACGTCCGTGCGGCCACGGCCCAGCGCTGTGTGCGCGCCGGTGGTAAGCACAACGACCTGGACAACGTCGGCTACACCGCACGTCACCACACCTTCTTTGAAATGCTGGGTAACTTCAGCTTTGGTGATTACTTTAAAGAAGATGCGATCCGCTTCGCCTGGGAATTCCTCACCGGCACATTGAAGCTGCCAAAAGAAAAGCTGTGTGTGACCGTGTACCACACAGATGATGAAGCGTTCGAAATCTGGAATAAGAAGATTGGTGTTGCCGCGGAAAATATTATCCGCATCGGCGACAACAAAGGCGCCGCTTTTGCGTCTGACAACTTCTGGCAGATGGGCGACACCGGTCCTTGCGGCCCATGTACCGAGATTTTCTACGATCACGGTGCTCATATTTGGGGTGGCCGTCCGGGCAGCCCGGAAGAAGACGGTGACCGTTTTATCGAAATCTGGAATATCGTTTTCATGCAGTACAACCGTCATGCCGATGGTAAGCTTGAGCCGCTGCCAAAACCTGCGGTGGATACCGGCATGGGTATTGAGCGTATCGCTGCCATTATGCAGGGCGTGCACTCAAACTACGAAATCGATATTTTCCAAAAGCTTATCAAAAAGACCGCCGAAGTTATTGGCGTGACTGACCTGGAAAACAAATCACTGCGCGTGATTGCCGACCATATCCGCTCCTGCGCCTTTTTGGTTGCCGATGGCGTAATGCCATCCAACGAAGGCCGTGGTTATGTGCTGCGCCGCATTATCCGCCGCGCCGTACGCCACGGTAACAAACTGGGCGCCACTGACACCTTCTTCTACAAACTGGTGCCGACCTTGGTTGAAGCCATGGGCGATGCAGCCAAAGATTTGGCCGCGACCCAGGCGATTGTGGAAAAGGCGCTTAAAGCTGAAGAAGAGCAGTTTGCCCGCACGCTTGAGCGTGGTTTGGGCATGCTGGACGCCGCCCTTGCCGACCTTAAGGGCGATACCCTGGACGGCGACACCGTATTCAAACTGTACGACACCTACGGCTTCCCGGTGGATTTGACCGCCGATGTGTGCCGCGAGCGCAATCTTAAAGTCGATGAAGCAGGCTTTGCCGCCGCCATGGCTGAGCAGCGCAGCCGCGCTCAGGCCGCAGGTCAGTTCAGCGCCGATTACAACGCTGCACTGAAAATTGATGCCAGCACCGATTTTTGTGGTTACACCGAGCTTGCCACCGAGAGTAAAGTGGTTGCCCTTTACCGTGATGGCGAATCTGTTGATGCTGCTGAAGCGGGCGCTGAGCTGGTTGTGGTGCTCGATAACACGCCTTTTTACGCCGAATCCGGTGGTCAGGTTGGTGACAAGGGCCAACTGCTGGCTGAGGGCGTAGAGATCAGCGTTGTTGATACGCAAAAGTTTGGTCAGGGCATTGGTCACAAGGGCCAGCTGCTAAGTGGCAGCGTTAAGGTTGGCGATAGCCTCAAGGCCATGGTCGATAAAAGGCTTCGCCATCGCACCGAGCTTAACCACTCAGTGACTCACTTGCTGCATGCCGCGCTGCGTCAGGTGCTGGGCACCCACGTGACCCAGAAAGGCTCGCTGGTAGACCCTGAGCGTCTGCGTTTCGACTTCTCTCACTTTGAAGGCGTTAAGCGTGAAGAGCTTAAAGCGGTTGAAGATTTGGTGAATACCCAAATTCGTCGTAACCACGAGCTGAATTTCGCCGAGATGGACATCGAAGAAGCCAAGGCCAAAGGCGCCATGGCACTCTTTGGTGAGAAGTACGATGCCAAGGTGCGTGTTGTGACCATGGGTGACTTCTCTATCGAGCTTTGCGGTGGTACCCACGTTGGCCGTACCGGTGATATTGGTCTCTTTAAGATCACCTCTGAAGGCGGTATTGCCGCAGGTATCCGCCGTATCGAAGCCGTGACTGGCGCGGCAGCGATGGCGTTTGTTGCCCAGCAGCAAGCCGAGCTTGAAGAAGCCGCTTCGCTTCTTAAGGGCGATGTGGCCTCGGTGGTCGCCAAGCTTAAGGCGCAGCTTGATAAAGCGAAACAGCTCGAAAAAGAAAACGCGCAGCTTAAAGACAAGCTCGCCGCTGCCGCGAGCGCCGACCTTGCCGGTGACGCGCAGGAAATCAACGGCGTGAAAGTGCTGGTGAAGAAGCTTGATGGCGTTGAAGCGGGTGCGCTGCGTGGTCTGCAGGATGAGCTTAAGCAAAAGCTTAAATCCGGCGTGGTGCTGCTGGCCGTTGCCTCTGCCGATAAGGTGAACCTTATCGCCGGTGTCACTTCCGATGTTACCGCTAAGGTTAAAGCTGGCGACCTGGTCGCTATGGTCGCAGCGCAGGTTGGCGGTAAAGGCGGTGGTCGCCCTGATATGGCGCAGGCCGGTGGCAGTGAGCCTGCCAAGCTGGACGCGGCACTCTCCACAGTGCTGCCGTGGCTGACCGAGCGTCTGTAACTCCCTTGGGTCAACCCCCAAGGGTTGACCAACCCCAATGTCAGTCTGAGCAGTAGCAGGCTTTTTGTGACAAAAATAAATGTAAAGAAGTTCGGCGGAACCTCAGTCGGTTCCTTCGAGCGCATTGAGGCGGTGGCCGATGCCATTGCCCGCGCACACCATGAGGGTGAGCGTCAGGTGTTGGTGTTGTCGGCCATGGCGGGCGAAACCAATCGTCTGTATGCCATGGCGGCAAATATTGATCCGGTTGCTTCTGCCCGTGAACTGGACATGCTGGTGACCGCCGGTGAGCAGGTCAGCATTGCCCTGATGGCGATGGCGCTGGAGCGCCGTGGCATCAAGGCGCGCTCTTTGCTTGGCAGTCAGGTGAAAATCCGCACCAATAACCAGTTTGGCCGCGCGAGCATTGAGCTGGTTGAAACCAATGGCTTGATTGGGCTGCTCGATGCCGGTGTTGTGCCGGTTATCGCCGGTTTTCAGGGCGTGGACGGCGAGGGTAATATCACCACGCTTGGCCGCGGTGGCTCGGACACCACAGCGGTGGCCGTAGCAGCGGCGCTGAATGCAGCTGAGTGTCAGATTTTTACCGATGTGTGCGGCGTGTTTACCACAGATCCCAACATCGACCCCAACGCACAGAAACTCGACAGCATCAGCTTCGAGGCCATGTATGAAATGGCACGCCAGGGGGCCAAGGTGCTGCATCCGGACAGCGTTGCCTGTGCCCGCCGTCATGGTGTGGTGCTGCGGGTGCTGTCGAGTTTTGAACCCGGTAGCGGTACCTTAATCCGGTTTGATGAGCCAGATCACACAGTTTCCGGCATTGTAGGTATTGCAGTAAGCCGTGGCCAGGGGCTAGTCTCGGTATCAGGGGTTGTAGATAACCCGCCGGCTGAAGTAGCGCTGTTTAAAACATTGGCCGACGCCTGTGTCGACACCGATTTGGTGGCGCAGCAACCCTCGGAGCGCATGCTGAGTTTTTCATTGGCGCAGGCTGAAGTGAATAAGGTGCTGGCGCTGATTGATACATTGACCGGCGCCCATGCGCTGGGCGCGGTAAACTACGAAACTGAGCTTGCCAAGGTGTCGCTTATCAGTACCGGCAAACCTGTAATGGCCGAGCTGGCGGCGAGAGTCACCGAGTTGTTGGCGGCACAGAATATTCGCGTCAGATTGGTTTCGACAGCGGAAATCAAACTGTCAGTCATGATTGATGAGAAGGACCTGCAACAGGCGGTCAGAAGTCTGCACAGAGCGTTCAACCTCAATAAAGTATGAATATCCAAACGTTTTGGTATTCAATACTATAATTTGTACTAAGCTGACTTTATAATAATGCAATGTCCAGGCGTCTTAACCTGGCGTATGGAATAGGACCTAAGGAGCAAGCGAATGCTGATTTTGACACGTCGAGTTGGCGAAACACTGATGATCGGTGACGAAGTCACAGTGACAGTGCTGGGTGTAAAGGGAAATCAGGTGCGCATTGGTGTGAACGCACCAAAAGAAGTGTCTGTTCACCGCGAAGAGATCTACCAGCGGATCCAATCTGAGAAAACAGGCACGCCAGACGGCGGCAACTACTGAGACTGTTTTCTGCTCCTGCGGGAGTGTTTGACCAGACGGTTTTACAAAACAGTTTTACAAGACAATAGAAGAGTCAGCTTTGTGCTGGCTTTTTTATTTTGGGCGCCCGGGCAGGGAAGGCGTCAAACGGTGCAAAGGCTGATGCTGTGCGGGTTTTAAGCATGTGATTAAAAACAGGACAATCAGCTGAGCATTGGGAAAAAGGGTTTGACTTATTTTCTTCAAACAGTAATATGTGCGCCAAGAAAACCGGAGAGGTGGCCGAGTGGCCGAAGGCGCTCCCCTGCTAAGGGAGTATGGGCTTTATCTCCCATCGAGGGTTCGAATCCCTCCTTCTCCGCCATTTTCTTAAAGCGTTAAAAAGTGTGCGCATGTAGCTCAGCTGGATAGAGTACCTGGCTACGAACCAGGCGGTCGGAGGTTCGACTCCTTCCATGCGCGCCACCTTTTTTCGTTTTTAGCAGTAAAGAATACAATTCGCGCATGTAGCTCAGCTGGATAGAGTACCTGGCTACGAACCAGGCGGTCGGAGGTTCGACTCCTTCCATGCGCGCCACTTCTTTTTTCTGTTTATCTGATAGTATCAACGCGCATGTAGCTCAGCTGGATAGAGTACCTGGCTACGAACCAGGCGGTCGGAGGTTCGACTCCTTCCATGCGCGCCACTTCAGATTAACCGATTACTGCACAGACTTTTTGAAACGCGCATGTAGCTCAGCTGGATAGAGTACCTGGCTACGAACCAGGCGGTCGGAGGTTCGACTCCTTCCATGCGCGCCAAAAGTCTCTAAAGATTGAACGAATTCAAGCGCATGTAGCTCAGCTGGATAGAGTACCTGGCTACGAACCAGGCGGTCGGAGGTTCGACTCCTTCCATGCGCGCCAAATTCGCGGAGAGGTGGCCGAGTGGCCGAAGGCGCTCCCCTGCTAAGGGAGTATGGGCTTTATCTCCCATCGAGGGTTCGAATCCCTCCTTCTCCGCCATTCTTTACTATACTCATAGGGCATTGGTCCGCGAGTTAAAAAATTTGCGCATGTAGCTCAGCTGGATAGAGTACCTGGCTACGAACCAGGCGGTCGGAGGTTCGACTCCTTCCATGCGCGCCACATTAAAAGCCCCTGAGAAATCAGGGGCTTTTTCTTTTCTGCTCGTCCTGCACACCAGTCTTATCGGTCAGGCTCGCTGATTTCATCCGTGTTTCCGGTATCAGCTGTATCGGGTTAAGTTTGCCGCCGGTCGCTGCTTGCACTATCCGTAGCTGCCGCCATTGCTGCTTCTGCTATTCGCTCTTGCTGGCATCGACGGCGCGTGAGCGCTGCAGCAGTGTGTCCAGGCATTCTCAGCCAGTCTCTCAGGCCGGTTGTATCCACTTCACGCCTTATCCACTTTCTCCGTGCAGCACCCATGAGTTTCATCATTCTACCGGCAAGTTAAATCATCAAATTGTCGGTTTATTCCTTTTCGATTCTGCTTTCCATAATTTATTGGTGGCCTTTTTGGGAAATGTTCAAAAACCAGCAAGGTTTTGCTTGTCATTGGTATGACCAATTTACATCGGCTTGCCATGGCTGTTAATCGATGGTTATCTGATAGCTGATTTATTGTTTTTTATCCACGCTAGCTGCATAACTAATTGCTTTAAGGCTTTGAAGTTGATTTTTCATTCACCTACTAATGCAAGTAGCAATATGCAGCCAGCGACAGCGGAGGTGGTGACATGACATCGGTGATGCAGCAGATGGCGGATGCCCTGTGGATCATGGTGCTTGGTATGGTTTTGGTTTACCTGTTTCTTGGCATGCTCATTTTGGGGCTTAAGCTGCTGGCGAGCCGCTTTGCTCCCAGCGCAGCACCTGCGGCGGCGACCGGCCGCGCCAAAGCCGTGCCAACACAGCCAAACCTTGACCCCAAACTCGTAGCAGTGATTTCTGCTGCCATTCAACAACATCGCGCCCGGGAGGGACGTTCATGACTCAAGCTTTAGCCCTCACCGACGTGGTGCTGCGCGACGCCCACCAATCTTTGCTTGCGACCCGTTTACGTCTTGAAGACATGCTGCCGATAGCCGCCAAGCTTGATCAGGTCGGTTACTGGTCGCTGGAAACCTGGGGCGGCGCAACCTTTGATGCCTGTATCCGTTATCTGGGGGAAGACCCGTGGGAGCGGCTGCGTTTGCTTAAGCAAGCCATGCCCAATACGCCGATGCAGATGTTGCTTCGTGGTCAAAATTTGCTCGGTTATCGCCACTATGGTGACGATCTGGTGCACCGCTTTGTGGAGCGCGCCCATGACAATGGCATGGATGTGTTCCGGATTTTTGATGCGATGAACGATGTGCGTAACCTGCGTGAAGCGGTGCGGGCCGTTAAGCAGGTTGGCGCCCATGCCCAGGGCACCATTTCGTATACCACGAGTCCGGTTCACACCCTGGACACCTGGGTGGATATGGCAAAACGCCTCGAAGACATGGGCTGCGATTCATTGTGTATCAAGGACATGGCCGGGTTGCTGCGGCCGATGGAAGCCTTTGAACTGGTGAGCCGGCTTAAATCGCAGACCGGTTTGATGCTGGCCATGCACAGCCATGCCACCACCGGGCTTTCTACCGCAACCTATCAAAAAGCGATTGAGGCCGGTATCGACGTACTCGATACCGCGATTTCTTCCATGAGCCAGACCTATGGCCACAGCGCCACCGAGACCCTGGTTGCCATGGTCGAAGGCACAGAGCGGTCAACCAATCTGGATATGGCGCTTTTGGAAGAAATAGCCGCGTACTTTCGTGAGGTGCGGAAAAAATACGCTCAGTTTGAAGGGGCGCTGCAGGGCATTGATTCGCGCATTTTGCGCGCTCAGGTTCCGGGCGGCATGCTCACCAATATGGAGAGCCAGCTGAAAGAGCAGGGCGCTGCCGATAAGCTTGATTTGGTGCTGGATGAAATCCCGAGGGTGCGTGAAGATCTGGGCTTTTTGCCGCTGGTTACCCCAACCTCGCAGATTGTCGGTACCCAGGCGGTTATCAACGTGCTCACCGGTGAGCGCTATAAGTCGCTGACCAAGGAAACCGAAGGTGTGCTTAAGGGGGAATACGGTGCGACACCTGCGCCGGTGAACAGCGAGCTGCAGGCTCGGGTCCTCAAAGGCGCGGCACCTGTTACCTGCCGCCCGGCCGATCTGCTGCCGCCGGAGCTTGACAGGCTGCGCACCGAGCTTACCGCCAAGGCCAAAGCCGAAGGCGTGCAGCTGTGCGAAGGGCTGGATGATGATGTACTCACTTACGCGCTGTTTCCGCAAATCGGTTTTCAGTTCCTTAAAAACCGCCATAATCCGGCCGCCTTTGAGCCTGCGCCCTCGGCGGTCAAGGATAAGGTTGCCACTGCCAAGGCTGAAAGCGGCCCGCAAACTTACACAGTCACTGTGGATGGCCAGCGTTATGTGGTTGAAGTGGCAGATGGTGGTGAAATCCGCCAGATCCAGGCGGCCGATGGCACCCAGTCAAGCATTGCAGCGCCTATCGCTACGCCATCCGCGCCATCTGCGCAGCCAAGTCACAGTGGCACCGAGACAGAAGCCCTTTGTGCGCCGCTGTCTGGCAATATCTTCAAGGTACATGTGGCGCCCGGCGAGCAGGTAAGGGCCGGTGACGTGGTCATTATTCTCGAAGCCATGAAAATGGAAACCGAGATCCGTGCTCAGGCCGATGGCGTTATCGCCAGGGTGTGGGTGAAGGAAGGCGACTCAGTGGCGGTTGGCGCCTCACTGTTATCTTTGGCCTGAGGAGGCAATCATGGATGGATTGATGGCCTTTTGGGCTGAAACGGGCATTGCCCACTTTACCTATGGGCAAGTGCTGATGATGGGCGTGGGCCTGGTGCTTTTGTACCTTGCCATCGCCCGCGGCTTTGAGCCTCTGTTGCTGCTGCCGATTGGCTTTGGCGCCGTGCTTGCCAATATTCCCAATGCGGGCTTTACCGAAGAAGGGGGAATTCTTTATTACCTCTACCATGTGGGGCTGGAAACCGGGATTTTCCCGCTGCTGATTTTCCTGGGTGTCGGCGCGCTGACTGATTTCGGTGCCCTTATCGCCAACCCGAAAACCTTGCTGCTGGGTGCGGCGGCCCAGTTTGGCATTTTCGCGACTCTGTTTGGCGCCATCGCGCTTAACCTGGTGCCCGGATTTGAGTTTTCTTTGCAGGATGCGGCTGCGATTGCCATCATTGGCGGCGCGGATGGTCCGACAGCGATTTTCCTTGCGACCAAGCTTGCGCCCGAGCTCCTCGGCGCCATCGCGGTGGCGGCTTACTCTTACATGGCACTGGTGCCCATTATCCAGCCGCCCATCATGCGTGCGCTCACCACCAAGGAGGAGCGCGCCATCAAGATGGAGCAGCTGCGGGATGTGAGTAAAAAAGAGAAGATCTTTTTCCCGCTGATGGTGCTTGGGCTGACAATTCTCTTTTTGCCGGCGGCGACTCCCTTGGTGGGCATGTTCTGCCTTGGCAATCTGATGCGCGAATCCGGTGTAGTGGACAGGCTTTCCAACACAGCCCAGAACGAGCTTATCAATATCGTCACGATTTTCCTTGGCCTTGCGGTGGGGTCAAAACTGTCGGCAGAGCAGTTTTTGCGGCTCGAGACGCTCGGCATTCTGGTGCTTGGCGCGGTGGCTTTCTCCATCGGCACGGCGGCCGGGGTATTGATGGCAAAGCTTCTTTGCAAACTCAGTGGCGGTAAAGTGAACCCCTTGATTGGCGCAGCGGGCGTTTCTGCCGTGCCCATGGCGGCGCGGGTGGCCAACAAGGTGGGGCTTGAGGCTAATCCCAATAATTATCTCCTGATGCATGCCATGGGACCCAATGTGGCCGGGGTGCTTGGCAGTGCGGTGGCGGCGGGGATTTTGCTTGCAGTATTGGGATAACAGACATCGGCTAGCCGGCATTGATTAATTGACACCGGCCATCTGACAACAACGTGGTACCGAAATGGTACCGAGATGGCACCGAAAGAGGAAAAAAGCGCCCAAGGGCGCTTTTTTAATGTCTGGTGAGCCACATCAGCAGCGTAAGAAGCAGTGTCAGGGTGCCGCTGATGGCGATGATATAGATAAAGCCGGTTTTCCCCTTGGCGAGCGGAACGCGGTTAAAGCGCAGAAATGCCATCCACAGCAGGCACAGAATGATCGGCAGCAGGAAGAGTCGGGTCATGGCAACAGCCTGATATCCTTAAGGGTAGTCGGCCCAGTGTAGCGTCAATCTGGCCTCATTGAACAGCCCTGAGCGTCGGTGGACTAGAACAGCGCTGCGCGCGTAAAGACCGTAAAGACTGAGCGTACTGGGGTAAACCTTTGTCGCTTGTGTGTGGCGGATACAAAAAAGCCATCGCGGGGGCGATGGCTTTGTCATTGGCTATTAATGCCAGGGCGCGTCAGCTTTGTGCAGCTTGGCCAGACTCGTCATCGGCATAAAAGCGCTCGCGGTCCAGTTCACCTTCTGAATTGCCCACCACCACGGCGGTCATCATGTCGCCGGTTACGTTGGTGCAGGTACGTATCATGTCAATCACCCGGTCGATGGCGGCGATAAAGGCGATGCCTTCAAGCGGCAGACCAACCACACCCAAGGTCACGGTCAGCATGACCATGGCGCTGCCGGGCACGCCGGCAGTACCGACCGATGCCACAGTTGCCGTTACCGCAATCAGCAGGTAATCGGTCATATCCAGCGGAATGCCGTAAATCTGGGCGATAAAAATGGCCGCAATCGCGGGATAAATACCACCGCAGCCATCCATGTTCATGGTCGCGCCCATCGGCAGTACAAAGGCGCTGTAGCGCTTGGAAACGCCCATGGACTCGGCGCACTTGGTGGTCACTGGCAGGGTGCCGAAGCTCGATGCGGTGCTGAAAGCCACAAGCTGAGCTGGCATGGCTTTACGGAAAAACTGCAGCGGGCTCAGGCGCGCGGCAAATTTCACAAACCCGCCGTAAACAAACAGGATATGGATAATAGCCGCCACATAGATGGCGACAATAAACTTGCCAAGCGGCAGCAGGGTCGACAGACCGTAGGCGCCAACAACCCAGGCCATCAGACCAAATACCCCGATGGGGGTCAGTTTGAGAACCATGCGGGTAAGCTGGAACATCACTTCGGCGCCGCCTTCAAACACCTTTTTCAGCGGCTCTGCTTTTTCGCCGACTGTGTTGATGGCAATACCGATAAGCGCTGCAAATACGATGATTTGCAGTACTTTTCCTTCGGCAAGTGAGGCAAAGGGGTTTACCGGGATCATGTCCAGCAGCACCTGAGCAAAACCAGGCACCACCCGCTCGCGCACTTCTGAGGTGGCAAGCTGCATACTGCCGCCCATGTCAAAGCTGCTGCCGACCGCGAGTCCTATCAAGGATGCCAGGGTGCCGGTGACCATAAACAGGCCGAGGGTTTTAATACTCAGGCGCTTGAGGTTGGAGGCGTTACCCAAAGACGTGATGCTGACCACGATGGCGCACAGCACCAGCGGCGCAACCAGTATCTTGATGGCGGCAATAAACAGATCGCCCAGAGGCTTAAGGGCTGTGGCTGTGTCACCGAGCAGCACGCCGGTGAGAATGCCCAGGCCAAAACCCAGCAACACCTTTTGCCAGAACGGAATTTTGTTCAATGTTTGCAATATCATGGAGTGTTCCGATGCGTTGTAATCGAGTTGTGCAGGGTGACGGTGTTGGCGTCATCCTTTGCTGCCTTGCCCAAAAAACCGGGAAATTCCTGGATGCGACCAGCGGGCAAAACATCGGCAGCACGGGCCTATCCTGTGCCCTGATGCAGTAAAAAGAAAGTCTAAACCGCATTGTATCGGCACAAACAGATCCAAAACAAACCGTTTTTGATATAACTTATTGTGATATATGGAAATGTTTTTATAGCGTTAAAATGGCGTGTTTTCATTAACCTGATGGCAGGAGTGCGGTAATGGGCCCGTTGTGGCTGATGTTTTCCGGCGCGTTTCTGGCGGCGACCCTGCTGCCGGGGGGCTCTGAGGTATTGCTGCTGGCACTGCTTAACGACACGCCTTCGCTCTGGCTTGGGCTGTTTGTGGCGGCAAGCCTTGGTAACACTTTGGGTGCGCTCACCAGTTTTGGTCTCGGTCGACTCGGGCGCGTTGCGTGGGAGCCTGAAAAGCTCAGTGCATCGCAGCGCCATGCGATGAAACTGATTGAAAAATATGGTGTATGGAGTTTGCTTTTGTCGTGGGCACCACTGATTGGCGATATTCTTTGCCTGCTCGCCGGCTACCTCAGATTGCCGTTTTGGGCATCGACTGCGCTGATTTTAACCGGCAAGGCAGCGCGGTATGCGCTGCTGCTTGCGATGGTGAAATCACTCTGACAATTTTATTTACAACCGCAGCGACAAAAGCATCCTAGGCTCGGTGCCGATTCTGCTATATTCGCTCGTTATTGCTGGTTATTGTTCGTTACAAACTAGAACCATAAAGGAAAGTGAATGAAAAAATGGATCCTTGCCGTCGCCATTTCGGCGGCGCTCGCTGGCTGTGCTTCCAAACCCGACAACGGTTTGCCTGACGGAGTCGAACTGATTGAATCGGTTCAGGTCGAGGCGGGTGCGGTAGGCATTCCCTATAACAAGTACCGTCTGGCCAACGGCCTGACCGTAGTGCTGCATCAGGACAAATCCGATCCGCTGGTGCATGTGGATGTGACCTACCATGTAGGCTCTGGCCGCGAGTTGCCGGGCCGCAGCGGTTTTGCCCACCTGTTTGAGCACATGATGTTCCAGGGCTCACAAAACGTTGCCGATGAGCAGCACTTCAAGGTAGTTACTGAGTCCGGCGGCACCCTGAACGGTACCACCAACACCGACCGCACCAACTATTTCGAAACCGTGCCGAGCAACCAGCTTGAAAAAATGCTGTGGCTTGAGTCAGACCGCATGGGCTTTTTCCTGCCGGCACTGACCTCTGAAAAGTTTGAAGTGCAGCGTGAAACCGTGAAAAACGAACGTGCCCAGCGTATCGATAACCAGCCTTATGGCCGTATGTACGAGCGCTTCAATCAGGCCATGTATCCGGCCGGTCATCCTTACTCCTGGCCAGTGATTGGCTGGCCTGAGGATTTGAACCGCGCCAAGCTTGAAGATGTGAAAGCCTTCTTCCAACGTTGGTATGGCCCGAATAACGCAACGCTCACCATCGGCGGTGATTTTGACGAGCTGCAGACCCTCGCCTGGGTGAACAAGTACTTTGGCGAAATTCCCCGTGGTCCGGAAGTGGAAGCGCTGCCGAAGTCACCGGTGAAACTGGATAAAGACCGTTACCTGTCGATGGAAGACAAGGTGCATCTGCCGCTTATCCGCATGGCGCTGCCAACCGTTTACGCAAGCCATGAAGATGAAGCGGCGCTGGACTTGCTCGCCAACATTCTTGGCGGCGGTCAAACCTCGCTGATGTACAAAAATCTGGTCAAAGAAGGCTATGCGGTGCAGGCGAACGTGAGCCACCCATGCCGCGAGCTCTCCTGTGAGCTGTCGTTTGTTGCGCTGGCCAATCCGGCCAAGGGCGGCAGCCTTAAAGATACCGAGCAGCGCATTCGCGCCTCCATTGCGGAGTTTGAGCGCCGTGGTGTGACCGATGCCGACCTGGAAAAGGTAAAGGTGCAGTTTGAGGCCAATACTATTTTTGGTCTTGAGAGCGTACGCGGCAAAGTATCGACCTTGGCCGCTAACGAAACCTTCTACGGCGACCCGAACAAGATTGCCAGCGACCTGCAGCGTTACGCCAGCGTCACCAAAGCAGACGTACAGCGGGTATTTAACAAGTACGTTAAAGGCAAACCTATGGTGGTGATGAGCGTGGTACCGGAAGGTGCGCGCAGTCTGATTGCTGCCAAAGACAACTACAAGGCTCCGGCGCCGCTGGTTGCCAAAGAAGCCGTTGCCGGCGAGATTGAGGTGGAAGAAGCCGAGTCATCCTTTGACCGCAGCATCATGCCTGCAAGCGGCAATGCGCCAACCCTGAATGTGCCAACCCTGTGGCGCGACACCCTGGGCAACGGCATTGCTGTGCTTGGCACCCAAAATCTTGAAACCCCAACCACTGAGATTGTGATTTATCTGGCGGGCGGTCACCGTTTGGCGGATGTGCGCCGCGCCGGTGTTGCCAGCCTGACGGCAGCCATGCTCAATGAATCCAGCCAGCGCCGCACCAGTGAAGAGCTGGCGCAGGCACTCGAGCTGCTTGGTGCCACGGTGGAGTTTTCTGCCAGCGAATACCAGAGCGAAATCAAGGTATCTGCCCTGACTGAAAAGCTGGATCAAACCCTGGCGGTGCTGAAAGAAAAACTGCAAACCCCAGGCTTTAAGAAAGAAGACTTTGCCCGGGTTAAGCAGCAGGCACTGCAGGTGCTCAAGCACTCTCAGTCAAACCCCGATTATCTGGCTGAAACCGGTTTTGCCCGTCTGCTCTATGGCAAGGACAACGCCCTTGGCGTGGATGTATCCGGCACCATCGAGAGCGTATCGGCTCTGACACTGCAGGACATCAAGGCGTTTTACACCGCCCAGTACCGCGCCGGTAACGCCCAGATTGTGGCCGTGTCGAGTGCGCCTCAGTCCAAGCTGATTAAATCCTTAAGTGCACTTAATAGCTGGAAGGGCATCGCAAGCCCTATCCCTGAGCTTGGCAAATTGCCGGTGCTCGAAGGCGGCACCATTTATGTGCTTGATAAGCCTGGCGCAGCGCAGTCGGTGATTTCCATCGGTAAGCTTGCCATGCCGTTTGATGCCACCGGCGAGTACTTTAAGGCCGGTCTTATGAACTACCCGCTTGGCGGCGCGTTCAACAGCCGTATCAACCTCAATCTGCGTGAAGACAAGGGCTACACCTACGGTGCCCGCAGCCGCTTCCGTGGTGGCCTGGAAACCGGGCAGTTTGTGGCATCAGCCAGTGTGCGCAGCGACGTGACGGCCAAAGCCGTGACTGAGTTCCTGAAGGAAATCTCAGGTTACCGCGACGGTGGCATCCGCGCCGATGAGCTAGAGTTTATGCGTAGCTCCATCTCTCAGGGACAGGCACTCGATTATGAGACGCCATACCAGAAAGCGGGCTTTATGCGCATGATCCAGCGTTACAAGCTGAGCGATGATTTTACTGCCGAGCAGGACAAAATTGTCAGCCACATCCAGAAGAGCCAAATCGATGCTCTGGCCAGAAAACACCTGAATATCCATGAGATGGTGATTTTGGTGGTGGGTGACAAAGCCAGCATTTCGCAGGAATTGAAAGCGCTCGGTTATCCGGTCAAAGATTTGGCATTGTAATTCCCGCCGCGTAACCCCATATAAGCAGTCGAGGGTGGCAAAGTTGCCACCCTTTTATATCAATCTCTTGCTGCCATCTCCAAATGGCATTATTTTGGACTCACGCCGAAAGACCTGTGCGGTATGGCCGGTCTGCTGTGCATTGCGGCGCCTTGCGCCAGGCAACCAGGACTATTCAATTGACAGTATTCAATCAGACACTCGGGGCGCTCAGCGACGCAGAGGGCATCAAGGCCCTGGCGGGGCTGAAGCGTGGACTGGAGCGCGAAGCGCTGCGTATCACCAGCTGCTGCAATCTGGCAATGGATGAGCATCCAAAGGCGCTCGGCTCGGCGCTGACCCATCCGAGGATCACCACAGATTACAGCGAAGCGCTGCTTGAATTTATCACCCCGGTGCACGGTAACATCGACGAGATGCTCGACGGTCTGACCCAGACCCACGCCTTTACCCTAAAGCATCTGAACGGGCAAAAGTTGTGGCCGGTGAGCATGCCCTGTTATGTGGGTGATGTAAAAGACATCCCCATCGCCCGCTACGGCAGCTCCAACACCGGCAAAATGAAGACCCTGTATCGTAAGGGGTTGACCTATCGCTACGGCGCCCTGATGCAGATTATCTCCGGGGTGCATTTTAATTTTTCGGTTTCCGATGCGCTCTGGCAGCGCCTGCACGCTATCCGCGAAAGCAGCTTGCCGCTGGAGCAGTTTGTTTCGGAAGGCTATTTTGGCCTTATCCGCAATTATCGCCGCCTGGTGTGGGTGCTGCCTTATCTGTTTGGTGCTTCTCCCGCCCTGTGCTCATCTTTCCTTAAGGGCCAGAAGACCAGCGTGCAGTTTGAAAAAACCGCGCGCGGCACCCTGTATCTGCCCTATGCTACCTCGCTGAGAATGAGCGACCTTGGCTACACCAACAAAGAGCAGGCGAGCTTACACATCAGTTATAACTCCCTTGGCGAATATCTGGACGGCATTCGCGCCGCCATCCGTCTGCCATCGGCGCAGTTTGCCCAGATTGGCGTAAAAGTAGATGGCGAATACCGCCAGCTCAATGCCAATGTGCTGCAGATTGAAAACGAATTTTACGCGCCTATCCGTGCCAAACGCGTAACCGCCAAAGGTGAAAAGCCCTCTGAGGCGCTTGCCCGCGCCGGGGTGGAATACATCGAAGTGCGCGCGCTGGATGTTAACCCGTTCAGCCCCATCGGGGTTGAGGCATCGCAGCTTAAGTTCCTGGATTTATTCCTGCTTTACTGCCTGCTGTCTGACTCGCCGGCCTGCGACAGTGATGGCGAGGCGGAAATTGCCGCCAACCTTAAAGCGGTTATCCATGAAGGCCGTAAACCCGGGTTGACCTTAAGCCGCAGCGGCGAGGCAATCAGCCTTAAAGCGTGGCTGACCGAAATGTTTGCCAAGCTTCGTGAGCTTGCGCAGCTGCTGGATGGCGATGCAACTGACTATCAGGATGCGCTCAATCATTGGCAAAAGGCGGTGGAAGACCCATCGCTGACGCTCTCTGGTCAGGTACATAAGGCCGTGATTGAAGAGGGGCTCGATCACAGCAAATTTGTGATGGATTTGGCCGAGCGCTATCAGGACTATTTCCTGTCGTATCCGCTGGATGAAGCGCAGCTTAAGCGCTACCGCGATGATGCGGCGGCGTCACTTGCAGCCCAGGCCGCCATTGAAGCCGAAGATACCTTAAGCTTTGATGAGTACCTCAAAGACTATTTCAAGGATGTGCCATGCGCGCTTTAATGGCAGCGCTTGCGACCGCAGCGCTGCTGGCGGGTTGCAGCAGCAACGATATCGACCCGGCCGCCTGCGGCTGGGTGTCAGGCTATCAGGACCCGCCGGCAAATGAGCGGCTGTACCGCGCCGTGGTGACTCACCTTAACGGCAAGCCTGTACTGTCGCGCCCCAATTACCAGCTTGCGCCGGGCGAGTATGAATTTACCTTCGTTGAGCTTATTAATGCCGCCGATCTGCGGGTATCGCCCCAGGCGCATCAGGCCAAAACCCTCAAGGTGACGGTGGCGGCGGGTAATCGCTATCATTTTGCTGCCCGCTACAAGGATGACCGGCGTTATCTTGGTAAAGATCCTGACTTCTGGGAGCCGGTGATTTGGCAAACCGAAGCGGCCGAGTGCCGGTTTGAAACGCCTTAACGGGAGCCGCAGCACGGTTGGAGCCATATGAATTGCATCTTAATCAATCACATGGGAAACTCCTGTGATTGATTGAGAGTGGAGTTTATTATGCTTCGGGCGCTGATGTTGTTTTTTCCTCTGGCACTGCTTCTTGGCGGCTGCGCCACATCCCCTCCGCAAAACCCCGATAATATCTGCTCGATTTTCAAAGAGCATGACGACTGGCATGACGCTGCTCTGGAAACCCAGAAAAAGTGGGGCGTGCCTGTGCATGTGCCGCTGGCGATGATGTATCAGGAAAGCTCGTTCAAGCACGATGCTGCGCCGCCGATGGAGTACTTTTTGGGCTTTATTCCCACCGGCCGCGCCAGCGATGCCTATGGCTATGCGCAGGCGAAAAACGCCACCTGGGATGATTACCAGCGGGAAACCGGCAACAGCTGGGCGAGTCGCAGTGATTTTGATGATGCCATCGATTTTATGGGCTGGTACATCAATAAAACCAACCGGGTTAATCGGGTGTCCAAGTGGGATGCCAAAGCCCAGTATCTGAATTATCACGAAGGGTGGGGCGGTTACCGCCGTGGTACCTACAAGTCAAAGAAGTGGCTGATTAAGGTAGCCGACAAGGTCGATGCGCGCTCGCGCCGTTATGCTGCCCAGTATAAAGCCTGTAAGGATGAGCTGAACTCGTCCTGGTTCAAGCGGCTGTTTTCTTAGGTTGTTATCCACGGCCCGCGCGCAAGCCTAAGTCCGCGGCTCAAAGAGTCTTTTGGGTTAACGCCTGAGTCCGGCATCGGTCGATTGCAAGTGCGGTTCAGAGTGGCTGCGGATTGGCGCGGCTTTGTTTGCGCCAGCGCTTATGCTCATACATGGCTTTATCGGCCTCGCTGAATGAGGCTTCCCAATCCCTGATATAAGGCGCTAGGCCATAGCTGAATCCAATCGGCTCAGCTGACTGCTCGAGCCTTATCTGCAGCTCATCCAGCGCCTCTTTTATCCGCTCCTGTGGGCCATGGCTTAACACCACAAACTCATCGCCGCCAAAGCGGGCAACCAGCGCGTTGCCGGGCCATAGCTGACCGAGCGCCTGACCAAGCCGCGCCAGCGCCACATCACCGGCCTGATGGCCGTGGCGATCGTTGATCGCTTTCAGGTTATCCATATCGATAAGCACCAGAAAACTGCCAACCGAGCGGCTGTGTTTCCAGCCTCCCAGGCTCTCTTCAAAATGGCGGCGATTAAAAAGCCCTGTGAGCGCATCGAAGTTGGCCAGACGGCGGATTTCGCGGGATTTTTGATACAGGGAAATGGCACTTGCCGCTTCGTGGGTGAGAATCGCCACCAGATTGCGGTCGTAATCGCTGAAGGCGCCAAGCTGGCTGCTGTCGAGGTTTAACATCGCATACAGCTTGCCATCGATATGAATTGGGCTTGAAAGGGTCGAGCGGATGGGGTGTTTGGGGGCTGTCAGCAGGGTTTGCTGCTCGTCTTTACTGAGGGTGCTGCCTTCGTTGATATGGCGCATATCATCGACTACGACCACTCGGTCGCAGCGCCCGTCGGTCAGGCGATATTCAAATGACTGCTCGAGGGTAAAATCAATCGAGCGCAGCTTTTGCAAATCGATGCCGACGCTGGATTCAAAGGTCAGTTTGTGGCTCTCTGGGTCGACCCGGATAATGCAGCCCATTTCGGCGCCGTTGATCACGTTCACCGCTTTATTGAGCAGCGCATCGAGAAACGCGTGTTCGTCTTTGTATTGGCTGGCTAAATGCACCAGTTCAAAGGTGGTGTCGTTGATATTGACCACCTGCTCCAGGTGCTGCCACAGCCGTACCAGTCGCCCCTGATGCAGGTAATAGCTCAGGCTGTAGCCGATGATATACACCATGGAAACCAGCGACAATATCATCCATGGCATACCGCCTGTGGGGCTGAAGAGGTAAAAAATTCCCACAAACAGCGACAGCGGCAGGCAAAGCAGCAGCAGGTGATAACCCAGGCCCAGGGTGTCGATGCGTTTACGCTTCAGGCTGTCACGACTCTTCACTCAGCATATCCATATGAAGGCTAGTTTCGTGAATTATAAGGCTTTACCAATTTGCATGCACCCTATGCTTTTAAAGGCGATAAGGCTTTGTGAACTGCGCCTTGAAACGTCATTACCGCCAGGCTTGCACATCGCTTGCACTAAACGGTACCTATCGCAAAAAGTGGCCTGCGGTAAACAGTGCCGGAAAAGAAAAGCCCCGCGAAGGCGGGGCTTACTGAATGAAAACGCGGCGTTTCCAATATCCAGCTGAGATTAAAACTCGGCGTTTTCCAAAATCCAGCTGAGCGGCGCCTGATACTGCTCAGGCATCCAGCTTTTCAGCTGGGCGATGCTGCTACTCAGCATGGCGGCATTGTGCACGGACAAATTAAGGTGGCCCACCTTACGGCCCGGACGCACGTCTTTGGCGTACCAGAACAGCTCTGCATTTGGCAAACTCAGCCAGCGGTCGTCCTTGTCGATACCGATAAGGTTAACCATTACGCAGGGGAAGTTTACCTGCGGCTTTTGAATGGGCAGGTTGCACAGGGCGCGCAGATGCAGCTGGAACTGATCCATGTGGGTGCCAGCCTGAGTCCAGTGACCTGAGTTGTGCACCCGCGGCGCGAGCTCATTCACCAGCAGGTGATCGCCTACACGGAAACACTCCATCGCCATCACACCGACATACTCAAGCCCATTCATGATGGTGCCGAGCATGGCTTCGGCCTCGGCCTGCAGCGGCGCAAGCCTTGGCAGCGGGGCGATAGAGGCCATCAGGATGCCGTCCTGATGCAGGTTCAGCGTCAGCGGGTAAAAGAAGCATTCGCCCGATTGGGTACGAACACCGACAACGGACACTTCTTCATCAAAATTAATCGCTTGTTCGGCAATCGCCTCGTTGCGCCAGTCGGCCGGGATCTGACCATTGTCGGCCTGCTTGAGCCAATGTTGGCCCTTGCCATCGTAGCCGCCAGTGCGACGCTTCATCAGCACCCGCTCACCGTATTTGCCATACAGAGCTTTCACGTCGGTTGCGTCATCAACCAGCTCCCACGGCGCAGTGGCAACGTTAAGCTCATCGAGCAAGGATTTTTGGGTGTAGCGGTCGGCGAGGCGGCCAAACACCGGGCCATTGATAAAGTGCCTGTGGGTTGACAGCTGCAGACTCAGGCTGGACTCGGGCCACTGCTCGCGCTCGGCGGTAATGATGTCATCGGCGCCAAGGGGCAGGATTTCATCGCTCGGGGCCATGATATCCACCGGCAACACTTCGATGGCGAGTGGCTGACCGGCGTGGGCCAGCATGGCACCGAGCTGACCATTGCCCAGTACCCATACGCGTTGTTTGCTTGCCATGATTACTCGTCCCTTGGGTCTGGATTGTCCAGCACGCTCTGGGTTTGCTCGGCGCGGAACGCTTCGAGACGCTCAGCGAGCGCCGCATCATGGTTAGCCAGGATCTGACAGGCAAGCAGGCCGGCGTTGAAGGCACCGGCGGTGCCGATGGCAAGGGTGCCTACCGCAATACCCTTGGGCATTTGCACGATAGACAGTAAGGAGTCCATACCGTTAAGGGCTTTGCTTTGTACCGGCACACCCAGTACCGGCAGGCGGGTTTTGGAGGCCAGCATGCCCGGCAGATGCGCTGCACCACCGGCGCCACCAATGATTACCTGAAAGCCTTTGTCTGCTGCTGTGGCGGCAAATTCCATCAACTTGTCGGGGGTGCGGTGGGCGGAGACCACTTCAACATGGTAAGGCACCTGCAGTTTATCCATGATCTCTGCGGCGGCTTCCATGGTGGGCCAATCACTCTTGGAACCCATTACGACAGCAACGAGGGCGTGCATGATAACTCCTTAACGACTGATTTTAATTATATTTGCCTGTATTCAGGCTAGGGTACAGATGGCCGGGGGCGGGAGGCTTTGCTCAGGCGGATGGCGATAAAGCCGCTCACCCCGGCTGGATGGGGCGCAATGATAGCATGGACGCACCCGCTTCGCTGCCTTTTCAGTCTGATTTTGCGCCGCCAGAAGTTAGTTTTCAGGGCGATAAACAATGCGGTAAATGCGGTCGTAACCATCGTCGCTAACGAGCAGACTGCCGTCCGGCAACATCATCACATCGGCGGGGCGGCCGGTGACGTTTTCGCCCTGCAACCAGCCGTCGGCAAAGGTTTCAAGGCTTTTGACCCGGTTGCCATCGAGGCTGGCAAAGCGGATACGATAGCCAACTTTACTGCTGCGATTCCACGAGCCGTGTTCGGCGATGAAAATCCCGCCCTGATACTTTTGTGGAAACTGTTTTCCGGTATAGAAGGTCATGCCAAGGCCGGCGACGTGCGCGCCGAGTTTGGCTTCTGGCCTGACATAGTCTTCAATCCGTTTGCCAGCGCCAAATTCAGGGTCCGGCGTATCGCCCTGATGAATATAGGGATAACCGAAATGTTGCCCGCGTTTGGACAGGCGGTTTAACTCATCCGATGGCATATCATCGCCCATCATGTCGCGGCCATTGTCGGTAAACCACAGCTCACCTGTGGTGGGGTGAAAGTCAAAACCGACACTGTTACGCACGCCAAGGGCTTCATCGCGCATATCCAGATCTGGCGAGTCAAGGTTTGCTGAATCAAGGTTCACATCCAGGCTGATGATTTTGCTGTAGTCGCTGCCCGCATCGCAAATATTGCAGGGGGCGCCGATGGGGATGTAAAGCCGGCCATCCGGACCGAATTTCAGATACTTCCAGCCGTGGTGTAAATCTTTCGGCAGCTTGTCAAACATCAGCGTAGGCAGCGCCTTACCGGGCGAGTCGGCCATATCGACCCGATACAGGTTGCCGACATCGGCGATGTAGAGTTTGCCATCTTTATGGGCAATGCCTGAGGGCATGGTGAATTTCATGTTTATTTCACCGGCGATACCGCGTTTTTCGGCCTCGGAGCCCGGCAGCGGCAGATAAAATACCTTACCTTCTTTGCGCGAGCCAACGTAAAGCCAGCCTGAGTCGGTCAGCGCCATCTGACGATAGTTTTTGAAGCGGCTGTGCAGCACCTCTATTTCAAAACCTTCTGGCAGCCTGATGGAGGAAAGCAGCACCTGTTCGGCGCTTGGCTTTGTACTTGATTGCTCTGCGTTTAACTGCTCTGCGTTTAACTGGGCATCTGTGGCTGCAGATGTTGCTGCCAGCGCTTGATGCGGCATCGAGAAGGCAAGCAGCAGCGGGGCGAGTAACGACGGTTTGGGCTTAAGGCGGTGCTGGCGGCAAGTCATGGTCCAAGTCCTTGTTGACGGTTCCTGTTAACCGTTTTCTGTTGACTGTTTCTCGGCTGAGCATGCCAAAGAAATCGTCTCTTGCCAAAGACTCTGACCCCGAATCTGACCCCGTGTCTGACCCCGTGTCTGACCCCGAATCTGCAATTCGTGCTGCTGCTATTCCTTAAGGTCACTGCGCCGGATGATGGCAGTGCGCCGGTTTATCACCCTGCTGCGCCGCCTGAATATCCGGGTAGAAGCTCACCAGCCCAGGCTTATCGCGCATGCCGGCCTTAACGAGAAACCTAAGCGGCTGAAAGGGGACAGAGGCAATCCGTATTTCCCGTTTTTCCTGATGCGCCCAGCGCAGCAGCCGCTCAAGGGCGCTAAGGCCGCCTGCGTCAAGCAGGGTCACGTTTTGCCAATCAAGGATAATAACGCTGGCATCGGCCGCCTTGTATTGCAGCTCCGAAAACACATTGTCGGCGGCGGCAAAAAACAGCGGCCCATCAATCCGAAAGGTGCGTGTTGTTGGCGGTATGGCTGTGTCTTCTGCTTGCGGCTCGGCTGCGGTATCAATAGTCACCAGACGGGTTGAGGCCGCCAGTTGCCCCATCAGCAGCAGCGCTGCCAGCACTATCCCGACCCCGATGGCAATAACCATGTCAAACACCACAGTCAGCAGCAAACACAGCACCAGCACCAGCACATCGGGCAGCGGCGCGGTGCGGATAAGCTGCAGGCTTTTTGCGGCTTCACTCATGTGCCAGGCAACCATAAGGAGCAGCGCCGCCATTGCTGCCATCGGAATATAGGCGAGCACAGGCGCAAGCAGCACCAGCGCCAGCAACACAGTCAAGGCATGAAACACGGCCGCGAGAGGGCTCACGGCGCCTGCGCGCACGTTGGCCGCGCTGCGGGCGAGGGCGGCGGTGGCCGGAATGGCGCCGAAAAACGGTCCAATAAGATTGCCAAGCCCCTGACCAAAAAGTTCGCTGTTGGCGCTGTGGCGCTTGCCAGTCATGCCATCAAGCACCACGGCGCACAGCAGCGACTCAATGGCGCCGAGCATGGCAATGGCGATGGCGGGCGGCAGCAAGTCCTGCACCAGTTGCCAGCTTAGTGTGAGCGGCGTGCCATCGGCGCCGCCAAGGGACCAGGGCATGGCAAAGGAGGGCAAAAATGGGGGTATGCCCTGCGCCGTGCTGCCGTCGGCAAGCAGGTAGGAAAAACGCGAGCCTATGGTATCTACACTGTAGCCCTGATGGGTAAAAAAGAGCGCCAGCAGGGTGCCAATCAAAATCGCCGGCAAATGGGGCGGCAGCGGCAAGCGCAGCTTTGGCCAGAAGATAAGCACCGCAAGAGTGACAAGGCCAATCGAAAGCCCCGGCCATTGCCACTGGGGCAGAGCGGCGGCAAGTGTGGTGAGTTTTTCCCAAAATTCGGCGGGCATGGCATCGATTGGCAGCGCGAATAGGTCTTTAACCTGCAGCAGCGCTATCACAATCGCAATGCCGCCGGTAAAGCCCAGGGTCACCGGCTCGGGAATGTACTGGATAAGCCTGCCAAGGCGCATCAGCGCCAGCAGCATTAAAAAGCAGCCTGACATCGCCGTGGCAATCAACAGTCCGCCAAGGCCATATTTGGCCGAAATGGGCGCAAGCAGCACCACAAAGGCCGCAGTCGGGCCCGATACCGACAGCCGTGAGCCGCCGCTAAGGGCGATGACTATCCCGGCGATAATGGCGGTATAAAGCCCGTATTGCGGCGCGACGCCACTGGCGATGGCGAGCGCCATGGCAAGGGGAATAGCAATAATGCCGACCGTGACGCCGGCGATGGCGTCATGAAAAAGCGCTGTGCGGCCGTAATGGCTGCCCAGGGACTGGCGCAGCGCGATGGCGGGTTGCAATGAAGTGAGATGATGACGGTGTGACATCGGCAATTCCTGCCGCAACGCGGCCAAAGACGGCTATTGTAGTGATCCCGCTGTGCCCACAGTGTGATCTGGGTGACATTTTAAGGATGGCTTAACCCTTTTGTACTTTGTAGCCGTTTCTATGGGAAAGCCATAGATTTATGCTCGGTAAAGATACGAGGTGAATGTGGACATTGCCGCCGCCGCTGTGCACACTGAAATAATCATCAACAGACATTCCGGACCGGCCGTTGCCTTGGGTGACGCTGCGCCGCGGTTTTGCAGGGCAATTATGACAGCCATTCAATCCATTTCTCTGCCGGGCAGTGAAGACGATGAACTGCTGATGCAGCGCTATGGCGCCGGAGATATCAAGGCATTTGAGACCCTGTATCAGCGCCATAAAGGCGGGCTGTATCGTTATTTTGTACGCCAGATAGGCGACAGTGCGCTGGCGGAAGACCTGTACCAGGAAACCTGGGGACGGGTGATAAAGGCGGCGCCTGCCTATGAGGCCACCGCCCGATTTTCTACCTGGCTGTATCGCATTGCCCATAACCTGCTGATTGACCATGTCAGAGCCGTCAAACCGCTCAATGAAGCTCAGGAGTGGCAGGAAGAGCTGCATCCACTGCCCGATGGCATGACCCCGGCCAAATCCTTTGAGCAGGAGCGCAAGGTTCAGGCGCTGCGCCACTGTATCAGCCTGTTGCCACAGGTTCAGAAAGAAGCCTTCCTGCTGTCGAGCGAAATGGGCTTTACCGCGCCCATGATAAGCGACATCGCTTCGGTATCACTCGAGGCCACCAAAAGCCGGATCCGCTATGCCTATCAGAGCCTTAAGTCGTGTCTGGCGCAGCGTTTGGGGGAGAGCGACGATGAAAGATAATGCTTACAGCGCGCCGGATACTGAATTCCGAGAGCTCGATACCCTTTATCGCCAGGGCGCAAGAGAGCTGCCGCCTGCGCACCTTGATGCGCAAATCCTTGAATTTGCATCGGCCCGCGGCGAGCAAAGTGCCACTGCGCCGAGGCAAAAGAGCCCAAGACGCTTCCCCTATGTGATGTCGACCGCCGCCTCGGTACTGCTGCTAGTGGGGCTTTTTATCATCAACCCAGAGCTTGTGAACCTGGATTTGGAGCCTCGGAGTCAGGGCTATGGCGAGCCTGCCTCACAAGCGGCGCCGGCGGCATTTTCTGAATCTATGTCCGGGGCAATGCCTGAATCAATGTCTAAGTCAATGTCCGAGCCAGTGTCGGCATCTGAGATAATAGCCCCCGAAACGACAGCTACTGCTGCGGATGCAGGCGCCGCGAGCGCGCCGCGTCAGGCGATAACACGCATGGCGCCTCAGTCAATTCCCGCCCCAGCCCAGGAAGCGCTGAATACGACTTCGGGCGCAGCTTCGGCTCCAGCTGCTGGCGCAGCGACCAAGGAATCAGTCGCGAGTGCCAATGTGGCCGCTGCGGCGGAAGAGCCGGTGACCACAGACGGTATCGAAACCGAGCTGCAAGCGCTGGAAGCGGCGCTTATTCACAGTGGCGAACTGCACGATAACCGGGCCCAGTTCAAGGCGCTGCTCGAGCAGTTTGAAGCCAAGGATTACCCACTGACCGACGGGCAACTTGTGCGGCTTAAACTGCTCAGGCAGTTTGCCCATTGAGCGGCACGCTTTGGAGGTGACCATGCATTTCAGTCCCTGCGCGTTTTTGTCAACGTCGCCAGGCACCAAGTTAGCGATGCGAGTTAAGCGCGCCAGATTGACAGGCGCACGATCAAAACGCGCCTTTTTGACAGTGGCTTCGCTGGTGGCAATGCTTGCCGGCGCTCAGGCGCAGGCTGACTGCGCTCATGTGCTGCATGTTGCCTACAACGACTGGCCGCCGTATTCCTGGTCTGAAGGCGATGGCGAGCCACAGGGGCTGGACGTGGAGCTGATGCAAACCTTTGCCGCCAAAGCAGGTTGTGAGCTGGTGTTTGACAAAATGCCGGCCAAGCGTTCCCATCAGCTGCTGCGCGTCGGTAAGGTCGATATCATGATGGGCGCCAGTAAAACCGACGATCGCGAAGCATATGCCGTGTTTTCATCGCCTTACCGGCAGGAAGTGGTGGGGGTGTTCAGTCTGGACAGCCAGAAGCTTGGCGATATAGTCAGCTGGACACAGCTGATGAACTCGGGGCTCAGATTGCTGGTACCTCAGGCCGGCTGGTATGGCAGCGATTATGAGGCGTCCCGCAGCGAGCTTGAACACAAAAACCTGTTGGTCGAGAGTCCGGATTTACTGCGCAGCGTACAAATGCTGGCGCGCAATCGGGCAGAGCTTGCCCTTGGCGATTCGTTATCCCTGCCTTACATTGCCAGTCAAACCGAACATCTTCATTTGTACCGGCACACGGCGCGCCTCAGTGAAAGCGATATCCATCTGATGTTCAGCAAGGCGGCCATGTCGGAAGCGGAAGCGAGCAGCATAGAGCGGGCAATCGTGGCGGCCCATCAGAGCGGCGATATTGCTGCGCTGCTGCTTAAATGGGAGCAAATCTCCCTAAGCCGCATCAATTTTGCCGAAGATTCCGAAGCGCGGCTTGGCCGCAGCACGCCACAGTTTGCGGATTAACCAAGCCGAGTCGAATTTGACGACAGCGGCCTGCATCGTCACGATGGTTGCTTGATTTGAGACTGAGTCCAGATGTCACGCATCTGCGGCGTGGCTAAAAAGGTGTCCACCAACAGCGGGTCGAGCATGCTGCCCTTAAGGCCTTTAAGGTGGCGCAGCGCCTGCTCATACCCCAGCCTTAAGCGCTCGTCCGGATGGCACAATAAGTCATCGAAGGTATCAATCAGGGTCACAATCCTCGCTTCAAGCGGGATAGCCTTGCCTTTTAATCTGCCCGGATAACCATCCCCGTCCCAGCGCTCATGGTGGCTGGCTGCTATGTTGCGCGCAAGGCTTAACAGCAGGCAGTCCGGCGCCTCGGCCTGCAGCTCCGCCAGTAGCTTTTCACCAAACTGGGTGTGGCGCACCCGTTCAAGCTCCTGACTTGGCGTGAGCTGAGCCAATTTGTTTTGCAGAATATCCGGCAAGGCCACCATACCCACATCATGCAGCGTGGCGCTGAGGCCTATGTGCTCGATAAACTCACCGGTTAATTCGTCCGGCCGATGGGGCGAGCGCTCCAGTGCCTGGGCCAGAGCGCGTGAGCCTGCGGCGATGCGGTCAAGATGGTCGCCCTGACCGTGGGATCTCAGTCCCGACAATCGGGCAAGGCCGCGGATAGTGGCGCGCCGTGAGGCGTGGGTGCGCTCCAGTGCCAGTGACAGCCGGTCTGTGAGGTAGCCAGTACCAAAACACAACATGGCGCAGATGGCGATAAAGTTAACGCTGACAACGGCAAAAATTTCAAGGCTATAGGCCGGCAGCGGCGGCCAGGGCATCAAGCCTTCGTAATAACCGATGCCGGTGAATAGCAGTGTTATGACGCAAAGCAGCTGCGCTTTGACGCCTGCGCTGGAGCCAAGCAGCAAGGTGGTGACCAGCGGAAACATAAACAGCCAAAAGAAGCCGGCGCCGGTTGGGCCAATCGCCCAGATAAAGGCGACACCTATGGCATAACACAGAAGGCCAGCTGCGGTGTAGCGCGGCGTGTCGTTGATTTCCGGAAACAGCAGCAGCGCCAGCAGGGTGAGATAGGCCAGGGTATCGACCACCACCATGGACCAGAGTCCCTGCTTCATACACAGGTAAACGCTGGTGAAGTACACCGGGATACAAATGATGGCCAAAACGGTGAACATGCGGCGAAAGATTATTTGGCGCCAATGGGCCAAATCGGCAGGTTGTTCGTCCAATGTAAGGGAGGACATAAAGAGCGTACCTGTGAATGCGAATAGTTGCAGTGTTTAAACTGAGCTACCTTGTAGCCTGAGTGACAATAAATTTCAACTGTTAACCCAATCCCATAGCCCTAAACTGCTGCCGGGCAGCAAATCGATACCAAGCCAGGACTTGAGCAGATACAGACCAAACAGCCCAAGCAGCAGGCACAGCAAAATAAAGCCAGCCCCCATGGCGAGCATCATCACCAGCGACAGGTGCCGCTCGGTTCGGCTGTAGGCGCGGCGGTTGCGGCCAAAGAGGAACACCCAGTAAAAACGCCAGCGAAAGAAGGGGATGGCAAAACTGCCACGGCTGTCGATGCTGTGCTTGCCCCAGGTTCTGTCCCCAAGCAGGATGCGGATCCCTTCAATCTGTTCTTCGCTGTAACTGTCGGCAAGCGCTGGCGGCAGCTTATCGAGCAGGCGCTGGCGCAGGGTTGGCGCATCCGGTACGGCGGCGGGGGACTTTGAAGCGGTAGGCGGCATGTCGATGGGCGGCTTTGCTGAGGCTTTTGGTCAGTGTAGGCCAGAAAGGAGAAAAAAACAGGGCGCCGCAGCGCCCTGTTTCCGGATTAAAAACAGTGGTGTTATTCGTCTTTTGGCAGGCCGCCGAGTACATCCACCACTGCGTGCATCAAGGCCACCAGTTCACTGCTCATCAGCGCGAAATCGGCATCGAGTTTGGCCATCGGGTCATCGTTGCCCACATCATCGCTGCCGGCGCGGAACTCTTCTGAGAACTTAAGCCGTTTGATGCTGGCATCGGACTGCAGCAGCAACGCAATGGACTGGCCAAAGTGCAGTGCGAGTTTATGCACTTCTTTGCCGGTTTCCAGATGCGCCAGCACTTCCTCTTCGGTCAGCACCTGCTGCTTGAAGCGCACTATGCCACCTTCTTCGGCGGCAGATTTAAGCTCGGCTTCGTCCTGCATGATGAAAGGTGCCGGCGCTTCACCTGCTTTGAGCCACTCGGTAAGGCTGTGCTCCACCGGCAGATTGAATGTCACCGGAATAACCGGCAGCGAGCCCATGGCTTTACGCAGGAGCGCCAGCAGCTCTTCGGCCTTGGTGGCGCTTGAGCTGTCGACCAGGATCATCTGAATTTCCGGCAGGATCAGCGCGGTGATCTGGCTTCTGCGTGAAAACGCCCGTGGCAGCAGGCTGGTGGTGATCTCTTCTTTGAGCGCATCCTTTTCTTTTTTGGTCAGTTTGCGGTTTTCTTCATCCTCAATCTGACTCGCCTTTTCTTCCATCGCTTCTTTGATTACCTGGCCAGGCAGAATTTTCTCTTCCTTGGTGGCGCAGATGAGATGGCGGTTATTGGCACTGTGCACCAGTGCGCTGCCGTGTTTACCCAGGGCCTTGGAGAAGCCGAACTTGCTGATGTCCTGACTGGAGCATGGGCTGAAGGTGAAGTCAGAGAGCGCCTTTTCCAGCGATTCGGTATCGATATTGACGGGTTTGTTGAAGCGGTAAAGGGTGAGATTTTTAAACCACATAATTGCACTCGGCCAAAAAAGAAAGACTGAGTGTAAGCCATCTTAAGGTGATGGGTAAACCGTAAAAAAATGACCGGTCAGCGCAGCTGCCTACAAATTCACAAAAGTGTCATTTGGCAGCAAAGTTTACTTATCCATATGAATAACAAGGGCTAGTTGATTATTTTTTATCTGTTTGAACCTGCTTTCACGCAGTTGAGCATTCACTGAAATAAAACTGCAATACTGCCCTTGCACACTTGCGCTCGTTTCCAAACCAAAAATCAGACGTACAGGACGTCGCAAGGAATAAATGATGAACGCTTTTAACAAAACTCTGCTTGTTTCTGCCTTGGCCGCTGCTTCCATCACTGCTTCTGCCGCCGAACCTTTGACTGTTTATGGAAAGCTGAACGTAACCGCGCAGTCCAACGACGAAGCCGACACCTCTGAAACCACAGTTCAGAGCAACGCTTCCCGTCTGGGCGTGAAGGGTGACTTTGAGCTGAGCTCAGCCCTCGAAGCCTTCTACACCATCGAATACGAAGTGGACACCGGCAGCGATGCCAAAGAAAACTTCACTGCCCGTAACCAGTTTGTGGGCCTGAAAGGCGGTTTCGGTGCCATTTCTGCCGGTCGTAACGACACCATGCTGAAAGTGTCTCAGGGTAACGTTGACCTGTTCAACGACCTGTCAGGTGACCTCAAAGCCCTGTTCAAAGGCGAAAACCGTATCGAGCAGACAGTGACCTACCTGACCCCTTCTTTCGGTGGTTTCAAAGTGGGTGCCACTTATGCCGCCGATGCTTCTGCCTCACAAAAGGGTGAAGATGGTTTCTCTGTTGCCGCCATGTACGGCGATGCTGCCATGAAAGACTCGGCCTTCTACGCTGCCCTGGCTTACGACAGCGAAGTAAAAGGTTATGACGTCCTGCGCGCCAGTGCGTCGGTGAAGATTGCCAGCATTGTGCTGGGCGGTATGTATCAGCAGGAAGAAAAATCCGTTGATGGTGACAGCAAGACAGGCTACCTGGTGAGCGCTGCCTACAACATCGCTGATGTGACCCTGAAAGGTCAGTTCCAGGACATGGAAGACAAGGGTGACTCCTGGTCAATCGGCGCCGATTACAAGCTTGGCAAGCCAACCAAACTGCTTGCCTTCTACACCAGTCGCGATCTGGAAGCACAGACCAGCACCGACGAGTACATCGGCGTGGGTATCGAACACAAGTTCTGATAAACCGTCGGTTATTGGGTAAAAAAGGAGGCTGAGCCTCCTTTTTTCATTTTGATAAACAGCTAGTTAATTAGTTTGATTATGACAAATTCGCCACTTTTGTGGCATGATTGGCGCCGGGATCATATTTTTGTCATAAAACTGACCAATAATATCCATCGTGGACATTCACTGACAGAAAACCGCTTATGACTGCAAGGATTTTGATTGTTGAAGATGAGTTGGCAATCCGCGAGATGCTGACTTTCGTGATGGAACAGCACGGTTTCAGTACCACGGTTGCCGAAGATTTTGACTCTGCCCTCGGGCAACTCTGCGAGCCGTATCCTGATTTGATCCTGCTGGATTGGATGTTTCCGGGGGGAAGCGGCATTCAGTTGGCCAAACGCCTGAAACAGGATGAATTCACCCGCCAAATCCCGCTTATCATGCTCACCGCCCGCGGCGAAGAGGAAGATAAGGTCAAGGGCCTGGAAGTGGGCGCCGACGACTATATCACCAAGCCGTTTTCACCCAAGGAGCTGGTGGCCCGCATCAAGGCGGTGCTGCGCCGCGCCGCGCCAACCCGCCTTGAGGAAACCATCGACGTGCAGGGACTGACACTGGACCCCGTCAGCCACCGGGTGTGTGCCGGTGACACTGTGCTCGACATGGGCCCGACCGAGTTTCGCCTGCTGCACTTCTTTATGACTCACCCCGAGCGGGTATACAGCCGTGAGCAGCTGCTCGATAACGTCTGGGGCACCAATGTGTATGTTGAAGACCGCACCGTGGATGTGCATATCCGCAGGCTTCGCAAGGCAGTTGAGCCTTCTGGCCACGACCGGCTTATTCAAACGGTGCGCGGCGCCGGGTATCGTTTTTCCACCCGGGGATAGACGGGGATAGGCACAGGCTGACCTATGGGTTATCTTGTGCCTTCCAAAGTGTTCCCCTCGCTGGACATACTTATGTTCGACTCTTATTCAGGATATCGCCTGGCTTCCAGGTTGATGATTTACCTGCTTATCGCGCTGGTTGTCGGCCTTATCGTCGGTGAAGTGGTATGGACGCTGCTGCTGGGCTGCATTTTGCTGTTGCTTTGGCACTACCGGCAACTCAGTCGTCTCACTCACTGGCTGTGGCACGACCGCCGGCTGACACCGCCCCAGGGCAGTGGCAGCTGGGAAGGCATTTTTAACGGCATTTACCGCCTGCAGGGCAAAAACCGTCGCCGGGTGTCGCAGCTGGCAACCCTGCTGGGCCGCTTTCGTCAGGGCGCTGAGGCCTTACCCGACGCCGCCGTGGTGCTCGATTCCGACAAAAACATTCTCTGGTGCAATAAACTGGCGCAGCTGATGCTCGGGCTGGTGTGGCCGCAGGACAACGGCCAGCGCATCGATAACCTTATCCGTCACCCCGACTTTGCCGCCTACCTCAAGGCGCAGGATTTCCACGAGCCGCTGGAGCTGGCGTCGCCGGTCTCCGATAAACGCCTGTTGGAACTCAGGCTGATGAAATACGGTGACAGGCAGATGCTGCTGATTGTGCGTGACATTACCCGCATTCGTCAGCTTGAAGGTATGCGCAAGGAGTTTGTGGCCAACGTTTCCCATGAGCTTAAAACGCCGCTGACCGTGCTGCAGGGCTACCTTGAAATGATGCAGAGCATGGCCGAGCCTGACGACATCAACGCCCGCCCGCTGCAGCTGATGCAGCAGCAAACCCGCAGAATGCAGTCGATGGTGGAGCAGCTGCTGACGCTGTCGCGCATTGAAGATGCCACCGAGGTGAACCTTGAGCACAGGGTAAATATGCAGCTTTTGATGGCGGCGGTAAAAGATGAGGCTGAAGCGCTGTCGCAGGGGCAATACACCCTGATGTTTGATATTGACCCCAAGCTTGATGCCCATGGCAACGAAGTGCTGCTTCGAAGTGCCTGCAGCAATCTGGTGTCCAACGCTATTCGCTACACGCCGCCCGGCGGCGTGGTCAAAATCAGCTGGCGTAAAATCGCCACCGGCGGCCGCTTTCAGGTCGAGGATAACGGTGTCGGCATTGCGCCGCAGCACATTGGCCGCTTAACCGAGCGCTTTTACCGGGTTGATAATTCCCGCTCCAGCGCCACCGGCGGCAGCGGCCTTGGGCTTGCCATCGTCAAGCATGCACTGGCGCATCACCACAGCGAGCTCTATGTCAGCAGTCAGCTTGGCAAGGGCAGTATTTTCGGCTTTGTGATCCCGCATCATTTGCTGGCGCAGTAAACCAGGGCATCACCATTAAAAAATAGGCGTATGCCTATTTTTTGTTTTTTTAAAACCAGTTTTTGTTTTTGATAAATAAGATGATTCTATCTTTTTGCTCAAAGTTAGCCTTTGTCATGCAAGTGTCACACGACAGTCATAGACTTGTCATTGTGGCGGTGGATACTGGCTGCGTCTTACGAAAACTGGTTTAACACTGGAGCAATTATGAAACTGAAACAACTCGCTGGCGCCATGACTCTGACCGCCGCCGGTTTATTCACCGCAGCCGCTTCGGCCGCACTGGATCCTGCCCTGGCTTCTTATGAGAAAACCAGTGGCGTATCCGGCAATCTCTCTTCTGTTGGCTCAGATACCCTCGCCAACATGATGACCCTGTGGGCCGAAGAATTTAAAACTATTTACCCCAACGTCAATATTCAGATTCAGGCGGCCGGCTCTTCTACTGCGCCACCAGCCCTGACCGAAGGCACTTCTCAGTTCGGCCCAATGAGCCGCAAGATGAAGCCTAACGAAATGGAAGCCTTTGAGAAGCACTACGGTTACCAGCCAACCGCTATCCGCGTGGCGATTGATGCTCTGGCGGTGTTCGTGCACAAAGACAACCCAATCCAGGGGCTGACTGCCGAGCAGGTTGACGGTATCTTCTCTTCTACCCACAAGTGTGGTGGCAACGATGTGCAGCGCTGGGGCGACTTGGGGCTGACCGATGCCAGCTGGGCTGCCAAAGATGTGCAGCTGTATGGCCGTAACTCAGTATCCGGCACCTACGGTTACTTTAAAGAGCACGCCCTGTGTAAAGGCGACTTCAAGGCCAACGTGAACGAGCAGCCAGGCAGCGCCTCTGTAGTGCAGTCTGTATCTCAGTCACTCAATGCCGTTGGTTACTCAGGTATCGGCTACAAAACTGCCGGCGTGAAGGCCGTAGCCATCGCCAAGAAAGGCAATGAGTTTATCGAAGCCACCATCGAAAACGCCGCCAACGGAACTTACCCACTGTCACGTTACCTCTACGTGTATGTGAACAAGCACCCAAACAAAGAGCTGCCACCGATGGAGCGTGAATTCATCCGCTTTATCCTGTCCAAGCAGGGTCAGCAAGTGGTTGAGAAAGACGGTTATGTTCCGCTGCCAAACAGCGTAATTGCCAAAGATCTGGAAAAAGCCGGTATCCGCCTGTAATTCAGACTTAAGCGACCTTCGACTCAGAAAAGCCTCCTTCGGGAGGTTTTTTGCTTTGGGGGCTTTTTGCTTATGGGGCGGTGCGCGGCAGGCAAAAAAAACGGCTCCCAATGGGAGCCGAAAAATGTCTTTCCAACAAGGGATGGTTGCGCTAGAAACCATCAAATAAGGGAGGATGATGAACGATGAAAAACTCGGTTCATTAATTCTGACTGGCGCTTTGCAAAGAAGTTCCGTCAGCCTCAACATTTTTTGTGATTTTTTTCAGCCACAGTGAAAACTCATCATCCATCTGGGTGCCCCAGCTTAGTACAAGTGACTGATAGCCCGAATAATCTCCCTTGCGGGTCAAGGCAAGCATGGCATCAATTTTTTCTCTGTGATGCTCCATCATAAAGCGCACGGCAAGGTAGCCCCAGCGATACACCCGGTCGGTGCCGCCGTTGTGCTCGTAGCTGGTATCAAAAATGTCACTCAGGGAATAGCCCGGAGCCTTGGCCAGTGCCAGCGCCTTGGGGTTGTTATCGCCAAGGGCCAGATATTCGGCGACGCCTTCGGTCCACCACACCAGATGGGGCAGTGGCGGTGACGGCTCGGGGCAATACTCGGGGGCGCTGTGAGAGTCGTGCAGAGCGCTGCAAAAATCGCCGTAGAGATTAAAGCGGCCATCGAGGTAGTGCACATACTCGTGGCGCAGGTTCCAGATTTGCCCGTTCTTTTGATAGGCCACAAACTCGGCCTGATTACCCTCGCGCTGTGGATGATGAGATGGACGCTCCTTAATCCGGCGTCAATGCGCCAAACTGGTTTTGAAACAATCAGTTGAAAAGGAGCGTCCATCATGAAAGCTAGCACAGTTTCAATCGACCTGGCAAAGAGCGTCTTTCAAGTGCTCGGTGTGACGGATACGGGTAAAAAGGTCTTTTCCAAACGCCTGAGCAGACAGCAGTTTATTGAGTTTATCCCTCAGCTTGAGTCCTGCCATGTGGTGATGGAAGCCTGCATGTCATCCCATTACTGGGCCCGTTGTTTTGTGCGGGCTGGTCATCGGGTGGAGTTGCTCCCGGCGCAGTATGTGACCCCGTTTGTCAGGGGCAACAAGAATGACAAAAACGATTGTCTGGCGATTTATGAGGCCAGTCAGCGGCCGGGCATGCGCTTCGTGCCGATAAAAACTGAAAACCAGCAAAGTATCATGGCACTGCATCGCCAGCGAGACCGCCTGATTGCCGGGCGAACCGCCTGTGTTAATCAAACCCGCAGTTTGCTGCTGGAGTTTGGCGTGATTATCCACTCGCCACTGAAAACCTTTCGCCGGGCACTGCTTGAGCAGCTCGATAATCCGGCTTTACCACCGCTGTTTCGGCTCACGCTGAACGATGTGATTGATGAGCTGGCAGCGTTTGATGTGCGCCTTGGGCGTATTCTGGGGTTGATAAAGCAGCTCAACGACCAAAGCGAGGCCGCGCAAATTCTGCTGTCCTTGCCAGGCGTGGGGCCGATTATTGCCTCGGCCTTCAGTGCCTGTATCGACAAGGGCCAGGCGTTCAGCAGCGCCGATGAATTACCCGTGTGGCTGGGGTTGACCCCGAGGCAATACGCCTCCGGCAACACTAATCGCCTAGGCAACATCACCAAGCGCGGCGATGGCTATCTGCGTAAACAGCTTATCCACGGTGCCCGCACTGTGGTCAGTCATGCCCACAAAAAGCAGGATGACTTAAGCCGTTGGGTCTCGGCCATCAAGGCGCGGCGGGGGATAAACAAGGCGGTGGTCGCCACAGCACGCAGACTCGCCAGACTGATGTGGATTTTATTGCAAAGGCAGACCAGGTATCAGCCCCAATTCGGCCAAGGGCCCTGTCAAATGGATAGTCAAAGTCAGGGAGTCTGCCATGGCGCATAAGTTACGGATTGTCAGGAAGCTCGGGTGGGACAAGGACCAGCGAGTCCGAGTGGGTGATATGAGCCCCTGACAATCCCCCTTCCCAAGTCTGTTCCCTAGGTGATGAAAAATTGGCTTAGCCTGCCTGCAATAAACCCGGTAAGAGCACGACCTTGAAGGTCGGTTGGGTGGTTTTCAAGTTAGGGTGTGCAGGTTCGGATTGCATCAGGGGCGCCAGCTTTTACATAAAGTGCACGGTCAAGCCCGAATATATGTCAGAGCAACACCATTTAAGTCAGTCATCAGCAGAAGCACAGACAGGGTTACAGGCAAGGCATGCGTCGGATGGCTATCCGAGGGCTAAAAACGGCTTGCATCTGTGGGAGCGTCCATATATGTCCCTCAAGGTACATGCCGCCGTTATCGCTTGGCACATCAAAGTGGGCGGTTACATAGGTGCGATACGCCTCTGCATCGGCATAGACGTTGGCACGCATTGCTTGGTTATAGTCATCGGCCACGGGTTTACCCAGGGTGCCAAACAGCGCATGGAAGCGGCTTTCCTGCTCTTTAAGCATGCTGCAGGTTTGCAGTATTTGGGGTTCGCTGAGTGCCTGGGCACGGATAAGCAGGGTATCGCTGCAGGCAAAACGGTATTTAAGCACCACATCCACAGGTATCGGTGTGCTGGCTTGTAGTGGCAGTGTCATCAGGCCTGAGCCGGCGACAAGGGATAACATCAGTGTACGCATAGGAGAAAGTTATTATTGAATATTGTATGCAGATTTTGCCTGTGTGAAGATATTTGTCAATCCTTGCGGTTTAACGGCTGACGTGTGCAGCGGCAGCGATGCACCGATCTCCAGATTCCCCGATGCCCGGATGCGTTTGTATAAGCCGGCGTAAATCTAAAGGAACACCAGCAGGCCTTGTGATGCGCTGGGTTGGCTAAGCTTGGGCATGTATACTTTGGCTTTTTTACCCTGACGGACTTTTTATGCAGCAGTGGGATCTCAGACACGACTATCACTCATACGCAAACAGCGACGCGGTGCGCGTGCGGCACGTCTCCCTTGAGTTGGCCATCGACTTTGAGCTCAAACAGCTCACCGGCGAAGCAAGGCTTGAGTTTGAGCACCTCGCTTCGCCAGAGGCTGAGGGCGCGCGCTCTGATGGCGCGGAGCTTATTCTCGATACCCGCGCGCTGAATATCATCTCGGTCACCGATACTGAGGGGCGGGCGCTTGAATGGGCCATGGGCGAAGGCTCGGCGGTACTTGGCACGCCGCTCGTGATAACCCTTCGCGGCGATATCCGCTCTGTGGTTATCTGCTATCACACATCGGCAGATGCCGAAGGGCTGCAATGGCTTGACGGGCGCCAGACCCAAAGCGGTAAGCCTTTTTTGTTTTCTCAGTCTCAGCCCATAAACGCCCGCAGCTGGATCCCGCTGCAGGACACCCCCAAGGCCCGTATCACCTTTGATGCGCGGGTGCGCGCCAACCGCGACTGCCGCATCGTCATGAGTGCGCTCAACGCCGAGACCGCGCCGCAGGACGGGGTGTTTCAGTTTGTGATGGAAAAGCCCATGCCAACCCACCTGCTGGCACTTGCCGCAGGCGAGCTTGTTCGCATTGAGATAGGCCCAAGAAGCGCGGTGTTTGCCGAGCCTGCGACAGCGGCGCTTGCCGCAACTGAGTTTGAAGACATTGAAGCCATGATGCAGATGGCGGATTCAATCCTTGGCCCCTACGCCTGGGGGCGTTACGACATGCTGATTTTACCGCCAAGCTTTCCCTTTGGCGGCATGGAAAATCCGTGTCTTGCGTTTTTAACCCCAACGCTTATCGCGGGGGATAAGAGTCTGGTGTCGACCGTGGCCCATGAGCTGGCCCATTCCTGGACCGGCAATCTTGTCAGTAATGCCACCTGGCGCGATTTGTGGCTCAACGAAGGCTTTACCACTTACTTTACCAACCGGATTGTCGAGGCCGTTTACGGCAAGGAGCAGGCCGGGCTTGAGCTGATGATTGAATATGGCCGCCTGAAAGAAGAAATGGCCTCGATGCCGCTTGAGCGCCAGACCCTGCCTGCCAATGTGCAAGCGGGCGATCCGAACGAGGCGTTTAACCGCTTTACCTACGATAAAGCCTCGATGTTTGTGCATTTTCTGGAGGCGCGGCTCGGGCGCGAGGCTTTTGACCGTTTTCTTAACGCTTACATAGCGGCCTTTGCCTTTGTGGCCATAACCACAGAAGACTTTGTTGATTACGCCCGTAACACCTTGCTTAAACAGCATGGCGATAAACTCACCGAGGCAGAGCTGCTTGAGTGGATTTATGGCGAGGGCTTGCCCGATAGTTTTTGTGCCCCCACGTCAACGAGCCTTGTAAAAGTGGAGCAGGCGATAGACAGCTGGCGTGATGGCGCTGCGCTGACGGCAAGCCAAACCCGCCATTGGCGGGTGCAGCACTGGCAGTATTTTCTATCTAAGTTGCCGCAGCAAATCCCGCAGGCGCGGCTGATTGAACTCGATGACAGCTTCGCGCTTGGGCGTTCGGGCAATGCTGAAATTGCCTGCGACTGGCTCAGGGTCGCAATCCGTAACCATTACGACCCGGCGGTTGCCGAAGTGGAAGACTTTTTGTGTCGCATCGGCCGCGCCAAGTTTGTCCGGCCGCTGTTTCTTGAGCTGCAAATAGCTGGCTACCACAGCGAGCTTAAGGCCATCTATGACAAGGCGCGGCCGGGATTTCATCCGTCACTGAGTGTCCAGCTCGATAGGCTGTTAACGCAGAGCTGAGCGCAAAACGCAGATAAAAAAAGGGCAACCAATGGTTGCCCGAGATGTTCAAGTCAGATTCCAGTACCTGCCAAACGCGCTAGCAAAGCAGGCCGAAGCTGAAAGGGAGAATGATGATGAACGTTACCCATGCAGACTCTGCAAAAATTCGGTTCAGTAATTCTGACTGCGGGGTTTTAGGTTAGTTCCCGCAGTTTGCAAAAAATCTCAAAATATTTTTTGGCTGACGCTTTTCAGGTCAAAGCCGTTGCTGAGCCCTGAGCTTCACTTTTGCTTCTAAGTCTTTTGCTTCTAAGTCTTTTGCTTCTAAGCCTTTTGCTTATCAGCCTTGCCCGGCGCTGCCGTTGCAGTCTAAGGTAATGGGTCAGTTCTTTACCGGCTGGTAACTTTCACCCATCAACTCTTTAAGCCGCTCTTCTTTGGGGAATACCGGTGGATCCAAGATGTAATCCACTATGGCGACGCTCCAGACCAGGGTCATGGCGGCGATGATAACGATACACATCAACCGAAAGGCGATGATGGGTTGCTGTACATAATAGAAATAGGTCACCTGAACATAGCGGTTCAGATAAATCGCGGGAAACAAAAAGAAGGAATACATGAGCACGGCGGTGGTGGTAAACACATTGCCAAAGTAGTGGTCCACCACAATCATGAATATACACAGTAACATGGCAGAAATGCGGAAGCGTTTTTCGGCTTTGAATGTCAAACGCAGTAAAGGTTTTGGGGTGATGACCAGACTCATGCTCTTGCGCGCTCCTTTGCACTTGAGTGCTAAAGTTATAAACCTGTTAACTCCTCATTTCAATCTTGTGTGGTGAGTTCCGGCGTATTTTTGGTGTTTTTCGCCACTTATTTGCGGTAAACCCGGTGCTGCTCATACGAACTTTAAATAACTCATTGTTTGTGAATGATTTAAATTTTGGCATTCGATTTGCTTTGGTCAAGCAGCATTAATCGCTGCATACCTGTCAGTAAGTGGCCTAAACGGAGAAATCGCCATGTCAAAATTCGTCCCTGTCATAGCCCTGTGTGGCTTGGTCAGCCTGTCTGCCAGCGCGGCAGAAAAACATTTGTCGCAGGTCTTTGCCTATCAGGGCGAGGCGCTGGTACTGGATGTCGGTGTGGGCGAGGTCGAGATTGTGAGTGCATCAGACAATCAGTTTCGCGTTGATGTGGTGGTGGAGAGTGCAAACAGCGGCTTTTTGTTCTTCTCCTCCAAAAAGGATGTCAGCGACATTGAGCTTCAGAGCGAGCTTACCAAGGGGGAGCGGCTGGCACTTAAGTTAACCGACGATGATGATGTTAAACAGCGCTGGAAAATCACCCTGCCTGCAGAGGCCAAGGTAAAAATCGACATGGGCGTCGGGCAAATCACTGCAACCGGCCTTGATAACAGTGTCGATATCGACCTTGGTGTGGGTGAGGTGAATGTAAGCCACAGCCACGAATATGCCGATATTTCGCTGCACTCCGGTGTGGGTGAGGTGAGCTACACAGTCAACGGCACCGAAATTGACGTCGAGCGTGCCATGGTGAGCCAGAGCTATCAGGCAAGCGCAAGGGGTGACGGTGCCCTTAGTGTGGATGTCGGCGTTGGCGAGGTTGAAATAACCAAGCTGTAACTGAGCGCTTAAGTGGCTCGGCGCAGTAGCCCGCTGAAGTAGCCCGCCTAAGTATCTCGGTTAAGTAGCTAGAGCTGCTAAGCGCAGTGGTTTAGGTTTAAGCGCGTCACTTAAAATTCACTGCCCACAAATGACAAAAAGCCCCGAACCGTTAAAGTTCGGGGCTTTTTTGTGCGTTGCGCTTAGGGCGACAGCCGCCAAGGCTTTATCCTTAATCAGGCTTTATCCTGGGCAGGCTTAGCCGCCGCTTGTTTGCCGGCAAACTGTGGCAGCAATTGCTGCAGCGCCAGTGCCAGCAGGATCAGCGCAAGGCCAATAAACGTGGAGCTGCGAATGGTTTCGCCAAGCACCATGGCGATAAAGCCGATGGATAATACCGGCGACAGAAACACCAGAGTGCTGATACTGGCGGTGCGCTTGGCGGTTTTAAGCGCCATCAGCCACAGTACAAAGGTCAGGCCCATTTCAAATAAACCCACATACACCGCAGCCGCAATGCCTTTGGCATTGAATGATGGCAGGCCTGAGGTCAGCAGCATGGTGGCGGTAACGAGGGGCAGGCCAATCAAAAAGCTCAGCAGCAGGCTGACCACGGCATCGCCCTTATCGCGGGTATTCACTATCCAGTAAAGGCACCACAGCACAGTGCTTGCCAGCGCCATCAGCATGCCGGTCGGATTTTCGAGATTGAAGTGACTCAAATTGCCGCCGGTGGCGATAACAAAGACGCCACTGTAGGCAATCAGCGCCGCGAAGAGGTCGGTTTTACGCAGCGCCTGACCAAGCAGCGGCACCGCCAGCAGCGGCAATAAAATGGCCCAGGTGTAATTGAGCGACAAGGCCTGCTGCGCTGGCAGCAGCTCATAAGCTTTAAACAGCGCCACATAATAGAGAAAAGGATTCAAAAGCCCCGTTTGACAATAAAACCAGGGGCGGGCGGCAAACTGGTATTTAAGCAGGCCAAGTTTACCCTGCGCCGCGACAATGGCGCCAAGGGCGACAACTGAGCTTAATACCGCAATAAACAGTAGCTGCAGCGGAGAGTATTGGGCCAGCGCCAGTTTAAAGGCGGTGGCAACCGTCGACCACAAAAGTACTGCGGCCAGTCCGTAAACGTAGGCCAAATTTGAGGGTTTCACGTAAAAGATTCCTGACTGTTCGAGACTGCACTGCCATCTGCTGCTGCAAATGACCCTTCGATTGCATGCATTATACGGCGGCCAGCACGGAAAATTGGCAAAAAGGATCAAAATTTTTTTTCTGGCCCTTGTAATCGAAATGGCTGACCCAATATAGGCGTTAAGGACGATATGGAGTGCGAATATCCGGGACTTGAAATTCCCGCCGCGCCCCCCATATCCACAACAGCAACGAATTTTTGCGTGACAGAATTTTTTTGGAGGACTCCATGGGTAAGATTATCGGTATCGACCTCGGCACAACCAACTCTTGTGTAGCTGTGCTCGATGGCGGCAAGGCGCGAGTGATTGAAAACGCTGAAGGCGATCGCACTACGCCCTCCATCATTGCCTTTACTGAAGACGAAACAATTGTAGGCCAGCCTGCAAAGCGTCAGGCCGTGACCAACCCGACCAACACTTTCTTCGCTATCAAGCGTCTGATTGGTCGTCGTTTCAAAGACGATGAAGTGCAGCGCGACGTGAACATCATGCCATTCAAAATCATCGAAGCCGACAACGGCGATGCTTGGGTGGAAAGCCGTGGCAAGAAAATGGCACCACCACAGGTGTCTGCCGAAGTGCTGAAAAAGATGAAGAAAACCGCTGAAGACTTCCTCGGTGAAGAAGTGACTGAAGCCGTTATCACTGTGCCAGCCTACTTCAACGATGCCCAGCGTCAGGCCACCAAAGATGCCGGCCGTATCGCGGGTCTGGAAGTAAAACGTATCATCAACGAGCCAACTGCCGCGGCACTGGCTTACGGTATCGACAAGAAGCAGGGTGACAACATCGTTGCCGTGTACGACCTCGGCGGTGGTACTTTCGATATCTCCATCATCGAAATCGACAACAACGATGGCGACCAGACCTTCGAAGTACTGGCCACCAACGGTGACACTCACCTCGGCGGTGAAGACTTCGACAACCGTCTGATCAACTACCTGGCAGACGAGTTCAAGAAAGAGCAGGGCCTGGATCTGCGTAAAGACCCTCTGGCCATGCAGCGTCTGAAAGAAGCCGCTGAAAAGGCCAAGATTGAGCTGTCCAGCACCAACCAGACCGAAGTGAACCTGCCGTACATCACTGCTGATGCCACAGGTCCAAAACACCTGGTGGTAAAAGTGACCCGTGCCAAGCTCGAGTCGCTGGTTGAAGACCTGATCCAGCGCTCACTGGAGCCATTGAAAGTGGCCCTGGCCGATGCTGACCTGTCTGTGTCTGACATCAACGAAGTGATTCTGGTAGGCGGTCAAACCCGTATGCCGAAAGTGCAGGAAGCCGTAACCAACTTCTTCGGTAAAGAGCCACGTCGTGACGTGAACCCTGACGAAGCTGTGGCCATCGGTGCTGCCGTTCAGGCGGGTGTACTGGCCGGTGATGTGAAAGACGTACTGCTGCTGGACGTGACCCCGCTGTCTCTGGGTATCGAGACCATGGGTCAGGTAATGACCAAGCTGATTGAAAAGAACACCACCATTCCTACCAAGGCAAGCCAGGTGTTCTCTACTGCCGACGATAACCAGAGCGCCGTGACCATTCACGTGCTGCAGGGTGAGCGTAAGCAGGCCAGCGCCAACAAGTCACTGGGTCAGTTCAACCTCGAAGGCATCGAGCCTGCGCCGCGCGGCATGCCTCAGATCGAAGTAACCTTCGACATCGACGCTGACGGTATTCTGCACGTGTCTGCCAAAGACAAGAAGACCGGCAAAGAGCAGAAGATCACCATCAAGGCTTCTTCTGGTCTGTCCGATGATGAAATCGCCCAAATGGTGCGTGACGCCGAAGCCCACGCCGACGAAGACAAGAAATTCGAAGAGCTGGCTCAGGCCCGCAACCAGGCTGACGGTCTGGTGCACGCCACCAAGAAGCAGGTTGAAGAAGCCGGCGAAGCCCTCGGCAGCGATGACAAGGCCAAGATTGACGCCGCCATCGCTGAAGTAGAAAAAGCCGCTAAAGGCAACGACAAGGAAGCCATCGACAAGGCCACCCAGGCCCTGATCGAAGCCTCTTCCAAGCTGGTGGAAATTGCCCAGGCCAAGGCCCAGGGCGCCCAGGGCAGTGCTCAGGGTCAGTCTTCCAGCAACGCCGGCGCCGACGACGTGGTTGACGCCGAGTTTGAAGAAGTGAAAGACGACAAGAAGTAATAGGCCCGGCCTATTAGCTGAAGTGGCGGGCGTTTGGGGTAACCCTGACGCCCGTTTGTCCAAGCTAAGCAACCTAAGCGTGAGCATATGTCAAAGCGAGATTATTACGAGGTACTCGGCGTAGGCCGTGATGCCAGCGAGCGGGACATCAAGAAGGCCTACAAGCGCCTGGCGATGAAATACCACCCCGACCGTAACCCCGGTGATAAAGAGGCCGAAGCCAGCTTCAAAGAAGTGAAAGAAGCCTACGAAATCCTCACCGATGCCGATAAAAAGGCCGCTTATGATCAGTTTGGTCATGCCGGTGTCGATCCCAACCGCGGTGGCGGTGGCTTTGGTGGTGGCGCCGATTTCGGTGATATCTTCGGCGATGTGTTCGGCGATATCTTCGGTGGCGGTCGCCGTGGCGGCGGTCAGCGTCAGGCGGCGCGTGGCTCAGATCTGCGCTACAACCTGGAGCTGTCGCTGGAAGAGGCCGTACGTGGCCTGACCAAAGAGCTGAAAGTCCCGACTCTGGTTGGCTGTGACAGCTGTGATGGCACCGGTGCCAAAAAAGGCTCCTCGGTCAGTGCCTGTGGTACCTGTCATGGTATGGGCCAGGTGCAGATGCGCCAGGGCTTCTTCGTCACCAATCAAACCTGTCCAACCTGTCATGGCCGCGGCAAGATAATCAAAGATCCTTGCAGCAAGTGCTACGGCAATGGCCGGGTCGAAAAGACCAAGACCCTGTCGGTGAAAATTCCGGCCGGTGTCGATACAGGTGACCGCATCCGTCTGGCCGGCGAAGGTGAAGCCGGTGAGTTTGGTGCACCGGCAGGCGATCTGTACGTGCAGGTGACGGTGCGCGAGCATCCGATTTTTGTGCGTGACGGCAATAACCTGTACTGCGAAGTGCCGATTTCTTTCGCCACCGCAGCCCTTGGCGGCGACATCGAAGTGCCGACACTGGATGGCAAGGTGAGCCTGAAAATACCGCCTGAAACCCAGACCGGACGCATGTTCCGCCTGCGCGGCAAGGGTGTGAAGTCGGTTCGCAGCCACGCCGTCGGCGATTTGCTGTGTAAGGTCGTGATGGAAACGCCGGTTAACCTGTCTGAGCGCCAAAAGGAACTGCTGCGTGAGTTTGAAGCGAGCCTCACCGGCGAGTCGAAAAAGCATAGCCCCAAAGCGGAAGGTTTTTTTGATGGGGTGAAGAAGTTCTTTCAGGACTTAAATAGCTAAACCCATCCATAAACTGAAAAACCCGGCAATGCCGGGTTTTTTATTTGCTAATCAAAACTTTCCTCTGCACCAGGTGCGTACTTAGCAGAACAGCGCCGAGACATCCGCCATCTCGCCGCGGGCAATCAGCCGCGCTACAGCAGGTCGGCTCAGGGTTCGGCCCAGGTAGGTACCAAGCACAGGCGCTATGCTAAGCCCAACCTTTAGGTGCATCAGCAGCGCCACTGAAATGTGAATATCGGCCAGGCTGAAGGCATTGCCGACAAGGTAGTTTTTCCCTTCCAGTCCTTTTATCAAAATACGCTGGGCGCGGCTGCTCTCCCATTGCATGCTGGGGGCCAATATTTCGGGGGGGATTTTTAGCTCATCGGGATACACGCGGCTGTTTTTAATCAGCATCCAAGGTGCTACCTCAAGCTCAGACAAGGCAAAATCACTCCACTGCATCACGCTCGCCCTCAGCTTTTGCGCGGGCGGTAACAGCGTTGGCGCGGACCGCAGAGGCGCCCGGCGAGTTGGCCTGAGGCTCAGCTCGGCGTAGAATGGTGCCCAGAATCATCCCCGGGCACGGGTCATTAAAGGATTAAGCCAATGAAAAAACTACTGTCTGCGCTCGCGCTGCTGAGCTTGCTTGGCGGCTGCGCGACCCATCAATCTCCCACCGGCCGTGGTCAGACCTTGCTGTTCTCGCCCGCCGAGATGAACCAGCTTGGCGCAGCCTCTTTTGAAGAGATGAAAAAACAGCAAAAAATCAGCAAGGACAGCAAGGTCAACGCCTATGTGGGCTGCGTTGCCAATCGGGTAACGGCGGCGCTGCCGGATAAGTCCCAGCGCTGGGAAGTGGTGGTATTCGATTCGCCCCAGGTTAACGCCTTTGCGCTGCCGGGTGGCCATATCGGCGTGTACACCGGCCTTTTGAAAGTGGCCGAAAATCAGGATCAACTGGCGGTAGTGCTTGGCCACGAGGTCGCCCATGTGCTGGCGCAGCACAGCAATGAGCAGGTGTCCCGTGCCCAAATGACTGGCACTGGCCTGCAGCTTGCCAATGTGGCGCTCGGCGCAGGCGGCATCGCCAATCGTGACCTTTATATGGCAGCGCTCGGCCTTGGGGCGCTGGTGGGCTACATTCTGCCTTTTGGCCGCGAGCAGGAAAGTGAAGCCGATGTGATGGGGCTGGAGCTGATGGCCCGCGCCGGTTTTGACCCCAGAGCCGGCACTGTACTTTGGCAAAACATGGCCAAGGCGGGCGGCGCACAGGGGCCTGAGCTGTTATCCACCCACCCTTCACATAATACCCGCATCCGTGATTTGGCCAGACTCGAGCAGCAGGTGATGCCGCTTTATGAGGCAGCGAGGGCCAGCGGGGTAAAGACTTGTCAAATGACTAAATAAGCGGGAGCTTTTTCGCCCGTGCGGCGCATTCTGTGGTAGAATGCCTGCCGATATTTTTACGTCCGTTCAAGAGAATTCGAATTATGTCTGAAAAATTCAGCACCGTTGAGCTGCAGGCAAGCTACGGCGTAGGCCGTCAGCTGGGTGAGCAACTGGCCGCAAACTCCTTTGAAGGCCTTGATATTCCTGCTGTTCAGGCAGGTCTGGCCGATGCATTTGACGGCAAAGAAAGTGCCGTTTCCATGCGCGATCTGCAGGTAGCCTTTACCGAGATCAGCCGCCGTCTGCAAGAAGCTCAGGAAGAAGCGGCTGAAGCCGCCATCGCCGAAGGCGAGAACTTCCTGGCTGACAACGCCAAGCGTGATGGCGTGTTTGTGACCGAATCCGGTCTGCAGTACGAAGTGCTGAGCGAAGGCAACGGCGCCAAGCCAACTTACGAGTCTACCGTACGTACTCACTACCACGGTTCTTTCATCAGCGGTGACGTGTTTGACAGCTCAGTGCTGCGCGGTCAGCCAGCCGAGTTTCCGGTTTCTGGCGTGATTGCCGGCTGGACCGAAGCGCTGCAACTGATGAACGTGGGCGCCAAGTACAAGCTGTACGTGCCTTTCCACTTGGCCTACGGCGAGCGTGGTGCCGGCGCGTCTATCCCGCCTTACTCCACTTTGATTTTTGAAGTAGAGCTTCTGGATATTGTTTGATGTTAAGCGCCTGAGCAATGCTCGGGCGTTTTTTTGTGATAAAGGGAGTTAAAGATGACTGCACAAGTACGGGTTGCGATTATTGGCGCCAGCGGCCGCATGGGGCGTGCCCTGCTCGAAGCCTGTGGCAACCATGACGGCATAGTGCTGGGTGCGGCCATTGAACGTCCGGGTTCGACGCTGATTGGTGCCGATGCCGGTGAAATGGCTGGCATTGGCAAACAGGGTGTGCTGCTGGTCGATAGTCTGGATGCGGTGGTCGAGCAGTTTGATGTGCTGATTGATTTCACCTCGCCCGAGTCAACGCTGCAAAACCTTGAGTGGTGTGTAAAGCACAACAAGGCCATAGTCATTGGCACTACCGGCTTTAATCATGCTCAAAAAGAGCAGATTGTTGCGCTGGCGGAAGAAACCCCGGTGGTGATGGCGCCCAACATGTCTGTTGGCGTTAACCTGATGTGGAAACTGCTGGAAGTGGCTGCCAAGGTGATGGGTGAGTACACCGACATCGAAATCATCGAAGGTCACCACAGACACAAAAAAGATGCGCCGTCCGGTACTGCGCTGAAAATGGGTGAAGTGATCGCCAAGACCCTCGGTCGTGACCTTGAAAAAGTCGCCGTGTATGGCCGCGAAGGTATCACAGGCGAGCGCGATCGTCAGACCATCGGCTTTGCCACCGTGCGTGCCGGCGATCTGGTGGGCGAGCACACCGCCATGTTTGCCGATATCGGCGAGCGTCTGGAAATTACCCATAAAGCATCCAGCCGTATGACCTTTGCCAATGGTGCCATGCGCGCCGCAAAGTGGTTGGCGGAGCAAAAGCCCGGCCTGTATGACATGCAGCAGGTATTGGGATTGAGTTGATCGAAAAAACCGCCATTGAGCGGTTTTTTTATGAGAGTAAGCCGCAAACTATAGACGAGTTCGCATATTCCATATATAATCCTTGGAATTTGTCAAAATTTCGTGTTTTGCGGAAACTTGGTAATTTAATCGAAATAATTCTTCAAATAACAATGACTTGGCTCTTTCGGAGGTCGCGTTGACAAAGTCTGCCTTACTCGTACTCGAAGATGGAACCCTGTTCTCAGGCACTGCAATCGGTGCAGATGGAATTGCTGTTGGTGAAGTCGTTTTTAACACTTCAATGACAGGCTATCAAGAGATATTGACGGATCCTTCTTATTCTCGCCAGATAGTCACCCTGACTTACCCCCATATTGGCAATACCGGCACTAACGAAGAAGACACTGAATCCAATGCAGTCCACGCCTGTGGCCTGATTATTCGTGATCTTCCTCTGCTTGCCAGCAACTTCCGTTCTACCCAATCCTTAAGCGATTATCTCAAGGCCAACAACGTGGTTGGTATTGCCGATATCGACACCCGTAAGCTGACCCGTATCCTGCGTGAAAAGGGCTCGCTCGCCGGTTGTATTCTGGTAGGTGAACAGGACGCTGATAAAGCGCTGGCTGCGGCCAAAGCCTTCCCAGGCCTCAAAGGCATGGATCTGGCAAAAGAAGTGACTACCGCCGAGCGCTATCAGTGGCGCAAAGGCAGCTGGCGTCTGGAAAGCGGTCTGCCTTCAGACACCCCAGAATCTGAACTCAAGTACAAGGTCGTGGCTTACGACTACGGTGTGAAGACCAACATCCTGCGTATGCTGGTTGACCGTGGCTGTGACGTGACTGTGGTACCCGCCAAGACCCCGGCCAGCGAAGTGCTGGCGATGAATCCGGACGGTGTGTTCCTGTCTAACGGCCCTGGCGACCCAGCGCCATGTGATTACGCCATCGCCGCAATCCAGGAAATCCTCAAGACTGACATCCCGGTATTCGGGATCTGTCTGGGTCACCAGCTCCTTGGCCTTGCCAGTGGCGCCCAGACCCTGAAGATGAAGTTTGGTCACCACGGTGCCAACCACCCTGTGGGTGATGTTGAAAAGGGTACTGTGATGATCACCAGCCAGAACCACGGTTTTGCCGTGGATGAGGCCACGCTGCCAGCCAACCTCAAGGTGACCCACAAGTCACTGTTCGACGGTTCGCTGCAGGGCATTCACCGCACCGACAAGCCGGCATTCAGCTTCCAGGGTCACCCAGAAGCCAGCCCCGGCCCACACGACTGCGCCCCGCTGTTCGACCACTTCATCGACCTGATTGAAGAGTTTCGCAAGAACGCCAAGTAAGCCGAGCTGGAGAAGATTGAAGCAATGCCAAAACGTACAGACATAAAAAGTATTCTTATCCTGGGTGCTGGCCCGATTGTTATCGGCCAGGCCTGTGAATTCGACTACTCCGGCGCCCAGGCTTGTAAAGCCCTGCGCGAGGAAGGCTACCGCGTCATCCTGGTGAACTCCAACCCGGCCACCATCATGACCGACCCTGAAATGGCCGATGCCACCTACATCGAGCCAATTCACTGGGAAGTGGTACGCAACATTATCAAGAAAGAGCGTCCTGACGCCATTCTGCCCACCATGGGCGGCCAGACCGCGCTTAACTGTGCGCTGGAGCTGGAAGCCAAAGGCGTACTGAAAGAGTTTAACGTCGAGATGATCGGTGCCACTGCCGATGCCATCGACAAGGCCGAAGACCGCGCCCGTTTCGACAAAGCCATGAAGAAGATTGGCCTTGAGTGTCCACGCGCCGGTATCGCCCACAGCATGGAAGAGGCCTACGCGGTACTCGACCAGGTTGGCTTCCCTTGTATTATCCGTCCATCCTTCACCATGGGTGGCTCGGGCGGCGGTATCGCCTACAACAAGGAAGAGTTCGAAGAAATTTGTTCTCAGGGTCTCGAACTGTCTCCAACCAACGAGCTTTTGATTGACGAGTCGCTCATCGGCTGGAAAGAGTACGAGATGGAAGTGGTGCGTGACCGCAACGACAACTGCATCATCGTCTGCGCCATCGAAAACTTCGACGCCATGGGCGTGCACACCGGTGACTCCATCACTGTGGCACCTGCCCAGACCCTCACCGACAAGGAATACCAAATCATGCGTAACGCCTCTATGGCGGTACTGCGTGAAATCGGTGTAGAAACCGGCGGCTCCAACGTACAGTTCGGGATCAGCCCGAAAACCGGTCGTATGGTCGTGATTGAGATGAACCCGCGGGTATCGCGCTCATCTGCACTGGCTTCTAAAGCAACCGGCTTCCCGATTGCCAAAGTCGCTGCCAAGCTCGCCGTGGGTTTCACCCTCGATGAGCTGATGAACGACATCACCGGTGGCCGCACTCCAGCGTCCTTCGAGCCGTCCATCGACTACGTGGTGACCAAGGTGCCACGCTTTAACTTCGAAAAATTCGCCGGCGCCAACGACCGTCTGACCACTCAGATGAAGTCTGTGGGTGAAGTCATGGCCATCGGCCGTACTTTCCAGGAGTCGGTACAAAAAGCCCTGCGTGGCCTCGAAGTGAGCCGTAACGGTTTCGATCCTATCGTTGATTTGAACGATGCCGATGCGCTGCAAAAAATCCGCCACGAGCTCAAAGAGCCGGGCGCAGACCGTATCTGGTACATTGGCGATGCCTTCCGTGCCGGTCTGTCTCTGGACGACATCTTCACCCTGACCAACATCGACCGTTGGTTCCTGGTGCAGATTGAAGAAATCATCCAGCTCGAAGCCAAAGTTAAAGAAGTGGGAGTTGCCGGTATCGATGCTGACTTCCTGCGTAAGCTCAAGCGCAAGGGCTTCTCCGATGCGCGCATGAGTGCACTGCTTGGTATCAGCGAAGGTGAAATCCGCAAATTGCGCGAGCGCTTTAATGTGTTCCCGGTATACAAGCGCGTGGATACCTGCGCCGCCGAATTTGCCACCGACACCGCTTACATGTACTCCACCTACGAGGAAGAGTGCGAAGCCAATCCGTCCGACAAAGACAAGATCATGGTGCTGGGCGGTGGTCCAAACCGTATCGGTCAGGGCATCGAGTTCGACTACTGCTGTGTACACGCCGCGCTGGCGCTGCGTGAAGACGGTTATGAAACCATCATGGTTAACTGTAACCCTGAAACCGTTTCTACCGACTACGACACTTCAGATCGTCTGTACTTCGAGCCAGTGACCCTGGAAGACGTACTGGAAATCGTCCGCATCGAGAAGCCAAAAGGCGTTATCGTGCACTACGGTGGCCAGACGCCGCTTAAGCTGGCCCGTGCCCTCGAGGCCGCCGGTGTGCCTATTATCGGTACCAGCCCTGACGCCATCGACCGCGCCGAAGACCGTGAGCGTTTCCAGCAGGCCATCAAGCGTCTTGGTCTCAAGCAGCCTGAAAACGACACTGTCACCACGGTGGAAGGCGCTGTAATTGCCGCCGAGCGTATCGGTTACCCACTGGTAGTTCGTCCATCCTATGTACTGGGTGGCCGCGCGATGGAAATCGTGTATGACGAGCAGGACCTGCGCCGCTACTTCAACGAAGCGGTAAGCGTATCCAACGCCTCGCCAGTACTGCTGGACCGCTTCCTCGATGACGCCATCGAGGTGGATATCGATGCGGTGTGTGACGGCGAAACCGTGGTTATCGGTGCCATCATGGAGCACATCGAGCAAGCGGGTGTTCACTCCGGTGACTCTGCCTGTTCGCTGCCTCCATACACCCTGTCCAAGGCAATTCAGGATGAGATGCGTGAGCAGGTGACCAAGCTTGCGTTCGAGCTTGGCGTAGTTGGCCTGATGAACGTGCAGTTCGCGGTGAAAGATAACGAAATCTACATGATTGAAGTTAACCCGCGTGCCGCCCGTACCGTGCCATTCGTGTCCAAGGCGACCGGTGTGCCACTGGCCAAGATTGCCGCCCGTGTGATGGCAGGTCAGAGCCTCAAGCAGCAGAACTTTACCAAGGAAGTGATCCCGCCTTTCTACTCAGTGAAAGAAGTGGTACTGCCTTTCAACAAGTTCCCGGGTGTTGACCCGCTGCTCGGCCCTGAAATGCGCTCTACCGGTGAGGTAATGGGTGTGGGCGATACTTTCGCCGAGGCCTATGCCAAGTCAGAGCTCGGCTCAATCAAGGACGTACCACGTTCTGGCCGCGCCCTCTTGTCTGTGCGTAACAGCGACAAGAAGAAGGTTGCCGACCTCGCCGCCAAGCTCTTGGAGCTGGGTTACGAGCTTGACGCCACCCACGGCACCGCCGTGGTACTGGGTGAAGCCGGTATCAACCCACGCCTGGTGAACAAGGTGCACGAAGGCCGTCCACACATTCTTGACCGCATCAAGAACGGTGAGTACGCCTATATCGTGAACACCACCGAAGGCCGTCAGGCCATCGAAGATTCACGCCAGCTGCGCCGCGCTGCGCTGCGTTACAAGGTGAACTACACCACCACCCTGAACGCCGCCTTCGCCAACTGTATGGCTCACAACGCCGACGACCGCAACAAGGTTGCCTCGGTACAAGAGCTGCACGAGCGCGTGAAGAAGTCACAGGCCTAATCGCTAAGCGGAGTCACCCCGCGCCAAATGAAAAGCCACCCAAGCGGGTGGCTTTTTTGTGTCTGTTAGCTTGGAAAAAATAGCGAAGAAGAGCAGGCAGAAGCGCTGCTGAAATAGAATCCAGATGATAGCGGCCTTTTAGGTTTAGCGTTTGCAGCCTATGCCTTGTGCAAATCATCCATATCAAAATGAAAGGCCATCTTAATGACAGGGGGCTTGTTTGTGGCTGTTTTCCCGGAAAATAACTGGGAGACGAACGCAGTGTAGAACAGGCCGAAGAACAGCTGCAAGAGAACCCAGATAAGACGGAGCATTTAGGTCTAGCGCTTGCAGCTTATACCTTGCACAAGGTATCCATATCGAAAAAGAAAAGCCACTCGAATGGGTGGCTTTTTCGTGGGTGTTAATCAGGGAATGGTGCTCGGAGAAAAGAGCCCTGCACTCAGGGCTCTTCAGCGGGCTTAGAACTTGTAGTTCACGCCCAGGGTGTAGGTACGGCCATCCAGATCGAAGTAAGCACCTTGATCGTAGGTAGCTGGGTTACGAGGTGGCTCCACATCGAACAGGTTCAGTACACCGGCACGAACCTGCAGTGCGTCCGTGATGTTATAACGACCGGTCAGATCCCACTTGATGTAAGAGGGAACTTCGTTATAGTCGTTATCTTCCGGCGTCCAGTCGTTGCTCAAACGGGTGTGATGACGGTAGTTAGAGGTTAACGCCAGGCCCAAATCATCGATGCTGTAGTTGGCAGTAAAGCGCATCTTCAGACGAGGATTGTTATAGTTGCCGGTGGTGTTACGGTAATCTTCCTCTTTACCTGTGGTGTTGTGCTCGCGGTTCTCAAGGTAGGTACCGAGTAAGCGCAGGTCAAAATCACCGAAGCCGGTATCGAACCCGTAGTTCACTTCAAAGTCAGTACCCTTAAGGTTTGACGTCGCGGCATTCACTGGCTTCTGGTAGAAGTTGTCGATTTCCAGAGTGCCTGGGGTACGCTCAATCAGGGCGCAATAGGGGTTATCCAGGCTTTCTGACTCATAACAGCCGGAAACAATCTGCGCAGCGCTTGGATAGGTGATCATATCCTCCATATCGAATTCCCAGTAATCCACTGTTACCGAGAAGTTTTCAAGATACTGAGGGGTGTAGACAAAGCCGATAGTGATGTCGTTGGCGATTTCAGCAGACAGATCGGTGTTACCTACGATGAAGCCTGGGTGGTTGGTCGATTTCCAATTGTTTGATGGCGCCCAACCCACAGGGATACCTGCCGCGCGGCAGTTTGCCACGATGTTGTCTTTATATTGACCGGCGTTATCAATCTGACCTTGCTCACAGGGGTCGTTGAAACCTGCGTAAGTTTGGCTCTTCGGATTGTAAAGCTCAGAAATGTTAGGTGCACGAACTGACTTGGATTTGTTGAAGCGTAACTTCAGGTCGTCGCTCACGGTCCAGTTCAGACTTGCTTTCCACGCATCTTCCTGGCCCACTTCAGAGTAATCCATGAAGCGGTAGGCCGTTTCCAGTGTCAGGTCACTGATGAGGAATACATCAGAGATGAGTGGCACAGAAACTTCCACCGCGGCCTCGTTAACACTGAAGCCGCCATTCATGGCTTCAGAAGCGTTACCGAAGATAAGGCCTTTGGTCATGTTCTCATCTGGCTCTGTAACAGAGCTTTCTTTGCGGTATTCGTAGGTGAATGCAGTCACTACGGTACCCGCTGGCAGTTCGAACACATCGCCGGAAACAGTTGCACCGAACACAGTTTGTTCGATGGTGGCTTCACGCTCAGCAACGGTGGAGAAGTAATCGAGGGATTGCTGGCTTACTAGGTCTTTACCCCAAATGTTGGCGGGAGTACAGCCTTCAACCGCGCCAATCACATTACCCGCTGCGTCACGCTTGGCACAAACGATTTGGCCGTTATAGAGACCGGCGTCGAGGGCCTCGCGCAGTTTTGCGGTTAACACTTCGCCCTGGAATTCAGTGTGCTGTTTTACCTGACCAAACTGGGCGTAAGCATCATAGCTCCAGCTCTCAGAAATGCCACCTTCGAAGCTTAAAGAAGCTCGGGCCGTATCGCGCTGCTGGTCATATTTACGGTTACCAAAAGCGCTGCCAAGGTAGTAGGCGTTAAAGGTTTGCATGCCCTTGTCTTGGAAGAATTGTCTTGCTTGCTCGGTCAGCAGAGGGTTGTCGGTGCGTTGTCTTGCAAAAGAGAAAAACGCCGGTGATGACTCGCCGTAGGCGTGGGTGTCGGAGTAGAGCAATTCCAGGCTGACACTGTGATCATCGGCATAATCATAAGTAAAGTTGCCCATGGCGTTAATACGCTCAAGCGGGGTTCTTACATACTTGTGCTCGAGGAAGTTATAACCATCGCCTTCACCTGTGTAGTACTGGGTGTTACGGCTGCCCTGGGTTTTACTGGCGGGATAAAAGTCGTTGGCTTCAAACTCACGGATATCGCCGTTGTCGGCAAAGACATAGTGGCCACCCGGGGCAAAAAAGTCACCGGTTTTGCTGTAAATAAACAGCGAAGATTGACCTTCACCCAGAATGGTACGACGTGGAATACCGTCGGTATTGTCTACGTTGTCAGGATGATCGTAAGACAGCACGCCGTTGCGGATGAAAGAGCGTTGGTCACCGCGCAGCTGCTCATCTTTGGTGTACGACACGTTACCGATAAAGCTCAGTTTATCCAGCTCGTTACCGAAAGTGAAAGAGGCGTAGCTTGATTCGCCGCCGTCCTGCGAAGGCTGTCTGGTTGATGCGTCAACTTCAAAACCATCAAAGGATTTTTTGGTGACGATGTTTACCACGCCCGCAACAGCGTCAGAGCCGTATACGGCAGAAGCGCCACCGGTACTGATTTCGATGCGCTCGATGATAGAGGTCGGAATGTTGTTCAGGTCAACGGCACTTGAGGTTGGCGAGCCTGATACGAAGCGGCGACCATTTACCAGTACCAGTGTCCGATCTGTACCCATGCCGCGCAGGTCGGCGTTGTTCAGACCGTTGGCGAACACGCTGTTGTTGGTGGTTTCAGGTGAAAGACCGGTGGTCGCTGACGGCAGCTCTTCGAGCAAGCCTGCGACGTTGGTGATACCGGCATCAACCATGGTGTCGCCGGTAATTACTGTGATTGGGGTTGGTGACAATTCACCGATACGTTTGATTTTGGAGCCGGTGACTTCGATTCGTTCTGTTGGCTTTTCTGCTTCTTCAGCCATCGCAGGGAAAATCAGTGTTGATGAAAGCGCGAGTATTCCCATACGAACAGCGTTTGCTGTCAATGTCTTAGAGTTCTTCATTACATCTCCTTGAACTTTATAATTATTTCCAAGTAAACGCTCCAAAACTGTTACCGGAGGCCCTCGGAAGTGTTTTCGCAATGTGTGTAGATGTTTTTTGTGTGTTGCAAATTCATTGCGAGCAGGCGATATAACCCTTCGATCCTTAAATAATCCTTAAAAATTGATGTTTTTCAGGTTTTGTATCTATGAGTGTGCGTTATATTTGTAAACAATGCTTAACAATGGCTAGGCGGTTGGTTTTATTGTTGCTTTGAATGTTGCTGAGATGTTTTTGTTGTGTTTCTTTTTGGGTGTTGCGGCGTCGGTTGTGGGTTTGATTTTCTGCCCTTGCTGGCCAATGCTTATCTTTGAGGTGTTACAGCCAGGGACGGGGTTAGATATTCATTAACGTACGCGAGGCGCTGGTATGTTTTCTAATCTTAAACTATCCCAACAGCTGTACTTTTCGTTCGGGGCTGTGTTGCTGCTGCTTCTGGTTGTTACCGGGGTTGGCTACCACGGCCTGCAGGCGGGATACGGTAACTTTACCGACTATCGGCAGCTGGCGATCAGCTCCAATGCCGCTAGCAAAGCCGAATCCGGGCTACTCAAAGTTCGGGTTGATGTGCTCAGATATCTTAAAACCCCCGACACCAAAATGCTTGAGTCCTATCGAAGCGATATGGGCAGTCTCGTCGAAGTCTTTAATCAGGCTAACGACAGAGAAACAGACAATGACAGAAAACGCTATTTGCTCGACTCCGAACGCTTGATTGATAAATACCGCACCACCTTTGATGAGGTTGTCGGCGATTTTGGCAGGCGTAACAAAGAAGTGGCTGAGGTGCTTGAGCCCACAGGGCTGGCTATGCGCCAGACCACCAGTGCTATCATCGAAAGCTTGCATCAGGAAGGTAATGCCGAAGGCATTTTCGCCGCCACCGGCACCCTTGAAAAACTTATGCTGGCAAGGCTTTATGCTGCCAAGTATCTCATTTCCAACACAGAAGAAGATTTTGAACGCGCCAATCAGGAGCTCTCGGCGATGGAGCTTGCGCTCGATAAACTCACATCGGTGACCGGCTTTTCCACTTCCGCTTCCAAGGTTCAAAGCCTGCGCGATGCTTTACCCAAGTTTCGTCAGTCTTTTGCCACAGTGCACCAGATTATCAGCGAGCGAAACGAGCGAATTACCAACGGGCTTAATCAGATAGGGCCTGAGGTCGCCAAGTTACTGGGGGACTACAGGGCGCAAATCCAATCCAAGCAGGATGAGCTTGGTCCCCATGCGCATCAGGAGAGTGAATCGGCAATTACCACAGTACTCATTGTGTCAGTGATTGCGCTGGTCATGGCGCTGTGGCTTTCTTATACCGTGGTTAAGGGCATTCGGATTCCGGTGGGCGGCGAGCCGCGGGAAATGGCCAGCATTGCGCGGGAGATTGCCGCCGGCAAGCTTGGGATGAGTTTTCAAACTGCGGGGGCGACCGGCGTGTATGCCGCCATGGCTGAGATGACAGGTAACCTTCGCACCATAGTGGCTGAACTCAGTGACGCCTCGCGTAGCCTTGGCAACTCATCGGCGGGTATGACCAATGTGACCCGTGAGAGCCGGGTGAATTCTGAGTCTCAGGCCGACCAACTGGCGCAAACGGCGTCTGCCATGCAGGAGATGACTCACACTGTGGATGACATAGCCCAGAATGCCCAGCGCGCCTCGGAAATGGCATCAGAAGCCGATCATCATGCCCAGGACGGTATGGGGGTGGTGGAAGATACCCGCCGCAGCATTGCATCCCTCGTTGACAGCATTGGCGATGTCAGCGGCATTATCGAAAATCTTGAAAAAGAAACCGATAACGTGGGCTCCATTCTTGGGGTTATCCGCGGTATTGCCGAGCAAACCAACCTGCTAGCCCTGAATGCGGCCATTGAAGCCGCCCGCGCCGGCGAGCAGGGGCGTGGTTTTGCTGTGGTTGCCGATGAAGTGCGTAATCTTGCCAGCCGCACCCAAAACAGTACCGCCGAAATTCAGGCGCTGATTGGCCGTTTGCAGGCTGAGTCCCGGCGCTCGGTGGAATCCATGAAAGTGAATGTCACCGAGGCCACTCAAACTTCGGAAAAAGCCAATAAAGCGATTGCAGCCCTTGGTGCCATTGCTGATTCAGTCATGGCTATCCGTGATATGAACCATCAAATCGCCGTTGCTGCAGAGGAGCAGACAACTGTGGTGAATACCATCAACCTGAGCGTTGAAGAAATCAGTATGCTTGCGCGAAAAAATGCCGAGGGCAGTGAGCAGGTGCAGACCGCCGCCGACGGCATCAGCAAGATGTCGCAAACCCTGTCGGGCATAGTGGGGCGCTTCACTCTTTGAGGAAAAGCTGCCGCACGACTGTGTAAGCCGCCAATTTCGATGGCTAGTATTTTCGGCGCATCATAGATGGCATTTAGAGGCGATAGCCAAAGCTCGTCAGCCTAAGAGCAGCAGTCAAAGCAAGGCCACCTGAGCTAGGCAGCCAAAGCAAGACTGCAATAGCGCTACAGGTAACGTCATGTATTAGCGGCCAAAACGCACCGTCAGCAGGCGGTGCGTTTTTTATTGCGTTGGCAAGCTGGCGGCAACGTGTTATCAAAGTTCAGGGCTTGAAAGTCGTTTGGGAGCAGGCGGAGTGCCATGCATAAGCCCGTGCTAAATCATTATGACTTATTGGAGCCGCTGCTATGCATTACGCCAAACTTACCGAGGCCCGCGCCATGCTTGAGCGCCAACTTACCCTGACCGATGTCAAACGTTACGCCACACTCAGTCATGGCTCGGATGAGGAGTCGCTGGCGGTAAAGGCGCTGCGGGATACTTTGCTTGATAAGCTAAGCAGTGATGAAGACCTGCTGTTTGCGGCGCTGGAGCAGGGGTTACTCTGATAACCTCTAACAGCCTTGGTCTGCACTGACCCAGAACAGATTCTGAACAGACTCAGCAATTGGCACTCTGGCAAAGCTGTGGGGCGTACCATGTTGGCAACGCTAAGGGAAAATGCAGGTAAAGTGCAGGTAAGGCACAGGTTTGGTGAAGCCTTGGCAAAGAAGCCAAAGAAGCTAAGGAAGCCAAGGAAAGCGCGCTTAATCAAGGCACTTTGGGGAGTTATCAATAGACCCGGTTGAAATCGGTAATTTTGTCCCCATATTGGTTTATAACCCGAACCCACGCGCCTGTTTTCTGGGAATGCCTTGCTGTTGTAAAGCTGGGCATTGGAATTACAGTGCCGTGGAAATAAAGTGAAATCAGCGTGACTCAATCCTTCCGCCATGCAGTGCTTGTTTGCCTCACAGTGTTATTTTCTGTGTGGGCCAGTGTTGCCTGTGCGAAAGCATATACTTACGCGGCTGCTGACTTTTCCGAATCGACTGAATTTACCGATACTCGGATTGCCCCGCGCCAGTCCGATCTGGTGCTCAACTCTGCGGTTAATGTTGCTTCAAATACTGTTGCCAATGCTGTTACAAAAGCCGTTATAAATGTAGCGCTCGAGGCTGTGTCAGTTATCAATGATGGCGATATCGAGACTTCAGCCTCTTCTCAGGCTCCGGCGCATATCCAGACAGCACCTCTATCCCAGGCTGATGCCGATATAGATGTGTTTTCGGCGGTTCACACGCCGGATATTTTCTCGTCTGCGCTAACGCCGAAAACAGGTTTCGCCGCAGGTCAGGCCCAGGATAATTCCTTCCCTTCGCCCAAATTAAGCAGTGAGCGCGGCTATCGTGCGCAGTTGCTGCAGCAATTATGGCAGCGGGATTTCAGGGCCGAGTATGTGCTTATGGTGGAGTTTTTGCTGCCGCCATCCCCATCGTTATTACCCCAAACTGTGAAGGCCTTGCCGCCCCAGCGCAATTGGCCTGACTTTGTCGGCCAGAATTCGCTGCGCTGCGGCGGCTGGAAAGACGCTAACCTCAGATTCCGCTTTGTCCAAAGCGCCTGACTTTTTCCCTGTGATTTGCCGTTAATTTTCCCTGACGTCGATTGAATCGTCAGCCTTGGCTATTGCTATGGCCGGGCTCGCGGTTCCCTATCACGAGAAAAAGTTATGCTTACCGATCAATTATTAAAGAGTGGCGGGCGCACTGATGCCGGCCGTAAACCCCTTAACAGCAACTCGCCGTGGCAGGTGCTGGTGCTGATAGTGGCACTGCTGATATTTGCCATGTCGGCACTGCCGAGCCTCTATGGCGAGCACGCGTCGCTGACACTCGCCAAGGCCACAGGCCTCAAAGAAACCGAAGTCAGTCAAACCTTAAACCGCGCCGGTATCGAAGTGCTTGCCATCACGCCTCAAAAGGATGCGCTTTTGGTTACCCTCAAGGATGCCAGCCGCCAGATGCAGGCGAGGCAATTGCTTGCCGGGCAAAGCCTTAAGGCCGATGCCATTACCCTGTCGATGACCTCGGCGGCGCCTGCCTGGTTGCAGTCAGTTGGTGCAAGCCCTATCAAGCTTGGACTAGACCTTCGCGGCGGGGTGCAATTTTTGATGCAGGTTGACCTTAAGCCGGTGTTTGACGCCCAGGGCGACAGCCTGCGCTCTGCCATTCGTGAGCAGGCGCGGCAGCAGGCTCAGGCTAAGGATCAGGGGATCAGAAATCTCATCCTCACCAAAGAGCCAGGCCTTGCCCAAACCAAGCCTGAGGCGACGCGCCTGGTCGGCACAGATGAGGCACTTGGCCGCATCAAGGTGTGGCTTTATGCCAATTATCCTGACTGGCAGATTGAGCGCCGTGACACCGATTGGCTACTTACCCTCACCGATGCCGCACGCGCGGAGCTGACCCGGCGCACAGTGCATGAAAACCTGACCATTATGCGCGGCCGGATTGAGGAGCTTGGCATTACCGAGGCGATAGTGCAGCGCCATGGCGAAAACCGCATTTTGATTGAATTGCCGGGTGTACAGGACCCGGTGGCAGCCAAGCGGGTGCTGGGCGCCACGGCAAGTTTGTCGTTCCACAGTTTGAGCGACAGCGGCATTCAGGAGCCGTTTGAAAACACCCATGTCGGTATTTCGCGTCAGAGCGTGCTTGGCGGCGAGCATATCATCGATGCCCGTGCTGGCAGTGACGAGATGGGGTTACCGGCGGTGAACATAGTGCTCGACGCCGAAGGCGGCAAGCGCATGTCGGACTTTTCACGCGATAACATAGGTAAGCCAATGGCCACCCGTTACAGCGAATATATCGCAAGCGAACGGGGCAGTGAAAAGGTCAGCAAGGTGATTTCGGTGGCGACTATCAATTCGCAGCTCGGCAGCCGCTTTTCGATTACAGGCCTTGGCAGTCATCAGGAAGCGCAGGAGCTGGCCATGTTGCTGCGGGCAGGCTCGATGACGGCGCCTGTCACCATCCAGAAAGAGCGCACCATTGGCCCAAGCCTTGGCGCCGAAAATATCCGCAATGGTTTTGCGGCGCTGGCGCTTGGTCTTGGCGCGACCCTTGTGTTTATGGCGCTCTGGTACAGGCGTCTTGGCTGGGTTGCCAACGTAGCGCTGCTTGCCAACCTCACCATGCTGCTTGGGTTGATAGCCCTTATTCCCGGGGCCGTACTGACCTTGCCCGGCATTGCCGGATTGGTGCTGACGGTCGGTATGGCGGTTGATACCAACGTGCTGATTTTCGAGCGGATCCGCGACAAGATGAAAGAAGGCCGCAGCATGGCGCTCGCCATCGAGCGCGGTTTTGACAGCGCCTTTGGCACCATTCTCGATGCCAACCTCACCACCATGATCACCGCTCTGGTGCTGTACGCCATCGGCAACGGGCCGCTGCAGGGCTTTGCCCTCACGCTCGGGCTTGGGCTGGTGACCTCCATGGTCACCGGGATTTTGCTCTCCCGCATCATCATCAATTGGGTTTATGGCAAAGAACAGCGTAAAGCGGTGAGGATTTAACAATGAAATCAGTAAATTTAACCAAGGTTCGCCACCTGATGAGCCTGTTCTCTGTGCTGCTGATGCTGCTTTGTGTGGCGCTGATTGGCATACGCGGTTTTAATCTTGGGCTGGATTTTACCGGCGGCGCCTACGCCGAGGTGGCCATGGCCACGGATACTCAGGTCAATGCCATCGAAACTGCGCTGCAGTCGGTGGCCAAGGGCAGTTTGTCGGTGGTGGAAACTGAGCCCGGGCGCTTTGTTATCCGCATGGGCAATCAACTCGACAGTGCCGGCCTTGATAACCTCAAGGCGGCGCTGTTCAAGGTGGATGAGAGCATGCAGCTTCTTGACAGCGACTCGGTATCATCCCAGGTCGGTGAGGAGCTGTATGAGCAGGGTGGGCTTGCTGTGCTGGTGGCTATGCTGTGCATCATGGGTTATTTGTCACTGAGGTTTGAGTGGCGTCTGGCCTGCGGCGCGCTGCTGGCACTGGTGCATGACGTGGTGCTGGTACTTGGGGTATTTGCCCTGACCGGGATGGAATTTAACCTTACTGTACTTGCCGCCGTGCTCGCGGTGCTGGGGTATTCACTCAACGACTCCATCATCATCGCCGACCGGATGCGTGAACTGCTGCGGGCAAAGCCCGAGCTTAAGGTCACGCAAATCAATAACGATGCGGTGGCGCAAACCTTTTCCCGCACCATGGTGACCTCCGGCACCACCCTGATGACAGTCGGCGCGCTGTGGCTGCTCGGTGGTGATGCCCTTGAAGGCTTTGCCATTGCCATGTTTGTGGGCATAGTCACAGGCACCCTTTCGTCGATTTCGGTGGGCACAGTGCTGCCGGAGCTGCTTGGGATTAAGCCGCCATCGCCCGAGCCTGTGCTTGCCGACACGCCCTGATTGCGCTGAGTCCAGTAGCCGTGACGTCTGTGGCAATAGCTTTGTTTACTCTGGAGTCGGCGGCCGCGATTCGGATTTTTGAATGTGCAAAAGCAGCCTCATTGGCTGCCTTTTGTTGCCCAAAAGTTTGATAAATGTTATTAATTGGTATAGCGTTCGTAAAAAAGAGCGAGTTTACCATGCAGTCAATTGCCGAATATTTTACCCGTAACAATATTTCCGATTTTATTTTTGTCCCCAACCCCGGCAACGCCGGCGATGCGTTGATTAATGCCGCCAGCTTTCAGGTGTTTGAACAGGCAGGCCTTAATTATCAGCTGATGAGCCCCCGAGCGCTTCGAAAAGCAATTCTTGGCGGGAAAACTCCGCAGGATTTGGGGCTTGCCGATAAAGTGGTGGTGCTTGGCGGTGGCGGTGCTTTTACCGCCAACTACAGCCACTCTGCGACTCTTATCCGCGCGTTGCATGGCGCAGTGAGGCGACTTATTCTGCTGCCCTGTACCGTGGAAGGACATGAGTCCTTACTGTCGCAACTTGGCTGCAACGTCAGTATTTTTTGCCGTGAGCGGGTCAGTTTTGAGCATGTGCAGCAACACTGCCATGGCCCTGAGGTTGCACTGCATCCCGATATGGCGTTTTCACTGCAATTGCCATGGCTGCTTGGTCAGCCGATTGGTGCTGTGGGTCTTAAAAAGCGTTTGCGGCTTTATTTCGGTAAGCGCGCCATGACAATGCTGATCCAAAGGCGAGGCACTGCAAGCCTGAATGCGTTCAGGCTTGATGTGGAATCCTGTGCCAGAGCCATTCCGCCGGATAATAGGGACCTGTCACAGCTGTTTTCGTTGGGTTGCCAAACCCGGGCGCAGAATCTGGCGTCTGCCTGGAGTTTACTTGAGCAGGTTGCACGCTTTGAGCACATCAATACCAACCGCCTGCATGTGGCAGTGGCGGCCTTTTTGCTTGGCAAGCGGCTTGATTTTTATGCAAATTCCTACTTTAAAAACCGGGCTGTGTATGAATATTCGATGGCGGGCAGGGCGGAACAGGTGAATTTCATTGGCCCGGCGTTGACGACGCTCGCCAACATTGCCTGAATTCAGATAATTGGCAGCGCTGCTGGCCACGTTGGCACCGCGGCGCTGAATCTAAGCGACCGCTGGTTTACGTCACAGGCAGTAGCCGCCGTCCACCGTTACCGTGGTGCCTATTACCCCTTCGGAGCCTGGTGAGAGTAAAAACGTCAGCGCCGACAGCATATGGCTTGGCAGCAGAAAGTCGCCAAAGGCGGTGGCGGCAAGCTGTCCGCCGAGGCCATCGATTTGTGCCTGACTGAAACCGGCTTTTTGCTGAATTTCGGTGAGGGTTACCCCGGGTCTTAAGCTGTTAATGCGGATTTTTTGCCCGGCAAGCTCAAGATTCAGTGCTTTCATCGCCGCTTCGAAGGCGCCTTTGCTGGCGCTGTAAATGGCGGCGCCGGCAAAGCCCTTATCGACGGCAATGGATGAGGTATAGACCACGCTGGCGCCTCGGTTTAACTTTGGCAGCAAGGCGTTAAGGGTAAAGAGTGGCCCTTTGAAGTTAACCTGCATGGTCTGCTCGTATAGCTCGTCGCTCATATCAGTCAGCGCAAAGGGCTGAAACACGCCGGCGTTCAGCAAGAGGCCATCCAGGCGGATGTTGCACTCATCTAGGGTTTGCACCAGCGGGCCCAGATGTGACAGCTCAGCGCTGTCGGCCAGTATACCAAGCACCTCGGCGCCGGTTTCCTGCTTAAGCTTTTCACAGGCGCGTTCAAGCCGCGCCTTATCCCGTCCGGTTATCACCAGTTTCCAGCCCAGTTCAATAAAGTGTCTGGCAGCGGCATAGCCTATGCCCGAAGTGGCGCCTGTAATGAGTAGGGTTTTAGTCTCTGGCGCAGGGGAAGTCGGGTTCATGATTATCTCCAGTGGTGTATCAGCGTGCTTTTCAGCATACTTAAGCCTGGCGGCACTGATTAGATAGCGTCGAAGCAACACAATGATTCCCAAAGGTAAACACTGATGACACAGTCCGATGCACTGCTGGTGGGCACAGGCTTTTACTCTGAAACCCATGCCCATGAGGCTCAAGGCGGGAGCCGTGCGCCGCGCGACTTTCGCCCGGCTGAGCTGCATCAGCAATTGCCGCTGATTTATGTGTTTCGGCTGGTGGCCGAGCTTGGCAGTTTTCAGGCGGCGGCGCAGCGGTTGTCGCTGCCGCGCTCCTCTGTGAGTAAAAAAATTGCCGCCCTTGAAGACTTTTGTGCCGAGCGCCTGTTTGCCCGCAACACCCGCGCGCTTAAGCTCACCGACGCCGGTGCTGCGCTGCTTCGGGCCACCGATGGCCTGTCACGGCTGCTTACCGAGACCGAAAACTGGCTGGTGGGGCAGCAAACCTCGCTCTCAGGCAGGGTAAAACTGAGCTGCTCGACCCTGCTTGCGGCCGAATATCTGCTGCCGCGTATTTCAGAGCTTCGAAGCCGATATCCCGACATCAGCCTAGAGCTGGATTTTCGGGATGAAGTGGTTGATCTGCTTGAAGAGGGCGTTGATATCGCCATTCGGGTTGGTAAGCTGCCGGATTCATCTTTGGTGGCGCGCAAGGTTGGCGAGAAGCGCCTTGGCTGGTATGTAAGCCCCGGGTATCTGTCGCGCCGCCCCCGGCCGCAAACCCCGGATGAACTCGGCGCCCACGACTGCATTGTTTATCGTAACCGTAACCTTTGCATGGATGTATGGCGCTTTGCCGATGAAAACGGAGTGATAACCGAGCACAGGGTGCAGGCGGCGCTCAGCTCCAACGACGGCCGCAGTGTGCTTGAACTCGCCCTTGGCGGCGCGGGTATCATCATGGCAGACAGTTCTCTGGTCCGACGCTATCTCGCCTCGGGACAACTGGTTCGTTTGTTTACTGACTGGCAGCATCCAGAGTCCCTGCCGGTGCATCTGGTGTGCCTTGGCCGCAGCAGTCGCAGCCGCGCTGCCCAAACCCTGTGGCAGCACCTTGCCGACTGGCTGAGTGAGGATTTGGCCTGACCAATTGCCGTCGACATTACGATAGCAGGCGCTGATCGGTTTTCGGCCACGCCTCGTATCCATTGCCATGATATTGCACCGCACGGTGAACTAATTCCGCTGGTAAAAAGGATGCTATGCAATCACTCAGTCAGGTGCCCGAGTGCCACACCCTGAGGCTTATTCTTGGCGATGAGCTTAATCCCAATCACTCCTGGTTCAGCAACACCGACAGCGGCGTGCTGTATGTGATTGCTGAGCTTCACGAAGAAGGTCACTACGTCACCCATCATATTCAGAAACTGTGCGCCTTTTTTGCGGCCATGGCGGATTTTGCCGCCAGTTTGCGCCGCGCCGGACACAGGGTGCTGCACCTTACCCTTGATGATACCGCCGCCTGGCGCGATTGCCTTAAGGGCGCTGATGCCGCGCCAAAGAGCGCAGGCAGCACAGTCGCCTTACTGCTTGAGCTGATTGAGCGAAGCGGCGCACGCCGGTTTGAATGTCAGCGCCCCGATGAATTCCGACTGCTTGGCACACTGGGCGAGCTGGAAACTCGTTTATCGGCAAAAGCCGCCCAGCGCTCAGTCAGTTTTGCCATGGTGGACAGCGAGCATTTTTTGCTGCCCTTTGATGAAATCAGCATGCAGTTTACCAAGGGGCGGCATGTGCTGATGGAAAGCTTTTATAGGCGGATGCGCCGGCGCTTCAACATCCTGATGGATGGCGATAAGCCCATGGGCGGGCAGTGGAATTTTGATGCCGATAACCGCAATAAACTTAAAAGCACCGATTTGGCATCTGTGCCAGAGCCGCTGGTGTTTGCCAATAACATCAGTGAGATACTAGCGCGCATTCATCGCCACAACTTGCCATATATAGGTCGGCTGGCACCCATTGAAACAGCTGCTGGTCAACACCAAGGGCAAAGCCACGGCCAAGGTTATACGGCGGATCTTTTCGATGAGAGCGGCTTTGGTGCTGGTATTGAAGCCGGTATTGAAACTGGCATAGCAACTGGCTTCGATAAAGGCATTAAAGCAGGAACAGACGCGGCTGCATTTTCTCCAGTGAATGCGTCTCCTGCGAATGAGCTGCTGTGGCCAATAAATCGCGAGCAAAGTCTTCAGCTTCTTGGCTGGTTTTGCCGTTATGGTCTGGTGCGCTTTGGCCGGTTTCAGGATGCCATGACAGGCGCGCATCCCGCTGGCTGGAGTCTCTATCATAGTCGCTTATCCTTTGCGCTTAACTGCAAGATGCTAAGCCCACTCGAGGTTATAGAGGCCGCGATTGCCGCCTGGCAGGCAAATCCTGCCATCGACATGGCGCAGATTGAGGGCTTTGTACGCCAGATTTTAGGCTGGCGGGAATATGTGCGCGGCATTTACTGGGCCAATATGCCAGAGTTTGCCCGCCTTAATTACCTTGAGGCGTCGCGGCCGCTGCCCGGTTATTTCTGGACTGGCAACACAGGCATGAACTGTATGCGCCATGCCATTGGTCAGTCGCTGGATTATGCCTATGCCCACCATATTCAGCGGCTGATGACCACCGGCAATTTTTGCCTGCTCACTGGCATCAACCCCGACGAGGTAGACACCTGGTATCTTGGCATTTACGTCGATGCCATCGAATGGGTTGAGCTGCCAAACACCCGCGGCATGGCGCTTTTTGCCGATGGCGGCATCATAGCCACCAAGCCCTACGGCGCAAGCGGCGCCTATATCAATCGCATGAGCGACTACTGCAGTGGTTGTAAATACGAGGTCGGCAAACGCAGCGGCGAAGGCTCATGCCCCTTCAACAGCCTCTACTGGCACTTTTTGCACCGCCACGCCGAGCGCTTTGGCAACAATCATCGCCTCGGGATGATTTTCAGCAGCTGGTACAAAATGGATGAGTTGCAGCGCGCTGCCATTCTGGCTACAGCTGAGCAGTACCTTTCAAACCTGGAGCGGCTCTGATGAACGTGTTAATAGTCGGCGGTAACGGCGGGATTGGTTTTGCCATGGTCAATGCTGTGCTGACAAGCTTTACTGACGCAAAGCTGCATGCAACCCATCAGCAGCCACTCACAGCGAATCAGGTTGATGTTACATCGCGTGCAAATAGTGATGGCCTGCGGCTTCACTGGCACCATTTGGATGCATCCGATGAGGCGCAGGTAAAGGCGCTGGCGGCGAGCTTTGACAGCCTCGACTGGCTGATAAACTGCGCGGGCATGCTGCACAACAAAAGTAAGGGGCCTGAAAAGTCAGTCAGCGACCTGGACGCGGACTTTTTTATGCAAAACCTTAAGGTTAACGCCTTGCCAACTCTCCTGCTTGCCAAGCACTTCAGCGCCGCATTAAAGGCAAGCCGCGCGCCGAGATTTGCAGTGCTGTCGGCGCGTGTTGGCAGTATCAGTGATAATCGGCTTGGCGGCTGGTACAGCTACCGCGCATCCAAGGCGGCGCTCAATATGCTGATTAAAACCCTGTCGGTCGAGTGGCAGCGCAGCCATAAACAGGGCGCTGTGCTGGCGCTGCACCCCGGCACCACCAACACCCGTTTATCAGCACCGTTTCAGGCACGGGTACCTGCGGATAAACTCTTTTCGCCAGAGCGGGTTGCTGCTGATTTGATTGAGATTATTGCCTCAGCCAGCCCACGCGACAGCGGAAGCTTTCGCGCCTACGATGGCTCGGCTATTCCCTGGTAGCGCGGGTTTTGAATTTTACCAATTGAAAATGTTGGTTTTTTAGTCAATCTGACAAAGAGAAGCAGAGCTAAAACCACGCCGGTTTTCGGGAGTATTGCAAAGGTTTAGCTGGCGTTGGCGGAGTAACGGGTTACAGAAAATCCTCAATAAACCAGGCGGCAAAGCCGTGGCGGCCGCTGACGCCTGCCTTTTTGTAGACCGCCGAGGCCTGCTGGCGAATGGTCTTTTCGGCGGTGCCGCGAAGCAGGGCTATCTCTTTAAGTGATAAGCCCTTAAGCAAAAGCAGGCCCACTTCTTTTTCACTCTGGGATAAATCCCAGCTACTGAACTGATTGGATATGAGCGCTGAGAGCCGGTGGCGGGTGTCCTGAAACTCCTTATCATCCGGCAGCTTAAGGCTTTTGGCCTCGGCCAGTGCAGATCTCAGATTATCTATTTCGCTCTTTTGCCGTCTAAGGCTTAGCAGGATCCAACCCAGCAGCAGGGTGGCTGTTAACAGCAGCACGCCTTCCTGAACAAGATGCAGCCGGGAGGCGCCTGAATTGAGGTCGGCGTAGAGATCCTGGCCGCTTGCCAGCATCACCAATAACAGCAGCGCTATGATAAGGCTGTCGCGATAGGGCATTTGGGTATCCTTGCTGTAAAAATCGAAAGTGTAAAAACCGAAAATGCAAAATCCAAAAATGTAAAAGCTTAAAAATCGTCGGCGGCGTTGCCTCTTATGTGGCTGAGCCAGCACCTGAGCAAGAGCCTGAGCAAGCGGGCGAGTTGCCACCAATCCCTGCCTGCGTCTTCCTGCAGAACCTTGAACCTATCTGATATCAAATCCAACTTAGCCCGGCTTTTTCGCCAAGGCTCGCATTGCCGGGCTAATGAAGAAAGCCGCCTGCGTTATTAAGGCATCGGCGGCGTCGCAATATCAACAGAAATCGGCGCCAAACCTATCCGGCATATGTCCCAAAGGCCGGTAAATGGGGCATTTGCCCAATGTTCTGCCAAAGGGCTCGGGCAGATACTGCAACCCAGATGCACTGATTATTGTAGCGGCCGGCGACTGGCTTCAGGCGACTGGCCAGAGCGCTTCATTACAAAGTGCTCCATCACAAAAAGTGCTGTGTCAGCACAGTGGGAATTCACGCAGGAGAAGATGTTATGCAAGAGCGCAAATATGTTTGGGACGTACTGGTTCGCACCTTTCACTGGTCACTGCTGTTTGCCTTTGTGCTCAGCTATGTGTCGGGGGATGAATGGCAAAGTGTGCATGTGGCCAGTGGCTATTTTATTGTCTCACTGGTAACTATCCGCATTATCTGGGGCTTTATTGGCAGCAAACATGCGCGGTTCAGCGACTTTGTCCGCTCACCATTCAAAGCATTTGAGTACCTTAAAAGCCTTTTCAGTGGCAAACCTCAGCATTATGAGGGGCACAATCCCGCCGGCGGCCTGATGGTGGTGGCGCTGCTGTGCTCGATTCTGGCCACAGGTTTCAGCGGTCTTAAGCTGCTTGGTTTTGATGGCGAAGGGCCGTTTGCGCAAACCGAGGCGACTGTCAGTGCAGGCTTGAGTGAGCCGGGGCTTTTGAGCGCAGCCGATCCTGGCTTGGGTGAAAAGGCTCGCGATATGGATGTTGGCATCAATATTCAAGGCGAGCAGGCTAAAGGCGGCAATGATCAGGATGACCGCGCCAGTGCCAATGACCGCGACCATGATCGTGACAATGACCGCGACAATGACCGTGACAATGACAATTACCGCGCCTATAGCGCCGAAAACGATGAACACGGCGAGAGCGAAGGCGAGGAGTTTTGGGAAGAAATCCACGAGTTTTTTGTTAACTTCACCCTGCTGCTGGTGCTGCTGCACCTGGGTGGCGTGTACTTTTCGTCCCGCGCCCACGGCGAGAACCTTGTTAAAGCCATGGTGACAGGCTACAAGGGCGATGATGGCAAATAAGCTGAAGCTGTTCTATCAGCGTTCCGCTTTCCGCCTCCCTCTATCCATCGCCCTCTATCAAACAGCATGCAGCGCCGGCCAGACCGGCGCTTTTGTTCGCACCTTCCCTAAGCATTTGAATAGTTCGATTTTTGCCAAAAACGGCTGAAATTACGGCATTTGGGCTAATTTGCAACATTCGGGTAAATACTTCTTTTAAGCTTTGCAGCGAATCGTTATCTTATTTTTCCCATGGGGTTTTGGGCAGCGGCGTTTTTTGCTGCAGAAGGCACAGGCCAAGCCCTGAGACCAGCCCCGACAAAGCCCAGACAAAAGTCCCGAGACTGGCCCCGACTTAAGCCTCGACTCGAGCCAATGCGAGATTGCGGGATTGTTGAATTTTGGAATTGTAATCCCTTAATAAAAATGGAATTAGACGGCAGCCACCTTGTCCGGTCCTGATACCAAATATAACAAGAGGAGTCGTTGTACATGAGTGAATTGGTCAATACCGTCAATGGTATTATCTGGAGCCCCGCCCTGGTGTATCTGTGCCTTGGCGTGGGTCTTTACTTCTCCCTGCGGACCCGTTTTTTGCAGCTGCGCCATTTAAGCGAAATGATCCGCTTGATGTTTCAGGGCAAGGGCAATGAGGCCGGCGTGTCCTCGTTTCAGGCGCTGTCCATGACCCTGGCTGGCCGCGTGGGTACAGGTAACATCGCCGGTGTGGCCACCGCCATCACCTTCGGCGGCCCGGGCGCGCTGTTCTGGATGTGGATGGTGGCGTTTCTGGGTGCCAGCTCCGCCTTCGTCGAATCGACTCTGGGTCAAATCTACAAAGAAAAAATTAACGGCGAATACCGCGGCGGCCCGGCCTTTTATATCGAAAAAGGCCTTGGCATGAAGTGGTACGCCTGGCTGTTTGCCATTGCCACCATTTTTGCCTGCGGCGTGCTGCTGCCGGGCGTGCAGGCAAACTCCATCGGCTCAAGTCTGCAAACCGCCTTTGATATCAACCCCAACGTAACCGCCGCATCCCTTGCGCTGCTGCTGGGCTTTATTATCTTCGGCGGCGTTAAGCGTATCGCCCAGTTTGCCAGTACCGTGGTGCCCTTTATGGCGCTCGGTTACATTATCGTGGCCTGCGTGATTATTGCGCTTAATATCAGTGCCTTGCCCGGCGTATTGATGCTTATCTTCAAAAGCGCCTTTGGCTTTGAAGCCGGTTTTGGCGCCATCCTCGGCCTTGCTGTGATGTGGGGCGTTAAGCGCGGCATCTACTCAAACGAAGCAGGTCAGGGCACAGGCCCACACGCCTCATCGGCTGCGGCCGTAAGCCATCCTGCCAAGCAGGGGCTGGTGCAGGCGTTTTCTGTGTATATCGACACCCTGTTTGTGTGCTCTGCCACCGGCTTTATGCTGCTTATCACCGGCCTTTATAACGTTGAAGGGCCAGATGGCGCGGCGCTTTACACCGGCATTCAGGGCGTTGCTGCAGGCCCGGGTTATGTGCAAACCGCCATGGAAAGCATGATGCCCGGCGTTGGCAGCATGTTTGTTGCCGTGGCGCTGTTCTTCTTTGCCTTTACCACCATAGTTGCTTACTACTACATTGCCGAAACCAACGTGGCCTACATTAACCGCAAGGTTAACCGCCCATGGCTTAACTTTTTGCTCAAGCTTACGTTGATGAGCTCTGTGGTGTACGGCACTGTGAAAACCGCCGATCTGGCCTGGGGCATGGGCGATATAGGCGTAGGGCTGATGGCCTGGCTTAACATAGGCGCCATCCTGCTGCTGCAAAAGCCCGCGCTGGTTGCCCTTCGCGACTACGAAGCACAAAAGAGCAAGGGTGAAGACCCTGTGTTCCATCCTGAGAAACTCGGCATTAAAAACGCCGACTACTGGGTTGAGAACCGCGCCGAAATCAACCTGATGCGCGAGCAAACAGGCCATGCCTTCGAGCCCGACGACACCCGGGATGACGAACCCCTAAACAGGCGCTGATACAGGCTTGTGAACAATCAAATCAAAATGGCAGCTCCGGCTGCCATTTTTTATGGCGCCGGTTTGCTCAGGTGATTTTCTGAGGATCGCGCCATGGCACCAGACTCCGATCTTGCCGAGTTTCGCTTGCCGGTTAAAACGTCATACGGTAGTATCGGTCCATTGAGTGAAATTTGTTAATTTTCAACTAAAACAAAGGTTAAGAAGTCACTGATATAACTCTGCAACCAGAGCTGTGTCTTTATTAATGAAGAGCGGTGTCTTTATTAATGAAGAGCAGTGTCTTCTTAATGCTTACCGAGGTGCTGATTAGGGATGATGGCCGCCGATCCGATACGCTTTCAAAGGGATTTGCCCCGCATTTCGCGCCCCCATTCCCTAGTTTTGGACTTTTTGAAGCCGCCGCTTCTGGCTTTTTGCCTGCCGCTTGGTTTGTCGCTCAGCAGCAGCCGAAGCGCCAAGCGGAGGCTGTGGTGAAAGAGTTTCGCGTGTTCTGATTTTCTTCGGTGCGAAACAAAGCGAGCGCACATCATGCGCATGTTCACGATACGAGTGTTAGGCTTCAAGGAGAAAAAATGGATCCGATTGTACTGGCAGTCATTGTTGTAGTAAGTCTCTTTTTGGTTTTCAAACTGTTCGGAGGACGCAGGAGTTTTGAAGATCCAAAATTCATGACAAACGATAGAATTATTGCCGCTATCGCTGGTCAGGCTGATTGGCTTGAAAAGATAAGTTTAGCACCTTATGAGACACAAAAAAGTTCTACTATTGTCGAAATAGCAAGAAGGAGAAGGGATTATATTAGCCGATTATGTACGGAACTTCTCACGAGAGAGCCGGATTCAAATTCCCCCATGTACCCTGGTGCATCAAATCCATTAGATATATTTGGAGAAGCCAAAGAATATGCAAAGGAAATACAGGGTAACGGAATAGGTATCGAAGCTTCTTATGTGCGTGCAGTCAAAGAGAAACTATTTAAAGCGAATGGATATGTCTATCCAACAAGTTGGGAAAATTAAATTATAGAGAGCGTGTTTAGGTGTTGTAGTCGTTGTGCATCCTGAACAATGCGTTAATTTTTTATAAGGCTGCCGATGTGGATTCGACAAAATTAAAACGAGTTACGTTAGTAGCTCAGGCGTTTGCGAGGCAACATTTTTGCTGGCTTGAATCGCTAAAGTATGAAAATGTGCCTGGCACTCTACCTATTTTGATATGTAATAATTTCTTTGACATTGCATTACTTAATTGGTCTCACCTATTTGGTAATAACAAGGATGATCTTCACTTTAAAAATGTTCTTATTGACCATGAAGATTTCAAATCAAAAATCCAGAATAGGCTATCTATGGATCAAGCTGAATGGGATAATCACTGGAAATAACTTAGAGACTTTAGGGATCAAAGAGTGGCGTACATAGACCCAGTGAAAATATCTATTGTCCCTGATTTTGGTATTGCGTTTAAATGCATCTGCGAGTACTACGATGTCGCCATAACTGAGCTCAAATCTCAACAAAAAACTTTATCTTTTGATAGCCATCACTCTCTTCAAGAATTTGTTGAACGCAATGCTGATTACTATTCCACTCATTTAGCTAAAGTATTTAATTCAATCAGAAATAACAACGAAATTTAGCATCGCACCTTCGGTGCTGGAATCGTTGGCTGGGCCCGTTGATTGGACTCTCTAACGCTCGCTGTATACCTTCACTTTGGATTTTTAGTAACTATGACTAAAGACTATAGAGTAATCGATAGTGCAAAAGGACGAACAGAAAGTTATCTAAGGTTAGTATGTTTTCGAAGTCCAGAGTTAAAGAAAGAAATATCTCTTTGGAAGTGGTTTGTTCTGACGATAGTGGAGATGGTTGTTGGTACAGAACTGTTGGAAAGTTTTCTTACTACTGGCTCTGTCTCGCCTTATAAAACGCTGATAAAAGAAGATAGCACAGAATATGGAAATGAATTGCATCTTACACTGCATATTCCAGCGGGTTTAATAACCAATCTTCTCAGAAATAAAATAATTGAGCTGTTGTATTATAAACATTTCTTGCATTACTTAATCCTAGTTCCGGTTGGAGAACCATGTGTAAATGATGAGTCAAAAACTATTGATTGTTCTCGAACTCGGTTTAGAGCAAGGAAAAATATATTTTATCAGTTTATTTCGTTGAGAAGGGTTTATGATCTATTTTGGCTTGTTTTCAATATAACAATAGATTTATTGGTATTCCTAGCAACAACCGATATTCAGTTTGCGTTACTATCTGCACTTACTATAGAAGCGATTAGAAGACTATTACGGTTATAGCAAGTTTTAGTGGCATTCCGTCAATATTTCTTACGCCAAGAAAGGGTGTCAGATTGGAGATAGGCATAATGGTAAGATTGGGGACATGGACAATTCTTCACCTGCAGGTAGCACCGCTTTTTGAGCCCCTTCGGTGCCGCTGAGCGTGTTGGAAGAAAGATAGGACAGGCAACTCTTTACTTGAAGGTTGCACCGAAGAGTGAGGACTGGCACATCTCTTCACATGCCGGTGGCACCGCTTTTACCCCCGCGTGGCGGCCATAGGCCTTATGCCTTGCTTCCTGCAACGTGCTCTTTGGGGTTTCATGCAATAACGACAGGATAGTTTAAAAATATCATGCGAATAAGATTGCCAGTTTTTATGTTTTTTCTCCTTATTTTTAGTGGTTTTGCCTGTGCTGAGGGGCAAGCTAATCGCTGCGATGCTCCGATTAAGGAGGGGGTAAAACTTAATGCCAGTGAGCTGTGTTTTCTTGATTTGTTACGCCAACGCTGTGAGAAGAACGATCAGTGCTTTGTCACTTGTCTGACAAACGGAAAGTTCCGCTGGGTCGATGAAAGCGGAAACACGATTGTTACGGGTGGTGGGTGTTTTCACTCCTGTGACTACGGTGGTAGATCAGGATGGCAGCCTCCGCCCAATACAGAACAATGCAAGTTGAAGCACCCTTAAAGGTCTGATACGTATTGATTTTATATAACTGTATTCGTTGTGCAGGGCTGGATTTACTACGGCTATAAATCCGGATTGCTGGTTGTTTAACTGCCACTCGGTTGAGTGATTAAATTTATTGATGATATGGATATTTATAAAAAAATTGAGCAGAAATTAGTTGAGCTTGGATTAGCGGAATTAAATTCCAGACCTTATGACTGCGCTCATTCGGTATTGGAATGTAATGCCAGTGACCAAAGGCTTGTAGTTGTCGGCTTTAACGGCTCCGACGCTGATCTTGAATGGACAAATCTTTCGGCAGTGCAACATGGAAAGGCAAACCCTTTAGAGTCCAATGTCATTAACGGAGCGCAGGGGGCTTGGTTATCGACTACATTGCCAAAACGGCTTCTTGCACTGCCAGAAGAGCTGGGATTTAGTAGCAGCTCCACGGTTTACACAAATGCTATTCTGTTGTGTTCTGAGAATGCCGCGGCGGTTAAGAAAAAAGCAAAAGCAGTCGGTTTCAGTGGGGTAGACGTTCTTGTTGACAGGTCTTTAGATTTTTTTGAACAGGTGACAATTGCAGAGTTCAAGCCAGATTTAATCCTCGCATATAGCAATAGCCTCAATGATTTGTCGGCTGCCAGTGTTTTGCGTAAGCGCTTTGCTGTCGGTGAAATCTATCAATCCAACAGAAGCCGTTATTACAATACATTTTCATTCATGTCGCAGATAGCTGGCAGAAGGGTGCCTGTGGTATGCATTCGACATATGTCAAGATTCAAGCCATGCGTTGAATCTATTCGAGAAGCGTGGGACTTCCAGGTTAAAACCAACGGATAGGTTTAACACTTCACTTGCAGAAGAAAGATAGGGCAGGCACAACTCTTCACTTGGAGGTTGCACCTGCTCATTCCCCCATCGAAGCCGCTTTGGTAGTTGGGCTGAGTGAAACGGGTAAGTCGAGGCATGGATGCCGAGACAGAGACCGTCGAGCAGGAGCGAGTCGGTCGCGGTGGCCGTTTTCAGCCCATAAGACCAAAGTGCCCGGCTTCGTCTGGGGCGGCAGGGGAGATCCAAGAGGGGATTGCTGTAGATCCCCTCTTGGTCGGGTGTGGGGCGAAGCTCCACGATCTTAAGTCGCTTGCAAAGCGACAACCTCAGCTCTTACGGGCCGCTTATGCGGGTAGCTATCAGCCCATTTCTTCAGGTGAAGCATGGAAGCCTTCGATTTCCAGTCGCTTGCAAAGCGACGCACTCAGCAAATCCCGCAGGATGCCACCTGCATCCAAACCCAAAGCAGAACCCAAACCAGCCCGCTATCGCAGATAGCAAAAAGGCCCCCAAGGGCCTTAAAAAAGATGCCAATGATCCATCCGGATCATTCAGGTTTCGGTGGTACGTAACCTTCAATCTGCACATCTTTGCCTTCAAACAGGAACAGTTGCATCTGCTCTTCCAGCAGCTTGCGGTGCTCCACGTTCATCATATTGAGCTTTTTCTCGTTGATGAGCATGGTCTGCTTTTTCTGCCACTCGCCCCAGGCCTGTTTGCTGATGGAGTCGAAAATACGTTTGCCAAGCTCGCCGGGATAGAGCTGGAAATCCAGACCGTCGGCTTCTTTCCCCAGATACACGCACTGAACTGTACGGGCCATGTTTTACTCCTTGTTGGCGGTGCTGTTGCCGCCGGATTCTTGCTTAAGTTCGCTGACAAGGCTCGCCAGAATGCGCTCGGTGGCGGCGGCAAGCCCAAGTGTTTCGCCTTGGAGGAGGTTATACCAGAGACTCAGGTTATCTTCCATGATAACTGCCGCCGATTGCGCGGCGCCAAGCTTAAGCTGCAGCGGCTGAATATCCAGATGGAAGTGGCTGAAGGTGTGGCGAAAACCATCGAGCGGCCTAAGGTTTGCTGCATCAAAGCCACGGGCCTCGACAAAGGCGATAAGGGCATCGCGGCTGTCGAACTGCGGAAAACACCACAGCCCTCCCCAAATGCCGCTGGGTGGGCGCTTGATAAGCTGCACTGTATCCGAGTGCTGCAATACCAGCATCCAGCCTTCGCGTGCGGGTATGGTCTTTTTCGGCTTTTTGCCGGGAAACTCGCTCTGGCGGCCTGAAAGCTGCGCCTTACAGTCGATGGCAACCGGGCACTCGGCGCATTTTGGGCGGCTGCGGGTGCAGATATTGGCGCCCATATCCATCATGGCCTGATTGTACTTTTGAATATCGTCTTTGGGGGTGAGCCGCTCGGTGAGCTGCCAAAGGGCGGTATCGACCTTTTTCTCACCGCTCCAGCCTTCAATGGCGCCGTGGCGGGCGAGTACCCGCTTTACATTGCCATCCAGAATTGGGTGATGTTGCCCGAGGGAGAGCGATAAAACGGCGCCTGCGGTGGAGCGGCCAATGCCGGGCAGCGCCAGCACAGCATCAAACATGGTCGGAAACTCGCCGCCGTGCTCATCGCGGATGATTTTTGCTGCCTTATGCAGGTTGCGGGCGCGGGCGTAGTAGCCAAGGCCGGTCCAGTGGTGCAGCACTTCATCTTCGTGGGCATCGGCCAAATCCCTGACCGTTGGGAAGCGGGCCATAAAGCGCTCGAAGTAGGGGATAACGGTCGCCACCTGGGTTTGCTGCAGCATGATTTCAGACACCCACACCTTGTAGGGCGTTTTTTGCTGCTGCCATGGCAGGCTTTTGCGGCCATGTTGGTCGTACCAACGGATAATGCGCTCGGAAAAGGTCGCCCTTGATTGTGTTTCTGGCATTGGCTTGGGTAAACGGGTGATGGTGGGCGGCAGTGTAGCCTCAGGCCGGGCGCGGGACAAGCAGGCAAATGCCGCCAAAACAGGCGGCTTGCTATGGTGCGTAACTGCTGTGGTAAATCAGGCTGCCAGATAAGGGCGCTGCTGGTATACTTTTTCAGCTTCGGGGCTTGCGCTCAAAGGATAACTTTGGATAATGCCCCTTCCTTTTTGAATAGTGTTTTAAATGTCAGCGCTCCAGAGCCTGCAAGGGCTTGGACTTCGGACAGATGCGAGGCTGAAATGAGTGAAGTAACTACCGCAGAATTTAATGAAGATGGCGTGTATCTGCGTAAGATCCGCAGCTTTGTTCTGCGCGAAGGCCGTCTGACCACAGGCCAGGCCAAGGCCCTTGAAAGCTTCTGGCCCACCATGGGGCTTGAATACAGCCCAGAGCCGCTGGATTTTACCGCCGTGTTTGGCCGCAGCGCCGATACTGTGCTGGAAATCGGCTTTGGTATGGGTGCTTCGCTGGTTGAAATGGCCGCCAATGCGCCTGAACTTAACTTTATCGGCGTTGAAGTGCACAAACCGGGCGTTGGCGCCTGTTTGGGCGAAGCCGGTAACGCCGGCATCAATAACCTGCGCGTATACCACCACGATGCGGTGGAAGTGCTGGAAAACGCCATCGCCGATGGCTCGCTTGCCCGGGTGCAGCTGTTCTTCCCTGACCCCTGGCACAAAAAGCGTCACCACAAGCGCCGTATCGTGCAGGGCGAGTTTGTGCAGCTTCTGCGCCGCAAACTCAAAATCGGTGGTGTGTTCCATATGGCCACCGATTGGGAAAACTATGCCGAGCACATGCTGGAAGTGATGCAGGCTGCTGAAGGCTATAAAAATCAGTCTGAAACCAATGACTATGTGCCACGGCCGGATCATCGTCCGCTGACCAAGTTTGAAAACCGCGGCCATCGCCTTGGCCACGGTGTGTGGGATCTGATGTTTGAACGGGTTGAATAATCAACCTTAACCGCGCTTTTATCCATCCAAAAAAGAGGGAATAACCATGGCCAAAAACCGTAGCCGTCGCCTGCGTAAAAAACTGCGCGTGGACGAGTTTCAGGAACTGGGATTCGACGTACGCTGGGTGTTCAACGACAGCGTGAGTGAAGAAGATATCGATGCGCTGGTGGATAAGTTTATCGACGAAGTGATTGAGCCGCGCAAACTGGGGTTCCACGGCGGTGGCCATAAGGACTGGGAAGGCATTATCGCCACTCAGGCCATTGGCAAGTGCACCGACGAAGACCGCGCTGCCGTGAAGGCGTTTTTTGCCGCGCAGCCAGTATCTGACGTGGACGTGAGCGAGCTTTACGACCTCTGGTGGGGTTAATTTATGCCTGAGCAGGCATTACTCGAGGCGCTGGTCGCCGAGGTCAGGCCGCTGCTCGGACAGGGCAAGGTGGCGGATTATATTCCGGCCCTTGCCCGGGTTTCTCCCCATAAGGTTGGCATAGCCGTGACCAGCCTTGATGGCACCACCATAGGTGCCGGAGACTGGCAGGAGCCTTTCTCGATTCAGAGTATTTCCAAGGTGTTCAGCCTTACCGGCGCCATGATGCTTTATGAAGAAAGCGAGATCTGGGCGCGGGTAGGTAAAGAGCCGTCCGGCCACTCGTTCAACTCGCTGGTACAGGTGGAGCTTGAGCGGGGCAAACCCCGTAATCCCTTTATCAATGCCGGTGCGCTGGTGATTGCCGACATGCTGCAAAGCCGCCTTGGTGCGCCCATGCACCGGATGTTGGAAGTGGTGCGGATGTTAAGCGGCAACGGCTCGGTTAATTACGATAAAGTGGTGGCCGCGAGCGAATATCAGCACAGTGCCCGCAACGCCGCCATTGCCTATCTGATGAAGTCATTCGGCAACTTTCACAACGACGTGGACAAGGTGCTGAAAAGCTACTTTCACTATTGCTCGCTGTCGATGAGCTGCGCCGATTTATCCCGCGCCATGATTTACCTTGCCAACAAGGGCTCGACCCTGGATGGCCGCGAGGTAATAAGCCCCACACAAAACCGCAGGCTCAATGCGCTGCTTGCGACATCCGGCCTTTATGATGGCGCCGGTGAGTTTGCTTACCGTGTCGGCCTGCCCGGCAAGAGCGGCGTTGGCGGCGGTATTATTGCGGTAATTCCGGGGGATATGGCGATTTGTGTCTGGTCACCGGCTCTTGATGCCAGTGGCAACAGTTTGGTGGGCACCCGCCTGCTGGAGCTGTTATCCATGGAGCTTGGCCGCTCGATTTTCTGATTTGGGGATGGCTTAGGCCATCCTTTTTCCCATTTGGGGAAGTGTTTTCCCGCCTTTCTCCTGTTTTGCTCTCACTTTCCTTTCGCTTTCTCCCGTTTTCCTCTCGTTTTCATCCTGCGCTTACTGCAAGCCGTATCATTCGGTAGCAATACTGGTGAAAATAATCATATTTTAGTGATTTTGTTCACACATCGGCTTTTTCTGCTTCATCCATGGTTCATAGATAATTCATGAATAAATTATTAATTTGTTAATAATCAAATGATTAAAAAAGTGGCACGCTCTTCGCAATGTCCGGTTATAGAAATCACCGAACAAGGATAGATGCGATGAAGACCAAGAACCTCGTTAGCTGTGTAGCCCTGGCAACCCTGATTGGCGTTACCCTGGCTGTACCTGCCAAAGCCGCCGAAATTGGCGCCGCCAGCTGTGATGTGAACCTGAATTACGACATCAATCTGGAGCCAAAAAAGCTGGTCTTCAGCCAAAAGGGCACTGAGTCCTATCGTTTCGAGCCGGGCCGGGTGTTTGTTGATGGCAAAGAAGTGTCGTTAAGCTCAGAGCAGCGTGAGCTGGTTGATGCCTACGCCGACAGCGTGGCTCGCCAGGTGCCTGAAGTGGTTGCACTGGTCTCGGATGCCATGACGCTGGCAAGCACAGCAGTAGGCACAGCGCTGACGCCACTCCTTGGTGATGAGACCAGCGCCAAGATGTCCGAGCTGATGAGTAACGTCAGTGAGCGCCTCGATGAGGTGATGCACAAAAACGGCGACAGTTACTACATAGGCGCGACCGACGGCTCAATCGATGCGGTGTTCGATAAAGAATTCGAGCAGGAAATCGAAAACCTGGTGCAGGACTCCATGGGCACCCTGATGATCCGCATCGGCACCGAGATGCTCGCCTCTGAAGGTGAGAGCTTCGAAGCCAAGATGGAAGCCTTTGGCAAGAAGATGGAAGCCATGGGCGAGCAGATTGAGCGTGAAATGGATGCACAGGCCCAGGGCCTTGAGGCCCGCGCCAACAAGATGTGCGACGGTTTTGACAACGTGCTGGCGCTGGAAAGCGAAATGAAGGCCAAGGTGCCTGAGCTTGCCAAACTGTCACTTGGCAGCAGCAAACCAAGCAGCATCAGCGAGTAATGTTTAAGCAGCAAGCAACGCGTAAACAGCAGTATTAATACGGGCCGGCCGCGCCTGCACCCTTGGGTGAAAGCGACCACAACCAGCGACATCCCTGACTGTTCTTCCTTGAACGTTTGGCCCCATCCCCGGGGCCTTTTTTTTATTTGGTGGTCGGGAAGGGCTGGGTCATTTGCTGCAAACTGTGCCTTGTATCTATCCGCTGTAAACTCGCGCAGAGCAAGCACGGGACTTATTCGCACCTTCCTTAGCCCTTTATCGCCGGTTATCAACTGGAGACATAAGGCACAATTTTGTTATACTGCTAAAAAATAACAAAAAACTCGGCCAGGCCGGGTAATCCTGACTCTACCTTAACGTGCTTTTTTGGTATATCTGATTGATTATCATTGGTTTGTTTCTGCAACTTTTGGGGCGGGAGCAGGCTGAACATAGCTTAAGGCCACCTTCATGTTAGAACTGTTAGAACCCATTGCCATTTTCACCCATGTTGCCAGGGCGGGCAGCTTCAGCGCAGCGGCGAGGAAACTCGGGATTTCCAAGTCAAAGGTGAGTACCCAGGTGGCGGATTTGGAACATAAGCTTGGCGTTCAGCTTATCCAGCGTACTACCCGCAGCTTAAGTCTGACCGAGGCCGGTCACTTGCTGTATGTGCAGGGCGAAGAGCTGCTGCGCGATGCCGATCAGGCGGTGGCCAGTGTCCATAACCTTAACGATGCCACCCGTGGTGTGCTCAAGGTGGGCATTTCCCAATCTTTCGGTACCATGCATATCATTCCTGCCTTGCCGGAATTTATGACCAAACACCCTGAGCTTGAGCTGCAGGTGAGTTTGCTTGATCACAAGGTGGATGTGGTCAGCGAAGGTCTGGATTTGCTGCTGACCATGTCAGAGCAACTGCCGCTTGGTATGGTGGCGCGCCCTTTGATGAAGTGTCAGTTTATGCTGCTTGCATCGCCTGACTATATTGCCCGCCATGGTGAGCCTAGCCGCCCTGAGCAGCTTGTCGACCATAACTGCCTTGTGTACCACGGCGAGTGGCATGAGCACAGCGTGTGGCAGTTCAAGCGTGGCGAAGATTATTGCGAAATCGGTGTCTCGGGTAACTTCCGGGTTGATAACGCACCGGCGCTTAAATCCGCGGCGGTGAGCGGTCTTGGTGTTGTGTATCTGGCAAGCTATCTGCTTGAAGATGAAATTAAAAAGGGTACTCTGGTGCCGCTGCTGCGCGACTGGCAGCTGACCCACCATCTGCCGCTGCAGGCTGTGTATCCGCGCCGTAAACACCTGGCGCCCAAGGTCAGCTCGTTTATCGACTTTATCAAGAACCACATCGGCAATCCGCCTTACTGGGACAACCCATATCAGGACTTGTACGCCGAGCGTCGATGAAAAACGAAACTCATTGTTCTTAAATTAGAACCTAACTGTGATCTCTGCGGTTGAAGTGGTTTAAATTAATTTAAAAACAATAAATTGCATAACTTTAAAAACCGGCTTTCAGGCCGGTTTTTTAGTATTTGCTTAAGGAGTTTTACTGATGGCTATTGCGGTCTGTTCTTAGATTAATACAATAGTCGTCAATTGGATTGGGATGATCTGAGTTTGGTGAGGCAGAGGAAATGACCCCTTCAGCTGCCATGCCACAGGTCCGCGCAAGCAGTCCCGATACAATGCCGACAAGGTTAACTTTATTACCGGTTCGGCTTTGAAACCATCATCCTAGTTTTTGGTTTACCCCGGTCGTCATGCCGGGGTGATTTTTTAGTGAACCAGCAGAATTGATGGAACAGATTTTCAGCCCCTGTACCCTACAAGCCGCCACCAAACGAGCGGCACACAGGGCAAGAAGAGAAGCGGCATAAAGCCAGACTTCGGAAAAAAGCCACAACTCAGGTTGTGGCTTTTTTTCGTGCAGAATTTGGTTAACTGGCCAGGGTTTGAGTAAGTGACAGGGATTGGTTTGATTTAGCGGCAGCGGCGCCGACTGTCATTACCGTCAGCGCCGCTGAGTCAAAAGCCCCGTGCCCGAAGCTCAAAAACACCCAATCAGTTACAGCCCAGCTTTATCAGTTACAGCCTGGCGGCCTTGTCTGCACTGGTTTTACCCGCCTTGGTATCGGCAACCCATTGCTGAATTTGGCTTTCAAGCACATCCAACGGCAGCGGGCCGTTTTTCAGCAGCAGGGTATGGAACTGGCGGATATCGAACTTATCACCCAGCGATTTTTGCGCATAGGCGCGCATATCGAGAATGGCGTTCATCCCCACCTTGTAGGCGGTGGCCTGTGATGGCATTACGATATGACGCTCAACCATCTTCACCGCATCTGACTCGGCATTGGGCGTGTTTTCAACGTAGTAGGCTATGCCTTGCTCGCGGGTCCATTTCTTGGCGTGAATACCTGTATCGACCACCAGGCGGCAGGCGCGCCACAGCTCCATCGCCAATCGGCCAAAGTCGGAGTAAGGGTCCTGATACAGGCCCATTTCTTTGGGGAAAAACTCGGTATACAGGCCCCAACCTTCAGAATAGGCGGTGTAGTTACCAAAGCGGCGGAACTTGGGAATGCCTTCAAGCTCCTGGGCGATGGCGATTTGCATGTGATGCCCCGGTAAGCCTTCGTGGTAGGCGAGGGCTTCCATCTGGTATTTGGGCATGGCTTTCATGCTGTAGAGGTTGGCGTAGTAAGTGCCGGGGCGGCTGCCATCGGGCGCTGGTTGGCTGTAAAACGCCTTTCCGGCGCTTTTTTCACGGAATGGCTCTACCGGTTTAACAATCAGTCCGGCCTTGGGTTTGATGGCAAACACTTCATCGAGGCGGGATGACATATTGTCAATCAGCGCCTTGGCGTCGTTGATGTAAGCGGCTTTGCCTTCTTCGGTGTCGGGATAGTAGAACTGGCTGTCGTTACGCATAAACAGGAAGAAGTCGTTGAGGCTGCCTTTAAAGCCGACCTGCTTCATGATGGCGCGCATCTCGCCGTGAATACGCTCAACTTCTTTGAGCCCCAGCTCGTGGATGGCAATGGCATCCATGGAGGTTGTGGTGGTGCGCTTGAGGGCATTGTTGTAAAAGTCATTGCCGTCAGGCAGTTTCCATACGCCATCGCGGCTGTCGGCACGTTTTTCAAGGGTTTCAACGTAGCTGATAAGCTCATCATAGGCCGGCTTCACCGAGTTGATGAGCGCTGCTTTGGCCTCATCCAGCAGCGCAGTTTTTTCACTGGCCTCAATGCTGAGGGTATCGACTTTTTTCTTGAAGTCGGCCCACAGGGTGCTGTCCGGCCCATCTTCAAAGGGGGCGCCCTTGATGATATTGCGGCTGTCGTTAATCACATGGGGGAACACGAATTTGGGCGCTATGATGCCGTTGGCGGCGCGAAGCTCAAGTGCGTCCTTAAGCTCTGCAAAACGCTTTGGCACGCCATTTAAGCGGCTGATATAGGCCTTGGCATCATCCACGTTGGCGATAAGGTGCTGGTTTATCAAAACAGAGGCCGTGGTTGAGTGCACGCCGTACATCTGATTGACTGGATAGTTGTGCAGGCGCCAGCGGTAATCGGCGATGTCGTTTTCAAGCTTCTGAACCAGCAGTTTAAGACTCAGGGCGGTTTGCGGGTCGAGTTTGCTGGCATCGAGCTCCTTTACCCGCGCAAGCTGGGCTTTGCTGCGGTTAAGCTCGCGCTCATCGGCCGCTTCGCTCATTTCATCCCACTTGCCGTAGTCGGCGCCCTTGATCCCCATCATGGTCTGGGCGATGGGGCTTGCCATCACGCTTTCCATAAACAGCTCTTCAAACAGGGCATTGGCCTGTGCTGACGGCGTCTGGGCTGTTGCATCAGTGGCTGTGGCATTCGGCGCTGTAGCATTCGCCGCGCTGCTTGCTGCGGCAGTGGCGAGTTGGCTGGTGCTGTGGGCGAAAGTCGCAGAAGGCATGGCACCAATGGCTGCCATCAGGGCCAGCGCGAGCAGGGATTTGTTCGTTTTTGTTGTTGATTTTGGCATCTTTTGTATTCCTGATTGAGTCAGGATTTATCCTAAAGAAGCCGCCGCCAAATTTCAGAGATTAGTGTTAGAAAATGTTTCGATGTGGGCCACTTCACAGTGCGCCCGTAACTAATGCGTTACGGGCGACATTCTTAGCTCGGTAGAGCCGCTGGGTAAAACTTTAAGGTAAACAAGCTGGATTAAATAAACTGCGACAGCAGATCGTTAACGAACATGTGCCCTTTGGGAGTTAAGGTCCAGTGCTGCTCGCTTTCCTCAATCAGCCCCCGTGCGCTGGCGCTTTGCATGCCTTCATCAAGGGATGAGGCATTAAGCCCGGTGCGCGCTTCAAACTCGGCCTTGGGGATAGGCGTCATCAGCCGCAGGCGGTTCATCAGGTATTCAAGCGCGCGGTCTTCACGTGCCACCTCGGTACGCTCCGACAGGTGGCTCAGCGCGCCGATATAGCCCTTGGGGTGCTTGATTTTGACCGTGCGCACTATGCGGTCTTCATCCGGGATTGTGAGCTTGCCGTGGGCGCCGCAGCCGATGCCAAGGTAGTCGCCAAACTGCCAGTAATTGAGGTTATGGCGGCACTGAAAGCCCGGTTTGGCATAGGCCGAAATCTCGTATTGCTCATAGCCAAGGGCGGCGAGTTTTTTCTGCCCCTCTTGGTAGATGTGCCACAGGTCTTCATCGTCCGGAAGCTGTGGCGGCCGTGAATGAAACAGGGTATTTGGCTCTATGGTGAGCTGATACCAGGACAGGTGCGGCGGATTGAGCGCGGCCGCTGTGTCGATATCGGCCATGGCCTCATCGAATGACTGGTTTGGCAGCCCGTGCATCAAATCGAGGTTAAAGCTTTGATAGCCGGCGGCGCTTGCAAGCGTCGCGGCGCGGGTGGCTTCATCTTTGCCGTGGATGCGGCCAAGCAGGTTCAGCTTGTCTTTGGAGAAGCTTTGCACCCCAACGGATAAGCGGGTCACACCGGCCTTGCGGTAGGCGGCAAAATCATCGTGCTCCAGGGTGCCTGGGTTGGCCTCCATGGTGATTTCGATATTGTCGCAAAAGGGGATGCGCGCCTTTACGCCGTCAAGAATGCGGCCAATGGCGGCGGCATCAAACAGCGACGGGGTGCCGCCGCCGATAAAGATGCTGTGCAGTTTGCGGCCCTGAACGTAGCCAAGATCAGCATCAAGATCGGTAAGCAGATTATCGACATACTCCTCCTGCGGCAGCTCGCCCTGCTTGCCGTGGGAGTTGAAATCGCAATAGGGGCACTTTTGCACACACCAGGGAATATGGATGTACAGACTAAGGGGCGGCAGCGCCAGGGCGCCTTTGGTTTCGGTGTGGCTCATAGGCTTAATCAGATAATGCCCTTGGCTTTGAAGGCTTCAAGCAAGAGCTCAAGCGCCTTGCCGCGGTGACTGACGGCATTTTTGGCCTCTGAGCTCATTTCGGCTGCGGTCAGCTCGCCGCCTTCGGCGATAAAAATCGGGTCGTAGCCGTGGCCATTGTCGCCTTTGGCTTCAACGCCGATTTGGCCTTCCCACGACGCCTGCGCAATCACAGGGGTTGGGTCTTTGGCATGGCGCATATACACCAGCACGCACTGGAAACGGGCGCTGCGCTCAGTTTTGCCATCGAGGGCTGCCAGCAGCTTTTGCCAGTTGTCTGTGTCTTTGGCGCCGACACCTGCGTAGCGGGCCGAATAGATCCCCGGCGCGCCCTCGAGAATGTCGACTTCAAGGCCTGAATCGTCGGCGATGGCCGGCAGCCCTGTGATGGCGGCAGCGTGGCGGGCCTTGATAATGGCATTTTCAACGAAGGTGGTGCCGGTTTCTTCGACTTCGGGAACCGAGAACTCGCTCTGCGCCACAACCTCAAGGTTGAATGATGCAAACATTTCGTTGAATTCTTTAAGTTTTCCCTTGTTGCCACTGGCAAGGACGATTTTTTTCATAGAAGCCACCTTAACAATCTCTTTGGCCTTGGGCTGCCTTTCGGGCGCCGCGTTGGAGTGGCGGCAATGATACCCAAGCCCCCCGTCAAATAACAGAAAAAACAAAGCCTGCGACGGCAGGCTTTTGCTGAGTGGTTTAAGCTCAGTCGACGTAGAATTTCTGTTTGAATTTCAGCGTTGTATTTAACTTGCTGCCACTTTTTATGGCGATTTGGAAGTTGATTTCCTCATCGTTTCTGACCGGAAGCTCGGCGATATAGTAGATGGCCGAGCCTTCGCGGATCTCCTGAAATTTAAGCTCAACGCGGGCATCAATCAGGTTATTGGCAATACCGCTGATTTCCACCGGTACGGCGGGGCTTCCGGCTTCGGCGGTGTCGAGCACGGCGATGTTCACCAGCCCCGTGTAGCTTGAGCGCTCAATCCCGTAGGTTTTGGCGACTTCCGGCGTTAAAAAGGTGCTTGGCAGCGCCATATAGTGAATGTCGAACTGACCGACCTGTTCTTTTTGCTCTGCATTGGCAATACCGCAAAGGCTTGCTCCGAGCAGCAGCACGGCACAAAGTTGACGCAACATCTTGGTTTCCTCCTGAATTGGAAGTCTTGCTTAAGTATAAACCGGTAAAGATCCCTTGCCGGTTTGTCTGTGTCGGCGCGCTTACAAAAACGCGGCAAAATCCTCAGGTACTGTGACCGGGCCGCAGATCCGCACCAGTTTGTGGCGGCCAAGTTCGCCACGCTCTATTACCACATTGCCCTTGGCAACCTTAAACCGCTTGGCCAGCAGTTTACAGATATGGGCATTGGCTTTGCCGTCCACCGGCGGGGCTGTGATGGCGAGTTTGAGCTCATCGCCATGCAGCCCCATCAAATCATCGCGGCTGGCCTTGGGTTGAACATACAGGGCCAGCAGCACATCGTCATTGTCGTATCTGATGGCGGACATCAGATAAAGGCCCAGAAGGGCACGTACTGCGCCAGCAGCATGTTGATAAAATTAAGTGCGATAAACACCAACAGCACCGACAGATCCAAACCGCCGATAGGAGGGAGGATGCGGCGCACCGGCGCAAGCACAGGCTCAGTAAGCTGACCAATCACCATGATAAAGGGGTTATAGCCCTGATTGAACCAGCTCAGGATGGCGCGGATAAGCAGCATCCAGAAAAAGAGCACGCCGGCATTTTTAATCACGGCCACCACCGAGTAGCCAATGATGGTGGCGATATCGATTCCGGCGCCGGCAATAAGACTCAGCACCAGCATTTTGGCAACCACCACCAACACTGCCAGGAGCAGCGAGGCGCTGTCGAGTTTGCCTATGGGAGGCAGTACCCGGCGCAGCGGGCCGACAATCGGATGGGTGGCCTTAACGATAAACTGGCTGAAGGGATTGTAAAAATCGGCCCGCACCAACTGCAGCCAAATGCGCAGAATCACCACCATCAGATAGAGGTCAAACAGGGTGTTAACTAAAAAAACCATTGCATTCATGAAGTTTGCCCTTAGCTACTCAAAAAGATAGCGCTTGAAGAATCCCTGAAAAATCAATTGTAAACACTTGATGGCGCCGCTGCGCCACAGGTTAAAAACGGCTCGCCTTACGCCGTGCCGCATTAAAAGCTGCCCGCCATTTCCTGTGCCCGTTTGATGCAATTATTCATCGCATCGTCCACCAGGGTACGAAGCCCGCCCGCTTCAAAGGTGGCTATGGCTTCGGCCGTGGTGCCGCCCTTGGAGGTGACATTGGCCCTAAGGGTGGCAAGTGGCAGCTGTGGGTTTTCTTTCACCATGGCGGCCGCGCCAATCGCAGCCTGCTGCGCCAGGGTGCGGGCATCGGCTTCGGGCAGCCCGAGTTTGACACCGGCCTCTATCATGGCTTCGATAAACAGGAAAAAGTACGCCGGTGAGCTGCCTGCCAGGGCGATGACCTTATCAATCCCCGCTTCGTCCTCAACCCATACAATATCACCGCAGGCCTGCATCAGCGAACCGGCAAAGGCTTTATCTTCGGCGTCGATGTCAGCGCTGGCATACAGCCCGGTCATGCCTAACCCAAGCTGCATTGGGGTGTTTGGCATGGTGCGGATAAGTTTGACCGGCTCGGCAAAGTAGTCCTGATAGCGGCGCGCCGGAATGCCTGCGGCTATGGTGATAAGCAGTTTGCCTTTGGCTGCGCCTCTTAAGCTTTCGCACACGCCCTGCATCAGCTGCGGTTTGACCGCGAGCACTATCACCTCGGCGCTCTCAGCGCTGGCAAGGTTGTCGTGGGATGTATTGATGCCAAAATCAGCGGCGAGGGCATCGAGTTTGCTAGCGCTTGGGTTAGTGGCTGTAATAAGCGTCGCGTCGTAGCCGCTTTTTACCAGTCCGGCGATGATGGCGCGGCTCATGTTGCCGGCACCGATAAAACAAATCTTCTTTTGTTGCATGTGAGGGCCTCGAAGGTCTTGGCTGGCTCAGGAACTCGCCCGAGCACAATAAATATGGGGGCTTGGCGTTGTAAAGACAATGGCTTAGCCTAAAAGTCGCCCCTTGATGCTGATGTAATTCATGCGCTTCAGGCGTGGCTGTAGTGCTCGTCAGCCGTGACTGTAGTCACGCTCGCCAAAAATGGCGCTGCCAATTCGCACCAGAGTGGAGCCTTCGTCGATGGCAAGCTCCAGATCGCCGCTCATGCCCATGGACAGGGTATCGATTTGAGCTCGTTCGCCGTGGCTTTGCTTTAGCGCTTCAAACAGGCTTTTCATGGCCGCAAGCTCACTGCGTGCGCGCACTTCATCGTCGGTTGCCGCCGGAATCGCCATCAGGCCGCGCAGGGCCAGGGTTGGCAGGGCGCAGATGCTGTCGGCAAGGGATGCGATGGCAGCAGGCTCGACGCCTGACTTGCTGTCTTCCTCGCTGATATTGACCTGAATAAGCACCATGAGCGGCGCCATTCCGGCCGGGCGCTGGGATGCAAGCCTGCGGGCAAGTTTGTCGCTGCCTAAGGTATGCATCCAGTCGAAATGCTCGGCGACCATACGGCTTTTATTGGATTGCAGTGGCCCGATGAAGTGCCACTCGATGTCCGGGCAGGATGTTTTCAGCGCTTCTGCCTTCAAAACGCCTTCCTGAACGTAGTTTTCACCAAAGCTGCGTTGACCGGCCAAATAGGCCGCGGCGATGTCGGCGTCGGGCTTGGTTTTACTCACGGCCACTAATTTGATTTCTGATGGGTTTCTTGAAGATTTTTGCGCCGCTTGGGCAATCCGCTGCTGGGCGAGAGCCAGTCTGTCTGCTATTGTTGTCATCATGTAATCAATCGGTTGAATGGATATCCCATACCATGGAAATCACAGAGTTACTGGCGTTTAGTGTAAAACATAAGGCTTCGGATCTACACCTCTCAGCAGGGGTACCGCCGATGATCCGTGTTGATGGCGAGGTGCGTAAAATCAACCTGCCTGCGCTTGACCATGCCGGCGTGCACTCATTGGTGTACGACATTATGAATGACAAGCAGCGCAAAGACTACGAAGAGCACCTGGAAATCGACTTTTCCTTTGAAGTGCCAAACCTTGCCCGTTTCCGTGTGAACGCCTTTAACCAGTCCCGTGGCGCCGGTGCGGTGTTCCGTACCATTCCCAGCCAAATTCTGTCGCTTGAGCAGCTTGGCGCGCCTGAAATCTTCAAGAAAATCGCAAGCTTCCCCCGTGGTCTGGTGCTGGTGACCGGACCAACCGGCTCAGGTAAGAGTACCACCCTGGCGGCGATGATTGACTATATCAACGAAAACCGCCACGACCACATCCTCACCATTGAGGACCCGATTGAATTTGTGCACCCCAACAAACAGTGTCTGATTAACCAGCGGGAAGTGCACCGCCACACCCACAGCTTTAACGCGGCGCTTCGAAGCGCACTGCGTGAAGACCCGGACGTGATTCTGGTGGGTGAGATGCGTGACCTTGAAACCATTCGTTTGGCCATGACTGCAGCCGAAACCGGTCACCTGGTGTTTGGCACCCTGCACACCACCTCGGCGGCCAAGACCATCGACCGTGTGGTTGACGTATTCCCCGCCGGTGAAAAGGACATGGTGCGTACCATGTTGTCAGAGTCGCTGCAGGCGGTTATTTCGCAAACCCTTATCAAGAAGATTGGCGGCGGCCGGGTGGCGGCCCACGAAATCATGATGGGTACGCCGGCAATCCGTAACCTTATCCGTGAAGACAAGGTGGCGCAGATGTACTCGGCTATCCAAACCGGTATGGCCCACGGCATGCAAACCCTTGAGCAGTGTCTGGCGAATCTGGTCAACCGTGGCCTGATCACCCGCGAAGATGCCATGTCCAAGAGCTCCAACAAGCAGGCTACTTTTTAAGGATTGATGATGGATGTTCGTCCCTTTTTGAAGGTGATGGTCGAGCGTAAAGCCTCGGATCTCTTTATCACCGCAGGCTTTCCGCCCAGCGCCAAAATTGACGGTGAGCTGCGCCCATTGGCGGAAAACCCGTTCAATCCGGCTCAGGCGCTCGACTTTGTTGAGTCGCTGATGAGCGATGCCCAGAAAAAAGAATTCCACGAAAGCCGCGAGTGTAACTTTGCATTTGCCGCCAAAGACTTGGGCCGTTTCCGGGTCAGCGCTTTCTGGCAGCGTGAGTCACCCGGCTGCGTGATGCGCCGTATCGAAACCCGTATTCCGGAAATGGAAGATCTGAAACTGCCTGCGGTGCTTAAAGATCTGGTGATGAGTAAGCGCGGTCTTATCATCATGGTGGGCGGTACAGGTACAGGTAAGTCAACGTCGCTTGCGGCTATGGTGGGTTACCGTAATGGCCATGCCCGTGGCCACATTCTGACCATCGAAGATCCGGTGGAATTTGTGCACGATCACCGCAAGAGCATCATTACCCAGCGCGAAGTGGGTATAGATACCGAATCCTTTGATGCGGCGCTGAAAAGTTCGCTGCGCCAGGCGCCGGACGTGATCCTTATCGGTGAGATCCGCAGTCAGGAAACCATGGAGTTCGCCTTGTCGTTCGCCGAAACCGGTCACCTGTGTATGGCGACCCTGCACGCCAACAACGCCAACCAGGCACTCGACCGTATCATGCACCTGGTGCCCGAGAGCAAACACCAGCAACTGCTGTTTGACCTGTCGCTTAACCTGCGCGGCATTGTGGCGCAGCAACTGGTGCCTAAGGTTGATGGCACGGGGCGCCGTGCGGCGATTGAAATTCTGATTAACACCCCGAGGGTGTCGAGCATTATTCAGAAAAACGAGCTGCATCTGCTTAAAGACACCATGGCCAAGTCGAACGAGCAGGGGATGCAGACCTTCGACCAGGCGCTGTTCAAGCTGTATCAGGAAGGGGAAATCAGTTACGCCGACGCGCTGCATCACGCCGACTCGCCAAACGATTTGCGCCTGATGATTAAGCTTGCCGGCTCCGACAATGGTGGCTCAGGCTTCCTTGAGGGCGTGACCCTCGATATGGACTGATTGGCGTCAAACGATAAAAAACCAGGCCCGGGCCTGGTTTTTTGATCCGCCTCGCTGGCGTCGCCGTAATTTTGTTAAAGATGCTGTTGCGTTCGCCATTTATTGCATTCGATTTTGGGAGTTAGCATGCGCCGCCTGATACTGTCATCCGCTGTTGTTGCCGCTTTTGCCTTTGGATTTGGAGTGCCGTCCGCCTTTGCCGCTGACGCGACGGCTGCTGATTCTGCGTCTGATGCCGCTGCTGATGCAGGTTCAAAAGCTGCCAGCGGCACTTGCCCGGCTTACCTTAACCACGAATTTCGAAAGCTGCATTCGAGCGAGTCGGTAAACCTGTGTGATATTGCCGCCGGCAAAACCGTGCTGTTTGTGAACACCGCCAGTAACTGTGGTTTTACGCCGCAGTTCAAGGCGTTAGAGCAGCTCAATCAGGAGTTTGGCCCTCGTGGTCTGGTGCTGGTGGGCTTTCCGTCCGATGACTTCTTTCAGGAAGAAAATGATGAGAAAGACACCGCCAAGGTGTGTTACCTCAACTACGGCGTGACCTTTACCATGCTCGCAACCTCTGCGGTGCGTGGCGGTGATGTCAATCCTGTGTTTGCGTACCTTGGCGACAAGGCAGGCTCACCCAAGTGGAATTTTTACAAGTACCTGGTTTCTGCTGACGGCGAAAAGGTGGAGTCGTTCAGTTCACGGGTAACGCCGGACAGCGCCGAGCTTCGCGCCGCAATCGAAGCCATGCTGCCAAAGGCGCTGTGATAAAAGTAAAAACGCCGCTGTTGCGGCGTTTTTTATGCGTCATTGATAACTTAATCTTAAGCACCGTTTAGGCTTAAACGTTAAGCACTGTATTGATTTTCAAAGTAACTTTCGACAATCAACACCGCAGATACCGCATCAACCTGGCCCTTGGTCAGCGCCTTGAAGCCGCCAAGTTCAAACAGCCGCGCCTTGGCGTCAGCCGTGGTCAGGCGCTCATCAACCGTCGCAATCTTGATGCCGAAGCGGCCATTAAGGCGATTGCCGAACTTGCGCGCGCGCTGGGTCATTTCCTGCTCGGTGCCGTCCATATTGAGCGGTAGGCCGACGACCAGCAAATCTGGTTTCCATTCATTGATAAGCTTACCTATGTCATCCCAGTTGGGGATGCCATCGACCGCCTTGATGGACGTCAGCGGGTTGGCACTGCCGGTGATGGACTGGCCTACTGCAACACCTATGCTCTTGGTGCCAAAGTCAAATCCAAGTACGGTACTCATCAGGCATGCCCTGTCTGGCTGGAGATTTGCCACAGTTCAAAGCCTAAGTTTTTACTGGCTCTGAGCCAGCGCTCTTCGTGGGGTAAATCAAACAGAATGTCGTCGGTGGCCGGAATAGTAAGCCAGCTGTTGTCGGCAAGCTCCTGCTCCAGTTGACCGGCGCTCCAGCCCGCGTAGCCAAGGGCCACCACAAAATCCTTCGGCGCCTTGTGGGTGCCAAGGGATGAGAGAATGTCGCGGGAGGTGGTCAGCATCAGCTCATCGGTGAGTTTGCTCGAGTTGGCCCAGCCTTCCTGGGCCGTGTGCAGCACAAAGCCGCGCTCGGGATTGACCGGTCCGCCCACCAATACCTGCTCGGCGGTTTTGCCAAGCAGTACCCCTTCCTCCGGCAACATATCCAGCTGGGTCAGCAGCTCTTCAATGGTCATACCGACCGGGCGGTTGATGATAATGCCCATGGCGCCTTTGGCATCATGCTCGCACAGATAAATGACTGAGCGGTCAAAAAAGCCATCGTTAAGGCTTGGCATGGCAATCAGGAAATGGTTTTTCAGGCTGTCCATCGGCATGATTATCCTCCGGCGAGTTTTACCGTAAATCCTTGCTTTTCAAGTAAGGATTTAAGTTGTTCCCGATTGTCGGTTTGCACTTCGATATCGAAATCTTTGACAGTGCCGCCGCAGCCGCACTGCTTTTTAAGCTTTTGCGCCAGCTCTTTCAGCGCGGCGCTGTCCAGCCCAAGGCCGCTGATAATACTCACACCCTTGCCCTTGCGGCCTTTGCTGTCGCGGTGGATGCGCACTATGCCATCCCCTTTGGGCACTTCGGCTTCGGCTTTGGGCTCATCGATTCTGCCCTTGTCTGTGCTGTAGACCAGTAACACGTTCGGATCGATTCTCATCTTGGACTCTGCTTCGGATTTTGCTTTTTATGGGTTTATCTCTTTGCAGTCTACCAGAGTAGGGCGCGCTTTGGCTTGTATGACAACGACAAAAAGCCACCCGCAGGTGGCCTTGAGTCGTCGTAGCGCCAGTGGTAGTTGGTAACCGATAGCGCTAAAAGCGGAAAAACATCTGCAGCAGATTAAGGACTAGCAGCAGTGCGGTCAGCGCTGCGGTGGGCAGCATAAAGCGGCGAAGCGTTGTGAGTGACAAAGTCGCTGTGGTGGCAAGCATGGCCAGTGTCAGCGACGCCGGCAGCAGTTTGTCTGCGGTTATCTGCGTTGCCAACAGCCAGATGGTGACGGCCAGCGCCACTAACAGCAGCGCCGGGCTGGCAGTGGTGTTTTTGGTACTCACCTCAGCCGTGACCTTGGGGGAGGCCGGCGCAAACATAAACACCGCAGATGCAATCACAATGGCGGCAATAAACCAGTACATACAGCAAACTCCCTTGCCTTGATTAATTGATAATGATTATTATTAAAATGATTGTGCTGGTCAAGATGTGGTGCTAAATGATGAGATTTTTCAGTTGTTAGTCACAGAATTGGCAGTTAAGCTGAAACCAATTAAAGGAGCAGCTGTCATAGACGACAGTGAGCAATCAGGGGAACGTATCGATGAAAAAGTTAATTATTGCCGCCGCGGTGCTGGCATTGAGCGCGTGCTCAAGTATGTCTACCAACTGGGATTTTGACCCGGCTGCAAGCTTTACCCAATACAAAACCTACGCCTGGGTAGAAAAGAAAAACGATGAAACAGGCTACCATCTGGACGGTTTGATGGATCAGCGCGTGCGCGACGCCATTGAAGCTGAGCTGAACCAAAAAGGTTTTACCAAATCCGAAACCGGCAGTGCCGATATGTTGGTTAACTACCTGACCAAGGTAGATAAAAAAATCAATGTCGACACCTTCAACACCAACTATGGCTACAACCCATACTGGGGCCCGGGTTGGGGCTGGGGCGGTCAGATGCAAACCCAGACCACAGTGCGCGAATATGAAGTGGGCACCCTGATTGTGGATCTGGTGGACAACAAGTCTGGTCGCCTGGTGTGGCGCGGCTCGGTGGCCGACACCATCCGTGACAAAAACACCCCGCAGGAGCGTGAGGCCAAAGTGCGCGAAGCCATCAGCAGCGTGATGATGAACTATCCACCTAAGCCGGACGTAAAATAACGCCGGACATCAGGTGATAACAAAAGCGGCCCAAGGCCGCTTTTTTGTTTTGATACATTAAGTTATTTGCGGATGTGCAGCCGCTTCGCCTCTAAAAATTCAGCATTCAGCATTCAGCATTCAGCATTCAGCGTTCAAGTTCAAGCTTGGGGCTGGGTAAGCTCGGGATTCGTTTAACTTAAGCTCAGGGCTGCAAAGCACATGAGCGCGCCCGTTAGACCAAGGTCGAGCATCTGCCGAGCCACTGGGCTGATAAGCTTACAAGGTGGTTTTCGTGCTTTAAGCCTTTAACCACCTTCAGTCCAGTAATCCTCATAAATCCACAGTGCGGAGCACCCGATGCAGGCCTTTTTACGCTCATGGTCAGAACAGGCTAACACTATTGACCTTGCAGGCGGGCAGGTCACAAGCGGGTTTATCACGAGCGAGGTGCGTGAGCTCTGGCAGGCTTTACTTAGTCAAGCGCAGGCAGGAGAGCTTGAACACTGGCAGCAAAGCCCGCCCGGAGTGCTTGGGCTGATTTTGCTCTACACTCACATCCCGTCAGCGCTGGGGCTTGGCCCCATAGAGCGCCACCGCTACAAAGCCAGAGCCCTGTGTCTTGCCGGGATTCGCCGTGGTTTTGATACCCAGTTAAACCTTGAGCAGCGCCGCAGCTTTTATGCGCCGTTGTTTGATTCGGATGACGAAGAAGATCGTGAGTTGCTTGCCAGATTGCTCGCAGGAATGCGGGCACAGGCTGCCGACAGCGATCCTGCCCGTTGCCGCCTTGGTGACTGGCATGCCTGGTGGCAACAGGCAGGGCTTCAGTCCGCTTCCGCATTGAGTTAACCCGTCGTAGCGTATTGTCAGTCAAATGGCTGAATTTTCAGTATTCAATGCTGGCTCAATTTTATTGGGCGTACAAAGTGCTTTTTCTTTGTGAATTAAGCAGTAAAATATCCCCAAGCAGGGTTTGGCCCTGTCTTTCATTCATGCCACAGCCGTGTCGGTTAACTTTGCTGTCGCCGGGTCTTTTGACCATGCCACAGCGCAGTCTTTTGACTATGCTGAAGTTTGGTCAGTCGACCAACCCTTAGCCCGGCTTGGCGCAAGGTTCACACATCTTGGGATTTCACTATGCGTGCATGGCACTCTGCCGCTCTGCTTTTGTGCTGTCTCTTTGCCCTGCCTGCAGTGGCAAATTCCGATGAGGACGGCGATGGTGTTCCCGACTTCAAGGATGCCTGTCCGGCAACTCCGGTGGGTATAGCGGTAAGCGCCAACGGCTGCGCCGCTGAGGCTGCCAGCAGTGATTCAGGCAGCCATTCAGCACAGGCCGGGTCGGCGACAGCGCTTTGCATGCTGACTGACCAACAAACGCCGTATCCGGCGGATTGCAGCGGCGCCGAAGTACCTAAAGTGTATTTTGAATTTGCCTCGGCTTATGTGTCCATGGAGAGCTCAGCGCTGCTGGCGCGTGTTGCTGAGCAGCTCAAGGGGCAAATGGTGACTATTGTCCTGCGTGGCCATACGGACATCATAGGCACCAGTGAAGCCAACTGGCACTTGTCCCGCGAGCGGGCCGAAAACGTGGCCGCCGTGCTCAGCGGTGATTTTGGCATTGAACGCCAGCGGATCCTGCTTGAGTCATTCGGCGCATCCGAGCCGGTCGCCTCCAACGAAACCCCCATAGGCCGGCAGCAAAATCGGCGGGTAGAGATTTTGATACATATTGAATAACAAGGTGTTTTTACTTTTTAAGGGAGTATTTTTATGGAACATATCCAAACATTGATCGATCAGGCACCAGAGCTGCTCATGACCTACGGGATGAAGGTGATTTTCGCCATCCTGATTTTCATGATTGGTAAGTACATCTCCAACGTGGTGAAAAAAGTCACGGTTAAGCTGATGTCTGCCCGTAAGGTTGATCCGACAGTGACCTCCTTCGTGGCCAACCTTGCCTGGGCCATCGTCTTTGTGTTCACCATCATTGCCACCCTGGGGCAGATTGGGGTACAAACCGCGTCGCTGGTGGCCGTAATCGGTGCCGCCGGTCTGGCTGTGGGTCTGGCGCTGCAGGGCTCTTTGTCCAACTTCGCCGCCGGCGTGCTGATGGTGCTGTTCCGTCCTTGCCGCGTGGGTGACTACATTGAAGCGGCCGGCATTGCCGGTACCGTGGATGAAATCACCATTTTCTCCACCAAGCTGCGCACCCCGGACAACAAGGTGATCATCGCCCCCAACTCGTCCATCATGAACGGCACCATAGTGAACTACTCAGCCATGGACACCCGTCGTCTGGATCTGGTGATTGGTGTGTCTTACGATGCCGACATCGCCAAGACCAAAAAAGTACTTTGCGACATTCTGGATAACAGCAAGTTCGTGCTGAAGGACCCTGCCTATACCGTGGCCCTGAACGAGCTCGGTGCATCTTCCATCGACTTTGTGGTTCGCCCATGGGTTAAGGGCGGCGACTACTGGAGCGCCAAGTTTGAGCTGGTCGAGCAAATCAAAAATGCCCTCGACGCCAACGGCATCAACATCCCGTATCCGCAGATGGATATTCATGTAAAAGAACTGCCTGCGGCCAACTAAACCGCAGATTAAGCAAAAGGTCGGCAATTGCCGGCCTTTTGTATTTCAGGGGCTGGTTAATTGCGGTGAGTTTTGACACACTCGGGGCAGATTTTAGGGAGGACACCATGCTTAAAAAACTTTTGCCTGTATTGATGATGGCCATGATTGGCTCTGTTGCCGCCAACGAGCGCGCCACTGTGACCATGGGCGGCAACCCGGTTGCCCTGTCAGGAAGCTTGCCTGCTGTGGGTGAAATGGCCCCCGGCTTTCGGGTGGTGGATGATTCTTTTACGCCGGTGGCGCTCAGTGATTTCAAAGGCAAAACCGTGCTTATCAGCGCTGTGCCGAGCCTGGATACCGGCGTGTGCGCGCTGCAGACCAAGCGCTTTAACGACGAAGTGGGCAAGTTTGATGCGCACAACGTGGTGATGCTGACCATCAGTACCGATCTGCCGTTCGCCCAAAAGCGCTTTTGCAAGGCAGAAGGGGTTGAAAACATTCAGGTATTGTCAGATGCGGTTTGGCGCAATTTTGCCGATGAGTATGGCCTGCTGATTGAAGATAAAGGCCTGCTCGCCCGCAGTATCTTTATTATCGATGCCGAAGGCACGCTGAAATACAGCGAACTGGTAGCCGAGGTGAGCGAGCATCCAAACTACGATGCGGCGCTGAAAGCACTGCAGGAAATCGCGGCGCAGTCGAGCGCTGAATAAAGCTTCTGCAACCTAGCTGTGCGGCAACCAAGCTGCGCTTAGCAATAAAAAACGCCGGACTGCCGGCGTTTTTTTATCAGTGTGGATGCTCACTCTGGTAGTTGAAGGTTGGCATCGACCAGCGGTAGCGGATGGCACACATCCTAAGACCAAAGCCCAAAAACAGGCAGCCAAGCAAACTTGGCCAGCCGCCAAAGCCACTCATCGCGAGCAGCACATATAAAGCGGCGGTGAGCAGCGACGCCAGCGCGTAAAACTCGCGCCGGAAAATCAGCGGAATTTCGTTGCACAGTATGTCCCGCAAAATGCCGCCAAACACGCCGGTGACCACGCCCATGGCAATGGCGACCACAGGGCTGTAGCCCAGCATCAGAGTTTTCTGGGCGCCGATAATCGAAAATACCGCCAGCCCGAGCGCGTCTATCGCCAAAAAGAGACGACTCAAATAGCGCATCAGCGGCGCAATCAGCACAGTCAGCAGTGATGCGCCGGCGATGGCGAGCAAATAGTGCCAGTTTTCAATCCACACCAGCGGGTAGTTGCCAAGCAGCATGTCCCTTAAGGTGCCGCCACCTATGGCGGTAACCAGCCCAATGATCACCACCCCAAACAGGTCCATCTGTTTACGCCCGGCGGCGAGGGCACCGGTCATGGCTTCGGCAAGCACGCCCACCAGCCATAAAATCATAATAAATTCTGTCTGTTCCATAAGCCGCAGTTTGGGGAGTAAAGCGGGGATTTTGCACTATGCACAGGCATTTTCAACCGAGTTAAACTGTAAACTCAGATTAGTTAAGCTAATCTGTAACGCGATTGTTGTATACGGGCTTTTAAGGCTTTGCAGCCCTTGCTGGCCTTTGGATACAAAAATTCGGATAATCCGTTACTTGATACAGCCATCTTCAGGGGAAACAGATGTTGGTCGATTTCAGAAGTGATACCGTTACCCAGCCGACCGAGGCGATGCGCCTTGCTATGTCACGGGCTGAGGTGGGTGACGATGTGTATGGTGATGACCCGACGGTAAACCGCCTCGAGGCCATGGCGGCCGAGATGCTCGGTTTTGATGCTGCGCTTTTTACCAGCTCCGGTACCCAGGCCAATCTGCTGGCGCTGATGAGCCACTGCGAGCGTGGAGACGAGTATATCTGCGGCCAGCAGGCCCACAATTATCGCTTTGAAGGGGGCGGCGCCGCAGTGCTTGGCAGTATTCAGCCCCAGCCGCTGACCAACCAGGCCGACGGCAGTATTGCCCTTGAGGATATAGTCGCTGCGATTAAGCCCGACGACATTCATTACGCCCGCACCAAGCTACTCAGCCTCGAAAACACCATTGGCGGCAAGGTGCTGCCGATGAGTTATCTTGCCGACGCTCAGGCGCTTGCCTTTAACCATGGCCTTAAAATGCATCTGGATGGCGCGCGGCTTGCCAACGCGGCGGTGGCGCTTAATCTGCCGATGGCGCAAATTGCCGGCCACTTTGATTCGCTGTCTTTGTGTTTATCCAAGGGGCTTTGCGCTCCTGTTGGCTCTTTGCTGCTTGGGGATGACAGGCTGATTGCGAGAGCGCGGCGCTGGCGCAAGATGCTGGGCGGCGGTATGCGTCAGGCCGGTGTATTGGCGGCGGCCGGAATTATCGCCCTTGAAGAGCAGGTTTCGCGGCTGACTGATGACCATGACAACGCGGCTTTGCTTGCCCGTGAGCTCAGTCAAATAGAGGGATTTGATGTGGATTTGGCGTCGGTACAAACCAACATGGTGTTTGCCAGGGTGGCCGAGCATATCGACATTCATGCGATTGCCGCTGAACTCAAGGCTCAGGGCTTTGTGTTGTCGGCATCGAAAAACCTGCGTCTCGTTACCCACAAGGACATCAGCCGCAGCGATATCGAGCGTTTTATCCTCGCCCTGAAAGCCCTGTGCTGAGTGCTTTTACTCGCACTTAAAGCAATGTGCTGAGCCGCTTGTTAAACCGGGCGCTGTACCTTTGTGGTGCCTTTCGACCGCCCGGTGCGCCCAGATGGTGCAGTAAATCGGCATTTCTGCGGGGTGACAATCACAAGGCATTGATTTTGAACGATTGAAATCATGGCCTGACGGTTGCAATCCTTTGGGGGTACATCAAGGAGGACACCCCCATGAAATACTTAAGTCGCCGTCTGGTAAAACCCGAACATTTGAATCCCGCCAACACCCTGTTTGGCGGCCAGCTGCTCAGTTGGCTCGATGAAGAGGCGGCGATTTTTGCTGCCTGTCAGATGAAAAGCGAACGTCACGTCACCAAGCTGATTGCCGAAATTAACTTTATCACCCCTGCACGCAGTGGTGATGTACTGGAGTTTGGCTTTGAAATCATCAGCATGGGCCGAAGCTCTATTACGGTACGGGCTAAGGTTCGCAATAAGCTGTCACAGCTGCCGGTGGTGACGGTGGAAAAAATGGTGTTTGTACACGTTAATGAAAAAGGCTTGCCCGCGCCCCATGGCATGGGCATTTATGCCGCCTGATCAGTCGTTGCCTTCCTCGGTCAGCTCTTCTTTTACCGAGTTGACTGCATCGCGGGAGGCATGACCCACCGCCTTGGTGGCATCGCGGGTGGCGTGACCTACGGCCTTGGTGGCGTCGCGGGTGGCATGGCCTATGTCGCGGGTCACTTCCTTGGTGGTTTGACCGACAGTGCGGCCTGCATCCTTAAGATCGGCACAGCCGCCAAGCAGGGCAAGGGCCGCAACAAGATAGATGGCTTTCATATAAGCTCCTTGGTTGATGGCCGACACTATATCAGCGCCGCAGGCGGCTTGAAAAGAGTGACCGCAGCGACGTTTTATACAAGCTGCCTGCGGCCGGGGCTGCATTACTGCGTTACTGCATTACTGGCTCGCCGTCCAGCTCCTCCTCAAGGGGCAGCAGCTTGATTTCGAAATAGGCGTAGCCTGCGCTCACCAGCGGGCAAATGTAGTTGAAAAACGCAAACGGCAGATAGGCGAGGGTCGCGACCCCAAGGGTGCTTGCCATAAAGGCGCCGCAGGTGTTCCAGGGCACCAGTGGGCTGGTGACTGTCGCCGAATCTTCCAGTGCCCGCGACAGGTTTACCGGCGCAAGCTTATGGCGGGTGTATTCAAGTTTTAGCATCCTGCCCGGCAAAATGATGGCGATAAACTGATCGGCGGTGATGACGTTGGCACCGATGGCGCAGCCTAAGGTGGTGATCACCAGACTCGATGAGCTTTTTACCAGCGACAGCACGCTTTGCAGCAGCCGGTTCAGCAGGCCGGTTGCTTCCATCACCCCACCAAAGGCCATCGCCGACAAAATCAGCCACACGGTATTGACCATGCCGGACATGCCGCCGCGACTTAAGAGCTTATCCAGCATGGCATCGCCGGTGTTGGCGCTATAGCCGTTGAACATGGCAATCCACAGGCCCTTTATCAGCGCCAGCGGCTGACCGAGGCTGGGATCATCGGCAAGCTTGCTTACCCCATCAAACTGAAATGCTGCCGCGCAAACTACCCCGGCAAGGGTCCCCAGGATCACGGTCGGGAAGGCAGGCATTTTGCGGTGGGCAAGGTAAATCACCACCAAAAGCGGCAGCAGCAGATGGGGGCCAATATTGAATTCACTGTCAATCAGCGCCAGGGTCGCGCCAAGATTGGTATCGACGCCGCTGGTGTCTGCCGATAAGCCAATAAACAGAAAAATCAGCAGCGCGATAATGATGCTTGGCATGGTCGTCCACATCATATGTTTGATGTGGCTGAAAATATCTGTGCCGGCCACCGCGGGGGCCAAATTGGTGGTGTCCGACATAGGCGACATCTTATCGCCAAAATAGGCGCCGCTGATGATGGCACCGGCAGTGATTTCCACATTCATGCCGATGGCCTGGGCTATGCCGATAAGGGCAATGCCGAGGGTGCCTGCAACTGTCCAGGAGCTGCCGATAGACAGGGCGACCAACGCGCACAAAAGGCAGCTGGCGGCATAAAAATAATCTGGGCTTAACACCTGCATGCCGTAGTAAATCATGGCAGGCACTGTGCCTGAGAGGATCCAGGCGCCAATCAGCGAACCGACCGAAAACAGAATGAGGATGGCCGGCGTGGCCACACCGATACTGCGGACCATGCCTTCTTCTATGTCTTTCCAGGCAAAGCCATTTTTGGTGCCAATCACCATGGCGATACTGGCGGCGAGAATAAGGGCGATTTGGTTGGCACCTGAGGAGCTGTCGGAGGAAAACAGATACACGGCGGCGCCGAGCATGGTGACCAGCGCGGCCACCGGAATAAGTGCGTCCAGCAGACTGGGCTGATTGGGCGAGGTCATATGGTTACATCCTGAAATTTTTATAATTTTACCCGTGCATTTCTGCATGCCGGGGGCCGTTGGCCTGCTTGTTATTGTGTTTTTTACTGTGCTTGTTTTAGTGAGCTTGCTTGTGTCTATCACCGTTTGCGCTCATCGCTCAGCCCTCAATAAGGCCAAGCCACAGGGCGCAAACGCGGTCTATCCTGACACACTTTTTTGACAAAAGTCGATAACAAAGATGACACATCCCCTTTGCCAGCGGGGCGGAGGTTGGATGGTGGCGGGGCAGTGGCAGGGCGGAGGCTGGATGCTGGCCGAGTGGCGGCCGGATGGTGCCGGATGCTGGCAAGATGGCGACAAGAGCGCGGCAAGAGCGTGGCAGGAGCACGCCAAGAACGCGCCAAGAACGAGATTGTATGGCGGCAAGGCGCAAGACGGCAGTGATAAAGCTATCAGCAGAACCACTCACAAATACGTGAACAAAGGCCGGGAAGCAGGCCGCAAAAAGGGCGCCTGAAGCGCCCTTGGTCGAAACAATGAAGCTGAAGAAGCCTTGGCCGGATGGCCGCTTCAGTCGTTACAGCTTGCTTAAGCGCTGCTCGTAGTCACCAATCAGATGATCGATGATATCGGCCGGATCGGCCTTGTCGCAGCAGTCATCCAAAAACAGTTTAAAGGTCACCAGAGCATGGCCGTCGTTTTTGAGCCTTGAGCTTTGCACCGCAAAATAGGCTTTCTCGTCACTGGCTTTGCGGACCACAAAGCCACGGTCTTCAAAGGCCATGTCGCCCGATTCGCTGTGCCACTTGGTAATACGCTTCAGGGCAATTTCACTGGAATGATTGAGCTCGATGTGGTTTTTCCAACTCACCTCATGGGAAGGATCCTGATAATGAGGGCAACGGACGGTGTAGTTGTATACGTGGGTAATGGCTGTCATCGTTTCCTGCCTTGTGTTTACCAAAGAGTGGTCACTGAAGAAGTGATTACCCAAGCCTGTATTGAATGTTGCGGGCCCGGTAACCCTGTACTGTTTGTAACACGCACCAAGGGCTTAAAAATGGGTGCAGATCTCACTTTAGCATTGGCTGATGGATTTGTGAGCAGGCCAACTCAATCAAATTGCACAAAAAATTGGCCCGGCATAAAGCCGGGCCTGTGTCAGCCTAATCTTTGCAGGGAAAAAGCGAACTTACGTATTTTAAGTCATTTGTATCATGATGTAACCCTGTGGCCGCGATAAAAGCCGGTAAATTTACATTGGGCTGGCGATTTGGTGGGGTTTGCCTTGGTTGTCACCTGATTATCTGATGGCGTGCGCTTTGGCGGATTATTTGCCGGTGTTGGCGTGCTCGGCGGCGGTGTTAAACCGTTGCTGAATATAAAAAGGCCCCCGGGGGAGCGCCGGGGGCCTTGTGCTTTCAGCAGGGGGCTTACCCCCTGTCAGCAAACATCAGAGGGCATTTTTGAAGATTTGGCTGATTTCTTCATGGGTTGCCTGACGCGGGTTGGTAAAGCCGCAGGCATCTTTGAGGGCATTGTCTGCCAGCACCGGAATGTCCTCGGCTTTGACACCAAGTACCGTGAGGTTCTCCGGAATATTCACCGATTTTGACAGCGCCTTGATGGCATCCACCGCTGCCCGGGCACCCTGCTCATCGGTGAAGCCTGCGACGTCAACGCCGAGGGCCTTTGCCACATCCTTAAGGCGCGGCGCCGCTACTTTGGCATTGAATTCCTGCACATAGGGCAGCAGCAGCGCGTTACATACGCCGTGGGGCAGGTCGTAGAAGCCGCCGAGCTGGTGCGCCATGGCGTGCACATAGCCAAGGCTTGCGTTGTTAAACGCCATGCCGGCCAGGAACTGGGCATAGGCCATTTGCTCGCGGGCTTCAAGATCCTGACCATCGTGCACCGCGCGGGCAAGGTTAGCCTGAATGAGTTCAATCGCCTTGATGGCGCAGGCATCGGTGATGGGGGTGGCGGCAATGGATACATAGGCTTCAACCGCGTGGGTCAGCGCGTCCATACCGGTAGCAGCGGTGAGCGCGGCAGGCTTTTTCAGCATCAGCTCAGGGTCGTTGACCGACAAAATCGGTGTGGTGTGCTTATCCACAATGGCCATTTTGATATGGCGCGCTTCGTCTGTGATGATACAGAAGCGGGTCATTTCGCTGGCGGTACCGGCGGTGGTGTTGATGGCCACCAGCGGCAGTTGCGGCTTGGCTGATTTGTCCACGCCTTCATAATCTTTGATGCTACCGCCATTGGTGGCCACCAGGGCAATGCCCTTGGCGCAGTCGTGTGGCGAGCCGCCGCCCAGTGAAATCACAAAGTCACACTGGTTATCTTTCAAAAGCTTAAGACCGGCTTCCACGTTGCCCGTGGTGGGGTTGGGCTGCACGCCATCAAACACCACGGCCACAATGCCGCTTTCACCGAGTTTTTCGACCAGATCGCCGGCAATACCGATTTGCACCAAGGGCTTATCGGTCACAATCAGGGCCTTTTTAAAGCCGAGGGTTTTGATGTCGCCAATGGCGTCGTCCACCGCACCCTGACCAAGTACGTTTACTGAGGGGATATAAAATTTAGCAGCCATAATGTTTCACCTTACGTAGCTGAAATTGAATTTCTTCTGGCGCTAAAGGTAGCAGTGGTCAAGGGGCAGATTTGTGATCTGTCGCGCGCTTTATACCCCTATCTGGGTAAAAGAATTCAAAAGTTGTAACTGGTTAACAAAACAAGCAACCACCACAGACGACGGATAATTATGGCTGCTGCATTTTTGTGCAGACTGCACCGCTGTGGTGCCCAATCTCAGGCAAATGTCTTTAAAAGCACAGACTTGTCATCGATGCTTTATCATCCAAGTTAATAATTTTTATATTCATTTTGCTGAAACCAAAGTGAAGCAATTGTTTGGCATGCTGTCTGCTCTGTGACCAGTGATGGTTGGGGCAGGGGAGCATGGCATGGCGTTGGATAAGCTCTTTTATCTGCAAGGAGTGGGTGACAGCTTCATCGATTGCGACGGCGCAAGGCGTGAGTTTACCTATGCCGAGCGGATGGCGCTTTTGTGTGCCTTGATGGGGCGTGACCTGCCACCGGATGAGGCGGGCATTGCTGCGCGTATCGACGCGCTTGATGCTGCCCCCTGGCTTTGTGTGCTGCCGCCGCTGCAGCATACCTGTGTGGATGAACCGGCAATTGAGCTGCAACTGCCGCAGGCGCTTATGTTAGAGGCGTTTATGCTGAAGTCCTGCGACGAGCCCAAGTCCAAAACCAATACCAAGGCATTGACGCTGACCATCACGGCGTCTGGTGATGAGGTCGTGTCCTTCAGCAATGGCTTGTTCGGCTTTGACAGTGCGGCCAATGCCAGCGCCAAAGCCCGTCAGTTTCAAACCGAGCTCTGTCTTACTGATGCTGTGCAGGTCGGGGATTATCTGCGCCCTGATGGCCTTTATCTCAGGCTCAGGTTTGCGCTGCCTTTTTCGCTTGACGTGGGTGAATACCGCGCCGACATCCATGCGCTCTGGCTTGAGGATTTGTTACTGGGTTCGGGCGGCAAAGGCGCAGACTCAGGCAAGCTGCACTCTCAGCAGTCAGACAAGTTGCTGACGGTGCATTCTGGCGAGCTTTTGATAGTGCCGAGGCGCGCCTATCAGGGGCCACTTGAAAGCCATGGCCATGCCAGAGCGCGTCACTGGGGGCTTGGCGTCAGTTTGTTTTACCTTCGCAGCCAGCTCCAGTGGGGCATGGGGGATTTTGCCGACCTTGGCAAACTGATTGACCTTGCCGCTGATTCCGGCTGCGACTTTATCACCCTGACGCCGCTGCACGCGCCATCCCTTGCAAGCTTGAGCCTTATCAGCCCCTACAGCCCCTGGGACAGGCGCTTTTTAAATCCCTTATACATTGCCATCGACACCATGGCGGAATACCCAAGCCTCAGCGCGCAGTTTAAAGCGGGCGACTGGCTGCGTGAGCGGCTGCTGCTCAACCAACTCGGCCAGATTGATTACCCGAAGGTGGCGCTCCTTAAATACCGGGCGCTGGCGCGGCTGTATCAGGTGTTTGCGGCCATGGATGAACTTTGCGGCCGGGTGCAGCGCTTCGATGCCTTTGTTGCACGGCGCGGCGCTGCGCTGGAGGATTTTTGCCAAAGCCAGCTTGATGAGGCAGCGCAGTTACAAGCCAGCAGCGCAGGTCTGCTGTGGGCTGCAGACTCTGTGCTCGTGAGTGCCCTTGGCACCAAACGCTTTTTTGCCTGGCTGCAGTTCGTCGCCGATGAGCAGCTTGAGCAGAGTCAGCTTCGCTGCCGTCAGGTGGGGATGCGCCTTGGTCTGGTGCGGGATCTTGCTGTGGGCGCACTCGGGCAGGGCAGTGAAGTCAGCCCGCCGTCGCAGCAAACCCGGACCGCCGCCTTTTGCCGCACTCTGGATATCGGCGCGCCGCCTGATCCCTTTTCGGCCAAGGGCCAGAATTGGGGGATGCCTCCCTTTGATCCTGTCGCGCTCAAACAAAGCGCCTATCAGGCCTTTCGCCAGCTTTGCCGTGAAAACATGCGCCACTGCGGCGCCCTTCGCATCGACCATGTGATGGCGATGAGCCGCATTTGGTGCTGGAGCCCACCCCTTGGCAGCGACTCGGCTCAGCAAGTACACCCGAAGCAGGACAGCGGCGCTGGCGATACACGACTTGGCTGCTACCTGCATTTCCCGGCCGACACCCTGCTTGCCATCTTAACCCTCGAGAGTCATTTAAGCCGCTGCGTGCTTATCGGCGAGGACCTGGGCACTGTGCCACCCGGGCTCAGAGGGCAGCTCAAACAGCTTGGGATATTGGGCAATGACCTTGTGTATTTCTGCCGCGATGGCGATGAGTTTACTGCGCCTGAACGCCATCGGCGCGCCGCGCTGTTGCAACTTGGCAATCAGGATGTGCCGCCCTTTATCGCCTGGTGGCGGGGCAGTGATTTGCTCACGCTCGACGCCATCGGTCTTGGCCGCGACGGCAAAGCTGCCGAGCGTGAAAGGCAGAAACAGGCACTGGTGCGTGCGCTGGTGGCAAGCGGCAGTTTGGCACAGGATACCTGTAATCCTGCACATGAAAGCACTGAGTTTGAAAACACTGAACCAGAACGCGCTGAGCCCTTACCCGCCATGCCGGATGAGCTTGCGGCCTTCGATGCGCTGCTGCACTGGTGCGGCAGCAGCCGCGCCGAGCTTTTGGGGGTAAGCCTTTGGGATCTGGCGCTGGAAACCCGGCCGGTAAATATTCCCGGCACCCACAACGAATACCCGAACTGGCGGGCGCGGCTGAGCTTGTCTCTGGACAGCTTGTGGCAATCGGCCGAATTTCGCGCCCGTTTACATGGGATACGGCTCGGCAGGCGCGCCGACGTGACCAAGACACAGGTGACAAAGACACAGACGCCAATGCCCAATGAAGCGCCAAAAACTCAAGAGCCCAAAACCTGGTTTTCGCCGGATGGCGATGAGCCGCCGCGCAGTTAATTTCATTTTTGCCTTTGGAGGACAGCATGACAGCCCCGGATGTGTGTGACAGCGACGTAACTACCACCCCAGCGCCGGGTGTTAAGGCAATTGCCTCTTACTGCGGTGAGGCCGAGGTGAACCTGAAGGCAAGTAGCGCCCTTATCAGCGACGATGCGGCCCGCCTGCTCGCCCGCGGCGAATACGTGGATGTGTTTTCTCTGCTGGGCATGCACAAGGTCGCCGGCAAGCTCCTTGTGCGCTGCTTTTTGCCGGGGGCCATGGCGGTGGATGTGCTGACCAAAGACGGTAAAAAGGTAGCAAGTCTTGATGCGGTGGCGCGGGAGGGGCTGTTTGCAGGCCTGCTTGGGCGGCGCACTAATCCCTTCGCCTACCGGCTGCGGGTGGCCTATCCCGCCTTTGAGGTGGTGATTGATGACCCCTACGGCTTTGGCTCACAGCTTGACGACACTTCGCTCTACCTTTTCGGTGAGGGGCGTGAGCTGTATGCCCAGGATTATCTGGGGGCCAACCAGCGTGTGGTCGATGGCGTGGCGGGTATTTTGTTTTGCGTTTGGGCGCCCAATGCCAAACGGGTTTCTGTGATTGGCGATTTCAACCACTGGGACGGCCGGGTGCATGTGATGCGCCAGCACCCCGCCAGCGGCATCTGGGAGATTTTTATCCCGGCAGTGCAGGATTTTGCCCACTACAAGTTTGAAATCCTCACGCCCGCAGGCGAGCTTCTTATCAAATCTGACCCCTTTGCCAAAGCGATGGAAGCGGCGCCCAACAATGCATCCAGAATCGCGCCAGCCTCCGCATTTGTGTGGCAGGACGATGCCTGGATGAGCGGGCGCAGCCGCGACTGGCACAAAGAAGCGGTGAGTATTTACGAGCTTCATCCCGGCTCCTGGCGGCGAAAGCAGGACGGCAGTGAGCAGCCTGAAGGTGCCTGGCTCAGTTACCGCGAGCTTGCCGATGAGTTGGTGCCTTACATCAAGTCCATGGGCTTTACCCATATTGAGCTGATGCCGCTGTCGGAGTTTCCCTTTGATGGTTCATGGGGTTACCAGCCGGTGGGCCTCTTTGCCCCCACCCAGCGCTTTGGCAGTGCCGATGACCTTAAATATCTGGTGGATGTCTGTCATCGCGCCGGCATTGGCGTGCTGCTGGATTGGGTGATAGCCCATTTCCCATCCGATGCCCATGGCCTGGCACGCTTCGACGGCAGTTGCCTTTATGAGCATGAAGATCCGCGCCTTGGACGCCATCCCGACTGGGACACCCTGATCTACAACTATGGCCGCGCCGAAGTGCAAAGCTTTTTACTGTCGGCGGCCACCGTGTGGCTTCGGGACTTTCACATCGATGGGCTCAGGCTCGATGCTGTGTCGTCGATGCTGTATCTGGATTACAGCCGCGAGGCGGGGCAGTGGCTGCCAAACAGCGAAGGTGGCCGCGAAAACCTCGATGCCATCGACTTTTTAAAGCTACTGAATCAACGGCTTTATGCCGAGTTCCCGGGCATCATCATGATTGCCGAAGAGTCCACCGCCTGGGATGGTGTTACCCGGCCCGTGCATCAGGGCGGGCTTGGCTTTGGCTTTAAATGGAACATGGGCTGGATGAACGACAGCTTAAGTTATCTCGCCAAAGACCCTGTCTATCGCAGTTTTCATCATCATCAGCTTACGTTCGGCATCATGTACGGCCATAGCGAGCAGTTTATTTTGTCCATAAGTCACGACGAAGTGGTGCACGGCAAAGGCGCGCTGCTGTCGAAAATTCCCGGTGACGACTGGCAGAAGTTCGCCACGCTTCGCGCCTACTACGGCTACATGTGGGGCTTCCCCGGCAAAAAGCTGCTGTTTATGGGCGGCGAGTTTGGTCAGCGTGATGAATGGAACCACGACAGAAGCCTCGACTGGCACCTTTTGCAATATGCGCCCCATCAGGGACTGGCGCTGTGGCTTGCCGATTTAAACCGCTTGTACCGCGAGCGCACTGTGCTTGGGCAGAGTGACCATGATATGTCCGCCTTTCATTGGCTTGACTGCGACAACGCCGCCCACGGCATTTACGCCTTTGTGCGCGGCAGGGGCGAAGAGGCGCTGGTGTTTGTGGTCAATATGACCCCTGAGCTGTATCACGGCTACCGGCTTGGGCTGCCGGATGTTATCGAGGCTGACGCTGGGGAACATGATGCTGAGCAGTACAGTGTTGCTGGGCAGGCCTGTTTTGCGGGGCAGGACAGTGCAGCTGCCGATGAGTGGCGCGAGCTTTTAAACAGCGATGCCCACTGTTACGGCGGCAGCAATCAGGGCAATGGCGGGGTAATTGTCTGTGACGACGTGCCTGCACAGGGGCAGCGAAGAAGCGCCCTTATCACAGTGCCGCCCCTTGCTTGTTTGGTTATTGGACGGGCTTTTCCAGCAAGCGGATCAGCCATAAAAACCGGCTCAAACGCCGTCGCCGCGACAGCTAATGCCGCTGTTCACTCAACTCACTCAACTCCCTCAACTCCCTCAACCCGAGCTCCGGCCAAGCGCCGCTCATCTGTTACGGCAAAAGGAGTCAGCAAATGAACTTCCACGCCGGGCAGCCGGGAGTATGGCTAACCGACAAGGGCGCCGACTTTTGTGTATTCAGCGGCGACAGTCAGGCGGTGTTTTTATGCCTGATTGATGAGGCCGGCAAAGAGTTCTGTTATCCGATGAAGCGGCGCGGCGACCTCTGGTCTTTACGTGTCGATGGGGTGCGCCATGGCCAGTGTTATGGCTACCGGGTTCACGGCGAGCATCAGGCCTTTGGCAGACTCAAAGACCCATCAAGGCTGCTGCTTGACCCCTATGCCCGCGCCATAGTTGGCATGCCAGCAAAGGCGCAAACTGAAGTGCCTGCCCTCAAAAGTCGTTTGGTGGATATCGCCGCGCTGCCGCCTTTTGTGCACCCAAGGCCCCGTGTGCCGATGGAGCACAGCGTGCTGTACGAGCTGCATGTAAAGGGCTTTTCCATGGGTTTTCCCGGCATTCGCGATGAGCATCGCGGCAAGTTTCTCGCTTTTACTGAGCCAAAGGTGCTCGATTATCTCGCCAATCTTGGCATTACCGCAGTTGAGCTGATGCCCTGCCAGCAGTTTTTTCATGAGCCCTTTCTAACCGATAAGGGCCTTACCAACTACTGGGGTTACAACAGCATCGGCTTTTTCGCGCCCCACAGTGACTACGGCGATATTGGCGACTTTCGCGCCATGGTCGATGACCTCCACAGCCGCGGCATCGAGGTGATTTTGGATGTGGTCTACAACCACACCGCCGAAGGTGGCGCCGAGGGACCGGTTTACAGCTTCAAGGCCCTCGATAATGCCGCCTATTACCGGCTCACGCCGTCTGGCGGTTATATCAACGACACCGGCTGCGGTAACACATTGAATCTCAATCATCCACGGGTGCTTGAGCTGGTGCTGGATTCGCTGCGCTACTGGAGTGAGGTGGGCGGTGTTGATGGCTTTCGCTTCGATTTGGCTGCCTGCCTTGGCCGCACCGCGACCGGTTTTGATGTGATGAGCGGCTTTTTTGCCGCCATCGGCCAGGACCCTCAGCTCAAGCGCCTTAAACTCATTGCCGAGCCTTGGGATGTGGGGCCCGGTGGCTATCGCTTGGGCGAGTTTCCTATGGCGTTTTCGGAGTGGAATGATAAATACCGCGACGCCATCCGCCGCCTGTGGCGCGGCGATGAAACCATGCTGGGGGAGTTTGCCCGCCGCTTTCACGGCTCGGCGGATCTGTTTGAAGCAAGCCTGCGTGGCCCCTGGGCGAGCCTTAACTTCATCACCAGTCACGACGGTTTTACGCTTCGGGATTTACTCTCCTACACCGAGCGCCACAACGAGGCGAACCTTGAAGATAACCGCGACGGCCACCGGGAAAACCTGAGCCAGAATCAGGGCGTTGAGGGCGATGCCCCCGAGCTTGAGCCGCTGCGCCAGCACAAGGCCCGCGCCATGCTGATGACGCTGCTGTTCTCCTTTGGGGTACCTATGCTGCGCGCCGGTGATGAGCTGTGGCAAACCCAAAAGGGCAACAACAATGCCTATTGTCAGGACAATCCGCTCGCCTGGATTGACTGGGAAAACGCCGACCACGGCTTTGCCGAATTTGTACGTGAGCTCATTGCCATCCGTCGCCGCCTGCCGCTCCTCGGCGCCGAACACTACATCCACAGCACCAGCGTCGAAGATGGCCGCAAGGGGCGTTTTCTGGCCTGGTTTAATGAGCGCGGCGAGCCGATGCAGGACGCCGACTGGCAGGGCGCGGCAAAGGCTGAGCTTAAGGCGGGCATAGCAAGGGCTTTCGGGCCGCGCCATGAGCAAACGCCGCTGGCGCAGGCCATAGGTGATGCATTCGGGGCCGAGCCGAACTTTTTCGATACAAGCCCGGATGCGTGCAGGGCGAATTCCGCCGCGCTCGAGTGCCTGTCAAAACAGGAAGTGGCCGCAGAGGAGCAGGCATTTGCAGTCGAGCCTATCCGGGGCACCACAGCACTCATCGCTGCCTTTGGTGAGCATCACCCCCTTCGCGGCGAGCAGCTACTGCTGTTTGTGATAAATCCCGCCAGCGAGGGGCGCATCGTCCGCCTGCCGGCATTCAACCTCTGGTCGAAGCTTGAGGTGCTTTGCAGCAATGCCGCTGACTTTATGAGCAGTTCTGATAACCATCCTGATGGCAGCGGCCTTCTCCGGGGCCGCATGGTGCAGAGCGGCAGCTGTGTGTATCTGCCGGCCTTTGGCGCGGCGCTGCTGCACAGTCTGCCTTTGGCGCCAGACGGGCAATTTTCTGAGTCAGCACCGCTTTCTCCGTCAGCACCGCAAACCCTGTGTGGCGGCAACCTTTAAGCCTTTTGGCGTGTGGCAAAGGAGCAAGTTATGCCTAAGCGTGAAACAAGTACGGTTGAATCAGCTGCTGCCGGTGGCGTGCAGGTCGCTGAGCATTCGATGAAAGGTAAAAGCCGTCATGAGCCCTGCGAGCCCTGTGATGCGCTGCCCGCCTGCCTTGAGCGGCAACTGCGTTACAACCTGTGCCGGTTTGAACCCCAGGGGCAGGATTTATTTCACGCGCTCGCCCTCGGGGTAAAAGAGCAGCTTCTCGATGACTGGCGTAGCACCCGCAGCAGGGATGCCGAGGGGAATAAGCGGCAGGTGGCCTATCTGTCGCTGGAATTCCTGATGGGCCGCGCCCTTGGCAATGCGCTGCTGAATCTGGATTTAACAAAGGATGCCCGCGACGCGCTGACGCCCTTTGCCGCAAGCCTTGAAGAGATTGCCGAGCAGGAGCACGACGCCGGTCTTGGCAATGGCGGCCTTGGCAGGCTGGCAGCCTGCTTTTTGGATTCCTGCGCCAGCATGGACATTGCCGCCACAGGTTACGGCATCCGCTACGAGTACGGCATGTTCGCCCAGAAGATTGTCGATGGCTTTCAGATTGAGCGGCCGGATCGCTGGCTTAAAGAGGGCAACCCCTGGGAAGTGCGTCTGCACGCGCTGGCGGTGCTGGTGCCCTTTTTCGGCCATACCGAGTCCTATGTTGACCGCGCGGGCAGGCGGCATATCCAGTGGGTCGGCACTCAGGATGTGCGGGCCGTGCCCCACGATATGCCGGTGCCCGGTTATCGCAACGGCCGCATCAATACCCTGAGGCTGTGGAAGGCCGAAGCCACCGATGATTTTGATTTGGAAGAGTTTAATCAGGGCGACTATGCCGAAGCCGTGGCCCGTAAGAACCTTGCCGAGCAGATCACCATGGTGCTCTATCCCAATGATGCCAGTGAAAACGGCAAGGAGCTTAGGCTGCGCCAGCAGTACTTTTTGTGCTCGGCGAGTCTGCAGGACATGCTGCGCCGCCATATTGCCCGCTTTGGGGATGACTTGAGTCAATTTGCCAAACACAACGTGGTGCAGCTTAACGACACCCATCCGGCCATTGCCGTGCCTGAGCTGATGCGGCTCCTTATCGATGTGCATTGCCTTGAGTGGGATGAGGCCTGGGCAATCACCAGCGCCACCATGGCCTACACCAACCATACCCTGCTGCCGGAAGCGCTGGAGTGCTGGAGTGTCCGTATGCTGGGGCACATGTTGCCGCGGATTTTGGAAATCATCTTTGAAATCAACGCAAGATACCTGGATTTGGTAGCCCACCACTGGCCCGGCGATGCCGACATGCTGGCCAAGATGTCGATTATTGAAGAGGGCAGCGAACCCCGGGTGCGGATGGCCTACCTTGCCATTGTCGGCAGCTTTTCAGTCAATGGCGTGGCGGCGCTGCACACCGAGCTTTTAACCCGTGGTCTTTTCAAGGATTTTCATGCCCTTTGGGCAGAGAAATTCAACAATAAAACCAATGGGGTTACCCCAAGGCGCTGGCTGATGGCCTGTAATCCGCAGCTTGCAAGCCTTATCGACCGCCGCCTTGGCAGCGACTGGCGCGACGACTTAAACCGGCTTTCAAGCCTCGGCGCCTTTACCTCGGACACTGACTTCATCAAGGCCTGGCGCGGGGTGAAAACTGCCAACAAGGCGGCACTGGCGGCCCTCGTTGAACGTGAATGTGGCGTTACCTTCGACACCCAAATGCTGTTCGATGTGCAGGTTAAGCGCATCCATGAATACAAGCGCCAGCTGATGAATGTGCTGCATGTTATTCATCTCTATCAGCGGGTGCTGAAGGGCGATACCCAAGGCATGGTGCCCCGCTGCGTGCTGATTGGCGGCAAGGCGGCGCCGGGTTACGCCACCGCCAAACTCATAATCAAGCTTGCCGGTAATGTGGCCCACATGGTTAACAGCGACCCCCACGTTGCGCCCTGGCTGCGGTTTGCCTTTTTGCCCAACTACAACGTGAGCGCCATGGAAGTGATAGCCCCGGGCGCAGATTTATCGGAGCAGATTTCCACCGCCGGCAAAGAAGCCTCCGGCACCGGCAACATGAAATTCATGATGAATGGTGCGCTCACCATGGGCACCCTGGATGGCGCCAATATCGAAATTCTGGAAGCCGTGGGCGAGGACAACTTTTTCCTGTTTGGCCTCAATGCCGATGAGGTGGCAAGGATTAAGGAAGATTACCGCCCCAAAGACATCATCGCCGCTTCGCCCGCCCTTAGTAGCGTGCTTGAGCTTGTCCGCAGTGGTCATTTCAGTCTGCAGGAGCCGGGCCTCTTTGACCCTTTAATCGATGCCATCGAAAGCCCCTGGGATCAATGGATGACCGCCGCTGACTTTGACTCCTTTGTGAGCGCCCAGGCGCGCGCCGCGGCGCTTTACGCAACCCCCGACGAGTGGACGGTGCGCAGTATTCGCAATACTGCCGCCAGCGGCCGCTTTTCCTCCGATGCCACCATTGCCCGTTATCGCGACGATATCTGGCGCGGCGCCTGACAACCTGAATCAAGGAGCCTTGTATGCCCAATCACAGCCCACGCTACATCAGTAACCTGACCCGGGAAACCTATGCGCTGATCCTCGCCGGTGGCCGGGGTTCGCGCCTGTATGAACTCACCGATTGGCGCGCCAAACCGGCGCTCTATTTCGGTGGCAAGTTCCGGGTGATTGATTTTCCGCTGTCCAACTGCGTCAACTCGGGCATTCGCCGCATTGGGGTGGTTACCCAGTATCAGTCCCATTCGCTTATTCGCCACGTGATGCGCGGCTGGGGCCATTTCAAGCGTGAATTGGGTGAGTCGGTGGAAATTCTGCCCGCCTCCCAGCGTTACTCCCAAAGCTGGTATCAGGGTACGGCCGATGCAGTGTTTCAGAATATCGATATCATCCGCCACGAGCTGCCCAAGTACGTGATGATCCTCTCGGGCGACCATGTGTATCGCATGGACTACGCCAGCATGCTGGCAGCCCATGCCCAGTCCGGCGCCGACATGACGGTGTGCTGTCAGGAAGTCAGTGTGGCGGAAGCGGCGGGTGCTTTTGGGGTAATGGAAGTGAGCGATGAGATGCAGGTTATCGGCTTTGAAGAAAAACCCTCTGAGCCCAAGTCATTACCCCACGACCCTGAGCGCTGCCTTGCCTCTATGGGCAACTATGTCTTCAACACTGAGTTTTTGTTTGAGCAGCTGAAAAAAGATGCTGAAAAAGCCGACTCTGATCGCGACTTTGGCAAGGACATCATTCCGTCCATCATCAGTGAGCACAAGGTGTTTGCCTACAACTTCAAAAGTGGTCTTGGGGTAGGGCAGGACTATTGGCGCGATGTCGGCACCCTCGACAGCTTTTGGCAGGCTAATATGGAGCTCTTATCGCCGGAGCCGCAGCTCAACCTCTATGACGCCAAGTGGCCCATCTGGACCTATCAGGAGCAGCTGCCACCCGCCAAATTTGTGTTTGATGATGATGACAGACGCGGCATGGCGGTGGACTCCATCGTCTCCGGCGGCTGCATTATCTCCGGCGCCCGGGTCAAGCGCAGTGTGCTCTTTAACGAGGTGCGGGTGTGCTCATACTCTGAGGTCGAAGGGGCGGTGATATTGCCCGACGTGGTGGTGCTTCGAAACTGCCGCATCAAAAACGCCATCATCGACCGGGGCTGTATCATTCCCGAAGGCATGGTGATTGGCTACAACCACGACCACGACAGGGCCCGCGGCTTCAGGGTAACCGACAAGGGCGTGGTGCTTATTACCCGCGAGATGCTCGGCCTCGCGGTGGGGTTTGAATAAGATGGCAGAGCGTAAAGAGGGTGTAGCTTTAATGCCGCAGGCTGAGCCGCTGTCTGTTCTTATGCTGGCCGCCGAGCACGGCGCTCTTAAAGGCGCCAAGGTCGGCGGCATGGCCGATGTGATTGCCGGCATAGTACCGGCGCTGGGGGCGGAGGGCATAAAGGTAAGTGTGGTGATGCCGGGCTATGGCTTCTTAACTCAGTCTTTGGGGCTTGGCGAGAGGTGCAGATTTGCGGTGCCATTTCGTCATGGTATGGAAGAAATTGCGCTTTATCAGCATCTTGATGCAGATACGGGGGAAACGGTTTATTTGCTTGAGCATCCTTTATGGCGCTCTTCCCCCGGCAGGCTTTATGTCACCAGCGCCGATGGCCGCCCCTTTGCCGACGATGCCGACCGCTTTGCACTCTTTGGAGTGGCAGTGGCCGAAGCGCTCACCCTTGGGCTTATCCCTTTGCCGCGGAGGCTGCATCTGCACGACTGGCATCAGGGCTTTTTTGCGCTACTGAGGGCTTTGGACAGTAAATATCAGTCGCTCAAGGCCATTCCTGTGGTGCTCAGCATCCATAATCTTTCGCTGCAGGGCACCCGGCCGCTTGAGCAGGAATCCTCCTCCCTTGCCGCCTGGTATCCCTGGCTTGGCTTGGGGCAGCACTCGGCGCCTGCCTGGGTGCGGGACCCGCGTTTTGGTCACTGCGTTAATCCGCTTAGGGCGGCTATCAATTCGGCCGATATGCTGCATCTGGTGTCGCCCCATTATTGCTCCGAGGTGCTCAAACCCTCAGATCCTGCGACCGGTTTTGTCGGCGGAGAGGGACTTGAAGGGGATTTGCAGCGCCTCAATGATGAGGCTCGTTTGGTCGGGATTTTAAATGGCTGCGAGTATCCTGAGCAGCCCGCTGCCGGGCGCACCGAACCTGATGCCGTTGTGGCTGCCGTCCTTGGCGCTCTTGGCAGAGCACAAGGCAGCTCACAAGGCTGCGCTGGGCCTGTCATGGCGGTGGATTTTCTGGCTGGGATCCGGCTGCAGGAAATGCAGCTTGCTTGGCTTTCAAATAGGCGCTCAGATAAGCTCGCAGATAATCACATAAACAAGCACACAGATGAGCTCGCAGATAAAAGCCAGCAGCCATTTTTGCTGACGTCGGTGGGCAGGCTGACCGAGCAGAAAGTGGGGCTGCTGCGCATGCAAATACAGGGCAAAAGCGTGCTCGAATCATTGCTTGAGACCCTACGTGACTTTGATGACAAGGCGCGCTTTATCCTCCTTGGCAGCGGCGATGTAACCATTGCCAGGGAGTTTCAGGCCATCTCGGCAAGATACAGCAACTTTTTGTTTATCAATCATTTTGATCTTGAGCTTTCGGATACCCTTTATCGCGCCGGAACGCTTTTTTTAATGCCAAGCAGCTTTGAGCCCTGTGGCATAAGCCAGATGCTGGCGATGCGGGAAGGGCAGCCGTGTCTGGTGTCGAGTGTCGGCGGGCTGGTGGACACGGTTAACGATGGCGAAAACGGCTGGCGCTTTGACGGTGAGAATAAAACCGAGCTTGCGCTTAATCTGCTTAAGAAATTCAAAACCTTGCTTGAACATTACGGCGACAGCGACTGGCTGCGGGTCAGCGCCTGTGCCAAATCGAGCCGCTTTGGCTGGGAAAGTGCCGCGCGCGCCTATCGCGAGCGGCTGTATCTTTGATGGTATAGCTTCGATGGCATAGCTTGGATGGCATAGGCTTGGATGGCGATTTCTGTGTATCTAGTTTTGACTGCCTGTTAGTCCTAAAGCCAGGCGTCTAAGCAGGGAATGCGCAGGGCAGGGTATGGGCAGGGTATGGGTAGGGTAAGATTAATCCTGGCCAGACTGAGATCCACAGCGTGATTTTTGACAGTCTGCCACGTTTGCATGAAAAGCCATTGCGCCAGGTGTTTGATGTCGCTCGCCTTCTGCTACAATTCTCTCAAGATCAACATCTTTACCCCGAGCTGCACGGGTGGCTTGGGGTAAAGCGGCTGCGCTTTGGCACCCACAGTCAACCCGGGAGATTGAAGGCAAAGCATGGATCAGGCGATTCTGTTCCCCTTGGTGGTCAATGCCGCGCTGTTATTGGCGCTGGTATTTATTTACGACGCCATACCCTGGTTTAAGCAGCAACAATTTCTTGGGCTGTGGCGGGGCGCGCTTGGTCTCGTTATAGGCCTGATTGGCCTGACTATTATGTCGTTGCCGTACGAATTCAGCGAAGGGATTTACTTCGATACCCGCGGCGTGCTCCTCAGTATCAGCGGCCTCTATTTTGGCGCTATTCCGACTATGGTTGCTGCGGCCATGACCGCAGCTTATCGCTACAGCATTGGCGGTCAGGCGATGTTTGCCGGCATGCTCGGCATCGCCTTAAGTGGCGGTATCGGCATCATGCTGCGCTACTGGTTTCGCGATAAACTTGCCGATATCAAGGGCTGGCAACTGCTGCTGATGGGGTTTTTGGTCCATCTTGTGATGCTTTTTTGCATGTTGCTGATGCCGCTTAAAGTGGCACTGGCGTTTCTGGACGCAATTTTTTGGCCTGTTGTTATTATTTGTCCGCCGCTCACCTTGCTGCTTGGCTTGATGTTGTCGCGCCGGCTCTGGCTGGAGCGTGATGACAAAATCAAGCTGCAGGATGACTTTCTGTTTCGCTCGCAGTTCAACGTAGGCAACATTGGCATTGCCATCACCTCGGTGGACAAGCGCTGGATTAAGGTCAACCCGCGCCTGTGTCAGATGCTCAAATACACCGAAAAGGAACTCCTTGGCCTCAGCTGGGAGCATATGTCCCATGCCGATGATCTGGAACGGGATTTGGCGTTTTTCACCCGTATGTTGGCGGGTGAGATAGATCAGTACGAAATCAACAAACGTTTTTATGCCAAAGATGGCAGCCTGGTTCACACCCATATGACCGTGGCCTGTAAGCGCAGCAGCGGCAAGGTGCAGCTGGTGATAGCCGGTTTTATGGATATCAGCGATCAGACCATGTCTGAACTCAGGCTCAGGGCCAGTCGCGAGCAGCTGTCACTGGTGCTTGCGTCGGCGGAGCTGGGCTTTTGGGACTGGGATTTGAAGTCAGATATTGTGGTGCGTAACGAGCGCTGCGCCCAGATGCTCGGCGTATCCATGACCGAGATGATGGACAATAACCGTATTTGGGTCGATTCGGTGCATACAGATGACCGCCTTAAACTGCTGCGCTCCCTCGATTTGCACTTAAACGGCCATACGGCCAATCATCACCTCGAGTACCGTATTTGCGCCAAAGACGGCCAGACCCGCTGGATACGTGACACGGGCCGGGTGATGCTGCGGGATGAAAACGGCAAGGCGCTGAGGATGTGCGGCATCCACATGGATATCACAGATGCGCGGCGCAATCAGGAGCAGCTGGAGCTCGCAGCTTCTGTGTACAACACCTCGACCGAAGCCATGAGCGTGATGGACGATAAGGGCAATATTATCACCATCAATGCCGCCTTTTGCGAAATCACAGGATACAGTGAAGATGAGGTGTTGGGGCAGTCCATCACCCTGTTTCATTACGAGCGCAACCCAGAGCATTTTTTCCGTGAAATGAATCTTGCGCTCATCACCACCGGCCGCTGGCAGGGCGAGATGTGGCAGCAGCGCAAAAATGGTGATGAGTATCTGGTGTGGCTCACGGTGAATACCATTTACGACAGCCACAGGCGGCCCTATCGGCGGGTTGCGCTGTTTTCGGATATCACCGAGAAAAAGGCGCAGGAGCAGCTGATTTGGCAGCAGGCCAACTATGACCCGCTCACCGGCTTACCCAACCGGCGGATGCTGCTCGATTATCTGGATAAAGAGATAGCACTTGCAGAGCGCCAGCAAACCCATTTTGCGCTGATGTTCCTCGACCTGGACTTTTTTAAAGAAGTTAACGATACCCTGGGCCACGACATGGGCGACAAACTGCTGGTGGAATGCGCCGGGCGCATTCGCGCCTGCGTGCGCGAGTCGGACGTGGTGGCGCGCCTTGGCGGCGATGAGTTCACTGTGATGATCCGCGATATCCACGACCCGCAGGGCGTTGAGCGGGTTGCGAGTAAGATCCTGAAATCCGTGGCCGAGCCTTTTTTACTTGGGCAGGATACGGCGTATATCAGTGTCAGTATCGGCATTACCCTGTTCCCTGATGATGCATCGAGCCGCGAGGCACTGCTCAAACATGCCGATCAGGCCATGTATGCGGCCAAAGAGCAGGGCCGCAATCGCTTCAATTACTTCACCCCCTCAATGCAGGAATATGCCCGCTACCGGATGCGGCTTATTCAGGATTTGCGTTTGGCGGTGGAGAAACAGCAGTTCAGCCTTAATTTTCAGCCCATAGTCCATATGGCGAGCGGCGAAGTGCACAAGGCCGAGGCATTGCTGCGCTGGCACCACAGCGAGCGGGGTTTTGTGTCGCCGGCGGAATTTATTCCGGTGGCAGAAGACACAGGGCTTATTCTCGAAATCGGTACCTGGGTGTTTGAAAATGCCGCCCGCCAGAGCCGCGACTGGCAACGAAAGTACGGCAAGCCGATACAGCTCAGCGTTAACAAGTCGCCGGTGCAGTTTCGCGATGAAGGTGAAAACTTCGAGCGCTGGGTGGGGCTGCTTAAGGAGCTTGATTTGACCGCAGGCGGCATCTGCATCGAAATCACCGAAGGGCTGCTGCTCGATGCTTCAAGCGGGGTGTCCGAAAAGCTGTTGGCTTATCGCGACGCCGGTATTCAGGTGTCGCTGGATGACTTTGGTACCGGCTACTCGTCGCTGGCGTACCTTAAAAAATTCGATATCGATTATCTTAAAATCGATCAGTCCTTTACCCGAAATCTAGAGCATGACAGCAGTGACCATACCCTGTGCGAAGCCATTATTGTGATGGCCCATAAACTGGGCATGCAGGTGATTGCCGAAGGGGTGGAAACGGCGGGCCAGCGGGATTTGCTGCTTGCCATGGGCTGTGATTACGGTCAGGGTTACCTTTACTCAAAACCACTGAGCGCCGCTGACTTTGAGGGGCAGTACCTTGCCGGCACGGATGTCGCTGGCCAGCAGGTTAAGAACCAAGATATTCGAGACCATGATGTTAGAGAAACGGAGTCTTTGACAGACACCGAGGCTGTGACAGACAACTGGCTTGCCGCAGGCACCAAAGGCACAGAGTAATCCGGCAATACACACTGCGCTTTGCAGTTTGAATGGGGATGACTATACTGCCGCCTCCCTGGCTGTGCATCTTCATACTATCTGTCAGCCCAGTCAGTTGAGCGTTTTGGAAGCCGACAGAAGCGGACAGATAGAAACTGACTGATGCAGACTGACTGATAAAATCCGACAGCGCATTGGTATAGTGCGCTCTATTTATGCCAGCTCCTTGTGGTGACAGCGGTTCTTACCCCGTCGCCTGCCTTTTTAACCCATTATCACCTGCGAGGCTTCATGGCTTTTTCATCCCTTGGCCTGAATCACACCCTGGTCACCACCGCGACCGGGCTTGGCTACCGTGAGCCGACCGACATTCAAACCCGCGCCATTCCGGCGCTGCTTGAGGGGCGTGATGTGCTCGCCATCGCCCAGACAGGCAGTGGCAAGACGGCGGCGTTTGCGCTGCCCATCATTCAGCTGCTGGCTGAACGTGAATCTGATGTACAAAAGCAGGTGCGCGCGCTGGTGCTGGTGCCGACCCGCGAGCTTGCCGAGCAGGTGGCCGGCAGCATCATTCGCTACAGTGAAGGGCTAGATCTTGTGAGCCTCGCGGTTTATGGCGGAGTGAATATCCGCAATCAGGTGCGCGCGCTTGAGCGCGGTGTTGATGTGCTGGTGGCAACGCCGGGCAGATTGTGGGATTTAATCAGCCATTTTGGTTTGTCACTCGATGGCGTGCGGCATCTGGTGCTCGATGAGGCAGACCGCATGCTGGATATGGGGTTTGCGCCGGATATCAGCCGCATCCGTACCCGCCTTGGCGAGCATCAGAGCGCGCTGTTTTCAGCCAGTTTTGCCGAGAAAGAACAGCAGCTTGCGGCGCGCTGGCTGCGCACGCCACTGACCATTGAGGCCAAACAAACCGGCGAAACCCCTGACTCGCTCACCCTTGAGCTTATTCATCTCGACCGTCGCCGCTGGGCCGAGTGGCTTGCGGAGCTTGTTGGCAAGCGCAATTATCAGCAGGCACTGGTGTTTGTGCCCACCCGCGAAGGGGTGGATGCGCTGGTGAAGGAGCTTAAGCTTGACGGCTTGCGCTGCGGCGCGTTTCACGGCAATAAAACCCAGGGCGCACGGCGCCGGGCGCTGGATGAATTCAAAGAAGGCAATCTGCGACTGATGGTCGCCACCGATGTGGCCGCCCGTGGGCTTGATATTGCCAATCTGCCTGTGGTGATAAGCCTTGGTATGCCACACAGCGAAGAAGATATACTGCATCGCCTTGGCCGCAGCGCCCGTGCGGGCCGCGAGGGGCATGCGATTGTGGTGCTTGAGCGCGATGACAGGGCGTCGCTGGCGCTGCTTAAAACGCTCTGCCCGGATTTGCCGGAGGCGGTAACGCCTGCAGGCTACGGCCCCAAAGACCCGTTGCCGGAGCGCTATCGCGATGCGGCGCCAGCCAAGCCGTTTCGCCGTACCGGCACAGGTAAATCTGCTGCTGGCAAATCTGGTGCTGGCAAATCCGGTGCCGGAAAAGGTACTAGCAGCAACTCTCACCACCCCGGCGCCAAAGGGGCAAACGCAAACCGGGCGGCTAAAAAGCCATTTTCGTCGGCGCGAAAGCCCCAGGGCAACAATAAGTCCAAATGATGGAGTAGAGGCCTCAGGCCTTATGAGGCTGGATGATTTTAGACCTAAAGCCTTTTGGCTAAACCAGAGTCTCAGGCCATCTGGCAGCCCGTGATTATCGAAGCGTTTTGGGGCATCAAACCTTTTTCGGAGCAAGGAGTACCGAATGCTGCTGGCAAATATTCCGGTGAATCTTATCACCGGCTTTTTGGGTTCAGGTAAAACCAGTTTTATCAAACGTTTGCTTGAACAAAAGCCCGAGGGTGAACGTTGGGCCGTGCTGGTCAATGAGTTCGGCGAAATAGGTCTTGATGGCGCGCTGCTTGGCCAGGCCGACGGTGTCAGCATTCGTGAAGTGCCGGGCGGCTGCCTTTGCTGCGCTGCCGGTGTGCCAACCCAGGTGGCAATTGCCCAGTTGCTTCGAAAGGCAAAGCCGCATCGACTCTTGATTGAACCGACCGGACTTGGCCATCCGGACAAGATTTTAGCGGCGCTGCAAAACGATGAATACCGCGATGTACTCAAGGTGCACGCCACTGTGTGTCTGGTAGACCCCCGAAATCTTAACGACAGCCGCTACACCGGGCATGAGCTTTTTAATCAGCAGCTGCTGGTGGCCGATCTGGTGCTGGCGAGCAAGGCCGATTGCTACGATGACATGGCGCTCTCAAACCTTAAGGCCTACCTTGACGGCCTTGGCAGTGATGCCCTTGTTCTGCCCCACAGCACTGCCAATGAACTCGGCGAGCCGCTGCTGCGAGCATTGTCCACGCCGCCTGCTAAAAAACGTGGTGCAAAGATGCAGAACGCATCTGCACCAGCACCAGCAATTCGCGGCGTCGGGGCGATTCAAGCAGCTCAGGTAACTCACGCAACTCAGGTAACTCACGTAACTCAGGCACAGCCCGTCCGTCCGATTGGCTTAAAGATGGCACGCAGCCTGTTTGATGCGCCGGATACAGCCGATGAAGTAATGGATTTTAACGAGCAGGGCTTTAGTCGTAAAACCCATGAAAGTGATGGCTTTTTTTCCTGTGGCTGGTGTTTTTCACCCGATTGGCGTTTTGATTTTGATGCGCTGCTGGCCGTTTGTGACGCTACGCCCACACTTCGCCTGAAAGCCGTGATGATAACCGCCGATGGCATTTTGGCGATAAACCGGCTCGAGGAGACGCTAAGCCTCAGTGAGCTTGATGATGCGATGGATTCACGCATCGAGTTTATCAGCCGCACCCCGCTTGACTGGGACGCGCTTGAGCGGCAACTGACTGCAGCAACTGATGGCGGCCGCTGACTCTCAATGATTGCCGATACTTGGCGCTGATAGCCTTGGCGTGGGCGCGTGAAGGCTGAAACGAGACGACATAGCCGGTATCAGCCAAATTGCTGGCGGATTTAAGGTTTCATCCGTTACAATCGTTTTTTGCTGTAAAAAATATAAATCATAAAAACAGAATATAAAACATGAGCCATAGCCATACCCAAGACCTGCTGCAGGCCCCCGTCTCGCGCCTCTTTTGGCGCTATACCCTGCCCACAGTGGCCTCCATGCTGGTTACTGGGGTGTATGTCACCATTGATGGCATGTTTGTTGGCCACTTTTTAGGTGAAACCGGGCTTGCGGGCATTATGCTGGCTTACCCGGTAGGGGCTGTGCTTTACGCTGTCGGTGCCATGATTGGTATGGGCGCCGGTGCGCTGATGTCGATTCGCCTTGGAGAGGGAAAAACCGATAAGGCGCGGCAGCTTCTTGGCAACGCATTTACGCTTATTTTGCTGGCGGCGCTGTTTTTTACGGTTGTTGGTTCCTTAAGCTCGCGGCATATCCTTATCTGGCTTGGCGCAGAAGGCGAGGTGCTTGAAAGCGCCCATGAGTACCTGTTCTGGTACTTTGCCCTGTGTATTTTCCCGCTGATTTCCATGGCCTTTACCACACTGCTGCGTAACGACGGTCGCCCTGCCTTTGTGACCTGGGTACTGATTGCCGGCGGTGTGATTAATACTGTGCTGGATTACCTTTTTATCGTGGTGTGGAACTATGGCCTGGCCGGTGCATCCATCGCCACCATGCTCTCTCAGGCCGTGACCGGGCTTTTGTGTCTGCAGCATTTTTTCTCGCCCCGGACTCAGCTTCGGATAAGCCTTGCGCAAATGCGCCTTACCCTGGATAACTGCCTTAATATCGCCCGGGTTGGCCTGCCAAGCCTGTTGATGAACCTCTATTTATCTATAGTGCTGACGCTGCACAACACGGCGCTTTTGTGGGTTGGTACCCCGCTGCATGTAGCCGCCTACGGCGTGGTGAGTTACACCGAGGCGTTTTTCTATCTCATTTTTGAAGGCATAGCCCTTGGCTCGCAGCCGGTGCTCAGTTTTAACGCCGGCGCCGGACGCTTTGACCGGGTACGTAAAATTCGCCGGCTTGCTATGATGGTGACTCTGCTGATGGCAGGGCTTGGGCTGATATTTATTTACGGCAAGCCCGAGTGGGCGGTGTTTATTTTTGCCGGTGATAATCCGGCCTTAAGCCCGGTTGCCATTGAAGGCATGCGGCTGTATTTCTGGGGACTGCCTTTTGAAGGCATGATTTTGGTGGGCGCCAGTTTCTTCCAGGCCATTAACCGGCCAAAAGAGGCCTCCATCCTCACCGGTACCAAACTGGTGCTGATTGGTCTGGTGATTTACAGCTTTGCCTGGGCCTTTGGCGTGCCGGGGGTGTGGGTGTCGCTTGCTACTGTCAGCGGCTGCCTGACACTGTGGATGCTGTGGCAGATGGCAAAAATTGACCGGCAATTGAGTAATATCGCCGCTAAATAGGCCGCTTACTGTAGCTGTTTGAAAGCGCTTGTAAGTTGTTGTCAATTTGTTATATTTGCCTCATTTTTGAGCTGTGCCCAACAAGGTAAACATAACTTAAAGTCATGACGATAAGGACATTACTATAATGACAACCCCATTGAAGCTTGCGCCGTTGCTGCTCGCCCTGAGTGCATCTGCTCTGAGCGCATTAGCCCCGTTTGCCAACGCCGATGATTTTTCCGCTGCCTTCAGCCGCTATCAGCAGGCCTGGAGTGCAGGCCACAACGCCGAGGCCCGCAGTCATGCCGAAACTGCCTATCAACTTGGCGAAGCCAAATTCGGCAAAGACAGCCTGGATTATGCCAATCTGGGTTTGAATCTCGCCAAGGCGCTCAGAAGCGATAATTCGGGCGATATTGAAGCTGACCGAAAGCGCGCCGCCGAGATTGCCAGCATGAGTGTTGCCAGTTATGAAGCCAGGTTTGGCAAAGAAGCGACCAATCTTATCGAGCCATTGATGGTGCTCGGTGATGTGACCCAAGACAGCAAAACTGCCAAGGATGCCTATCAGCGCGCGCTGGAGATTGCTGAAGATTCGGGAAAGGATGAGCTGCTCGCCATTACCCGCTTGAACGCTTTTAAACGCCTGGCCAGCACTGAGTTCTACAACGCCACTGTGTATGGCTATATCAAGGATGCCCACGAGTATCTTGCTGCCAAGCATCCGGCCAACAGCACGCTGAGGCTTGAAGCCACTTACCTGCTGGCCAGTGCTTATTTGGGCAATGGCAAATACGGCAAGGCCGAGCCGCTGTTTCTTGAAGTGATTGAACAGTACAAGGTGCTCAACTATTCCCATCCCTTTGCCCTTGGCGCTCACAGTCGTTTGGTTCAAGTCTATGAAAAGCTTGGTGAGAGGGATAAGTCGACCGAGCACTGCATTGCCATCGGCAGTATGAAGCCCTGGGATGACAATCAGCAACAATTGCCGCTGTTTCGTAAGGAGCCTGACTATCCAATTGAGCTTGCCAAACGGGGCAAGAGTGGCTGGGCAGAGCTTAGCTTTACCGTTGATGAGATGGGGATGGTCAGGGAGCCAAAAATCCTCAAATCAGCGGGCGGCAAAGCCTTTGAAAAAGCGTCTTTGGAAGCCCTGAGCGCCTGGCGATTTGCCCCTAAGTTTGAAGATGGCAAGCCGGTGAAGGGCGAAAGCACGGTTCGACTGGACTTTATGATCCATTAACGGCTCGCCAATAAAAGGTGATAAACAAAACGCCGCGAATTCGCGGCGTTTTTGTTTCTCGAAAGCGAGCGCTAAATCAAATACAGCGCCAGGCTACAGGCGCCGTGGGCACCCACCACCAAGGCTTGCTCGATATCGGCGGTTTTGGATGGTCCGGCAATAAAGACCCCAAAGCCCAGTTCATCTTCAAGCTTACCGATACGGCCCATAGCCTGATGCATGTCGGCGACTATGGCATCGCGGCGCACCACCAGCAGCAGATTCTCACAGATAAAAGGGGCGATGCGGGCGGCCTGCTCACCCTGGCTTAACGCCGCTTCCGTCACCCAGACAGCGCCGTTTTCTGCTACTGCGAGCTCGCCGGGGATAACCGCAAAATCCACATCCGCCAGGGCGTGGGGGGACGCGGTGAGCTCACGGTTGCCGGGCACGCCGTCTACCAGGGACAGCACGACTTTGCCTTGTGCCATCAGGCTTTGGGTGTGCGCCTTTAACGCCTCAATGCCGCCCGGCTCCAGTTTGCCTGCCACTGTGGCGAGGTTGGTTTCAAGGCGGCTTTCAAGCTCCACCTGGGACAGCTGATTGCCGATGCTTTTAAGCTCAGGCATGGCCACATCCGCCATGGCGGAGGTTTTCAGCGCATCGAGAATGGCTTGCTTGGACATATCAGTTCTCCCCCTTGCTGTTCTTGGTGCTCTTTACCAAAAGCTCTGGCCGATTTTTCTTAAGCCAACCCTCGAAGCTTGAGCCCGGCGCTGTGGGCAGCTCACGGTATTTGCCCCAGGCGCCACTCATGGGTTTGAGCAGGCTGTGGGGCAGAATGGCCAGCGCGGTGCGCGCCGCTGCCATACCAGTGTTTAACAGGGTTTCGCTTGCCATAAAACGGCCGACCAGCGGCATGTAGCTGCCTTTGCCATAGGGCAGGCTGCCACGTTCGGCGTAGAGACGGCGACGGTGGAAAATAATCTTGTCCAGCGGCACCTTGGTGGGGCAGACAAAGCTGCAGGAGCCACACAGGGTGCAGGCCCAGGGGCTGGAATGGGTTTCATCCTCATCGGCGCCCACGGCAATACCGATGGGGCCGGGGATGGTGTGACCATAGCTGTAGCCGCCACTTCGGCGGTACACAGGGCAGGTGTTGAGGCAGCCACCACAGCGGATACATTTGAGCGCTTCGCCCAAAATCTTGTCGCGCATCATTTCGCTGCGGCCATTGTCCACAATGATGATGTGCATCTCGCCGCCGGCTTTGGCGCCGCGGTAGAGACTGGAATAGGTGGTGATTGGCTGACCAGTGGCGTTGCGGGCCAGCATCCGAAGGAGCACAGCTGCGCTGTCCATGTCCGGTACTATTTTGTCGATGCCCATGGAGTGCAGCTGCAATTTGGGCAGGTTGGCGCCCATATCGGCGTTGCCTTCGTTGGTGCACACAATCACGGCGCCTTCGCTGGCCACGGCCATGTTAACCCCGGTCATGGCCGCATCGGCGCTCAGGAACTGCTCCCGCAGGTGGGCGCGGGCGGCGCGGGTCAGGCGGGTTGGGTCACTTTGACCCTTGGGGGTGCCAAGCTTGTCGTGAAACAGCTCGCCCACTTCCTCTTTTTTCATGTGGATGGCAGGCACCACAATGTGCGAGGGCGGCTGGTGATTGAGCTGAATAATGCGCTCGCCAAGGTCGGTGTCGATGACCTCGATGCCATGACCTTCGAGGAAGGGGTTTAAATGGCACTCTTCGGTGAGCATCGACTTGGATTTGACCAGTTTTTTCACCTGATGGCGCCTTAAAATCTCCAGCGCGATACGGTTGTGCTCGGCGCCATCTTTGGCCCAGTGCACCTGAATGCCGCGCTTGAGGCAGTTGGCTTCAAAGGTTTCCAGATACTGACCAAGATGGCTTAAGGTATGCAGCTTGATTTGGGAGCCAAGGGCGCGCAGCTCCTCCCACTCGGGCAGGCTTCCGGCGGCGCGGTCACGCTTTTCACGCAGCACCCACAAGGCTTTGGAGTGCCAATCGACCCGACTCTCATCGCGGCAGAAAATCTCGGCCGCCTTGGCATGGGTTTGTACTTTTCGCTCCATGACGACCTCCGTTACAGCGCCAAATCAAGAATTTGGGCAAGGTGGCGGGTTTCGATGGCAAGGCCCTTACGGCGGATGGTGCCATCGAGGTGCATCAGGCAGCTGGGGTCAAAGCCTACTGCATAGTCCGCGCCTGTGTCGGCGTGGGCCTGGGCCTTGTCTTTGCCCATCTTGGCAGACACCGAGCCTTCATCCACGCTGAAGGTGCCGCCAAAGCCGCAGCATTCATCACGCCGCTCCGGGTAGCAAATCTCAACGCCGTCGATACGTGACAGCAGGGCTTCCATCTTGTTGTAGCGCGGCCCCATGTACTCAGTGGGCGCGGCCAAATCCAGCATACGGATACCGTGGCAACTGAGCTGCAGGCTGAGCTTTTTATTGAGTGGTCTGCGAAAGGCCGTTACGGGCGCCACATCGTGCAAAAATTCGGTCAGTTCAAACAGCTTGTCGATAACGGCTTTGGCTTCGGCGCTTTTATCGAATTCATGGAAGTTCTCTTTGGCTGCCACCAAACAGGACGCCGCCGGACAGACAATGGCGTCGCACTCCACGCCTTTGAAGGCGTTCAGCAGTTTCATGGTGGTGTTTTTGGCTTCGTTGAAGCAGCCAGAGTTGGTCATGGGTTGGCCGCAGCAGGTTTGGCCTTGGGGGAAGATCACCTGATGACCCAGTTTTTCCAGTACCGACAGGGTTGCCACTGCAACCTCGGGCATCATCTGGTTTACCAGGCAAGGCGTGAAGAGGGCTATTTTCATCTTGTTGGTCCCGTTGCCGACATGCAATTTAGCGGGCCGCTCGGGCGGCCTCTGTGGACATTCAAAGGGGTATGCCAAAGATGCATAACCCCTATGGCATTTCACTATAGGCCTAAAACCCCATTCAAAACAGTGGTATTTCAGTAAATGCGAGATTGCTTTTTTGCAAAAATGCAAAAGTTTTAATGCGCTGATTTAAAATGAAAAAGGCCGCAATTCTGCGACCTTTTTTGATGAGGTTTAACGTGCGGATCAGTTACCGCGGCTACATTCTTCCACCAGATACACCAGGTGGCGGTAGGGGATGCCGCTGTGCTTGCCAAGGCCAACTTCACACATACGGTTGGCGTAGTAGCCTTCCTTCACGCCGACCGGCAGCAGCTTTTTGATATTCCGAAGCGCTACCTCGTTGATTTCAGGCTTGTAGAGGCCTTTCTCTCCGGCATAACCACAGCAGTCGATACCTGCAGGACGGTGCACCTGTTTGGCACAGAGCTGGGCGATGGCCTGCATCTTATCTTCCACCTTGAGGTGTTTGGCGCTGCAGCCCAGGTGCAGGGTAACCACCTCCTTGGGGCTCAGAGTCAGGCGCGGCAGCACTTCATCATGGAGGAATTCCACCAGATCGAGGATTTCAATATCCGGTTCGCCGCCCAGGGTGCGCTTGGTACAGGAGAGCGCATCGACCAGGACCTTGAGCTTGCCGTTATCGGATTTGGCTTTAAGTGCCTCAATCAACTCGAGCCGCTTGGCATCGGCGTTCTTGAAATCGCCCTTGGACTCCCACATCTGGCCGCAGCACAGGCTTCGGCCGTGCTCGGGTACCACCACATTGTAGCCGGCGCGCTCAAGCACAGTTACCACTACCTCAGGCAGCGGCCGCTTGTCGGTATCGAGTGGCGTGGGGCCGAAGGTACGACCGCCACAGGCGGGGAAATACACCAAGGTTTCGCGGCCGGGCTTGGGCGCCGACACCTTCGGCAGGCTGCCGCCTTTGGGGAAACTTGGGTCCCAGTAGGGCACTTCTTTGGAGATCATCCGGCCGAATTTCATCAAGCCCGAGGTGAGGCTGTCGCCTGTGATGCGATGGATAACGCCAAGGGCATCGAATCCTGTGCTTATCACCTGATTCACGGCGCCAAAGTGCTTGGCCTGGAAGTCGAGTACCTTTTGCTCTGTGGTGCTGATGTAGGGGGTGCGAAGCTTGCGCACCAGCTGGCCCATGCTGTTGTCCACCGGGCAGGCGATGGTACACAGCTGACAGGCGGCGCAGGTATCCACCACATCGTATTTGGCGGCGGCGCGAAGCTCTTCGGCAGCGGCGCTGTCGCCAGTTTGCTCTAGGCGGCTGATTTCCCTGAGGGTCGCGATACGCTGCCTTGGGGTGAGGTTAAGGGCCGAGGTCGGGCAGGTCTTTTCACAAAAGCCGCACTCGATACACTTGTCCACCAGGTCGTCCACCACCGGGCAGGGCTTGATGTTTTTCACGTGCACCTGGGTGTCGTCATTGAGGATAACGCCGGGGTTTAACATACCTGTCGGGTCAAACAGCGCCTTGATGTTTTTCATCAGGGTGTAGGCATCGCTGCCCCATTCCATTTCCACAAAGGGCGCCACTGCGCGGCCGGTGCCGTGCTCGGCCTTCATTGAGCCGTCGTAGGTGTGGATGACCATCTCGGCCACATCCTGCATAAAGCCGTGGAAGCGGTCGATGTCGGCCTGGGTGGCGAAGGTGGGTGTGATGATAAAGTGGAAGTTCCCCGCCAGCGCATGGCCGTAAATCACGCCTTCGGGATAGCCGTGTTTATGGAACAGCGCCGTTAAATCCCTGGCGGCTGCCGCCAGGTGTTGCACTTCAAAGGCCACGTCTTCGATAATGACCGAGCTGCCCTTGGGCCGCTCACCGCCAATAATCGGGAACAGCCCCGAGCGCATCGCCCAGTACTTGCTGTAAACGGCTGCATCGGTACTGAATTCAATGGGTTGCCAGGTAGGAATGTGGGCAATCTTGCCAATCACTTCGTCTGTGTAGGCTTTAAGCGTTTGCGCATCGCTGGCGCGGGACTCAATCAGCAAAATTGCCGCGCCTTCGGGCAAGTCTTTAAGCCATAGCGGCATGCCTTTTTTGCCGGTCACAGCCTTGATAGAGGCCCAGTCCAGCAGCTCGGCGGCGGCGACACTGTCGCCAATCAAAAACGGAATGGCGCTCGCAGCATCTTCCATGGAGAAGAACACCGCCATGGCAGAGGCCTTGAAACGGGCTTCATCCACTGTGTGGTAGGTCACTTCATCCACAAACGCCAGGGTGCCTTCGCTGCCCACCATCAGGTGATTCAAAATATCGAAGGGCTCTTCAAAATCCACCAGGGCATTGAGGCTGTAGCCTGTGGTGTTTTTAATGGCGTATTTTTTACGAATGCGGGCGGCGAGGGCGTCGTCGGCTTTGACCATGGCAGCAAGCTTAGCAAGGCCATCAAGCAGCTCAGCATGACTTTGACGAAAGCAATGCCGCGATGTGTCACAGCCGGTATCCAGCGCTGTGCCATCGGCGAGCAGTAGTTTCATCGAGGCGACTGTCTGATAGCTGTTTTGCGCGGTGCCGCAGCACATGCCGGAGGCATTGTTGTTGACTATGCCGCCAATCATGGCCGAGGCGAGGGTGGCGGGATCCGGGCCGATTTTTTTATCCAAAGGTTTAAGCGCCGCGTTGGCGTCAGCGCCGATAACCGCAGCCCCCAAAGTGACCTTGGTGCCATCGTCGCTCACCTTTACCGCTCTGAACCCATCGTGACCAAGTTTCAGCAAAATCCCCGGGCCGATGGCCTGGCCCGACAGACTGGTGCCGGCGGCGCGAAAGGTCACAGGGGCGCCGTGCTTGCGGGCCAGGCTTAAGGTGGCCTTCACCTGCTCAAGATTGTCGGCGTGGACCACCACTTCGGGCACGATGCGAAAGTAACTGGCGTCGGTTGACCAGGCAAAGCGGCGCACCGGGTCGCGGCTTACCGCCTTCTCCCCGAGACTGGCTTTAAGCTCAGTGGAGAGGGTTTCATAGTCGATTATTTTGGAGACTATGTTTTTAAGCTCCACGGCGGCCTTGAGCCCTGAAGCGGTTTTGGGATCTACAGTGTTGTTATCGACAGACATAATGTGCTCTCTACACTCAAGCGACTGTAATCAGTCGGGCGTTGAAAGTCGCCCAAGAGTCTTGGGCGCTTTTTAATGGCCTGTAGTTCGCTCTGATGGCGCTTTAGGCAGGCTCTTCTATTTGTTGCGTTTTATCTTGATGCTGCTTTTAAAGATCTGCTGCTTGTAAATCGATGCGGCGTATTTACGAAGTCCTTGCCCGCCTTGTGCCTTAATCGGCACATTAGGCGGGCAAGAGGTGAGCAAGGCAATTTGCGCTTAGAATCCGCCCCACAGCGCCGCTATTGTGCCCGCAACCAGGGCATAGCCCAGAGCCACCGGCATGGTCTTACGGATGATTTCAGACTCGCGGCCCGCCATACCCACCACTGTAGCGGCGGCAACCACGTTCATCACACACATCATGTTACCTGCGTTGGCACCAATACCCTGCAAGGCCAGCGTCAGCGCATGGTTGGCGCCAATGTTATCGGCCACGCTGTATTGAAGCCCGGAGAACATCATGTTGGAGAAGGTGGCACTGCCAGACAGAAACGCGCCGAAAATCCCCACCACGGGTGCCATCCAGTTCCAAACCGCGCCCATGGAGCCTGCCAGCATGTCGGCGAGCGCCACCGGCATAGAGGCAAGACCTGCCTCATTGGCGCCCGAGTTCAAAAAGATTTTTACCATGGGCACAGAGGCACCAAGGGAAATCACGGTCGGTACCATCGACTTAAGTGACACTGACAAGGATTCACTGATGGCCTCGCGGCGCATCTTAAAGAGTACAAATCCAAGCACACACACCAGCACGAAGAAGGCGCCCGGCGCGTACAGCGTGGCGAAGCTTGCCTTAAGTTCGGTGCCCAAAAGATTGGTCCAGCTCAAGTTAAAGCTGTTAAGCCAGCTTTTGAGCGGCGCTATGGTGCGGCTTGCCACCAAAAGGGCTGCCATCACCAGATAAGGAGTCCAGGCCGCAAGCTGGCTGAAGCGTACTTCGCCCTGATTGGCTTTGGCGTCGCTGCTCTCGTCGGTTTCGAAATCATGCCAGGGGGTGCTTGGCAGCAGCCAGCCTTTGCGGGCAACCGGAATGACCAGAGCCATGCCAATCAGGGCACCAATCACAGACGGGAACTCAGGCCCGGCCAGATAGTTGATGGCCCAGGCCGGAACCGTGAAGGCAAGGCCGGCAAAGAACGCAAATTTCCAAATCGCCAAGCCTTCGGCAAAGGACTTGTTGCGGCCAAAGAAGCCGGTCAGCACCATCACCATCACCAGCGGAATAAGGGTGCCGGTAACCAGGTCGATACTTATCATGTGCATGGCGATAAAGCGGGCGTAGTCGCTGAAATGGCCGCCATGCTCGGCGATTTGCGCCGCCGCCATGCTGCTGCCGCCTTCAATCAGTCCTTGTTCCATCCCAAAGAGTACCGGCAAACCTATGGCACCGAATGACACACTGGCCGAGTCGGCAATAAGCGCCACCACGGCTGCGGCGACCGGCGGAATACCGAGCAGCACCAACAACGGCGCGCCAATGGCGGCTGGGGTGCCGAAACCTGCCGAGCCTTCAATAAAGGCGCCAAACAGCCAGCAGATGATGATGACCTGTACCCGCGCATCGGCGCTGATATTGGTAAAGCCGGCGCGAATGGTGTCCATGGCGCCTGAATATTTGAGGGTGTTCAGCAAAAACACTGCGCCAAAGATGATAGACAGCGGCGTCAGGGCCGACAGCAGCCCTTCTACCACAGATGCACTCAGCATCTTGAGATCCATCTGCCACACCAGCACGGCGGCAAGGGCGGTGACCAGCGCCGAGATTGGCATGGCCTTGGATGCGGGGAGCCGGAGCAGCACCAGGAACAGCATTACGCTTATCACAGGTGACAGGCTGGCAAGAAGTTGAACGAAAGTCATGATTGCCTCTTCTGGGGTTGCTTGTGTTGCCGGCGAGCCGGCTTATCGCCTTGATTGTTTTTGGGCTGCGGCGATTGCAGGCCACCATAAAACGGTTTTTGCCGTGCTAAAAACTTGATTGAGATCATTCCAAGCCGGAAACCTTTGAGAAATATCAGGCATTGGGAGTTCGCTCCAGTCGTCTTTGGTCTGGAATGTGATCCAGCTCGCGCATCGGCGATGGGTTCTTATGGTTTTTGGTTATAGCAGCTGTGGAATTTGCCGCTATCCTCGCCTTGAGGGGCAATAATGATGACACAGACGCAAAAATCTGATCAGATTATTTCAAAGCTGTTGCTTATATAGAGGTAATGCAGTTATCGCTAATGTGATGCGCGTCGCAAAAAGTTGCGTCACTTGAGTATTCGGCTTAAGGCTGTCATCAAGGCTATTGATAGTCATAGAATTTATTTAAGATTGCGCAGCAGGTGCGAAGGTGTGCTCAAGGCCTGGCAAAAAGTAGGTTTGAGCGATTTTGTAGTGCTGATTACCGATTTGAAAACCAATGCCCAAAAAGGGCGGCTAGGCTTAAAACAGTTTACTGCCCCAACCTAGCTTATTTCGAAGCACGTGGAAGTAGTTGTAGTTTTTCGGGTGAATAAGGCGCAGCCGCTCGCTGCTTTGGCGGATGATGATTTCATCGCCGGGCATTACCGCCAGGGTGACGTGACCGTCGCAGCTTACTTCGAGGTTTTCACCATTTTCAGGCGAAACCACCAGTTTGATGGTGCTGTTGGCATCCACCACAATCGGGCGGCATGACAGGGTATGGGGGAACATGGGCACCAAAATCAGTGCCTGCAGGTTGGGGGTAAGAATGGCGCCACCCGCCGACAATGAGTAGGCCGTTGAGCCGGTGGGGGTTGACACTATCATGCCGTCGGCGCGTTGAGAGTACATGAACTGATTGTCGATATAGACTTCATATTCAATCATGTGGGCGATTTTGCCCGGGTGCAGCACGGCTTCGTTTACTGCGGTGTTGCTGGCTTTGATGGCGCCATGTCGATGCACTTCGGCCTCAAGTAAAAAACGATGCTCGGTGACAAATTCGCCATCCAGTACAGCCGCGAGCATTTCTTCAAAGTCATCGGGTGGCAAGTCGGTCAAAAAACCGAGGTTACCCCGGTTTACCCCAATCACACCCACATCGAAACGGGCCAGCACCCTTGCGGCGCCCAGCATATTGCCATCGCCGCCGACTACAATCGCCAAATCGCAGCGGTTGCCAATTTCCAATAAATCAACCGCTTTGACATTGGCACCCAACTCGGCTGCCACCCGCTCTTCGACCAACACTTCAAACCCCTGGCTGCCCAGCCAATGGTGAAGTCGCTTTAATGTCAGGTTGGTACCAGTGTGATGGGGTTTGCCAATCAGGCCAATTGTGTGGAATGGGGATGTCATATCAGGGAAACTGCGCCCTCAAGGCCTTGAAACGCCGGAATTGATCCCCATAATATGCCCAGTGTATGCAGAAACAAAGCATTTTTAGCTTGGAGTAGAGATGAGCAACGAATCAACCAACCCGCAACAAGAGCCCCTGGAGCAAGTACTGGAAGCCGGCGCAGCCGATACCGAGGCGTCGCTGATGGATGAGCTGACCCAGGCCAACTTCCGTATCGAAGAGCTGGAGCAGGCACTTGCCGCTGCAGAGGCCAAGGTTGATGAGCAGAAGGACTCCGTTGTCCGCGCCGCTGCCGAAGTGGACAACATCCGTCGCCGTGCTGCCATCGACGTGGAAAAAGCCAACAAGTTTGCCCTGGAGAAGTTCGCCAACGAGCTGCTGCCGGTGCTGGATAACATGGAGCGCGCGCTCGCCGGCACCAATGCCGACGACGAGGCGACCAAGTCGCTGGTGGAAGGCGTGACCCTGACCATGAAGTCATTGATGACTGCTGTTGAGAAATTCGGCGTGAAAACCGTTGATCCACAGGGCGCTCCCTTCAACCCTGAGCAGCATCAGGCTATCGGCATGATGCCTAACCCGGATGTACCGGCCAACCACGTGATGGCTGTGCTGCAAAAGGGTTATGAGCTCAATGGCCGTCTGCTGCGTCCTGCCATGGTAATGGTGTCTCAGGGCGGCGGTGTGGATACTCAGGCCTGACAGGTCAGTACCACCGGCAATGCCGTATAAAAAAGCTCAATAAAAAAGGACTGCTTCGGCAGTCCTTTTTATTTTCGCAAGTTTATGGTCGCAATGCGCAGATCAAGGGTTCACGAAGGCGCGGATTTGTCGCTCGATACCGGCAGCATCAAGGCCAAGCTCAGACAAAATCTGCTCAGGGCCGCCGTGCTTGATAAACTCATCCGGAATACCGATTTGCAGCAAAGGCTTCAATCGATTCTTGCTGGCGAGCAGCTCAAGCACGCCGGAGCCTGCGCCGCCCATGATGGCGTTTTCTTCTACCGTCACCAGCACATCGTGGCTCGCGGCCAGTTCAAGCACCAGCGCCTCGTCCAATGGCTTAACAAAGCGCATATCGGCCACGGTGGCGTTAAGATTTTCGGCGGCGCTGAGGCTCGCTGCGAGGGTGGTGCCAAAGTTTAAAATGGCAATCTTCTCGCCCTGGCGGTGCATCACGCCTTTACCGATGGGCAGGGCGGTCATTTCTTCAATTTGCTCGGCACCTGTGGCGCTGCCACGGGGATAGCGCACTGCGCTTGGGCCCTTGTCGTAGCTGTAGCCGGTGTAGAGCATCTGGCGGCACTCGTTTTCATCGCTTGGCGCCATGATCACCATGTTGGGGATACAGCGCATAAAGCTTAAATCAAACGCGCCCTGATGGGTGGCACCATCGGCGCCGACTATGCCGCCTCGGTCGATGGCAAACAGCACCGGCAGGCGCTGCAAGGCCACATCGTGAATGAGCTGATCGTAGCCACGCTGCAGGAAGCTTGAGTAAATCGCGACTACCGCTTTAAAGCCTTCGCAGGCAAAACCGGCGCCCAGGGTTACGGCGTGCTGCTCGGCAATGGCGGCGTCGAAATACTGTTTCGGGAAACGCTGGGAAAATTCCACCATGCCCGAACCCTCACGCATCGCCGGGGTAATGGCGAGCACCTTGGGATCTTTTGCGGCAATATCGCAAAGCCACTTGCCGAAAACCTGCGAAAAGGTCGGCAGGCCGGGTTTGGTGGCCGGTTTGCGGAATTGTGTCGGGTCGAACTTGGGCACGGCGTGCCAGCCGATAGGATCTTTCTCGGCAGGCTCGTAGCCCTTGCCCTTTTTGGTCATGATGTGCAGGAATTGCGGCCCCTTGAGGTCACGCATATTGCGAAGGGTTTCAACCAGCGCGTTCACATCATGGCCGTCGATAGGGCCAATATAGTTAAAGCCAAGTTCTTCAAACAGGGTGCCCGGCACCACCATGCCTTTAAGATGCTCTTCGGTGCGCTTGGCCATTTCTTTAATGACCGGCATGCCTTTAAGCACTTTCTTGCCGCCTTCGCGGATAGTGGTGTACAGGCGGCCAGACATGAGTTTGGCCAGGTGATTATTGAGGGCGCCGACGTTTTCAGAGATGGACATCTCGTTATCGTTCAGCACCACCAACATGTCTTTGTGCAGATCGCCTGCGTGGTTAAGCGCCTCAAACGCCATGCCGCCGGTGATGGCACCATCGCCAATCACGGCAACCACTTTACGGCCGGCCGCTTCTTTTTCGGCGGTGACCGCCATGCCAAGGGCGGCAGAAATCGAGGTGCTGGAGTGGCCCACGCTGAAGGTGTCGTATTCGCTTTCTTCACGCCATGGGAAGGGATGCAGCCCGTCTTTTTGACGTATGGTGTGCATACGATCGCGCCGGCCGGTAAGAATTTTGTGCGGGTAGGCCTGATGGCCCACGTCCCAAATCAGGCGGTCGAATGGCGTGTTGTACACATAATGCAGCGCCACGGTCAGTTCAACCGTGCCAAGCCCTGAGGCAAAGTGGCCACTGGAGATCCCGACCGACGTCAGCAAAAACTGGCGCAGCTCATCCGAGACCTGCTTCAATGCTGACTGTGGCAGCAAACGCAGTTCTTCGGGGGTGCTCGCCAGGGCAAGCAATGGATAGTTCGAAATGTCCAAACTCATAGCGAGATTCTTTATCTTTTTTATACTCGTCGCTCGACGATGTAACGGGCAAAGTCTGCAAGTAACTGGCTATTGTATGGCATTTTAGCCAGAGCTGATAGTGCGTCGGCCACCAGTGCCTCGGCGGTTCTCCTGGCGCCATCGAGGCCCAGCAGCTTGGGATAGGTGCTCTTGTTGGCATCCAAATCCGACCCCTGTGGCTTGCCCAGCTCCTCGGTGGTGGAAGTGATGTCCAGGATGTCGTCCTGCACCTGAAACGCAAGCCCGATGGCCTCGGCGTAGGTGCGCAGGGCGTCGCGGTCACGCTCGCAGGCGTGGGCCGCGATCAGCGACAGTTCAACCGCGGCGCGGATAAGTGCGCCGGTTTTAAGATTATGCAGCTGGGTGAGCTGCGTCAGGTCAATGCTCTTACCTTCGCTCGCCAAATCAATGGCCTGACCGCCGCACATGCCAAGATAGCCCGAGGCTTTGGCGAGTACAGCAATCATGGCAATCTGGTCGGCGGGGGCAAGTCCTGACTCGGCATCGCTGATGATTTCAAACGCCAGGGTTTGCAGTGCATCACCGGCGAGAATGGCAGTCGCTTCATCAAAGGCGATGTGTACCGTGGGTTGGCCGCGGCGCAAGTCGTCATCATCCATGGCCGGCAAATCGTCATGGATAAGCGAGTAGGCATGAATGCACTCAATGGCGGCGGCGAGGCGGTCAAGCTTGGTTTTGTCTACCGCAAGCAAGTCGCCCACGGCATACACCAGAAATGGACGTATGCGTTTGCCGCCCAAAAGGGCGCCGTGGCGCATGGCGGCTTTGAGAGCGGGGGCTGTGCCGGGCAGGGCATCGAGGTAGCTTGCCAGAGTCTGGTCAACACGGGTCTGACAGGAATGCAGTGCAGCTTTGAGCATTATTCGCCTTCGGGATGAAAATCGGTCACAGGCGCATCGGTCTCGTTACTGAGCAAAATGGCCACTTTCTGCTGAGCCTGTTCAAGCTTGGCCTGACTTGCCCGAACCAGGCTGATACCGCGCTCAAATTGTTTGAGGGCATCGTCCAGAGAAACATCGCCCTGTTCCAGGTCGGCGACTATGCGTTCAAGCTCCGCCAACGAAGCTTCGAAGCTCAAATTTTCGCTTTTTTTGGCCACTGTAATTCTTCCTGCTGTGTCGGCGCTGACAAGGTATATCAGGAGGCTGGCAGGGTCAAATTATGCGGGCCAATATTTGCTCGTCAGCACGCTTTGTTGCTGAATTTTTGTTAGAAAAAATAAAATGGCGCTAAACTTGCCGAAGGTCTGTCCGATAACTGAGAATAGTGTTTACCCAATTCGACGGCGTGTGAGTCGTCCGCGGCAGTTTGCCCACCGGCGCATTTTTATCCAATACCGGTTTTTTCGGCTGCCGCCCCCCTGTATGACTGCTGATTAAGGAGCATTCGTGGATTTAGCAACCCTCATAGGCATTTTGGGCTCATTTGCGTTCATCATCATGGCGATGGTCATGGGCGGCAGTCTGGGTATTTTTATCGACGTTCCCTCGGTGCTCATCGTGTTTGGCGGCAGTATGTTTGTGGTGATGATGAAGTTCAACCTCAAGCAGTTTTTCGGCGCCGCCAAAATTGCCGTGAAAGCCTTTATGTTCAAAATCGACAAGCCGGAAGAGCTGATTGAGCAATCTGTGGCCATGGCCGATGCCGCCCGTAAAGGCGGATTTCTCGCGCTGGAAGAGGCGCAGATCTCCAACAGTTTTATGCAAAAAGCGGTCGATATGCTGGTAGACGGCCACGATGGTGACGTAGTGCGTGAAGCGCTTGAGAAGGACATTTCCCTCACCGAAGAGCGCCACCGCACCGGCATTCGCATTTTTCGCGCCATCGGTGACGTAGGTCCGGCGATGGGCATGATTGGTACTCTGATCGGCCTTGTGGCCATGTTGTCGAACATGGATGACCCCAAATCCATCGGCCCTGCCATGGCGGTAGCGCTGCTGACCACCCTTTACGGCGCGATTCTGGCCAACATGGTGGCCATTCCGATGGCCGATAAGCTTGAGCTGCGGATGGGCGAAGAGATGCTCAACCGTAACCTGATTATGGATGCGGTGCTTGCCATTCAGGACGGGCAAAACCCGCGGGTAATCGAAGGCTTCCTTAAGAACTATCTGTCGGAAAAATCCCGTAAAATTGATACGACGGACGGGGAATAACCCATGGCCAAGGCCAAGTGTAATTGTCCGCCACCGGGGGCGCCCATGTGGCTGGCAACCTTTGCTGACCTGATGTCGCTGCTGATGTGCTTCTTTGTGCTGTTGCTGGCGTTTTCTGAAATGGACGTGATGAAGTTCAAGCAGATAGCGGGCTCCATGAAATACGCCTTCGGGGTGCAGAATCAGGTAGAAGTAAAGGATATTCCCAAAGGTACCTCGGTGATTGCGCTCGAGTTTCGCCCCGGCAAACCCGAGCCTACGCCGATTGAAATCATCACCCAGCAAACCACCGAAATGACCGAGCCTATGCTGGAAGTGCAGGAAGGCGAGAGCGACAGCGCCGGTGGCGTGCAGCAGCAGCAAGGCTCACAGCGCGGCGGTGAGGCCTCCGCTACCGCACAGGAAACCGCAGAAAATCAAAAGAGTGATTCGGCTTCGTCGCAGGATCAGATAAATCAGCAGGTTAAAAAGATGGCCGAGCAGCTCAACGAACAGATTGAAGATGGCGCCATCGAAATCGAGTCACTTGGGCAGCAAATCATTATCCGCATTCGAGAGAAGGGCGCATTTGGCTCAGGCTCGGGCTTCTTGCAGCCCAAGTTCAGGCCGGTTATCCGTGCTGTGGGCGAGCTGTTAAAAGACGTACCCGGCATAGTCACAGTCTCCGGCTACACCGACGATATGCAGATAAGCAACGAGCTTTATTCCTCCAACTGGGATTTGTCGTCCAAGCGGGCGGTGTCGGTGGCCCACGAGCTGGTGAAGGTCAAAGGTTTTGATGCCTCGCGCATGAAAGTGGTCGGCATGGGTTCGAATAACCCCATGGTACCCAACGACACTGATGAAAACCGTGCCCGAAACCGGCGGGTTGAAATCGCCATCGAGCAGGGTAAGCCCAAAGAGTCTGACGAAATTCAGGTTGGCACCCAACCCAACTGATAATCGGCAATGCTAAACGTGCCGTTTTGCCGCACCGTATCCTGTTGAGGTGTATCCGATAAGGCGCTGAGGTGCAAGCGAAACGGCACTGGCATTGTTGATTGCATCCGACCCTGCCTACACCAACGCCCGGCATGTGCCGGGCGTGTTTTTACTCGGCGCTGCCACCTTGCCTGAGTTTTTGATATAATCCCGCGATTGCTTTGTTAATGTTTACGCCCCGGCGGCCTGATGGCTGTTGTCCGGGTCAACACCTGTCTTTGGAAATCCCATGAAGTTTATCGTTAAGCTGTATCCCGAAATCATGATCAAGAGCAAACCGGTAAGATTGCGTTTTACCAAGATGCTCGAGTCCAATATTCGTAACGTGCTCAAGAAGATTGATGAGGACGCCAAGGTACAGCGCCAGTGGGATAAAATTCTGGTGAAGGTGCCCAAAGACCGCCCAGAGCTGACCGACGTATTTGCCGAGCGCCTGGCGCACATTCCCGGTATCCACCACGTGCTGCAGGTGGCGGAATATGACTTTGAAACCGTGGACGATATCTATCAGCTGGCGCTGCCTGTGTACCGCGATGCGCTGAAAGACAAGACGTTTTGCGTACGGGTGAAGCGCTCAGGCCAGCACAGCTTTAACTCCATCGAGGTGGAGCGCTATGTGGGCGGCGGTCTGAATCAGTTTACCGAAGCCAAAGGCGTACAGCTTAAAAATCCCGATTTGACCATTCAGCTCGAAATCGATCGCGACAAGCTGTACATGGTGAGTCGCCGTATCGAAGGTTTGGGCGGCTTCCCGATTGCCGCGCAGGAAGATGTGCTGTCGCTGATCTCCGGCGGTTTTGACTCGGGTGTGGCCAGTTTCCAGTTTATCAAACGCGGCTCGCGCACCCATTACTGCTTCTTTAACTTAGGCGGCGCCCAGCACGAAATCGGCGTGAAGCAGGTGGCTTATCATCTGTGGAAAACCTACGGCGAGTCGCACAAGGTTAAGTTTGTGACTGTGCCTTTTGAAGAAGTGGTCACCGAGATCCTTGAGCGCATCGAGAACGGTCAGATGGGTGTGGTGCTCAAGCGCATGATGATGCGCGCCGCAACCCGCGTGGCTCATCGTATGGGCGTGCAGGCGCTGGTGACCGGCGAAAGCCTGGGTCAGGTGTCAAGCCAGACCCTGACCAACCTCAATGTGATTGACCGCTGCACCGACCTGTTGATTTTGCGCCCGCTGATTGCCATGGATAAGCCGGACATCATCAAAGAAGCACGCCGCATCGGCACTGAAGATTTTGCTGCTTCTATTCCTGAATACTGCGGCGTGATTTCAAAGAGCCCGACCGTGAAAGCTGTGCTCGCCAAGGTCGAAGCCGAAGAGCAAAAGTTCTCTGAAGATCTGCTCGACCGCGTGCTGGCCAAGGCCGAAGTGATTGATATCCGGGATATTGCCGTGACCACAGCCGAAGCCGTTACCGAGACTGAAACCGTGTCCAGCGCCGAAGGTAACGAAGTCATCATCGACATCCGCGCCCCGGAAGAAGAAGAGGCCAAGCCACTTGAGATTGAAGGCGTTGAGGTGAAAGTTATCCCCTTCTTCCGCCTGGCCACAGCCTTTGGCGATTTGGATAAGGAAAAAACCTATCTGCTTTACTGTGAGCGCGGCGTGATGAGTAAGCTGCAGGCGTTGTATCTGCAGGAGCAGGGTTTTGGCAATGTGAAGGTATATCGCCCTTAAATCAGGGGTTGTTTCAGATAAAAAAAACGCCGCATTAGCGGCGTTTTTTTATGATGTTTCTGGGGTTTTTCTGAAGTTTTTCTGTGGGGTAATGGCAGTTGCCTGTGTGCTTAACCCCCGTCAGGCTTATTCCGCTTGGGTGACTGTTTCGGTGTCAGCGGCTTCTTTGCCCGCGAGCAGCAGCAAATCCTGGTTGTCGGCGCGGATTTTTACCAGAAGTTCATCGTTGCTGGTTTGCAGCTCTGCGCTGATGGTGGCATGCAGCCCTTCAGTATCAATGGTTTGCACTGGCATGGGTTCTGTATCGGCAGCCTGGGCGGCAACCGAGGTAAACAGGGCAAGGATAAAAGCGGATTTCATATTCAACATGGCGAGCCTCCGGGGCTTAATGGTTGTCAGGCTCGCTTACTCCGACTGAAAGCTGCCCGACCCTCTATTTCAATGGCGCAAAATTTACCCAAACCCTCTTCCATTAACAAACGATAAAATGTAACAATCAGGATTAGAAAAACTAATTAAAAAATGAGAGTCTGATCACTATGTCAAGACGACTTCCACCGCTCAACGCCGTTAAGGCATTTGAGGCTGCCGCACGGCACCTGAGTTTTACCCGCGCCGCCGAAGAGCTGTTTGTTACCCAGGCGGCCGTGAGCCATCAAATCAAGGCGCTTGAGGATTTTTTGGGATTAAAATTATTTCGCCGAAAAAACCGCTCGCTGCTGCTGACCGAAGAAGGTCAGAGCTACTTTCTCGACATCAAGGATATTTTTACCGATCTTGCCGACGCCACCGATCGCTTGCTTGCCCGCAGCGCCATCGGCTCGCTCACGGTGAGCATGTCGCCCAGTTTTGCCATTCAGTGGCTGGTACCGCGTCTTGCCAAATTCAGCGAAAAGAACCCTGAAATCGATGTGCGCATTAAGGCGGTGGACAGTGAGGCAAGCTCACTTACCGATGACGTGGACGTCGCCATTTACTACGGTCAGGGCAACTGGCCCGGACTGCGGGCCGACAAGCTGCGTAACGAAGTGCTGATTCCTGTGTGCTCGCCCTTGCTGCTAAGCGGCCCCAAGCCACTTGAAAAGCCGTCAGATCTTAAACATCACACCCTGCTGCACGACATGAGCCGTCACGACTGGCAGGCCTGGTTTCGCCAGTGCGGCGTGACCGATGTAAACGTGAATCAGGGGCCGATTTTCAGCCACTCGTCCTTGGTATTGCAGGCGGCTGCCCACGGTCAGGGTGTTGCACTGGGTTACAGCGTGCTGGCCCGTCCCGACATCAAGGCCGGCCGCTTGGTGGTGCCGTTTCAGGAAGTGCTTGTGAGCAAAGATGCCTACTATCTGGTGTGTCAGCAAAACCATGCCGAGCTTGGCAAAATAGTGGCGTTCCGCGAGTGGATGCTGGACATGTTTGCCGAGGAGTCGCGCAGTGAACTCTTGCCTGGATAAGCCTTTGCCCGAGTGGCTTAAAGCGGATATTCCGGCCGCAGGCGCGGACAATATCAAGGCCTTGGTGCTGTTTGCCCATGGCGCGGGCGCCGATATGGATTCGGACTTTATGGCGGCCATGGCGCAGCGCCTGTGTGAGCGCGGTATCGCTGTGGTGCGCTTTAATTTTCCCTATATGCAGCAGCGGCTGCTTGATGGCACCCGCAGACCGCCAAATCGGGCCCCGGCGCTGCTGGCCTGCTTCGACGACGCGATAGCGCTCGTGACGGAGCGCTTTGCCCCACGGCATTTGTTTCTGATGGGGAAATCCATGGGCGGGCGCATGGCTGCGATGCTGGGCGCGGATGACACCAAAACCAGGCTCAGCGGCATTATCTGCCTTGGTTATCCCTTTTTGCCGCCCAAAGGCAAAGCGGTGCGGCTTGAGCCTTTGCAGCAATGCACACTGCCGCTTTTAATCGTGCAGGGCGAGCGCGACAGCTTTGGCAACCCCGCGCAGGTAGCGAGCTGGGATATTCCGCCAGCGGTGAATTTGCACTGGGTGGCCGATGGCGATCACAGCTTGGTGCCACGCAAGTCGTCAGGACATACCGAAGCAGGTAACCTTGATGCGGCGGCGGACTGCTGCGTGGGTTTTATGTCTTCGGTGATGACCTTAGATTTTTGATGGGACAACCCGTACACACTCAGGCGCCGCCTTTACAGTGATTAAGGAGAAATGCGTGAACAGAGGCCTGTTTTTATTTGCATCGGTCAGTGGTTTTTTGGCGGTCGCCCTTGGCGCTTTTGGTGCCCATGGCCTTAAAAATCTGGTATCGGCCGAGATGGTGTCGGTATTCAAACTCGGGGTGGAATATCAGTTTTACCATACCTTTGCGGTGATAGCGGTGGCGCTTGCCTGGCAGTATGTGCCATCCAGATTGCTTGGCTGGGCCGCGGGCTTTTTTATCGCCGGCATGGCGCTGTTTTCTGGCTCCCTGTATGCCATGGTGCTCACAGGCGCCAAGTGGTGGGGGCCCATCACCCCCATGGGCGGCACCTGCTTTTTGCTTGGCTGGCTGCTCCTTGGCGCCGCCGTGTGGCGTCATCGGGTGATTGGCGGCAATTGATAGCGGGGTGAGATCCAAGCCCGCAGGCTGTGGTATACTCGGCGCCATTAGCGAATTTGACACGATTTATCGATAGAAGGTTATCGAACGACATTTCCCGTTCGAAACGGTTCTTTCGAAGCGTAGATGAGAGAACAAGGACGGCCACAGCTGGCCGCCTTCCTGCCAGTATCAACGAAGAACTCCGATGAAAAACCTGTTTTTATATTGCCGCGCCGGTTACGAGAAAGACTGCGCCGCCGAAATCCAGCAGCGTGCCGGTGAATTGGGCATAGGCGGCTTTGTCAAAGCCAACAATGACGACGCCTTTGTGGTGTTCCAGGGCTTTGCCGATGACGATGGTGATCGCCTCGCCAAAGATCTGCCGCTGGATTCGCTGGTGTTTGCCAGACAAATGTTCGCCTGTGGCGACCTTATCAGTGATTTGCCGCCGGAAGACCGAGTGAGCCCCATTTCGGCCGCGCTCGCGGGCGTGGAGCGCGCTGGCGAGCTTAGGGTCGAAACCCCCGACACCAACGAGGCAAAAGAGCTATCGGCGTTTTGCCGCAAGTTTACTGTGCCGCTGCGTCAGGCGCTGAAAAAGCAAGGCTCTTTGCTTGATAAAGAACATGCGCGCCGCCCCATCATTCACGTGTGTTTTGTTGGCTCCGGCAAGGCCTTTGTGGGCTATTCGCTGTCAAACAACAGCTCGCCTCACTATATGGGCATTCCACGGCTTAAGTTCCCGTCTGATGCGCCGAGCCGCTCCACGCTGAAGCTTGATGAGGCCTTCATCCACTTCATCCCGCGTGAAGAGCATGAAATCCGCCTTCGCAGCGGTCTCAATGCCGTGGATCTGGGTGCCTGCCCCGGCGGCTGGACTTATCAGCTGGTGCGCCGTGGCATGATGGTACAGGCCATTGATAACGGCCCGATGAATGAAAAACTGATGGATTCCGGCCAGGTCACCCATCACCGCGCCGACGGTTTTAAGTTCGAGCCACTCAAGCGCAACGTGTACTGGCTGGTGTGTGACATGGTGGAAAAACCCGCCCGTGTTGCCGAGCTGATGGAACATTGGGCCATCCAGGGCTGGTTTAAAGAGGCGATTTTTAACCTCAAGCTGCCGATGAAAAGCCGCTATAAAGAAGTGTCGCAGATCCTCGCCAACATGCATGCCATCCTCAAGGAAAACGGCATCCACGAGTTTCATCTGGCCTGTAAACACCTGTACCACGACCGCGATGAAGTGACAGTGCACCTGTGGTTAAGACCAAGCTCGCCCTGGATTTAACAGCGCTTGCGCTGCACAGGCTGAGTTGGTCTCAGTAGCGTGATTAAAGGCGCCTTCGGCGCCTTTATTGTTTTCAACATGGGCAAGTCTTCAGATGGATGAAGTCCCTGCTGGCCTTCATCGTTATTAAAGACCGTAATGCCAATGCGTTAGCTAGCCGGACAATTCACTTCGGCGACGGTATTTATCACTATCTCGGTGACCGGCACATGGCTGAAACCATTGACGTTATGAACCGGCGCTATGCTGATTTGGTCGGCCACTTCCATGCCTGACAGTACCTTGCCGAATACCGCATAACCATGGTTGCTGGCAGAATAGTCCAGCTGCGGGTTATTCAGTACGTTGATGTAAAACTGCGAGGTGGCGCTGTCGGGGGCTGAGGTGCGGGCCATGGCAAGGGTGCCGCGCTCGTTGCTGAGGCCAACGCGGGCTTCATTTTTGATTGGCGCATCGCCGGCCTTGGGCTTAAGGCCGGAGGTAAAGCCGCCGCCCTGAACCACAAAGTTGCTCACGGCGCGGTGGAACAGGGTGCCGTTGTAAAAACCTTTATCGACGTATTGTTTGAAGTTTTTGCCGCTGATAGGTGTGTTGGTCAGGTCGATACCCAGGGTCATGTCGCCAAGATTGGTACTCATCAGGTAACAGACATCGATTTTCATGCTGACTGGTTTATCGGTGACCGGCGGCTCTGTGGTACCGTTATCGCCGCTGTCACTGCCGCCACAGGCAACCAATTGGCTGCACAGTAAAAGTCCCATTATTTTTTTCATTTTATATCCCTTGGAGCACCCTGGGGGGCGACTGCTTTTTATGCCGCTGCCAGCGTGGGCAGGTGCCGCATTGTGCAGGGATTGGCGATGGCAGGCAATTGGCGGTACAGTTGAAACAGCTAAATGATACAAAGAGTTACATCGGTATGTGTGAATTAACTTTTGTGAGGCGTTGTGAGATTTTGTGGTGTTTTGGGTTTGTCACGGTCAGGCTCTTGTTAAGCTTTGGCGCTGTTGATGCAAGCTGCCGCGCAGTATCGTTTGCCCTGAATGGGTATTAAGACGCGGCTTGAATTGCCGTTTGAACTGTGGCTTGGACAGAGGTTTGCGCTGTGGCTTGAACTGAGACTTGGCCAGAGACTTGGATTTAAGCTTGAACTGACAAATGAATTGCGACCTGGCGCTCGTGTTGCAGAGCAGGTGTGGCATTCGCGTTGAGCAGGGCGCAACAGTTCGCGGGGCGCAAATAAAAAAGGATGAGCGGGGCTCATCCTTTTTTGTCAGTAACGTTTGTCAGCAACTTTGCAGGTTGCTCTTTGCCAGTTACAGCTTACAGATCAGAGTCTGTCGAGTACTGCCTGGGTGAAGTCGGTGGTGCCATGGGTACCGCCGAGGTCACGGGTAGTGCGATCGCCTTCTTCAATCACGGCAGCAACGGCGCTGCGGATGGCTTCGGCTTTGTCGGCCATGCCCAGATACTCAAGCATCTGCACTGAGGCCAGAATTACTGAAGTAGGGTTGGCAAGGTTCTTACCGGCGATGTCCGGCGCGCTGCCATGCACAGCTTCGAAAATCGCGGCGCCGGCACCGATGTTGGCACCCGGAGCCATACCCAGACCGCCAACCAGACCTGCACACAGATCCGACAGGATGTCGCCAAACAGGTTGGTGGTTACTATCACGTCGAAGTTTTCAGGGTTCATCACCAGCTTCATGCAGGTGGCGTCCACGATCATTTCTTCGGTGGTGATGTCAGGGTAGCGCTGGCTCACTTCACGGGCCACTTTCAGGAACAGGCCTGAGGTGGACTTCATGATGTTGGCCTTGTGCACGATAGTGACCTTTTTACGGCCTTCTTTGCGTGCCAGCTCGTAAGCGAAGGTGGTGATCTGCTCGGCGCCCTGACGGGTGATGATACTGGTGGCTTCGGCAACTGAGCCATCTTCAGACACTTTCTGACCGTGGCCAGAATACATGCCTTCAGTGTTTTCACGTACTGTGATGATGTCGATATTGTCGTATCTGGCCTGGGTGCCTTTGAAAGAGTTCACCGGACGCACGTTGGCGTACAGGCTGAACTTTTTACGCAGAGTCACGTTGATGGAAGTAAAGCCTTCACCAACCGGAGTGGTCAGTGGGCCTTTAAGGGTGATACGGTTTTTTTCGATCAGATCCAGCGTGCGCTGAGGCAGCAATTCACCGTGCTTTTCCAGTGCCGTGAGGCCTGCATCGGCGAATTCGTATTCGAAGTCGCAGCCCGCTTTGTCGAGGATTTTAAGGGCGGAGTCAATGATGCTTGGGCCGATCCCGTCACCCGGGATCACGGTAATTGTTCTTTTGGACATGGATATTCCTTCCACGGTTGGTGGTTACTGCAATTGTCGGTTTCCGCAAGCGGAAACTGGACTGGAATTATGTGATTTATGTCTAGTTTAGTTTAAACACTTTTATACACTTTTCACAGGAAAAGGTGAGCAAACACTCGGTTTTTTCTGTAGGCTAACATGCAAAAATCAAGGCTATGAAAGATGATTCAAAGCCTAAGCCTTAAAAAGTCTACTTTAGTCGAATAACAACCAATAAGAGGACGACCTTTGAAGCCTTCAACTCTCCTTTGTGCCCTCGCAAGTGCCGCCGGGCTTGCGTTGCCGGCCATGTCTGTTACTGCAGCAGACATGACGGTGCAGGACATCATGAAGTTTGAATCCTTAAAAAAACCTGTTCTGGCAGACAATGGCAACCTGCTGGCGGTAGAAGTGACTCCCGACCGGGGCGACTCCCGCACGCTTATCAGGGGCACCAAGGGTAAACCTGAGCTTAGCATTGCCGGCGCCTCTGCGCCTGTGGTGAGCGCAGATGGCCGTTTTGTGGCCATGAAGCTTGAACCTTCGCTGCTTGCTAAAGAAACCAGCGATGCCAAAGCCAAGAAAAAACTCAAATCAGGCATGGTGTTGGTTGAGGTTGCCAGTGGTAAAGAGCAGCGTTTTGAGCAGGTAAAGGAGTTCGCTTTTGACCCGTCCGGCAAGGTGCTCAGTATCTGGTTTGAGCCTGAAGAGGACAAAAAAGACAAGGCTGAGGATAAAACCGATAAAGCGCAGGCACAGTCCGGCAGCGAAAGCAGCGCCAAAGCTGAGCCCATGAGTAAAGCTGAGCCTGAAAATAAAGCCGCCAAGCCCAAGATTGCCAAAGAAGACAAAGGCGCCAAGTTAACACTGCTCGCCCTTGGCAGCGACAAACGCGTCGATTTTAACGATGTAACAGCCTATGCCTTTGATAAAAAAGGGAACATTGCGGCTGTGGTTATCAATGATATCGCCGCCAAGCGTCATCAGCTGCAAAGCGTTGCCATCGATGGGCTGACCGTAAACACCGCTTATGAATCCGATTCCGAGCAGCTTGGCGCGGTTGCGCTCAGCGCCGATGGCAGCGCTATCGCATTCAGCGCAGGTCTTGCCGAGACTCGCATCGAGGAGCGTGCCTATCGTTTGGGTGTTATCCGCAGCGGCAGCGCAAGCTTTGCAACCCACCCCCAGGGCTGGAGCCTGAACCAGTATTCAACCCTTGCGTTTTCGAACGACGGCGAGCGGCTGTATTTCGGTACTGTACCGGAAGTCAGTAAGGTGCTGAGCCTTAAAAAGTTCACCGCCGAGGCAGATTTGTTTGATGTGGACACCATCCGCGACAGCCGTGGCCTGAAACTGTGGCACGGTGAAGATAGCCGGATAAAACCGCACGAAATCAAAACCTTTGAAAAGCTTAAAAAACAAACCCTGCAGGCCGTGTGGCACTTAACGCCCGGCAATGTGGTGCAGTTGGCCACGCCGGACCTGCCGGAAGTTGGCAGCATTGAATACGGCCGCTTTGTGCTGGGGCAATCCAGTGAGCCTTATCTTAAAGAAATCACCTGGGCCGGATTTTTCAGCGATTTTTACCTGATTGATACCTTAAGCGGCGAGCGTCATCTTATTGCCCGCAGGCAAGCCAGCCAGGCTGAGCCAAGCATTTCGCCCAACGGCCGTTACGGCGCATTTTTCCGCGAAGGCAAGATTCATCTCGTTGATGTGGCAAGTGGCAATACCAAGGTGCTGAATGCGAGCCTTAATGTGCCTTTTGCCGATGAAGATCATGATTATCCATCCGATGCGCCGGGTTATGGCTTTGGCCCCTGGCTTAAGGATGAGTCGGCGCTGCTGGTGTACGACAAGTACGATATCTGGCAGTTTGCCAGCACCGGCGCTAACGCGCTGAAGCTCACTGACGGTCGCAAGGATGGCATCAGCTATCGGGTGCAGGGCCTGTATGAAGATAAAACTGCGGCACCTGCCACCACAGGCGCGAATGAAGCGCTGCTGCTGTCCGGTTACAACGAACGCAGCAAGGCAGATGGCTTTTATCGCCTCGACCTTGGCAAAAAGAGCGTAAAAACCCTGGTTGCCAACGATGAAAAGCTTACCGTGCTTGGCCGCGCCAAAAATGCCGAGACAGTGGTATTCAGCCGTGAGCGTTACGACCGTTTTCCCGACCTTTATGCCGCTGACCTTCTGGATGTGGACAGTGCCCGTCGCCTGACTGAGCTTGATGCCCAGCGCAAGGCCTTTGGCTGGGGCAAAGCTGAATTGGTGCACTGGACCAACACCGACGGTAAAAAGCTTGATGGCGTGCTGATTAAGCCTGCCGGCTACGAGAGCGGTAAACGCTACCCGGTGCTGGTGTATTTCTACCGCTTTATGAGTGACCGTCTGCACGCTTTCCCGGACATGACAGTCACCCACAGACCTAACTTTGCCTGGTACGCCAACCAGGGCTACGCAATCTTCCTGCCGGATATCCGCTTTGAAATCGGTTACCCCGGCAACAGCTCGGTGCAGGCGCTGACCTCGGGCGTGCAAAAGCTTATCGACATGGGCATTGCTGATCCCAAGGCTGTGGGCATACAGGGTCACTCATGGGGCGGCTATCAAACGGCGTTTGCCATCACCCAGACCAATATCTTTGCCGCAGCAGTCAGTGGCGCGCCGGTGGGCAACATGACCAGCGCCTACAGCGGCATTCGCCACGGCACTGGCCTTGCGCGTCAGTTCCAGTATGAAACCGGCCAAAGCCGCATCGGCGAGAGCCTGATGGAGGCGCCGCTCAAGTACGTTGAAAACTCACCGGTGTTTTATGTCGACAGAATCAAAACGCCGATGATGATCATGTTTGGCGACAAAGACGATGCGGTGCCCTGGGAGCAGGGGGTTGAGATTTACCTTGCCATGCGCCGCGCCGGTAAAGATGTGGTATTGCTGCAGTATGAAGGTGAGCCGCATCATCTCAAGCAATATGGCAACAAACTGGATTACAGCATCCGAATGAAGGAATACTTCGACCACTACCTCAAAGGCGCCGCTGCGCCCGAGTGGCTGAAGCAGGGCGAGCCCTATCGTGAATATTCCAGCGACGAGCAGTAACCGCGTACCTTGACGCAAAAAAGCCGCCCAATGGGGCGGCTTTTTCTGTGGTGAATGTTGAGCGCGAAAATGTGAGAGTGATGCTTGATTGCTGTGTACGTCTCACTCGACTCCGGGTTAGGGCTTACAAGCCTGCTACCGGCTCGGCGAGGTACTGCTTGTAGGTGTCACTGCCCCAGGCAATCAGCTGATTGTTTTTAAATATCAGCGGCGTGCATTCATCTTTGGTGGTCACGCCGTCGGATTTCTCATGGTGAGTGCGGTAAAAAAGCACCTGCATGGCGCTGTCTTTGATTGACTTGGCTTCGCTGAAATCCGGTGAGCCCAGCAGGGATTTAACGCTGACCAGATCTTGCCCTATGGCCAATTCTGCCAGTGCCTTGTTGTTGAACACCTGCCTGTCTTCCCAATCCATGTCGTCAGGTGTTGGTTCATAGCCAATGGCGACAACGCCGACAAATGCCAGATACGCTGCGAAAACTGAGCCTATCACCACGGGTGCCTTGCTACTCATATTCAGATCCTTTTCCTTGCGCCGCCACGGCCAAACTGTGGCAGATTTTCGGATAAAGATACTGCAAGGCGCCTTGCTGGTAAACGCCGTGTAGCATTTGTTACAAAATTACCCGCGGATTTGACTCTTTGCCGCATGCTTGCTGGTATGTTGGGCGATGCTACGGTGCGGGCCGATGTTCTTAGCCGGTAAGGTTTGAAAGCGTACGAAGGTCACTCAACTTCAGACTCAGCGGCAGATCGGTTTGCAGCCTGGCAAGGCGGTAACTCATGCGCGCAAGCTCGCGGCCGTCACGCAGTTTTTGCGCCTGACGGGGGCCTAAGGTGCCAAGGGAGTGATACAGGTTTGCGATACTGCGATAGGTGCGAAGCAGCTCGCCCGCCGACTTGGGGCCAATGCCGGGCACGCCCGGGATCTTATTGCCGCTGTCGCCGCAAAGCGCTAGGTAATCAAGGTATTGATGCCGCTCAATCCCCAGCTTGTTTTCAAAGGCTTCGATATCCATAAACTGGCCGGCGAAGTGATCCCACTGGCGAATTTTCGGCGACTGCAGCTGCAATAACCCCTTGTCGGTGGACACGATAATCGCCTCACCGCCGTGGCTGACAAGCTTGGTGGCGAGGGTGGCGATAACATCATCAGCTTCGGATTCGGCAAACACCGAATTAACCCCAAGGGGCGTTAGCTTTTCACGCAGGGCAGGCAGCCCCTGTGCCAGGGCATCCGGCATGGGTTTGCGGCCTTTTTTGTAGTCTTCGTACAATTGTTTTCGCCAGGAAATGGCGTCGCCGTCCCAGACGATGGCACAGTGGCTGGGGCTGTGGCCGCGCAGCAACTTACGACAGGCGAGCACAGAGCGCTCTTCAAGCGCTGCCATGTCGGCCTCATCCGGCAGCGCGGCGTGGATCCGCCGGATAAGGTTCAGGCCATCAATGATAAGTAACAGATTCATCGCACAATTTTATAGCAAGGCTCGTAGGCGCTGCCCGGTAGTTTCATTCGCTGCTGTTTGACGAATGCTTCAAGCAATTCATCCATCAGCGCCATCAGTTTGGGGTCGCCCTTAAGCTCAAACGGACCATGACGCTTGATAAGCCGTATGGTTTCGCCTTTCACGTTACCGGCGACAATACCTGAGAAGGCGCGGCGCAGGTTTGCCGCAAGCTCCGCCTTGTTGGTCTGGAAAAACAGGTTAAGGTTTGACATCACCTCGTGGGTTGGAATAAAGGGCAGCTGGAATTCCGGCTCAATTTTCAGCGACCACTGATACGGGTAGGCATCGCCATTGGTCTTGCGAAACACCTTAATCTCTTCCATACCCTCTTTCATCACCCGGGCCACTTCTTCAGGGTCGTCAACTATGATGCGGTACTTGGCGCGGGCCTCATCGCCCAGGGTCGCCGCGATAAATTCATCAATCTTGATAAAGTACTCGGCGCTTTCTTTCGGGCCGGTAAGCACCAGCGGGAAGGGGATATTCTGATTGGCTTTATTGAGCAAAATGCCGAGCAGGTACAGCAGCTCTTCCGCGGTGCCGGCGCCGCCGGGGAAAATCACTATCCCGTGGCCAAGACGGACAAAGGCTTCGAGGCGTTTTTCAATATCCGGCAAAATCACCAGCTCATTGACGATTTGATTGGGCGGCTCAGCGGCGATGATGCTTGGCTCGGTAAGGCCAATGTAACGGGCGTTGTTGACCCGCTGCTTGGCGTGGCCGATGGCAGCGCCTTTCATCGGGCCTTCCATCGCACCCGGGCCGCAGCCGGTGCAAATATCGAGTTTGCGAAGCCCAAGCTGATAGCCAACCTCGCGGGTGTACTGATACTCGATGGCATTGATGCTGTGGCCGCCCCAGCACACCACCACATTGGGATCGTTCTTGGTGGGAATGGCACGGGCATTACGCAAAATATCAAACACCACGTTGGTGATGTGGCTGGCGTTGGTGAGATTGATGTGCTTCAGCGTGTCGTATTTATCGGAAATATAAAGAATGTCGCGCAGCACCGAAAACAGGTGCTCCTGAATGCCGGCGATGATTTGCCCATCAACGAAGGCCTGCTCCGGCGGATTGACCAGCTCGAGCTTGATGCCGCGCTCGCGCTGCAGAATATTGATTTCGAAATCTTTGTACTTGTCGAACAGCTCAGTGGAGCTGTCGCTTTTGAGCCCTGAGGCCAGCACGGCCAATGAACAGTTGCGATAGAGTTGGTAAAGGCTGCTTTTAGCGCTTTGCTTAAGACGGTCAACTTCCAGCTGAGACAGTTGATCCATGCTGCCGCGGGGACTGATTTTCACTATCATAACAACTCCTTAAGCAGTGGCAGGAGTCGAAAGTCTCCCGGGTGGGATCAAATGTCTATGATGACCCTGTCTCTGCTCTCATGTTTGGCTTTGTACAGGGCCGCGTCCGCTCGCTCAAAGGTTTCGTGAATGAGCTCGTTGTCCATTACACGGGCAGCCCCTATAGATACTGTAACTGTAATTCTCTGATTTTTAAATTTAAAGGGAATATTTTTTACTTTTTCACGCACCCTGTTCAGCAGCTGATCTATGTCAGATGACGACACATCCGGGATTAACATTACAAACTCTTCGCCGCCGTAGCGGGCGACAAATTCAGTATCGCGCAGGGAGTTTTTCAGCGCCATGGCGATGACCTGTAGCGTCTTGTCGCCTGTGGTGTGGCCAAAACTGTCGTTGATGGACTTGAAGTGGTCAATGTCGGCCACCGCCACCCACAGCGGGTGCTTGTGACGCTGGAAGTTACGGAATTCCTGCTCCATCCGCTCTTCGAGGGCGGCGCGGTTTGGCAGTTGGGTCAGGCTGTCGAGCAGATTGAGCTTTTGCTGCTCGAACAAGCGCTCTTTGTAGCTGCTGGCTTCATCTGAGAGCTCGTTGAGCTCTTTGCGCATGGTTTCCATGGATTTACGCAGCAGCGCCTGTTCACGTTGCTCCAGCGCCTCTTTGCGGGCCAGCGCCGAGCGTAAACTTGAAAGCTGCTCGGTAATCTGCGATTTAAGCACTGTGATGTCGTTGATATCGACAATGGCTTCACCGACGTTATCGACCCGAGAGTTGATTTCGCGGTTGAGCTGATGCTTAAGCTGATGACTGCGCTGGGCGTGATTGTAGGAATCGCTGACCACTTCGCGCACGGCCGACAGGGCATCGTTGAGGGCGTAGAGAAACTCCTGCGAGGCGCTCTTTTCCCGGGCGATGTTGTCAATCAGTAAGGTGAGAATGGTTTGATAGGCGTCGAGCAGGCCTTCGACCTCAATCTCGCCGCTCAGCATTTCTTTGATGACCAGCACCTGATCCCGCTGATCTTTACGGAATTCGATTTCAGAGATGCTTTGCGCCAGCTCATGGGCCAGTTGCCTGTGCTTGGGCAGCACGGTGAGCTTTTCACCGGCGTCCACATGGCGGGCGAGGATATCGTCATAAAAGCCGATAAGCTGCTCTACCTTGGGAATGTAATCCCACACGGTATGCAGCGGCTTGGACAATTCCTGTTTGAAATAGCTGACTTCTTTTTTGAGTTTGTCGGGGGCTGAGTCTACCCGCTGGATTTGTCTCAGTACCCGGCCAAGGCCGGCGCGGCTCTCTTCAAGCTGCACCATCACATGGTGATACTGGCCTTTAAGCAGGCGCTCGACTTCAACCAGCTCAGGCAGGGCATCGTCAAGGCGGTCAAAATTGGACAGCTGATGGCGTAATTTGGCCAGTTTGTTGTCCAGCTCTAAATTCTGACCTTTGCAAGCAAGGCTTAAATTGGCAATAAACTGCAGCAAAGTCTGCAACTTGGTGTTGCGGTCTTCGTTCAGTTCATCCAATGCTACTTTCGCAGCATGAAGCTTCTGTTTGAGCAGAGTGATCTGCGAAATCGTTTCGTTTTGATCCTTCATTCAGAATGCTTTCCTGACATGCTTTGCAGCCCCATCGGCTGCGCCAGTGCGCGGCGCAGCGTCCATAGGCTTAATGGTATAGCAATCATCTGATAGTGCAAACATGGGCATTTGAGGTATGTACCATTTTGAACCAATATCAGACGGGGTTGGCGTAATTTTCATCAGTGCCGTCAAATTCCCAGGCCGGCCAACGAATTTTGTCTTTATCTGCGTTGGTTTCGATGCGGATAAGTCCGCGGCCAATGCTCTTTTCAAGGTGCAGATATACCGGATGGCTGAAGATTGCCGACGGGGTAAAATCCAGCGCCCAGAACCCGACGTACACGTCTTGATCTGCTTTGAGCGAACAGGCCCCCGCCAACGCCAGTTGCACCACTTCAAGGTGGACGCCGGCCTGAATAGACAGCTCCGGATTAGGCAGCAGCGGCAGGTTAACGTAGGAAAACTGCAGCGGGCCGCCGGTATCGCCAAGCTGATTGCGAAGGTTAAAAAGCACTGCTGCCGCATCCTTGATGGGGCCATCAAAGGTCAGCGCCAGCAGGCCTGGGCGCAGCACGTAGGCGTTAATGCCGGGCAATTTCTGTATTGCCTGTACCGAGGATGAGACCCTGGCCGCCATACGCTTGTGGCCAAGGGCGATATCGGCTTCGTTATCGGACGAGAGGCGAAGAAGCCCCAGCGCCTTGGTCGCGGGGGAGGCGATGGCGCCGGTAAAGGCGGTAAATCCGGGATGGCCGGTTAAGGGCTCTCGCGGGAGCTGCTGCTCAAGCTCTTTAATCCTTGTCCGCGCCTGACCGCGACCATTGCGGGCGTGCACCAGACTCATGCTGAGCACCAGTGCCAGTACCACCAATGCTGCAGTCAGCAGCGTACGGTGGCGCAATTGCTCATTTGACTCTTCAAGTTGCGCCGCTTTCTGGTGCAAATCCAGCTTAAGCTTTTGCTCGGTCAGCGCTGAAGCACTGCCTGCCTGCTGCGGTATTTGCTGCACCTTGCCAAGCAGGCTGATGATTTGGGCCTGGTAACTGATGGCGGCATCTTTATTGCCGGTGGCATTGGCGGCCAGCAGTTTTTGCTTGTAGGCATCAATCAACACATCGTCCAGCGCCTGCTCGGTGGCCAGCGTAATGGTGATATCGGCATGGCGCTGGCACTCCACCCAATGCTGCATTTTACAGTGGGTTTGGGCCAGCAGCTGGTCGTTGTTTACCTGATAATGTTTCATCTTGCGCTCGATGAACATGCTGTTGGCTTGCTTAAGGTAATTCAGCGCCAGCTCATTATCACCTATCATGCCGTAGGCTTCGCCGAGGTTATGAAAATTGCGTGCTAGGGCGGTGAAGTTGCCGCTGCGCCGGTCAAGCTGCTGCGCGTTAAGATAATAATCGATGGCTTTATTCCATTCGTTATTCTGCGCATGAATGACTGCAATCACGGTCAGTGTGGTCGACAGGTAACCGTCTACCCCGAGCTTGCCATAGGCGTCGGCCGCATCATGGGCGTGGGCAAGCGCATCGGCAATCTGCCCAAGCTCCCGGTAAACCCTCGCCAGCTGCATTTGCAGAAACGCGTGCTGGAATGGATGCTCATCCTTATCCGACAGTCGCAGCGCCTCGCTGTAGTGCTGCAGCGCCTTGGTGTGCTCGGCCTTTTTGGTGTAGTACTTGCCAAGCTCGGCTTCGCTGCTGGCAATCAGATAGTCATTGCGAAGCTGATAGGCAAGGTCACGATACTTCTGCAGATGAATTAACGCAGTCACATCCTGGTTTATCATCAGATACATGCCGCCAAGCTGCTCGTGCAGGTTTAGCCTGAGAATTTGCGATTCAAGCGACTGACTCTCCTGATCTGTGGTCAGCGCCTGAATAAAAAGCCCTGCAGCGTCATCAAACTTTTGGTCAAGCCGTGCCATGGCGCGGCCCTTAAGCATCACAGCCATGGCCTTTTGATAGGGGGTTGAGGCGGTCGCTTCCAGGGTTTTGACAATCACATCGACCGAATTGCGCTTATTGGGATTGGTGACGTTGGGCTGCAGGTCGGCGCGGGCGAGCAGGGTGAGCAGCTCGGTATATTCCAGTTGCGATAAGCCCTGCTCACGGGCCTCAAACACCAGCGCATTGGTGCTGGCAAGTGGCGAGGAGGGCACAGTGATGGATGCACTCAGGCGGTTAAACAGTTTTTGCGGATCTTCCCTGAGGTCGATTTCATCCTGTTTAAGGTCTTTGGAAATAGCCAAAGGCGTAAAAAGACATGCTAAAAAATAAATTATCAGCAAAAGTAAGCGCATGGATTCATCATCTCTACAGTCTCCCCCGCCAGAAAGTGCCTTTTGGACCGCTGGATTTTTATTGGGATGAGGGGAGTTGTTTCTCTTGTTATACTCAGGCACATTTTATGCGATTCCATCATACCTATAAGGACAAACGAGTGGAACCTAAGATCACAGCCTTTTTACCTTTGTCACTGATATTTACCATTCCGGCCTTTGCGGCCGTCGATTACCGGATTGATTTACGCTCACCGGCCCACCATCTGGCCCGGGTTGAAGCCGAATTTCCCGAGGTAAAATCCGGTGAATTTACCGTTAATCTGCCGGTATGGCGCACAGGTAAATACGAAGTGCTCCCCCTTGCCGACGGTATTCGTCAGTTTGTGGCCAAAGACAGCGCCGGCAAGCCACTGCCGGTACGGCGAAGCGCAAGCGGCGAGTGGAAAGTTGCCGTAAGTCAGCCCACAAGCGTAACTATTTCCTACCAGCTTTATGCCGATGAGCTTGGGCAGCGCACCCGCCATATCGACGCAAGCCATGCATACCTTGATGCCAGCAGCGTGTTTGTTTACAGCCCTGAGTTTCGCGCCGAGCCTGTTACTGTCAGCCTGAATGTGCCGGATGGCTGGCAAAGCCACTCGGGTATGGATAGCGGCACTCAAGCCCACACATTTGTAGCGCCCAATTATGACGTGCTGGTGGATTCGCCGATTGAGACCGGCATCAGCCATCACAGACGTTTCTCATCCGCCGGACAGGACTATGAGCTGGTGGTGTGGGGCGAAGGCAACTATGACCTCGATAAAATGGTGACCGATTTAACCAAACTCGCCACCAGCGCGGGCGCCATCTGGGACGATGCTCCGTTCAAGCGTTACGTGTACATGGTGCATGCCACCAGCGGCGCGAGCGGCGCCACCGAGCACCTTAATTCCACCGTTATCCAGCTGCCGCGCTTTATGTTCCGCGAGCGTAAGGATTATTTGCGCTTTATCGGCACCGCCTCCCACGAATTTGTGCACACCTGGAACGTCAAAGCCTATCGCCCGACCGGATTGGTCCCCTACGATTATCAGGCCGAAAACTTAAGTGAACTGCTGTGGATAGCCGAAGGCAGTACCAGTTATTTCCAGAATCAGCTTCTTGCGCGCGCTGGGGTAATAAGCGCCAAAGAGTTGCTGGATGACATCGCCACCCGTATCGACAAACACCAGAAGCTGCCGGGCCGGGAAATCCAGTCGGTAGCCGAGGCAAGCCTTGGGCAGTGGGTCGGGCAGGGCGGCGATTATGCCCACAACCACAGCGTGAACATCTATTCTGAAGGCTATATGGCGTCACTGGCGCTGGATTTGGCCATCCTCAAAGACTCCAACCTCAAGCACTCTTACCGCGACGTGCACCGCGCCCTGTATCGCGATTTTGCCATTCCCAAAAGTTATGGCGTGGCCGACGTCAAAGCGATTTTGCAGCAGTTGACCGGCAAGGATTACAGCCCCTGGTGGCAGGCCCATATCGAGTCGCCACTGGCGCTGGATTTTGATGAACTGCTATCCCGCGCCGGTTTGAAGCTGAACTATGGCGGTGACAGCAAAGGTGGCAGCGAGGCCAATGGCAACAAAGAGAGTGAGCGCAAACAAAAGGTTGCGCCCGGTTTCAGCCTCGTTAATGGCAGCCTGAAGCTTGCCACGGTCGATAGGGGCGGCAACGCCTGGGAGGCGGGCCTTGGCGCCGGTAATGAGCTTGTTGCCATCAATGGCCTTAAACTCAGCGCCGATGGCTTTGAAAAGCGCCTTGCCGATTTCAAACCCGGCGACAGCATCAAAGTGAGCTTCTTCGCCGATGACAAACTCAGTGAAACCACGCTGGTGCTGGGCGCGCTGCCGGACGGCAAGGCTGAGCTTAAGCCGCTTGCTAAAGTCAGCCGCGAGCAAAAGGCCTTTTTCAAGGCCTGGCTTGGGATTGACTGGCCGTTCGATGACAAGGGCGGCTACAAAAAAGCATGATAACCATCCTGTAACCTGATAATAAATGCCGGCATCGCCGGCATTTTTGTGTCCGGTTAACGGATTGTGTTGGCCTGTACACATTTGCTAAAACTTCTGTTTGTCATTTGTGCTGACGAGCCGCCCCGCACTTTGTTACTGTCTGGCGTTATTGCCAGGCTCAAGGACAGTGGCATAGCGTTTCGCCAAGTGGTGTTGACGACCCTATTTCTTCATATAAATACAACAGGATATTTGCTTCGATGAAACTGCGCTTCTCTGTGGCCAGCTGTCTGCTGGCGCTCGGGACTCTCGGCCTGCCGGCCCATGGCAGCGACGGGTATTTTCGTTTTCCGGATCTTCACCAAAACACCCTGGTATACACCGCTGAAGGGGATTTGTGGGTCTCCGAACTTGGCAGCCAGCGCGCCAGTCGCCTGACTACCCATGCCGCAGAAGAAACCCAGGCGAGGATTTCCCCCGACGGCAGCCAGGTGGCCTTTGTGGCCAATTACGATGGCGCCGACGAAGTGTATGTGATGCCCATCGGCGGCGGCGAAGCCAAGCGTCTCAGTTTTGAAAACAGCCGCGTGCGCTTGCAGGGCTGGAGCAAGGATGGCCGGGTGCTGTATACCACCGACAATGCTTTCGGTCCGGCCAATCATTGGGTGCTGAGACTGGTCAGCCCTGAGTCGCTGGCAGTGGAAGACCTGCCACTTGCCGATGCCATCGAAGGGGCGCTGGATGACAGCGGCGAGTATTTGTATTTCGTCCGTTTTGGCCTGCAGGCCACCGGCGATAACGCCAAGGTGTACCGCGGTGGTGCCCGTGGCGAGCTGTGGCGCTACAAGCTTGGCAGCAAGGCCGAGGCCGAACGGCTGATAAAAGACCATCAGGGCTCACTGCGCCAGCCCATGAGCTGGAATGGCCGTATTTACTTTATCAGTGACGCCGATGGCAACGATAACCTCTATTCCTTAAGTGCCAAGGGCGATGACCTCAAGCAGCACAGCACCTATAAGGATTTTCAAATCCGCGCCGCCCGCATCAGCAACGGCAAACTGGTGTTCCAGATGGGCGCCGATATCCGGGTGCTGGATATCGCGTCTGGCAAAGATGAGCTGCTGCCGCTTGATCTGGTGAGCGATTTCCCCGCCCGCCGTGCCCGCTGGGTCAATAACCCAATGGATTACGTCACCGACGTGCGCTTTGCTCCTTCAGGCGACAAAGCCGTGATCACCGCCCGCAGTCAGGTGGCGATTGCCGCAGCCGATGGCCGCCGTTTGGTGCAGGTTGATTTGCCAAAAGACAGCCGCATCCGCAATGCGGTGCTGAGTGAAGATGGCCGCTACGTTTACGGCATCAGCGACGCCTCCGGCGAGCAGGAGCTGTGGCGCTTCCCGGCCGATGGCAGTGAAGGCGCGATGCAGCTTACCAAGGATGCGTCGGCGATGCGTATGAGCCTGGTGGCGTCGCCCGATGGCCGCTTCCTCGCCCACGACGACTACCTGGGCAACCTGTATCTGTACGACACCCAAAAGGGCAGCAACAGCAAGATTATCGAAGGCCATCAGGGTCTTGGTCCCTTTGGCGATATCATCTGGTCGCCGGACAGCCGCTTTATTGCCGTATCCATGCAGCCGATTGGTCAGAATCGCAGCCAGGTCGTGCTTTACAGTGTCGATGAGAAAAAACAGCAAAGCGTCACCAGCGACAAGTATGAGTCGTTCTCGCCCTCATTCAGTGTCGATGGCGAGTGGCTGTATTTCCTCTCCAACCGTGAGTTTAATGCCACCCCGGGCGCGCCATGGGGCGATCGCAACATGGGCCCGGTGTTTGACCGCCGTACCGGCATATTTGCGCTGGCGCTGACAGCCAAGGCACGCTTCCCGTTCGAGCGCCCGACCGAGCTTAGTCGCGCCCCAGCCGATAAGGCCGACAAAGCCGAAAAACCAAGCCTCAAGGTCGAGTGGGATAGTCTTAACCGCCGCCTGTGGCAGGTGCCGGTGGGCACGGGTAACTTCAGTAATCTGACCCTCGCCGATGGCCGCCTGTATGTGCTTGATTCAGACATCGCCGGCAACCAGTCTGCGCTGAAAACCGCTAAATTTGATGGTCTTGCGCCAAAGCTTGATACCTACGGTGATGACATCGGCAGTTATGTGCTGTCGCGGGATGGCAAAAAGCTGTTGCTGTCGAAAAAGAGCAATCCGGGTGAACTGCTGATTGTGGATGGCGGCGACAAGCTGCCGGGCGACCTTGGCAACGCCAAAGTGCGTACCCAGGACTGGCAGCTGGAGCTTAGCCCGCGCGCCGAGTGGCGCCAGATGTTTGATGATGCCTGGCTGATGCACCGCGATTCCTTCTACGACAAGAAGATGCGTGGCCTCGATTGGCAGGCGACCCGCGAGAAATACCTGCCACTGCTGGAGCGTGTATCCGATCGCAACGAGCTCAATGACCTCTTTATGCAGATGATGGGTGAGCTTGATGCGCTGCACTCCCAGGTGCGCGGCGGCGATGTGCCCAAGGATGCCAATACCCCGAAACCGGCTGGTCTCGGCGCACGCCTTGAGCAAAGCAGTCAGGGCGTGAAAATCGGTCATATCTTCAAAACTGACCCTGAGCTGCCTATGGTGGCCGGACCGCTGGCGCGCCCGGGCGTGGATGCCAAAGAGGGTGATATCATCAGCGCCATCAACGGCAAGCGGATGAACAATGTCGCCGAGGTGGCGGCGGCGCTGCGCAATCAGGCCGGAAAGCAGGTGCTTTTGACCTTAAAGCGCGGCGCCACTGTGCTGAAAACCGTGGTGACGCCGGTGTCGTCGCAGGATGAGGCCGGTCTTCGCTATCAGGATTGGGTTAACCACAATGCCGACAAGGTGCGCAGCGACAGTCAGGGCCGCATCGGCTACCTGCACCTGTACGCCATGGGCGCAGAAGATATCGCCAGTTTTGCCCGCGAGTTTTACGCCAACTACGACAAAGATGGTCTGGTCATCGATGTGCGCCGTAACCGCGGCGGCAATATCGACAGCTGGGTGATTGAAAAACTGCTGCGTAAGGCCTGGGCCTTCTGGCAACCCACCCACGGCGATGCCAACACCAACATGCAGCAAACCTTCCGTGGCCATCTGGTGGTGCTCACCGATCAGCTGACTTACTCCGATGGTGAAACCTTCTCTGCCGGTATCAAGGCGCTCGGACTTGCGCCGCTGGTCGGTAAGCAAACCGCTGGCGCCGGTGTCTGGCTGTCTGGCCGTAACGCCCTGACCGATAAGGGCATGGCGCGGGTGGCCGAGTATCCTCAGTATGCGATGGATGGCCGCTGGGTGATTGAAGGCCGTGGCGTCAGCCCGGACGTTGAAGTGGATAACCTGCCGTTTGCCACCTTTAACGGTGAGGATGCGCAGCTGGCCAAGGGGCTTGAACTCTTGAAAGCCAAGATTGCCGCCGAGCCACTGCCAGAGTTAAAGGCAAAGCCGATGCGGGAAAAGGGTGAAGCGGACGATATTCGCTGAAAAACTCTCTGACTAAGCCATTTTCAACAAGAGTAAAGGCCGATTGCGAAAACCCGTAATGGCTTGATTTAAGGGCGGTGCCGACCAAGTAGTTCCCAGGTCGGTGCCGCCCGTTTTTATTTTGGCGGGTTTTATTGCAGCTTTTATGTTGCTGCAACAGTGTGAGTTACGCTGAACATCACCCAAAACAAAGGCGCAGTCGTTTGGCTGCGCCTTTGCATGGTTTGTATTTATTGCCGCCCGCGATTGGCGGCTGACCCAGTTTAAAAGCGAATGTCGACTTCGCAGTTAAGGGTATTGGCGATAAAGCAGTTGGCATGGGCTTTTTCATGCATCTTTTCCAGCGTCTCGCGGCTCACCTCAACCCCGTCAACAAACTCGACCTTTGGATTAAGCTGCATGTAATTCACCGCAAGCTTGCCATCGTCACGTTTGCCAAGCTCGGCCAGAGCCTCGTCACTGTAGCTTTTCACCGGCAGACGCTTAAGGTGGGCGATGGCGAGGAAGGTGAGCATATGGCAGGACGACAGTGCCGCCAGCAGGCTTTCTTCCGGATTGACCCTATCGGGACTGCCTTTGTATTCCGGCGCCGATGAGGCGTTGATTTGCTGGCCGCTGCCAAAGGTAATGCTGTGGTCGCGATTGAAATCACCTTCGGCGGCGCTGCCACTTGCCTGCCACTGGGTTAGGGTTCTAAAACTCACGGTGTGACTCCTTTCTATGCGTGCACCTGAATCGGGCGGTATGGCTTGAGCTATCTGCCACCGGCCCGCAGCCCGCTCTGGTGCTGTTTTTATTGCTGCTTTTTATCTGATGTCGGCGCTCTTTCTAAGGAGCTGCAGCATTCTTTCTGCGCTCTTTCTGCGCCAATTCAGCCCGCTTTTTTGACATTGTTTTTGTGTTAACGATGGGATGAAGATACCCGAGCACGGCCGCACAGGTAAAGCATTGCCTTGTATGCTTTTACCATCGAGAGCAAAAGATGACAGGTTTCACCCAAGGCAGCGGGGCGCTAGCATCGCAGGACGTATGCTGCGCAGTTAAAAGCATCAGCATTGGCCTCGCCATTAGCCCGAGCCAGAGCGTGTCCGGAGCTAAAAGCCCAGCCAAGAATTTAAGCAAGAAAAGCCTGACCAAGAGCTGCCTAACCTGGAGCCTGCGCCGCTTAGGTGTCCGGTTATAGGAGCACGGTTTTAGGTGCCCGGTTTTTGCTCGGGGATCTGGATGCGGTACTTAAGCCCCATGCCTTCACCGCTGCTGGTTTCAATTTGCCCCGACAGGTTGAAGTACACCAGATTGTGAATGCGACAGGCGCTGAGGCCGCAGTGTTTACCACTGCGCTTGCTGGTGTAAAAGGGCTCAAACAGGCGTGCGAGCGCCGCATCGGCCATACCCGGGCCATTGTCCTGAAACTCAAGGATAAGCGTGTTGTTATCGAGGGAAAACGCCAGCGCCAGCATCAGGCGGCAGTCCGGTTGTTTTGCGTGGTGCAGGGCGTTACGGATGAGCTCTTTAATGAGGTCAACCAGCAACATCTGCGGCATGGTAAATTCAAGCTCGCCGCCGTCGAGATTCAGTTTGACATTGCTCTCCTCAAATTCATGGGTAAAGCTGCTGCTGGCCATGCCCACCGCATCTTTAATACGAAAGCGGTTGGGGCTGAATTCACGCTGATCCTGCGCAAGCTCGCGAAATCGGTCGACTAATAACGACACCCGCTGCAGATTGGTTTCAATCAGCTCTGTGCCTTCGCGGACATGCTCCATACACTGGGCCAGCAGCTCTGCCGTCAGACTGTTTTCAGCAAGGGCGGTGCTGACATTGCTTGCCGCATCATTGATAAAAGTCGCGGCCGTGACACTGACGCCAAGGGGGGTATTTATCTCATGGGCGATGCCGGCCGTAAGCTGAAACAGGCTGTTGAACAGCTGCTGGCGCACCTTTTGATTTTTTAACTGTTGCAGCGACAGCTGGCTTTTTACCCGCACCAGCACTTCTCGCGGCCGAAATGGCTTGGTCACATAATCCACCCCGCCTGCCTGAAATGCCTTGTCGATGGCGCTGATGTCTTCGTTGGCACTGATAAAGACCACGGGAATGTCGTTTAGCAGTGGCGTTGCCTTAAGCTGCTGGCAGGCTTCGAGGCCGTTCATCTCCGGCATGTTGATGTCCATCAGGATGAGGTCCGGCGGTTTGATGGCGGCAAGCTGCAGCGCCTGTTTGCCGTTGATGGCGGCGCGAACCCGATATCCTTCCTGACTCAGGATCCCGCGCAGCATTTCAAGATTGGCGGGCATGTCATCGACTATCAGAATTTCTTGGGTCATAAACAGTTACTTTCCAAAGGGCAGTGCAGTTTTGCCAGCTCTGCCTGAGCGCGGACAAAATCATATTGGTTGAGTGCCTCTCCAAGGCCTCGAAGGTGTTTGGCCGCCACCGCTGAGCTTGCGCTCAGTGCTTGCACCCTGTCGATGGCTTCGGTATCGCCCTGGGATACCAGCAGACTGATGTGCGCGATGGCTTTTTCCCAGTGTGCGGGCAGGGCGTCGCTGTGTGCTGTGTTGTCTGTCAAAGAATCAGAATTCGGTGCGCAGTCAATCGAAGGCTCTTCAATCAAAGACTCCTTAATCAAAGCTCCGTCACTTAAGGCACTGGCACTTGAAGCGCCGTTATTCAGAGCGGCCGTGTCGGTTGATGTTGGTTCCTGCGCTGCTTGCAATAGCTGATACGCGGGCGGCAGCGCATGCTTAAGCTCTGCGAGCAGGGTATACAGGGCGCTTGCCTGCTGCTGGGTTGGCAGCGTCAGTCCTTTGGATTGGGACTCAAGCGCGGCCGCCATTTGTGTCAGAGGATGGATGGCAAGGTTAGCCGCCGCGCCCTTGATGCCATGGCAGATATCCGCAATGGTGTTGTTGTTGCGTGCCTGCATGGCGGTCATGAAGGAGGCTTCAGTGCGAAGCTGCTGCTCGATAAAATTGGCGGTGATTTTCCAATATCTCTCCTCATTGCCTCCAAGGCGAGCTATGCCTTCAGCAGGGTTAAAGCCGGGCAATCCGCCTTCTGCAATAACGCCATCGGCGCGGCTTGCGGCCTGCTCAACGCTCGCTTTCGCGCTGGCTGAGTTAAGGACGTCAGCTGCTTCTGTGTCAGTCGCTCCTCTTTCAGTCGCTACCGTGTCAGTCGCAGTGCTTTCGGCTGCAGCTCTGTTCTCTGCAGAGCCGTCAGGTGCACCGCTGTCAGCCGCGTTGCAGTCATACCCTGTGCCATCGGCTTTATCCGCTGCTCGCTCGGGTAAAAAGTTTCGCAGGCACTCGTACAGCAGGTTTACGTCTATGGGTTTACTGATGTGCGAGTTCATGCCGGCTTGCTGGCAGGCCTTGATGTCCTGCTCCATGGCGTTGGCCGTCATCGCAATGATGGGCAGGGCGGCAAATCTTGGCTGCTCGCGGATAATACGGGTGGCGGTAATGCCATCCATCACAGGCATTTGCATGTCCATCAGCACCAGCTCCACCGGGTGGGTGTTAAGCATGCTCAGGGCTTCCTGACCGTGGTTGGCTATGGTGAGGTTAACCCCGTGCTGCTCAAGGATACCGGCAGCGACTTCCTGATTGGTGATATTGTCTTCCACCAGCAGTATGTGACGCCCGTGCAGGAAGTCGAGGCGCTGGGTCTGTTGGTGCTGCGGCGTGCTTGATAGCTGCTGGCCATAGGCATCGGCAATGGCGTTGAACAGCAGCGACGGATTGACCGGTTTAATCAGCAAGCCATCGAGGTTTTCGGTGTTATCGTTACCTATGGCAAAATCGCGGCCATAGGCGGTGACCAGAATGATTTTGGGTTGCTGGGCGCCGGCGCTGGCGCGGATTTTTTTACTTATCTCCAGCCCGTCTTCGCCGGGGAGCTGCCAGTCCATAAACACCAGCTCAAAGGGCTCCCCGCGCTCATTTGCCTGTGCCATCGCCGCAAGCGCTGCGGCGCCGCTCGCTTCGACCTGCACGTTAAAGCTCATGGCTTCCAGCAAGCCTTTCATGATTTCCCGCGCCGATTCATTGTCATCTATCACCAGGGTGCGTTTTCCTTTGAGCGCCTGCGCCGGTTGATAGCTTTCGCGGGCGCGGGCTTCCTGCAGGCCAAGCCACACCTCAAAGCTGAACACTGAGCCTTTGCCCGGGGTGCTCTCGACCCGGATTTGGCCGCCCATCAGCTCCACAAGATGTTTGGAGATGGTCAGCCCAAGGCCGGTGCCGCCAAAGCGGCGGGTGACACTGCCGTCGGCCTGTGAAAATGACTGGAACAGCCTGCCCATTTGCTCAGGGCTCATGCCGATGCCGCTGTCGCGCACTTCAAAACGGATCAGTACCTTGTCGCTGGCGGTTTGTACCGGCGCGATGCGCAGGATGACTTCACCTTTTTCAGTAAACTTGACCGAATTACCACACAGGTTGGTCAGCACCTGACCCAGGCGCAGCGGATCGCCAATCAGCCCAAGCGGCAACTCGGGGGATAGATCAAACAGTAGCTCAATGCCTTTTTCTTCGGCGCGAATGCCAAGCAGATTGGAGAGATTTTCCAGCACATCATCGAGCACAAAATCGGTGTGGTCGAGTTGCAGTTTGCCAGCCTCCACTTTGGAGAAGTCGAGAATATCGTTGATGATGCCAAGCAGGGATTTGGCGGCCTGATCGATACGGGTCACGTAATGGCGCTGTTTGGGATCGAGTTTGGAGTTCAGTGCCAGATGGGACATGCCAATGATGGCGTTCATTGGCGTGCGGATTTCATGGCTCATATTGGCCAAAAACTCGCCCTTGGCGCGGGATGCTTCGTCGGCGGCCTCTTTGGCGCGCTGCAGCGCCTGCTCAAATTCTTTCTGCTCGCTGATGTCAACCAAAAGCCCCACCACCCCTTCGGGTTGCTGCTCGGCATCGAAATAGGTGGCTTCATACACGCTGAACTGACGAGGTTGACCGTCGGCATTGGTGAGGCTGACCTGATAATCCTGATTGCCGGGGGTTCGCAGCAGTGCCTGATGGGCGCTGCTGAAGTCGCTCGCGGCCATGGGGTAAAGTTCGCTGATGCTGCGGCCGAGTATCTCAGTTTCGGCGCGGCCACAGAAGGTGATAAAGGCGGTGTTGACGCCAACCAGGGTTTGTTCGCCGTTGATGTAGTACATGGGGTTGGGAATGGCGTTCAGCACCTGCTGGTTAAATTGCAGCTGGGCGCTGACTTTACGCTCGGCTTCCTGCTGTTTTTGCTGGTTGTAAGACAGGCGCATGCCGATGGCAAGGTCGGTGCTGATGACTTCAAGCCAGTGCAGCACAGCCCCTTGCAGCGCGCCGATGCAGCCAAGTTCCAGTAAGCCGATGGCTTGTTTGTTGATTTGCAGCGGCAAAAAATGCAGCTCTGATAATTCGAGCTCTCCGCCCAGCATCGGCAGGCGATAATGGCCATCCAGGTTCTTGAGCGATTGCGGCTTTTTGGCTTTGAGCATCCGCCGCTGCAGGCTGTCTGGCGCAGCATCCCGCTCTGCATCGGCGGGATAACCAAGCCCGGCTACCCGCACGAGGTTATCTTCGGTTTTCAGGTAAAGCCCCGCCAGCGGAAAGCCAAAGCGGCTCATCAAAAATTGGATAACCCTGTCGCCGAATTCGGTGAGGGTGTCACAGCCACGGGTGGCATCCGACAGCTCTTTAAGCGCCTGATTATTATCGAGCTGGGTTGCGACCTCCGCCAGCAGGCGGTTTTGCGCCACCGCGAGTGGTTTTAGTGCGCCTTTGTCATTTTCTTCAAGGCTGAAGTGGTAGTCGTGTTTCTCAATATGTTGGGTCATTTTTTCCTGCATGGCATTGAGCGGGTGCAGGTACCAGCGCCAGATGGCCGCAAAGGTGCCAAGGGTAAAGAGCGCCAGCAGTGCCAGGGTGAACTGCTGCTCCTGATTGAAGGTTTGCAGCGCCTTTTCGGCGCCATCTATCCTGGCCATTTGCCGCGAACTCAAAGAGTCGTAGAAGTCCGACAGCGGCAGCATGATTTTGCGTTTTTCGCTGAAGTAACTGTCGCCAAACACAATAGCGCTGGCCGCGGGCAAGTCCGGTTTGCCATCGGGGGTACTCTTGCCGGCAGCCAAATCAAAGGCGCGGCGCTCCATACTCACCAGTTCATTGGAGGCATTGAGCGCCTGTTTCAGCAGTATCAGTTCACTGTCGCTTAATCCTGCGGCAATCATGGCGTCAATCAGTGCTGGCTGGGCCGCTTTGCCGCTGCTCAGCGGCGGGATCTCGGCGCCGGGCGCCGCTATCACATCCCAGTAACTGAACTCATGGCCGCGCTCGCGTGGCATCTGGCCGTTACGAACCGCCAGTACGTAGTTGAATAACTCATGGTATTTGGGATTGCCTGTGACGGCATATGCGCGGGCGAACTTGGAGAGGTGATCGGAGCTGCTGCGCACTTCCTGTGCCAGCGCCAAGCTGTGACTGGCTTCATCATAGGTTCGTGTCAGCTCCTCGGTGAGGGTGCGAAAGTCCTGAGTCAGCTTGGCTTGAAACGCCAGCAGCGCAACGGTCAGACTGAACAGCACTATGCTGATATGCCGGATAAAACGCATTGGGGATCTCCAAACTCTGGGCAATGCAGGGCATCTTCAAAAGAGTGTAGGCAAAAAATGCCACTGTGGCAGGAAGCTGCATGTCTGTCAGGCAGTTGACTCACTGGTCAAACCGAGCGCGGCGTCAATGCATTGCCGCGCCAAAGGCTGTAGGATTGAGCGTTCGACCTCATTCTAATAAGGATAATCATGGCAAAGAGCAACACGGGACAATGGCCGCGGCAGATCCCTTACATTATTGCCTCTGAGGCGTGCGAGCGTTTCAGCTTTTATGGCATGCGCAATATTCTGACTCCCTTTTTGATGACGGCGCTTTTGCTGTCGGTGCCCGAGCATCTGCGGGCCGGCGAAGCCAAGGATGTGTTTCACTCCTTTGTGATTGGCGTGTACTTTTTCCCCTTGCTTGGCGGTTGGCTCGCTGACCGTTTTTTTGGCAAGTATCACACCATTTTGTGGCTGTCGCTGCTGTACTGCGTGGGGCATGCGTTTCTGGCGGTGTTTGAAGACAGTAAAACCGGTTTTTACACCGGCCTCTTTTTGATTGCCCTTGGCTCGGGCGGCATCAAACCGCTGGTGTCATCCTTTATGGGAGATCAGTTTGATAAGAGTAACAAGTCGCTGGCGCAAAAAGCTTTCGACATGTTTTATTTCACCATCAACTTCGGCTCCTTCTTTGCGTCCCTGACCATGCCGCTGCTGCTCAAGCACTTTGGCCCGGCGGTCGCGTTCGGTATTCCGGGCATTCTGATGTTTATCGCCACGGTGTTTTTCTGGGCCGGTCGCCACCGCTACGTGCACATGCCGGCAGAGCCTAAAGATCCCAACGGCTTTTTGCCTGTGCTGAAAACGGCGCTGCTAACGCCTGCCGCTGAAGGTCGAAGCGGCCTTTTTATCGCGGCCATTGGCTGTGTGCTGGCGCTGGTGGCCCTTGGTAATATGCCAACCCTTGGGCTGGTGACAGCGCTGTGTCTGGCGCTGGTGCTAGTGATGGGCTTTGTTGGCGTTGGTGCTTCGATGCAGCTTGAACGTGCCCGCCGCACCCACGGTGATGAAGCGGTGGAAGGTGTGCGCTCGGTGATGCGTATTCTGGTGCTGTTTGCGCTGGTCACGCCCTTTTGGTCTTTGTTCGACCAAAAGGCGTCAACCTGGATTTTGCAGGCCAATGAAATGACCAAACCCGAGTGGTTTGAACCGGCCATGATGCAGGCGCTGAACCCCTTGCTGGTGATGCTGCTTATTCCCTTCAACAACTTTGTGCTGTATCCGGCACTGGAGCGCGGCGGCGTAAAGCTGACGGCACTGCGTAAAATGGCCGCCGGTATCGCGTTCAGTGGCCTGTCGTGGATTGTGATAGGCAGTATTCAGCTGGTGATGGATGGCGGCAGCGCCGTGTCCATCATGTGGCAAATTCTGCCCTATGCGCTGCTGACCTTCGGTGAAGTGCTGGTATCGGCGACCGGGCTTGAGTTTGCCTACAGCCAGGCGCCAAGGGCAATGAAGGGCACCATTATGAGCTTTTGGACCCTGTCGGTGACAGTGGGCAACCTGTGGGTGCTGCTCGCCAACGCCAGTGTGAAGAGCGAGGGTTTCAGCAGTTGGATTGCCGGCACCGGGATGTCGGTCACGGCGTTCCAGATGTTCTTCTTTGCCGGATTTGCCTTGTTGGCGGCCGCCATTTTTGCGCTGTACGCCCGCAGCTACACCATGCAGGATCACTACCGCGCTTCCGAGAACGGCTGATGACATATACTGCTCCGGCTTTAACGCTTAATACTAAATGCTGAAATTGGCGTTAAAGTCGGAATTATGTATGACACACTCACCCGTCATTTGTGATATTGGCAGCAGTGCTGCCCTGGGCTTCATGGCAGACTGAAACTGGAGCTGCGGCAGATGCCGCTGCGTTAACAGATTGAATTATGACGAGTAAGGGGACAGTGATGTCAGGTTGGTTTGAATTATCCAATAGCTCAGATGGCCAGTTCCGTTTTGTACTGAAAGCCGGCAATGCCGAAACCATTTTGTCGAGCGAGCTGTACAAGGCCCGCAGTGGCGCTGAAAACGGCATTGCCTCTGTTCAGGCAAACTGTGCGCTGGATGAGCGTTACGAGCGCAAAGAGGCATCCAACGGCAAGCCGTTTTTCAACCTCAAGGCCGGTAACCATCAGGTCATTGGTACCAGCCAGATGTATGCCTCTGAAGCTTCCCGCGACAAGGGAATTGAGTCGGTCAAAACCAACGGCTCGACCACAACCATCAAGGATTTGACTGCCTGAGGCAGCACAAATCAGGCCGTTAAACGCGAGCCATAAAAAAACGCAGCTAAGGCTGCGTTTTTTGTTGGCGAATCGTTTATTGGCGAATCGATGGTTACTCGATGATGTTGGCGTTGTGATAAACGTTTTGTACGTCGTCACAGTCTTCCAGCATGGCGATAAACTTATCGAATACGGCCACATCTTCACCGCTGATATCGGCCTGGTTTTGCGCCACGAAGCTGATTTCTTCCACCACGAAATTGATATCGGGCATGGCTTCGGTCAGTGCGGTCTTGGCTTTGAAAAACTCGGTGTGCGGTGCATACACGCTGACCATGCCGTCTTCGACTTCGACATCGGATACGTCAACGTCGGCGGCCATCAAAAGCTCGAGCACTTCTTCATCGTTATCGCCGGCAAACACGAATACCGCGAGATGGTCAAACATGTGGGCCACAGTGCCCGGGCTGCCGAGCTTGGCATCGTTCTTCACAAAGGCCTGACGCACTTCGGTGAAGGTGCGCTTGCCGTTATCGGTCAGACAGTCAACAATCACCATGCAGTTACCCGGGCCGAAACCTTCGTATCGGGCGGTTGCATAGTCTTCACCGCCGCCGCCTTTGGCTTTGTCGATGGCACGTTCGATTACGTGGGCCGGTACCTGATCTTTTTTGGCGCGGTCAATCAGACGGCGCAGTGACAGGTTACCGTCGGGGTCGATGCCGCCGTTTTTGGCGCAGACGTAGATCTCTTTCCCGTAGCGGGAATAGATCCGGGTCTTCTGGGTGGCGGTTTTCGCCATGGATTCTTTGCGGTTCTGATATGCTCTGCCCATCTTGTCTTCTCGTTAACGCACAAAAAAATTTTTCGGATTCTACCAGCTTTATTGGCCGATGTGCACCCGCCGCAGTGAAAGCCCTGATTGTGTGGCGGGGTATGCACATCAGCTCACGCTTTCGGAATTTTGTCTTACACTAGCTGATGACAGAGTATTGCGAAAAGTGAATATTTATAGTCATATGTTAGTTTGAAGCGGCAATTGTGATGCGCTGTGCAGGCAGGTGGCAGGACGCCATCCCTGAATACTCGACAAAGAGAGCGCCCCGGCGGTGGGAGCCGCTCCGATAATAAGGAAGATGTCACCTATGCAAGGCGGTAACTCAGAAAACGAATTTGACAACTCTGCCAGTGAGCTGGTGGATTTTGAAACCGAGAATGGTTTTACCGTGACTGTGCTGTATTACGATGCGCCCGCCGGGCTTATCATGCACAACGCCGTGTTGACCGGTTTGCCGGTAAGCGACTCAGGCCGGGTGATGATCCCTCAGTCATTCCGTAACGGTAAATCGATTATTGCCGTGCTTGAAGGTGAGTGCCGTATTCTCAACTCCCTCGGTGAGCGGGTGTGGGCGCAAAAGAACCTCGGCCTCAGCTGAGCTTATAATCGCGATGCTGCAACCCCTGCGCCATTAGCCCTTAGCCTTTAGCAAGTTGAAGCTGCTTGTGAAATCGATGCGCTCCCGGCCACTGCGGAAACAAGTGCTGTGAACACAGCCATAGTGAAAACGTCTGTGGTAACAAAAAATCCCGGCCAGTCCGGGATTTTTGTTGCTGTTGCGCTGGCTGTTCCCACTGTGGGAAGACGCCCTGATGTCAGGGACGTCTGTCCGGCTTTAATCTACAGAATAAGTTCAAGTCTTGGAGTCAATTCCGGAATAAGCCGTCAGGCGCAGCTGTCTTTCAGCAACTTGTTTGCCAGGCGGTCCAACGTCGCTTTACTTGGGTGGGTTTGTGACAGGGTGCGCAGGCCGTATACGCCCATCAGAAAATACTCGGCCCGCTCGCTGGCGCTCGGTGTAGCGGGTATTTCGCCGCCATCGATAGCGCGCTGAAATTCACCGGTCAGGCCGGTTTGGCAGTTGCCAAGACTCTTGCACAGCAGCGCGCTTATTTCAGCGTCCTGCTCGGCAAGTTCATTGAGCGACTTGGTCAGCAGGCAGGCCTTGTCGGCGCCGCATTGGCACTCGGCCACTATGTTGTCCAGGTAGGCATTAAGCCCGGCAATCACCGTGGGGTGGCGGGCAAAGCAGGCCTGGAACTGTGTCATTCGGTCGGCCTGATACTGGGTGATAGCAGCGAGCAGCAGGCCTCGTTTATTCTCAAACGCGCAGTAAATCGAGCCCGGGTGCAAGCCCGTGGCACGGGTCAGATCCTGCATGCTGGTCTTGCTGTAGCCCTTTACCATAAAGGCCTGCATGGCCTGGCGGAGCACCTGTTCCCGGTCGAATTCTGCACTGCGCATAACACTGTCGTCTCTCAATGAACCTGCCCATAGGATACCAGATATTTGAATGAACATTCAAAAAAGTACTTGAATGCTTGTTCAAGAAACCTTATCTTGAACGTACATTCAAAATAGGACCTCCACCATGACCCAGTCACTTTTTACGCCTTTTGTGCTCAACGAACGTTTGATGCTGAATAACCGCATTCTGATGGCGCCGCTTACCCGCTGTATGGCGGGGCCGGGTCTGGTGCCAACCCAGACCATGGCGGATTACTATGCCCGCCGCGCCGATGCGGGCCTTATCATCAGCGAAGCGACCATTATCCGCGCCGATGGTCAGGGTTATCCCAACACCCCGGGCTTGTTTACCCAGGAGCAAATCGCTGGCTGGCGTGTGGTCACCGATGCGGTGCACGAAAAGGGCGGTAAGATTTTTGCCCAGCTTTGGCACACAGGCCGCGTCGCCCATCCGCATTTCTGGGGTGGAGATGAAGTGCTGGCGCCGTCTGCCGTCGGTATCGAAGGCACAGTGCCACGTATGCGTGAGCTTGCCTATCTGGTGCCGCGGGCGCTGACAGTCGCTGAAATCGCTACTCTGGTTGAGGACTACGCCAAGGCGGCTGAAAACGCCATTGAGGCGGGTTTCGATGGGGTCGAAATCCATGGCGCCAACGGCTATATGATTGATGAGTTTTTACACCACGATACTAACCGCCGTACCGACGAGTTTGGCGGCAGCGCCGAAAACATGGTGCGTTTCCCACTGCAGGTGGTGGACGCTGTAATTGAGCGCATCGGCGCGTGGCGTACGGCGCTGCGTATTTCGCCGGCGGCCTATTTCAACATTGCGCCAGACAATCGTGACCGTGAGGTATTTGATTTGCTGCTTGCAAGGCTTGATGAGCGCGAGCTTGCCTACCTGCACGGCGGCATTTTTGATGACAGCGTGCATTACGACTACCTCGATGGCCGCGTGAGTGACTACCTGCGTGCTCACAGCCGTCACACCCTGGTTGGCGTGGGTGGCTACAGCGCCGACACTGGCGCCAGCGCAATCGATGAGGGAAAATTCGATTTGCTTGCGATTGGACGCCCCTTTATCGCCAACCACGACTACGTGGCGCGGGTAAAGGCCGGGCAGGAAGTATTGGCATACAGCGATGAGCAGCTGCCGGTGCTTTATTAACTCGCTGTTCCATTTACCAGCAGAAAGTACTCAAAGGCAGTGAACAGGTAAATTGATAAACGAGCGAAAAAGCGCGGCCAAGGGCCGCGTTTTTTTTATGGGGATTTTTTAGAACGTTTGTGGTGATACATACGCTCATCCACACTCGGCAGCAGCTCTTTAAGGGACAGCGCGTCCGCGCCATCAATTTTCAGCATGCCAACCGAGTAGCCGATTTCCGGCAGGGCACCGGCAGCGCCAAGCATGGTATCGAGCCGCAGCAGCAGGCTGTTTTCCAAATCGTCAGTCTCTGAGTGCGCCAGCACCAGAAATTCATCCCCGCCCCAGCGCGCCACCAGATCGCAGTTGCGACAGCTTCGTTTCAAACTGCCGGCGAAGTGGCGCAGCACCGCGTCGCCAGCCTCATGGCCAAGCTTGTCGTTGATGGGTTTAAAGTTGTCCAAATCGAAGCTTAACAGCACCATTTGCCGCCCAAGGCGGCGCGCCAGATGCTGATTCTGGCAGTACATTTCTTCAAAACCGCGGCGGTTGTAAATGCCGGTTAAGGGATCAACATAGCTTGCGGTCAACAGCTGATTTTCGCGGTACATGTGGCCAATGTCGGCGTTAATGACTTCGCGAATGACTTCGAGCACCTTAAGGTAGGTTTTTGGGTAATCGGTGGCGACGTCAGACATCACGCATAAGGTGCCAAAAGGGCTGCCGTCGGGCCAATTGATGGGCATCCCAAGGTAGGAGATATAGTTGTCGTCGCGGTACTCGGGATTATCGCGCCAGCGCTGGTCAAGGCTTGCGTCGGGTACATAAAGCTGCTCGTTTCTTTGCACCACATAATGGCTGTACACATTGCTGTCGATGTCCGAAACCTCGCCCGGGCCGTACAGGGTTGTGGGCAGCTCGGAGGCAATCAGCACTTCGATGCCTTTGGTGTTGGCCTGATTGATAAAGGCCGCGGGCGCGTTGAACATCTCTGCCACCGTATTGACCAGCCGCTGCCAGCGCTGCCAGTCGATTTCGTTGACTTCAATTTCTCTGAAAGAATGGTAACCGTAGGCCCGCATGCCGACCTCTGCATCTTATTGACCAGATCTTGAGTGTAGTCGATTCAGCCAAGCAGGTCGGCGACGGCTTGCTTAAGTCTGGGGAGGTGCTCGGCAGTAAACTCGGGATGCTGAGCCAGCCACAGGTTGTTGCGCGGGCTTGGGTGGGGCAGCACCATCAGCGCCGGCCAATGTTGCTGCCAGTGATTGATGCTTGCTGTGAGTCCCGGATGGCCGGGCAGGTGCCAGTCGAGGGCGTGACGGCCAAGCACCAGCGTGAGCTTAATATTTGGCAATTGGCTTAAAAGCCTCGCTCGCCAGGCGCTGGCGCACTCAGGCCTTGGTGGTAAGTCGGCGCTGCGTTTGCCGTTTTTTGTCATGGTGCCCGGATAACAAAAGCCCATCGGCGCTATGGCAAAACACTCAGGGTCATAAAAGGTGTGCCGCGATACCCCCAGCCAGTCCCTTAACCTTTCGCCGCTGGCATCATCAAAGGGTAAGCCTTTTGCGTGGGTTTTGGCGCCGGGTGCCTGGCCGGCAATCAGGATTTTAGCCTTGCTGCTGGCCTGCAAAATGGGCTTGGGCCCAAGCGGTAAATCGCTGCACAGGGTACAGCTGCGGATTTCATCAAGGAGTGCTCCGAGCGATGTCATCCGAGTTTGCCAATAAACTGATAAAGATATACCCCAAGAAACGGATAGCCGATGGCGATGATAAGCAGGGCGCCAAAGCGGCTGTGTCCTTTCAGGTAATTAAGGCTTACATGGGCAAGGATAAGGGCAAAGGCGGTGATGGGCGCCACCACAAAGCCTGCTGCCAGCATCAGGGCGGCAGCGAGGAGACTTACCCATGGCCGCTCGGGGGCGGGCTTATCGGCAACAAGCAATGGCAGCAGCGCCAGTGCCAGTGCAACGAGGACGAGACCCATGTCCATCATCAATCCGCCAAAGTGCTGTGCGTTCAGAATGACAAAAAGTACCGCGGCCGCCACCGGCAACAGCGACAGGATGACATGACGACGGGCAAAGCGGGCTGAGCGATAAAATCCGGACAGATAAAAGGCAAACTGACTGATAAGGTTAAGCAGGGTAAAACTGCCAAGGCCCAGTATTAACACCATGGTTGTGATTGAGCCTGAGCGGTCGAACGCCCACGCATTGGCCGGAAAAAGGGTGCTTAGGAGCAGCGCGAGCAGGGCTGCGGGTAAAATGGCGACAATTTTGTGGTTCATTGTGGGCCTGAAACGGCGGAAACGATGATTTACCATCTCCTAAACTGCAAGGCGTTGCAACGGGGAAAGCGCGCTTTATCGTGGCTTTTGGGTGTTTCTCACGCTTTGGCGGCAAAAAGATAAAAAAAGGGGCAGATCCTCTGCCCAAAATTCACAAGGTAAGTGTGAAGCTGTATCAGGGATGCCTGCTTCACGCAGGCATCCTGTTATGGTGCCTTAGTTTTGGAACGGGGTATTTTCGGCAAAATATTCGTGGCTGTCGGCGTTTTGAATGGCCTGATCCGGATTGGTCTGGGCCAGGTTCTTGGCGCCGCTCTGGCCGTAGACAATATCGTCGGTGCCGGCGACCACGTTAAAGTGACTCATTTCATGCACTATGGTGCCGCCTTTGGAATCTGTGCCGGAAACCGGCGCGCTCCAGAAGGCGTTACAGAGGTAAATCTTGTATGGCTGAGTTGGATACACGTAGGCGTAGTAGCTCTTTTTGCAGCTGCAATCGAAGGTCAGCGGCTGGGTGTTAAGCGCCGAGTCTATGCTGCTGAAGTTGCCGCTTACGGTATTCCAGCGGCTGGTATTAAAGGCGCCAAACCAGGTGTTGTAGCGCACCGATGCCGATGGGTTGTTGTTACCGGCAAGGTAGCCCTTGGCGTCGGCCGCCATGGATTTTGCGGCAGCAAGGCCTGCAAGGGTATCGCTCATCTGGCTGTTGGAGCAGCGGCCGGTGAAGCTCACGCCATCGGTTGAACCGCCGCCGGTGCCGCCACCTGGCTGACCTTTGCCGGCGCCCTTGGCTTCAATGCCATCGTGGAAGAAGCTCACTGATCCAGACTGAATACCGGCAATACCGAGGCGGGCAAGCTTTTGCTGCTGGCCGGGGTTGGGGGCAAACAATTGCAGCGAGCTTACGCTGTAGGCGATGTCGTAGCTGCCTTGCTCTGTCATGTCATACAGGGACGACAATTCGACTTCGTAGCTTACGCTCTCACCGGCTTTGAGTTTGATATAGTCTTTGGTTTCAGGGGCGGGGCGTTTGTAGTGGGCGCCAAGATACGGACGGGCTTCACCGTTTACCGATACCTTGAACAGGGATTCTTCCACGCCGTCGGCGGCTGTGTACCATTTCAGCACCTTAACCGGCACTTTTTCGTCGTTGGTGAGGGTGACACGTACCGTCACATCTTCGTTGGCGGCATATTGTTGTTTGCTCATTTCCAAACTGGCGCGGATGCCATCGGCCAGCGCAGAGGTGGAAAACAGTAAGCCTGCCACGAGGGCGGTGTTAAACAGGGCTGTGTGTTTCATGGGTGCTTGTCCTGAACGTTGTTTGGTCTGGATTTGTATCTTTTGTTGTTATTATTGTTATTTAAATGTAACAAGATGCAGTGTAAGTCTTTTGTTCAGGGGATAGCAACCGCTTTTTTGCGGTTTTTGCCAATTAGCCGTCGCTTAGGGCGTGAGAAGGTTATTTTTAAGGGTTATCGTGCTGTATAAGCGCTTTTTACGCCGATAAAAATAAAAAAGCCCGCGTTGGCGGGCTTTTGCTGTGGTTGGATTTTACATTAACGCTTACAGCCGGTAATTAATGCTCAGCATCACCAGATGGGCGTTGTAGTCGTGATTGAGCGGTCCAAAGCCCACCAGATTCCAGATCCCATCGACGGCGAAGTCGTTGGCGGCATCGTTGTCTTTGTAGTTCTCCATCCGGTAATCGAGCCTGAGCGCCATCCGCTCGCTGGCCTGATATTGGGCATAGAGATTGACGTTATGCACTTTGGCAAAATAATCGCCGTAGTCGCCGGTGATGCCCTGACGCACCTGGGTTGAACTGGAAGAGTCTGAATAGCTGTAATCCAATCCAAGCTTGAGGCGGCTGTCCATCAGGTCGTTCCACGCCAGTCCCAGGCCATAGACATCCACTTGATCTTCGATGTCTGAGAACCAGTTGGCGGCGCCAAAGCGGCTGCTGCCGGCCTGGGCCGAATCTATGGTCTGGTGAGTGTAGAAGCTGCTAAGCAGCAGCTTGTCGGTGAGCTGCCAACTGAGGCTTGCATCATAGCCAAGATCTTTCGACTCGGTCAGACCGACTTCGGTGGCATCGTAATCATCCAGCGCGTAGCGTACGCCAAAATCCAGGCTCAGGCTGTCGAGCGGGCTGTGGGTAACGCGAAGCTCAGTCTGAGTGCGGTTACGGTCGGCCAGATAGTACTTGCGAAGCAAAGGGTTATTCTCGGATGAGGTCCATTCGCTGGCTTCATACTCACTGCCGCCACGTTTGCCGTAGCTGCCTTTAAGGGCAATGTCCCAGTGCTCGAAGCTGCTGAGTTTCAGCCGCGCCCAGCCTGTGGTCTCGTCGGTGGTTTCCCTGTCCTGATAGCTGCGCTCATCTACCCGGTAATCGAGTCCGCCGTCGAGCTTGATGCCACGACTGATACGGTAGTCAGCACCGGCCTTGAATCTGTGGCTGGTGTAATCGTACGGGGTGTTGTAGGCAACCTTGCCATTAACATTGTTGATGCTTATCTGGGTCCATTCTTCAACCTGGGTCTGGTTGTCGCGGTCGCTGTAACTGTAGCTGCCGGACAGGCGCAGATCCTTGCTGATGCGGCTGCTGGCCTTCAAATCCATGCCGAGCAAATCCACTTTCGCATCCATAGCATCGGTGGGCAGGCTGTAGCGATAGCCTGTGGTTACCAGTGCCTGATCCTGACTCATCTGGCCTGCCATCATCCTGCCGGTCAGCTGATTGCTGCCATCGTTGTACAGCCCCTGCAGCGACACGGTATGGGCCTGATTGTCGGGGTCAAGCGCCATGGTGCCGCTCCTTGCCGCCCCAAAGGTGGGGTGGAAGGGGTTATCGAATGTCAGCTCACTGTAGCCATTGGAGAAACGGCTGCCGTTATACACCAGCGCAAGGAAACCGTGGTCGCCTTTCATCTTGATGCCGGCTTCGACTGTGTCTGTGGTGTAATCCACAGGCTCCGGCAGCATGATGGATTGGTTGAAGAAACTGCCTGACGCGGTTTTGATGCCAGACTTTTCTTCCCGCTGGAAGTTAACGTAGGTGGCAAAGGGCGAGTCGCTTTGATAGTCAAAGCCAAGACCTGCGCGCTCACGCTTGAGTGACAGCTCAAAGGGACTCGCTGCGGCAAGCCCGCTCATGCCATCGCTTGAGCCGGAGTACACCCAGTCACCGGGCAGGGTGAGGTTACCCGAGCTTATGCCTTGAAAGGGGCTGACTACAGTATTGGAGTCCCAGGTTTTGATGCTGCGGTAGTCCAAACTGATGTTGTAGCTGCCAGGGCGACCTGTGCTTACGTTGGCGCGGCCATTGTCCATGCCAAGGTTTTCGGCGCTGAATTCGGTGCGATAGCCAGACTCAGTCAGGTGACGGACATCGGCATCGAGCTTGTAAGGCACCTCGTTATCGCTGCCAAAACTGTTGGCCGAGCGGATATCGTCACTGTCCTGATAGCCGATACCGACTCCCACGTTACCCGCAGTGCCGGTTTCAAGGGCGCAGCCTTTGCAGCTCCAGGCATCAAACTTTACCTTGTCGGTGTTGGCGTTTTGCAGGCTGTAGCCACCGGCCAGGGCCTGCGCCGAGGCTGCCAGCAGCGCCAATGTGATCATATTGAGTGGAAATCTCATGATGGCGCCTCCTTAACGTTGCAGCAATTTGCCGGATGGATGGTTGGAGCCATGCACCTGACTGTGGCAGTTCAGACAGCTTCTGGCGCCGGTAAAGGCGTTGTCGCCCATTTCGCCGCCAAGGCCGGTGTTACCCAGATTGGCGCGACTGGCGTGGCCGTCGCTGGCGTGACATTCCTGACACAGCATGGGGGCGCGGGTCTTGAGCATCGCATCGTTAACACTGCCGTGGGGATTGTGGCACGCGGCGCAGTTTTCGGTCACCGGCGCGTGTTCCCACAATTTTGGGCCGCGTTTCTCGGCGTGACAGGCGTAGCAGGTTTCATTGATGCTGGGCTTGACCAGACCGGCTTCGCCTAAGCTGCCGTGGGGGTTGTGGCAGTCACTGCACACCATTTGCGCCCACTTGAGCGGATGGCTTGAGCGCTTATTCAGGTCGGTTTTCTGCTTGGTGTGGCAGCTGGTACAGACTTCCATCTCGGTGCTCTTGGACAGCACAGGGTCTTTGGCTGTGTGCACGCTGTGGCACGAGGCGCAGGCAACATCGGCGTTTTCATGGTGACCACCGTTCCAGGCCATGCGCTTGTCGTCCTGGTGACAGGACATACAGACGCTGTTTTGCTTGTCGGCGCTTAGGGTGGAGTCTTTGCCGAAGGTGATCATCGGCTCGTTACCGCCCTTGTTATGGTTGCCCATCGGGCCGTGGCACGACTCACATTGCAGCCCGGCCATCGGGCTCTTGCTGGAGTCGGTGGCGCCATGGACACCTTTAAACAAATCCATCACTTTTTCAGATTTTTTGTGGCACATCAGGCAGGAATCGGCGCCCTTGGGGGAGTAGTTGCCTTCGGCAAACTTCTTGTCCAGGGTGGCTTCAACCTCTTGGGGCGTCATTTTGGCGTCCCATTTCGCGGCCTGTGCGGGGCCATGCATGCCAAGGGCAAGCAGACCACCGAGAAGCAGCGAGCCGAGGACGGCTGACAGGGGTCTTGTTTTCATCATCTTACTTCCTTATTTGACCTTTCCGGGAGAAGGGGAGAGCGGACTCTCCCCGGGACAAGGCAAATTACATTTTCACCACTTTGTGGTCCGCGACAGTCGGCTTGTGGCAGAACAGACAGGTTTCCTGCTGCGCCGCCTGATTGGCTTCGACGTAGTCGCCGTCGACAATCGCCCCCATGTTGGTCAGACCGTGGCCAATGCTCTCTGGCGCGTGGCAAGAGGTACAGGTGGCCGTGATTGGCGTGGTGTACTTACCGGCGGAAGTGGCCAGCGCACCCTTGGCTTTGAAGGCGTCGAGGTTGAAGTCGTTGTGGCACTGGCTGCAGTTATTGATAACCGCTTCTTTACCGTGAACCACGTGCAGCTTCATCTCAAACGCGCCCTTGTTGGCGCCTCCGGCGTAGGTGCCGTCAGGAGTATGACAGGCCACGCAGGCATCCACACCCACAGTGAGTTTGCCGTTAACGTCGCGGCCAAGCTGGTCGCTCATGATGAAACCGGCATGGTAACCCTTGTGAATATCAAAGGTTTCGCCGTGACAGCCCTGACAGCTGGCGAAGTTCACTGAGTCGATATGACGGAAGTTCGCGGTTTCACCGGCCTTGGCTGCGTGTACCAGCTCGGCCTTCATGGTTTGGGTGGCTACACCGGTGGCGCAGTCAACAAACTCGCTGCCACTGACGCACATTTCCAGACCAATAAAGGTAAAGGCGGTGTTGGCATCGCCACTGCCAAAGGGCAGCACAGGGGTGGTGAACACCAGCTTGCCGTCAACCACAGTCACGCCGCTTTGCAATGCGCCGGCTTTCACCAGATCCTTGGTCACTTTCTTTTGGCCGTTACCCGGGCTTGGGTTGTAGCCCATGATGGGGAAGTTGGGGCCAACGTTGGTGATGGTTTCGATACGCTGAATTTTGCTGATAAGGCTTGTGGCATCAACTGCGGTGCCTGCTGCATCTGTGATGGCAAGGCTTAAGGTGGCGGTGTTGTCATCGTTGCCTTTAAGCGCGCCATTCATGCCCAGTTTGGCAACCAGTGCCTTGGCGGCCATGCCCTGGGCTGAGTGCAGCTCGGCAGTCCAGTCGCTGTTGTGACAGGCTACGCAGTTGCTGTTATCCACCTGCTGGGAGTGGCCTTTACCGGCGGCAAAGTCGATGTTGGTGTGGCAGCTGCCACAGCTTTGGGCAGTCGGAATACGGCTCCAGTTGGCCCAGTCAGGTGCGGCTTCTTTTTCAACGTGACAGCTCTGGCAGTTTTCCAGCGCCGCAACCCCAAAGGCGGGTTTAATTTTGTTGTCGGCGGCATCCAGCTCAAAGTGGATGTCGTGGATAAACACGTTGAATTCTTTACCGTCACTCACACGGCCCGGAGTGTGGCAGCTGGCGCAGAAGTTCACATCGCCGGTCATGTGGCCAGCTTCCTGCACATCGCCGTGACAGGCGTTACAGCTTTCGGTGGCCACTATTTTGCGGGTGTAGTAGGCATCGGCACCGCTGTCGCCCATAAAGTCGATAAGGGCAGTGGTGCCGGGCACGGCGGTGCCATCCGGCAGCGGCGTGTTGTAGTTGCGGATCACCAGGCGCTGGGCAAGCTCTGCCTTGTAGGTGGCGCGGGTAGACTCGGCCAGATTGGCCTTGAAGGTGTAGCTGTAGCGGCCATTTTTATGGTCAACGAAGGTGCCGGGGCATTTTTGTGCTGGCAGATCACAGGTTTCGTCCAGCAGGTATTCCCACTGGGAGCTGTTACCGGCTCCGCTGGCGCCTTCCGGCAGCAGCTGCTCGGCATAAAAGCGCATCTTTTGCAGGCCTACCACGGGCTTGTCTTCTTCGTTGGTGACCGAAAACTCAACGGCAGTGACGCCGTCATTGATGCGGGTGTTGTCAAAGCTGAAATGAAGTTCCTTGATGGCACCGGCGGGTTCACCGCCGGGATTGCCGGGGTTGCCGTCGCTGCCATCGCTGCCGCCGCAGGCGCTGAGGCCCAGGGCGCCTGCTGCCAGGAGCAGTGCTATTTTGGTTTTATGTGCGTTCATCATGGTTTTCCCTGCATTGGTTGACATTGCTGCGTGGCCGGGCGGCTTACCATTTGGGGCGCCGTCTAGTGGCTTGGCCATCTAAGTCAATGTTGGAAATAGAATTCCCCAAGGAAAAGGTACCTCATAGGGGGTAGAAAATCTGTGCTCATGTATCCAATGTGTGACCTGGATCCGGCTATTTCAAAAGTGGTAGTGAGGCAGGTGAAATAAAGCTGTTTCAGATCAAAAAAAGCAGATTTTTTCAGCAAAAATTTGTTGCAGCGAGTGGGTGAGGATTGAGCCAAAATCGGGATGAAATTGTGCGGTTTCAGCGCCAAAAAAGGGCATGGTGCGGCTTAAAAAAACGGGGAGCCTGAGCTCCCCGTTGTGTAGGTTAAAAACCGGATTTACTTGCTGTGCAGGCCACGGATTTGCTCTGGGCTGTGACAGGTAGAGCAGCTTTCCTTGGCACGGGTACGTACGTCGTCAGGGCTGGTACCGTTCAGGATCCCGCCGTTGGTCTCGATGTGAGACTTGGCTGACTCACCCATGTACTTCTGGTGACAGCTCAGGCACGCACCGGCATCGGAAGATACCCAGATATCCACGCCGCCGTTGTCCTTGTCACCGAAGCGCCATACGCGCTCTGGTGCACGGCCAAGGGTAATGCCCTTGTCGGTGTGACAGGTGCTGCAGTCAGACTTCAGCACTGTGCCTGTTTGGGCACCGGCATACTTGAGGTAGTGACCTTCGGCGCCGTGAGCCTTGTAGGCGAAGCTGGTTGGCTTCTTACCACCCGGGTAGGCGCTGTCAGACTTGAGCGTCTTTTCAGACACGTGACAGGTCTGGCAGTTCACGCCGTTGTCGTAGTGATACACCTGCTGGTTGTGACAGCCCTGACACTTGGCGGCATCGATGATTTCACGGCGCGCCGCGGCTTTGGCGCTCAGATCGGCAGCGCCGTCTTTCCACACAAAGTTAAGCGGAGCATCTTTGACTTCAATCTTGCGCACGCCTTCGGTGGCGCAGCTGGTCATCACCACTTCGGGACGGCCATAACCGCCGTTATTGAAGCAGACTTTCAGTGCTGACCAGAGCTCAAAGGTTTTGCCATTGGCATCAGCCGGCAGGTTCACCTTGGTGGCGGCCAGGCTGAAGCTCTTGTCGGCGGCATCGTAGCTGCCTTCACTCAGAGCGATACGACGGTCGCCGTAGCCTGAACCCTTGACTTCGGTCGGGTAGTCCTTGTTGCTGTCCCATGCCATAACCACGCGGCTTGACAGGTCGAGGTACTCTTTGTCGATGGCATTGCCGTCTTTATCCAGCACCTGCACCTTGAAGGCGAACTTGCCGTTGGCATCGGTGGTGATATTGCTGAATTTCACCGACATGGCCTTGGTTTCGTCAAAGGCTTTGAGCACATCGCCGTGGGCTTCTTCGGCGCTGCGGGCATAGCCGCCTTCACCGTGACAGCTCATGCAGTTGGTGCCTGAGTTGTACTTGTAGTGGGTGTCGGATGGCAGCTCAGTGTGACAGGCGATACAGGCGTTGTTGCTGATATCGGCCTTGAACAGGTCGGCATTGGCCGGTGCGCCGTTACCTTCTTTGTGACAGGCTGCGCAGTCAGCGGCCGGACCCTGTGGGTACATCACCTTGCTGTAGTCATGCACGCCGCCGCCATAGCCTATGACTTTGTAGGGCTCCTGAACCATTTTCTCCTCGGTGGGGGAGTAGGTCAGGCGGTGTTCACCCTTGTGGATGGCGTGGATCATGTATGTGAAATCAACGCTGTTGCCGGTCTCAGGGTCGCCTGAGGTGTAAGTGTGGCACGAGGCGCAGTTTTCAAGATCAATACGACGGCCGCCGTGCAGCTTGAGGCTTTCCGGCTGGTGACAGGTGTAGCAGCTCTCGATGCTGACCACATCACGGGTCTGAATGCCGTCGGTCTTGCCGGAGGCAGGTTGCCAGTCGTAATGGGCGTTGGCGGTGACCTGAGGCAGTTCCAGCTCCAGGGTCGCTCTGTGGGTGTTGTTGGCGTCGAAGGCCACTTTGAGCGGCTCGGTGACGTTGGCGATGTTGGTCTGGAAGGTGTAGGTATAAGTACCGTCACCATGGTCAACCAGACAGGTGTCGCACTTGGCGGCGGCCTCTACGTTGGCCTGAAGCTGCGCCGATGGATTGATGTCTTTGTCGCCTTCAGGCACCCAACTTGGGTTGGGGTCTTTCTTGGCGTTGATATAGGCCTGCCACTGGAAGCCTCGGTCGGCATCCACGGCGGCATCGCCTTCACCCACTTTTTCAGTCACTTTAGCCAGCTGAGCTATGCCAAAGCGTAAATCGTGATCTTTGGTCAGACCCAGCACGGCCACGCCGTTGGCGTTTTCCAGCGTGAAGTCGACACTGAGCTTACCGGCGTCCACAGTCGCGTTGGTAAAGGTGGCTTTCAGGGTGGATGTGGCGGCGATATCGACGCCGATGACCCCATCCTTGCCGTCTTCACCGTCTTTGCCGTCGCTGCCGCAACCGACGAGCGTTAAAGACAGTAGGCCGGCACCCAATATCGCTTTTGTCGCGGCATTGAAGTTGAACCCTTTCATCATGGTATTCCCTGCAATAGTTTTAGTTATCACCGAACTTGTTGGTAGATAAGAATAATTCCTATTAACCCCGTACGATGTGTGGAATTGAGCTTCCATCTCCAAGGCTATCCAAGGTGTGAGCATTTCGCAGTCAATTTAGGTCGGATCTGTGACTTGGTTCTGACTATTTCTTTAGAGGTATTTTTGTCGCTGCAGTAATCAGGTTCGAGTGCCGGATTACTGTGGATAAAAATCCGCATGTACAGACCATGGTAGGCCCTAAGGGTTTAGCCGGACTGCGTTTAACATGCATCAAGTCGTATCAACACGGGCCTTGGTTTGCTGATGATTGCTGCTGATGCTTAACCTTATCCTCATAGCACTTGGTTAACCGTCAGGCCGGTCAGAGGTTATCCAACCGGCCTGGGTTCATCACTTGATGGGGTGTACTTTCAGCACATCCACAAAGCCGCCCTGACCGTGGCAGGTGGCACAGCTTTCGGTGCCTGCGGAGGCATCGGCCTTGCTGCCGGCAAACACGCCGCCCTGTTGGGTCATGTGGTTTTTGGCGCTGTCGCTCTCGTGGCAGCTGCTGCATACCGCCGCAGTGGGGCTGGTAAAGCTGCCGTCGTTGAGCGCCATTGGCTGCACCGCAGATGACAGGGGTAAGGCGACTGTCAGTACGCCATTGTCGCCCTTGGCGTGGCACTGGGCGCAATTGCCGATGTCACCTGGGTAATTGAGGGTTTCAAATCCGGCAAACTTGCCCCGGTGCAGCGCGTGAATAAGCTGCTTGAAGTCCGCCGTGGTGTGCGCTGGGTTGGCTGCAGTGGCATCGGCTTGCATATTGTGGTTGTGACACACCTGGCACTGGCCTTCGAGGTCGTTGCGGGCGCCGTGGAAATTAAGCTGCTGGATGCCATGGCAACTACCGCAGGTGTCGTTGGTAACGACTGTGCGCCGGCCTGTGGCCGTAAGTGCAGTGGCATTAAAAAAGCTGTGGCTGGATTTCATTACCACAGTCTCAATGCCTTCGGCGCAGGCGGTGAGCTTGCCATCGAGGGCGCACAGGCGTCCCTGCAATGCGAGAGTACCGGTGTCGGCCTCGGTGCCTGCGGGTATGGTTAACCCACTGATGGCATAGGTATATACACCATCGGCGCCGGACTCGGGGGCGGTGCTTTGCAACCGGATAGAGCGGGCGCTGCGGGTGGTGTAATCCATGCTGCCGCCCCAGTTGGCGTAAACCCGAAGATCTGAAATAAACGCCAGGGTATCGGCTGAGCCGTACACTTCACCGGTCTGAGGATTGCTGAGTTTCACCCCCACATTAACCGTGGTGCCGCTGAGGCTTGCTGAGACGATGTCCGCCTTAACGCTTGCCAGCACGGCTTCATTGTCGCCGCCGGAGTGAACATTGGCGGTCCAATCCGGGTTGTGACAGGCCACGCAGTTTGCGTTATTGGGCTGGGCTGGGTGGCCTTCACCGACGGGGAAGTTAATGGCGGTATGGCAACTGCCGCAGGCTTCCATGGTGGGGACAGTGTGCCAGTTCTGGTTGTCCGCGAGTTTATCGTCGGCTTTGTGGCAGGTTTCGCAGTCGGAAATGGGTTTGGGGAAGCCGGTTAAGTGTTTGCCGTGCACCATGGGCGCAAACACATTGGCCGGATTGGAGACTTTGCTGCTGTTGTGGCAGGTCACGCAGGTCTCTACCTGATTGTACTTGCCGCCATGGAAGGCGAGGTTATTGTGGCAGCTGTTACAGGTGTCGATGGCGACTATGTCGCGGCTGTAAGCTGGCTCTCCGCCACTTTGCCAGTCTTTATGGGCATTGGTGATGGGCAGAGCGGTGCCATCGGCCAGCTTGTCGCCGCCAAGTTTGATTACCAGTCGCTGGGTCGCGCCCGGCTGCAGTGTCTGGCCATTCATGCCATCGAGCGGCGCGCTGAAACTGTAGGTGTAGATGCCGGTTTTCAGGTCGGTATAGGTGCCCGGGCAGGTGGACGCACAGGTTTCGGCGGTAAAATGCTGCCAGGTGCTGGCATTACCTGCGCCGGTAAAGCCTTCGGGAACCAACTGGGCGGCAATAAAGGTGGCGGAAGGAATACCAACCACGACTTTATCGTCCTGATTGGTGACCCGGTATTTGACCGTAGCGACGCCGTCGGTAAGGCCGATGTCCATAAACTCGACCTTAAGGCTTTGAATGTCCATGGCGGGTTCACCGCCCGGATCGCCGGGGTTACCCGGCTCGCCATCGCCTCCGCCGCAGGCGGACAAGGCGAGCAGGGCTGCGCCCACAAGTGGCAGGCGCCAACCGGTTGTAAAGGTCTGGTCATTATATTTTTTCATTGCTGCGTTCCTTCCGTGCGTGCCGCCAAGCGATTTACCACTGGTAACTGAAGCTGAATCCGAAATAGTGGGCCTGATAGTCATGACTCAAATCCCCAAGCAGGATGACGTTGGGAATGGCATCCATCGCCAGGTTATCGTTGGCCCAGTCCATGTCGCGGTAGTCCTCATAAATCCAGTCAAATCTCAGTGACATAGACTCATTCAAACGATAATCCGCCCAGCTTTTGAGGGTATGACGGGTGGCGCTGTATGGGCCGTAGAGACTTTGCAGCCCCTGACTGACTTCGGTATCGCTGCTGCCGTCGCTGTAAAGGTAGTCGCTGCCCAGGGTCAGCTTATCGTCCCAGAGTTTGTCCCATTTAATGCCAAGGCTGACTGAGGTGTTTTCATCGCGGTTTTCGGCAAACCAGCGGCTTACACCTGTGCTGCTGCCTGCCTGCTCGCTGTCGCGCCAGTCTTTACCGACAAAGGCATTGAGGTGAATGTTGTCGGCAATGGGGTAACTGCCATTAAGACCAAAGCCGGTGTAGCGCACTTCGCTGAGGCCGAGGCTGTTGTCATTATCGCTGTAGTCTTCGTTGCCTGTGTGCAGATTGAACTGCAGCGACAGCGCATCAAAGCTGTGATCTGTCATCAGCTTGATTTCACGCTTGTCCCGGTCGGCTAAAAAGTACTGGCGCATCGCGCTTTGGTTGGCGCGCTCGGTATAATCGCTGGCCTCATAGTTGCCGCCACGGCGGTCGGCGGCTTCGCCAATCAATCTGATCTGCCAGTTTGGCAGGATCTGGCCGCGCAGCGCTGCATCAATGCGGTGTTCGAACACCGAGTCGCGGCTGAGCAGGTTGTAACTGTTGTGCTCGTAACTGTAGTCACTGCTTAAATCCCAGCTGCGGCTAAAGCGGTACTGGGCGCCAAGCGCCAACTGCTGACGGGTTCGGTCGTAGGGCTTATTCCAGGCGTCGCCGCGGTAAATACTGTCGGTAACCACCTGCGGGAACAGGTATTCCGGGGTTTTGTTGTCGCGGTCGCGAAAATCGTAACTGGCCTTAAGACTGAGCTCCCGGGTCGGGCGGTTGCTGTAACGCAGCCCAAGCTCCATTACATCGACCTGATTGTCGACGGCGGCGATGGGCAACTGCGGGCTTGGCCCTGTGACTGTGGCATCAAGCAGCGCCTCGTCCTGACTCATGCGGGCAAAGCGCAGGTGCATCAGTGCCTGCTGCCTTCCTTCAAAAAATTGCAGACTCGAGCCTAGGCTGAACGCCTGATTGTCCGGGTCGACCGCCATCTGGCCACCGTAGGCTGCGCCAAAGGTGGGGTAAAAGGCATTGTCGAAGGCCAGCTTCTGGTATTGGTTGCTGTACTTGCTGACCTGGCCATTAATAGCGCCAAGAAATCCATCACGGCGAAAGCTGACGCTGGCATCGAGGGTATCAGTGCTGTCGTCTATGGGTTTGGCAACCATGGCGGCGTTGGTGAGCAAATTCACGCTGCTGCGCTGGGCGCCTTCACGGGTTTCGTGGCGAAAATTCATTGCTGAATCAAAACCATCACCTGACACCTCGCCGCCAAGTTCAAAGCGCTGGCGCTTTTTCTCAAGCTTGACAGGATTGCTGTTGGCAAGGCCTGTCATGCCAGCGGTGGTACCGGCGCTTTGCCAGTCATCCGGCAGCGAAAGCTGACCGCCAGCGCTTAGGTAAGGCGTTAAGCCCTCAGCATCAAAGCGGGTGAGCGCCTGATAATTAAGGTAAATCTGGTAGTGGCCAGGGCTTCTTAAGGTAAGCGAGGCGCTGCCGTCATCAAAACCCAGTTTGTGGGCTTGGGCATCAAGGCGGGTGCCGTCTTCTTTGCGCTGCCTTAGATTGCCGCTCACACTGACTGCGCCGCCATCGGAATCTGTGCCCGTGGTATTGCCAATATGACTGTCGTCGCCATCCTGGGTGGCAATACCCAGGGTGACAACGCCTTTATTTTCGATGTTGCTGGTGCAGCCTTTACATACCCAGGCTTCTTTTTTAACCGCGCTGCGGTTGGCATCTTTAAGTCCGTAGCCGCCCTGTGCGTAGGCGATGGGGCTCAGAGCCGCGGCAATGGCCAGGCTGACAAGAGTTAAGCGCACTGTGATAGGGGTGTTCATCGTGTCCTCCTCAGCGCTGCAGCAGTTTGCCGGACGGATGGTTGGAGCCATGCACCTGACTGTGGCAGTTCATACAGCTTTGACCTGCGGTAAAGGCGCTTGGGGAGGTGCCAAACTGGGCGTTGGACGCGTGTCCTACACTGGCGTGGCAGCTTTGGCACAGCTGCGGTGCCTTTTGGGTGAGCATGGCCTCGTTCACGCTGCCGTGCACACTGTGGCAACTGGCGCAGTTGTCGGTGACCGGCGCATGTTCCCACAGCTTGGGGCCGCGTTTTTCGGCGTGGCAGGCGTAACAGTTTTCGTTGATGCTCATCTGCTTGAGGCTTGCCTCGCCCTGACTGCCGTGGGCATTGTGGCAGTCGCTGCAGACCATCTGTCCGTTTTCAAGCGGATGACTTGAGCGCTTGTGCAGATCAGCCTTTTGCTCAAGATGGCAGCTGGTACAGACCTCGACCTCAGTTTGCTTATCTGTGATAGGGTCGTTGGCGGTGTGGACCTGATGGCAACTGGCGCAGGCGATATCGGCGCTGCTGTGGTGGCTGCTCTCCCACGCCATGCGTTTGTCGTCCTGATGGCAGGATAAACAGACACTGTTTTGCTTGTCTGCCGGAACGGGGGCGTCTTTGCCGAAGGTTATCATCGGCTCCTTGCCACCCTTGTTGTGATTGCCCATGGGGCCGTGGCAGGCTTCACACTGCAGGTCAGCCATGGGGGAGGCGCCTGAGTGGGTGCTGCCGTGCACATTGTCAAAAATCGCCATCACAGCGGCGCTTTTTTTGTGGCACATCAGGCAGCTGTCGGCGCCTTTGGGCGAGTATTTGCCTTCGGCAAATTTTTTGTCGAGGGTCGCTTCGACCTCGGCGGCGGGCATGTCTTTCCAGGGCGTTGCAGCGACCTGAAACGAAAACAGCAGGCAAAGCAGACCGAAGGTCAACTTCCTGCCAAGCAGCGGGATGTCCTTGTTCATTCTCACACTTCCTGAGGCGCGTTCCGGTTTTTGTTATTGTGGTTTCGCTAATTCAGTATCTTGGCGAAACACTAATAATCCAGTGTAGAGCAATTTTGCAGCAAGTCATTAACGGGTCGCCGTACTGCATAGGCTAATTCGATTGATTTTATTGCTGATATTAAGGAAGTGTGACGCGGCGCACGTTTTGTGGGCAGCGGATATTTAAGGCGTTTGGGATTTTGTTTGCAGGCGGCATTTATTCCGGTTGCGTTTTACCTCATAATTGAAAACTATTATCGTTACCAATCAAAGAAAATTGATCCAGGTACGATTTTGGATTGACAGACTTGGCTAAAATGCCGGTCAGTCAAAGATCGGGATGGAACAGGGTGGACCTTGTTAATGAAATTGAGTGACCTTCGCCCGGGCGATAAGGCCGTTATCGCCGAAGTCGGGCAGTTGGAGCTGCCACAAACCGTGAAGCGCAAGCTGTTATCCATGGGCATAACCCCCAACACTCGCCTGACCATGATCCGCAAAGCACCGCTTGGCAGCGGTATCGAATTGGATGTGCGCGGCTGCAAGCTGTGCATGCGTGAAGAGCTGGCCAGTATCATCGAAGTGGACCCCATTGAATCCGGAGCAAGCCATGGCTAAGCAGTTTCATTGCGTGACCGTGGGTAACCCCAACGCGGGAAAATCCACACTTTTCAACGCGCTGACCGGTGCCAATCAACAGGTCGGCAACTGGTCCGGCGTGACAGTTGAGAAAAAAACCGGCCATTTTACCTTAAATGGCGCCGATGTTTATCTCACCGACTTGCCCGGCATTTACGACATTCTTCCGGCCGGTCGCAGCTGCGACTGCTCCCTTGATGAACAGATTGCCCAGCAGTATCTGGCTGAGCAGCACATGGACGGCATTATCAATCTGGTGGATGCCACCAACATTGAGCGTCATCTTTATTTGACCGTGCAGCTGAGGGAACTTGGGATCCCTATGGTGGTGGTGGTCAATAAAATCGATGTGGCATTGAAGCGTGGTGTACACGTTGATACCCACAAGATGAGCCTTGAGCTTGGCTGCCCCGTGATTGCTGTGTGTGCCCGTGACGCCGGTGATGTTGCCAAGGTGCAGGCGCAGGTGGTGCAGCTGCTTGATGGCAAAGTTTCCGAGGCGCCGCTGGTGCTTGGCTACGACAGCGCCATTGAATCTGCACTTGCCGAACTTAAGCACAAAGACCCCACCTTACCCCGTGGCCGTGCGCTTGCGATGCTTGGTAATGGTCTTGGCTGCGGTCAATGCAAGAACAGCGACTTTGAATCAGAAGTGAGCCGCTGTGCTAACAGCCTGAAATCAGAGGGCCTCGACATTGAACTTATGGTGGCCACCACCCGCTTTAACTTTGTTGAGCAGGTGTACCGCGCCGCCGTAGCCAATGATGAAGCGCCAACCTTCAGTGATCGCCTCGATTCGCTGGTACTGCACCCTGTGCTGGGTGTGCCGGTGTTTTTGCTGGTGATGTACCTGATGTTTATGTTTGCCATCAACGTCGGCAGCGCCTTTATCGACTTTTTTGATATCAGTGCCGGCGCGCTGTTTGTCGATCATTTTGGTGCTTTGCTTGGCAACATCGGCGCGCCAGAGTGGCTTATTACCCTGCTTGCCGGTGGTGTAGGGCAGGGCATTCAAACGGTGTCGACCTTTATTCCGGTGATCATGGCGCTGTTTTTGGCGCTGTCGGTGCTGGAAAGCTCAGGTTATATGTCCCGCGCTGCCTTTGTGGTGGATGGATTGATGCGCCGCATCGGTCTGCCGGGCAAAGCCTTTGTGCCCATGATTGTGGGCTTTGGCTGTTCGGTGCCGGCGATTATGGCGACCCGTACCCTTGGCAGTGAGCGCGAGCGGATTGTCACCGGCATGATGGCGCCTTTTATGTCCTGCGGTGCCCGTTTGCCGGTGTACGCCCTGTTTGCCGCGGCCTTCTTCCCCGAGTCGGGTCAGAATCTGGTGTTTTTGCTGTATATCATCGGCATTATTGCCGCCATCGGTACCGGTCTTTTGCTTCGCAGCACCCTGCTGCCCGGCGTCAGCAGTGCGGTGGTGATGGAGCTGCCAAACTATGAAATGCCCAAGCCCAAGGCGGTGCTGTCCCGTACTGGCAAGCGTACCAAGAGCTTTATCCTCGGCGCCGGCAAAACCATTGTGCTGGTAGTGACTTTGCTTAACTTTATCAACGCAGTGGGCGTGGATGGCAGTTTTGGTCACGAAGACAGTAACGAGTCTGTGCTCAGTGTGGTCAGCCAAAAGGTGACGCCAATTTTCGGGCCCATGGGCATTGAAGCGGATAACTGGCCGGCGACGGTTGGCATTATCACCGGCATTTTTGCCAAAGAAGCGGTGGTTGGTACCTTGAACAGCCTCTACAGCACTCCGGGCGGCGAAGAGGAAGGCTTAACGCCGTTGGCGGAGTCGTTCAGTGAAGCGCTGGCCACTATCCCGGCAAACCTGCTTGGGATTGCACCGGAAGATCCGATGTCGATGTCGGTCGGTGATGTCTCGAGTGTTGAAACAGCTGCCGAGGAGCAGGGCGTTGATCGCTCAACCTTCAGTGCGCTGCAGTCAGGTTTCAGCGGGCAACTGGCCGCCTTCTCGTATCTGGTGTTCATTCTGCTCTATACCCCCTGCGTGGCGGCAATGGGCGCGCTGGTGAACGAGTTTGGCAAGGGCTGGGCTGCGTTCGCCGGTACCTGGACCTTTGGTTTGGCCTATGGCGCTGCAACCCTGGTATATCAATGGGGTAATGTGTCTGCTAACCCGCTGCAAACCATGGTGTGGACGGCCATCATAGTCGGCGCGCTGGTGGCGTTTTACTTTTACCTTAAGCAAAAGGGCAAGAAGGCGCAGCAAATCATCCCGGGTATTCGGGTGATCACCGAATAACGGCGCTCATGCACCCAAACCCACTTTTAAAGCAGCCTGCGGGCTGCTTTTTTATGCCAAAGCATTCGCGATAGTGCGTTATTGGCTTTGCGCCGCGCCACGACGCTTGCCCGTTTGGCGCGGTTTTTTAACCATGGGCATTGTCAGCGGCCGCTTTCTGTAGGATCATGCGGGTTTTGACAAATTTGCCACTGTTTGCAAAAGAGGAACTCCATGAGTCACGTGGACAACGAAGTACGTCCCAGTAACTTCATTCGCAACATCATTGATGAAGATTTGGCCAGCGGTAAGCACAACAGCGTGCATACCCGTTTTCCACCTGAGCCAAACGGTTACCTGCACATAGGTCATGCCAAGTCCATTTGCCTGAACTTTGGCATTGCACAGGACTACAAGGGCCAGTGTAACCTGCGATTTGATGATACCAACCCTGAAAAAGAAGATATCGATTACGTAAATTCGATTCAGGAAGATGTGAAGTGGCTCGGTTTCCAGTGGGATGGTGACGTTCGCTATTCCTCAAACTATTTTGATGCGCTTTATGGTTACGCAGTTGAGCTTATCAACAAGGGCTTGGCCTATGTGTGTTTCCTCAATGCAGAGGAAACCCGTGAGTACCGTGGCACCCTGAAAGAGCCTGGCCGTAACAGCCCGTACCGTGACACCCCAGCGGCCGAAAACCTGGCGCTGTTTGAAAAGATGCGCGACGGTGGCTTTAAAGAAGGTGAGTGTGTGCTGCGCGCCAAAATCGATATGGCGTCGCCCTTTATGTGTATGCGCGACCCGGTTATCTACCGCGTGAAGTTTGCTCACCACCACCAGACCGGTGACAAGTGGTGCATCTACCCGATGTACGACTTTACCCACTGTATTTCGGATGCGCTGGAAAACATCACTCACTCGCTGTGTACCCTGGAGTTCCAGGACAACCGCCGTCTGTATGACTGGGTGCTCGATAACCTCAACGATTTCCAGGCGCCAAACCGTACCCGTCAGTACGAGTTTTCCCGTCTGAATCTTGAATACACCCTGATGTCCAAGCGCAAGCTGAACGATCTGGTGGTGCGTGGTCTGGTGTCCGGTTGGGATGACCCACGTATGCCGACCATTGCCGGTCTGCGTCGCCGTGGTTACACCCCTGCATCAATCCGTGAGTTTTGTCAGCGCATTGGTGTGACCAAGCAGGACAACCTGGTGGAAGTGGGCATGCTCGAGGCCTGTATCCGTGAAGATCTGAACGACAATGCGCCGCGCGCCATGGCCGTTATTCGTCCAATCAAGGTCATCATCGAAAACTTCACCAAGCCTGAGCTTGAATACGTGAAAGCGCCTGTGCACCCCAACATCGAAGAGATGGGTGTGCGTGAGCTGGCGTTTGGCCGTGAAATCTACATCGATGCTGCTGACTTCCGTGAAGAAGCCAACAAGCAGTACAAGCGTCTGGTGCTCGGCGCCGAAGTGCGTCTGCGTAACGCCTACGTGATCCGCGCAGAGCGCTGTGACAAAGATGCCGATGGCAATGTGACCACAGTGTACTGTACCTACGATCCTGAGACTCTGGGCCAAAACCCAAGCGATGGTCGCAAGGTGAAAGGTGTTATTCACTGGGTTGAAGCCACTACCGCGCTGCCTGCCGAGTTCCGTTTGTATGACCGTCTGTTCAGCGATGCCAATCCGGCTGCGGCTGACACTGTCGATGAAGTGCTGAACCCGAATTCACTGCAGATTGTGCACGGTGTGGTTGAAGCGCCTCTGGCCAATGCCAGCGCGGATCAAGCGTATCAGTTTGAGCGTGAAGGTTATTTCTGCGCCGACAGAAAAGACTCCAGGCCCGGCAATCTGGTATTTAACCTGACTGTGCAGCTGCGCGAGTCATTCTGAGTAGCCTCACGGCCTCAACTCAGGGCATGAAACCACAAAAGGCGCCGAAAGGCGCCTTTTGCTTTTATCGTATCCGGCGAATTTAACGCCGCGACGGTAGTTATTGCATCATAGGGCCAAAGCCCATGCTCCAGAGGATAACGCTGCCTGCCATCAGGGCAACCAGCAACACCAGGCCTGCGGTGACCACTGAGCTTGCGTAAATAAATCCCTTTTCTTCGGGAATATTCATGATGATGGGCACGCCGGTGTAGAGCAGATAGACCGAGTAGGCAAGCCCCACAAGACCAACCACCATCATAAACCACAGGACCGGATACAGCGCCGACAGGCCGACCATAAACAGCGGCGTGGCGGTGTAAGTGGCAAGCTCAAGTGCCTGGGTGAAGTCGGGTTTGGCATCAAAGGTGATGGCCATCCAGTGTGCAAGGTAGGCCAGACCGAATACCCCGGCGATAAGGCCGAAGTACATGCCGATTGACATAAACAGGGCGCTCTGGCTGGTCAGGAACAGGGGCTCTCCGGCGCCCGGGTTCCATCCGATATGGGCCATCGCGAAATAACTGCAAATGGGCGGGATAAGCGCTATCAGCAGCAGATGACTCATACTGCTTTTCAGTGCTTCGTGGTTCTTCTCAATTGTGTGCCACTCTTCCTTTGGATGAGTGTATAACCCCAGTAAGTGATTCAGTACCATTATAATTATCCTTGTTCAGCAGTGATCCCAATGCTCGCCAAGCGATAGACGAGCCTTTTACAGCTCTCGGTTATTTATTGAACAAAAATTGACTTCCGTCAAGGTGGCCGCGTCCTTGTGCTGTTAAGGGCGCGCTTAAGCGGCTAAAATGGCGGACTTTACGCGTGTGGAAGGTGCAAAACGTGATGCAGCAGCTGTTGGCCCCGGTAAAGGCATTTCTCGGGTGTGAGACGCCGGATGCCTGGGTTGAAAAGGCGAGCAATCCCGAGTGGTTGCAGGACATTTTGATAGATCATTGCAACTGCGAGCTTAAAGCGGCGCAGACGGCGCTGTTTCTTATCCGCAAATATGCGGTGTCCCCCGAAAGCGGAGCGGCGCTGCTTGCCTGGGCCAAGCCCTACGAAGAGTTTGTCTATCACAAAGACCGTGATATGGCGGCGTTTTTATCCCGCACCGGCAAAAAGAACGATCTCGAACTTGAGCTCACTCCCAAGGCGGGCTTTGCCCACGGGGAGGAGCTTATTGCCAAAATGGTGCGACTGATTAAAGAAGAGTTCCATCATTTTGAGCAGGTGCTTGAAATCATGCAGGCGCGCGGCATTCCCTACAGCAATATCACCGCTGGCCGTTATGCCAAGGGGATGATGAGCCATGTGCGCACCAGTGAGCCCGGTACCTTGGTGGATAAACTGATTGTGGGCGCCTTTATCGAAGCCCGCTCCTGTGAGCGATTTGCCAAGCTCGCCCCCTTTATGGATGAAGAGCTTGAGCGTTTTTATGTGTCGCTGCTGCGCTCAGAGGCGAGGCATTATCAGGATTATCTTAAGCTTGCCGAAGCCGTGGCGGGCGGCAATATCGATGAGCGGATTGGCTATTTTGCCAAAGTGGAAGCAGCGCTGATCCAGTCAGAGGATGATGAGTTTCGCTTTCACAGCGGCACGCCGAAAAACTAAAATCATCTAACTTAATCAAAAGCCCGGAATTGTTTTCGGGCTTTTTGCGTTTAAGCCAAAGGTGTTTAGTCAACTCAAGGCGGTTTACTGAACTTAAGGGCGAGCCTTGGTTAAGGGCGCTTAAGGAAGTGCTTACGCTGCGTCGAAAGGCAAAGAGAGCAGCCGTGGGCCGGTTTCACTTACTTCGAGCACACTGCCTTGCTCGTACCAATCGCCAACCACAATGCGCTTACCGGCGCTTTCTTCATGGATAGCTGGTCTGTGGGTGTGGCCATGGATCATCTGGCGACAGCCGTATTGCTTTAGCAGGTTTGCGACGGCGCTCGGCTCGGCATCCATGATGTAAAGGCTTTTGGTTTGATTACCGGCCTTGCTCTTGGCACGCAGATTGGCGGCAATCCGCAGGCGGCGGTTTTCAGAAAGCTTGCCGTAAATCCACTTGGCCCAGGGCTGATTGCGAAAGCGGCGAAACCGCTGATAGCCTTTATCCAGGGTGCAGAGGCTGTCGCCGTGAAGCACCAGGGTGGGGATGCCATAGAGGGTGATTTTGTGGACTTCATCAAGCAGCTGCATCTTGCTTAAACTGGCAAATTGTTTGCCAATCAGGAAGTCGCGATTGCCGTGAATAAAGTACACCGGCAGTTTTTCAGCGACAGTGGCGATGTCGGCGGCGATGTCGATGGCGAAAGGCTCGGCGATATCATCGCCAACCCAGACTTCAAACAGATCCCCGAGAATATAGAGGGCATCGACGTCATCGAAGGGCTGGGCAAGGAAGCGGCGAAAGGCCGCGCAGATGTCGGGTCGATCTGCACTTAAGTGCAGATCGCCGATAAACAGGGTTCGCATCTTGATGGGATTAGCCTTCGATGCTCACCTTCTCGATAACCACGGCTTTCAGAGGCACATCCTGATGCATGCCGCGGTTGCCGGTGTTCACGCCTTTGATCTGGTTAACCACATCCAGGCCTTCAACCACTTCACCGAATACGCAGTAACCCCAGCCCTGAGTGGATTCAGATTTGAAATCCAGGAAGGTGTTGTCATTCACGTTGATGAAGAACTGCCCGGTGGCAGAGTGTGGGTCTGAGGTGCGGGCCATGGCAAGGGTGCCAACCTTGTTGGACAGACCGTTGTTGGCTTCGTTCTTGATTGGCTCATGGGTGCGCTTTTGTACCATATCTTCGGTAAAACCGCCGCCCTGGATCATGAAACCGTCGATAACACGGTGGAAGATGGTGCCATCAAAGAAACCTTCGCTGGCGTAACGCTGGAAGTTTGCAGCGGTTACGGGCGCTTTGTCGTGGTTCAGAGCAATTTTGATATCGCCGAAATTGGTGTGCAGTGTGATCATCTTTGCGGTACTCATTTGAAAATGTCGCCGGATTCTAACTTATCTCGAACGGCCCTGAAAGTGCAGTATTCAAGGGCATTGGAGCATGATAGACTCGAAGGCTTAATTTTACACCCCGTGCTTAGTGGAAAGAGAGCAAGAATGTTGAAGATATACAACAGTATCAGTCGTCAAAAAGAGGAGTTTAAACCCATACAGCCAGGCAAGATTGGCATGTATGTTTGCGGCGTGACGATTTATGACCTGTGCCACATCGGCCACGGTCGTACTTTTGTGTGTTTTGACATGATTGTGCGTTATCTGCGTTATCGCGGTTATGAAGTGAACTACCAGCGCAATATCACCGACGTGGATGACAAAATCATCAAGCGCGCCAATGAAAACGGTGAGAGCTGCGACAGCCTGACCGAGCGTTTGATTGGTGAAATGCATGCCGACTTCGATGCGCTGAATATGCTGCGCCCAAGCTTTGAGCCGCGCGCGACCCTGCATATCGACGAAATCATCGATATGGTGACCCGTCTGCTCGATCGCGGTCATGCCTATGTTGCTGCCGACGGTGACGTGCTGTTTGATGTATCTTCCTATGCCGCATACGGCCGTTTGTCAGGCCAGGATCTTGAGCAGCTGCAGGCCGGTGCCCGTGTTGAAGTGGACGAAAACAAGCGCAATCCGATGGACTTCGTGCTGTGGAAGATGTCAAAGCCCGGCGAGCCGACCTGGGAGTCGCCATGGGGACCGGGGCGTCCCGGCTGGCACATCGAGTGCTCTGCCATGAACAGCAAACATCTGGGTCTGCATTTTGATATCCACGGCGGCGGCAGCGATCTGCAGTTCCCGCACCATGAAAACGAAATAGCCCAGTCATGCTGCGCCCACGACACCCCTTATGTGAACACCTGGATGCACACCGGCATGGTGATGGTTGATCGCGAGAAGATGTCCAAATCTTTGGGTAACTTCTTTACCATCCGTGACGTGCTGGCCCATTACGATGCCCAGACCGTGCGTTACTTCCTGCTCTCTGGCCACTATCGCAGCCAGCTGAACTACAGCGAAGACAACTTAAAGCAGGCGCGTGCCTCACTCGAGCGCATGTACACCGCACTGAAAGGTCTGGATTTGACTGTGGCGCCTGCCGGTGGCGATGAGTTTGTCAGCCGTTTCGTGGCTGCGATGGACGATGATTTCAACACCCCTGAAGCTTACTCCGTGCTCTTCGATCTGGTGCGTGAAATCAACCGCCTGAAAACTGCGGATGTCGCGGCGGCTTCAGCCCTGGCTGTGGTGCTTTCCGATCTCGCCTCAGTGCTTGGCATTCTGTCATCGACCCCGGAAGCTTTTTTGCAGGGCGACGGCAGCGCCGATGAAGTGGCTGAAATTGAAGCGCTGATCGTTGAGCGTAACCGTGCCCGCGCCGAAAAAGATTGGCCGGCTGCTGACGTTGCACGCGACCGCCTGAACGCCCTGGGTGTGGTGCTGGAAGACGGCCCCGAAGGCACTACTTGGCGCAAGAAATAAGCCGCCCTGGAACATGCAAACAAAAACGCCTGCAATCGCAGGCGTTTTTTATGGCGCGGCAGATAATATCAGTCGTGATAGTTTTCAGCGGCGTAAAGGGTGTTTTCCAGCAGGCTCGCGATAGTCATCGGGCCCACACCACCGGGAACCGGGGTAATAAAGGCTGCGCGCTTGGCGGCCACATCAAATTCAACGTCACCCACCAGACGACCGTCGTCGAGACGGTTGATGCCCACGTCAATCACTATGGCGCCGGGTTTAATCCAGTCACCCGGGATAAAGTGCGGCTTACCAACGGCCACGACCAGCAAGTCAGCCTGACGTACTTTTTCTTCGAGGTTTTTGGTAAAGCGGTGGCAGGTGGTGGTGGTGCAGCCAGCGAGCAGCAGCTCCAGCGTCATGGGGCGGCCAACGATGTTGGAGGCGCCAACCACCACGGCATCCAAACCATAGGTGTCGACACCGGTGGAGCGGATAAGGGTCATGATCCCCATCGGGGTGCAGGAGCGCAATACGGGAATGCGCTGGGCCAGGCGACCTACGTTATAAGGGTGGAAGCCGTCCACGTCTTTATCGGGGCGAATGCGCTCAATCACCTTGGATGAGTCGATATGCGCCGGCAGCGGCAACTGCACCAGAATGCCGTCGATGGCAGTATCTTCGTTGCAGCGGTCAATCAGTGCCAGCAGATCGGACTCTGTGGTGGTCACTGGCAGGTCAAACGATTGCGACAGGAATCCGACTTCTTCGCAGGCTTTACGCTTGGAGCCAACGTAAACCTGTGAGGCGGGATCCTGACCAACCAGGATCACAGCAAGACCCGGAATGCGCTGGCCTGCCTCTTTACGGGCTTTAACCTTGTCGCTCAGGGTAGTGCGGATGGCTTGGGCAATGGCCTTGCCATCGATATTTTGGGCTGTCATGGATGTAGGGCTTCCTTTATATGGCAGCAGCGTTGCCACCTGAAGTTTTCAGCGCGCATATTCTAGCAGCCAAGGCCAGTAGTGTCATTGCTCCCATTGGCGTGAAATCCTGATAACTCTGTACTGCTTCATAATTCGCCAGGCGGTTTTTATCCCTTAAAAAAATCGTTGACGGGTCAAAGGTGAGGGGATAAGATGCGCTCCGTTCTGACGCGAGGCGTCAAACAGCAAGTTCTCGGTGATTAGCGCAGTCCGGTAGCGCATCTGCTTTGGGAGCAGAGGGTCAGAGGTTCGAATCCTCTATCACCGACCAAATTTTAAGTTGATGCGCCAAGCGTCGACTGCCCCGGATAGGCTTCAACGCATGTTGACACCTTGCGCCCGTAGCTCAGTTGGATAGAGCATCCGCCTTCTAAGCGGATGGTCGCAGGTTCGAATCCTGCCGGGCGTGCCAAAAATTCAGTGGTGACTGTAGCTCAGTTGGTAGAGTCCCGGATTGTGATTCCGGTTGTCGTGGGTTCGAGCCCCATCAGTCACCCCACTTCTTCAGAAGGTTAAAAAGCGGCCAAAGGCCGCTTTTTTTCTGCCCTTTATGCCCTGATTCAGGCTCGACTCCCGCAATAACGGTGGCTATAATGTTGCGTCTTGATAACTGTCAACTATCTGCGACCTTTGCCGGCGCGTCAGTCGCGACAGGCATGAAAGTCAAATTAAGAAGATCAAGAACCGAACACCTGAATAGTTGATGACTCGGCTATTTACAAAGGACGTTAGACATATTTCGAGGTAAAACAATGCAAGTTTCTGTTGAAACAACTCAAGGCTTAGAGCGTCGCCTGACCATCTCTGTACCTGCCGAGCAGATCGAGAAACTGGTTAACGAGAGCCTGAAGCGCGAAGCCAAGCGTGCCCGTATCCCTGGTTTCCGTCCTGGCAAAGTTCCTATGAGCGTTATCAGCAAGCGCTACGGTCCAGCAATTCGTCAGGATGTGACTGGCGAGATCATGCAGCGCAACTTTGTTGAAGCCATCATCGCCCAGAAGCTGAACCCAGCCGGTGCCCCTACTTTCGCACCAGGCAGCAGCAGCGCCGAACAGTTTGAATTCGTAGCCACTTTTGAAGTGTATCCAGAAGTTGAGCTTAAAGGTCTGGATGTCATCGAAGTTGAACAGCCAAAAGCTGAAGTGACTGCCGCTGACGTAGACAACATGATTGAAACTCTGCGCAAGCAGCACGCTACTTTCGCCGCTGTAGAGCGCGCCGCTGAAGAAGGTGACAAGGTCACCATCAACTTCGTTGGCAGCGTAGACGGTGAAGAGTTCCAGGGTGGCAAGGCCGAAGGCTTTGAACTGCAACTGGGCAGCGGTCGCATGATCCCAGGCTTTGAAGAAGGCATCAAAGGCCACAAAGCCGGTGAAGAGTTCGACATCGACGTGACTTTCCCTGAGGAATACCACGCTGAAAACCTGAAGGGCAAAGCGGCCAAGTTCGCTATCACCCTGACTGAAGTGAAAGCTGCTGAGCTGCCAGAAGTGAACGACGAGTTCGCCAAGTTGTTTGGTATCACCGAAGGCGGTGTGGACGCACTGAAAGCTGAAATCAGCAAGAACATGGGTCGCGAACTGGAGCAGGCGCTGAAAGCGGCTGTGAAAGAGCAAGTGATCAACGGTCTGCTGGCTGCCAACGAAATCGAGCTGCCAAAGGCTCTGATCGAAGGCGAAATCAACGTACTGCGTCGTCAGGCCGTACAGCGCTTTGGTGGCAACGCCGCCAACATGCCTGAGCTGCCAGCTGAGCTGTTCGCTGAGCAAGCTGAGCGCCGCGTAAAAGTGGGCCTGCTGCTGGGTGAAGTGATCAAGTCAAGCGAACTGAAAGTAGAAGAAGAGCGCGTTCAGGCGCTGATCGCTTCTATGGCGTCTGCTTACGAAGATCCATCTGAAGTAATAGCTTACTACAACGGTAACAAAGAGCTGATGCAAAACATGCGCAACGTAGCGCTGGAAGAGCAAGCCGTTGAAGCCGTGCTGAAATCTGCAAAAGTGACCGAGAAGCAAGTTGCTTTTGAAGAATTTATGAACAAGGCTACCGGCCGCGCGTAACCGCAGCTTGACTTGATTGGCGTTAAGCCATTTATAATGGCTCGTATGAGGCTCCTCATGCGGGCCATTTTTATTTAGGGAAGGGTTAAATGCATTACGCACCGGAATCAGTATTCAATGCGCTTGTGCCTATGGTGGTGGAACAGACTGCCAAAGGAGAGCGCTCCTACGATATCTATTCACGTTTGCTGAAAGAGCGTGTCATTTTCCTGGTGGGCCAGGTTGAAGAACACATGGCAAACCTCATCGTAGCGCAGCTGCTGTTTCTGGAATCAGAAAACCCTGATAAAGAGATTTATCTGTACATCAACTCCCCGGGTGGCAGCGTCACTGCAGGTATGGCCATTTACGATACCATGCAGTTTATCAAGCCAAAGGTCAGCACCGTGTGTATCGGTCAGGCCTGCAGCATGGGCGCATTTTTGCTGGCCGGTGGTGAAAAGGGCATGCGTCACTGCCTGCCAAATTCGCGGGTGATGATCCATCAACCTTTGGGTGGTTTCCAGGGACAGGCATCGGATATCGCCATCCATGCGCAGGAAATCCTGGGGATTAAACACAAACTCAACCAGATGCTGGCACATCACACCGGCCAACCGCTGGAAGTGATTGAGCGCGATACCGATCGCGATAACTTCATGAGCGCGACTGCCGCAGTGGAGTATGGTCTTATCGATTCGGTACTGACCAACCGCTGATTTTTGCCGTCCTCTGGGCTAAGCTCAGATTGACAGGGTTGAGAGAGTTAAAGGCGATGGTGACATCGCGAACGAGGTAAAGTAATGGGCGAGAACAAGAGCGGTGATGGCGGCAAGCTGCTGTATTGCTCTTTCTGCGGAAAGAGCCAGCACGAAGTGCGAAAGCTGATCGCCGGACCTTCTGTGTACGTGTGTGATGAATGCGTTGAACTGTGCAACGACATTATCCGCGAAGAGATTAAAGAGATTTCGCCTAAGCGGGATCATGACAAGCTGCCCACGCCACACGAGCTGCGTGCGCACCTTGACGACTACGTTATTGGTCAGGAAAAGGCCAAGAAAGTGCTGTCGGTGGCGGTGTACAACCACTACAAGCGGCTGCGCAATGCCGGCCCAAAAGATGGGGTTGAGCTTGGCAAGAGTAACATCCTGCTGATTGGTCCTACCGGTAGCGGTAAGACCCTGCTGGCTGAAACCCTGGCCCGCTTCCTCAATGTGCCTTTTACCATGGCTGATGCCACCACCCTGACCGAAGCCGGTTATGTGGGTGAGGACGTCGAAAACATCATTCAGAAGCTGCTGCAAAAGTGCGACTACGATGTTGAGAAGGCCCAGCGCGGTATCGTCTACATCGACGAAATCGACAAAATCAGCCGTAAGTCCGATAACCCGTCCATCACCCGCGATGTGAGCGGCGAGGGCGTGCAGCAGGCACTGCTGAAGCTGATTGAAGGCACTGTGGCAGCGGTGCCTCCTCAGGGTGGCCGTAAGCATCCGCAGCAGGAATTTTTGCAGGTCGATACCTCCAAGATCCTGTTTATCTGCGGCGGCGCGTTCGCCGGTCTTGAGAAGGTTATCGATCAGCGTACCCACACCGGCAGCGGCATTGGCTTTGGCGCGCAGGTGAAGGGCAAGGCTGAAAAAGAAACCGTGACTCAGATGCTCGCTCAGGTTGAGCCGGAAGATTTGGTCAAATACGGCCTTATTCCTGAATTCATCGGCCGTCTGCCTGTGGTTGCTACCCTGGCTGAGCTTGATGAAGACGCGCTCATTCAAATTCTGTCTGAGCCAAAGAACGCGCTGACCAAGCAATATGCAGCGCTGTTCGAGATGGAAGGTGTAGAGCTTGAGTTCCGTGAAGATGCGCTTAAAGCCATCGCCCGCAAAGCCATGACCCGTAAGACCGGTGCCCGTGGTCTGCGCTCTATCGTTGAAGGCATTCTGCTCGATACCATGTATGACCTGCCATCCATGGACGGCGTCAGCAAAGCCGTGGTCGACGAGTCAGTGGTAAAAGGCGAATCTGCCCCTATCCTGATTTACGAGCAAGCCGAAACCCAGGCGGCCAGCGGCGACCAATAATTGGTCATTTGCTTTCAAGAAGATACTAAAGGAGTCCGATTGGGCTCCTTTTTTACATTTAAGCCATTGAAAGGGCCAAAACAGCCCCAATATACTCGGATATCACCTATCTGAAACGGAATCGAGTTATGTCCCAAGAGCGTGAAGCGCATTTCGAATTGCCGGTACTGCCACTGAGAGACGTGGTGGTTTACCCCCATATGGTCATTCCGTTATTTGTGGGTCGTGAAAAGTCTATCCGCTGCCTGGAAACCGCCATGGCCCAGGACAAGCAGATCATGCTGGTTGCCCAGCGTGATGCCGACCTCGACGAGCCTGCAGCCGACGACATCTTTGAAGTGGGCACCATAGCGTCCATTCTGCAGCTGCTTAAGCTGCCTGACGGCACAGTTAAAGTGCTGGTCGAAGGCGGCCGCCGTGCCCGTATCGCCCGTTACACCAAAGAAGAGCCGTTTTTCGTTGCACGCATCGAAGAGCTGCCCTCTGCACCTATGCCTGAAAAAGAGGAAGAAGTGCTGGTTCGCAGCGCCATTTCCCAGTTTGAAGGCTATATCAAGCTCAACAAGAAAATTCCGCCTGAAGTGCTGACCTCCATGTCCGGCATCGACGAAGCGGCGCGTCTGGCCGACACCATGGCGGCCCATATGCCGCTTAAACTTGAAGACAAGCAGTCGGTGCTGGAGATGGTTAACGTCGGTGAGCGCCTCGAGTATCTGATGGCGATGATGGAAGCCGAAATCGATTTGCTGCAGGTGGAGAAGCGCATTCGCTCCCGCGTGAAGAAGCAAATGGAGAAGAGCCAGCGCGAGTACTATCTGAATGAGCAAATGAAAGCGATTCAGAAAGAGCTTGGCGATCTGGACGAAGGCCATGACGAATTTGAAACCCTCAATCGCAAGATTGAAGAGGCCAAAATGCCGCCTGAAGCCAAAGAAAAGGCTCAGGCAGAGCTGAATAAACTCAGAATGATGTCGCCCATGTCGGCAGAGGCCACAGTTGTGCGCTCTTACGTTGACTGGATGACGGCTGTGCCCTGGTTTGAGCGCTCCAAAATCAAGCGCGATCTGTCCAAGGCAGAAAAGGTGCTGGATGCCGACCACTATGGCCTTGAAAAGGTCAAAGAGCGGATCCTCGAGTATTTGGCGGTGCAGACCCGGGTTAAGCAGCTTAAAGGCCCAATTCTGTGTTTGGTTGGCCCACCGGGCGTGGGTAAAACCTCGCTGGGTCAGTCCATCGCCAAGGCAACCGGTCGTAACTATGTGCGTGTGGCCCTTGGTGGCGTGCGTGATGAAGCCGAAATCCGTGGTCACCGCCGTACTTATATCGGCTCTATGCCCGGAAAAATCATCCAGAAAATGGCCAAAGTGGGCGTGAAAAACCCGCTGTTCCTGCTCGACGAAATCGACAAGATGAGCTCGGATATGCGCGGTGACCCGGCGTCAGCGCTGCTGGAAGTACTGGACCCGGAGCAGAACGCCACCTTTAACGATCACTATCTTGAGGTCGATTACGACCTGTCTGATGTGATGTTCGTGGCCACCAGTAACTCGATGGATATTCCAGGCCCGCTTTTGGACCGTATGGAAGTCATTCGTCTGTCCGGTTACACCGAAGATGAAAAGCTTAATATCGCCAAGCAGCACCTGCTGCCCAAGCAGGTTGAGCGTAACGGCCTGAAGCCCAGCGAAATCAGCGTCGATGATGGCGCCATTTTGGGCATTATCCGTTACTACACCCGCGAAGCCGGTGTGCGTGCTCTTGAGCGCGAGCTGTCGAAGATTTGCCGTAAAGTGGTCAAGCAAATCCTGCTGGATAAGAAAATCAAGCATGTGGATGTGACCGGCGACAACCTCAAGTCGTTCCTTGGCGTGCAGCGCCATGATTACGGCAAGGCCGAGTCAAACAATCAGGTTGGCCAGGTAACAGGTCTTGCCTGGACTCAGGTGGGCGGCGATCTACTCACCATCGAAGCGACTTCTGTACCGGGTAAAGGCAAGCTGACCTACACAGGTTCGCTCGGTGATGTGATGCAGGAGTCGATTCAGGCGGCCATGACTGTGGTGCGTGCCCGCGCCGAGCAGCTTGGTATTAACCCAGACTTCTACGAGAAGCGTGATATCCACGTACACGTTCCGGAAGGCGCCACCCCCAAGGATGGCCCATCCGCAGGCTGCGCCATGTGCACCGCACTGGTATCGAGCCTCACCGGCAACCCGGTACGCGCCGATGTGGCCATGACAGGCGAAATCACCCTGCGCGGCGAAGTGCTGCCAATCGGTGGCCTTAAGGAAAAGCTGCTCGCGGCCCATCGTGGCGGTATCAAGCATGTGCTCATCCCGAAAGAGAACGAGCGCGACCTTGAGGAAATTCCTGCTAACGTCGTGGCAGACCTGCAAATTCATCCGGTTCGCTGGGTGGATGAAGTCCTGAAACTGGCGCTCGAGCGCCCGGTTGAGGGTTTCGAAGTGGTCAAAAACGTCGGATAAGGCAAAAAAGTGCGCTACAGGCTTAAAAAAGTGAAAAAAGGGGCTTAACAAACCCCTTAGCTGTGGTAGCCTAAGTTCCGTGGAGAGCCAGTCACTCCAATCCCTTGGCAGGACTGGCTTTGAGCTGTATCCGACTTTAATTCTTTGGTTTTTCTTAGATGCTTGAACTTTAGTTTCAAGCTTGTTATAAAAGCCTCCGCAGACCGCTCTAGAGAAGGATTTGGTTGCGGCGCAAAAACTACATTCAAGGGGATGACATGAATAAATCTGAACTGATCGAGAAAATTGCTTCCGGTGCTGACATTTCCAAGGCTGCTGCCGGCCGCGCACTGGACTCTTTCATCGCTGCTGTGACCGAAGGTCTGAAGGATGGCGGTAAAATTTCCCTGGTTGGTTTTGGTACTTTTGAAGTTCGTGAGCGTGCCGAGCGTACTGGCCGTAACCCACAGTCCGGCAAAGAGATCAAAATCCCAGCTGCCAAGATCCCAGCATTCAAAGCTGGTAAAGCACTGAAAGACGCAGTCAACTAAGACTCGCCTTTGTAGGCTTTCGTTCTTCAAGCACTGCCAAAGCAGTGCTTTTTACGAATTGAAGGACCTTGGTGTTGATACCCTGGTCCGGAGTGACGAAGCATTCAAGGTCATTCCTGAAAAGTTACATAAAGGCGCATCCACACTGTGATGCGCTTTTTTATTTCAATCACAAGAGTAACAAGCGGGACATCTGATGTTAGAAAAGATCCGTGAAGGTTCCCAGGGTACCATTGCCAAGAGCATCCTGGTGCTGGTGATACTTTCCTTTGCCTTTACCGGTGTGAGCAGCTATCTGGGCTCTTCCACCGAAACACCGGCAGCGACAGTCAATGGCGAGGTTATCCCCGAGTCAGCGCTGGAGCAGGCCTATCAAAATGAAAAGGCGCGCATGGAGCAGCAGTTGGGCGACATGTTCGAAACTCTGGCAGCAGATGATAACTACCTGCGTTCCATCAAACAGGGCGTGCTTGAGCGTCTGGTGGCGGACAAACTGCTGGATCAAACTGCCACTGAGCTGGGTCTGCGCGTGTCTGACGAGCAAATCAAGCAAGCCATTCTCGAAGAGCCTGCATTCCAAACTGAAGGTAAATTCGATAACGAGCGTTATCAGGCGATTCTGCGTCAGCTGGGTTACCAGACCAACAGCTTCCGCGACATGATGCGCGTTGACATGACCCGTCGTCAGCTGATTAACGCCCTGGTTGGCAGTGAATTTGTACTGCCGTCAGAAAGTAAGGCAATTGCTGAGCTGCAGGGCCAGACCCGCGATCTGCGCTACGTTGTGGTGACTTCACAGCCGTTTGAAGCCGGTGTGAGCGTGACTGACGAGGAAGCCAAGAGCTTTTACGACGCCAATCCGGATCAGTTTATCAATCCTGAGCAGGTGAGCCTTGAATACCTGATGCTGTCTGCCAAGACTCTGGCAGATGCCGTCAATGTGACTGAAGAGCAGGCTAAAACCTACTACGACGAGCACATGAACCAGTACAAGACTCCGGAAAAACGTCTGGCCGGTCATATTCTGGTCAATCTGGGTGAAGATGAAGCCGCTGCCAAAGCCAAAATCGATGCCATCTATGCCAAGCTGCAGGGCGGCGCTGATTTCGCTGAAGTCGCCAAGACTGACTCTGAAGACACCTTCAGTGGTGAGCAGGGCGGCCAGCTGGATTGGTTCGAGCAGGGCGTGATGGATCCTGCGTTCGACGGCGCGCTGTTTGCGCTGGAAAAAGGCGCTTATTCTGCGCCGGTGAAGAGTGAGTATGGCTTCCACATCATCAAGCTGCTTGATCAGCAAGGCGGCGAGCAGGCCGCATTTGCCGACGTGAAAGACCGCATCCTCGCGCAGCTGAAAGATAAAGAAGCGCTGGACAAGTTCTACAGCCTGCAGCAAAAGCTGGCCGATACCAGCTACGAAGTGCCCGACAGTCTTGTTGAAGCGGCTAAAGCTACCGGTCTTGAGCTCAAAACCACCGCGCTGTTTGCCCGCGAACTGCCACCGGCTGAAATCAGTAACCCAGCCCTTATCAAGGCGGCGTTTTCTGAGCAAGTGCTGCAAAGCGGCATGAACAGCGATGTGATTGATCTTGGTGACAACAACGTGGCTGTGGTGCGCATGAAGGAGCACAAGCTGGCGGGTACCCTGCCGTTTGCAGAGGTGAAAGCCGGTATCGTGACCCGTCTGACTCAGGACAAAGCCAACGAAGCGGCCAAGAAACAGGCCGATGAGCTGCTGGCTAAGTTCAAAGCCGGTGAAGCGATTGATCTGACTGCCAAAGCCAAGGTTGCCCGTTTTGACCGTGAGCTTGACCCGTCCATCGTCAACAAGGCCTTCCAGCTCGCTGTTGGCGGCGCAGATAGCGTCAGCATGGCCGCAGGCTATGCCGTGGTAGTGCTGGACAAGGTAAACGCCGCTGAGAAGGTGGAAGATGCCCTCGTTGAAGCGCTGGCACAGCGTTTGTCAGGTCAGTACACCGAGAACACCTATCGCGGTGTGATTGAGTCACTCAAGGCCAAAGCCGAAGTGACCTACGGCGCCGAGTAATACATCAATTCCAGTTTTAAAAGCCAGCCTCAGTGCTGGCTTTTTTGTGCCTGCCGGGCGGGTTATACGCCCGAGTTTTATAGGGGGGGCGGGGACCGAAACGCGCTACAACCGCCAGTCGATGGGAGTGTGGCCTTTGCGAAGCAGATGCTCATTGGCGATGGCAAAGTGGCCGCAGCCGAAAAAGCCGCGCTGGGCCGACAGTGGCGATGGATGAGGCGCTTTGAGGATAAGATGCCTGGATGCATCAATCAGCGCCGCCTTTTTACCGGCATGGCTGCCCCAAAGCATAAACACCACACTCTCGCGATGGTGGCTAATGCCGGTGATTACCGCATCGGTAAAGCGCTCCCAGCCAAGATGGGCATGGGAGTGGGCCTGGCCGCGCTCAACGGTAAGCACTGTGTTAAGCAGTAGCACCCCCTGATGGGCCCAGGCACTTAAGTCGCCATGGGCAGGCACGACAAAGCCTGGGATTGAGTTTGACAGCTCAATAAAGATGTTTTGCAGCGACGGCGGAGGCGGGCAGGGCGGCAGCACTGAAAAGCACAGACCATGGGCCTGGTTTGGGCCGTGGTATGGGTCTTGCCCGAGGATAACCACCTTGATGTTATCAAACGCCGTGTAACGAAAGGCATTGAAGATATCGGCCTTGGGCGGATACAGGGTAACACCTGCGCGGATCCGCTCATCCACATAGCGCAGGGTATCGTTAAAGTAAGGCGCGCGCTTTTCGCCTCCGAGCAGTTGCTGCCAATCCACGCTGACTCCTTTGACCTTCTGCAGTAAGTTCCTGCTATCGTTTTCCACACCCATTATGCTGATTTTCAGGCATAAAAAAACGCCGCAGTGCGGCGTTTTTCAGGTGTTTTGGCTTACAGCTCAATCACGTCGAAATTGACTTCCGGATTGACGTCGGCGTCGTAGTCGATGCCGTCGATACCGAAACCAAACAGCTTGATGAACTCGGCCTTGTACTCGAGGTAGTCGGTCAGCTCAGACAGGTTTTCCGTGGTGATTTGTGGCCACAGGTCGCGGCAATGCTGCTGAATGTCATCACGCAGCTCCCAGTCGTCCAGACGCAGGCGGTTATCTTCATCCACCTCAGCGGCGCTGCCATCGGCCTTGTACAGGCGCTCAGAGAACATGCGCAGGATCTGCTCCATACAGCCTTCGTGCAGGCCTTCGGCACGCATCTTCTTGAATACCATGGCGATGTACAGTGGCATCACAGGAATGGCAGAAGAAGCCTGGGTTACAACGCTTTTCAGCACAGCTACGTTGGCGCTGCCGCCTTTGGCTGCCAGCTTGTCGTTCAGTGCGTGGGCGGCGCGGTCAAGGTCCATTTTGGCCTTGCCAAGGGCACCGTGCCAGTAAATAGGCCAGGTCAGCTCGGTACCAATGTAAGAGTAAGCGACAGTTTTGCAGCCATCAGCCAGTACACCGGCATCATTCAGCGCGTTGATCCACAATTCCCAATCCTGACCGCCCATCACGGTAACAGTGTCGGCAATTTCCTGCTCGGTGGCGGGCTCAACACTGGCTTCGATGATGGTGTCTTTGTTGGTGTCTACCGCGGTCGAGCTGTATGGCTGACCGATAGGCTTAAGAGATGAGCGCACCAGCTCGCCGCTGTCAGGCAGTTTACGCACCGGCGAGGCCAGCGAGTACACCACCATGTCGATTTGACCCAGATCGGCTTTAATCAGCTCAATCACCTTGGCTTTGGCTTCATGGCTGAAGGCATCGCCGTTGATGCTCTTGCTGTACAGGCCTTCGGCCTTGGCAAATTTGTCAAAGGCGGCGGTGTTATACCAGCCGGCAGTGCCCGGCTTGCTGTCGGTGCCCGGCTTTTCAAAGAACACGCCGATGGTCGCTGCGCCGCTGCCAAAGGCCGCAGCAATACGGGAAGACAGGCCATAGCCACTGGAGGAGCCAACCACCAGCACCCGCTTGGGGCCATTGGCGATAGGGCCACGGGCCTTGGTCAGATTGATTTGCTCAAGCACATTGGCTTCACAGCCGACCGGATGAGTGGTGGTACAAATAAAGCCACGGATTTTTGGTTTGATAATCATGTTTATGCTTCTTCAGTCAACACTGGCAATAGAATAATGACTTGAGCCACCGAAGGCAGCTCCTTTTTTACGTTTCACCCCGGTGGTTGGATGAGTTCAGCGCTTGCGACCCTGGCGGGTCTGCTCGGCGATAAGCCTTGCGGTGTATTCGTGCTGCGGGTTTTCGAACACCTCGGCCACCGGGCCTTTTTCCACCAATTTGCCCTTGTGCAGCACCATGATTTTATCGCTCACGTGGCGCACCAGGCTTAAATTGTGGGACACAAAGATATACGACAGCCCCATTTCCTTTTGCAGATGCAGCAGGAGGTTAAGGATTTGCGAGCGCACCGACAGGTCAAGGGCGGTCAGGGCCTCGTCAGCGATGATCACCTTGGGGCTTAACATCAGTGCCCGCGCCACCGCCACCCGCTGCTTTTGCCCTTCAGAAATCATGTGGGGATAAAAGTCGGCGTGTTCGGGTAAAAGCCCGACTTTCCTTAAGGTGTCGCTCACCTGGGCGGCGCGCTCGGCCGCCGTGAGTTTGGTGTTGAACCTCAGTGGCTCGGCCAGCAGCTCGCCGATGGACAGGCGAGGGTTGAGCGAGGTGTTGGGATCCTGAAAAATCATCCGGATAAGGCGGCAGCGCTGCTTTACGTTGCGGCTTTCCAGCGCCGTACCTTCAAACAGAATTTCGCCGCTGCTGCGCCGCTCGGCGCCCACCAGAATGCGGGCAAGGGTACTCTTGCCTGAGCCCGCTTCCCCTACGATTGCCAGGGTTTCGCCCTGACCAAGCTCAAACGAAATGGGCGCGAGCGCCTCGTTGTACTGGGCGCGAAAACGGCGGTAACCACTGAAATAGCGTTTTGAGAGTCCGGTGACTTTAAGCAGAGGTGTCGTCATCGCCGCTCTCCGTTTCATAGGGGAAATGACAGGCAAAATACCGGTCTTTTTTATGTTGTAGCTGTGGCTGATGCACACATTGCTTGCGTGCCTCCGGGCAGCGCGGCCCAAGGCGACAGCCAATGGGCAAATGTTGCAGTGCGGGCGCTGAGCCCGGCAGGGTTGGCATCAGCCCCTTGTGGGGCAGGTTGCCGCGATAATCCGGCATGTGGTCCATCAGCGCCTTGGTGTAAGGGTGCATGGGCTCGCGGATAAGCTCATCAATGGGCCCGGATTCCATCACCTGGCCGCAGTAAAGCACTGACAGGTTATCGCACCATTCGGCCAGGGTTTCGAGCTCATGGCTGATAAGCAAAATGGTGACACCCTGCAGCTGGTTAAGCTGGGCAAGCAGACGGAAAATCTGCGCCTGGGTGCTTGGCTCCATTGAGTTGGTCGGTTCATCGGCAATCAGCAGCCTTGGCTGATTGGCAAGCGCCATGGCAATCATCACCTTCTGGCATTCGCCTTCGGAGGTTTCCCAGGGGTAGCTTCGCATCACCCGCTTGGGGTCTTTAATGCCTACCTTGTGCAGCCACTTTTTGGCGGTGGCGATGCGCTCGCGGCTGCGCCGCCAAAAGGCCACGCTTTTATCGAGCGGCATGGCTTCAATCAGCTGGGCGCCTATGGTGATCACCGGGTCCAGGCTGCCGGACGGGTCCTGGAAAATCATCGCCATCTCATTACCCATCAGATTGCGGCGCTGCTCAGTGCTCATATCCTGCAGGTTCTGGCCATCCCACATCATACGGTCGGCGGTGATGGTCCAGTTGGGGCCGGGAATGCCGAGCACGGCGCGGGCGAGCAGGCTGCGGCCTGAGCCGGATTCGCCGACCAGGCCGTGAATTTCGCCCTCGTGCAGCATCAGGCTCACTTTTTCCAGCGCCTTCACCCGCCCGTGGGGGGTATCGAGCTCAATGGTGAGATTACGTATATCCAGTAGCGGCATAATCAGTTCTTTATCGGCGCCAGCGCCGAGCGCAGTCCGTCACCCACCAGATTCACGGCAAGTACGGTAAAGAGAATGGCAACCCCGGGGATGCTCACGGTCCAAGGGGCGGTCAGGAGGTTATCCAGGCCCTGAAACACCATGGCGCCCCACTCGGGGCTCGGGGCCTGTGCGCCAAGGCTTAAAAAACCGAGCGCGGCGATGTCGAGAATCGCGGTGGAAATCGCGAGTGTGGTCTGAATAATCACCACTTCCCAGACGTTTGGCATAATCACATACCAGAAAATTTGCAGGCTGTTGGCGCCATCGAGCCGAGCCGCCGTCACATATTCTTTTTGCAGCTCTTCGTGAATGGCCTGGTGAATGGCGCGCACAAACTGGGGCGTGAGCGCGATACCCACAGCCCAGAACACGTTGTCAATGCCGGGGCCGAGCACAGCCACCACCAGAATCGCCATCAGCAGCGACGGAATCGATAACAGCGCATCGAGCAGGTGCCCAAGGATACTCGACTTAAGGCCCTGCATCATGCCGGAGATGGCGCCAATCACAAATCCCAGCAGCAGCGCGGTAATCACCACCGCCAGCGACATACCAAAGGTCAGCTGCACGCCGTGGAGCAGGCGACTGAAAATATCGCGGCCTAGGTCGTCGGTGCCAAGAAAGTGCTCCACTGTGCCAGCCGGATCCCAGGATGGCGGCAGCAACAATGCCTTGGGGTTTTGCGCTTCAGGGCTGTAAGGGGCGATAAAGGAGCCAAACAGGGTCAGCAGCAACAAAAACACAATCACCCAAAGGCCAGCGAGGGCAAAGGGATTGGAGGCAAAGGATTTCCACAACCGCCTCATCGGAGACGGAATATCGTCTTCCTGGTAAATCTTAATTTGAGGCATAGAGTTCTTTCCTGCTCAGAGGATTGGAGGCTGTGTGCAGCACTTCAATCAGGATGCTGAGGAAAATAATCAGCAGCGCCACTGCAAGAATGCCGCCCTGAATAACGGTGTAATCCCGCTGATAAATGCCGGACACCAGCCAGGAGCCAACCCCCGGCCAGGAGAAAATCACTTCAACGACAATGGCGTAACTCGCGAAGGCGCCAAGCATTAACCCCAGATGCTTAAGCACGGGGATGAGCGCGTTTGGCAGCGCGTGGCGCAGAATGATTTTGCCAGTGTGCAGACCGCGGGCTTCGGCGGCGCGCACATAGGTTTGGTTCATCACATTCAGCATGGCCGAGCGGGTAATACGCACCACTACGGTAAAAGGCAGCACCGCGAGGGTGACCGCAGGCAGCACTATGTGGGCCAGTGCGTCTTTAAAGGCCGGCAGGCGATAGCTTGAGTCCGACAGCAGGGTATCAATCAGCATAAAGCCGGTGACGGGTTTGATTTCATACAGCAGGTTAATCTGGCCAGATATCGGCAACCAGCCCAAGCGCACCCCAAACCAGAGAGACAGGGTTAACCCAAGCCAGAACACCGGAATAGAGTAGCCGGTCAGGGTGATGGCCATAATGGCATTCTGGGTGAGCTTGTGCTGGTTTAATGATGCAAGCACCCCAAGCGGCACCCCAAGCACGAGTGCCAACAGTCCTGAGAAACACGCCAACTCAAATGAGGCCGGCAGCACGGTGGCAAGCTCTTTGGCCACGCTCTGCTGCGAGGTGGCCGAAATACCAAGGTTACCGCTCATGCGCTGCGACAGATAAGCAAAATACTGATAAACATCGGACTTATCTAACTGATAGTCGCTGATTATCTGCTGAACCTGCTCGGCCGACGGATTGATGATGCCGCTGTAGGCATAGGCGCGCTCGGTCGGGAAATGAATGGTGGCGATAAAGAGGATAGTCACCATCAGCAGCGAGGTGGCGATAAAGAGGTTGAGTCGCCTAAGCAGATAAATGCCCATCAATCATTGTCCTCCAGCGCGGGTTTGATGTCGGCAAAGGCGATGCCGCCGAAGGGGCTCACGGGCATGTAGCTGATATTGTGGCGATGCACCAGGGTGCGTTTGGCGTGGGCAAAGGCGAGCAGCGGCAGCTGTTTGGACACCTCGGCCTGGGCCTCCTGATACAGCGCGGTACGCTCAAGCCGGTCGGTGCTGGCACGGGCACGATTGAGCAGCTCATCAAAGGCCGGATCGCACCAGCGCGAGCGGTTGTTGCCCGAGCCCACCGAGGCGCAGCTCAGCAGCGGGGTAAAAAAGTTGTCCGGATCTGAGTTATCCGCGTTCCAGCCAATCAGCACCGAATCATAGTCAGTCTGGTTAAGCTTTTGGGTGAACACCGACCAGTCGTAGCTGATGATATTGGCCTTAACGCCAATGTTGGCTAAATCGGCCTGAATAAGCTCAGCCGTTTTCAGCGCATTCGGGTTATAGGCACGCGCAACCGGCATGGCCCAGATATCGATACTGAGGTTAACTATGCCCGCTTCTGCCAGTAAATTCATGGCTTTGCTCGGAGAGTAATCCAAATCCAGCTCGTAATCCCGCGCATAAGCCCAGGAAGAAGGCGGCAGCAGGCTTTGGGCTTCGACGCCGGTATCCTGGTACACGGCGCGCAGGATATTGCGCTTATCGACCGCAAGCGACAGTGCCCGGCGCACCCTCACATCATTAAACGGCGGCTTCTGGGTGTTGAATGCCCAAAATGCCACGTTAAGACCGGGTTTGGATTCGAGCAGCAGCTCGGGATGATTTTCTATAAATTTAAGCTCACCGGCCTTTGGCAGGGCAGACACACTGCAGTCGCCGGTAATGAGTTTAGACAGCCGCACCGAGCTTTTGGAGGTGATATCAAACACCAGCATGTCGATTTTGGGTGCTTCGCCCCAGAAGCCTTCGTGGCGCCGGTAGCGGATGTACTCGTTTTTCACGTACTCGACCAGACGAAACGGCCCGGTACCTATGGCTTTTTGATCAAGCAGCTCCGGCGTTTTGGCCCGCAGCAACTGATCGGCATACTCGGCCGACAGCACCACCGCAAAATCGGTGGCGAGGTTTGACAGGAAGGACGCGTCACGGCGCAGCAGCTTGAACACCACTTCGTAGTCGCCATTCTTGGTGACCGAAGCTACCTGATTGGTAAAGTCGATACTTTGGAAAAACGGATAACCGCTGCGAGCGACCCAGTAATAGGGATGGTCTTCATCGAGCACCCGCTGAAACGAGAACAGCACATCATCGGCATTGAACGGCCGGCTGGGGGTAAAGATGTCCGAGTGATGAAAAGTCACGCCATGGCGCAGAAAAAAGCGGTATTCCAGGCCATCGTCACTGATTTCCCAGCTACTTGCGAGCGCGGGGACGATTTTACCTTCGTCGGCATCGTAGTCCACCAGGCGGCTGTATAGCTGCTGCGAGGTGGCATCTATGGTGGTGCCTGAGGTGACGGTTTGCGGATTGAAAGATTCCGGGTTGCCCTCGGAGCAATACACCACACCCTGAGGCAATTGCTGATGGCCACAGGCGACCAGCCACCCACCTAAAAGGGGCAGCATTGCCAGCCTGAAAAGCCGTGTTGTCAGCGCATTCATTAATGAATCGTTATCGGATTGAGCGGTAATCATGGATTCTATCAGCCGCTCCAAGTTCACCGCAATCCACTTATGCCTTATCCAGCAAATTGTATTTCTTGAGAATACCGCGCAGCTGATGATAACTGAGCCCCAGGGCATCGGCGGTTTTCTTCTGGTTAAACTGATGACTCGCGAGCGCCTGCTGAATCAGGTTTTTCTCACTGTCTTCAAGGTACTGCTTAAGGTCGAGCGGAAAGGTAAGTCCGGCGAGTGCTGAGGTGTCGCCGCCGGCGCTGCTGCTGACGCTGGCCTCGCCCGCGCTGGCCTGATAGACAGCCGCGCTTTGCGTGCTGTCTGGCGCACTTTTCACGGCGGCAGTGGTGTCGGGGCTTCGCCGCTCCAGGGTTTTTACCCGGCCTTTGGGGCGCCAGGGCGACTCAAACGGGTCGAGCACTATATCTTCAATCGGCTCAAGGCTTGGCGCGCTGCGGTACACAGAGCGCTCGACCACGTTTTTCAGCTCGCGGATATTGCCGGGCCAGTGGTAGTCCAGCAGCATCTCGATGGCACTTTCGCCAAACCCTGGAAAAAACTCAAGTTTCAGCTGCCTTGCCATGCCGATGGCAAAATATTCTGCCAGTGGCATGATATCTTCACGGCGATGACGCAGCGGCGGCAGGGTTATCACATCAAAGGCGAGCCGGTCGAGCAAATCGGCGCGAAATTCACCGGCCTCGGCAAGGGATGGCAGGTCTTCGTTGGCTGCGCAAATAAGGCGCACATCGGCCTGCAATGTCCTGCTGCCACCAACCCGCTCGTATTCGCCGTATTCAATCACCCGCAGCAGTTTTTCCTGAATAAGCCCGGAGGTGTTGGCAAGCTCATCCAAAAACAGGGTGCCGCCATCGGCGCGCTCAAACCGGCCTTCATGTTTGCCTTTGGCACCGGTAAAGGCGCCGGACTCATGGCCAAACAGCTCACTTTCGAGTAGATTTTCGCTAAGGGATGAACAGTTTAGCTTGATAAAGGCCTGATCCCAGCGCTGGGACAGGTAATGCAGGCGCTCGGCAATCAGCTCCTTCCCTGTGCCCCGCTCGCCGATAATCAGCACGGGTTTGGACAAAGGGGCGATGCGCGACACGTGCTCCAGCACTTCGAGCAAGGCGTTGGACTGGCCAATGAGGTTATCCTGTTTAACTGCGTTGGGCACTTTTTTGGTCTTATTCGCTAACAAGTGGTGAAAATCATAATATGTGCCTGGGGTGCGAAAATAAAGCGAATCTTAAAAATCAAGATTAACTTATGATTTTAAAGGGAATGTAAAAGTTGGCACACTATGTGTATTAATCACATCGACAACCAACTACATGTGAGGAATGAATTATGGGTATTTTCTCTCGTTTTGCGGACATCGTGAATTCGAACATCAGCGCTCTGCTGGACAAGGCTGAAGATCCGGAAAAAATGGTCCGCCTGATCATTCAGGAAATGGAAGACACCCTGGTCGAAGTACGTTCCACCTCAGCCAAAGTGCTGGCCGAGAAGAAAGACATCCTTCGCCGTATTGCCCGGGTTGATGCCCAGGTACAGGATTGGGAAGATAAAGCTGAGCTTGCGTTGTCGAAAGACCGTGAAGATTTGGCCCGCGCCGCCCTGGTTGAAAAGCAAAAGGCTGCAACCCTGGCTGAAACCCTGCAGCGCGAGCTGGAGGTGGTTGAAGAGCATATCCTGCGCCTGAAAGAAGAAGTCACCCAGCTGCAGGAAAAACTGGCCGATGCCAAGGCGCGCCAGAAGACCATCATCATGCGCAAGCAAACTGCTTCAAGCCGCCTGGAAGTCAAAAAGCAGCTTGATAGCAGCAAAATCGACAATGCCATGCTGAAGTTTGAGCAGTATGAAGCCAAGGTCGAGAGCCTGGAAGCGCAGGTTGAGTCTTACGATTTGGCCAACAAGTCCAGCCTCAATGATGAATTTGCCGCACTCAAGGCGCAGGATTCTGTCAATGCCGAACTCGAAGCCCTCAAGGCCAAGATGAAGGGTAAAGACAAAGCCAAAGATAAAGCCGGCAACTAACAGTATTCTTGGGGGGTGGATATGGATATGGATCTCTTGATGGCGCCGGTGATTATTTTCATGGTGATCGTGGCGCCCATCTGGCTGATTCTGCACTATCGCAGCAAGCGCCAGGTAGGCCAGGGCCTGACTGAGGAAGAGTTTAAGCAACTCAATCAGTTAATTGCTCAGGCCGAAAAGATGAACCAACGCATCGAGACTCTGGAGGCCATTCTGGACACTGAGTCTCCCGAATGGAGGAGCAGACATGAGAGCAACTGATGGCAGAACGCTCTATCGCATCCCTCAGCAGGGCAAGGTTGCCGGGGTTTGCGCCGGAATAGCCGAGTACTTCAATCTCGAAGCCTGGCTGGTCAGGGTGATTACCGTCTCTGTGTTCCTGCTGGGCGGTAACTCCTGGGTAGTGCTGGTGTATGTGGTGCTGTGGATGATTCTGGATGTTAAGCCTCAGACCGCCACCACCAATGAGCCCCGTGACATTGAGGTCAAGCGCAAGGTGTGGCAAGCAGGTGAGCCTGCCAAACAGGCGCTGGCGGATGTGAGCAGACGCTTTACCTCACTCGAGGGGCGGCTTAGGTCGCTGGAGCGACACGTGACTTCAGATAATTACAATCTCAAGCGCGAAATAAACAACCTGTAATACAAGTGGGCGACTCGGTCGCCCTTTGTCTTTTGCCCAGTAAAAGACGCAGTACAAGGGATGACACAGGAGACATTATGGCGAGAGCCGTAGAAAAGCTGACTCAAAAAGCCCGCGACCTCCTCGCACGGAGCACCGACCGAAACCTGAGATTAGCGGTCACTGGCCTGTCCGGCGCCGGCAAAACCGCCTTTATCACCGGCATAGTGCATCAATTGCAAAGCGTGACCCAATCAAGCCACCCCGGTTTGCCACTGTGGCAGGTCAGCCGTGATGAGCGCCTGGTTGGCGTCAGGCGGGTGAGCCAGCCCGATCTTGATATTGCCAGTTTCGATTTGCAGGGCGCGCTTGCGTCGCTCTGCGCAAGTCCTCCCCAGTGGCCCGCATCAACCCGTTCATTGTCGGAATTAAGACTCGAAATCCGCTACCGGCCCAACTCCGGGCTGCTGTCCCGCTTTGCCGATGTATCGACTTTGTATCTGGACCTTGTCGACTATCCCGGCGAGTGGCTGCTGGATTTACCCATGCTCAGGCAAAATTACGCCCAGTGGTCGGCGCAGGTGTTTGCCGCCATTGAGCCGCGTTCATCCTGCGACAGCCTGCAAAAGTTCAAGGCTGCTGCAGGCGCCATAGCGCTCGATAAACCCCTGTCAGATGAACAGTTTGAAGCACTTTCCGCCCTCTATCGCGACTACTTGCACGAATCTGTGCACAAGCAGGGCTATTATTTTGCCCAGCCCGGGCGGATGCTGCTGCCCGGTGAACTCGAAGGTGCGCCGCTGCTGGCATTTTTTCCGCTGCCGCTTACGGAAGCTGAGCACCAACGCCTTGGTAATGCGGGTAAAGACACAGCCTACGGCCAGTTGCAGCGGCGCTACCGCGAATATGTGAGCCGCGTGGTGGAGCCTTTTTATCAGCAGCATTTTGCCCGATTTGACCGCCAGTTGGTGCTGGTGGATTGCTTTACCGCCCTCAATCGCGGCCGCAGCCAGTTTGAAGATATGGCCATGGCGCTTGACGGTATTCTTGAGAGTTTTCGTTTTGGTCAGTCGAGCCTGCTTAAACGGCTCTTTTCGCCGCGCATCGACAAACTGCTGTTTGCCGCCAGCAAGATAGATCATGTCACCCGCTCCCAGCAGGGCAGGGTACTGTCGCTGCTGCGCCAGATGTTGGGCCGAAGTGAGCACTTCGCTCGCTTTGAAGGCTGCACTGTGGAAGCCATGGCTATCAGCGCCATCCGCGCCACCGAGCCCGGGATGGTCAATACCGCCCAGGGCGAGGTGGAAGTGGTTACCGGCACTGAACTTGGCAGTAACGATAAGCTCACGATTTTCCCCGGCGAAGTGCCTTCGGCCTTACCCGGCGCCGATTTCTGGCAGGGGCAGGGCTTTGGCTTTGCTCAGTTTGCCCCCAAAGCCTGGCATGAGGGTGAGCCAATGGGCCATATTCGCCTCGACCATCTGCTGCAGTATCTGCTCGGTGACAAGCTGAGCTGAGCAAAACTGAGCAGGGCTGCCGGTAACATCATGGAATTGTAAAATGAATAACGACACTCATATTGCGCCTGCGCGCCGTTTTGATGAGCACGGCGCAGCAACTCAGACTCCCCTGAAAGAGGCCAAACGCTTTGATGCCGATGCAGCTGTGCTTCCCGATGAAAGCGAGATAGAAGCCGCTCTTGAGCCCCTTGATGGCCATATGGAGCTGCAGGGGCTTAAGGGCAAGCGCTGGTCTGGGCTTGCGAAGTGGGCACTCACCGGCCTTGGTGTACTGGCCCTTACCGAAACTGTGCTTACGCTCATTGGGGCTTATCAGCAAAGCCCCTGGCTTTTTGGCCTGTACGCCACAGTGCTTGGGCTGGTGCTCGCCTGGGGACTTAAGCTCACGGTAAAAGAGCTTTTACTGCTTCGACGCCTCAAGGCCACCGATGATGCCCGCGAGCAGGCCCAGCGCATTCGTCTTAGCGTGCAAACCGGCGAGGCCGACGGCTTTATTGAGGCCATTTCTGCCAAGGCGCCGGCTGAGGCATTGGCGCGGTTTAACGAGCTTAGCAGCGAATATCAGAACGATGCCGAGAAGCTTGCCCTGTACGAGGAGTGTGTACTTACCGCCCAGGACAAGGCGGCCCGTAAAAAAGTCAGCCGCTATGCCATGGAGTCGGCCGCGCTTCTTGCCGCGAGCCCACTGGCGGTATTGGATATGGCGGTGATTTTGTGGCGCAATCAAAAGATGATCCGCGATGTGGCCGACTGCTACGGCGTGGAGCTTGGCTACTGGAGCCGAATTCGGCTTATCCGGGCGATATTGCTGAATATTTTTTATGCCGGCACCACAGAGCTGGTGACAGACCTTGGCAGCCAGCTGTTGTCGGTGGAGATGACCGGCAAGCTGTCGGCACGACTTGCACAGGGGCTTGGCGGCGGCCTGTTAACGGCCCGATTGGGCTATCAGGCCATGGCACTTTGCCGGCCACTGACCTTCCTGCCGGAGAATAAACCACGGCTGTCGCGCATCCACACTGAGCTTATGTCTGAGCTTAAATCCTTGTTTTCCGGCGCTCTGAATGGCCAGGTGGATAGCCGTCTGCAACGTAACAAAGATTTTACAAACTCCTGAGCATTAAATCGGCTTTTCCCCTTGGCCTTTCAATCTGCCGCCGTCATGGTAGAGCCGTGCACCACCGCCACAACCTATAATTCCTTCAGGTGGTGCTTTTGGGAGAGCTGTTTATGTTGGAAAAAACCAAGCTGGCCACAAAGGTAATTCACGGTGGCCATGAGCGTGATGCCATGGGGGCGCTGGTGTCGCCTCTGTACCAAAGCGCCACATTCGTGTTTGATAACGCCCGTGAGGGCGGTGCCCGCTTTGCCGGCGATGAAGCCGGCTACATTTATACCCGTTTGGGAAACCCCACCACAGCCGAGCTTGAACGTAAGCTTGCCCTGCTTGAAGGCGCCGAAGCGGCCGCTGCCACAGCATCCGGTATGGGCGCGGTGTCGGCGGCACTGCTTGCCAATTTAAGCCAGGGCGAGCATCTGGTTGCCAGCCGTGCCGTTTACGGCTGCACCTTTGCGCTGATGACCGAGCTTTTCAGCCGCTTTGGCATCACAGTCACCCTGGTGGATTTTAAAGAGCCAGGCGCCATCGAAGCCGCGATACAGGCCAATACCCGGGTTATTTTTTGTGAGACACCGGTAAATCCCCATCTCGATGTGTTTGATTTGGATGCGATTGCAGCTATCGGCCGCCGCCATGGCGTGCTGACCATAGTAGACAATACCTTTATGACACCACTGCTGCAGCGGCCGCTCAGCCACGGTATAGACATGGTCATTCACAGTGCCACCAAGTACCTCAATGGTCACGGCGATGTGATTGCCGGTTTGGTTGCCGGTAGCAAGGCGCAGATAGACAAAGTGAAGTATCAGATAATCAAGGATATCGGCGCTGTGATGTCGCCCCATGATGCCTGGCTTATTCTGCGTGGCATGAAAACCCTGGATGTACGATTGCAGCGCCACTGCGACAGCGCCGAGAAAATCGCTGCCTTTCTGGATGCTCACCCCAAGGTCAGCCGGGTGTATTACCCGGGGCTTAAGCAGCATCAGGGCAACCGTTTTGTCGGCACTCAGATACGCCGCGCTGGCGGCGTGATAGCCTTTGAGCTGCACTCGGATCTGGCAGGCTCCATCGCCTTTGTTGACCGGCTGCAACTCTTTACCATTGCGGTAAGCCTTGGGGATCCTGAGTCGCTTATTCAGCATCCCGCATCCATGACGCACTCGCCTTACACCCCAGAAGCACGTCTTGCCGCCGGTATTACCGATACCTTGCTCAGGATCTCAGTCGGGCTTGAAGATGTGGAAGACCTGATAGCCGATTTGGCCGCCGGGCTTGCCATGCTGTAATGCAAAAGTTTTTAAGTCAAAAGTTGGTAATTGGGCAAAGGGTAACTAGATTTATTGATGTGGCACGGAAAGGGAGTCTCTGGCCACGTTAATTATCAACGGAGTGATTTATGAACAAAATCCTTGTTACCCTGTTAGTTGCCGCTGCAACTCAGTTTTCTGCAGTGGCTGCCGACGCCTCTAAGTCTGCCGATGTCTCTAAAGCTGCTACCAGCGCCGAGCAAAAGGCTGAAAAAACAGCCGATGCCGCTGTGGCCCAAAGCAGTAAAATCAACATCAACACCGCAAGTGAGGCCGAACTTAAGCTTCTTAAAGGTGTGGGCGATGCCAAAGCCAAGGCGATAGTCGAGTATCGTAAGCAGTATGGCCAGTTTGCCACGGTAGAAGATTTGACCAAGGTGTCCGGCATCGGCAGTAAGGTGCTTGAGGATAACCGCCATCTGCTGACGCTGTAACGGTAACATCAGCACACAAAAGGCCTGCTTTGCAGGCCTTTTGCTTATCATTTGTTTATCAATTGCACAGTTAACGGACGCTTGGGCGAATTCTTCCGGGTTTAACTTGATTTGCGCCGAGGCTATAGGGGATAATCAGCGCCGTTCCACACTTATGCCATTTACTGTGGAAATCAATGGTGACCCCAGGGTCCCCCCGCAATGATAACCTGTGAACTCGGCCAGGTCCGGAAGGAAGCAACCGCAGCAGGCGACTCGTGTGCCGGGGTGTGGCTCTGGGGGAGCCTCCAAATCTCGCTCTCCGCCAGTTACTCTCCATCAAGCATCTCTCTACATTATTGGTTTTAAAGCCAAATTTTTGTATTTGCGCTTTGCGTTGCTTCGCTGTTTTTAACGAGGCTGTTTGTTTCACGGCGGTGGTACACTTGGTGGTACATTGCAGCGTTCAATCGCCCGGTTAATTTGCAGGGTTCAGTTGCCCCGTGAACTAAATCGCCCTGCTAACCTGTTAAATAGCAGCGATAAATGAGATGCGACATTTAAGCCGAAACTAATGTCCCTGCGTCTTGGCGGCGGCCTTGAATAATTCGTCGCTCGTTTTACGCAATCAGGCGCCGGCGTCGTTTTCAAGATCGCGCAGCCGCTGCAGATTGCGGCGCTTGAGAAAGGCGCGGGATTTTTCCAGCGCAGCCTGAATTTCATTTTTCATTTGCTGCAGCTCGTTGTAATCCTCGAAGAAATAGGTATCAACCAAGTGGCGGATATAGCGCACCGGCAGTTGGTTTAGGGTGATACAGGACAGATCCGCCAGATAATCTTCCGGCAACTCGTCCATCAGTCCTTCATCGGAAAGAATTTCCATCAGCAGCACTTCGTAATAGTTTCGGATCTCGAGTTGCATAAGGTGCTCCGCGGTTTGGATTATTCCTCTTGCCACAACAGCTTGGCGGCAATAAACAATTGGCTGTGTCTTTCGCTCAAGTGTAGCGGATTTGTGCTGTATCCGCCGCCTATAACGGCTGCGAGCGGTATCCCGGCGCGTTTGGCGATATTGAGCACCAGGCTGTCCCGCTCAAACAGCCCCTGGGTACTGACATCAAGATAGCCGAGCCGGTCGTCCTGATGTATGTCCACTCCCGCATCATAGAGAATGGCATCTGGTTTTTCCAGCCTGATCAGGTAGCTGAGGGTTTCTTTAAGCGTATGAATATAATCGTTATCACCCATACCTTTGGCGAGCGGCACATCATAGTCAGACGCGGGTTTTCGGCTCGGGAAGTTACTGTCGCAGTGCAGTGACAGGCTGATAATGTCCGGCTCTTGCTGACACAGGGTTGCGGTGCCATCGCCCTGATGTACGTCGCAGTCGACAATCATTACCCGCTCGGCAAGGCCGTTATCAATCAGCTCCCGGGCGGCAAACACCAGATCGTTAAACACGCAGTAACCACTGCCAAAATCATAATGGGCGTGGTGATAGCCGCCAGCCAAATGCAGCGCTATGCCATGTTCCATCGCAAGTCGTGCGCACAGTGCACTGCCGCCCACCGAGTGCAGGGTGCGGTTTACAAGATTTTCGCTCCAGGGAAATCCAAGGCGGCGAATAGCGCCGGCGGGCAGGGTGCCATTGATAAAATCCTGGACATATTGCGCTGAATGAATGCGGCAAAGCGCATCAATGCTCACCGGCGCGGGGGAGACAAATTGTGATTCTGTGGCAATGCCTTGGGTCAACAGGTATTGCTGCAGGTGCTGATATTTGGTGATGGGAAAAGGATGCCGCGCCGGCAACACCAGCTGAGAATAGCTGGTGTGATAGACAAGCGGCACCATTCTGAGGCTGACCTTAAATCACGGATCTAAAAAGCGCAGGGCATAAGGCGTACAAGCACAATCAGAGCTGCTTGATGGCCCAGCTCATAAATTCCTTGCGGGTTTTCTCATCGGCCTGCAGCCACCAGTATTGCAGCATCTGCTCGGCATGGGCCTCATTCGCGGCTGGCATACCGTTTGCCGGTGCGCTTGCAGCTGGCAGGCTGGCAGCTGCTGCGGGCGCAGCAGCATCGGCGCTGTGGCTCAGCGCGGTTTGCTGCACAACCGGTGCACTCTGGCTTGCCGTTGGCATAGCGGCAACGGCTGTTACGCCGGCTGCGGTTGCGGCGGCGCTTGCCTCATCGACATTCACACCTTTACTGCCGCCAAACAGGCGCTCAACAAAACTGTCTTCTTTATAGTCGCTCTGGAACACCTTGTACGCCACGTCGCCCTTGTCGGCGCGGGTCACGACCACCTGGGGCGCCTTGGCAAACTGCTTTGGCTGTTTGATGACTTCGCCGGTAGCAGGCTTAAGCAAGTAGTCGTAATCGCCTTCGACATTGAGGGTCAGGATAAAGGGCGCTGACTTTACAAAGGTTTGGCTGTCGCTGAATTCATCCTGCACTACGTCGTGGTAGCGAATGGCGATTTTGTGGGTGCCGGGTGTCAGCTCAATCTCAGCTTTGTGAGTAAAGCTGTTGGTGGCTATCTGCTGGCCATCCAATGCCAGATACTCGAAAGCCATCGGAATGGTCAGGCTGCCGGCAAACACGGAGGAGGAAGCGGCGAGCGCGAGCAGGGCACCGACAGGCAAAACTGATTTCATTGTTGCTCCTTAACGATTGTGACTTTGATACGGCCGCTCGAATGCCTGGATGCGGTCTTCGATATAGCTGATGGCCTGACGGCATTTCCCTAGGCGGCGGTGCATCAACAGGATCTCATTTTGCGCTTTGATTTTGTCAGCACCGTGACAATTTTCAAGCATTGTTTCAAGCTCTCCCAGCTTTGACTCTATTTTTCTGGCCCAGTTCAAATGTTTATTCAATTCATCGTACAGCTGATGACTGTTTTGCATCACACTGGCGGCAATCCAGGCAAAACCGCTGTTGTCATGTTGCTGATGTTGACGGGATGCCATGCGTTTTCGGGCGCTGTCTTTGGCCTGAGCCTGGGCTTTGACGCCGATTGCCGTGGTACCAAGGGCGCGTTTGACGGCGCTGAATCTGTCGTTGATGCGCGCACAGGCCGCCACTATGGTGCCGGCGCTGAGGTTTAGTTGCAGCCGCTTTTCCAATGCCCTTATGTCTTTCTCGATTTGGGCGATACAGGGATAAAGCGCAGCGCCGTGCTGTAAAAACAGCTCGTCGTTAAATCGTTCGGTATCCTGCAGCAGCTTACGGCTTTGTGGCGGCAAGGCGGCATCGTGCTGCAGCACTTCCTGCTCGAGTTTTTTAAGCTGGCCCCATAGCCGGGCCAGCAAGGCATCGTATTTCACTGACTTGTGCTCCGGTGGCTGGATGAGTCTGGCTGCTTGTTTGTGTCACCTTACCTGTTACTCAATCACCCGTCGACCTGTTACTTAATTATCCGATGAGCGCTTTTCAAATTACTCGACGAACAGTCAATTACTCGACGAGTGGTTAGTCAATTTCTCGAAGAGCGATTAGTTAAATAGCCGCCGGCGACTTACTTACTCTATAACCCGACGATAGGGCGGCAGGGCATCGAGCAGGGATTTACCATAGCGTTTACTCACCAAGCGGCGATCCAGAATGGTGATCCGGCCGTAATCCTGCTCTTTTCGCAGCAGGCGGCCACAGCTTTGAATAAGCTTTCGCGACGCATCGGGGATAGTGAGCTGCAAAAACGGATTGCCGCCGCGGGCCTTGATGTATTCGGCGTGGGCCTGTTCCACCGGTGATGTCGGCACGGCAAAGGGCAGTTTGGTCACAATCAAATTGGTAAGGTAGTCGCCGGGTAAGTCGAGACCCTCTGAAAAACTGCCGGTACCAAACAGCAGCGAGGCTTTGCCTTCGTCACAGCGCTTTTTGTGGCTTTCAAGCAGTTGCTGGCGCGGCGCATTACCCTGAATAAGCAGCGGAATTTTAAGTTTTGGCCCGATGATTTCGGCCACCTTTTCCATCTGCCAGTAGGAGGCAAACAGCACCAGGCTCGCCATCTCGTTTTCGGTGAGCTTAAGAATGTGTTCGGCAAGCTCCTCGGTGTAGGCATCGTCGGTCGGCTCGGTTCGCATCTTGGGCAAATAGAGCGTCGCGTTGTTTTCAAAGTCGAAGGGAGATTGCAGCGACAGATAGCGGCTGCCATCGTGGAGCGACAAACCTACCTGATGGGCAAAATAGTCGAACTGATCCAGCGCCTTGAGTGTAGCGCTGCACAGCACTACGCCGGCGGCCTTTTCCCACAGCATGGATTCGAGCATAAAGCCGACTTCGATGGGCGAGGCGCAAAACAGGTAATCGAGCTGTTTGTTACCGGGCAGCAGCTCAATCCAGCGCGCGGTGGGCGCGCCTTTTTTGCTGTCCTCTTTGGCCATCATTTTCCACAGCTTGTACAGATTCTCAAGCCGCTGCAGCATAAAGCCGGTTTCGGTTTGCAGCACATCGGCCTGATGGCGAGGTATGTCGCCGTCCTTGATGGCTTCGGCCAGAAGCACCTGCATCTTATTGAATTGCTTAAGCGCGCCACTGCTGGCGGTGGCGAGGTTTTCGGCGTGCCGTTTAAGTACTTCCGGCAGCGCGCCATGGGTGAAGCGCAGCCGGTTTTCGTTGTTATCAAACTTTGAGCGCTCGCCGTCGCAGTAATGGGCAACCTGATTGAGCATTGAGGTTAAATCGGCAACGTGATCCTGCATCGCCTGTGAGGGCGCAATAATGTTGTTGCTTTTGATTTGATGCTGCAATTTAACGGCGGTTTTGGCGATTTTCTCAAGCCAATCGGCGGCGCCCCTGAGGGTGGCCTGGGCGCTGGAGAAGTCCCGCGCCACCACTGGCAGGTGATGTGCTTCGTCGATGACGTAAAACACTTCTTCGGGATCAGGCAAAATCACCCCGCCGCCAAGCTCCAGATCGGCAAACAGCAAACTGTGGTTGGCGATGAGTACATCCCAGGTGTCCACGTCTTCCCGTGCCTTGTGGAACGGGCAGCTGCGATGGCTTACATTCTGACGATGGCAGGAGTGTTTGTCGCAGGCGATTTGTTGCCACAGGTGGTCGGGCAGTGGGGTTTCCAGGGTATCGATTTCACCGTTCCAGCGGCCGTGGTGAAAGTCCTGATGCAGCTTTTGCAGCATCTCCACCTGCGAGGTATCGGGTTTGGTCTGCCACATGGCCATCTGGGTGCCGTTATTGTCGCCAATCAGCATTTCGAGCTTGGCAAGACACACATAGCGCTGACGCCCTTTTACCAGACCAAAGCGGAAGTTAAGCCCTGACTGCGCCAAAAAAAACGGCAAATCTTTGTGCAGCAGTTGCTCCTGCAGTGCCACGGTGGCGGTGGCGATACACACCTTCTTTTTTTGGGTTAGCGCCAGCGGAATGGTGCCTAAAATATAGGAGAGAGACTTACCAATCCCGGTGCCGGCCTCAACCACTATGATGCGCCGCTGTTTGTCGTACTCACCTGCCAGGGTTTTTGAGATCTCTGCCACCATGTAGTTTTGTTCGCGCCGCGAGCGGAAATTGGGCAAGGCCGCGGCGATGTCACGGTAGATGGCTCGGATCTGGGTTTTGACTGTTTCTGGCAGCATGGGTCTCTCGGCTGGCTCAATTATGCTGTACATAATAACAGTGATTGCTTAGGCTAAGAACCTCAAAGTTTCCAAAGTGCCAGATTTGTGCCCAATAAGGTCGGAGTTTGCCGTGTTTCCTGCGTCCCCAGCGGCCAATGTCGCCTTAACTGATGATATTGAACTGAGCGAGTCAGCTACTTATCTTGAGACTGATCGTGAAACTGATCGTGAAGCTGTTCTTAAAGTTAGCATTGCCACAGGCGGGGAGAGTGGACCTGCTCAAAAGCAGGTTTTTACAACCGAGAGCAGTGACAGGAGCATGGGCTGTGCATCGCCTGACGGGCACCCATCTCAGTCGAGCCCAGCAAACTCACCCCAGTCAAACCCACTCCAATTGAACGCAGCTGCTTCAAACTCTCTCTCGCCAAACCAAATCCAATTGAACTCTCACCCTACTGACTCTCGCCGGTTAAACTCTCACCCTGAAAACACAGGGGCCAACACCGGCGCGACTGTGATTGGCGGGCGGGTGCTGACCCGCGCATCCCTGAGCCGCGGCGGCGACGCGCTGGTGGAATACATTATTAAAACCCAAAATGGTCCGGTGCGCGTTGAAGTGCCGGGGCAACGGCCACTGGCGTTTTGTCACAGTGACGATGCCACCGTGCTTGCCGGCAGCTTTTCAGCGGCGGAGGTAGATATAAAGCCGCTGCCACTGCAAAGCTTTGAGCAAAGGCCGGTCAGTGCGCTTTATGTGAAAACGCCGCAGCTTGTACGCAAACTCGCAGCCCGGGCGAGTGAGCTATCGCTGCCGCTTTTTGAAGCCGATATCAAAGCCGAACATCGATTTTTGATTGAGCGCTTTATTGCGCTTGATGCCGAGCTGGGCGGTGAGTTTCGTCTATCTGACGGCGTGTTTGTGGCAAGCCGGGCCAGGGCCACAAGTTTGCCCATCAGCCTAAAAGCCGTGTCGCTCGACATTGAATGCAGTATGCAGGGCGAGCTTTACTCCATTGGCCTTTACGGCGACGTTGAGCCCTTGGTGCTGATGGTGGGCTCAGCAAAGGATATTGAGATTAAAGAACACCAAAGCAGGCATGCCGCCGTGGCTCAGCAATTCGATGTTGATGGTGCAGCGCCGCTTGCTGCGCAATCCGTCAATATCTGCTGGGTCGAGGATGAGCTTGCGCTGCTGCTAAGGCTTTGTCAGTGGTTTGCTGACAACGATCCTGACCTTATCCTCGGCTGGTCGGTGGTGACTTTTGATCTGTCTCTGCTGTGGCGCCGGGCGCGCCATCACGGCATCCGCTTGAATATCGGCCGTTTTGGCCGGGCGTTATCCTGGAAAGTTGACGATAAACACCGGCCAGAAACCCTGGATTTACCCGGCAGAGTGGTACTTGATGGCATAGATTGGCTCAAGGCTGCCTTTTACAACTTTGACAGCTTTGCGCTTGATAAAGTCGCCAATGCGCTGCTTGCTGAAGGCAAGGCGATACATAATCCGGACGACCGGGGCGAGGAAATCACCCGGCTTTTTAACCAAGATAAGGCGGCGCTGGCATTTTACAATCTCACCGATTGCCGTTTGGTGTGGGACATTTTTGCCAAAACCGACCTTATCAACTTTGCGCTGGAGCGAGCCCGGCTGACCGGCCTAGAGCTTGGCAGGGTGGGGGCGAGTGTCGCCGCCTTCAATAACCTGTATTTGCCCCATTTACATCGCGCGGGGTTTGTGGCACCAGCCATGCGCTTGGAGCCTGGCCCTGACAGCCCCGGTGGCTATGTGATGGATTCTGTTCCCGGCTTATACCGTAATGTGTTGGTGCTTGATTATAAAAGTCTTTATCCATCGATCATCCGCACCTTTTTGATTGACCCAAAAGGTTTGGTGTTGGGCTTAAGCCAGAGCGAATCGCTGGGGGTTGAGGGTTTTCGCGGCGCGAGATTCAGCCGCGATGAGCCGATATTGCCAAAGCTGATTGAAACTCTCGCCAAGCGGCGCGAACAGGCCAAAGCCGATGGCAACAGCGCCATGTCGCAGGCGGTGAAAATTATCATGAACTCGCTTTACGGCGTGCTTGGCTCCCGTGGCTGCGTGTTTCACGACCATCGCCTTGCCAGCTCCATCACCCTTAGGGGCCATGAAATCATGCGCACGACCCGTGAGTGGATTGAGGCTGAAGGGCACAGGGTGATTTACGGTGATACTGACTCCACCTTTGTGTGGCTGGGGGATGAGGCGAGCGAGGCGGATGCCATAGGCCGGGGGTTGGTAAACATGGTCAACGAGCGCTGGCGAAAACGGCTTGGTGAGCAATATGGCATCACCAGTTTTCTTGAGCTTGAGTTTGAGCGCCACTATGAACGATTTTTTATGCCCACGCTGCGCCATTCTACCGAAGGCAGTAAAAAACGCTATGTTGGTCAATATATTAAAGAAGGAGTGCCTGAACTTGTGTTTAAGGGGATGGAGCAGGTCAGAACCGATTGGTCGCCACTGGCGCGGCGGGTGCAATTTGAATTGTACCGCAGGCTGTTTGCCGGTGAGTCGCCGCTTTCTTACATCGAAGCTATCGAATCGGCACTTTATCGCGGTGAGCTAGATGAAGAACTGGTGTTCAGAAAGCGGCTTAAGCGGGATATCAGCCAATATACCGCCAAATCTGCGCCCCATGTCAGGGCAGCGAGTGCACTGGTGAAAGCCAGCGGCGATGAGCGCTTTGGCAGGCGCGGTGTGCGTATCGAATATCGAATGACCAAGAGTGGCGCCGAGCCTGTGTCTTTTCAGACTGCGGCGGTGGATTATGACTATTATTTTGAGAAACAACTGCTGCCCATTCTTGAACCTGTACTTGCTGTTTTGAAAATTAATTACAGCAGGAATGGCGTCGAACAACTGATGTTAATTTGATGTATTGCTGGTTCCTGGTTGGTTTTAAACGTTAATTTAGAGTTATTTTGTTGCCATTTTTGGTGCTTTATCTGGTTTTTGTGTGATTTTTAACACGATTATTGGAGTTTTTACTTGGGTGGTTAGTTCGTCTTTTGCTAATCTGATCTCCACCAGGATGGAAATAAAATTACGGAAGACCTGAAGCTCAAACAGAGAAGGTTAGGCACCTATGAACAAGACACTGATCGCCAGCGCCCTGATGGCAACGCTGAGCATTCCCGCTGCATCTGCAATCGAAATCTACAAAGACGACAAGAATGCCGTCACGATCGGTGGCTTTATTGATGCGCGCGTGATCAACACTCAGGACACCACCGAGCTGGTGAACGGCTATTCGCGTATCAACTTCGGATTCGAGCGTCAGCTCAGCGACGGCTGGAAGGCATTCTCTTTGCTGGAGTGGGGCGTTAACCCGTTCGGAAACAGTGAAATTGTTTATAACAGCAAGTTTGAGTCGGTTCAGGACGAGTTTTTCTATAACCGTCTGGGCTACGTTGGTTTAAGCCACGACACCTGGGGAACCCTGACCCTGGGTAAGCAGTGGGGCGCCTGGTACGATGTGGTTTATGGCACCAACTACGGTTTTGTGTGGGACGGTAACGCTGCCGGCGTTTACACCTACAACAAAGATGACGGCGCAGTAAACGGCGTTGGCCGCGGCGATAAAGTCATTCAGTACCGCAACTCCCATGGTGACTTCAGCTACGCGGTGCAGGCACAGCTGAAAAACAGCAACTTCTTTACCTGTGATGTGGACAACATCAGCCAGGACGCCTGCGAAGCCTTGTGGCAAAGCGGCGATCGCGCTGCCCAGCAAGTTGAGTACAACTATACTTATGGCGCTTCTGTTACTTGGCAGGCCATGGATAAGCTCGCGATTGCCGTTGGTGGTAACCGCGGTGAATTTGACGTGACCTACGGTAACGGCGATAACCTGACCGCTATCGACTTCATCTACGGTATCGGCGTGACCTGGGGTAATTTTGATGCCAATGGTTTTTACGCATCAGCCAACTTCAACCACAACGAAAACCACGATACCGATAACATCGGCCGTCTGATCAAGAGCTCTTACGGCGTAGAGTCACTGTTTTCATACAAGTTCGATAACGGCTGGCGCACCTTTGTGTCTTACAACCTGCTCGACGCCGGCAGCGACTATGTTATTCAGCCGAACTTCAATGCCGACCCCAACGACGTATTCAAACGCCAGTTCGTGGTTGCCGGTGTGCACTACGTGTGGGACAACGACATAGTGATTTACCTTGAAGGCCGTAAGGATTTTAGTGACTTTTCCAGCGCAGACGCCGCTCAGGAAGCGCGTATGGCGCTGTCTGAAGATGACGGCGTTGCCATCGGGGTTCGCTACAGCCTCTAATCGAGCATCTCCCCCCTCATAAAAAAACCGGCCTATGCCGGTTTTTTTGTTTTTGGATGAAGTGATGAGCCAATGGTCAATAAGTCAGCACTAAAGTGCGTATGTTACTAGGCTGCAAGGTGATTTTCATCGTTTAAAACCTACGCCGTTTTCAGAGTCGCTGTTGCGACTCACTTTAAGTGATTGATTTATATTGGTTTGGCTGAGACCGTTGCCAGGTTGGCTCACAACTGATGAATCGGATTTGTTAATGCAAAAGACGTTGCGGCGATATCTTGGTTATTGGAATGGGTTTTCTGTTGAAAAATTGTTTCTGCTGTGTTCTTATTTCTCGGTGAAAGTGTCTGCTGTGTTTCGTTTTGATGTGTGCACAGCGGCCAATAGCCCGAAAGGGCATATTATAAAAATCGAAATCCAGGGAGATAGACGATGCTTAAAAACAGCATGTTGGCAAAATCCGTACGTTTTGCCTTGGTCGCTGGCGCGGCCACCACTGCATTTGCTTTGCCAGCCGTATATGCCGCTGATGAAGCTTCTGCTGACGATAAAGTTGAGCGCATTGAAGTTACCGGTTCACGCATCAAGCGAACTGATTTGGAAGGTGCTTCACCGGTTACAGTTATTTCCGCTGAAGACATGAAGGTAGAAGGGAACTTTACCGTTGCCGACGCACTGCGCAACAGTAACCTTAACTCCTTCGGTTCTTTCTCTGAGCGTTCAGGTAGTTCTGCTCAGTCTCAAGCGACTATCGACCTGCGTGGTGCAGGCTCAAGCCGCACACTAGTTTTGATTGATGGCAAGAGATTCCCTGGCTCCCCAACTTTGGGTGGCGCTTCAGCGAACCTAAATGCTCTGCCGATGGCAGCCGTTGAGCGCATCGAGATTCTGACCGATGGTGCATCTTCCACATATGGTTCTGATGCTATTGCTGGTGTAGTTAACATCATCATGAAAAAGAACTACCAGGGTATTGAGTTCAATGCCGGTGCTGGTTCTCGTGAACGTGACGGTGGACTGACAAGCAAAGAATTCTCTGTGGTCGCCGGCTACCAGATGGATAAAGGTAATATTACTTTTGCCGTCGATCATCAGGATCGTAAAGGTATCTCTGACGGTGATCGGGATTACACTGCCGCTTGGATGAGAGATCTGAACGGAGATGGTGAAATTCAGGCTTACTCCGAGACTAACGGTTGGAGTATCTATGGTGCTACCATCGCGTCACCCGATTTCTCGGAAGCACAGGCATCACCATTGTGTGATGATTTGATTGCGGAATATGGAAACAACGTATTTGCTAAAGTAAAAGCGGATGACGACTGGGGCGCAGGTTCCACTTATTGTATGTATGCTTTCGCAAACGTTGCCTACAACAAAGCATCAGTCGATCGCAATACTGTATACGTTGACTCAAACTATGAGATCTCTGAAGACGTGGAATGGTTTGGTCGAGTAATGTTTACTCAGAACAACTCATTTGGTCGTTATGCTCCTCCAGCTGCTCCATGGCGCAAAATGGCCGCCGATAACCCGCACAACCCTTACGGTGAGGAAACTACAGGTTATTTCCGTTGGGTTGGTATTGGTACTCGTGACGGCAACGTAGACGACTATAACCAAGATTATCTGACTGGTCTGCGTGGTACCATTGGTGCGTGGAATGACGCACAGTGGGAAGTTTATTATCACTTCAATAAAGCCGATAACAAGTCTATCGGTGAGTATTATCTGAGTTTGTCCGGTCTCGCTTACAACGAAAAGAATGGTATCGATTTGGGTTCAGAAGAAGGTATCGCCAACATGAAAGCGACAACCTTGACTCAAGATAGCGCGATTTTCCATCAGTGGAACGCCGGTATTGGATTTGATGCGTTCGAATTGCCTGGTGGTGCTGTTGCCCATTACTTTGGCATGGAGTACTTTGAGCAAGATTACGCGTCTGTGTACGATGCTCAGTCTGAGGCTGGTTTGATCGGTGGTAGCGCAGGTAACTCTGCCGGTGGTGACAGACAGGTTTGGGCTGCATTCTATGAAGCAGCATTGCCAATTGTCGATAGCGTTGAGCTGAACTTGGCAGCTCGTTATGACGATTACAGTGACTTTGGTAATAACGTTGCACCTAAGGCATCTGTTCGTTGGCAGGCCCTAGACAATGTTGTGGTTCGAGCATCCTACTCTGAGGCATTCCGTGCACCTGCATTGGATCAACTGTACGCAGCAACAACGTTTTCTGCTGAAACTGGTGTAGATGAGCCTTATTGTACTAGCAATGCTTCTCCGTGCACTCCAAAGCAGTATGATACTTACATTCGTGCAAACAAAGATCTGGGACCTGAGAGCTCTGATTATTTGAACTTTGGTATTGCCTGGGATATCGTCGAAAATATGGCTGTGAAGGTAGATTATTTTGACCTGAACATTGACGACGTTATTTCTCAGCGTTCAATCACCAATGTCATGAAAGGTATCCATAGCGGTTCTATTAGCCCGAGTGAAACGTTTTATGTAGTTCGTGCTCCAGGCGAAGCAGGTAAACTCGGTAAAGCATTGGAAGTTGGTACTGGATACGGTAACGGCGACAAAATGCAGATCAAGGGTGTAGACGTTGCATTTAACGGCAACTTCGAAACTGGAATCGGTGAATTCGGTTTGAACTGGACAAATAGTTTTGTTCTGGACTACATCGTAGAAGTTGAGGGTGGCTCTGCTGCTGAGGATACGGCAGGTTGGAACGGTCAGCCTGACTTCAAGTCGGTATTTACAACTTCGTACACTGTGGGTGACCACCGTATCGCTTGGAATATGAACTATACATCAGCTACAGAAGATGACAGTTCTGGCGAACTTGAGAAGATGGATTCTTGGTTAATTCACAACTTGAGTTATTCCTACGATATGGGTTCATTTGGCAAAGTTCTGTTAACTGTAAACAACCTGACGGATGAAGACCCTGTTCTGACTTCTGATGGTATTTATGATAACGCAGATCTTTATAACAACTATGGTCGTGAATACCGCGTAAACTACACGCTGAAATTCTAATCAGTGCTCAAAAGAAAAGCCCCCATTTTGGGGGCTTTTTTGTAGCGTCACTTTCCGGTGAAAGGAGTAAATAATGAAAATGTATAGGGCGTTATGAGTTGGAGTTCTTACTGGCAACAAGGCCATATCACTAGCTTCGGTGAGAGTTTACAGAAAACTTACACCGGTGAAATTCGCGAATACTGGATGAAAGCGCTGGCAGATATATCCGTAGGGAGCCATATTCTTGACTTGGCTTCTGGCAACGGCGCCCTCGCAATACTGATACAAGAACTTACTAATGACAAAAGTCTAAGCATAATCGGTGTGGATAAGGCACAGGTCATAACACCTGACGTTGAAGGGGTCAGACTACAATCGGGTATCGAGTTGTGTAGTTTACCATTTGAGTCTGAATCGTTCGATTTCGTTTGCTCTCAATTTGGCTTTGAATACAGTGAATGGAACAAGTCAGGTCCAGATTGTTTGAGGGTGCTGAAGGTAGGTGGCGTGATGAATTTGTTCATGCACTCTACTGACTCATTTGTAGTTAAACGAAATCATGATATCGAGGCTTTGTTGTCAGACGCTATTGTCACTGAGATTTTTGTATTATGCCGCAATCTGGTTGAGCTCATGGGCGATGTCAGTAGCCCGGCCGATATAGCGACGATCAAAGCAAGCTCCGAATGCGAGCGGCTTCGATTGAGTATCTTGGAGAATCTGGACAAACTGAATCGGAAGCTCCCGGCCGCATTTATAGATTCAGAAATCGGTAGATGTGTTCAATACCTTTTTACGACGGCTCTTTGCTGGAACGTGTCAAGGAAGTGTCAATATATAGAAGACTCAAAGAGAATACTTAAACAACAATTGTCTAGGTTGGAGGATCTTTCGTCAGCCGCTTTGACGGAGAGCCAGGTTGATGAAATCATTTCATTGATGGACTCTCAAGGCGCAGTGCTAGTCAGTAAACATAAAGTTAGGGTTCATTCTACCGGTGAGGCGATTGGCTGGGGAGTCTGTTTCCGCAAAAAACGACGCTGAAATGTTAAGCCGGTGCAAAACAGACGCTTAAAAGTAATCCGATTACTTAACTACTCCTACGCAATCAGTAGGCACTGCTTGCGCCTTTAGGCATGTTGACACAGGTCAACATTTTGTGAAATGATGCCAGCGGGTCTATGCCCTTCGGGGCATGGGAATGGGAAGAAAACTCTAACAATCCCAAGAGAAAGACAAACTTATGTGTAGTAAACGGGCGGTTGACCCGTCAAAACGCCTGAGTTGCCCGTAAGTTAAACCTTTATTCACTTCAAATTGGTTGGGAACTATGTCCAAGGTAAGCAATAGAACCAAAATCGCTACTGCACTCGTTGGCGTGTTGGCTCTGGCCGGCAGCAACCTGGTTGCTGCTGAATCTCTGAAAGAGGTTCAGAAAGCCGATGCTCAGATCCATGCTGATGCAGCTGCATCTCAGAAGAAAGTAGACACCTACTTTGATCAGGCTCAGGACATGCTGTTTGAATACGGCTCTGTCGCTGACGAGCGTGAAGCTCTGAAGTCATATAACGACTACCTGGCGACCTTGGTTGCGGATCAGGAAAAGACTATGCAGTCTGTCCGGGACGACATCAATGGTGTAGACAAACTGCGTCAGGGCGTTGTGCCTTTGATGTTCAAAATGGTTGAGTCACTGGAGCAGTTCGTTGCTCTGGATCTGCCATTCAACACCGAAGTTCGTCAAAAACGTATCGAAGATCTGAAGACTCTTCTCGGTACTGCTGAAGTTACCTTGGCTGAAAAATATCGTCTCATTCTGGATGCTTACAGCATCGAGCGTGAGTATGGCACCTTCGTTGCCGTGACTACCGGCAAACTGAACCTGGATGGCAAAGAAGTTCTGGTTGATTTCTTCAACCTGGGCCGTGTTGCCCTTTACGCTCAGAGCCTGGATCAAAAGTCTGGCTGGATGTACAACCCAGAGACCAAAGGTTGGGATGTGCTTGAAGACAAGCACCTGCGTGAGCTGACCAAAGGCATCCGCATTGCCCGTAAACAGGGCGCTCTTGACCTCTTTGCGTTACCAATCCCAGCTGCGGAGGCTGCACAATAATGAAGAAGTTAATTACTACCGCCGTAGTAGCGGCCAGTTTGTCTCTCACCGCTGGTATGGTGAGTGCTGCTGATGCTCCTGCTCCAAAATCTATCGACCAGCTGCTGCAACAGGTGAAAACCGAGCGCGCTGCCGAAGGTAAAGTGAATGCCAAGCGCGAAGCTGAGTTCCAGGCTGAGCGTGGTGATAAGGCTGCTCTGCTGCAGCGCGAAAAAGCCGCTCTGGCTGCTGAGCGTCAGCGTGGTGTTGATCTGAACGCTGCGTTTCTGGCCAACGAAGGCAAAATCGCTCAGCTGGAAGAAGAGCTGAAAACTGCTCAGGGTGACCTGGGTGAAATGTTCGGTGTGGTTAAAGGTGAAGCCGGTGATTTCGCTGGTAAACTGGTAGGTTCTAACATTTCTGCTCAGTATCCAAAGCGTGACGCGTTTATCGCTGACCTGGGTGCCCGTAAGCAGCTGCCAAAAATCGAAGAGCTGGAAAAGTTCTGGCAAGAACAGCTGTTTGAAATGGCTGAGTCTGGCAAAGTGGTTAAGTTTGAAGCCGCTGTTACCGACATCGACGGCAACGTGGTTAACACCACAGTAAGCCGTATCGGTGCGTTCAACCTGACTGCAGATGGCAAATATGTTGTGTACAACTCTGAACTGGGTCTGATCCAGCAGCTGTCAGCTCAACCAGACAGTTATCAGGTTTCGACCGTTGCTAGCTGGGAAAAAGCTACCGGCGGTGCTGAAGCTCTGTACATCGACCCTGCTCGCGGTACTCTGCTGAACATCTTCACTCAGAAAGCTTCATTCCAGGACCGTCTGGAAGCCGGTGGTATCATCGGTTACATCATTATCGCTCTGCTGGCCCTGGGTCTGCTGATCGGTCTTGAGCGTCTGCTGACTCTGTTTGTGATTGGCACCAAAGTTAAGGCTCAGGCCAAGAACGTTGCCAACCCAGGTAACAACGCACTGGGTCGTATCCTGAAAGTGTATCAGGAAAACAAAGACGCCGACGTTGAGACTCTGGAACTGAAACTGGACGAAGCGATTCTGAAAGAAACTCCAGCTATCGAAACCCGTATCTCTATCATCAAAGTATTGGCCGCTATCGCTCCTATGATGGGTCTGCTCGGTACCGTAACCGGTATGATTGCAACCTTCCAGAGCATCCAGCTGTTCGGTACTGGCGATCCAAAACTGATGGCCGGTGGTATCTCTATGGCACTGGTAACTACCGTACAAGGTCTGGTTGCTGCACTGCCACTGATGCTGGTTCACGCTGTTGTAGTAGCTCGTAGCAAGTCCATCGTACAAACTCTTGAAGAGCAAAGCGCTGGTATCATTGCTGAACACGCTGAGAAGAGGGCTAACTAATGATGCTATTCCTGATGGATGTCTGGGATTCCGTCAGGGGCTTCATGGCCACCGGAGGCGACGTCCTCTGGCTTGTAGCGGCAGTGTTGTTTCTCATGTGGGTGTTGATGTTGGAGCGTTTTTGGTACCTCAGTTGGGTAGCACCAAAACAGCACCAGGCTATCATCGCCGCATGGGAAGCCAGGGAGGAAACCACTTCCTGGTATGCACACCGTATCCGTGAAGCTTGGGTATCCCAAGCGAAGCAAGATATGAACGCGCGGATGCTGATGATCAAGACCCTCGTGGCGCTTTGCCCCATGATCGGTCTGCTCGGTACCGTAACAGGTATGATCACAGTGTTCGATGTGATGGCAGTTCAAGGAACCAGTAACGCCCGTATGATGGCAGCTGGTATTTCTCAGGCCACCATGCCAACTATGGCGGGGATGGTTGCTGCGTTGTCCGGGGTGTTTTTCAGCACTCGTTTGGACACCAAAATGAGAATCAGTCTTGAGCGTCTGAAAGACAGTCTGCCACATCATTAAAGAGAGATTTAACATGGCTCGTAAAAAGCATTCCAATGTGGATGAAGAAGCTCAAATCGACATGACACCGATGCTCGACATCGTGTTCATCATGCTGATCTTCTTCATCGTGACAACTTCGTTTGTGAAGCCATCCGGTCTGGACTATAACAAGCCGCCGGCTGCACAAGCGACCAAGAAGCCCTCTGCGAATATCTTCATCGGTATCAGTAAGACCGGCATCATCATGATGGAAAACCGTCAGGTTGATGTGGAGCGTGTGACTGCAAACGTTGAGCGTATGCTGGCAGAAGCGCCGGAAGCCTCTGTGCTGATCCAGGCCGACAAAGAAGCCCAACACGGCCTCGTTGTTAAAGTGCTGGATCAAGTAAAGGCCGCCGGTATCGACAAGATCGCGGTGTCTGCGGGGAACGACTAACATGTTGAGAGCACTGGTATCTATCATTATTGGTGCTTTGGTGACATTTGGTTTGTTTTGGTTCATGGCTGCCCTGGTGGGGGGCGGCGCGCAGCGCGCCGATAACTCCACCGAATCTCCGGTGATTGAGATCACCATGGACAGACAGGATGCCAAGGCGCAGAACAAGCCTCGGGTAGTGCCTAAGCCACCACCACCACCAGAGCAACCGCCGAAGCCGGATACAACTCCGCCTGACACGTCATCAAACATTGATGGTGCACTGACCTTCAACGCTGGTGCGCTTGACGCCGGTGGCCCAAGCACTGGGTTGAAGCTAGGAAGCTTCATGAAAGCCGATGGTGATGCAACACCTATCGTCCGGATTGAGCCTCAGTATCCAATCCAGGCCGCCAGAGATGGCAAAGAAGGCTGGGTACAACTGCGCTTTACCATCAACGAAATTGGTGGTGTAGACGATGTTGAAGTGATTGCGGCTGAGCCAAAGCGTTTGTTTGACAAAGAAGCGATTCGTGCACTGAAGAAGTGGAAGTACAAACCAAAGATTGTTGACGGCCAAGCCCAGAAACAACCAGGTATGACTGTCCAACTCGACTTTAAACTGGATAAAGGAGCTAACTAAGGATGCGACAGTTTAATAAACTCGCCAGCGCCCTGCTGTTGGTTCTTGGCTCTGGCGCCCTGGTTGCGCCAGCCGCCTTCGCCGCCGACGGCAAATGCCCGATGGAGCAGCGCCAGTCAAAAGCAGTAGGCGAAAGCGCAGGTAAGAAAGTGCAGAAAGCGTTTGAGCTATACAGCGCTGGTCAAACCGATCAGGCGATTGCCATGCTGCTCGAAATCAACGCAAAAGGTGGTTTCGATAAGGCCTATGTCGATCGTATGCTCGGTACTCTGTACGCAGAGCGCGGTAAGATGGACGTGGCTATTAAGTACATCAAGCAGGCTGTCGATGCCGACATCCTGGGTGGTACTGACCACGCTCAGGCGCTGCGCCTGTACGCTGACCTCTTGATTTCTCAGGAAAAGTATAAAGAAGCTATTCCTGTGTTCTACAAGTGGATGGAATTCGCCTGTAAGACAGACGATCCAAAAGCCTACCGTGCCATTGCCGTAGCGCACATGCAGCTCAAGCAGTTTGATAAGGCCATTGAAGTTGCTGATAAGGGTCTGACGCATGCCGCAGAGCCGGATCGCAACCTCTATCAGGTTAAACTTAACGCTTACTACGAGAAGAAGCAGTACAAAAAGGCTGCTGATGTTCTTGAGACCATGGTGCCATTGTTCCCCGATCCAAAATTGTGGGTTCAGTTGGCTCAGGTTTACCTGCTGACCGAGGACTATCCTCGTGCCGTGCAGACCTACGATATCGCCTACCGCGGTGGCTTTATCAAGGGTGACGGTCCAAGCATCACTCGTTACGCGCAGCTGTTGTCAAACCAGGACTCACCTTACCGTGCAGCCAAAGTGTTTGAAAAGCACATGAAAGAAGGGCTCCTCGAAGCCAATGCCAAAAACTATGAGCAGCTTGGTGGTTTCTACCAGCGCGCCAAAGAGATGGCAGAAGCAGCAGAGTACTTCGGTAAAGCTGCAGAGATGACCAACGATGGCAAGATGTACCTGAGACAAGGTCGTCTGCTGTCATCGATTGAGAAATACTCTGCTGCTATCCCAGTGCTTGAAAAGGCGTTGAGCTCAGGTATCCCAAGTCCGGGCGAAGCTCAGTTTGAACTGGGTATCGCGCATCTTCAGCTCAAGCAGTATAAAGCCGCTTACCAGCGCTTTAAGCAAGCTGCCAATGACAAGAAGACCGAACGCAGCGCCAAGAGCTACATTTCTTACACTGAAGAAAAGGCTCGCATGCACAAAGTCACACTGTGATTTGGTGTTAGCCTAGCGTAAAAAAGCCATCCTTCGGGATGGCTTTTTCTTTTCTGGGTGTTGTCTTAAGTAACTAACGGGATTGCTAGAATGTGAGCTGGTAACCCGATTATGTTTTTTCGGCGTTCGGTATTTGTTTCTGCTGTTCGGTGCTAGCTGTTCGGTTTTGAATCGCCAAATTCAATGTTTAGCGTCACTGTATCAGCGTTCTTGAGCCAAGGAATACTGCCACTCGGTTTTTCTCTACAAGTGATGTTTATCCTACGCTTACAAAATGTGCTCATGTTGTCCGTTTTATACATGGCAGGCATTGCCGCTCACTCAGCTTTACGCCGTGTAGATGCGAGAGGCAGCAAGCCCGCTTACAAATGGCTAACGGGTTTATTGCAGCCGCTCAATGGCACTGTTCTCTGAAGTGCTGTCCATCAATCGCACCATGGTTTCAGTATTCATAAACAGGGTTTCAGGTTTTCTATCCTTGGTGGGCAGGCAGATGCACGCGGCTATCCTGTAGTCCATCCGTAAGCTCGCATCCTTTCCGTACTTAGCCAAAAACTCGGCGATTTGTGCCTTGATACGTTCAACCACGACCTCAGTGCCTGCATCATCTATATTGAACAGCCCCATGGCGAAACACTCTTGATTGAGTCTTCCCATCATATCGGTTGAGCGCAGCAGCGCCCCTTCAACATCTTTGGTCAGCAGCTCCAGCATTCCGGCTTTTTTGGTGGTTTCCTGCAGGTGAGGGTACAGATACAATAGCGCCAGGCTTTGCTTATCGCGTATATGCCGGTGCCATTCGCGATTGAAGACTTCCATAAAATAGGTGTGGTTGTAGACGCCTGTCTCCGGGTCCCGAAATCCGGAATTACGAAACGAATAAATCATAGGGCAGCTCCTGCAAAATGGCTCTTTTCAGTATAGGAAAGATTGCAGCGTGGTTGACGAAGGGAGATGAAGATAATGCAAAAAGGTATGTTGGCATTGGCAGTTGGCGCAGCTTTGCTGCTGGGTGGCTGCGGTGATAAGGCGGAGCACGCCACCAATGCTGTCGCCGCGGATGTGCAAGCGGGCGTTAAATCAGACGTTAAATCACAGGAACAAGGCTTAAACGAGCAGGCAAAGAGTGCCTACCTTGCCTTGGTGGACAGCTATTTCAAAGATTACCTGAAGCTCGAGCCGCTCTATGCCACCTTTTTTGGTGTGAATGACTATAACGCCGAGTTTGGCGGCGACCTGACTGAGGAATACCTCAAAGCCCGGCACGACTTCAACTCAGGCTATCTTGCCAAGGCCCGCGCCATCGACCGCGCTGTGCTGCCTGCGGATCTGCAACTCTCTTACGATCTCTTCATTTACGATCGCAATATGGCGCTGGTGGATGAAACCTTCCCGGCCCGATTCCTGCCGATGAACCAGTTTTACAGCACTGTTATCACCATGGTGCAGCTTGGCAGCGGCGAATCTGCCCAGCCGTTTGCCACTAAGCAGGATTACCTTAACTGGGAGTCGCGTCTCGACGGTTTTATCGCCTGGCTTGAGCGCGCTGAAACGCGCATGAAAGAGGGGATGGAAAGCAAAGTGGTGCTGCCGCGGGTTCTGGTTGAGCGGATGATCCCGCAGTTCACCGCCCAGCAGGTTGCCGACGTGAAAGAGAGCATTTTCTATGCGCCAATCACCAAATTGCCAGCTGAGCTCAGTGCAGAGGACAAGGCGGAGCTTGAGCAGCGTTATCAGGCGCTGATTGGTGAGCGCTTGTTACCTGCACTTGCCAAAATGGAGAGCTTCCTTAAAACCAGTTACTTGCCAGCGGCGCGGGCCTCAGACGGTTGGTGGGGGCTGCCCAATGGCAAAGCCTGGTATCAGCATCTGGCGAACCTGCACACCACCACCGACAAGTCTGTTGATGAAATCCATGATATTGGCCTTTCTGAGGTTGCCCGCATTCTTGCCGAGATGGATAAAGTGCGCACTCAGGTTGGGTTTGCCGGTGATTTGAAGGCCTTCTTTGCCTCGCTCTCGTCCGAGCCGCAGTATTTCTTCAGCGACAGACAAGGTCTGGTCGATGGCTATATGGCGCTCAAAGACGATATCAACAAGGTATTGCCCAAGTATTTCAATGTGATGCCGAAGGCGGATTATGTGGTTAAGCCGGTTGAGGCGTTCCGTGAGCAGTCGGCCGCCGGGGCATCCTACGAGGCGCCCGCGGTAGATGGCAGTCGTCCCGGGGTGTTTTATATCAACACCTACAACCTTAAGGCTCAGCCAAAGTGGGGCATGACCACACTGTCGCTGCATGAGGCGGCCCCAGGCCATCACTTCCAGATTGCCATCAAACAAGAGCTGACCGGCGTGCCAGAGTTTCAGCGCTTCAGCGGTTATACCGCATTTGAAGAAGGCTGGGCGCTCTATGCCGAGTATCTGGGTATTGAAATGGGGCTCTTAAGCGACCCTTATCAGTACTTTGGCAAGCTCTCAGATGAGATGCTGCGCGCTATGCGTCTGGTGGTCGATACTGGCCTGCACGCCAAAGGCTGGAGCCGTGAGCAGGCGATTCAGTATATGAAGGACAACTCGCCGATGGCAGAGTCTGACATCATTGCCGAGGTTGAGCGCTATATGGCCATCCCAGGGCAGGCGCTGTCGTATAAAGTCGGTCAGCTGAAAATCCTTGAGCTTCGCGCCGACGCTGAAAAGCGTTTGGGTGCCAAGTTTGACCTGCGCGCGTTCCACGATCAGGTGCTGACTTCTGGCTCGCTGCCGATGGCAGTGCTTGAGCAGAAGATTGACCGCTGGGTTAAGGCGCAGCTGCAGTAAAAATCAGTCGCCCCCGGCGTTGTAATTCGTACGTGTGTCCTTATACTGGATTTCCTGCTGTCGTCTGCAGGCCATGTGCGGTTACAAAAATGCCGGGGGACAACCCCGATACCAATAAGGAGCAAGCTATGGTTCGGGCAACAGCCAGACATCTGCTGGTCAGTTCGCGGGAGCACTGCGAGAGCTTAAAATCACAAATCGAGTCCGGAGCCGATTTTGCCGATATCGCGCGGCAACATTCATCCTGTCCATCGGGTTCGCAGGGCGGTGAATTGGGTGCATTTGGCCCCGGGATGATGGTGCGGGAGTTCGATGAGGTGGTGTTTTCGGCGCCGCTGAATGTGGTGCAGGGACCGGTGAAGACGCAGTTTGGCTACCATCTGCTGGAAGTAACCAGCCGCTGCTGATAAAAAACGGCTGCCTTGGCAGCCGTTTTCTTTTATGTACCTTTACTACTGAGCGCGAGAGATTATTACCTCTGCATTTCAGAGTGCGTCCTGCATCTTCCAGCCTCAGCTTACTGTCTCATCTGCCTCACTGTTGTGCTCGGCATTTTCATCGGCAGCGAATCAGGTTAAGTTCTTAAGCCATATGCCTGAGTATTACATGAGCCTGAGTATTACCTGGGCCTGATTAGGTTAGGCAAGAACCACGGGGCGCCCCTGCGCCAGCCCTTCATTCCACCGCCAACAAGGAATAGCGATGCCGATACAGCTTTATACCAACCGACTGCGGCTGCGTCCGCTCATCAGTGCTGACAGGGACAACTTTATTGCCATGCAAACCGACGCCGAGGTCAATCGCTATGTGCGGGTGTGCGAAAGCGTTGCCGAGGTCGAGCGTAAATTTGAAGCACGGCTCAATCCCTGGCGCTATGACAGCGGCGAGTGGCTCACGCTGGTGATTGAAACCCTGGACGGCGAATTTGTCGGTTACACCGGCTTTCATATGGAGTGCGCGCTGTCACGGCGGGCCGAAGTCGGCTACATGTTAAGCCCGGCTATGTCCGGCAAAGGTTTTGCGACTGAAGCGACCCGCGCGGTTATCGATTGGGGCGCTCACAGTTTTAATGTGCACAAGTTTATTGCCTGGTGCAGCGAGTCAAACGCTGGCTCACGAAAAGTGCTGGAGCGGCTCGGCTTTACCCTCGAAGGGGTGCTGAAGTGCCACAGCCTGATTGGTGACGTGTGGCATAACGACTGCGTCTACGGCCTGCTCGCAGATGCTCGCTTAGATGTAAATTAGCGCAGGTTGGCGCGTTTAGGTGTATAATGCGCCGCTTAACAGACAATGGAGTTACAGCCTTGAGCGGTGCAATGACCAGTCTCACCCTGCATGCGGGTGAAGAATATATCGAGCTTTACAAAGTACTCAAAGTGCAGGGCATGACAGGTGATGGCAGTGAAGCCAAACACGCGATTGCCGACGGCAAGGTCCTGGTAAACGGTGAAGTGGAAACCCGCAAACGCAAAAAACTCGTTGCCGGTGATACAGTGACATTCAATGGCGAGTCCGTTGAGATCCTCGCGCCTTAAGGAGAAAGACAATGCAGTTTCCAGATGATGACAACGGCCAGATGCTCAAGGCCATGCAGGACGCCGGTATCGATTTGACCAAATCACTTGATGTCGACTTTTTCCTGGTATTTGAAGATCAGCGTGACGCCGAATCGGCACTCGAAGATATGGCCGGCAAGGATACCGACGGCGAGCTTGAACTTAACTTTAACGAAGAGCTCGAAAAGTGGGAGCTTATCGTCTGCATCAACATGGTGCCTGATTACGAAGCGCTGGTTGCCAAAGAGGTCGAGCTCAACAGCTTCGCCGCTCAGTTTGACGGCCAAAGCGACGGCTGGGGAGTAATGCAGCACCAGGAAGGTGATGACGAGTTCATGGACGATGATGACCATGACCACGATCATCACGAATGCAGCGCCCACTGTAATCACTAAGCCGATAATAACCCGATAAAAACCACCCCTTGCGGTGGTTTTTTATTGCCGTAAACTCAGCAGGCAAATACAAAAGCCAGACACAGGGAGCGGGGATTGGCAAAGCACATCAGTTTCGGAACACCGGTAAATGACGCGGAGCGTTGGGCCTTTGGGCTGCTCGCGGACGAATTACCGGCGGATTATTTTTTGCTGACCAACGTCGAAATACCCACCAAGACGGGGCAGGCGATGGAGGTGGACGCGCTGGTGCTGGGGCAGTGGGGCGTCTATGTGGTCGATGTCAAAGGCTATATCGGCCGATTGGATGCGGGACTGCACGCCTGGCAGCTTGACGGCCGCGATGTGGACAACAGTCTCTCAAAAGCCAACTATGTGGCGCGGGTGCTGGCGGGCAAACTCAAACACAAGGTACCGGTTGGGGTGTATGCGCCCTGGTGTCAGGGCATGGTGTTTGTGACCGGTCGCAAAGGGGAGGAGATTGAGCTGGATAAGTCCGGTGAGAGCCTCAGCATTTATACCCCGGATGAAATCATTGCGGCGCTGACCAAGGAGTGGGGACTCACCGCACCTCATAAACATCCGGTCAGCCGCGCCCAAAAGGAATTGGTACTCGACACTATTGGTCAGGTGGCGCTGGTTGAAAGCCGCAACAATAAAATACAGGATTTCATCAAGTTAAAGTGCCTGTTTTTGCAGGAAGGTTTGGAGGTCTGGCAGGCGGAATACAATCCCGGCGGCTGGACTGCACCCTGGCTTTTGAAAATTCTGCAGCCGATTGAGTTCAGCGACGCAGCCGATGCCGAGCGCCATGAAGAGCGACTTCGGGATGAGTTTCGCCGCCTGCAGGCACTGTCTGGCCTAAGCGCCGTGCCTTACAGCGCGCCGCTCATTCAGGACGGCGAGCAGCTGGTGTTGCCTATTCGAATGCCGCGCGGGCTGCCGCTGCATCTGCTTAAACTGGCGGATTTATCAGTTTATCAATTGCTTGAAGTTCTTCGCCGCTCCATTACCGCCCTTAAGCAAATTCACCGACGTGGCTTTACCGTCGGCGGCTGGGCCGAAAACTGCGTGTTTGTCAGTGACGGCGGCGATGTGGAATTTATCGATATCCGCAGTGACGTGACTGAAGATGAGGATATTCAGGCCTATGCGGCGCGCTTTTCAGCGATTGCCGAGGCGACGGGGCAGCCGAGGGTTTATCAGTGGTTTCGCGCTGCAGCCCGGGGCGGTGCCGGCGATGCCGATGCGCTTCGGGCCGATTTGTCGGCATTGATAGAGCAAGGCGTGTGCGAGGTGGATACTGCTAAGTTTTCCGCAATGCCGGGTGCTGTGATTGACCATCATTATCGGCTGCTTGAGCAAACTGCAAAAGCCGAGCACAGTGAGCTTTGGAAAGCCGCCCACATTCTCGGTAACTATCCGGTGGCGGTGAGCCTTTACCACGGCAGTGATGCGTCCTGGTCGATGTTGTCATCGCTTTATCGCAGTTTAAGCCGCATCAGCCACCCGGCGGTGGAGCAGGTGCTGGCCCTTGGTCAGCTGCCCGGCGGCGAGAGCCTTTACACTGTGCGCCGCTGGCTTGCCGGTGTGTCGCTTGATGCCATCGGCGCCATTGAGCCCGGTCAGCCGCTTAGGTGGTTTGCCAAATTGCTTAGTGCGCTTAACTATCTGCATCAGCTTGATATTTATCATGGTGGGATCTGCCCGCAAAACATCATAGTTGATGGCGACGAGGTCACTTTGGTGAATTTTGGTCTGGGGCTTGATATCGCTGCGTCCCGCTATGCCAGCCAATATGCCGACCCGGCATTCTGGGCCGAAGAAGGGGAGGCCGAGCGGGATATTTACGGTTTGGTGGCAAGCTTTATCGATGTGTTGACGCCGCTGGCGCTGAAAGGCGATATGGGGCCTGAGGGCATGCTGAATGCGCTGCATCAATTCGACCGCGCCTATCTTGGCGATACCCTGTTTGACTGCTGCGAAGCCGTGCTTACCTTTAAGGCGCAGATTGACCCGGCAAGCTGCTATTTGCGCCAGTTTGGTCTTGATGATTGGCTGGACGTCAATTTTCGCTGAGGCTTTGCCTTTTTCCTTAAAACAGCGTTAAATGCCAAAGCCCCGACACCGCGTCCGGGGCTTTCTTTTTTGTCTGATTTGATTAAAACCGGCGTTGCCCGGCGCATGATTTTTAGGATGTTTGATGGACTTTGCCCTGACGTTTGAACTCGCTGCAGTGCTGTTTCTGGTTGCCATGCTGGCGGGCTTTATCGATGCCATTGCCGGCGGCGGTGGCTTACTGACCATTCCGGCGTTGATGTGGGCCGGGTTGTCACCGGCGGCGGCGCTTGCCACCAACAAGCTGCAGGCCTGCGGCGGCAGTTTTTTCGCAAGTCTTTATTTTGTAAGAAAGAAAATGGTCGATCTTGCCAGCCTCAAGCTTGCCATCCTGTGCGCCTTTATCGGCGCGGCGCTGGGCACCATCACAGTGCAATCCATTGACGCTGCACTGCTTGAAACCGTGCTGCCGTTTCTTATCCTCGCCATTGGCGCTTACTTTCTGTTTTCCAAAAAAATCAGTGAAGATGACCGCCACCGGGTGCTGACGCCGACAGTGTTTGCCTTTACCGCAGCGCTAGGGATTGGTTTTTATGATGGCTTTTTTGGCCCGGGCACCGGCAGTTTTCTTGCGCTTGCCTTCGTGAGTCTTGCGGGTTTTGGCCTTGCCAAGGCCACGGCTCACGCCAAGGTGCTGAACTTTGCCACCAATATTTCATCGCTGGTGTTTTTTACCTTGGGCGGCAAAGTGGTGTGGGTGCTTGGCGGCGTGATGCTGATAGGGCAGGCGATTGGCGCCACCCTCGGCTCCAAGCTGGTGATTTCCAAAGGCACCGCCATTATCCGTCCGCTGGTGGTCATGATGTCGGTCGCCATGAGCCTTAAGTTGCTCGGCAGTCAGTTTCAGTGGTGGTGACGCGCTAAGCAGTTGAAGGCTATAGCGTGGCTATCGCCTTCACACTGCCTTGTTATTCCCCTAGTATGAGTCTCAATTTACCGGCAAACAGGGATTTGCATGAGATTCATCCACACCTCCGACTGGCATCTTGGCCGGACGCTGCACAATCAGTCGCTGCTGGACGAACAGGCGGCGATGCTTCAAACCCTGCTTAAACTTATTGAAGAGCATCAGGTGGATGCGCTGCTGATTGCCGGTGATATTTTTGACCGCTCGGTGCCGCCCGCAGCCGCTGTGACCTTACTGGATGAGTTTCTTGAGCAAGTCACCTTAAAGCTTGGCGTCGCTGTGATTGCCATTGGCGGCAATCACGATGGTCAGGAGCGGATTGCCTTTGGCGCGCGGCAGATGGCCGGCGCTGGGCTTTATATTCAGGGGCCGGTAGCGGCCGACATCAAGCCTATCCGCATCGATGGCAAATCCGGCAGTGCCTTTTTCTATCCTATTCCCTACGCCGAGCCTGCGCTGGTCAGGCATTTGCTTGAACTGGATATTCACACCCATGAAGAGGCGCTCAGCGCCCTGATTGAGCGCGCGCTCGCCCATGACAATCAGGGCCTGCCTCGGGTGGCGCTGAGTCACTGTTTCATCGACGGCGGCAGCGAATCGGACTCAGAGCGGCCGCTGTCTATCGGCGGCGCTGACAAGGTTTCACCAAGCCTCTTTTATCCCTTTGATTACGCGGCGCTTGGGCACCTTCACGGGCCACAGTTCAAGGGGCAGCAGCATGTGCGCTATTCAGGCTCGCCGCTTAAATACTCCTTCAGCGAAACAAAACACAATAAATCAGTGACGTTAGTGGAGCTTCGCGCCGGTGAAGATCCCCAAATCACGCTGCTGCCCATTACGCCGCGCCACGATGTGCGGGTGATAGAGGGCTATCTTGATGCCTTGCTCGAAGAGGGCAAAACTTCATCAGGCCGTGAGGACTACCTGATGGTGCGCCTCCTCGATACCCACGCCATTCTCGAGCCCATGGCCAAGCTTCGTGCTGTGTACCCCAATGTGCTTCACCTTGAGCGCACCGGCCTGCTGCAGGAGCGCAGCATTACCGGGCCCGGTCGTGAACGGATGCAAAAGAGTGAGCTGTTGATGTTTGAAGACTTTTTTAATCAGGTGCAGGGTTCACCCATGACAGAGGCGCAGCGCTCGCTGATGAGTGAGCTGATCGCTTCCCTGCACAGGGGAGAGTCGAAATGAAGCCGCTCAGCCTTGAAATGACCGCCTTTGGCCCCTTTGCCGATTGTCAGCGAATCGATTTCAGTGCCCTTGGCGACTGGCCGCTGTTTTTGATTAATGGCCCCACAGGTGCCGGAAAAACCACCATTCTCGACGGGATCTGTTTTGCGCTTTACGGCAAGACCACAGGCAACGAGCGTGAAGGCAGCCAGATGCGCTGCGACAGTGCGCCCGACGATGTGCTGACCGAAGTGATTTTTGAATTTGCCCTTGGCGGGCGTGAATACCGCATCAAGCGCATTCCCGAGCAGCCGCGCGCCAAAAAAAGTGGCGATGGCTTTACGCTGCAAAAAAGTGAGGCGTTCCTTGAGCGTATCGACGGCGACAAAACCGAGCCGCTGGCGGTGGGTAAGGTGACTGAAGTCACCGCCATGATTGAAGATTTGCTCGGGCTTGAAGTTGAGCAGTTCCGCCAGGTGATGGTGCTGCCCCAGGGGCAGTTTCGAAAGCTCCTCCTTGCTGACTCCAAAGAGCGCGAAGCGATTTTTGGCCAGCTGTTTCAAACCGGCATTTATAAGCGCATTGAAGATAGCCTCAAGCAGCGGGCGCTGGAGCTTAAAGCCCGCGCCAAAGAGCTTGAAGCCCGCCGCGCCGGGATTTTGGAAACCGCAGGCGCTGAAAGCCTCGATGCGCTTAATGCCATGCTCGCCGCCCTTGCGCCTGAGCTTGATATGGCAACCACAGCCAAACAGGCGGCCGAGCTTGCACTTGCCGACGCGCGGGCAAAGCGCCAGGCCGCCGAGGCGAAACTTCGGGAATTTGCGGCGCTCAATGACACCAAGGCGCGGCTAGCCGAAGAAAGCGCAAAGGCTGACGAGATGAACGCGCTTGGGAAGCAGCTGGAGCGGGCTGCGCGCGCCGACAGTGTCAGCGCGAGCGCGCAGGCCTGGATTGAGCGCCAAACCGAGCTTAAGGGCTTTGAGGCAAGCTTTGCTGCGGCAACCGAAGGGGCGGCCCGAGCGGCAGAGCGTTTAGCACTGGCAAAGCGCAGTGCCGATGAGTTGCCACTTCTTGATGAAAAGCGCAGGTCACGGCAAAACGATGCCGACAAACTTGCAGAGTGGCGCCCTCGTATGGCTCGGCTTACGGCGTTAAGCCACACCATTGCAGGCCTTGAGCGCTCCCAAGGCGGCGCAGAAGCAGAGCTTAATCATGCCAGACAAACCCTTGGCATAACCCAGGCTCGGATAAACGAGCTTGGGGTAAAACGGCGCGAGCTGATGCAGCTTGCCAGCAGCGCCGGTAATCTCGAGGCGGAGTTTCTTAAGCAAACCGAGCTTTATCAGCGCCAGCAGCAATACCAGCAAAAAGCACAGGCCGCTACTCAGTTAGCCGAGCATTTACATCAGTTGGAAGCCGAAGGGCGCGAAGCCAAGGCCATTGAGGCGCAGCAGGTTGAGGCGCGGGAGCGTTTGGAGCTTGCCTGGCACCAGGGGCAGGCGGCGATATTGGCAACAAAGCTCATGCCCGGTGCGCCCTGCGCCGTATGCGGCAGCACGGCTCATCCAAATCCGGCCCACCATGAAGGCACACTGCCTTCAGATGAGGAGATTGACCGCGCCCGGCGCGCTGAGCAGCAGGCCCGTGAAGCCTTAAGCCGCGCCCGCTCCGATTATAAGGCGCAAAAGCAGCGCCTCGATGGCATGCGCGCTGAGCTTGCCGCGGATGCTGAGCAGCTTGGCAATGCGCTGGCAAGTAGCCTTGAGCAAAAAGCGGCTGAGCTTGCCGTGCAAAAGGAGAGCTGCGCCCGCGCCAAGGCGGCGCAGTCGACGCTGCTTGGTCTTGATGATGAATTATCAGCGCTTGATAGCGCCGCGAAGCAGCAGCTTTCGCAAATCGAGGCCCTGCAGGCACGTTGCAGCGCCCAGGCGCTGGAGCTTGGCAATGGCCGCAGCGAGCGGGACAGCCTGCTTGCCACCATGCCCGAGGTTTGTCAGCGCCTTGGCAGCGAGCAGGCGTTTGATGCCCATCTGCTTGAGCTTCAGGGGAGTATCAATCAGCTTTCAACCCAAATGGGGAGCCTGCAAACTGCCTTGGTGGATGCACAAAGCCAGCATGACCAGTGCACCGAGCGGCGCGAGGCTGCGCTTAAGGCACAGTTAGAAGGCAAGGCCAAAGCCGACGCCGCGCGGGCACGTTTTGAGTCTGAGCTTGCCGCCAAAGGCTTTGTTGACGAGCAGGACTTTATCCGCGCGCGGATGAGTGCGGATACGCTTGCGTCGGCAAAGGCGGCGATGACGGCCTGGCAAGAGCGCTTACTTGGGCTTAAGGAGCGCCTGAGCGCCCAGCAGGAAGCCCTTGGCGATGACACGCCGCCCGTGATGGATGCGCTTGTCGCGCAGGAAGCCACGGCGCAGCAGGCCTTTACTGAGGCTACAAGCGTCTGGCAGGGCATTAACGATAATCAGGTGATGCTGAGCCGCGCCAGAAGTCAGCTCGATGCCGAGGCGGCTTCCAGCGCCAGACTCGATGCCGATTACGCCCTTATCGGCACGTTGTCGGATGCGGCCAGTGGCAGCAGCGGCGAGCGGATAAGCTTACAGCGCTTTGTGCTTGGAGTGCTGCTGGATGATGTGCTGATTGAAGCCAGCGTGCGGCTGTTGCAAATGAGCAAGGGCCGCTATCGTCTTATTCGCAAAGAGGACAGAGCGAAGGGCAATAAGGCCTCGGGGCTGGATTTGGATGTGGAAGATGCCTACACCGGCAAGGTGCGGCCGGTGGCGACCCTAAGCGGCGGCGAGAGCTTTATGGCGGCGCTGGCACTGGCGCTTGGGCTGTCGGATGTGGTGCAGGCCTATGCCGGCGGCATTAAGCTCGACACCCTCTTTATTGATGAAGGCTTTGGCAGTCTTGATCAGGAAGCGCTGGAGCTTGCTATCCGCACCCTGGTTGACCTGCAATCCTCCGGCCGGATGATAGGCGTTATCTCCCACGTCAGCGAGATGAAAGAGCAGATTGGCACCCTAATAAATGTGCTGCGCGGCCCGCTTGGCAGTCAAATCAACCTGACGTTGCCTTGACAGGTTTAAAACGGCGTTTGCCTCACAGTTTCGTGTTGGGGATTTGTTTAGCATCCCCCACGGACAGTGTGGTTTTTCATGCGAAAGCCTTAAAAGGCTTGTGCTCTACGCCGTTTATGGTGTAAAAGAGACAGATTCCTGCAAAAAGACAGGAAAAAAACACTGATAATAATAACTGGCAACACAGGAAACTTCAGGGTTGATGCTTAAAATATACAATAAAAACAATATGTTTTTTACGCATATTTCCAGTTTACCCAACTTCCATAAGCGCGTGCTGCTGTTGGGTAGTTTGTTGGTCGGCGCCTCCGTATTGTGGCCCGTGACTCACAAGCCGGTAACCGAGCGTGTTCCGGTGGCACTGGACATGGATTCACTGCTGCCGCAGATGTCTGCCGCGCCTTTGCCGGTGATGCCCGCTGAATCAACCCCCCATTATGATTATCTGATTGCCAAGGGTGATACCCTGAGCAGTTTGTTTTCCCGCGCCGGTATTAACCAGCAAACCATGTATCAGGTGCTTGAAGCCGACCTGAACGTGCTGGCACTCGATACCCTGATGCCGGACAACCGCATTAAGTTCTGGCTCGACAACAATGGCGAGCTGCAAAAACTGGAGCTGTACTTCAGCCCCGCCCGTCAGGTGGTGTTTACCCGTTTTGCCGATGGCAGTTTTAACGCCGAAGAAATCGTGGTCGATGGCCTGTGGCAAAACCGTATCTCCAGCGGCGAAATCCGTGGTTCATTTTACGTTTCCGCCCAGCGCATGGGCTTGTCAGCCGCCGAAATCACCAAGGTGGAGTCGCTGCTGAAAGAAAAGCTGAACTTCTCCCGCGACCTTCGCGCCGGCGATACCTTCTCTGTGCTGGCAAACGATCAGTATGTTGAAGGCGTTGCCACTGGTGCGAGCCAGATCCTCGGCATCCAAATCAAGAGCGGCAAGCGCGAAATCACCGCATTCCAGCACAGCGACGGCAACTTCTACGACGCCAAAGGCAATAGCCTCGCCAAGTCGTTCCAGCGTATTCCGCTTGAAAAACAAATGCGTCTGACCTCTCACTTCAACTCACACCGCAAACACCCTGTGACCGGCCGCGTAGCGCCGCACAACGGTACTGACTTTGGTGTACCTATCGGCACCAAGGTGGTTGCACCCGGTGATGGCGTGGTAACCATGGTGACTGATCACCAGTTTGCCGGTAAGTACGTGGTGATTGAGCACGGTAACAAATTCAAGACCCGCTATCTGCACCTGTCCAAGTCATTGGTGAAGAAGGGCGATCGCGTCAGTCGTGGTCAGGTGATTGCGCTGTCCGGTAACACCGGCCGCTCCACCGGTCCGCACCTGCACTATGAATTCCACGTCAATGGTCGTCCGGTTGACCCGATGAAGGTATCGCTGCCAACCTCGACTGCGCTTAATGCCAATGAACTGTCAGAGTTTATCTCGCTGGTTCGCAGCCGTCAGATGCTGATGAATTTGGGCTGATAGCGAAAGCGGACACTGTGCTCGAAAGCATCAACAGAAAGCGACCTCAGGGTCGCTTTTTTCATGGCTGTAATTTTTGTGCCGGTAATGCAAATGTCGGTAATGTCAATGGCGGAATTTCAGTGGCGGAGTGCAGCGGCGCGGTTTTTGCGCGATGAAGTTCGCGGAGTGCTTAAGGCTGCAGAGCACTTGGGTCAACAGAGCACTTGAGTCAGCGGAGCACTTGAATAAAACGCGTGCTTGATCCAAAGGTGCGCTGAGTAAAGGAACTGCGGATACGGCTTGCGGTTGCGGAGTTTGGTTTATCCTGCCCGGCGTTTGGCAAGTTTCAGCGCGCACTGACACAGACCGCCTTTGAGCGCCTCACAGCCGCCGCAGGGGCGGCGTTTCAGCGGCGTGAGGGCGAAGGCCATGCTGCCCTGGGCCGGACGCAGTTTGGCGATGCTGAGTGCTTTTTGGGGCGCATTCGCGCGCGGCAGGTCGCCGTCATTGGCACTCGGCTTGGTGCTGAGTAAGGAGCTCGATTCAATCAGGCTGCGACGGGCGAGTTTGGTTAACAGCTTTTGCCTTGCTTTCTTTTCGCCCTTGGCGGGGCAGGGCAGTGCCTGCACCTTGGATGATTGCATCAATGCGTCGCCAAGTTCACTTACTATGGCCAGATTAACGGCGGTTTTTAATTCCGCTTTTTTCAACCCCAGTGATTTGCGCGCCGCCTTATGGCAAAGCTTGGCTAATCTCTTTTGCGCTTTACTCTCAGCTTTACCCGACTTGCCGCAGCTGATATCAAAGGCCTTGTCATCGCCTGGAGACTGGCCGTGACCATGAGATTGGCTTTTTGAAGGGCTATGTGAAGGGCCATGTGAAGGACTATGTGAAGGGCTTTGAGAATGTGGCACAGGTGCTTGCTTCAACCAAAAGTAGATAATTTATTCTAAATGAAAACTATTATCAGTCAAGGTGTCGTGTCAGGCTCGCAACCCAAAGCCGCAACGCGGTGCAAGGGCAGGACTTATGCGAGCTGGCTTATGATAAGGGGCTTATGCAAATGGGCTTATGCGAACGGGCTCTGGCCTGCGTCTATCGCAGTCAGCAGCAGGCGTAAGTCAAACTCCAGCTGATGATAGTCGCCGTCCATATGGCAGCAAAGCTGATAAAAGGCCTTGTTGTGGTCACGCTCTTTAAGGTGGGCGAGCTCATGGATCACGACCATTCTGAGCAAGGGTTCGGGCACCGATTTAAGCCGTGAAGAGATGCGAATTTCGCGTTTGGCCTTAAGCTTATTGCCCTGAATGCGGGATATGGTGGTATGCAGCCCAAGCGCCTGTTGCTTTAAGCTGATTTTGTCGTCAAAACAGACTTTCGCAAGCGGCTCGGAGCGCTTTAAAAAGGTGTTTTTAAGCGCCAGAGTGTAATCGTAGAGCGCTTTGTCACTGCGGATATCGTGGCAATCCGGATAGCGCCGTGCCAGCACCTGACCAAGTTTACCGGCAGCAAGCAGGGTGTCCACCTGGGCGCGCACCTGCTCGGGATAATGGGCCAGATACTGACTCACGCTACGACAGTTCCGGCAGGATCAGAGCTTGCCGTAGATGCGGCCGTTTTGCAGTGCGTAGGCGGCTTCAAAGGCCGGGATCTGGAAGCGCTTAAGACCCAGCACCTCGTAATCCACCTGCGGCGGGTTGCGCTTGAGCTGCTCGCGAATGGTGGTTGCTTTAAGCAGGGTCACCGGCAGGCTGCCAAGCTGAATGGCGGCTTCAAGCTTGAAGCTGATGGCGCTGCCCGCCAGTTTGCCCTTTTGCTCGCGCTCGATGATAACCACTTCTTCAACCTTGTAGTCTTCCATCAGTTTCGCAAAGGCGAACTGAAATTCGCGAATGACTTCCTGGGAGGCGGCATCGTTTACGGTGAAGGTGTGTTTGCGACATTCAGGCACGTTAAACGCTTCTTTGTCGTAGCCAACCAGGCTGATAAAGGCTTCGGCACCTTTAAGCTCTACACCACAAATTCTCATATCTATTCCTTACTCATTCGTGACTCAGGCGGCGTTTACCGCCTGAGTTGATATTGTGTTACCGCCGCCTGACGTTATTCAGGCAGTTCGAATTCTTCTTCGTCGTCATCGGGCAAATCGGGCTGCGGCGCCGCGACCAGGGGCTTTTTACGCATCAGCGGCGCATCGCCAATGTCGATGCCGGTATGGAAGCGGCGATCGCGTCCGGTTTTACCGGCTTTGGCGCGAGGAGCCGCCTTGTTGCTGTCTTTGGCTGCGCCTTCGGTCTTGGCGGCAGGGGCTTTGCGGGCACGCTTGGGGGCAAGGCCTGTAAACTTGGCTTCGAGCCCTTCAAGGGTTGAAAACTCGAAGGTTTTACGCAGCAGCAACTGTACTTTAAGGAAGTTGTCCCAGTCTTTTGGGCCCACCAGAGACACGGCATTGCCCTTGTTGCCGGCGCGGCCGGTGCGGCCGATGCGATGCACGTACTCTTCGGCAAACTTGGGCATGTCAAAGTTTACTACCAGCGACACAGTGCCAATGTCGAGGCCGCGTGAGGCCACGTCAGTGGTCACCAGAATGCGCTGATGGCCGCGGCTGAAGCTGTCCATGATTTGATTGCGCTGGCTTTGGCGCAGCTCGCCCGAGAGCGCGGCTGTGCTGTGGCCTTTTTCGGCCAGCAGGGTTGCCAGGCGCTCTGTGTCCTGGCGGGTGGCGGTAAAAATCATCACCTGGCGGAAATCCTGCTGCTGCAGCAAACGCTCAAGCAGCGCTTCTTTATGCTCAAGATTGTCACTTAAGATAATTTTTTGCTCGATATCGCCATGGCCAAGGTGCACTGCATCGATGGCAATGTGCTCAGGCTCATTCAAAAGCTCGCTGGCAAGCTCCTGCACTTCACCGTGATCCAGGGTGGCGGAAAACATCAGCGTCTGGCGGCGGCGATGGTCGGCGGCGGCGTTGATGGCCTTAAGCTGCGGCGCGAAACCCAAATCGAGCATACGGTCAGCTTCATCGAGAATCAGCAGTTCAAGGCCACTCAAAAACAGATGGCGCTGCTCGAGGTGATCGGCGATACGACCCGGCGTCGCCACGATAAACTGCGGCTCTTTGGCAAGCGCCTTGGCCTGATCGTTAAAGTTTTCACCGCCAAGCACGCTGATGGCGCGGTATTGGGTATTGGCAACCAGCAAACGCAGCTGGGCGTATACCTGCTGCGCAAGCTCTCGGGTAGGCAGCAAAATCAGCACCCGAGGGTCGCGTTTTGACAGCGCTTTGGTGGAAATCACCCGTTGCAATGCCGGCAGCAAAAATGCCAGCGTTTTCCCCGAGCCTGTTTTGGACGAGGCCATCAGATCCTTGCCGCTCATGGCGACAGGGATGGCCTGACTCTGAATAGGCGTTGGCGTCTCTATGCCCATGTGTTTAAGGCTCTGCAAGAGGCGCTTGTCGAGGGAAAAATCAGTAAATTGCAAAGGAGGCTCTCCGGAAAAATTGAAGCCGCAAATTATAGCGCCAACTGCGATTCAGTGCCATGGCAACCTTGGTTTGCTGCAAAATTCATCTGCATTCCTAACGTTTTTAAGTGTCAATCTCTGTGATGGTTGTCAAATTATCGTCGTTTTGGCTTTTGCGCCTCAGTCGCTTTGGCTTATGTTTGGGCAGCGATTGTTACTTTTTTACCCTGAGCGCCCGCCCGGCAGCTATCTGGAGCAGCAAATGGATTTCTGGATTGCCCTTGCAATTGTGGTTTTTGGCTGGATGATCCCGGTCCTGCATATCGGCTTGTCCGATGTGGTGTCGGCGCGCAAAAAAGGCTGGTGGATTTTGGCTGTCACCCTGTCGTCCTGGTTTGGCTGGCTTGGGTATATGGTTAAGTCCCGAAGCTCCGCCCGCTAGTCGGCAGTTCAACCTGTTCATTGGCTTCGAGTTCAAGCCGTTAGCCCCTTTGTCGGGAATGCTTTCACTCCTACCTCATTTTGATGCTCACGTTTTGCCACTGCTGTGATTTCAGTCGCTGTGAATTCAGTCGCTGTGAATTCAGTCGCTGTGATTTCAGCCGCCGTGATTCCCATCACTGGTGTAAGGCGCCCTAACTTCGTTATAGTCAGCGTGGTTATAGTCAGTCTGGCATTGATACCCTGCTGCTAATGCTATGACCTTGCATAGACCGCTACGCGCTACATTTTTAGCGTATTTCCGTTACAGAATTTAAGGATGATAACCAGGATGACAGGCCACAAAGGGTACGCAGGCCAGACAGGAGCGGTGCGCGTAGGTGTCGCCCTTGGCAGCGGCGCGGCCAAGGGCTGGGCACACATAGGCGTGCTTAACGCCTTGCTGGAGCTTGATGTCAAACCCGAGCGGGTGGCGGGCTGCTCCATCGGCGCGCTGGTTGGCGCCGCCTATGCCAACGGTCAGCTTGAGTCGCTTGAGGCCTGGGTTCGCAGCTTTTCCAGCTGGGATGTGCTTGGGATGATGGACTTAAGCTGGCGCCGCGGCGGTCTTATTCGCGGCGAAAAGGTGTTCGACATCATGCAAAGCCACATAGGCGATGTCGAGATTGAATCCATGCCTATGCCCTTTATTGCGGTGGCCACCGATTTATACAGCGCTCAGGAAGTGTGGTTTCGCCAGGGGGATCTGCGTCATGCGGTGCGCGCATCCTGCTCAATGCCAGGGATCTTGCCGCCGGTGCGTCAGGGGCATCGCTGGCTCGTGGATGGCGCCGTGGTAAACCCGGTGCCCGTGTCGGCCTGCCGTGCGCTGGAGGTGGATTTGGTGATAGCGGTGGATTTGGATGGACATCGTCGCAGCCGGATCCAGAGTCTGCCGGTAGACCTTCGCAGTGAAGCCTTAACGCCGCAGGAAGAGCGGCGGGCGCTGGCCGCGCAGGAAGGGGGCTTTATGGATTTATTTGCCCGTGGGCGAGACTATATTGCCAGTCTGTCGGATAAATTTTCACTTGGGTCAAGCAATGACCCGGGCATGCTCGCGGTGATGACCCAGTCGATGGAAATTGTTCAGCAGCGCCACAAGCGGGCGCGCTTGATGGGCGATCCGCCCGATGTGTGCATAGTGCCCAGGGTTGGCGACATTGGCACCATGGAGTTTCATCGCGCCGCCGAGGCGATTGATGCAGGTTACCGCGCTGTGATGGATAACGCCCATCTGATTGATGCCATGCTTGGCCGCAGTGAAGCGCCTGCTCACGATAAGCACGCCAAGCGCGGTACTCAAATTCGCGCAGACGGCAATAAGGCTCGCGGCGACGGCACTCAGGCTCGCGGCGACAGGGAGAAATCGCCAGCGCCGGCAACAAAACCTGCAGCGACATAACCCACTGTCGCCAAATCAGCTGCCTGTACACAACCTGCCTGTAAACAACCTGCCTTTAAACAGTCTACATTTACACAGGCTGAATCAATGTGCGCGGGGCGGTGGCAACGGCTGGCGGCACAATCTTCCATTCCCTGTTATCGCTTGCCTGAGCTTGGCGGTTTTACCGTCGACGTTCAGGCTTTCGCTTTGGTTAATTTTCCCCGTCTACCTGCCCAAGCCGCAGCGGTCAAGGGTGATTTTTTTGAAAAAGCTACCTGCCACAGATTTTCGTTTTCGGGAAATTTATGTTTTCCCCAAACATGATCCATATCAAGGTATCGCGCTGGCATTTGTCGCCTAATACACTACATTTTGTGCCTGGATAAAAAATCATCTCTATATATAGTGATGATATCGACAAAGGGGAACTAGCAATGCCAGTGGTTATCAAACGGGACGGTTGCCGCGCGGCCTTTGATGAGGCCAGGATCAGGGATGCTGTGATTGCCGCTCAGGGCGTGGCCGGTGTGGTGGATAGTGATTATGCCGCCACGGTTGCATCTGTGGTGGCATCGGCCGTGGCCGGCCGCGCCGAGGTGGCAATTCACGAGCTGCAGGACGCCGTTGAAAACTGTTTGATGGAAGGCCCCTACAAAGAGGTCGCCCGCCACTATATCGAGTATCGCCACGACCGCGACGTGTGCCGCGAGGCTACCAGCAGGCTTAATCTGGAAATCCGCTCTTTGGTTGAGCAGACTAACGCGGCGCTTTTGCACGAAAACGCCAATAAGGATTCCAAGGTCATTCCCACCCAGCGGGATTTGCTCGCCGGCATCGTTGCGCGCCATTATGCCAAGCGTCATATTCTGCCCAAAGAAGTGGTGGCGGGCCATGAGGCGGGCCATATTCACTTTCATGATTTGGATTACTCGCCGTTTTTCCCCATGTTCAACTGCATGTTGATTGACCTTGGCGGCATGCTGACCAAGGGCTTCAAGATGGGCAATGCCGAAATTGAAACCCCGAAATCCATCTCCACAGCCACGGCGGTGACGGCGCAGATCATCGCGCAGGTGGCGAGCCACATTTATGGCGGCACCACCATCAACCGTATCGATGAGGTGCTCGCGCCCTATGTCGCCAAAAGCTATGACAAGCACTATCAGACCGCGCTGCATTGGGGCATTACCGATGCTGCGAGCTACGCCCGTGCCCTGACCGAGAAAGAGTGTCACGATGCGTTCCAGTCGCTTGAATATGAAGTAAATACCCTGCATACCGCCAATGGTCAGACGCCGTTTGTCACCTTTGGCTTTGGCCTTGGCACCAGTACTGAAAGCCGGCTTATTCAGCAATCTATCCTCAAGGTGCGCATGGCGGGGCTTGGCAAAAACCGTAAAACCGCGGTGTTCCCCAAGCTGGTGTTTGCCATTCGCGATGGCATTAATCACAAGGCTGGCGACTGTAATTACGACATCAAGCAGCTGGCGCTCAGGTGCGCGTCTGAGCGCATGTATCCGGACATTCTCAACTACGAGCAGGTAGTGCGGGTCACCGGCTCCTTTAAAACCCCCATGGGCTGCAGAAGTTTTCTTGGGGTGCATGAAAAAGACGGCGAAATGGAGCACGAAGGGCGCAATAACCTCGGGGTGGTGAGTTTGAACCTGCCCGGCATCGCGCTGGAAGCACAGGGCGATGAAACCCGCTTTTACGTCATTTTGAATGAGCGGCTTAAACTTGCGCGCCAGGCGCTGGATTGCCGTATCGAGCGCCTAAAAGGGGTGAAGGCGCGGGTGGCGCCCATTCTTTACATGGAAGGGGCCTGCGGTGTGCGCCTGAGACCAAACGATGACATCGAGCCGATTTTCAAAAATGGCCGCGCGTCTATTTCACTCGGTTACATTGGCCTGCACGAAACCATTAATGCCCTGTATGGCACACAGGAGCATGTGTACGACTCGCCTGTGCAGCGTGAAAAAGCCGTGGCCATAGTGCGTTACTTAAAGGCGGCGACCGAGCGCTGGAAAAAAGAAACCGGCTATGGCTTCAGCCTTTACAGCACCCCGAGCGAAAGCCTTTGCAGCCGCTTTGCCAAACTCGATGCCAAAACCTATGGCGTGGTGGCGGGCGTCACCGACAAGGGGTATTACACCAACAGCTTCCACCTCGATGTGGAAAAAAAGGTCAGTCCCTTCGATAAAATCGACTTTGAGGCGCCGTATCCCGAGCTCGCAAACGGCGGATTTATTTGCTACGGCGAATACCCCAACATGCAGCATAACCTTGAGGCGCTCGAGGATGTGTGGGATTACAGTTACAGCCGTGTGCCTTATTACGGCACCAACACGCCGATAGACGAGTGCTACGACTGCGGCTTTACCGGTGAATTTGACTGTACCAGTAAGGGCTTTGTCTGCCCGGTATGCGGCAACCATGAACCAAGCCGGGTATCGGTGACCCGCCGGGTTTGCGGCTACCTTGGCAGCCCAGATGCGCGGCCATTCAACCACGGCAAACAGGAAGAAGTGAAACGCCGGGTCAAGCATCTGTAACGGGGAGTGGCGTGAATTATCATCAGTATTTTCCGCTGGATGTGATAAACGGGCCCGGCACCCGGGTGACGCTGTTTGTCTCCGGCTGCGAGCATCAGTGCCGCGGCTGTTACAATCAGTCCACCTGGGATAAGCGCAGTGGTCATCCGTTTGACGAGGCGATGGCAAACCGGCTGATAGCGGATTTGAACGATACCCGCATCCGCCGCCGGGGCTTGAGTTTATCGGGGGGCGATCCGCTGCTGCCCGATAATCTTGCCGCTATCAAGGCGCTGCTTGAACGGGTTCGCCGTGAATGCCCAGGCAAGGATGTGTGGCTCTGGACAGGTTACACCTTTGAGCACCTCACCGACGCCCAGCGCGCCGTGGTGGCGCTGGTGGATGTGCTGGTGGACGGTAAATTTGAGCAGACACTGGCAGACAGGCGGCTTGAGTTCAGGGGCAGCAGCAATCAGCGCATTTTGCGTTTGCGTGCCGAAGGTGATGGCTGTGAAGCTGACCTTGGTTTTTCTGATGAGGCTGATGGCTCTCGCCGAGACTGAGTGGCTCATCGCCAGTGACTGAGTAGCGAGTGACTGACTGAGTAGTTCTTAGCGACTGACTGAGTGCCGCCATACCTGTGGCATCAGGCTTGGTTAATGCGCTCCACACGGCCTGGCAATCGGTCGGTTATTTCCCAGCAGGGCACTTGGGTATTTCGGCCACGGCCAAAAAAGCTTAGAATAGCGCTCCTGGCCGTATCATCTGCCGCTGTTGTCAATCAAGGAAAGCCAAGGTCTCACGGAGTGAGCGCTGTCGTTAGGATAAATTCATGTCGATAAAGTATGTCGCCACCTCCAAGTTACCCACCCCCTGGGGCGTTTTTGCCATGCACGGTTTTGAAGATGAAACCACCGGCAAAGAGCATGTTGCCCTGACCTTCGGGGATCTCAGTGGTGATTCGCCTGTGCTTGGCCGCATCCATTCCGAGTGCCTGACCGGTGACGCCCTGTTCAGTTTGCGCTGTGACTGCGGTTTTCAGCTGCAAACCGCCATGCAGCGCATTGCCGAAACCGGCCGCGGTTTTATTCTGTATCTGCGTCAGGAAGGGCGTGGTATTGGGCTTTTGAACAAAATCCGCGCCTATGAGTTGCAGGATAAAGGCGCCAACACAGTCGAAGCCAACGAGCAGCTCGGCTTTGCCGCCGATATGCGCAAGTACGATATGATTGCCCCCATGTTGGCCCACCTTGGCATTTCACGGGTCAGATTGATGACCAACAATCCCCGCAAGGTAAAAGCCATGCAGGAAGTGGGCATGGATGTGGTGGAGCGGGTGCCGCTGCAGGTGGGGAAAAACCGCTATAACGAAGCCTATCTTAAAACCAAATCCGATGAGCTCGGCCATATGATGACCGAAGTGCATTTCGCCGGCGATCATCAGGATTAAGCTGGCAATTGCCGCTGCGCTTTTGTGCGCCGTACGTCGCTGGCGCTGGCGCTAAAAACCTTTTATAGTCGGTGCATTCGTTGCTGAATGCACCGCAGCCATTGAAAACCAAACTCTTTTTTTCGCTGTTATGCCTGCCCCTGGCCGTCGCTGCCGCCGAGCCGCCAGAGGTCAATCACTATGCCTTTGCCAACTACCTTGGCAGCGGTATTTACTCTTCCGCCGGTGACACCGCCGCCGTGGCCAACGTGCCGCTGAGTTTTGATATCGAAGCGACCAATAACGGTATGCTGATGCTGCGCGTGCCGCTGTCGGTGGGTTTTTTCAATTACCGCTGGCAGGATTTGCCTGACGGCGAGTTTCCCGACGCCATTGGCACGGTCACCCTGACCCCCGGAGTCGAATATCACTGGCAGGCGACCGAAAAGCTTGCAATGGAGGCCTATTTCGATATCGGTTTTGGCCATAATTTTTCAGACAGCAGCAATGTGGGCATTTTGTCGGCCGGTATTTCAACCCTGTATGCCTTTGGCGCGCCTGAATATTCACCGCTGTGGGTCAGCCGCTTTTACAGTGCTGGCTATCGCAGTATTCAGCGGGGCGCGGATGACAGTTATTCGGCGCTCACCACCGGGGTCGATTCAGGTGTCGGGCTTGGTTTTTATGCGCTCGATCGCTTTATGGAGCCCAGGCTTTTTATGGCGCTGCACTGGTATTTTGGCCGAGGCGAGCTTGCAGATGAGCCGGTGGGGGCGCTGATGCAGGGCAGCACGGTCGAGGCCGGAATGAGCCTTGCCTTCGACCGGCCTATGGGGATTGAACCTGCCACCATCGACCGGCTCGGGGTGAGTTACAGCCGCGTTGCCGGTGAGGGCGTGTGGCGTCTGTTTTTCAGTTTGCCGCTGTGAGGCTGCGTCAAAGCCAGAACCAAAGCCAAAGCCAAAGTCAAAGTCAAAGCTTCAGCTAACGGCTTGTTTACTCGGCTTCGCCTTTGGGCTTGCCCCAGATATTGGCGTTGGCCGAGTTATCTGCTCTATCTGCTTTGTCGGCTTTGACTGTGTTGATGTTGCGGTCTTCGGGCTTTTTCAGCGTCAGAGTCTGTCCCTTGAGCCTTGCGGGCTCGCGGCTTTGATGAGGAGCGCTGGCAGGATGCTTACTGCCGCGCTTGTCACTTGCCCTGTCATTTCTTCTGTCACTGGGTCTATCACTTGGTCTATTAGCGCGCTTTTCACTCGCGTGCTCGCTGTGCTTATCACTTGGCCAGTCACCGCGCTTATTACATTTTTTGTCGCTGCGCTTTTCAGCTGCGCCCTCGTGGCGCTTGTCATCAGTTTTTTCGCTGCGCCAAACATTGCCGCCCCGGTTGGTGTTGCCGCTCCGGTTAGCGTTGCCGGTATCTGTACGGGTTTGGGGGCTTTTGCGGTCCTTGCTTACGCGCTCATCGCGCTTGTCCGCTTTGTCGGCTTTGTCTTTGAGCTCCGGTACGCTGAAACCCTGCTCGGTAAGGTACAGGAGTTCGAGCTTGGTGCGCGCCCAGGAGGTGCGGCGCAGGAACTTAAGGCTTGAATCCAGAGAGGGATCCACCGCAAAGCAGCGGATGCGGATTTTATCGGCTAAAACCGGCCAGCCTAAGGTATCGACCAGATGCTCAAGCATGGCTTTGAGGGTGAGGCCGTGGAGGGGATTATTGGGTTGCGACGACATGGGCGGTACCACAGGCAAAGCCTGACAGTAAAAAGGCAAAAGATGGCGCTATTGTAAACTGCCCGCTGGCTAAAGCACAGCGCGGCGCGGTTTTAACTGTTTATTGGACGTCTCACAGTGGGATCCGATGAACATAGCGGCCGCTTTAGCGGTTTTTGGCAGCAAAAAGCCGGCAGATGCCGGCTTTTGACGTCATGAAGACTTAGCGTCACACCTCTTCGGCAAGCTCCACACCCTTGCCTTTGGTTTTGACAATCAGCAGCGCCGCTACCGCGAGGGATACCAGGATGCCGGTTACCGTGGATAAGGTCATCGGCAAGCCGGCGCCCAGGGTTTCGGAGTTCAGCAGGAAGCTTACGACCACAGTGGTCATAAACAGCGCCGGAACGGTACAAATCCAGTGCAGCTTGTTTTCACGCATCAGGTAGGCGGAGGCAGTCCAGAGCATCAGCACAGCAGTCGCCTGGTTGGCAACGCCGAAGTAGCGCCAAATAACCCCAAAGTCGACCTGAGTCAGCACGCCACCAATCACGAACAGGGGGATTGCCAGCACCAGACGCTTGGAGATTTTGGTCTGAGGCATGTTGAAGAACTCAGACAAAATGAGGCGCGCAGAGCGGAATGCTGTGTCACCTGAAGTGATAGGCAGAATAATCACACCCAGCACCGCCATAAAGCCGCCGACTACGCCAAGCAGGCCGGTAGAGGCTTCATACACCACGTTTGCAGGGTTGCCGGCCATGCCGGTGGCAAGTCCTTCTACGCCGCCGAAGAACGACAGCGCGATGGCACACCAAATCAGCGCAATGATGCCTTCACCAATCATGGCACCGTAAAACACGAAGCGGCCGTTGGTTTCGTTTTCCATGCAGCGGGCCATCAGCGGTGACTGAGTGGCGTGAAAGCCAGACACGGCGCCGCAGGCGATGGTGATAAAGAGGGCAGGCCACAGTGGCATGTCGTTGGGGTTCAGGTTCTGGAGGAAGTCGCTTGCCTGTACGCCGGGCAGCAGGCTGTGCTCGGAAGATACCAGCAGCGCTACAGTTAGACCCACAGACATGAACAGCAGCAGGGCGCCGAAGAAGGGGTAGAGGCGACCGATGATTTTATCGACCGGTACTATGGTGGCGATAAGGTAATAGACAAAAATCACCGCGACGAAAATGCTCACGCTCATGCCGGTGAGTTTAGCGAGCAGGCCCGCAGGAGCCGAGATAAACACCACACCAACGAGCAGCAGCAGTATGGTCGCGAACACGTTCATAAAGTGTTTGGCGCTCTTGCCTAGGTATTTACCGGCAAGGTTTGGCACAGATTGGCCGCCATTTCGAACCGACAACATGCCCGAAAAATAGTCGTGCACTGCACCCGCAAAAATACAGCCAATTACAATCCACAGCATGGCCGCCGGGCCATAGAGTGCACCGAGAATGGGGCCGAAGATAGGACCGACACCGGCAATATTCAGCAGCTGAATTAAGTACACTTTGCCCTTGGACATGGGCACATAGTCAACGCCATCGGTTTGGGCGAAGGCCGGTGTCTGGCGCTTGGGATTAATGCCAAACACCTTCTCGACGAAGGCGCCGTAAATAAAATAGCCGGCAATCAGTAAGCCGACACAGAGTAAAAACCAGCTCATCTTGTTAGTCTCCCCTTTTTTGAGTGCTTACCAGTTTACTGATGTCGGCAGCAAGCGGGGGACGCTTTTGGGTGAGCGGTTGATATGCCCTGTTGAGCGGTTGATACGAACTGTTAAGCGGAGAGAATTCACCGTTAAGCGGTTGTTACTATCGTCAGGCGGCGGTCAATGCATCGGACCGGGTTTGAATTGGCGTTGGCAACAGGGCTCATTGAAAACCGAAATGTTGTTTCAGCTCCTTAAGATAGCGGCGCGAAACCGGAACGCGTTTGCCAAGACGGGTGATAACCTCGGCGCCGGCGTCAATCAGCTCAATTTCGGCAATTGCCGAGGGCGCGATTAAATACTGCCGATGGCAAAACATCAGCGGCGTTTTTTGCTCCAGCATTTTAAGCGTCAGATGGGTGTGCACCATGCCGGCCCTGGTCGACACATGCACGCCGCCCAAATCGCTGAAGATAAACTCCACTTCCTCAATGGGAACCACTTTGAGTTTATTACCGCTGAAGCAGGGCAGGTGCGACAAGGTTTGCGGCGCCAGTGGTGATAAATCTCTGGGCTCAAGGTCGCCCCGAAGCCGCTCAAGGGTGTGTGCCAGACGCTTTTCATCTATGGGTTTAAGCAAATAATCAAAGGCATGCAGCTCAAAGGCCTTGATGGCAAATTCATCAAAGGCGGTAACAAACACCACCCGCAGCATTGTGGCCTTATCCAGCATGGCAAGCAGCTCTATACCGCTGATGCGCGGCATCTGTATATCAAGAAACACCAGCTGCGGCTTATGCTCATTAATCGCCTGAATGGCTTCGATGGCGTTGCTGGCGCAGGCCACCACCTTGACATCCGCGTGGGATAGCAGCAGCTCGGCAAGCTCGTCCCGGGCAAAGGGCTCATCATCTATCAATATGCAGGAAATCACGCGCCGTTTGTCTCCGTTGTTGCTGTTATTGTGCCAAAGGCAGGGTGATGGTAACGCGGGTAAAGCATTCTCGCTCGCATGTTACCGACACCCCATATTGCTTGCCAAACTGATTTTGAATGCGTTTATGCACCAGGTTCATCCCAAGCCCCTCGCAGGACTCACTTGGCTGGTAAAGGCCGGCGTTATCCGTCACCTCAAGTAATACACAATCCGCGCTGGCAGAGCCCTGCACCTCAATCACCCCCGGCTCGAGCAGTTGCGAGGTGCCGTGTTTTACCGCATTTTCAATGATTGGCTGCAAGGTAAAGGCCGGTAAGCGATAGTGCTGCAGCGCCTCGGGGATGGCGATATTCACGCTGAGGCGGTCGATAAAACGGGCTTTTTCAATGCCAAGATACGCATCTATGTGCTCAAGCTCGTCTTTGAGCGTCACGAGCCCGGGGCTGCGCTTAAGGTTAATCCGCAAAAACTGCGACAGCTTTTGCAACAGGCTTCGCGCCATATCCGGGTCGCGGCGGGTAATTGCGCCTATGGTATTGAGTGCATTAAATAAAAAGTGCGGGTTAACCTGCGCCTGCAACAGCTTAAGTTCGGTTTGGGTCAGAAGGCTTTTTTGCTGCTCAACCCGCCCGTACAAAATTTGGTTGGACAGCAGCCGGGCTATCCCTTCGCCGAGGGTGCGGTTGATGTTTATAAACAGCTTGTTTTTGGGCTCGTAGAGTTTGATGGTGCCTATCACTTCGGTGTCGCTTCGAAGCGGAATAACCAGGCTTGAGCCCAAACGGCACTGGGGCGAAATCGAGCAGGCATAGGGCATCTCCACGCCATCGGCGAACATGACTTTGTTATCGCGGATAGCTTCGAGGGTGATTTTTGAGGCGATGGGCGTGCCCGGCAAATGATGATCGGCGCCAATGCCGATAAAAGCCAGCAGCTTGTCTCGGTCGGTAATGGCAACGGCGCCCACGTTGGTTTCTTCAATCACGATTTTTGCCACCTGAGCGCTGGTGGTTTCGTTAAAGCCCTGCGACAGCAGCCCCACGCTGCGCTCAGCAATCTTGAGCGCCTTGGTGGAAAATGCCGACGACAGCTTATCGAACATGGTCTTTTGATCCCTAAGCATGCTCATAAACAGCGCCGCGCCCATGGAGTTAACCAAGAGCATTGGCGGCGCAATCTGCTGCACCAGCCCCCAGGCATCATCAAAGGGTTTGGCGACCAAAAGAATGATCAGCATCTGCATGATTTCGGCGTAAAAAGTAACAAAACCCGCCACAAACGGATGATAAATCAGCTCGCTTTTACCACTGCGCCTCAACGTGAGGCTGATTAGCCCCGCCGACAGGCCCTCAAGGGTGGTTGACAGCGCGCAGGCAAGGTCGGTAAAGCCGCCCATGCTGTAGCGGTGCAATCCGCCGGTGAGCCCGACAAAAAAGCCGGTGACCGGCCCGCCCAGTAAGCCGCCAAGCACAGCACCCATGGCGCGGGTATTGGCGATGGCACCATGGGTTTGCTCACCAAAGTAGGTCGCCATGATGCAAAAGGCTGAAAACATCAAATAAATAATGACTTTGTGCGGCAGGCGGGGGGCGCTTTCGGTCAGCACCTTAAACAGCGGCGTTTTACTGGCAAGGTAGACAAACACCAGATAGAGGCACATTTGTTGGGTCAACAGCAGGATCAACGGCATTCAAGCTCTCCTGATAAGCCTCATGTGGCAGATGTTTGCGCTGGCGCAGAGAATCTCCATTCTGCGCAGGGTATAAGGTGTGCGGCAATTGCCCGTTTTAAGAACTGCGACCGGTTTAGCGCTATGAGCGCCGTTTCTCCGGCCAAATCCGCAGCTGTGTAATCACATAAATGCCGGGCATTGGCGCTTCGTAGCATTGGTGCTTCATAGCGTGGACATAGCGCAAACCAGCAGCATACAGCGAATATACAGACATAATTGCAGCAACAGGAGCACACCTTGACTCGTTCAGTACACGGCCATGATGTGATGGGCTTGATGTTAGCCCATGGCAAACCTTTGACTCAAGACGCATTAATTGCGCTTATTCACAAAACCTTTGGTGACGAGTGCCGCTTTCACACTTGCAGCGCCAGCGAATTATCGGCAATGGATTTACTGGCGCTGCTCAGGCGAAAAGGCAAGGTAATTGAGTGCGCCGAGGGGCTGACAACAGAGAAGGGGCGTATTTGTCATCATTGACACGGTGTCCAGCCCGGGAGAGCAGGCCGGACAACGTTGCTACCGGCTTACTGCTCGTCTTCACCACGCAGCAGAATGTGGCTTTGCTCGCCTGAACTCTTGTCGTGGAATTCCTTAATCAGGATCCGCAGCAGTTTGGATTTGGCGATGCCGGTTTGTTTGGCAAGGCTGTCGAGCTGGTCGATGGCCTTGGTGGTCAGGCTGAAGGTGGCGTGGCGATACACCTTGGTGGTGGATTTATCCAGCCCGAATTTTGCCCGTATGGCTTTGCCGTCTTCATCCAGAATAGTCGGCCTGCCAAAGGCGTAGTTGTTGGCATCTTCGATAAAGTCATCAACCGAGACCTGACCGCGATCCAGTTTTGGCTTTTTGCGTTTAAGGTCAGTTAAGCTCATAGGAATTTTCTGGCGGTATGGCGAGAAGTTCATCTGCGATTGCTCGAATTTCTTCAGCAGCCTTGCCGTCCGGTTCAATTTCGATGACCGAGGAGCCTTTTTCCTCGCTGTCGTCGTAAACGTTACGGCAATAAGTGACTGAATCAAGCACCCGCAGTCCGAAGGAGGTGACCACTTCCTTGGCTTCAATAATACGTTTTGCCTGGGTTGGCAGCGCCGGACACTGGGTCAGCACCACGGTGGCGACCATCTTGGGATTGACCATTTTACAGGTGGTCAGCATGTCTTCCATGTGCGGCAGGGTTTTAAGGTCACGGCGCTTTGGCCTCAGCGGTACCACCACATAGGTGGCGACCGACATGGCGGCTCGCATGGCTAGGTTATCCTGGCCGCCACAGTCGACAATCACATAATCAAACCGCTCGTTGAGGCTCAGCAAATCGTTGCGGATTTTGCCGTAAAGCTGAATACAGTTGATTTGCGGCAGACTGGGGTCGTTGTTACGGGCCTGGATCCAGTCCGAGGTGGTTCGCTGCGGGTCGCAGTCGACCATCAGCACATTGGCATTGAATTTCTGGGTAATATGAACCGCGATATTCTGTGCAAGGCAACTCTTGCCACTGCCACCTTTTTCCCCACCGACCAGCAAAATCATAGTTTGTGCTCCGTTTTAGCCAAGCCTTTCTCACCAGTATAGAACAGCATCACCGAAGCGATAGAAAAGCGCGGTTTAAATCAACTGCATAGCAATGTGGAAGCTGTGAGCATGTGCCTCACTGCAACGACAAACCTGGCCCTGAATGGTGTTTTCTTTGTCGGTGTCCGGATTAAATGTCACTTCAACCAGCTCGCCCAGGGCAAAAGGCAAGCGGTACTCGAACAATATTCCCCGTCTGGACAGGTCGATACAGATGCCATTATCGACTTGCTCTGCGCCGCTTTTATCGGTCCAGCGCAGCACAATTCGCTCCGCTTCCATATCGACCCTGAGCGATCTGCGTTTTTCTTCGTATTCTTTTGGATTGTCATCCATCGCGGCCTTCTCCTTTGGCGCATTAACAAGCGCTTAAAAATCAGCATAATTGCTTTTACAGGAGAATACCAATAACTGACAAATACGGAATGAAAAAAAGCCGGCGAATGCCGGCTTTATGACCATGATTGCAAAAACTAATTGTCGTATTCCTGATTCTTGGGGTAGGGCATTTTGAGCTGACCCCAGCGGATCACCACCACGGCGCCGGCCAGCACTACGGTCGAGATGGAAATCGCCAGAATGCGCCAGTCGTCCATGGCCTTCATATCGAGGATGAGGTAGCGCGCCAGTGCGACGATGGCGATATAAAGCGGCATGCGAACCGGCAGCTTGCCCGACTCCGCGTAGTTGGCCACCATCGCCAGCACCTCAAGATAAATAAACAGCAGCAGCAAATCTGCCAGTGTGACCTTGCCCATATTGAGAATGTGGGCGATTTCCTGCCCTATCGCCGCCACTGTTGCTACCGCGATAATGATAAGCACCAGATTCTCGGTCATTTTCAGCAGCTTTGAGCCGTAACTGCGGTAAAAATCCATCATGTTCTCCCTGTATCCTGCATGCTGCGATGGTAGCAGCCTTTTGCGCGCCGGCGTGTGAAAAGCGCGTGACAGGGTTCACAATCGGGTAAAATCTGCGCTAGCCAGGGCGACCGTCGGCCCGAGGGCGCATCAGCATTGGGCCATAGCAAATCACAAAGCAGCCTAAGGCGGTAACCCAGGCAAAGGCCGCGAGGCTGATAAGCAAGGTGAAATGGGCGGGCATCAACCCGGCCAGCACCCTCAGGATTACCCCAAGCAGCATTATGGCAAAGGCCACAACAATCGCTTTGGGCGGGATGAGTTGCCGGCCGGTGTGACCCAAAGATACCCGTGCCATCATGGCGAGGATCATTCCGCCCATGCCGCCTGCGGCCAGAGCATGCAGCCCGGCTGAAAAAGGCTGCCCGGCTGCAATTAATGCCAGTCCAATCGGGATAAACAAAAAGCTTAAATGCAGTGACCACAGCAAGGGGACTTTGAAGCTGTATTGCCAGCCCCAGCGCGACCAGCGGACAAATATCACCAATGCACTCAATCCCGCCAATGGGCGCAGCGTTGCATCAATGCCGAGCAGCCAGGCGAGGATAGTCAGTCCAAGTGCAATAAAGGTCGCGGCATCGAGCCAGGGCAGGTTGGGTTTACGTTGATACTCACTGGCGCGTTCGGTAAAAAACGGAATGACCCGACCGCCAAGCAGCGAAACGATGAGGATAATAGCAAGCGCGCCGCTGTAGAGCGCCTTTTGGGCAAGTGCGCCGTCACCCTGCAGCAATGCGGCATAAGAAAGGGCATTACAGCTTGCGAGCAGCAGCAATATGGGTACAAACACCAGGTTTCGCCACTGCTTTACCTTAAGCACGTTAAGTGCAAGCACGAGTGCCGTTACCGGCAGAAATGCCACATCAAGCAGCATCACCAACCAGAGTGGCAAGGCCGAAAACGGCAACAGCAGTCGAGGCATCAGCCAGAGTAAAACGAGCAGCATCAGCGGTTTGCCGCTGATGCTTGGCACGCCGGTCCAATTTTGTACCGCTGTCAGCAAAAAGCCCGCGATAATCGCGCTCACAAAGCCAAACAGCATCTCATGACCATGCCACCACAGCGCGCCGCCGTGGGGCGTAAACGTAAAGGCACCAAGCAGCGCCATTACCCAAACCAGCACCCCAGCAAGCCCCATCAGGGTGCCAAACAAAAAGAACGGCCTGAATCCCAGCCGCAGCAAGGCAGGCGTGGCGAGTGCTTTTTGCGGATCGTGAATGTTATGCATGGTACACCTTCATGCCTGAGTGAAATTGTCGGATATTATAAGGTGCAAAAATTATGCATGTAAAATTATTTGATGGTTTTCTGTGACCCACGCTGCAGACTCAGCAGCGAACAAAAACAAAAAAACCGCCCGGAGGCGGTTTTTAAATGCTTATTACGATTAGCGTTTCAGCGCATCGTTCAGCAGCGGACGCATCAGCTTAACCAGCGCTGTGGTCGCTTTTGGGGTACCGGCAACAATGTTGCCTGACAGCAGGTAGTTGTGACCGCCGGTAAAGTCAGTCACAGTGCCGCCTGCTTCACGGCAGATAAGATCGCCAGCCGCGATATCCCAAGGCTTGAGGCCGAGTTCAAAATAACCGTCGATACGACCGGCGGCAACATAGGCCAGATCAAGAGAAGCAGCACCGGCACGGCGCAGATCGGCGCACTGACCGAATACTTCATTCAGCACAGCCATGTAGGTCTGGGTGTGCTGACGTGATTTGAATGGGAAACCGGTGGCGATGATAGTGCCATTCAGGTCCTGGGCGTTGGTCACGCGCATACGGCGATCGTTCACCTTGGCACCCTGACCGCGTACGGCACTGAACAGCTCGTCACGAACAGGATCGTAAACAACGGCAACTTCAGTCTTGCCTTTGTACTGCAGGGCGATGGAAACGGCGAAATGGGGGATACCACGCATAAAGTTGGTGGTGCCATCCAGGGGGTCGACGATCCAGATGTAATCTTTATTGGTACCGCGGTTTTCACCCTGCTCTTCGCCCACGATGGTGTGGTCTGGGTAGGATTTGCGGATCTGGAAAACGATAGCTGCTTCTGCTTCCTTATCTACGCTGGTAACGAAGTCATTGATACCTTTGGCACTCACTTCAACACGGTCGAGATCCGTGTAAGCACGCATAATGGTTTGTCCGGCAGCGCGAGCGGCGCGCACGGCGATGGTCAGCATCGGATGCATTGCAATCCCCTGGATGTTAAAGAACGGAAAAATCAGCGGCGCACATTATACCTGAACCAGCAGGCATATCAATTACAGATTTTCATATAAGGTTTTGAGGTGCCCTGTGGTAAACTGCAGGGCTCAAGATTTTATCAATTAAATTAAGTTGTTTCATGCTCAGTAATATCCGTGTAGTCCTTGTGGGCACCTCTCATCCCGGTAACATAGGCTCGGTCGCAAGAGCCATGAAAACCATGGGTTTATCAAATCTTTATCTGGCTGAGCCTCGCTGCGAAGTTGATGGACAGTCGGTGGCGCTGGCAGCTGGTGCCTGCGACATTTTAAAAGATGTCACTATCGTTGGCTCGCTCGCCGAGGCCATCAAAGACTGCTCTTTGGTGATAGGTACCTCAGCGCGCAGCCGCACCCTCGATTGGCCCTTGCTTGACCCGCGTCAGGCCGGTGGCAAGCTTGCCGCGCAGGCAACCACAGGTCCGGTCGCCATCGTGTTTGGCCGTGAAAATCACGGGCTGTATAACGAAGAGCTGCAGGCCTGCAACTACCATGTGTTTATTCCGGCGAATCCGGAATATATGTCGCTCAACCTCGCCCAGGCGGTGCAAATTATTTGCTACGAAACCCGCATCGCGCACCTTGAGCTGACCGACAAGCCGCAAGAGGTCGAAGAGTATCCGCTCGCTGAAGAAAATGAGCGATTCTTCGAACACCTTGAAAGAACCTTGCAAGGTACTGGGTTTATTATCAAAAACCATCCGGGGCAGGTGATGACCAAACTGCGGCGCCTGTTTACCAAGGCTCGAATTGAGAGCCACGAAATGAATATTCTGCGCGGCATACTTACCTCCATCGAAAAGGCGGTTGGCAGTAATAAGAAGTAAGCTTCACATAATCACAAGGAACAGACATGGGTGTGATATCCAGGCTCAAAGAAGACATAGCCTCCATTTATCATCGGGATCCGGCGGCGCGCAGCGCCATTGAAATCCTGCTGAACTATCCCGGCATGCACGCCATTTGGCTGCACCGGATAAGCCACAAATTGTGGAAGCGAGACTGGCGTTTTCTGGCCCGCTGTTTGTCTACCTTTTCGCGCTGGCTTACCGGAGTGGAAATCCATCCCGGCGCCACCATAGGGCGGCGGTTCTTTATCGACCACGGCATGGGCATAGTGATAGGTGAAACCGCCGATATCGGTGATGATTGCACGCTTTATCACGGGGTTACCTTGGGCGGCACCAGCTGGAACGCAGGAAAGCGTCACCCCACACTCGAAAACAATGTGGTGGTCGGTGCCGGCGCCAAAATTCTCGGGCCAATCACCATGGGTGAGGGCAGTCGGGTTGGCTCCAACTCTGTGGTGGTAAAAAGTGTGCCTGCCAATACCACCGTCGTGGGTATTCCAGGCCGCGCTGTGGCAACGCCGTCCAGTCAGTCCAAAGAAACCACTGAGCGGCGCTCGGCCATGGCGAAGAAATATGGTTTCGATGCCTATGCAGTATCGCCGGAAAACCCCGATCCGGTGGCCAATGCCATTGGCCAGATGCTCGACCATATGCACCTGATGGATTCCAAAGTGCAGGAGCTTTGCAGCGAACTGCAACGCCTTGGCGGCAATGTGTGCACTGAGAAGCTGCCGCAGCTCGATGTGGGTGAGTTCAGCGAGGCGGAAGCCGCTGCCGCCGAGAAGCGTCAGAATGCAATTGATGAGTTTGATCCCATTATCTGACCACCAAGGCCGCAGAAGCGGCCTTTTTACGTTGAAAAATGGCTTAAAAAAAGGTTAAATACCCCAGCTGAGCGCGGGGGTATTTTAGCTTGCCATTGCAGTCGCCAGTTCCGATAGAAACCACAATACCTGAGTAAATTAGTTGGTCTTATACTTGACCAAATTACTCGGATATGGTCCAATAGCATCAGATTAAATCGGAGCTATGGTAGTTATGAAACTGACATCTAAAGGCCGCTACGCTGTCACAGCCATGTTGGATGTGGCTATCCATTCCGCCCAAGGGCCTGTGCCTCTGGCCGATATTTCCGAGCGTCAGGGGATTTCGCTTTCCTACCTTGAACAGCTCTTCGCCAAATTGCGCAAACATGGCCTGGTGGCCAGTGTTCGCGGGCCGGGCGGCGGTTATCGCCTCGGGCTCGAAGCTGAAGATATTTCGGTGGGTATGGTGGTGCATGCAGTGGATGAATCCGTTGATGCCACCCGCTGTCAGGGCGCCGGCAATTGCCAGGGCGGCCATCGCTGCCTGACCCACTCGCTGTGGGGCGATCTCAGCAAACAGATTTCTGACTTTTTAAATGGTATCAGTCTTGCCGCGCTGATGAAAAAGCGCGACGTGCAGTTTATTTCTGTCAAGCAGGACGAGATACACAGAGGGCACAGAGCGTCTGCCTAAGACCCTGTGCAGCCATAAAAATAAAACGAGTACGTTGTTAAGCAGTCCTTCGGGCCTGCGAAGTACGGAGTGTGTGATGAAGCTTCCTATCTATTTAGACTATGCCGCAACGACCCCGGTGGATCCCCGCGTTGCGCAGAAGATGATGCAGTTCATGACCATGGACGGCGTCTTTGGTAACCCGGCTTCCCGTTCCCACCGTTATGGCTGGCAGGCTGAAGAAGCCGTGGACATCGCCCGTGCCCAGGTGGCTGAGCTTATCAATGCCGACCACCGTGAAATCGTGTTCACGTCCGGTGCCACCGAATCCAATAACCTTGCTATCAAAGGCGTGGCGCACTTCTATCACAAGAAGGGCAAGCACATCATCACCAGCAAGACCGAACACAAAGCGGTGCTGGATACCTGCCGTCAGCTGGAGCGTGAAGGTTTTGAGGTGACTTACCTTGAGCCGGGCGCCAACGGCATCATCCCGCTGGAGCGCCTTGAAGCGACCATGCGCGACGACACCATCCTTTTGAGCCTGATGCACGTTAACAACGAAATCGGTGTTGTGCATGACATCACCGCCATCGGTGAGCTGTGCCGCAGCAAGGGAGTGATTTTCCACGTTGATGCTGCCCAGAGCGCTGGCAAGCTGCCTATCGATTTGCAGCAGTCAAAAGTGGATCTGATGTCGATTTCCGGCCACAAAATGTACGGCCCCAAAGGTATTGGCGCCCTGTACGTTCGCCGTAAGCCACGTATCCGTCTGGAAGCCCAGATGCACGGTGGCGGCCATGAGCGTGGTATGCGCAGTGGCACTCTCGCCACCCATCAAATCGTGGGTCTGGGTGAAGCCGCCGCCATTGCCAAAGCCGATATGGAAGCCGATAACGCCCGTATTCTGGCCCTGCGCGATCGCCTGTGGAACGGCATCAAAGACATCGAAGAAACCTATGTGAACGGTGACTTTGAGCAGCGTTACTGCGGTAACCTCAACGTCAGCTTCAACTTTGTTGAAGGCGAATCGTTGATGATGGCTCTGAAAGATTTGGCAGTATCTTCCGGCTCTGCCTGTACATCGGCAAGCCTTGAGCCGAGCTACGTGCTGCGTGCACTGGGGCTCAGCGACGAAATGGCCCACAGCTCAATCCGTTTCTCCATCGGTCGTTTTACCACCGAAGAAGACGTGGATTACGCAGTAGGTATCATCCAGGGCTCTATCGGTAAGCTGCGTGAAATGTCTCCGCTGTGGGAGATGTTTAAAGACGGCGTCGATTTGAGCAAGGTTGAGTGGGTTCACCACTGATAGTGGTTTGAGAGATTTGGAGCAGTATCATGGCTTACAGTGAAAAAGTAATTGATCATTATGAGAATCCACGCAACGTGGGTTCTTTCGACAAAAACGATCCGAGCGTTGTGACCGGCATGGTGGGTGCGCCTGCCTGCGGTGACGTGATGAAGCTGCAGCTGAAAATCAACGACGCCGGCATCATCGAAGACGCCAAGTTCAAAACCTACGGTTGTGGCAGCGCCATCGCGTCAAGCTCGCTGGTCACCGAATGGGTGAAGGGCAAGAGCATCGAAGAAGCCGCCGCCATCAAAAACACGGACATTGCAGAAGAGCTGGCTTTGCCACCGGTGAAGATCCACTGCTCGATTCTTGCCGAGGACGCCATCAAGGCCGCCCTGGAAGAGTACAAGCACAAGCAAGCCAAGTAATCCGGAGTCCGTATGGCGATTTCTATGACACCCGCAGCCAACGAGCGGGTCCGTGCCTTCCTTGCCAACCGTGGCAAAGGCGTGGGCTTGCGACTGGGGCTTAAAACCTCCGGCTGCTCGGGTATGGCCTACGTGCTCGAGTTCGTGGATGAACTCAACGACGATGACGAAGTATACGAAATTGACGGTGTAAACATCGTCATCGACGCCAAGAGCTTTATCTACCTTGCTGGGATTGAGCTCGATTTTGTCAAGGAAGGCCTGAACGAAGGCTTTAAGTTCAACAACCCCAATGCCAAGGGAGAGTGCGGCTGCGGCGAGAGCTTCACCGTATAATCTGCTTAGATGAACTATTTCGAGCTGTTTAATCTTCCCCAAGGCTTCGACATAGACGCCGCTGCACTTGCTGAAACCTACCGTGAGCTGCAGCGCGCCGTGCACCCCGACAAATTTGCTGCCGCCAGCGAGCAGGAAAAACTGCTCGCCGTCAGTCGCACCGCCATGGTCAATGACGGTTTTCAAACCCTGAAAGATCCTGTCCGCCGCGCCGAGCATCTGTTGGCGTTAAAGGGCGTGGATATTCGGCATGAAACCCAGACGGTGCGTGACACCGGCTTTTTGATGCAGCAGATGGAATGGCGCGAAGCCCTCGAAGACTTAGCCCAGGCCCGCGATCCTCACCGTGAGATTGATGCGCTGTACCGCTCTTTCTCAGCCTTCCAGACTGACGTCAGCGCCAGATTGCGGCAGCTGCTGCAAAGTGACACAGAGCAGGATTGGCACACAGCGGCAAACGAGGTACGCAAGCTTAAATTTATGGCAAAATTGCATCAGGAACTCGAGCGGGCCGAAGACAACCTGCTGGACTGATTATCCCGTTTTCACCCGGCGGCCTTTGCCGCCAGCGCAAGTAATGTTGGACACCTATGGCACTATTGCAAATCGCCGAGCCGGGCCAGAGCGCCGCGCCTCATCAGCATAAACTCGCCGTTGGCATCGATTTGGGCACCACCAATTCGCTGGTGGCCGCCGTCCGAAGCGGTGAAGCCCGCACCCTGGCCGATGCCGAAGGCCGTCATTCACTGCCCTCCATCGTACGTTTTGGCACAGATGGCATTGAGGTTGGCTATCAGGCCGAGGCTTTCAGCGCCCTCGACCCGGTTAATACCATAGTCTCGGTGAAGCGCTTTATGGGCCGAAGTCTCGCCGACATTGAGTCCGGCAGCCAACGTTTCCCTTATCATTTCAGCGCCAGCGACAATGGCCTGCCGCTTTTTAATACGCCCCAGGGCGTGGTGAATCCGGTGCAGGTGTCGGCAGAGATTTTGCGTCCTCTGGTTCAGCGCGCCGAAGAAACCCTTGGCGGCAGCCTCGAAGGCGTCGTTATCACGGTTCCTGCCTATTTTGATGACGCCCAGCGTCAGGGCACCAAAGATGCAGCCGCGCTCCTTGGCGTTAAAGTGCTGCGTCTCCTGAACGAGCCCACCGCCGCTGCCATCGCCTATGGCCTGGATTCAGGTCAGGAAGGGGTGATTGCCGTGTACGACCTTGGCGGCGGTACTTTCGATATTTCGGTGCTCAGGCTTAACCGTGGCGTATTTGAAGTACTGGCCACCGGCGGTGACTCGGCGCTTGGCGGAGATGACTTTGACCACCTGCTGGCAAACCATCTGGCCGCCCAGTGGGGCCTTGATGGCGACAGCGGCGAGCTTGGCCGTAAGCTGATGATTGAGGCGCGGCGGGTAAAAGAAGCCCTGACCGACGCCGCGACTGCCGAAGCCCGTTTAAGCTTTAACGGGCAGGACTATCGCTGCGACGTGTCCCGCGAAGCATTCGATGCCCTTATCAGCGCGCTGGTAAGAAAGACCATCGCAGCCTGTCGCCGCACCCTGCGTGATGCCGGTATTGATACTACCGAGGTACTCGAAACCGTGATGGTGGGCGGCTCGACCCGCGTGCCACTGGTACGAACCGAAGTTGAAAGCTTTTTTGGCAAAACGCCGCTCACCAGCATTGACCCCGACCGCGTTGTCGCCATTGGCGCTGCCATTCAGGCCGATATTCTGGTGGGTAACAAGCCTGAATCAGATTTGCTGCTTCTGGATGTTATTCCGCTGTCGCTGGGTATCGAAACCATGGGCGGGCTGGTGGAGAAAATTGTCTCCCGCAACACCACCATTCCGGTGGCCCGCGCTCAGGAATTTACCACTTTTAAAGATGGCCAGACCGCAATGGCCTTCCACGTGGTGCAGGGCGAGCGTGAGCTGGTGCAGGATTGCCGCTCGCTGGCACGCTTTACCCTGAAGGGCATTCCGCCGCTTGCGGCCGGTGCCGCCCACATTCGGGTTACCTTCCAGGTGGATGCCGATGGGCTTTTGAGCGTCACCGCCATGGAGAAATCCACCGGGGTGAAATCCAGTATTCAGGTGAAGCCGTCTTTTGGTTTGTCTGATACTGAAATCGCCACCATGCTCAAAGACTCGATGAAGCATGCCAAGGAAGATATCAGTCGCCGCATGCTGGCCGAGCAACAGGTTGAAGCCGCGCGGGTGCTGGAATCGCTGCACTCGGCACTTGCCAAAGACAGCGCCCTGTTGGATGAAACCGAACTTGCCGCCATTTCCGCCGCCATGGCTGAGCTTGCTACCGTTGCCGGTCAGGACGATGGCGATGCCATCAAGGCCGCCATCGAGCGCCTCGACGAGCAGACCCAGGAGTTTGCCGCCAAGCGCATGGACAATTCAATCCGTAATGCCCTCAAGGGCCAATCGGTCGACACTATATAGGTAACATCATGCCGCAAATCGTATTTTTGCCTCACGAAGAACTGTGTCCGGACGGCGCTGTTGCAGAAGCCAAGGTCGGCGAAACCATTCTGGACGTCGCGCTGCGCTGCGGGATCCATATCGAGCACGCCTGTGAAAAGTCCTGCGCCTGCACCACCTGCCACGTGATTGTGCGCGAAGGTTTTGATGAGCTTGAGCCTTCCGACGAGCTCGAAGATGACATGCTCGACAAGGCATGGGGTCTGGAGCCCGAAAGCCGTCTGTCCTGTCAGGCCAAGGTGGTTGACTGCGACATGGTGGTCGATATCCCCAAATACACAGTGAATATGGTCAGCGAAGGCTGATTACTGTGCTCCGGCTGACACCCATGGTGCAGCCCAAGCCCATCCTTCCAAGGTACGAAAGCCAGTCTTTGCACTGGCTTTTTTTTATGCCTGCTCGCTATAGTTATCGGCATAGGTCATTCCCTGTAGTCGGCGCGATTGCATTTGGCCAAAAGCCGCGTATGATTCGCGGGCTTTTTCTTTTGTTGGAGTCATGAATGCGGATAGCCGTTTTGTCTCAGGGCCCAGAGCTCTATTCCACCCGCCGTCTGGTGGAGGCCGCCACCGCGCGGGGCCATGAGGTACGGGTTATCAATCCCCTCGAGTGTTATATGAACATCAATATGCGTGCCTCCAGCATTCATATTGCCGGGGAAGAATTGCCGCCCTTTGATGCGGTTATCCCGCGCATCGGCGCATCCATCACTTTTTACGGCTGCTCTGTGCTGCGCCAGTTTGAAATGATGGACGTGTATACCCTCAATGGCTCGGTGGCCGTGACCCGCTCCCGCGATAAGCTGCGCTCAATGCAGCTGATGTCCCGCCGTGGTATTGGTCTGCCCATCACCGGCTTTGCCAACAAGCCATCGGACATTCCTGACTTAATCGATATGGTGGGCGGCGCCCCCTTGGTGATAAAGCTGCTGGAAGGCACCCAGGGCATAGGCGTGGTGCTTGCCGAAACCCGCAAGGCCGCCGAGAGCGTGATTGAAGCCTTTATGGGCCTTAAAGCCAACATCATGGTGCAGGAATATATCCGCGAGGCCAATGGCGCCGACATCCGCTGCTTTGTGCTTGGCAACAAGGTGGTGGCGGCGATGAAACGTCAGGCTGCGCCGGGGGAGTTTCGCTCCAACCTGCACCGTGGCGGCACCGCGTCGCTGGTAAAACTTACCCCTGAAGAGCGCTCGGTGGCCATTCGCGCCGCCAAGACCATGGGCCTCAGCGTTGCCGGGGTGGATTTGCTGCGTTCCAACCACGGCCCGCTCATTATGGAAGTAAACTCCTCGCCGGGGCTTGAAGGCATTGAAGGCGCCACCGGCAAGGATGTGGCCGGCTCCATTATTGCCTATATCGAAAAGTCGGTCCTGAAAAGACCCAAGCTGAGCGGCCCTCAGGGCTGATGGTCAAACTGTGACCTTTAGCGCTTTTTTGAGTTAAGGCATTGTGAGAACTTGTGAACTTTGATCGCTATCAACATTGATTGTTGAGCGCGGCGTAAGCTTGGTACATGGCCGCCATGGGCGGCGCCAATGCTTATAAATCAAGGAACACACCATGAAATCGCTACTGCCCCTGCTGCTCTTTACTCCGCTCGCCATGGCCCACGAAGGTCACGGCGGGATTGGTCTGTATCACCACTTTATGGATGCCTTGCCAGCACTGGCGCTGATAGCCGTGGTGGCCGGTGTCTGGTGGGTTAAGCGCCATAAATGACACTGTTCTGCTAATAAATAGACCGGGTTTGCCAATTGTGACGCCGCTGTATGCGCCAAATGCCATGCCGCGGCGTTTGTGTTTCTGATAAAGATAGGATTTGCGTCAGAAATCCCTTATAATCCGCGCGAATTTTTCCAACTTGCTTATTGAAGGAAGCTAGTTATGGCGATCGAACGCACTTTTTCTATCATCAAGCCTGATGCAGTTGCCAAGAACTACATCGGTGCTATCTACAACCGTTTTGAATCAGCTGGTCTGAAGATCATCGCTGCCAAGATGGTACACCTGAGCAAAGAGCAGGCTGAAGGTTTCTACGCTGAGCACAGCGAGCGTCCTTTCTTCGGCGCTCTGGTTGCTTTCATGACTTCTGGCCCAATCATGGTTCAGGTTCTGGAAGGTGAGAACGCAGTTCTGGCTAACCGTGAAATCATGGGCGCCACCAACCCAGCTCAGGCTGCCCGTGGCACTCTGCGTGCTGACTACGCTGTAAGCATCGACGAGAACGCCGTTCACGGCTCTGACGCTCTGGCTTCTGCCGAGCGCGAAATTGCTTACTTCTTCGCTGCTGACGAGCTGTGCCCACGCACTCGCTAATCGGTTGAGAAGGTTAAAAAAGGAGCCATTTGGCTCCTTTTTTTATGCTTTGCGATCAGCACAAAAACAGCCCAACTGTGACCTTGCTCCGGCTTTTGCAAATCGGCCCAAAATGCAAGGGAACTTTACCGGGGCTCAGTTGTAATACGTCTGTGTTACTCATCCTCCATGCCAATCCGTACAAGTGACTGAAAAGCATGAATTTCGGTATCGCCGAATCCATTGAATTAGTCTTTTCGGGATTACATTTGCAACCCCGCGTTAGCGCGTTGATAACAATTAAGCTGTTGATATTGCTGCTGTTGTTGATAAGTTTCGTCAAGGGAGCGACTCAGTTATCAATAATAAGTGCAGCCTTTAACCTCTCCCTCGTGCTGCCATAACACAGTAAAGGAAAGTCACAATGTCAACGCAAACTGCAGTAGCCAAAGCGGTACGTTTTGGTTTGTTTGCCATGGGTGCTGTCGCCATGTCAGCCCAGGCGCAGGACACCGCCCCCGAGGCGGGTGCTCAGGTTGAGCGCATCGAAGTTACCGGCTCCCGCATCAAGCGTACCGATATGGAAAATGCCTCCCCCGTAGTGGTGGTGAGTGCCGATGATATCGAGAAAGGTGGCTTTAACTCGGTGCAGGACGTGCTTGGCAACCTGTCGCAGAACTCCGGCGGCTCCATGACCCAGCAGGAAGTGCACGGTTTCACCCCCGCCGCGTCGGCGGTAAACCTGCGCGGTGTGGGCGCAGGCCGGGTGCTGACGCTTATCAACGGTAAGCGCGTGCCCAAGTATCCCTTTGGTGCCGGTGGCACCGACAGCTTTGTGGATACCGCCAACATCCCACTGGGTGCCATCGAGCGGATTGAAATCCTCACCACAGGTGCCTCGGCCATTTACGGCTCCGATGCCATGGGCGGCGTTATCAACATCATCCTCAAAAAGGATGTGGAGCAGACCAATCTTAAATACCGTTTCTCTGACACGGTTGACGGCGGCCTGAAGAACAACCAGTTCTCTTTCATGACCGGCGTATCGAGTGAAGATGCCAACCTGACCTTCTTCGCCGAATACGAAGACAGAACGGCGCTCAAAGGCAGCGACAGACCTGAGTGGGGCACAGATGTCATTCCGGGTCAGCCTTATGCCGGATACAGCTCTTACGGCGCCAACCTGGTAACGGCAACCGGCAATAAGCTGGTCAGCACCTTAAGCACTGAAGAGTGTGAGGCGCGCGGTTATGTGGTGATGTCAAACGGTCGCTGCGGCTTTGACCGCTCTGCCCAGCGTGACTTTATGCCGGAGCAGAAGCGTTACTCCACTATGGTCAATCTGACCAAGGAGCTGGCTGACGATCATCAGCTTTATGCCCGCATGGATTACACCCATGCCTCCACCTACACCGAAATCGAGTCGGCGACCCTGGGCAACGACATGATGTTCAACGTGGCCGGCGACAAGGTCACTGTGTACAACAAGGGCAAGGGCATGTCCCAGACCTTTGACAAAAATGTTGGCTTTGGCGGCGACTTTGCCACTGTGGCCGATGGCGATTACTTCTACACCCGCCGTCTGTCGGAGCTTGGCCCACGTACCTCAGACTTTGAAACCAACAACTTCTCGTTCCTGGTGGGCGGCAAGGGCTATATCACCGACAGCATCGAGTACGATACCTCCTGGTCTATCGCCCGTCAGAGCGTGGAGTCCAGAAGCTCAGGCTCACCAACCTATCAGGGTATGTTTGATTACCTGACGTCCGGTGAAAACGGCAAATCCATCTTTGATGTTATCAGCGCCGAAGATGCCGACATGCTCAACTACGAAGGCAACAAAAAAGGCCAGAGCACCCTGTCCAACTTCACCGCCGGTATTTCCGGTGACGGCTTTGAACTGCCAGCCGGTACCGTTGCTTACGCGGTGGGTGTTGAGTTTGGCAAAGAGTGGTTCTACGACCGCTCCGACAGTTTCACCAGCAATGGTGGCGTGATTGGCAAAGGTGGCAGCTCGGCCGCCGGTGAGCGTGAGCAGTACGCAAGCTATGCCGAAGTGGCGCTGCCGCTGCTCGACAGCCTGACCATGACCCTGGCCGGCCGCTACGACTACTACGATGATGCCTCAGACGTGGGCGGTCAGTTCAGCCCGCAGGTGGCGGTGGAGTACCGTCCACTGGATAACCTGCTTATCCGTGGTCTGTATGCCGAAACCTTCCGTGCGCCGGACATGCAGCGCCTGTTTGGCGAGCCAACCGCCGCCTACAGCACAGTGATTGATACCCCGCGCTGCCAGGCAAGCGGTAATCCAAACTCGCCCGAGTGTCAAAAGATTGAGTCGCTGCCCATCACAGTGGGTGCCAACCCGGAACTTGAAGCCGAAACCGGCAAAAACTACAACCTGGGTATGGTGTGGGATTACAACGATTTCAACCTGACCCTCGATTACTGGATGGTGGACATCGACAATCTGGTGAACGATCCATCGGCCCAGTACATTCTGGATCATGCCGATGCGTTCGGTGACAAGATTGTCCGTGATGAAACCGGCAAGCTGGTGCAGGTGAATACTCAGGCCATCAACATGTCATCCCAGAAAACCTCGGGTATCGACTTTGGCCTCGGTTATCGCTACGACAGCGGCAACTACGGTGAGTGGAGCGCCCGCTTTGAAGGCACCTACCTGCTGGAGTGGGAAGAGCAGCTGACCCCTGACTCGGCGCCGCTGGATCTGATTGACGGCGAAGGCTCAGCGCCCAAGCTGCGCGCCAACCTGAACCTTGGTTGGGGTTATGAAGATTTCACCACCAATGTGCTTGTTAAATACATCGACAGCATGAACGGCGACAACATGGACTACTTCGTCAGCAACGGTCTGGACTCACAGTACGCCGTGACTATCGACAATCATGTTGAAGTGAACTGGTCAGCAAGTTATCTGGTCAACGATGGCATTAAGCTGTCTGCCGGTATTAATAACCTGTTCGACGCCGGTCCTGAAATCGATTACACCCAGACCACCTGGCCACATTATCCACGCTCTTACTACTCAGTAATTGGCCGTGAATATTATATGGTTGTTGAAATGACGTTCTGATCCGTCGATTAATGTTGAAAGGCCTCTGTTAATGACAGAGGCTTTTTTATTTCAGAAGCAAATTGATACAGATATTGATTAAGTGTGTTAATTGTTTTTGTCGCCTCCTTTTTAATTACATCTGTAGCCTTATGTATCTCTTGTTGCTTTGTTTGTTTTCTTTGATCTGCTGCTAAGTTGTTGATTTGTAGTTGTTAAATTCCTGTTGTATCAATTGTTTTCTTTGGTCTATTTTTGACGTGAATCACGTTGACCAAATTGGTTATTGCTTGGGATAGTAATATCCGAATCGCAACATGCGATTAATAAAAAATAAAAAGCAAAACCAATTGTTAACTTCAGTGTTCAGCAATTAACGACTAAAAATAAATAACAGGGAGATACACATGGCAAATATGTCTTTGTCGGCTCAGGCCATCAGAAGAATATTGGTGCTCGGCTCAGCAGCAACAATGGCAGTGTCTTTTGTTGGCGCAGCCAATGAGGTGGCAGAAGCCGCTGAGAATAAAAACGCTGCCAATAAAGTCGAGCGTATCGAAGTTACCGGCTCACGTATTAAACAGGTGGATATGGAAACCGTATCCCCGGTCACCGTTATCGATGCCTCTGCCATTAAAATGAGCGGTGAAAAAACCGTGGCCGACGTGCTGAACAACTCCGCCATCAACAGCTTTGGCTCATGGCGCGGTATTTCAGGTTACGGCTCGGGCGCAAGCTCAACCAGCAGCGTCAACCTGCGCGGTCTGGGCTCGTCCGCCACTCTGGTACTGCTGGACGGCCGGCGCATGCCTGGCACCAGCTCAAGCTCAGGTGCCGTTGCCGATACCTCACAAATTCCGATGGCGATTGTTGAGCGGATTGAAATTCTGCGTGACGGCGCCTCGGCGGTATATGGCTCAGATGCGGTCGCCGGGGTAATCAACATCATCACCAAAAAAGAGTTTGATGGCGTTGAGCTTGATTACAACATGGAGATGCCACAGGTTGAAGGCGGTGATGCTGAGCGCTTGTCCATCGCCACCGGCTTTAACTCCGAGCGCGGCAACATGACCTTAACCTTCGAGCATTACGACTCGGATGCGGTGTTTGATCGCGATGTGTGGAAACTTGATGACCCAAGCTATGGCGCGTATTCCAGTTTCAGCTCGGTGCCGAACGGTTACTACAACACCGGCAAGCTGGATGACAAGGGCAAGCCCATTTACGCCTTCTACAGCAATTCGGCGATTTGTGAAGACACCGAAAACGTCTCCGACGGCACCGATGGCAAAAACAATGGCCGCTGCTTCTACAGCTATGGCGCTGTGACCAAGCTGTTTGGCGATCAGAGCCGTAACTCGCTGCTGTCAAATTTCAGCTATCAGCTGAGCGACAATATCACCTTCCGTGGCCGCGCCAGTGCCTCTTTGGCTGAAACCAACACCCGCTATGCCGCCACGCCGGTGTCGACCAACTATCCGGTGATGGGCGCCGATAATCCGCTTAACCCTACCGGCGCCGACATGACCCTGTACCTGCGCTCGGTACAGCTTGGTGAGCGCGATACCCTCACCGAGACCGACAGTTTTGATGTGATGGGCGGCCTGGTGGGCTTTGCCGATATCGGCAACGGGCTTGACTGGGAACTCAATGCCCAGCATTCGACCTCCAAAACCAACTCGTTCAACTACAACCTGGTGAACGACTCCATCATCCAGCGTGAAATCGACAGCGGCAACTACGACATCTTCAACACCTCCGGCATGAGTTATGACCAGTGGAACCAGCAGATGAGCAAGCTGTACCGCGCTGCCGCCCACACCGGCGTGTATCAGGGCAAGTTTGACAGCACCCAAATCGATGGGTTGGTGTCTACCACATTGCTTGAAAACGACGTGCTGACTCTGGCCATGGTGACCGGCGCCGAGTATGAAATGATTGAGTTTAAGCAGACATCCGATCCTGAATCGGCGGCCGGTATTATTTCCGGTGGCTCGGGCGGCGACGATGTGGACGCGACCCGCGACCGCACCGCAGGTTATGTGGAGTTCCAGATGGGGCTGCCTGCGGATGTGGAGCTGTCAGCGGCGCTGCGTTACGAGCGTTACGATCAGGAAGGCAGCCTCACCGGTGCCAATGGTGCTGTGGTTAACAGCTCCACCTTCGATGCGCTGGTGCCAAAGCTTGGCCTGAGCTGGCGTCCGGTGGACAACCTGCTGCTGCGTGCCAGCTACGGTGATTCGTTCCGCGCGCCCAACATGGGCGAGATGTTCTCATCTCAGTCGCTGAGCTTTGAAAAGGCGGTGGACAATCTCTGGTGTAATACCCCGGGCAACACAGATGCCAACTACTGTAACAAGAACAACCAGCACAAGACCTGGTACGGCGGTAACCCGAATCTGGAGGCGGAAGAGGGCAACTCGCTGACCGTGGGCGCGGTATGGAACGTCACCGACGACTGGAACGTGGAGCTGTCGTACTACACCATCACCTACGACAACAAGATTGAGTCGGTAGGTGTGGATGACATACTGCGTGAAGAAATCCGTAACGGCGGCTCGCCCTTTGTGCACCGCGGCAGCGACGGCAAGATTGAGTTTGTTGAAGCGGGCGTACGTAACATCGCCACCGTCGAGACCTCAGGCTTTGACTTTGTCACCGCGTATAACCTGCCAACCAACGTAGGCGACTTTAATCTCAAGCTGGAAATGTCCCATGTGCTGGATTTCAAAAAGCAGGACAACCCAGAGTCAGAGATGATTGATTACGCAGGTCTTACCGATACGCCGGACTGGCGCGGTAACCTGACCGCCAGCTGGAAATATGACGCCTTCAGCGCCGCCTGGACCACGGTTTACATCGGCGGCCAGGACGCCGGTTACTGGCGCGCGCTGGAAGATGACGACAGCTACATCGATTATCCGTCTTACTTCCGCCATAACCTGCAGGTGGGCTATCAGCATCCGTGGAATGGCTCGGTAACGGTTGGGATCAACAACCTGTTTGATAAAGAGGCGCCAACCTTCTACAACTATGCCGATTACCGCGATGCCAACGTCGGTCTGTACGATGTGCTCGGCCGCACCTTCTACGTGCGTCTAAATCAGAAGTTCTAAACGTCATTGCCTGAAATCAAAAAGCCTCCCGATTGGGAGGCTTTTTTAATGTCCAAAGCGTTCTGGCAAAACACAAAGTGCCGCCGGGTTCACCGATACGGGATCAGTGATTCAGCCGCAGTTCATGGCGATGCTCGTGCCGGTAATGATCGTCACAGCCACAGCAGCGCTGCTCGGTCGGATCGCATAGCAGTCGCTCTGGCTCAATCTCCGCTTCGCAATCGGCGCACAGGCCATAGAGCCCCAGGTCGAGCTGGCACAGTGCTGCATCGAGGCGGGTCAGGCGGGTATAAATCGGCTCGTCCGCAAGATGGAGCCGCGTCATTGCATCTATCAGCTCGCCAAGGCTTGCGCTATGTGCCGCCTCTGACAGTCCGCAAGTGGGGAGCGCCGCAATCTCTTCCCTGAGTTTGGCTTCAAGCTGGGACAAGGCTTGTCTGGTGTTGGGTGTACTCACGATAATCCCCTGTCGTTTGGTCATCCAAAGGTAAACGCAGGATTTCAGTCTAGTTGGCCAACGAAAGGCCGTTATGATGCAAATCAAAACAGCGCGCGATTTTGACGCCGGACGGCGAAAAGATGGGCTTTGGGTGCATAAATCGCCGTAATTTATGCACCCCGTCGGGCCAAAAGGCCTGTGTGCGGCTTAAGAAGTTGCTTAATCAGCCGCGGCTTGGCGCCAATTCATCGCAGGCAGTGCGCAGGGCACCTATGATGTCATCGGTGGTTTTGTGAATACGGATGTCGCGAAACAGCGCATCGGCCTCGGGGTACTGGCGGCTTAAATAGCTGAACCACTGCTTGATGCGGGCAGGGTAGTAGGTGGCCTTGGTGCCATCCATCTCAAGCTCGGAGTAATGCACCATCAGTCGCAGGGTCTGGGCCCAGTCGTAGGGTGTGTCGCCCTTGATGCTGGCACCGAGGTTTGGCAGCGACAGTGCGCCGCGGCCAACCATGATGCTGTCGCAGCCGGTCACTTCCATGCAGCGCAGCGCATCGTCGCGGCTCCAGATCTCACCGTTGGCAATCACCGGAATGGGCAGGCGCTTACGCACTTCGGTGATGTATTCCCAATAGGCTGGCGGCTTGTAGCCATCGACCTTGCTGCGGGCATGAATGGCAAGCTCGGTCGCGCCTGCTTCATACACCGCAAGGGCGTTTTCCATAAAGAGGTTCTTGTCTTCATAGCCCAGGCGGATTTTGGCGGTCACCGGCTGGTGGCTTGGCACTGCATCACGCATGGCTTTAACGATATCGTGAATTAACTCAGGGTATTGCAGCAGCACGGCGCCGCCTTTGCTGCGGTTGACCATCTTGGCCGGGCAGCCAAAGTTGGCATCCACGCCCCGAGAGCCCAGGGTGATGGCACGCAGGGCGTTTTCCGCCATCCAGCCCGGCTCCTGCCCCAGAATTTGCACCCGCACCGGGGTGCCGCTCTTGGTCAGACCGTCATTTTTAAGCTCAGGACAGAGGCGATAGAACACCTTTTCCGGCAGCAATTGATCCACCACCCGGACAAATTCCGTAACCAACATATCGTAAGGGTTAATGGAGGAGAGCAGTTCCCGCATCAGATGATCGAGTACGCCCTCCATGGGGGCCAAAATAATTCGCACGCTAAAAGGTCCGGCAGGTGGATGGTCGGGGCGGCATTTTACCTGCTGCCCCCAAACTCGCCAAGGAAAGCTTGCGAACTGGCCGCTGCCAACGGATGGATGCTTGATAAGGCATGGAAAACTGACTAGGGTAAATTCATTTCCTTGCACAAAAATAAAAATTTTTTTGTGAGGATGAATAGGTTTTGCAATAAATCTTCACCGGCCAAGGTCTAGATAGCCAGACCGGTTACGACCCGTGCCGGGCATAATCACTGAAACACAGAAGGATAAGCACATGAACACAATGAAAAAGACCGCAGCAGCGGTGGCTCTGGGTACTGTGGTGGTAGGCGCAGCGTTTGCCTCTGAGGCGCAGGCCAATCCCTTTGGTTTTACTGAAATGCAGGCCGGTTACCAGCTGGTGAGCGATGAAGTGAAAGGCGGTGAAGGCAAGAAAACCACCGAAGGCGAAAAGGCCAAAGAAGGTAAGTGCGGCGAAGGTAAATGTGGCGAAGCCATGAAAGCCGGCGAAAAAGCCAAAGAAGGCAAGTGCGGCGAAGGTAAATGCGGCGAAGCCATGAAAGCCGGCGAAAAGGCCAAAGAAGGTAAGTGCGGCGAAGGCAAATGTGGTGAAGCCATGAAAGCCGCCGCTGGCGAAAAAGGCGCTGAGAAAGCCAAAGAAGGCAAGTGCGGTGGCGAGAAGGCCAAAGAAGGCAAGTGCGGTGGCGAGAAGGCCAAAGAAGGCAAGTGCGGCGGCGCCCACTAAGGCTTGATTGGTGTTGATGCAGGGCCGCCAGTCGGCCCTGTTTGTTAATGTGATGCAGCAAGGTTTCAGGCAGGAGATTTCATGGCAGTCGCATCCTCATATATGCCCTTAAGTACAGTGTCAGACACAGCGCCAAAAGCAGGGTCAGATGCCGCATTAAATCTGGTGGCTGGACTTGGACTCAGGCGTGAAATGCTTGACGAGTTTTGCACCGAGGCCCCGAGCGAAATTGATTTTTTCGAGGTCGCGCCTGAAAACTGGATGGCGCTTGGCGGTAAGTTTGGCAAGCAGTTCCGAACTTTGACCGAGCGTCATCCATTTTTTTGTCACGGCCTGTCGCTCTCCATCGGCAGCAGCGCGCCGCTGGATGTGGAATTTGTCAAAAATATCAAAACCTTTCTGGACTTTCATGGCATTGATGTGTATTCCGAGCACCTGAGCTACTGCTCCGGCAGCGGTCATCTCTACGATTTGATGCCCATGCCTTTTACAGGCGAAGCGGTGCGCCACGTGGCTGCCCGCGTCCGGCAGGTTGAAGACATACTCGAGCGGCCGCTTATTCTGGAAAACATCTCTTTTTATGCCGCCCCCGGCGCCGAAATGAGCGAGCAGGCGTTTGTGCTCTCGGTGCTCGAGGAAGCTGATTGCGCCCTTTTGCTCGATGTAAACAATATTTATGTGAATTCGATTAATCATGGCTACGATGCGTCGGCCTATTTGGCCGCCATGCCAACCGAGCGCATCCGCTATTTGCATGTCGCGGGGCACTATGTTGAGGCACCGGATCTGATAGTCGACACCCACGGCGCCGATATCATCGACCCTGTGTGGCAGCTGCTCAAGGACTGTTACGCCATGCATGGCCCGCTGCCAACCTTGCTTGAGCGGGATTTCAATATTCCGCCAACCCCGGTGCTGCTTGAAGAAATCCGCCGCATCCGCACGCTGCATTCAAGCAGTCGCCAGCACGTGGCTGGGAGCGAAAGCAACGCGCGGAGGGCGGTATGAGCCTTAAAGCCATCCAGGATGAATTTATTGCTGCTATCCGTGAGCCATCGAGGCCCTGCCCCGACGGCATAGAGGCGCGGCGCATGGCGGTTTACCGCGAGCTTTTTTTCAATAATGTCAGCGGTTTTGTGGGCAATGCCTTTCCGGTGCTGAAAAGCCTGTATTCGGTTGATGATTGGCAGGCTCTGGTGCGGGAGTTTTTTATCCATCACGATTGTCAGAACCCGCTTTTTGTCGGCATAGCCGGTGAGTTTTTGCAGTTTATCGGTTCGCGCACATCAAAACCCTGCGACCCGCCTTTTATGCAGGAGCTTGCCCATTACGAATGGCTTGAGCTGGTGGTGGCGATAGCGCCGGATGCGCCGGACCGGGCGCCTTTCAGTGCGAAGGACATCGACGCGAAGCGCTATCTTGAGTTGCCGCTGCTGCTCGCCAGTCACTGCCGAATTGCCCAGTATCATTATCAGGTCGAGCAGATAAGCGTGGATTACCGTCCTGCCGAGCCCGCTGTGAGTGCACAGTATTTTTGCCTTTTTCGCGACAGTGCCGATGAGGTGAGCTTTCTTAAATTGAATCCACTCACCGCCCAGGTGCTGGCACTGATTGAGCGCGCGGATGGGGTTTGTGGTCCTGCGCTCATGGATGAGCTGGCGAGCTTGTATCCGGCACTCGAGCGCAGCGCAATCAATCAGGGCGTGGCCGATTTACTGCACAATATGGCACTTAAGGGTGTTATCGTGCAAAAGTTGTAATAACCCTACAAATCATCAGTTTTATTGGCTGCACCAATCCGCTAGAATGCCGCTCATTTTGTGAGCCGCGTCACACCCGATGCGTATACATTCTAGAGGAGTCCACATGGACGCTAATTTCAAAGAGCCCTTTAACGCTTTGTATCTTATTGGTTTCCTGTTGGTTCTGCTGGTGCCAACCCTGCCAGCTACCCTGCAGTGGCTGAAGGTGTGTGGCTTAATTTAAGCCGAGCCTCTGGTTATACTTGGCCACTCTTTCGGGTGGCTTTTGTATTTTTGTGGCCGGTAAGCGCCGGTTAACGCGAGGCGAGGCGGTTGATAAAACGCAGTTTATTGCTCATTACAGGGCTTATCAGTTTGCTGCTCGGCATTGCCGGGGTGTTTTTGCCCCTGTTGCCGACCGTGCCTTTTGTGCTGCTGGCCGCCTTTTGTTTTGCCCGCTCCAGCGAGCGGCTGCACCGCTGGCTTTTGAATCATCCCTGGTTTGCCGACGCACTTGCCAACTGGGAGCAAAAGAAGGCTATTCGCAAGGGGCTGAAGCGTAAGGCGATGCTGCTATCGAGCCTCAGCTTTATGCTGAGCATCGCGCTGGTGCCGCTGTTGTGGGTGAAAATCCTGCTGCTGGTATTGCTGCTGACATTGCTGCTTTACCTCTACCGCCTGCCTGAGCTTGAAGATTCGCCCTGAATGCGGTTTTTGTGACCAGTGCCACGGCCACAGGGGCGATGCAGTTGCAACCGTGGTTAAAGGGGCTTAAGCTTTAGCCGGATTAAATATGAAGTCCACGCCGGTGGACTTTTTTGTTGTCAATTTCTGTTGTCAAAGTCCGGTGTGATGCCGGCAAATCGAATGTGAACATCCTATGAACGCAGACAGCTTGGCGCTTATTAAGCAGAGCATTAAAACCATTCCCGACTATCCGAAAGCCGGGATCATGTTTCGCGACGTGACCAGCCTTTTGGAAGATCACACCGCTTACCAGACGGCAATGACGCTGCTGGTTGAACGCTACAAGGATGCCGGTTTTACCAAAGTTGTGGGCACTGAATCCCGCGGCTTTTTGTTTGGTGCGCCGCTCGCGCTGTCTCTGGGCGTGGGTTTTGTACCTGTGCGTAAGCCCGGTAAGCTGCCCCGCGCCACCATCAGCGAAAGCTATGAGCTGGAATACGGCCACGACACCCTGGAAATCCATGTGGATGCGATTTCAGCTGACGACAAGGTATTGGTAGTGGACGATCTGCTGGCCACCGGCGGCACCATCGAAGCTACTGTAAAGCTTATCCGTCGTCTGGGTGGCAACGTGGCCCACGCCGCGTTTGTGATTTCGTTGCCGGATCTTGGTGGCGAGAAGCGCCTTGAGAACCTCGGCCTTGAAATCGTGAAACTGTGTGAGTTTGAAGGCGATTAATCCAACGCTTAACGCTTCGCAGTTCCAGTCCTGTCATGGTGTTATGGCATCCACCACCGTCGCGTGGTATGTTTCACCCATGACGGGACACAAGCTCCCGACCGCTAGTTCCATTGGGGAGTGACATGTCCTATCAGGTGTTGGCCAGAAAATGGCGCCCTGCCAATTTTGCCCAGGTGGTGGGTCAATCCCACGTGCTTCACGCGCTGACCAATGCGCTGGGCCAGCAACGACTGCATCACGCTTATCTGTTTACCGGCACCCGTGGGGTGGGTAAAACCAGTTTGGCCCGGCTGTTTGCCAAGGGGCTTAACTGTGAGACCGGCATCACCGCGACCCCCTGCGGCCAATGCAGCGCCTGCCTTGAGATTGCCCAGGGCCGCTTTGTCGACCTGATTGAGGTGGACGCCGCCTCCCGCACCAAGGTCGACGATACCCGCGAAATTCTCGATAACGTGCAGTATCGCCCAAGCCGTGGCCGCTTTAAGGTGTACCTCATCGACGAAGTGCACATGTTGTCGAAAAGCAGCTTCAATGCGCTCTTGAAAACCCTTGAAGAGCCGCCGGAGCACGTAAAATTCCTGCTCGCCACTACAGATCCGCAAAAGTTGCCGGTGACTGTGCTGTCACGTTGCCTGCAGTTTAATTTAAAGGCGCTCACCCAAAGCCAAATCCAGCAGCAGCTCGCTGCCGTGCTTGGTGGTGAAGGGCTTGGGTTTGATGAGCCCGCCCTTGAACTCCTTGCCCGCGCTGCCGCAGGCAGTATGCGCGATGCGCTCAGTTTAACCGATCAGGCCATTGCCTTTGGCGGCGGCGAAGTGCGCCTTGCCGGGGTGCAAACCATGCTTGGCGTCATCGATGGCGCGCAGGTGCTGTCACTCTTTGACGCCCTTTGCGGCGGTGATATTCAAACGCTGCTCACCACAGCGCGCTCGGCACTTGCCTTTGGCGTGGATGCCGATGAAGTGCTGCGCGCTTTACTCGAATTGCTGCATCAAATCAGTCTGGCGCAGTTTGCTCCGGCAAGCGCCCAGATAAGCGACAACAGTGCCATGGTCCTTGGCTGGGCCAAGGCGTTAAGCCCGGAGCAGGTGCAGCTTTTCTATCAGATTTTATTGCTTGGCCGTAAGGACCTTGCCTTTGCGCCAACCCCTGCCTCGGGGCTTGAGATGGCGCTGCTGCGCGCCGTTGGCTTCGTGCCACAAACGCCTGTGACCGTGTGGCAACCCGGTGAGGGCGTACAGCGCCCGCCGGTTGCTCAGGCCGTCAGTCCCGCAACGGTCGCAGCACAAGCAACACAAGCAACACAAGCAACACAAGCAACACCCGCATCCGCATCAGTCGCGCCAATTGTTGCGCCAGTGGCGCCAACCACGGCTGCCAGCAGTCTTATCAGCAGTGATCCAAGCAGCAAAGGCACCTCCGGTCAGCATTTGAGCCGCCAGGAAGCGACAGAGCTGAGCGATACTGATGAGCAAGATATGGCGGACGCCGAGGCACTGTTTGCCGAGCAGGCGCTCCTGATGTCACAGGCCGAGAGTCAGGGCTTTGCCGCTGCCGAATATTTGCAAGCGCAGAGCCTTTCTGTGCAAGCGCCATCATCGCATGAGCCGTCCTCACAGAGTTTTGCCACAGGCAGCGGTGATGGGTTTGGCTCTTACGATATACCTCCGGCCGATGACGGCGATTTTTACGGTTTTGCCGCAGAGCCAGATCTGTTTGCCGCGCCGGACGCGCCCGCACAGGTCCAGTTTGCACACGCACCGCAGGCTCAGATTGAGCCAGAGCCAGTGAATGCCACGCAAGCTCATTTTCAGCCACAAAATCAGTCGCAAACTCAGGTACACGCTCAGCCACAAGTTCAGGTACACGCTCAGCCACAATCTCAGTCGCAAAATCTGCCACAGGCTCAGCCTGCTGCCAGCGTAGACACCGCAAGCGAGCTTGGCTTTGGCGATGATTTACTCGATGCGGTGCTTGCCTGCCGTGATGATCTCCTGACCGAAATCGCCAGGGAGGCAAAAGAGGATGACCCAAAAAAGCCGGTATCGGGTTTAAGCCGCCGCACGGCCGCGGCGGCGACAGCAGTTTCTGAGCCAGCAGCAAATTCTGAGTCAGCAGCCAATAATGTTGCGTCGGATACTGATACAACAAGCCGCGTTCCGGTAGCTTCCGACCCAGCACCAGTTTCTGCACCTGTTTCTGTGCCGGTTTCTGGTTTGGTTCCTGAGAATAAAGGTAACCCCGACGATAGACCGCCGTGGGAAGAGCCTCCTGTGGCTGCAGTTGAGGAATTAGCGGTTCAGGAATTAGCAGTTCAGGAATTAGCGCTTCAAGAAGCAGCTCAGGAAGCCGTATTTCTGGAAACAGCTGGTCAAGAGCTAGCAGTGCAGCAAGTCGCGCCGCTGGCTCAAGATGTGCCAACCGTTGCTTTAAGCTTGGCTCATGAGAATCCTGTTCACGAGGACCATTCTCACGAGAAACATGCTCACGACGCTGATGCCCCTGCGTCTGACGTTAAACCCAGCGCTGCTGAAGCCGAGGCGAGCTCAATTGCCAGCGCCATTCGCGGCGATGAAACTGACCTGCGCTGGTATAAGCTCATGGGCGCGCTCGAGATTGGCGGCAGGGTGCGTCAGCTTGCAGTCAACTCCGTGTGTCTGGCCTGGGAAAATCCGATCCCTTTGGTGCTCAAGCAGGACCAAAAGCATCTGGCCGCGCCGGTCGCCATCAATCAGCTCAACGGTGCACTGTCGCAGGCGCTTGGTTATCCGGCCGAAATTGTGCTCGAAGTCGGCGAGGTGAGTGGCCGCGAAACGCCGCTGGATATCCGCGCCCGTTTTGACCGTGAACTGCTTGCCGATGCGCACCGGGCGCTGTCACAGGACCCTGCGGTTGCGCTCCTGATGGCGCAAACCGGCGCCTGGATGGATGAGCACAGTGTCACTTATCCCAAAGAGCGGCTTGTCGCCCGTGGCCGGTCGTTGCCGGAGCCGCCGGCGCTGATTGCGTCGCAGGTCTAGGTCATGTTGCAGGTCGAAGTTACGTTGCAGGTCTAGGTTATTTCGTAAGTCCGGGTGACTATGCAGACCCGATGGCTTCCAAGCCACAGCCGAAGCTCGCTGCGCAAACGGGCATGGCTGCGGGCCGCGTTATTACGCGCAGCACAGCAGCGTCGAATCGCACGGATGTGAGCTTCGCAATTGCCAAGCCTTGAGATTTGAGTAAGATTAGCCAACTTCTTTTGCCTGCCGCTGTGCAGGCCTTAACTGAGAGAGATTACGCATATGTTTGGTAAAGGCGGAATGGGTAACCTGATGAAGCAGGCCCAGATGATGCAGGAAAAAATGGCCAGAATGCAGGAAGAAATCGCCCGCATGGAAGTGACCGGTGAGTCCGGCGCAGGCCTTGTGAAGGTCACCATGACCGGCACCCACAACGTGCGTAAAGTGGAAATCGACCCAAGCCTGCTGGAAGACGATAAAGATCTGCTGGAAGATCTGGTGGCTGCGGCTTGCAACGATGCGGCCCGCCGCGTGGAAGAAAACCAGAAGTCCAAAATGGCCGAAGTGACCGGCGGCATGCAACTGCCACCCGGCATGAAACTGCCATTCTAAGGATTGCTGTCGATGCGTTTCAGTCCGCTGGTGGATGAGCTTATCCAGAGTCTGCGTTGCCTGCCCGGGGTTGGCCCCAAGTCGGCGCAGCGGATGGCATTTGCGCTGCTTGAAAGTGACCGCAAGGCCGGTAATCGCCTTGCCGATACCCTGGCGCGCGCCATGAGCGACGTTGGCCATTGTCAGCGCTGCCGTACTTTTACCGAGCAGCCGCTGTGCCCGATTTGCCAAAGCCCCAAGCGTGGCAGTGCCGAACTGATGTGCGTGGTGGAAACGCCTGCCGATGTGCTTGCTATTGAGTCCGGCGGCCATTTTCAGGGGCGCTATTTTGTGCTGCAGGGGCATTTGTCGCCCCTTGATGGCATCGGCCCTGAGGAGCTTGGACTGTCGCTTCTGGAGTCGCAGCTTAACGAGGGCGGCATAAGCGAGCTTATTCTGGCCACCAATCCCACGGTGGAAGGGGATGCTACGGCGCACTTTATTGCGGATATTGCCCGTCGCGCCAATGTCAGCGTCAGTCGTATTGCCCACGGCGTGCCGGTGGGCGGCGAGCTTGAGTATGTCGACAGCACCACGCTGGCGCTCAGTTTTAACGGCCGCTTGCCGCTGTAGCGCGCAGTTCCTTACTGAAAAAGCCCCGAATTTTCGGGGCTTTTTGCTTTATTTTTATTCACTTGTGCTTTGTGTGCCCTTTGCCCCTTGAAAAGCGCTTCGCCGACCCCATCTTTTTCCTATCCGGGCGTTACGCCCTCAGTATCTGCAACACAGCTAGAAAGGGAACTACCGATGTCGCATCAAGAAACCCATGGTTTTCAAACAGAAGTCAAACAGCTTTTGCATTTGATGATCCACTCTTTGTACTCCAACAAAGAAATCTTTTTGCGTGAACTGGTCTCTAACGCCGCCGATGCCGCCGATAAGCTGCGCTATCTGGCCCTGACCAACGACGCGCTGTACGAAGGTGATGGCGAGCTTAAAGTTCGCGTCAGCGCCGACAAGGACAAGGGTACCGTGACCATTGAAGACAATGGCATAGGTATGACCCGCGACGGCGTGATTGAGCATCTGGGTACCATCGCCAAGTCCGGCACCGCCGAGTTTTTCAAAAATCTCTCCGGCGACAGCGCCCGAGACTCGCAGCTGATTGGTCAGTTCGGTGTGGGCTTCTACTCGGCCTTTATCGTGGCGGAAAAAGTGGAAGTCTTTACCCGCGCCGCCGGCCACAGCGCCGATGAAGGCGTGAAGTGGGTGTCGGAAGGTGAGGGCAGCTTCACGGTTGAGACCATCAACAAGCCAAGCCGCGGCACCAAGATAGTGCTGCACCTGCGCGACGAAGAAAAAGAGTTTGCCGATGACTGGCGCCTGCGCTCCATTATCACCAAATATTCAGATCACATCTCCATTGCGGTGGAAATGTTTGAGCAGGGCACCCCTGAGCGCGATGGTCCGGACGGCGAGAAAATCCCAGCCACTGAAGGTCAGTGGAAGGCGATGAATAAGGCGACTGCCCTGTGGACCCGCAGCAAATCCGAGGTCTCCGACGAGGAGTACAAGGAGTTCTACCGCCACATTTCCCACGACTATGGCGATCCGCTCGACTGGAGCCACAACCGTGTGGAAGGCAATCAGGAATACACCAGCCTGCTGTACATTCCGGCCAAGGCGCCTTGGGACATGTGGAACCGTGACCGTAAACATGGCCTGAAACTCTTTGTGCAGCGCGTGTTTATCATGGACGATGCCGAGCAGTTCATGCCGTCTTACCTGCGTTTTGTGCAGGGTCTGATTGACTCCAATGACCTGCCGCTGAACGTCAGCCGCGAAATTCTGCAGGATAACAAGGTCACCCGTAACCTGCGCCAGGCGCTGACCAAGCGGGTGCTGTCGATGCTTGAAAAGCTCGCCAAGGACGATGCTGACAAGTATCAGCAGTTCTGGGCCGAATTCGGTACTGTGCTCAAAGAAGGTCCGGCAGAAGATTTCGCCAACCGTGAGCGCATCGCCGGCCTGCTGCGCTTTGCCTCAACCCACACAGGTGATGCGGCGCCCACAGTGTCGCTCGATGATTACCTTGGCCGCATGAAAGAAGGCCAGGAAAAGATTTACTACATAGTGGCCGACAGTTATGAAGCCGCCGCCAACAGCCCGCACCTCGAGCTTTTGAAGAAAAAAGGCATTGAAGTCCTGCTGCTGTCTGAGCGTATCGACGAGTGGCTGATTAACCATCTGCATGATTACAAAGAAAAATCACTGCACTCCGTGACCCGTGGTGATTTGGATTTGGGTGCGCTGGAAGATGAAGCCGAGAAGGCCGAGCAGGAGAAGCTTGCCAAGGAATCTGAGTCGCTGGTGAGCCGCTTTAAGTCAGCGCTGGGCGACAAGGTCAAAGAAGTGAAGGTCACCACCCGTCTGACCGATACGCCGGCCTGTGTGGTCACAGGTGACGGCGAAATGTCGAGCCAGATGATCAAGCTGATGCAGGCCGCCGGTCAGCCGGTGCCGGAAAGCAAGCCGACACTTGAGCTCAATCCGACCCATCCTTTGGTGGCACGCCTTGATAGCGAGCAGGACGAGCAGGCATTTGCCCAGTGGGCCGAGCTCTTGCTGGCGCAGGCGACGCTTTCAGAGCGTGGCGGCTTGGCCGACCCCTCATCCTTCATCAAACTTATCAACGAGATGTTGCTTAAGTCGGTGAAGTAAATTCAGCGGGGGCCTGTGTGCCCCCGTTTTGTTGTTATCCTTTTTATGATGATGCAGCGGTCATTTCGGGCCGCACAGACAGGGAGCTTTCTATGCAGGGGATAAACCCGGGCAACCCAGCAGCCGGCAACAGCGCAGAAGCGAGCGCGAGTGTGGTGCAGCTTAGCCGCGACAATGTGCAGCAGGTGCTTGAGCGCTCACTCGATGGCGCCATCTTTTTAAGTTTTTACGCGCCGTCACACCCTGAAAGCGTGGCTATGAACGAGGCACTCAGCCGCCATATTCAGGGCCGGGCACTGCTTGCGCTGGTGAACTGCGAAGCCGAAATGGAAATTGCCTCCTATTTTCGAATTCAGGCGCTGCCGACTGTGCTGGTGATGAGTCAGGGCCAGCCGGTGGATGGCTTTGCCGGTGGTAAATCTGATGGCGAATTAAGCGCATTTCTCGAGCAACATTTGCCAGCCGCCTGGCTTGGCACTTTCGATGGTGCCAAGGCAAAGCTTGCCGAGGGTGATGCCAATGCCGCGCTGGCAATGCTGAAAAGCATCGCGTCCGAGGCAAGTGGCAGCGAATTTGTCCTCACTCTGGCCGACGCTGAAATTGCCTGCGGCGAGCTTACCGATGCCGAGGCGCGCCTTGCTACCGTGGGCCTTGCCGATCAGGACAGCTACTATCACAGCCTCAAGGCCAAGCTGCAGCTTGCCAAAGAAGCGCTAGATACCCCGGAAATCCGCGAGCTGCAAAGTCAGTTTGGTCGTGATCCGGATAACATTTCTGTGCGTATTGCTCTGTCGCGGGCGCTGGCGCAGGCAAAACGGGACGAGGAAGCGCTGGAATTACTGTTTGAGCTGCTGAAAAAGGAGCTTAACGCCGGTAATGGCGAAGTAAAACAAACCTTTATGGACTTGATGACGGCAATGGGGCAGACCAGCTCAGCGGCCAAGACCTACAGACGCAAGCTGTACGGTCTGCTGTACTGAGTGAAAGGTATCGATAAGATGGCGTTTTTTTGCGCCATCTGAGGCTAAAGTCGAAAGCTTAGCCCTTCTAAAGCGTGGGTTTATGTGCGAAGATCGCCGCCCAAAGAAGAAAATTGATGCGAAAAGAAAGAGGACTCCCCCGATGCGCATTATCCTATTGGGCGCCCCAGGTGCCGGTAAAGGTACCCAGGCCCAGTTCATCATGGAACACTACGGAATTCCCCAAATCTCTACCGGCGACATGCTGCGCGCAGCCGTAAAAGCCGGCACGCCGCTGGGGTTGGAAGCCAAGAAAGTGATGGACGCAGGTCAGCTGGTGTCTGACGAGCTGATCATTGGTCTGGTGAAAGAGCGTATCGCCCAGGACGATTGCGTTAAGGGTTTCCTGCTGGATGGTTTCCCACGCACTATTCCTCAGGCCGACGCCATGACTGCCAACGGCATCAGCATCGACCACGTGATTGAAATTGACGTGCCAGATGAAGAAATCGTGAAGCGCATGAGCGGCCGCCGTGTACACCCAGGCTCAGGCCGTGTGTACCACGTAGTATTCAATCCACCCAAGGTGGAAGGTAAGGACGATGTGACCGGTGAAGAGCTGGTTATTCGTCCCGATGACGAAGAAAGCACAGTGCGCAAGCGTCTTGGTATTTATCACGAGCAGACCAAGCCGCTGGTGGATTACTACGGCAAAGTGGCTGCCGCCGGTAACACCAAGTACAGCAAATTCGATGGCACCCAATCTGTTGCCGAGGTGAGCAAGCTCATCCAGGCCGCCCTCAGCTAATCGGCGGGCGTTTAAGACATTACCTGCCTCGCAATTTGCCAAAAAGCCTGTGAAAACAGGCTTTTTTGTTTTTTGCCCTGTGCTAGGCTATTTCGATATGAGCAAGCTGGAGGTGATGAGTGAGTCAGGTGAGCCCTATGTTTGGTGTTCTGTTGGTCAATTTAGGCACGCCGGATGCGCCCGATGCATCCTCGGTACGCCGTTTTCTGAAGCAATTTCTGAGTGACCCACGGGTCGTTGATTTGTCCCCCTGGATTTGGAAGCCACTGCTGAATGGCGTCATTCTTAATACCCGCCCGGCCAAGGTGGCGAAACTGTATCAGAGTATTTGGTGGGACGAAGGCTCGCCGCTGATGGTTATCAGTAAACGCCAGCGCGAAAAACTGGCTGCTGAGCTTAAAACCCTGTGCGGCTTTGAGGTGCCTGTGGCGCTTGGCATGAGTTACGGCAGTCCGTCCCTCAGCGACGGGCTCGACAGTTTAACCGCCCAGGGCGTTGATAACATTGTGGTGTTGCCGCTTTATCCGCAGTACTCCTGCTCGACGGTTGCCAGTGTGTTTGATGGTGTGGCCGGCGTGCTTAAATCCAGACGCCGCCTGCCGGAGTGGCGCATGGTGCGTGAATATTACCGTCACCCTTTGTATATCCGTGCGCTGGCAGCGTCTGTTACCCGCCTCTGGGATATAAAAGGCAAACCGGACCGGCTGCTGATGTCCTTCCACGGCGTGCCGCTGCGCTACATCAATGAAGGCGACCCGTATCAGGCCCAGTGCCTGGAAACCGCGCGTCTTGTCGCCAAAGAGCTTAAGCTTGGCAACGATGAGTGGCAGGTATGCTTCCAGTCGCGCTTTGGCAAGGAAGAGTGGTTAACCCCTTACACAGATGAGCTGCTTGAAAGCCTGCCGGGGCAGGGGGTTAAGCGGGTCGATATCATGTGTCCGGCCTTTGCCGCCGATTGCCTTGAGACCCTCGAAGAAATCGCCGAGGGCGGCCAGGAATCGTTCCTGCATGCCGGCGGTGAGCAATATCGGGTCATTCCGTGCCTGAATGATGACGATGACCATATCCGTCTTCTGGCTGAATTGGTGCGCGAACAGAGCCTTGGCTGGCAACTTGGCTGATTTGCACGGCGCCTGTCACTGGTCTGATTGGTAAAATATGATAGAATCTGCCGCCTTTGAGCCGGGCGGCAGCTATTTTGTCAGTCATTTCGAGCGGGATCTTCAGCAACTGCGTTGCCACTGATGCAGCGGTAACGTGGTTTTGACGTTTGAAACAGCCCCGGCCTACACTCAGTCATTCAGGGCCCGGCAAGGCGCCGGACGATCACGCAGGGATGCCCAGTGCAGAGATTCCGATATGAAGTTTCCCGGTCAGCGCAAATCCAAACATTATTTTCCGGTCAAAACCCGCGACCCGCTGCTTGAGCAGTTAACCCAGCAGCCCCAGCCTCGGCAAACCTATATCAGTGGTATCGACCAGACCCTGGTGGATATCGAAGCCAAGGTGGCCGAAGACCTGCTTGAGCGTTATAAGTTGCCCAAGGGCAACTCTACCCTGATTGATGACGCCACCGCCCATGCGCTGTATGAAGAGCTGAAGCAGCACGACCTTATCAGCGATGAATTTGCCGGCGGCACCATTGGCAACACAGTACACAATTACTCTATTCTGGCCGACGACCGCTCGGTGCTGTTTGGGGTAATGAGCAAGTCGATTGAAGTCGGCAGCTACGCCTATCGCTATTTGTGCCACACCTCGTCCAAGGTTGACCTTAACCACCTGCAGCCGGTGGACGGGCCGATTGGTCGCTGCTTTACCCTGATCTCAGATTGTGGTGAGCGCACCTTCGCCATCAGCAAGGGCGCCATGGATAAATTAACCCCGGATTACATCGATAAGGACGTGATCCAGGGTAGCGCTGCGTTGGTGCTGACAGCCTATCTGATGCGTGCCGCCCCCGGCGATGGCATGAGTCAGGCCGCCCTTAAAGCCATCGAATATGCCAAAGAAGCCGACGTGCCCGTGGTGTTGACCCTAGGCACCCGTTTTCTTATTCAGGAAGATCCACAGTGGTGGCAGGAGTTTATTCGTGACAACGTCACCATTCTTGCCATGAACGAAGATGAAGGCGAGGCGCTGACCGGCCATCGCGATCCGCTGCTTGCCAGCGAAGCGGCGCTCGAGTGGTGCGATATGGTGCTGACCACCGCAGGCCCCATCGGTCTTTATACCGCCGGGTTCACCGACGAGAGTGACAAGCGCGAAACCAGCCACACCTTGCTGCCGGGTGCCATCCCTGAGTTTAACCGCTATGAGTTTTCGCGCCCGATGCGCAAGCGTGACTGCAGCGCGCCAATGAAGGTGTATGCCCACATTTCACCTTACATGGGCGGCCCTGAGCAAATCCGCAACACCAACGGTGCCGGTGACGGCGCGCTGTCGGCGCTCCTTCACGACCTTGCCGCCAACAATTTCCACCGCGTCAATGTGCCGGGCTCCAGCAAACACAGAAATGAAGGCCTGTGTTACTCGTCTTTCTCGCAAATTTGTAAGTATGCCAACCGCGTTGCCTATGAAGTGCTGGCCCAGCACAGTCCAAGGCTATCGCGCGGCCTGCCGGAGCGTGAAGACAGCCTGGAAGAGTCATACTGGGAGCGCTGAGGGTGAAATTGGCGGAATGGTCGCAACAAAAAGGAGCCTGACGGCTCCTTTTTTATTTTTTGTTCCCTCCGTCAGTGAGGGGCGGTGGCGAGCCGAGCGTGTAAGCTAAGCCCGCGCAGTGTCAGCCATGCTCCCCGCGGTGAACTTCGGCTTCAAAGCTGCCGGCGGTTTTGCCCGCTTTGGGGTCGTTAAACACGCCTTCGTTCAGCGCGCCTTCACTCTTGGCGATAATCACGGTAGCAACCGCATCGCCGGTAACGTTAACCGCGGTGCGCACCATGTCCAGCATACGGTCGATACCGAGGATAAGGGCGATACCTTCTACCGGTAGACCCACCTGATTGAGTACCATAGCCAGCATGATAAGACCGACACCGGGCACGCCGGCAGTACCGATTGAGGCAAGCGTTGCGGTGAGCACCACCATGGCGTAATCGGTGATGGTGAGTTCAATCCCAAATACCTGAGCGATAAAGACGGTCGCGACACCCTGCATTATCGCTGTGCCGTCCATATTGATGGTGGCGCCAAGGGGCAGGGTAAAGGAGGCAATCTTGTTATCGGCCCCTAAACGGTGCTCAGCAGCCTCCATGGTCACCGGCAGGGTGGCGTTGGAGCTTGCGGTCGAAAACGCAAACAGCTGAACGTCACGCATCTTACGGATGAACATGAATGGATCGAGGCCAGAGAAGGCTTTGAGCAGTATTGGGTACACCACAAAACCGTGAAACAGCAGGACCACGAGTACCAGCACAAAGTACTTGATAACGCTTTCCAGTGTGTCGAGCCCGAGGGTCAGGGCGAGTTTACCCATCAGCGCAAACACACCATAGGGCGCGAGCTGCATAATGAGTGTCACCACGCGCATGATAACTTCATTCAGATCTTCAAAAAAAGCCGCTACCCGTTTGCCGCGCTCGCCGATATGGGAGATAGCAAAGCCGAAAATTACCGCGAAAATGATAATCTGCAGCATATTGCCTTCACTGAATGCCTGAATAGGGTTGGAAGGCACAATATTAATCAGCACGTCAGCAAGGCTCGGCGCTTCTTTTACCTCATATTGCATGTTTTCGGTGGCGAGTGAGGCATTACCTGGCTTAACCACGACTGCCGCACATATCGCTACCACCAAAGCAACTGCGGTGGTGAATAAGTAAAAGCTGAGGGTTTTACCGCCAAGGCGGCCAAGTTTAGAGGGTTCGCTCAACGAACAGGTGCCGCACACCAGTGAAATAAATACCAGCGGCACAACCAGCATTTTCAAGCTGTTGATGAAAATAGTGCCGATGACATGGAAAAAACCGTTGGTGATATATTCACTCACCCATTCGCTGCCACCGAACAGGTTGCGAATAAGAAGGCCTGTCAGAATACCGGCACCCATGCCGATGAGGATCTTGCCTGTAAGGCCAATTTTACTGGGTTTAGCAGCAGCCATAATCATTCCTGTTTATTTTTTGTGCATTGTTTTTTTGGCGCACTAAAGCCTAGCAAGAAACGAAAGCCGTGAAAACGGGCAAACAGTTAAAGTTTTACTGTCTTTCCCCGAAATAAAGGGAAGCAGTAATAGAAAAGTTACATGAAAATTGTGTATTGTTAGCCTATAAGTAATAAGCTGAAAGCTTGGGTATTTTAACTAGAGTAACAGGGAGTCTGACAATGAAGTCAGCGTTTAAGTTATGGTCAGCGACGGTACTGTCGTTTTTATTGATAGCCTGTGGTGGTGGCGGTTCTATTTCCGACACCGGTGGCGGCGATACGGGGACTACACCGCCAACCGATAAAATCACAGTGACAGCTTCCATCGCCTTTAATTCAACCAACAGCACCATTGGTGTCGACACCCCTGCGGTGGTGACCGCGAATGTTAAAGGCTCTCTTTCCGGTGCCCAGGCAGGCAAACTGGTCAAATTTGAACTTAATGATGCCAAACTTGGCACCTTCACCCCGTCAACCGGCACTGCGCTGACTGATGCCAATGGTAATGCGTCCATTACTCTGAGCACAGCTGATGTCAATGGCGCCGGCACTGTGACAGCAAGCCTCTCAACCGGTGAAAAGAGTGAGCCGGTTGGTTTTAACATGAAGGGTGACGGCGGCAGTTCCACCGGTGGTGAAGCGCAGGTGAGCCTTGCGTTGACCGATGTCAGCGGTAACCCGATTGATACGATTTCCAGTACCAAACCCGGCAAACTGGTCGCTACTGTATCAGGTGTTTCCAAGACAGTGATTGTGACGTTCAGTTCAACCCTGGGCGACCTGCCAATCAAAACCGCTATCACCGACAGTAACGGTAAGGCGAGTGTGGATGTCTATGCCGGCAGTCAGCCCGGCGCTGCCGAGGCCACCGCTTCGTTGGCCTCCGGTGAAAAAGGCCAGAAAGTGTTTGTTATCGGCGCAACTAATGTGCTGATGGGCAGCGCTGAAGGCACTTTTGTTTCGGGCAAAGCCAGTGTCAGCGCCACCAGTATTTCTGCGGGCGGCACTGCGACCGTATCGGTTAAACTTCAGGACGAACAAGGCATTGCCTTTACCGAGCCGGTTGAAGTGCACTTTACCTCCACCTGCGCATCCAAAACCAATCCAGAAGCTGAGCTCAGCACTCCTGTTACCGCCGTTGGTGGTGTAGCGACCAGTACCTATCTTGCCAAGGGCTGTGTTGGCGATGACAACATCAGCGTGACGGCCAACGTTGGCGGTAAAAACCTGTCAGCGACCGGTACGCTGAATGTGATTGCAGCAGATGCAGGCAGCATAGTGTTTGTGAGCGCCGCCCCTGAAAATATCAGCATTAAAGGCACTGGTGGTGATGAGTCATCCACGGTCAAATTTAAAGTGCTGGATACAAATGGTAATCCGGTAGCCAACAAAGCTGTGGCGTTTTCACTTAATACCTCTGTGGGTGGCCTAAGCCTTAATCCGACTACTGCTACCACTAACAGCCAGGGTATTGCTCAGACTGTGGTGACCTCAGGTACAGTGGCAACATCGGTACGAGTTACCGCTTCTATCGTTGGCTCTTCACCGCTTATTTCCAGTCAGTCGAATGTACTGGTGATTTCAACCGGTAAGCCTGATCAGGACAGCTTCTCTTTGTCTGCGGAGGTGCTGAATGCCGAGGGCTGGAGTGTTGATGGCACTGAAGTGAAGGTCGTGGCACGTTTGGCTGACGCGTTTAACAACCCAGTTCCCGATGGTACCGCGGTTTATTTCACCACTGAAGGTGGTGCGATAGATTCTTCCTGTACTACCTCAAACGGTGCCTGCTTTGTGACTTGGAGAAGTCAGAATGCCAGACCAGACGGCAATACACTCGGTGCTGAGGGACCACAATCTCAATTGATAAATGGCGGAAACTATTACGGGCAGAGCTATGGCGGTCGTGCAACCATTACCGCGACCGCAGTCGGTGAAGAGTCCTTCCCCGATAACAATGGCAACGGTCGTTTTGATGCCACCGAAATGACTGCATTCCTCACCGGGAAAGACGCCGGCGGACGCCCGTATGATTTGGATGAAGCCTTCGTAGACTATAACGAAGATGGTATTTTCAACCCTCAACAAGCTGGTGGCGATCCAGACAGCGGCACCAATGACAGGCTTATCGATTTCAACAGCGATGGTGTTTTCGATTTGGCAGACAAAAAGTACAACGGTGTTCTGTGTTCTATTCCTGCCCACACCGGTTGTGCTGATGGGATAAGTGAGTCTCAGTCACTTAACGTGCGCGCCAGTTTAGTGTTGGTGATGTCTGGCAGCGAAGCGTTTGCGACCCCAGCGTCCAAAGTGGGTGTTCAAAACGACTTTGATGGCTTTGATGCAAACAACGTTGCTGTTTACAAGTCAAACGCTAAAGGTACCAACAACGATGGCCAAATAGACATTCTTGGCAAGTCGACCGCGTCAGTAGTTTTTGACCTGTCTGACCTTCATAATCAGCAACTCCCAGCTGGAACGAAAGTTGAATTTAAAACCTCGGTTGGGTCTATTGCCAGTACTGCAAGCTACACGTGGCCAAGCTCAAATTACAACGGAGCACGTGAATTCGCTGTGGTGATTAAAGGGACTGATCAGCCGGAAGAAGGGGTGTTTTCCGTTCAGGTGACATCACCGGGTGGTTTGGTCACTGAAGCGCTGACAATGAAAGTCAAAGTGCATTAATTTGAATGATGTCAAAAGGCCACTCAGATGAGTGGCCTTTTTGTTTTTTGAGGGGCGGCGCAATTTACTGATTTTCGTATCTTTGTGTCGTCTGCAAATGTGAGCCGTTAGAGCAACTTGTGACCTATTTTGAAAGGTTGCAGGTGGGTGTATCAACGCTGGAACTGATAAACACTCCCAAGCTGCATGATTTGGGTGAGTTCATCGAGTGCGGTGCGGGATTCGATGAGGAGCTGCGGGTCGGCCAGATCGGCGGCGCTTAAGCGGTCACGGTAGTGCTTGTCGACCCATTGGTTCAGGCGGGCAAACAGCGCGTCGTTCATCATCACGTGTGGGTTTACCGCAGCAAGCTCTGCTTCGCTCATGGCCACGCGCAAACGCAGGCAGGCGGGGCCGCCGCCATTTTGCATGCTTTGCTTCACATCAAAGTAATGCACGGCTTTGATGGGGGTATTCATGGTGAGAAGACTGTTCAAATACTCATAAACGGCAGGATTTTCGCGGCAGTCCGTTGGTGCGATAATCGCCATGTTGCCGTCGCCTAAGGTAACAATCTGGGTGTTGAACAGGTAACTTTTCACGGCATCAAGCACACCAACTTTTGCGGTGGGCACTTCAATAAAATGCATGTTGCCCTGCATTTTTTGCTCGATTTCGGCGAGCTTTTCCTGTGTGTCGAGAAACGCCTGCTCATGGTAGAAAAGCACGTTTTGGTTGCCCACGGCAATCACATCGTTATGGAACACGCCTTGGTCAATAACATCTGGATTTTGCTGAAGATAAACAGTGTGGCTGTCAGCAAGTCCGTGCAGGCGCGCAACCGCCTGGGAGGCCTCAAGCGTCTGGCGTGCCGGATATTTTTTCGGCGCGGGTTTGGAGGCATCGGCAACCGAGCGGCCATAAACAAACACTTCAACCCCCTTGTCGCCATACTGATGACACAGGCGGGTATGGTTGGCGGCGCCTTCGTCACCAAAAGTCGGATGCTCCGGTAAGTGGGTATGATGGGCAAAATGGCGGCTGTCGCTGAAAATGGCTTTGAGGATTCTGCCTGTGGTGGTGGGCTCTATGCTGCGATGTAACTTGTCGACCAGGTTAGCCGGGGTAAAATGCAGCCGGCCGTCACTGCTGTCTGCACTTGGCGACACGGTTGCAGCGTTTGCGGTCCACATGCTGGATGCACTGGTGCATGCCTGCAGCAGCAAAGGCGCTGTGCTGGCCGCCTTGGCAAGCACGTCGGCGTCTGAGCCGGTAAAACCGATGCGGCGCAGTGAATGGATATCAGGGCGCTCCTGCGGGGCAAGCATACCTTGCACCAACCCCATGTCAGCGAGCGCTTTGGCTTTTTTCAGGCCCTGTTTGGCCGCTTCCCTGGGGTTGGAGAGTTGGGCGGCGTTACTCTGGGAGGCCACGTTGCCGAACGATAAACCGGCATAATTGTGGGTTGGGCCAACCAGGCCGTCAAAGTTTGCTTCAAAGTGCTTCATCGCGGGGTTCCTGAGGTCTTGGCAGTATTAATAATTTGTGATCAGGGCCTCAGTATAGCGACGTGAAAGGGCTGCACAAGCCTTGCTCAGGTCGCAAAACCGGTGACATTTGACCGATTTGCATAACTATTACTTGCTTGCTGGCGGAATATGAAATATTAGTTTTTAATTACGCAAAGTTATTTGCGAACATTTTTTTCACTCTTGATTAAAAAGTGACTCGCTGGGCCACATATCTGAGGGAAGCGCTTGAAACTGAGGTTTCAACCCTCTATATATGGTGCCAATTTCTACCTTCTCGAGACTGTTGGCGCAAATTAAGCTATGGGTAAATCGCTCGTTATTGTCGAATCGCCGGCGAAAGCCAAGACTATCAACAAGTATCTTGGTAAAGAATTTATTGTGAAATCGAGTGTGGGCCACATCCGTGATCTGCCCACTTCTTCCGCTGCTGACGGTAAGCCCGCCAGCAAATCATCCGCCGACGTTCGCAAAATGAGCGCCGAAGAAAAGGCGCAGCACAAAAAGCAAAAGGATAAACAGGCACTGGTGGCGCGCATGGGGGTTGACCCTGAGCACGGCTGGCAGGCCAACTATCAGGTGCTGCCCGGCAAAGAAAAGGTCGTTAAAGAATTGCAGGCGCTCGCTGGCTCTGCCGACCAAATCTATCTGGCAACGGATTTGGACAGAGAAGGGGAGGCCATTGCCTGGCACCTTCAGGAAGTCATTGGTGGCGATACCAGTCGCTATAAGCGTGTGGTATTTAACGAAATCACCAAGACCGCTATCCAGGATGCGTTCAGCCGTCCCACAGATTTGAACACCAATATGGTTAATGCTCAGCAGGCTCGCCGCTTCCTTGACCGTGTGGTGGGCTTTATGGTGTCGCCACTGCTGTGGAAGAAAGTTGCCCGCGGTCTGTCGGCCGGTCGGGTGCAATCGGTGGCCGTGCGTTTGGTGGTGGAGCGCGAGGCTGAAATTAAAGCCTTCGTGCCGGAAGAGTTCTGGGATGTCCACGCAAGCCTGAAAACACCGTCGGCACAGCAGCTTTTGATGGAAGTCAGTCGCTATCGCGACGCCGCGTTCGAGCCTGTGTCCCAGGCCGAGGCTATGGCGGCGGTTGCTGCACTTCAAAACGCCAGCTACAAGGTGGTCGATCGCGAAGACAAAGACACCTCAAGCAAGCCTTCGGCGCCTTTTATTACCTCCACCTTGCAACAGGCTGCCAGTACCCGTTTGGGCTTTGGGGTGAAAAAGACCATGATGCTTGCCCAGCGCCTGTACGAGGCCGGTCACATCACCTACATGCGTACCGACTCGACCAACCTCAGTCAGGAAGCGCTGGAAAGCGTCAGAGCCCATATTGAGAAAGAGTTTGGCAAGAAGTACCTGCCGGCCGAGCCGCTGCGTTACGGCAGCAAAGAGGGCGCTCAGGAGGCTCACGAAGCCATACGTCCGTCCGATGTGAAAGTCGAGGCTGTCAGCCTCACCGACATGGAGCGCGACGCTCAGCGCCTCTACGAGCTGATTTGGCGCCAGTTTGTTGCCTGTCAGATGACACCAGCCCAGTACGATGCTACTCGCTTGACTGTGCAGGCTGGCGATTACCGCCTCACAGCCAGTGGCCGTATTTTGCGGTTCGATGGTTGGACCCGGGTGCAGCCAGCGCTTAAAAAGAAAAACGAAGAGGACAACACCCTGCCAAACGTGCAGGTTGGTGATGTGCTCACCCTCGACAATCTGGAACCCAAGCAGCACTTTACCAAGCCGCCTGCGCGTTACAGCGAAGCCTCTTTGGTTAAAGAGCTTGAAAAACGCGGCATTGGCCGCCCATCTACCTATGCCGCCATTATCTCCACCATTCAGGAGCGCGGTTATGTGAAGGTGGAAAACCGTCGTTTCTACGCCGAAAAAATGGGTGAAATCGTTACCGAGCGCTTGGTCGAAAGCTTTACCGAGCTGATGAACTACGACTTTACCGCCGGCATGGAGCAGACCCTCGACGATGTCGCCAAGGGTGAAAAAGATTGGAAAGGCGTGCTCGATGGCTTTTACAGCGGCTTTACCTCTACGCTTGAAAAGGCGGAAGCTGAGCCAGATGAAGGCGGTATGCGCCCCAATCAGATGGTGCTGACCGATATTCCGTGCCCGACCTGTGGTCGCCCCATGGGGATTCGCACCGGCACCACCGGTGTGTTCCTTGGCTGCTCAGGCTATGCCTTGCCACCGAAAGAGCGCTGCAAGACCACCATGAACCTCACCCCGGGTGAAGAAGCCATTGTGGATGGCGGCGAAGATGCTGAAACCGATGCACTGCGCGCCATGCACCGCTGCGGCAAGTGCGGCACCGCGATGGACTCCTACCTGCTCGATGAAACCCGTAAGCTGCATGTTTGTGGTAATAACCCTGAGTGTGATGGCTACGAAGTCGAAAAGGGCCAGTTTAAACTCAAGGGTTACGAAGGTCCTATCATCGAGTGTGACCGCTGCGGCAGCGACATGGAGCTCAAAAACGGCCGTTTCGGCAAGTATTTTGGCTGTACCAGCGAAAGCTGTAAAAACACCCGTAAACTGCTGAAAAACGGTGAAGCGGCGCCGCCAAAAGAAGATCCTGTTCACCTGCCAGAGCTTAAGTGCAGCAAATCAGACGCTTACTTTGTTCTGCGTGATGGCGCAGCCGGGATTTTCCTGGCAGCCAGCACCTTCCCGCGCTCACGTGAAACCCGTGCGCCGCTGGTCGAAGAGCTGAAAAAGTACCGCGAGCTTCTATGGCCCAAGTATCAGTATCTTGCTGATGCGCCAATTGCCGACGGCGAGGGTAACAAGGCGCTGGTGAAATTCAGCCGTAAAACCAAGGAGCAATATGTTGCGACCGAGGTGAACGGCAAGGCGACTGGCTGGAATGCCTTCTTCCGTGATGGCAAGTGGGTAACCGAAGCCAAGGGCAAATAAGCTGTAAGGCTTTCAATAAAAACGCAGGCCATGCCTGCGTTTTTTTATGCCTAAGATTTGTGCCGCTTCAACTGTGCGTACTGCAGCGCCGAATCGGCTATCTCTGCACCGATTCGGTTAGCACAGCTTAATCCAAAGGCTGCGAGGCATTGAGCTGCGCATCTGGGGTAACTGAGTGGTGTAGACGGCGCTCTGCGCCCTTAACAGGCCTCTCTGGCCTCAGCAAACCATGCGGTTCAGCCAACAAAAAGCCCCGCAACTGCGGGGCTTGTTTGATGCTTGTATCTCACCACTTTTTCTTTGGCTGAAACAGCATATCCAGATCGTCGCCTTCTTTTTTGGTTTTCGGCGCATCCGGAGAGGACGTTTTCTGCGCGCCCATGATTTCATCGAGCAGCTGCTTGGCTTCATCGACCTTACGGCCGATAAACGGGTCGTTTGGTGTTTGCGCCTTGATGGTGTGCAGGGTCGACAACGCCTTGGTAACCATCTGCTTGGCCGAGCCATATTGCTTCATGTAGCAGGCGGCGCGGGCGCGGGAAATCATCGAGTCGACGTTGATGCGCAGTTGCAGACTGTCGATGCGGTTTTCTTCCTGGGCAAAGACGGTGGGCTCGACCTTACCCTTATTGTGCTCGGCACGCAGAATGGCTTTAAGCTTCTTCAGGGTTTGTACTATGGCAAGAATTTGCTTGTCGTTATCGGGCAGGCGAAAACTTTCGATGGCGGGCACGTTACTGGTGCCACGAAGGCCATCAATTTGCGCCTGCACATCGAATAAACGGCGTTGATAATCGGCTTTTGGCTGGGCGCTGCTCATCTCAACCGCGACAGTCAGGGCTTCGTGGATGCGCTGGTAAAGCACCATAATCAGATGAGAGCTGCAGGGGAACATGCCGGTATTGGACAGTACCCCTTCAGTTTCATCTATAATTGCTCGTTGTCGCGCCACTTCTGTGCGTCTTTCGGCCTCGGCACGCTCTTTTTGCTGCTGAACGACGTTCACACCAATAATGAGCAGCAACAGCACGCCACAGGCCAGGAGAATGAATAACATAGGTCGTCCGTTCTTGTTACAATTCAGCCAATGCTACAATAAATCAATACTCTAGCATAGTTATCTTAGCGCACCTTCCGAGGTGTGTCGTAGATTTTGCATGGATGTATTTTGTTATTCCCGTTTGATTTAATTAATCCGTTATACTATAACCCATAATTATAGTTACTTGGCTCAAACCGGCCCACGGATCCTCTGGGAACTGGCTGAAGGTGCACGATGAAACTGCAACAACTCCGCTATATTGCCGAAGTGGTAAACCACAACCTCAATGTCTCCGCCACCGCTGAAAACCTTTACACGTCCCAGCCGGGGATCAGTAAGCAGGTGCGGATGCTGGAAGATGAGCTTGGTATCCAGATTTTTGGTCGCAGTGGCAAGCATCTCACCCACGTTACCCCCGCCGGCGAGCAGGTGATTGCCATAGCCAACGACATTCTTGGCAAGGTCGAAAGCATCAAGAAAGTTGCCGAAGAGTACACCAAACCGGATCAGGGCGAGCTGAATATCGCCACCACCGACACCCAGGCCCGCTACGCTCTGCCGCACATCATCAAGGGCTTTATCAAGCGTTATCCCAAGGTTAACCTGCACATGCACCAGGGTACGCCAACTCAGATAAGTGAGCTGGCTGCCCGCGGTGATGCAGACTTTGCCATTGCCACCGAGGCAATGCATTTATACTCCGACCTTATCATGTTGCCCTGCTATCACTGGAACCGCTCTGTGGTGGTTACCCGTGACCATCCGCTGGCAAGCCGCAGCCATATCAGTATTGAAGAGTTGGCCCGCTTCCCGCTGGTGACCTACGTGTTTGGTTTTGACCGCGCCTCTGAAATTGAGCGCGCCTTTAACCGTGCAGGGCTTGAGCCCAGACTGGTGTTTTCCGCAACCAGCGCCGATGTGCTCAAAACCTACGTACGGCTCGGTCTCGGGGTAGGGGTGATAGCCTCAATGGCGATTGATCCCAATATCGACCGCGACCTTGTTGCTATTGATGCAAGCCATCTGTTTGCCCACTCAACCACCAAAATTGGTTTCCGCAAGGGCAGCTTCCTTAGAAGTTATATGTATGACTTTATTGAACTCTTCGCCCCGCACCTGACCCGTGATGTGGTTGAGAAGGCGGTGGCGCTGCGAGATCCAATTCTGATTGAAGAGATGTTCGCCGACCGCGAATTGCCGCTTCGCTGAGCGGCAATCGAGGGGCATCAAAGGACATAACGCGCCAAGCTGCACATAAAAATAAAAAATCCCGCCTTGGCGGGATTTTTTATTGGCCTTACTATAGCTTGTAAGTAGCGCTTGTCAGTACTGCTTGTCGGTGCAGCGCTGATAAGCAGCACTGACAATGGTGCTGCGCGTTATTTAGCGCTCAGCGTCGCATCGGACTGCAAGCATTGCTAAGGCTTAACATTCAACAATGTTCACCGCAAGGCCACCCTTGGCGGTTTCCTTGTATTTGCTGCGCATATCGCGGCCGGTGTCCATCATGGTCTTGATAACTTTATCCAGCGATACCTTGTGGTTACCGTCGCCACGCAGCGCCAGACGGGAGGCGTTGATGGCTTTTACGGCCCCCATGGCATTACGCTCAATACAGGGCACCTGCACCAGGCCGCCGACCGGATCGCAGGTCAGACCCAGGTTATGCTCCATACCGATTTCAGCGGCGTTCTCAACATGCTCAACCGTGCCGCCCATGATTTCGGTCAGCGCGGCTGCAGCCATGGAGCAGGCAACGCCCACTTCACCCTGACAGCCCACTTCGGCGCCGGAGATAGAGGCGTTTTTCTTGTACAGAATGCCGATGGCGGCGGCAGTCAACAGATAGCGGGCGCAAATTTCCATGTCGACTTCCTGCACAAAGGTGTGGAAGTAGCACAATACTGCCGGGATGATACCGGCAGCCCCGTTGGTTGGCGCGGTGACCACCCGATCGCCGGCGGCATTTTGCTCGTTCACCGACAGGGCAAACAGGTCGACCCAGTCCATGGCCGTCAGCGGGTCGACGTTGTTGCGACCTTCGGCCTTGAGGCGGCGATACAGTGCCGGCGCGCGGCGACGCAGCTTAAGGCCACCCGGCAATATTCCTTCCAGCTTGTAGCCTTTCTCGATGCAGGTTTTCATGGTCTGCCAGATATGCCACAGCTTCTCTTTGACTTCGTCTTCGCTGGCGAGAGTCAGCTCGTTTTGCATCATCAGCGACGAGATGGACAGACCGTTGGTGGTGCACATTTCCAGCAGCTGCTGGGCGCTGTTGAAGTCGAACGGAGCCGATTTGATTGGCGTGGCCGGCGATGGATTTTTCTGATCGATTTCATCCTCGTCCAGCACAAATCCGCCACCAACCGAATAGTAAGTGCGCTGATACAGGCACTCGCCCTCGGCAAAGGCATACAGGGTCATGGCGTTGGCGTGGGCGGGCAGGGTTTTGCGTCTGTGGTAGGTGATACCGTCTTCACGGGTAAATTTAACCTTGCGGCCACAGGCGAGTTTGAGGGTCTCGCTGCTGTCGACTTTGGCAAGAATGCCATCGATGGCGTCGGTATTTACTATCTCGGGATCTTCACCCATCAGGCCCAGGATCACCGCTTTGCCGGTGCCGTGGCCTTTGCCGGTCTGGCCGAGGGAGCCAAACAGCTCGGCGCGAAGCTCGTCGGTTCGCTCAAGCAGGCCCATGTTATCAACACGGGCGATGAATTCTTTGCCGGCCTTCATCGGACCAACGGTATGGGAGCTGGAAGGACCGATTCCGATTTTAAAAATGTCAAACACACTGATCATAGCTTGGGCCCTGTTTGTTATTCGTTGTTATTTTAGTCGTAAGCCCGGCAGTTGCTCGCCCGCCGGAGCGCTTTGCGGTAATCTCTGGCTTCGGACACAGGAGCTGTATCAGGGAGTGGCCAAAGTGCTTGTGAACCGCAGCCCTTGATTATCCCACATTCCCACCTGTAAGTTTCATTAGATATTTTTATGCGATATTGTTCGGATTAGTTCGATTAACCCGGCGGGTAGATCAGTATTTATCCGGAACTGTGACGGACGTTATTTCGCCGGATTTGTGATGCGTTTTTGATGGTCGCGTTTTGACTTTGGCACTTTTGATTAATTTTTGTAGGGAGAAATGATGAGCTTTCTCATGCTGGATCTCGAAGGGACTGTGCTTGCGGCCGATGAAGCCCAGTTATTGCAATCACCCCGTGTCGGCGGTCTTATCCTCTTCAGTCGTAATTTCAGCAGCCGCGCGCAACTGATTGAATTGGTGGCGTCGGTGCGTAAAGTGCGGCCGGATATCCTGATTGCGGTCGACCATGAAGGTGGCCGGGTGCAGCGTTTTAGAGATGGTTTTACCCAGGTGCCTGCCATGGGTGACATTTTGCCTGCCGCCGGCGGCGACATGAACCTGGCCTGCCGCTATGCCACCGAGCTTGGTTTTTTGATGGCGGTGGAGCTGCTTGCCTGTGACATCGATTTAAGCTTTGCGCCTGTGCTTGATGTGAATGGCATCAGTGAAGTCATAGGCCGGCGCGGTTTCAGCAGCAAGCCTGAAGAAGTCGCACTGCTTGGTGGCGCCTTTATTCGCGGCATGGAAGCGGCGGGCATGCGCGCCGTGGGTAAACATTTCCCCGGTCACGGCAGTGTGCAGGCCGACTCCCACGTTGCCATGCCGGTGGACAGCCGCAGCGCCGACGAAGTGCTTAACTTCGACATGGTGCCGTTTAAGTCGCTGATTGCTGAAGGTAAGCTCAATGGCGTAATGCCAGCCCATGTGGTGTACGACAAGCTTGACCCCAATCCGGCCGGTTTCTCCCGCTTCTGGCTGCAGGATAAACTGCGCGGCGAGCTGGAGTTTGACGGCGTTATCTTCTCCGACGATTTGGGCATGGAAGGCGCATCCTTCGCGGGCGGTTATGTCGCGAGAGCCAAGGCAGCGCTTGATGCGGGCTGCGATATGATCCTGGTGTGCAATAACCGCGAAGGCGCGCTTGAGGTGCTCGGCGCGGAATTTGCCGACGACGCCAGTCGCCGCAACGCTGCATCGCTTCGCCCTGACGCGGCCCGCGCCCTTGCGTCACTGGACAACTTAAGCCGCTGGGAGAAAGCCCGCGAGCTAGCGCTCACCATAGGCTATCGCGCCTGACCGTTTTGTCTGTGTAGCAGTTTCAGCGAGGCAGCAGTTTCAGCAAAGCGGCAATTGCAGTGAGGCATCAGTGAGGAATTTGTGCCTCACTGATCCTGTCTGCTTTACCGCTAAACTACCTTGCCGCCAGGCTAATTTGCTGCCAGATTAGCTCGCAGCCGCATTAACTCACATCCTAATTGGCTCTCTGCTCGAATACCTCGTTTTTTGATTAGCTTGCTGCAGCCAAAGATGGATTGGTGCACAAAGTTTGCGCTTTTTTGACCGGGCGCAAACTTTTGCATCTGCGCGGCTGCTAGGGTGTCAGATATGCACTTTTCCAGCGCCAGCGCGGCAGGTAAGCCATGATTTTATATTTCCACGGATTCGACTCCCGAAGCCCGGGCAACCATGAAAAAATGCGGCAACTAAAGTTTGTAGACCCTGATGTGCGGCTAATCAGTTACTCCACCGAGCACCCCAAATACGATATGCAGCAGTTGCTGCACGATGTTGCCCGCGCACTTGAGGGCCAGGATAAAGATCAGACCCTGGCACTGGGGGTTGGGCTTGGGGCATTTTGGGCTGAGCGGATAGGTTTTTTAAGCGGTATTCGCAGTGTGCTGATTAACCCCAATTTAGCCCCGGAGCACAACATGGCCGGACGCATCGCCCGCCCTGAAGAATACGCCGACATTGCCGCCAAATGTGTCACCGATTTTCGGCGCAAAAATGCCGGTCGCAGCCTGTGTATTTTGTCGCGCCGTGATGAAGTGCGTGACAACGCAGATGCTGAGGCGCAGCTGTCACCCTACTATCGGGTACTGTGGGACGAAGAGCAGGGCCATAAGTTTCCTTCACTCGGTCGCTATCTGCCGGTCATTGCCGCATTTGCCCGTGGTCAGTCAGAAACTGTGCTCAAGGATGAGCCTGTCTGAATGGTCTGTCTGAGTAAAAGCCTGTCTGAATAAATGCCAGGCTGAATAGACGCGAGACTGTTCACATTTAAGACACATCACAGGCCGTTTTGCCAAAAAGGCCGGCCTGAACATCTCCTTCGCCATCTATGATCATCTATTCCATCAACTAATTAAGACCTCCGTACCATATAATTCTGGATAAATACAGTATGAAGTGTCGAATAATGGCGCTTTTTCTGTGATAAACCTCTCAAAAGTGGTCTTACCTCAATTTTCTTTTTGCCCACCCATTGAATTAACTGCACCAAAGTGTAAATTTGCGGCCTTTCTGGTCGCTGCTTTTCACATGCAGTTCACAGAACAACCAATTTGGTGAAGCAGGTGTGAAGTCACCCTGCAAACCTCACGATTGCGTATGTCGCCCGATGCAGCTAACAGCAGTTTGGTTAGCTGTTTTTTTTGCCTTTTTGGCAGCTCTTCCCGCTTCAGTTCTCTCTCTTTAGTGCTCTCTCTTCAGTCTCTTTCCTTTTTACTCCTTTTTCTTTGAACTTCTTTCTCTGACCGGGGGCTTTGATTATGCTGAGCCTTGGTTCCTCACAGGCGGAGTACCATCATGCGCAGTGCCATTATTCACGTGCTTGGAAAAGTGCAGGGAGTGTGTTTCAGGCGTTTTACGCTGGAGGCGGCAAGGGATATCGGCATTACCGGCTATGTGACCAATCTTAGCGATGGCTCTGTTGAAATTCTGGCCCAGGGCAGTGATGTGCGCGTGGCGCGCCTGATTGAGTGGTGCTGGCAGGGCTCGCCTTTAGCTAAGGTCACAGCGGTTGAGGTGAAAGATGTCGAGGCAGAAGAGATCTACCTCGACTTTTCGATTTTGCAGTCGTAGCGTCTGCGCCGTCATCAAGAATCACAACGGCTAAGCGTAAAGGCAATGCTTAAAGGCAATGCTTAAAGGCCATGCGCAGAGACCATGGCGGCGCACTTTAAATGCAGAGGGTTAGTCCTGTGCAGGCTGCTGCCCGTTAATCACATCCGCAGCCGGGGTATCGTCGCCCTCGGGCTCGGCCGCTGGCTCTTCAATGTCCACGGCACCTGATGGCTGGGCCATTTTGCGTACCTGAATAATCAGCCCAAGCTTGGGATGATCAAAATAGTGCACCTGACCACTGCGTACCCGGCGGTTTTGATTTAAAGGTACAGCGTAGAGGAACGGCTGCTCTTCAACATTGGGCATGACGAGAGTGGCAGCATCGCTTGACGCGGCGACCACAGGCAATGGCGATACAACCTCTGCGGTTTGCCCGCTGCCTGTTTCAGCAGTGGCTACTGCTGCTGCGGCAACATCGGCAGATGCGACTGTTGCAGGCTCTATCACCACCTTGCGGGTGCCCGGTGCACGCAGCACCAGATCGGTTTCCACATACAGGTACTGGCTTAAATAGACATTGAGCAGGCCTTCGAGCTGCCATACCGGCGTGGTGGGGGCGGCGCTTTCAACGGCTGTGCTGGCTGAAATATCTGAAACAGCACCTTCCCCCGCTCCAAAACCTGCTCCGGCGCCTGAAGCTATGGCGGGCGTTTCTTTCAGAGCGCCGCCAAGTACAAAGCGGTCGGCAAAGTTTTCACCGCCAAACAGACGGATAGGCTTTGACGCGTGACGGGCTTCCATGGGCTGTTGCCAGCCGATGTGCATCAGGGGTTTGATACCGCGCTCGCGGGAAATGTTACTCACCAGGTCGCCAAGCTGCAGCTGACTGCTGTCCAAAAGCTGGGCGCCGGCTCCGCTTTGCGCTGTGGCTGCAGACTTGCCGGTCACTTTTGTCGGCATGGGTGAGGGCAGGCTGCTTGCAAATGATGAGCGCTGCATGTCAATGCCGTCGCAGCGCAGCGGGTCGACCACGCGCTCATCTTCGCTGCAGGGTGTCAGCGCGGCATCGGGGGCGGACTGAAAACGCTCACCAATCAAATCCCGTCCCTTGGCATAGGGCGGGATTTTTGGGGTTTTGGGCCAGGTTTCTGCGCTTGGCTGATTACGCTCAAACAAAAAAACTTCCACTTCAAACCAGGATTCAGCCATAGCCTGACCGAGGGGCAGCAGACAGAAACTGGCCGCCAACGCGATTTTGCGCATCACTGTTATTATTCTCCGATGCTGTGTTGTTCTAGCTGCGACAGCAGCAATTCCATCAGTTCAAGCCGCTCGGCTGCGGTTTCGCAGGGCATGGTGAACTTAAGTTTGTTTGGGCCGTCCATACGATAGACGTTGGGCTGCGAAGAAAGCAAGCCGATGATAAAGCCCGGGTCGATTTTGTGCTCGCTGCCAAACTCGATACTGCCGCCGCGGCTGTGCATCTCGATGCGGATGGCACCCAGACGGGTGGCGCGGTGTTTATACAGCGTTAAGGTGAGCAGGTTGCGGGTGGCATCGGGCAGCAAACCAAAGCGGTCAATCAGCTCGACCTTCATCTCGTCGATGGCCTGCTCGTTGTCACAATTGGCGATGCGCTTATAGAGCGACAGGCGCATATTAACATCGCCAACGTAATCCTCAGGCAGCAGCGCCGGAATGCGCAGGTCAATTTCACAGACGCTGCCAAGCATCTGCTGCAGCGACGGCTCTTTGCCTTCTTTAAGGGCCTTAACTGCGCCTTCGAGCATTTCCATATAGAGGCTGAAGCCGATTTTGGAGATGTGACCGCTTTGCTCATCACCCAAAAGCTCGCCGGCGCCGCGAATTTCCAGATCCTGTGTTGCCAGCATAAAACCTGCGCCCAAATCTTCCAGCGCATCAATGGCTTCAAGTCGCTTGCGGGCATCGGCCGTCATCAGCTTGGGGTGGGGCGTCATCAGATAGGCATAGGCCTGGTGGTGAGAGCGGCCAACCCGGCCACGCAATTGGTGCAGCTGCGCCAGGCCAAAGTGGTCGGCGCGGTCGATAACTATGGTGTTGGCGCTTGGCACGTCGATACCGGTTTCGATAATGGTGGTACACACCAGCACGTTAAAACGCTGGTGATAAAAGTCCGACATCACTTTTTCAAGCTCGCGCTCGCGCATCTGGCCGTGGGCGGTTACCACCCGTGCCTCGGGTACCAGAGTGCGGATTTCTTCGGCGGTTTTTTCAATGGTTTCAACCTGATTGTGCAGGTAGTACACCTGGCCGCCGCGCAAAATTTCCCGAAGCAGCGCCTCGCGCACCGTGGCCTTGTCGTATTCACGCACAAAGGTTTTTACCGCAAGACGCTTGGCCGGTGGGGTGGCGATAATGGATAAATCGCGCATGCCGGACATGGCCATATTAAGGGTGCGAGGAATGGGGGTGGCTGTTAGGGTGAGGATATCCACATTGGCGCGGATAGCCTTGATGCGCTCCTTTTGGCGCACGCCAAATCTGTGCTCCTCGTCGATGATAAGAAGCCCCAGTGCATCAAAATTAAGCTCGGTATTCAAAAGCTTGTGCGTGCCAATCACGATATCGACCTTGCCTTCGCCCATGGCCGACAGCACGGCCTGCTGCTCTTTGGCAGTACGAAAACGCGACATCACCTCGATGCGTATCGGCCAGTCGGCGAAGCGGTCTTTAAAGTTCTCAAAATGCTGCTGGGCCAGCAGCGTGGTGGGCACCAGCACCACCACCTGTTTGCCGCTGGATACCGCAAGAAACGCCGCGCGCATCGCCACTTCGGTTTTACCAAAGCCAACATCGCCGCACACCAGACGGTCCATGGCCTTGGGCTGGCACATATCATCGATGACGGCCTTGATGGCCATTTCCTGATCGACCGTTTCTTCAAACGGGAACCCCTGCACAAACAGGGCGTATTCCTCGTCATCCAGCACACAGGGTTCGCCCGGGCGCGCTTCACGGCGGGCGTACACATCCAAAAGCTCAGCCGCCACATCGCGGATGCGCTCAATGGCTTTGCGCTTGGCCTTGGCCCAGGTCTCGTTGCCAAGGCGGTTAAGCGCGGCATCGCTGTCGCTGCCGACCGCATAACGGCTGATAAGGTGCAGTGAGGATACCGGCACATACAGCTTGTCGCCGCCGGCGTATTCAAGCTTTAAGTATTCGGCCACCAAGCCGCCGGTATCCAGGGTTTCGAGCCCCTGATACAGACCGACGCCGTGCTCAAGGTGCACCACAGGCTGGCCGACTTTGAGCTCAGCCAGGTTTTTAATCAGCACATCCTGACTGAGCTGGCGCTGCTTGTCCCGCCGGCGCTGCTGTGACACCCGCTCGCCAAAGAGCTCGGTTTCGCACACCACAGCAAGATTTTTGCCGCCTAGCTGCAAACTGCAGCCAAGGGAGAGCGGCGCCACGATAAGCGCGTGCTCGGCCCCTGAACGTAAAAAGCCATTGATGTGTGGCAGCAGTTTGAGTTTGATCCCGGCCTTGCCGAGGAGCTCAAGCAGCGCTTCGCGCCGGCCTTCCGATTCGGCCACAAAGGCGATGTGCTGGCCTTGATTGGCCCACAGGCTCAGGGCTTCCAAAGGCTGCTTTAATTTGTGGTTGGCGCGGATATCCGGCAGCGGCGCAGCGTCGAGGCGTAAATCGCCGTCGGTTGGCGACAGGGCAAAACGGCTGTAACGGCGAAAATGCCCAAAAAGCTCATCCACCGTCTGAAACAGGGTTTTGGGCGGCAGCAGCGGCCGCATCGGGTCGACACGCCGGTCTTCATAGCGGGCGTGCACCTCGGCAAGATGCTGCTCGGCGGCCTGATGCAGCTCGCCCAGGGTTACCACCTGCAGCTCGCTTGGCAGGTAGTCGAATAAGGTGGCTGTGTCATCGAAAAACAGCGGCAGGTAATTCTCGATGCCGGCGGGCATCAGATTGCGGCTCACCAGCTGATACACAGACTCGGGAGCGTTGCTGACTGTCTCGAAGGTGCGCCGGTAACGCTGCCTGAAGCCTTCAATGGCCTGGCTGTCCACCGGAAACTCCCGCGCCGGCAGCATGCGGATGCGGTCGATTTCAGCGCTGGAGCGTTGGGTTTCCGGGTCGAAATGGCGGATTGACTCGACTTCATCGTCAAAAAGTTCAATCCGCAGCGGCTCGCTGCTGCCGCTTGGGAAGATATCGAGAATCGAGCCGCGAATGGCAAACTCGCCGTGACCATAAACCTGCTCCACCAGATGGTAACCGGTGTCGGTGAGCAGCTTTCGCATCTCCTGCAGCTGATACTTATCACCTTTCTTTAAAATCAGCACATTGGCGGCAAGAAATGCCTTTGGCGGCAGTCGTACCATCAGGGTGGTCAGCGGTACTATCACCAACCGGCCCTGACCGCGCTCAAGTTTTGACAGGGTTTCAAGCCTGCTTGAAATCAGGTCCTGATGCGGCGAAAAGCTGTCGTAGGGCAGGGTTTCACGGTCCGGAAACAGGCAAACATCCAGCTTGTCTTCTTTGAGCAGATAGCCAAGTTCGGCCTCAAGCTGCAGCGCCGTTGGGGTGTCGCTGGTGACTATCAGGGTGGTGCCGCCATGGCGGCGGGTCATTTCGGCCAGCAGCAGCGCGCGGGCAACGCCGCCCTGCACTGTAATCGCCGATACCTGCCCCGTGGGCGGTGTCTTGGGAAGATGGTCTACCGTAAAAGCACTCATGGGAACGAAATTGCCGGTTTTAAAAGAAAATCAGTGGCTCATTGTAGGGGGCAGGCGCTGGCTTGTCACTTTACCTGCCGGTAAAAACGCTGAGCGGTGCAGAGTTCAATCAGTTGTGTGACAGGGGCTTACGGGCCTTGAGCTGCTTTTGCTGAACGCTAAGGCTTGCCTTGACCAGTTGCTCCACGTCTTCTTCCATAATGCAGCGGTATTCAAGCTCGGCCGCAAAGCCCTCGTCGGAGGGCTCGACCCGGGTCACCTCGGCAATGCACACCAACGCCAGCAACTCATCGCGGATATAAAGGGTGGCTTTTACCTGCTCGCCCGGGGTGAGCGGCGCCTCTGAACTCACCACAAAACCGCTGCCACCAAAACGGCGCCCCTGATAACGGCTACCGTCACGGCTTTCGTTTTCAAGCACATAGTGCAGCACCATATCGACTTTACGGGACTGCAGTTTTAAATAGTCGACCACGGCCTTGGCATCGTTATCGAGCTGACGCAGCTGCAGCAGGCAACTGGCCTCCAGCACCTTCACTTCACTGAGCAGCTGCAGTCCGACACTGCGCATCGACATCAGCTGTAATTCCGTGGGCAGCGGGCCTTCGAAGGGGCTCAGATAGGCGCTGAAATCGTGATTCACGCTGAAATAGGCGTCAGGATCGGCTAACAAGGGCGTGCCTCTTTATTTATGGGTGAGATACCCCTATTATCGTGCCCACTCAAACCATTAGGCAAGCACAGCCAGGGCCTTCGCAGCGCACATGTTTTCATCTTCTGCCTTTCTTATCGGATTTCGCTACTGGCGGGCGCGTAAAGCCAACGCCTTTGCCTCCTTTATTACCCTGTTTGCCGTGAGCGGGATTTTTCTTGGGGTGGCCGCACTGATTGTGGTCACATCGGTGATGAATGGCCTCGAAGGCCAGCTCAAAGAGCGCATTTTAGGGGCTGTGCCGCAGCTGGTGGTGGAAAACCGCGATGGTTTCAGTGACTGGCAACAGGCGGCGTCAATGCTTAAGGCTGACCGCGATGTGATTGGCGTGACGCCTTCAACCTCAACCCAGGCGATGCTGCAGTCCAGTGCAAACATTGCGGCGGTGCAGTTAAACGGCGTGTTTCCACAAACCGAGGCCGAGCTTGCCGCGCTGACTCACACGGTTTACTCCAGCGCCTTTGATGCACTCGAGCCCGGCAGTTACCGGATTATCCTTGGCACTGCGCTTGCCTCAGAGCTTGATGTTGCCGTGGGCGACACCATACGTGTGCTGAGTGGTGAGGGCGTGGTGTATTCGCCCCTCGGGCCTGTGCCCAGTCAGCGCCGCTTTGTGGTGGCGGGGCTGTTTCAGATGGGCTCTATGGTGGATGCCCAGCTTGCGTTTGTGCATTACGAAGATGCAAGGCGCCTGATGCGTAAAAATCCCGCTGGAGTTGATGCGCTTCGCCTCTATCTTGATGACCCCTTCAAGGCTGAGACCACAGGCAATCGTATTCCTGCGCTGCTTGCCGGAGTGGCCAGCGCGGATGCTCTTACTGTGCATGACTGGCGCGACAGCTACGGTCAGCGCTTTGGTGCGGTGAAGATGGAAAAAAACATGATGTCGCTGATGCTCAGCCTTATCGTGGCGGTGGCGGCTTTTAATATCGTCTCGGCACTGGTGATGATGGTGGTGGATAAAACCACCGACGTGGCGGTGCTGATGACCCAGGGGCTTAAGCGCGCCGAAGTGATGGGGATTTTTGTGGTGCAGGGCTCGCTCAATGCGGTGCTGGGTTTGGTGCTTGGCCTCGCGGCCGGGCTGTTGCTGGCGTTAAACCTTAACACTGTGCTTTCGGCTATCGGTGTTTCAGTGCTTGGGGGCGGTCAGTCGCTGCCGGTGATTGTGTCGGGCACTCAGTTAGGCATCATAGTGCTTGGCACTGTCATCATCACCTTGCTTGCGACCCTGTATCCTGCGCTTAAGGCCTCCCGAGTGGAGCCTGCCCAGGCGCTGCGTTACGAATAGCGCGCCTTTATGAACAGCGCCCTTTTATGAAAAGCGCGCTTTTATAAATAGGGCGTTGATGAGCAACAGTTGCTTTTTGCGACAATGTTCATCGTGAAAATGGTTACCAAATTTAAGGCGCAGCGCGCCACTAAAATTAAAGGCGCAGCGCGCCCCTAAGTGAGACACAACATATGCAAGACATCCTGCTGCGGGTCGAAAACGTCAGCAAGACCTACCGCGAAGGCAAGCTGGAAACCCAGGTGCTGACCGGTGTCGATTTACAGGTGTACCGCGGCGAGCAGCTGGCGATTGTCGGCAGCTCAGGCTCGGGTAAAAGTACCCTGCTGCACATTATGGGTACGCTGGATAAACCCAGCAGCGGCAGCGTGCTGCTTGAAGGCGAAGATATCTACGCCATGGGTGCCAAACGTCAGGCGGAGCTTAGAAGCGCGTCGCTTGGCTTTATTTATCAGTTTCACCATCTGCTGCCGGAATTCAGTGCCATCGAAAACGTGGCCATGCCGGCACGTATTGCCGGTGTCGATAAAAAAGAGGCGTTTGAGCGCGCCGAAGCGCTGCTTGAGCGGGTTGGCCTGAGCCATCGCCTGCAACATGCGCCGTCTGAGCTTTCAGGCGGTGAGCGCCAGCGCACGGCGATTGCCAGAGCCCTTATCAATCAGCCCAAGCTGGTGCTGGCCGATGAGCCCACAGGAAACCTCGATGCCGCCAGCGGCGAAGCAGTCTATGGGCTTATCCGTGAGCTGGCATCTTCCCTTGGCACCGCGTTTGTGGTAGTCACCCACGACCCGAAACTCGCAGCCCGCATGGACAGGCAGCTGACCATGGTGAGTGGCAAGCTGAGCGCAGGAGCCGGCCAATGAGCGACCATTCGCCAAAAGGCCACGGCCTTTTGCCGCTGTGGCTTGGGTTTCGCTTCTACCGCGCCCGCCAGTCCAACAGCTTTATCAGCTTTATTTCGTTTGCCTCGACCGCCGGTATTACCCTCGGAGTGGCTGTGCTGATCATTGTGCTGTCGGCCATGAACGGTTTTGAGCGTGAACTCAGAGACAGGTTTCTTGACGTAGTGCCCCACGGCGAGCTGACTGGCGTTAATGAGCCGGTCCATGGCGCCGACGATATTATCGAGCAGGCAAATCAGTTGCCCGGCGTGCGCGGCGCCGCGCCCTTTGTGCGCTTACAGGGGCTGGTGCAACGTCAGGGCGGCTTTCAGGGCGTGAGTCTGGTGGGGATTGATACCGCCCGAGAAGGGAAGGTCTCCGGCATCGCTTCTTATATGTCGCCTGCTGCCTGGCAAAGCCTTGAGGGTGATGATAATACCATCGTGCTTGGTAAGGCGCTGCTTGAAAAGCTTGGTCTTAATGAGGGCGATACCCTGGTGCTGTATGTGCCTGACCTTAGTGGACGGGACGCCGGAAAACTTGGTGCGACCCAGAGCCACAAGTTTATCGTGCGCGGCAGCTATCAGCTTGGCGGCGAGCTTGAGCTTTTGACGGCGTTTGCCTCGATGGAGCACCTTGCGCGGGTGATGAACCTTGGCGAGCGTGTCACCGGCGTGCGCATTGCGGTGGATGATGTGTTTGCCGCACCCCGGCTTATCCGCGAGCTTGGCTTTGCCCAGACCAGTCAGCATCTTTATATCAGCGACTGGACCCGCAGCCAGGGCCATCTGTATCAGGACATCCAGCTGGTGCGCACCCTGATGTATCTGGTGCTGGCGCTGGTGATTGCCGTGGCCTGTTTTAACATAGTCTCGACCCTGGTGATGGCGGTGCGCGACAAGACCTCGGAAATCGCCATTCTGATGACCATGGGCCTTAAACGGCGCGCCATCGTGCTGATGTTTATGGTGCATGGCGCCATCAGCGGTTTTATCGGCACTGTGCTTGGGATGTTGATTGGCGTGACTGTGGCGCTTAATCTGTCGGCCATTTCCCGCGGGATTGAATCGCTGTTTGGGGTAAAGCTCCTGTCGGCCGATGTGTACTTTATTGACTTTTTGCCGTCTGAGCTGCACACCCAGGACGTGGTGCTGGTGTGCGTGATGGCCTTTGTAATGAGCCTGATTGCGACCCTGTATCCGGCCTACAAGGCAAGCCTGACCGAGCCTGCGGCGGCGCTCGCCGGGCGCTAATCAATCGCGAGTGTTCAAGCCAATAAAAAACGCGCATTAAGCGCGTTTTTTATTGGGCGTTAATTTGGGCAGTTTACAGGGCATGGTAAGCCAGCAAGTTGAGGATCTGCCTTAGCACCAGATCAGGCTGCGGGGCGACTGCGGCTGCGCCACTTAAACATCACCGAGTATTTCCACAGGTTACTGATAATCAGATAACCAATGCCGGCACTGAGCGCGCCCAAGACGGCGCAGCCAAGCAAAAATGGCGGGCCAATGGTGGCAAGTGAAGCTTCAAGCCACTGCCAGCTGGCTTCAAACGCAAACTCCTGCGGAACATGGCCAAGTAATTTGGCCCCTACCTGATACGCGATATAGAACAAAAACGGCATGGTAACCGGATTGGTGATCCACACCAGCGCTACCGACACCGGCAGGTTCACATTAAAAAAGATAGCGAGCGCGGCGGCGGCAACCATCTGAAAGGGCATCGGAACCCAGGCGATAAAGAGTCCAACGGCAAAGGCACCCGGCGCTGAGCGGCGGTTGAGATGCCACAGGTTTGGTTTATGCAGCAACTTACCGAACATCTGCAGGTGCTTGTGCTCCTTCAGGGAGTCGGGGTGGGGCATAAACCTTTTAATAAGCTTTTTTGGCATAGGCTGGTAATGCTGTCTTAACTTACTGCTGTGAAGAACCCATTCCTGCTGGGCTTTTGTGCCCTTGTCATCTCAGCGCTGCTGTGGCCGGCGATACCGCCTGCACCAGTGGGTGCGCTTTTGCTCCTGCTGGCGCTGATTGTACATCGGCGCGCCGCACTGCTTGCCGGAGCCATGGCTGGTGTTGGTTGGGTCGTGCTTTTTACCCTCATGACATTTGACTATCGTCAGTTGCCGGAGGGGCGTGATGTCTGGATCCGCGCCGAAATCATAACACCTGTATCCGTCAGCGGCGACTGGCAGAGTATAGATATCCGGCTGGTTAAACCAAAATTAATCTCATGGCCTGCGCCACAAATTCGGCTTGACTGGCGAACGAATGAGCAAGTGGTTGCGGGGGATGTGTGGGAGCTGCGCCTTTCCCGCCGCAGCATCAGTGCGCCGCTGAATGACGGTGGCTTTAATCAGCAGCGTTATTTGTTATCGCGCCACATCGGCCTTAAGGCACGGGTGCTGGACGCGAGACGGATTTCGGCGTCAGGCTCGCTCAGGCAGCACATTATCAATAACTTGCGCCAGAGCCTGCTATCCGAACGCGACGAAATGGCACAGGCGTCGGCACAGGCATTGCCACAGGCATCAGCGCTGCTGCTTGCACTCCTTAGCGGTGAGCAGCGCCAGATAAGTCAGGAAACCTGGCAGCAACTTCGTGCCACCGGCACAGGGCATTTGATGGCGATATCCGGATTGCACTTATCAGTATTGGCGCTGTGGCTGTTTGGCGTCAGTCGTTATTTGCTTGGGCTGTTTTCTGCGCCCCAAAGCAGGCGCAATCTCTTGCTTGCATCCCTGATTGCCCTTGTTGGCTGCTTGTTGTACGCGCTTCTTGCCGGCATGGGCATTCCGACCCGCCGCGCCTTTGTGATGCTGGCGCTGGTGTGCCTTTTATCGCTGTCGCGCCGTTTTGCCTCCCCCTGGGAGCGGCTCTTGTATGCGCTTATTGCTGTGCTGCTGCTTGATCCTTTATCGCCGCTGGCGGCGGGCTTCTGGCTGTCCTTTGGCGCCATAGTGATTATTTTGCTGTGTATTCCGGAGAAGGAGACGCAAACCGAAGGGCGCTGGCGGCGGCTTAAGCAGCAAGCATGGCTGCTTGTTCGGATCCAGCTTGCGCTTTCCCTTGGCATGGGTGTGCTGCAGCTTATCCTTTTTGGTGGCATCAGCATCCACAGCCTCTGGATTAACCTTTTGATGGTGCCCTGGTTTTCGCTGGTGGTTATTCCGCTGTCACTGCTGTGCCTGTTGCTGTTTTTACTGCTGAACGCGGCAGGCATTGCCGCGCCGTGGCTGTTTGAACCGGCGCTGCTTTCACTTTTACCCCACGAGTGGCTGCTTGGCTTGTCTGACAGCCTGCCCGCGGCCTGGGTAAGGCTTGGCGATGCTCTGGCCGCCGCGCTCTTGTTTGCACTGCCTGTGCTTTTGTTTACTTTTGCTGGGGGCAGATTTCTGCGGCTGCCGCGCCCTCATTTCCCCCATGTACGCTATGTACAGTGGCTTAAGGTGCTGGCGCTGTGCCTGCTTTTGCCCCTCGTAGCCTGGCGCTTTGGTGAAGATAAAAGTCATTGGCAGGTGCATGCGCTCGATGTGGGGCAGGGCCTTGCTGTGGTGGTGTTTCAGGGTGATAAGACGCTGGTGTACGACACAGGCGCATCCTTTGCCGGTGGCTATTCCTACGGTGAGCGGGTACTTGCCCCATTTCTTGCCGCCAAGGGACGGGCGCGGGTGGATATGCTGATTTTAAGCCATGAAGACAATGATCACGTCGGCGGCGCTGCGGCCCTTGCGGATGCGCTGCCGATTACCGACATCATCAGCGATACCAAAGCGGCGTTAACACTGCAAGCCAGGCGGCATCTTGCCTGCACGGCACAGTCGCGCCCATTTGGCAGTCTTACACTTGAGGTGTTGCCGACCATTCGTGAGGCCGATGATGCTATCGCGTCGAAGCCACAGGCCAACGGTAACGGCAGCGATATAGGCCACACAATAGAAGCCGATGAGGCGCGCATCGGCAACAACGACTCCTGCGTGGTGCGAATCGCCGATAGCAGGCACTCACTGCTGCTGACGGGCGATATCGAGGCCTTAGCTGAGGCGAAGCTCGTGCAGGGGCGCGCCATGCTGGATGCCGATATCCTCAGCGCGCCGCACCATGGCAGCAAAACCTCATCATCCCAAGCTTTTATCGAGGCGGTGTCGCCGCGCTTTACTGTGTTTGCCGCTGGGTTCAATAACCGTTATGGCTTCCCCAAGGCCGAGGTGGTGGCGCGTTATCAGGGCCTTGGCAGTAAGACACTGGTAACCGCCGATTCAGGCCAGCTCAGTTTGTATCTTGGTGATGAGATTGAGGTGAAAACCTTTCGCGAACAACTGGCGCCTTTTTGGTACAACAAGGTGTTTGGAGTTGGTGACTTGCCGATTACAGAGTAGAATGCAGCCTTTGTCATAGCTCAGATGAATCAATGACTACCGAGCCTAACCAAGAAATCTGGACCGTTTTCAAACGCCTGATGGGCTACCTTAAGCCCATGAAAGGCATCTTTATTGTGTCGGTTATCGCCCTGATTGTTTACGGCGCGGTCGATGCCACCTTTATAGCCTTTATCCAACCCTTTATCGATAAAGGGTTTTCGGGCTCCGGCATGGCTGGCTCCATGAATGTGGGCACCAGTGGCGGCTTTGATTCGGGTAATCAGGTGCTGTTTTGGGCGCCCTTTGTGGTGGTGGCACTCTTTACCCTGCGCGGCGTGGCCAACTTTGTCTCTACCTACGGCATTTCGTACATGAGCGCCAAGCTCATTATGGACATGCGCCAGCAGGTGTTTGAGCATTATCTGTCGCTGCCGGTGAGCTACATCGACCGCGAAAACTCCGGCAACCTTATCTCCCGCGTGACCTTTGATACCGAACAAATCGCCCGCGCCTCCGGCAGCGCGCTGATTTCCATCGTCCGCGACGGCATTACCGTAATCGGTATGCTGGCACTCATGTTCTACAACTCCTGGAAGTTGTCGCTCTGTATCCTAGTGGTCGGCCCGATTATCGGGGTGGTGATTGCCGTGGTGAGCCGCCGTTTCCGTAAGATTTCCCGCCAAATTCAAAGCGCTATGGGCGGCGTGACAGCCGTAACCGAGCAGATGATCAAGGGCCACAAAAACGTGCTCGCCTTTGGTGGTCAGGAAACCGAGGCGGCGCGCTTTGCCAAGGTAAACGACCATAACCGCCATCAGAACATGAAGCTTGCGGTAGCGCAGGCCATCAGCCAGCCAACCATTATGATCATCGGCTCGTTCGCGCTCGCCTTTGTGCTTTATGCCGCGAGTTTTGACTCGCTCAAGAGCGAGCTGACCGCCGGTACCTTTGCCACTGTGCTTGCCGCCATGCTGGCAACCTTGCAGCCGATTAAAAACTTAACCCGGGTGAACGCCGAGTTTCAGCGCGGTATCGCCGCCTGTACCACGGTGTTTGAGCTGCTCGACACCAAGCCTGAAGCCGATAACGGCACCTTTGAAACTGAACGTGCCAAGGGCCATGTGCGCTTTGATAAGGTATCGTTCCGCTATGAAGGGCAGGAAGGCCGCGCGCTGGATGGCATCGAATTTGACGTGCCGCCCGGTAAAACCCTGGCGCTGGTGGGCCGCTCAGGCTCAGGCAAGTCAACCATTGCAAGCCTGATTAACCGCTTCTATGGTGGCCTTGAAGAAGGCGCAATCGAGCTTGATGGCGTCAATGTTGAGGATTATCGCCTTAAAAACCTGAGAAGCCAGGTGGCGCTGGTGAGCCAGCAGGTAACCCTGTTTAACGACACCATCGCCAACAACATCGCCTACGCCTGCCCATGGGAAGTGACCCGCGAGCAGGTGATTGAAGCGGCGACCCTTGCCCATGCGATGGAATTTATCAATAAGCTGCCCCAGGGGCTCGATACCCAGGTGGGCGAAAACGGCGTGCTGCTGTCCGGCGGCCAGCGCCAGCGTATCGCCATTGCCCGCGCCATGCTGCGTAACGCGCCTGTGCTCATTCTCGATGAGGCCACCTCGGCGCTCGATACCGAGTCTGAAAAGGCCATTCAGCAGGGGCTTGAAAACCTGCGCCAGAACCGTACCTCTATCGTCATTGCCCATCGCCTGTCGACCATCGAAAGCGCCGATGAGATTTTGGTGATAGAGCAGGGCCACATTGTCGAGCGCGGCAACCACAAGAGCCTGCTCGCCAAAGATGGCATGTACGCCAAGCTGTATCAGATGCAATTCAGTAGCTGATGATGCAGCAGCTGGTACACAAAATCTGGTATCAGGGGCATTGGCTGGCGTGGTTGCTGTTGCCCCTGTCGGCGCTGTTTTACCTAATCAGCGGCGCGCGGCGCCTCGCGTTCCGGCTCGGGCTTAAGTCCCGCACTTCTCTGCCTGTGCCCGTGGTGGTGGTGGGTAACATCACTGCCGGCGGCAGCGGCAAAACGCCTACTGTGCTGTATCTGATTGAGCTTTTGCGCCGCGAAGGCTGGCGCCCCGGCGTCATAAGCCGTGGCTATGGCGCCGAGGTTGACGGCGAAGTCGAGGTGATTGCCGGCATGTCGCCAACGCAAGTGGGTGATGAGCCAGCCATGATAGCGGCCCGCACCGGCGTACCCATGGTGGTTGGCAAAAGCCGCATCCGCGCCGCCCAAAAGCTGCTTTCGCTGCACGATGTGAATGTCATTCTCTGCGACGATGGGCTGCAGCATTATCAGCTTGAGCGCGATATTGAAATTGTGCTGATTGACGGCGAGCGCCGTTTTGGCAATGGCTTGCTTATTCCGGCAGGACCGCTGCGCGAAGGCCTGTGGCGCAAAAACAGCGTGGATTTTATCCTCTGTAACGGCGGCAACGCCGAAAGTGGTGAATATCTCATGGCGCTTAAACCGTCCGGGCTTAAGCCGGTGCTGGCGAGCCGCAATTGTGCTGATGAGCCAGTGCCAAATGCGGCAGTGAATGCCATGGCGGGCATAGGCAATCCGGCGCGCTTTTTCCGCGAGCTTGAAACCCAGGGCTTTAGCCTTGCGCGCGCACATGAGTTTGCCGACCATATGGCCTACAGCGCCGCCGACATCGCCGCCATCGATGATGGCCTGCCACTGCTCATGACCGAAAAAGATGCGGTTAAATGTCGCGAATTTGCCAAACAACACTGGTGGTATCTCGCCGTTGATGCGACCCTACCGCCACAATTTTCCACACAGCTGCTCGATAAACTGTCGCGGGCGGCCAACGCCAAGCAAGGAAACTCCCATGGCCTTTGATAAAAAACTTCTGGATATCGTTGCTTGCCCTGTGTGCAAGGGCAAACTGGAATACGACAAAGCGGCGCAGCAGCTTATCTGCAAGGCCGACCGCCTGGCTTATCCCATCACCGAAGGCATTCCGGTACTGCTGGAAAACCGCGCCGAGCCATGGCAGGAAAACAGCGCCCAGTAATCTTTCAATATCCTGGTGTGCTTAGCCCATATCGCGCTGCAACAGCCTCTGATGCGAAAGTTGCCAAAGCGCAGCGGCGAAGCCGCCTAAAGTAGCGCATTCTGATATACAGGTTATCGGCTGGTAAAAACCTCCTTTTGGAGGTTTTTTCATTTTTAACATCTGGTTGATAATCCTGTTTATAAGCTGAACACTTGGTTTGATTGCGTTGAACTCGCCATTTTAGCGGAGGATAATTTGCTGAAACGGGGGAGTATCGATATGGAACATAAGAACCTGCCTTCTGACATGGCGGCCTTTCAGGCCAGGGTTTACGGGTTGCTGGCAGAGCATCCCGGCCAACGCGTCATGTCGTTTGAGTTCGACGGCAACAAGTATTGGCTCAAGCAGCCTGAGCGTCTTGAAGGCGCGATGAAGCTTTTGAAAGATGAGCCGCAAAGTGCCCTTGAACATGAAATTGCTGCGCTCAGTAAGCTTGGTGAGCACAACGCGCCTGTGCCACGGATAATCCTCGCTGAGCCGCACTACTTTGTGGTGGAAGATGCCGGACTCACGGTCAGCGACTGGCTGTACGAGGCAAAAAGCGGTGAAGATGTGCCGGTGAAAACTATTCTGTGTGACAGCGCCAGCGCGCTGGCAAAGCTGCATACCCAGAATCTCGCCCACGGCAGGCCTGCGCTGCGTGACATTGGCTGGCGCGGCGGCGAAGTCAAATTCATCGATTTCGAGGCCAATCAGGCCGGAAAATCCATGCTGACCCAACAAATTCGCGACTTGCTGGTGTACCTGCACTCGCTGTATCGCTACGTGGGCGTGCAGCACGACTGCATTCAGGCCGCGATCGACAGTTACCGCCGCAGCGGCGGCGAGGCCACCTGGCAAGCGGCCAAAGCCAAACTCGAAAGCTGGCAGTGGCTGAGATGGGTGCTAAAACCCTTTCGCCGAGTTGGCGGTAAGGATCTTAAGCCCCTCTACTGGGTACTGTGGCACTTTAAAAGCTACCCCTGATAGGAGGGCTGGCTGTGTTTGTTGGCAGCAGTCATGACAGGCAGCGCTAAAAGCAGCCCTGACAGCTGCACGAGCAGGCAGCAATGTGTCGGTGCTATAACAGATGCCAAAGCGAAAGCCGAAGCCAAAGCCAAAGCCAAAGCCAAAGCCAAAGCCAAAGCCAAAGCCAAAGCCAAAGCCAAAGCAGGTTAGCCGTATCCTTAAGGGCGTTATCTTCAGCTCGCCAACGGTCAGTAAATCAAGGGCATGAACTCAGGTTCATGCCCTTGTTGTTTTTGGAGGCGAAAGGGAATCATCACGGCGGCTTAGCTGGGAATGTGGGCTCGGGGCAGAGGTTGCTAAGTCATCCAATAAAGAGTAGGAAGGTAGGGGAGAGCGGCTGGTCTGGGCAATGTGTAGCAGAAAGCGGGAACTCTCGCCCGCAAGAGTGCCGAGAGTTGATGGAGAGAATTTAACGTCGTGCGCACAGGCGAGCGGCGCTGCCGCGAGTCCAGCCCGCATGCGGGCGATTGTGCAGCACCTTGTTAAGCATTAGTCTTTAGACATTTGATGAGCGAAGTCTGCCAGGATTTCTTCGTCAAAACCCTCATCGGATAGACTGGCCATTGTTTTGATAAGCGCTGAATCTTCCAAAATATCGAAGCGTCCAAATAAAACGGAATCAGGAATTTGAATAAGAGTGCTGATTCTTTCGATTTCTTTGTCGACCATTTCGTTGGAGAAATCTACGTATTTATAATAGCTATCTACATCGTATCCAAGTGCTGCAAGCTCTTGGTCACTAATATCCCCCAGTTTATGCTTTAACGCACCGATATCATGTATCCATATGATTCCATTTTTAATGTAATAGCGGCCTTTATACGCGTTTTCGTCAGGGACCTCTTCGAAACCTAAAGAAACCGCCAATTCAATGTTTTTCAGATAATCCATTTTCATAATTTATAACTCAAACTGATGAATTGCTTAACGCTTTACTAATGTGCTGCCGCAATGCAACGTAGGCAGTCCCGTAGAGACCACGCTTTTTGTGGCCGGAACGAAATTAAGTAACTTGTTAAATTGCTATTCTCTTGGTAGACAACCACTTTCATTTCGTTCAGGAACTTCAATATCATTTTCTTTAAGGTGTTTAAGTATTTTCTGTTCGTAGTGCGGTGCCCAACCATCATGATTACTATCATAACAAGTACGGCAGACCGTCAATTTATAAGTATGGATGACCTTACCATTATAAATATTACGCCCGAACTGAAATTGTTGACCACAAATATCACAGGGAAACATGATTTTGTCGGGATCGTTCATTTAACACCTCTCCAGCGAGCCATTTAACGCTTCAATCAGTCGACGCGTTAGCGTTCGGCTGAATTGACTTGTTCAGTATATTTCAAAGCCTGTGCTAGCTTGGTTTCACCAGTTTGTAAGTAAGCTTCTCTGGCAACTGAATATCGAACAGCTAACCATGTCCATTTTGACCGATGGTCAACTCTTTTAGCAGATGCAATGCCATTTTCAATGTGACGCCCGACTTCATCCAAGTAAACTTCATGTGGATCCCAGCCATCTTCAACTAATGCTGTTACATCACCAATACTGCCATTAAATGTAAATGGATCGATATAGTACAACCCATCAAAATCTAAAGACAAAAAGACTGACTTGTACTTTTCAGGTAATCGAACCGAAAAAATAGGATCTAATACAATTCTTGGATAGACTGCTGCACTATTCTCGATACGGTACGCATTTAGCATTCCTGATCCATATAAGATGCCATCAGAATGGTGCACTTTACCAATGGAAATGCCGCCTCGGGTTAATATTCCACCACCTAACAGTTGAGCCTGAAGCCAGCCGACAGCCCAAACAAGAGCATGGAAGTTATTCATATCACTTGTTACAACAATGCAGTCTGAAAAAACACTAACCTCTAAATCAGAATGCGCCGTGTTTTCCATCTCCGATGTTCTTTTATATGAATTAATATGCGTTAAGGCCCAGTGCAAAACTTTATGTAACTTCTCATCCTCTTCTATTTTCCCTATCAGGCTAGAAAATCCGAGAATATCGACAAAAGCGACAAGCTTTTCTTCGTATTCTAATTTCACATCAGAAATCAAAATTTATCTCCAACGCTGAACATTTTATTAGTGATACCCTGCAAGGTAGGTTACCTTGCAAGCATGATCTTCCTTCTAAGGAAGGAGGTGATTTATGTATCGGCGAAGCAAAAAGTACCAACACAGATAGCTTATTTGGTTGCCGCGCGAGCTGTTTGTCCTTTAGACACGCTTCCGCCACTGAATTTTGGATTCCAGCGTTCCTGTCGCTCCTTAGATGCTGCTCCTGAGGGGCTCCTAAGGGTATGATTGTATGGAACAAGTGTTCCAATTAGCCCGAAGGTACCACAGTGCTTTTCATTCGTCTGTAGGACTTTTGCTATTTATTGCAGAAAGTTGCGTTTGCTCAACTGACTTGCGGACAGCAGATGATTGATGACACCCAAAGCCGGAGGTTGCCGGAACGGCGCAAGTTTGCCATGGTGCGTGTTGCCATGGTGCGTGTTGCCATGGTGCATGTTGCCATAGTGCATGCGGAACAAGGGCGTTACAGCCAAGCTAAAAGGCTCTTTCAGCGGACTCTTTCATCGGACTCTTTCATCGGGCTGTGTCAGCGGGCGCTGTCAGCAGGCTCTGCAAATGGGCTGTGTCAGTAGGCTCTGTAAATGGGTAGCAGAGCTTGATTGAAACACTTGAGTTGGCCGAGAAGCAGGATCTAAAGAAAGCTTGGAGATGTGCCAGCAGGCACGGGAGGGTAGGTGTGGTCTCCCCACAGGGACTCGAACCCCGATCGGTCGCTTAGGAGGCGACTGCTCTATCCTGTTGAGCTATAGGGAGACCCGCCGATTATACCTTTTTTGTGTTTGATTAAAAGCCTTGATTTTTAACTGGTTAATTCTTGGGCGGTTCGATTTTGATGGCAAAATCGCTGACCTGAATATTGTCGATGCCCCCAATGCCCGACAGCTCGGCGTAGGCGCTGTATTCGGTGACCTGGGCTATCTTGATGTTTGTTTTGATGTTATTGCCTATGGTGCGGTGCTGATTGAGCCGGTCGGGCAGGTTTTTGGCTAGCACGATAGAAAGCTCATCGCCCACCTGCAGGCCGTGGCGGCGGCCAAGGTTCAGCACCACGCGGCTGCCTTGTTTGGCGACCACCTGTGCCAGCACCGGGCGGCACATCAGCACGTTATCAAGCTCTTTGCTGGCTTCGCCCAGCACCTTGTCTATCGTTCGGCCATAGGCTGAGCGCCAGAAGCGGTCGCTTTGGGGCGAGACGCTTTCATTGCGCTCAAACTCCCATGGCGCCGAGTCCATAAAGGTTTGCTGCCAGAGGATTTCGCCGCTGATGCCGTGAAACAGGGTAAGGCTGATTGAAAATTGCCGCAGCGGCGCGTCTTTCATCAGCCCAAGAAAGCGGCTGTTGGCAGGCTCGGTTGATAAATCATGGATTTGCGGCACCAGGATATATTGGCTGTCGGTTTCGTTGGCAAGGTAGTCCGGCAGGCGAAAATCCGGCGCCGCCAACTGGCTTGGGCTCAGTTTAAGGCGCATATCGGCCTTGAGGTTGGCAAAACCTGTGGCAGAAAAGCCATCGAGCCGTTTGGCAAGCTGAGTCGATACGCTGCGGCCAAGGCCATTGAGCTGCCCCTGGGATAACTGGCTGCGCTCCAGCACGCCGGTTTCGGGAATAAGGATTGCGGCTTTCAGGCGCGAACTTTGACAGCTTTCGCTTGGGTCGTCCATCAGCTCCACCCGCAGATGCACCTTGAGGCGGTTGTTCTCGACTTTTTCATCGATAAGCTGAATGGGGCCCGTCATCATCTGCTGATACAGGCTCTGGCTTTGGCCGGTGAGCTGGCCGCCGTTGCTTTGCTGGCTGGATTCAAAGCTGACCCCGGATTGCAGGCTGGCGTAACTGATGGCCTGTTCAATGGCTTCGTTGCGGGCTTTGGCGATGTCACCGTTGATGATAACCGCTTCGCCGCGGGCCTCGACCCAATCGGCCATGGCTGGCAAGGAGATTAGCTGAGCTGCAACGAGCAACGCGGATGTGAACTTGGCCATAACACCTGTCCTGATAAGCACGGTTTGAATAAACTTTCCGGCGCGGTTTACTTAAAAAGGCATTGCCGTTTTCAGTGACGGAAATGCGGCCGCTGCGCCGGCTTGTCGATGTACTGCAAAACCCATGCCTGTTAGTGCGTATTGATACTCAGGGGCCGCGGCTTTTATCTCGCTTTATATCTCGTTCGGGGTCGGTCGGGGTCGCGGCATTTCTCCGGCCTTTGGCATAAATAGGGGTAAAGATTGGCGCAGCCGTGCCGATACTTTGGTATCTGACCTGCGCGTTTGGCGCAGCTTAAAACCTAATGCATTGAATTTAATGGGACTTAGTCTATGCGTGCAGCCGTAAACGCCACGTTCACGATAGCCACCGCAGCCGCGCTGCTGTTATCGGCGCAAAGCTTTGCTGAAACCCGTGTGCCACAGAGTGTGTCCTACGGGGAGGCGGGTTATCCCCAGCGTGGACAAGTCAATGTTCTGGCGCAGCAGATAGTCAACGAGCTGCTGCTGACCAACGATGTGCTGACCCCGACTCAGCCTGTGGTGGTGGCAACGCCGGTGAGCGTGGAAGATTTTAACCAGACAGGCGACTTTGCCAGGCAGTTGCAGCAGGGGTTGATTTCAGCGCTGCATGCCCGTTATTTCAATGTGGTGGATGTGTCGCTGACCCATTCGCTGCGGGTGACTGACAAAGGCGATTTGTACCAGAGCCGCGACTGGCAAAAGCTTAGCGACAGCGCCTCTGCCGGCCATGTGCTGGTGGCGAGCTACAGCCTTGGTAAAGACGGCTTGTCGGTTTTCAGCCGCATTGTGGATATCGGCAATGGCCGGATAGTGGCGACGTCACAGGCGTTCAGCCGCCCGGGCGATCTGCGTGATTATCTTGAATATTCCCCTCAGGTGGTGTCCAAAGATGGCTTACTGTATCGCCATGAACACCCCGGAATGGACAATACCCGTTTGCTTGGAGAAGACAAATGAGCCGAGTGTTGATGTTGGGCCTTACCCTGTTGCTGCTCGCGGGCTGTGCCAGCAGCGATCGCTACGTGCTGTGGGAAACCGTGCCGCCGGAGAGCTTCCCCAAGTTGACGGCAGTGGGCTATGCGCCGCTGGCAATTCAACCGGCCAAAACCCAGTCTGAGCGGGTGCTGATGGCGATGCAGGCCTCCAAACTTGCCGCTTATCGTGAGCTTGCTGAGCAGGTGTACGGCCAGAAGATCAGCGCCACTGCCAGTGTGAACGACTGGGCCATGGGCAGCGACAACATCAAGGCGTCGGTGTCGGGCATTATTCGCGGCGCGCGGGTGGTGCGAAGCTATCCGGAAGGGGAGCACTATATCACTGAGCTGGAACTTGATTTCTCACGGGTTTGGGCCATTTACCAGCAGCAAAACCGGCCGCAGCGGGTAAAAGAAGTCACTTACTTTTAAACGCGTTTCCATGCTTAAGCCCCGCAAGTCGGGGCTTTTTTATGGCTGACGTTTAAGGGGTTAAAGTGCGGGTTTGCTGAATAGCCTGAACTGAACTGAACAAGGGCCTGAACCTGAATCCTTAAACTGGAAAGTAAGCCGCTGAGTAAACCGCGCGGCCGCCGCGCATCACACTTCGATGCTGCTGCCAAGGGAGGCGATGGTGGAGGTTTTGCCTTTATCTGTGTAGGTGAGCGAGCTTGCGTTACGGCTGACCTGCAGCGCCTGTGCCAGGCGATTGATGCTGGCCTGGCTGTGCTCAATTAACTGGGCATTGGCGGCATTGTGCTGTTTGCATTGCTCGAGCGTGGCTTTGGCGTGGCTGACGGCTTCGCGCAGTGCCTCGTCTTCATTGAGCTTTGCGCGCTCGGGGTGCTGCTCAAGGGCGGCATCGTTGCGCCTAAGGGCAATCAGTGCGCTGGATTTTTTCTCGGCAAGGGCCATTAACGCAGTGGCGTCCTGGGTCATCAGGGCCTCTTTCTCGGCGCTGATAAGGCTTAACAGCTCATCGAGCAGGGATTGTTGGCCAGTGAGTAATTGCATCAGTTCGTTCATGGTCGCTACCTATATTATGGCGGCATCATCGCGGTAAGTTGCCGCATGTTGCCGACACTTGACTGCATTTGCCCGCATTTACCCGCACTTGCTCTTTCAATTGCTCACCATTGCCCACTTAGGCGGGGAGACGGAGCAGGGGCGGATGAGCGCAGCAGTTTGACTGCGGCGCCAGTAAAAAGTGAATGGCAAAAAGAATGCAAAAAGCCGGCCACAATAAAGTGTCCGGCCTGAGGCCAAGCGAAACCCGAAGTTGGCAGACGCTTATGCGTCGAGGTCCTGCATCTCCTTTTCGAAACGGGCGATATTGGCCGCCAGTTTCTCAGGGTCAACCTTGTAACGTCCTTCGGCGATGGCTTGCTTGATTTCAGCCACTTTCTTTTGATCCACTTCAGGCAGTGACGACAGTTTCGACTGCACGCTTTGCAGCTGCTGCGCCTGACTGGTGATCATCACAGAATCGGCTTTTTGAGGTGCCTGGGGCTGCGCAGTTTGTGCGCCAGCGGCCTGTTGACTGCGGCCAGCACCAACGGGGGCGGCTGTGGTCGCGACGCGATTGGTGACCGCGTTGTTTTTGGGTAATTCAATAGCCATCTTGGGCTCCAATGTTGGCAGTTCGGGTTTCTTTGAAATCTTATCGGCCGGGCCGTCGAAAGCTTTAGGCTATTTTACAATTTGATTTCAACTTCGCCAACGCCGATGACGGTGGCATCCAACACTTTGTTTGAGTTGATATTTCTAACCTTTATCCTATCACCCTGATTGCCATCGGCCAAAGCTTCGCCCTGAATTTTTATCTCGACCGTGCTGGTTTTGGCATACACAGACACCGCATCGCCCTTGCACACAAAGCACAGATTGGCGGCAAAGATGGGCGAGTCCTGGGCGATGCGCCGTTTTACCCGGGTACCAAACAGTGAATCGACGGCGGCAAATTGTTGCCCCCTCAGCTGTGTTTGGTTAACGAACTTAAGCTCAAGGTTGTCGGCCGATAAAATATCGCCGTTTGCCAGCGGGCGGGTGGCGACCACCACAGGAAACAGCACCTCGGCCCGCACCGAGATAAAAATCTGCCATGGATAGTCCTGGTCCGGGCTGATGCAGCTCACTTTAACTGTGTTGTTGCGCGAGATGGCCCTGTCGGAGGCAAGGCTTGCTTCAACCGGGCTTTGGCAGCGGGGCAGGTTAACCCGGGCGTCGAGGTTTTGCGCTTCGACTGTGATTTTGGCGCCGTCGGGGGCGTCAATTTTTTCAATAACGGCGGCTTCAGCTGCCGCAGCGATGGCCGATAAGCTGGGAGGCACAGCCTCCTCGCCTGCCCAAACAGGACGGGCTAACAGCCAAATTGTCAAAATCAGTACAAACTTTACTTTCATAATGAAGAGACTAGCGTGTCGCGCCAGAATACACCTATACTTTCAGTTACTGCCGGAATACCTTTGTACAAACCTCTTGCAGGTACTGTCAGAAGTTTGACGAAGCGGGGCACAGGTTGTCGGTGACAGCTCAAAGCAAGTTATATGCCTAAGCTCCCCGGAGACTTCGGCGCCATTCAATCAAGACAACTAAGGCGAAGTTATGTCGAGCATTCTTGAGTCAGTCAACAAACGTACCCAACTGGTGGGGCAGAACCGTCTTGAACTGCTGCTGTTCAAATTGAACGGTCGCCAGCGTTTCGGGATTAACGTGTTCAAGGTCAAGGAAGTCCTGCAGTGTCCGCCATTAACCAGCCTGCCAAAGTTGAACCCTTATGTGCGCGGGGTTGCGCATATTCGTGGCACCACGATTTCTGTGATTGATCTGAGCGCCGCCACCGGCGGACGGCCGATTGAGAACACCCAAAACTGTTTTATCATCATTTCTGAATACAACCGCAGTGTACAGGGCTTTTTGGTCAGCTCCGTTGAGCGCATTATCAACATGAACTGGGAAGCCATTATGCCGCCGCCCCAGGGCGCTGGCCGTTACTCTTACCTGACCGCGGTGACCGAGATTGAAGGTGAGCTGGTCGAAATCCTCGATGTGGAAAAAATCCTCGATGAAATCAGCCCGGTTCGCACATCCATCAGTGAAACCACCGATGCGCAGCTGACTATCGACCGCGAGCAGCATTTCCATATTATGGTAATCGATGACTCCGCCGTGGCCCGTAAGCAGATTATCCGCGCGCTGACCTCCCTTGAGCTGCAAATCGACACCGCCAAAGATGGCCGTGAGGCATTAGAGAAACTCAAGGCCATGTCGGCCGAAGTCAGTAACGTTGCCCATGAAATTCCGCTGATTATTTCGGATATCGAAATGCCGGAGATGGACGGTTACACCCTGACGGCGGAAATCCGTGACGATCCCAAGCTTAAAGACATCAAGGTGATTTTGCACACCTCCTTAAGCGGTGTGTTCAATCAGGCCATGGTGCAAAAGGTTGGCGCCAACGATTTTATCGCCAAATTTAACCCCGATGAGCTGGCGGCTGCGGTGAACAAGCATTTGAGTCTGTAGCTTTATACCAATTCCCTTGGCTGGGGTTATACTCCAGCAAGGGCGCTTGTGTTGCCGGGTATGATGCTGTATAAAGCAACGCTCGATTTTGGGGAATAAAATCAGAAGGTTAACAGTTTGTTATGTCAACCTTCTTCATCAGATTCAGGATGGGATACGGTGTCGGACAAATCACTGGCTGAAGCGGAATATAATCAATTCAGGTTGTTTCTCGAGCAACACAGCGGCATTGTGCTTGGTGAAAACAAGCAGTATCTGGTTCGCAGCCGACTTGCGCCTTTGATGGGCAAGTACAATCTTCCGTCGTTGTCTGAAGTGGTCAAACACTCGATGAAGCCGACTGAGCGGCAATTACGTGCCGAAGTCATCGATGCCATGACCACCAACGAAACCCTGTGGTTTCGCGATAAATATCCGTTTGAATTGCTTGGCAATACCTTGCTGCCTGAATACGCCCGTTTGGGCCGTCCGCTGAAAATCTGGTCTGCCGCCTGTTCATCGGGGCAGGAGCCTTATTCGCTGGCGATGACCATTCTTGAGTTTCAGCAAAAAAGGCCGGGTGGTTTGCCGGGCAGCGCCAGCATTCAGGCCACCGACTTGTCGCCGTCCATGCTGGAGCGCTGTAAACAGGCCGAGTATGACAGCCTGGCGCTTGGCCGCGGCCTGTCAGATGAACGCAAGCGAGCCTTTTTTGATTCGCTGCCAAACGGCAACATGCGGGTGAAGGACAATGTGCGCCGCCTGGTGAGTTTCCGCGCCCATAACCTGCTGGAAAGCTATACCTTGCTTGGCAAATTCGACATCATTTTTTGCCGCAATGTGCTGATTTATTTTGCACCGGAGGCAAAGGCAAAAATCCTGCGGCAATTTGCTGCCGCCTTAAACCCCAAAGGCATACTGTTTTTGGGCGCCTCTGAGTCGATTGCCGGTTTAACCGACGAGTTTGATATGGTGCGTTGTAACCCCGGCATCTACTACCAGAAAAAGACCTGACGCGTTTGGTTGCTTTTGGCGTGGTGATAAGCCGCCTTGCCGTACCTTCTTTGATAAGCACAACGCCAGATTTCACAAGTAAGCCAGCCTGTTAAGGGCTGGCTTTTTGCTTTTATGCGCGCTCGAATCACGCCGTTCAGGGCTCGGTCGCCGCATCCTTTACGAACAGTCTTGATATTTGGCACATGAATTGCTTTGAAATTGCCATCCATTGGAGGAGGCAATTTTATGGCGATCAGTTTCGATAAGGCGCTTGGCGTGCATCAGTTCACCCTCGGCATTCGTGCCGAGCGGGCAGAAGTGCTGTCCAGCAACATAGCCAATGCCGACACCCCTCACTACAAGGCCCGCGATGTCAACTTTGCCGATGCGCTTGCGGCCGCCCGCAGTCAGCAGCGCGGCATGCAGATGGCAAGTACCAGCGAAGGCCATTTTGATTTGCAAGCCCTGAGCCGGCAACACGTTCAATACCGGGTGCCCAATCAGCCCGATACCGGTGATGGCAATACGGTGGATATTCAGCAGGAGCAGTCGGCATTTATGCAGAATGCCATTGAATATCAGATGTCACTTGGGTTTCTTGAAGGCAAGTTCAACGGCATGAAAAAGGCCCTCAAAGGAGATTAATCATGAGTTTATTCAATATCTTCAATGTGTCTGGCTCGGGCATGTCTGCCCAGTCAGTGCGCCTGAATACCACCGCCAGTAACATTGCCAACGCCGACTCGGTATCCAGCAGCGTGGATAAGACTTACAAGGCACGTCATCCGGTGTTTGAGGCTGAGCTTGCCAAGGCCAGTCAGGATCAGGCGTCCCGCGGTGTGAGTGTCAAAGGCATTGTCGAGAGCGACAAGCCATTGCAAAAAGAATATAACCCGGATCATCCGATGGCGGATAAAGACGGATTTATCTACAAACCCAATGTCAACGTGATGGAAGAGATGGCCGACATGATTTCGGCATCCCGCTCTTATCAGATGAATGCCCAGGTGGCCGATTCTGCAAAGAACATGTTGTTGCAGACATTGAGAATGGGCAAGTAATCAGGCTTGATGACAGGAGGTAGGCCGTGAGTTTTTTAAACTCCATTAGTCAGGCAACGGCGGCGCAGCAGACTACCAGCTCCGGCAATCCGTTTTTGGATGGCGTGCGGCTGCAGACCAACGCGGCGGTGCCGGAAGCCAAGAAGCAAGAGCTGACGCAGGAAGATTTTTTTGCGCTGCTGTCGCAGCAATTATCGATGCAGGATCCGTTCAAACCGGTGGAAAACGATCAGATGATTGCCCAGATGGCATCGTTTTCGACCGTGGATGGTATCGCCAAGCTTAATGACCACATTCTGAACCTCAACACCGTGATGACCTCGAGTCAGGCGCTGCAGGCTTCGGGTCTGGTAGGGCAGAAGGTGCTGATCCCGTCCGCCACCGGCAATGTGTCAAAAGAAGAGCCAAACATTAAGGGCGTTATCAGTACCCCAACCAAGATAGACCAAATCACGGTTCGGATTGAGGATGCCAAAGGGCAGTTGGTGAAGAGCTTTACCGTTGATGGCAGCGAAGGCGGCAACATCGATGTGAACTGGGATGGCCTCGACGCCGAGGGTAAACCGGTCGCAGAAGGAAATTACACCATCAAAGCCAGCGGCAAGGTGGACGGCAAGGCCCAGGAATTGCCGGTGTCAACTTACGCCCATGTGACCAGCGTGTCGCTGGGGACGGCGGCAACGGGCGCAATCCTGAATTTGCGCGGTGTCGGCGGGATTAAATTAACCGATGTGCTGGCAGTCGCTGAAGGCTGAGCCACAGACAAGTGAGGTAATAAACTTATGTCTTTTAATATTGCACTCAGCGGGATTGCAGCCGCACAGAAAGATCTGAACACCACGGCCAACAACATCGCCAACGTTAACACCACCGGCTTTAAAGAGTCCCGTGCCGAGTTTGCCGATGTGTATGCCGCGTCGATTTTTGCCAACAGTAAAACCCAGGTGGGTGGCGGTGTGACGACCACTCAGGTTGCCCAGCAGTTCCATCAGGGCAGCTTGCAGTTCACCAGCAACGCCCTCGATTTGGCCATCAGCGGCGGTGGCTTCTTTGTGACCTCGGCCGACCCTTCGGCTCGTGACTACAGCTTTACCCGCGCCGGCGCCTTTAAGGTCGACAGCAACAACTATCTGGTGGACTCTGCCGGTAACTTCCTGCAAACCTTCCCGGTGGACAAGTTTGGTAATTCCACCTCGGTAAGCTTGACTACCACCCGTCCGGTGCAAATTCCTGACACCGCCGGCAGCCCGGTCAAAACCGAGAACGTCGGTATTCAGATGAACCTCAATGCCGGTGAGAAGACCAAAGATCCTGCGGCGTTTGACCCTGAAGATCCCACCACCTTCAATAACTCAACCTCGTCCACCATTTACGACTCGCTCGGCGAGCCCCACATTCTGACCACCTATTTTGTGCGTCCGAATAATGGCGCTTACACAGGCGAAAACAACTGGGTGGCATACTACGCCCTCGATGGTCAGCCGGTGAACCTTAATGGCGCGGCCGGTACCTATCAGACAGATACCAACGGTGATGGCACCCCGGATGGCACGGGCACTGCCCAAACCACCGGCGGCTGGACCGGCGCCGTGCTTAAGTTCAATAGCACTGGTACCTACACCGGTACCGACCCTGCGATTATCACTACCCAGAACCTTGGTGTGGGCGGTGCGGGCATTCTTGGTCCGGGCGCCGATGGCAGCCAGACCATCACCATCAATTTTGCCAACCCCACCCAGTATGCCTCTGCGTTTGAAGTGACAGAGCTGACCCAGGACGGTACCACAGTCGGTCGTCTGACCAACGTCGAAGTGGGTGAAGATGGCCTTATCAAGGCCGCCTACAGCAACGGCAGCACAGTGCCGCTTGGACGGGTGGCGCTGGTGCGTTTCCCCAACGAGCAGGGCCTGACTCAGGTTGGCAATACCTCCTGGAAGGAGAGTTTGGCATCCGGTACCGCGCTTGCAGGTGAAGCTGCCAGTGGCACCTTCGGCTCCATCCGCTCGGCGGCACTTGAGCAGTCCAACGTGGATTTGACCACTGAGCTGGTTGACCTGATTTCGGCCCAGCGTAATTTCCAGGCCAACAGCCGGACGCTTGAGGTGAATAACACGCTGCAGCAAACCATCCTGCAGATCCGCTGATCTCATCTCTGGATTGCCGCCCTCGGGCGGCTTTTTTTTGCGTGTTTTGCGGCAGTGTTTTGCGGCTATGTTTTGCCCGTGGCTACAGCGTTTCGCTACGTTGGTTTTCGTGCGGTTTCTGCGCTTCGTTGCCGTCTTTTACAGCAGCTTAATCGCGTTTAAGTCGGTTTTTCTCGTCCAGCCGTTTCTGGCTTTTCCGTCTGCTGCAGCCTCCCACGGCTGCGCCTGCTTGATACTATTTCGCCCGCGTCAGCACGAGGCAAGTGCAAGATTACGTCACTGGCATAGTAATTGCTTTGAACTGTCCATGCTATTTCTTTGACGGAGCTTGCCGTGGATAAGTTTCTCTACATTGCCATGAGTGGTGCCAAGCAAAACCTCAACTCGCTTGCGGTGCGCGCCAACAACCTGGCCAACGCCAACACCGATGGTTTTAAGGCCGATCTGGAGCAATCCCGGGCAATGCAGGCCTTTGGTGAAGGGCTGCCCACCCGGGTGTTTTCCATGACGGAAAACCCGCAGGCAAGTTTTCGTCACGGCCCGATTAATTCCACCGCCCGGGATTTGGACATTGCCATTAAGGGCGATGGCTGGATTGCGGTAGAGGATGCACAGGGCAATGAGGCTTACAGCCGCGCCGGCAGTCTTAAGTTTGATGAAACCGGACTTCTGACCAACTCACAGGGCCACGCCGTGATGGGGGATGCAGGCCCGATTGTACTGCCACTGCCGATTGATAAAGTCGAAATTGCCCAGGATGGCACCATCACGGTAAGGCCTCAGGGCGCCACCGCCGAAGTGGTCGAAGAAGTGGCGCGGATAAAGCTTGTCAATCCCGGCAACCAAAACCTGATGCGCGGCGATGATGGCCTGTTTCGGATGATGAACGGCAACACGGCGCCGGCTGATGAAACCGTATCGGTGGAGAGCCGCGCCATCGAGGGCAGTAACGTAAGCCCGGTCGAAGAGATGGTCGCCCTTATCGACATCCAGCGGCAGTTTGAGCTGCAGGTAAAAATGATGAAAACCGCAGAAGAAAACGATAAGGCTTCTGCTCAACTTGTACGTATTGGCTAAGGAGACAGGATTATGCATCCCGCATTATGGATCAGTAAAACTGGCTTAGATGCACAGCAAACCGATATCGCCGTGATATCCAACAACGTCGCCAACGCCAGTACCGTGGGCTTTAAAAAAGACCGCGCTGTGTTTGAAGACCTGCTTTATCAAACCGTTAACCAGGCGGGCGGCATCAGCGCCTCCAACACCAAGCTGCCAAACGGCCTGAATATCGGCGCCGGTACCAAGGTGGTGGCAACCCAGAAAATGTTTACCCAGGGCAATATGCTCACCACCGACAATGCGCTGGATTTGATGATTGAAGGCCCCGGCTTTTTCGAAATTGCGTTGCCGGATGGCACTACCGCCTACACCCGTAACGGTCAGTTTTCCCTTGATGACACAGGTCAGATAGTGACGCCTGGCTCAGGCTATGTGCTGCAGCCGGCCATCACCATCCCCGATGATGCCACCAGTATTACCGTGTCGGCCGAAGGTGAAGTGTCGGTGAAAACTCCGGGCAATGCGGAAAACCAGATTGTCGGACAATTGACGATTTCCGATTTCATCAACCCGTCCGGCCTTGACCCCATAGGTCAGAACCTGTACCTCGAAACCGGTGCCAGCGGCACGCCCATTCAGGGTACTGCCTCTCTTGATGGCCTTGGCGCTATTCGCCAGGGCGCACTTGAAACCTCAAACGTGAACGTGACCGAGGAGCTGGTCAACCTTATCGAAAGCCAACGCATCTATGAAATGAACTCGAAAGTCATTTCAGCTGTGGATCAGATGCTGGCTTACGTGAATCAGAATCTCTGAGGAGTGATAGCCATGATTAGGCTGCTGCTGTTGTCTTCGCTGGTGGTGCTGGGCGGTTGTGCCAGCACTGACAGTAAACCCATTCCTGACGATCCTTACTATGCGCCTGTGTTCCCCGAGGAGCCGCAGGTGGCGCTTGAGCCCACGGGCTCGATTTTTATGGACGCCCAGGCGGCAAGCCTTTACACGGATATCCGCGCGCACCGGGTCGGCGACATCATCACAGTGATGCTGACCGAAAACACCCAGGCAAGCAAAAGTGCCAATAATGAAATCAAGAAAAACAATGATTTGTCAGTTGGCCCTGTGTCGGCGCTGGGCGTACCTGTGACCATTGGCGGCAACACCCTCGACCTTGGCTATCAGGACAGCATGAACACCAAGCGTGAAGCGGGCACAGATCAGAGCAATAGCCTCAGGGGCAATATCTCTGCCCACGTGATGCAGGTGCTGTCCAACGGCAACCTCGTTATTCGCGGCGAAAAATGGATAACCATCAACAACGGCGATGAGTTTATCCGCGTGACCGGCGTGGTTCGTCCCCAGGACATTACCCCCGACAACACCATCCAATCGACCCGGGTGGCCAACGCCCGCATTCAGTACAGCGGCACCGGAACCTTTGCCGAGTCGCAGAAAGTCGGCTGGCTGAGTCAGTTTTTCTTAAGTGGCTGGTGGCCCTTCTAAGGAGTAGCGTCATGAAATTCAGAATTTTGCTTGCCGCCGCCCTGATTGCCATGGTGGTACCGGCCAAGGCCGAGCGCATCAAAGACATCGCCGCCGTGCAGGGCGTGCGCAGTAACCAGCTGATTGGTTACGGTTTGGTGGTGGGCTTACCCGGCACAGGTGAAAAGGCCAACTACACAGAGCAAACCTTTACCACCATGCTGAAAAACTTCGGCATCAATTTGCCGGCCAACGTTAAACCCAAGATTAAAAACGTGGCCGTGGTGGCTGTGCATGCCGACATGCCGGCCTTTATCAAGCCCGGACAGACACTTGATGTGACAGTGTCCAGCATAGGTGAAGCCAAGAGTTTGCGCGGTGGCACCCTGCTGCAAACCTTTATGAAAGGGGTTGATGGCAATATCTACGCCATCGCTCAGGGCAGCCTGGTGGTCAGCGGCTTCAGCGCCGAGGGCCTTGATGGCTCAAAGGTTATTCAAAATACGCCTACCGTTGGCCGTATTCCCAATGGGGCGCTGGTGGAACGTGCCGTGCCATCGGCCTTTGCCAGTGGCGACTTTTTAACGTTTAACCTGCACCGAGCCGATTTCTCCACCGCCAAGCGTATGGCCGATGCCATCAACGATTTGCTCGGCCCCGAGATGGCACGGGCACTCGATGCCGCCTCGGTGCAGGTGTACGCCCCCCGCGATGCCTCGCAGCGGGTGTCGTTTCTGGCCACCCTTGAAAACCTGGAAGTGGAGCCTGCCGACGAGTCGGCCAAAATAATCGTCAATTCCCGCACCGGCACCATAGTGGTGGGGCAGAACGTCAAACTCCTGCCGGCGGCCGTGACCCATGGCGGCCTTACTGTGACCATCGCCGAAAACCAGCAGGTTTCACAGCCTAATGCCCTTGCCGGCGGCAATACCGTGGTGACCGATCAAAGCACCATAGATGCGGCTCAGGCCAATAACCGCATGTTTATGTTTAACCCGGGCACCAGTCTTGATGAGTTGGTGCGGGCGGTGAATCTGGTGGGCGCTGCGCCATCGGACGTGCTGGCAATCCTCGAAGCGCTAAAAATGGCAGGCGCTTTGCATGGCGAGCTTATCGTCATCTGATTTCAGTCGGTTAATTGGCAACCCATTATGGAAAAGCTCTCGAACGCCTCGCACTTCCTCGACATCGGCGGCCTGGACAAGCTTCGTGCCCAGGCCAAAGCCGATGACAAGGGCGCGCTGAAGGAAGTTGCCAAGCAGTTTGAGGGGATTTTCGTGCAGATGCTGATGAAGAGCATGCGCGATGCCAACGCGGTGTTTGAATCCGACAGCCCGTTTAACAGTCAGTACACCAAGTTTTACGAAGAGATGCGTGACCAGCAGATGGCGGTCGACATGTCGCAAAAGGGCATTCTCGGGCTTGCCGATTTGATGGTGCAGCAACTGTCACCCAAAGACAGCCCGATAACCCCGGCCTCTGTGCTTGGCGGTGACAAGCGTTTTGCTATGGACGATGTGCCTGAGATGCTGCGCCGCAGCGATGCTGCTGACGATGCTGCGCGCACCGATGGCACTCCTACTGATGGCAAGCTGCCGGAGGCGCTGCGCGCTGTCAATCCGGAGCACGCCGTGAGCGCTGTGCCGTACTCGCCGCTGTTGCTCGATGACATTCATCAGGGACCGCAGCTTAACGATGCCACAAGCGCCGAGGCGGTGTTTGACGATTTGCTTGCCGGGCGTGAGCCAGCAGCGGCTGTCGAAGTTGCCAAAGCCGCGCCACTTAACAAGCTTAATGACGGCCCGCGCCAGGATGCGAACTTCAGCGACCGTCAGGACTTTATCCGCCAGCTGATGCCGCTTGCCGAGCAAGCCGCAAAACGCCTTGGCACCAAGCCTGAGGTCTTGATTGCCCAGGCCGCACTGGAAACCGGCTGGGGCCAGAAAGTGGTACGCCGCGCGGACGGCAGTGCCGGTAATAACCTGTTTAACATCAAGGCCGACCGCCGCTGGGAAGGGGACAAGACCATGGTCAGTACCCTGGAATTTGAGCACGGGGTGGCGGTGCGCCAGAAAGCCGACTTCAGGGTTTACGACAGTCTGGAGCAGAGCTTTAACGACTTTGTTGACTTTTTATCCAATGCCGACCGTTACGCCGATGCGCTCAAGCAGGCGGCCAGGCCGGCAAGCTTTGTTCAGGGACTGCAAAACGCAGGCTATGCAACCGATCCCCAATATGCCGATAAGGTAATGAGGGTGATGCAGGCCGTGGTATCTGAGCTGAAAGCCATGGCGCTTGGCGATAACTGAGCCGGAGGCATAACGAATCATGAGCATAGATTTACTGAATATTGCCCGCACCGGGGTATTGGCCTCCCAGGCACAGCTCGGTGTGACCAGTAATAACATCACCAACGCCAACACCGAAGGCTACAACCGTCAGGTTGCGACCCAGTCGACTCACTTATCACAACGCCTCGGTAACAGCTTTTATGGCACAGGTACTTATGTGTCCAGTGTCAAACGTGTTTACAACGAATATGCCGCCCGTGAGCTGCGTATTGGTCAAACCGCCAAAGGCGCTGCTGAAGTGACTCACACCAAGATGAGTGAGCTCGATCAGCTGTTTTCCCAGATAGGCAAGGCGGTGCCCAAGTCACTCAATGACCTTTTTGCCAGCATCAACAGCCTGGCAGACTTGCCGGGGGATTTGGGGATCCGCGGCGGTGTGCTCAGCTCTGCCTCACAAATGGCGAGCGCCATCAATGAGATGCAGCGCCAGCTCGAAGGGCAGATGAAACAAACCCACGAGCAGATAGAAGCGGTGACCAACCGCATCAACGAAATCAGTACCGAGCTTGCCAACATCAACCGTGAGCTGATGAAAACCATGGGCGAGGATATGCAACTGCTGGATAAGCAGGATGCGCTCATCATGGAGCTCAGCCAATATGCCCAGGTGAATGTTATTCCGCTGGAAAACGGCGCCAAGAGCGTCATGCTTGGCGGTGCTGTGATGCTGGTGTCATCGGATATCAGCATGAAAATGGGTACCTCCAAGGGCGATCCTTACTCCGATGAGCTCAGGATCACTGCAAGCTCCGGCAGCTCCAATCTGGTGGTGGACCCCGCCAAACTCGGTGGCCAATTGGCTGCGCTGTACGATTTTCGCGATAAAACCCTGATCCCCGCCGAGCATGAGCTCGGGCAGTTTGCCCTTGGGATTGCCAACGCCTTTAACGAAGCCCAGAAGGCGGGCTTTGATATGAACGGCAATGTTGGCAGCAATATTTTCATGGATATCAACGACCCATTGATAGCCCAGAGCCGGGTCGGTGAGTATTCCACCAACGCCGGCACCGCCAAGCTCAGCGTCAATATCGATGATGTTGGCAATCTGTCCGGCGGCGCGTATGAGCTTAAATTTACCGCACCCGCGACCTATGAGCTCACCGACTCAATCACAGGCGTGGTGACGCCGCTGACCTTAAGCGGCAGCACCCTAACCGGCGCTGACGGCTTTTCTATCAATATTGATGCCGGCGCCATGGCAAGCGGCGACAGGTTTCAGATAAGGCCAACCGCAGGCGCCGCAGCGCAGATGTCAGTGGTCATGACAGATCCCAAAGGTATCGCCGCTGCCGCGCCAAAAATCAGTGCAGACAGCGGCAATTCCGGCAATACCTCGGTCAAGCTCACCAGCATAGATAACCGTAATGCCGCCAATTTCCCGGTTACCGGCGGTGAACTTACCTTCACCATCAACACAGGTGCCGGTACCTATGATGTGACCGATGCCGATGGCAACGCCGTTGCCACAGGCGTTGCCTACACGCCGCCTTCCATCAGCGCCTACGGTTTTACCTTTGAAGTCAGTGCAAGCGGCGCCGCAACCGACAGTTTTACCTTCGATTTAAGCTACGCCGAGGGTGATAACAGCAATGCGCTGGCCATGGCCGGTATGGCGGACGACAAGCTGATGAATGGCGGCAAGTCGACCCTTATCGACGTATTTGAAAACACCAAGCAGGACATAGGCTCCCGCACCAAGGCGGCCGAGGTGCGGATGGAATCATCCAAAGCGATTTACGAGCAGGCCTACAGCCGGGTGCAGGAAGTCTCCGGGGTAAACCTTGATGAAGAGGCCTCCAATTTGCTCCGTTATCAGCAGTCATATCAGGCATCCGCCCGCATTATGACCACAGCCCAGCAGATTTTTGACACCCTGTTCGCCTCGGTGCGTTAAGAGGATTGAGTGATGCGTATATCTACCGCGCAAATGTTCACCCAGAACACCAGCAGCATACTGCAAAAGCAAAGCGAGGCGGCCAAGCTGCTCGAGCAGCTTTCCAGCGGCAAAAAGGTTAACACCGCCGGTGACGATCCGGTGGCGTCACTTGGTATTGATAACCTCAATCAGCAGCAGGCGCTGGTGGATCAGTTCTTAAAGAATATCGACTACGGCAAGAACCACCTCGGCATTGCCGAGAGCAAGCTTGGCAGCGCCGAAGAGCTGGTAACCACACTCAGGGAAAACATCCTTCGTGGCGTAAACGGCGGTTTGTCAGATTCCGAGCGGCAAATGATTGCCGATGAAATGCGCGGCAGCCTCGAAGAGCTGCTGAATGTTGCCAACACCCGCGACGAATCCGGCAATTTTATGTTTTCCGGCTTTAAGACTGATACCGAACCCTTTGCCTTTGATAGCAGCGGCAACATGGTTTACAGCGGTGATTCCGGCGTGCGTGACGCCATGGTGTCACGGGGTATTGCCGTTGGTACCAATATTCCCGGTGACACAGCCTTCATGAAGGTGCCAAACGCACTTGGTGATTATGCCGTCAATTATTTGTCGACTCAGACCGGCAGTTTCACCGTGCAGAGCGCGGCCATTTCTAACCCTGCCACCCATGTTGAAGAAACCTATACCTTTAATTTCATTGATAATGGCGCTGGCGGCGTCAACCTGGAAGTGCGAGACAGCGGCAATGCCTTGGTCAGTACCGTCAATAACTTCGATGCCAGCAATCCGGTGAGTTTCAACGGTATTGAAGTCAAATTGTCTGGAAAACCCGCTGCCGGTGACAGTTTCACCATGGCGCCGCAGGACGAAGAAAGCATTTTTAACACCATAAACAAAGCAATAGCGCTGATTGAAGACGATACCCGCATTAATTCACCTGCTGGTATCTCTGAGTTGGCACAACTTTTGAATAACACTGATAGCGGATTAAAACAGCTCAGCATCGCCAGAAGCGTGGCAGGTAACAACCTCAAGAGCCTTGAGAGTTACGCCGGACGACACGCCGAAGAGCAGGTCGTCAATACCTCGGCGCTGTCACTGCTGGAAGATCTGGATTACGCGTCTGCGATTACGGAATTTGAGAAGCAGCAACTGGCCCTCAATGCCGTATCCAACGTGTTTAGCAGAGTGGGTTCTGTGTCACTGTTTGATTATTTGTAACAGCGTCAACGCCACTTACTGGAAGCAACTTTGTTAACGAAATTAGCCAAGCTCCAAGCCTTGGCGGTAACACTAGGAAGAGGAACTCAACATGGCTATTACTGTTAATACCAATGTGACCTCCATGAAGGCCCAGAAGAACCTGAACATGTCCAGTGGTCAGTTGGCGACTTCCATGGAGCGTCTGTCATCCGGTCTGCGCATCAACAGCGCCAAAGACGACGCTGCCGGTCTGGCAATTTCTAACCGTCTGAACAGTCAGGTGCGTGGCCTGGAAGTGGGCATGCGTAATGCCAACGACGGTATCTCCATCGCCCAGATTGCTGAAGGCGCAATGCAGGAGCAGACCAACATGCTGCAGCGTATGCGCGACCTGTCAATACAGGCTGAAAACGGCGCCAACAGCACCGACGACCTGCAGGCGTTACAGGATGAAATTAACCAGCTGATTTCGGAAGTGACTGCGATCGGTAATACCACGGCTTTTGGTAACACCAAGCTGATGACCGGTGATTTCTCTGGCGGTAAGAAGTTCCAGGTGGGTCACCAGGAAGGTGAGGACGTAACCATCACAGTGAAGACCAACAATTCGGCGTCTTTGTCTGTTAACGCGGTGACGGTAATGACCTCTGCTGGTCGTAACTCCTCTCTTGGCCGTATTGATGCCGCCATCAAGACCATCGACACCCAGCGCGCAGCGCTTGGTGCGGTGCAAAACCGTTTGGCACACAACATCGCCAACAGTGCCAACACCCAGGCTAACGTTGCCGATGCCAAGAGCCGTATCGTGGATGTGGACTTTGCCAAAGAAACCTCGGCCATGACCAAGAATCAGGTGCTGCAACAAACAGGCTCTGCGATGCTGGCACAGGCCAACCAGTTGCCACAGGTTGCACTGTCACTGCTCGGTTAATCATCGATAGCGTTCAGGATGCGACCTTGCCTGCCGGGCGGCAAAATATTGCCGCAAGTCAGGCGGGTCGCTCTGTTTTTTTGATGAGTAATTGACTGAATAAAAAATAAAATTAAAAAAACTGCAGAATTTTTGAAAAAAGCCCTAAAGGATAAAAAGACGCTGCCGCTAAATATACTGTAACGAGTATGACCGCCTGGCTGAACAAGACAGGCTAGTCCTGAGCCAGGTAACCAAGAGGAAACGATCATGGCCATTACAGTAAACACCAACGTCACTTCCATGAAGGCACAAAAGAACCTGACCTTCTCCAACCGTGATCTGGCAACCTCTATGGAGCGTCTGTCCTCAGGTCTGCGGATCAACAGTGCCAAAGACGATGCGGCAGGTCTCGCCATCTCCAACCGTCTGAACAGTCAGGTTCGTGGTTTGGAAGTTGGTATGCGTAACGCCAACGATGCTATCTCCATCGCACAGATTTCTGAAGGTGCGATGCAAGAGCAGACCAACATGCTGCAGCGTATGCGTGACCTGGCGATCCAGGCCGAAAACGGCGCTAACAGCTCAGCTGACCTGCAGGCTCTGAAAGATGAGATGGACCAACTGGCACTGGAAATCACCGCTATCGGTGACACAACTGCGTTTGGTAACACCAAGCTGATGACTGGCGACTTCTCTGGCGGTAAGAAGTTCCAGGTGGGTCACCAGAATGATGAAGATGTCACCATCACAGTGAAGGCCAATAATGCCGGTACTTTGTCAGTGAACTCTATCACAGTGTTGACGTCTGCCGGTCGCAACTCAGCTCTGGGTAAGATTGACGCTGCTATCAAGAGCATCGATACCCAGCGCGCTTCCCTCGGTGCTATCCAGAACCGTCTGTCTCACAACATCAGCAACAGTGCCAACACCCAGGCCAACGTTGCCGATGCCAAGAGCCGTATCGTAGACGTGGACTTCGCCAAAGAAACCTCAGCCATGACCAAGAGTCAGGTTCTGCAGCAAACTGGTTCTGCGATGCTGGCTCAGGCTAACCAGTTGCCTCAAATCGCCCTGTCTCTGCTGTAATAGAGTCCGGATTTTGAGGGGGCAGGGGAGGTTCGGTAACGGATCTCCCTTTGCCATATCTGAAGCGTGCCCAGTCTGCCATACTGTAAAAGCAGCCGGGTGCCCCTGAGATGGTGAGGTAAGGTATGGATATTGCATTAGTTGGTGGTCAGTCGCCACAGCAACAACAGCAACGTGCTGAACTTGCTGCAACATCCGTCAAACCTATGGCTCCGAAAGAGACGGAGCTTAAGCGGCAGGATTTGACACAGCCGGTGGATGCCAGCGAAAAAGCTGAAGCCAAAGACCGGGAAGAAGAGCGGCAGTCAAAACAAGACGAGCTGAACGCGGTTGCGCAGGAGATGTCAAACATGATGTCCGTTATGCGTAAAGGCTTGGATTTCAGAGTGGATGATAAGTCTGGGGAAGCGGTCGTCAGCGTTATGGATGTGGAGTCGGGCGATATCATTCGTCAGATCCCCAGTGAAGAAGCCCTCAAGCTTGCTCAGAAAATGTCAGAGGTGACCGGCCTTTTGATGAAGACTGAAGCCTGAGGTGAACATGTAATACGAGGTTTTTATGGCTTTAACTGCAACAGGTATAGGCTCTAATCTGCCAATTAATGACATGGTTTCGGCCATTGTTAACGCGGAGAAATTGCCGAAAGAGGCGCTGTTCAACCGGACAGAAGATACTATCAATGCCAAGGTTTCAGCCGTAGGTACCTTAAAAAGTGAATTGGCCAAGTTTCAGGATGCTTTGAAAAAGCTCCAAAAAGGCAATGAGCTAAGCGCCCGTAAAGTCAGCACGGGTGACAGTCAATATTTTAAAGCCACAGCTGATAAGTTTGCGCAGAATGGCACTTACGCCATTAAGGTCGAAAAACTCGCCTATGCGCACAAGGTGGCCGGTGATACCACAGCGCTCGCAACCGATAAACCCGGCGAAGGTCGTCTCGACTTTACCGTCAATGGGGCATCATTCGGGGTCGATATTGCCGCGACCGATGATTTGCAGGCCATCGCTCGCAAAATCAACGATGCCAGTGACAATAAAGGCGTGGTTGCAACAGTCGTCACCAGTGACGATGGCAGCCGTTTGGTGTTTTCGTCTGAAAAAACCGGTACCGACAATCAGATTTCAGTGACGGCAACCGATGCTGTGGGTGCGGGTACCGGGCTCAATGATATGTTCAACGGCGCCAATCTGACCGAGCTGCAGCCAGCGCAAAATGCGGTGCTTTATATCGACAACCAGAAAATCACTTCCCAAAGCAATGAAATCAAAGGCGCGATTACCGGGGTTACACTGGAGCTGACTAAAGCCGATATTGGCCAGACAGGAACTCTGACCATCAGCCAGGATGACACGAAAGTCAAAGAAAATGTCAAAGGCTTCGTTGATTCTTACAATGCCCTGATAGATTCGATTAATAAGCTCTCATCCTATGATGCGGACAAAAAGAAAGCGTCGGCATTGCAGGGTGACCCGATGATCCGCTCCTTGGAGTCACAACTTCGGAGCATGGTAAGTGAGCGGGTTGATGTCGACGGCAAGACTATTGCGCTCTATGACATGGGCATCAAGACTGACAGGTATGGCAAACTCTCAATCGATGACGCCAAACTTGACAAAGCTATCGCCGAAGACATGAACTCGCTGGAGGGGCTGTTTTCTACTGAAAGTACCGGGCTTGCTAATCGTTTTGCCGAATTGGCCAACACCTACACAAAATCCGGTGGGGTTATCAGTACCCGTAACGACACCTACAACAGCGAGAAGAAGCGCTTGGATACCCAGCGCGAAGCTTTTTCCCTAAAAATGAAATCCTTGGAATCAAGGCTTTTTAAACAATTCAATAAGATGGACCTTGTTGTTGCCAGTCTGAATCAACAGACATCCGGACTCATCGACAGATTGAATTCGCTGCCGGGTGTAGTAAAAGGCTAGATTTTCAGGGGCGATAAATGACAAGTAGACTCCATGATGTCAATCAGCAGTTACAGGAAATCCTTTTTCAGCTCGAAAATCTGGCAGCTGAAGACGAAGCTTGTGATGACCTGGTATTAAATTTGCAAGATACGATGACTGAGCGTCAAAATTTGTTGCTGAATTTGACTGAGGCTGAGGGCGCCGGGGACAGGCAGTTTTTGCAAACGCAATTGCAGATGACTGAAGAGTTCCTCAACAGGACTAAGTCCTTACAAGCGCATCGGCAACAGTTATTGAGTATCAGCAGCCAGAGTAAACGCCAACTCAATGTGTATAAAACAATAGATGCAAATAGGTAGGTTTCTATGAGAGGGTCACTGCAATCATATCGCAAGGTGTCGTTGGAGAGTGAAATTGCTGTCGCTTCGCCTCATCGTATTATTCAGTTGATGTTTGCGGGTGCATTGGAGCGTCTGGCACAAAGTCGTTATGCGATTGAGCAAAATGATTTGCAGAGCAAAGGCGTGTACATCGGAAAAGCCATCGGCATCATTACGGCGCTGTCGAACAGTTTGAACATGGATTCTGGTGGAGAGATAGCTAAAAACTTAAGCGACCTCTATGATTTCGTGCTGCGCCGGATCAGCGTGGCCAACCTCAACAATGACCCGCAGGCGATTGATGACGCGATGGCAATTCTGCGTGACATCAAAGAAGGTTGGGATGCGATTCCTGCCGATCAGCACCATCTCACATCACACAGCGAAGCTGTTTGATTTCGTTCAAAAAATAGTCTCGCAAAAGGGCGCACAGTGTGCGCCTTTTTTGACAATAGCCAGAGAATTGACCAAAAGGGTCGGAAGCGAAGGAAAATTGGTCTAGAATCAGAGGCAAAAGACTTTATTGTAAAGCAGAGACTTGCTTCTGGATTGCCGATAATACAATATTCGGATTGGTGTGAATGACCGGAAGTTTTACCGGAGTAACAGCATTGACGCCCCGTGAGCAACTAACACCAATAATTAATGCGATTCAATCGATTTACGAGCGTTACGGCCAACTGAATGATGCAGACAGACCAGAGAATTTTGCTTGTAGGAAACCGGACAGATCGTTTGAACCGTCTTTCCTTCATTCTTGAGTTTTTAGGTGAGCAGCTGGACTTTTGCGGAGCTGACTCCACAGAAGCACGGATTAGTCAAACCCGCTATCGGGCGCTTATCCTCGACCTGAGTGAATTATCACTGGAACAAGTGAAAGCCATCGCCGCCAAGGCGCCATGGCAGCCCGTGTTGCTCCTGGGTGAGGCCGACGGCCTTGCCAATAACCTTATCGGTGTCGTCGAAGAACCCTTTAACTACCCGCAACTGACGGAGCTTTTGCATTTCTGTCAGGTGTTTGGGCAGATGAAGCGCCCCGATGTGCCTACCAGTGGCAATCAAACCAAACTGTTCAGAAGCCTGGTTGGCCGCAGCGACGGTATAGTGAACGTTCGTCATCTTATCAATCAGGTCGCGCCGTCAGACGCTACCGTGCTGGTACTGGGGCAATCTGGTACCGGTAAAGAAGTGGTTGCCCGCAATATTCATTATCTGTCTGAGCGCCGCGATGGCCCCTTTATTCCGGTCAACTGCGGCGCCATCCCGCCAGAGCTGCTGGAAAGCGAGCTCTTTGGCCATGAAAAAGGGTCCTTTACCGGCGCTATCAGCTCCCGCAAGGGCCGTTTTGAGCTCGCCGAAGGCGGCACCCTGTTCCTTGATGAAATCGGTGATATGCCGCTTGCCATGCAGGTTAAACTGCTGCGGGTGTTGCAGGAGCGGGTATTTGAGAGGGTAGGGGGCAGCAAGCCAATTCAGGCCAACGTGCGCGTGGTGGCGGCAACCCACAGAGACCTTGAAAAGATGATAGAAAATAATGATTTCCGGGAGGATCTCTTCTATCGTCTCAACGTATTCCCCATCGAAATGCCGGCACTCAGTGAGCGCAGGGAAGATATTCCACTGCTGCTGCAGGAGCTGGTCAGCCGCGTCTTCAATGAAGGGCGGGGTAAAGTGCGCTTCACCCAGCGTGCCATTGAGTCGCTCAAAGAGCACGACTGGTCGGGCAATGTCAGGGAGCTGTCGAATCTGGTCGAGCGCCTCACCATTCTGTATCCGGGCGGCCTTGTTGATGTGAACGACCTGCCGGTTAAATACCGTCATATCGATGTGCCTGAATACTGCGTCGAAATCAGTGAAGAGATGCAGGAGCGCGATGCGCTGGCGTCTATTTTCAGTGACGATGAGCCGGTCGAGCTGCCGGAAACCCGTTTCCCGAGCGAGCTGCCACCTGAAGGGGTAAACCTCAAGGATTTGCTGGCTGAGCTTGAAATCGACATGATCCGTCAGGCGCTGGAGCAGCAGGACAACGTGGTTGCCCGGGCCGCTGAAATGCTTGGGATCCGCCGCACGACGCTGGTCGAGAAAATGCGTAAATATGGGATGAGCAAAGAATAATTTGCTGTTGCTTGCCCAATTTAGCCAACTGAATATCACACCTTTGCCTTAGTGGCACGTAATCTGCATCCACCCCGTTGACAACGATTTTTTGACGGGGTGTGTATGCCAGCCAAAGCTTTAGCCAATATCAGCGATTTTCCTGCCAGGGGACGCCTGTCGGCGCTGCCTGTCAGTGAGGCGGCCGCCAATGAGCGTCTGGCCGCGTCGCCTGCGCAAATGGCTCACATTCTCGAGGCTATGCCGTCCGGCGTGGTTATCTTAAATGCCGATGGGGTCGTGACCCTTGCCAACCCGGTGGCCGTGTCGCTGCTTGACCGCCCCCTTGAAGGTGAGCGCTGGCTTAATGTTATTGCCCGCGCCTTTTCACCCCGCGATGATGATGGTCATGAGGTATCGCTCAAAAATGGCCGGCGGGTAAAGCTTGCTATTACGCCGCTTGAACCCGGTCAGCTGATTGTGCTGACCGATCTGACCGAAACCCGGGTACTGCAACGAAATCTTGCCCATATGCAGCGCCTCTCGTCCTTAGGCCGCATGGTCGCGACCCTGGCCCATCAAATCCGAACCCCATTGTCGGCCGCACTCCTATATGCCGCCAATCTTGGCAGTCCGAAACTGAATGCCGAGGCCCGTGGCAGGTTTCAGCAAAAGCTGCTTGGCCGGCTCAATGAGCTTGAGCGGCAGGTCAATGACATGCTGCTGATGGCCCGCGGCAAAGTAGAAACGCCGATGGAGCCGATGACGCTCAATGAGCTGCTTGCGCCGGTGCTGGCAAGCTGCGCGCCCATTACTGAGGCCCAGGGCAGCGCCCTTAAACTTCAGGACGAGTCGGGCGACGCGCAAATTCTGGCAAGCCAGCATGCGCTCAGCTCCGCTATCAACAATCTCATCATGAACAGTCTCGAAGCCGGCGCCAAACATGTGCTGCTGCATGGCTGTGTTCGCGACAACGCGTTGGTGCTGTCGGTCGTGGATGACGGCAAAGGCCTTGAGTCCGGCACCGAGCAGCAGGTGATGGAGCCCTTTTTTACCACCAAGGCTCAGGGAACCGGCCTTGGGCTTGCGGTGGTGCAAACCGTGGTACGTAACCACGGCGGTGATATCAAGATGCAGTGCGCTGCCAATCGCGGCTGCAGCGTCATGCTTAAATTCCCGCTGTTAACTCAGAATGCGGGTGCGGAGGTTAACCATGGCTGAGGCCAGATTACTGCTGGTTGAGGACGATGCAGCGCTGCGTGAAGCCCTGCTCGATACCCTGATGCTGGCGCAGTATGAGTGCGTCGCGGTAGGCAGCGGCGAAGAAGCCATTCTGGCGCTCAAGCAAAACCGTTTCGATATGGTGATAAGTGACGTGCAGATGGATGGCATCGGCGGCCTTGGTCTCCTTGGCTACCTTAAGCAGCATCATCCCAAAATTCCGGTGCTGCTGATGACCGCCTTCGCCACTATCGACAGTGCTGTAAGTGCCATCAAGCTTGGTGCCGTGGATTATCTGGCCAAGCCGTTTGCGCCCGAGGTGCTGCTCAATCAGGTGTCGCGCTATTTGCCGCAAACCACGGGCAGTGGCGACCCGGTTGTTGCCGATGAGCGCAGCCTGGCGCTGATTGCCCTTGCCGGGCGCGTTGCCAAATCCGATGCCTCCGTGATGATCCTCGGGCCATCGGGCTCGGGAAAAGAAGTGCTTGCCCGCTACATTCACAATCACAGCCAGCGCAGTCAGGGGCCCTTTGTCGCCATCAACTGCGCGGCGATTCCGGAAAACATGCTGGAAGCGACCCTGTTTGGTTATGAAAAAGGCGCTTTTACCGGCGCTTTTCAGGCCTGTCCCGGAAAGTTTGAGCAGGCCCAGGGCGGCACGCTGCTGCTTGATGAAATTTCGGAGATGGATCTTGGCTTGCAGGCCAAGCTTTTGCGGGTGTTACAAGAGCGCGAAGTTGAGCGCCTTGGCGGCCGCAAGACCATCAAGCTTGATGTGCGGGTGCTTGCCACCTCCAACCGTGACCTTAAAGCCATGGCGGAGCAGGGCGAGTTTCGCGAAGATCTGTATTATCGCATCAACGTGTTTCCGCTGGCTTGGCCTGCGCTTAACCAGCGCCCGAAAGATATTCTGCCGCTGGCAAGGCATCTCCTTGCCCGGCACGCCGAAAAGCTTGCCCTCGCGGCGCCCGTGTTTGATGAAGCGGCCTGCAGGCGGCTCTTGTCTCACCGCTGGCCGGGGAACGTGCGTGAGCTTGATAACGTGGTGCAGCGCGCGCTGATTTTATGTGCCGGCGAGGTGATTGGTGCCCAGGACATCATTATCGATGCCATGGATGTGACTCAGCTTGGCAGCGATGATATTCAGTTACGGCCAGAGCCCGAAGGCCTTGGCGATGAACTCAAGGCCCAGGAGCATGTCATCATCCTCGAAACCCTCAATCAGTGTCAGGGCAGCCGCAAATTGGTGGCCGAAAAGCTTGGCATCAGCGCCCGTACCCTCAGGTACAAGATGGCGCGGATGCGGGAGATGGGCATACAGCTGCCGGCGTGAGCAAATTCGCGCCAGCTAACCCGGTAAAAAGCAGGCATCGCCTGCTTTTTTGCTTTTTGGCAAGGCTTTTGCAGTACAGGAATTAATTGAATCATCCCGTCAAATTCATGGCGAAGGGAGCAGGTTATGCAAATCAATCCATCTTCTTTCCTGCAGGAAATGCAGTCACTGCGCAGCGAAATTACCCCATCAGCGGGGCTTGAGCCACAGGTGCTGCGTCAGGTTGGCAACACCAGCGGGGCGGATTTTGCAAGCTTGCTGTCCCAGGCGGTGGGCCATGTCAACGGTCTGCAGCAAACCTCATCCAATCTTGCGACCCGCCTTGAAATGGGCGATACCAGCGTCACCCTCTCTGATACCGTAATTGCCCGTGAAAAGGCCAGTGTGGCGTTTGAAGCCACGGTACAGGTGCGTAACAAGCTGGTGGAAGCGTACAAAGAAATCATGAGTATGCCTGTCTAAGCCGGTCATTGAAGGATACAGATTGTGAGCACAGATATGATTGTCAGCACCGATAATGCGATGAACGGTGTACAGCAGGAAAACAAATCCGGCATGCTTGGCGGTTTTGGCGGCACCGATATGATGCGCCAAATCACCATGATCCTGGCCCTGGCCATCTGTCTGGCTATTGCGGTGTTTGTGATGATGTGGGCGCAGGAGCCAGAATATCGTCCGCTCGGCAAATATGAGCCGCAGGAAATGATCCAGGTGCTCGATGTGCTCGATAAAAACAAAATCCCTTACAAGGTCGATTTTGACGTGCTGCGGGTGCCCGATGACAAGTACCAGGACATCCGTCTGCTGCTGAGCCGCGCCGGGGTTGAAACAACTGCCGGCGCCGAAAAGGATTTTCTGACCCAGGACATGGGCTTTGGCGTCAGTCAGCGGGTCGAGCAGGCAAGGCTTAAGCACAGCCAGGAGCAAACCCTTGCCCGCGCCATTGAAGAGCTGAAAAGCATCAGCCGCGCCAAGGTGATTTTGGCGCTGCCCAAAGAAAACGTGTTTGCCCGCAATAAGTCGCAGCCAAGTGCCACCGTGGTAGTCACGGTTCGTCGCGGCGGTCTTGGGCAGGAAGAAGTGGATTCGATTGTTGATATCGTCGCCTCGGCGGTGCAGGGCCTTGAGCCGACCCGGGTTACAGTGACCGATTCCAACGGCCGTTTGCTCAATTCAGGCAGTCAGGACGGCGCGTCAGCCCGCGCCCGCCGTGAGCTTGAGCTGGTTAAACAAAAAGAAGCCGAATACCGCGCCAAGGTGGATGCCATTCTGATGCCCATCCTCGGGCCTGAAAACTTCACCTCGCAGGTGGATGTGACCATGGACTTTACCGCCGTGGAGCAAACCGCCAAGCGCTTTAACCCCGACTTGCCGGCCGTACGCAGCGAAATGACCCTCGAAACACAAAGCAAGGGTGAGGGCAATATGGGTATTCCGGGCGCGCTGTCCAACCAGCCGCCGATGGAGTCAAACATTCCTCAAACCCTGCAACAGGCGCAGGAACAGCAGCAGGCCAACGGTAATTCGCACCGCGAAGCCACCCGCAATTATGAGCTCGACACCACCATCAGCCATACCCGTCAACAGATTGGCACTGTGCGCCGCGTCAGCGTGTCAGTGGCGGTGGATTACAAAACCGGTGATGCTAATGCCGAAGGTCAGGTAAACCGCGTTGCGCGCACCGAGGCTGAGCTTGCCAATATCCGCCGTCTGCTCGAAGGAGCGGTGGGGTTCTCGGGTCAACGCGGCGACAGCATCGAAGTGGTGACAGTGCCCTTTATGGATCAGCTGGTGGAAGAAGTGCCTGAGCTGCCGGTATGGGAGCAGCCCTGGTTCTGGAAGGCGATGAAGCTTGCTTCCGGCTCGTTGGCGATTCTGTTCCTTATCCTGTTTGTGGTGCGGCCGCTTTTGAAGAAACTGCTGCTGTCTGACAAGGTTGACATGCCAGACGATGGCCGCCTTGGCCATGAACTGGCGGAGATTGAAGATCAGTTTGCCGCCGATACCCTGGGGATGCTCAACTCCAGCGAAGCCGAGTACAGCTACGCAGACGACGGCTCAATCCTTATCCCGAATCTGCGTAAAGATGATGATATGATTAAAGCTATCCGCGCTCTGGTTGCCAATGAACCTGAGCTTTCCACTCAAGTTGTGAAGAACTGGTTGCAACAGGACAATGGCTGAAAATAAAGAAAAATCCGAAGCCGGCTTCAACATCAAGGACATGACGGGTGTTGAAAAGACCGCGATTTTACTGCTGAGTCTGAGTGAAGCCGACGCAGCCTCCATCCTCAAGCACCTTGAGCCCAAGCAGGTGCAGAAGGTGGGTATGGCGATGGCGGCGCTCGAAGACTTCGGTCAGGAAAAGGTGCTGGCGGTGCACAAGCTGTTTCTGGACGATATTCAGAAGTTTTCCTCCATTGGCTTTAACAGCGAGGAGTTTGTCCGTAAAGCCCTGACCGCGGCGCTTGGCGAAGACAAAGCCGGTAACCTGATTGAGCAAATCATCATGGGCAGCGGCGCAAAGGGTCTTGATTCACTCAAGTGGATGGATGCCCGTCAGGTTGCGACCATTATTCAGAACGAACACCCGCAAATTCAAACCATTGTACTGTCGTACCTTGAGCCGGATCAGGCGGCGGAGATTTTCTCCCAATTCCCTGAAAATACCCGTGTTGACCTGCTGATGCGTATCGCCAATCTGGAAGAAGTTCAGCCGGCGGCACTGCAGGAGCTCAACGACATCATGGAGAAGCAGTTTGCCGGACAGGGCGGCGCGCAGGCCGCGAAGATGGGCGGCCTCAAGGCGGCAGCCAATATCATGAACTACCTCGATACCGCCATCGAAAGCCAGCTGATGGAAACCATGCGCGAGACCGATGAAGAGATGGCGCAGCAAATTCAGGATCTGATGTTCGTGTTCGAAAACCTTATCGACGTGGACGACCGCGGTATTCAGGTGCTGCTGCGTGAAGTGCAGCAGGATGTGCTGATGAGGGCACTGAAGGGCGCTGACGAGCTGCTCAAAGAGAAGATCCTCGGCAACATGTCCAAACGGGCCGCTGAATTGCTGCGTGACGACCTCGAAGCCATGGGCCCCATCCGCATCAGCGAAGTGGAGCTGGCGCAAAAAGAAATTCTGTCTATTGCAAGACGCCTTTCTGACGCCGGCGAAATCATGCTTGGCGGCGGTGGCGGCGAAGAGTTTGTCTGATGAGTGACACCAAGCGCCCCAAGACTCTTTTACGCAGCGACGAGCTGGATGATTTCAGCCACTGGCGCTTGCCTGATATGTCCTCCAATCCTGAGGATGAGCCGCTGAATTTGCTTGGCCGGCGCGCCGGGGTGCAGTATCAGGCCCCCGAGGAAGAAGAGATTCGCCCGCCGACCCTGGCCGAAATCGAAGCCATCCGCGCTGAAGCCGAGCAGGAAGGTTATCACGCCGGTCATGCCGAGGGGCTTGCCGAGGGCATGACGCAGGGCAGGCTGGATGGTCTTAAACAGGGCCACGAGGAAGGCTTTGCCCAGGGGTTTGAGCAGGGCATGGCGCAGGGCCTTGCCTCCGCGGCTGAGCTTATCGCCCGCTTTGAAGCGCTGCTTGGCCAGTTTGCTGCGCCGCTCTCGCTGCTTGATAATGAAATTGAGCAGGAGCTGCTGCAGCTTTCCATGTCCCTTGGCCGCCAGATAGTGCGCCATGAGCTGAAGACCCATCCCCAACACTTACTTGCCGCGCTGCAGGAAGGCATAGATTGTCTGCCCATCAAGGAGCAGGAAGTTAAACTCCGCCTGAATCCTGACGATATCATCCTGATGCAGTCACTCTACAGCAGCGCCCAGCTTGATGAGCAGCGTTGGCGCCTGATTGCCGACCCTTTACTTGAGCGCGGCGAGTGCATCATCGACAGCCAGCGCTCGCGGGTGGATTTACGCCTCGAAGACCGGATTGCCGCGGTGCTAGCTGCGCCCATGGAGCGGCTCGATACCCTGCGCCGCGAGGCGCGTCAAAAAGCCGCGGCGCTGCCAACAGCTACCGACAACTTAGAAACAGGTGAAGACGCCAGCGCGCAGGCGGGGGAGGCGGACGATGCTCAAACGCCAGCACCATCTGCTGAATAATCTGCATCAGCTGCGCCAAAGTGTGCCGGCTAACCGTCCTGTCGCCGAGGGCCAGTTGGTGCGGGTGGTGGGGCTTACCCTTGAAGCGAGCGGTTGCCGTGCGCCGGTGGGCAGCCTGTGTGCCATCGACACCATGGCGGGTGAGCTGATTGCCGAAGTCATCGGCTTTGATGAAGCGCTGTTGTATCTCATGCCGATTGAAGAGCTTAAAGGTGTGCTGCCCGGCGCGCGGGTGCGGCCACTTGGTGAGCAGGCCGGCATTGCCGTTGGCATGTCGCTGCTTGGGCGGGTTTTGGATGGCGGCGGCGAGCCCCTTGATGGCCTCGGGCCACTTGGCACCACAGATGTGGCCCCAAGGCATCCACCTGCCATCAATCCGCTGTCAAGACGGCCCATACATGAGCCACTGGATGTGGGCATTCGCGCCATCAACGCCATGCTGACCGTGGGAAAGGGCCAGCGTATGGGCCTTTTTGCGGGCTCTGGCGTGGGTAAGTCTGTGCTCCTTGGCATGATGACCCGCGGCACCACGGCAGACATCATTGTGGTGGGGCTGGTGGGTGAGCGTGGCCGCGAAGTAAAAGAGTTTATTGAAGAAATTTTGGGGCCTGAGGGCCGCGCCCGCTCTGTGGTGGTGGCAGCTCCTGCCGATACTTCGCCCTTGATGCGCCTTAGGGCCTGTGAAACCTCTACCCGTATTGCCGAATATTTCAGAGACCTTGGCTTTAACGTGCTGCTGCTGATGGACAGTCTCACCCGTTACGCCCAGGCGCAGCGGGAAATTGCCCTTGCCGTTGGCGAGCCGCCGGCCACCAAAGGTTATCCACCGTCGGTGTTTGCCAAGTTGCCACGTTTGGTTGAACGGGCGGGCAATGGCGGGCCCGGGCAGGGCTCTATCACGGCGTTTTATACTGTGCTTACCGAAGGGGACGATCTGCAGGACCCTATCGCGGATTCGGCCCGCGCCATTCTCGATGGCCACATAGTGCTGTCGCGAAATCTTGCTGACTCCGGCCATTATCCAGCCATCGATATCGAAGCCTCCATCAGCCGGGTTGCGCCTATGGTGATTAGCGCCGCACACCTTGAAGCGATGCGTAAGGTCAAGCAGACCTACTCGCTCTATCAGCAAAACCGCGATTTGATTTCTATCGGAGCCTACGCTCAGGGAAGCGACCCGCGCATTGATAACGCCATTCGCTTGCAGCCGGCGATGAATGCGTTTCTGCGCCAGGGCATGCGGGATGCGATAAGCCTGCACGACAGCGAAACCATGCTCGGGCAAATAGCCGCCCAGTGCCGGGGCTAAACCATGAACCGGCCCGATCCCCTTCTCACCGTACTGAAACTCGCCCTCGATGCTGAGGAGCAGGCGGCCGCGCAGCTCAAAGCGGCGCAGCTTGAGCGGGCCAAGCTTCAGCAGCAGCTAGACGCCCTAAATCGCTACCGGCTCGATTATATGCAGCAGATTGGCGCTCAGCAGGGGCGGCAGATCTCAGCCAGTTACTATCAGCAGTTTCATCGGTTCATCAAACAGATAGACGAAGCCATTGCCCAGCAGGTGCAAAGTGTCGGCGCCGCCGACAACCAGCTGGAGCACAGGCGCCGCCATTGGCTTGAAAAGCAGCAAAAGCGCAAAGCAGTTGAACTGCTGTTGCAGCACAAGGCTGAAAAGCGTGAAGCCAAAGAAGCGCGTCAGGAGCAGAAGATGCTGGATGAGTTTTCCATTCAACAGTTTGTCCGGCGTCGGTGCTAAGGCTTCGGCCAGTTTGGCAAAGATTTTGCTTTCTTTTGTCTAAGATTGGTTATCGACACGTTTTTACGTCATTTTCCAGATGATTTTTACCCCATACGCGCCGATGTTTATAGCGCCAAATGGGGCAAGAACAGGAGTGCACTCATGCAACAGATCCTCAATGTGCTGCTTGGTAGCAAGGGGCAAGCCAGCGCCGGTGGTGACAATGCCATCATGGCGAGCGGCTCGGGTCAATCCGATGGGATGGACTTCAGCGCTGTCATTGAGAGAGAAAGGGGCGTTGACAGAGCGAGTGTTGGTGAAAAAACAAATGCTTACCCAAGTGACGGTGGCAGCGGCAAAACCTCTGCGGTGACTGACTCAGGTAACCGGGAAAATGAACGCCCAGGCGCTGAGGTAAGCGGCAGTTCGTCAACTGCATCAAGCGCTGCGCCAGATGCCGAGACTGATGCTGCAACCGATGACAACGCATTGCTGGCGCGCATAGATAAGGCGCGCCAGCTCCTTGGCGGCGACAGCGCAGCAGGTGCTTCTGGCAAATCCGCAGGAAATGGCGCAGGCAAAGACGCAGGGGATGTCGATGGACAGAGCGGCATAAGCTTGCCGCCTGCGGCCGACGGCACAGCCGAGGAACTCATGGCAATACTGGCGCAATTGCTTGGCGCGGGCTCTGGACATGGCTCTGAACATGGTTCTTTAGATGGTTCTGCTGTTGGCTCTGACGACAGCATCGACATTGACAGCATTAACATTGACAGCATTAACATTGAAGGCGGCGATGCAGATGGCCTAAATGGGTTGACGACGGGAGAATTCACCGCCCAACTGGCAGAGCTTCTCGGTATGGATGAAGCATCCCTTAATAAGCTCGATGAGGCAGCGCTGCAAACCTTGAGGCTGCTCAACCCGGGCCTCGCCGAAGCGCTGCAGCAGCTCGCCGATAAGGCGGGCGCATCGCTTTTTGACGGGGCGTTTTCTGCAGAGTTAAGTGATGTGAGCGGCGAAAAGTCCCCTCAGTTTATGTCGTTCAATGGGACCCAAGAGGGGCTCACACCAAATACCGTCGCTGCCAATGTTCAATCAGCCGGCGTTAACCCGACTCAAACTCAGCTGCAGACCGACGGCAAACCCGGCTCAGGCGCTTTGCCGAGCATAAGCGAAACTTCCGCCAATCTAGCCGCTTCGCAGTTAGCGGCGCAGGAAGGTAATTTCAGTTTGGATGCGAGCGATGATACAGCTAAGTCCATGACGGCTACTGATGCGCCCGGGCGCCTTAGCGGCGTGCCTGGAACCAACCTTTTCACCAATGGCAAGGCAGCGGATGCGGATGTTGGCCTGGCAAGCATAGTCGGTGGCAAGCTTGGTAATGAGGCGCAGCTGGCAGGTGGAGTCGACAGCAAGGCTGATGAAATGATGGCCGGAGAGTTAAAGACAGGCGACATCAAGGGCAAGGCTTCGGATAAGCTCGATGCGTTTGCCGCGCTGACCCGTGCTCTGGGTGACAGCACGAGTCAATCTGTCACCGAGCGTCAGAGCGCAGAGCCGCAGCGTCCGGAAAGTCAGTCCCTTAACGGCTTTGAGGCGCGCCTGAATGCCCTGCATCAAAAGGGCGAGCCGATGGCGGTTACCCTGGCACTTCGTCAGGCACATGAGCGCCCAACGACGGCCGAAATTGTTGCCCGCTTTGCGCCGGTGATGAATAACCAATTGATAGCCATGGTGCGTGATGGGGTGCAGCAGGCCGAAATTCGCTTAGACCCACCCGAGCTTGGCTCTATGATGGTCCGCATTCAGGTACAGGGCAGCGAAACCCAGGTGCAGTTTCATGTGACGGCCGCGCAGACCAAAGATGTGGTGGAGCAGGCGCTGCCAAGGCTGCGTGAGTTGCTGGCTCAGCAGGGAATGGAGCTGACCGACGGTCAGGTGTCCCACGACAAGGGCCAGGGCAGTGGCCGTGATAGCGACGCCGAGCAAACCGCCAGCGCCGCCATGGATGAAATTCCAGCAGAAGAGATACCCTTAAGCGTAAATCAGACAACAAGTTATGTTTCTGGTATAGATTATTACGCCTGAGCAGGTAACCTATAGGGATAGGTTTTACAGGCGGCTTTTGGCCGCGAAACTCAAAGGATATTGCGATGGCTGAAGAATCGCTGCAGCTCGAAGAAACCGGTGGCAAGAAAAGTAAAAAACTGCTGTTTATCATCATTGGTGTGGTGGTTGCACTGCTGATTGGTGTAGGCGCCTGGCTGTTTTTGGGCTCATCCGATGAAGCCCCCGCCGCTGACACTCCCGCTGCCGAGCAAAGCGGTGAGGCAGCCCCTGGCGCAGAAGGCGCGGCCAATGCGTCGAACGAAGCTTTTTATGTCGCCATGCCCCGCCCGTTCCTGTTTAATTTACCGGGCCAGCCCAAGAGCCGGCTGGTGGAAATCAAGGTGCAGCTGATGGTGCGTGGCGCCGACGATGACGTCTTGATTAAAAAGCATATTCCCCTGATTGAAGATGCGCTGCTGACCACATTCAGCGCCGGTGACGTGCAAAAGCTTTCCACCCAGGCCGGTAAGGATGAACTCAGACAAACCGCACTTTTGAACGTACAGAACACTCTGCAGCCGGTTACCGGTCGTAAGGTCGTTGAAAAGGTGCTGTTTACCGGTTTTGTAATGCAATAGTGGCTAAGTCCTGCGGCATGGTCATCGAACTTAACGATAAGGCATAACAGTGACTGATTTATTAAGCCAAGACGAAATTGATGCGCTGCTACATGGCGTTGATGATGTCGAAGAGGAAGAGGTCAGCGAGGCCGGTGCCCCGGCGCGCAGTTACGACTTTTCTTCACAGGATCGCATCGTCCGTGGCCGCATGCCTACGCTGGAAATTGTGAACGAGCGTTTTGCCCGTCACCTGCGGATCAGCATGTTCAACATGATGCGCCGCGCCGCCGAGGTCTCTATCAACGGCGTGCAGATGCTCAAGTTCGGCGAATACGTGCACACCCTGTTTGTACCAACCAGTCTGAATATGGTGCGTTTTCATCCGCTTAAGGGGACGGCCCTTATTACGATGGAAGCGCGGCTGGTGTTTATTCTGGTTGATAACTTTTTCGGCGGCGATGGCCGTTTTCACGCCAAGATTGAAGGGCGGGAATTTACCCCGACCGAGCGCCGTATCGTTCAGCTGCTGCTGAAGATTATTTTTGAAGATTACAAAGACGCCTGGGCGCCGGTAATGGATGTGGAGTTTGACTACCTCGACTCCGAAGTGAACCCTGCCATGGCCAATATCGTGAGCCCGACCGAAGTGGTGGTGGTTAACTCGTTCCACATCGAAGTGGATGGCGGCGGTGGTGACTTCCACATCACCATGCCCTATTCGATGATTGAGCCCATCCGCGAGCTGCTCGATGCCGGTGTCCAGAGTGACAAACAGGACACCGACATGCGCTGGTCGCAGGCGCTGCGTGATGAAATCATGGACGTTGAGGTGGGTTTTGAAGCGACTGTGGTCGAGCACGAAATCAGCCTGCGGGATGTGATGGAGATGCGCGCCGGTGACGTTATTCCGGTGGAGTTGCCCGAATACGTGCTGATGAAAATTGAAGATCTGCCGACTTACCGTTGTAAGCTCGGCAAGTCGCGGGATAATCTGGCGTTAAAGATTTGCGAAAAAATCGCCCGCCCAGAAACAGTCAAAAGCGAATTACAATTGGTTACCCGCAAAGGGAAATCAAAAGATATCAATGACCTGTAAGGTGATGTGAGATGAGTACCGATGACGATTGGGCTGCCGCGATGGCGGAGCAGGCTTTGGAAGAAGCCAAGGCTGCTGAATATGAAGAGTTAAAGGATGAGTCACGGCCGTTAACCTCGGAAGACGCCGCCAAACTGGATGCCATCATGGACATTCCGGTGACCATTTCCATGGAAGTTGGCCGCAGTTTTATCAGTATCCGTAACCTGCTGCAGCTTAACCAGGGCTCGGTGGTGGAACTTGACCGGGTTGCCGGTGAGCCGCTCGATGTGATGGTCAACGGCACCCTCATTGCCCACGGTGAAGTTGTGGTGGTGAACGACAAATTTGGTATTCGCCTGACCGACGTTATCAGTCAGACCGAGCGGATCAAAAAGCTTAAATAGCGCTCAATTCGCGGGGAAATTGTGTGTCCTTAGCCCTTCTTTCTGTTGCTGCGTCAACCTTGGTTGCCTCCGCTGTGGCCGTTTCGAGCACGGCCTCATCGGGTGCAGCAGCATCGAGCCCTGCTTTATCCAGCACAGTTGTATCGATCCCTGCAGCATCGAACCTGGCCGAGCAAGCGCCCCAAGCCGGTTACGCGGCGACCCTTGCCAGCATGGTGGGTGGTCTTATTGCGGTGCTGGTATTGATTTTTGTGCTGGCGTATATAGTGCGCCGGCTTAATCTGTTGCCCTCCGGCAGCGGCCTTATCAAGCCCCTGGCGGCCACCTCCCTTGGTCAGCGTGAACGCGTAGTGCTGGTGGAGCTTAACGGCCAGCAGTATCTCCTTGGGGTAACCTCATCCCAGGTCACCCTGATTGATAAGCTCGAGTCGCCTGTATCGGTCCCTCAGGAGACTTTTGCCAGTCGGCTTAAACTCGCACGGGCGGCGCAGCAGTCTGAGTCAGGCGCCTTCACACACACAAGTTCAGCTCCGTCAGACGCACAGTTAACAGTACCGCCAAGTAGCAAGCGCGATGAAGCACGGGGAGATAAGCCATGATGCGGGTACTTATTTTGCTCGTGGCCATCTTTGTCACGGCGTTTCCGGCGATTGCCGCCGATGGCATCTTGCCGGCGGTGACTGTGACCACCAATGCCGATGGCAGTACCCAGTACTCAGTCACGTTACAGATTTTGATGCTGATGACGGCGCTTGGCTTTTTGCCTGCTATGGTCATTATGCTCACTTCCTTTACCCGAATCGTGGTGACGCTGTCGCTTCTGCGTCAGGCCATTGGCCTGCAGCAGGCGCCATCAAATCAGGTGCTGATTGGGATCAGCCTGTTTATGACCTTTTTCATCATGGCGCCGGTGTTTGACAAGATTTATGAGCAGGGTGTTAAACCCTATATGGATGAAGAGCTCACCATAGTGCAGGCCTTTGACAAGGGAAAAGAGCCGCTGCGCGCCTTTATGTTGTCGCAGGTAAGGCTCACCGACTTGGAAACCTTCGTCAATATCGCCGGTTACACCGACATCAAGACGCCGGAGGAGGCACCTATGTCGGTGCTGGTGCCAGCCTTTATCACCAGCGAGCTGAAAACCGCATTTCAGATAGGCTTTATGCTGTTTGTGCCCTTTTTGGTGATAGATCTGGTGGTCGCCAGCATCCTGATGGCCATGGGTATGATGATGCTGTCGCCGATGATTGTGTCTTTGCCGTTTAAAATCATGCTGTTTGTGCTGGTAGATGGCTGGAGCCTGGTGCTCGGCACCCTGGCAAACAGTTTCGCCACCTGAGGTCGATATGACACCAGAAGCCCTGATTGACATATTCCGCGAGGCGCTGGCCGTTATCGTGATGATGGTGACAGTGATTGTGGTGCCCGGGCTCATCGTCGGTCTGATTGTGGCGGTGTTTCAGGCCGCGACCTCCATCAACGAACAAACGCTCAGTTTTTTGCCGCGTCTGATAGTTACCTTGCTGGCGCTGATGATTGCGGGCCACTGGCTGGTGCGCACCATGATGGACTTCTTTATTGAGATGGTAAACCAGATCCCTCAGGTTGTAGGCTGAGGATTAGGCTGATGGAGGTGGTAAATTGATGGGCGCCGCTCACTGATGGAAGTGCTGCTCTCCACACTGATGGATACCATCAAGGGCTATGCCTGGCCGATGTTTCGCATTTCGGCCATGTTTATGGTAATGCCGGTTTTTGGGGCAAACACCACGCCGACCCGGGTTCGCCTGCTGCTCTCGCTTGCGGTGACCTTTGCCATTGCCCCCGTGTTACCGCCCATGCCTGAAGGTGAATTGTTTGCGTTAAGCTCGGTATTTATCAGCGCCCAGCAAATCCTTATTGGGGTGGCCATGGGTATGGTTGCGCTGATGATGATGCAAATCTTTGTGCTCACCGGCCAAATCATCGGGATGCAAACCAGTCTTGGCTTTTCCTTTATGGTTGACCCGTCGTCTGGCCAGCAAACCCCTGTGCTGGGTAACTTTTTCCTGTTGTTAGCCACCTTGATTTTTTTGGCCGTGGACGGCCACCTCTTGATGATCCGCATGTTGGTCGAAAGCTTCGATACCCTGCCGGTGTCCATGTCCGGCATCAGTATTGCAGGTTATCGCGAGCTTGCTATGTGGGGCAGCTATATGTTTGGCGCTGCGCTCACTATGTCGTTGTCGGCCATTATTGCCTTGCTACTGATAAATCTCTCATTCGGCGTGATGACCCGCGCCGCGCCCCAGCTCAATATTTTTGCCATCGGTTTTCCGGTGGTGATGATAAGCGGGCTTTTTATCCTGTGGCTGACCCTCGAGCCTGTGATGTCGCACTTTGATGAGATTTGGCAAGCGGCGCAGATCTTGCTTTGCGATATCACCGAAATTCAATGCCAGGTGAACTAGATGGCAGAGAACGACAGCAGTCAGGAACGTACAGAGGAGCCCACGGGGAGGCGGCTTGAACAAGCTCGGGAAAAAGGTCAGGTCGCCCGATCCAAAGAACTTGGCACCTCGGCGGTGTTGCTTGCCTCCGCGATAGGCTTTTTGCTGCTTGGCCCCAGTTTGTCCAAGGCGCTTTATCGGGTGATGGAACTCACTCTTACCCAGACCCGTGAGCAGGTATTTGATACCAATACCATGCTGAATATTTGGATCCCGATAGGCAAAGAGTTGGTATTTCCCGTGCTGTCGTTAGTGTTTTTGCTTGCGGCCATTGCCTTTGCCGGCAACATAGTGCTCGGTGGCATGACCTTTTCCAGTCACGGGATCATGCCCAAGGCCAGCAAAATGAGCCCGATGGCGGGTTTCAAGCGGATGTTCGGGGTGCAGGCGCTGGTGGAGCTTGCTAAAGGTATCGCCAAGTTTTCGGTAGTGGCCATTTGCGCTTACCTGCTGCTGGCGCTGTTTTTCGATGAAATCCTGCGTTTGTCTATGGAGCACCTGCCGTCGAACGTTTACCACTCGCTCGACCTATTGGCGTGGATGTTTTTGCTGCTGTGCTGCTCGACCTTGCTGATTGTGGTGATAGATGTGCCGTTTCAGCTGTGGAATCACAAGAAGCAGCTCAAGATGACCAAGCAGGAAGTGAAAGACGAGTATAAAGACACCGAAGGTAAACCCGAGGTCAAAGGGCGGGTGCGGCAAATGCAGCGGGAAATCGCCATGCGCCGGATGATGGCCGAAGTGCCCAACGCCGATGTGATAGTGGTAAACCCCGAGCACTTTGCCGTGGCGCTGAAATACGATGCCAAACGTTCGCCGGCGCCCTTCGTGCTTGCCAAAGGCGTTGACTCAGTTGCTTTTAAAATCCGCGAAATTGCCCGTGAATACGATATTGCGATAGTCTCGGCGCCGCCGCTGGCGCGGGCCATTTATCACACCACCAAGCTTAATCAGCAAATCCCGGATGGGCTTTTTACGGCGGTTGCTCAGGTACTTGCCTATGTATTTCAGCTGCGTCAGTACCGCAAAGGGCGGGGTAAACGCCCAACCCCCATTCCGCTTAATCAGCCTATTCCCGACGAGTACAAATACTGACCGCTTGTTCACACCCGCCTCAGCGCCGCTACGTCTTGGCTTGAAATTTGCTGAGTAGCGCCAAAGCGTCAATTTTGGGTAGTGTCGAATGAATGTAATGGGTCAGCTTGGGCAAATCCGTAAGATAAAACCGTCTGCGCTGCGTGGATTGGGAACGCCCGCGTTGGTGCTGGCGGCACTGGCGATGATAGTGTTGCCGATGCCGGCGTTTTTGCTCGACATCCTGTTTTCATTCAACATTGCGCTGGCACTGGTGGTATTGCTGGTGGCTATTTACACCAATCGGCCGCTGGATTTTGCCGCATTCCCCACCGTACTGCTGGTGGCAACCCTGCTAAGACTTGCCTTGAACGTTGCCTCGACCCGGGTCGTACTGCTTGAAGGTCATAATGGTCCTGATGCCGCCGGTAAGGTGATTGAGGCGTTCGGCTCTGTGGTGATAGGCGGCAACTATGCCGTGGGTCTGGTAGTGTTCCTCATTCTTATCATCATCAACTTTGCCGTGGTTACCAAGGGTGCCGGCCGTATTTCCGAGGTAAGTGCCCGCTTTACCCTGGATGCCATGCCCGGCAAACAGATGGCCATTGATGCCGACCTTAACGCCGGTCTTATCAATCAGGAGCAAGCGCGAACCCGGCGCGCTGAAGTTACCAAAGAGGCTGACTTCTACGGTGCCATGGACGGTGCGTCAAAGTTTGTAAAAGGCGATGCGATAGCGGGGATCCTGATTCTTGTTATCAACATCCTCGGTGGTTTCATCATAGGCATGGTGCAGCACGACCTGGGTTTTATGCAGGCGGTGGAAATTTATACCCTGCTGACCATAGGTGACGGCCTGGTGGCACAGATCCCGGGTTTGCTGCTGTCGATTGCTGCCGCGCTGATGGTGACCCGTCAGAATGAAGAGGGCGACATGGGCGGCATGGTGATGAGTCAGATGTTTGACAATCCCAAGTCACTTGGCATCGCTGCAGGCGTGCTGTTTATCATGGGCATAGTGCCCGGCATGCCGCACATGGCATTTTTAACCTTTGCTGCCCTGACCGGCGCCGGTGCCTATTTCCTTCATAAACGCATCGAAAAGCGCAAGCAGGCCGCACTTGAAGCCGCAGTGGCAGGTCCCGTCGATAAGCTTGATAACAGCCCCAAAGAGCTTGGCTGGGACGATGTACGTCATGTCGATACCATAGGCCTTGAAGTGGGTTACCGGCTTATTCCGCTGGTGGATAAGGGGCAGGGCGGCGAACTTCTGTCCCGCATCAAAGGTGTGCGCAAAAAACTGTCGCAGGAGCTTGGCTTTCTGGTGCCGGCGGTGCATATCCGCGATAACCTTGACCTCGCCCCAAGCACTTATCGGGTGTCACTGATGGGCGTGGTGGTCGGCGAAGCCGATATCCGCCACGACTGCGAACTCGCGATTAACCCGGGGCAGGTGTTTGGCAAGCTTGATGGCGTGGTCACCCGCGATCCGGCCTTTGGTCTTGAAGCGGTGTGGATTGCCCCTGAGCTTCGCGAGCACGCCCAGACCCTGGGGTATACCGTGGTAGACGCCGCGACCGTGGTGGCCACCCATATCAGCCAGGTGCTCACCAATAACGCATCCAAGTTGCTTGGCTATGAAGAAGTGCAGCAGCTGATGGACATTCTCGCCAAGCATTCACCCAAGCTTGTGGATGGCTTTATTCCTGATGTGATGTCCCTTGGTAATGTGGTGAAGGTGATGCAAAACCTGCTCAACGAAGGGGTCTCGGTGCGGGATCTGCGTACCATAGTGCAAACCCTGGTGGAATACGGTACTAAGTCAAACGACACCGAAGTCCTGACCGCTGCGGTACGTATTGCACTCAAACGTATGATTGTTCAGGAAATCGCCGGGCCCGAGGCCGAAATCCCCGTCATTACTTTGGCGCCAGAGTTGGAACAGATGTTGCATCAGTCGATGCAGGCATCCGGGGGCGAAGGTCCAAACATCGAACCCGGATTGGCCGAGCGGATGCAACAGTCACTGGCTGACGCCGCTCAGCGGCAGGAAATGGTAGGGCAACCCGCCATCCTGCTTACATCGGGAATGCTGCGTTCGACACTGTCGCGCTTTGTGAAATACACCATTCCCAACCTGAGGGTGATTTCCTACCAGGAAGTTCCCGACGAGAAGCAGATAAGAATTGTGTCAGCCGTGGGCCAGTAAGAGGGCAGTAAATTGAAAATCAAACGTTTCTTTGCAAAAGATATGCGCGCCGCTCTGGCTCAGGTGAAAGATACCCTCGGTGCTGACGCTGTCATAATGTCCAATAAAAAGGTCACAGGCGGCATCGAAATCGTGGCGGCGGTGGATTATGACGAGCCTAAACCTAAGCTTGACGCCAAATCCGCGCCGACCAATCCCTTTGACGAACTGACCGACGACAAGGTGTCGCTCGCCGCCAAAAACGTGGTGCGCACCAGCCGTCAAAAAACCAACGAAGTACCGGCCGATTCGCTGCAGGCACTGCTTGAGCGTCAGCAAAGCCGTATGGATAAGCAGATGGGCCGCTCGGTTGAAGATGATGATTTACCGGCTTGGGCCCGTGGCCTGGAAGCCCCTTCGCTGAAAGCCAAAGAAGCGCCGCGCCAGGCCGTGTTTACTCCGGATGCTGACAAATCCCGCGCTGCCAATCGCAGCCAGCTGGAGCTCGATGCGATGAAGGATGAGCTGGCGTCACTGCGTAATTTGCTGACCCATCAGGTGTCCTCTTTGATGATGGAGCAAAAAAAGCGCACTGATCCTGTGGGCGCCATGCTCGAAACCCGGCTGCTGGAGGCGGAGTTTTCACCGGCAGTCGCCGCGAAACTTGCGGGGTTGTCACAACATTACAGCCCGGCTGATCTTGTGAAAGCCTTGCCACAAAGTTTGGCAAATATGCTTGATAATCAAGGTGATGATATTGTTCGTCGTGGCGGTGTAGTGGCTTTTGTTGGCCCCACCGGCGTGGGTAAAACCACCTCTATCGCTAAAATTGCCGCCCGTTTCGCCGCCCATCACGGCGCTGATCAGGTGGCACTTATCACCACAGATCATTATCGCATCGGAGCCTTTGAGCAATTGGCAACTTATGGCAAAATCATGGGGTGTCCGGTAAAGCAAGCCCATGATCTCAATGAGTTGCAACAAATTCTTTATCAGCTGCGTAATCGCAAGCTAGTATTGATAGATACCGCCGGTATGGGCCAGCGCGATATGCGTCTGGTTGAGCAACTGGACAATTTGACGTCTAACAGCGCCTTGCCGATTCGCAGTTATCTGGTATTGTCAGCAACGGCGCAGCGACGCGTGCTTCAGGACGCAGTAAAACATTTTCAGCGCATCCCTCTGTCGGGGGCTGTGCTGACAAAACTGGACGAATCCGTGTCTCTGGCAGGAGCACTGAGCGTTCTCATTCAGAGTGGTCTGCCGCTCAGTTATGTCACCAACGGACAGCGCGTTCCGGAAGACATGAAAGTGGCCGATACCCTGACATTGGCAAGACAGGCGCTCGACGCCCTAAATCAACCTGAGTATCAGGGCGTCGATGACAATCAATGGTCGGACAACACGGCCTATGCGTTTGAGTGAAGCTATGACCCGTGATCAAGCAAGCGGTTTACGTATGATGAATCAGCCATATAACGAAAAAGTAAAAGTGATCGCCGTGACCGGCGGCAAGGGTGGGGTGGGTAAAACCAGCGTGTCCATCAATACGGCTGTGGCTCTGGCAGAAAAGGGCAAGCGGGTATTGGTACTGGACGCGGATCTGGGGCTTGCCAACGTCGATGTGATGCTCGGCCTCAGGGCTGAAAAAAACCTCTCCCATGTGCTTTCAGGCGACGCCGAGCTTGACGATATTATTTTGCGTGGCCCCAAAGGCATAGGTATTGTGCCTGCTACGTCAGGCACCCAGGCGATGGTGGAGCTTACCTCCGCCCAGCATGCCGGCCTTATCCGCGCGTTCAGTGAAATGCGTACCCAGTTTGATGTGCTGATTGTGGATACCGCAGCCGGCATTTCTGACATGGTGCTCAGTTTCTCCCGTGCGGCCCAGGATGTATTGGTGGTGGTGTGTGATGAACCGACATCCATCACCGATGCCTATGCCCTGATTAAAATCCTCAGTCGTGAACACGGTGTGTTCCGCTTCAAAATTGTTGCAAATATGGTGCGCAGTCTGCGCGAAGGAATGGAGTTATTTGCTAAACTCAGCAAGGTAACAGACCGTTTCCTCGATGTGGCACTGGAGCTGGTAGCAACAATTCCCTTCGATGAAAACTTGCGAAAATCAGTACGTAAGCAAAAATTGATTGTAGAGGCCTATCCCAAGTCTCCTGCCGCGATTGCCTATCACGGCCTGGCCAATAAGGTTATCAGCTGGCCTATTCCCCAGCAGCCCGGTGGTCATCTGGAGTTCTTTGTGGAGCGTTTGGTGAATCGTCCCGAAATCCAAGAGGACAGAGCGAGTGAATAAAGCCGCGGCGTATACCTCCATGGAGAGTAAAACCTCCATCGTTGAACAGTACGCACCGCTGGTAAAAAGAATCGCGCACCATATGCTGGCCAGATTGCCCGCATCCGTACAGTTGGACGATTTGCTTCAGGCCGGCATGATAGGCCTGCTCGAAGCTGCGGCCAAGTTTGACGGTGGTAAAGGGGCCAAATTTGAAACTTTCGCCGGTATTCGTATTCGTGGCGCCATGCTGGATGAAATCCGTAAAGGCGACTGGGTACCCCGTTCCGTGCATAAAAACCAGCGAAGGGTTGCCCAGGTCATTGGTGAGTTGGAGCAAGAGTTGGGGCGAGATGCCCGCGACAGTGAAATTGCCGAAAGACTTGATATGTCGCTGGATGAATACCATCATATTCTCAACGATGTTTCTGTCGGTAAAATCATAGGGATAGAAGATTTAGGTGTCTCGCAGGATGTGTTGGTTCCCGATGGCGAACAAACAGACGACATCTACGATGAGTTGGCGGAAGGGGAGTTTCAGCATGCGCTGGCTGACGCTATCCGCCAATTACCTGAACGGGACGCACTGGTTTTGTCACTTTATTACGACGAAGCACTGAATTTAAAAGAAATAGGTGCCATTCTTGATGTAAGTGAGTCGCGGGTATGCCAGATCCACAGTCAGGCGATGCTCAGGCTCAAAGCCAAACTCAAGCATTGGACACACGTGTAATTCATTAATGAGCAGTTAGATTTTCAGCTCACCGGAGGAAACCTTGGACAAGAATATGAAGATTCTCATTGTTGACGACTTTTCAACGATGAGACGTATCATCAAGAACTTGTTGCGAGACTTGGGCTTCAACAACACCCAGGAAGCAGATGATGGCTCGACCGCCCTGCCAATGCTGCAAAAAGGCGATTTCGATTTTGTGGTCACCGATTGGAACATGCCCGGCATGCAGGGCATCGATCTGCTGAAAGCCATTCGTGCCGACGAAAATCTTAAGCATATCCCTGTGTTGATGGTGACCGCAGAGGCCAAGCGTGAACAAATCATTGCCGCCGCCCAGGCTGGTGTGAATGGTTACGTGGTTAAGCCTTTTACCGCGGCTACCCTGAAAGAGAAGCTGGATAAGATTTTCGAACGTCTCGGTTGAGCAAGGATGAGCTATGCAGGCACAAACATCAGGGCTCATCAGTCTCGAACAGGCGCATGAATTAGTCGCTTTGCTCACCCAGGGTGAGCAAGAAAAAGCCGACATGATGTTGCGTGAATTGGCGGCCCCAATCCAAAAGGAACTCTTTGACGAAGTCGGCAAGCTGACCCGTCAGCTTCACAGCGCCCTGGCGGATTTTCAGCTCGACAACCGCCTGATGGAATTGGCCAGTGTCGATATTCCCGACGCCAAAGAGCGCCTGAATTACGTCATCGACATGACCGAGCAGGCGGCCAACAAAACCATGGATGCCGTTGAAGAGTGCCTGCCGCTGGCCGACGCGCTTATCAGCCACATTCAAACTGTCACTCCCGCATGGGATAAGCTGATGCGGCGTGACATAGAACTCAGCGAATTCAAAAGTCTGTGCCACGATGTACAGCTGCTGATGAGTCGCAGTGCCCAGGATTCAGAGCGTCTTCGTGAGCTGCTTAATCAAATTTTGATGGCGCAGGATTTCCAGGATCTGACCGGTCAGATGATCCGTCGGGTAATTGATTTGGTGCGCGAAGTCGAAAGCAACCTGGTGCAGATGTTGACTGTATTTGGCGAGCAGCCCAGCACAGATAAGATCCAGCGCAGCAGCCCCGGTGCCATTGAGGCCGAAGGTCCTATTTTAAATGCAGAACTTCGTCAGGATGTGGTTACCGGTCAGGATGAAGTTGACGACCTGCTCTCCAGCCTGGGTTTCTGATAAGGAGTCGATTTAATGGCATTTGATGTTGATGAAGAGATCCTGCAGGACTTTTTAATAGAAGCCGGAGAGATCCTTGAACTGCTGCAAGAGCAATTGGTTGCGCTGGAAAACAATCCGGAAGACACCGATCTGCTTAACGCCATTTTCCGTGGTTTTCACACCGTCAAAGGTGGGGCAGGCTTTTTAGGTCTGGCGCCCATGGTGGATGTGTGCCACGAGTCAGAAAATACCTTCGATTTACTCAGAACTGGCAAACGGCACGTCAGCGCTGAATTGATGGATATCATCCTGCAAGCCGTGGATGCCATCAACACCATGTTTGCCCAAACCCAGGCAGGTCAGGAGCAAGAGCCGGCATCGGCCGATTTGCTCGGCAAGCTCAAGCTGCTTGCCTCTGGCGCGCCGCTGCCGACCGAAGGTGGCGCAGCGCAGGATGAGCCCGTCTACGCAGAAGACGAGCCTGTTTATGTAGAAGAAACGCCAGTAGCTGACGTGTTTGTTGAATCTGATATTCCCGGCGTCGACCTGTTTGATTCACCGGCGCCGAGCGCGCCGCAGCCTGCAGCTATCCTCAATGATGATGGCCTGTTTGAAGATGTTGTCAGCACCGATGCCGGAATAGACGATATCAACGAGGCCGAGTTTGAAGCGCTGCTCGATGCATTGCACGGCTCGGGTAAGGCACCGGGCAAAGCAGCGTCTGCCGGAGCCTCGGTCACATCGGCAGCGCCAGTAAAAGCGCCAGCACCTGCTGCGCCTGCCGGTGATGAAATTACCGACGATGAATTTGAAGCGCTGCTCGATGAGCTGCACGGCTCTGGCAAATTCAAAGCGGAAAAAGCCGATGAAAAGACCCCTGCCAAGGTTGAAGTCAGTGCTGCCGATACGGTCGATACTGACGAAATCACCGATGATGAATTTGAAAAACTGCTCGATGAGCTTCACGGCAAGGGCACAGGCCCCGGCATAAAGGCAACTGGCGGCGCGGCACCATCAAACGCAGCATCATCAAACGCAGCACCGGCCAAGGCAGCACCTGCCACCCCATCAGCGCCGTCACCAAAAGCCGCTGCGCCTGCTGCCAGTGCGCCAGCCCCCAGAGCGGCTACGCCTAAATCCGCAATCAGCGAGTCGGCAAATGCCGACAAACCGGCTGCCGTGGCAGCCAAAGCGCCGGCTCCTGCTGCAGCTGCCGTGCCGCAGGGTGAAACCACTGTGCGGGTCGATACCGCGCGGCTCGACCAGATCATGAACATGGTCGGTGAGCTTGTGTTGGTGCGTAATCGCCTGGTGAGCCTTGGCGTGACCCGTGAAGACGAAGAAATGTCAAAGGCGTTGGCAAACCTTGATTTGGTGACTGCCGATCTGCAGGGCGCGGTGATGAAAACCCGCATGCAGCCTATCAAAAAGGTGTTTGGCCGCTTCCCTCGGGTAGTGCGCGACTTGGCGCGCAGCCTTAATAAAGAAATCGACCTGATTTTGGTGGGTGAAGAGACCGACCTTGATAAAAACCTGGTTGAGGCTCTTGCCGATCCTCTGGTGCACCTGGTGCGAAACTCGGTGGATCATGGTATCGAAATGCCCGCCGACCGGCAGGCTGCAGGCAAACCAGCTTCCGGCACCATTACGCTGTCGGCAAGTCAGGAAGGCGACCATATTCTTCTTAAAATAGAAGACGATGGCGCAGGTATGGATCCTGAAAAGCTCAAGTCCATCGCCATTAAGCGAGGTGTGCTGGATGAAGACGCCGCCGCCAGAATGTCAGATCTCGAAGCATACAATCTGATTTTTGCGCCGGGCTTCTCCACCAAAACCGAAATTTCCGATATTTCAGGCCGCGGCGTGGGCATGGATGTGGTTAAAACCCGCATTACTCAGCTTAACGGTACAGTGCATATCGACTCAGCTAAGGGTAAGGGCACTATCCTTGAAATCAAGGTGCCGCTGACCCTCGCTATCATGCCAACCCTGATGGTAGAAGTGGCCAAGCAAGTGTTTGCCTTACCGCTTTCCAGTGTGAGTGAGATTTTCCACCTCGATCTGACCAAGACCAACATAGTTGACGGTCAGCTGACGGTTATCGTGCGTGACAAGGCGGTGCCGCTGTTTTATCTGGAAAATTGGCTTAGCCGCAACAAAGTTAAATTCAAGCACGGCGACAAGAAACATGGCCATGTGGTGATAGTACAACTCGGCACCATGCAGATTGGCTTTGTGGTGGATGCCTTGATTGGTCAGGAAGAAGTGGTTATCAAACCACTCGGTGCACTGCTGCATGGCACGCCGGGTATGGCGGGCGCCACTATTACCTCCGATGGCGGGATTGCGCTGATCCTCGACGTGCCAGGTTTGCTTAAGCATTATGCCAAACGGAAGTAAGCGCGGTTATCGCATTTGGCAGGACAGTAAATGACAATAAAAATATTGGTCGTTGACGACTCAAGCTTTTTCCGTCGACGGGTTTCCGAAATTATGGATCAGGACCCGGAGCTGGAAGTGGTTGCAACGGCAGCCAACGGCATGGAAGCCATCAGAATGGCGCAGGAATTTAAGCCTAACGTCATTACCATGGACATCGAAATGCCGGTAATGGACGGGATCACGGCTGTGCGCGAAATCATGGCCAAGATCCCAACGCCTATTCTGATGTTTTCATCCCTTACCCATGATGGTGCCAAAGCGACGCTGGATGCGCTGGATGCCGGCGCGCTGGACTTTTTACCCAAACGCTTTGAAGACATAGCCACCAACAAGGAAGAAGCGACCAAATTGTTGCAGCAACGGGTGAAGGCGCTCGGTAAAAGACGTGTATTTCGTCCAATTGCCCCGCCAAGAACGTCGGTGCCCGAACCTGTCAGTCGCCCAGCTGTCGGCTCAAGGCCGCCGGCGGCGGTTTCCCGCCCAGCAGCTCCTGCCGCAGCAATCAGACCAAGTGGCAAAAGCTATAAGTTGCTTGCTATCGGTACTTCCACTGGCGGGCCGGTAGCGCTGCAAAAAGTGCTCACGCAGTTTCCTGCCAATTATCCGTTACCGATTTTGCTTATCCAGCATATGCCGGCGGCTTTTACTCCGGCCTTTGCCCAGCGCCTTAACGGCCTTTGCAAAATTTCGGTGAAAGAAGCGGTAAACGGTGATGTGCTGCAGCCGGGCTGTGCCTACCTTGCGCCCGGCGGCATGCAGATGATGATTGAGCGCGCGGGTGCCACGGGTCGCATTAAGATAGTTGCCGGCAGTGTCGACATGAATTACAAGCCCTGCGTGGATATCACCTTTGCTTCAGCCTCTAAGGCCTATGGCGGCGATGTACTTGCCGTCGTGCTGACCGGCATGGGGGCTGATGGCCGTGAAGGCGCCCGAATGCTTAAAAACGTTGGCGCCACTATTTGGGCGCAGGACGAAGCCAGTTGTGTGGTTTATGGCATGCCGCAGGCGGTAACGGCAGCGGGCATCTCTACCCAGTCGATTTCGCTCGACAACATGGCTGACTCGATTCTGAAAGAGTCTGGCCGTGGCTAGCAGGCGGTCAGTTAACCAGCCTCTTTGGGGGCTGGTGATGTTTCTGCTGGTGGTAGCTTTAGTGGTCGTGGTGGTGCTCTATCTTGATTTGCGAAGCCAATATTCGGCGCTTAAGGCGGAAAATACCCGCCTTGCTGAAAACCAGGTGCTGCTGATGGTGCCTGAAGGGCAGGCTGAAGCTCTGGCCAATTGGCTTGAAAGCCATCCGGAGCAAACCGGGCAGCTGATTGAACGCGCGACCAAGCCTAACAGTTCCACGTCCGCAGCAAGCGAGTCCGCCGTAAGCGAGCAAATACCCGCTGAGGCTGGTACTAAGACGATGCAAAGCGATCCCCCACAGGCCGGGCGCACCGATGCCAAACCTTTACCGGAACCTGCGGCTGAAAACCCCGCCCCGGCAGACCCTGCAGCCGCGCAAACGCTCCCCGATGCGCTGCAGCCTGTGGTGGTGTCAGAAAGCGGCAACGGTGTTAAGGTGATAGCGCTGCCCCATGGCGGGATCCGCGTGACGACCCGTGATGAGTCAAAGCCGACTGCTGCCGAAAAGAAGTGATCCGTGCCCCAAAGTGCTGATCCAGTAAAAAGTATAATTAGAATAGTGCGTTATCTGGAGCCAAACCCGTGAAAGTCTGGACCATTGCAAATCAAAAAGGTGGCGTAGGCAAAACGACCACGGTTGCCAGTCTTGCCGGCCTGCTGGCCAAGCAGGGCAAGCGGGTGTTGATGGTGGATACGGATCCCCATGCCTCCCTGGGCTATTACCTTGGAATAGATTCAGAAGAAGTCCCCGGCTCTCTCTACGATGTGTTTGTGGCTCACAAGTCGTTGACTGCAGACCTTATTCGCCAGCATACCGTGCCGACGCTGGTGGAAAACCTCGACCTTATTCCCGCGACCATGGCCCTTGCCACCCTCGACCGCGCCCTTGGGCATCAGGAAGGTATGGGATTGGTGCTGCGAAACCTGCTTAAACTCATGGAGCAGGACTATGATGTGGCCTTAATCGATTGCCCGCCGGTACTTGGCGTGTTGATGGTTAATGCGCTGGCGGCCAGTCAGCATATAGTAATCCCGGTGCAGACCGAGTTTCTTGCCATTAAGGGTCTGGATCGCATGATTAAAACCATGCAATTGATGGGGCGCTCCAAAAATACCCGCTACAGCTATACCGTGGTGCCGACCATGTATGACAGGCGCACCAAGGCGTCGCCGGCAGCGCTTGATGAACTGGCGAGAGTATATGCCGATGCGCTGTGGCCGGATGTGATCCCGGTTGATACCAAGTTCAGGGACGCGAGCCTGGCGCATTTGCCAGCGTCACATTATGCCGCCGGTAGTCGTGGGATAATGGCGTACGAGCGTTTGCTTGCCTATTTGATGGCCGGGGAGTTTGACCATGTCTAAGTCAGTTGATGAGACAGTCGTCGACTTCTTTCGGCTGCTTTTGACCGAAAGCCCTTCGCCGGAGAAAGATACCGAGCCGGCGCAATATACGGCGCCGGTGAAACAGGCTTCAGCGGTGAAACATGCTTCAGCCGCGCCCGGGCAAAACGAGCAAAGGAAGCATAGCGAACAAAACGAGCCAAACGAAGATAGCAGCGAGCCGTTACAGCCTAAAGCCGCGCCTCAGGTGCATATTCGCGGCATTACCCAACACGCTCATATTGATGTGCCGGGTAAAACAGCCGCTCAGCAACAGGTAACCACAGCAGCGCCAGCGTCAATGCATGCTGCGTCCGTATCGGAGAAGGGCGGAGTCAAGCCTCAGGCGGGCTATGACGCCAACGCAGAACTCTCAGCTCCCAACAGCGCTGAGACGCTGGCAAGCCAGCCAGCTGAGCCTTTGACTGCGTCCCCGTACAGCGGTGAGCCTGAACGCCTTCGCGAGCAGCAGCGCTCATCCCAGCGATTGCAGCTCGAGGCGCTGGCACAAGCCAAACCGGCTGAGCCTTTGGATAAGGCGGCGCTCGAAAAGCTGCTTGCGCCGGTTTTTGAGGTGAGTCGTGAGGCACAAACCGTAGCGGCCCCCAAAGTCGCTGTCAGTACTGTCGCTGCCGAATTACCCAAGGTTGCGGTGAAGCCAGCTCCTGCTCCAGCACCAAATCCTGTTGAGATCAGCCCTGTAGCTGCCGCAGTCAGCAATGCGCAGGCCCTGAAACCTTTAGCGGCCGCCGAGGTCCTTTCATCCACGGCGCCACAAACCCAGACAGGTGCGACACCGCCAAGTATTACAAAAGATCTTCAAGAACAGCTCGATGATGAATTTCAGGTACTATTCTTTAAAGTAGCCGGGCTGACGTTGGCGGTGCCTTTGGTTAGTCTGGGCGGCATTGTCAGAGTTGAGCGTATCAACCATATTTTCGGGCGACCATCCTGGTTTTTGGGCGTGCAGACCCACAGGGATGCGCAGTTGAACCTGGTTGACACCTGCGCCTGGGTCATGCCGGAAAAATACGACGAAAAACTGGCGCAAAGCGTAAATTATCAATATCTTGTATTATTAGAAGACAGTAACTGGGGCCTGGCCTGCGAATCTTTGGTCAATGCGGTCAGGATTAAACAGTCAGAGGTCAACTGGCGCACGTCGGCGGGTAAGCGTCCGTGGCTTGCCGGTGTCGTCAAAGAACAGATGTGCGGCATCCTGAATGTGACGGCATTGATCCAGTTGCTGGATGCGGGTTTAGGTTGTCAGGATCCTATTAACTGAGGTAGATATGGCAGACTCAAGAAATGTGGCAGCGGTGGCGGCCGGTAAGGATGACGCAGTATTACAGTGGGTGACCTTCAGGCTCGATAACGAGACCTACGGCATTAACGTAATGCAGGTACAGGAAGTGCTGCGTTATACCGAAATTGCGCCGGTGCCGGGAGCGCCTCACTATGTGTTGGGGATCATCAACCTGCGCGGTAACGTGGTCACTGTGATTGATACCCGCTCGCGTTTTGGCTTGCAGCCGGCAGAAGTCGATGATTCAACTCGTATTGTTATTATCGAAGCCGAAAAGCAGGTGATTGGTATTCTGGTGGACAGTGTGGCCGAAGTGGTTTACCTGCGCCGCTCTGAAATTGATAACGCGCCGAACGTGGGCACTGAAGAAAGCGCCAAGTTTATTCAGGGCGTCAGTAACCGTGACAATGAACTGCTTATTCTGGTGGATTTGGATAAGCTGTTGTCTGACGAAGAGTGGGCCGAACTCGCACATATCTGATCTGTTGTCTGCCCAAGGCCGCAGCTTGCGGCCTTTGACGTTTCTGAAACCGGCTTATTGAAGGAGTTGAGCAGTTAGATGGCTGAGAATTGGGTGCTGATTGCTGCATTGGTATACATAGTTGCTTGCCTTGGTTTGGTGCTTTATCTGCAAAAGCAGCTCGGTAATCTCAGAAGTAAGGTCGAAGCACTGACACTGCTGGCAAAAGAGTCGGACAAACAACGTGATAGCCTTAAGCGTGAACTGCAGGAGCTGAGAAGTGGCACTATTGGGGTGGGTAAGCGTGTCCTTGAGCTTGAGAAAAAGCTGCTCAAGCAAGATGCACGTATCGATGAAACCCTGGAGCAGGAGCCGCAGGCGAGGCTATACAGCCGCGCGATGAAAATGGTGTCACTCGGTGCCGGTATCGATGAGCTGATGCGCGAATGTGAGCTGCCCCGGGCCGAAGCTGAGCTGCTGCTGAGACTGCACGCCAAGCGCTGATAAGGTTCGTAGTTTGAATGCAAACAAGCTGCCACTGGCAGCTTGTTGTTTTTAGGGCGCACTTTTTGTTTTTTGAGGCTGTGGTCCTGTTGTTGCGACGGCACTATCAATCAGACGGTCCAGCGAAGCACTGCTGACCGAAGCTCTGTTCACCTGCACATTTCTCCGGCACTTTTCTCGGGCACTTTCCTCCTGAATTTCCCCGCTCCACTGCCAAACTTTGCAGTAAAGCGTTATAGCAGGACTTGCAACCCCGCTGCCTGCGTCTTTGCAGCGCTTATTTTTCCACAGCGCGACAATTGATTAGGCCTTTGCGGTTTCCCTGCCGTTATCCCTTACGCAGAAGTGGAGATTTTATGGTGCAGCTGCGCCCATTCTTCCGGATAGCGACCATCCAACATATACACAAAAGACAATAGCTCTGCGATAAGCAAATACAGCTCCCGCGGTATGGTCTCGTTCAGGTCGAGGGTCGAGAGGTATTGGGCCAGTGCTGGATCGCGGTGGATCACGATGCCTGCCTGCTCGGCAAGGGCGATAATGTCTTCGGCAAGCCAGTCTTCTCCCTTGGCGGTCACTGTGGGCGCGCCATTACCATCGTAACTGAGGGCAACCGCCAGACGTTTTTCGTTACTCATGGTTAAACCTCAATAGTCAAAGGCTCAAAGCCATTGGGCAGCAGCGAAGGCGGCACCCGGTCAGTAAGGGCGTTTATCTGAGGGTTTTCAAACCCCAATGCCGCCAAATGCTTGCTAAGCACCGGCACAAAATTAGCGATGCGGCCGGTCATGGCGGCATTGCTGCTGATAAGTTGCAGCGCCAGATGGTCAGGGTAGCGCCGTGCTTTAACAAGCAGCTCTGCATCAGTTAAATTAAACCTGAGGCTCAGTTGCCAGCGAAGGGGCTTTGCCTCATCAGGTGTAGCAGGCGAATTTTGCCAATGTCCTTCAAAGCTTTGCTGTTTATCACTAAGCAGGTAGGGTAAACAGAAGTACCAGCCATCGCTGTCGCGGCTCGCCTGCAGCAATTCAAGGCGGGATTGAGACAGTAAGCTCACGTCCTTGGCGAGCTCAGCGCCTTTCTGCACAAGCTCGCCTGGAAATTTAAGATTTGCCCGGCGCATCAACGCCGCCGACCAAATGCCGAGCAGCAAGCCTGGCTTCAGCGAGCCTTGTTTGCCCATAAGGCCCATCAAAAGCTGAAACAGTAAGGCAAGAGGTCGGCTTTGCACTGTGTCGGGGGTATCGCCGTTAAGGGGCAGCAAATTGGGGTTGGCAGCGCTTAGCATGGCTTCCTTTAAACGCCCGGGTGCCATCAGGGCGCTTACCGGCAAGGGCTGTAGCAGCGCCATCAAACCGGCAAGTTCAGCCGATGCTGGCGTTACAGGTATTTCTTCCGCGGTAATTTCTTCTTCCAGCATGGCACCGGTTCTTGCCAGCGCCTCGCCAAGGCGCTGCTGCGCGCTCTTGTTTATCGGTACGTTCGAGTTTAGCTGCGTGCTTTCGCTTAGTCTCGAGCCCTTATCTGCATGCAGTTTTTCGGCATCTGCATCAGCTACTGGCGGCGTTGCTGACTTCGCAGCTTCAGGCTCTGGCAGTGACGCTTTGATGTTGGCAACGGAATCCGGCGCGGATAGCGGGCCTAGCAGTTTACGTTGCAGCGACTGCAGTATCATGTCCTGACGTTTGGTGCTGCTTAAGGTTTCGCTCGGACTGGCGCTATTAAGATTGGCGCTGCTTTCGTTACTCCCGCTGTGGTCCGGGTCCATCGCGGCATCAGCCGCACGGGCTTGTAATTCACATTCAATTTTATCAAGGGTCAGTGTCAAGCCGCCGTCAACGACCGTGATGCGTGCGCGGTATCGTCCGGGCGGAAGTGGCAGGTTTTTGGGTAGCGGCAGTGCTGGAAGCGAAGCGAATTTAAGCTGCTGCTGATTCACTATGGCTTCGCCCAGAAGATACCCGCTGCCTTGACGCGCAAGCGCCATAAGCTGTGATGCAGCAAGGCCTTTGTTGTGAATAAGCTTAATAAATGCCTGTGGCAATGCCATGGAGGATGATTGCCCAAGCCCCAGCAGAGTGACGGATGATGCGCCGCTAAGACTTGTTTGGTCCGTAGGCAATCGCGCCAGCCACTGGCTGATTGATGATGCATTAGTTGATGACGCAGTGCTGGATGTAGCGATTGAAGCTGAAAGTAACCGTGAAAGCGTGTTGCTATCGACAAAAAAACGACTGCCCGCGACATCAAAACGAATGCCGCCAGCAGTGGCAGCTGCCTTTACCGGCAGCAGGCTGTGGGATTGCTGACTCTCACGGCTGGCCAATTGGCCATCTCGAGTCGCCAGTTGGCTGTCACGAGTCGCCAGTTGGCTTTCACGAGTCGCCAGTTGGCTTAGGGCTAAACTCTTGATTTCAGGCATTCAAGGCTCACTTGTACCTTTGGAGTTTTATCAAATTTCACAATTTACCGATTGACCTTGTGCTATTGCTCAGTATCCTTAGCCCACAACGCCCCGTACGACGGAAATTTGGCGCCAGATCCGCTAAGCTAAAACGGCTGATGATTATTGTATCGTCCCGGCGCCAGCTTTCTAAACCCATTCGGGAATGAAATACAGAGAGATTTATGAAGTTTACATGGATTGCCCTGCCATTGATGTGTTGGGTGGGCGCAGCTCAGGCTGAGCCAAATGATGCTGGAAACGATGTGCCTGCGGACGTGCCTGTCACTCAGACCGAAGTGGTGTACAACGACCCACGTGATCCGTTCGAAGGCTTTAACCGGGCGATGTGGGATTTAAACTACAACGTGCTCGATAAATACTTTTATCGCCCTGTTGCCCACACCTACAAAGATTACGTGCCAACGCCGGTCAAAACCGGTATGAACAATTTTGTGCTCAATCTCGAAGAGCCTGCGTCCATCGTCAACAATACCCTGCAGGGGAAATTTGGCTGGGCGGCCAACGCCGGTGGTCGCTTTGTGGTTAACTCCACCCTGGGTATACTCGGGGTGGTTGATGTCGCCGACATGATGGGCATGCATCGTAAACAGGATGATTTCAACGAAGTCCTGGGTTATTACGGTATGCCAAACGGCCCTTATTTTATGGCGCCGTTTTTTGGACCCTACGTTACCCGCGAGCTCGCGACGGATTGGGTCGATGGACTATACTTTCCCTTGTCAGAGCTGACGATGTTGCAGTCGGTGCTCAAGTGGGGGCTCAAGAGCCTTTATACCCGCGCTGAAGCTATCGATCAGGAGCGCTTGCTCGATAACGCCCTTGATCCATACACCTTTGTTAAAGATGCCTACTTCCAGCATATGGATTACAAGGTGTATGATGGCAATGTTCCATCTAATCAAAGTGATGATGAGTTGCTGGACGAATATATGCAGGAGCTGGAATAGCCGCCCGAACCAAACGCACCTAAAGCGTCAGGCTTTTCCTTTGCTGTCGGCTCTGAGGAATGGCTATGGCGCTAAACGATATTTCAGTGTTACTGGTTGAAGACGATCCGGTGTTTCGCCGGGTCGTCGCTTCATTTTTGGACAGTCGTGGCGCGCTGGTGACTGAAGCGGACGACGGGATCCAAGGTCTTAACTGCTTTAAACGGCAAAATTTCGACGTGGTACTGGCCGACTTAAGTATGCCAAATCTCGGTGGTTTGGATATGCTACGGGAAATGTACCGGCTCGATCCTGCTACCCCTTCAATTGTGATTTCCGGTAACAATGTTATGGCTGACGTGGTCGAGGCGCTGCGTATCGGTGCGTCTGACTATTTGGTTAAGCCGGTGGCCGATCTTTATATTATCGAGCAGTCCATTCGCCAGAGTTTAAGCACACTGGCGTTGTCGGCCGAGCAGGGCAGGGCACAGGGCAGTGATTACACTGAGCTTGATGAACTCTCCCGCGCAGAGCTTGATGAGAATCTGCGCCTGCTTGAGCAAAATGCCGAGGCAGCAAGGCATATTCAGCAGCAGCTCTTTCCTGCGTTCGAAGTCAATTACCCCAAGGCAACCCTCGATTACAGCCTGTACAAGAGCGACGGGATCAGCAGCTATTTTATCGACTCGACAATGGCCGATAGCGACCATCTGGTGTTCTACATGGCCCATTTTCACCCGGAAGATAACCGCGCCGCATTTGCAAGTGTGCTGCTTAGAAGTTTTGTAAATCATAAACTTAAAGCCTATCGCAATGGCGTAAGCCGCGCTGTGGTTGAGCCTTTCAACATGCTCAGTTATTTAAACGAGCGCATTGTGAAATCCGGCCTCGAAATTACCGTCGATATTATTTATGTCTGTGTTGAACTTAAGCATTTCAGGGCATCGATTGCGCAGGCAGGGCATGGGCTGCGCTGTTATCTTCGCAATGACAAGGGGCTGACGCCACTGGCGTTGCCGGACGCACTGCAGCTTGGCCTGCTTGACTGGGGTAAGCCAAGCAGCCAGTTCCGCTCGCTGCTGCCGGGTGAAAGTCTCTGTATCGCTACATCCGATCCGAGTCATAAGGACATGCTGCTGCAAAACCGGTTTGATGGTTTGGTGTGCGGCGAAGACTTTATCCCCGGCGGTTATGTGCAGGCGAGTTTCAGCTAGTTTTTACCTGAGCCCATTCTTTGCCTGAGCCCATTGTTTGCATGAGCCCAATAACCCGAAAACGGCACTGATCATGCAAATAAAAAAGCCTCCAACTGGAGGCTTTTTGTTTTTAAATCAGAGCTTAACGCTTGATGGCTTCATGCTCGCCGGTAACGGCGATTTCTTCTTCCAGCGCTTCTTCTTCGGTGTGATGCGCTTTGCTTTCAGCGCCGTGCATCCAGTCAACCAGCTTGTCAGCCATGAAGTAGAGGATCACGCCCGAAATCGCGGCAGTAATAGCAATACCGGCGAAGATAGACATGGCGTTGGCCAGCTGTTCTTCTTTCTCGCCACCATGGCCGATAAAGGAGCCCACCACACCGGCAACCTTGTTGGCCGCAGCGATAAACAGGAACCAGGCGCCCATCATCAAAGAGGCGATACGCAGCGGTGCCAGCTTGGTCACCATCGACAGACCGATAGGAGACAAACACAGTTCACCCATGGTGTGGAAGAAGTAGGCACCAACCAGCCACCACATGCTGGACTTGGCAGTTGGGTCACCGCCCATTTCTACCACAGCGCCAATCATGAACAGGAAGCCAACGCCCAGCAGGAACAGACCCAGAGCGAATTTCACCGGTGAGTTAGGTTCACGGCTGCCCATGCGGATCCAGATTGAGGCAACAACCGGGGCAAACAGTACGATGAAAATGGCGTTCAGAGACTGGAACCAGGTGGTTGGCACTTCAAAACTGCCGACCATACGGTTGGTAAAGTCATTGGTGAACAGGTTCATCAGGCCACCGGCCTGCTCGAAACCCGCCCAGAAAATGATGGTAAACAGACCCATCACCATAATGACCTTGATACGATCGCGCTCAACTTTGGTCAGTGGCTCTTTACGCACTTCGCCGCGCTCAGCATTCTTTTGTCGCTCAAGCTTGGCGGCAGGGACAGTACCTATGTTACCCAGCAGCTTTTTGGCGAACAGGAACTGGATCAGCAGCGACAGCAGCATACCGACACCGGCACAGAAGAAACCTGCCTGCCAGTTATTAATCAGGACTTCTTTGCCATCAACGATTTCGGTATGGCCAAAGCTGGTGTAAGCCCAGGCAACCACGAAGCCTGAAAGCGCCGCACCCAGGTTGATACCCATGTAAAAAATGGTGAACGCGCCGTCACGGCGATGATCGCCTTCCTGATACAGGTCGCCTACCATGGTGGAGATGTTTGGCTTGAAAAGACCATTACCAAGAATAAGTACGCCAAGACCCAGGTAGAAGACTTCGGTTTCCAGCCCAGGAACCCAGGCATGGGGCGTAGCGAGCAGAAATTGGCCTGCAGCCATCAGGGCGCCACCGATGTAAATTGCTTTACGTTGGCCGAGTACGTTATCGGCAAGCCAGCCGCCGATGAGCGGGGTGAGGTATACCAATGCGGTGAAGGTACCGTACAGGCGCAGCGCGTCGGCCTGAGTCCAGCCAAGACCACCGCCTTGATTGTTAACCTGATCTACCAGATAAAGCACCAGAATGGCGCGCATGGCATAGTAACTGAATCTTTCCCACAATTCGGTTGTGAACAGCAGAAAGAGTCCCTTCGGATGCCCGAGCATCGTACCTTGGGAATTTACGCTCATTAAGTCTTCCACCTTAAGCTTGTGATTGCCCGCAAGTTATACCTTGCAGAAATTATCAACGTCTTAAACAGGCTCATTGTCACCAACTCGGTTGTAACTGTATGTATTGATACAACTTATTAATGAATTTTGTATGAGGCTGGTTAAGGCATCATGTGTTGTTTTTTTATAATTTGTCCCGAAAATGCAAACATTTTGCGGCAAAGCCACCTTTATATACCCTTTTGCAGCAGGAAATGTCAATTTAGCTGCATTGTTGGAGTCATGCTCTGTGCAGTAATGGCGCGTGTTTGAAAGTGATTATCGGCAGTGGCTTAGTTTGTCATTTGCTAATGCGTCAGTCTGAACAAAGACTCAAAAATAGTGTTCAAATAAAGGAGCACTTTTGCTATCATCTGCGGCCGTGAATAGGAAGTCACCCGACCAAAAGAGACAACAGATGAAAGCTTGGTATCTCGTTTACTGCAAGCCGCGCAATGAAGTGCGGGCTCAGCTTAATCTCACCATGCAAGGCCTAGAAACCTACCTGCCGAAACACAGGCGCCAGGTTAAAGGCAAGGATGGCAAGATTTCTGTTGTTGAATCTCCGTTGTTCCCAAATTATTTATTCCTGCAATTTGACCCGACCGTCACCAGTGTCCGCAGTATTCACAGCACCCGTGGCGTGTGCCGCATCGTGGGTTGTCGTGAAGACATGACAGCGCTTGATGATGGCATGATCCGTGCTTTGAAACGACGTGAGCAGCAGCTTGAAAAACTGCCAGAGCATGTGGCATTGGTCGCCGGGGAGCGGGTTAAATTCACAGAAGGCCCATTCAGCGGCCTTGAAGCGGTATTCCTTGAAGCCGATGGCGATAAACGCTGTATCGTGCTGTTCCAGTTTATGGGCCAGCAAAAACAGGTGGCTACCCCATCTGACAGCATCAGCCGGATTTGTGCGTAAGCCCCCTCGAAAGATGTAAGACATTCGCTATGCTTGTAATGAGTTGGCGACCGAGCGTGGTCATTAAATTGGCGGCCTTATATAAATATTATCAACAGTTTAGGCTGCTCACTACACTAATGCCATTAAATTGGCATTAAATGCTGGTGATTAATTTCCTTTTCGCTGATTGTTTGGTGTTTTTTTGGGCAAGTTGATTGCGCTTCTTAGGTTACACTCGAAAGCTACTATATGAATAACCTATAACTTAGGTCTAAATTTGTCGCTAACTTGCTGATGTTATTGGTGAGGTAGCGAAGTTCACGGCAGTGAAGGGCACGTTGGAAGCCAGAATCCACGGGCGGTAGCGTGCCTGAAAGGCACACGACAGAACAGTTTCTGCCGTGTTGCGGGAGCCGAAGCCGCTCTGAGGCGCCACGCGTGACGGTAGCGAGCCTGAAGGGCGAGAATGGCGCAGCCATATTCTCTCGAGCGAGAGGCATGGAGGCCGAACTGGCCCTTGTACAAGGAAGTATGTGCGGACAGAACGGTTTCTGTCGCATCGCGAGAGCCGAAGCTGAATAACGCAAAGCGGGCTTCCGAATGATGGTAGTCGACCTAGAGAACGCCGCAAGCGGTTACAAGATGCTCGCGATGCGACGAAAGGGCTGTACATTAGGTACTGCTTCTAAAAGCAATGACTCGTGCTGCGACGTTCTAGAGCTAAGTGCTCTGATTTCTGTAAGCGCAGCGTTCTGTATGGGGGCGTACAAACAGAACAGTAGGACTTCTTAAGCTATGGCTTCAGCACCCCATCGAAGCGCTTTTGTTTGATTTATTCAATCACCTATTACGGAGACATCAGGTGTTACAACAACTAAAAAAATTTTTTATTGCTGGCGTGGGAGCGCTGGTTTTGGTTGGGGGGCAAGCTGGCGCCATTACTCCGTCGCCGCAGATGATTGAACAGTTTAAAAACCTTCCCAAAGCTGAGCAGGAACGTTTGGGCCGTCAATACGGCATAGATCCATCAATGTTGGGCGGAGGCTCATCGGCGGCCAAGCCATTAGAACAACCGCAGGTGGTTTCAGAGCGTCAACAACCTGTGCAAATAGCTGATGCACCAAAGCCCTCGTTGGATTTCAGCCAGCAAGATATTAAGGCAGAGCTGCGCCGCTTTGGGTATGACCTTTTCGCCGGTGAACCTTCTACTTTTGCTCCAGTTTCCGATGTACCGGTACCAGCCGAATATATGGTTGGCCCGGGCGATGTGCTGAATGTACAGCTTTACGGTAAGGAAAATAAAAACTTAAGCTTAACTGTTGGCCGCGATGGCGCGGTGCAGTTTCCCGATCTTGGCCCCATTTCCCTTGTCGGCATGAGTTTTTCCGAAGCCAAAGCCATGCTGACGGACAAAGTTAACCAATCAATGATTGGCATTCAGGCCAACATCACCATGGGCGAACTGCGCTCCATCCGTATTTTTGTTGCCGGGGATGCTTACCGTCCAGGTTCTTACACAGTTTCAAGCCTGTCGACTATCACACAAGCGCTGTTTGTCTCAGGCGGCGTTAATGAAATCGGTTCACTGCGCAATATTCAGCTTAAGCGCAATGGCCGCTTGATGGGTACGTTAGATCTTTACGATTTGCTGCTTCGTGGTGATGCTTCAAACGATCTTCGTCTCCAAGCTGGCGACGTAGTCTTTATTCCCGCAGTTGGCGCTTTGGTATCTGTCGATGGTGAAGTAAGACGCCCGGCGATCTATGAAGTTAAATCGGGAGAGCATGTAAAAGATGTGGTCAATATGGCTGCTGGCCTACTGCCAGGTGCGTATCCCAAGCTAAGCGTGGTGGAGCGCTTTAATCAAAATGGCCTTAAATCTCTTATCAACCTGGATTTAACCTCCGAGCGTGGTCTGTCTGCTCAGGTAAAGGCAGGCGATTATATTCGCGTTAAAAGCGCATCTGATCAATTCGATAGCGCAGTAACAGTGGTTGGCGCTGTGGTTCGTCCGGGTAAATATCAATGGGCTCAGGGCAAACGCATCAGCGATATCCTTCCGTCCCTTTGGGGCGATTTAAAAGTCAGTGCAGATTTGGATTACGGCGTCGTTGTACGTGAAATTTCCAAGTTTGGTGATATCGAGGTGTTGCAGTTTGCCCCGGGCAGGGCAATCGTTGAGCCTAACTCAGTCGATAACCTAAGCCTGTCACCGCGTGACAAAATCATTGTTTTTAACTACTCAAATGAAACCCAAAGTCGTTATGAACTCAATAAGCTTGTAAAACAGCGAGTGCGAAAAATCACCGACTTGAAAGGCGATTCTTTGATTGGTGCAGACATTTTTAGTTCAGGTTTCGCTAATGTCAGCAAAAGCCGCCTTCAGACTCGCAGCGAACTGGCGGGAGTTGTAGTCGAAAAGCAGTTTGAGACTGATGAGCAGAAGTTGGTATCAGGCGAGGTCGGCAAGATGTTGGCTAATCTATTTGATGACAGAGAATTACTTGCATTATCTGGAGCAATGACTCGGGAGGAGTTGCTTTATCCTGTTATCAGCAAGCTTGCAACCCAGAATTTTGCTGGTCAGGGCGTACGTTTGGTCTCAATCGCCGGTCAGGTGAAGTACCCAGGTGTTTTTCCTTTAGCTTCTTCTGCCACGGTGAAAGAGCTGATTGTTGCAGCTGGCGGCTTAAAAGAGGGGGCCTATACGGTAAGAGCTGAGCTTAGCCGTCAGAATAATCAGGCTGAGGGTTCAAGCCTCACGCACATTAATATCGATTTGACCGATGCGCTGTCTGGAGGCGCATCCAACCTCGCATTGCAGGGGCGTGATAGTTTGACTGTTATGACAACACCAGACTGGCAGGAAAACCAAACTGTCGAAATTCGCGGCGAAGTGAAATTTCCTGGCGTTTACAGTATTCGACGTGGTGAAAACCTCTCCGAAGTAATTCAACGAGCAGGCGGTTTTACTGACTACGCATATCTTCCATCTGCGGTGTTTGTCCGTGAAAGTGTGCGCGCACAAGAACAAATTGAAATCAAGAAGCTTGCCGATCAGCTTCGTCGTGACATAGCCACCCGCGGTGTTTCCAAAGACGGTAATGTTATCAACTACAGCGAAGCCCAGCTGATGCTTAAAGATCTTGAAAACATCAAAGCTGTAGGTCGGCTGGTGGTGGATTTACCAGCTCTGACTATGGGTGTCAAGCAAGCTGACATTCAATTAGAGCAAGACGATGTGCTCTACGTGCCTTCAACCCGCCAGACCATTGCGGTAATGGGTGAAGTACAGCACCCAACTTCACACCGCTTCAAAGAGGGTATAACGCTCGACCAATATCTCGCGATGTCAGGTGGAAGTCGTAAGCGTGCTGACGATGACAGAACTTACGTAATTAAAGCGAATGGCTCTGTACTTATCCCTAAGGGGTCGCTTTGGTTTAGCGCCGAAGATGAACTCATGCCTGGCGATACCATTGTTGTACCGCTGGATACTGAATATAAGGATAACCTAACACTTTGGAGCCAGGTGACACAAATCATCTATAACACCGCAGTGGCCGTTGCAACGATTAGTGGGTTGTAAATCGTCAATAGTACTTTAAGGATGCTTCGTGTAAGGACTCCTGCATAGGAGAAGCCTTGCGCTAAACTTAGAAACAAAAACAATGACTACAAAAATTACCCATCAAAGAAATTCTGTAGATGATGCACCATTTCCGCAAATAGCAGGGGATGACGAAATCGATTTGCGGGAGTTGTTTTCTGTAATCTGGGAAGGCAAATGGCTAATTATCGCTATTACCACAGTCTTTGCTGTGGGCTCGGTAATTTTCGCCATCAATCAGCCCAACATTTATAAATCTGAGGCGCTACTCGCACCTGCAAGTGCCGAAGGAAGTAGCGGGGGGCTAGCTGCAATTGCCTCTCAATTCGGTGGCCTTGCCAGTATGGCAGGTATTAACCTAGCTGGAAAAGGTGGTGCAGATAAAACCCAGCTTGCCATCGAAGTATTAAAGTCGCGCCAGTTTATCGGTGAGTTTGTTGAGAAACACCAAATTCTGCCAGAGCTGATGGCGGTAGATAAATGGAACATGGCTGATAACAGCTTAACTTTTGACCCAGGGCGCTATGACAGCGTCAGTAGGACATGGGTGCGTGAGGTTGTGCCGCCTCAGAACGCAGAGCCATCAAAGCAGGAAGCCTATAAAGTATTTATTGGTAAATTATCAGTTAACCAAGACAAAGAATCCGGCATGGTCAAAATGTCTATCGAACACCAATCGCCTTACATTGCTAAACAGTGGGTTGATTGGCTGGTTACTGATATAAACCGAGTAATGAAAGAGCGCGATGTGGCCGAAGCAATGCGTAGCACCGAGTTTTTAAATAAGCAGATTGAACTCACTAACGTCGCAGATATTCGTGCCATTCTTTATAAACTTGTCGAAGAACAGGCGAAAATCATCATGTTCGCTGAAGTGCGTGACGAGTATGTATTCAAAACTCTAGACCCTGCTTTAGTGCCGGAAGAAAAGGCAAAGCCGAAACGTGCTCTGATTTGTGTATTAGGTACTTTGTTAGGTGGTATGTTAGCTGTGATGATAGTCATTTCACAGCATTTTCTATCCAATCGAGATTAAGTTTATGAATTTAGTCACAAGAGAGATAGTAGAGTTGGATGACGTTGAGGTTTCCTCTCCATTTAAGCCAATTCGAAGCTTTAAGTCTAAACAGCAGGCTTTAACTCAATCTACTATCTATGTTTATTGTCCGACTGAACGAGAGTTAGAAATAGGCACTATCGTTGAAGATTATTCATTTGACATAGTAGTTAACGATTACGATCTTGAAGAATTAAGCTGTAAGGTTATTTGTCATTTTGAAAGCGCCAAGCTTTCTAAAGAACAAAGGAAATTTTTGGTAAAAGCTACTGAGTTAGGCGCTTGGGTAGAGCCTCTGGTAAGTTATTTGGATGAACGCCTTGGTTATACAGAGGTTAGATTGCTTCACAGTGGTTATTTTTTACATCAAAAAGCATTCTCAATTCTTTCAACTCGAAGAACTCAACTCGCAAAAAGGTTGATTGATATTCTAGCATCCATAACCTTGGCGATAGTAGCCCTACCCGTAGGCCTAATCACTATGCTAGCAATAAAGATAGAAAGTCCTGGACCAGTATTTTATCGCCAAAGGAGAACAGGTCAATATAACCGGGAGTTTGAAGTAATAAAGTTCAGGTCGATGCGGAGCGATGCAGAGAAGTCAGGCGCAAAGTGGGCCGTTAAAAATGATGAGCGAGTTACTCGGGTTGGAAATTTTATTAGAAAAACTCGTATAGATGAATTGCCGCAAATTATTAATATTCTAAATGGCGATATGTCTATTGTCGGCCCACGACCAGAGAGAGAAGTATTTATTGCTGAACTCGAAAGGGAAATACCTTATTACAGATTCAGACATGCTGTTAAACCAGGTGTAACAGGCCTTGCTCAAGTTAGCTATCCATATGGGGCATCTGTTGAAGATGCTATTTGGAAACATAAGTACGATATTTATTATATAAAGCATCACAGTAGCTGGCTTGACGTTAAGATTCTCTTGAAAACAGTTAAAGTAGTACTGTTTGGTATGGGTAGGTAGAATGCCATTTTCAGTTTTAATGTCCGTGTATTCAAAAGAATCATCAGTGTTTTTAAACTCTGCATTTCAGAGCATTTTTGACCAAACTCTAAAGGCGGATGAGTTTATTTTAGTCAAAGACGGACCCTTACCAGATAGTTTGAATGAATGTATAGAGCGCTGGATTGAACTACTAAATATTAAGCTAGTGGTTCTTGATGTTAATGTCGGTTTGGGGAATGCACTGAATGCTGGACTGGAAAACTGCTCTAATGATTTGGTAATAAGATGTGATTCTGATGACTTAAATCTTCCCACAAGATTCGAAACACAGGTTAATTTTATGAAAAACAATCCCGATGTTTCAGCAAGTAGTTCCAATGTGGCGGAATTCAATGTTACCCCTGGGGATTGTAAAAGAATACGTACAATACCCTGTTCTCCAAAGCGGATTAAGGCTGATGTTGTGAGTAGAAATCCTATGAATCACATGGCAACCATTTTTAGAAAGTCTTCAGTTACTAATGTTGGTGGCTATATGCATCTTCAATATATGGAAGATTATTATTTGTGGATAAGGTTGCTGGCTGGTGGTTATAAGATTGAGAATATCGATGCGACATTAGTTTTTGCAAGGGTCGGTAATGGTATGCTTTCTCGAAGAAGAGGGTGGGACTATGCTAAAAGTGAGTACCATCTCTATAATAAGTTGAGGAAGTATAAATTAAGTAAGTATATTTACTCCGAACTCATATTTATAACAAGGTTTTCCCTGAGAATTTTTCCGGCTAGGTTGTTGGGGCATCTTTACTTTTTTTTGCGTAAACGTAACCAAGTGGCGGTGAAATAAATGTTAGAGTTAATTGGGCGTAAAGAACATCTATTTGAAACTGATGTAAGGGATAACGAAGAACTTTTGAAATATGTCGTCGCTAGTTCTTCATTTTTAGTCCTTGGTGGTGCAGGTTCAATCGGTCAAGCCGTTACCAAAGAAATCTTTAAACGGAATCCACAAAAGCTCCATGTGGTGGACATTAGCGAAAACAATATGGTCGAGTTAGTGCGAGATATTCGAAGTTCATTTGGCTATATTGAGGGTGATTTCCAAACATTTGCTTTAGATATAGGCTCGATCGAATACGACGCCTTCATAAAGGCCGATGGTCAATATGATTACGTATTGAACTTGTCAGCCCTTAAGCATGTCCGCAGCGAGAAAGACCCTTTTACCTTAATGCGCATGATTGATGTCAACGTGTTCAACACCGAGAAAACAATACAGCAGTCGATTGATGCTGGTGTTAAAAAATACTTTTGCGTTTCTACTGACAAAGCCGCTAATCCAGTCAATATGATGGGTGCGTCCAAACGCATTATGGAAATGTTTTTAATGCGTAAAAGCGAGCAAATTGCCATCTCAACTGCACGTTTTGCTAATGTGGCGTTTTCCGATGGTTCGTTGCTGCACGGTTTTAACCAACGTATCCAAAAAAATCAGCCGATTGTCGCACCAAATGATATCAAACGTTATTTCGTCACTCCGCAAGAATCGGGTGAATTGTGCCTCATGTCGTGTATTTTTGGTGAAAATCGCGACATCTTCTTCCCGAAACTCAGTGAAGCATTGCATCTGATCACATTTGCAGACATAGCTGTGAAATACCTAAAGCAACGAGGTTACGAACCTCATTTATGCACTGATGAAGATGAAGCTCGTGAACTGGCGAAAACGCTACCAGCGCAAGGCAAGTGGCCTTGTCTTTTCACCGAGAGTGATACGACGGGTGAAAAAGATTTCGAAGAGTTTTTCACTGATGATGAAGTGCTTGACATGGCACGTTTTGAAAATGTGGGAATCATTAAAAACGAACCTCTGTATCAACCAGAGTTGTTGAACCTTTTTGAAGAAAAAATTGCACAAATGAAAGCTCTACGAGCTTGGAGCAAAGAGCAGATTGTTGCGCTATTCCTTACCATGATTCCCGATTTCGGTCATAAAGAAACGGGCAAATACCTTGATAGCAAGATGTAACGGTGAAGCATGAATGCACAATTGTTGGTCGAGTTTGTTCGTGAACAATACCGAACTCATGATTTTATACCACTGCATGCGCCCATTTTTGATGGCAATGAAAAAGCTTATGTGATGGAAACCATCGACAGCACTTTTGTATCCAGTGTAGGTAAGTTTGTTGATGAGTTCGAGCGTAAAATCGAAGCCTTTACAGGGAGTGTGCGAGCGGTCGCAACTGTTAATGGCACTGCCGCACTGCACGCTGCGCTGTACATGGCGGGTGTCGAACGTGGTGATTTGGTTATTACACAGGCGCTGACTTTTGTAGCGACTTGTAACGCACTCTACCACATGGGTGCTGAACCGATTTTTGTTGACGTATCCCCAGTGAGCTTAGGGCTGTGCCCAAAGGCTCTTGAAGCATTCTTAGCAGAAAATGCTGAGATCACTAATGAAGGGTGTGTCCATAAGCAAACGGGTAGGAGAATTAAAACTGTCGTACCAATGCACACTTTCGGTCACCCAGTTCAGCTCGATGAATTGGTAGCAATTTGTCTTAAATGGCAGCTTGTTCTAGTGGAAGATGCAGCAGAAAGTTTGGGTTCTTTCTACAAAGGCAAGCACACTGGGACTTTAGGCGATTTTGGTGCAGTTAGTTTTAACGGCAATAAAATCATTACCACTGGTGGCGGTGGAGTTGTGCTTTGTGCCACAGAAGAGGCTGGGAAACGCACTAAACACGTTACCACCACGGCGAAGGTGCCACATCCTTATGAATTCTTCCATGATGAGCCTGGTTTCAACTACCGTATGCCCAACTTAAATGCGGCACTGGGTTGTGCACAGATGGAGGCGATCGAAGGTTATCTCGAACGAAAACGCTTATTAGCACACCGATATCACGAGTTTTTCGTTGGGAGTGACGCCACTTTCGTTGTCGAACCAGAGTATGCGCAGTCGAACTACTGGCTCAACGCCGTTATTTGTGCCAACCCTGAGCAGCGCAATGCGCTGTTAGAAGAGACCAATGCCGCTGGAGTAATGACTCGCCCAATATGGCAGTTAATGCACCGTTTACCGATGTTCGCAAAAGCCCTTCGTGGAGACCTTACTTACTCTGAGTTTGTTGGGGCGCATTTAATCAACTTACCGAGTACGCCGGTTGGCATTTAGGTAGGGAATATGCACGATTATAAGAAAAAAGTTGCTGTTTTTACAGGGACAAGAGCTGAGTATGGTCTGCTCTTTTGGCTTCTAAAAGACATCCAAGCCGAACCAGAGTTTCAACTTCAACTGCTGGTATCAGGTATGCATTTATCGCCAGAGTTTGGTGAAACCTATCAGCAAATTGAGCAAGATGGCTTCAATATAGACGAAAAAATCGAAATCCTACTTTCCTCAGATTCAGCAGTTGGGGTTGCAAAAAGTATGGGGCTCGGCGTGTTGGGGTTTGCTGACGCTTTGGCAAGGCTTAAACCAGACGTTTTAGTGATTCTTGGCGATCGTTTTGAAGCTTTAGCCGCGGCACAAACTGCCATGATTCTACGTATTCCTGTGATTCATTTGCATGGAGGTGAGATCACCGAAGGCGCTTATGATGATGCGATCCGACATGCCATTACCAAGCTGAGCTACCTGCACGGTACATCCACGGAAGCGTATCGTCAGCGCGTGATCCAGCTAGGGGAAGCGCCAGAGCGTGTAAAAAACATCGGCGCTATTGGGCTTGACCACCTTAAGCGTGCTCAGTTTATGAATGTGCCTGCTCTGGCTCAATCTCTAAACTTTGCTCTAACTCAGCCGTATTTCTTGGTAACCTACCATCCTGTTACCTTGGGTGAGGAAGTGCCAGAAACCAGTTTTCAAGCGTTGCTGGATGCGCTTGATGCCTATCCTGAGCATCAAGTTATCCTCACTTATCCGAATGCAGATGATGGTGGACGTCGCATCATCCCAATGCTTGAAGCGTATGCAGCCGCGAATCCACTGCGTGTGCGTGCTATTCCTTCTTTGGGACAAGTGCGTTATCTCAGTGCTGTAAAGCATGCTAGCGCGGTGATTGGCAACTCTTCTAGTGGCATTATTGAAGTTCCTGCTTTTGATGTGCCGACAGTGAATATTGGTGTGCGTCAGCAAGGTCGTTTGGCCGCGAAAAGTGTCTTGCATTGCCGGGCAGCAAAAGAAGAGATTGAACAAGCAATTCAAACTGCTATTACCAGAGGCTATAAGGCTGACGGTGAAGCGATCGACAATCCTTATGGCCAAGGTGATAGCAGTGCACAAGTGATTGCAATGATAAAATCACTTCATTTTGAACCTTGTAAGTCATTCTTCGACTTACCATTTGAACCGATTGAATGAGGAAGTATGACTCTAATCATTGCAGAAGCGGGTGTAAACCATAATGGCGACGAATCTCTGGCGTTTAAACTTGTCGTCGCTGCGCATCAAGCTGGCGCCGATATTGTTAAGTTTCAAACCTTTAAAGCCAAAAACTTAGTGACAGAACAAGCTAAACAAGCTGATTACCAAGTGGCCAATACGCAAAAGCAAGAGTCTCAGTTGGCTATGCTCAGCCGGCTTGAGTTGTCTTACGAAGCTCATCATAAGCTGGTCGAACATTGCAATTCACTGGGAATTGAATTTCTTTCAACGGCTTTTGATTCTGAAAGCTTAGATTTCCTCGTCAACGATCTAGGCTTAACCCGTCTAAAACTGCCTTCTGGTGAACTTACCAACGCGCCACTAGTGCTTGAGCATGCCCGTACGGGATGTGACTTAATTGTCTCTACGGGGATGGCGACACTGGCCGAAATTGAAATGGCATTAGGCGTAATCGCTTTTGGCTATACTACAGGGAGTAATGTTGCCCCGTCGGTGTTGGCTTTTCAGCAAGCTTACGCATCAGATGAAGGGCAGAAAGCTCTGAAAGAGAAAGTTACGATCCTGCACTGCACCACCGAATACCCAGCCCCGATGGCAGAGATTAACCTGAAAGCAATGGACACGCTCGGCAAGGCGTTTGATTTACCAGCGGGCTACTCTGATCACAGCGAAGGGATCACCATTCCTATTGCCGCCGTTGCTCGCGGCGCAGTGTTGATCGAAAAACACTTCACGCTGGACAAAAATATGGAGGGGCCAGATCACAAGGCGTCACTTGAACCTGATGAACTTACCGCGATGGTGAAGGCCATTCGTCAGGTTGAACTGGCGTTAGGGTCAGCGGTGAAATCCCCAACCGTCTCAGAAGTCAAAAACAAAGCGGTGGCACGCAAAAGCTTGGTTGCAAGTCAAGCGATTCAAGCAGGAGATTCTTTTAGTGCTGATAATGTGGCGATTAAGCGACCAGGGAATGGCATGTCACCTTATCATTATTGGGAGTTGTTTAAGCGTAAAGCAAGCCGAGATTACCAAGCTGGAGAGTTGATCATTGAATAATGCCTTACCGCTTGTTTTGATCGGAGGAGGAGGACACGCCAGTGTTTTGGCCGATATCTTAGTTGGCCAAGGACGAGAAATACTTGCAGTCATTTGCCCTGATGACGTTTCATCAAGGGCGGTATTTGCAGGCATTCGCCATTTCGCCCAAGATGAGGATATTACACGCTTCTCTCCAGATAGTGTGCGGTTGGTAAACGGTATTGGCATGATGCCTCGCTCGACTTTCCGAAAGCGTATTAATGAGAAGTTCCTTGCACAAGGGTATGTTTTTGAAACGGTGATTGCGAGTGACTCCAAGGTTTCTTCTTTTGCTGAAGTGAAATCGGGGGCACAGATTTTCCCAGGTGCGAGAGTGCAAGCTGGTGCAGTTATTGGCGAACATACCATAGTGAATAGCGAAGCTTTAATTGAGCACGATTGCAGGGTTGGTGCTTACAACCACATAGCGCCTCACGCAACCTTATGTGGTGAAGTTTTTACGGCTGAAGACGTGTATATCGGTGCAAATGCGACAGTCATTCAAGGTTTGATTTTAGAGTTGCAGAGCGTAGTTGGAGCAGGAGCGATAGTAACTCAATCACTCAAGAAGGGTAGTACATGCTATCCAGCTCGCGTCTATATTAAATAAAATTCAAGGATATTCCATGAGCTATTGCTGGAACAATGTATTGATTAAACCAGATAACTCGATTCGTGATGCTCTGGAGATCATCAATAACGAAGCGTTAAGAGTGGCACTAGTTATCGATGCTAATCAGCATTTAGTTGGCGTTGTTACAGACGGAGATATTCGTAGAGGAATACTGAGTGATTTATCACTTGAGGCGCCAGTTTCTTTGGTAATGAATCTTTCACCAACCGTTGCTAAGGTTGGAGCGACTAGGAAAGAAATAGTGGAGTTGATGGAGAGGAAGAGCATTCTAGCCATCCCGCTTGTCGATGATGAGCGTAAAGTCATTGGCTTAGAGACGTTGCATAGTGCATTACATCGCCCGAAACATCAGAATCCTGTATTTTTGATGGCTGGGGGATTTGGGACTAGGCTTCGCCCACTCACCGACAACTGCCCAAAGCCTATGCTTAAAGTAGGGGAAAAGCCCATACTGGAGACCCTACTTAATCAGTTCCTTAAAGCAGGATTTAATAACATCTATATATCCACTCACTATATGCCAGAGCAGATCACTGATTATTTTGGCGATGGTTCAGCCTGGGGCGCCAATATTCGCTACGTCCATGAAGAGACCCCCTTGGGCACAGGTGGTGCTTTGGGTCTGTTACCGGAGGACATTCCGGAACTACCGCTTATCATGATGAATGGTGATGTGTTGACCAAAGTAGATTTTCAACGCCTGCTTGAGTTTCATGTCAATCATGACGCTGATGCAACCATGTGTGTCCGCGAATATGACTATCAAATTCCTTATGGTGTGGTCAAAGGTGAAGGTAACAGAATCACCAGCATGGTCGAAAAGCCTACTCAGCGCTTTTTTGTCAATGCTGGTATATACGTTCTTTCTCCCTCGGTGATTCACTCGGTACAAAAAAATCACATTATTGACATGCCAACATTATTAGAACAGCACATGTGCGAGCGAAATAATGTGTTAATGTTCCCTATTCATGAATATTGGTTAGATATTGGGCGTATGGACGACTTCAATAAAGCACAATCTGATATCTACACGTTAGGAATGCTGTCATGATAGAAAATAAGACGGTATTGGCAATTATTCCCGCTCGAGGTGGTAGCAAAAGATTGCCAAAGAAAAATGTTCTTGATTTAGCAGGGCGCCCTTTAATCTCTTGGACAATTTCTGCTGCGAAAAATTCAAAGTATGTAGATAGAGTTGTTGTCTCAACTGATAATGATGAAATTATCAGGATCGCTAAACATTCGATGGCAGATGTACCTTTCAAACGTAATGCTGGATTATCTTCTGATACTGCGACTACCGAAGATGTGATTAAAGACTGCCTTGAGCGATTGGGCGAAGCCTACGACGTTGTGGTAGTTCTACAACCTACATCTCCTCTAAGAACTGTTGAAGACATCGACACAGCATTGGAAATGATGAAGGATACTGAAGTCCAAGGAATTGTAAGTGTCGTGCAGTTGGAGCACCCTTTGATTTGGTGTAATACGTTGCCTGAAGATAGAAGTATGGCCGACTTTATGAAGCCAGAATATATTGGGATGAGAAGTCAGGATTTTCCTGCATCTTACCGAATAAATGGTGCAATTTATATTTATACATTAGAAAAGCTTTATCGTTCTGGAATGTTGTTAGATAAAGGCGTATACGCCTATGTAATGCCAAAAGAGCGCTCAGTTGACATCGATGAACGTGTAGATTTTATGATTGCAGATGCCATTTTAAGGCTACAGGTATAAGTAAAGTGAATTATTTTGTCATTAACAATAACTTTCATTTTATGGATGTTGTTAAGCGTGCTGAACATTTTAGTTTGACCGATGTGTTTTTGATTTGCATTCCTCATCGCCTTGACTTGGATGAAATCAAAAATTCAGGTTTTCTTTATAGAGTTTTTGAATCTCCATCCACTTCTAAGTTGGGTTGGCTTAATTTTATTAAAATGTTTAAAAATAGGAATTATATTGATAAGTTCATACAAGCTTCAGAGGAAGATTTTTTATATATTTACACTGAGTACGACTTGGTTAACCATTACTTTGTAAATAAATTTAAGTCGCAGGGTGCGAAAGTTAATTTAATCGAGGAAAATGGTTTGGCTACTTACGCGTTAAATAAGGTTGCCACATCAGATAATGTTCAGCCTCTCATTTTTAAGAATCCCAGATTTATTTTCTCTTCAGCTATTTATAGCAATTTATTTGTAAAAGCCTACTCATCAGGTTTTGAAACGTTTCCAGTAATGTCGGATAGTGTATTTGACTCTGTGATATACTACGCTGGAGTTACTTGTAATCGGGACTTTCAACCTTGTATTGAACATTGGAATGGAATAAAGTCTCACAAGAAAGTTTCTGAATATGGGAATGTTCTATTTCTATCCCAAGATATATATAAATTTTTCATGGATAAACCTGAGTATCTAAAGTTGTTGTCCTTGATTTATGAAGAAGTTTTATCTAGGTTCGAAAATGTATACTTCAAATTTCACCCTAGGGAAATCGGAACAGATATTTATGATTTTGTTCTGTTAAATTTTCCAAAGTTTATTATAGTAGAAAGCTCTAAGCCTATAGAGACTATCATTAATGACTTACATCCCGACTTGGTTGTTAGTTTTTTTTCCTCATCGCTTATTAATCTCGCAAAAGATGGATGGCCTGTTCTATTCACTATATCGAAGTGGGAAGGGGTCGAAACGAATGAATTCCTAAATGCAATTAGTCATTCTTTATTTGAGCTTGGATTTAACAAGTAGACTGTAGAACAGCGAGTTGATTGTGTCTCATTATGTTAGCGTTATTAAATATCTAGTTATAAGTTTGGCACAAATGCTAATTGGTCTTATATCTATCCCTATTTTAACGAATTTGATGTCACCAACCGAGCTAGGTAAGTTTGGTATTATATTGAGTGTTTCTGCAATATTAGCTCCTCTGTTAATTTTGAACGCAGATCACTATTATCCAGTAATTAAAACTGGTCACGCAAAAAAATTATTCCCTTCGGTTAAAAAGTCTATATTTTTATTTGGATTTTCCATAGGAGTATTTTTTACAATTATAGCAGCTTTATTTTTGCCACTATATTACCACTCTTTCGGTCTTTTGTTCTTATTAACGCCAGCTTTTGTCTTGTTGAGAGGTTTTAGGAGTAGTAGCCAGGCAGAACTAGTTGTTGATGAGAGGATTTATACCTACGGACTTTCAAATATTTTCGTATCACTACTTTCCCTCTTATTTAGCTTTGTCTTTTTATATTTTATATCTGATGATGCTTTTTCAAGATTAATAGCATTGCTCATAGCTGAATTTGTTGTTTTATTTTTCTTGTTTAGACACACTGAATCTATGAAAAATGGTACTTGGAATAAAAAAGAATTATATAAGGCTGTGCGTTTTTCTGCGCCGCTACTAGTTTCTCTTTTACCTGCATGGATAATAAATGAGTATGGCAAGTTACACGTCGCATCGATTGGAACCATGCATGAAGTTGGCGTATTGACAGTTGCAATGCAGTTTAGCGCTTTTCAACTGCAGCTTAATTCTGCGATGTCGAATGCATTTTTGAAAAGAATTCATATCGATAAAGACAGCTTATTTTCTTATCCTATGTTAGGTAATTATGTTGTTTTTCTAATTTTAGCTATGTCTTTCGGTGCATCATTTATATATTTTTTCGCTAGCGATATGATATCAGTTGAATATTCTGGATTTATAGAAATATCATTGATATGTTTTGTGGGTGTTTTTTTTCAGTCTGTGACTGTATTGCTATGTTTTTATTCAAATAAGACTGGGAATACCAGTTGGAGACTTTACTCACTTACGATTGCTGCATTAGTTTTCTTATTTAATATTTATTTTTCTAGCTCTGATTTTTCACTGATTGAATTAGTTGCAATTAGTTACTCAATGGCGATGTTTTGTTATTTTGTAACTCTGTTAATTTATGTGGTAAGACACTATGCTAAAAGCCGCTTTTCTTAAGGTTCTTTTTTTTATTAAATTTGACATTTTTTTTGCTAGATTGGTTTTCATATCAGAACAAGTTAAAGCTCAAAGATATCGAGTTCGGTTTGGGAATAACTTTAACTATGTCAATCAAGGCCCTGGTGGCTTTGAAATATCAGGTCCTGCTGAAAATTTTTCGATTGGAAAGGGGAGTCATATTAAAAGTGCTACATTCATAGAGTGTAGTGGAGGCGTTTCAATTGGCGATTACTTCCATACCGGGCGCGGGCTTACAATTTTTTCTACCACACATAACTGGAAAAGTGGTGAGAAATTACCATACGACAATGTTAGTATAAAAGAACCTGTCGTTATAGGGGACTATGTTTGGTGTGGTGCGAACGTTACTATTCTGCCAGGAACTTGCTTAGGTGACGGAGTAGTTATAGCTGCAGGTTCCGTCGTTCGAGGGATTATTCCTGAAAGAGCTGTGGTAGCTGGTAATCCGGCTAGTGTAATAAGTTATAGAGATAAAGGTCAATATGACACTCTAATTAATAAACGTTGTTTTTTTTAAACCAATCTTTGAGTTTGTGATGTCTTTAACGATAGCTGTAGTGACTTATAATTGTGAAAATTTGTTGGGTGCGACGTTGAGTTCAATTAGTGCATTCAGGAATAAATGGCCCGGAGATATTGAGATTATTGCAATTGATGGTGGTTCAATCGATTCTACGCTCTCAATTTTGAAAAATTCAAATCTTTTTGATTCATTAGTGTCAGAGAAGGACAATGGTATATTTGACGCAATGAATAAAGCTGCTAATACCGCTGCCGGAGATTGGATATGTTTCATGAATGCTGGTGATTTTTTTGTAGATATTGAAGCGCAAAATTTATATAACGAATTGAGCATTAAGTGTGTGGACGTATCTGTTTTATATGGAGATACTTATGTAGTTTTCGATGGGGAAACTAAATACTTAAAGAAATGCACAAGTGTTCCAACTTTATTTGAGCCAATGCCTTTCTGTCATCAGTCTGTATTTACAAGAACTGAGCTATTAAAAAAGTTTCCGTTTGATCCGGAGTATCCAAGAGTTGCGGATCAAAAGCTATATATGGAAATTTTGACAAGTGGGTATAAATTTAAATATTTCCCAGAAGCAATATCAACTGTTGTTGCTGAAGGCTTTAGTAGTTCTCAGATGAATAAGACTATAAGTGAACAAATTAATTTAAAACTTGAGTTTCATCTTATAACCAAAGCCGATGCAATACGTGTTAAATTTAGAATGTTAGCGATTCAGTTTATTAAAAATTTAAGCCCTAAATGGGCTTTGAAATTAAAAAGAAGGTTTTTCGGTGTTTAATGTTAATCCATTTGATATTGTAATCGTTGCGTCGCTTTATCTTTTGGTTTTAATTCATTACACTTTAAATAAATTTAATTTTTTTAAACCCTTCAAACCTTTTTCATTAGCTTTTTTTTTGGTGTTGTCCGCAGTAATTGTTGGTTTTAGACCTTTGGGTGCTGGGTTTGACACCCAAGTTTATATTCAAGGTTTTTATTTAATTCAAAATTCTGAGAGTATTTTAACTGTTCATCAGGATATCGAGTCTGGATTAGGAATTGGAAGCGAGTTTCTATTTTGGTCTTTAGCATACATATTTGCTAAACTCGGGATAGGTGAGCAATGGTTTTTATATGCTATTGCGGTGTCATCCATATCTATTTTGTTTTTTGGGTTGAGACTTATTTTTGGTGGTAATGCTCTATTATATTTTTTTGCATTTGTAGTTTGTGGAACTTTTTATAATACTTTTGGCAATGCGATCAGACAGGCATTCGTTTTAGCTTTAGTTCCATATTTTATATATTATCGATATTATAGATTTTCATATAAAAATTTGTTGCTGCTTTCTATAGTTGCATTTGGGTTTCACAAATTTTCAGCGGTTCTATTATTTTTTATAATTGTTTTAACATTTATTAGATTGAAGTGGATAGTGCTATTATTTTTTTCTTCTATTCTTGGCAGTACAGTTGTCGGCAAGCTCATCTATTTTTTTGTTCCTTATCAAATATATACTAAGGCTGCTAGCGTTTATACTAATGCTCCTTTTATATTATTGAATTTCACTGCATTTTCTATATTATTGTTGTATTTTTTTAGGCTGCGGCATTTTGTTCAAAAATATTTCATATTTGAATCAGTGTTTGTGCCATTTTTATTGTTTTCTGCTCTTTCCAATCTTTTCGCTTTTAATGAGTTTGCATATAATCGGGTCGCTAATTTTGCTTATATGATGCAGGTATTTTCTTTGGTTTATATTTCGTTGACAATTTTTAAACAACGTAAATTTATGGCTTCTTTTGTAATATGTGTAGTTCTAATATGGGCTGTTTTTATTTTGAATACTAGTTCAGTGGCAATAATTTTATATGGATAAGCTAATTTCTATTGTAATTCCAAGTTTTAATAGGCAAGAAGACCTTGTTCATTGTCTTGAGCGGTTAGAGCATCAGACAAACTTGGACTTTGAAGTTGTAGTAGTTGATGATTGCTCATTTCGACCCGTTAAAATTGAATGTGAATTTAATTATGATTTGGTTTTATATAGAAGTGATGTGAATCTGGGCGCTGCGGGCGCAAGAAATAAAGGAGTGCAATTAGCCAGAGGAGATTGGATTTTATTCTTAGATGATGATGACTCTTTTACTGACGATAAGTTGCAGGTCGTTTTAGACCTAATTTCAAGAAAACGTGATGTAAATTTTATTTATCATAGAGCTTTAATTCATATGATAAATGAGCGGTGTAGCTACATAACATCTGTTACTGACTCTAATTGTCTTTCTTTTGAAAGGCTTTTGGGGGGGAATTACGTTGGTGGCGCCCCCGTTTTTGCGATAAAGAAGGAACTTTTTCTTAGTGTGGATGGGTTTGATACCACCTTGCCAGCTATCGAGGATTATGAGTTCGTTTTACGCTTGTCTTTATTAAAAAGTGTGAATGTTTGTTTTTTGGATGCTGTTTTGACTGAGTGTCGCTATATAACTAAAAGAGCAAGTGTTTCAAAAAATTTTGATGCTCTCGAAACAGCTATTACTATTTTAAATAAACGTTTTGTAAATTTTGAGAACCAAGATGTGTTTAGTGTTAATTGTCATCTTATGAGAGCGCATTGCCTTTTAATGAATTTGGACCGTAGATGTTCGCTTTATTATGTAAAGGCGTTTTGCTCAACAACTAACTTTAAATATATTTTAGCAGGAACTATTTCGCTCCTGTCACCTAAGGCTTTAATTTTTATTAGGTCACGAATCGGATAACATTAGGGTTTATTATATGAAGAAAGCAATTATTACAGGCGTGACAGGTCAAGACGGTTCATATCTTGCTGAGTTTCTCCTTGAAAAAGGATATGAAGTACACGGTATAAAACGCCGCGCTTCATTGTTTAATACGCAAAGGGTTGATCATATATATCAGGATCGGCATGAGGATAATCCAAATTTCATACTTCATTACGGCGATTTGACTGATACCTCTAACCTCGTCAGATTAATGCAGCAGATCCGGCCAGATGAAGTGTATAACTTGGGAGCTCAATCACACGTAGCCGTGTCGTTTGAATCTCCTGAGTATACTGCCGATGTAGATGCTTTAGGAACACTTCGCTTATTGGAAGCAATTCGTATTTGTGGTTTGGAGAAGAAAACTCGTTTCTATCAGGCTTCAACCTCAGAATTATATGGATTGGTACAAGAGATACCTCAAAAGGAAACGACTCCTTTCTATCCTCGCTCTCCTTATGCTGTTGCGAAAATGTATGCCTATTGGATTACTGTTAATTACCGTGAGTCTTATGGCATGTATGCTTGTAACGGCATTCTTTTCAATCACGAATCTCCTCGTCGGGGCGAGACTTTTGTAACACGCAAAATCACCCGCGCACTTGCCAACATTGCGCAGGGATTAGAAGGGTGCTTATTCCTTGGGAATATGGATGCACTTCGTGACTGGGGTCATGCAAAGGACTATGTTCGCATGCAGTGGATGATGCTTCAGCAAGAGCACCCTGAAGATTTTGTTATTGCTACTGGTAAGCAGATCTCTGTTCGTGAGTTTGTCAGGTTGTCAGCAAAAGAGTTGGGGATAGAATTGGAGTTTTCCGGTGAGGGAGTAGAAGAGATAGCTACTGTAGCTGCGATTCATGGTGACAATGCACCAGCTTTGAAGGTAGGTGATGTCATTGTTAAAGTAGATCCTCGGTATTTCCGTCCTGCTGAAGTTGAGACTCTGCTCGGCGATCCTGCAAAAGCTAAGCAGAAGCTGGGGTGGGTTCCAGAGATCACCGTTGAGGAGATGTGTGCCGAAATGGTCGCGAGCGACTTGTCTAAGGCTAAGCAGCACGCTCTACTTAAAGAGCATGGACACGATGTATCTATCTCTGTCGAAAGGTAGTTTAAATGACTTCTAAAAAAAGAGTCTTTGTTGCTGGACATAAAGGTATGGTTGGTTCAGCTATTGTCAGGCAACTTAAACAAAGGGCTGACATTGAACTGGTTCTGAAGAGTCGACATGAATTGGATTTGACCAGTCAGGCAGGTGTAGATGCTTTTTTTGCTGCTGAAAGTATTGATGAAGTCTATTTGGCTGCGGCCAAGGTTGGTGGTATTCATGCCAACAATGTATTCCCTGCTGACTTCATCTATCAGAATTTAGCTATCCAGTGCAATGTTATTCAGTCTGCACACAAACATGACGTGCAGCGTTTGTTGTTTTTAGGGTCTTCCTGCATTTATCCTAAGCTTGCTCAGCAGCCTATGGCTGAATCAGCTTTGTTGACCGGGACTCTGGAACCTACCAACGAGCCTTATGCAATCGCAAAAATTGCCGGGATTAAGTTGTGTGAATCTTATAACCGCCAATTTGGTAGAGATTATCGTAGCGTAATGCCTACTAACTTGTATGGCGAAAATGATAACTTCCACCCGGAGAACTCCCATGTTATTCCTGCGCTGATGCGTCGTTTTCATGAAGCAAAACTCGCAGGTGCAGCTGAGGTTGTTGTTTGGGGTTCTGGTACGCCAATGCGTGAATTCTTACACGTAGATGATATGGCGGCTGCTAGTGTATATGTGATGGAGCTTGGTGCTGATTCCTATCAGGCAAACACTCAGCCTATGCTGTCTCATATTAATGTTGGTACCGGTGAAGACTGTACTATACGCGAGATGGCAACCACAATGGCGAAGGTTGTAGGATTTGAAGGCAGCATTGTATTTGATGCTACTAAACCTGATGGTGCGCCCAGAAAACTGATGAATGTTTCTCGGCTCAAAGATTTGGGGTGGAACTACAAGATAGGGTTAGAGGCCGGGCTTGCTATTACCTACGATTGGTTCTTATCTAATCAGGATCAATTCCGTAAATAAACAGAAGGAGATGCTGTGACTAAACAGCTTGATGAAAGCTCTTTCAAAACAGTTGTTGCATCTACTCCACTCGTCTCCATTGATCTGATCGTTCAAAACTCGGACGGTCAGATTCTTTTGGGCTTGCGAAATAATCGACCCGCTAAGAACTCATGGTTTGTTCCTGGCGGACGAATACGGAAGGACGAACAGCTTGAAGAGGCATTCGGACGCTTGGTTTCAGAAGAGTTGGGAAGAGCTCTTTCTTTTAAAGATGCGATTTTCAAAGGCGTTTACCAGCACTTTTACCAAGATAACTTTTCTACCGAGGACTTTTCTACTCACTATATTGTACTGGCATATACATTAGTACTTGATATCGAAATTACTGATTTGCCTGTTGAACAACACTGCCAATATCGGTGGTGGAATGTAGATAAACTTCTCTGTGCTGAGACTGTTCACCATAACACCAAAGCATATTTTTGCTAGGCTAATTAATTTTAGGTATATGTGTATGATATTACCCGTCATTATGGCTGGCGGTGCTGGCAGCAGACTCTGGCCCTTATCCAGAGGCAATCGCCCAAAGCAGTTTTTACCTCTGGTCAGTTGTCGCTCTATGCTCCAAGAAACCGTGTTTCGCCTAAAAGGGCTGCAACAGCATGCGCCAACTCTGATATGTAACGAAGAGCACAGGTTCATCACTGCTGAACAAATAAGACAAGCCCAAGTCATCAATTGCAAAATCATTCTTGAACCTGTTGGTCGTAATACTGCTCCCGCCATCGCTTTGGCAGCCTTAAAAGCTGTAGAAGAAGGAGAGGATCCAATTCTACTGGTGCTCGCTGCAGATCACGTAATCAAGAACGTCAATGCTTTCCATGATGCAATTGAGAAGGCTAAGGTTCAAGCTGAGCAAGGGGATATGGTTACCTTTGGTATTGTACCAACCCATGCTGAGACCGGGTACGGCTATATTAAACGCGGTGCTGAGGCTTCTAAGAACTGTTTTCGGGTTGCTGAATTTGTTGAGAAGCCTGCTTTGGCAACTGCTCAGGAATATCTTGCTTCAGGCGATTATTACTGGAATAGCGGTATGTTTATGTTTAAAGCCAGCCGATATCTGGAAGAATTGAATGCGTTTCGTCCTGATATTTATGCCGCTTGTGCAGAAGCTATTCAAGAACAAACTCCCGACCTCGATTTCATTCGTGTCAACAAGGTGGCTTTTGAAGCATGTCCTGACGAGTCTATTGACTATGCCGTAATGGAAAAGACTGAGCGTGCAGTAGTTGTTCCGCTGGATGCTGGTTGGAGCGATGTCGGAGGTTTTTCGGCTTTGTGGGATGTGGCTGACAAAGACGAAAATGGCAATGTCTTTGATGGTGATGTAGTTAGCGTCGATACTACCAACTGCCTTGTTCTCGGCGATGAAAAGCTGGTTGCCACCGTAGGTGTGCAAGACTTAGTTATCGTGAATACTAAAGATGCGGTTTTGGTTGCCCATAAGGACAAGGCGCAGGATGTTAAGCACATAGTTAACAAACTGAAGGCTGATGGCCGCAGTGAAGTGACTTTCCACCGAGAAGTTTACCGCCCTTGGGGCAAGTACGACTCAGTTGACAGTGGCGAACGATTCCAGGTTAAGCGTATTACTGTAAAGCCGGGAGCCAAGTTGTCAGTGCAAATGCATCATCATCGGGCTGAGCATTGGATAGTAGTATCCGGTACAGCAAAGGTCACCATCGATGAGACTGAGCAGTTTGTGACTGAGAATCAGTCTGTTTATATTCCGATTACTGCCGTTCATGCGTTAGAGAACCCCGGTAAGGTCGATCTTGAATTGATAGAAGTTCAGTCCGGTTCCTACTTGGGTGAGGACGATATTGTTCGTTTTCAAGATCGATATGGGCGTGCATAGCTGCGCCTTTTTCGAAACATTATCTAATTGAACTTTTGCTTTCGGCGGAATTCATGCAAACATCTAATAACATCATAAGTACCAGTGGTATTGCTTTTGGGACTTCTGGTGCCAGAGGGTTGGTGTCTGACTTCACTCCTGAAGTTTGTGCAGCTTTTACTTTGGCTTTTATTTCATCCATTGAAAACGCTTGCCGACTGGCGATAGCGATTGATAATCGCCCCAGCAGCCCCGCTATGGCACAGGCTTGCATTGCAGCGGCTAAGGGCGCTGGTGTTGAAGTCGATTATTATGGAGTCGTTCCTACGCCAGCTTTGGCTTACAAAGCACAGCTAGACGGCGTACCTGCAATTATGATCACTGGTAGCCACATACCTTTCGATCGAAACGGGCTTAAGTTCTACACTATTGCTGGTGAAATCACTAAAATCGAAGAACTTGCAATACTGCAGGCTGAAATAGTGGTTCCACAGTTAACGCTATCACCATTGCCTCATGTTAATAGCACCGCTCGTATTTCCTATTTAGAGCGCTACACCCAGGTTTTCCCTTCGACTCTCCTTTCAGGTTTACGGGTTGGAGTTTATCAACATTCAAGTGCCGGGCGAGATCTTTACCCTGAACTATTTAGCAAGCTTGGCGCAGAAGTCATTGAACTTGGCTACAGCGATGAATTTGTTCCAATTGATACAGAAGCTGTTGCAGAATCAGATCGGCAGCAGGCGAAAGAGTGGGTGCAACAGCATAAACTTGATCTGCTTTTTTCTACCGATGGTGATGGTGACAGACCGTTGCTGGCCGATGAGACTGGAGAGTATTTAAGGGGCGATATCCTCGGTTTACTTAGTGCTAAGGGCTTGGGGATTGACGCACTAGCAGTGCCGGTCAGCTGTAACACTGCGATCGAAAAAAGCGGTGCGGTAAGTCAGGTTGTTCGGACTCGTATTGGTTCACCTTATGTGATTGAAGCGTTTGACTCTTTGTCCAACGAATACACTGCAGTTGCGGGTTTCGAAGCTAACGGTGGTTTCTTGCTGGGTACTGATGTCGCACTTAACGGTAGTATCTTAGTTCGCTTGGCAACTCGAGATGCTGTGTTACCTGTATTGGGTGCGATATTTTTAGCTAACAGCAGGCCGCTCTCTGCCGTTGTACAGGAACTCCCTGGCAGATTTACGCACAGTGATCGTTTGAAAGATTTCCCTACCGAGATTGCTCAGCAAGTTATTGCTAGCGGTATCGAATCACCAGTTAATTTATTGAGAGCCCTTGGGTTAACTAATGAATCCGTCAGCGAAGCTGATATCAAAGATGGGCTGCGGATTCACTTAAATTGTGGCGATATAGTTCATCTGCGTCCCTCAGGGAATGCGCCAGAATTACGGTGTTATGCCGAATCCGACTCAACAGATAAGGCAAAGTTTCTCGTCAACAACTGTTTAGGTAGATTAAAGGATTTTATGCGAGAGTGGTCAGACTAGGCGCAGGCTTAGGCACGCGTATGTTGCCAGCTCCAAAAGCGACACCTAAACAAATGCTACTATAGGTGGATAGACCACTTATTCAGTACATTGTAGAGGCAACTTTTGGATGAAGTGCAGAGCATTTGTTCCAAGCGCGTGACCATCATGCATGTTCGTCAAGGCGACGTTAACGGTTTTGGGCATTCAATGTAGTGCGCCAAGCTAGTCGTTGGTGAGAATCCATTCGCTGTAGTTTTACCTGATGTAATTCTCGATCAACACAGTGCTGACACCTTGTTGCCATGTGTGCTCGATTTAAAACATCTGCCACCAGCCAAATTATGGTGGCACCGGTTCCCGAGGCTGAAGTTAACAAATACTGTCTAGCAGATTGTAATGGGACAGGGCTTTGCGCCGGAGAGTCAACCCAAATCTTTGATATGTTCGAAAACCCAGCAGTTGACGAAGCCCCCTCCAATCTTGCTGTTGTAGGAAGATACGTCCTTTCTTCAAGCATCTGGCATTTGCTCGCAAGAACGCCTGCTGGTGCCGGAGGTGAAATTCAGCTTACCGACGCTATAGATATTCGGCTAGTGTCGGAAAAAGTCGAAACCTTTCACATGAGTGGCAAATTCCACGATTGCGGCGATAAGCTTGGCCATATGGCTGCTTTTGTGGAGTATGGCTTACGCGATCCAAATTTGGGTGAGGACTTCCAGGTGTCACTCCAGAGCATGCTCCTCAGCCCTAAATGACCTGATTCTAGAGTTAAAGGCGTGGGAGACTAAGCCTTTTTCCCGCTAAGGTTAATGGTGTCGAGTAGTAGGAGCATGTCATACAGGTGTTAGCCACCGCGATAACAGAGGTCAAGATCATTGTCCCCAAGGTTTTTCAGGACGAGCGGGGCTATTTTCTCGAAACTTGGCAGCACGCGCGATTTAAAGAGTTGGTCGCGCCAGTGGACTTTGTGCAGGATAACCTCTCCCTTTCGGTCAAGGGCACGCTGCGGGGCCTGCATTGGCAGGAAGAGCAGGCGCAGGACAAGCTTATTTCTGTCGTTCAGGGTGAGATATTTGATGTGGCCGTTGACATTCGTAAAGAATCGCCGACCTATGGTAAATGGGTTGCAGAGGTGCTGTCCGCGGATAATCATAAGCAGATGTTTATCCCCAAAGGCTTTGCCCATGGGTTTTATGTTTTATCCGACACCGCCATGGTGCACTACAAATGCAGTGACTATTATCATCCCAAATCTGAGCGCTGCCTGCGCTGGGATGACCCAACTCTGGCGATTGAGTGGCCGCTGGATGGCGAGCCACTCATTTCAGCCAAAGACGCCGCGGGCTTATGCTTTATGCGGTAACTGCGGCAGGGCGCCCACCAAGCGGGTTTCTAGGATGACACTTCGTGTCTCTAGGGCGCAGCAAAAGCGTTGCTGCTAGGGCGCCCGCGGGGCGGGCTTCTGGAATCTAGGAATGCAGCGTTCGGTAGTGAGCTTGCGAACATTCGGTTTTCAGTAGCGAACGACTGCATGGATGCAGGAGGTAGAATAACGCAGGAGCGGTTATCTAGCGTTCGGCTTTCCTAGCACCTAGCACTTAGCACCTGGCACCTAGAAGTCGAAAAGCGACGCCCTAAAAGGGCTTTAGCCCGCTCTGCTTTTTCGTCAGTTACTTTTTGCCAAACGATAATTGTCTGCCAGTGCTCCTGTGATGCGTTTGCCATCGCGGTCGAGCATAAAGAGCTGATTCTCTCCAACCTGATACCAGGCGCCGCTTTCAAGCTGGATGGCGCTGCCGGTGTCGTTCCAGCTGAATTGTCCGCGCTCTTCAAACACCTTGGGCTCGGCGCCGGCTTCTTGCTCACCCAGATACTGAGTCTCGAGCTGATAACTGCCATCACCATTGAGTACCAGTCGGGTCTTGATGCCTTCGCAGCTGGCGCAGGGGACTGTGCCTTCATAACTGCCGCTCCAATCCAGCGAGGTGCGGCTGCTGTCGCCTATGGGCTGCGCTGAGCTGTTTTCGGCTGCTGCATTCTTTTCTTCCGCACTATTTTCTTCAACAGCGGCGGGTTTTGCCGCCGTTGCATCAGGCTGCGCGGATTTATCACAGGCGCTCAGCGCCAGCGTCATCAGTATGGCGCCAAGCAAAGGTTTGTTGAGTGTTGACATATTAACCCATTGATAACAGGAGGGAATGAGATATGTCAGCTTAAACGCTTATTGGCGGCAGTACAATCAACCCCGGGCTGATTTTGGTCACGCTCAAGATTAATTCCCACTTCCACTTCGAGCTCAAGCCCAAGCCTTTGCGCTAACACCAGAAAGGGATCCGGCAGCGGCGATTGCCAGTAAAGCCGCCGATGTTGATGGCGCGCCTCTGCGGCCTGCATTTTGTTAAACGAGCTCTCATCACCGAGGAGCGCACAAAGCTCAGCACTGTTGGTCACCAGCGGGCCGGGTGGCTCAAGATTTTCAGTAAAACCATAGGCTTTACGGCAGGTTTGCAGAAAGCCTTCGTTGTCGCCCCGGTAGAAGGCAAGCGGAATATCGTATTTGAGCGCATCAATGTAAATCGATGAATAGTCGGTAATAAGCAGCGACAGGGCCGGCAGAAGATCGTATATGTCTTCCCGGTGGCTGATGTCCTCTATGCCTTTATATCCGCCAAGGCCGCTTGCCAGATGGGCTTCGTTGGGGTGCAGGCGCACCAGCAGCGTGGCATCAAGCTTTTGCAGCAGTGCTTCGAGCCTATCCGGTGCGAGGGTGTCTTTAAGGGATTTAACCTCGCCATTATCCTTCCAGGAAGGCGCATACAAAATAAGGCGTGGGCGCCAATGGCTTGGGCGGCGGGGCTTTGCCCAGGGGCTTAGTTCATAAAAGCGGGTGCGGGGATTGTCGGCGATGGTAATTTGGCTCGCCGGAATACGAAATGCCGAAGAAAAGCAGTCTCTTACTGTTTCACTGGGCGCCAGCATCAAGTCGGGTTTCAGGTATTCCTGATGATACTCAAGCCGCTTTGCCAGCGTAAAAGGCGGTGTAAAACGCTCGGCCATTGGCCCGCTTTTGATATCAAACTCTATGGTTTTCAGCGGCGAGCCATGCCACAGGTTCACCCTGGTTGCGCCATTTCCAAGCCATTGATTAATATCGCCTACATAGCTGGTGTAGCAATACACTCCGGCGGTGAGCGCATGCCAAATTCCCTGTACCGACCAGCGCCGTGCCGCCATCAGCCCGCGGCTTTTCAGGATTTTAACCAGCGCAGTGTCAGCGCTTATCCAGATAACCTCAAGCCCCGGCTGATTGGCAAAGTGCAGATACAGATACTTGCCGTTATCGGTAAAGCGGTTTTTGTAGGCGCCGACACAGAGTTTGCGCGGATTTCGCGGCATCAGCCCTGAAAGCCAGAAAATGAGCTTTCCCACTGCGGCGGCGGTCAATTTAACGAGACGAATATCGCGCATTTTTGCCTCCTAAGCCTGCCGTGGCTGCAATCCAAGCCCTGCAGGCTCTGCCAGGGTGGTGCGGATTTCGGTGGTGGAAATGTATTCGGTGCGGGGCAGGTACAGCACCTTGCAAAACTCGCCAAGATGGTCAAATTTGCCCTGCCAGTCATCGCCCATGGCAAACACATCCACGCCATATCCTTTGATATCCCTTGGCTTTTGCTCCCAATGGGTTTCAGGAATGACCAAAGACACAAAGCGGCAGGCGGCGACGATTTCGGCGCGTTGCTGGTAGCTAAAAAATGCAGCCTTTCCCTTGAGTGCATTAAATTCATCGGTCGACACCCCGACTATCAGCCGGTCGCCGAGGGCCGCGAGGCGGGAGAACAGCCGCACGTGGCCATAATGAAACAAATCGTAGGTGCCGTAAGTGAGTATGGTAGTCATGATCTGCTCCTCAGTGGCTGCTTGAAGTGGGTTGATGGACCAGTGTGTCGCTACTTATCTTGTCCAGTACGAGAGCGGCGCGGCCTGCGTCAGCAAGCGCTTTGCGCCGGGCGCGGGCGAGGGTGCGCAGCAGCATAAGTTGTCCCAAAAGCGGCAAGCGGTTGAATTCATGCTCAACCAGCATGATTTCTTCATCGGGAGCTGTATCCAAAAGCCCAAGCTGGCGTGGACCAAACACGGCCTGGTTGCTGCTTGCCGGGGAGCCAAGCAACTGGGCGGCGGATAAGGCACGCTTGCCTGTGCTCTCTTTGGCCTCGCTGCCTAAATGTGAGTTACTGGCAAAGAGAGCGTTACTGGAAAACAGCGCTTTGCGGCCAAACAGTACCTGCTTGAGTGAGCGGGCAAATTCAATAGGCAAGCGCATACCGAGCACCTTCAGGCCAAGGGATGCCAGCGGCCACAATGGCAGGGCCAGCAGCATCGAAAGCGCTGTTAAACGGCCTGAAACCTGACTCAGGGAAAAGGCCTGCGCCTGCGGTTTTTGCGAAGCCGCGCAAAACAGCGCGGCATCGTTCACTTCCAATGCGCCGCCGCTTGCTGGGTCAATCAACAGATTGCCGGAAACGATTTTATTTTTGATATACAAGCCTTTACCTATGGCTGTGCCGGGCAGCACCAGGCTTGAGTGCAGCTCGGTCTGGGCACCGATAACGCAGCCCTGACCCAGCACATTCACGCCCTTGAGGCTGACATTGGCCGCCAGGGTGCAGTCTTCACCAATCACGCCAAAGCCTTGCTGGTATTGCAGTGCCGGCAGGCTGCAGTGGGCGCCCACATAAAAGGGTGAGGCAGGGTCGCCAGACGGTCTTCTTGCGCCGCGGGGCTTAAGGCCGATAAAACGCCCCATGGCCACCAGTCGGTTTGCTTCCATCAGCGAGCCAAAGCTGTCGAGGTGAGCGCATTGGCCGTGGAGTACCTCAAGCACACTGTCGCTGCTTGGCCTCGGGGTTTTCAGGGGCCAGGCCAGCGCCTGGGCCAGCATGCGGCTGCTGGCTTTGCCGCAGTAAAGCCCGGGGGAAAGCCGGTCAAGCCTAGGTACCAGGCGGTCACCGCCAAGGCGGGTGGCGAAGGTCATAAAGGCCTTGATACAGGGGCTTCGTAAAATATCACCCCGCACAAAGAGATAGTCGCAGTCTTCATTAAGCCCAAGCCGTGCGAGCAGTTTTTGCGGCTGCTCCTGGGGATGGCTCAGGCAATAGGTCACCTTTAAGTCCCAGCGCCTCCCATCGCCAATCAAGGCTTCGATGGCATCGGCCATGGGGCCAATGACCATGCGCACCCGCTGCACGCCGGCGTCTTTAAGGTCGTCCAGGGTGTATTCAATCAGGGCGCGGTTGGCTATGGGCAGCAGCGCCGGGCAGTAATGATGTTGCAAGGGTATAAGTTCATTACCGTGGCGATTGGCAAAGACAATAGCTTCCATGGTGGCCTCCTCAGTAGGCGCCGCGGGCAGACAAGACTGCCGGAATGGTTTTAACCAGCAGGCGCACATCGGCCCACAGGCTTTGGGTGTGGATATATTCCAAATCGAGTTCAACCTGGGTATCAAAGGGCAGCTCAGAGCGGCCGGAGACCTGCCAGATACAGGTAATGCCGGGTTTGACCGCCAGGCGCTCGCGGGCATGGTTGGGATACTGCGCCACTTCGCGGGGCAGGGCGGGCCTTGGGCCAACCAGCGACATGTCGCCCTTGAGCACATTCCAAAGCTGCGGCAGCTCATCAATGGAGGCTTTGCGGATAAGTTTGCCAACGCGGGTGATGCGCGGGTCGCGGCGCATTTTGAACAGCACGCCGCCGCTCATCTCGTTGCTGGCGCAAAGGGCTGCAAGCCTTGCGTCGGCATCCAGATACATGGAGCGAAACTTCCACATGGTAAAGGGGCGGTTGTCAGCGCCGGCGCGGGTTTGGCGATAGAGCACGGCGCCCGGGCTTTCGAGCCGTATCGCCAGCGCAACCAGCAAAAACAGCGGCAGCAGGATAAGCAGTGCCAGGCTGCTGACCAGAATATCGAGGCTGCGCTTGGCGATGCGGCCGCCAAGGAGGCGCAGCTGATGGCGCTGGCGCAGTTTGTCGCTCTTCGTGTTTAGCCAGTCAAGCTTGGGCAGATCAACAGGATTGGAGGCATTGCCAACGCGGCGACGCTCAGCAAGTACTCTAAGCAAAAACAGTGGGTTGCCTAGAATATACCGGCGCCACATCCGGCCGGGTTCCTGCCACAGGCGCCAGCACCACTCAAGCCCGAGCTGGCGCAGCCACAAGGGAGCGCGAGGAATGCGGCCGGAGTAAAAATCGAATAAACCGCCCACTCCCAGCGCCACGCCGACCTTCAGGTTTTCGCGGTGTTTGGCAATCCACCGCTCCTGACGCGGCGCGCCCATGCCGACCAGCAGTATGTCTGCCCGGCTTTGGTTTATCGCCTCGATGACGCTCGCACTGCTGTTTTCATTAAGGGTGCTGTTTTTATCAAAAGCGCTGCGCTCATCAATAAAGCCATGATGGCAGCCAGCGATAACGAGCCCCGGATACTTGGCCGCCATGGCAGCAGCGGCGGCCCTCGCAATACCATCGCTGCCACCAAGCAGATAAATGCTGCGGCCTTCAAGGGCGGCGCGCTCACACAGGAGCGGAAACAAGTCTGTGCCGTTCAGGTTATCTTTGAGCCCCTGACGGGTGAGATGGCAGCCAAGGCGCACGCCAATGCCATCGGCAAATACCCCCTCACAGCCTGCCAGCAGCGCGCGGTACTGCGCATCCTGCCAGGCACTGTTCAGGCAGTCGGTGTTAACAAAGGCAAAATGGCGGCTTTGGCGGCGAGCGGCATGTTTCATCAGCAGATCAAGCAGCTGCGCCATGCTGAGGTTATCGATTTCAATGCCAAGTAAGCGCACCTTACGCTCGCCAAGCCTTGGGGTTGGCAGCAGCATCAGGGTGATTAAGGCGCGGCAAAGGGCGGCGAGGTAGCGAAGTGGCGCGCGGTGCAGCGCGTTAATCGCGCCATGGTTTTGCTGCCAGCCAAGGCCCATGCGCCGCTCGATATCGGCAAGATTGACTACGCCGGGCCAGGCCTTGTATTTGGTAGCGTTAAGGCCATGAAAACGGATGGCGCCGCCAAGGAGCGCAAGGCCTGCGCCAAACACCCAGCTGATTTCACTGATGTGTGCCAGCATCCCATCGCCTGCGAGGCGGCGCACCCGGCGCTGGCGGTTATTGCCATCAAGCAGGCTCAGCTTTTCAAAGATGGCCGCGCGCTTGGTAAGCCGATAACAGCACAAGAGCAGCACAGGTACCGAAAAGAGCGCTAGAATGCCTGAAGCGATGGCAAGGTCGATAAGACGGCAGATAAGGTGCGGTTTGGCAGCGCGGGGCATTTGGCTTTTCATCATAAGACCCTCCCGAAATCCTGCATCAGCGCAGATAAACCGGGAGTGCATTGGCCGTGCCAGTTATTAAAGTTAATATAAAACAGGGTGATATGTGATCTCACAGCAGGGCGTGTGCAAATTGCACTGCAGTTCGCAACATGGCCGCAGTGAAAAAGTGCGAAAAGAAAGTGCTAAAAAAAGCCAGTGCAACAAAGCGCGTGTAAAAAGCCAGAACGCACAGCCATAGCCACAACCACAACCACAACCACAACCACAACAGAAAGTGCACAACACCAAACCTAAGTAAAAAGCCCGGCTGGGGTGCCGGGCTTTGGAGTGATGAAGTTGTTCGCTGAGGTCTTTTCAAGACGCCTTTCTCAAGTGAGCATTGGACATTGCTGCCTATTACAGCTCTGCCCATTACAGCAGCGAACTTTGCACCCCATCTGCGCGAATGCGCCTTTGCTGCTGCCAACCCACCATGGCCTGCCCGAGGCGCTCGCATTGGCCGTACAGGCTTTTTGGCAGCAGCCACTGCAGGTATGCCGCCGCAAAGGTGCAAACGGTGCGGCCGGTTTCATGGGCGAGGATCCCGGGTGACGTCAGCAGCGCCTTGTTGCACAGTTTAACCGCCATCGCGCCATCGCCAAGGCGAATGGCCTGCCTGGCGAGGTAACGCAGCTGGTACGCGCGGGCATGGCGCTCGTGGCGTTTCAGCAGTTTGGGGGCAAAGCGGCGCGCCTTATCAACCATCTTCTCCCAGCTGTCGAGCTGCTTCATCAGATTGGCCGACAGGCCGCCGTGATTAAGGCGGTAGTAGGTTAAGGGCTCGGGAATGCCCTCCATTTTCCAGCTGGTGGTGGCCAGAATGCGCAGCCAGCATTCGATGTCTTCCGACTGGCGGAAGTTTTCGTCGAAATAGCAGGAATAATTCTCGACATGGTTCAGCGCCTGAAAGCGAATGTCTGCCAGGGTTTCGCGCCTCAGCACCGGCGCCGAGCCATTGCCGACCGGGTTGCGGCACAGCAGATGGGCCGGGGTGATGTGCTTTAGCTGCGGCATCTGATAGCAGTGAATTGGCTGGCCCTGGTAATCGATAAAGCTTGAGCGGCTGAAGCTTATGCCCACCAAAGGACTATGGTCCAGATGCTGAATATGCAGTTTCAGCTTGTCCGGATGCCAGCGGTCGTCCGAGTCCAGAAAGGCGATATAGCGGCCAATGGCGTGGCGAATGCCGGTGTTGCGCGCGGCCGCAAGCCCCTTGTTGACCGGGTGATTGACGATACGAATGCGCCGGTCGCAAAAGCGCTGGCACGCCAGCAGGCTTTTATCGGTGGAGCAATCGTTGACTATGATGAGCTCCCAATGGGGAAAGCTCTGTTCCAGTACCGACTGGATGGCCTCGTGCACAAAGGCTTGCACGTTATAGACGGGCATTACCACTGAGACTCTGGGTGTCATGATGCACCTCCTTCAAACGGGGCGGGGGATGGGGTTAATTGGGTGTTGGCCGCAAACGCCTGATTGTGTGGTGTGGTTTGCGATGCAGTTTGCGAGGCAGCTTGTAATTCAGCCCGTTTGACGGCGCGGGCGGCAACAAGGGCCATCAGCGGCATGCCGACGCCGTAAACGCCAAGCACGGTGGCGGCAACGGCGGTAAGTGAAAACTGCACAGCAATGGCAAGCGCTGCCAATAAAACCAGACTAAATACCAGATTTAACAGGAGATTGGTGCCGGCAAGGCCTCGGGAAAGCAGCAGCTGCCCGGCGGCTTCTCCCAGCGGGCGACAAAGCCCCGACAGGCACAGCAGAATAAATACCGGAATGGCACCGGCATCGACCCAGTGGCCGCCATAGAGCATGGGCACGTACCAGGGCGCGAGCAGGCACTGCAGCGCAATCAGCGGACTGGTGAGCAGCGATACGGTAACGAGGCCTCCAAGAAAACTGACTCGCTCGGCGGCGGTTTTGCTGCACAGGCGGCTGTAAAACGCGGTGCCGAAGCTTTGCACTATGCCTAAGGTTATTCCAAGGGCGGCGTTGCTGGCAAAAAAGTACACCCCGAGGGCAGGCAGCCCCAAAAAGGCGCCGACCAGCAGGGTATCAAGGCTTAGCCGCAGCGCCGACACAAAGTCGGCAAGGCCGGTTTGAATGCCGGATTCCCACAGATTGCCGATATTGCCTGGTTTTTTTACCAGCGCCTTTTTGCTTTTGGCGGGCGCAGCATGTCGGCCTGCTTCGATAGCACGCTTACCATTTGATGTGCTGAGCTTACCTTCAGTGCCGGGCAGGTTATCAGTATCGCCGTGCTCTTGAATAAGGCGCTCTTCATTAGCGCAGCGCACGTGGCGGCGGTGAATGGCGGCCCACACCAGAGTTGATAGCACCTTGGGGATAATGATGGCCCACAGCCCAAGCCCCATCAGCGCCAGCGCTATGGTCATCAAACCGTCGGCGATGGTTTGCCACAAGAGGGCGCTGCCAAGCACCCGCATGCGGTTATCCCGTTGATTAAGGGCGCTTTCGAGCATGCCAAGGGGCATCAGCAAGTAGCTTGTTGCCATGAGTATCATGGGGCCGGGTAAAGAGGGATCGCTGAAATGAAAAGACAGCGGCACACTGAGCAAGCTCATGGCAACGAAGGCGGCGATGCAGGCAAGCAGGTTGAGTTTGCGCGCAGCATCGAGGTGACAGACAAGCTCAGGCTCGTCCATCGCAATCATGCGGGCGCTGGAGATGCGCCGGATAAGGGTGGCAATCAGCTCAAAGGCGGTCAGTATGATGGCTGCTTGACCGAAAACCTCCGGGGTCAGCATGCGTGCAAGCAATATGCTGCCGATAAGGCGCACACAGCGGCCGAGCACCTGGGCACTGCCAAGCCACATCATGCCGCCGAGCATGGCAGTCAGGGGGCTTTTCGGGGTCAGTGTTGCCATGGTGAACCTCCGGGTTTTTAGGGTTACTCAATGCTGAAACACAGATGTTGCTTTGTTTAATCGCTATCTGTTTTTCATCATGTGCTTTTCATCGTCAGCATTTCATTATCTGTGCCAATCTTCCCGCTTAAGATTTTTTGTTGTTTTTCATGTTGTTGAGGTTTTTTGCTGTATTGTTTTTGCGCGGGCTTTGCATTTTGCAACCTGCTTTTTGCAAAACGGCCTTACGGCAGTCCTGATGCGCTTTGCCAATCAGGATGAGGGCTGGCCAAAACAGATAAGAGAGGATTTCGAGATTCTCGCCGAAGGTGTACATCAGCAGCATCAGCAGCAGCGAAAAACCAAGCCGCGCCGATGGCAAACGGTTGATGTGGGGCGCGAGCTGGATAAAAGAGCAGATAAAGGCGCTGCCAAGGGCGAGTGCACCAATCAGGCCCTTAACAAACAGCAGCCCATACCAGGTGTGGTGGGAGCCAATCGGCATGTATTCGACCATGTGCGGGCCGCGCTCGACTATGCCATGGCCCCAGACGATGGCTTCGTTCCACCAACGTTCCACGGCGATGTTGCCAAGGGCCTCGCGCACCCGGGTGGAGTCGGCGCGGGCGGATTTCACTGCCTGCACTGTGGCGCTGACACGCTCAAGCAGGTAGCCGCCAACGCAGCCCCCAAGCAGTGAGGTGGGCGCCAGCAGCAAATACACCCAGGGATGGCGAAAGCTTGCGAGAAACAGCCGCAGCGCCAGCATCACCAGCGCGCACAGGATGGCGAGGCGCGACTGGGACAGCAGCATCATCAGTATGCTGCCGACAATCCCCCAGCGCCGGTAGCCCGGGTCTTTCTCTTCCAGCGCGCACAGAAAATACAGATTGCCCATCATGCCAAGCGCCGGTGCCCAGGGCGTAAACAAGCGCCAGCGCGGGTTGCCTGAGCCCGGGTCGATTTCATACAGGCTGACACTGAAAAACTCAGGCCCCGGGCCGCCAATCAGCTCGGTGGGTGACACCCACAGGGTTTGCGGCAGCCGCACCAGCCAGGCAAGCACAAATAACGGCAACAGCAGTACGGTTTGTTTGCACACTATGCAGGCGGCGCGAAAAATCACTTCGCTGCGGATGGACAAATTGGCGGCAAACATAAACAGTGCCAGTAGTGCCCAGCCCTTGGCCCAGCCAATGCTGGATTTGATGAGCTTGGCAAGCCCAAGCTCCATGGTGAGATGGCCAACGATAAGGGCGAGCAGCATCAGCAGCATAGCGATTGCCCAGGCATACACGGGCCAGGCAATCGGGGTGTCGTGGCGTGTTCTGGCAAGCTTGCGCTGCATAAGCCTGAGCAGCAATATCCAGCCAAGCACAGGCGCGAGCAGGTACAGTCCGCCGACAAACCAGACCGGAAAGGTCAGGGTGATGGCCCGAAAAATCAGCCTTTCATCAGCAGTTTGTGCAATATGGGTTTGCGTATCCATAACAGGCTCAATCCGGCAATAATGCTGACAGAGGCCGCAAGTCCACCCACTAAAATCAGCAGGGGACCAACGGGGTCGGGTTGTTTTGGCAGCTCAGGAGCCGCCATCAGTTGCAGCATGGGGTAGGCGGCATAGATATCGGCCTTGCCCACATCCATGCGGGCGGCGGCGGAGGTAAACACGGCGGTGGCAAGCTGATGCTCACGGTTTAAATCTTCGAGTCTCGCCGCATCTTTTTTGCTCGCTTCGAGGCGGTGCTCCCAGTCTTTAAGCTGGATATCGAGGCTTTCAAGCTCATGCTGCTTGCCATCGGCCTCGGTGGCGAGGCTGATAAGCTGCTGCATCAACTGGGCGCGGCTGTCGACATCATCGGCCGACAGCATCAGCATGTGCTCAAGCTGGCAGTTTCCGAGCAGGGCCTCACAACGCTGTTTGAGCCCTTGGCGCACACTGGCGGCTTCGGCGCTCAGGGTCTGAATTTGCGGATGACGGCTGCCAAGGCGGGCACCAAGCTCGGTGAGGCTCGCTTTAAGGCGGGTATCGGACATCAGCAGCGCCTGAAACAGCTGATCGTTTTTCAGTTTCAGCAGTGCCGAGGCGCCTTCGACATCGAGCCCCAGGTGATGGGCCAGGGTGTCGCGGCTCGCTTCAAGGCCGCGCAGGCTGGACTCAAGCGCGGTGCGGCTTTGGCGCAGCCGCTCTGTGGTGAGCGCAAGCTCCTTGAACTGATCGAGCGATACCAGTCCGCGCTCAGACTGATAAGCGAGGATCCGCTGCTGGCTTTCACTGACCTTGGCGGCAAAGCCGTTAAGCCCCTGACGCACCCCGGCTTCGCGCTGGGAAATCTCATCCATTCTGAGTTTAATCAGGGTGTCCTGCAGGCTCTCATACAAAGCCCAGGCGCGGGCGGAGGCGATTTCTGGCGTAGCACCGATACTGGCAAACTCCATCAAACCGGTCTGGCTTGGCAGTTTCAGTTTGGGTTTGCCAAAGGCGCCGGCGGATTCTTTTATCCGACTTGCCGCCAGCATCAGCACGGGATCTGACATCACAATCGCCTTGTAGTTTTCCCGTGGGTCAATGGCGGATGAGAGATAAGGCGAGCTTGTAGAGGCACTGGCCTGGCCGAGGCTATCGAGGCTCACCATGGCACCGGCGCCGGCGCCCGGCAAAATCAGGGTCCAGTGGCTTACGTACTTGGCCGGAGTCAGCCACATCAGCAGCGCAACCAGACACCAGATAAGCGCAATGCTGTAGAAACCGGTTTTAAAATACAGGTTACGTCTGGCCTTGGGGTCGAGCCGTGAGCCTTCAACGGCGGCACGCTTAAGCCATAAAAGCTGACGTGCATGGGGCGCGTTGCGTTTCATGGTGGCCTCCTACAAGAGTCCGGCGAGGGTGAGCGGCAGCAGCACATCGCTGAAGGTGCGCGCCAGCTCCCGCAAATTGGTGACAGACGAGTCGTAACAGGCAATGCCGTCGCCGGGCAGCAGCACCGGGTTCATCTCGGGGCGCCAGGCATCGCCGATAAGCGCATCGAGGGAGCGCTCCACCACTTCTGTTTGGGCGGTCAGCGGATTTTGGGTCACCAGCAGCACCTGACGGCTGGCGTTACTGGTTTGGGCGCCGCCGACACAGTTGGCGGCGATGGCTCCGGCAAGCAAACGGGTGCCGTAGGGAAAGCGGGTGGCTTCAGTATCCACCGCCGACTGGCTGTTGCTGCTGGCAGGCTGGGTGAGGTTTGAGATAAACACCCGAATGCCGGGCACAGTGATTTGCGATGGCCTCACCAGCGATTCATCAAAGCGCTGCGAGCTTGGCACATGCACTCTGTCGCCTGCCTGCAAAAGCCAGCCGGGGACTTTTTCGCCGCTCAGGGTGCCGGACAAATCGAGACGGATAAGCTGATTGTTGCGGATTAGCTCAATCGCGGCCGGATTGGCATCGGGGCGAATGCCGCCACTGGCACGAAGTGCCGCCGCTATGGTGCGGTTTTGGCCAAGGTCGCCAACCTGCGCCTCGGCGGGGTCGACGCTTTCGGGCCGGTCGTTAATCATATGCTGGCCCGGCTCAAACACAGCGCCCGACACCAGCACCTCGATGGGCGCCCAGCTTAAGGGCCGCACGCTCACGTGTACGGCGCTGGCGTGCATCAGTTTTTCACTCACCAGCGCCGCCGCCACATCGGCCTCGATTTGACGAAGATGACGGCCGGCACCGGCAATGGGCGGCAAAAAATTCAGGTAAATAAAGCCGTCGGCATTGATTTCAAGCTCGTCGCTGAATTCGCTGCCGTTGAGCACCTGCACCGCAATCCGATCGCCGACCGAAAAAATCGGATCGGCGCTTGCCTTCAGCATTGCCAGAGCACTGGTCGTGACTGCTGCAGCGACTGACGGCGCGGTTCCGGCATTGCTGTAACGGCTGTCGGGAAGGCGCTCATAGGGGGTGGCGGGGCCGTAGAAATGGCAGTCACTGGGCTGGCAGTTTATCCGGCTCTGGCCCGGGGTGGTGCAGGCGCCGAGCACGGCAAGGCATCCGGGGATAAGGAGAAGAGTCAGTGCTTTCATGGGTGCCTCCTGCGCTCAGGCCTGGGTTGCTGAAGATAAACAGTGCTCTATTCCGTTTGATCAGGCGTCGGGATTTTCCCGCGCTGTGATATAGCGAATCGCGGCCTGACGGTCTTCGTAAATATCAAAAATCTGATGCAGACGGGTCAGTTCAATCAGGGCGCGCACTCCGTCGGAGGGGGATACCAGCACCACTTCGCCGCACAGCTCACGTGAGCGCTTGTAAACACTGACCAGTACCGACAGGCCGCTGGAGTCCATGTAGCGCACGTCGGTCAGATCCAGCACCAGGCTGGTGGCGCCGGATTCCATATGCTTTAGCAGGGCGGCTCTGTGGGTGGGGGTTTGGGCCATCACCATTTCGTTTGGCAGGGTGATAAGGCTGGCATGGCTTTTTGGCAGAGGATGGAATTTCATGATGCGCTCCTTGGTGTAAGCCTGCGTGAGTGACAGACAACCAAGTAATCGCATTAACCGTGCCAAGAATTTACTTTATAAATAACATGGTTTTAGCTTGTTTTGCTTTGAAGGGCTTTGGCAATTTGCAACGCCATGCGCAAAATGCACAGCGCCGGGCAGGCCCGGCGCAGCGTTGTTGGTGGATGGATTTTTCAGTGGCGCAGCAGGCTTAATCTCAGGTGGGTGCCGTTGATGGCATGCTGAAAACGTACCTTGTCCATCCAGTTATAGAGGATCCACAGACCTCGGCCGGTTTCGCCGTCGCGGCTTGGGCAATTCTGTGGCATTGCAAGCTCGGGGGTGAAGGATGGGTCGAGCAAATCCACCGTCAGTGAATCATGGTTGCAATGGACGATAAGGATCACCTTCTCCAGCGGGCAGGCGCCGTGGCGCACCACATTGCCGACCGCTTCAAGTACGCAGGTGATGAGTTTGAATCTTTGCTTGGGATGGACATGGTTTTGGAGCAAAAACTGCTCAAGCTCCTGAAACAGTTGGTTTTGTTCCCACAAGCTCTGATTGAGATTAAGCTGCAGACTGTTCATGTGACCTCCCGGAGGGTGTTAGGCAGTCGGGCGCGCACAGCAGGATAAGCGACACGTCATCCTGAAAGCTGCCACCTTGCCACAGGTGTATTGCGTGAAAAAGGTGCTGAATAAGCGCATCGGGCTTAAGCGGCTTGGCCGCAAGCGCTAGCTGCTTAAGCCGCGAGAGCCCGAAACTGCCGTGGACGGGGTGCTGGCTCTCGTAAGCGCCATCGGAAAACAGCAGCATCCGCTCGCCTGCGCTGAAGTGAAATCGGGTTTCAAGGTAGTGCGCCTTGGGGTCGATACCGAGCGGCAGGCCGGTGCACTGGTTGTCGGCGATGGTGTGACAGCAGCCCTCGACATCAAGCCTCAGCGGCAGCGGGTGGCCGGCAGAGCTTAGGCAACATTCGCCACTTTTTAGGTTTAACCTGCCGATGAGCGCCGTGGCAAACTGGCCCTGATGGGAAGGGTCGCGGTACTGAGCATTTAAATGACCCAGCAGATTTGCCGGCGATACCCTTTGCCAGTCGCAGCGACAGGGCGACAGGGTCATGGCGAGTGAAAACGCCTGCATCGCCGCCGCGGCGCCGTGCCCGGCGACATCGATGAGATAAAACCCAAGTTCATCTGCTGAAATGCTGAAAACATGGAATACATCGCCGGCAAGTACATTCGCGCTGGCAAAGCGGCTGACACAGTGCCAGTTATCAAAGTCACTGGATGGCGCTGGCAGCAGAGATTGTTGCAGCAGTGCCGCTTGCTGAAGATCGGTTGCAAGGCGCTGATTTAGCTCAGAGCTTTCAGTTAACGCCTGCTCCAGACTGTGGTTTTGCCGGGCTAATCTCTGATTGAGGCGAATAAGCCGCACCGCCGCGAGCAGCCTGACCTTAAGCACCGCAGGCACAAAGGGTTTGGGCAGATAATCGTCGGCGCCGGATTCGATGCCCTGAATTAAAAAGCCGGTATCGGCATTGGCGGTCAGCATCAGTACATAGGGTGGTGATGGCCGGGATTTCACTATCTGGCACAACTGCGGTCCTGACATACCCGGCATGCGCCAGTCGCTGACCAGCATGTCAACCTGATGCTCATCAAGCCAGTCCAGCGCCGCTTCGGCGCTGGCGCATTCATGCACCTCAAAGCCCTGCTGATGTAAAAGCTCACTGATGTAGAGCCGCTCACTGGCGGTATCTTCCACCAACAGTACCTTCAGCGCCTGGCTGTCGGTGGTGACGGGTTTTATGCCCATGGCGTCTGTCTCCTTTTATCGCTGTGCATCCTTGTGTGCAGCGCGCGCGATGCGCTGCTGCGCTCTTTGCCGCTGCGGGTAAAGCAACCGCTGAACCATTTACGCTTCAGACTCGCTTCAGGTCTCGCTTCAGGGCCCGGTTTGCGGTGTTTGACCTGCAATCATCAGTGCAGGGCGTAAATACAAGGCAGGTGTCGCTGCCCGATAAGCCTGGTTCAGCCGCTGACGGACAAGGATTAGCGAAACCCGTGCCAGCGATGATTTAGTGAATAAAAACATTGGCATAAGCGATATGTTTTTGTCAGGGCTTCATTTTGCGGCGGCGCTTTTTTGCAAAATGCAATTGGCTCTACCATAGTCAATCCAGGGACTGTAACTGCGGGTGAGATATGGACAGATTGCCGGTCAAGGCTTTCCTGAGTCGCTTGGGAACTGGGTTTTTGATGGGGATGACGCATCCTGGTAAAGCGCGCTTTGGGATAACGCCCCTTGCTGTAACTGACTTTGGGCTAAGTGCTGCGCGGTTCAGCCAGATAGACCTGCGCCGTTTTATATTAGCGGCGCTGTTGCTGCTTGCCTTTGGTGCTGTGGCTGGTCCGCAAAGCATCGACGCTGAAAGTAGCAGTGACGCTGAAGTTAGCAGTGACGCTGAAGGTAGCAACGTCAAGCTTGCCAGCATCAAGGAGGCCGAGAACGGCGCCGCGGCAAATGCTCCGGTGCTGGTATTTGGCATAGTGCCGCAGCAGTCGGCCAGCACGCTGGCAAGGCTGTGGGCGCCGCTGATGGCGCGCCTGTCGGCCGATACCGGCGTGGCGCTAAAGTTCGCCACTGCGCCGGACATTCCCGAGTTTGAAGCGCGGCTTGCCAGGGGCGAGTATGACCTTGCCTATATGAATCCGTTTCACTATGTGGTGTTTCATCAGGATGTGGGCTACGAGGCGCTGGTGCGTGAGGCCGATAAAAAGCTTAAAGGCATTTTGGTGGTGCAAAAAGACTCGCCGATTAAATCGATTGAAGAGGTGGCGGGCCAGTCCATCGCGCTGCCGGCGCCAGCCGCCTTTGCCGCCAGCGTGCTGCCAAGAGCCGTGCTGCATCAGCTGAATATCGAAGCGCAGTATGCCTATGTCGGCTCCCACGACTCGGTGTATCTGGGGGTCAGCCGGGGTCTTTTTCCCGTTGGCGGCGGCGTAATGCGCACCTTTGACAGCCAAACCGATGCCATTAAAGCGAGCCTTAGGATTTTATGGCAAACCCCGGGCTATACCCCCCATGCATTTGCCGTGCATCCACGGGTTGATAAGGACACCCGCGCCAAACTTCTCGCCGCCTTTGTGGCTCTTGGCGATGATGATAATGGCCGCGCACTGCTTAAGTCGCTCGCGATGGAGCCGCTTGCAGGCGCAAGCGACAGCGACTGGGATGACATTCGGGCGCTTAAGCTTGGCGCACTGCCATCGCTTGGCAGCAGCGGCAAGTGAGGTCGATATGTCATTTCGCCTTAAAACCATCCTCGGGATCGCGCTGATTGAAGGCTTGCTGCTGCTGTTTTTGGTCTACACCAGCATAGATTACCTGCGTAATTCCAATGAATCGGAAATTCTCAAACGGGCCCAGAGCACCGCGGTGCTGCTGGCGGCTGCGGCCAAGGATGCGGTGCTCAGCACCGACTTATCCACCCTGGAGGCGCTGGTGGATGAAGTGAGCCGGCAAAATCAGGTTCACTATGTTGAGATTTACGATAATCAAGGCGTGCTGGTATCGCGGGGAGATTTATCCGAGCATGAAAAGCACTCTGAGCTTGCCACTCAGCATCCGGATATGGTGGCGGTTGAAGCCGACATAGTGGAATCGGGTTACCCCTTTGGCAAGGTTGAGCTGGGTATCAACACCCGCGAATTTGCAACCTTTTTACAGGACGCCTCGGTGCGGATTCTGTCGATTGCGGCGCTTGAGATAGTGCTGGTGGCGCTGTTTTCCTGGGCGCTTGGCTATTTTCTCAGTCGCAAGTTGCTGCAGCTTCGCGATGCAAGCCTTGGGCTGCTCGCAGGCGATCCCCATGTGCCATTGCCGGTGCGGGGCAATGATGAAATAGCCATGACCGCCAGGGCATTCAATGCCATGGGGGAGCGGATCAGTGAGCGGACCGAGGCGCTGGAGGAGGCCAATTTACGCCTGTCCACCATCCTTGACACCGCCACCGACGGCTATGTGATTATGGATACCAAGGGGTATCTGCGTGAGGTCAACGGCGCTGTTTATCAGCTGTTTGGCTATTCACCCGGGGAGCTTGACGGCGCGGCGGTGTCGATGCTGATGCCAAACGAAATTTCCTCAATTCATCAAGGGTATATCGATAAATACCTTGCCGGTGACGATGCCAGATCCCTTGGCCGCGGCCGTGAGGTCACCGCCCGTCGCAAAGACGGCAGCGAATTTCCGATAGAGCTGCATGTCAGCGCCATGCATTTGGGCGAAGAATTGCTGTTTTTGGGGCTGATTGAAGACTTAACCCTGGAGAAACGGCGCCAGGCCGACATGCGCCGCTCGGAATCGATTCTGGTGGCGACCATCAACGCCAGCCGCGATGCCTTTGTCACCATCGATGCCGACGGCCTGGTGCGGGAGTTCAATAACGCCGCCACCAACTTATTTGGTTTTGAGCGGGATGAGGTGCTGGGTAAACCCCTGGAGCAGTTTATTATTCCCAAGGAGCATCATGCCGCTCATCGCCGCGGCATGTTGCATTTTCATGCCACCGGCGAAGGGCCGGTGCTGAACCGTCAGGTCGAACTCAATGCCAGTTGCAAAGATGGCTCGGCGTTGCCGGTGGAGCTGACAGTTATCCCAATCCGGCTCGATGACGAGGTGCTGTTTGCCGCCTTTCTTCGCGATATTTCCGAGCGAAAACAGCGGGAAGATGAACTCAGGGCCGCCAAATTGCAGGCCGAGGAGGGCAGTAAGGCCAAGTCGCGCTTCCTTGCCACCATGAGCCATGAAATCCGCTCGCCGCTCAATGCGGTGCTGGGCTGCGTGACCTTGCTGCTTGATTCGAGCCTCGACAAAGAGCAGCGCCTCTACGCAAATACCGCCCGCGAAGCGGGCACGGCGCTGCTATCTACCATCAACGATATTCTCGACTTTTCCAAAATCGAAGCCGGGCAAATGGTGCTTGAAAACCACAGTTTTGAACCGGACAAAGTGGTGGCACAGGTGCTGCAAATTCTGGCGCCCAAAGCGCAGGAAAAGGGAATACAACTGGCGAGCTTCATTAACCGCAACGTGCCGCAGTATCTGGTGGGAGACGGCCAGCGCCTTCGCCAGGTGATACACAATCTGGTCGATAACGCGATTAAGTTTTCCAGTCGCGGCGCTGTCACTGTGCAAATGTGGATCCCCGACAGTCATCAGGAGAAAGTGCAGCTTAATTTTAAGGTGACCGATCAGGGCATTGGCATGTCGGCCCGCGCGCAGCAAAAGCTCTTTACTGAGTTTTCCCAGGTGCACGATGGCAGTAACACCAGTTACAAGGGCTCAGGGCTTGGCCTTGCGATTTGTGCCGAGCTGCTGCGGATGATGGGCGGCGGTATTGACGTTGACAGCACGCCGGGGGTGGGCACCTGCTTCAGTGCCAGTGCACTCTTTACCATAGATGCCAATGAACCCATTCATTTCTGGCATTTGCCTGAGCATCCCCGGGTGCTGTTACTGCATCCCGACGAAGAAGTCGCGGGGCTGGTGCGTAAGCAATATGCCCAATATGGGGTGGAATGTGTGTGGATCCAAAAGGTTGATGATTTTTCAGACATCACCCGTGTCAGCGGCCGCTTTATGCTGATCATGATTGATGATTCCTGTTTGCTTGGGCTGGATGCGCGCCGCTGCCAGATGCTCAAGGACGGTTATCTGTTTGGCGATGGCAATCTGGTGGCGCTGGTGTCGGGGGTGCGCGCCGATGTGCAGTCCATGCTGTCGGCGCTCGGTATCCATCATCAGGTTAATAAACCCTTAAGCCGGGCCATGCTGCTTGAGCTGGTGTCCACTGTGCCGCAAGAAGATGGCCGCAGTGAACAGCAAGAGAATCAACGGCTCCTTGCCGGACGGCGGATCCTGCTTGCCGAAGACAGCCCGGCCAATCAGCTGGTGGCAGCGGCGCTGCTGTCCCGCGAAGGCGCCGAGGTTGATATTGCCGCCAATGGCGAAGAAGCCTGCATCCGCGCTGCAAACCAGCGCTACGATTTAATTTTGATGGATGTGCGGATGCCGGTGATGGATGGGCTGCAGGCCACCCGTGAAATTCTGCGCTTAAGCCCCGATTACCTTATTCTGGCGATGACGGCCAACGTATTTAAAGAAGAGCTCGATGCCTGTTTTGAGGCCGGCATGCTGGATGTTATTTCAAAACCCATTGCCCGCGATGAGCTGCTTAAACGCATTAGTGCCTGGTTACCACACTCGGAAACCACCCCTGATACGCCGCCGCCCGTGGACCTTGCCGCGCTTATCAATGACAGCGTGATTGGCGAGCTTGAAGAGGCCCTTGGCCGCAGCAGTGTTATCGCCATGGTGCAGGTGTTCTGGCAGGAAACCGACGCGCGCATGGCATCAATAAACACCCACTGGCGCAGCCGCGACCTGCAGCGCCTTGAAGATGAGGCGCATACCTTAAAAAGCAGCGCCGGCTCCTTTGGCGCGCAGATGCTCTATGAACTTGCCCGCACCCTGGAGGAAAAAGCCCGCAGCAAACGCGAGCAAGGGGTAGAGCCGCTGATTGCGCAAATTCATGCCTGTGTGGGGGCAAGCCGCGATGCCATGGCGGACCGATATGGCACTCTTGGGGAGGCTGCTTATGACCTTTAATGCGCTGCTGGTGGAAGACAGTCAGTCTCTGGGGGCGCTTTACAGCGAATACCTGCGCGCTGAGGGCGGGCAGGTGACCCATGTCAATTACGGCGAGGATGCGCTCGCCGAGCTTGCCCGCGCCAAGCCCGATTTGCTGCTGCTCGATATCAAGCTGCCGGATATGTCGGGCATGGATATTCTTGAGCGGGTGATGACAGAGTACCCGGGGCTTACTGTGATTATGATGACGGCCCACGGCTCCATCGACATTGCGGTGGATGCGATGCGCCTTGGTGCGTTTGATTTTCTGGTCAAGCCCTTTGATGGCAAGCGGCTTGGGATCACTGTACGTAACGCGCTGAAACAGCGGGAGTTGGTGGCGCTGGTGAGCCGCTATGAAAAAAGCCTGCCCACCGCCAATTTTTGCGGTTTTGTCGGCGAGTCGCTCGCCATGCAAACCGTGTATCGCACCATCGAAAACGTGGCCCACAGCAAGGCTTCGGTGTTTATTACCGGCGAGAGCGGCACCGGCAAAGAAGTGTGCGCCCAGGCCATTCACCAGTCGGGGCAGCGGGCCGACGCGCCCTTTATTGCCCTTAACTGTGCCTCCATTCCCCATGAATTAATGGAGAGCGAAATTTTTGGCCACGTCAAAGGTGCCTTTACCGGCGCCACCAATCACCGCCAGGGCGCGGCTGCCAGAGCCAATGGCGGCACCTTGTTTTTGGACGAAATCTGCGAAATGGAGCTGGATTTACAGGCCAAATTGCTGCGCTTTATCCAAACCGGCGTTTACACGCCTGTTGGCGGCAGCCGTGAAGAAACCGTGGATGTGCGCTTTGTGGCGGCGACCAATCGCGACCCCTGGCAGGAGGTGAAAGCCGGCCGTTTTCGTGAGGATTTGTATTACCGCTTGTATGTTATTCCGCTGGAGCTGCCGCCGCTGCGCTCCCGCGGCCGCGATTTGATGCTGCTTGCAAAAAAATTCCTCAAGGATTACAGCCGTGAAGAAGGTAAGTCATTCAAGGCGATAAGTCCGGAATGCGCAAGACTCATGGGCCTTTATCCCTGGCCTGGTAATGTGCGACAACTGCAAAATGTGATGCGTCAGATGGTGGTGCTCAATCAGGGTGATACACTGACCGAAGCCATGTTGCCTGAGTCTATCCGTCATCCCAGAGCCGCAGTGGCGGGCAGCCAGTTTGCGAGTCAAACCTTGGCACAGGTCGCCACCGACCCGGCCGACAACGCCTCTGGGGCGCTTAACCCGCCTGGCTACCATCGCGCTCAAGGCTATCAGCAGCACGCTCAAGGCTATCAGCAGGAAGCAGGCAATTCACCGCAGGCGTCCGGCACCTTACATCAGGGGCTGGGCGCTGCAGAGGCAGGATTTTTCGCCGAGGCACCGGACGGTATCAAGCCCTTGTGGCTTGCCGAAAAAGCCATTATCGAGCAGGCTATTGAAGCCTGTGAGGGCAATATTCCCAAGGCGGCCGCGCTTTTGGATATCAGTGCCTCAACCATTTATCGTAAACGCCAGGCCTGGGAGGAAGCCGAGCAGGCTGCAAATCAGGCCTGACGCTAACCCCAGGAGTCACGATGCAGTTTCCGGTAGACACCCACAGCCACACAGTGGCTTCGACCCACGCCTACAGCACCATTCACGATTATCTGGCGGTGGCACGGCAAAAAGGCATAGCGCTGTTTGCCACCACAGATCATGGCCCGGCCATGAAAGATGCGCCGCACTTCTGGCATTTTGTCAATTTACGGGTGCTGCCGCGGGTGTGGGATGGGGTCGGGATTTTGCGGGGCATTGAAGCCAATATCATGGATGAAAGCGGCAAAATCGATTATTTCGGCGACTATCTTGCCGAGCTTGATCTGGTGCAGGCTGGATTTCACGAGCCGGTGTTTGCCCCGAGCGATAAACTGACCCATACCAAAGCCATGATTGCCGCCATCGAGTCGGGTGTGGTGGACATCATTACCCATCCCGGCAACCCAGCCTATCCCATTGAAATTGACGCTGTGGTCGCGGCTGCCAAGGCCTGTAATGTGGCGCTTGAAATCAATAACTCGTCTTTTACCGCGTCGCGCAGGGGCAGCGAAGAGAATTGCCTCGCGATTGCGCGCATGGCGGCGACACTGGATGCCCAGTTGGTGATGGGCTCTGATGCCCACGTTGCCTTTGATTTGGGTAACTTTGATAAGTCGCTGGCCGTAATAGACGGCGCGCTTTACCCAAGGGTGCGGCTTCTTAACCGCTCGCCGATGGCGCTGCTTGAGTTCCTTCAATCCCGCGGCCATCGACATCTGGATGAGCTTATCCGCCATTTCTCAGATTAACCTGCCACGAAAAGATTAATCTGCCGCGACAAGACTAACCTGCCGCGAAACGGGTAACCGCCGGGTTACCCGTTCTCCCCCCCCTTGCGGCGGCTCTTGTCCGCTGACCTTTCTGTTAAGCAACTTTCGTCTTTTGAGCTTAGTCGGGAGCCTTGGTTTGCTGAGCGTGTCCTTTTGGTAAGGGCGTCTTGTTAAAGTTGTGAAAGGCTGCTTGTAAAAGGCTTCCTTGCCTGCACAGGCGGTGCGCTTTGCGGTAAAAGCCGTCCCTTCGCCAAGACAAAGGCGCTGAATACGAATGCACTGACGGTTGCAGCACTTTTCTCAAATCCTGCCCTGCCTTAGTATCTTTGGCACTGAATTTAACGAAATTGTTATTATTTCCTCTGTGCTGTCAGTGGCATAATGCCGCTTTTGTGGCGGCTGCGGCTTTTTGCTGGCGCAAGTTTTTGCTTGTGCGGCTGGCTGTGTTAACGCAGCAGCGGCGGCTGTTCCGGGCATCTGCACCAGTACCGATGATGCCGGTCTTTAAGAGGAAATAACCATGGTGACTTTGAATATCGACTTACTTGAGCAACTTGGGCAGATAGCCCGTGATGCCGGCGATGCCATCATGCAGGTATACGGCCAGCACGATTTCGATATCAGCCAGAAAAGCGACGACAGTCCGGTGACCGCGGCCGATTTGGCGAGTCACGGCGTGATAGTGGCGGCGCTGTCCAGTGCCTTCGCCGATGTGCCTGTGCTGTCAGAAGAAGCGGTGATCCCGTGGCAAACCCGCCGTCACTGGCAGGAATATTTTCTGATAGACCCGCTGGATGGCACCAAGGAGTTTATCAAGCGCAACGGTGAGTTTACCGTCAACATCGCCCTTATTCGTGACGGCGAGGCAGTGGCTGGCGTGGTTTATGCGCCGGTGCTTGGTCGAAGCTACCTTGGCGCCAGGGGCGTTGGCGCCTATCTTGAGGTAGATGGTAAGCGCGAAGCGTTAGTCGTTAATGCGCCACTGCGCGCTGTGCCTGTGGTGGTTGGCAGCCGCTCCCATCAGTCAGATGCCATGGCGGGTTACCTGAATACCCTTGGTGAGCACGAGATGCTCAGTGTGGGCAGTTCACTTAAGTTTTGTATGCTCGCCGAAGGGCGCGCCGATCTGTATCCGCGCCTTGGCCCCACCAGTGAGTGGGATACGGCGGCGGCGCAGGCGGTGCTTGAAAGCGCCGGTGGACAGGTGGTGCAGTTTGATACAAACGAGCCGCTTCGCTACAACAGTAAAGAAGACATATTGAATCCCTGGTTTATGGCTACGGCGCCGGGGTGGAACAACAGGTAAGCGTGAATGCGAACTGGGAGAGACCTGATGATGCGAATGGGTGTGGATCTGGGGGGCACCAAGATTGAACTGGTGGCCCTTGGTGACGATGGCAGTGAGCTTTTTCGAAAGCGGATCGCCACGCCAAGGGAGTACGACGGCACGCTGAATGCCATCGTAACTCTGGTAAACGAAGCCGAAACAACTCTGGGTTGTCGCGGCACGCTGGGCATCGGTATTCCCGGGGTGATTTCGCCTTATACGGGGCTGGTTAAAAATGCCAACTCGACCTGGATTAACGGCCATCCGCTCGACCGGGATTTGGGTAAACTGCTCAGCCGTGAAGTGCGGGTTGCCAACGACGCCAACTGCTTTGCGGTGTCTGAAGCGGTAGACGGCGCGGCGGCCGGCAAAGGCGTGGTGTTCGGCGCGATTTTGGGTACAGGCTGCGGCGCTGGCATTGCCATTCACGGCCGGGTACATGGCGGCGGCAATGGTATTGGCGGCGAGTGGGGTCATAATCCCTTGCCCTGGATGCGCGCGGATGAGTTCAACAGCACCGAATGTTTTTGCGGCAACCGTGACTGTATCGAGACCTTTGTCTCCGGCACAGGTTTTGTGCGCGACTTCAATGCCCATGGCGGCAAGGCCAAAAGCGGCGTGGAGATCATGCAGCTGGTAGATGGTGGCGACAAACTTGCCAATGAGGCGTTTGATCGCTACCTCGACCGCCTTGGCCGCGCCTTTGCACACGTTGTTAACATGCTTGACCCGGATGCGATTGTGCTTGGCGGCGGTATGTCCAACGTGCAGGCAATTTATGAGCGCCTGCCGCCCATTCTGGCAAGCTACGTGGTGGGGCGTGAGTGCCGCACCCCTGTGGTTCAAAACCTGTACGGCTGCTCGTCGGGCGTGCGCGGCGCCGCGTGGCTGTGGGAGAAGCGCTGAGGCCGGCGCTTCGCCATCGGCTTAGGTGTAAGGCCTAGGCCATGGCGTCCTGCCTTGGGCGCGCCATGCTTTGAGCGCGCCTTGCTTTGAGTGAGATTCGCTTTGAGCGCGGCTTGCTTTGAGTGAGATTCGCTTTGAGCCTGATAGTGCTGGCAAGCGCCCACGCCCTTGGGTAAGCTTTGGCGCTATCAGTCCTTAATCTCTTTATTCCATGTTTTGGCTTAAAAAAGTCGTCTCTTTACTGGTGATGCCGCTGCCGCTGGTTACTTTGCTGCTTGGCATCAGCTTGTTTCTTGGTTATCGCCACCGCCATCATCTGGCCCGCTTTGCTCTGGTCCTTGCCATGGCGCTGTTGGTGTTTCTGTCATCGAGTATTGGCAGCCGCCTTATTACCTTGCCGCTGGAAAGCCGCTATGCGGTGAACTCACTACCCATCGAGGGTGCCTGCACTGTGATGGTGCTGGGCTCAGGTCATGAAGATGCCATTGCCGGGACGGCGGTGCATAAATTGTCTGCCATCGCCCTTGCCAGACTCACAGAAGGGCTGCGTCAGCTCAAGCTTGGCAATCAGTGCCGTTTGGTGCTGAGCGGATTTTCCGGCGGCCTTAATGAAACCAGCCACGCCGAGACCATGAAGGCAGCCGCCATCGAACTTGGGGTCGAACCCGAACGCATTTTGCTGCTGCCCGATGCCATGGATACCCTTGAAGAAGCCCGTTCGCTCAAGCCCCTTGGTATCGAGCATATCCGTCTGGTGACGTCTGCGGCGCACATGCCGCGGGCCATGGCTATGTTCAGCCACGAAGGCATCAGCGCCTCGGCGGCGCCCACCGATTTTACTGCCCGCAGCGGCTATTGGTGGCGACTTGATGCGCGCGAGCTTTACACCTCGCAGCGTGCTATCCATGAATATGTCGGTATGCTGTGGTTTTCGCTGAGGTATCAATAATGTCAGGCGAGTTGAACGAAAAAGACGCCGTAAAAGAGACGCCGACAAGCGCCGGCAATAACGCCACAAGCGGTGCGCAGGCTGCACAGGAGCAGGCGGTGCTTTTGGTTATCCGCCCCCACAGTAAACGCAACGGCATCACGCTTGCGTTTGTCAGTGGTCTGCTTTTTTGTACCGCACTTTGCATCTTTTTGTTTGCCAAAGTTTATTTTGGGATAGGACTGGTGATGTTCGCCCTTGGCGCCGTGGGTTTGGTGCTGGGTTACGCCAAACTGTCGCAGCCGCCTGAGTCAATTGTCGCCGATAGCGACGGCCTTGGTTATTTCCATCGCCGCGGCAGTTACCGCGTAAGCTGGGACAATATTCAGCGCATTGATGTGCCGAGAGTCAGTCAGGGGCTTGGCAGTCTGGATTTGCCATTTATTGGTATTAAGCTTAAGAAAATCAATCCACTGCTTGATTCTATCTCGCCGCGGCTTGCCACCGGACTCTTGTCGGAGCAGCGGCCGCTGATGATGACGGCTGCCGCGCAAACTGATATTGAAAATGCCCTTGAGCAGCAGCTTGGCGCCGAATTTACGCCGCTTGTTACCCATGGCGAGCGTTACCGCGGCGTGCTGGCGATGTTTGGCCACCGCTGTTTGCTGCTCGAGCGTGAGCTTGGATTTCACCTGTTTATTCCCGCCGATGCCCTTGACGATGAGCCGGTTGCGGTTGCCAGACAATTGCGGCAACTGAAAACAGAGATTGATACTGCCCGGCTGATGGCCAGTGCCGAGACAGCAGAGTCATCGTAAGCCTTTCCTTTCATCCAGCCACAACGCTATAAAAAAGGGGGCCCCGAGGGGCCCCTGAAAGTGTTGCAGAGATGGGAAGCTCTTTGGTGCGTTGAAGGCGCCGCACAGTCGCCTTCAGGTTTCCCTCTAATGGGAGGACGATGTGTGGACTTTATCGATACCGTAAGCCTTACCTTCACCGTGACAGGTTGAGCAGCTTTCCACCGGCAGATTGGCTGTGGTGGCAGGCTCGCCCTGAACATAGGCACCGTTACTTCTGAAGTGGGCCACTGCGGCTGCATCTGAGTGCTCGTGGCAGGTACGGCAGGCTTCAGCCACGGGAGTGATGTATTCTTCAGCACTTCGGCTGACTTTGATGGCGCGTTTGCCGGAAGTCAGGCCGCCATCGTTGGCAAAGAACTTGGCGTTGTCCTGGTGGCAGGCAAAACAGTCGGTTGCCACGCCGGGATAACCTTGCAGTGCCATGTTCTTGTCAAGATAAATGGCGGGGATCCCTCGGCCTGCATCCCAGTTACCGCTGTGGAAGCGGTGGGCCACAGTAAACAGGTCGCGGTTACTGAAGCTTAAACCTTCCACCGGCGCGAAGATGCGATTGCCATCGGCGTCCACTTCACCTGTGTCGTAGTCAACCGGTGCGTGACCGGAGGCGCCATACAGAGTGTTGTGACAGTTCATACACTGGGTAAACTCGGTCACGCCGTGGGTGCCTTTGACGTGGGTGAGGTTCTGGTGACAGCTGTTGCACTTGGCTTCATCGACTGTGATGCGACTGGCGGTGTCCATTCTGGCTTTCACGGTTGCGCCCATGGGGTCGTCCAGATTGAAGTAGGCAATCGGGGCTGAGTTTGCCAAACCACGCTCTATGCCAAACTCCAGACCTTCCACCGGGTTACCTGAGCCATCGCGGCATTTCACCACTTTGCCCTTATCGGCGCAGACCTGAATTTCACCTGTGACATACACAGTGCCGGTCAGCTGGGTGTCGTTAAAGGCTTTGCTGACGGTTAACACGCCGCCGGACAGTGTGGGGCTGTCGGTCACCCGCAGGTTCAAGTCGCCATTGACGAAGCCCTGGGGATTGACGTTACCGATAAGCAGCGGACGGGTAGTGCTGGTCATGTAATCGGTCAGCACAGTGCCGTCGGCAATCGGTGCGCCGTTCATGGTGACCTTGGCTTTGACTGTCAGTGTTTTTTTACCGTCGTCTGCGGTTGGGTCAGTCACTACAGCACTGATGGGCTCAATTTTGAAAAGTTCAGCATATTCAGCGCGTTTACCCACATTGTGAACCAGGGCTGGACTTAAGCTGCCGCTGCCGTGACAGGATTTACACTGGGTGTCGTCGGCCTGGGCCAAATCAAACTCTGAGTGGCCTTCACCGGTTTCGAAATTCACATTGATGTGGCAGCCAACGCAGGCCTCGCGGTAGAGGTTGTCGCTCCAGGATGGGCCGTTGTTGTGACAGCTGGTACATTCACTGAGCTCGCCCGGGAAGCCAAGCTCACCAAAGTACTCTTTGGCATCGCCCGAGAGGAATTCGCTGATATGGTGGCCGGCGTGAATACGGTGCACCATGGGGCCAAAGTCAAACAGCCAGCCGTCGGCAAGCTGGGTTTCGTCCGGTTGATTGCCGGGGTTGTGGCAGGCTACGCAGTTTTCAACGCTTTGATAGTTATGGTGGGCTTCAATCTTGGCGATACGGCCATCGGCTTCGCCGTGACAGTTGATACAGGCGGCGTCTGTGACTGTGTCTTTGCCGCTGGCGTCAACCAGGGCGCCGCTGGCGGGGATGTAATCGATACGGGCCGACAGCACTTTGTCGGCAAGGGTGGTGCCGGTATCGTCTTTGACATTGTATGCCCGCAGGAAGAAGCGGTGGGTGGCGTTCAAATCATCGTTGGCGTACATGATGGGCGCCGCACCCTCATGGGTCCAGGTACCGGTATAGGTGCCGGGGGCGCTTGGGTCTTCCACCAGGGTACAGGCGTTGCCGGTTTGGCCGCGGGAAGTATAAGTGCCGGTAAGGGTACAGTACATGGACGAGCCCTTGTCCTGCACCATGGCGTTGTTGACCCACTCAAGCGGCGCGCCGCTGCCGGAGCTGTTGCTTTTCAGGGTGAGTGAGTAGAGCGAAATCATGTCCAGACCGGTAAAGGCGGCGGATTTGCCCTGGGCATTTTTGCCCATGGCTTTGAATTTAATGCTGAACTCACCAGAACCATTGATTTTCAAATCGGCGGGGAGAATTTCGAAGCTGATATCGGCAGGGTTATTGGCGTTAGTTACTGTGGCGCCGGCGGGTGTGCCGGGCGTGCCTGGGGTTCCGGGGGTGCCCGGCGCGCCGGGGCTGCCGGGAGCGCCATCCTGACCGTCTTTACCGTCGCCGCAGGCGGTAAGGGTCAAGGCACTGAGGAGTGCCATTGTCAGCAGAGATTTGTTGTAGTTTTTCATCATTGCGTCCCTTTCTAACCTTTAAGACTGCCATCGCAGTGATCTCATTATGGGACGATAGTTGTATATATAAAGAGGTATTTAAATCCTTGTTTCAAATGTGTGAAATCCGACTTCAGACTCGCAAATGCGAATTTCAATTTCGGCAATTGGCAATTTCAAAAGCGGTAATTTAGCGAGGTGTGAGCTGAGTTTATTGAGCTATTGGCTGAGTTTATTGGCGTTTTTCTGGAAGATTTGACTGGCAGAGCGCAACAGGCCGTTTATCCGCTTTATGTTTTTTAAGCTTTCAATCACAAGGCTTTCAAATTCAGAGCTTTTAATCTCAGAGCTTTTAATCTCAGAGCTTTCAACCTCAAAGCGTTTAGCCACAAGGCTTTCAAATTCAAAGCCTGCGCTTACTGGCCATCAACAGGCGCTGATAAGACTGATAATTTGCTGCCGAAATTCGTCGTTGTATCTTCGATGGTGAATCGGTTTTTCAACAAGATAGAGCCCGGGCGGCGCTATGCCATGGTGCAGGCGTGCCAGCTCAGATTGGGGCAGGGGCTCTCGTTTAAGCTCCGGCAGTGCTGCCAGCAGCTGCATGCCAAGCGGCGGCGCAAAGGCAAGGCACTGGCTGGTTAACAGTTGGGCATACCACTCCTCTTTATCGCTAAGGCGGATCACATTAAGCGGCGGCAAGCCTTCGCGCTGACAAAAAAGCTCGAGCGGGTCTACTTTGTCGTTAAAGCCGGGATGATTCATGCATAAAAAGGGGTATTCGCAGATTTGTTCTAGAGTGGGCTGATGCAGCTGCCAGATAGGGTGGCTCAGCGTGCCAACAAGATTAAGGCCACCAATATCAAGAATGCGCTCGAAATTAAGCTCGCCATGGCTTTCCGGCGTCAGCGCAAGCCCGAGATCCAGTTCACCTGCATGGATTTTATCTGCCGAATCCGCTTGCCACAGATGCAGCCGCACCTCGGCTGAGTGTGGCTCACGGCGGCTTAATTGCCGCGCCAGTGCAATCATCAAGCCTGAGCTGATGGCGATTTCAAACCTGGCAGGCCCTCGCTGGCCGTAGTCCTGACATGCTTTAAGGCTCTGCGACAGCCCGGCAATGCTGTCGGTCAGCTCGCGAATGGCAGGATAGATCTGCTCAGCCAGAGGCGTGGGTCTGAGCCCCTGCTGGCGGCGGTAAAACAGCTCATCACCAAGCGCAGCTCTAAGGCTTGCAAGTGCGCGGCTGACCTTGGGCGCTGACACATCCAGTTGCCGCGCGGCAATGTTGGCATGGCCGGATTCAAAAATGGCGCGAAACAACAGCAGTGAAAAAATCTCAAGCTCGGCCAGCTGTTTATCAAGGGGTTTGTTCATCGTTCACGTGACTCAGGCGATTTGAGTTAACGTTAGCACAGTGGCATCTGAGGGTGTTGATGAAGGTCAAGGTTTTAACAATTGGTTAACGATGTTGCCAGTTGATGGCGCAGATGACAGCCCTTTTATCTGCAAAATGTATAGCCGAAAATTGTAACGGGGAGGAAACGGTGGATGGCTGGAAACGAGCGGCTTTGTTATCAATAGCGTGGCCAAGGTTGCCACGCTATTGATACCGGCTGAGCTTATTCGTGCCGACTTGGTTTATTCGGCCGACTTAGCTTATGCATACCGACTGTGTGAGTGACAGGCCCGATCTAATCTGCCGCCAGATGCGGCGTGAGCGGTGAGCTGTTTACCGCATCACTCTCATCCACGGATGGCGCGCTGTCACGGGTGCGCACGCCGATAAACTGGCCGCCTTCAAAGATTTCCATCGAGTTGCAGCTGACTTCGCCATCGACGGTGCCGCCGCCGGCTACTATGAGTTTGTCGCACTTGAGCTTGCCCTTGAACAGGCCAGATACCTTGAGCTCGCGGCAGCTTAAAATGCCGTCTATGACGCCACCTTGCTCGATTGTCACCTTGCTTTGGCCGTGAATATTGCCCTGCAGCTCGCCGCCGACCAGCGCTTCGCCTTCAAAATGCGTATCACCGCAAAGGCGGGTGCCGGGGGAGATGAAAGTCAGTCCAGCGGCAGATTTTTTACTTTTTCCAAGCATAATACTTAAGTATGGGTAACGAGTTTGCAAGATGTTAACCTCGATTGACGGCGCTGCAAACCACTAATATTTGGCGCCGGCGTCAGAAAATTGGCCAGTATTTCTGAACTTTTTGTAAAAGCGCTGTGTAAAAGCCCTTTGTAAAAGCCCTGTGAAATAAGCCAGAGAAATACAACAGTGAAATAAGTCAACGCAGTAGTCTTGTGCAAGAAAATGCGCGGCAGTTTGATTTGGCTGCTCTCTTTAATTTGGCTGCGCCCTTTGATTTGGCTTCGCGCTTTGATTTGGCTTCGCGATGACATCAACGCGATGCGAATTGAGGTTCAGTTGCTGATGTTCAGGTACTAAGGTCCAGTTACTAAGGTTCAGTTACTGGGTTTAATAATGCTGATGGCGTGCGATGGGCAGGGCGCAACGCAGGCACCACAGCCGGTGCAGGCGTCAAGCTCAAGCTCTGGCATCGGTGCTTTGCCAATGGCCGGGGTGAAGCGAATGGCGCGCTCATCGCAGGCATCTTTGCAGCTTTGACACCAAATGCCGGATGCGGCGAGGCAACTGGTTGATATTTGTGCCTTGAGCGGCCAGGGCGGCTCGAGGGCTGCATCAAAAATGGTTTCGTCACAGGCTTCGTGGCAGCGGCCGCAGAAAGTGCACTCCGCATCGGCAAAGGACACCTCAGGAAAGCCGCCATCTCCCTTGATGATGATGGCGGTTTCACAGGCTTCGGCGCATTTGCCGCAGCGGGTGCAAAGGTCGGTAAACTCAATGTCAGCGCGCACATAAGGCGGCCGCAGCGCATCGTCTTTTCGACGGCTGAACAGGCGGCGGCGACTTAAATTGATGCTGTCACTCATAGGTTTACGACCCTGACCTTAGGTTACCGATAACCGTCGGGATTGCCCGACTGCCAGCGCCAGCTGCTTTGGGCCATCTCATCCACACCACGGGTCGCTTCCCAACCAAGCTCTTTGCGGGCCTTGTCGGGGTTGGCGTAACAGGCGGCAATGTCGCCCGGGCGGCGGGGCGCAATTTCATAAGCCACGGTTTTTCCAGAGGCTTTCTCAAAGGCTTTGACCATGTCCAGCACGCTGTAGCCTTGACCTGTACCCAGGTTATAGGTCACAAGCCCGGGCAGGGTGTTGAGTTTTTCCAGTGCCTTTAAATGACCGAGCGCCAAATCGACCACATGGATGTAATCGCGCACGCCGGTGCCGTCGTGGGTCGGGTAATCGTTGCCGAATACCGCCAGTTTGGCGCGCTTGCCAACCGCCACCTGGCTGATAAAAGGCATCAGGTTGTTGGGAATACCGTTGGGATCTTCACCAATCAAGCCGCTGGCATGGGCGCCAACCGGATTGAAATAGCGCAGTCTGGCGATGTTCCAGCGATTATCCGAGGCGTACAAATCGGCCAGGATATGCTCCACCATCAACTTGGATTGACCATAGGGATTGGTCGCCCCGGTGGGAAAATCTTCGGTAATAGGCAGGCTCGATGGATCGCCATACACGGTCGCCGACGAGGAAAACACCAGTTTGAACACCTGATGCTGCGCCATCACCTGACACAGCACCAGGGTGCCGGTCACGTTGTTTTCGTAATAACGCAGCGGCTGGGCGACAGATTCGCCCACCGCCTTGAGACCGGCGAAGTGAATGACCGCATCGATGCGGTTTTCACTGAAGATTTTTTGCAGCAAGGCTTTATCGAGGATGTCCCCCTGCACAAAGGGCACGGTTTTGCCGGTGATCCGAGTCACCCGCTCCAGCGCTTCAATCGAGGCGTTGGAGAGGTTATCCAGCACCAGCACATCCATGCCGGCATTTTGCAGTTCAACCACAGTGTGGCTGCCGATGTAGCCGGCTCCGCCGGTCACAAGAATAGTCATTATCAGTTAAGTCCTTTTACAACTTGCTTCAGATACTTAGCGAACTCTTTGCCGAGTTCGTTGTGGCGCAGTGCATATTCCACGTTGGCCTGCATGTAACCTTGTTTGTTACCGCAGTCGTGGCTCTTGCCGACCATGCCGTAGGCGTTGACCTGGGTTTCATTCATCAGCATGGCGATAGCGTCGGTCAGCTGGATTTCATCCCCGGCACCGGCTGGAGTGCGGGCGAGCAGTGGCCAGATTTCCTTTGGCAGTACATAACGACCCACCACGGCGAGGTTGGATGGCGCTTCATCTACTTTTGGCTTTTCAACCAGCGCATCGAGGGCGGTGGATTCACCTGCCTGCAGCAGATGGCCTTTCACGTCGGCAATACCGTACTGGTTTACCATCTCGTGTGGCACTTCTTCTACCATGATTTGGCCAACCTGGGATTCATCAAACAGGCGCACCATGGCGGCGAGGTTATCTGTGGTCAGATTGCTCTTGGAGTCATCGATGATCACATCCGGCAGTAGCACCGCAAATGGCTCGTCACCGACCACGGGGCGGGCACACAGAATGGCGTGACCAAGGCCTTTGGCCTGGGCCTGACGCACGCTGATCACAGTCACGTCTTTAGGGCAAATGGCCTGTACTTCGGCCAGCAACTGACGCTTAACCCGGCGCTCGAGCTGCGCTTCGAGCTCAAACGAGGTATCGAAATGGTTTTCGATGGAGTTCTTACTGGCGTGGGTAACCAGCACAATTTCTTTGATCCCGGCGGCGATGGCTTCACTGACCACGTACTGGATCAGCGGCTTATCAACGACCGGCAGCATTTCTTTTGGGATGGCCTTGGTGGCCGGAAGCATACGGGTACCCAGACCGGCAACGGGGATCACGGCCTTACGGATGTTGGTCTGTTTCATGGTATTCCTTAGTCAGATTGCCCTGGTGGGTAAAAAAGTGTGTCGCCTGATGCGACTGTCATTCCAGCTGCTTATTCTAATGGAGCCAAATCCAAAAATCATGAAGCGCAGTGATTTTCGTGAATATTTTTATGCTTTTCGCCCATGGGCGGTGAGACTTTATCCGCCGCTGTGATGATTGCAAATTGGCATGGGGTTGAGTTGTTACTCTGTTTTTAACTTGTAATAAAAGCTTTACGAAATTGGCTGCCACATCGCGGCGGAATAAAACGTGAAGCAGTTAACAAAAAAACCAAGCTGGAACACTATGGGGGGGTTGCAGTTAACGTGAAGTGAAAGCGAGATGAGTACACAGTATGTTGCCCGTAAGCCGGATGAGCATGGCTTTATCGCGTATCCGGATGTTGAAAATCAGATTTGGTCTGAGCTTTATGCCCGTCAGGCGGTAAACCTGCCCGGCCGTGCCTGTCAGGAGTATCTGGACGGTCTTGAGCGTCTGGCACTGCCCACTGACCGTATCCCTCAGCTTGGTGAAGTAGACAAGGTGCTGCTTGAAACCACCGGCTGGCAGACCGCTGCGGTACCGGCGCTTATCTCCTTTGAGCGTTTTTTTGAACTGCTGGCCAGTCGCCGTTTTCCGGTGGCGACCTTTATCCGTACCCGCGAAGAGTTTGATTACCTCCAGGAGCCGGATATTTTCCACGAGATTTTCGGCCACTGCCCTCTGCTGACTAATCCGGCCTTTGCCAACTTTTCCCACACCTACGGCAAACTCGGACTGGCGGCGACCAAAGAAGAGCGGGTGTTTCTGGCGCGGCTGTACTGGTTTACCGTGGAGTTTGGCCTGCTTAAGTCAGCCAGCGGCGAGCGTCGCATCTACGGCGGTGGCATTTTAAGTTCGCCCGGTGAAACCCTGTACGCCTTTGGCGATACGCCGCAGCGTAAACCCTTTGATTTGATTGATGTGCTGCGCACGCCTTACCGGATTGATATTATGCAGCCCGTCTATTTTGAAATTGAGTCCATTGATTTTCTCGACGAGATTGCCGGTATGGACATTATGCAATCCGTTGCCCGTGCCCGTCAGTTGGGTTTGCATGCGCCCCTGTTTGCACCCAAGGCGAAGGCCGTTTGACCGATAATAATAAGGAGCAGTAATGAGCGAATTAGCAACCATGAAGTGTGAGGCTTGCCAGGCCGACGCCCCCAAAGTGACCGATGCGGAGCTGGCTGAGCTTATCCGGATGATCCCCGACTGGAGTGTGCAGGTGCGCGATGGCGTGATGCAGCTTGAGCGGGTGTACAAGTTCAAAAACTTCAAACAGGCGATGGCCTTTTCCAACAAGCTGGCTGACCTTGCCGAAGAAGAGTTCCACCACCCGGGTATTTTCACCGAGTGGGGCAAGGTGACTGTGACCTGGTGGTCCCATTCCATCAAAGGGCTGCACCGCAACGACTTTATCATGGCGGCCAAGACCGACCAGTTGCTCGCCTGAGTTTTCCTGTAGTAAAATCAGCGCGTTACTTTAAGTGGCGGGCTGATTTTTTTAGTCCTCAATGAGACTGCTGTAAACAAGACTTGCCACTTTATCTAATTCCTTCTACCGTATAGCGCCAAGTACTCTTGCAAGTATGACTGGCGCTGCGCCGGTCAGCTTGACGCCCCTAAAACAAGACCACAACAGGGATACATGCAGATATGCGTTTGGAAGTTAGCTGTCAGGACAGGGTTGGTCTGGCGAAGGATATTCTTACCGTGCTTGAGCGGTACGGCATTAACCTTCTTGCCATCGATGCCAGCAACCGCGGGTTCCTGTATTTCCAGTTTGCCGAAGTTAGTTTTGAAACCTTAAGCGCGCTGATGCCGCAAATTCGCAAAGTCGAAAGCGTGCACGATGTGCGTACCGTCTCCTTTATGCCCTCCGAGCAGGAGCATTACGCCCTGAAAACCCTGCTGCGCACCCTGCCCGACAGCGTGTTTTCTATCGATGTCAAAGGCCGCATCCGGATTGTGAATGAATCGGCGCTGATGACCCTTGGCATGAAGGAGCATGAAGTGGTTGAAGAGTCGCTCAACCATTGGGTGCAGGGCTTTAACTTTGCCCGCTGGCTCAGCGAAGGCAAGGCGCTTGCACAGGCGACCCGGGTGCAAATTTCCCAAAACGAATACCTGGCCGAAATGCTGCCGATTTATTTGCCGGACGATGATGATAAAACCATTCTCGCCGGCGCCGTGGTGTCACTCAAATCCCCGGCAAGAGTTGGCAAGCAATTCAACGCTCTGCAAAACCAGACCGCCGGCTTTGAGAACGTGCTGGCGGTGTCCGATAAGATGAAAGAGGTGCTCAAGCAGGCCAGACGCATGGCGCAGCTTGACGCGCCGCTGCTTATCACAGGTGAAACCGGCACCGGCAAGGAGCTGATGGCCCGGGCCTGTCACGATGCCAGCATGCGCCGCGAGCATCCCTTTATTGCCATTAACTGCGCCGCACTGCCGGACAGCGCCGCCGAAGAAGAGCTGTTTGGCTTTGTCCGCGACGGCCAGATAGTCAAACGCGGCCTGTTTGAAGAAGCCAAGGGCGGCAGCGTGTTTCTCGATGAAATCGCTGAAATGTCCAAGGCTGCCCAGGTGAAGTTACTGCGCCTCCTTACCGAAGGCTCGTTTCGCCGTATCGGCGGCGATGAAGAGGTGAGGGCGGATGTGCGCATTATCTGCTCGAGTCAGAAAAACCTTGCGGAGCTGTGTCAGCTTGGCGAGTTTCGTGAAGATCTCTACTACCGCATCCACGTGCTGTCGTTCCATATGCCATCGCTTCGTGAGCGCAAGGTCGACATTATTCCGCTGACCGAAATGTTCCTTGAGCATTACAGCCAGCAGCTTTCAAGCCCGATGCGGCGCATTTCCCCAAGCTGTCGGGATCATTTGCTGAGCTATGCCTGGCCCGGCAACGTGCGTCAGCTTAAAAATGCGGTGTTTCGCGCCGTCTCCATGTGGGATGGCTCGGCGGAGCTCACAGTCGAGCAGCTGAAACTGCCCTCCTACGCCGAAGGCTTTGGCTACTTTGATAATCAGTTCGAAGGCACACTCGATGATGCCATGCGTCAGTTTGAGGCAAGTTTGCTGCGCCGCCTGTACCCTGCGTACCCCAGCACCCGGCAGCTTGCGAAAAAACTCGGCGTCAGCCACACCGCCATTGCCAACAAACTCAGGGAATACCGGATCAGCAAAAAGCGCTGAGTCGGCTGTAACAGGAATTTGCCAGTAAAACGGGCAAAAACTCACCAAAGCTGAAGCCGACCACCCACGGCCAGTGGGGCGGTTTCAGTCTGTACGTTAAAGTTTACAAAAGGCGTCAAAGCCCCGCGAACTGTGATTTTGGTCACGCTATTTTCAACGGTCGCCGCTTGGGGTATTTGTTACGCCACACAGGACTGCCACCCCCAGGGTGAGGGTCGACACAGGACAGGAGCAGAGAATGAAATTAGCTACATATAACAATGGACGCCGTGATGGCCAATTGATGCTGGTCAGCCGTGATTTGACCAAGGCCGTTGCCGTACCCGCCATTGCCCACACCCTGCAACAGCTTCTGGATGCCTGGGATTTACTGAGCCCGCAGCTGACCGAGCTGTACGATGCCCTGAACGCCGGCGTGCTGGAAAACACCGTGGATTTCGATGAGACCAAGTGTCTGTCGCCTTTCCCACGTGCCTTTCAGTGGGCCGATGGCAGCGCCTATGTGAACCACGTTGAGCTGGTACGCAAGGCCCGCGGCGCCGAGATGCCGGAAACCTTCTGGACCGATCCGCTGTTTTATCAGGGCGGCTCCGACAGCTTTATTCCGCCGCGCAGCAACATCGAAATGGGCAGCGAAGACTGGGGTATCGATTTTGAATCTGAAATCGCCGTGGTCACCGACGATGTGCCGATGGGCGTAAGCAGCGACAATGCCGCCAAGCACATCAAACTGTTGATGCTGGTGAACGACGTGTCATTGCGTAACCTTATTCCTGCCGAGCTTGCCAAAGGGTTTGGTTTCTTCCAGTCCAAGCCGTCGAGCAGCTTCTCGCCTGTTGCCATCACCCCCGATGAACTTGGCGACAAGTGGCAGGACAGCAAGGTGCATCTGCCGCTTATCACCCACCTGAACGGTGAGCTTTTTGGCAAGCCCAATGCCGGCGTGGACATGACCTTTAACTTCAGCCAGTTGATTGCCCACGTGGCCAAGACCCGTCCGCTCGGCGCCGGTGCCATCATCGGCTCAGGCACTATTTCAAACTATGACCGCAGCGCAGGTTCAAGCTGTCTGGCCGAAAAGCGCATGCTCGAAGTGATTGCCGATGGCAAAGCGAGCACACCTTTTATGCGCTTTGGTGACCGCGTTCGTATCGAAATGCTCGACGATGCCGGCAAGAGTATTTTCGGCGCCATCGATCAGCAGGTTGTAGAATATAAAGCCTGAGTCAGGCTTTGACAGCGCCGCCCGAGGGCGGCGTTTTTGTCGCTGGCTCACTGTCACAGACTTATTCTCACAGGGGCTCATGCCCGTCACAGGGGATTGGAGACACGAATGAAACTCTACGGTTACTGGCGCTCAAGTGCCGCCTATCGCATTCGTATTGCACTGAATCTTAAAGGTATTGAAGCAGAGCACCAGAGCGTGCATCTGGTCAAAAATGGCGGCGAGCAACATGGCCGCGACTATATTGCCCTCAATCCGCAGCATCTGGTGCCGACTTTGGTGCTGGATGATGGTACGGCGCTGACCCAGTCGCTGGCGATTCTGGAGTATCTTGAAGAGCGCGGCGAAGGTATGGCACTGTTGCCAACGGACGCCCTTGGTAAAGCGCAGGTGCGCGCCATGTGTCTTGCCATTGCCTGTGAAATCCATCCGCTTAACAATCTGCGGGTGCTGCAATACCTTTCAGGCGATATGGCGCTCGACGACAAGGTCAAAAACGACTGGTATCACCACTGGATCCACGAAGGCTTTAAAGCGCTGGAGCGGATGCTGGTAAAACACAGTGGCCGTTTTTGCTTTGGCGACACTGTGACCCTGGCCGATGCGTGTCTGGTACCGCAGGTGTATAACGCCCGCCGCTTTAATGTACCGCTGGATAATTATCCAAACATAGTGCGGATAAGCGATTACTGTAACAGCCTGCCGGCCTTTGTTGCGGCGCTGCCGGAAAACCAGCCTGACGCGGTGTAAACCGGCGCTTCTCCACCCTGATAAATCAAAAAGCGGCCCTATTGGCCGCTTTTTTGTGTTTGCTGTTTACCTCTTTGCATTTGGCTCCCAGCACTCGCATTCGGCATTCCGTCCTCCCAATTAAGTAACCTGCACCATCAGCCGTGGCTTGGGGTCACCTCTGCTTTAAGGATGCCATCAAGGGCGGCGACCTCGACCATGGCGCGGGTGAGGGCGGCAAGCTCTGCGCTGCTGATGCAATAAGGCGGCATTACGTAAATCAGTCGTCCAAAGGGGCGCACCCAAACGCCGCGCGCGGCGAAGGCGTGCATGGCAAAGGCTGTATCGATGCTGCCAGCCATTTCAATGACCCCAACGGCGCCAAGCACCCGCACATCAACAACCTGAGGCAATGCACTGGCATCATCAAGCCCACGCTTAAGCTCAGCTTCAATACGGGATACCTGCGCTTGCCAGTCACCTTTTGCAAAAAGCTCAAGGCTGGCACTTGCGGCGGCGCAGGCAAGCGGATTGGCCATAAAGGTCGGGCCATGCATAAATACGCCGGCGGGTGAATCGCCAATCCCCGCGGCCACTTCGTCGCTGCACAGGGTTGCGGCAAGGCTTAACATGCCGCCGGTGAGCGCTTTACCAAGGCAGAGCAGATCCGGCGTGATGCCGGCATGCTCACACGCAAAGGCTTTGCCGGTGCGGCCAAAACCTGTGGCAATTTCATCGGCTATCAACAGCACCTGATATTGGTCGCAAAGGGCGCGCAGCGCCCTTAAGTAGTCCGGGCTGTAAAACCTGAGGCCGCCAGCGCCCTGTAAAATAGGCTCAATGATAACGGCGGCGATGCTGTCGTGCTCGCGCTCAAGCAGAGTCTTAAGCTCGCGGATGTCATCGTCGCAAAACGGTCGGTCAAAACCAGCCCTTGGCGCCGAGGCAAACAGCTGCTTTGCCACCAGATGGCCAAACATGCCGTGCATGCCGGCATTGGGATCACACACACTCATGGCGGCAAAAGTATCGCCATGGTAGCCACCAAGGACGGTAAGGAGCTTGTGTTTGCCTGCCTTGCCGCGCCCTTGCCAATACTGGATGGCCATTTTGATGGCGACTTCCACCGCCACTGAACCTGAATCGGCAAAAAACACCCTGGATAAACCTGCAGGCGTCAGTTTGAGCAGCGCTTTGCCAAGGTCGATGGCAGCCTCGTGGGTCAGACCACCAAACATCACGTGGCTTAGCTGCGCTGCTTGCTTCTGCACTGCAGCAACCAGCGCTTGATGGCTGTAGCCGTGGATGGCCGACCACCAGGATGAAGTGCCATCAATCAGCTCGCGGCCGTCATCGAGACGCAGGCGGCAGCCCGAGGCTGAGGTTACCCCCAGCACCGGCAAGGGATTGGTCATGGAGGTATAGGGGTGCCAAAGATGCTGGCGGTCGAATTCAAGATCCATGGTTATTTCGCGCTCAAAAATTAATCAGCAGTAAACCCTGCACACTGGTTGGCGTTGACAGTGTAAGGGGCAAGGTTATCCTAGCCAACAGAAAAAGACCAAATCAGGGTAGTAGCATGTCGACCTTTACCGTTCGTCACAATTGGAGCCGTCAGGAAGTCGAGGCACTGTTTGCCTTGCCAATGAATGATTTGCTGTTTCGTGCCCACAGCATACACCGCGAGGTGTTCGATCCCAACGAAGTGCAGATCAGCCGTTTGCTGTCGATTAAAACCGGCGCCTGTCCCGAAGATTGCAAATATTGCCCGCAAAGTGCCCGCTACGATACCGGCCTTGAAAAAGAGCGCCTGCTGGAAATCGAAAAGGTGCTGACCGAGGCCCGCGCCGCCAAAGCCGCTGGCGCGACCCGTTTCTGCATGGGCGCCGCCTGGCGTAATCCCCATGAGCGCGACATGCCGTATCTCACTGATATGGTGAAAGAAGTTAAATCCCTTGGCCTTGAAACCTGCATGACCCTTGGCATGCTTTCGGCTCATCAGGCAAGCCAGCTTGCGGATGCGGGGCTCGATTACTACAACCACAACCTCGATACCTCGCCGGAATACTATGGCGATATCATCACCACGCGCACCTATCAGGACCGGCTCGATACCCTGTCAAACGTGCGCGCGGCGGGGATGAAAGTCTGCTCCGGCGGTATTGTCGGCATGGGCGAGCAGGCCACAGACCGCGCCGGTTTGCTGCAGCAGCTCGCCAATCTTGAGCAGCATCCGGACTCAGTGCCCATTAACATGCTGGTGAAAGTAGCAGGCACGCCGCTTGATAAGCTTGACGACCTCGACCCGCTCGAATTTGTGCGCACCATTGCGGTGGCCCGTATTTTGATGCCGCGCTCGCGGGTGCGCCTGTCGGCTGGCCGCGAAAACATGAGCGATGAGCTGCAGGCCATGTGTTTCTTTGCCGGTGCCAACTCGATTTTCTATGGCTGCAAACTGCTGACCACCGCCAACCCGAAAGAAAACGATGATATGAACCTGTTCCGCCGGTTGGGGCTTAACGCCGAGCAGGGTAAAGCGGCAACCGTTGAAGAAGATGCCGCGCTGGTGGCCAAGGCCGGTCAGAGTGCAAATATTGCCTCTGAGGCTGGTGGCAAGTCGCTGTTTTACAACGCGGCCAATTGAGTACGACTTTGAGCGCGTCTATGAGTGCGGCTGTGGGTGTGTCTGTGAATGCGTCTGTAAATGACACAGGAAATCGGCTGCTCACTCGGCTGCGACAAGAACGCGCTGAGGCCGAGTCTCTGGGCCTCTGGCGACAGCGGCGGCTCTTTGACGCGCAGCTTGTGGATTTTTCCAGCAATGATTATCTGGGTCTTGCCCGCGACCCGCGCCTCACTGAAGCACTTGCCGAGGGAGCACGCCGCTTTGGGGTCGGCAGCCGCGCATCGCCTTTGGTGAGCGGTTATCACGATGCGCATCTGCTACTCGAGCAGGCGCTTTGCGCCGCCACAGGCCATGAAGCGGCGCTGCTTTTTTGCTCGGGCTTTGCCGCCAATCTTGCGCTGTGCCACGGCCTTTTTAACGACACAGATGCCCTGGTGGCCGATAAGTTTATCCACGCCTCCATGATAGATGGCGTTAAGGCCTCGGGCGCGACGCTGCGCCGATATCCCCATTGCAGTCTGGAAGGCGCCGCGCGTCTGCTTGAGCGCTTTCCCGGTACTGCGCTGTTAACCGAAAGCATTTTCAGTATGGATGGCGACCTTGCGCCGCTTTCATCCCTTGCAGCGCTTTGCCGCGCCAATAACAGCCTGCTGATTGTGGATGACGCCCACGGCTTTGGCATTATTGGTGAAAATGGCATGGGCGCTAGCCGCTTGGCGCTGGATTCGTCAGCTGAGTGCGGTGTAAACGGGGATACAGGCACTGGCTCAAAACCAGCAGGGCAGGTATTGCCAGCCTTGCAGGTCATCACCTTTGGTAAGGCAATGGGCTGTCAGGGTGCGGCCATTTTAGGCAGTCAGGAGCTGATTGAGCATCTGGTTGCCCGCGCACGCCACTATATCTATTCAACCGCGCTGTCACCGGCCCAGGCCCATGTGGCCAAGGTTGCGATTGAGTGCATCCAAGCGGGCGCTGAGCGTGAGCGTTTGCTAAGCAATATCCGTTATTTCACCGGGCGCGCCGCTAAGCTTAATCTGCCTCTTTTGGACGCCGGGCAACCAGGCATTGCCAATAGCCCCATTCAGCTTTTGCCGATTGCGAGCAATGCGCTCTGCCTTGATGCAGGTAACATACTTAAATCAAAAGGCTTTTTGGTTGGTGCTATCCGGCCGCCAACTGTGCCAAGCCCGCGGCTTCGCATTACCTTAAGTGCCTGCCACAGCAAAGATGAGATAGATGCGCTGCTGCAATCGCTGACGACATTGCCGGGTATTGTCGCTGATTTACCTGATCCGCGCGGGGATGCAGCCGATGGCGCCTGAGCTTGATTATGGTTTGGCATCTTCGGTCGATGTCGCTTCTGATGTGGCGGGGCAGGTGCCTTGCATTCGTAAACCGAACAATCAAAAGCCAAGCATTCAAAAGCCAAGCATTCAGGAAGATGTGGCAACGCATTTTTCCCGCGCGGCAGACTACACAAACCATGATGTGTTGCAGCGCTTGACCGCGGCCAAGCTTAAGTCGATGGCGCGCCTTCAGGGAACCGTGCTTGATGTCGGCGCAGGGCCTGGCACAGCGTTTGATGGCGTTGCGCCCTCGTCGGTTATCGCCGTGGACATTGCCTTTGGCATGTGTGAGCGCTTAAAGGCGCGCTTTTCAGACGCCCACGTGCTTTGCGCCGACGCAACCCGCTTACCCCTTGCCGATGGCAGTATCGACAGCGCCTATTCCAACCTTGCGCTTCAGTGGTGTCAGCCTTTTTCTGCGGCCATTGACGAGCTGGCCCGGGTGATACGCCCCGGCGGCGAGGTGGCGGCTGCGCTGGTGTGCGATGGCTCCTTGCCGGAGCTTGAAGCGCTCGGCTTTTCGGTTAATCATTTTATGACGGCGCAAGTGGCACAAGCGGCCTTTTCAGCAAAGGATTGGCAGCACCTCGATGTGCGGCTTGTCACCGAAACCCTGCATTTTGACAATCTGCGTGCGCTTATCTATTCCATCAAGGGTGTGGGCGCCAATGCCAGACGCGATGCCGGCAGCGCCGGTAAGCTTCGTGGCCGCAACGATTGGCTCATGCGTGAAGCGCAGGCAGAGCGCACACGCACGGCCGCAGGGCTGCCGCTCAGTTATCAAATCCTCTATGTGGTCGCCAGGCGGCGAAAGGAGAGCTGATGATCCATTTTGTGACCGGAACCGATACCGACTGCGGTAAAACCCTGGTGTCGGCTGCCATGCTGGTGGCGGCGCGCAGCCTGCCGGGATGCCGCTCAACCCTGGGGGTTAAACCCGTGGCCTCGGGCTGCCATATGACGCCTGACGGGCTTCGCAATGGCGACGCCGAGATCCTGATGGCCCACGCCAGCCGCGAGCTCGATTATCAGCGAATCAATCCGATTGCCTTTGAGCCGGCGATTGCGCCGCACATCGCCGCCCGTGAGGCCGGGGTGGATATCAGCCCCGAAGCGATTATGGCCAAACTCGATTGGACCAGCATAGCGCGCAGTGATTTTTGCCTGATTGAAGGTGCCGGCGGCTGGCGTTTGCCGCTTGGCGATGGCCGCTTTATGCCAGAGCTTGTCAAAGCACTGGATTTACCGGTGATTTTGGTGGTGGGGATGAAACTTGGCTGCCTGAATCATGCGCTGCTGACCCAGGAGGCTATTCAGGCCGATGGCATACGGCTCGCAGGCTGGGTTGCCAATCGGGTCGACCCGAATATGGCCCATTATCAGGACAATCTGGAAACCTTGAAAGAGCTGATGAGTGCGCCGTTTTTAGGGGCAGTGCCGTATCTGCCAAGTAAAGCGCCCAAGGAAGCCGCCGCCTTTTTGGACCTGAGTCTGCTTGGCGCTTAGCTTAATTATGCCGGCAGCCCCAAAGTAAAACGAAAAAGAAGAAAAGAAAAAGGTCGCCGGGGCGACCTTTTTCGTGGGTGGCGCTAATTACAGCAGGTGGCTTAAGTCGGCGCCGGCGGCAATGGGCTCTTTTTGCACACTGCCTTTAAAGAAGTAGCCTTCTTTATCACCCTGCAGCGTCAGGCTGCTGCCTTCACGGTAAAGGGCGGTGCCTTCCTGGATACCGACAATGGGTGTCAGCGGGTCAACCAGGGTGAACTCCAGCAGGCGCTGGGCGCGGGTTTCGCCGTTGTGGCCCGGCGCCTGATAGTCGGTGTAGTGCGGGTTTAACTGAAACGGCACCAGTCCAAGCGCGGTGAAAGAGGGCGGCTCGATAATCGGCATGTCGTTGGTGGTGCGGATGGACAATCCGGCAATGTTGGAGCCTGCTGACCAGCCCACGTAGGGCTTACCGGCTTCAACCTGCTCGCGAATGGTAAACAGCAGATCGTAACGATACAGCTCATGCAGCAAATGAAAGGTGTTGCCGCCGCCAACCATAATGCCATCGGCGTCGCGTACGGCCTGACGCGGATCGGCATGTTCATGGATACCACTGATATGGATATTGAGTGCTTTCAACCCCTCACGCACCTTTTCAAGGTAGGCATCGTAGCCGAGGCTGATGCCGGCATAGGGGATAAATACCCAGTTGCGGGCGGTTTCGGTCAGCGGCTTGATAAAGGGCAGGGTGTGTTCGAGGTAGGGCGTGTCGCCCACGCGGGAGGCGCTCAGCAGCAGTGCTTTGATGGTCATGAAAAAATCCTGATTAAGGCTCGTTATTATCGTGATAAAGGTATCGCTTTATGGGGCCATGTTAACAAAGTTCGCCGCCAAGAAACACCGCTGCTGCTAAAGCGTATGCTGTCACCTAATGGGTGGAATTTATTAAGATTCGCTTAATATAAGCCACATAGACTCCGCAGATAAGGATAAAAGCAGGGGGCGCTTTATTTGCAGCTGTCCCCTTGAAAAATCAAATTCAGGACATATTTTGTCTTAGAAGCGAATGTATGGGCGTCGTGCCCGCTGAAGGAGCTGAAATGAAACGTGTATTTCTTTTCCTGTTGACCAACATGGCCGTGCTGGTGGTTGCGTCGATAGTGATGTCCCTGTTGGGTGTCAATACCAAGACCATGGGTGGCCTGCTGGTATTCGCCGCCATTTTCGGTTTCGGTGGCGCCTTCTTCTCACTCGCCATTTCCAAGTGGATGGCGAAAAAGTCCATGGGCTGTGAAGTTATCACTACCCCACGGGATGCCACTGAAAAATGGCTGATTGATACTGTGGCCCGCCAGGCGCAGCAGGCCGGTATCAAAATGCCGGAAGTGGCGATTTATAACTCGCCTGAAATGAACGCCTTTGCCACCGGCCCGAGCAAAAACAACTCGTTGGTAGCGGTGAGCACCGGCTTGCTCTACGGCATGACCCAGGATGAAGTGGAAGGCGTGCTTGCCCACGAAGTCAGCCACGTTGCCAACGGTGACATGGTGACCCTGACCCTTATTCAGGGCGTGGTGAACACCTTTGTGATTTTTGCTGCCCGCGTGGTTGCCGGTATTATCAGCAACTTTGTTTCCAGCAACGATGAAGAAGGCGAAGGCCTTGGCACGCTGGCCTACATGGCGGTGGTGATTGTGCTTGAGATCCTGTTCGGGATCCTCGCCTCTGTGATTGTGGCGTACTTCTCCCGCATCCGTGAATACCGCGCCGACGAAGGCGGTGCCAAGCTCGCCGGCCGTGCCAAGATGGTTGCCGCCCTTGAGCGTCTGCGTAACGGCCCTGAAACCGGTGCTATGCCCGCGCAAATGGCGGCCTTCGGGATCAGCGGCAAGCGTTCCATCACTGAGCTGTTGATGAGCCACCCGCCGCTCGAAAAGCGTATCGCGGCTCTGCGTGCTCAGTAATCTGCGCTTTAGCTGACAATCAACACAATGGAAAAGAGGCCTTCGGGCCTCTTTTTTACGTTCAGCGCTTCAGTTTCAGTGCTTTGTTTCATTTGACGAAACAGCTTTTTCGGTTATGTTAATTATTCGGGTTGGCGTATTGAAATTGTGTAAAAGTCCATTTCGGGCAGTCGGTTACATGATTCAGCGCACATTTTGTCCCGGCCCGTGTTGTTAAACTGGGCACAGGTTGAATGGGCCACAGTGGCCAAATCGATTTAACTGAAGCATGTCGTGATAAGACTCAGACGGCTTGATGGGAGTCACCGCAACAAGAACTCCCACGGCAGTCTCATTTGGAGGATACCATTGTGACCAAGACTCTTTTGAGTGCAATTTTCGGTGCTGCGTTTGCAGCCCTTGCCATGGCTCCGACTGCCTTTGCCGGCGATCAGACCCTGGCTGAATTCCACGTTGAAAACGGTGGCTGTGACTCTTGCCACCAGGGCGAAACCCCATCAGCTGACGGCGCCTATGAATTTGAGCAGTGCCAGAGCTGTCACGGCACCCTGGCTGAGATGGACGCTGTGCACAAGCCACACGATGGCAATCTGGTGTGCGCCGACTGTCACGCACCGCACGACAACAATGTCGGCCAGAAGCCTACCTGTGAAAGCTGCCACGACGATGGCCGCACTGCAGAATCAGCGCTGAAGAAATAACTGACTATCCAATGAAAAACGCCGGCAATTGCCGGCGTTTTTTTATCTTCGCGATTTTGTGATTGGTGTCGTCACCGCTCGTTCAATTGCTCTGTCAATCGATGCATCAACAGCTGTCGCAACCGCTATATAAACGGCTATTGCCGCCGAAAAATCGCCTCTGACGCAAGATAAGCCAGAGGCGCTGCCACTTATTTATCGCTGTCTGCCGGTGCACTGCCAAGCCATTTTCTGCCGGAGAACATGGCCGAAATCAGCCCGGGCTGGCGGCGGTTCTCGGCGTAAATCACCGCGGCGATGTGAGCTGCAATAATCAGCCACAGTAAATACACCGCATAAACGTGGATTTCGCCTGCGAGCGACTTGAGCGGTTTGATGCTGTCCAGCTTTTCGCTGTCGACATAGGTGTCATCATAGGGCTTGATGGCTGCAGCATCGGCGCCGTCTTTGACAATTGCCGCCTGAATACTGCTGCCAAAGGGCGGGTAGTAGATATCGGTACCGGCGCGGTAAAGCCCGGTTAAGGCAATCAGCAGCATCAACACCAGCATGGCGCCAATGGCGAGTTTACCCTTGGGATTGTGACCCAGATATTGGGGTGACTCGCCCCTTGCAATCCGCGCTTTATAGTCTTTAAGCGCCGTCAGGGTCGATGGTCCGGGCAGCATGGAGCCAAGGCTGCCGTGGTTTTTGGCAAACAGACCATAAACGAGTCGCAGCGCCAGATTGGCAATAAACAGATAGCCGACGACCACGTGGGCGGTCTTGAGCCCTATCTTGGCCTCGTTGCCGCTGATCCCAAGCTCTGGTTTAAACAGCATCACCAGCCCAAGAAAACTGAGCACCAATACCAAAAGCAGATTCAGCCAATGAAACAGCCTCACCGGCAGCGGCCAGACCTGATATTCCGTTAGTGTTTTGATTTCAGATGTCATTTCGATTCCCCCAATCGATGGATGTTCAGCCTATATTAGGCGCCTTTTTCATTCCTGCTAAGTGAATTTCCGTTTATCGCGCTGGTTTTCAGGCGCATTTCTTAATCCTTTAGGGGGGGAGGCATCAGTAAATTAGCGCTATCAGGGGGGCGTCTATTAATACCGACTGGGGACGCTATGCGATAAAAGTGTTTGCATAATGAGCGTCAACAGATTGACGGTGTCAAACATGATGAACAACGGATTAATGCGAATTGCCCTCGGATGGGCGCTGCTCTCGCCTTTAGCGTTTGCCGGGCAGGATCTCAGCGACTGGGATGAACTGGCGCAGGGCGCCAATCAGGCAACTGTGGTGCAGCAGGGGGATTTTCTGTCGGCCAATGCCAGTCAGCTGGGTCAGGCAAATCAGCTCAGGCTCTTGCAGGATGGCCTTGGCAGTGAGGCCAATATTCAGCAGCTGGGGCAGGGCAATGACATCAGCCTGCTGCAACAGGGGCAATATCTCGAGGCCAGTTTGCTGCAATCCGGCAGCTTTAACAAAATCGCCGCCAATCAACAGGGCTTTGGTCATCAGCTCGATATCGGGCAATACGGCCAGAACAACCTTGCCGTTATCCAGCAACTGGGCAACGACAACCAAATTTGGATCCAGCAGTTCGGATCTGATAACGCAGTAAGTGTGACTCAGTGGGGTCAGGGACAACACACAGTTGTGACTCAGGGTCGCTAACTCAACCCAAGGAAAGGAAATACCGATGAAAAAGTCAAAAATCGCGCTGATTGTTGCCGCAACCCTGTTCGCTGGCTCTGCCATGGCCGCAAGCTCAGGTAACAACGCTGACGTCCAGCAAACTGGCTCTACCAACAATGCGCTGGTAACTCAGGTGGCATTCAGCAACGACAATAATGCCGAAATTACCCAAACCGGTAATGGAAACGAAGCGAGCACCACCCAGGCCCGTACCAGCAACACTCAGGCAAAGACTACCCAGGTTGGTAACAACAACAAGGGTACCATTGTCCAACGTGATGCCACGTCCACCTCCACTGCGACCATCGATACCCGTGGTGACTCCAACACCGCAACCATCACCCAAAAGTTCTTCAACCAGCAGTCTGCTGCGGCGGCCATTAATCAGGATGGCAACAGCAACACCGCCACAGTGACCCAGAACAACGCCGACAATGCCAATTCGACCATCAATCAGAATGGCAGCGGCGACCTGGCTGAAATCGACAATTATGCTTCTGATTTTGCCGATGCCACCATAAACCAGTCTATTGGTGGTGGTAACGATGCCAAGATCTCTCAGATTTACTCTGATTCCGTTAGCGCGACTCTGACCCAAGAGGGCAGCGGCAACCTTGGCCGTATCACTCAGGATACTGACAACTTTGGCAATACCCCCGGCAGTGACGATTCTGTTGCCACCCTGACTCAGGTCGGCAATGGCAACAACGGTGCCATCACTCAAAAGGCAAAGCATAACAATGCGTCAGCGGTACAAACCGGTGATGACAACATTGTCACTGTGCTGCAGGAAGGTGAAGGCAACAATGCCGCGACCGAGCAGACCGGCGATTTCAACCGCGCTGATGTCACTCAGTCTGGCACAGGTGCCACCGCCGGCGTTCGTCAGACCGGTGACAGCAACCAGGCTACCGTTAGCCAGGGCGGCGATGCCAACAACGCCGATGTTGAGCAAAACGGCAACAGCCACATGGCCACAGTGACCCAGGATGGCAGCAGCAACACCGCTAAAGTGCTGCAAAATGGCACCGGTAACGAAGCCATGGTCAATCAAGGGGCTGCCGGCAACAACGCCGATGTGAACCAGGGCGGCAGTGGTAACTATGCCAGTGTTGACCAGTCAGCCGGCACCGGCACCGGTGGCAATGATGCCAATGTCTCTCAGCAAGGTCAGAATGACCGCGCTACCGTGGCTCAGGTTGGCACCACCAACAGCACCGTAGTGCGTCAGGGTGCAAACAGCCACGACAACACTATCAGTATCAATCAAAGCGGTACCGACAACTACGCCGGCGCGGCAACCCAGCTTGGTGGCAACAGCACCATCACCATCGATCAGGAAGGTGACCGTAACCGTGTCGCCAACAGCCCTTACGCCAGCAACTACTACGGCTCTGACATTGGTGCCGGCACTTACGGCGCCAATAACTCGCTGAAAATCGCTCAGACCGGTGATGATAACCAAGCCTATGCCGATGCTTCACACGACAGCTCTTCTGTTGATATCGTGCAGACCGGTGAGTTTAACGTCGCGGCCGTTGAGTCCTGGCTTGGTCAGAACAACGACCTGGACGTGAAGCAGGTTGGCGACCATCATCTTGCTGATGTGTACGTGCGCGGCGGCTCAAACAACGTTGTGACAGTTACCCAATATGACAGTCATAACAGCGCGACTGTTACCAGTTTGGGCTCAAACAACATGGCGATTGTGAACCAGGGCACACCTTCGTCTAATTGATATGTAACCAAAAAAGGGTGCTTCGGCACCCTTTTGGGTTTGGCAGAATAATTGACGGTAAATAGCTTGGAAAGGGGTAGATACTGTCGTTTGTTTGGTGTAAGTTGTCCTTGTTCTGCTTGCGGATTATGGTGGAACAACACGAATTTACCCAGATTTAACACGGAGGTTGAGCGTTATGTTCAAGATTATTCATTGGATGGTAGTATCTCGTTCGCATTTATTGGGTGATTTGCTGGATTGCCGTTGGCCACAGGAGTTTTTGGTGAAACTCACCAAAGCTGCCCCTGAGGAAATGAGCAATAAACTGCATTTGAGTCAGGTTTCTCTGGTGGTGATAGATTTGGCGTCGGTTGATTTGCAAAAGGCATATCAGCTGCAAAAGCATGTTGAAAGGGAATATTCATCCATCAAGGTCGTCTTCATCCACTTTCCTCGCCAAACTGATGCCAAGTTCCTTATCAACCCCTCCGTCACCGCCGGTGTATTCTTTTTCGACGCCAGCCTTGCCGACGTGGGAGAGGGCCTTGGTGAAATTCTTAAAGGGCGTAATCAAATCCCCGCGCAGCTGCTGCGCAATGCCAACGGCGATGAATACGAAGAAGACAGCGACAAGCTGACCATTCGTGAGCGTGAAGTGTTGCAGGCCCTGTTGTCAGGCAGCACCAACCTCGATATCGCCAACCGCTTGTTTGTCAGTGAAAGCACCATCAAGACCCACCTTTACCGTGCATTTCGTAAGATAGGTGTTTCCAGCCGTGGTCAGGCCATTGCCTGGGCACAGACACACCTGCACGAGGTTCATGTGTGAAACGGCATCTGCTGTGGGCGCTGCTGCTGTGCGGCGGTGCTCTGGCGTCGGATGAGGGCATTATCCTGCCCTCTGTTGTCGCCGAAGGGCAGGCTACCAGCGATGCAAAACCCCGCACTGAATCGGATCTGATAGATGGACTTATCCTTAATCGCGCCATGACCCGCATGGGTCATCGTTTTTACCGTGAGTTTGTCAGCGCGTGGCGTGATATAGGAGGCACTGGCGAGCATGCAGGCCTGACGGTGGTCGAGCAGGCAACGGCCCGCAGCGGCAGTAAAATACTGGTGCTGCACAACCGTAAACCTGTGTTTTCGACCGTGGTGTCACCGGTCAGCAGGCAGATTGATGCACAGGCAGAGGCCGCCGCCAAACGGGTTGATGAGCTGCTCAGGCAGCAAAAGCAGCAATCCGCGTGGCAGGTGATGGCGGAACCGGATTTGGCCGCCGATGAGTTTTAGACAGGGAATGTATCATGAAAATTTGGCTGATAGCCGGACTGCTTTGCTGTGGTTCGGCGGGGGCGACACAACTGGTGTACACCCCGGTAAATCCTGCCTTTGGGGGTAACGCCCTCAACGGCTCCTACCTTCTGGGCAATGCCTCCGCCCAGAATGAACACAAATCAAGCTCAGGCTATACGCCGCCATCGGCGCTTGACCGACTGGCAGGCTCCCTCGAAGCGCGGCTGATGAGCCAGCTTTTTAACGACGCAGCCAACGGCGGCGAAGGTTATCTCAGCACCAAGGACTTTAATATTCAGGTGGTTAACGAAGACGGCGTGCTGTTGGTGCATATCACCGACAAGGCATCCGGCGAAACCACTGTGATTGAAGTCGGCGGCCTTGGAGGAGATGACTGATGTTACGGCTCAGCGCATTAATCGGCCTGTTGCTGCTTGGCGGCTGCGCCACCTCCCTCGATGAAGCGCCCACCGGCCAGGCAAGCAGCCTGATGCCCCGTGGCAGCTCCTATTACGATTTGCAGGGATTGCCAACCCCCGCTGGCCCGATGTTCGCCGCCGTGTATGATTTTCGCGATCAAACCGGCCAGTACAAACCCATTCCGGCAAGTAACTTCTCTACGGCAGTGCCCCAAAGTGGCACGGCTTTTCTGGCAAAGGCTCTAAACGATTCGCGCTGGTTTATTCCGGTCGAACGTGAGGGCCTGCAGAATTTGCTGACCGAGCGCAAAATTGTCCGCGCCGCGTTGGGTGGTGATGGCAGCAAACTGCCGCAGCTGTCCAGCGCCCAAATTCTGATGGAAGGCGGCATAGTGGCCTACGACACCAACATCAAAACCGGCGGCGCCGGCGCCCGTTATCTGGGCATTGGTGCATCGGGGCAGTACCGGGTCGACAGTGTCACTGTGAATCTGCGCGCAGTGGATATTCGCACCGGCCGCTTACTCTCCAGTGTTACCACCACCAAGTCGGTGTTATCGCAGGAAATTACCGCAGGCGTGTTCAAGTTTATTGAGGCGCAAAAACTGCTTGAAGCCGAAGCCGGGATCACCACCAACGAGCCGGTCAGCCTGTGTGTGGCGGCTGCCATCGAAAGCGCTGTGGTGCATCTGATTGCCGATGGGATCTGGAAGGGCTCCTGGGCGCTTGCCAATCCCAAGGATGATGTAAACAATCCGGTGCTGCAAAAATACTGGCTGGAAGCCTTCCCCGAGGCGGCCGTGTATCCGGCGAAAGAAGATAAAAGCTGAGCGCAGTAGGGCACTTAGCAGCAAAAAAGGCGCCTTGGGCGCCTTTTCTTTTTTCCGCCGCAGTGAATTACTGCGGGTTGATGGCTTAAACGGCTATCAGCCATCAGCCATCAGCCGAGCCAGGCCCTGGCGGCGGTCTCATCGATAAGCAGCAGCGACAGGGTATCGGCCGGCGCGGCCTGCAGCAGCATAGTGCTTTGCATCAGCTCATCGCGTCTGAAGAAATGCAGCTCAAGCTTGGCGCCGACGCCATAGCTTTCAAGCTGGCTTTCAAGGCTTGCGCTCGCCTGCAGCCCGTCAACGGCAATCAGTAAGTCCCCAGCCGACAATCCGGCTTGGTGCGCGCTGCCGCCTTCGGCCACAGTTTGAATGCGTACGCCAATGGCCTCGGCTTTGTACTTGGCGCCAAGCGAGGTTGCCAGCGGCGATGGATTGCCGCCGCCTGTGTCGCTTTGACCGGACGGCGCACGGTGAAGCATATTCACCCCAAAGCGGGCGAGCAGCGGCTCCAGCGGCAGGTCGTCTGTGCTGTCAAGGAAGGCAAACAGGTCACTCACGTCGCGGCCAAGAATTTCAGCGGTAAGCTGTTGATGGCACTGCTCGCTGGTGCCTATGCCGGTTTCACCGAAGCGGCGCCACAGCAGCTGCATCAGGGTATCGAGGCTTGCCTTGCCGTCGGTTTCGGCCCGTATGCTCAAGTCCAGATACAGGCCAAACAGCGCACCCTTGGTGTAGTAACTCACGATGGCGTTTTGGGCGTTTTCATCCTGTTTGTAGAACTTGGTCCAGGCGTTAAAGCTTGAATCCCGAAGGCTTTGCTTGAAGCGCCCTTTGCCGCGATACACCCTGGTCATGGTTTCGCTCAGCATATCGAGGTAAGAGGCTACATCCACCCGCCCGGCGCGCAGGGTCAACAGGTCGTCGTAATAGGATGTCAGGCCCTCATAGGCCCACAGCTGACGGGTGTAGGTTTCACTCTCGAGCGCATAGGGCGTAAAGCAGTCCGGCTTGATGCGCTTCACGTTCCAGTTATGAAAATACTCGTGGCTGCAAAGGGATAAATAGGTGCGGTAGTCTTTGCTGACCTTGCTATCTATGCCAAGCGGCAGGTCTTTACGGGAGCACACCAGTGCGGTGGAGCTGCGATGTTCAAGCCCGCCAAAGCCATTGTCGAGCACCATGGTCATAAACAGGTATTCATCGAAGGGCGCTTTGCCGCCAAAAAAGCGGATTTGGGTTTCGCAGATGGCTTTGAGGTCGTCGCACAGCCTTTGCATATGGCAGCGATGGCGTCCGGTCAGCACCACATGATGCGGTGTACCGCAGGCATCGAAACTTGCCAGGGTAAATTCGCCCATCTCCACCGGATGGTCGATAAGCGCATCGTAATTTTCGGCCTGATATTGGCCAAATTGCCATTGCCCGGCGCCGTTTCGGGGCAGGGTGGTGGCAAGGCGCCAGGCGCTGAGGGAAGGCTCGGCGGGCGGCAAAATCGTCACGTGCTGAACCGAGTCGGTTTGGCCTTCTACCGCGAGAAACACGCTGGAGCCATTGAAAAAACCGTGGGTCATATCAAGGTGTGCGCTGCGGACCGATAAATCAAAGGCATACACCTGATAGCTCACCCTGATGGGCGCTGGGCTTTGGTTTTCAAGCTGCCAGCGCTGTTTATCAAGCTGAGTCACCGCCAGGGGCTGGCCCTGCTGCGCTGCTGATAACGAAATGATATTGCGCGCAAAATCCCTGATCATATAGGAGCCTGGCAGCCAGGCGGGCAGGGATAATTGCTGGCGCGGTGCGGGGGAGTCAATCTCAAGAGTCACGCTGAAAAGGTGCACCTTTGGGTCGGTTGGCGCAATACTGAAACGGATCATAATCATTTCCAATCTAGGACATGCAGGCATGCTGCCAAAATTCCTGCTTATTGGCAAAGGGGCATTTTTCTGCGCCGCAAGGCGGGGATTTCCCTTACCCAATTGGCGCCGGGCTTGCTATCATAAGCCCATTGAATTTCAGGCATAAAGCCAGTCATTTATTTGTGGCCGACCAATGACGGTCGCCCAGTCAGAGTACGGAGTCCACCATGGCCGAAGAAACCATTTTCAGCAAGATCATCCGCCGCGAAATCCCCGCCGAGATCCTGTATCAGGATGAGCTGGTAACCGCTTTTCGCGATATAGCCCCCAAGGCGCCGACCCATATTCTGATTATCCCCAATCACCTGATCCCGACCGCCAACGATGTCAAAGCCTCAGATGAGCAGGCCTTGGGTCGCCTTTTTACCGTGGCGGCGAAACTGGCAGAAGAAGCCGGCATCGCCAAAGACGGCTATCGCCTTATCATGAACTGTAACCGCCACGGCGGGCAGGAAGTTTACCATATCCACATGCACCTGGTTGGCGGCGAGCCCCTTGGCCCCATGCTGTGCCAGTGCTGACACCGGCGGGCAATCAGATGAAGGTGAATACCGACTTTTTCCCGCTGACCGCCCTCGCGCGCCGCTTTGTCAGCCAACTCGCCCAGTGCCGCCGCCTTGGCCTAAATGTGCTTGAAGGCAGTGAACACCATGTGCTGATTGAGCTGCCCTACAGTCCGGCGCTGATTGGTTATCCTGACACCGGGGTCATTCATGGCGGGGTGATCACCACCCTTATCGATACCGCCAGCGGCACCGCCGTGGTGTGCGCCATTCAGGAAAAGTTTGCTACCCTGGAGATTTCGCCGACCCTGGATTTGCGGGTGGACTATATGCGTCCGGCTGAGCCCGGCAAGCCGGTGTATGCCTTTGCCGAGTGTTACCGCCTGTCGAGCAACATCGCCTTTACCCGCGCCATTGCCTATCAGGACAGCATAGATGAGCCGATCGCCCATGCGGTGGGCTCTTTTATGCGCATCAGTCCCGACATGGTGGGGGAGCAGTTCAGAAACGCGCTCAATCAGGATGGCATCATCCTTGGCCCTGAGGTGACTGAGCTTTCTCACTGCCCCGATGCCACAAGCCCGGCCGCGCCCATGGACGTCAAAGAAATCGTCCGGCGGGTGACCGAGCTTAACGACTTTGGTCATCTGCTTGAGCAGGTGCCCTATGCACGCTTTATCGGGATGCAGGTCGAGCGTTTTGGTGATGAACTGGTGTGCCGCTTGCCTGCGCGGGATGCCAACATCGGCAATCCGGTGTTGCCTGCCATTCACGGTGGGGTGATTGCCGGATTTATGGAAATGTCGGCGATTGTGCAGCTGATGGTATTTATGCAAACATCGCGGGTACCCAAGGTGGTGGATTTTTCCATCGACTACCTGCGCGCCGGTTTGCACAAGGATACCTATGCCGAGTGCGTGATAACCCGTCAGGGCCGGCGCGTTGCCAACGTGAATATCAACTGCTGGCAGACCAACCGCAAGCAACTGATAGCCACGGCGCGGGCGCACTTCCTGATTGATTAAGCCGCTGGCGGCTTTTAAGCGCTGGCAGTAGGATTCAAAAGCCAGCCAGGGGCGTTAAGGCCGGGTTCAGTTTAGCTGTGTCACCTTAAGACAAAGCGTCAGCCTAAGACATAGCGCCACGCCAAGGATCAAGTAAAGCGCCGGGCTTTTGGGCCAGCATAAAAGTTAAGTTAACCAAGTTCAAGGAGATAGCATGAGTACACGGATTAAGGGGTTGCTACTTGTCGCCATGGCGGCCACGCTGGCGCTTGGCACTGTGGGCTGCGCCAATCACACCGCCGGTATTTCGGCCTCATCAAGCGGCGAGACCCGGGTCGACAACAGTAACTTTGGCCGCGATGTGAGCGTCAGCGACCTTAAGCTTGCCGTCAGTGGCGATATGCTTAAAGCCCATGCACTTATCCAGAGTAAAAGTGCCACCGATCTGCGCCTGCAATACCGCTTCAGCTGGTATGATGCCAATGGCCTTGCCATCGACAGCGAAGGCCAGAGCTGGCAGTCACTTAAACTGCACGGCAAGCAGCAGCAACAGGTGTCATCTGTGGCGCCAAACCCCAATGCCAGCAGCTTTGAAGTGTATGTACGTAAAGCCTTTTCCAATTGAGGACCAGGCGCCTGACTTAGCTGCTAAAGAGAAAGCTGCTCAAGAAAAAGCTCCTTAGGAGAAAGTTACTTAAGCGAAAGCGCCGCAAAACGCCCCAACCGGGGCGTTTTTTGTTGCTCCGTGGCAGATTAGCTGTGCAGGCTTTCAAAGCGGGTTTCTCTATGAGTATTTTGGCGCCGCGCGTCGCCCGCTGCCCACCGTGCGGGCGCTGTGCCGGGTGCTGTAACTTGTTTGCGTTTCGGGATTGGCGGCAAATTGTTCAAACAGATTGCAACAAAAGTATCGTTTGCCACCGGTTTGGGCGTATAATCGCGCTCGCCAAGGGGTGTCTGCCTATTGCTGACTGAGATGTCTTACGACAAACCCTTAGAACCTGATCCGGCTGATACCGGCGTAGGAATGGGCTGAAACCGAGAACGTCTCACCGCTCCGAGCTTGCCGGATCTCATACAGTACTGTTGAGGTCCCGATGTCTACACAATCCCGCACTCGTAATACTCATCTTCTGGCCCGTTTCGAGCCCGCCCGTTTTGGTCTGGCGCCGCTGACTGTTGCCATCACTGCCGCTATGGCTGCGCTCGCTCCAGCCTATGCCAGCGAGCCTGAAAGCACTGAAGAGCCGATGGAAGTCATGTTGGTCACCGCCGATTTTCGTGGGCTTGCGGTAGAAAAAATCCCCTCCAGCGTGACCGTGATTGACGCTCAGAAAATTGAAGATGAAGGCGCGCAGCACTTTGAAGACATTCTGGGCACAGTGGCCAACTTCAACTGGTCCGGCGGCACCTCGCGCCCCCGTTATTTCCAGATTCGCGGCGTGGGCGAGCAGGAAGATTACAAAGGTGCGCCCAACTCATCTGTTGGCTACATTATTGATGATATTGACCTTTCAGGCCTTGGCATGGTGTCGTCCATGTACGATTTGCAGCAGGTTGAAGTGCTGCGAGGTCCCCAGGGTACCCGCTACGGCGCCAACGCACTCGCCGGCCTGATTTATCTGAAAAGTAACGACCCTACCGAGCAGTTCGAACATGGTGGCCAGCTGAGCCTTGGCTCAGACAACCTGCGCACCTTCGCCGGTTTCAGCTCCGGCCCCATGGTGGACTCGGGCGAGCTTTTGTACCGGGTGGCGGTGGAGCATCACGGTCAGGACGGCTTTCGTGATAACGCCTTCCTTGGCCGCAGCGATACCAACGAGCGCGATGAGCTGAGTTTCAGAAGCAAGCTGCGCTGGTATGCAGGCGATAACACCCAGGTGGATTTCACCCTGATGCACGCCGATTTTGACAACGGCTACGATGCCTGGACGCTGGACAACAACGGCTTTGACACCCTGACCGACATGCCCGGCATCGATGCCCAGCGCACCACAGGTGTTGGCCTTAAAATCGCCCACGACGGCTTTAAATATGCCGAGCTGACCTCGCTCACCAGCTTTGGCGGCACGGCGCACCACCACGGTTACGATGGCGACTGGGCCAACCCCGATTACTGGGCAAGCCGCGTGTGTGAAAGCTACGACGATGACTGGAACGTGATTGGCGCCGAGCCGTGCGAATACGACTACACCTGGGATAAGCGCGGCGATCGCGCCACTGTCTCCCAGGAATTCCGCCTTGCCAGCAACGACGATGGCCGGATTTTCGCCGGCAGCACCGACTGGCTGGTGGGCCTCTATGGCATGCAGCTCGATGAAGACAACAATCTGCAGTCGTTTTACAACGGCTGGAGCGATGAAAAGCTGCGCTCTGAGTACAGCGCCCGCAATCTGGCGCTGTTTGGCCAGCTCGACAGCGACCTTGGCAATGCGCTGAATCTGTCGGTGGGCCTGCGCCTTGAGCGGCGTGAATCGGATTATCGCGACGATGCCGGCGATAACTTCGACCCGAGCGAAAACATGTGGGGCGGCCACATTGCCCTTGGCAAGCAGCTCAGTGACAACCACAACCTGTACGGCCGCATTGCCCGCGGTTACAAGGCCGGTGGCTTTAACATGTCTCTGCCCACAGAATTTGCCGACAAAAAAGAGTTCAGCGCCGAAACCCTGTATAACTACGAGGTTGGTCTGAAGTCGGCGTTCCTTGATGGCAATTTCGACACCAATGTGGCGCTGTTCTTTATGGACCGCAAAGATCAGCAGGTATCAGCCTCGCAGCAGGATCCGCTCAAGCCACAGCGCTTTATCCTCTTTACTGAAAATGCCGGCAGCTCAACCAATTACGGTGCCGAGCTTGACGCCAACTGGTACGCCACTGACAACCTGCATTTTTACGGCAGCCTCGGGTATCTGGTGGCCGAATACGGTGATTACAGCTATCAGGACAAGTACGGCGCCCTGGTTGACCTATCAGGCCGCGAGCTTGCCCATGCGCCTAACTGGACCTGGGCCCTTGGCGCAACCTGGCGGATGGACGCGGGTTTCTTTGCCAACGTCAATGCCAACGGCAAGAGCGAGTTTTACTACTCCGACTCCAACGACTCGGTGTCAGATGATTACTCAGTGCTCAATGCCCGCGCCGGTTACGAAGCCGACAGTTGGTCTGTGTACCTGTGGGGCCGCAATCTGCTGGATGAACGCTACGGCGTGCGCGGTTTCTACTTTGGCAACGAGCCGGACAACGGCTGGGCTGACAAGCAGTATATCCGCTTTGGCGACCCGCGCATGGTTGGCGTGACGCTGGATATTCGCCTGTAATTGACTGTCCGGGCTGCACTTATCTTTGTGTGTTTCGCGTGTGTTTAGCGTGTGTTTAGCGATTGGCGCAGCCCCATTTTTGACATCAACCCGAAACATCACTCTCGTGCCCGACAGGCGCGCGACCAGGGGGACTTAACTGATGAAACTGACCGCTGAAATCAGCATGTATCCGCTCAAAGAAGACTATGTCGAGCCCATTCACTGGTTTATTCATAGGCTTGATAACTACCCCGGCATCATCCGGCGCACCAACGCCATGGCGACCCAGGTGCAGGGCGATTATCAGGCGGTTATGTCGATGCTTGCCACCGAAATGCAGGCCGCCCACGAAAAGTTCGGCAAGGCGGTGTTTGTGTGCAAGTTTATCGGCAGTGAGCTTGATTTGAGCCATACGGAGTAACAGATGCAAGCCGAATTCTGGCCCTGGCTTGGCAGCGCGTTTCACAGTGCCTTTGGTGAAATGCAGGCGTTGTCGGCCTGGGAAGGCGTTGCTGTGCTGCTGGCGCTGGCGTATTTGCTGCTGGCAATGAAAGGCAGCCGCTGGTGCTGGGTGGCGGCCTTTGTCAGCACCGCCATTTATACCGTGCTGTTTTACAAAGTCGCGCTACTGATGGAGTCGGTGCTGAACGTTTACTACATGGCGATGGCGGTTTATGGCTATTGGCTGTGGCGTGGCGGTGATGCAGGCACGCTGGCGGTGCAAAGCTGGGGCCTTAAGCGTCACGCCCTGCTGATTGGGGTGACAGGCGCTGCCTCCCTTGCGACCGGGTTTGTCATGGCAAACTACACCGCGGCATCGTTTCCGTATCTGGATGCGGCCACCACCTGTTTTGCTGTCATGACCACCTTTTTGGTGGCCAAAAAGGTGCTGGAAAACTGGCTTTACTGGATAGTGATTGATTTGGTGTCGATTTATCTCTACCTCAGTAAGGGATTGATGATGACCTCGCTGCTGTTTGTGCTGTATGTGGGGCTTGCGGTGGCTGGCTACTTTGTCTGGCGCGCCAATCTTGCCGAGCCGCGTCAGCCGGTGCTGGCGCTGCCATGAAGCTGGCCAAGCCCGTACTGGGACTCGATTCTGCCCCCGGCGTACAGCCGGAGCGCGTGTCTGAGCCGCTGCCTCAAGTGGAGCTTGAAGTGGAGCCAGGAGCGCAGCCAGGCGTGTTAATGGATGCGCTGCCAAAGCCGCTGCGCACACGGCTGCAGGCGCCGGAGGTAACAGCATTTTTGCACTCTCACTTTGGCGAGATGCTGATTAACGCCCGCTTTGAGCCCCTGACGTTGGGGCTCAGCAACGATAATCTTATTATCCGCATCGAAGATGATGCCTGGGTGCTTCGGATAAATCGCGATGCCAGCAGCCGTTTTTGTCAGCGCGCCTTTGAGGGCGCCAACTGGCGGCTTGCCGCCGACAAGGCGCTCGCGCCGCCGCTTGTTGCCCAAAGCGTCTGTGGCCGCTGTTATCTCTCGCCGCTGCTCGAGCAGGGCGATTGGCAACAGCGTTATGTTGAGCTGCCGGCATCGGCGTTTAGCTTTTCAGATTTAAGCCTTAATGATATTCAGAAGCTGCAGTCGTCCTATTCAACGAGCGCCGATGCGAGTTCCACAGCGACAACTGCCAATGCGAATACGACAAATACCGCGCTGCTGCTTGAGCTGCTGACGGGCCTCGCATCCTTACCTCTGCCTGCGAATGTGAAAGGATTTGCTGCCCAGTGGCAGGATTATGCATCGGCGCTGTCCTTGGCGATGGTAACAACATGGCAAGCGGATCCAGAGCTTGTGGCCGCCCATCAGGCGCTGCTGCAATCGGATGACGATATTCAGCGGGCTATCGCAGCGCTTGAAGCCATGGACCTGCCGCTGCAATTCAGCCACCGCGATTTAACGCCCCATAATATTTTGCGCCATCAGGGGCGGCTTTTTTGTATCGACTTTGAATACGCCTGCGCCTCCCATCCGCTTTGGGATCTGGCGGCGGTGCTTGCTTCTCATCAACTGAGCATGGATGAAAGGATGGTGCTTGCGCTTGCCTATCTTAACGGCCATGCCAGCCTCAATCTGGGTCACGTTCATCTTATTGGCGATGCGGTGCGGCTGCATTGGTACTTTGGCGCCGTGTGGGCGCTGCTGATGGCGGGGGAGAGCGGTGATAATCAGTACCTTGTATGGTTTTACAGGTACTTACAATTAGCGCGCTCGTGACGGATGTTTTTCCTTTGTTCGGCCTGCTAGTTTAGCCATGTCAGATGTTTCTTTTGCCAAAGCATGCCAAGGATTGCCATGAAATTGTCGCTGTTACCCGTTAAGTATCTTTTGATTGCACTCGTGCTGCTTGGTCTTGTTGGCTGCTCGACCAAGATGAGTTACCGCTTTCTGGACTGGGCTATTGCCTGGGAGCTTGATGATTATGTCGAGCTTGATAAGTCGCAGCAGCAGGCCTTTGATAAGGTGCTGGATGAGTTTATTGTCTGGCATCAAAAAGAGGAGTTGCCGCGTTATGTGGCGCAGCTTGATAACCTCAAGGCTCAGATGCAGTCAGACACCCTGACGCCGAAGCTGTGGGCTGATCATATGGATTACGCTCAGGCCCATTGGTATCGCCTGTTTGAGCATGTTTTTGATGGTATTTTGCCAATTATCCAGTCGCTGTCGGATAAGCAGGTCGATGCGCTTATCGCCCAATTGAAAGAAGACGAAGTCGAAGACAGCAAGGAGTACCTTGGTAAAAGCCAGGCGGAGCTTTTGAAAGAGTCCAATAAACGCCAACAAAAACGTGCCGAAAAGTGGCTTGGCAAACTGACCGACAAACAAAAAGCCATGATAAACAGCTCAAACGAAAGCCGCCTTGCGACGCTCGACATGTGGCTTGAATATCGCCACGAGTGGCTCAGGCAATTTGAGCAGGCACTGCGCCAGCGCGCCGACACGGCCGTTTTCAGCGAGCGGATGCGGGTGCTGATGACAGCGCCGCAAACCCTGCGCTCTGAAGCGCATCAGGCGGCAATACGTCAAAACAGCGAAAACTTCGGCAAACTGGTGATGGATATCTATCGCGATCTGTCTGACAAGCAGCGCAGCAAACTCTGGCGCGAGTACGATAGTCTCGCAGACGATTTGCGCGAGCTGGCACTGGAAAGTACGCAAAGCGCCAGCAATTAATAGCCAGCGTGCAAGCGCAAAGCTGGGCGGTAAAAGCAGGGCCGTAAAAGCAGGGCGCTAAAAAGCTGGGCCGTAAATAGCAAGGCGGTAAAAAGCAGGGAAGCAAGTGGCTGAGTTGATGGCTTATGCCGCAAAAGGTGTAATGCCCGATGCTTCGATTATGCTTATTGACAGGGTTTGCCGGTAACGCCTGTCTGCAACAAAACTGCCCTGAGACGGGTCTTCAATGCAAACGCATCCAAAAGCGCAAAGAGGACCCGATGCTTACACTAATCAATACACTTTCCGATAAATGCCGTGTTGCTGGCGAAGTGCTGGCGCCGCTGGCTCTGAGGCTCTATCTCGCGCCTGTGATGATGCAGGCCGGTTACAACAAACTGAGTCACTTTGACGATACCGCCGCCTGGTTTGGTAATTCCGATTGGGGGCTTGGTTTGCCCTTTCCAGAACTCATGACTGCCCTTGCCGCCGGCACCGAGTTTTTTGGTGCCATTTTGCTGCTTTTGGGGCTTTTTACCCGTTTTATCTCCATTCCGCTGCTCGTTACCATGTTGGTGGCGGCATTCAGCGTGCATTGGAAAAACGGCTGGCTTGCGATTGCCGATCCGTCCAGCTGGCTTGCCAATGCGCAGGTGCTGGAGTCGGCAGAGCGGCTGTCCCGCGCCAAAGACTTGCTCAAAGAATACGGCAATTACGACTATCTAACCGGCAGTGGCAACTTTGTGATTTTGAATAACGGTATCGAGTTTGCCGCCACCTATTTTGTGATGTTGCTGGCGCTGCTGGCGCTCGGTGGCGGCCGCTTCACCAGTCTTGACTGGTTTATCGAAAAACGTCAGTCAGCGTCTTAGGAGCACAGCTGACTGAAAAACAGCACGCCGCAAAGCGCTGAAGCGGCGTGGCCGTGCGATCCCGCTGCTTCATCCTGAGTAAAGGGCGGGATTTTTACTTTCAATGAAGGCGGGATTTGTTATGCTGGCGCAGATTTCCGTTTAAGAGGATAAACCGTTGGACGCGTTAACCTTATTGACTACCCGCCAGTCCTGTCCACGTCTGGAGGCGCCAGCGCCGGATGCTGAAAAGCTGCAAACCATTTTGAATGCCGCCGTCAGGGTGCCTGATCACGGCGCACTCGACCCCTGGGAATTTATTATTGCCGAAGGGGAAGGGCTTGAGCGCCTCGGTGAGATTTTTGTTGCCGCCGCTAAAGCCGCCGGCGCCGACGAAGGCCTTATCAGTAAAGCTGCTGCCATGCCGAAAAGGGCGCCCATGGTGATTACCGTGGTGGCGCGCACCCAGGCTCACCCCAAGGTGCCGGTGCTTGAGCAGCAAATTGCTGCCGGCTGCGCCGTGATGGCAATGCAGCAGGCTGCGTTTGCCCTCGGGCTTGGCGGTATTTGGCGTACCGGCGATTTTGCCTTCGATCGCGAAGTGCATCGTCTGCTTAAGCTTAAGGATACCGATCAGATAGTGGGCTTTTTGTATCTTGGTACGCCTGCGGTAAATGCGCCCATCAAGCCTGCCAAAGACGGCCGTCAGTTTGCCCGTTATCTGTAACGGCAAGGTTGCCGCGCGATGGGTTAACGACCTGCTTTAATGCAAAGCTTGTTGCAAAATGCCTGTCGCCAACCTTTGAGGCAATAACGCATCAAAATATGAAGGCCCCTTATTGGGGCCTTTCTTATATACAGTCTATGCTCAGGTATGGCTTTGATTGACATGGTTTTTACGGACATTCCGCGCCGCTAATCCCATACCACCACTATTTTTATTCGATGGCGATACCCACATCCAGACTATCAAACCAGTCGAGGAATTGTCGTACCTGCGGACCGCGGAAGATGCGGCCGTGCTGCGGGCACATGTACTGAATATCCAGATCGCGCATACGCGACACCCAGTTGGCTTTGGCGCGGTTTGATGGCATCCAGCGGCGGTGGAAGTATTCCATTTTGCCGATATGGGATGAAAAATCATCGACAAAAATATCGGCCTCGGCGGGCTCAAGCGCTGCGCCCACATCCCCTGACATCAATACCTTGGCGACCGGATCGTACACATGGAAATTTCCGGAGGCGTGCAGGTAATGGGCTGGGACAAACTGAATTTCCACTTCGCCCACCATCAGTTTTCCGCCCTTGTCCGGCAGCGGCTCGTAGCTGATGTTGTTCATCCCGAAATGGCGGATAAAGCCTTCCCACAGCCAGGGCGCATAGAGTTTGGCCTTGGGCAGCGTTTGATCCCAAAGGCCGAGGGAGGAGATGATGTCCGGGTCCTGGTGGGAGGCAAAGAGGTAGGTGAGATGCTCCAGCGGCAGTTGGCGCACCAAGCTTGCCAGCATGGGGGCAAAAAGCTCAATGCCGCCCGGATCCATCAACAGTGATTGATTGCCGCTTTGAATAAGATACTGGTTGGTATCAATAATCTTTTGGTTTTTTTCCGGATCGCGGCCAAAGTACATCCACTTGTGGGTTGGGGTTTCCACCAGGAGTTGGGTTTTCATGGTCAGTCCTTAACGTCAATGGGAATCAAACAGGCGAATGGCGGTATCGACGCGGCCACGTATTTGCGCCGCGACGGTATCAACCTTGTTGGCCACGTCGACAAAAATGGCCTGAAAGCGGCCGTCTACCCGGCAGGCTTCAACCCGGCAGATGGACGCCAGTGCGTTGGCACTGCGAAGGTTTTGTTTTAAATCGAGCAGTTGCACCTGCATCTTGCTGAGCACCTGATTAAAGTCGCTTTCAAGCCGCGCGTAGTTTTCTTCGGTGTTGTAAATCGCGCCTTCCATGCTGTAGGCATAGGCAGCGTTGGCGGCCTTGTCGCGGGCGGCATGAAAGTAATGTAGTGCGGTGGCGGTGCGGGCGGTTTCGGTGGCGAGTTTGCTTGCATCTTTGGCAAGCTGGTTGATTTCGTTGGCGGCGCGCTTGGTGTAACCGGCAAGCTCATCTATGTAGTGGGTCAGGGCCTTAAAGCCAAGGGCGGCGCTGCCGATGCGGCTTGAGGCCGCCTGGGCGTTACTGGCGGTGAGGTTAATCTCTTTACAGCAGGCGAGGGTATGGTTAAGTTCAGCCGCGACCATGGCAGCGGTAACATAATAGGGCCTGCCTCCCTGCGAAATAGTCTTCATCACGAATTCCCTCCATAAGACAGCTAAAGTATAGTCAGGGCTTACAATTTTGCTGTGTAGTCGGTGATTTAACATGGAACCTTTTCAAACGGCCCGCTTAACTGTGCGTGAGCTTTGCCTGGACGATGCCGCCGATGTACTGGCGCTGCTTGGCAGCGACAACTTTATTCAGAACATAGGCGATAAGGGCGTGCGTACCCTGGATGATGCCCGCCAATATTTAACCGACGGTCCGCTGGCCAGTTACCTGGCCCAGGGTTTTGGTTTGTGGCGCCTTGCCACCCGTGCGGATGACCGCTTTATCGGGGTGTGCGGCCTTATTCGCCGCCCGGAGCTGCCCGCAGTGGACATTGGCTATGCCCTGATGCCGGGCTGTGATGGCAAGGGCTATGGCATTGAGGCGGCGACTGCCTGCCTTGAGAAACGCCACGCCCTTGGCATAGAGAAAGTGATTGCCATCGTGTCGGAAACCAACCTGCCATCAAGACGGCTGCTTGAAAAATTGGGGCTTGGCTACAGCCGCCATTTTGTCTTTGGGGAAGATGCAAAGCCGCTAATGTTGTATGAGATGGTATCTAGCTGAAAAATAAAAAGTTATTTTTATTGTCGCGGATGCGTTCCTGCACTAAAATTTGCGCGTTTTCCGGGGCCTGCGAAATGGCGTTCAAACCTGTGGTTTGCGCCTTTCAATATCGCCGGCCGTATTGACGCCCTACCTCGAAAAATGAGTCCCTTATCCTGCCCGGGACCCTGAGTACAGCGACAGCGTGGCTTTTATTCGAGTCTTGCAATCATGGTTTGTGAGTTCAGTGAGTCTGTACTGGATGAGGTGGCCGACGCCCTGGTGGCGCGCGGTTATGTGTGCCTTGATGGCATTATCGACCCGCAGCTGGTCAGCGCGCTTCGGGATAAGGTTTTTAACGATGACGGCGCCCATTTGCGCCCGGCGAGTATCGGCCGGGGCCATGAGCAGCACCGTAATGCCGACATTCGCGGCGACAGCATTCGTTGGTTAAGCCACGAATGCCAAACCGATTCAAGGTATTTGACCCTGATGGAGTCGCTGAAGGATGGCCTTAACCGGCGCCTGTATATGGGGCTTTTTGACTATGAAAGCCATTATGCGCTGTATCGCCCGGGTGCCTTCTACAAAAAGCACGTCGATGCGCTGAAGGGAAGTCAAAACCGGATTCTGACCACGGTGTTTTTTATGAATCCCGACTGGCAGAGCGAGCACGGCGGCCTTTTGAAACTCTATGAGGAAGACGGCACGCCGCTTGAAGACATAGCGCCGCTGATGGGCCGGTTGGTGATTTTCCTGTCGGAGCGTTTTCCCCATGAAGTGCTGCCGACTGAGGTTGACAGGGCGAGCATCGCCGGCTGGTTTCGGGTCGCTGGCAGTCGCCATGGCTTTTAATGCGATCCTTTCCGCAGCTCATGGCGTTTAGTAACTTATGACGTTTCAAGCCGCTGAGTAAAATACCGCTCAAAAAGAAAGGGATGCCACTGGCATCCCTTTTTGCTTGCTTCATTGCGCTTTGGCAATTGCTCAGCCTTAAAACGCCAGCACTACGTCAGTAGTGAAGGCCCAGCCGTTGGCGCCCACCTGGAAAGGTACGCTTGAGTAACCCACCGGCGAGTCGTTCAGATACAGAGCCTGCATGTTCAGACGCAGTTCGCGTCTGTCCAGCGGATAGTAGTTCACCCCGAGACTCACATCGTACGGATCGCCATAGTCGCCAAAAATCTGCGAGTAACCGGCATAGGCCTGCAGACGGTTTGGAATAACCATGGCGCTGCCCTGGATTTGGAAGCCTGAGTCCTCAACCGAGTTCACCGGAATTGGCCCTGTGGTGACAAAATCATCCAGCCAGCGCTGATAGGCTTCGGCTTCCAGTGACCAGCCCTTGTACTTGAAGCCACCGTTGATGGCGGCCATCTGATAGGTGGCTTTACGGATATCGCCGCCGGTCATGAAGGGGTCGGTGCGGAAAATGAGCGTGCCGTCCGACAGGCGCAGCTGGCTGTTTTCAAAGCCTTCTGTGCCGGGCTGACCCTGGGCATCTTCGCGGCTGCGGGTAAAGTGAACACCAAACAGGGTGGCAAATTCGTCGTGATGCTCGTAGTCACCCAGCCCCTGACCCGGGCCGTACTCGCCTGTGGTTGGCATCCACCACAGGGCGCCGGAGAGGGTATTGAACTCGCCATCCATCTGGGCGGCGTTCACCCCAAGCTGACTTAAGTTGTTACCTATCATGGCGCGGTATTCCACGCCCTCGGCGAGTTTTCCGTTGGCCCAAATACCAGAGGTGTATGAGCCACGGAAGAATTCATCCGCGATGGTGCGGTGGTCGTTCTTAAGCCAGGTCGGGAAGGTGTAGTTGGTGGAGCGGGTGGATGGCAGAGCACCAATACCGGCATACAGATTAAAGGCCGGATCGAACTGATAGCCAAGGTTACCGCCAAGCACCACCTGAGCCGGATCGCCCTGACTGGTGTTGGAGGTCCAGGCGTACATCAGGTAACGGAATTTCGGATCGAAAATCCAGCCCTTGAAGTTAAGGGTGATTTTCTGAAACTGCAGGTCGTTACGCAGATCCAGCGTGCTGGTGCGGCCAAAACTGTCGGTGTAGGTATCGTCAAAGCCATCCTGATTCAGGTAGCGGACATAGGTAAAGGCGCTGATATCCAGCTCACCCATGCTGTCGCGGGCGATAACAAAGCCTTTGCCCGGCTCAAATACGCCGCTTTCGCCTTTCTCAGGCTTGGCGGCAGGTTTGGTTTGTTTGACAGGGGCCGGTGCCGCGCTGGCGGCGGCGCTGTTTGCAGCGGCATCGGCGGCAATCAGGGTGGCAGCCTCGGGGGAGGCTTCGGACACTTCGGCTTCAAGGGTTTCAATCCGCTGCTCGAATTCACGGCTCTTGGCATCAAGCTCGGCTTTCATGGCCTTGAGGGCGGCAAGTTCTTTGGCAAGCTGCTCGGCTCTGGCATCACCAAGCTCGGCCAAAGCTTGTCCGGGCAACACCAGCGCAGCGCTCACCATGAGGGCGACTAATGATGGTTTCATATCACTTTCCTTGTTTTTGCTGCATTACAGCAAAGTAAAATCGTAGTTGACGATTATTCTGAAATCGAGGAAGTCATCGGCACTGGCAAAGTTGTTGTCCTGATCTATGTAAGCGGCGCGGGCACGCAGCCAAATCCGCTCACTCCAGCCCTCTTTGAGGCGCCAGTCCAGGGTCAGGTCATACTCAGTTTCATCGGCACTGGCGGCAGGTCCTGTTTCAGGGGTATCGCCATGGACTATGTTGGCAAAGGCGCTCATGTCGCCCGGACCAACCCGGCCAAAGTTCATCGAAAAGCCCAGCATATAGGCATCTTCACCGGCGCGGTCAAAGTCGTCGACTATCACCGAGAGGTAGTTTGCCGGGTTGCCGAATGGCTTGATGATGCCGTGGTCATCCTCTGTGGTGCTTGCGCCGAATCGCCAGGCGTAGGGGCCGTGTTTCAGCTCCACCTTTGCCGCCCACATGCTGGTGTCGAAGGCGCCAATCAGTTCATCGCCCTGACTTTGCTGCCCTGTGTACTGCAGGTTGGCGTTAATGGTGCTGCCCTTGATGATTTCAAAGGGATGCTCGACTTTGGCAAACACAGTGTCGAAGGTATCGAAAGTTCGCTGGTAAATCGCACCTACAGTCGTGCCTGCGTCACTGACATAGCGGGCACCGGCAAAACCGAGACCTTCATCCGTGCCTTTGGCGCCGGCGGCATGTGACATGGAAACAAACTCATCGTCACTCTTGCCCTTTATCTTGTCGACGTAACCGGCCATATAGCCAAAGCCTTGGGGCGAGGTATTGCCGATGGCGACCCCTTCAAAGGTGTTTGGTGTCATGCGGATATCGTGGCTGCCAAGGTAGGGCAGTTCGAAGCGCTGGCGACCGATGCGAAGGCCATGGTTTTCGGCAAAGCGCACCGTGAAGTTGGCTTCACCAAGCACGGTGAAGGATTCAGGCCCGGGCTTGAACAGGCCTGTGCCATCTTCATCTTCCGGTCCGTACAGCTTTTGCGAGGTATAAACCGTGGCGTTGAATCTTAACCAGTCACTGAGCCAGCCTGACTTGTACTCCAGCGCGCCGCCGAGCGCCCAGCCGACGCTGTCGGCCTTGGTGTCGCGGTCTCGGTCGAGGTAATAGCTTCGCGGTTTGAGAACCAGGCTGCTGTCGCCGAAAAAGGAGGACTTTTCGGTTTCCTGAGTGGCCTCAGGACTGATGCCGGTTACATCGTTTTGCTGGTTGGGTTCGTGGTCATGCCCGTTACTGACCTGTTGCTGTGCAAAAGCCGTGGCAGGGGCTGCCACGGCTGTTGAAAGCAGCCAGGCCACGAGCAAAGGATTGCGAGTGGCCATGGGATCTCCTTAATTTGCCGGGACTTTACACACCTCTGGGGCGTGGTAGTCCAGGTTCATCAGGCGGAAGAAGTTTTCACCCAGTGCGATGTGACGGAAGGCATTGTCGTCCATGTACTTAAGGGCGCGGCTGGTTACTTCCAGTTCTTTGGCGTACTGCTCGCGGGCCTTGGTGCTGGCGGCGACGAAGTCAGAGCCCGGCAGAATGCGGGTTGGGTACGCGTTAAAGAAGTCGATGAAGATAGGACCCCACTGGTGATAGGCGTTGTACAGCACATCCCAGGAGATATCCAGCATCAGGTTAGGGTACTTGTCGAGCAGATCCTTCATGATGGACACGTGCATGTTGGGCGGGATCTTGGTCAGCTCTTTCGACAGACCCATGTGGGCCCAGACAATCTTGTTGTCGGGGTATTTTGACAACACGTACTGCATCAGCGGCAGGAACTCGGTTGGGTTGGCATCGTTACCGAGGTCTGAGTGCAGGGTCACCGGAATATTGCGCTCTTTAAGAATTTGCATAAAGGGCGCCCAAGCATCGATGCTCTCAAAAGTTGCTGGCTCGTGTTTGTTGCCAAGCAGCGCCTGTTTCATCACGTTGAGCTCACCGGCCCAGCTGAACATGCCCGGATATTCTTTGTCGTACATTTCGATGGTTTTAACGATATCGTCCGGATGGGCGAGATCCATAAAAGTCATCGACAGGGTGATGTGCAGGTTTTTATGGGGGTAAGCCACCACGTCCATGCCGTTCACGAAGTCGTTTTTCACGCTGGGTGTTGCGGGCGTGCCTTTACAATCAAGGTAATAGGTACAGCCTGATTTAAGGTCCAGCACCTGACCTATACCGAAGTAGTTCACGAAACGCACGCCAAGCGAGTCAAACATTGAAAACAGCTCAGGTGCCGGCATGGCTGCGCCGCCAAATGGACGTGGGTGGAAGTGGGCATCCACCACGGCGGTGTAGGGCTCTTTGGCGCGGTCGTAACAGGCTTGCTCGCTGGCTGGCTTGGCGAAGGATTCGAGGCTGCGCTGAGACGACTTGGGCTCGGCGGCTGCGCTGGCTTCTTCGCCGGTTTTTGGGGTTGAGCCGCAGGCTGAAAGCAGTGCCAGAGCCGGCAAGGCAAACAACATGGGGCGCAGGGCGGACGTCAAACGGGAAAGACGATGGGTTTTCATGGTTCACTCCTTGTTGTGAACTTCCCCTGCTCCGGGGGAAGCCTACCTGACAAAAAATTGCCAAACACTTAACTGTCGATTGGATTTGGGAATTTTCAAGCAGAATAGGTGAAAAAAGTGCTTTTAGAACTACCACAAAAGGCTGAATAGAGTTGATCTGAATCACTTATTTTCAAAGGCTTGCGGCGCTTCAGTGCCTTTATACAGCCGGGCTTGCCGGGTGCAATTTGGAAGGGTATCTGATACAAGTATTAAATTATCTTTGCTTTATAGGAAGTTATCATGGCATCGGCAGATCTTTCGGCCCTCACGGGGGAGCACGTTGTATTGGAGCCTTTAGGTCTGGAGCACATCAGCGCTCTTATGCTGGCAGTGACCGATGGCAAGCTTTGGGAGCTGTGGTACACCAGCGTGCCTAATCCGGATGAGGTAGCAGCATACGTTGAAAAAGCGCTCAGGCAGCAGCAGGCGGGCAGCGCCATTCCCTTTGCGGTGCGTTGTCGGCAAAGCGGCGACATCGTCGGCGCCACCCGCATCTGCAACATTGAGCCTGAAAACCGGCGTATGGAAATCGGCTACACCTGGTATGCCAGCCGCGCCCAGCGCACCGGCATCAATACCGAAACCAAATTACTGCTGCTTGGGCATTGTTTTGAAACCTTAAATGCCATCGCGGTCGAGTTTCGCACCCACTGGCACAATCAGGCCTCCAGGCAAGCCATTGCGAGACTCGGCGCGCGTCAGGACGGGGTGCTGCGAAACCATAAAATCCTTGCCGATGGCACCATCCGCGACACGGTCGTGTTCTCGATACTTGACCGGGAATGGCCTGTGGTAAAACAGGATCTGTGCTTTCGTCTGCGCCGCCATGCCAGCCCAGGTTGAGAGCGCGCTACAAGAAACACTTGATTGCGGCGTCAAGCTTGGGTAGCTTTGCCAAAAACCTTGAAGGAAGTCACACTTATGGCCAATTCCATGGCAACGCTGCCCCGTAAAATCCGTATTGCCGCCATCGCGCTTGCTGGCTTTTCCCTGAGCACTCAGGTGCTGGCCGATGAGGCCGAAAAGGCCCTCGCGGGCGAGCTTCTGGACTGCACCGCTTACTATCAAATCAGCTCTGAAGCTATTGCTGCCATGAACGCGCCGCAAATGCAGGCGGTGGGCGAGCGCCTTAAGCAGTCTGCAGCCGACAGCCTGGCGCTGGCAGGCAAATACTATGGTGAAGGTGATCTGGACGCCGCCCTAAAAGCCGCCCGTGATAAGCAAATCGCTTCGATGGCGGGCTCCTCAAGCCTTGGCAATCTGATGGCCAAGTATAAGGAAAGCTGCAAAACGCTCACCGCCAACCCGCAGGCGCGGCTTGAGTACTGGCAAATGGCCACCATGTGATTTGCGAAAGCTAACTTGCTGATTCTTTGATGAATGCGAGTTTGCTGAAGACTTGCATTAGAGAAAACGCCCGACAGGGCGTTTTTTTATGGTCGGGCGTATTACTTCACCAGCGTATTTGGTGCCTGATGCAGGCGAGCATAAGGCCGATACCTTAATTTTTATTCCCAGCGCTGTTTTTTCTCAATGCAAGCCGGTTTTTCTCAAAGCAGGCCCGTTTTCCCTAAAGCACGCAGTTCTAATCCCCAAAGCCTTTGTCAGGTTACTCAAAGCCTTTGTAATGAAACGTAAATGACTATTGCAATCGGCCGCTTTTTATAAGAAAACGGGACATTAGCCGTGCCTTGGTCGCAGGGCTGTCACTGTTTTTGATAATAAATTTTATAAAATGCTGCCCGCCAGCGGGCCCTGAGTGTGAGTCATGATATCGCTACAGGCTTTGACAAAATCCTTCAAAATGGGGGAAGGGGAAGTTCAGGCACTGCGGGGCGTGGATATCCACATTGCGCAAAATGAATTTGTTGCCATCATGGGGCCGTCCGGCTCCGGCAAATCCACCCTGATGAACATCATAGGTTGCCTCGACAGGCCTTCGTCCGGCGAATATTTGCTGAACGGCGAGGCGGTGGGCGGTCTTTCTGACGATGCGCTGTCGGCGGTGCGTAACCGTGAAATCGGCTTTGTGTTTCAAAGCTTTCACTTGCTGCCACGGCTGTCGGCACTGGATAACGTGCTGCTGCCGCTCAGGTTTTCTGCCATCCCCCGCGGCGATAAGGCCCACGCCATCGAGCTTTTAAACCGGGTAGGGCTTGGCTCACGGCTTGACCACAGGCCCAATCAGCTCTCCGGTGGTCAGCGCCAGCGGGTTGCCATTGCCCGCGCGCTGGTAAACCGGCCAACCTTGCTGCTGGCCGATGAGCCCACGGGTGCGCTTGACTCCAAAACCTCGGTGGAAATCATGCAGCTCTTTGATGAACTTCATCAAAGCGGCCAGACCATAGTGCTGGTGACCCACGAAGAAGAAGTGGCCGCCTGTGCCGGCCGGGTTATTCGGATGCGGGACGGCGTGGTGCAATCCGATGGCCGCGAAGCTCGCAAACCGTTGGCGGAGGCCCGTCATGGTTAATTGCAAAGCGCCTGTTTTGGCGCTTGTCTCAATGATATGTGCCTTCACGGCAACGCCGACCCTCGCCCAGTGCCAGGGCGGTGACAGTGCGCTGCTGCTCACCGGCAGCATCAGCTCATCCCGCTCCCAGCCCTTTGCCGTGCCCAAGGCCGGCGATGCCTGGCGGCATCAAATCCAGTGGCTGTTTCCCGAGGGCAAGCTTGCCAGCGTTGGCGACACCATAGTGATTTTTGATAAAAGCCAGATTGCCAATCAGATAGAGCAGCTCGAGGCGGCGCTTATCCGCGTTAAAGCCCAGGAGCAAAGTCAGGGCATAGACCTTGAATCGGCCCTGTTGTCGGCGGAGTTTGAGGTGCGCCGCGCCACCTTAACTCTCGAGAAAGCCCGGCTCGATGCGGCGGTACCGGCCGATTACATTGCCGCCAAAGAATACGCCGACAACCAATTCAAGCTGATGCAGGCCGAAAGTGAGCTGGATAAGGCCAATCAGGCGCTGAAGGAGGCGCGGGAGAATCAAACCTCGTCGTTGGCGCAGCTTGCGATTGAAAAGCGCAAGGCCGAGGTGGAGCTCAGTGACGCCCTCGATGCCCTTGATGCCCTCGAGCTTAAAGCCGACATCGCAGGCCCGGTGATCATCGGCCGCGACTGGAACGAAAAAAAATACCAATCCGGCGATACAGTGCAATTTGGCCGCCAGATAGCCAGCATTCCGGCGCTGGATGGGCTTGAAGTATCGGCCTGGGCCAATGAAGTGGATGTCGACCGGGTGCGTCATGGCCAGGCCGTATGCCTGTCACTCGATGCCATGCCGGGTCAGTCCTTTCAGGGCAAGGTTGAAAACATCGGCCGTCAGGCGGTAACCCGCAGCGCCTGGGGCCAGAGCAAATGGTTTCGGATAGAAGTGTCACTCACCGACGCTGGCAAGCTTGCACTCTCGCCGGGGATGAGTGTGATGGTGGAGGTGTCCCAGTGACTAACGATATAGGCCCAGTGACCAAAAACATTAATGCTAACCAGACACTCAAGATAAGACAAAGCACTGAAACCGCAGGTATGCCGCGCCGCGCCGCAATGTTTGTCGCGCTGGCGCTTGGCAGCTCTTTGATGCTCAGTCTTGGCGGCTGCAGCAAAGGCAGCAGCGCCAGCGTCAGTGAAGGGCAACTGATGCAGCAGGTGGAAGTGACCGGCGTGCTGACCTCGGCCGATACCGTGTCGCTGATGCCGCCTGCCATGCGCCGGGTGTGGCAGTATCAGGTCAAAAGCCTTGCCCCGGAAGGCAAGGAGGTAAAGGCCGGCACTGTGGTGGCTAAGCTTGATACCTCAGATTTAAGTCAGAAATTGCAGGTTAAAAGCGCCGAGCTTGAAGCCACGGTGCAGGACATTGAAACCTCGCGGCTTCGTAACGCCAAGGTGCTTGAGGAGCTCAAACTCGACCTTGCCGAGGCGCGTATGGAGGAAGAAAAAGCCAAGCGCAAGTTTGAGCTGTCGGACGACACAGTCGCTGCCATCGAAAAGGAAAAATACCGCCGCGATGCCACTATCGCCACCGAAAAAGTGACCCTTATCGGCCAGAAACTCAAGCTGGAACAAGAGAGTATCAAGGGCCGGATGGCGATGCTCGATGGTGACAGGCAAAAATTTCAAGCCGAAGTCTCTGCACTCAAGCAGGGCATAGCCGCCATGAGTTTAAAGGCGCCGCGGGATGGCATGGTGGTTTATGGCAGCGATCCCCAGGGCAATAAAATCAAGGAAGGCCAGTCGGTGTTTGCCGGTGATGCGGTGTTTTCCATGCCGGATCTGAACCGGATGCAGGTTGCCATGACCATCCCCGAGGTGGAAGCCAACCGGGTAAAGAGTGGCCTTAGGGTCAAAATTCGTCTTGATGCCAACCCTGAGCGGGTGTTTCACGGCACGCTGACCGAAACCGGCGCCGTGTTTCGGGTTAAAAACGATGATATTCCGCTGGTGGTGTTCGATGCGCTGGCAAGCTTTGATGAGATTGACCCAGAGCTGATGCGCCCGGGCATGACAGCCAAAATCAGTATTGATGTGGTTCGGCCAACCGAGGCACTGCTGCTGCCGCTCGATGCGGTGCATTACGACGAGGGCCGGCCCTTTGTCTGGCAGGATGGGCTCTTTGGTGAGCGGCGTACCTGGGTGCGCCTTGGGGATTCGGGCCGCGACAAAGTGGTGGTGGAAGACGGGCTTGCCCTTGGTGATGAGGTGCTCCTGAAATGAAAGTTCCTGCTGAAATGAAAGTTGCTGCTGACACGAAAGTAGCTCAACAAAAATCAGATGCTGGCGCGCCAATGAATGCGTTGAATACCAAAACCCGACTAAAGACGACGCTGGCGGGCGCTCTGCTGCCAACTCTGTTATCAACCTTGCTGCTGACAGGCTGCAGCGATTCGCCCCAAAGCGGCGTGCTGACCATGACGGTCAGCCGCAGCGACTTTGTGGCCCAAATTCCCGCCCGCGGCGAGCTTGAGGCCACCAGTGCCACCCCGGTGTCAGTGCCTGGCGGTCTTCGCGGCCCCCAGTCACTTGCCTGGATTTTGGACAACTTCTCCGAGGTGAAAGCTGGCGATGTGGTAGCAAGGCTCGATGGCCGGCGCGAAAGCCTCGAGCTTGAGCTTGAGCGGTTTGACTTTGACAAGCTGGCGCTCGATGGCGACATGCAGCGGCAAAAGAACCTGACCACGGCGCAGGAGCTGAACATCGGCCGCGATGTGACCGAAGAGGAGCTCAGCCTGGCGCAGCGCTTTTTTATCGACGATGAGCGGGTGTACACCAAAATCGACATCATCGACCAGATGCGCAACAAAGACTATCTTGAGGCGCGGCTTGGGTATTTTGATTGGGGCAAGGGCAGCCATGATGCCCAGGCCAATGCCGAGCTTGACCTTATCCGCCTGAAACAAAAGGGGCTTGAGGCCAAAATTGCCACCTACGAGGGCAATTTGGCGCAGATGGAAATTGTGGCCCCCCACGATGGTTTGTTTGTGATGCAGCCCGGCTGGACCGGCACTCTGCCGGTGGCGGGAGACATGGTCTGGTCCGGCATTCCTCTGGGTAATTTGCCCGATACCTCGGTGATGCAGGCACGGCTTTGGGTGCTTGAGTCGGAAGCCGTGGGGCTGTCGGTCGGCAAACAGGCGTCTGTGACGCTGGATGCGTATCCTGACAAGGTGTTTCAGGGCAAGGTGACTCAGGTCGATGCGCTTGCCAAGGCGCGGGAGCGCGACAGTCCGGTGAATTATTTCGAATTCACGGTCGCGCTTGATATGACCGACACCGCCATTATGCTGCCCGGCCGTCAGGTGCAGGCGCGTATCGCCGCTGTGTCTGAGCCCGGCGTGCTCAGCGTGCCCAATCAGGCCATTTTCCAGAAAGAGGGGCGTTACTGGGTGTATTTACAGCAGGGAAATCAGTTTATTGAACAAAAAATCAAGCCCGGCAGCCGCAGCCTTAACCGCACCGTGGTGCAGGAAGGTTTGAATGAAGGCGATGTGGTGGCCCTGACGGTGCCGCCGCGGAGGACGCAGGCATGACGGCAGAAAAGACGGCAGCGGCTAACGCGCAGGCGAGTATTGCTGGGGCGAGTGTTGCTGAGGTGGGCAGTGCTGGGGTGTGCAGTGCTGAGGTGAGCATGGCCGATAAGGTGCGCCGTTATCAGCTCGGCGTGGTGCAGGCCATCGGCGAAATGCTGCACCATAAGCTTCGCACCGCGCTTACCCTGCTGGGGATGATCTTCGGTGTGGGCGCCGTGATTGCCATGCTGAGTGTCGGCGAGGGCGCCGAGCGCGAAGCGCTGAAAATGATTGAATCCATGGGGCTTAACAATCTGGTGGTCAATGCCAGGCCATCGGAAGGCGAGGCGCTCAAAACCGTGCGTGAGCACAGTATTGGGCTCAGTCTTCGCGATGTGGAAAGCGCCATGGAAACCTTGCCCTTTATCGACGCCTACAGCGCCAGTAAGCAGGTGAAGGTGTTTGGGCTCTTCAGTTTGCAGGGGCGCAGCGATGCCATGGTGCAGGGGGTAACCCCAAGCTACTTTGACCTGAGCGCGTTGAAACTCGCCGAAGGAAGACTGCTTAACAGTGAAGATGAGCGCTTTTACCGCCAGCTTGCCGTGCTTGGGCCTGAGGCGGCCCGCAGCCTTTTCCCCCGCGGCGAGCCTGTGGGGCAGCGGATTAAAATCAACCACCAGTGGTTTACCGTGGTGGGCGTGCTGCGCGAAGGTCAAAGCGGTAAGTCGGCCATCGAAGGGGTGAAAGTAGGCGGTGAGCGCAATCAGGTGTTTATTCCGCTGGCAACTGCACTTAAAAAAATGCAGTTCAAACCCCTTGAAGATGAACTCGATACCATCAAATTTGCCCTGAAAAGCGGCGTTGAGCCGTCGCTTGCGGCCCAGAGTCTCAATCACCTAATTTCCCGCCGCCATGGCAAGGCGCAGGATTACGATGTGGTTGTACCGGCCGATTTGCTGGCGCAGCATCAACGCACGCAGCAAATTTTCAATATCGTCATGGCCTGTGTGGCGGGTATTTCACTGCTGGTGGGCGGTATCGGCATCATGAATATCATGCTTGCCACCATTTTGGAGCGCACCTCTGAGATTGGCCTCTTGCGGGCGCTCGGTGCCACCCAAAAGGACATAGCGCGGCAGTTTTTGATTGAAAGCATGGTGATTTCAGCCACCGGTGGCCTGATTGGCATTGGTGTTGGGCTGTTTCTCGCGCTGGTGATTTCGGCCGCTGCCGGTTGGCCCGTGGCCTGGTCGCCATTCGCTATTTTGCTGTCGCTCGGGGTCTGTATGGCGGTGGGTATTGGCTTTGGTCTGTATCCGGCCAAAAAGGCCGCGAGACTCGACCCGATTGTGGCGCTGCAGCGGGACTGATATGCGCGCCAATATTCAAATCCGCTGAAACCCTTAACCGGTTAAAAAGGCTTGCGGGTGTGATGTGCGTGCCCGCAAGCCTTTTCAGCGGAAATGAGTGTCGGCAAAAAATAGTCAGCGTGCCAGATTAAGCTGATATCGCTTTAAAATAGTCTCCAGCATGCCGTTGGTTTCGAGTGTGTGCATCAGGGCTTCCAAGTCTGATGCACTGATGGGGCTTTGGGGATGCAGCAGCGCTACATGGCGATAATGCTGATCCCAGCGGTTTGAGATTTTCAGCGTTGCCGCCTTTTGCGGGTGTTGATGTAAATACCAGCCCAGAAACGAGATGCTGATGGGCGCTATGTCGGCGCGGTTAAGCAAAAGGCCTTCAAGCGCCGCGCGGTTGTCGGGCACCAGCTCCAGCCGGTAGCGCTGCCTGAGTTCTGCTTCTCTGGTTTCAAAACCATTAAATTCATAATGATAACCCCGCACCAGCAGCAGGCTTTTTTCGCTCAGGTCATCAAAATAACCGGGTTTTGCCGCCTCTGGCATATGGCCGACAAATACCTCGCCGTCGGCAACCTTGAGTTTGACTATCGCCTTGTCGAACTGCTCCCAGCCCCAGCTTGGATTTTCAAACAGGATTATGTCGAATCGGTGCCGGGCAAACGCCTGATAGCGGTTTTCGATGCTGGTGGGGGCAAAGCTGAATTGATACCGGTCGCTTATCTTATTCAGCGCTGCAGTTATTTCCGGCACCACGCCATTAATACCCTCAGCTGTTTCAATTACATAGGGCGGAAATTGATATCCCCCGATAATCACCTCAACCGGCTTGGCAAGCACACTCTGACACACAGCAAGTAACGCAAACAGCATTGGGGCGGTATTACGCATTCATCGACCTTGATATTGATTGGTTCAGCATCCGGCAAGCCTTTGACCGGCATATTGTGGTTAAACTCCACAAGCTGAGTTGAACCCAGTGTTGTAAAACCCAGAGTTGTCCAGCCCAGAGTTGTACAGCGCAGAGTTGTAAGCCCGGAGTGGTTAAACATAGCCAAATCGGTCAAGATGCACCACAAGTGTTTAAAGTGTGCTGACTTTCTGCTGTGCTATTGCCGATTTATGCGCTCGTTTATGCGCTGGTTAATATCGATAGAAGTCAGGTTCTGAAAATGGATCCAGTGTTAAAAATGGGAAGAGGACAGCAAAGGATGCAGACGATACTTCCACCCTCCGACAGTGCGGATGCCGCACTTTGCCGCTGGCAGGAGGCGGGGCTAATCAAAAGCGCTGACATGCAGGCGGCGCGTGCTGTTGCAAATACGCTTGCCGCCGAGCATCACCGCCATGGGGCATGGCAGCAGCGGCTGGCATGGCTTGGGCTCAGTCTGGGGGCACTGTCGTTTGGCGCCGGGGTGATTTTCTTTTTTGCCTACAACTGGGCAGATTTGCACCGCTTTGCCAAGTTTGCTGTGCTTGAGGGCGCCATGCTGGGCCTGCTTGGTTTGCTGTTTATGCTGGAGCGGCGGGAAATTGCGACCGGCAAAGGCGCCATTCTGCTGATGCTCGATTTACTCTTTGGCGCTTTGCTCGCGGTTGTGGGGCAGGTGTATCAAACCGGCGCCGATCCCTGGCAGCTTTTTGCCCTCTGGAGTGTGTTCAGTTTGCTGCTGGCGATGGGTTATCGCAGCGACTGGCTCTGGTGCTGCGTTATCGGCCAGCTCAATCTTGCGTTGACTTTATACTTCAGCACCCGGTTTGGCCTGTGGGCGATGTTTGACGACCAGGTTCGCATCATTGTTGTGATTGCCTCGGTCAATCTTGTGCTGCATCTTTTTTTGGATGCAGCGCCGCGTTTCAAAATCACGGCCGCCACTATGCCGTTTGCCAGCCTGTTTGCGCTGCTCCTTGCCCTTGGTTATCTGGTCTGGCTTGCCGCCTTGCTGGTGTTTGATTCAGGCTCGCTGCTGTGGGGCCAAACCTTATATGGCACCGACGGCGCAAGCATTGTGGGTGCTGGGCTGCTTTTGCTGTCTCCCTTGGTGTACCTCTACTACCGCAGAATAAACCCCAGTGCGATTGGCCTTGGGCTTTGGGGTTTTGCCGCCATCGGCGTGGCCACCATGGCGCTTAGCCGGCTTATTCTTGAGTCCAGCGATGACCCTGTCGGCATTTTTATGCTGGTGGGCATGTTCGTGCTCGGCTGCAGCAGCGCGCTGGTGGTGTATTTGAAGGCGATGCTAAGAGACATGTCTCCTGATGTTGATGAATCTGTTACGTCCGGGCTTTTGGCTTCTAAGGCGCCTGACTTTGAATCTGACGTCGAGCCTGACGTTGAAAATGACGTCGAGCCCGACTTTGAGCCTGACGGGGAAGATAAGGGAGAAGATAATGCAAAGGAGCGCCATCCATGAGCTCATCATCAAAGATGCCGGGCGCAAATACTCCATCTCCAATGGCAATGCTTTGGGATGCGCTGCAAAACGCCTCACTGATAAGTAACGACAGTCGCCAAACTTTGCACAGCAATGTTCAAAACGCGCCGACGCCGCTGTGGCTGATGTTGCTCTCCGGCGTGGCAGGTTGGGTTGCGGCGCTGTTTTTCCTCGGGTTTTCTGTTGCGCTTATCGCCAGTATCGGCGATTTCGACAGCAGCCATGCGTTTGTTGTTGGCCTGATTTATGTTATCAGCGCCCGCTTTATTTACGCTCAGGCCGCAGGCAAAGACTTCTTTGAGCAGCTTGGTTTTGCCATCAATCTTGCCGCCATGATTGCGCTTATGTGGGGCGTGATGGATTTTTTTGAAGGCAACGATGCGCGTTTTTACGCTGTGGCTGGCGTTATTTTGCTGCTTAATGGCGTGTTTGCCGCGTATCGTCCCGATGCGCTGCTGTCGGTGTTTGGGGCGCTGCTGATGCTGGGGCTTGGGTTTGAAGCTATGGGCTGGCTTTACTGGCTGCTGCCGCTACTGCTTTTGCTGATGATGTTACTGCTGTTCTTGCCCCTATTTGGCGCACAGGTTGGTAGTGCATCAGCTCTTACTGGAAGCGCAGCACCGCTGCTGCGCCGTATTCGCCAAAGCCTGCTGCTGGGGCTTTTGGTATTGCCCTGGATAACCGACAGTCGGCTCAGGCCTTGGGACAGTGCGGCGATGAACAGCGCTTCGGGTGTAGGAGAGGGTGCGGGTTCAGTTGCGGGCTCAGGCTTTTGGCCGTGGGCTGTGCTGGGCTGGCACCTGTCCTTGCCGCTGGCGGCAGAGTTTTTACTGTTTGCAGTGCTCGCCTTTGCCACACTGCTGACCATTTTGCACACGCTGAATAAGGCTAAGATCAAGGCCAAGGTCAAGCCCGCTGGCTCTTGGCTCGGCCACGACGATGAGCACGTTCACGTTAATAAAAGCACTGACAAGCTGCCCCTAAGCGCATGGCTTTTTGCCATCTTTGCTGTGCTGCTACTCACCACAGTTTTTTGGTTTTTCCCCGCCCTTGCCATGGCGATGCTGCTCTGGCTTGTGAGCTGGCAGCGGCTTGAGCGGCTTGATGTAGTCTGGTGCCTTATCGCGGCGCTTGGCAGCTTCAGTTTGTATTACTACCAGCTGTCGCTCAGTTTGCTGACCAAATCTCTTGTGCTGATGGCCCTTGGCGCGGTGCTGCTTGCCTTTGGCGTATGGTGTAAAAGGAGGAGCGCATGATGCTGTCACGGGGCTTTTGGCTGGCATTGGCGGCAAGCGTGCTGTTTTTGCTTGCCATCAATGTGCAGGTTTTTAAAAACGAGCAGCTGCTTTCGGGTGGCACAGTGGTGCGCTTAGCGCTCGTGCCCGTTGACCCGCGATCCCTGATGCAGGGCGATTATATGGCGCTGCGTTACGCACTAGAGGACCCTGTTCGCGCCGCCATGGATGAAGCGGATATTAAGCGCAATTTTGATGGCATGGTTTGGGTAAGGCTTGATGCCAATGGGGTGGCGCAGTTTGTCGCCATCGACAAAGGGCAAGCGATGGATGAGGCCGAGCTTAAAGGTGCCATCAGACTGCAGTTTCGTAAGCGCGATGACGCCATCAAGCTTGCAAGCAACGCCTGGTTTTTTGAAGAAGGCAGGGCCGAGCATTTTGAGCAGGCCAAATACGGCGAATTTCGGGTCGATGCTGACGGCCGTGTACTTTTGGCCGCCATGCTGGATGAGGCGTTCAGGCCTCTCTAACACAGTGGACTGATTTAATACTTTAGGACGTTGACCACCCTTGGGTGCAAGTGTTTTACATATGACACCTGTTTGTAACATTGTCTGGCTACACTAGGAACGATTGCCAGTAAAAGCAGGTAAATCAACACGATGTATTGTATGTGCAATGTATTGTGCCGATAACGCTTATAAAAAAACACAAACACTTCAGGGGTTAACACATGAAAACCAACATGACGTTGGTCGCCTTGGCATTGGCCGGTTTGTCCGCCCATGTCAGCGCCGCCGATACGCTGTTTATTTCCGAATACGTCGAAGGCTCAAGTAACAACAAGGCCATCGAAATCTACAATCCCACCAATCAAACGGTGGATCTTGCCGATTACCGTCTTAAGTTTTACTTCAATGGCTCAGGCAGTGTGGGCAGCAGCATAGCGCTGTCTGGCACACTCGCTGCCGGCAAAACCCATGTGGTGGCCGATAATGACGCCAGCGCCGATATCCTCGCACTCACCCAGCAGCAGAGCAGCTTAAGCTTTTTCAATGGCGATGATGCCGTGGTGCTCGAGCACTTGGGCAGCGTGATTGACAGCCTCGGGCAGGTAGGGTTTGACCCGGGCAGTGAATGGGGCACGGGAGATTTATCCACCGCCAACAACACCCTGCGCCGTGACCCCACTAATCCGGTTATCGATACCGATCCCTCTGATACCGTAACCCTCAATGGCTGGCTGGGTTTTGCTCAGGATGATATCAGCGATCTGGGTAAATTCAGCGGTGGCCCGGTTGAGCCGCCGGTTGATGGCCTCGTGTGCGCCGCGCCTGCCACCGCCATTCATGCGCTGCAGGGCAGCACAGACACAAGCCCGCTGGTTAACCAGATTGTGGAAGTGGAAGCCGTGGTGGTGAGTAATCAGGAAGCGGGGCTTAAGGGGTTGTTCCTGCAAATGAGCGACAGCGAAGCCGATAGCGATGCTGCCACCTCCGAAGGGGTGTTCCTCTACACCGGCAATGCGCCCACGGGCTACGTTGCGGGCGATCGTATTCGCGTGAAGGCCAAAGTGGTCGAATATCAGGGCCTGACCGAGCTAACCAATATCACCGACAAGGCGCTTTGCGCCGCCAATCAGCCGCTGCCAACGCCTGCCGCCGTGAGTTTGCCAGTCGCGAATGTCTCAAGCCTTGAAGCCTTTGAAGGCATGTTGGTGAACTTCAACCAGAATCTGACCGTGAACGAGGTGTATAACCTTGGCCGCTACGGTGAAATTCTGCTGGGTGGCAGCCGTCACTTTATTCCGACCCAGGTCGCTGCGCCCGGCGCAGATGCGCTGGCGGTGATGGATGCCAACAAGCGTGACAGCATTCTGCTGGACGATGGCAAGACTGCGCAAAACCCCGACCCAATTATGTATCCGGCCCCCGGCCTTTCTGCCAGCAACACGGTGCGGGTTGGGGATACTGTCACCAATCTGACGGCGGTGATGCACTACGGCTTTGGCGTATATCGCCTGATGCCGGTGGATACGGTGAACTTTGTCGCCACCAATCCGCGCACCGCAGCACCCGTGCTGGACGCCGGTAACCTTAAGGTCGCGAGTTTTAACGTGCTCAACTACTTTAATGGCGATGGCCTTGGCGGCGGATTCCCCACAGCCCGCGGCGCCAATACCGCCGCCGAATTTAGCCGTCAGCGCGATAAAATCATCAGCGCCATGAAGGCGATTGATGCCGATGTGCTCGGGCTGATGGAAATCGAAAACGATGGTTATGGCAGCGAGTCGGCGATTGCCGATTTGGTGGCGGGCCTTAACAATGCCACCGAAGCTGGCCGTTATCAGTTTATCAACCCGGGGGTTAACGCCATTGGCTCAGATGCCATCAGCGTAGGCATTATCTACCGCGCCGATCGCGTCAGCCCCGAAGGCGCGGCGGCCATCCTTGACAGCAGCAATTCGGCCCTCGATGAGGCAGGACAGCCACTCTTTAACGATGGTAAAAACCGCCCCATGCTGACTCAGGCCTTCCGTCATCTGGAAAGCGGTGAAACCTTGGTGCTGGCGGTTAATCACCTCAAGTCCAAGGGCAGCGAGTGTCTGGATGTGAACGACCCCGACACAGGCGATGGGCAGGGTAACTGTAATCTTACCCGTACCCGCGCCGCCAAGGCGGTGGGTGCCTTCCTCGAGGCCCAGTATCCCGATGCGCGGGTGCTGGTGATTGGCGATCTGAACTCTTACGCCAAGGAAGATCCGTTAACTGCGCTAAGCGATGCAGGCTTTAGCGAGCTTTTTGCCCACCTTGGTAAAGAGGGCGCCTACTCCTACGTGTTCTCCGGCGAGTCGGGTCAGCTTGACCATGCATTGGCGAACGCCAAACTTGTTGATGAAGTGGTGGACGTGACCGAGTGGCATATCAATACCGATGAGCCAAGGGTGCTGGATTACAACGTCGAGTTCAAGACAGCAGGGCAGCTTGAATCGCTTTACAGCAGCGATGGCTATCGCTCGTCGGATCACGACCCTGTGGTGATTTCTCTTCAGCTTGAGCGTGCCAACGCGCTGCCGCAGGCGGACTTTGGCTTTGAGGTTCGCGGCCGTAAGGTAAGCTTCAGCGCCACTGCGAGCGACAGCGATGGCGAGATTGCCACTATTGCGTGGGACTTTGGCGACGGAAATCAGGGCAATGGCGAAACCATTCGCCATAAATACGCATCCCCTGGTATTTATCAGGTGACGTTGACAGTGACAGATAACTTAGGCGGTGTCACTGAGCTCACCAAAGAAGTTGCTGTGCAGGTTAAGGCCGATAACGCCGCGCCTGTGGCCGTGATAAGCCATTACGATTTTGGGCTGATGGAGCTTTTTGTCAGCGACAGTCACGACAGCGATGGCACTATCCGCAAGCAGCACTGGCAGTTCAGCGATGGCGCCCAGTTTGCCAGCAAATGGGTGCTTCGCCGCGCAGGCCGCGCTGATAGCGTAACCCTCACCGTTACCGATAACGACGGGGCGACCAGCAACACCAGCCTGAGCTTTTAAGCGGCCTCATGCTTGATCGTTAAAACAAAAACCGGCGCAAGGCGCCGGTTTTTTTATTACTTAGAGGTAATCACGAGCAATAATTGTGCTCAACTTTATAGTCTTTGACTTCTATTTTTGAATAGTTTCCGTCTACGCCTTTAACGATTTCGAACAGTTTGACGCCACAGGTTTCACGCCCATTTGGTGCTTCAGTGTAATCATAGAGAGCTTCGTAGTTGCGGTCCTTTGCGGGAGTAAAAGTCACGACTTTACGGCACCACGAATAAAGTGCTCCCTGTTTACCGTCTGGTTCTCCGGGGGTAAAGCCTGCAATACCAACTCCGTTGAATTGAAACGATAAAGGTGCGCTCGCTGGAATATGCACTTCGTTTTGATGTGAATCAGGGATAGATGAGTTATAGAGTGGCATATCGATACGGCTTAAACTGCGTACCAGATTGGCTTTAACACCCAACACCGTGATAAGCGGTAATGCTTCATCTGAGACGCATCCCTTTGGATTGGCCGCCGTCACAAAGTTATTGTTGCTTGGGACAGAGGTCAGTCTAAGTTTTGCACTGTCTACGCCTTCTTTAGGTACGTGGTAGGGTACAGAGGCACAGCCGGAGATAAATACAGCAGAAATTATCGCCAGTTCTTTTTTCATCATTATCCCTTTGATTTAACTTGAGTGGCATGGTGATTTCAGCTTAATCTGCCACATCTAAAATTGTTCCAAATATAAAAAACGGATCGGCATGTGGTATACGGATGTGTCTTTTCGGTGATATAGAGATATCCGCATGTTCTGTTGATACCGAATTAAATATGGTAAGTGACTCAGCGATCTCGACGTCGCTACACTTAGAAACCCAGAGTGCGGCCGGATAATATAGTGACTGATGGGCACGGTCAAACTTAGGCTGGTCAATTTAAATATCTATCGACATTAAACCGTCTAAATGGTCGTCATGCGGTAAATTGTGAAATTGCAAAAATTCATAATCCCACATTATGTGGATGTGTTGCTGCACTTTGTCACCTACCTCGGCAATGGTTTTTTATGAGCGACAGTCAGCGACAGTCAGCGACAGTCAGCGACAGTCACGACAGCGATGGCACTATCCGCAAGCAGCACTGGCAGTTCAGTGATGGCGCCCAGTTTGCCAGCAAATGGGTGCTTCGCCGCGCAGGCCGCGCTGACAGCGTAACCCTCACAGTTACCGATAACGACGGGGCGAGTAGCAGCACCAGTCTGAGCTTTTAAACGGCCTGATGCTTGATTGTTAAAACAAAAACCGGCGCAGGGCGCCGGTTTTTTATTGAACATCAATGAACGGTTTTAGGATAGGGATGAGCCAATAAATATGACATTAGGAGGGCTCAATGACTTTGAGCACCCTTGCCGGATTGCCACCAATTACCAGGTTACTGGCAAAACTCTTGGTCACAACGGCTCCTGAAGCAACGACAACATTCTCACCCAAGGTGACTCCGGGGTTAATTGTCGCATGTCCGCCTATCCAGCAGTTGTTTCCAATCGTGACAGGTTTTCCTGACTCGATACCACTTTTTCTTTGGATAGGGTCTATTGGATGGGTTGCGGTATAAATGCCAACTTGTGGTCCAATAAAACAGTTATCGCCGATACGTACTTCTGCAACATCTAAAATAACACAGCCAAAATTGGCATGAAAATTCTCGCCAACGTGTATGTTCAGACCATAATCACAGTTAAATGTAGATTCAATGTGAATATTATTCCCAGTAGAGCCAAATAGTGACTTAATAATTTCTACTCTTTTTTCACTAAAACTTACACTGGTCTGATTCAGCGTTTCGGTGAGTAAACGCGCATTCAGGCGCAATCTAACGAGCTCGTCATCACTCGGGTCGTAATTTTCTCCCAAGAGCATTTTCTCTCTTTCTGTCATATAAAATCCAACGCTGAATCAAGATTTTTAATGCATGCTTATTATTTATTAATAAAATAAAAAGTGTAAGTTTAATTTTAAAGCCTTGTTGCAATGCACTTATGGCTCTATCAAAAATGCCAAGTGTTTCGAAGACTTTGTCGGCACAATTTCAATGACATCATAATTGGCAAGTTTCTCCAGTTGAAACGGATCTTTAGCGAGTATGTTATCCAGGCTGTCACGGTCTTTAACTGTGGCAATAATAATACCACCGGTCCGAGGTACTTTGCGGCCTGATAGTTGAAAATGTCCCAAGGCATATTGCTCATTCAGAAATGCGATGTGCTCAGGAATAAACTTGTCAATTTCATCCAGTGGCGCGGTATAGGTAAGGGATACGATGAACAAGAGTGCTCCTTTTCTATAGGTTAACAGGCGGGAGAGTCTCCCTATTCTGAGCCATTCGATGTATTTTTTCGACCGAAAATCAAGCCATCAGCAATCCGTAGCGAGCTGGGATCACTTTGTCAGTATGTTTGCTCGGGAAGGCCGATAACGATGGCAAAAATTGATTTACAGATATGCCAGTCTCAGGCAAACGCTCGCTTGAATCAAGGTAAGCAGGCCCGATTGACGTTAATGGGGATGTATCGCTTCGCTTTGCTGCTTACCTCGGCACCACTTGCCGCCGCATTTGGCTTTCATGGCGCACATCGCATCCCATCGGCCGCTGATGCCACTGTATTGGCGACGAAATTCTTTCGCTGAGGTTATCCAGGCATCATCACTGATGCCAAGTGCTTGCAGAAGTTTTGGTCTGGTAGACGCAATAAAGCCACGTTTGTCGTCACGCACTGCTCGGCCGGTCCAGTCAATCAGCTCCAGATAATCAGCAAAGTGAAAGGGGATGCCGGATTGCTCGGCGTTAATGGCAGCGCCATCGAATGGAAGTAAAGGCTTAAGCGAGGCGGTTAGTGGCGCAGGCTCTGCAATATCTGCGATTCGTTCCTGAATCGATGTGTAATCAGATGCTTGCAGCGAGTCAGCAATGCCCGCCCGAATCGGGTTTAAGTCCACGTACATCATGCAGGCGAGCAGCGCCTGTTCATCGAGTAGCGCCTGAGATTTAAATCGCCCTTCCCAAAATACGCCCTTGCAGCCATCTTCCCGATTGGCCTTGCGGGCAATTTCTTCGTTTAAGCACCTCATAAACCAACTGATACTGCCAAGCCGCTCCTGCCAGTCGCTAATTAAGCCATCGACCAAGATGCGCTCACCCTCTGACAGGTTTTCGCCCTTGAGGAATTTTGCCGCGACGGGATTGCCGTAAAAGAGCTTTGTCCAGCGTTCAATCACCTCAAATGGCGACAGCGCCTTTTGAGCGACAAGGTCAATTTTCAGCACCAAATGATAGTGATTCGACATCACCGCATAGGCGCAGATATCAATACAGAATATCGATGACAACTGCCTGATTTTATCTACTATCCAGCCACGGCGATGCTCATAACTGCGACCAGAAAGTGCGTCCTCACCACACAAAAACGCCCTTCTGACACAGCGATTAATCACGTGGTAGAAGGGCGTACTCTCGGGGTCAATCAACTGGCGACGAGCGGTAGTCATGGCGAACCTCGACGGACAAAGGGGCTACGTCAAAGCCTAGTCGAGGGGCGGCGAAACCTCAAAAAGGTTTGGATGTCCGAAAAGATCGCTTTAATTGCCATAAAGTCTTTACCATACCGAATTCGTTGAACGGAATAACTTTGGTTAATTACCGCTTCAAATACCACTTTGCAATCCAGTTGATACTGATTACCACATTCCCAATTATCGTACGCAGCAACAGACTCGGTTACTTTCACAGACATACTTCGATCCTCGGCAATATCTGATAACCATATACCCAAGGCTACTAAGAAAACTATGACTGCTACACCGATGCTTGATTTCATAATGACATTTAACGCCCGTAGCAACGGCTGGCCAAAACTGGCGCCATAAATTGCGTAAGCAATTTTGGTGACAGGTTTGAGCCAGTCCGATTGCCTGCGCTTGTTAGGGCTTTTTTAACACCCGTTATGCCAACCACAACCTAATAGAAATTGGCCATTACTTAAAGGGGTAAGCGCTATTGTTTTTGGACAGCCACTTATATTTGAAACATATTTACCAAAAGCTGATCCAGCACTATTTGATGGAACTAGACTGAATAAATTGACAATTTTCTGATAGTCACCACTAAATTTTGCATAAGTAAATGCGGAGAAATCAAAATATGAATTTTCAGTTTCGGAGACAATAGCTTCTGCTTTTGCATCGCCGATATTTATTGGCTCCTGGAGTATAACCATAGCCTTATAAGCAGTTCCTTCGCCGAATCCGTAAGCAGCATATCCATTTTTAAAGTTAGTTTTCTTTTCAACCAGATCATAAACTACAGATTCAGGCTTACCTTTGCAAACTAATGCATCAAGTAAATTCTTTTGAATCTGTGTTTCATTTGCAGATGCAAAAGCACTATAAAAAACTACAAATAAGAAAGTCGAAATTCTTGCTGCCATGTGCAATCCTAGAATAGCCCTAACATCTATGGACGCTCCCGATTGTGCAAGCTAGTTGAGCCTAAAGAACTGTAGGTTTTGCAGCCATCTATTCGGATTTTGTGAGGAACAAGCCTCGATCCCTGATGAATTCCGCTGGCTTACGACTAATCATTTGGACGTACTTATTTGTACGATGTTAGGAACAGTCTCTGTAAGCCACGGTGCAACCTGTCTGTCGTCAGTTAACTTGCCTGCGCAAAACGTTGCATCTGATTAATTTACAATGTGAGAAAAATCCTCACGGTAATCCGTGCGATTAGCCAATAACGACCAGGCTATCCGCGCAAGTTTGTTGGCTAAGGCCACTATCACCACATTTTTATGCGCTCTGCCGCTCAATGCTCCCAACCATTCCGTGACCCGTCTGTCTGGATTCATGTGTCGTAACACTGCACGTGCTCCATGGATAAATAGTCGTCTCAGATAACCATCTCCACGTTTGCTGATACCTAATAGCCGTGTTTTACCGCCACTTGAACATTGCTTTGGTACTAACCCCAACCAAGCTGAGAGTTGCCTTCCAGATTTAAACTCATGACCTGAGCCAACCGTGGCTACAAGAGCTGAAGCGGTAAGTCTGCCGATCCCAGGTACTTGCTCAAGCCTTCTGCACTGCTCATTCTCCCGACTCGCCATGTCAATCTCTCTGTCATAGAGAGCCAAGTCTGTTTCGAGTTGGTTTAGCCGTGCTTTCATGCGAAGGATGTGCCTTAGCAGCACTTCTGGCAAGGCTTCTTGAGTTTGAAGTTCTTGCGCAAACCATGCCGATAGCTTTCTCGGGCCGACCGCCACAACAATACCAAACTCAGCCAGGGTTGCTCTAATACGGTTAATTAAGGCGGTACGCTCTTTAATAATCCCGTCCCGCTCTCGATGTACCAGCAATAGAGCCTGTTGTTCTTCTGATTTCAGCGCAACAAAACGCATGTTCGGGCGTGAAACAGCCTCACAAATCCCTTCAGCATCATTCACATCGTTCTTGTTGCTTTTTACATAGGGTTTAACGAACTGAGGAGCCATCAGTTTTACTGTATGACCTTGCTTAGCCAGCTCTCTTGCCCAGAAATGAGCGCTGGCACAAGCTTCCATTCCGATAAGACAAGGCGGTAAATTGGCAAAAAACTTCAAAACAGAGACCCGTTTAAGCGCCCGCTTAATCACCACCGCACCGTAGCCATTAACGGCATGGATTTGAAAGATATTTTTCGCTAGGTCAATCCCAACAACTGTGATGTTTTCCATGACGGACTCCTAATCAAATTAGTACTGTGACTATTTAGGATAGGAGCGTCCATTTCATTATTTGTATAGTG
>NZ_JAHEPS010000019.1 GCF_018596335.1 Shewanella jiangmenensis | reverse complement strand
TGGTGACATTAGTGCTGTGGTCCCACCTGATCCCATTCCGAACTCAGAAGTGAAACGCAGTCACGCCGATGGTAGTGTGGGGTCTCCCCATGTGAGAGTAGGTCATCGCCAGGCGCCAAATAGAACAGAAAGGCCACCCAACAGGGTGGCCTTTTTGCTTTGTGACTTTCCGCTCGTCAGATAACCTTCGACTTTGCCCTAGGTGCCTGTGGTGTTGGCAGGTACAATCAGTCTGTGAAATTTTCGTCTTGTTTCGGGAGCTACATGTCTGCCAATTCTGCATCTTCGAGCCTGAGGCCTGTGTCATTAGCGCCTTACAATACCTTTGGCATCAATCAGTATTGTCGCGAACTACGTCATATCACCACGATTGCCGAGCTTAAAGAGGTCACGGCCGAGCTCTCGGCGGCTTCAGAGCCGTTTTATGTTTTGGGTGGTGGCAGCAATCTGGTGCTTACATCGGATGTTGATATGGTGATGCTGAAAATGGACATCAGGGGCATTGAGGTTCAGCAGGATGACGAGGCATATCATTTAACCGTGTCCGGCGGTGAAAGCTGGCACTACTTGGTAAGCTGGACTTTAAGGGAGAATATGCCGGGGCTTGAAAATCTGGCGTTGATCCCAGGCACTGTTGGCGCGGCGCCCATTCAGAATATCGGCGCCTATGGTGTTGAGCTTAAAGACTTTTGTGAATGGGTTGAGTACTTGTCACCATTGGATGGCAGCATCACTCGTTTGACTGCTGAGCAGTGCGAATTTGGTTACCGCGAATCGATTTTCAAGGCCGCGCTCAAGGGTAAAGCCATTATCACCCGAGTTGGTCTTAAGCTTGTTAAAGCATGGCAGCCAAGGCTTGGCTATGCACCGCTGAATCAATTTGACCCCATGACAGTATCAGCGCTGGATATCTTCAATAAAGTCATTGAGGTGAGGCGAAGTAAGTTACCGGATCCGGCCGTGCTGGGTAATGCCGGCAGCTTTTTCAAAAATCCTGTTGTAGATGCCGCGACCTTCAGCACTATAGTGCGGCAGTTTCCCGATGCGGTTGCCTACGCGCAGGATGATGGACGAATGAAACTCGCCGCTGGCTGGCTGATTGATAAGGCAGGGCTCAAAGGTTTTCGCCTCGGCAATGCCGGAGTGCATGAAAAGCAGGCGTTGGTGCTGGTGAATCTGGGCGGCGCCAGTGGCGCTGAAGTCTGTGCACTGGCGCGGCATATCATCACTACTGTTGAACAAACCTTTGGTGTCACCCTGGAAGCTGAGCCAAACATAGTCGGTGATATCAACGCGCTGTAAATCTGTATTGTGATTAGTGCATCCCATTAACCGTTAAAGGAGTGAAGGCATGGAACAATGGCAACGTAAACGGGAAATTTTGCAGCTGCTTGGCAGTGGGGAGTTTGTGTCAGGTGAGGCGCTTGCCGAGCAGCTTGGCGTTTCCCGTACCGCGGTCAGCAATCATATTGATGTGCTGGAATCCCTGGGCGTGTCCATTTTCAGTGTCAAAGGCAAGGGCTACAGGCTGGCCACTCCGGTTAATCTGATTGATGAAGCGCGGCTTAAGCAGGGCATCGACAGGCGCTGTTTCTACTTTGACGATATCGCCAGTACCAACGGCTTTATGTTAACTCACACCGACGAGCTCGAATCCGGAGATGTGTGTATTGCCGAGCATCAATCTGCCGGTCGCGGTCGCCGCGGACGGCGCTGGGCATCCCCCTATGGCAGCCATTTGTATTTCTCTTTGTTTTGGCGTCTCGAAGAAGGCATGAACAAAGCCATGGGGCTTAGCCTGGTGGTTGGCTGCTCGCTGGCTAAGGTGCTTGCTGATATGGGCATTAGCGGTGTCGGGCTTAAGTGGCCAAATGATGTGTATCTGGATGGCAAGAAGCTGGCCGGGATTTTGATAGAAATGAAAGGTCAGGCCGACAGCAATTGCGAGTTGATTATAGGTATTGGAGTGAATCTCGCGATGCCGGATGCGGCGGGGGCTGATATTGATCAGCCGTGGGCCGATCTGCAGGGCGTTGGCATGCCGGATAAAACCGATTTTGCGGTGCGATTACAGCGCCAGTTGCAGCAGGACCTGAGTCTGTTTGAAGAGCAGGGCCTGAATGCATTTGTTGAGCGCTGGCAGACGGCTGACCTTTACCTTGGCAAGCAGGTCAATCTGCTGCTTGCTGATAAAGTCCAAAGTGGCATTTGCCGGGGCATAGACAACCAGGGCGCCTTACTGCTTGAGCAGGATGGGCAGGTTGTGAGTTATATCGGCGGTGAAATCAGCCTGCGTTTGGCTGCAGTCTAATAACCTGAGGCTGGCGATTAATGCTCGGGCTGGCCATCGGGGCGGCGAATAGAACGTCGACTAGAAGGTCGACTAGAATCGCTGAATAAATAGCGGAAAGAGAAAGGTAAGAGGCGTGCGCTTCTTACCTTTTTCGTTTTTGGGCTTTTTTGTTACTTAATAGACCCTGTTACTCGAAGTGCCTTGTTACTTGAAGCCTGATTCGCACAGGTTGTTATTTTCGCAGCAGTACACGGTCCATCAGATGATCGGCGCCTTTACGCAAAATCAGGTGGGCGCGCTCGCGGGTGGGCTGGATGTTCATCCTGAGGTTGGGGCCGTTAATGCCATCCCAAATCTGTGACGCGGTTTCACGGGCCTGGCTGTCATTGAGGCTGGAATAGTGGCGGAAATAGGAGTTTTCGTCGGCAAAGGCGCCGCTGCGAAACTGCAGGAAACGCTCGATGTACCACTGCTTGAGCAGGCTCTCGTCTGCGTCCACATAAATTGAAAAGTCCACGAAATCCGACACAAACGGCCTGCGAATGTCTACCGGCGAATCAAGACCGGTTTGCAGTACGTTAAGTCCTTCAAGGATCAGAATGTCTGGCCTGCGCACCGTTTGGGTTTCATCGGCAAGCCGGTCGTAAATGATGTGCGAGTACAGCGGCGCTTCGACTTCGTCTTCACCGGATTTAACGGCTGACATGAAATCAATCAGCATTTTGGTGTCGTAGCTTTCCGGAAAGCCTTTGCGCTGCATCAGGCCGCGGCGTTTAAGTTCAGGCAGAGGATAGAGAAAACCGTCTGTGGTCACCAAATCGACTTTCGGATGTTCGGGCCACTGTTTCAGCAGTGCCTGCAGTATACGGGCTGTGGTGCTTTTGCCCACGGCTACGCTGCCCGCGATACTGATAATATATGGACTGTCGGATTGGCGATTACCGAGAAACTGATTCAACACCACGCCGCGTTGCTGGCGCGAGCCGACAATCAGATTTAACAGGCGGCTCAGTGGCAGATAGATATCGGTCACTTCCGAGAGCGATATCCGCTCATTAATACCGCGCAGGCGATTGAGCTCTGCCTCACTTAGCGTCAGCGGTACCGAGTTTCGCAGTTGTGCCCAGCGCTCACGATCGAAATCGAGATAAAGCGCTTGCTGCGTCTGGTTTTTATTCATTCTGTTTCCTCGCCTTAGGCAGGGCACAGTATACCAAGGCTCCCGGATTAACAATAGTTCAACCCAAGCGTGGCTCCCCTGTGGGCGAAGCAATTCTGGCTAAGGTTTGTTATTGCGTGCAAAAAAGCGCCGCTTGGTAACTTTTTTGGCTGAATTTCGATTTTTCTATTGCAACCCAAGCCACATTTACCTAATATCCGCTACCGAAATAAGTGCCGGCATAGCTCAGTTGGTAGAGCAACTGACTTGTAATCAGTAGGTCCCGAGTTCGACTCTTGGTGTCGGCACCATTTTCTCTGGAGGGGTTCCCGAGTGGCCAAAGGGATCAGACTGTAAATCTGACGGCTCCGCCTTCGAAGGTTCGAATCCTTCTCCCTCCACCATTTTCTAGGTACTAGGTAGCCTAAGTCAGGTTGCGCGGGCATCGTATAATGGTATTACTCCAGCCTTCCAAGCTGATAACGCGGGTTCGATTCCCGCTGCCCGCTCCAAAAATTAAGAGATGCTGATATAGCTCAGTCGGTAGAGCGCATCCTTGGTAAGGATGAGGTCGGCAGTTCGATTCTGCCTATCAGCACCAGCCTCTCTTAATACGCTACCTAATATCTAAATAAACGGTTCGATGTCATCTGATGGCATCGAATTTTTGTGTATCCGCAGGTTTTCATCACCAAGATACTTGGATCGAGGCATACCATGGCTAAGGCTAAATTTGAACGTACTAAACCCCACGTAAACGTGGGCACCATCGGTCACGTTGACCATGGTAAAACCACTCTGACTGCTGCTATCTCCCACGTGCTGTCTAAGCACTTCGGTGGCGAAGCGAAGGACTTCTCTCAGATCGACAACGCTCCAGAAGAGCGTGAGCGCGGTATTACCATCAATACCTCTCACATCGAGTACGATACTGATGCCCGTCACTACGCTCACGTAGACTGCCCAGGCCACGCTGACTATGTTAAAAACATGATCACCGGTGCTGCCCAGATGGACGGCGCAATCCTGGTAGTAGCTGCGACTGACGGCCCAATGCCACAGACTCGCGAGCACATCCTGCTGTCTCGTCAGGTAGGCGTACCTTTCATCATCGTGTTCATGAACAAGTGTGACA
>NZ_JAHEPS010000018.1 GCF_018596335.1 Shewanella jiangmenensis | reverse complement strand
TAGGTCATCGCCAGGCGCCAAATTTGGGCTAAGGCCCAAAGGAGCGGTAGTTCAGTTGGTTAGAATACCGGCCTGTCACGCCGGGGGTCGCGGGTTCGAGTCCCGTCCGCTCCGCCAACATAAAGACAAAAGCCTCTGCAGCAATGCAGAGGCTTTTTTCGTTTCTGCATTTTCTATTTCTTATGTCGTTGCGAACGCTTTCGGTTAACCGTGTCCTTGCCTGGCAGCTCACTTTAGCACTCAATAGGAAGGGGGCTGAACTGGGGATTTGGCTTCGTAACTTCGCCTTGTCTTTTGCTCGCTAACTGACAGATTTGATTGAGGGTGTTTAGCGTAGGTAACAAAAAGCCCGGTCTGCTTTTTGCGGGCAGGTGACCGGGCTTGAGTTATCAGAAGTTGACCAAGACTAAGTCGTCAGCCTTGGTCTTTGGACGAAGGCTTAGCGTCCTTGCAGGGCGTAGATAGCGGGTTTGCGGATAATGCTCCACACCGACAATAAGGTGGTGAGCACCGTCATCAACACAATTAACAGCAGCGGCAGCGCAAAGCCGCCGCTGGACAGTGCGATAGTGAAGGTGGTTTTTTGCATAGCAAGCCAAAGGGCGACAAGCCCAGTCGCGGCCAGCGCTAAACCAGCCAGCACAGGCTTTAAGTTCTCACCAAGCAATTGTCGCAAAATCGTCGAAGGCCTTGCACCAATCGCCATGCGCACACCCAGTTCAAAACGGCGCATTTGTACGTTGTAGTGCAAGACGCCGTAGATACCGATGGCGGCAAGTACAAAGCTGAGCAGAACTAAAGCAGCAGTGACCGCCGCGGCTAAATAATTGCTCAGTAACACACGGTCAACGTTGTCGGCGATGTTATAGACATTGGCGGCCCGGTAGTACGGTGACACCTGGCTCATGAGTTGATTGAGCTCAGTTTTCGTCAGCTGCATACCTGGCTTGAGCTGATACAACAATGAGGTGCCTTGGATCAGATTGCTCGGCAAGTAGCTGCGCAGCGGTTCGCTGGCGGCATATTGATCTGGCAGATGTAGATCCGCGACTACACCTATGATTTCGTAAGGCTCACCATTGTTGACATGAAGTTGACGGCCAACCACGCTATCGCCTGGTGATTTTGCCAGTAAGGCATTGGCGAAGGTTTGATTGATGATCACCACCCGGCTTTGCGCTGTGACTTCTTGCGCGACAAAATTACGCCCCTCTAGCAACCGCAGCGCAAACATCGGTAGGTAATACTGGTCGGTGGTCACAGCGCGGGTACGCACGTTGCTGCTGGTTTCGCCGGCTTGTAGCAGGAAGCTATGGCTACCATACAAGCCATCAAACGCAACCGGCGGGTAATTGCTGACGGCGGCGCTGGCTATGGCTGGATGCAGCTGCAGCAAATCACGCACTTGCATCAGCTCAGTTTTACGCTGGCGTTCAGCAAGCTGGCGTTGTGCTGCGCTTTGCTCGGTGGATGGCGGGCTGATGTTATCGATATCGACTTGAAAACGATTGGCCGTGGCAAAGCCAATGTCTTGGCGTAACTGGTAGATGGACTGCACCAAGACCTGCGCACTACAAACCAGTAACAGCGTCGCCAATAGAATTTGGGTGCCGATCAAGTACTGCCGGGTTTGGCTTTTCACCTGCGCGCTTTGTCCCTTGCCACTACTTTGGATGCCGCGTTGCAAGCGACTGTAATCCAATTGCCGACCGATTAGCGTGGCAAAAATGAGCGCAAGCAAGCTACTCACCAGTACAGCAAACACCAACACGGGCAGGTTCAAGGTCAGCAGATGTAGCTGGGGTAGGGCGTCCCCAGCATATTGTTGCAGCAACAAGTAACAGCCCTGAGCTACCAGCAACGCAATCAGCAGTGCGGCGCTGAGTAAACAGCATAACTCGGTAAAAACAATGCGCCGAAGATGATGGCGCTGCGCGCCCAGCGCAGCCCTAATGGCCATAGACCGGTGATTTTGCGCAGCCCGCGACAGCAGTAAGTTACTGATATTGGCTGAGGCTATCGCGAGCAGCAACAAGCTACCAGCCAGCATCCAGAACGTTTTGTTGCCGCTATCACCATTTAGACTGTCGCGCAGTGACTGCGGCGCAAAACGCAGGCTGCGGCCTTGTTGGGTGGGGATGTTGGCGATACCATCCTGAAATTGCTGCTGGATTTGGGGTCCCACTTCTTGGCTAAAAGTGGCCATGCTGGCTGATGGCTGTAGTTTGACCAGATAAAAATGCCAGCCAAACAGCGCGCTTGGTTCTGTTGTGCTGGCGGCGGGGCCAAAATCCCATGGCAACCATAAATCGTTGCTTCGAGCTGGGCCAAGCAAATGGGGTTCTTCAAATTGGCTCGCTGCGATCCCAATCACCTTAAACGCCGTAGCGCCTAGCTGAATCGTTTGGCCGATGAGCGCGGGGTCGGCATTGTAGTGAGTGCGCCAAATATGCTCACTGATGATGGCAACTGCCTGATGGGAGCCAATATCTTCTTGTGCACTAAAAGCGCGGCCATGCAATAACGGCATTTGGTACATTTGCATGTAGCCGGGTGTGGTGTAAACAGCTTGTACTTTGGGGGTGTCGGCTTTATCCCGCAGCGTCAAAGCAGTGTAAGAATAACCAAGTAAGGCCTGCTGACTGATCTGGGCACTGGGTTGTCGATACAATCGCGTCATAATCGCCGGTGCAAACATATCGCTGTACAACACTGTGCCGTCTTTATCCCGCCAATCGGTGCTGCCAACAATCAACTGCTCTTCATCTGGATAAGGCAAGGGTGCCGCCAGAATCTGATAATTCAGGTTAAACATGGCAATGAGGGCGCCAAGCGTCAGGCCAAGCGTTAATACCACAGTGGCGGCATAACCTTTGGCTTTGCTCAGCGCGTAACAGGCAGCCGATAAATCGTGTCGGGTGATCATCTTTGGTCCTTCAATTTGTGCATGCGGATGACTTTTTTACTGCGGGTCGCGCCTGGCCAAAAACACCGCCACAACCAGCAGCGCCAGCGGTAGCCAAAGGGTATGCCGCAGCGGTGCGCCAAGGTTCATGGCGCAACCTGTTTTAAGGTGACGTGTTGCTGCAGTGGGCTGCCATCAGCATCCAAAATCCGACCGTCAAGCAGATGCAACTTACGGGATGCCATATCGGCGTATCTCGGGTCGTGCGTCACCATACAAAGGGTGGTGCCGTCGTTATTGAGTTGCTGCAACATCTCCATCACCGCATCACCGTTTTTCGAATCAAGGTTACCGGTTGGTTCGTCCACCAACAGCAGGGCCGGGTTGCCAACCAAAGCGCGGGCAATGGCGATTCGTTGCTGCTGACCGCCCGACAACTGGTTGGGCCTATGGCCAGCGCGATGGGTCATATCGACTTTTTGCAGACAGGCTTGTACGCGTGCTTCAATCTCGGCTTTAGGCAGGCTGGTGCGTCGATAGCGCAGCGGCAGGGCGATATTGTCAAAGACGGTTAACTCATCAATTAAGTTAAATGACTGGAAAATAAAACCAATTTTTTCATTGCGGATGTAAGCGGCCTCCGAGAGCGACAAGCCGCTGACTTCATGGCCCTCAATCTGATAACTGCCGCTGGTCGGCATATCGAGCAAGCCAAGCAGGGATAACAAAGTGGATTTGCCACAGCCTGACGGGCCGCAAATCGACACAAAATCGCCGGTATAAATATCCAAATCGATACCGCGCAGTGCATGGGTTTCCATTTCGTCGGTAGCAAATACCTTGGTGATGCCGCGCAGGGCGATAGTGGCCGGCGTGGCTGCGCCAAGGCTCGCGTTCAATGCTGTATTGGTTGTCATAAAAGTCCCTGTTTATCTGACTGCGACCAAGGCCGCCGGTTAATGATTGACTGAGATGGTGTTGGCATCGGCAAAGGTTGCCATGTCCGACAGGACAAACGCCTCGCCTTCGTTGGCGCCGGTTTGTAATACCAGATAGCGGCCGGCTTCATCGCTGAATTGCAGCGCGGTGGCCTGCAGCTGCTGCTCGTCCTGGTGGTAGCGGAACAGTTTGCTGCTGGCATGGCTTTGCACGTTCACCGGCCGCTCGAGATACAGCACGTTTTTCAGATCGGCGGTAAAGATTTGCGCGTCTACGTTAAGCTCCGGCCGGGCTGATGCGGGGATGGTGTCGACAAAGCGCAGCTCCACTTCGACCGTACCGTCCTGCACCTGAGGTGTGATGCGGCTGACTTCGGCTCTCGCGGTTTCGCGGCGGGTGTTGACCACGGCACTCTGACCTACGCGCAGCTGCTCAACCTTGGATTGGGATACGCGGATCAGCGCCTGTAAATCCTGACTGCTGCCAATCAGCGCCAGCTCCTGCCCGGCAGTTACGCTTTGGCCCAATTCCACCGGTAAGCGTTGCAGTACGCCATGAATGCCGGCCCTGACCGTCAGCTGATTAACGCGCTGCTCCAGACGCTGCAATGAGGCTTTGGCCTGCTTAAGCTCTTCGTTGGCGATATTTAAATCTTCAGCAGCCACTTCTTTAAGCTGCGCCAGCCGCTGTTTTTGCAGCGCAATCCGCTGTGACAACTGGCGCTCCTGCAATTCGGCGGTCTTGAATTCGATGGCCGCGACTACGCCGCGCTCGGCAAGTTCGCGGCTAGCAACCAGTCGCAGCAGTTGGGTATCGCGCTGGGCAACCAGTTCGGCGAGCACTACTTCTTCGGCCAGCATTTCGCGCTGATTCGCCAGTTGTCCGCGTTTTTGTGCCGCCTGCTGGCGACTGACCATCATGGCCGCCTGCTCCAGCTCTTGCTGCAGCTGTGGGTCCTGCAGCTGCAGAATGACGGCATCCGGGGTTACTTCTGCGCCCGGGCGCAGCAGGATGTCGGCCACGGTGGCGGGGCTTTCAGCCGAAATCAGCCGCTGCTTGTTGGAGCGCAGCACGCCGTAACCATCCACCGACACCTGTAAATCACCGCGCTTTACTGTGCCGATGAGCAGCTGATTACGCTCGACCCTGTGCTCGGCCGCAGGCGAGATGATTTGGATGGCAGCGACGCCCAGCACGGTGGCGATGGCCACCACCAGAGCCGGTGTGCGCCAGCGGTTTTTGCGTTTGCTGATAGTGATATCCATGTGGCTTCCCTGCTTTACGTCTTCATTCCGGCCCCCTGCCAAAAGGATTCGGGGCATCTTGCCCATGGAGTATCAAGAATGATGCCAACAATTTAATTGTTATTAATCAGTATTTTGCATTTTTATTGCGAGAGGGAAACGTGAAAGTGTCCGGAATCGGACGCATGATTCCGTTATCGGACGCCGGATTGCGCTGCCCAAGATGTGTCAGGTGGCTCTGCGCCACGGCAGCTTGAGATGGGCTTCACTGCCGCTGATACCGTCGGAGCGGTTTTGCAAAGAAATTTCGCCGCCAAGGCTTTGGGCAATCTGGCGACACAGCGCCAAACCAATCCCCTGACCCTGTGCCTTGGTACTGTAAAAGGGCACAAACAGGTCGGCGGGATTCAGCACGCCGTGGCCCTCATCTTTAAGCGTCAGCCAAAGCCAGTCTTGCTGGCGGCGAATGTGCATTACCATAGTGCCGGGCGGGCTGCCGGCCTCAATGGCATTTTTCAACAGGTTTATCAGCAGTTGTTGCAGCAGCGCCGGGTCTGATAAGAACGTCAGCGCCGCGACTTCAAGCTTAAGTTCACTCTTGGGGTACAGCAGTTGTAGCCCTTGCGCCAGCGCCTTTGCGTCAACCGCCTGCCAGTTTACCGTTAGCGGTTGATTGAGCTTGGCGTAGCGGCTGACAAAGTCCTGCAGATGTTGGCTGCGCTCGCGGATGAGCGTCAGTGCTTCCTGCTCACGTCCGGCCGGCAGCTTTTGCTGCAGATATTCGGCAAGGCTCTGCACCGGAGTAAGGGAATTGCGGATTTCATGGCTCAGTACCCGGATAAGCATGCTGCCATGCCTGCAGCTGGCTTTCCCGCAGTGCCGATTGAATATCGATAAACACCAGCAATTGATAGCGGTCGCCCTGATCCAAAAAGCGGCTATGACGGATTTGCCATTGCTGTGACAGCGGATTTGCCACAAATTGCCACTGAGGCTGGTCAGTAAGACCCAAACTCGCGGCGCTGCAATGGCGCAGGCTTTGCCAGGGCTGGCCGAACAAGTGCTGAAAATCCGCATTGGCGTAGCTGAGCTGCTGCTTATGATTCAGCACCAGTATCGGTGTATTGAGCTGATCTATCAGCTGATACAGTAAAAACTGCTGCTCATCGAAAAAGCTTTTGCGCTGCTGCAGCTGCGCCGACAGTTGCTGCAGTTGCTGCTGGCATTCGGCCACCACGCCCTGTGAATAAGCTGGCTTGGCCTGCAGGCTGTAATCCTGCAGCTTAAGGGCATCGAGCTGAATGCTGGCGCGCCGAAACGCCGCAAGTTGTTGCTGCCGCCCGGCCCATAACAAGCGATTGCCAAGCCCAAGTGCAATCAGGCTGCCAAGCCATATCCACCAGTGCGGCCAGTAAAGACTGATGCCAAGGCACAGCGCTGTAAGCAGTACCAGCGTCAGACCGCAGTGCCAGGCGGTGTGGCGCTCAAGGCTTCGGTTATACCAGGCCATACTTTTCCAGCCGCCGGTACAGGGATGATTTGGTGATCCCAAGCTCATCGGCTGCCTTTTGCTTATTGGAAGGATGGCGCGACAGGGCGCGGCGGATGAGTTGCAGCTCGGCCTGCTCGAGGGTTAATTCCGCCAGTTCGCCGCTGGCGGCAATTTGGTCACTGCCTGGGCTGGCTAGGTGCAGCGGCAGCGCCAGATCGGCCACATCGATAAGGCTGCTTTGGCTCAGCAGCACGGCACGCTCAAGCAGGTGGCTCAGTTCTCTGAGGTTACCGGGCCAGGGATACTGCTGCAGCTGCGTAATGGCAGCGCGGGATAAGCTCAGGCCGCGCTTTTGGTAACGCGCGCCATGCTGGTGCAAAAAGAACTCGCACAGCGGCGCTATGTCCTCTGGTCGTTCACGCAGTGCCGGAATGCGAAACTCGAGGGTATTGAGCCGGTAATACAAGTCCTGACGGAACAAGCCCTGCTGGATAAGCTCGGCGATGTTGCCATTGGTGGCGGAAATCAGCCGGATATTGGTTTGCTCGGTTCTGCTGGAACCCAGCGCCTCAAATTCGCCGGTTTCCAGTACCCGCAATAACTTTGCCTGCAGTGAAATCGGCAAACAGGCAATCTCATCCAAAAACAGGCTGCCGCCGGCGGCAAGACTCAAACGGCCAGCGCGGGTTTCTTTGGCATCGGTAAAGGCGCCCTTTTTGTGGCCGAAGAGTTCACTTTCAAACAGAGTCTCAGGGATGGCCGCCATATTCACGCTGATGAGCGGCCCCTGCTGACGGGATGAGTGCTGATGTAACCAGTGGGCGAGTTGGCTTTTGCCCGTGCCATTCTCGCCGGTGAGCAATATGGTCGCATCCGTGAGGGCGACCGTCTTCAGTTGCTGCATCAAGCGGCGCATGACTGGGCTTTGCCAAGCAAAGTCGTCCCCCATGTCACTGTGCTGCTGCTCCTGCTGGTGGACTTCAAGCTCGTGAAATAGCGCCTGATTACGGGCTTGCAACTGACTGAGCTTCAATTGCTGCGACACTATGTGCACCAGCCTTTGGTTTTGCCAGGGCTTTTCCAAAAAGTCACTGGCGCCTGCCTGCATCGCCGCAACCACCAGTTGGGTGTTGGACCAGGCGGTCATGGCTATCACGGGGATGTCGGGATACTGCTTGGCCAGAAAGCGTAAAAAGCGCAGGCCTTCTTCGCCGGAGGTGGTGTCGAGCTGAAAGTTCATGTCGAGCAGAATAAGATCTGCCGCTTGCTTTAATAAGGAGTCACGGGCCTGTAGCGGGCTTTCAAGTTCGCTTACCCGATAACCTTCATCCTCAAGCACAAAGCGAATGGCGGTGCGAAGCTCTTTGTTGTCATCAATCACAACTATATGTAGCTGTGCTGTCACCGCTGACGTCATCCCGGACCCGGTCATATTACTGCTCCCTGCATCAAAGATAGTGACCAGGGCACGGATGGCCGCTGGCGGCCTTATAACAAACTAAAAATCGGCCAAAAGCAATTGAAGCCACTAAATGCTGGTGGATAGCGCTGGCGATCCCTGTGTCGATCCAGGGTTTGATCCAGTCGATCGCCATGTATCAGCCAAAAAAGCACCGTAAATTGGCGGTAAAAGCGGCATGCTTAGTGGGTTTGTGGAAAAAAGCAGCGAGCGATCGCTTTTCGATGAAAAAGATCTTGTGCAAAAGCTTGGGCTCCCTATAATGCGCATCCACTGACACGGCACGGGGCGCCAAGCACTGAGGTGCAACGCAAATCGAACGTGAAAGTAGTTGAAGCGAGCGAAAGCCAACTTCAACAGCGTCGAAAGAAAGTTTGC
>NZ_JAHEPS010000017.1 GCF_018596335.1 Shewanella jiangmenensis | reverse complement strand
ACATCAAGATGGTTGTAACCCTGATTTGCCCAATCGCGATGGACGAAGGCCTGCGCTTCGCTATCCGTGAAGGCGGCCGCACTGTAGGTGCTGGTGTAGTAGCCAAGATCCACGCTTAATCGCGTAGGCTTGGAAAAAGGCGACCCTCGGGTCGCCTTTTGCTTTTCACCCTCCCAAACAAGCGTATTGCGCGGGATTTAGCCCAAGCTGTGGCCTTGCTAAGCACGCCGAATAAGAATACAATCTATGGCCGATTTTTGAGCCCGGGCGCCGCATTGCGGAATTTTTAAGGGCGATTTCGGGCAGGCAGTTCCCGCAAGGGAATACTTAGCTCAGGCCGTAGTGAGTAACGGAATTAACCGATGACGACAAATACTGAAAACCAGGGTAATGCTCTGGATATCGTGAAGTGGGGCGTAGCCATCCTGCTGCTGGCGGCCGCCATTGTGGGCAACCAGATGTACAGCGAAGCCAGCGTAGTAGTACGTGCTCTGGCGGTAATTGTGGCCTTTGCCATTGCCGGCTTTATTGCACTGCAGACTGAAAAGGGCAAGCAAGCTCTGGCGTTTGCACGTGAATCTCACATCGAAGTGAAAAAAGTGGTATGGCCTACCCGTCAGGAAGCGCTGAACACCACCTTCATCGTACTGGCTGCGACCGGTGTTCTGGCACTGATCCTGTGGGGTCTGGACGCGGTACTGCTGAAAATCGTTAATCTGATCACCGGTGTATAACTCGATGACTGAAGCTAAAGAAGCAAAGAAAAGATGGTACGTGGTTCAGGCCTTTTCCGGTTATGAAGGCCGCGTAGCCAAGTCTCTGGTCGAGCATATCAAGATGCACGGCATGGAGCAGTATTTCGGCGAAGTGCTGGTGCCAACCGAAGAAGTGGTTGAAATGCGCGCCGGCCAGCGCCGTAAGAGTGAGCGTAAGTTCTTCCCCGGCTACGTGCTGGTTCAGATGGAAATGAACGACGACTCATGGCACTTGGTTAAGAGCATCCCACGTGTGATGGGCTTTATCGGCGGCACTTCTGACCGTCCAGCGCCTATCACCGACCGTGAAGCCGATGCCATCCTGCAGCGTCTGCAGGAAACCACTGCTTCTCCGACTCACCGCGTGATGTTCGATCCGGGTGAAGTGGTGCGTGTGGTTGACGGTCCATTTGCCGATTTCAACGGCACTGTGGAAGAAGTTGACTACGAAAAGAGCCGCGTGAAGGTCTCTGTGATGATCTTCGGTCGCTCTACTCCGGTTGAATTGGACTTTAATCAGGTTGAAAAAAGCTGATTAAATAAAATACAAGATCCGTTTGGCAACGGGGGCGGTTTTCTATATAATCCGCTCCCGTTGTTTTCGGGGAGCTAGCGGGCAAGTGTCTGCGGCGTTAGAACCCAAATAGAGGAAATGTCACAATGGCAAAGAAAATTGAAGCTTATATTAAGCTGCAAGTAAAATCAGGTTCTGCAAACCCATCTCCACCAGTTGGTCCAGCTCTGGGTCAAAAAGGTGTGAACATCATGGAATTCTGTAAGGCGTTCAACGCTCGTACAGAAAAGATGGAAAAGGGCATGCCGATCCCAGTAGTGATCACTGTGTACAGCGATCGCTCTTTCACCTTCGAAACCAAGACTCCTCCAGCATCTTACCTGCTGAAGAAGGCTGCTGGTTTGACTTCTGGCTCCAGCCGTCCTAACACCCAGAAAGTGGGTACTATCAAGCGTGCTAAAGTTCAGGAAATCGCTGAGCTGAAAGCTGCTGACATGACCGGTGCCGACATCGAAGCTATGACTCGTTGTCTTGAAGGTACTGCACGTTCCATGGGCTTGGTAGTAGAGGACTAATTAAAATGGCAAAGCTGACTAAACGCATGCGCGTAATCCGCGACAAAGTGGATTCAACCAAGGCCTATGACATCAACGAAGCCATCGCGCTGCTGAAAGAACTGGCTACTGCCAAGTTCGTTGAGAGCGTAGACGTGGCCGTTAACCTGGGCGTAGACCCACGTAAATCTGACCAGAACGTTCGTGGCGCCATCGTGCTGCCACACGGTACCGGTCGTGACGTACGTGTAGCTGTGTTCACCCAGGGTGCCAACGCTGAAGCGGCCAAAGCTGCTGGCGCTGAGCTGGTAGGTATGGAAGATCTGGCTGAGCAGGTTAAAGCCGGCGAAATGAACTTCGACGTAGTTATTGCTTCTCCAGATGCAATGCGCGTTGTAGGTATGCTGGGTCAAATCCTCGGCCCACGTGGTCTGATGCCAAACCCTAAGACTGGTACTGTTACTCCTAACGTTGCTGAAGCCGTTAAGAATGCCAAGGCCGGTCAGGTTCGCTACCGCAACGACAAGAACGGTATCATCCACACCACTATCGGTAAGGTTGATTTCGATTCTGTTAAGCTGAAAGAAAACCTGGAAGCTCTGCTGGTTGCTCTGAAGAAGCAAAAGCCAGCTGCTGCCAAAGGCCAGTACGTCAAGAAAGTTAGCATCTCCACCACCATGGGTGCTGGCGTAGCGGTAGACCAGGGTACTCTGGAAGCCACTGCTTAATTTTACAAGGGGCGTGCATTAGTCTATAATGCGCGCACTTTTGTGGGTTGAAGCCCGTTTTTGCTCCGGCAATCGCGGGTTTCCGTCCAAGACCGCAGGTGTAAATCAATCGATTCACTTAATTCCCTGCGTAGACGGTGACAGTCCCCAGTTTAGATTTTTTCTGCTGGATACTCTGCACCGTAAGTCACTCACCCTCGGGTGGGTAGGTAAATTCCGGGTTTTCCCGGGTAGAATCCAGGAGTATAGCCAATGGCATTAAGACTCGAAGACAAAAAAGCGATTGTTGCTGAAGTCAACGAAGCTGCCAAAGGTGCACTGTCTGCAGTAGTAGCCGATTCTCGCGGTGTTACTGTAGGCGCCATGACCACTCTGCGTAAAGCTGCTCGCGCCAACGGCGTGTACGTACGTGTTGTACGTAACACCCTGGCTCGTCGTGCAGTTGAAGGTACTGCTTTTGAGTGCCTGAGCGATGTGTTCACCGGCCCAACTTTGATTGCTTTCTCTACCGAGCACCCAGGTGCCGCCGCACGTCTTCTGAAAGACTTCGCGAAAGAGCAAGCTAAATTCGAAGTTAAAGGTGCAGCTTTCGAAGGGAACTTCATCCCTGCAGCTGACATTGATCGTTTGGCAAAACTGCCAACTTACGAAGAAGCACTGGCACAGCTGATGATGACTATGAAAGAAGCATCTGCTGGCAAGTTCGTTCGTACTCTGGCCGCTCTGCGCGATCAAAAGCAAGAAGCCGCTTAATTTTAAGCTGGCCGCTTGAATTAATTGAATTCAGAACATTAGGAAATTTTTGTTATGTCTATCACTAAAGACCAAATCCTCGAAGCCTTTGCAGCTATGTCTGTAATGGAAGTTGTTGAACTGATCGAAGCTATGGAAGAGAAGTTCGGTGTTTCTGCTGCTGCTGCCGTAGTTGCTGGCGGTGCTGCTGATGCCGGCGCTGCTGTAGAAGAGAAGACCGAGTTCGACGTAGTTATGACTGCTCACGGCGACAACAAAGTTGGCGTGATCAAAGTAATCCGTGGCGCTACCGGTCTGGGTCTGAAAGAAGCCAAGGCCATGTCTGAAGCTGCTCCAGTAGCAGTTAAAGAAGGCGTTTCTAAGGAAGAAGCTGAAGCTCTGAAGAAAGAGCTGGTTGAAGCTGGCGCCACTGTAGAAATCAAGTAAGCTATTCATTAGCTTGCATCATCCGGGAGCAATCCCGGATGGAGGCTGACGGTTTTTTAGCCGTCGGCCTTTTTTGCGCTGTAAGCGCCGGCGATTTTTTTCACCGTTTATCGCCAAAGTCTGCAGTCCCTAGCAGTGATTATTGGTTAGGTTCTTGCCTTCAACGGTGATGGGCAAACGTGCTGGATTAACAAAGAGTTAGTTCAGTCTTGGTCACATCTCGCAAGCAAGCAAGAGGAAACCCATGGTTTACTCCTATTCTGAAAAGAAGCGTATTCGCAAAGACTTCGGTAAGCGTCCACAGGTGTTGGACATTCCTTACCTGCTGTCTATTCAGTTAGATTCTTTCAAGAAGTTCACCGATCAAGATCCTACCGGTGAGCGCGGTTTGGAAGCCGCCTTCCGCAGCGTTTTCCCCATCAAGAGCTTTTCCGGTAACTCTGAGCTGCAGTACGTCAGCTACAAGTTGGGTGAGCCAGTATTTGATGTGAAAGAATGCCAAATCCGTGGCGTTACTTACTCTGCCCCTCTGCGCGTAAAACTGCGCATGGTGCTGTTTGACCGTGAAGCCGCTCCTGGCACGGTTAAAGACATTAAAGAACAAGAAGTCTACATGGGGGATATCCCTCTGATGACTGAAAACGGTACCTTCGTTATCAACGGTACCGAGCGCGTTATCGTATCTCAGCTGCACCGCTCTCCAGGTGTGTTCTTCGACCACGACCGTGGCAAGACTCACTCTTCAGGCAAGGTGCTGTATAACGCTCGCATCATTCCTTACCGTGGTTCCTGGCTGGACTTCGAGTTCGATCCGAAAGACGCGCTGTTCGTCCGTATCGACCGTCGTCGTAAACTGCCTGCGACCATCATTCTGCGTGCCCTCGAATTCTCTACCCAGGACATCCTGGATATCTTCTTCGAGCGCGTAGATTTCAGCATCAAGAAAGACACCCTGGTGATGAAGCTGGTTCCTGAGCGTCTGCGTGGCGAAACCGCCAGCTACGACATCAAGGACGGCGAAGGCAACATCGTGGTTGAAAAGGGCCGTCGTATCACTGCCCGTCACATCCGCCAGCTGGAAAAAACCAACACTACTGAACTGGAAGTACCGGTTGAGTACATCGTTGGTAAGATTGCCGCTCAAGACTACATCGATCCGGATACCGGCGAAGTGTTGGTGACTGCCAACAACGAAATCCGCCTGGAAGATCTGGCTCAGCTGTCTCTGGCCGGCATCAAGGACATCTCCACGCTCTATATCAACGAGCTGGATCACGGCGCCTACATGTCCGACACCCTGCGTATCGATTCTTCAACCAACCGCCTCGAAGCGCTGGTTGAAATCTACCGCATGATGCGTCCTGGCGAGCCGCCAACCAAGGATGCTGCCGAAGCCCTGTTCCAGAACCTGTTCTTCAGCGAAGAGCGTTATGACCTGTCTAAAGTAGGTCGTATGAAGTTCAACCGTCGCCTGGAAATCGCTGACGACGTGGGCAACGGCGTTCTGACCAAAGAAGACATCGTTGCGGTGATGAAGAAAATCATCGAAATCCGTAACGGTAACGATGAAGTGGACGATATCGACCACCTGGGTAACCGTCGTATTCGCTCTGTGGGCGAAATGGCCGAGAACCAGTTCCGCGTCGGTCTGGTGCGTGTAGAGCGTGCTGTACGTGAGCGTCTGTCTCTGGGCGACCTGAACGAGCTGATGCCTCAGGATCTCATCAACGCCAAGCCAATTTCTGCGGCAGTGAAAGAGTTCTTCGGCTCTTCTCAGCTGTCTCAGTTTATGGACCAGAACAACCCGCTGTCTGAAGTGACGCACAAGCGCCGTATTTCGGCCCTTGGCCCGGGCGGTTTGACCCGTGAGCGAGCTGGCTTCGAAGTCCGCGACGTACACCCAACTCACTACGGTCGTCTGTGTCCAATTGAGACCCCTGAAGGTCCGAACATTGGTCTGATCAACTCGCTGGCAACCTTCGCCCGCACCAACTCTTACGGCTTCCTGGAAACTCCATACCGTAAAGTGGTTGATGGCGTAGTAACTGACGACGTTGAATACCTGTCTGCTATCGAAGAAGGCCGTTATGTGATTGCACAGGCCAACATCGAACTGGACCACGAAGGCCGCATCCTGGAAGAGCAGGTTGCCTGTCGTCATAAAGGTGAATCTACCTTTATGCGCGCCTCTGACATCCAGTACATGGACGTATCGCCACAGCAGATCATCTCTGTTGCAGCATCTTTGATTCCGTTCCTTGAACACGACGACGCCAACCGCGCACTCATGGGCGCGAACATGCAACGTCAGGCCGTTCCAACCCTGCGCGCTGAAAAGCCGCTGGTAGGTACTGGTATTGAACGTGCTCTGGCCGTGGACTCAGGCGTAGTAGTGGCCGCCAAGCGTGGCGGTGTGATTGACTACGTTGATGCCAGCCGCATCGTGGTGAAGGTGAACGAAGAAGAGCTGCGCCCAGGCGAAGCCGGTATCGACATCTACAACCTGACCAAATACACCCGTTCTAACCAGAACACCTGTATCAACCAGCGTCCATGCTGTCAGGTAGGCGACCCAGTTGTACGTGGTGACGTACTGGCTGACGGTCCTTCTACTGACCTTGGTGACCTGGCTCTGGGTCAGAACATGCGCGTGGCGTTCATGCCATGGAACGGTTACAACTTTGAAGACTCCATCCTCATCTCTGAGCGTGTAGTTCAGGACGACCGTTTCACCACTATTCACATTCAGGAACTGTCCTGTATCGCGCGTGACACCAAGCTTGGCAGCGAAGAAATCACTGCTGACATCCCGAACGTGGGCGAGTCTGCTCTGTCGAAACTCGACGAGTCAGGCATCGTTTACATCGGTGCAGAAGTGAAGGGCGGCGACATTCTGGTTGGTAAGGTAACGCCAAAAGGCGAAACCCAGCTGACTCCGGAAGAGAAACTGCTGCGCGCCATCTTCGGTGAAAAGGCTTCTGACGTTAAGGACAGCTCACTGCGCGTTCCTAACTCAGTAACCGGTACCGTTATCGACGTTCAGGTGTTTACCCGTGACGGCGTAGAAAAAGACAAGCGTGCCATCGAAATCGAAGAGATGCACATCGCTCAGGCCCGTAAGGACCTGTCCGAAGAGTTCAAGATCCTTGAAGAAGGTGTTCTGAGCCGTGCCCGTAACCTGCTGCTGGCCAGCGGTTACACCGAAGCACAGCTGGCTGGTATTCCACGCAAGGAACTGCTGGCTCAGGTTATCGATGACGAAACCAAGCAGACTGAACTCGAGCAGCTCGCTGAGCAGCACGAAGAGCTGAAAGCCGACTTCGACAAGAAGTTCGAGCACAAGCGTCGCAAGATCACCCAGGGCGATGACCTGGCTCCGGGCGTACTCAAGATCGTTAAGGTTTACCTGGCGGTTAAGCGTACCATCCAGCCTGGTGACAAGATGGCCGGTCGTCACGGTAACAAGGGTGTGATCTCCAAGATCTGTCCTATCGAAGACATGCCATACGACGAGCACGGCAACCCAGTGGATATCGTACTGAACCCACTCGGCGTACCATCTCGTATGAACATCGGTCAGGTTCTGGAAGTTCACCTGGGTGCCGCTGCCAAGGGCATTGGTAACCGCATCAACGCCATGCTGGAAGAACAGCGCGAAGTGGCCGAGCTGCGTGATTACATCAAGCAAGCCTACGATCTGGGCGAAGCCAAGCAGAAAGTCGACATCGAGTCTTTCACCGATGCAGAAATCGTTCGCCTGGCCAAGCACCTGAAAGACGGTCTGCCAACTGCGACTCCTGCGTTTGACGGTGCCAAAGAGAAAGAGATCAAGCAGATGCTCGAACTCGCTGGCCTGCCAACCTCTGGTCAGCTGCGTCTGTTTGATGGCCGTACCGGTAATGCGTTCGAGCGTGAAGTAACCGTAGGTTACATGTACATGCTCAAGCTGAACCACCTGGTAGACGACAAGATGCACGCCCGTTCTACCGGCTCTTACAGTCTCGTTACCCAGCAGCCACTCGGCGGTAAAGCCCAGTTCGGTGGTCAGCGTTTCGGTGAGATGGAAGTGTGGGCCCTGGAAGCATACGGTGCTGCGTACACCCTCCAGGAAATGCTCACTGTTAAGTCCGATGACGTGAACGGCCGTACTCAGATGTATAAGAACATCGTGGACGGTAACCACCAGATGCAACCTGGCATGCCTGAGTCCTTCAACGTACTGCTGAAGGAGATCCGTTCGCTCGGTATCAACATCGAGCTGGATCAAGAGTAACAGGGCGCCAAGCGCGTTGGTAATTAACACGGTGTCCGGCTTCCGGGCTGGACACCTGGTTTAACTCCTTCAGGAGAGAAACGTGAAAGACTTATTAAAGTTTCTGAAACAGCAGGGTAAGACCGAAGAGTTTGAAGGCATCAAGATTGGTCTGGCTTCGCCTGATCTGATCCGTTCATGGTCTTTTGGTGAAGTTAAAAAGCCAGAAACCATCAACTACCGTACCTTCAAGCCTGAGCGTGAAGGTCTGTTCTGTGCCCGCATCTTCGGCCCTGTGAAGGACTACGAGTGTCTGTGTGGCAAGTACAAGCGTCTCAAGCACCGCGGTGTTATCTGTGAGAAGTGCGGCGTTGAAGTTACCCAGACCAAAGTGCGTCGTGAGCGCATGGGTCACATCGAACTGGCGAGCCCAGTTGCCCACATCTGGTTCTTGAAATCACTGCCGTCCCGTATCGGTCTGATGCTGGATATGACCCTGCGTGATATCGAGCGCGTGCTGTATTTCGAATCTTACGTCGTTATCGAGCCAGGCATGACCAGCCTGGAGCGCGGTCAGATGCTGACCGAAGAAAACTACCTGGATTCTCTGGAAGAGTACGGTGATGAATTCGACGCCAAGATGGGCGCCGAGGCCGTGCTGGAGCTGCTGCGTGCCATTGACCTCGAGAAAGAAATCGAGCAGATGCGCGAAGAGCTGCCTTCTATCAACTCTGAGACCCGTCGCAAGAAAGTGACCAAGCGTCTGAAGCTGATGGAAGCCTTCTACACCTCTGGCAACAAGCCAGAGTGGATGATCCTGAAAGTGCTGCCAGTTCTGCCACCGGATCTGCGTCCGCTGGTTCCGCTGGACGGCGGCCGCTTCGCGACTTCTGATCTGAACGATCTGTATCGCCGCGTGATCAACCGTAACAACCGTCTGAAGCGTCTGCTGGATCTGGCTGCGCCAGACATCATCGTACGCAACGAAAAGCGTATGCTGCAGGAATCTGTGGATGCGCTGCTGGACAACGGTCGTCGTGGCCGCGCCATCACCGGCTCTAACAAGCGTCCTCTGAAATCCCTGGCCGACATGATCAAGGGTAAGCAAGGTCGTTTCCGTCAGAACCTGCTCGGTAAGCGCGTTGACTACTCAGGCCGTTCGGTAATTACCGTAGGTCCTACCCTGCGTCTGCATCAGTGCGGTCTGCCAAAGAAAATGGCACTCGAACTGTTCAAGCCTTTCATTTACGGCAAGCTGGAAGGTCGTGGCCTGGCCACCACCATCAAAGCCGCCAAGAAGATGGTAGAGCGTGAAGTTGCAGAGGTGTGGGACGTTCTGGATGAAGTGATCCGCGAACATCCGGTACTGCTCAACCGTGCACCAACACTGCACCGTCTGGGTATTCAGGCGTTCGAACCTGTACTGATTGAAGGTAAGGCAATCCAACTGCACCCACTGGTGTGTGCGGCATACAACGCCGACTTCGACGGTGACCAGATGGCGGTACACGTACCGCTGACCCTGGAAGCTCAGCTCGAAGCCCGTGCACTGATGATGTCTACCAACAACATCCTGTCGCCAGCCAACGGTGAGCCAATCATCGTTCCGTCACAGGACGTGGTATTGGGTCTGTACTACATCAGCCGTGAGCGCGTGAACGGTCGTGGCGAAGCCATGGCGTTCGAATCTGTTGCCGAAGCTGAAAAAGCATACCGCGTAGGTGCTGCCGAACTGCACGCCCGCGTAAAAGTGCGTATCACCGAAACCATCATTGGTGCCAACGGTGAGCGTACCAAGCAGCGTCGTATCGTCGATACCACTGTTGGTCGTGCCATTCTGTCGCAAATCCTGCCAGCCGGTCTGTCTTTCGACCTGGTGAACCAGGACATGGGCAAGAAGCAGATCTCCAAGCTGCTGAACACCTGTTACCGTCAGCTGGGTCTGAAAGATACTGTTATCTTCGCCGACCAACTGATGTACACCGGTTTCCAGTACGCCACCATCTCCGGTGCGTCTGTAGGTATCAACGACATGGTGATCCCAGAAGAGAAATACTCTCTGGTGGCCGACGCCGAAGCCGAAGTTATCGAGATCCAGGAACAGTTCCAATCTGGTCTGGTAACCGCCGGTGAGCGTTACAACAAGGTCATCGACATCTGGGCAAGTGCCAACGAAAAGGTGTCCAAGGCGATGATGGAAAACCTGTCTACCGAGACAGTGATCAACCGTCATGGCGAAGAAGAAAAGCAGAAGTCGTTCAACAGCATCTATATGATGGCCGACTCAGGCGCACGGGGTAGTGCCGCTCAGATCCGTCAGCTGGCGGGTATGCGTGGTCTGATGGCCAAGCCAGACGGCTCTATCATCGAAACGCCAATCGTGGCGAACTTCCGTGAAGGTCTGAACGTACTGCAGTACTTTATTTCTACCCACGGTGCCCGTAAGGGTCTGGCGGATACCGCACTGAAGACAGCGAACTCCGGTTACCTGACTCGTCGTCTGGTAGACGTGGCGCAGGATCTGGTGATCATCCAGGACGACTGCGGCGCGACCGAAGGTCTGTCCATGAAGCCGCTCATCGAGGGTGGTGACGTGGTTGAGCCGCTGCGTGAGCGCGTACTGGGCCGTGTAGTTGCTGAAGACGTGTTCTACCCAGGTACCGATGAAGTACTCGCGCCACGTAACACCCTGCTCGATGAAGCATGGTGTGACAAGCTCGAGAAGCACAGCGTTGACGAAGTGAAGGTTCGCTCTGTTATTACCTGTGAAACCGACTTTGGTGTATGTGCCAAGTGTTACGGCCGCGACCTGGCCCGTGGTCACATCATCAACATGGGTGAAGCCATTGGTGTGGTTGCAGCCCAGTCAATCGGTGAACCAGGTACACAGCTGACGATGCGTACGTTCCACATCGGTGGTGCGGCATCGAGAGCTTCTGCCGAGAACAGCGTACAGGTGAAGAATGCCGGTACCCTGAAACTGCACAACGCCAAGTTCGTTACCAACAGTGACGGCAAACTGGTTATCGTGTCCCGTTCTTCTGAGCTGGCCATCATCGATGAGCTGGGTCGTGAGAAAGAGCGTTACAAGGTGCCTTACGGTACTGTGCTTGACGTGAAAGAAGGTGTTGAAGTGAACGCCGGCCAGATCATCGCGAACTGGGATCCGCACACTCACCCAATCATCACTGAAGTGGCAGGTAACATTAAGTTCGTAGACATGATTGACGGTGTAACCATCACCCGTCAAACCGACGAACTGACCGGTCTGTCTTCTATCGTGGTACTGGACGTAGGTCAGCGTACCTCTGCCGGTAAAGAAATGCGTCCAGCAGTTCGCCTGGTAGATGACAATGGCAACGACCTGACCATTCCAGGCACCGACGTTCCTGCGCAGTACTTCCTGCCGGGCAACGCGATTGTGAACCTGGACGACAACGCCCGCATCAGCGTGGGTGACGCGCTGGCACGTATTCCTCAGGAATCGTCCAAGACCCGCGACATCACCGGTGGTCTGCCACGGGTTGCGGACCTGTTCGAAGCCCGTCGTCCGAAAGAGCCTGCGATCCTGGCCGAAATCAGCGGTACTATCTCCTTCGGTAAAGAAACCAAGGGTAAGCGCCGTCTGGTTATCACCCCGAACGACGGTGGCGATGCTTACGAGGAAATGATTCCAAAGTGGCGTAACCTGAACGTGTTCGAAGGTGAAAAGGTTGAGCGTGGTGAAGTTATCGCCGACGGTCCAGAGTCAGCCCATGACATTCTGCGTCTGCGTGGCATCCACAACGTGGCCAACTACATCGTCAACGAAGTGCAGGACGTATACCGTCTGCAGGGCGTGAAGATTAACGATAAGCACATCGAGGTGATCATTCGCCAGATGCTGCGTAAGTGCATCATCACCGAAGCCGGTGACTCTGAGTTCCTGGTTGGCGAGCAGGTGGAAGTATCCCGCGTTAAGATCGCTAACCGCGAACTGGAAGCAGCCGGTAAGCTGACTGCCAAGTTCGAGCGCGATCTGCTGGGTATCACCAAGGCATCTTTGGCGACCGAGTCGTTCATCTCTGCGGCTTCGTTCCAGGAAACCACCCGCGTTCTGACCGAAGCGGCCGTTGGCGGCAAGTCCGACAACCTGCGCGGTCTGAAAGAGAACGTGATCGTGGGTCGTCTGATCCCTGCCGGTACCGGTTTCGCGTACCACAAGAACCGCGCCAAGGCTCGTGCCCAGGGTGAGGTAGCTGTGACTCCGACCATCACTGCCAGCGAAGCTGAGCAGAACCTGGCGGATCTGCTGAATCTGGCCGGTAGCCAGGACTAAGTAACAGCTCTGTAAAAAAGGCGCCGTAAGGCGCCTTTTTTGTGCCCAAACGGGCCAAAAAGTTGGCTATTTCTTGACAGTCTGCCCCGACCTTTCTAAAATTCCGCGTCCCACTACTGTGGGATTAGATTTTTACACCCTTACGTTGAGCTTTTTCAACTAAACGGAGCAAAACATGGCAACTGTAAACCAGTTGGTACGTAAACCACGCGCACCGAAGGTCGACAAGACCAACGTGCCAGCGCTGGAAGCGTGCCCACAAAAGCGTGGTGTTTGTACTCGCGTGTACACCACCACCCCAAAGAAACCAAACTCTGCACTGCGTAAAGTAGCTCGTGTGCGCCTGACCAACGGTTTTGAAGTTACTTCATACATCGGCGGTGAAGGTCACAACCTGCAAGAGCACAGTGTGATCCTGATCCGTGGCGGTCGTGTTAAAGACCTGCCAGGTGTTCGTTATCACACTATTCGTGGCGCTCTGGACTGTGCTGGCGTTAACGCTCGCCGTCAGGCTCGTTCTAAGTACGGTGCCAAGCGTCCTAAGTCTTAATGGTTATCCGTTAAGTAAGGCCAAGCTTAATTTTAAACTTCCAGTTTTGGAAATACCTGAAGCATACGGAGAATTGTTATGCCAAGACGTCGCGTAGTAGGTCAGCGCAAAATCCTGCCTGATCCAAAGTTCAATAGTGAGTTGCTGGCTAAGTTCATCAACGTCATTATGCAAGACGGTAAGAAATCCGTCGCAGAAAAAATCATTTACAAGGCCCTTGATGTGATCGCTGAGAAGAAAGGCGCTGATCATCTGGCGATTATGGAAGCTGCTCTGGACAACGTTCGTCCTTCAGTGGAAGTAAAATCTCGCCGTGTTGGTGGTTCTACCTACCAGGTTCCTTGTGAAGTCCGCCCAGTACGTCGCAACGCTCTGGCGATGCGCTGGTTGGTTGAAGCAGCTCGTAAACGTGGTGAAAAATCTATGGCTCTGCGTCTGGCTGGCGAAATGCTGGATGCATCCGAAAACAAAGGCACTGCAGTGAAGAAACGTGAAGACGTTCACCGCATGGCTGAAGCGAACAAAGCGTTCGCACATTACCGCTGGTAATAAAAATGGCGGGGACTGTTTCGGCAGTCCCCGCCGCTACGGATTTTGCCGGAAGCCCTTCCGGTATAGAGGATTATCATCGTGGCTCGTACAACTCCCATTGAGCGTTACCGTAACATCGGTATCTGTGCTCACGTTGACGCAGGTAAAACAACCACCACTGAGCGTGTACTGTTTTATACTGGCCTGTCTCACAAAATCGGTGAGGTACACGATGGCGCTGCGACCACTGACTGGATGGTTCAGGAGCAGGAGCGTGGTATTACCATTACCTCTGCTGCCGTAACTACCTTCTGGCGCGGGATGGACGCTCAGTTCACCGAACACCGCATCAACATCATCGATACCCCCGGACACGTAGACTTTACCATTGAGGTAGAGCGTTCTTTGCGCGTGCTCGACGGCGCTGTGGTTGTATTTTGTGGCGCGTCTGGCGTAGAACCTCAGTCTGAAACCGTTTGGCGTCAGGCCAACAAGTACGGTGTACCCCGTCTGGTTTTCGTAAACAAGATGGACCGTGCCGGTGCTGACTTTGATCGTGTCTGCAACCAGATCCGCAAGCGCCTTGGCGCGACCTGCGTACCGATTCAGCTGAATATCGGTGCCGAAGATCAGTTCAAGGGCGTGATCGACCTTATCAAGATGAAAGCCATCAACTGGAACGAAGCTGACCAGGGGATGACCTTCTCTTATGAAGAAATTCCAGCGGATCTCGCCGATAAAGCGGCCGAGATGCGCGAATATTTGGTGGAAGCCGCTGCAGAAGCCTCTGAAGAGCTGATGGAGAAGTACCTGGAATCAGGTGAACTGACCGAAGCCGAAATCAAGGCCGCACTGCGCCAGCGCACCATCAATAACGAAATCGTACTCGCTACCTGTGGCAGCGCCTTTAAGAACAAAGGTGTTCAGGCCGTACTCGATGCCGTGGTGGAATACCTGCCCGCGCCAATCGACGTACCCGCCATCACAGGTATCGATGAGAGCGAGAAGGAAGTTGAGCGTCACGCCGACGACAACGCCCCTTTCGCTGCCTTGGCGTTCAAGATTGCTACCGACCCGTTCGTGGGCACGCTGACCTTTATCCGCGTGTACTCAGGTGTGCTGGAATCCGGCGCCCAGGTATATAACTCGGTGAAGCAGAAGCGCGAGCGTATCGGCCGTCTGGTACAGATGCACGCCAATGACCGTCACGAGATCAAAGAAGTGCGCGCCGGCGACATCGCTGCCGCCATTGGTCTGAAAGAAGTGACCACCGGTGATACCCTGTGTGACATGGACCACAAGGTTATTCTGGAGCGTATGGAGTTCCCCGAGCCGGTAATTACCATTGCCGTGGAACCACGCTCTAAAGCCGACCAGGAAAAGATGGGCATCGCGCTGCAAAAGCTGGCTGCTGAAGATCCATCCTTCCGCGTAGAAACCGACGCCGAGTCAGGCCAAACGCTGATTTCCGGTATGGGTGAGCTACACTTGGACATTATCGTAGACCGTATGCGTCGCGAGTTCAGCGTCGAGTGTAACGTAGGTAAACCTCAGGTTGCCTACCGCGAAACCATCCGCGCTTCAGTCGAAGCCGAAGGTAAGTTTGTGCGTCAGTCAGGCGGTCGTGGTCAGTTCGGTCACGTCTGGCTTAAGATTGAGCCAAACGAAGACGGCGCCGGCTATGAATTCGTTAACGGCATTGTAGGTGGTGTGGTTCCGAAGGAATACATCCCTGCCGTTGACAAAGGGATCCAGGAACAGATGAAGAACGGCGTACTCGCCGGCTTCCCTGTGCTGGACGTGAAGGTTACCCTGTTCGATGGTTCCTACCATGAGGTGGACTCGAACGAAATGGCCTTCAAAGTTGCAGGTTCAATGGGCTTCAAAAAGGGTGCGCTTGAGGCAAGCCCGGTGTTGCTCGAGCCTTGTATGAAGGTGGAAGTAACCACACCTGAAGACTATATGGGTGACGTAGTAGGGGATCTGAACCGTCGTCGTGGTCTGATTGAAGGTATGGACGATGGCGTCGGTGGCGTTAAGATAGTCCATGCTGTGGTACCTCTGTCTGAAATGTTTGGTTATGCGACTGATTTGCGTTCAGCAACTCAGGGTCGTGCGTCTTACTCCATGGAGTTTTTCAAGTACGCCGACGCTCCGCAGAACATTGCAAAGGCAGTTATTGAAGCCCGCAGCTGATGTCCAGCTAGGGTACTAACTGTTACACAAACTGATATTGCCCGTCTGTGTGGCGGGCGTTTCTGAAAAGAAAGGAATATATCGTGGCTAAAGCTAAATTCGAACGTACTAAACCCCACGTAAACGTGGGCACCATCGGTCACGTTGACCATGGTAAAACCACTCTGACTGCTGCTATCTCCCACGTGCTGTCTAAGCACTTCGGTGGCGAAGCGAAAGACTTCTCTCAGATCGACAACGCTCCAGAAGAGCGTGAGCGCGGTATTACCATCAATACCTCTCACATCGAGTACGATACTGATGCCCGTCACTACGCTCACGTAGACTGCCCAGGCCACGCTGACT
>NZ_JAHEPS010000016.1 GCF_018596335.1 Shewanella jiangmenensis | reverse complement strand
GACTTCATCAACCTGCGAGTATCCACACAGATTTGCTTGTCTTATCTGATTTTTAAAGAACATCCGGTCGCGCTTGGCTCACCGGGTCAGGGCTGCGTATTCTACGCTTTCCTGCTTTCGCGTCAAGTGCTTTTCTTTAAGATTTTTCTGACTGTTGATTTACTCACCAACCAGAGCTCTTTCAGTTCACTTGAGCTTTGTTATCAGGCTTTTGCGTAAGCATTTCTCCCTGACAACGGATGCGCATTATAGGGAGCCTGACGAAGAGTGCAAGGCCTTTTTAAAAGAAAAAGATCGCATGTCGATCTTTTAGACAAAATGCGATCTTTTCGGGATCCAGATAGCTTAAGCCGGGCTATTTGGCGGTTTTGACTGCTGCAGATGATACCGGTGCGGCAATTAACCCTTGCAGCAAGGCTTCTGCTTTGGGGTCGTCCCAATCAACATAGCTTCTGACAAAGGCCACCAGCTGCCCTTCTCTATTTAGGATAAAGGTGGCCGGGATAGTATCGAGTGGAAACACTTGCCTTAAGTTTTGCGGCGCATCGAAGAAGGAGCCGAATTCCGCCATGTTTTGTGCTTTCAGAAAGGCATCGACTTCGGCCTTGCCGCCGGCATCAATAGAGATCGGCAAAAAAGCAAAGTCATCGGGACTCAGTTTTGCTTTAAGGCGCTCGAGCGCCGGGATCTCACGTACACAGGGCGGGCACCAGGTAGCCCACATGTTGACCATGACTACTTTACCGCGAAACTGACTGAAGTCGGCGCTCTTGCCGTTGGCATCGGTAAAGGCCACCAGCTCTATTGGGTAAGGCTCGGGTAACTGGCGGATAAGTTCGACACTGGATGCGGGCATAACCTGCTGCTGTTGCATCCCCGGATAAGCGCTGGCGGCCCAGGAGGCCGCCAGCATCAGTGCGCAAACAAGGCGCTTCATTAGTTCTGACCCTTGTCGTGTTTGACATCGGGTTTGCTGCCCTTGAGCAGCGCGTCGAGTTCGGCTTGTTGCTCTGGCGTCAGGTCAACTGCTGCGGCACCTTGGCTGCGCTGCTTACGGATAAACAGCATGCCGGCACTGATACCAATCAGCAGCAGGATCACCGGGCCAAGCCACAGAATATAGGTACGACCTTCCATTCTTGGCTTGTAGAGCACGAAATCACCGTAGCGGGTGGTCATGAACTCCACAATTTCGCTATCGGATTTGCCTTCATCCACCATCTTGTAGACTTCAAGACGCAGGTCGCGGGCAACCGGTGAGTTGGAGTCAATCAGGTTCTGGTTCTGGCACTGGGGACAACGCAGCTCATGGGCAAGCGACAGCGCGCGCTTTTGATTCTCGGGTGACTTGAACTCGTACGTATCAACCGGAGTTGCCAGCGCCATGGTGCTGAGCAGCATCAGGGCGGCGGTCAGCAATAAGGTAACTATTCTCATGATGCAGCTCCGCTCGTTTGCACTGTACCCTGAGCAGTGGCATCACCGCTCGCCTCTTGCTGCAGCTGTTTCACCATCGGGTACAGAGTTTCGGTCCATACCTGCTGATCAATAGGCCCGGCATAACGGAAACGGATAATCCCTTTATGATCGATAAGGAAGGTTTCCGGCGCGCCATACACACCAAGGTCCAGACCCAGACGACCATCTTTATCGAAGATATTGAGGGCATAAGGGTCGCCTTCGTGGCGCAGCTCACGGATGGCTTCGGCGCGCTCATCGCGGTAGTTGATACCATAAATAGGTACCAGCTTCTGGCGCGCCAGCATCATCAGAAACGGATGCTCGTACTTGCACGAGGGGCACCAGGTGGCCCATACGTTCAGCAGGGCTACCTGACCTTTCAGGTTTTCCTGGGTGAGCATCTCACCCGGGGTCTCCAGCTTTTCGAGCTGGAAGGCAGGCACAGGCTTGCCTTCCAGCGCCGACTCCAGTTTCTGCGGGTTGAGGAACAGCCCCTTGTACAGGAACACCCCCATCCCCAGAAACAGCGCCAGCGGAATGAATAAGACCAGCTTCTTCATCTTTTCTCCAAATCTCAGGCGGTGGCCAATTTAGCCTTGCCGTCGTCCTTGTCTGCTGCAGTTGCCGCAGCCTTCACACGATAGCGCTTGTCAGATGCGGCAAAGAAACCGCCAACCATCATAAAGATACCGCCGAACCACAACCAACGAACAAAGGGCTTGTAGTTAAGACGCACAGCATATTCGGTGGCGCTGATAGGGTCGCCCATGGTCACGTACAGGTCACGGAACACACCCCAGTCGATACCGGCTTCGGTCATGTCCATGGTGCGCACGTTGTACTGACGGCGATCCGGCTGCAGCAGCGAAATCTGCTTGTCGCCCTTGTACACTTCAATTTGCCCTTGCTGGGCGGTGTAGTTTGGACCTACCACGTTTTTGGTTTCAACAAACTTGAAGGTGTAACCGGCAAGCTCGTGGCTGACACCGGGGCCCATACGCACACTCTTCTCGATGGAGTAGTTGGACACCATGGTGCCGCCAACCACAGACACCGCAATACCCAGGTGCGCGATGATCATCCCAAGCTGGCTGCGACCAAGGCGCGCCAGGCTCAGGCCTTCGTTAGTTTTGACTATGTTGTAACCGGCACGCAGGCTGGCAAGGGTAATCCAGGTGGCAGTACCAATACCGAGCGCTACCCAGATATTGAACTCACCACCGGCGATGAAAGGCGCGGCAATACCCACCACGGCAGACACAATGGCAGGAACGAGCAGCTGACGCTTCACTTCACCGGCCTTGGCCTTTTTCCAGCGGATGATAGGACCAATACCCATGAACACAAACATCACCAGGATAATCGGCACAAACACGGCGTTGAAGTATGGTGGGCCAACCGAAATCTTGCCCATACCGAGCGCATCAATCAGCAGCGGATACAGGGTACCCAGCAGCACGGTACCACAGGCAACGGTGAGCATCAGGTTGCACACCAGCAGCATGGTTTCTTTAGACCAAAGCTCAAACTTGGCCGGACTGGCCATTTCACTGGCGCGGAAGGCAAACAGCGTGAGCGAGCCACCAATCGCGAGGCCCAGCAGCAACAGGATGAACATACCGCGGCTTGGGTCGGCAGCAAACGAGTGCACCGAGGTCAGCACGCCGGAACGCACAATAAAGGTGCCGAGCAAGCTTAAGGAGAAGGCGAAGATAGACAGCAGTACAGTCCAGTTACGGAAGGTGCCGCGCTTCTCGGTCACAATCAGCGAGTGCACCAGCGCAGTACCAATCAGCCATGGCATAAAGGAGGCGTTTTCCACCGGATCCCAGAACCACCAGCCGCCCCAGCCAAGCTCGTAATAAGCCCACCAGGAACCCAGCGCAATACCGCCGGTCAGGAATACCCAGGCAGCCAAGGTCCATGGACGGCTCCAGCGCGCCCAGGCAGAGTCAAGACGACCACTGAGCAATGCTGCAATTGCAAAGGCGAAGCTGACTGAGAAACCCACATAGCCCAGGTACAGCATCGGCGGGTGGAAAATCAGACCCACGTCCTGCAGCATTGGGTTAAGGTCGCGGCCTTCCATTGGCATCGGGAACAGACGCTCAAACGGGCTGGAGGTCAGCAACATAAACAGGGTAAAGCCGACAGTGATCATGCCCAGTACCGCCAGTACCCGGGCGGTAAAGACTTCTTCAAGGCCTTTACTGAATTTGGCAACCGCGGCTGCCCACACCGACAAAGAGAACACCCAGAACAGCAGTGAGCCTTCGTGTCCGCCCCACACCGCTGCGATTTTAAAGAAGCTCGGCAGCTGAGAGTTGGAGTGGTGCGCCACATAGGCGACAGAGAAGTCATCCACCGCAAAGCTGTAGCCGAGGGTAATAACAGACAGGGTAATAAATAGGAACATGCCGTATGCCAACGGCCAGGCGTAACGCACAAGGTACTGATCCTTGCGTGCCACCCCAACCAATGGCACCAAGCTGAGCAGCATGGCGAATGCCAGGCCTGTTATCAGCGCAAAGTGTCCAAGCTCCGGGATCATGGGTACTCCTCAGTCTTATCAGTCAAAGTCGACAGCGCAGACTACTATCGACGCACAACATGAATCACACATTAGTTTTTACGAATTTGCGCCATTTTAGTATTTGCTATAGTTCCTGTCTGCCACTTTCGCGCAAATATGGGTCGCCAGTCTCATTCTTGAATACCGCAACCAAGTTAGCCGGTAAATTCGAGTCAAGCGCCACATTCTGATGTCATTTTTTGTAATTGGTTGCACTTCAATCAGCTTTCTGTGAAGCAGTACCCAACTCTCGTATTTGGTATCCGCGCTTAAGCTTATATTACTGTTCAATGAATATGCTTTTCGTATAATCTGACCCGCAAACCCGGCGGTAGCGCCAATTCCGGCAACCAAGGTAAAAATAGATAATGACAACATTCTGGATTTTGATTGCAATTGTTGTGCTGATCGGCCTCATGCTGATCTGGGTTCCTCACTTCCGTCAGCAGCGTCTGCTGAGAACCGAAGAGGCCGGCGTGCGCAAGCAAACCAACCTCGAACTGTTCAATGAGCGTCTTGCCGTGTTCGAAAAAGAGCTCGCCGAAGGCCTGCTCGACAGCCAAGAATTCGAAGCGCTCAAAAAAGAACTCGAAATCAGCCTGCTGCAGGACATAAAACAAGGCAGCGACGAGTCGCTGGTCAACACCATCAAGCCAAAAGGCCTGCTGTGGCCGGTACTGATGTCAGTCAGCCTGCTCGGTTTTTCAGGCTACATGTATCAGCATCTGGGCCAGTACGAAAACGTCGCCAACCCACCGCGCGCCGCCAATCCCCATGAAGGCATGACTGCCGAACAAATCATGTCGCAGCGGGTGCAGATGATGGAAATGGCAGTACAGGCTGAGCCAGAAAACAGCCAGGCCTGGTTTAACCTCGGCCACGCCTATATTTCTGCCAACCGTTTCGATGAAGCCGTTAACGCCTTTGACAAAGTCATAGCCCTGGTTGGTACCCACGCCGAGCTACTTGGCCCGAAAGCCACCGCGCTGTACTACAAAAATAACCAGCAGATGTCCCCTGAAATTCAGGCCATCATCGACCAATCGCTGACACTGGATCCAAAAGATCCATCCACCCTGCTCCTGGTTGGTATGGACGCCTTCTTCGGCGCCGAGTATCAAAAAGCCATCGATGCCTGGCAGACCATTCTCGCCACCGACCGTAACGACATCGACCGCACCGCGCTTATCAACGCCGTTGAAAGTGCCAAGATGAAGATGGCCGCCGAAACCGGTCAAATGCCAACTGACAGCGTACATCAGGGTAAGGCGGCAGCAACCGCGCCGACTGTTACTGTGCAGGTGTCTATTTCGGCCGAGCTCGCTGCACAGGTAAAAGATACCGATATGCTGTTTATCTTTGCCCGCGCCACCGAAGGACCAAAAGTGCCACTGGCCGCAACCAAGGTCAGCGCCAAGGCACTGCCTGCCACCATCACGCTGGATGACACCAGTAACATGGGCGGCGATGCCAAACTGAGCGATGCCAAGCAGGTGGAAGTGATTGCGGTGCTGTCCAAGCACGGCAGCGTCAAACCCCAGAGCGGCGATATCAAAGGCTCACTCGCGGCAGTCACTGTTGGCGGCGAGTCTGTGAATCTGGTGCTGGATACCCTGGTGCAGTAATCCATAGTGTTAAAGCAGCGAAATGCCGGCCAAATGCCGGCATTTTTTATGGCCGCAACCAAGCGGCAGCACGGCACAGATCAGACAAACTAATCGAATGGCGGGTATGTATGAGGCCAGAGTACACAACAGGCTTCAACCCCTAAACTACAGGCATAAAAAAACCGGCCATTGGCCGGTTTTTTTGAAAGTATCGAATTACTTAGACATGAACTCGATGGCTTTCTTGTAATCTTCGTCGGTACAGTCAGTACACATACCACCTGGTGGCATGGCGTTCAGACCGCCTTTAACGCTGGCGAGCAGTGCATCCATACCTTTGGCCAGACGTGGTTCCCACTGGGCAGCGTCGTGAGCCTTAGGGGCACCGGCTACACCCATAGAGTGGCAAACCTGGCAAGCTTTGTTATAGATAGCTTCGCCTTCTTGGGCAGATACGCTGGCAGCCATAGTCAGAGCAGCTACTGCAGTCATTGCTAACAGTTTTTTCATGTTCGATGTTCCTAATGCAAATACTTACATGCTCAACGCTGCCCTCGTAGGCAGACTAGTTTTAGCGAGCTTAAGATTACTACAAACTTCAAAAGAACACATCTTTTTGTGAGAGAACTCCCAGCCCGTTTGATGAGATGAGATTTAGGCCACACTTTGGGCAATATATTAGCAAAACTTAAAAAAGTTCCGGCATGATTGCACTAATTGGAAGTGCATCAAATTGCTGATACTTAATCGTCTTCATAAGTAAAACCGCAGTCTGAAGTATGCTAGTATCGGCACAGTTCCACTGCTGGATAAGAGGTCTTGGTGACACATTTGACAACAACAGCCAACACACTGGTATCCGCTGACAAGCTGACCTGCATCCGTGAAGAACGGATCCTCTTCGATGAACTGAGTTTCAGCGTCAACGAAGGCGAAATCATTCAGATTGAAGGCCCCAACGGTGCCGGAAAAACCAGCCTGTTGCGTATCCTTGCCGGCCTTTCCCGTCCCTATGCCGGCGCGGTGTTTTATCAGGGTGAAGACATCACCCGCTGCCGCGATGAGTTTAACGAAAACCTCTTATATCTCGGCCACTTGGCTGGCGTTAAGAGCGAGCTGACCGCCGAAGAGAACCTTAACTTCAATTTAAGGTTAAGTGGCTATGATCAGTTCAACAGCGGCGAAATCCTCGCCAAAGTCAACCTGAAGGGATTTGAAGAGGCGCTGGCGGGCCATTTGTCTGCCGGGCAGCACCGTCGCACCGCACTGGCGCGCCTGTGGCACACCAACTGCAAAATCTGGATCCTGGATGAACCCTTTACCGCCATCGACAAGCGCGGCGTTGCTGAATTGGAGCAATTGTTCCTTGAGCACGCGGCCAGCGGCGGCTGCGTGATCCTGACCACACACCAGGACATGGGGCTCATCAAAGACGAGCGGCTGCGTAAGCTTAAGCTCGAATATCGCTTCATATAAGGTTGGCACGAATGAAAAGAGGCATAAGTTACACTCAGGCATTCGCCACCGTGTTGAAGCGGGATCTGAAAATCGCAGTCCGCCACCGCGGTGACATCTTTAACCCGCTGCTGTTTTTTGTGATGGTAGTGACACTGTTCCCGCTGGGGATTGGCCCTGAGCCGCAGGTGCTGACACGCATTGCCCCCGGCATCATCTGGGTTGCGGCCTTGCTGGCATCCATGTTATCGCTTGAGCGCCTGTTCAAGGCGGACTTTGTCGATGGCTCGCTGGAGCAGATGCTGCTGAGCCCTCAGCCATTGTATCTGACCGTACTGGCCAAGGTGCTGGCACACTGGATCCTTACCGGCGTGCCGCTGATTTTGGTGTCGCCTCTGCTTGCGGTGCTGCTGCATCTTGAAGAAAACAGCTACGGCGCGCTGATGAGCACACTGGCGCTCGGCACTCCGGTATTGAGCCTGCTTGGCGCGATTGGTGTAGCGTTAACAGTCGGGCTTCGCAAAGGCGGGGTGCTGCTCAGTTTGCTTATCCTGCCGCTCTATATACCGGTGCTGATCTTCGCGACCAGCGCCATCGACGCCGCGGGAATGAATTTACCCTACGACGGCCAGCTCGCTATAATAGGGGCCATGCTGGTTGGGTCTTTAACATTGGCGCCATTTGCCGTTGGCGCATCATTAAGAGTGAGTACTAACTGATATGTGGAAGTGGTTACATCCCTACGCCGACCCTGAGCGTGCTTACCAATTATCTGACAAACTGCTGCCATGGTTTACCTTTCTGGCCATCGCATTTATCGCCACCGGTACCGTCTGGGGGCTGGCATTTGCGCCGACCGACTATCAGCAGGGCGACAGCTATCGCATCATCTTTATCCACGTACCGGCCGCCTCCATGTCGATGGCAGCCTACATGGGCATGGCTACCGCCGCCTTTATCGGCCTGGTATGGCAGATTAAAGCCGCCGACTGGACCGCAGCTGCGATTGCACCTATCGGTGCCGTCGTCACTTTTATCGCCCTCTTTACCGGCGCAAGCTGGGGTAAGCCCATGTGGGGCACCTGGTGGGTGTGGGATGCACGCCTGACCTCTGAGCTGGTGCTGCTGTTCCTGTATCTGGGTGTGATTGCGCTGTACGCCTCCTTCGAAGACAAGGTACTGGCAGCCCGCGCCGCTGGGATCCTGGCAATTGTGGGTGTGATTAACATCCCTATCATCAAGTATTCGGTTGAATGGTGGAGCTCACTGCACCAGCCATCGACCATTCGCATCACTGAAAAGTCCACCATGTCGACCGACATGCTGTACCCGCTGCTCATCAATATCTTCGGTTTTGGTTTGATGATTGGCGCCTTGACCCTGGTTCGTTTTAAAGCAGAAATTCTGGCCCGTAACGCCATGCGCCCCTGGGTGCGTGAAATGGCACTGGCCCGGGGAGCGAAATAATGCAGTTCGATTCTTTTGCCGATTTTATCAACATGGGAGGTTACGCCTTCTATGTATGGCTGGCCTACGGCGTGAGCTTTGCCAGCCTTGCCACCCTCATCGTTCTTAGCATGCGCCAGCAAGGTAAGGTGCTCACGGAAATCGCTAAGAAGATTGCTCGGGAAGAGCGCCTGAAAGAAAGCCGGAGCAACAAATCATGAACCCAAGACGTAAAAAGCGCCTCGCATTAGCTGTTGGTTTGATTGGCGGAGTTGCCGCTGTGGCCTCGCTGCTGCTGTATGCACTGAACACCAACCTGAACCTGTTTTATACCCCAACCGAAATTACCCGGGGTAAGGCCGATACCGGGGTAAAACCTGAGGTGGGTCAGCGCATTCGCGTAGGCGGCATGGTGACTGAAGGCTCTATGGTACGTGACCCTAACAGCCTGCACGTTGAATTTGCCGTGCACGATGCCGGCGGCGGCTCTGTGATTGTTACCTATGACGATCTGCTGCCGGATCTGTTCCGCGAAGGCCAGGGCATTGTGGCTCAGGGCGTTTTGACCGCCGATGGCAAACTGGAAGCCAGCGAAGTACTCGCCAAGCACGACGAGAACTACATGCCGCCGGAAGTCGCCGAGGCCATGGGTAAGAACCATGAAAAGCTGCAATACTCCGAAGAGCAGAAAGGCGGCTCACGCTAATTACGCCTTATCCAATTAGCTTCAATTCAGCAAAGCCTCCACCATGGAGGCTTTGTTTTTTATGGCATTTCACATCGAGAGAGTTTCGCGAGCTAGTTAAGCGCCTAAAACAGAAGCCGACGTCTGCGGCGCTCAGCCTGAAAACTCCATCAGCCCCACTTAACGGTTCACTCCAAATCAATTTAGTCTGCCGCCACAGCGATTTCCCATCCCACGCCAAACGCGACGCCTTCGGCGCCTCAGCCGCGCTCTGACACACGTAAAGCAATGATTGCTGCAGTGTATCTTCGCATTGAAGAAAAGGGCTTAAAGCGACGTTAGCGTTGGCAGCGGCCATGTCCCCATCGCAGATGTCGTAATATCCGGCTTTCCTCAAACCAGCAACCACCAAGACGCAAAGTTGCTTCAACGGGCGTTGCCCTAGATGAACCCTTATCACGCTGGGTGAAAAGCTTGCGAAAGCGTTGCCGGCGCGCAAAGCCCGCGTTCAAAGCCCCCCTTGCCGTAAACGGATTTCGATGAACAGGATGAGTGCTTAGCCTAAGCAATCACAACAAACGGCTGCCTGTCGTAGTAAACCAAGGAGCAAGAATGGTTAACGCGATAAGAGCAGATAGCGCTAAGCCATACAAAAGTGACGTCATCTCGCGAAGCAGAGCACATGTGAACGGGAGCGCATGTAAACAAGAGAGCTGCTTTAGTGCAGAGACCATGAGGATTTGGAAACGAGGCGCAGAAGCCGAGAGAAAGACAGCCGGAATGAGACCCGATATTGACGCAGTGTACAATATTAGCCTGAATGGTTCGGCACACTATCAATGAAAACATAAAAAGCAGACATAAAAAAACCGGGCACTAAGGCCCGGTCTCTTTGAAGTGTCGATTACTCGGCAGCTTCTACTTCAACCGCTTGAGCACCTTCAGGGCGACCAACCAGCTCGATGTAAGCCATAGGGGCTTTATCACCGGCACGCAGACCGCACTTGAGGATACGGGTGTAACCACCAGGACGTTCCTGGTAGCGTGGACCCAGCTCGTTGAACAGTTTACCAACGACTTCTTGATCGCGGGTGCGAGCAAACGCCAGACGACGGTTTGCAACGCTGTCACTCTTAGCGAGTGTAATCAGGGGCTCAACTACGCGACGCAGTTCTTTCGCCTTCACAACGGTAGTCTTGATGATCTCGTGACGTACCAGTGAAGAAGCCATGTTGCGGAACATAGCCTGACGGTGGCTGCTGTTGCGGTTAAGTTGACGACCACTCTTACGATGGCGCATGACCTAATCCTTATAAACTATCTCTGTACCAATCCGGTATTACAGGTCGTCTGCCAAGCTGGCTGGAGGCCAGTTTTCCAGACGCATACCCAACGACAGACCACGAGATGCCAGAACGTCCTTGATCTCGGTAAGAGATTTCTTACCCAGGTTAGGAGTCTTGAGCAGCTCAACTTCTGTGCGTTGAACCAGATCACCGATGTAATGAATCGCTTCAGCCTTCAAGCAGTTGGCTGAACGTACAGTAAGCTCTAAATCGTCGACAGGACGCAGCAGGATCGGATCAAACTCTGGCTTCTCTTCCTTCTGCTCTGGAACAGACACGTCACGCAGTTCTACAAACGCATCCAGCTGTTCAGCCAGGATGGTCGCAGAGCGACGGATAGCCTCTTCTGGGTCGATAGTACCGTTAGTGGTCATATCGATTACCAGCTTGTCCAGGTCAGTACGCTGCTCAACACGGGCCGCTTCTACGTTGTAGGCGATGCGGGCAACCGGAGAGAAAGAAGCGTCAACCAGCAAACGGCCGATTGGGCGATCGTCGTCTTCGTTCTGGGCACGGGCAGAAGCCGGCACATAACCACGACCACGCTCAACGCGGATACGCATGCTGATCTCATGATTACCGGTCAGATGACAGATAACATGATCAGGGTTGGCGATAGTAACATCACCATCGTGGGTGATGTCTGCTGCAGTAACAGGGCCTGCGCCGGACTTGCTCAGAGTGAGCATAGCCTCGTCTTTGCCCTCGATGATCACAGCCAAACCTTTCAGGTTCAACAGGATCTCGAGGATGTCTTCCTGAACGCCTTCCTTGCTGCTGTATTCGTGCAGTACACCGTCGATTTCAACTTCGGTGACCGCGCAGCCAGGCATGGACGACAGAAGGATGCGACGCAACGCGTTACCGAGGGTATGACCAAAGCCACGCTCAAGCGGCTCCAGAGTAACCTTGGCACGAGTTGGGCTAACCTGCTCGATGTCCACGAGACGCGGTTTAAGAAATTCTGTAACAGAACCCTGCATTGTGTCCTCTCTTGTTTGTTAGCCTTACTTAGAGTAAAGCTCGACGATCAGCTGTTCGTTAATATCCGCAGACAAATCGCTACGCTCTGGCAGACGCTTGAAAGCACCTTCCATCTTAGCGGCGTCTACTTCAACCCAAGTAGGCTTTTCACGCTGGGCAGCCACTTCCAAAGCCGCTTTGATACGGGTTTGAGTGCGTGACTTTTCACGGATGCTTACTACATCATTCGCAGACACTTTGAATGAAGGGATGTTAACAACACGACCGTTTACCATAATAGACTTATGGCTAACCAGCTGACGTGCTTCGGCACGAGTTGAGCCAAAGCCCATGCGATAAACTACGTTATCCAGACGGGTTTCCAAAAGTTGCAACAGGTTTTCACCGGTGTTGCCTTTCAGACGTGCAGCTTCCTTATAGTAGTTACGGAATTGCTTTTCCAGCACACCGTAAATACGACGAACTTTCTGCTTCTCGCGCAGCTGCAGACCGTATTCAGACAGACGTGGCTTGCGCGCACCGTGCTGGCCTGGAGCGGTTTCCAGCTTACACTTCGAATCAATTGCTCTCACACCGCTTTTCAGGAAGAGGTCAGTACCTTCCCGGCGGCTGAGCTTGAGCTTGGGACCCAAGTATCTTGCCATGTTCTTTCTCCAACTATCCTAACTAACGGCGTTACACGCGACGCTTTTTAGGAGGGCGACAACCGTTGTGTGGGATCGGAGTCACGTCAGTGATGTTGGTGATTTTATAACCAACAGCGTTCAGCGCACGAATGGCTGATTCACGACCTGGACCTGGACCCTTCACAAATACTTCAAGGTTCTTCAGACCGTAGTCCTGAGCGGCAACACCTGCGCGCTCAGCTGCTACCTGGGCTGCGAACGGAGTAGACTTACGTGAACCACGGAAGCCTGAACCACCGGCAGTTGCCCAAGACAGAGCATTACCTTGACGATCGGTGATAGTCACGATTGTGTTGTTGAAAGATGCATGGATGTGAGCCATGCCATCGGCAACCTGCTTACGTACGCGCTTACGCGGAGAACGTGATGGTACTTTAGCCATTTATCACCTTCCCGTTATTTCTTAATGGGTTTACGTGGACCTTTGCGAGTACGCGCATTGGTCTTAGTACGTTGCCCATGAACGGGCAGGCTGCGGCGATGACGGAGGCCACGGTAACAACCAAGGTCCATCAGACGCTTGATGTTCATGGAAACCTCACGACGCAAGTCACCTTCTACAGTGTATTTGGCAACTTCTTCGCGCAGGATGTCAATTTGAGCTTCGCTCAATTCCTTGATCTTGGCATCTTCAGCGATGGTGGTAGCAGCGCAAATTGCTTTAGCGCGGGTACGACCAATGCCGTAGATAGCAGTCAACGCGATGACTGCATGCTTATGATCAGGAATGTTAATGCCAGCTATACGGGCCACTATGCACTCCTTAAGTTAAAGGCCACCTGTGAAAAGCCCGAAAGGATACTCGACAGGTGACAGTTTTGCAAACATTTTTTGGCCAGCCCTGTAACCAGGGACTGGCCAGTGTTTTTTAGCCTTGACGCTGTTTGTGTTTTGGTTCAACACAGATAACGCGTACAACGCCGCTACGCTTGATGATCTTGCAGTTACGGCAGATCTTCTTCACGGAAGCTCGAACTTTCATTTCACAACTCCGTAAACTAACTTATCGGCCAAAGCGATCGAGATTCGCTTTGTTGATAAGGTTAGCTTTCTTCATTACAGACTCATACTGATGCGACATCATATGGGTCTGAACCTGAGCCATGAAGTCCATGATCACTACCACCATAATCAACAGGGAAGTACCGCCAAAATAGAACTGTACTTTCCAGGCGATGAGCATGAACTCCGGAATCAAACAGATAAAGGTAATGTATAACGCGCCTGCCAGAGTCAGTCGGGTCATCACTTTATCAATGTAACGCGAGGTCTGTTCGCCAGGACGGATCCCGGGAATGAACGCACCACTCTTCTTCAGGTTGTCTGCTGTCTCGCGTGGGTTAAACACCAGCGCGGTATAGAAGAAGCAGAAGAAGATGATTGCTGCTGCATAAAGCAGTGAGTACAGCGGCTGGCCCGGGCTAACGGCAAGCGAAATGTCGCTCAGCCAAGACAGGGACTCATTCTGACCGAACCACTGAGCCAGGGTTCCAGGGAACAGAATGATGCTGGACGCAAAGATTGGAGGGATTACGCCCGCCATGTTCACCTTCAGCGGCAAGTGAGTGGATTGGGCAGCGAAGATTTTGTTACCTTGCTGACGCTTGGCGTAGTTCACAACGATACGACGTTGGCCACGCTCCACAAATACCACGAAATAGGTGACGGCGAAAACGATCACGCCAATCAACAACAATACCAATACGTTCAAATCACCTTGACGCGCCTGCTCGGCCGTTTGGCCGATAGCGGATGGCAAGCCGGCGACGATACCTGCGAAAATCAGGATCGAAATACCGTTACCAATGCCACGCTCGGTAATTTGTTCACCCAGCCACATCAGGAACATAGTTCCGGTGACCAAGCTGACAACCGCAACGAAATAGAATCCAAAACCTGGATTCACCACCAAACCCGGAACCAGGTTAGGCAGACCGGTTGCGATACCGACCGACTGGAATGTACCCAACACCAGGGTACCCCAACGCGTATATTGACTGATCTTGCGACGACCAGACTCACCTTCCTTTTTCAGTTCGGCGAGTGCGGGGTGCACGACAGTCAACAACTGCATGATGATCGAGGCCGAAATGTACGGCATGATCCCCAGTGCAAATATTGAGGCACGCTCAAGGGCACCACCCGAGAACATGTTAAACATGCCCAGGATGGTCCCCTTCTGTTGAGCAAACAGCTCTGCTAATACAGCTGCGTCAATACCAGGAATTGGTACGAATGAACCGGCACGAAACACGATTATTGCACCAATCACGAACAGGATGCGGGCTTTCAGTTCAGACAGACCGCCCTTCGCGCTTTTTAAATCAAGTCCTGGTTTTGCCATCGACGTATTATTCCTCGATCTTTCCGCCGGCAGCTTCAATAGCTGCGCGTGCACCTTTGGTAACCCGCAGACCTTTCACAGTCACAGGGCGCTCAATGGTACCTGAAAGAACGACTTTCGCAAACTGGATGTTGCGAGTTACTACGTTCGCATCTTTCAGTGCGTTCAGGTCGATAACATCACCGTTAACTTTTGCCAGTTCGCCGAGACGAACTTCAGCAGTTACCATAGATACACGCGAGGTAAAGCCGAACTTAGGCAGACGGATCTTCAGTGGCATTTGACCACCCTCGAAGCCTGGGCGTACACCGCCACCGCTACGAGATTTTTGACCCTTGTGACCGCGACCAGCGGTCTTACCCAAGCCAGAACCGATACCACGGCCTACACGCTTCGGAGCAGACTTCGCGCCTACGGCAGGAGAAAGTGTATTCAGACGCATTATCAGTCCTCCACCTTAACCATGTAGTAGACCTTATTGATCATACCGCGGATAGCTGGAGTATCTTCCAGTTCTACAGTGTGACCAATGCGACGCAGACCCAGGCCAGTCAGAGTGGCCTTGTGCTTTGGCAGACGGCCAATGGCACTTTTGGTCTGGGTTACTTTGATAGTATTAGCCATGATGCATTACCCCCGAATTTCTTCAACACTCAGGCCACGCTTCGCAGCTACCTGCGCTGGTGACTTCATGTGTTTCAGAGCATCAACAGTCGCGCGAACGATGTTGATAGGGTTGGTGGAACCGTAGGCTTTAGACAGAACGTTGTGAACGCCTGCTACTTCCAATACGGCGCGCATCGCACCACCGGCAATAATACCGGTACCCTGGGACGCAGGCTGCATGTAAACACGCGAACCAGTGTGGCGACCCTTAACTGGGTGGTGCAGAGTGCCAGCGTTCAGTTCTACGCTAACCATGTTGCGACGGGCTTTTTCCATCGCTTTCTGGATAGCTGCAGGAACTTCACGGGCCTTGCCGTAACCGTAACCTACACGACCGTTACCATCGCCCACTACAGTCAGTGCAGTGAAGCTGAAAATACGGCCGCCCTTAACAACTTTAGAAACACGATTTACTGCAATCAGTTTCTCTTGCAGATCGTCTTTTTGCTGCTGTTGAGCTTCAACTTTAGCCATTTGTAAACCCCTTAGAACTGGAGGCCAGCTTCACGAGCAGCGTCTGCCAGAGCAGCTACGCGACCGTGATACTTGAAGCCAGAACGATCGAACGCAACTACAGTTACGCCCTTCTCGACTGCGCGCTCGGCGATGGCTTTACCCACGGCCTTGGCGGCATCCACGTTACCGGTATACTTCAGCGCTTCTTTGATTGATTTCTCAACAGTAGAAGCGGCTGCAACAACCTGAGATTCAGGATTGATCACCTGAGCGTAGATGTGACGTGGTGTACGATGTACGACCAAACGGTTCACGCCCAGCTCTTGGATCTTCTTGCGGGCGCGAGTGGCGCGGCGCAAGCGAGATGATTTCTTATCCATATCGCGTTACCTTACTTCTTCTTAGCCTCTTTACGGCGGACATCTTCGTTAGCGTAGCGAACACCTTTGCCCTTGTAAGGCTCTGGTGGACGATAGCCACGGATCTCAGCTGCCACTTGACCAACCAGTTCTTTGTCGATTGAACGCAGAACAATTTCGGTTTGGCTTGGGCATTCCGCAGTAACACCGGCAGGCAGTTTGTGTACCAGAGGGTGAGAGAAACCGAGAGACAGATCGATGTCGCTACCGGCCAACTTGGCACGATAACCTACACCAACCAGCTGAAGCTTCTTCTCAAAACCTTGAGATACACCTACAACCATGTTGTTGATAAGGGCGCGAGCGGTACCAGCTTGAGCCCAAGCGTTAACAACGCCTTCAACTGGGGCAAACTTGATAACGCCATTCTCAACAGCAACCTGAACGGCTGCGTTGATTACGCGAGTCAGAGTACCTTTACCGCCTTTAACGGTGACTTCCTGACCATTTAAGGTCACCTCTACGCCAGCCGGAATAGATACAGGTGCTTTTGCTACACGAGACATTCCTAGCTCCTTATGCTACGTAGCAGATAACCTCACCACCCATGCCAGCGAGGCGGGCGGCACGATCAGTCATCAGGCCTTTAGAAGTGGAAACGATTGCGATACCCAGGCCACCCATCACTTTTGGCAGTTCGTCTTTACCTTTGTAAATACGAAGACCAGGACGGCTTACGCGCTGGATAGTCTCAACGACTGGACGGCCCTGGAAATACTTCAAAGTAACTTCCAGTTCGGCTTTATTGCCTTCAGCAGCAACAGCGAAATCAGTGATGTAACCTTCGTCCTTCAGCAGCTTAGCGATAGCTACTTTCAGTTTAGCGGAAGGCATCTTCACAGATACTTTGTTAGCAGCTTGGCCGTTACGGATACGGGTCAGCATATCCGCAATAGGATCTTGCATGCTCATATTAGCTTACTCCGTGACAAATGCTTACCAGCTGGCCTTACGCAGACCAGGAACTTCACCACGCATGGTTGCTTCACGCAGCTTGATACGGCTCAGGCCGAACTTGCGCAGAACACCATGTGGGCGACCAGTTTGATTACAGCGGTTGCGCTGACGAGCGGCGCTGGAATCACGAGGCAAGCTTTGCAGAGCAATCACGGCATCCCAACGAGCTTCATCGGTAGAAGCTGGGCTGCTGATGATAGCCTTCAGAGCAGCACGCTTTTCAGCGTACTTGGCCACGAGTGCTGCACGCTTAACTTCGCGTGCCTTCATAGATTGTTTTGCCATTACGCTACCCCTTATTTCTTGAATGGGAAGTTAAAAGCGTCCAGAAGAGCACGACCTTCCTCATCGTTCTTGGCGGATGTGGTGATCACAATGTCCATACCGCGAACGCGATCGATCTTGTCATAGTCGATCTCAGGGAAGATGATTTGCTCACGCACGCCCATCGCGTAGTTACCACGGCCGTCGAACGACTTAGCGCTCAGACCACGGAAGTCACGGATACGTGGGATTGCGATATCCACCAGACGCTCAAAGAATTCCCACATACGCTCACCGCGCAGGGTTACTTTGCAGCCAATAGGGTAGCCTTCACGGATTTTGAAACCAGCAACTGATTTGCGAGCAACAGTTACCACTGGCTTCTGGCCGGCGATTGCAGTCATATCACGGACAGCATTTTCCATGATTTTCTTATCAGCAACGGCTTCGCCAACACCCATGTTCAGGGTGATTTTCTCAATCCGAGGGACTTGCATGACACTGGTATAACCGAACTTTTTAGACAGTTCAGCGATAACAGTCTCTTTGTATTTATCATGCAGTTTCGCCATCGTTTACTCCAATTACTTAACGAGTTCACCGTTCGATTTGAAGAAACGCACTTTTTTGCCGTCTTCAAATCGGAAACCTACACGATCCGCCTTGCCAGTAGCAGGGTTGAAGATCGCCACATTTGATACTTGAATCGCAGCTTCTTTCTCTACGATGCCACCAGTGATACCCAGTTGTGGGTTCGGCTTGGTGTGCTTCTTAACGAGATTGATGCCTTCAACAACTACCTTGCCGGTAACCAGTACGCGAGTCACTTTGCCACGCTTACCTTTATCTTTACCGGTCAGTACAATTACTTCGTCTTCACGACGGATTTTTGCTGCCATTTTGAAGCTCCTTACAGTACTTCTGGTGCCAGCGACACAATCTTCATGAATTGCTCGTTACGCAGTTCACGTGTCACAGGTCCAAAGATACGAGTACCAATCGGCTGCAGGTTGTTGTTCAAAAGAACAGCTGCATTCCGATCGAAGCGAATGACAGAACCGTCTGGACGACGTACGCCTTTCTTAGTACGGACTACCACCGCGTTATACACATCACCTTTCTTCGCTTTAGCGCGAGGAATGGCTTCTTTAACAGAAACCTTGATGATGTCGCCGATACCGGCATAACGACGATGAGAGCCACCCAAGACCTTAATACACTGAACTCTGCGAGCGCCACTGTTACATGCGACGTCGAGAGTCGATTGCATTTGGATCATTTTAAGTGCTCCGCTATCGTTACTTCACAAACCCCGAATATTGGGGCATTAACTAACCATTTTGGTCCGAAAACAGACAAAAATGGCGCGCAAGTATAACACTGTAAAATTCGAATGAACAGTGCTAAAAAAACAAACGGCCCCAAAAAGGGGCCGTTTTTCTTCTTCAGCCTAAATTAGGCCTTAGAAACTACTTCCACCAGGGTCCAGGACTTGGTCTTGGACAGAGGACGACATTCGCGAATAGTCACTACGTCGCCTTCGTTGCACTGGTTCAGTTCGTCGTGTGCGTGGATCTTGGTAGTACGCTTGATGAACTTACCATAGATTGGGTGTTTCACCAGACGCTCAACAGCCACAGTAATGGACTTGTCCATCTTGTTGCTGGTCACGCGACCCTGCAAAGTACGGATTTTGTCAGACATTATGCACCCGCCTTAGAAGTAATAATGGTCTTAACACGCGCAATGTTACGGCGCACTTGCTTCAGCTGGTGAGTTTGAGCCAGCTGGCCAGTGGCGTGTTGCATACGCAGGTTGAACTGCTCACGCAGCAGACCAAGTAATTCAGCGTTCAGTTCTTCAACGCTTTTTTCTCTCAGTTCGCTCGCTTTCATTACATCACCGTCTTAGTTACGAAGGTAGTCTTGATAGGCAGTTTGGCAGCGGCCAGGCCGAAGGCCTCACGAGCCAGCTCCTCAGACACGCCGTCCATCTCATAGAGAACCTTACCAGGCTGAATCTGGCATACCCAGTATTCAACGTTACCTTTACCTTTACCCATACGCACTTCAAGAGGCTTAGCGGTAATTGGCTTGTCAGGGAAGATACGGATCCAGATCTTACCTTGACGTTTAACATGACGTGTCATTGCACGACGCGCAGACTCGATCTGACGGGCAGTCAGGCGACCACGGCCGACAGCTTTCAGACCAAAAGTACCGAAACTTACTTCAGTACCTGCAGCCAGACCGCGGTTGCGGCCTTTGTGCATCTTGCGGAACTTCATACGTTTTGGTTGCAGCATTGCCGGCTCTCCTATTTACCACGAGGCTTGCGCTTAGGTTGCTGCTGTTTCGGCTCTTCTACCTGAGGCAGCATGCCGTCCAGAACTTCACCTTTGAAGACCCAAACTTTAATGCCGATCACACCGTAGGTGGTGTGGCTCTCAGAAGTAGCGTAGTCGATATCAGCACGCAGGGTGTGCAGAGGCACACGGCCTTCACGATACCACTCGGTACGCGCAATCTCAGCGCCGCCAAGACGGCCACTAACTTCAACTTTGATACCTTGAGCACCGATGCGCATGGCGTTCTGTACAGCGCGCTTCATAGCGCGACGGAACATAACGCGACGCTCCAGCTGCTGACCGATAGAATCGGCAACCAGCTTGGCGTCCAGCTCAGGCTTACGGATCTCAGCGATGTTAATTTGAGCAGGAGTGCCAGAAATTTTGGCAACTTCAGCGCGCAATACTTCAACATCTTCACCCTTCTTACCGATCACAACGCCTGGACGGGCAGTGTGGATGGTAACGCGGATGCTCTTCGCTGGGCGTTCAATCACAATCTTGGAAACTGATGCGGCTTCCAGTTTCTTTTCCAGAAACTTACGCACTTCCCAGTCGCTGTGCAGGTTATTTGCATAATCTGACTTATCGGCGTACCAGGTAGAGATCCAAGGCTTGGTGATACCCAGACGGATACCATTAGGATGTACTTTCTGTCCCATTGCTCTCTATCTCCTAGCGATCTGATACAACCACAGTGATGTGGCTGGTACGCTTGATGATACGATCAGCACGGCCTTTGGCACGTGGCATGATGCGCTTCATGGTTGGGCCTTCGTCAACGAAAACCTTGGCGATTTTCAGATCGTCGATATCAGCACCTTCATTGTGCTCGGCGTTGGCGATAGCAGAATCAACGACTTTCTTAACCAGTACGGCAGCCTTTTTCGGGCTGAAAGTCAGGATCTCCAGGGCCTTAGCAACAGGCAGACCACGGATCTGATCAGCAACCAGGCGAGCCTTCTGAGGCGACGTACGGGCAAAACGATGTTTAGCTAAAACTTCCATCTTATCCTCCCGTATTAGCGCTTCTTCGCTTTCTTATCAGCAGCGTGGCCGCGATAAGTGCGAGTTGGTGAGAATTCACCAAGTTTGTGACCAATCATTTCGTCAGTAACGAACACAGGTACGTGCTGACGCCCATTATGGACAGCGATGGTCAACCCAATCATTTGTGGGATGATCATAGAACGGCGTGACCAAGTCTTGATAGGCTTTTTGTCACCCGCTTCCACCGCTTTCTCTACCTTCTTCAGCAAGTGCAGGTCGATAAAGGGACCTTTCTTGAGAGAACGTGGCATGGCGAATCCTCTTAATTACTTATTACGACGACGTACAATGTACTTGTCGGTGCGTTTGTTGCTACGAGTCTTGTAACCCTTGGTTGGAACACCCCAAGGAGTAACAGGGTGACGGCCACCGGAAGTACGGCCTTCACCACCACCGTGTGGGTGGTCGATCGGGTTCATTGCAACACCACGAACGGTTGGGCGTACGCCTCTCCAGCGCTTGGCACCAGCTTTACCCAGCTGACGCAGCATGTGCTCGGCATTGCCTACTTCACCCAGGGTAGCGCGACAGTCCACAGGAACTTTACGCATTTCACCTGAACGCAGACGCAGAGTAGCGTACTCGCCATCGCGAGCTACTACCTGAGCATAGGCACCGGCTGAACGAGCCAGCTGAGCACCTTTACCTGGACGCATTTCAACGGCGTGAACAACAGAACCCACAGGGATGTTGCGCAGAGCCATAGCGTTACCGCTCTTGATATCAGCTTCTGGGCCAGAGATAACGCGGTCACCAGCCTGCATGCCTTTGGCAGCCAGGATGTAACGACGCTCACCGTCGGCGTACAGAACCAGGGCGATGTTGGCAGTACGGTTTGGATCGTACTCAAGACGCTCAACTTTACCTGGGATACCGTCTTTATTACGTTTGAAATCGATCAGACGGTAGTGCTGCTTGTGACCACCACCGATATGACGGGTAGTGATACGACCGGTGTTGTTACGACCACCGGACTTGGACTTCTTGGCCAGCAGGCCAGCGAATGGCTTGCCTTTGTGCAGATCGCTGTTAACGATCTTAACAACGCCACGACGACCTGGAGAAGTAGGCTTACACTTAACAATTGCCATGAGTAATCTCCTTACGCTTCAGCGCCAACGAAGTCGATGTCAGCACCGGCAGCCAGAGTCACATAGGCCTTTTTCCAATCGCTACGACGGCCTACACGGGCACCGTGACGCTTGGTTTTGCCTTTGTTGATCAGGGTGCGCACACCAGCAACTTCAACTTCGAACAGTTTTTCAACAGCAGCTTTAACTTCAGCCTTGGTGGCGTCGATAGCTACGCGGAAAACTACAGTGTTGGTCTTCTCGGCAACCACGGTGCTCTTTTCAGAGATGTGTGGAGCCAGGATAACTTTCAGTAAACGCTCTTCGCGGATCATGCCAGCATCTCCTCGATTTGCTTCACAGCATCAGCAGTTACCAGGACCTTGTTGAACGCGATCAGGCTTACTGGATCCAGGCCTGCTACGTCACGCACGTCAACCTTGTACAGGTTGCGGGCAGCCAGGAACAGGTTCTCGTCAACTTCTGCAGTCACAATCAGAACGTCTTCCAGGTCCATAGCTTTCAGTTTGGCTTTCAGCTCTTTAGTTTTAGGAGCTTCAACGGCGAACTGATCAACTACAACCAGACGGTCTTGACGTACCAGCTCGGACAGAATGCTCTTCAGAGCGCCGCGGTACATCTTCTTGTTAACTTTTTGGCTGTGATCTTGGGTTTTAGCAGCGAATGTTACGCCACCACCACGCCACAGAGGGCCTTTGATACCGCCGGCACGAGCGCGACCGGTACCTTTCTGGCGCCATGGCTTTTTGCCAGTGCCAGTGATTTCAGCGCGAGTCTTCTGAGCACGGGTGCCCTGACGCGCGTTCGCAGCGTACGCTACAACTACCTGATGAACCAGTGCTTCGTTAAAGTCACGGCCGAAGGTAGTCTCGGAAACTTCAAGAGCGCGTGAGGCGTCTTTCAATACCAATTCCATTACTATCTCCTCAGACCTTAGGCTTTAACAGCTGGCTTGATGATCAGGTCGCCGTTGGTAGCGCCTGGAACGGCACCTTTAACCAGCAGCAGGTTACGCTCAACATCTACACGTACAACGTCCAGATTCTGAGTGGTAACGCGCTCAGCGCCCATGTGACCTGACATCTTCTTGCCCTTGAATACACGACCTGGCGTCTGGTTCTGACCGATAGAACCGTTAGCGCGGTGTGACAGAGAGTTACCGTGAGTCATGTCTTGAGTACGGAAGTTCCAGCGCTTAACGCCACCCTGGAAACCTTTACCCTTTGACTGACCAGTAACGTCAACTTTCTGTACGTCAGCGAAGATATCTACATTCAGCTCAGCACCAACTTCAATGCCTTCGCCTTCACCATCAGCCAGACGCACTTCCCACAGACCACGGCCGGCTTCTACGCCTGCCTTGGCAAAGTGGCCAGCTTCTGGCTTGGTTACGCGATGGGCTTTTTTGGTGCCAGTTGTAACTTGAAGTGCACGGTAACCGTCGTTTTCCAGAGTCTTAACCTGGGTTACGCGGTTGGCTTCTACTTCAATTACAGTAACAGGGATAGACACGCCATCTTCGGTGAAGATGCGGGTCATGCCCACTTTACGACCAATAAGACCGATAGCCATCTCTACAAACCTCTTCTAAGGATCTCTGTTAACCCAAGCTAATCTGGACATCAACGCCAGCAGCGAGATCCAGACGCATCAGTGCGTCAACGGTTTTCTCAGTTGGCTCAACGATGTCAACCAGACGCTTGTGAGTACGCAGTTCGTACTGGTCACGAGCATCTTTATTAACGTGCGGAGAGATCAAAACGGTGAAACGCTCTTTGCGAGTCGGCAGTGGGATAGGACCACGAACCTGAGCGCCAGTGCGCTTAGCAGTTTCAACGATTTCCGCAGTGGACTGATCGATCAAACGATGATCAAATCCTTTCAAGCGGATACGGATTCTTTGGTTCTGCATTGACCAGAGCTCCTAAAATGAACACATAAAAAATCACCCTCTAGCCATTTCCCTTTGGGAAAGACAGAGCGAGATGATTTAACCGTTCGACCCCCAATCGGGGTCGCTGTAGTAGTGACCAGTGGCCTAAGCCCGGTCAACTAAATCGCCAACCTGAGTTCGCGAGCGGCTTATTATACATGGCCACGGAGCAGAATCAAGCTGGTTGCATAATTCATCGACAATTAAATGTCGTGATATGAGTAGCGGGGCATTATACGGACTTTCACACAAATTGCCAGCTTTTTATGCACAGGCTGTCCCCTGCCCAGGATGCCTAAAACGCATCTAATTTGCCGAAAAGCCGTGCGAAAAGTCAGCCGCCACAAAAGCAAAAGGCGACCCGAGGGTCGCCTTTTTTCAAGTCTACGCGATTAAGCGTGGATCTTGGCTACTACACCAGCACCTACAGTGCGGCCGCCTTCACGGATAGCGAAGCGCAGGCCTTCGTCCATCGCGATTGGGCAAATCAGGGTTACAACCATCTTGATGTTGTCGCCTGGCATTACCATCTCTACGCCTTCTGGCAGTTCGATGGTACCGGTCACGTCAGTTGTACGGAAGTAGAACTGTGGACGGTAGCCTTTGAAGAATGGGGTGTGACGACCACCTTCTTCTTTAGACAGTACGTATACTTCTGATTCGAACTTGGTGTGTGGCTTGATGGTGCCTGGCTTGGACA
>NZ_JAHEPS010000015.1 GCF_018596335.1 Shewanella jiangmenensis | reverse complement strand
TTATTGCCTCTACCAGACCAAAGCTTTTGCAAGAACTCGGCATCGCTGATGATGCCTGGATAACCTCAGCGAAAGAATTTCGTCGCCAATACAGTGGCATCAGCGGCCGGTGGGATGCCATGTGCGCGATGAAAGCCAAATGCGGTGGTAGATGGTGCAGGGGAAAGTCGCATAGCGAAGCAATTCACCCTAGCTAAAACTAACTACTAAAAAGTCGGGTGTTTTATGGGGAGAGTTTTTACATGGAATGTTTAATCGAAGTCAGATATCGGATTGGTCAATCTAACCGCACAAAAGCATACAAATCTGAAATTCGCGCCAGAAAAGGCATTTGGAAATGGCTCAAGAAAAATGAACTTGAGCCGGATATTAATGCCAGCTATTTTTCGCCTGAGACTGGACATCATTCTTATCAAAGTCATGAGCAACTTACTGACTGTGAGCCTAAGCCTGTGAATAATTTCTATCTTTCTCAAGCTTGGCGATCATTGCGACATCAAATATTAACGAGCAGACCAAAGGTGTGTGCCATATGTGGGCGTTCTCCGGAAATACACGGGGTAGCAGTGGAAGTAGATCATATCCTTCCCCGCTCCAAATACCCTGAATTGGCACTTGAACCAAACAATCTGCAAATCCTCTGTTATGACTGTAATAGAGGTAAACGCGACAAAATAGTCCCACAAACCTAACGAAAATCGTCGAGCGTGGATAAACGCTATGTCAGCCCAAGCCGCTGCGGCTCTGTGACGCACCGACGCACCAATGCAACACCACGCGCCCAATATCATTCCTGCTTGAACAGCATATTGTCCAACCTATGTTGGCATTGAAGCTCGGCATAGGCGGCTTGTTTATCTGCCATGCTGTCGGCGATGCCAATACCATAACCCTTTAAATATAAAAGCAAATAAAACGCCCGCTGACTGCCGTTATCATAGGATTTAAGGGCCGAATTCAGCCTGGCGTTTACTGCAAAGTGATCCACCGGATAGCCGAGTTGCTTTGCCAATCGGACACAGCTGATCAGCCGCACCGGCTCACTGGTGGCTGCGAAGTTTTCGGATGCGCTGACAAAGCCCGCCATCCCCAATCCACCGCGAATACCAATAATCTGCGACGCCGCAACCCACATCAGCGCAGCGCCAAGCAGCACTCCGGCGCAGGTTGCCAAAATAAGTTTGCTGATGTTGCTCACAAGCCCTCCCCATTCACAAACCCGTCGATTTTAATAGCCGGTACGCCCTTTGTCTGTGAGCCTGAGCGGCTGTTATGACTGCCCCAGACCTAAGCCGGTTTCAGTGTTAGACGCAACCATCCCACCTGCCATAACCAGCCTTTGAAAGCCGGGATAAATCGCCAACCTTATGCCTTCTAAAATGCAGTGCCACTGATAAAAAAGCGCCCCTCGTTCAAAGGGGCGCTTTAGTCAGTTATTCCGCCAATATCAGCGAATATCAGCCAATATCAGCAAATATCAACGAATGCGGAACATGGCGGCATACAGCAGTGGGATCACCACCAGCGTCAGTATGGTGGCAAACAAAAGACCAAACATAATGGTCACCGCCATGCTCTTGAAGAAGGGGTCCATCACCAATGGGGCAACCCCCAGAATCGTGGTTAAAGCCCCCAGTACTACAGGCCGCGCCCGGCTGACCGACGCCTGGATAAGTCCTTCAAGGGCGGGTAAGCCGGCGCGAATTTCGTTGTCGGCCTGGTCCACCAGCACAATGGCATTTTTCACCATCATACCGATAAGGCTCAGGAACCCGAGGATAGCCATAAACTCAAACGGCGTGTTAAAGGCAACCAGCCCCACCACAACCCCGATGATGGCAAGTGGCACAGTAAGCCAAATCACCAGTGGCTGGCGAATGGCGTTAAACATAAACACCACCGCCAATATCATCGCGGCAAAACCGTAGGGTGCCGAGCCCACCAATCCCTCGTTGGCATCCTTTGAGGCCTTGTGTTCACCGTACCAGTTAAGGGAGTAGCCAGGTGGCAACTCAATCGACTCAATCGCCCCGCGGATTTGGTTAAAAGCATCGTTGGTCAAAATCCCCGGCGCCGGATCGGCCTGCACCATGATGGTAGGCTGGCGGTCGATACGGCGGATCATGGCATCCTGCCACTCAACCCGAATATCATCGGTCAGTTCACTGATGGGGATCTGGCGTCCGGCGACAGGGCTGTATACCTGCAGGCTTTCAATGGCTCGCTGATAATTACGCTCTTCCTGCGGTGCCCGCACCACCAGCGGAATGAGTGAGTCGCCTTCCCGATATGCGCCAATAGTGGTACCGGTTAACAACTGCGCCAGCGCCTGATTGAGCTCAACGCTGGTCAGGCCCATCTGCTGGGTCAATGCCGGATTGTACACAGGCACCAATACCGGCACCTGTTGCCGCCAGTCATCCTGCACCGCAATCAGATTGGCATCGTTTAACATGGCCACCTTGGCCTGCTCGGCAAGCTGTCGCAGCACCTTAGGATCTGGGCCACTGAATCCCGCCTCAATTTTTTTACCGCCGCCACGGCCAAGCATGAATTTCCACACTTTTATCGATGCATCGGGGTAATGCGCCGACAAACCGTTTTGCAGTTTCTCAACCAGGGCGGTGATTTGCTGATAATCACTCACGTCCACCAGCAGCTGACCATAGGCAGGATTGCGCGGCTCGGGCGCATAACTCAGCATAAACCTCAGCCCGCCACCGCCGGTAAACGAGGTAATGCCGGTCACCACCGGCTCTTTACGTATGTCAGCCGAGATATCGGCCACGACCTTGTGGGTGTAGTTAATGTCCGTTCCCTGAGGCAGATAAACATCCACCACAAACTGCGGCCGCTGCGACTCCGGCATAAAGCCCGGTGGCACCGCGCCCATACCCACCACAGACAATGCCAGCAAGCCCAGCAGGCCCACGCCGGTCAGCATACGATGGGACAATACCCACAGCAGCAACCCGCGATACCACTTGAGGGTGCGGGATTCATCAGGCACAGAACCCTGCGCCTTCACTTGCAAAAACTGATGGCATAACAAGGGGGTAATAGTGATTGAAAACACCCAGCTGAGCAGCATGGAGTACAGGATCACCCAAAACAGCGAACCGGCGTATTCGCCCATATCACTGGGAGACAAACCAATGGCGCTGAAGGCAAGAATGCCCACCAGGGTACCGCCAAGCAGTGGCCACACGGTGGAATTAACCACCTCGCTGATGGCCTTATCGCGATCCTCTCCCTGCTGCAGCTTCACCAGCACACCATCGGTGACCACAATCGCGTTATCCACCAGCATCCCCAGCGCAATAATCAGCGCGCCGAGGGAAATCCGCTGCATGGCAATGTCATCCATCAGCATGATGATAAGCGTACCGGCCACCGTCAGCAGCAGTACAAAGCCGATGATGATCCCGGAGCGCACGCCCATAAACAGCAGCAGCACCACGAACACAATCACCACAGCCGCAATCAGATTATCGACAAAGCTTGCAACCGATGAGCGCACCGAATCGGACTGCATCGACACCACGTTCAGCTCCATGCCGACAGGTCGCTGCCCTTCGAGCGCAGCAAGCCGCGCCTTGACCGCATCGCCCATTTCCACCACGTTGCCGCCGGTGATATTGGAAACCCCCAATCCAATGGCGCGCTCGCCGTTGTAACTCATGATGAGCCCCATGGGCTCTTTGTAGGCGCGCACCACGTTGGCTACGTCACTGAGCAGCAAGGTTCTGCCGTTGTTGCCAAGCCCCAGGGGTAATTGTTTGAGCGCTTCAAAGCTGCTGACCGACGCCTGCGGCATTACCGCAAGGCGCATATTGCCCGCAGATAAGTCACCCGCCACTGTGACCAGATTTTGCTTTTGCAGCACCGCAAAAATTTGCTGAGCCGAAACCCCAAGCGAGGCGAGCCTTGGCGCTGAAAACTCAAGGTAAATCTCTTCCTGGCGGTTGCCGAGTATGGCTGTCTTGGCGACCCCATCCACCAGCGCCAGCTCTTTACTCAAAAAATCCACATAGTCAAACAGCTGCTTATCGCTGTATCCCTTGCCGGTGACGGCATAAAACAGCGCATATACGTCGGCAAAATCGTCATTCACTATCGCAGGCCCGGCGCCACTGGGCAGCTGGCGCTGAGCATCGCCAATCTTGCGCCTTAGCTTATCCCATACCTGATCCAGCTCGCCCTTGGTCTTGGAAAAGCGCAGGTCGATTTCGACCGTCACTTCCGACATCCCCTGCTTGGAGACCGACTTTACCTCTTTGACTTCCTGCAGTGATTGCACTGCCGACTCAATCACATCAGTCACCTCGTCAGCCACTTCTCTGGCACTGGCGCCCGGGTATGGCGTCATGATAAGCGCCTGACGGATAACAAACTCAGGGTCTTCAAACCGACCCAGCTTTTGATAACTGATGTAACCGCCAATCAGCAGCAGGAATATAATCACCCACATGCTGGTGCGTTTTTGAATGGAATAACGGGCGATATCCATCAGCGAGTTCCTTCTGCAGCCATAGGATGCACTTTCATACCCGCCGTCAGCGCCTGCACGCCAGCTACCACCACGCGATCGCCAACGCTCAGTCCTTCAAGCACTTCTATTTGGTTGCCCAGAATATTGCCGACTTTGACCGGCTTCTGCGCTACCGCATCGTCGCTGCCCACCAGCCACACAAATTGCGTGCCGGTGTTGGATGGCACCACCGCATCAATAGGCACCAAAATGGTGCTGGCTGACGCGGTTTCATCCATCACGGCAAACACCCGCGCCGACATCCCCGGCAGCAGCGCCACTCCGCTTGGGTCATCAAACCCGAGCACCACCTGATAGGTCTGGGAGACAGGGTCGGCATCCGAGGCAAAGTAGCGATAGGTCAGGTTAAAACGCTTGCCCGGTAAGCCTTCTATCTCAGCCACCGCTTTTTGACCTTTTACCGGCTCTAAAAACAATTTACCCGGCACGTTAATCAGTACTTCCATATCATCGGGGTTATGCAGCACATACACGGTCTGATTGGCCTGCACGGTCGCAAAGTTATTTTGCAGCTTTTGTGAAACTACCCCGGCAAAAGGCGCGGTTATGGCGGTGTTTTCCAGATCCTGTCTGGCCTTGGTTACCTTATTGGCCGCCAAATCACGCTTGGCCTTCAATTGCTCTAAATCGCTGCGTGAAATCGCCTGCGAGGCCTTAAAAATCTTATTGCCGCGCTCGTAGTCAGCATTGGCCTGATTAAATTCAACTTCGGCAGAGCTCAGCGCCGTTTTCAGCTCTTTGGGATCCAAGGTGGCCAGCACCTGTCCACGGCTGACCTTGTCGCCTTCCTGCACTGTCATGGTTTCAAGTTTGCCAGACTGCCTGAAAGCCAATTCGGCGCGCTCGGCACTGCGTACCACACCGGTAAAGCTGGTCTGCGACACGCCCTGCGGCTGTAAGGTGAGTATCACGGCTGGCCGCGACACGGGTGCTGCTGTCGTCTCAGTCGCCACCTTGTCGCCACAGCCGGCAAGCCAGCTGACAACAAAAATAGAAAGCGCAGATAAAGCAAACCGTGCTGATGTGGATTTCATGGGGAGTTCCCTTAATTGTCAAAATTCCCAAAAGCCTGTGGCTCAGGCAAAAACTGTCTGAGCAGCAAGCAAAGTCGGAATGAATTATTCAGAATGGCGCAGACCCGGTCTGGCAAGCGGCAAAGGATTGAAACCGCTCTGTAAAGGGAATGCACTGCATGCTCAAACAATCACCACCGCTGGGACGAGTTAAGCATATCGCGCTAAGTTTACCAATCTGCATAATCAAAGATCGGTAAACTCTCGTCATTTTCAGCCTGACATAGTAATTCTGTGACATAAATACGCTGAATTACGCACTCTGCAGGGTTCGAGCAGGTCAAAAAGCAAAGGCCGAAGCAGATGCTCCGGCCTTTTATCACGCTTAATCAGCGCTGCAAGCGGTACAGCGCGGCGACGTTGCGGGCGGTAAGTTCAAGGTTAGTGCGGGCGGTGGCGAGTGCTTCGGGCAGTGCCATGGCGCGGTTTACCACGGCAAACACCGCGTCTATGCCATGGTCGTGCACCACGCCGCAGTCGTCGGTAAGGCAACCTGCGATGCCAATCACCGGCTTGCCAAACTGCTTGGCACAGCGGGCCACGCCGATGGGGGTTTTGCCATGAATGGTCTGGCTGTCGATGCGGCCTTCGCCGGTAATCACCAAATCCGCATCGGCCACGGCATCGGCAAGCTTCAGTGCTTCAATCACAATCTGGATGCCGGGCTTAAGCTCGGCGCCAAGTAAGCCCACCAGTGCCGCACCCATGCCACCGGCAGCACCGGCGCCGGGAATGTCTTTGACCGACTTGCCAAGGGTACTTTCGATGCAGTCGGCATAACGCGCAAGGTTTGCATCAAGCTCGGCAACCATTTCAGGGGTTGCGCCCTTTTGCGGGCCAAACACCGCCGAGGCGCCCTTGGGGCCACAGAGTGGATTATTCACATCACAGGCCACTTCGATGGTCAGCCCCGCCAAACGTGGGTCGAGGCCGGATAAATCAATTTTGCTGAGCTCGGCCAGACCGCCTCCGCCAAGGGCTATCGGGCTGCCATCGGCCTTCAGCAGTTTGCCGCCAAGGGCGGTTATCATCCCCGCGCCGCCGTCATTGGTGGCGCTGCCGCCAATGCCCAGAATCAGATGGGTCACGCCCCGCTCCAGCGCCGCCAAAATCAGCTCGCCGGTGCCAAAGCTTGAGGTCAGCAGCGGATTACGCTGCTCGGGCGCCACCAGATGAATGCCCGACGCCGCTGCCATCTCGATAACGGCACGTTTGCCAGTTGCAGCGCTGTCTTGTGTATCTGAGCCAGAGCCCAGCAGCCCCAAAAAGCCCTGTACTTTATTACCCAGCGGCGCTGTTACTTCCACCGGCACTATCGCGCCGCCGGTGGCATCCACCAGCGATTGCACTGTGCCTTCGCCGCCATCGGCCATCGGCAGTTTTACATAAGTCGCATCGGGCAATACCTGTTTGAAACCGGCCTCGATAACATCGGCCACTTCCATGGCGCTCAGGCTCTCTTTAAACGAATCGGGGGCAATTACAATTTTCATATCAATTCCTTAGGCGAGGCCAAACACGCCAAACATCAGAGTAGAAACAGTGGCAATGGTCAGACCGACAGCGGTCTCGTAGGGCAGCAGCTTGAGGCGCTCGCCCACACCCATGTGCACGCTGCCGCCGGTGGCATGGAAGAATGAGCCGTGTGGCATATGGTCAAATACAGTGGCACCGGCGTGGATCATGGCAGCGCCCGCAAGCCCGCTTACGCCAAGTTCAATCAGGGTTGAGCTGAATACGTTGGAGGCCACCACGGTACCGGCTGTGGTCGAGGCCGTTGCCAGCGACATCAGCGCACCAGAGATAGGCGCCAGCAGGTAAGATGGCAAACCGGAGGCGCTCAGGCTGCTGATAAGCACATCTTTAAGCCCTGAGTTGGCGATGATGCCGGCAAGGGTTCCTGTACCCAGCAGCATAATGGCCACCGGCGCCATGCGGGCAAGGCCCGACACCGCATACTGGTTCACCTTGGAGAATTTGCCCATCATCAGCGCGCCCACCAAACCGCCCAGCGGCAATGCAATCAGCGGGTCAACCACAATGCCGGCAATGGGGCGCAGCGCCAGCAGCAAAATGGCCACCAGAGGCGCGCTGATAGCGGCGAGGAAGCGTGGCAGATTGCTTTCATCCACACTCACCACTTCTTCGGCGGCAACCTTACTACCCTTGTTATTCAAACGCTTGGCAATCCAGTAGGCCATTACCAGACCAAAGATGCCGGGGATAATGCCTGCGGCCATTACCGAGGTCAGCGGCAGGTTAAAGGCATCGGCCGCCGCAATCGCGTTGGGGTTTGGCGACATCACGTTACCCGCTTTACCGCCGCCAATCATGGCGAGCAGAATTGCCGCCTTGGAGAGGTCGGCGCGCCGGGCAATGGCAAGTGCAATCGGCGCTACTGTAATTACCGCCACGTCCACAAACACGCCCACGGCGGTCAAAATCATGGTCGCCAATGCCAGTGCCAGCAGCGCGCGGGTCTCACCAATCTTTTTCACTATGGTTTCGGCTATGGTGGTGGCCGCGCCGGATTCAATCAGCACGCCTGCGAGTACACCGGCCGCCAGAATACGCATTACCGCGGTGGTGATGCCCTGGGCACCGCCAATCATCAGCGCCACGGTTTGGGTTAAATCGGCGCCGCCAATCAGACCGCCGGCAAGGGCGCCGACTATCATGCCGTAGGCGGGCGGCACCTTTTTGAGGATAAGAAAGATAGCGATAGACAACGCCGCTATGGCGCCAAGGGCGGTTACCGAAGTCATGACAGACACCTTTATTATGTGTAATTAGTGGCCATTATGATGATTGGCAGTAAGAAAGCTTTGTTTAATCATCCAAATATCAATGCTAATTTCGGCCTTTATTTTGTTTAATCAAACAAATCAATCTTCAAGATTCAGCCCGAGGTATAGCAGCAATTTGTCATCCAGGTTATTGATATTCAAGCCAGTTATCTGCTCGATACGGCTGATGCGGTAGCGCAGGGTATTGGGGTGAACAAACAGGGCTTCGGCGCAGCGATTAAGATCACAGTTCATGGCGAAATACTGCCGCAGGGTTTTAACCAGCACGCCCTTGGTGTCGGCGCGGGTAAGGAGTTTCAGCGGCGCGCGCAGCTCATCGGCCTGCCACGAATCGGCGAGGCTGCCAAGCAGCACCGGCAGGCGGTAGTCTTCAAAAAAGTACACTTGCCTTCGCGGTGCCTGACGCATGCCCCGGCGCAGGGTGTCGCGGGCGGTTTGGTACGAGCGCGCCAGCCCATCGATACCGGCAAAATAATCGCCCACTGCAATCCGTACCTTAAAGTGCGGAATACGCGCCAACAGCTGCTTTACCCGCCCCCGCTCCTGCTCCGACTGCCACACCTCATCGACGATTTTGGCAGGCTTGAGCACCACAATTTCATCCAGCCCATGTATGGCCACCAGGTTGTCGCGCTCGGGGTTTTCAAGCTGATGCACCAGCTCCCTGAGCCGCGCCGGCTGCGCTTCTTCAAGCGAGAGCACCGCCACCACCCGGGGCTGCGCCAAATCCAGCCCCAAAAACCGCGCCGCCTGCTGAAGCTGATCCACATTGCCCTCGCCGCGAATAAGCTGCAGCACCAGCTCCTCCTTGTGGCGCTTATCCCACTGCAACTGCTCGGTCAGCGCCGCCTGCTCCAAAATCAGCTCGGCGGTCATCCGCACCAGCTCGGCATAGGAGCGCACTTCATCTGGCTCGCCCGAAATCCCGATAACCCCAATGCGCTTACCCTGATATTCAATCGGCAGATTAATGCCCGGCCGCACCCCTTTAAGCTGACGGGCGGTGGCCTCGTTTATTTCCACCACCCGATTTTCGGCCAGCGCCAGCACCGCCCCTTCGTGGCGTTGATGCAGCCGCTCCGGATTGCCGGACGCAATAATCAGCCCGTGCTCGTTCATCACGTTGACCGAGAACGACAGGATTTTCATCGCCCGGCTGACAATCTGCGCCGCCAGGGCATCATTAAGTTGCATAGGTTCTCCGAAACGTAAAGCCAAGCGGCACAGTGCACGTATAGCACTTTACCCGATACCGCCGCAGGCATAAAACCGCAATCCTTCTATTCGCCCACACCCTCACAATCGACCGCAAAATCAGTTACCTGGTTTAAGCGATAAGACTTGTGTATACAACTTGCCCGACTGTTAGTTTTGTCGTGTGCCTATGCAACTTTTGGAGTGTGGGTTTGGCGAAAACAGTATTTAAGCAATCACCAAACTGTAGCTTCAAGACGCAGTTGCTGGCTCGATTTTACAAGGCCGTAGTGGCTGGGCTTTAATAGCAAGGCTGTGAAGGCCAGTCTGTAACAGCAGGGATATAATTTGAAAACCTAATTTCCGCTTTTCATTTAAGCTCACGCCACACTCGCCATTGATGATTATCGGTGCTAATTTGCTTTGCCAGTTTTATTAAGTAGCCGAAATCCAAGTTTCAAAATTAACGCACAATATACGGCTATTATATTATCCGGCTCGGTCCTTACTGCGACCAAAAATAACCATAACAAGCCAGTAAAAAGGGATTTTTATGAAACACAAAATTTCCAGCCTTATCGCCACCTCAGTGGTACTTCTTTCGGCCTGCGGAGGTGGCGGTGATGAAAACACACCGCCACCAGAGGCCAAAGTCAGCCTGCAACTGCAAAGTACCAATTTAAGCCTCAGCGCCCATCAAGGCGATGCACTAAAGGTGGCCATCAGCGGTAATTGGTCAGGCACCAATCTCGGTACACAAAAGGTTTATCTCAAGCTTTACGATGAAGCCAACAAATATATCGTCCCGGCGGTATCCGCCCCATTGAGTGGTAATGGCTTTACCCTCGAGACGGTACTTAATTACACGCTGCCAGTGGGTGAGTATGCTCCCAAGTTATCGGTGCTGGCATGCAAAGACGCCAACTGTGCCACACCCTATTCAGGCTCAGCTGCGGTGGTAAACTTGCAACTGCAGGTGGCAAAAGTTCCCGAGTGGCAGACCCATCAGGCTAATGCAGCCCATACGGGGTATGTGCCTGTTTGGCTGAGTACCAGCAACTTTACCAAGCTGTGGGAGTGGAATCGCGGCCCTTCCGATGAACCCATTGGCGGCATTAACGCCCCGGTGGCCGGAAATGGCACTGTCTATGTTTCCACCGATGTTTATCATGGCGATGCCAGAGTGCTGGCCCTGGATGAACTGACCGGTGTTGAGCGCTGGCGAGTATCCTTTGGCGTTATGCCCGCTCTTAATCCACCAGCCATCAACGACAGTACGCTCTTCGTTGCCACCTCAGGCCATTCAGACACCAAGGTCTGGGCGATAGATCGCGCCGACGGTAAGCTAAAATTCCAGTCTAATTTCTTATCCCAATGGGGCAACTATCTGGCACCCACAGTGTACGACGATAAGGTGTATCAAACCGGTGGCTATTACGGTGGCTTTACTTATGCCTTCAATGTCGCTGATGGCGTCGAAGCCTGGTCTCAATCAGCGGGCACCTCTTGGGGCATGGACACGCCGGCAGTAGATGACAAACAAATCTATGTCCACAACGGTATAGAGCTGACCATTCTCGACAAAGACAGCGGTGACAAACTGAGTTCAATCAGCGATCCCTTTGGCAACACGGATTACAGCTATCACGGTGCACCCGTACTTGGCAGCGAAGGTCGGGTGATAGCGTTCAGTGGTGGCGCTTTTAGCGGCCGAGCCAGCAGCAACGCCGAACACTATGAGGACAGGGTGATTTCAGGCTTTGATTCCGTGAATCAAAAGCATCTATGGACGAGCCGCTTTAGCTACCGCACCTTTTTTGCCTTGGCTAACGGTGTGATATACGCCGGCAAAAACAATCCGGTTGCGCTGGATGCGATTGATGAAAAAACCGGTGAAGTACTGTGGTCATGGGTTGCCCCATCTACCGACGATACCGCATTCCATCGTAATGTGGTGGTAACCAATAACCTGTTATTTGTCAGTACCAACGCCAATGTGTATGCGGTTGATATCGCATCTCAGCAAAAGGTTTGGTCCCACAACGAACCCGGCACCATTACCCTGTCAGATAATCGTATATTGCTGATTGCCACAGGCGCCCGCGAAAGCGACGGCCGACTGCTGGCATTTGACCTGCGCAATAAATAAAGCGCCGACAGACCGTGCTGGTAAAGCCTTACGACACTGGCACGGTCTCGATTTTCGTCTAATTAACGCAAACAGACCTGACCAAAAAAGCAGAACAACCAAACTCTCCTTCACCAAACCCAATCCAAACAAAAATGCCAGTCGGTTCACCGACTGGCATTTTTCGTTCTAAGCCCTGCGAGTGGCTTATTTGTAGATCAGGATTTGACCTACAGACTTGTCGTCGCTCTGGCTGACTACGCGGATTTTCAGACCGTAGTTAGGCACGTTGCGGCCTGCATCCGGGATGTCGGCACTGATAAATGAAGTGCTGTCATCAAACACAGGGTTACGCTTGGTGAAGTTGTCGCGCAGGAACAGATCGTATGCATCTTTCAAATCCAGGGTCAGCTTGGCTGACTTGTCCAGATTAAAGGCGGCATCGTGGATCTGATAGCGGGTCGAGGCTACATCACCGCCGCTCCACAGGTTGGTCTGGCGGTCGGCATCAACCACGCCGAGGAAGCCATCACCGGGGTGTACACCCACCCAGTTGTTGTCGAACGAGGGGTCGACATACCACACCAGCAGACCTTCGTTGAACTCCATCAACTTGCCCGCCACATTGATGTGCTTGAGACCCTGGTCGACGCCCTGATGATTACGCCACTCAACCAGATAGTAGTGTGGGGTGAAGAACTTACCTGTGTCCTTGGTAAAACCGTCAAGGGTGAACAGGCCAGCACCTTCGGCATCGTCAGCACTGCTGTTTGCATCAACCGATACCTGCACATCGTCGATGTACAGACCGGGGTTGGCAACATAGCCGTCGGTCCAGTAGTAGAACATCAGGTACACCTGCTGACCGGCATAGGCCGACAGGTCAAAGCTGGCATCAACCCAACCATCTGACTGACCTGTGATGCCATTGCCAAAGCTCTGGCCATTGGGGTTGCTGTTGGTGGTGATGTTACCTGCGACGGGTTCAGTGGTGTCGGTGGCTGGGTTGTAAACCATCACATAGCCGTAATCCCAGTCGGTTTCGATATCAAACCATGCCTTGAAACTGACGCTGGCGCTGCTGGCTGAGCTCAAATCCAGCGGCATAACCATTTGATTACGAAGATTGTTACCTGAACCACCATGGTAGGCATACTGGCCACTGGTGGGGGTAACTATGATGTTTTCCTTATCGGGCAGGTCGATGCGGATGGCATCGTTGTTGGTGCCCTTGGAAACCGCCTGATCCAAAAGGCCTGTGATGCCATCGGCAGGAATATCATTGAAATGAATAGTGCTGCCAGACAGCCAGTTCAGACCCCAGCGGTTTGACAAAAACTCTTTTGCCCAGGCGCTGAAACCGGTTGGTTCGGTGCCGCCAAGCACACCGGCCCAGCTGCCGCTGGACATGATGGACCAGGACGACACCGGCTCGCCGCGACCTGTGTACTGGGTATCGTATTCATCGGGCAGGCCCAAATCGTGGCCGTATTCGTGGGCAAATACACCCACAGCGCCATCGGCTGGCTGCACTGTGTAGTCAAACGCGCCCATCTTGCCGCCCCAGTAAGGTGCAGGCGTTGCAGTACCGGGAATTTTGAACACGCTGCCGAGGTTCCAACGGTGCGACCAAATGGCATCTTCACCCAACTGACCACCACCGGCTTCTTCGCCCACGCTGGAGTGGATTATCATCACGTGATCCACCAGCCCATCAGGTTCCCACACATTGCCGTCGCCATCGAGATCGTATCTGTCTTCGATGTCGAACTGCGACATATCCACAGTCGGGTCGGCGGCTGCGGCGGCCAATGCCTCACGCACCAGCGCACGGATATTGCCGGAGGGATTGCCGCCATAGTACGCGGCATTGTGCTGCGCCATATACCAACCGGCTACCTGACCTTCGACTGAATAGCTGTTGCCCGACTGCGCTTCGTAATACTGCTTCATTGAAACGAAGTTCTGCCCGGCTGGGCCGGTCCAGCCGTTTTGGCCGAACATCAGGCTTGCGTAGTGCGCCGGGGTGTAGTCCTCGTAATACATGCCGGTTTCACCGGGCTGAATACTGTTGTGGGGAAAATCCGGAAACTCCATCAAAATGGCCAGAATTTTCGCGCTGCGCTGCTCGCCCTGATAGGTTTCGAGCATCAGTGGCGCGGGCTTGTTTTGTTTGCCAATCCCCAGTTTGTTGCCGCCGCCATGCTGCAGCGCGCCGCCAAAGTGGTTTTTATTGCCCAGACCAAACTGCTTGATGGCCTCGTCAGAAACCGAACCTGCGCGAATGCGCTCCTGCTCCTGACGCTCACGTAAATAGTTACCAAGCGCCTGCTCGGCTTCGTTCAAGGTGGCGTTCTGCGCAATTTTGCCCGACTGCTTTAACATCGCGATAAGCTTGTGCTCATCGGCAATGGCCATATCAAAGCCGCCCTGCTGATGCAGCTCAGGTTTGTCTGCTGCCAGTGCCGGCAAACCGATGCAGGCACCGGCGGCTACCGACAAGGCGATAAGAGATTTCCGAATCATTTTCTCCCCCGAAATTCTGTTGTGTCATTCCTTCGTCTTAACAAAAACATCTGCTCAAAAAACGAGCGAGGAATGACTATTGATCACATACAAAACAAGATCAACACAAAGAAGTAACAAATGGGGTAAATGAATAGAAGATCGGATGAGTAGTTACAGTACTGCGCGCCATTTAATTAATGTGACCAAGCAACAACACTCAACAACAAGCAACAATAAGCTAAACATTCAATACTCTGCCGCTTTGTAAATCATCAAAGCCTCAGTTGCTTTAGGCATTGATTCAATGTTAATTATTAACTTGCCGCCTCAGCCTGCTATTTCAGCCTGTTATTTCGGCCTGCTATGCAATACGACCAGAATTACAATAAATAGAGGATGGCATACCAATAAATAGAGGATGGCATACCAATTAATTTCAAGCTTTGATTATTTCCGCAAAATACTGAAAACACCAAAATCAGGACTGACGTTTTTGTTGAAAGCAGTTTGTTTCAAAAGCAGTTTTTTAAAAACTGCCTGTTTCAAAAAGCTGCATTTCTCAAAAGAGGCTGTAAAAGGAATTTTAATGACGTTACCACTCGCACTGCTGATTTCTATTATTTTTATCTCTATCAGTTATGCCTGGGATAAGCCGCTTAAATCGCTGATTTCATATATGCCACTCTGGATAATAGTGATGGTGTGGATATCACAGCCCTTTGACTGGCAGTCCCAAGGTTGGCACGTCGCATCCGCGGTGCTTTTTTGCGCTGTACTGCTGGGCTATACCCGCTTAATGGTGCCAGCGCAATTTAACGAACTGCTGGACACCATTGAAAAGATTAGCCTTATCATCGTGTTACTCAGCGGCGTTTTGATAGTGCTGCTGGTGCTGCTCGGTTACGCTGGCCTGTTTGAAGCGGCTGGGCTTAGGGAGCTGCTAGGTGCTATCAATGCGCCAGCCTTGCCAGGTGTCGATGTCGATACAAATCCCAGTGCTAATGCCAGTGCCGGTACCATGGCAAATGCCGAGCGCACGCCCAATTACGGCATACTGTCGCGGCCCCTTTATCTGTTTGGCCCATCTCTCGTTTGCTTTATTGGTGCCAAATTGCTGCCGCGATGCAAACCAAGCGCGGCAGAGCCTTCAGCACAAAGCTGAGCCTTCAGCCTAAACCTGAGTGGTCAGCATAAAGCCGAGCCAGCAGCACAATAAAAAATGCGGCTAAAAGCGGCCTGATAAAAGCGATAGCGACAATCAGCGCCCATGGCTGCTGCCACGGCTAAAAATGCACCCCGCGCGGGTGCATTATTGCTTGGCAATTAACCCTAATTAGCGGAATATATTCGCCTTTATTTTATCCAGGGACAGGAATACCCCATGCTCGATACTCTGTACGCCTCAGCCCAAGGGCTGCCTGCATTTGCCGCCTATTTTGGCCTTGCCGCCGCTGCGCTGCTGCTGTTTGCCCGCATTTACTCTTGGCTCACACCCCACCATGAACTGGCGCTTATCCGCGAAGGAAACAGCGCCGCTGCCATCGCCTTTGGTGGCGCGTTGATTGGTTTTGCGCTGCCACTGTCGAGCGCCATTAAAAACTCACTGTCGCTGCCCGACTGCGCCCTGTGGGCACTGGTGGCGCTGCTGGTGCAGCTGCTGACCTTTGTATGCGTACGCCTGACTCTGCGCCAGTTGCCAGCGCGCATCAGCAATGGTGATGTGGCTGCCGGGGTGTTTATGGCCAGCGTGGCCATTGCTGTGGGCCTGCTTAACGCAGCCTCTATGACTTACTGAGGAGCGGCAGATGGCCAATAGCAAACGAAGCCGCCACGTAGCCCTGATGCTGATGGCGCCCGCCGGCAGTTTTTTTATCAGCGGTTGCAGCGAAGCGCCTGAAAACGCACTGGTATTCGAAACCATTGAGCAGTGCCAAAGCTTTGGTGGCGATGAGGACGAGTGCCGTATCGCCCACGATGAAGCGGTGCAAAATCACAATGAAACAGCGCCCAAGTATTTGACCGAGCAGGAATGTGAAGCCGATTTTGGCGACGAAAAGTGCGAAGCCCGATCCAACGGCTGGGTGACGCCGCTGATGGCTGGCTTTTTGATGGGCAGCCTTATCGATATCGATGGCAAAAAGAAAAAGAAAACCCTGATGGGACGGCCACTGTATAAGTCGCGGGACGATCAGACCACGTTTCGCAGCTCAGGCAACAAGCCGATTGCCCGCAATGTCGGCCAGACCCAGGTATTCAAATCATCGCTGGCTTCCCGCTCCAATAACATAGTGTCGCGCGGCGGCTTTGGCATGCAGGCGCAAAAACGCGCCGAAAGCAGCTCAGGCGGCGGCAGCTACGGCGGCTGATATGGAACGGATTAAGATTGCCGAGCGCCCCCATTGGCGCGAGCTGGCCAAAGAGCTGGGGTTTGTTTACCACACCTTCGATGGCGAGCCCTACTGGGACGAAACCGCCTATTACCGTTTCAATCTGCGCCAGATTGAGCAGGATCTGGAAGATCCCACCGAAGAGCTGCACCAGATGGCACTGTCGCTGGTGCCGGATATTCTTGCGAGTGAACAAAAGCTTATCGCCCTCGATGTGCCTGAGTATTGCTGGCAGGCATTGAAAGACAGCTGGGATCGGCGCGATCCGCATCTCTATGGCCGGTTTGATTTGTGCTACAACGGCAAGGGGCCTGCCAAGCTTTTAGAGCTTAACTACGACACCCCGACCTCGATTTACGAGTCAGGTTTTTTCCAGTGGATTTGGCTTGAAGACATGGTTCGCACCGGCCTGTTGCCGCAAAGCGTGGATCAGTTCAACTCGCTGCAGGAAAAGCTGGAGCTGGCGCTGCTGAGTCTGCCCCATCAAAAGCCGCTGTATTTCAGCTGCATAGACGACAGATTTGAAGACAGAGGCAATGTCGATTACCTGATGGACATTGCCATGCAAGCCGGGGTAGAAAGCCGTTTTATCGACATCAGCGCCATCGGCCTTGCCGACGGCCAACTGATCGATATGGCGGGCAATCCGATTGAGTCGCTGTTCAAGCTCTATCCCTGGGAGTTTATGGTGCGGGAAGACTTTGGCCCAAGCCTGCTCACCAGCCAGACCCGCTTTATCGAGCCGCCTTGGAAAATGCTTTTGTCGAACAAAGGCTTGCTTCCGCTGCTGTGGCAAAAATTCCCGGGGCACCCCAATCTGCTCGAAGCGCACTTTGAAACCAAAGAGCAAGGCAGTACGGTCGGCAATGGCTGGGTACGCAAGCCGCTGTATTCCCGCGAAGGCGCCAACATCAGCCTGACCGACTTTAACGGCGACACCCTGACTGAACCCGGCCCTTACACCGACTCAGGCTTTATTCGCCAGGCACTGGCACCCCTGCCCTGCTTTGATGGCAACTTTACCCTGATTGGCAGCTGGGTGGTGGGCGACAGCGCCGCCGGTATCGGCCTTCGGGAAGATATGAGCCTTATCACCAAGGACAGTTCGCGCTTTTTGCCGCACATTATTCTTGATTGATTTGCTTTTGCTGCTTTTAATCGAGAGTGCCTGAGTAAGGCAAGATTACAGCCCGGCCGATGCCGGGCTTTTTTACGCCCCGGATTTGGCTATCTCAGCTGCTATGAATAACGCGGCATTTTCGCTTAAACCAGCACCTACTTTCGCCTGAGCAACCTGTGTCAAATTCTGTCAACTGACACAGTCAGTTACCCCGAGAAACCTGCCGCGACAGAATTTCCAAACTGATACAAGTCTCCTACATCTGCTTACAGCATCCCATGCCCTTTGTCGCCACAATCCCCAAGGTAAGCCAAGGCGGGTTTGCGGGCGGTCTGCGTCCACACCGCCATGGCTTATGGATACGGGCACGCCACGGGGTGCAAACAGGCTGTTGGATTGGCCCAAGGCACCGATGACATGCTCAACGACGCAACACAGGCCCGGGCTACTCATAGCGCGCCGCGGGCTTGGGCAATTTGGTCAAGACAAGGAATCTGGTTATGAACATTCGCACTCTGCTCGCCCCGGCCGCACTGATAATTGCAAGCTTTGGCACCATCCACAGCGCCAGCGCCACCGAATACCGCTTTATCGCCACCGACAACAGCCAGGAAACCCGCCTGTGTGTGGTCGCCGCCAGCAATCGGCTTGGCAAACTGAAAACCGAAGTCAATGAAAGCGCCCACAGCCCGCGTTATCAGGCCAACAGCGTGCGCTGCAATGGCGCAAGTCTCGCCCAGTTTGCGCATCAGTATGGCGCTGACAAAACCTATCGTTATCTGGCAAGCCACTCGATGGCCAAAAACAAGGCGACTGAAAACGTGACCATTCGCGACCTCAGCGCCTCGGCCGCGAGCGGCAGCGACGAGGTGGTGTACGTAAAGGTGTCGTCCAAGCAATAACGGCATTAACAGTAACAGGCTAAAACAGTAACTTGATCAAGGCGTTGGCCATGGGGTTTGATATGGCTTGCGCCTTGGCTTTTTACCCGGGTTTGTGCGCCAATCTCGCCCACCGAGCAATCTCAGCCTGTCTATACAAGTAGAACATACAAGCAGGACATACAAGCAGGACATACAAGCAGGACATACAAGCCGGGCTATACCAGCCGAGCCAGGCAAATCGGCTCATTCAAGGCCTACCCCTTTGGGCATATTATGCAGTCCGGAATGTGATTAACCCAGAAAAACACTCAAGCTTTCGTTGCAGGGCTCGAACGCCCCTCTAACATGCATCATTATTACACCTAAGGAATGCATTATGAGCGCACACACCCTGCTTCAAACTCCGGTCGGCGAATTGGTGGCACAGGATTTTCGCCGTGCCCACGTATTTTCCCGCTTCAATATCGACTTTTGCTGTGGCGGTGGCCGTATCCTGCTGGAAGCCTGTGAGCGCGCCGGCGCCGATGCCACCAAGGTGCTCGAGGCCCTGAACAGCCAGACAACCGAGGGTCAGCCCGACAATGCACTGGCACAGTTACCTCTGGCAGAGCTGATTGATTACATTGAACAAAAGCATCACAACTATGTGCGTAATACCGCGCCACTGCTGCTGGAATATGCCGAGAAGATGCTGCGCGCCCATGGCGAGCATTATGAAGTGATAAAACCGCTCACCGGCTGGATCCGCGCACTGGTCGACGACCTGATGCCGCACCTGATGAAAGAAGAGCAAATCCTGTTTCCGGCGGTGAAAGCCTTGGCGGCGGGCGAGTCAGTCAATGGCTGTTTTGGGCATATCGGCAATCCTATCCGCGCCATGGAGTACGAGCACGACGAAGCGGGTACCATACTTGCCAAGCTCAGGCAGCTCACCGACAACTACCGGGCCCCCGAATACGCCTGCACCACCTGGCGTATCTGCTATCAGACGTTGGCGGAATTTGAGGCCGATCTGCACCGCCACATTCATCTGGAAAACAACCTGCTGTTTCCAAAGACCCTCGAGCTGTCAATGAGTTAAATCACAGGGGGCTGAACCGCAAGGCGCGTCACCACAGTCCCAGCTGCGGTGGCGCGGCAAGGCCAGCCTCAAGGTCGGGCAGCTGACACACGAGTCCCTGCTGCGTAGCCACCTGCCTGAGTTCGGCCAGCAACAGCCGGGCAAGCTCGGGCGCATCGCTGTTATCCGGAGTGTGGATAAAAAGATAAGGCGAGCGGCCTTCTGCAAGCCATTGAATAAGCTTGCCAATCCAGGGCTCAAAAAACGCCTTGTTATCTTTAATCTCCTCGTTTGCGCCTATCATGCCCACGGGCTGACCGATAAAACGCACCACAGGCATAGCGGCGGTGGCGATGGCATGCACGGGCACCCGCGGCTTTTTATTGTGAGCATCGATAATGGCATCGCTGCTTGGCGGCAGGGCAAACACCGGCCGGGTATCCATGATGATGCGATTTACCCCATGCTCCATCAGCAGTCGGTTAAGTGCCTGTTCAGCCTCACCTTTGGCGAAAAAGGCGCGGTGACGCACTTCAACGCCTATTCCAAGGCCTTTGGGCAGATTATCGATAAACTCAGCGAGGAGGGGCAGCGACTCGGGACCAAAGCGGGCGGGCAGCTGGATTTTCCACAGCGCCGTTTTAGCCATCACAGGCTCCATCAGCTGAAAAAACTGATTCACTTCGTCGCGGCAGTTACCAAGTGCCAGCTCGTGGGTAATGCGGGATGGCAGCTTGAAGGTAAAGCGAAAATCCTCCGGCGTGGCAAGATTCCAACTGCTTACCGTGTGCGCCGCCGGCAGGGCATAAAAGGTGGTGTTGCCTTCAACCGTATCAAAACAGCGGGCGTAGGCGGCAAGCCGCTCCTGACTCGGACTCAGGCCTGCAGGTGAACCGGCATCCGCCGTGAGCCATGCTTTCCAGCCGCTGTGGGACCACATGGCCATGCCAAGCCGCAGCCTTGGCACTGACGAGTGCGATGACGGCTGTGCTGACGAGCGTGATGAATCGAGTGATGCCGGATGCGATGCGAAAGTCATGATAGATGGCAAAGAAATGGTGAAGCCAACCTTACCCAAGCGGGCTGCGCTTGTCACGGGCTGAGCTTGTCAGGCTTTGCGTTTGGGGAATGTGGCCGGGCTTTGACTTCGCGATAGCTGGCTTTGCACAAAGCATTGAGGACCGAGATCTGAGAGCTGAGAACTGAGAAAAAAGAGTTAAGTACTTAAAGCCGCTAAAAGGCGGCGGGATATTCGGGCTTACCCATCGAACATCCCACGCCTTGAGCAAAAAAATTGACCGCCGGTGAAGAGGCGCCCGGCGGCCATTGCCCAGGGTGAAGGACCAATCACGAGCCAATGCCCGCTTGAGATAGCAGTTTTACAGTGGAAACCGGCTTACAACTTAAAAGTCGTAGCGCACTCCCAGGGTAATCAGGTCATCGTCCAGCTCGACGCTGGTACCGGCGAGCAACAGGTCGCCATCGAATCGGGTGTAGTGGCCCCACAGCTGCGTGGTTTTGGACACCTTGTAGTTGGCGCCAACGCTGAGCTGATTCAGATCCACATTGGACACATCGGCGAGCGAGCCGCTGGTTTCGGCTTTGATAAAGCGCGACACGTATTTGCCAAGGCCGGCATCGTCGTGGCCGTATTCAAACTTAAGCCGGGTCTTGCCTATGTCCCAGGCGAGGTTAACAAACCAGGTGTCGCCATCGAGGGCGGCGTATTTGGCGTCCTGATGTTCACTTTGCTGCAGCAGGCCGCCAAGGGTCACCTCGCCGAGCTTAACCTGCGACACCAGACGGGCGGCATCCACGCCGTCTATGCCCTTGTTGTAGGCCAGCGCCACATACCAGGGCTGATTTTTAAGGCCGCTGTCACCCAGGGTGGTGGACAGGGCATAGGCGTTGTCGCCGTCGTAGTTATCGCTCATCAGGTAAGTGCCGTTAACCGTAATCAGGTCAGCGAGCTTGGGCGATTGATAGGTCAGGGAATCGCCGGCGCGGGTCTGGCCCGGCAGCAGGCGGTCGATATCCGAGTTGGTGGTGCCGAAAATATCCACCTTGCCTTCGGCGGTTTTGAATACTGTGTCGTTACGACCGACACTCAGGGCGCCAAAATCGGTTTTCACGCCAAGGAAACTGTTACGCGGTTTGAAGGTTTTACCTGAGTTGTCGAAGTTATCGACGCCAAATTCCAGCTGGTAGAACAGCTTAAGGCCGGGGCTCAGTTCTTCACCGCCTTTAAAGCCAATCCGGGAAGAGTTGTTTTCCAATACTGTGCCAGCCTTGCCGTTTTGGGCGGCAACACCCAACTCAGAATCTGTGACCGACAAATTGATGCGACCGTAGAAATCGGCAGCCGCCATGGAAGAAAAAGCAGGGAGCAGCGTTGCCATCGCGATCAGTGTTTTTTTCATAATCAAATCCTTGCGCAATCTAAAACTGTACCTGAAAACAGCCCCCGGGCCCGAACCCGGGGGCATGTCGGATTAGAAGTTCACCACTTTCTTGGCGTTCCATACGGTCAGCGCCAGCAGCAGCGACACAACCGAGGCCGCCAGCCAGAAGTACTGGGCAGTGGCAAAGTCATAGTGGGTGACACCGTTCACTTCGCTGGTCTTGATCAGCATGGATGACACCAGTTCCTGCGCCGAGGCGGCGATGTAAGAACACAGACCGATGAAGCCTTTCACGGCGCCTACAGCGGCTTTTGGCATCAGGTCACAGGCGGTCAGACCGGCCAGGAACACTACCAGACCACCGATGGCAAAGCCAATCAGACCCAGGGCAACGGCGTCCACCATACGGCTTTCAGGACCCCAGAACATCAGACACATACCGGCGATGTTGGCCACACCGTAGAGCAGAGTCGGGATATGACGGTTAGCGTTGAACAGCTTGTCGGAGATGATACCGGCCAGAATCGCACCGGCAAAACCGGCAATCGGATAAGCTGACATGGCAAAACCGGCGTCAATCAGGCTGTAACCCTTGGATTCCTGCAGGTACAGCACAGCCCATGAACTCATGGCATAACGTGAGATGTACATAGCAGCACACGCCAGCGCAATCAGCCATACTGTCGGCTGTTTGAGGATAAACAGCTGGGCGCGACGGATTTCTTTCGGGTCAGACTTTTTGGCAATCTCAGGCTCTTCACCATAGGCAACCGCTGGCTCAGGCAGACCGTAGGTTTGTGGTCTGTCTTTGAGCATCAGGTACATGGCAAACGCCGCTGCCAGAGAGGCAATACCGGCACCCACGAAACCTGCTCTCCAGCCGAAGAAGCTGACGATGGTTGCGGTCAGGATCCAGGTGATACCTTCGCCGATGTTACGTGAGCCACCCCAGATGGAGTACACAGAGCCACGCTGCTTGGGCGAGAACCACTGATAAATGGACACGCAGGAAGGCGCACTGCCCACGGACTGGAACCAACCGTTAACACCCCACAGCAGGATGAAGAAGAAGGTTGCCGTGTTCATACCCATCAGCAAACAGGTAATGGCAGACAAGCCAAGTGATATCGACATAAAGCGGCCGATATTGGCGTAATCGGACAAGAAGCCGTTGGAGAACTTACCCACCGCATAGGTGAGGAAGAACGCAGAACCAATCACCCCGAGCTCTTCGAGGGTAACGATTCCAGCATCCAACATCGGCTTTTTGGCCACGTTCAAGCTCATGCGGGCGACGTAGAACATGGCGTAACCAAACACCAGTCCAAGGAACACCTGCCATTGGTACTTCTTGTAAACAGAGCGGATTTTCTCGGGGGACCCTTCCATGAGGGGCTTGTCCGGCCGCGTTTTGAAAAATTCAAACATATGCCAATCTCCCAACCAGATTTTTTTGTTCGCCGGGATCGGGGGCTCCCGGCTTGGGGGCATCTTTTCAGTCGCAAATCCCGGAGGCAAAGTAAGGGAATTGAGTCAGAATTAACCCAAATAGAAAAATTTCCGGGTCAAAATGGGAATGGCTACACTCTTGCTGGACAGAAATTGCAGAATAATCGGCCAACTCTGGGTCAAATCCGACTCAGACAAGTGTGAAAATCGTTAAAAAATGATTAAAGAAATTTGAGCCATGACACAAAAACTGCTGCGTTCACTGCTGATCCTGCTGTGCCTTTTCCTGCCTGCAACCGCACGGGCGCAGGAGAATTGCCTGGTGATCCTGACCTCGTTTTCCGAGCTGCCATTCAAGGCGCTGGTCGATGATTTTTCGGCGCGGGAACAATGTCAGGTTCGGGTGGTGTACCGCCGCACCCTGCCCGCCATCCGCCTGCTGACCGACGATAACCAGCCCAAGGTCGACCTTATCATTTCCTCATCGCCGACCCTGTTTCAGACGCTGGCAGAGCACAAACTGCTGGCCAAACTCAACCAGCCCTTCGACATGCCGCCCTGGCTTGGCAGCCACAGCCTGCCCTCGGGCGACTACGTGCTGCCGGTGGCTTACTCCGGCATAGGGCTGATGTACAACCGCGATTACCTCAGCAAATACCAGTTGCCGCAGCCCAAAAGCTGGCAGGATCTGGCGCGGCCCGAATTCAGCGGCCATGTGATGATGAGTTCACCCGCCCATTCGGGCACTACCCATATGATGGTTGAAAATATTCTGCAATCAGAAGGTTGGGATAATGGATGGGCACTGCTGATGCGCATTGGCGGCAATTTGTCGTCGCTGTCGGCCCGAAGCTTTGGCGTGAGTGACGCCATCAGCCGCGGCCTGGTGGGCGCAGGCCCGGTTATCGACAACTACGCCAATACCGCCCGCAGCCACTTTAACTATGTCGATTTCAACTACCTGCCGGACACAGTGATTTTGCCGACCTATTGTGCCCTGTCGGCCAGTGCCAGCCACCCGGATACCGCCAAACGCTTTATCAGTTACTTACTGTCGGAAACCGGCCAGGCCAATTTAAGCCAGCCGGCGCTGTCGAAAATTCGCTTAAGCGATGCATCCCTTGCCAGCCACAGCCGCTTTGTTATCGACAAAGAGCGGCTGTTTATGCGCAACAACGTAATTAAAGCGTTGTTTGAACAGGCGATTTCACAGCAGGTGCCCAAGCTGCGCTACACCTGGGAGGCGATTATCAAGGCCGAAGGCGCCATGAAACAAACCGAAGCCAACCAGCAAACCATCGCCGCCGCCAAGGCGCTGGCAAGCAAGGTGCCCATCACCGAAGCCGAGGCCACTTCAGGCGCGATGCAGCAGCTGTTTGCCGGTTACGAGCAGGAGCCGTCGGCCGAGATGGAGCGCACCATGCAGCGCTGGCGGATGCAGGTCGCCGACCAGCTCGAGCAGGCCATGGCCAAGGTGCGCACCCTGGAGTATCCATGATCCGGCTCAAACACTCTCCCCTCGGGCGGCGGCTGTTTATTGCCTTCCTGTCGATGCTGTTTTTAACCCTGGTGCTGGGCCTGACAAGCCTTGCCATGTGGCACAAACTGGCGTCCCAGGTGAGCGGCATCATCAGCGAAAGTGTGCCGACCATCAACAACACCTACCGGCTGGAGCGGGTCAGCAACCGGCTGCTGCATCTGCTCAGTCGCCTGCCCGCCACCGAAGACGAGGTCGGCCTGCTGACACTGGAGCGGCAGGTAAACGAGGCCATGGCCGAGCTGGAAGGCATTTATCTGGTTAATTTGCACAGCGAAGAAGATAAAAGTAAGCAAATCGAGCGCTTTAACCAGCTTCAGCAACTGCTGGATGCCCAGGACCGACTGCTGCGTCACCGGCTGGCGCTGGCGCAGTCGCTGGCATCGCTGCAAAAGCAGCTCGGGCGGCTGCATCAGGATCTGATAGATGAAATGACGCCGCTGCTGCAGGAAGTGGCCTGGCACTTAAGCGCCCAGCTTGGTAACCGCACCTCGGCGGGCACCATCAACTCGGTTATCGAAGAGTTTTCGGTGCTGCAGGACATGGCCATCAAAGAAAACGAGCTGCATCAGCTGTCGGCCGAAATCATCGCCCAGCGCCATCAGCGCGAGCTGGAGCATGCCTTCTCCTTTATCGGTTTTCAGATTGATGAGCTTGGCCTGCTCAACACCCAGCTGGCGAGTTACCCTTCCACCGTGACCCACAGGCAAATTCTGCAGGAACTGATTGAACTGGTGAAACCCGAAGGCACCCTGCATCAGCTCCTGAAAGAAGATGTGGCCAATCAGCAGCAGCTGCAAGCACTCTCGCCCAAACTCAACGACCTTATCCAGCCGTATCATGCCCAGGTAGTGACCGCCGTGACTGAGGCCAATGCCAACCTCGGTGCGCTGGTCGAGGCCACCAACCAACAGGTCAGTCAGGGCAAACGCTGGCTGCTGCTGATGCTGGCAATCTCGCTGGTGCTGGGGACTTTTGTGCTTACAGCGCTGATTTCAAAGCGGTTGATTGCAAGGCTTGATCAGCTCAGCACGGATCTGGATAAGGTGTGCAACAACGACATGAACAGCCCAATACGGGTGCAGGGCAGCGATGAGATTGGTCGCCTCGGCGCCCAGTTGCAGCAGTTTCGCGAGCAGCGCCGGCTGATGGATAAAACCAATGCGCTCAACCTTATCAACAACACCGAGGCCTGCCTTATCACCTGCGCGCTGAATGGCACCATCGAGTCGGTCAACCCGCGCGCCCGCCTGTTGCTGCCCCTTGGCGATGAGCCTGAGCTGAGCTTACTGTGGCAGGCGTTTCCGCGCCGTGCGGCCGAGCAGCTGGCGCGCCAGTTCACCCGCTTAAGCCCGCTGTTCAGCGCAGGCCAGAGCCAATGTCTGGTGGAGCTTGGCGACGAAGGCGAAAGCCCGAGTTTCTGGCAATTTGATTTTCGCCGTTTCGAGCAGGCCGGTGAGCCGAGGGTAATGATCACCATCACCGACATGACCCGACAGGAGCTCAACACCCGCGAGCTGTCGGAGCGGGTCGCCGAACGCACCCTTGATTTACAACACAAAAACAACGAGCTGGAATCGGAAGTGGAGCGGCGCACCCAAGCGCAGAATGACCTGCTGCGCGCCCAGGACGAGCTGATCCAGGCCGCCAAAATGGCGGTGCTCGGTCAGGCCATGACCAGCATGGCCCACGAACTCAATCAGCCGCTGTCGGCCATTTCCACCTTCCTCTACACCAGCAAGATGGCGGCCGAGCAGGGCGAGATGGCACTGCTTGGCGAGAACCTGGACCGCATAGGGCAACTGAGCCAGCGGATGCACCGCATCATAGGCGCACTCAAAGAATTTGCCCGCAAGGCACCGCAAACCCGCCTGCGCCAGCGGGTGCCTCTGCAGGAGGTGACCGACAACGCCCTGCTGCTGCTCGCGCCGCGCATCAAGCGCGAAGATTGCCGCATCGACACCAACATAGCCCCGGATGCCGCGGTGATTGGCGATCCGGTGGAAATCGAGCAGGTGCTGATTAATCTTTTGGTCAACGCCCTCGATGCGGTGGCCGGCCTTGATGAGCGCCGCATCCGTCTGGAAGTGCTCGCCCATGACGAGCACGCCCTGCTGTTTGGCATCAGCGACTCCGGCGGCGGCTTTAGCGCCGAGGTGCTCGATAAGCTTTTCAGCCCCTTTATTACCACCAAGGAGGTCGGTCTCGGACTTGGATTGTCGATTTGCCGCACCCTGATGGAGCGCCAGGAAGGCGAGATACGACTGGCCTGTACCCTTACAGGCAATACCCTGATGTTGTTGGAGTTTAATCATGCACAGCCCACTGAAGATCAAGCCTGACCTGCTGCTCATCGACGACGATGAAGACGTGCTGGATGCCTGTCGGCAGCTGTTCAGCCTGTCCGGCTATATGGTGCGGGCAACTAGCTCGCCGCAAAAGGCGCTGGAGATCCTGAGCCGGGAATGGGATGGCGTGGTGATCAGCGACATCTATATGCCAGCCATGAACGGCCTGACGCTGCTCGAAGAGGTGCATAAAGTCGACCCGCAAATCCCGGTCATCATGATCACCGGCCACGGCGACATCCCGCTTGCGGTCAAGGCGGTGAAAATGGGTGCCTTTGATTTTATTGAAAAACCACTCGATCCGCCCACCTTCCTCGCACTGGTGAAAAAGGCAAGCACAGTGCGGCATCAGTGGATTGCGCGGCGGGAAACCATCCGCGATTCCCTCGCCGATGAACTGCTTGGCTCCAGCGCCCAAATCAATGAACTGCGGGAGCAGCTCGGGCAGCTCGCGCTCACCAGTCAGGATCTGATGCTTGAAGGCCCGCGCGGCGTCGGCCGTACTACCCTGGCAAGCCTGCTGCACCGACTTGGGCCAAGCAGCGGCGGCGCGCTCGAGCAGCTCGACTGCGCTTTGATTGAAGAGAGTGCGAGCCTTAAAGCCGCCATGGAGCGTGCCCGTGGCGGCACCCTTATCCTTCGCGGTCTTGAGCAGCTGAGCCACGAGTGCCAGCACTGGCTGGCAAGCTTTTTACTTGAAGCCGAGCGGCGCCAAACCAAGGATGTGCGCACCATCGCCATTCTCGAAACCCAGGCCGAAACCCTGGTGGAAAATCAGCAGCTGACCCCTGAGTGCTTTTACTATTTCTCCCAGGTGCGGATAAAACTGCCGCCGCTTTGCGAGCGAACCGCCGACATAGAGCCGCTGTTTATGACTTTCCTTAAAGAAAGCTGCCGGCGCCTGTCACGCAAGCTGCCTGTGGTGGAGGCGCGCTATCTGGATAACCTGCGCCAGCATCACTGGCCGGGCAATATCCGCGAGCTTCGCAATGTGGCCGAGCTTTACGCGGTTGGCATAGTCAAGCTTGCCAATGTGCAGCGCATCGCCGCATCGCCAAGCCTTAAGGGGCCGCTGGATGAACTGGTGGAAGACTATGAAAAACGCCTGATTGAGGATGCGCTGTTTCTGTTTTGCGGCCGAGTAACCGAGGCGGCCGACCACCTCAATGTACCGCGCAAAAAGCTGTATTTGCGGATGAAAAAGTACGGTCTCGACAAAGAGTGCTTTAAGCCGTCCAAGCCCGGCCGCAGTTAGCGCCCAAGGCTGCCCCGGGCGCTGGCCTTTGGTTTAACCGCGTGTTATATCAAAGGGAAATGCAGTTCAAGGACAGACCATGACCCAATTTGCCCTCGATGATATCAAGCACCTGCACGAATCGGTGCAGGTAGAATTCAAGCTTGCCGCTGGCCGCGATGGGCAGGGGCAACTGCCGGAAGACATGTGGGAAAGCTACAGCGCCTTTGCCAACACACTGGGCGGCGAAATTATTCTTGGGGTGCGCGAAGTACGCGGTGAGTTTTTTATCGAAGGCATCGCCAATCCGCTGCCCATGCTGGAGGAGATTTGGCGCATTCTGGGCGACAGGCACAGGGTGTCGTGTAATGTCCTGTCACCGACCGATGTGCAAATAATTGAACTGACAGGTAAAAAGCTTATCCGCTTACATGTGCCGCAGGCGAGTGCCAATCAAAAACCCGTCTACTTAGGCAGCGATCCCTTCGGTGGCACTTATTTTCGGGTGGATTCATCCGATATGCGCGCCAGCCGGCGTCAGGTCAGCCAACTGCTGAGAAAACAGCACCGTCCCTGCCCGCCTGAGCAGTGATCACAAAAAGCAGTGATCACAAAATCCAGAACAAAAGCCCCAGCGACGCAATCACGCCGCCAAGCCCTTTCAGCAGCGGCCGCTGTGGCTCAATCAGGCTTAAATACCAGGCCACCAGGGCACCGGTCAGCATCAGCAGGCTGCAACCCAGCATAAAGCCAAGGCTATACCAGACGGGACTGGCAAGCTCGGGGATCTCACTGCCATGGGCATGGCCATGAAACAGCGCGAAAATCCCCACCAGGGCCTGTGCAAAGGATAATGGCAGCTCGCGGCCATACAGCAGCGCCACACCAAAGATAACCGCCGACAGCGCAATGCCCTGCTCGACCCAGAGCATGGGCACATCCAGCATGCCGATAACGGCGCCAAACAGCATAAAGCCGATAAAAGCCAGGGGCACGGCAATCTTGCCGTGCTCACCAAGCTGCATGGCAAGCAAGCCAACAGCGAACATGCTCAGCAGATGGTCAAAGCCAGAAAAAGGGTGCAGCAATCCGGCACTGAAGCCCTGATTGGCATAAATATCATGGGCAAAGGCCGGCGCTGACACGCCAAGCAGCGTCAGCGTCGCCAACCCTGTCAGCACGCGCAAATATAACACCCTGAAGTTTCCCCTGTTTACCGCACGGCCGGGGCGTAAACACACCATTGGCAGTGAATTTGGCAAATAAAAACGTTCCAAACAGGATAAGGCTATCAGCTCGGCGATGTTAATTAAATGATAATTTTGTGATTTTTTGTGTGCAGATCACAACAATCCCAGCAACGACTGCAGCTGGGGAAGGCAAAGGTGCGGCAGTGGTGACTGCAAAGGAGCCGCCAAAGCCTGCCCCTGGGCGGGATTAAGCAGCGCCGCCATACAGCCCGCCCGCAGCGCCCCCGCGACATCAGCTTTGTGGCTGTCGCCGACGTGGAGCAGATTTTCAGGAAGCACCTTAAGACGCTCGCAGCCGAGGGTAAAGAGGTCGCCGTGGGGCTTCATCTTAAGTCCGTCACCGGCCTTGATCACAAAGGCAAACAGCTCGCCAAGGCCAATCCGGTCCGCATCCACATTGCCATTGGTGAGGCCAATCAGGGTAAAGCGGGAACTAAGCGCACGCAGCACCTTAATGCTCGCCTCGGGCACCGCAAAGTTGCTGCGATGATAAAGAAATTCATCCATCACAGCGCCTGCGCCGCGATTGGCGTCATCGCTTTCAAGCCCAAGACGCTTAAGACCGCTTCGCAGCGTCGCGAGCCGAAGGCGGGTCGGGTCGTGGGCAAGCAAAGGCTCTTTTGCCATCAGCTCAAGCTTGTGATGGCGCCACTCAGCGGTTCCCCAGTGGCGGCTTTCGGGAAACTGTTGATGCAAAAACGCAAGCTGCGCCGCTTCGGCGGCGAGGATTATCGGCCGGTTGTCGTAAAGAGTGTCGTCCAAATCAAAACTGATGGCATGGATGGGCTTAAGCCGCCGGAAAATCTGCATCAGTCATCCTTCTTGCGCGCCCTTGGGTGGGCTGAGTCGTACACCTTGGCCAGGTGCTGAAAATCCAGACTGGTGTAAATCTGGGTGGTGGCGAGGTTAGCGTGCCCCAGCAGCTCCTGCACCGCACGCAAATCGCCACTGGATTCAAGCATATGGGTCGCAAAGGAGTGCCTGAGCTTGTGTGGATGCACGCCCACGGCAAGCCCCTGAATTTGCGCCCACTTTTCCATGCGTACCTGAATACTGCGATGGCTTAAGCGGGTGCCGCGGCTCGAAATAAACAGCGCGTTATCCGCACAATACAGCTCAGAGCGCTTGCCAAGCCAGGCCTGAATGGCATCGATGGCGACCTTGCCCACCGGCAAAATCCGCTCCTTGCTGCCCTTACCCATAACCCGCACTTCGCGGCTTTGTAAATCAAGGTGTTGCAAATCGAGCGCCGCGAGTTCAGCAAGACGCAGGCCACAGGAGTAAAACAGCTCCATCACGGCACGGTCGCGCACCGCAATCCAGTCTTCCGGCGCGACTTCCAGCAGGTGGCTGACCGAGTCCACATCAAGGTTTTTCGGCAGGGTTTTGGGCTGTTTGGGGGCCTTGAGGGTAGCGGCGGGGTCTGCATCGAGCAGACCTTCTTTAACGAGAAACTTGCCAAATTGCTTGAGCGCAGAGGCAGTCAGCGCCAAAGAGCGCGGCCCGAGCCCCTGACGATGAAGCTTTGCCAACAGCCCCGCCAGCTCCTGACGGCTAACCTGTTGCCACGGCTTGTTATCCAGCATCGCCATGGCGCGCTCAAGTTCAAAACGGTAATTGCGCACTGTCATTGGCGACAGCTGGCGCTCGGTCGCCAAAAAGCGGGTAAAGCGTTCGAGCCAGTCGGCTTGGCCGGCCATCATTACAACCTTGGCAGCAGGTGATCGAGCAGGCGGCGCAGCTGATCCAGCAGCAGGTTATCCATTTCCGGATGGAAGTGAGCCGGATCCTGACTGGCAATGGCAAACACCACCTGACCACAATGCTCAGACAGGCGAATAAGCGCCACCGAGCCCACCTCAGCGCCAAACAGCCGCCGGGATTCAAGCGCCGTCAGCCGGCCAAAATAGTAACCACGGGACAAGCGGTTAGTGGAGATGTTGCCAAGCTCGCTGTCTTTCTCATGGACAGTGATAAGCCGCACATGGGTAAAGCCAAGCTCGCCCATCAGCGCCTCAGACAGGCACTGACGCACTTCGCCAAGGTCTTCACACTCAAGCAGTTTGAACTGAAGTTCGTTATTGAAGCGGAAGATTTTTTCGTTGCGGCGCGCCTCGGTCATCAGCGCGGTGATTTCTTCTTCCAGCTGATTTACCCGGTTTCGGAGCAATTCCTGGCGCCGCTCCACCAAAGACACGGTGCCGCGCTCGCCGTGGGGCAAGCGCATCGCCAGCAGAATTTCGGGATAGCGGGCGAAAAAATCAGGGTTATCCAACAGATATTCGCGGATAAGCAGTTCATCAAAGGGCGGCTGCGCGCTCAGTTCCACATCGCTCATAGCTGAATTTGCCCCTCATAAACCTGCTGGGCCGGGCCTGTCATCCACAGCGGCTTGCCTTCGCCTTCCCAGTTAATGCTGAGGGTGCCGCCGGGTAAATCCACTCGTACCCGCGTGCCCAGTTTGCCCTGCAGCTGGCCAACCACGGCCGCCGCACAGGCGCCGCTGCCGCAGGCAAGTGTTTCGGCCGCGCCGCGCTCGTATACCCTGAGCTTAATATGCTCTTGGTTTATCACCTGCATAAAGCCAACGTTGACGCCCTTGGGAAAACGCTCATGGCGGGTCAGCAGTGCGCCCACTTCGGCCACAGGCGCAGTGTTGATGTCGTCCACTTCCAGCACCACATGGGGGTTACCCATGGACACTGAGCCGCACAAGAAAGTCTGCTGCGCCGCCTGCAAAAGGTAAGTCTTTTCGGCCTTTTTGGCTTTAAAGGGAATTTGCGCCGGGTCGAGAATGGGCACGCCCATGTTCACCGTCACGCCGCCATCGCGCTCAAGGCGCAGGGTCATCTTGCCGGCGCTGGTGCTGACTCTGATTTTATGCTTTTGGGTCAAGCCTTTGTTTTTGACAAAGCGGGCAAAACAGCGGGCACCGTTGCCGCACTGCTCAACCTCGCTGCCATCGGCATTGAAGATACGGTAATGAAAATCCAGATCCGGATCGTAAGGCGGCTCAACCAGCAGCAGCTGGTCGAAACCAATACCGAAGTTACGGTCGGCCAAACGGCGAATTTGCTCCGGCGAAAAGAACACGTTTTGGGTCACGCCGTCGACAACCATAAAGTCGTTGCCCAGACCGTGCATCTTGGTGAAGTGGATCAAGCTATGCTTCCTTAGCGCCGAAGCCACGCTCCGGCGCCCAAAAATCGGCTACTTTCCCCAGTTTACGGCAGGAGTTGCTCTCCTTGCCAGAGTTGACTGAGTTTTTCGCGCTCGCGCACCAGATGGGCCTTGTCGCCATCCACCATCACCTCGGCGGCGCGGGGGCGGGTATTGTAGTTGGATGACATGGTAAAGCCGTAGGCACCGGCGCTGCGCACCACCAGATAATCACCGCTGCCGGCGGCAAGCTCCCTGTCTTTACCCAAAAAGTCACCGGTTTCACATACAGGGCCCACCACATCGCAGCGGGTAGTGGCGCGGTCGGTCTTCACCGCCGGAATAATGTTCTGCCATGCGCCATACAGGGATGGGCGGATAAGGTCGTTCATCGCGCCATCGACAATTACAAAGCGCTTGTCGCCGTTGTCCTTGGTGTAGAGCACCTGAGTCACAAAAACACCGGCGTTGGCGGCAATGGCACGGCCCGGCTCAAAAATCAGTTTCAGCGGACGCCCATTGAGCTTTTCAAGGATGGCGGCGGCATAGACATCCGGATGTGGCGGGGTTTCGCCGTTATAGGTCACACCAAGGCCACCGCCCACATCGAAGTGTTCAATCACAATGCCCTGCGCCGCCAGACGGTCAATCAGTGCCAGCATACGGTCCATGGCATCGAGGAATGGCTTAAGTTCAGTAAGCTGCGAGCCGATGTGGCAATCAACGCCGGTCACCTCAAGGTGTGGCAACTCGGCGGCGCGGGCAAACAGCAGCTCGGCTTCATCCATAGGGATACCGAACTTGTTTTCTTTCAAACCGGTGGAGATGTAAGGATGGGTGCCGGCATCCACGTCCGGATTCACTCGCAACGACACAGGCGCTTTTTTGCCAAGACGGCCTGCCACTTCGTTCAAAAGCTCAAGCTCGGCGCCGGACTCAAGGTTAAAACACATGATGCCGGTGTTAAGCGCAAGCTCCATTTCGGCCACGGTTTTACCCACGCCGGAAAACACCACTTTGGCCGGGTCGCCGCCCGCCGCCAACACCCGCGACAACTCGCCGCCGGACACAATATCAAAGCCGCTGCCAAGACGGGCCAGCACGTTGAGCACCGCCAGGTTGGAGTTGGCCTTTACCGCGTAGCAAATCAGGTGTGGATGGGACGATACCGCACTGTCGAAGGCATGCCAGTGGCGCTCGAGCGTCGCGCGGGAGTAGAGATACAGGGGCGTGCCATAGTCTTTGGCAAGCTGCTCGACATCGCAGTCCTCGGCAAACAAACGCTCATTACGGTAGAGGAAATGGTCCACTGGTGTACATCCTTATCGATTGTTGTTCTTAGTTGCTGTTTTTAATCGTTGCTTTTTGATTGTCTTCGACGACTGACGCCTGCCCGGCATCGGCCTTGGCAGCAGGCTCGGCCTGATTTTGCTCAGGCTCAGGAGCCTTATAAAGCGGGCCTTTCTGGCCACAACCCGAAAGCAGCAGACTAACAAGCAACAGGGATAAATACAGTCTCATTTTTCTCAACTTAAATGCATATAGCGCGGATTTGGCTTTATAATCGCACTCAAGCCCAGGATTGAAAAGGATCAACACACATGGCGATGACAGACACTGAGTTTCACCAGCTGGCCGATGACATGTTCAACATCATAGAAACGGCGATTGAGAATGCCATCGACAATGACGATGCCGATGTGGACATCGACAGCTCAGGTGGTGTGCTGCAACTGACGTTCGAAGATGGCTCCAAGATTGTCATCAACAAGCAGGAGCCCTTGCACGAAGTGTGGCTGGCGACCCGTTTTGGTGGCTATCACTTTGGTTTTAAAGAGGGTAAGTGGATTGATGAGCGCAACGGCGGCAGCGAATTTATGCCGTTTTTGAAAGACTCAATCAAGCGTCAGGCCAATCTGAACCTGTGCTGGTAATGCCTCGCGGGGGTTAGAATTCGGCCCCCAAATCCTGCCTGGCCATGCCTACCGGCTGGGCTCTGAGTTCCCCCTGCAGGCGCTCAAGCTGGAAGAATTGCGGCAAATTAAAACGGCCGCGCACCTCATAGAGCCCCTCAAACGCATACTGCTGACTGACCTTGCTCACCAGCGCCTCGACCGTGGTGCCGTGCTGCACATAGTGGCTCAGCTCGTTTTCGGCATTGAGGATAAACACGTCTATCCCCTCCTCCCGCTGGCGCAGGAAATATTGGATCACATCTTTGGTGGCGTAATCCTGAATAAGCTCTGGCACGCTGGCAAAAGGATCGTCGCCCAGTTCCGGGCGCGGCAAAGTGAGCAGATTGCCATGGCTCATCTGCCGATAAATGGCCGGGGCATCGGCCAAATCTTCAAACGCCACACCCAATGTATTGAAAAAAAGGCCGTAATTTTTATCGCCAATCCTAAGCGGCTGCACCAGCGTGGACGACACATTGGCCTGGCAGGTCAGCCGCGCCACCTGCCTGAGCAGGCTGTGCACCGCAAGCTCGAGCTGCGGCTGCAACCGCACGCTGCAGCCTATGGTACGTAAATCCACCTGGGAGCGGATATCGACAAGCTCCGGCAACGTAACACTGCTGTTGCCATCCACCCGGCCACCGGCGCGGCGGATCCCCGGGGCGACAAAGGTCATTACCTTCAGCAGTGCCTGTTCGCCTTCAAAGTGATGACAATGCCATTCACCCCAGGAGTTGTAACAGAGCACATCGACCGAGCCGAGCATATTAAGCCGCTGCCTGCCAAGGGAAAACAGGTTGGCGTTCATCATGTCTATCATGACTTCCTGGCCGTGCCAGTCCGGGGTTGGGTCTTTCTCAAGGTTTACCAGCAAAATCAGCTTGCGGTAAAACCAGGGCTGACACAGGTCCTGTTTCGAGACCCTTAAATCCACATCGGCAATCATCTCCTGCAGCTTACGGCTTGCCTGCTCAAGGCGAGCGCCGGCCTTGCGATCGCCATACCAGTGCCATTGGGTGTCGGGAGTAGAGACGCCATTTATCGCCGCCCACAAAAGCAGCGATGCCAGATGCCCCGACACAAATACCGCCGCCTCACCCTTGAATGCATTGGCCTGCGGAGCTTGTCTATACAAGTAATGAGTGCCATCGGCCTGGCTGGTGATCACCGTAAGCTGCGGCTCGCCAACCTGCTGGCTCCACAATAGATTCAGTTTTGGGATCAGATGATTATCTTCACTGAAACTGGTGTGCAGCTTACGGGTAAGCATGCCAAGGTCGGCAACTTTCAGCGCTTCGCTGATGCCGTGGCGCGATGCAAAGTGCAGCAGGGTTTGATAGCTGGCGAGCATCAGCTCGTTCAGCTGGGCGTTAAACCATTGCAGCTCGCCGCAATGCCAGCTCTCGCAGGCATCGAGGGTATCAATCAGGGTTTCGGGCCATTGCCAGTCGCTGACCAGCAGCTGCATCTTGAGGTAGCGCCAGTCTTTGGGCTGATCTTCCTGGCGCAGGCGCACGCCGCACTTAAGGTAAAAACAGCGCCGTACTATCTCCAGCCGCCTGAAATCGCCAATGGCCAGCAAGTACTCTTCAATCACTTGATAAAGCAGGAAATACGGATCGTTAGCCGCCGAGAAGTCACCTTCAACTGTGCGCTGCCACACCCGGGCGCTGAGCTGCTCGGTGTCCGGATATCGCCAGGCATAGGCTTCAAGCAGCAATACTTTGAGCAGTGCCTTATGGGGTTTGGCGAGGCCTTTATAAAGTTGCCACAGCGAGGCGCTGAAGTACTCGCTTGCCGGCAAACTTTGCACATCACCAAGCCACAGGCCTTCGCTGCCGACACGGGCACCGGGCCACCAATACAAGGGCTTGCCACCAAGGCAAATCTGGGTGCGGTAAAACTCTTCCAACAGCAGCCAATGCTGGGCGCTGCCACTGTGTTCCACCCCAAGCTGACGCTTGAGATCATCGCCGCTGGGGCGCTCACCCCTGAACTGATGGGGATGAACCAGATAAAAATTGACTTCAAAATCAAAGCTGGCAAACCACTTGGTCAGCAGTTTGAGCTTGGCCGCCAACAGCGCTATCTCATCTTCGGCGAGCTTTTGCTCGTGAATGACCCACACATCCACATCGCTTTGAGGGTTCTGGCCAAAGCTGCCGGTGCTGCCCATGGCGTACACGCCTTCAATCGCATGGGGCCAATCGGAGCGAAGACTCGGAAGCCCGAGGGACAACACCTCGGCCGCGCTGTGATGCTCGGGTTTGGGATCAAAACCGGCAATGCCGCACGGGGTGACGTGGCCGTTATAGCCGGGCAACCTCGCGCCGTGAAAATGCAGCAGCAGTGGAATAGCATGAAAAAGATGGCGTTTCAGCGGCGACAGCAGCGCCAGTGCCCGGGCCATACGCACCCGGTTCAATCGCTCAGCCAAACCGAGCGATGAGGTTGACCATCGGCTCTGCGCTATCATCTTGGTGGGGTTCGCCAATCCATGGGAGAGAGTGAAACCATGCTAACACCCGTTTTAATCACCGCCAAGTTTTGGGACCAAGATCACACTTTCATCCTCAAAACTGCCTATTGCAGAACAAAGATGCGACAGCCGTTCCTTACATAGAGCGGATTGCAATGTTAGCATTGGCGCAATTAACGCAGACCAAAAAGATGGAATATCGGCATGTCTCAAAACCTTATTCGTATCGCCACCCGCAAAAGCCCCCTCGCCATGTGGCAGGCTGAGTTTGTAAAAGCTGAGCTTGAGCGCATTCATCCCGGCCTGGTGGTAGAGCTGCTGCCCATGAGCACCAAGGGCGACGTCATCCTCGACACACCGCTGGCCAAGGTGGGCGGCAAGGGGCTGTTCGTCAAAGAGCTCGAAGTTGCCATGCTGGAAGACAGAGCCGACATCGCGGTGCACTCGATGAAAGACGTACCGGTCGAGTTTCCTGAAGGCCTGGGCCTTGAAGTGATTTGTGAGCGCGAAGATCCGCGCGATGCCTTTGTTTCCAACAGCTTCCGCAGCATCGACGAGCTGCCAAAAGGCGCCGTTGTCGGCACCTCAAGCCTGCGCCGTCAGTGCCAGCTGCGCGCCCGCCGTCCGGATCTGGTGATTAAAGATCTGCGTGGTAACGTTGGCACCCGCCTGGCCAAACTCGACTCAGGCGAATACGACGCCATCATCCTCGCCGCCGCCGGACTTATCCGCCTGAAGCTCGCCGAGCGCATCGCCAGCTTTATCAGCACTGATGAGTCGCTGCCGGCCAACGGTCAGGGCGCCGTGGGCATCGAATGCCGCACCGACGATGCAAGGGTAAAAGCCCTGCTCGCCCCGCTTGAGCACAAAGAAACCCGCCTGCGGGTACTGGCCGAGCGCGCCATGAACACCCGCCTTGAGGGTGGTTGCCAGGTACCTATCGGCGCCTTTGCCGAAATCGACGGAGACAACATGTTGCTGCGTGGTCTGGTGGGCAATCCCGATGGCAGCGAGGTCATCACCGGCCAAATCAGCGGCCATAAAAACGATGCTCTGAGCCTGGGTGAAAAGCTTGCCGACGACCTGCTCAGCCGCGGCGCCAAAACCATCCTGGACGCGGTTTACCACAGGGGCTGAGCATGAAGGTGCTGCTCACCCGCCCGGAAGGCAAAAACGGCGCCATGACGGAGGCGCTTAACGCACAAGGAATCTCCCATTTGGTTCAGCCGCTGCTGGCGGTTGAGCCGATTGCGGTCACGGATGAGCAGCTTGGGTACTTTTACGGTGCCGACATCCTTATCTTTATCAGCACCAGTGCGGTGCAGTTTGCCAGCGCCTGGCTGACAGACTCAAACGAGTGGCCAGCAGGCCTGCCACCGGTGTTTGCCGTGGGCGATGCCACCGCCGAGGCACTGCTTGCCCTTGGGGTTCCCAATCAGCGCGCCCCGGACGACAGTCAGGCCACCGAAGGCCTGCTGACCCTGCCCGGGCTTGCGGATGTTGACGACAAGTGTATTTGCATAGTTCGGGGTGTGGGCGGGCGCGAAGCCATGGCCGAAGCCCTGCAACGTCGCGGCGCTCAGGTGCAGTATCTTGAAGTGTACCGCCGCGCCTGCCCTAAACTCGATGGCGAACAGCTTTGCCGCGACTGGCAGGCCTTTGGCATAGACACCATAGTGGTCACCAGTGGCGAAGTATTGGAAAACCTGATAAATCTCGTACCGAAAGACAGTTTTGCCTGGCTTGGCAGCTGTCATATCATAGTGCCCAGCGCCCGGGTCGAACTCCGGGCAAGGGAGCTGGGACTCGACATAGTTACCAACGCCGGAGCAGCAAATCAGACCGCCGTGCTGGAAGCATTGGCCATGTGATTTGGATTGCTGCTTTGGTTTCCCTGAATTGAACGCTTTTTAGCATCAAGGACCGTTTCATGGAAAACCAACAGCAAGACGCTCAGCGCCGGGCTTTAGAGGCTCAGTCAAGCAACGACACCCCCACGACCGGCACCGCGCCAGACGCTGACAAGGACATTTCGGCGCCGGGCACCGCAGCTGAGCACAATGGCGCTGATGACAAAAGTGCTGAGCACACCAGTGCGGATACCGCCAAGCCTGCTGCGGCTGCATCTTCAGCTTCCAGCTCCTCAACTTCCAGAGCTTCGACATCCGGCGCATCGGCATCACGCACCGAGACATCTGCGCCGGTAAGCCGCTCGAGTTCCTGGAGCATGCGCCTTGCAGTGCTGCTGTCACTTTCCATGGGCGGCGCCGCGCTCGCCGGTGGCTATTATCTGTATCAGCAGTTAATAGTGCAGTTTCATCACACCAAGGCGCTGGAAGAAAACGCCGCAGTATCGCTCAAAGAGCCCGTGGCTCGTATCAATCAGCTGGAGCAGCGTCAGCAGCAGATTGCACAGCTTGAGGCGGAGCTTGGCCGCCTGACGACCGACCAAATCGCGCTTGAGCGCCGGCTTGCCAATCTGGCACAAAAAACGCCCGATGACTGGCTGATTGCCGAGGCGGATTATCTGGTGCGCATGGCCGGTCGCAAGTTGTGGCTTGAGCAGGACCCGGCCACGGCGCTGAGCCTGCTCAAGGCAGCTGATGAGCGAATTGCCGCGATGCAGGACACGGCGTTGCTGCCGCTTCGTAAAGCGCTCGCCGCCGATATAGTGCAGGTTGGCGCCATCCGCAGTATCGATATCGCCAGCAATGTGTATGCGCTCGATGAAATCATGCTGCAACTGGACGCGCTGAAGCCGGGTCGCAGTCAAAACAGCTACCAACCGGTGCGGGATGAAAACCTCAGCAGCTCTATCGACGATTGGCAAAGCAATCTTGCCAAGAGCTGGAAAGCGCTGGTGAACGATTTTATAACGGTGCGCCACCGCGCCAGTGACATCACCCCTCTTCTGTCACCGCAGCAGGAGTGGTACCTCAAAGAAAATATCCGCGCCAAACTCCTGCAGGCACAACTTGCCCTGTATCGCCACGATGAAGCGAGTTTTGGCGAAGCCATCACCATGGCCAACGGCTGGGTCAAGCAGTATTTCAGCCTCGAGCAAGGCAGCGGTGGCAGTATCAGCAGCCATCTGGACAAGCTGTCAGCGCTGCGGATTGATGCGGTGCCGGTGAGCAAGTTCAGGGCGAGCGATCTGCTGCGTGCCTTGATACAAGATGGAGTGTTACAGGACGGCGTGATGCAGGACGGCGTGATGCCAAGCCCGCACGCCGGGGAAGCGCAGGAGCAGCCGCTCGAGCAGGAAGGCGCGCAAGCACCCAATCCCAATGAGCCAAGCCCGAATGAAAGAAACCCCGATGAGTCCGGTGCTGAAGCACCAACTCCCGCAGAGCAAGAGTCCAGCGAGCCCGTTCCGGTAACTCAAGAGCCCGGAGAGCAAGAGCCCGGAAATCAAGAGCCAGGCCTGACACCCCAGCCCTCTCCTGAAGCCAATGCAGCAAGTCAGGAGATGCGCTTATGATCCGCCCCCTGATTTATCTTGGCATCGTTCTCGCTGGTCTGTGCCTGAGCCCGTACCTCATCGGCAACACAGGCTATCTTTACCTGGCTGCGGGTGATTACGAACTCGAAACAAGTCTGGTGTTCGCCGGCATCATGCTGGTTGTAGGGTATCTGCTGTTTACCCTGGCCGAGCGGCTGGTGCGATGGTTGCTCAGGGTCATTTTTGGCAGCCGCTATTTGCCGGAGCGCTGGCGCCGCAATGCTGCGAAGCGACACACTTTAAGTGGCGCGCTGGCACTGGCCGAAGAAGATTGGCCGGATGCCGAGCACTTTATGACTAAGGGCGCCAATAAAGGCGAGCTGCCTGCACTCAATTTGCTGGCCGCAGCACGTGCCGCCCAGCGCCAGGGCAAATACGCCGAGCGCGATGGCTATCTCGACAGGGCTGCCAAAGAGCCCATGGCAGAGCTCGCCGTGATGACGAGCCGCACCCGTTACCTGCTGCAGCAGGGCCAACTCGAGCGTGCCCGCGAAATCCTGGACAAACTGCAACCGTCGAGCAAGAGCAAAGCGCCTGTGGTTAAGCTTGCCCTCGATGTCTATCAGGCTCAGCAGGACTGGCCGGCACTGCGTGAGCTGCTGCCTGCCATTCGTAAGCAAGCGGTATTATCTGAGGTTCAGCTTGGTCTGCTGACACAAAAAATTAACATTAACCTGCTGCAGCGCGCTGCAAACCAAAGTCTTGAAGCGCTCGAGAAAGAGTGGCAGTGGTTGTCTCGCAGCGACAAGCAGCACAGCGCCAACCTCGCCACCTATGCACTTGGGCTTGGCAAACTTGGTAAGCGAGAAGAAGCGCTGAAGCTGCTGCTCAAAGATATAAATACCCACGCCGAAGCTGCGGTGCTGGATGCCTTGCCCCGGGTGATAAGCGCTGACGATACCCAGGCACTGACTCAGCTCGCCAAGCTTGGCGGCCGCTATGACGATGTGCCCGAATACCACAAATGCATGGCAACCCTTTGCCTGCAGAGCAGGGATTTCAAGGCCGCACACACTCATTTACAAAAGGCCTGTGAGCTGGATCCGGCCCGCGAAAACTGGCTGGCGCTGGCTACACTGAATGAGCAGCTGGGCGAAACGGCAATGGCACTTTCGCACTACCGTAAGGCGGCAATGGCCTAATCCGCACGGCATTCAACATTTAGTTAACAATATCAAGGCGCTCTCGCAGTTCATCTGTGAGGGCGCCTTCTTTTTTGTAACTTATTTGCACTATATCTAGTGTTTTCTACTGTTAATAAACACCACATAGTGATGGTCAAAATTAGTATAAAAGCGTCAAAAAACTGCAAAAAAAGCTATAGTTATTAATGGTTTTGATCTATGTCAAAAAATTGACTTAAGTGTATTTTCCGAGTAAAATTTAATTCTTAAGTTGGGATCTTTTTGTCTACTTTCAGACAAAAAATGTATCGAATATAAGCTGTTGGGAGCTTGTTATGGGTTCGTTTATCACACCGAAAAATGGGATGCTCAAGTTTGTGGATGGGCAAATCAGTATGGATACCGAAGGCAACTCCAAGCCTGTGCTTGCCGGTGACACTATTCCAGAAGGCGCAGTCCTGCTGGTCGCCGACAACACCCGCTTCGAGCTGGTTCTTGATGACGGCACTACCCTGGATGAGGCCGATGCCAAGCCGGAAGCAGACCCGCAGCAAGCGGCGCAGCCGGTTGATCCAAACGCTATCAACGATATCGATCCCAACGCAATCAACGAGATTGAAGCGTTGCAGGCTCAAATTGCCGCAGGCGGCGATCCGACAGCCGATCTGCCTGAAACCGCAGCCGGTGTTGCCACTGCCGGCAGCGAAGGCAATTCAGGCTATGTGTCACTGGCCCGTGCCGGCAGCGAAACGCTGGCGAGCTCAGGCTACGACACCACAGGCACACCGCTTGCCACCGATTCCGGACTCCAGGAGCCCCAACAACCTGGTGACTACCCGACACAGGCACTCAACGACAGCGTTACCGTGGAAGAAGGCTCAGTCGCCAGCGGTAACGTGCTTGCCAACGATACAGATATAGATTCCAGCCTCAGCGTGTTCAGCTTCGAGGTTAACGGCGGCACTTTCACCGCAGGCACTGCAGTCACCCTTGAGGGTGGCGTGCTGGTGATTAACGCCGATGGCAGCTACACATTTACCCCGAATGACAACTGGAATGGCACAGTCCCCACTGTGACCTACACCACCAATACCGGCGCCACTGCCACCCTGACCATCAACGTGACTCCGGTTGACGACCCAACCATCACAGCAGATGACTCAGTAACAGTGTCAGAAGGCACAGTTGCCAGCGGCAATGTGCTCGACAATGACTCAGACATTGATTCTGACCTCAGTGTTGCCAGCTTCACTGTCAACGGCACCACCGCCGTGGCTGGCACCAGCATCACCCTCGAAGGTGGCGTGCTGCTGATTAACGCCGATGGCAGCTACACCTTTACCCCGAATGACAACTGGAATGGCACAGTCCCTACTGTGACCTACACCACCAATACCGGCGCCACTGCCACCCTGACCATCAACGTGACTCCGGTTGACGACCCAACCATCACAGCAGATGACTCAGTAACAGTGTCAGAAGGCACAGTTGCCAGCGGCAATGTGCTCGACAATGACACAGACATTGATTCTGAACTCAGTGTTGCCAGCTTCACTGTCAACGGCACCACCGCCGTGGCTGGCACCAGCGTCACCCTCGAAGGTGGCGTGCTGGTGATTAACGCCGATGGCAGCTACACCTTTACCCCGAATGACAACTGGAATGGCACAGTCCCCACTGTAACCTACACCACCAATACCGGCGCCACTGCCACCCTGACCATCAATGTGACTCCAGTCGGCGGTGAAGGCCCTAACGTTGTTATCAACACAGACGCCGATAACGACGGCTTTATCAATAATCAGGAATTGGGCGACTCCACTACAGTCAATGTCACCATCGACATCACCCCAACCGGTGCAATCGCAGGCGATACACTGACAGTAAACGGCACACAAATCGTGCTGACACAAACCGATATCGATAACGGTTTTGTTAATCTGGATCTGCCATCACCCGGTGAAGGCCAGACCATTACCGTGGTTGCCACCGTTACCGATCAGGCAGGTAATGTATCCCCTGAAGGCAGCGACTCTGCTGTGCTGGATACCATTCCACCGGTGATTACCGTTGATGCGCCCGACAACACCAACGACACCACGCCTACTATCACAGGCACCACAGATGCCGAGCCCGGCAGCACAGTTACCATAGTCGTGACCGATGTGAATGGCGGCACCCAGACGCTGACCACCACGGTAAACCAAGACGGCACCTATGCTGTTGATGTGGTTACCCCACTGCCTGAAGGCGGTTATACCGCCGATGCCAGCGTCACCGACCCTGCCGGCAACACCGGCACCGATACCGATGACGGCAGCGTGGATGTCACCGCGCCGGTAATTACCGTTGAAGCGCCTGATAACACCACCGACGATACGCCAACTATTACCGGCACTACAGATGCAGCACCCGGCAGCACTATTACCATCGTCATCACCGACAGCAATGGTGGCACTCAAACCCTGACCACCACAGTCAATGAAGACGGCAGCTACGCAGTGGACGTGGCAAGTCCGCTGCCTGAAGGTGGCTACACCGCCGACGCTAGCGTCACCGACACTGCCGGCAACACAGGCACCGACTCAGATAATGGCGACGTGGTTTATCCCGAAGTCAGCATCAGCGCCAATCAAACTGACGTCAGCGAAGGCGATACCGCAAGCTTCACCGTTAGCCTCAGCCAAGCGGCGACTGAAGATATCACCGTTAACTTCACCTATTCCGGTACCGCAGTTGATGGCACCGATTTTACCGGTGTGGTCAGCGTGGTGATCCCCGCCGGACAAACCAGCGTCATCGTCAATATCAACACCATTGATGATGTGTACGCCGAAGGCTCTGAAGATTTCACCATTACCATCGGCAATGTCAGTGGCGGCAATGCCACTGTGGGCGGCAACAACAGTGCCACCACGAATATTGTTGATGAAGCCGTCCCCGGCGAAGAAGACACAGTCTCTGTGACCCTGACCGGCCCAGGCTCTGTCACCGAAGGCGAGACCACCGGCAGCTACACCGTGACCCTGAGTGACCCGGCTCCGGTTGGCAGCATTGTGACCCTGAGCTACAGCTACACCAGTGCCAGTGGTGAAGACATCATTGAAACCGTGCAGGCCGTGATTGGTGCCGATGGCAAGACTGCCACCTTCACCATCACCACCGTGGACGACGTCTATGCCGAAGGCGATGAAGCCTTCACAGTGTCGGTGAGCGGCATTCAGACTCCGGGCGGCAGCAACGTGTTCGAGCAGCTGGACCTGACCGGCGCCAGCGTCACCACCACCATCAAGGATGCAGCGTCTCCAACTGACCCAGAAGTCCCCGGCGAAGAAGACACAGTGACTGTCACCCTGACCGGCCCAGGCTCGGTCACCGAAGGCGAGACCACCGGCAGCTACACCGTGACCCTGAGCGAGCCTGCCCCGGCTGGCAGCATTGTGACCCTGAGCTACAGCTACACCACTGCCAGTGGTGAAGACATCATTGAAACCGTGCAGGCCGTGATTGGTGCCGATGGCAAGACTGCCACCTTCACCATCACCACCGTGGACGACGTCTATGCCGAAGGCGATGAAGCCTTCACCGTGTCGGTGAGCGGTATTCAGACCCCAGGCGGCAGCAACGTGTTCGAGCAGCTGGACCTGACCGGCGCCAGCGTCACCACCACCATCAAGGATGCAGCGTCTCCAACTGACCCAGAAGTCCCCGGCGAAGAAGACACCGTCACTGTCACCCTGACCGGCCCAGGCTCAGTCACCGAAGGCGAAGTCACCGGCAGCTACACCGTGACCCTAAGCGAGCCCGCCCCGGTTGGCAGCATTGTGACACTCAGCTACAGCTACACCACCGCCAGTGGTGAAGACATCATTGAAACCGTGCAGGCCGTGATTGGTGCCGATGGCAAGACTGCCACCTTCACCATCACCACCGTGGACGACGTCTATGCCGAAGGCGATGAAGCCTTCACCGTGTCGGTGAGCGGTATCACCGTTGGCGGCAACAACGTATTTGAGCAGCTGGACCTCACCGGCGCCAGCGTCACCACCACCATCAAGGATGCAGCGTCTCCAACTGACCCAGAAGTCCCCAGCGAAGAAGACACAGTGACTGTCACCCTGACCGGCCCAGGCTCAGTCACCGAAGGCGAAGTCACCGGCAGCTACACCGTTACCCTAAGCGAGCCCGCCCCGGTTGGCAGCATTGTCACCCTGAGCTACAGCTACACCACCGCCAGTGGTGAAGACATCATTGAAACCGTGCAGGCCGTGATTGGTGCCGATGGCAAGACTGCCACCTTCACCATCACCACCGTGGATGACGTCTACGCCGAAGGCGATGAAGCCTTCACCGTGTCGGTCAGCGGTATCACCGTTGGCGGCAACAACGTGTTTGAGCAGCTGGACCTCACCGGCGCCAGCGTCACCACCACCATTAAGGATGCAGCGTCTCCGGTTGACCCAGAAGTCCCCGGCGAAGAAGACACTGTCACTGTCACCCTCACCGGCCCAGGCTCAGTCACCGAAGGCGAGACCACCGGCAGCTACACCGTTACCCTAAGCGAGCCCGCCCCGGTTGGCAGCATTGTCACCCTGAGCTACAGCTACACCACTGCCAGTGGTGAAGACATCATTGAAACCGTGCAGGCCGTGATTGGTGCCGATGGCAAGACTGCCACCTTCACCATCACCACCGTGGACGACGTTTATGCCGAAGGTGATGAAGCCTTCACCGTGTCGG
>NZ_JAHEPS010000014.1 GCF_018596335.1 Shewanella jiangmenensis | reverse complement strand
GTCGCACACCGATGGCTACATTAATTGATGGAAAACGGGTTTGGGCTGAAAAGAATTTAGCCCAAATCTAATCTGACAACGGCACCCCAAAATCGGGTAACTGTCAGATCAGGTCTGAGCTATTACAGGTTAGCAAAGCTCCTTCATCAACCCAATGAGTCAATAAATGAGCGAGCGCTTTGAAGCGCATCCTCAACGTCAAATACTAATCCATCTTCTATGATCGCTTCTCCATCGGATACTGAATACTCGTAGCCTCCACGGTACGAGTCTGGGTTGTTTTCCACATAAATCACATAACCTTTGTATTCTTCTTCATGGCTAATGAAGGGGTAGTAATCTTTGGTCATTATTTGGACTCCTAAAGTATTACATTGTTGAGGAAGACACCGACAATTCAGAAATTGTCTTTGACAGTTTCTCCAGTGCTAAACGCCTCTCTTCCAGATAATCGTGACGATTGTAGATCCCTTCAACTCCTTTAAGCTTGTGGTTGAGGCAGCGTTCGGCCACTTCACCTGGAGTGCCTTGCCTCGCTAGTAAGCTGCGGCAGGTTCGTCTGAGGTCATGCACCGTAAAATGAGGCATACCGCCCATCAGGTTATTGGGTTTCTTGGCTTTACCTGGATCTCTTCCAAACAGTTTGGAAATGGCCCGATTAAGAGTGTCTTTACCCATGTGCTGTTTGTTGCCCTGGCGACGATTGGGAAAGACGTAATCTGAACCGCATGCTCTCACTTCCAGTTCTTTAAGCCACTCCATCACAATGGGGGGGAGGGGGATGGTGAGACCTACGCCGGATTTACTGCGTGAGGCAGGTAGATTCCATTCGCTCTTAGTTAGGTCAAATTCAGACCAAGTAGCTTCTGTCAGCTCGGACTTACGTACTCCCAGAGTGACCAAGAGCGCGCATGCAAGATAGTTATCCCGGCCAAAATAGGCCGGGTTTTTTGCCGCCACCTCGAAAAATTGCCTCAACTCTTCTAGGGTTAGGGCTCTGTCTTTGGCTTTTTCAATACCACCGGCATCGGTAACCGAAAAGACGCTGGCCGGATTGGAAGCAGTTAAGCCAAGTTTGAAGGCGTGGTTAAAAAGCTTTTTGCAGTGCATCAGCGCATCGTTGGCAATGGTTGGGCGACCACTATCGGCGATCTTTCTCAGAATATCCCGGATATCCATGGGAGTGACGTCGGCAAGTGGGCGTTGTCCGATTGCAGGCGCTATATCCTTGGAGAATATCCTGAGTGGGATCTCGGGGTGTTTTAGGCGTCTCACTAGCCCTGGATACCAATCATCAAACAGGTTTTGTACGGTAACGATTTGGGTGCTAGCTGATTTCTGCCTTTCCAGTATAGGGTCGCAGCCAAGCCTTACCTGCTTCATCTGTTCGGCAGCCCGCAATCGCGCATCTGCAAGTTTGAGGTCGCTATACTTGGCGAGCGTCATTTCTTTGCGCTTACCCGCATAGCTGTACCGCAGCATCCAGTATGGCGCTCCTGACTTTGGGATCACTAGGTAAAGACCATTACCGCAAGCATAACGACCGATGGCCGATTGCCTAAGCTTTGCCTCAATTCCTTTTACCGTCAGTAAGCCCATTCTAGCGACCTCCCTTTGTGCCATATCGGCTGTGGTGGGTAAAGTTGACAAGTTGTCATTTTACCCACCACATCACTTTCCTGTGAAGAACTATTTACCCACCACTTTACCCACCAGTTGGCGCTGGAAGTGGTGGGTGTAAATGGACGTTAATGGACGGTGTATTTACTCAATCAGTTGTTTTGGTGTGTATTTTTTTTGCATTCATGACGGTGGTGAACGTTATTCCACGTTCTGGATCTGCTCTCGCATCTGCTCGATAAGCACTTTGAGTTCGACGGCGGCGGCGGTGACTTCGGTGCTGATAGACTTGGAGGCGAGGGTGTTGGACTCGCGGTTGAACTCCTGCATCATAAAGTCGAGGCGACGGCCTTCGCTGCCGCCTTTCTTGAGGATGCGGCGGGCTTCGGCCACGTGGGCTTCGAGACGATCCATTTCTTCTGCGACATCAAGCTTTTGTGCCAGCAGTACCATTTCCTGTTCGATGCGGGCGCTGTCGAGTTCGCCCTTGATTTCGGCGAGGCGGCCGGTGAGTTTTTCGCGCTGCCACTCGATGACCCGTGGCATGTGCTCGCGCACGATGGCGATTTGCTCAAGCACGGCGTCGAGGCGGGTTTGCAGCATGTCTTTGATGGCGGAACCTTCGCGGGCACGGCTTTCGATAAATTGCTCCAGCGCCTTATCGAAGGCACCCAGAAGCTCGGCGCTGATTGCGTCCATGTCCTGTTCGGCGGTGGCGATAACGCCGGGCCAGCGCAGGATGTCGGTAAGGGCAATGTCGCCCTGTCCGGCTTCAGCTTTAAGCCAGTTGGCGGCGCCAAGGAGCTGGCGGGCCAGTTCCTGATTGATATTCAGCTCGGCACTGGTATCGCTGGCGAGATCGTAACGCAGGTTTACTTCTACCTTGCCGCGGCTCAGGCGTTGTCTCAGACGCTCACGCAGCGCGGGTTCCAGGCTTCTTAGCTGCTCTGGCAGGCGCAGGTAGGTTTCGAGGTAGCGCTGGTTGACGGAGCGGATTTCAAAGGAGGCTGAGCCCCAGGTGGCTTTATGCTCGATGCGGGCATAGGCGGTCATACTGTGGATCATAGGGATTCCGGCTGGTTGTCATCTGAGTAGATTGGTCATTATAACCATAAGGATAAGCGGGCGTCATGGTGGCTAAGCCGCATTTGCGCCGCTGTTTACGTCCTATCGCGCTGTTTAAAACGGTGCGGCACAAATGGGTCATGGCATCTCGCGCTGGCTCGCCCTATAATATCCAGCCAATTCGTTATGCAGCATTAAGTCACAGGAATCGCCATGCGCCCAGGTAATCGTACGCCGGCTCAAACACGCCCCATCACCATCACCCGTAACTTTACCGCCCACGCCGAAGGCTCAGTGCTGGTGGAGTTTGGCGAGACCAAGGTGCTTTGTACCGCGAGCTTTACCGAAGGCGTGCCGCGCTTCCTCAAGGGCAGTGGTCAGGGTTGGCTGACTGCCGAGTATGGCATGCTGCCACGTTCGACCCACAGCCGGATGGAGCGTGAGTCGGCCAAGGGCAAACAGTCCGGCCGTACCCAGGAAATCCAGCGCTTGATTGGCCGCGCCCTGCGCGCTGCCGTGGACTTAAAGCTGCTGGGCGAAAACACCATAGTGATTGACTGTGATGTTATTCAGGCCGATGGCGGCACCCGTACCGCTGCGATTACCGGTGCCTGTGTGGCGCTGGTGGATGCCCTCAATTGGGCCCGTGGCAAAGGCATAGTGAAAGCCAATCCGCTCAAGTTCCTGATCGCTGCCGTGAGCGTGGGTATTCACAACGGTGAGGCCATCTGTGACCTCGAGTACGTTGAAGACAGCGCCGCCGAGACAGACATGAACGTCGTGATGACCGAAACCGGCAAAATCATTGAAGTTCAGGGCACCGCCGAAGGCGAGCCTTTCAGCCACGAAGAGCTGCTGACCATGCTGGAGCTTGCCAAGCACGGTATCCGTGAAATCATCGATATTCAGAAAGCGGCACTGAACTGATTAAGTAACTGATTTATCAAGGCTCCTGTGGGGGCCTTTTTACCACCCTGCACCCATGAAAAATGGCGGCTTCGGCGGCCAGATACCCTGTTAGAGGAAAGATTGTGAAAGCCTATCAGCGCGAATTTATTGAGTTTGCTCTCGAACGTAATGTACTGAGATTCGGTGAGTTTACCCTCAAGTCCGGCCGTAAGAGCCCCTATTTCTTCAACGCTGGCCTGTTTAATACCGGCCGCGATCTGGCCCGTCTCGGCCGTTTTTATGCCGCAGCCCTGGTGGATGCCGGTATCGATTACGATTTGCTGTTTGGCCCGGCTTACAAGGGTATTCCTATTGCCACCACCACCGCCGTGGCGCTGGCCGAGCATCACAATCTCGATGTGCCTTACTGCTTTAACCGTAAAGAGAAGAAAGATCACGGTGAGGGCGGCAGCCTGGTGGGCAGCGAGCTTAAAGGTAAGGTAATGCTGGTGGACGATGTGATCACCGCCGGTACCGCGATTCGTGAATCCATGGAAATCATTCAGGCCAATGGCGCCAGCCTTGCCGGGGTGTTGATTGCACTGGACCGTCAGGAAAAGGGTAAGGGTGAACTGTCGGCCATTCAGGAAGTAGAGCGTGACTTTGGCTGCGGTATTGTGGCCATTATCAAACTGGCCGATTTGATTGCCTTCCTCGCCGAAAAACCGGGTATGGAAGAAGTGCTTGAATCGGTGCGCGCCTACCGCGAGCAGTATGGCATCTAAGCCCCAAGCCATAAAAGACCAGCGTCTGCCAGTTTGGGCGTTGGCTTAAGCATAAAAAAACGCCGCAATCTGCGGCGTTTTTTATTGGGAATACAAAAGGTTTAGCGCGGCTGGTGCAAAAATTCCGCCCGGGTGGCCGGGTTGGATTTGAAAATGCCGCCAAGCGCCGTGGTGGTGGTGGAGCTGGTGGCATCCATTACACCGCGTGACTTCACGCAGTAGTGCACCGCATCGATTTTTACCGCCACGTCTTTGGTTTCAAGCAGCGCCTGCAGCGCCACCAGAATCTGCTGGGTCAGACGCTCCTGCACCTGCGGGCGCTGGGAGAAAAAGCGCACAATACGATTGATTTTCGACAGGCCGATGATTTTTTTGCGCGGCAGATAGGCCACTGTCGCGGTGCCATCTATGGTCACCAGATGGTGTTCACAGGTGCTGGTGAGGCTGATGTCCTGCACACGCACCATTTCATCCACACCCATCTTATTGTCTATGACAGTGATTTTCGGGAAGTTTTCGTAATCGAGGCCTGAAAAAATTTCATCCACGTACATTTTGGCGATGCGGCGTGGGGTGTCGGCGAGGCTGTCGTCGGTCAGATCGAGTGACATCAGACCGAGAATGGCCCGCATGTGCTCTTCGATTTTTGCCTTGCGTTCATCGCGGGTCAATCCGCAGGGAACCATGGGCGTTTCCAGCCCACGCTCAACCAGCGCGGCCTGTACCTTTTGTGCTGCTTCACTCAGTGCCATTTTTTCATCTCCAACCTCACCGGCAAGTTCACCGGGCGCAATATCGGGGCAATTTACTTGGGTATTGCGCGAGTGCGGGAGGATACCGCTATTTGGCGTAAATTCATACCGAAATTGTACAGCGGCCATGAAAAAGCCGGGCCAGAGCCCGGCGTGATTTTTGCCATGTTCGGTATCAATTGCAGCACCGGATTGCAGCACCCAATGGTTGCTGCAGATTGGCGGCGGCGAATTACAGCTTCAGGTGTGGCTTGAGGAAGTCCATCATCTCGGCGTAGTACTTGGCGCGGTGCGCCTCGTTGTAGAAGCCGTGGCCTTCGTCGTCCATCACCAGCGACTTGAACGGGTAATTGGCCTTTTTCAGGGCGTCTGCCATGGCTTCGTACTGTTCAATCGGCGCGCGCTCATCGTTGCCGCCGTGAACCAGCAGGATTGAGGCTTTAAGCTTGTCGACATTGTGGGTAGGCGACATGGATTTCAGCAGGGTTTTGTCCTGAGTCAGCACTTTTTTCAGGTACGCCATACCTGCATCGCGGGTTTGCACATCGCCTTCTTTGAACATCAGCTCAAGATCATACACCCCGGCAAAGCCGATGGCGCATTTGAACAGATCCGGCGCCAGTGCGGAGCTTTGCAGGGCGCTGTAGCCGCCAAAACTGCCGCCCACGATACAGATACGGTCTTTATCGACTGTGCCATCGGCAATCACCTGCCTGGTGGCGTCTATGATGTCGTGTTGAATGTCGCTGCCCCATTTACCGTAGCCGGCTTCTTCAAAGGCGCGGCCATAACCACCACTGCCTCGGAAGTTGACCTGCAGCACGGCTATGCCCTGGCTTGCCAGCAGTTGGTTTTGGGCATCGAAGCTCCAGGAGTCACGCACAAAATGCGGGCCGCCGTGGGGGTTAACCACCAAAGGCAGGTTCTTGGCATCTACGCCCTGTGGCAGGGTCAGGTAGGCCTGAATTTTGGTGCCATCGCGGGCGGTAAAGTCAAAGGGCTTCACCTCGGCCATTTTATCCAGATCGAGCGCATCGTTTACTGAAACGAGGTAACGCATCTTGTTGTTTTTGCGATCGAACAGGTAGTAATCGCCGGGGTTTCGGTCGTTGGCGGCAAACACCACCAACAGGTTGCCGGTTCGGTCTTCGCTGACGATTTGTACCTGATGACCGGGCAGGGTGGCGAGCAGGCTCTTGAGCAGCTGGCTGCGCTCGTCTTTTGAGTCCACGAAGGCGTAAGTCGGGTAGCCATCGGCAAATTCCACCGCATACAGCTGATTGGTTTGCTCGTTAATCCAGAAGTTGGCCGGGTCTACCCGGTCGTCCTGAATAACCTTGGTTTTCTCGCCGCTTTGCAGATTGATTTTGTACACACCCTGGGTTTGTCCCTGCTCGGTACCTGCGGCGTAGAAGCTTTGCTCATCGCCGGCAAAGGACAGCGGCACGAAGTTATCCAGGCCTATGTTCAGTTTATCGCTGGAGATCCAGTCGCCGTCGTTACGGAAATACACCTGAGTGTCGTTATTTTTGTCTTCACCCGATACCACCCGCACCTCGCCCTTGCTGTCGGTCAGGAAGCGGGCGTAGCTGATTGGGGCTCGGGTGACTTTTTTGCGGGTGCCGCGGTACACGTCTACCTTGTACACATCGGCGCCGCCTTCCTGCCAGTTGGCGCCGCTCCAGGGCAGTGCCTCGACCAACATGAATTTTTCGTCGTCATGGAGCGGGTCGAGAATGTAGGCCGTGGCTTGAATGGCGGTGTTTTTCTTGAGGTTGGAGCCGGTTTGCTGCTCGCCGCTGTTATAGCCAAAGAGATAAGTCGAGCGGCTGCCATCGGCGTTTACTGCATAAAGCTCGCCGTAATAAATCGGATGATCGCTCCAGCCCTTAAGGTATTCCTTGGCCAGCACGATGCGCTCGTCGTTCACCCAGGCATAGGTGCCAACCTGAGCATTTCGTGGGAAAAACACCGCATGCTTCATCTTGAGAGTTTCGGTATCGAGAATAAGCAGCTTGTTTTTGCCTTCATGCTTGGTGATGGCGCTCAGGTACTCGCCGCCCGGGGAGAGTTTTACCTGGCTGAATTGGCTGCCACGGGCAAATACCTGCTCGGGGCTTGCGGCATGGGCCTGGGTAAGCGCGCACAGCGCCACCGCGGCGAAAAGACGACGCAGAGTCATGTCACATCCTTGTTGTTGGTTTTTTGGGTAAAGGTTGGTGGCAGGTTAAAGTGGAATAGGTCGGAATACAATAAAAAAGTGCGGAATATTCCGCACTTTGTTCTTTAATTTCAGCATGTTCTGATGAAGCTGAACGGGAGGTGGTTTTAGCTTTGCAGCAGCTGCTTCTGGATGAATGCCCACTGCTCATCGAAATGATCTGTCGGCTTTTGCTTGAATTCGCTGCGAATGTACTGGGCAATCCGGCCTTCGGCGAGTGCCAGCAGCAGATTGGCCAGCATGGCTTCATCCAGCTCAAAGCCCTTGCCTTCACGCAGGGTCTTTTCCCGCAGAATTTGCTTAAGCTGGGTTTCGATTTTGGCAAACAGCGCGCTGATGCGGCTGCGAAGACGCTCGTTTTCACCCAGCAGTGCATCGCCGGTCAGCACCCGGGAGATGCCGGGATTGCGCTCGGCAAACAGCAGCAGTAACTGCAACACCAGCTGACAGCGGCGCATAGTGTCTTTTTCTTCATCCATGATGAGATTGATGCGCGACAGCAGTGAGTCTTCAATAAACTCAATCAAGCCCTCAAACATCCGCGCTTTGCTGGGGAAGTGGCGATACAGCGCCGCTTCGGATACACCCACTTCGGCGGCGAGTTTGGCCGTGGTAATGCGTTGTCCGGTATTGCTTTCCAGCATCTGTGCCAGGCACTGGAGAATATGATCGCGGCGGCTCAGTTTTTCTTTGGTGGCCATTAAACGTCCTTCACTCTGACTGCGGGATTAGCGGGTGCCGGAATGGCCAAAACCACCTTCGCCGCGCAATGAGGTGTCGAACTCGTCCACCAGTTTAAACGCCGCCTGCACCACAGGTACAAACACCAGCTGCGCCAGACGGTCACCAATCTGCAGGGTATAGGGCTCGCTGCCACGGTTCCAGCAGGACACCATCAGTGGGCCCTGGTAGTCAGAGTCAATCAACCCCACCAGATTACCCAGCACTATGCCGTGTTTATGGCCAAGGCCGGAGCGGGGCAGGATAACCGCCGCAAGGCCGGGGTCGGCCACGTGCACTGCAATGCCGGTAGGCACCAGAATGGTTTCGCCGGGTGCTATGGTGGTGGCGGTATCCAACATGGCGCGCAGATCCATGCCCGCACTGCCGGGAGTGGCATACGCTGGCAGGGGAAATTCTGAGCCGATGCGGGAGTCGAGAATTTTCAGTTCGATCGGAGTTTTCATTTTTTGGTTATTTTTGTTGATATCAGCGAAAGCAATTGAAACGCCAGCGACAGCTTGTCGGTTGCCGGTAAATCCTGGTGTCCATCTCTCCAGAATACCCGCAGGGCGTTGGTATCAGCGTTAAAACCCTGACCCGGCACTGATACATCGTTGGCCGCGATCATGTCGAGATTTTTGCGATTAAGCTTGTCCCGCGCATAGGTTTCAACATCATGGGTTTCGGCGGCAAATCCCACCACAAAGGGTCGCACCTCGTGGGCGGCGACCGTGGCTAAGATATCAGGATTGCGCACCAGTGCAAGCTGCATGGTTTCGCTGCTTTTTTTGATTTTACCGCTGGCAACTTCGGCAACCCGGTAGTCGGCAACGGCAGCGCAGCCGATAAAAATGTCCTGATTATCAATCTTATCCATCACGGCATCGAGCATTTGCTGCGCCGATTCCACATTGACTCGCTGCACGCCCGGTGGGGTTTGCAGCGTCACCGGCCCTGTGATGAGAGTGACCTCGGCGCCCATGGCGGCAGCGGCTCTCGCCAGGGCAAAACCCATCTTGCCTGAGCTGTGATTGGAGATATAACGCACCGGATCAATGGCTTCACGGGTGGGGCCTGCGGTCAGCATCAGCTTCACGCCCTTGAGTGCATTGGCATGGCTAAGTTGCTTATCCTGCTCGCTGAAAAACTGCTCAGCCATGGCGCGGATATCCAGCGGCTCCAGCATCCTGCCTGCGCCCACTTCGCCGCAGGCCTGGCTGCCACTGGCAGGGCCCCAAATCCTGATGCCACGGCGTTTGAGGGTGGCGAGATTATCCTGGGTGGCGGGATTGGCATACATCTGCTGATTCATCGCCGGACAAAGGGCAATGGGCGCAGAGGTGGCAAGGCAGGTGGTGGTAATCAGCTCATCGGCCATGCCGGCGGCAAGCCTTGCCATCAGGTTAGCGGTGGCTGGCGCCACAATCAGCAAATCGGCCCAGCGGGCAAGCTCAATATGGCCCATGGCGGCTTCTGCCGCCGGGTCGAGCAGGCCTGTGCTCACTGGATGGCCGCTTAGCGCCTGCAGTGTCAGTGGGGTGATGAATTCGCGGGCGCTGTCACTCATCACAACGCGCACATCGGCGCCTTGCTCTTTGAGGCGACGCACCAAATCAGCACTTTTGTAGGCGGCAATACCGCCGCCAATCCCCAGCAGAATTTTGCGATTATTCAGGCTCACAAGCAGATCCGGACTAAAATTAACTGGCACTCACCATACCACAATCGTCCGCCATTGGGTGAGATGCACGACTAAAATCTGCCGCTTGCGGCGGCTGATGCAGGGATGCAAGAGCGATACAAAAGGAGCTTGTGGATGGCGATAAGGGATTGGCCGGACGGCGAAGGGCCGCGGGAAAAGTTACTTCAGCGCGGGGCCGCAACATTGACCGATGCTGAGCTTTTGGCGGTTCTACTCAGAAATGGCCTGCCGGGCAGGAGTGCGGTGGATGTGGCGCGTACCCTGCTGATTGAATTTGGTGGTTTAAGGCCATTATTCAGCGCATCTAAGCAGCAGGTGTGTCGACTCCAGGGGCTGGGTCCGGTAAAATACGCCGAGCTTCAGGCCTGTGTCGAACTTGGCAGGCGTATTGCCGGCGAGTCGCTGCAGCGTGGCGCTGTGCTGACAAGCCCTGAATTGACCCGCCATTATCTCTCGCAGCAGCTCGCCGACCGGGCCTACGAGGTATTTGCGGTGTTGCTGCTGGACAGCCAGCACAGGGTCATTCAGTTTGTTGAGCTGTTTCGTGGTACCATAGACGCCGCCTCAGTATATCCAAGGGAACTTGTGGCCCTGGTACTGGAGAAGCGAGCGGCAGCGGTTATTGTCTGCCACAACCATCCGTCCGGCGTGGCTGAGCCAAGTCAGGCCGACAGACGGATCACTGATAGATTGAAAAATGCCCTTGCAACTATCGATGTTCCCCTTCTGGATCATCTGGTTGTAGGGGACCGGGAGATAGTCTCCTTTGCCGAGCGAGGGTGGATTGGTTGATCTTTACTTGATCTCCCATGGCCTTTCGTGTATAAAATGCGCCCTCTTTGTGCCTCGGGCGACGGCCATACGAGGTACATTAATGCTCGAGCGTTAAAAACTGTTTGGAGAAGATTGACATGTCAAGAGTATGCCAAGTTACTGGCAAGCGACCAATGGTTGGTAACAACCGTTCGCACGCAAAAAACGCGACCCGTCGTCGTTTTTTACCTAACCTGCAGAACCACCGTTTCTGGTTGGAAACTGAAAAGCGCTTTGTACAGCTGCGTGTTTCCACCAAGGGTATGCGTATCATCGACAAGAAAGGTATCGAAGTAGTTGTTGCTGAACTTCGTGCCCGCGGCGAGAAGGTGTAATAGAAAATGGCTAAAGCTAAAGGCGCACGTGAGAAGATCAAGCTGGTATCTACTGCCAAGACTGGTCACTTCTACACCACCGACAAGAACAAGCGTAACATGCCTGAAAAGATGGAGATCAAGAAGTTTGATCCTGTGATCCGTCAGCACGTTATCTACAAAGAAGCCAAGATCAAGTAATTACTTGATGGCTTTTTTGAAAACCCCGGCTCGCCGGGGTTTTTTATTGCCTGTAATTCGGTAAATCAACGTCCTTGTGTGTGATTTTTTATTCATTCGTGCGATATGGTGAACGTTCGGCTTGTTGCTTGGCATTTATGAGATATTCATGAAACTTAAACCTGTTGCAGGTTAAAATAAATGCTTTCAAAGTGAATTTAAATTCAATAAAATTGCGCATGAATTCATCTTTGGCGCAGCAGCACTGCGCCGGTGCCTGTGAGGACTAAACAGCCTGTGCGTACAACCGAATTGGTTGACGGATTCCGTCATTCAGCCCCTTATGTCAATGCTCACCGCGGAAAGACCTTTGTGGTCATGCTCGGCGGCGAGGCCATGGTGCAGCCCCAGTTTCGAGCCATCATCAACGATGTGGCGCTGCTGCACAGTTTGGGGATCCGCATTGTGCTGGTTTACGGTGCCAGACCCCAAATCGATGCCGCGCTCGAACTGCACGGCATAGCGCCGGCATACCACAATGGTGTGCGCATCACCGACGAAGACACCTTGAAGGTGATTAAGCAGGTGGCCGGGTCGCTGCAGTTTGATATCACCGCCCGTTTGTCCATGAGCCTGTCCAATACGCCGATGCAGGGCGCGCAGCTCAACGTGGTCAGCGGCAACTTTGTGATTGCGCAGCCGCTTGGGGTGGACGATGGCGTGGATTATTGCCTCTCCGGCCGTGTGCGCCGCATTGATGTGCAGGGCCTGAAACATCAGCTCGACAGCCACGGCATAGTGCTGATGGGGCCGATTGCTGCGTCTGTAACTGGCGAAAGCTTTAACCTCACCGCCGAGGAGATTGCCACCCAGGTGGCGGTCAAGCTTAAAGCCGACAAGATGATTGGCTTCAGTGCGCATAACGGCATCATGGATCGTAACGGTGATGTGATTGCTGAGCTGATGCCCAACGACGCGCAGAAAATTCTGACCCGTATGCAGGAAGCGGGGCAAGCCTGTGTCGGCACGCTGGCGTTTCTTAAGGCCAGTATCGATGCCTGTCGCAGCGGTGTGTCGCGCTGCCACCTGGTGAGCTACCTCGACGATGGTGCGCTTCTGCAGGAGCTGTTTTCCCGCGACGGTATCGGTACTCAAATCGTTACTGAGAGCGCCGAGCGCCTGCGCCGCGCCTCCATTGGCGACATTGGCGGCATTCTTAACCTCATTCGGCCCATGGAAGAGCAGGGCATTCTGGTGCGCCGCTCCCGCGAGCAGCTGGAGATTGAGATTGAGCAGTTTATGGTGATTGAGCGTGACGGCCTGGTGATTGGCTGCGCCGCGCTGTATCCCTTTGAAGAAGATAACGCTGGCGAATTTGCCTGTTTGGTGGTGCATCCCGATTACCGCGATGCCGACCGCGGCAGTTTACTGCTTAAAAACATCATAGGTCAGGCAAAAGTACGTGGTTATTCGCGGCTGTTTGCACTGACGACCCGCAGTATCCACTGGTTTCAGGAGCATGGTTTCGACTTGGTGGAAGTGGATGCACTGCCCGCCAAGAAGAAGCAGCTGTATAACTATCAGCGCCGCTCCAAGATCCTGGCCTTGGATCTCTGATTTATCCGATTTTTGCATCAAAACTAAACAACCAGCCTTCGGGCTGGTTGTTTGTTTATGCTGACTGCCGAATCAGCTTGGTTGCTTGCAGGACATTTGGCGTTTTAGGGGGCTTGGCATCTTAGGCTGGCGCTTGTGCCTGTCGTGACAGGTTATGTCAAAAAGCGTTTGACATATTATGTCTTTGGCGCAATCTTAGCATGTAGCGTAACCCTATGAGGGGGCTGGCTTCGAAGCGCGGTTATTCCGCGTGCCAGCGCTCGGGTGCGAAAAGGTTGACCGCTACGATTCGGGCTTGAGCATTCACTGGGCTTGACCACCCACGGCGCTAAGTTTCAGGGGCAATGTTTCAGAGGCTTCGTTTCAGGAGCAATTTCGCTGGGGCTAAGACTCAGCACGCTATGACTCCGGGCACTATGGCTCATACTCAGGACACTATGACTCAGGACGCTATGGCTCAGACTTAGGGCGCCATGGCTTGAGCTCGATAGCGAAGAGAACTAATCATTCAAAGGCTTAGTCATGACAACACACACATTTTTACTTGCACCACTCGCTGGTAATGCGCTGTGGGGCGCGGTTGGCTTACTGGCAGGGGTTGTGCTGATAGGTTTCTTTGCCAGGCGTAAGCCCATGACGGTGACCGCGCGCTCGGTGGCGACCGGGATAATACTCGCCGTTACCCTGCTGCTTGGCTGGATTTTTATAGGCGCTCTGTCGGCTAAGGTGCAGCTTGAGCCCACCAAACTTGTGCTTGATTTGCCCGCATACAGCCGCGAAGTGCCGATAGCATCGTTGCAGCTTGATGCCGCGCGTGTCATCGATGCAAAGGCTTCGGATGCGCCAAAGCTGGGGTTTCGAACCAATGGTGTGGGGATGCCGGGTTACAATCTGGGTTGGTTTCGCTTGAAAGATTCAGATACCAGAGCGTTGGTGTCGGTGACCGGTGATGCGCCGCTGCTTGTTATCCCGACCAGTGATAATTACATCTTAGTCCTCAGCACCCCGGACGGCGACAAGCTGCTGGCCGCATTGCGTCAGGCCGTTGCGACCGGCGCCGCTCGCTAGCCGAGCGATTGGAAGGGCTGGTGGTACGTCTCTGCCAGCTCAGTGCGGCCAGTATTCCCAACAGGGCTGATTAGCCGCGTCGTCTCAGCATGTCCAGGGAGAAGATGGCGAGCGCGGTCCAGATAAAGCCAAAGGTGATGGCCTTTTCGATATCGAACGGTTCCTTGTACAGGGTTACGGCGAGAATGAACATGATGCTTGGGCCGATATACTGAATAAAGCCAAGCAAGGACAATGGGATACGAACGGCTGCGCCGGCAAAGCACAGCAGCGGCGCCGTGGTGACTATACCGGCCGCCATCAGCAGCAGGTTAAGCTGCCAGTCATTTACCAGCATGCTGTGGCTGGCAGAGCCTAATGTCATCATCAGGTAACCGAGCGCCACCGGCATCAAAATCGCGGTTTCCACCAACAAGCCGGTTTTGGCGTCTACCTTGACCTTCTTGCGAAGCAGTCCATAAATGCCAAATGAGCCCGCCAGTGCCAGCGACACCACAGGAATAGAGCCAAAGGATATCAGCTGCACCGCAACACCCGCCGCCGCAAGCGCTACCGCCAGCCACTGCAGGCGCCTCAGTCGCTCACCCAAAAAAATCATGCCAAGCAATACGTTAAATAAAGGGTTGATGTAATAACCCAGGCTTGCATCCAGCATGTGGTCGTTGTTTACCGCCCAGATAAACAGTAGCCAGTTGCCGGCAATAAGCACCGAGGTTATCAGCAGCACCCCCAATTGCCTGGGGTTTCGCAGCAGTTGCTTCAGTTTGTCAAACCCACCAATCAGAGTCATCAGCATGGCGGTGAACACAAATGACCACAGCACCCGATGCAGCAAAATGTCGGTCGCCGGGACCTCTGCCAGTAGTTTGAAATACAGCGGCGCAAATCCCCACATGGTGTAGGCGGCGATAGCCAGCAGCATGCCTTTTCGAAATTCGTGTTCTGTGTGCATCTTGGGATCTCTGAAGTCGGGCGCATGAGTCGCCGCGGGGCGCGCATTGTAAGCGCCGTACTATTATACGCTCAAGCTTTACAGTTAATCGTTCACCATGCTGATTGGCAACTCTGCATGCCGGTTGCCGGATATTTCCCGCAACAGTCGGCCTTGTGGGTGGAAGGCGCAAGACACAGGGCGCCAGCTTGGTTAGAATGTCGGCCTGATTTCATCCAATGGCAGTTTCATGGAACAACTCGCACCCATTTCCCAATCCGACGCACTGGGTCAATGCCTGTCTCAGGTATTTGGCTACCGGGATTTTCGTCCCGGGCAGCGGGAGGTAATGCAGCGGGTATGTGCCGGTGAAGATTGTCTGGTGATCATGCCTACCGGTGGCGGTAAAAGCCTTTGTTATCAGGTGCCTGCGCTGGTGTTGCCCGGCGTGACTTTGGTGGTGTCGCCGCTGATTTCACTGATGAAGGATCAGGTCGACAGCCTGCTGCAATCCGGTGTCGCTGCGGCTTACCTGAATTCGTCCCAGGGGCGTGAGCAGGCGATAGAAGTACTGCGGCAATTGCGTCAGGGCGAGCTGAAGCTGCTCTATGTATCACCGGAGCGTTTGCTGCAGGGCGACTTTTTAAGTCGGCTTGACGATGTGCAGCTGAGTTTGTTTGCCATCGATGAGGCGCATTGCATCAGTGAATGGGGTCATGACTTCCGTCCTGAGTATGCCGAGCTCGGTCAACTCAAACAGCGATTCCCCCATGTGCCTGTGATGGCGTTGACGGCCACCGCAGATGCCGCGACCCGGGTCAGCATTTGTCAGCGACTTGCGATTGCACCGTATCAGCACCTGTCCAGTTTTGACCGGCCCAATATTCGCTACACAGTGGCTGAAAAGCTCAATGCAGCCAATCAGCTGCGCCAATTTATTCAGTCTCAGAAAGGCGCCAGCGGCATAGTGTATTGTGGCAGTCGTCGCCGGGTGGATGAAGTGGCTCAGCGTTTACGCCAGCAAGGCTTTTACGCCGAGGCTTATCATGCCGGTATGACAGTGGATGAGCGGGCCAGTGTGCAGGAGCGTTTTCTTAAAGATCAGATAGATGTGGTTGTTGCTACAGTTGCCTTTGGCATGGGGATCAACAAGTCCAACGTGCGCTTTGTGGTGCACTATGACATCCCGAAAAGCATCGAGTCTTACTACCAGGAAACCGGCCGCGGCGGGCGCGATGGTTTGGATGCCGAGGCGCTGCTGCTGTTTGATCCTGCGGACATTGGCCGGGTACGGCACTTGATTGAGCAGCAGCCCCCCGGGCCGCAGCAGCAGGTAGAGTTTCATAAACTGTCATCAATGGCGGCCTTTGCCGAGGCGCAAACCTGCCGCCGTCAGGTGCTGCTGCACTATTTTGGCGAGTCGGCCAATGAGCCTTGTGGTAACTGCGATATCTGCCTCGACCCACCCAAAAGATACAATGGCACCGAAGATGCGCAGAAGGTTTTATCTTGTATATACAGGCTTGAGCAGCGCTTTGGTGTCAACCATCTGATTGAAGTGCTGCGGGGCTCCAAGGCGGCGTCTGTGGTCGAGCGCGGTCACGATAAGCTGACGACCTGGGGCATAGGCAAGGATAAGAGCCATGAGCATTGGCTCAGTGTGGTGCGCCAGCTCATTCATCTGGGGCTTGCCAGTCAGGACATTACCCGCGGCTCCTCTGTGCGGCTTAATCCGTCGGCGAGACCTGTACTCAAAGGCGACGTTGCGCTGATGCTGGCGGAGCCAAGGCTGAGTCTTGCCGAGGCGCCCCGTAAACGGACTAACAGCAAGGCGCCGATTAATTACGACCGCCGCTTGTTTGCCAGGCTCAAGTCGCTGCGCCGCACTATTGCTGAGGAGCACGATCTGCCGCCGTATCTGGTGTTCAACGATGCCACCCTGGCGGAAATGGCTTGGATGATGCCTAAGTCAGAAGGTGAGCTGCTGGCGGTCAACGGCGTGGGCGAGCGTAAGCTTGCCAAGTTTGGCGCCGCGTTTCTTGATGAAATCGAGGCTTATCTTGCCGGCGAGTTTCCGTCGAGCTGAGCCCGGCTCATGCCCCGGGTGGTCGCGCGTTTAATCAGGGTCTCGGCGGTATCAAACTGATGCATGCAGGCATGGCCCAGGTTGTTTTTCCCATCGCTGAATTTTGCAAGCTCAGGGGTTAATTGCTCCATCACCAGCTCAGCGCCCTGATTGCTGGTATAGGGCAGTAAAATCAACAGCTCATCGCCTGAGTGGCGGAAAATCATATCGGTCTCACGCAGCCGCTTTTCCAGCGCAAGCTTTAGCTCCGGCAACTCCACAGGGTCCACTTCGCGGACATTGAGCAGCAAAATAGACAGCGAGTGATTGCCACGCTTGGCGTGCTGCATGGCGCTTTCAAGATGCTGCTGCGGCGTTTGCGGGGCTGGCTCAACCTGCATTGCCTTTCTCAGCGCCATATGCCGCATCAATTGCCAAATCACTATGCTGAGCAGTAGCACCACCATGGTCAGTAAAAACAGATACATCCAATTGATATTGCGTCTGTCCTGCAGATTGTCGCTGAGCACTTTTTCCAGAGTTGCATCACTGGTGCGCTGGCTGAGGCGCGCCTTGAATTGCAGCACCCGGGTGTGATTGGTATTGGCGTTGGCCTTATTGGCGGCTTGATAGCTCTGGTCAAGATACTGATAGGCGCGCTTGTACTCGTTTTGGTCGGCATAGTACTTTGCCAATGCCAGCTGGTAATTGGCCAAATCGGAATAGACCTGCATTTGCTGTGCGGTGCGGATGGCCTTTTCCATCAGCGCCAGCGCCGTTTTATCATCACCACTGGCAAAGGCAACGTCGGCAAGCAATTTGCGGGTGCGCATTGAGTGGACCTGTTTTTGCTGTTGCTCAAAGGTGTTCAGTGCAACTTCAAGCAATTCCCTCGCTTTTTCTGCGCGGCCTCTTTCTATTTCGATGGATGCAATGATGGAGTAGCTGATAGCCAATTCCAGCGCAGAGCTAAGCTCAGGCAGTAAGGTGCGGGCTTCTTTAAGGTACCTGTCAGAGGCTTCTGTGTTCCCCTGATGGAATGCAATTTTGGCGGCATTGAGCAGAAGCACCTGACGAATTTTCCCCTTTGCCTCCGGGCTTTTCAGTCCCTGCTCCATATAGTACATGGCTTGCTGAGTATCGCCGGTTGCGTAAAGCAGGTTGCCCATGGCGGCCTGAACGTAGGCCTTGGGGGGCCATGCCCAATTTTCTTCCTGAATGTTTATGCTGTCGTAGACATCGAGTGCCAGACGCAAATCTTCAATAGCCGAAGTAAAGTTGTCGTTTTCGGTATCTATCTGGCCGCGCAGCCTGAGTGCTGTCACCAAGGCCTGGGGTTGCTGATAACGTTTGGCCAGCGTGATGGCGGAGTCCAGTTGCGGCAGCGCGATTTGCAGATTGTCGTAGCTGCTGTAGGCGTCGGCCAGGCATGACATAAAATAGGGCCTGACATGCTCGGCCCGCAGCTGCTTGGCGATGGCCTCGCCGGTTTGAGCCATGTTGATGGCGGCTTCGTTTTCGCCCATTTGTAACAGGGCTTCGCAGCGCAGTATCTTTAAACGCAGCTCCTTGAAGGGCTCAGGCTTATGGCTTCTGAACTCTTCTTCAAGTTTGAGCAGCTTTTTATTGGCTTCGGCCGGGTACTGATATACCAGAGTGTTGAGATCATCCAGCGGGTCTGACGCACAGGCAAACCATGGCAGCAGCCATAGCAGCGCGCAACAAATCCTTTGATGAAATTCCATTGTGACTCCGGGTGTATCGACATATCAGTTTGCGGCGGGCAGTATACCAATTTTCGAATGCTATGTGCATAAATCGAAAAAGCGCTTTTGGCTGGATTGTAATCTGCTGCCTTAAGCGAATCATCAGGTTGCTTGTGCGCCCTTGCCTGAAAAAACACCGCTTTTGTGTTGAACCCGAGCTAAAACTGGTCATTGGTGCTGGTCTGAACTGTGCAATGTGAAAATTTTGGGGTTGACACTCCCAAAGCCGCACGTTACATATAGGGTCACCAGTCTGGTTTTTGTCCAGCATAATTATTTGGTTTTTATGAATAGAATCAGTGTGCGTTTTGAGCTTCTCCTTCTTCTTTCTCTCGCAAACCCTGCGCGGAGGAGTTAGTGTTGCACGCTCGCTGAATAAGCAAACCACACAAAACCCCGCGCCGAAGTCGCGGGGTTTTTCGTTTTAACAACAGTCATTAAAGCAGTGAAACAGCGAACCTCAGGCGGGTTCCATGGAGAAGCGGAATGTCAAACAGCGTCATCATTTTTGATACTACCTTAAGGGACGGCGAACAGGCGCTGGCCGCGAGCCTGTCGGTTAAAGAGAAGCTGCAAATCGCCTTCGCCCTCGAGCGCCTTGGGGTAGATGTGATGGAAGTGGGCTTTCCGGTATCGTCTCCCGGTGACTTTGAGTCGGTGCAAACCATTGCCCGCAATATTAAAAACAGCCGGGTATGCGCCTTGTCCCGGGCGCTCGAAAAGGACATTGATGCCGCCGCGCAGGCGCTGTCGGTGGCCGAACAGTTCCGTATTCACACCTTCATTTCAACTTCCAGCATCCACGTGGAGAGCAAGCTCAAACGCTCTTTCGAACAGGTGCTGGAGATGGCCGTGGGCGCGGTGAAATACGCCCGCCGCTTTACCGATGACGTGGAATTCTCCTGTGAAGACGCCGGCCGCACCCCGATTGATAACCTGTGCCGCATGGTTGAGGCCGCAATTAACGCCGGTGCCCGCACTATTAATATTCCGGATACCGTGGGTTATACAGTGCCGAGCGAGTTTGGCGGTATTATCCAGACCCTGTTTAACCGGGTGCCGAACATAGATCAGGCCGTGATTTCGGTGCACTGCCATGACGATTTGGGTTTGTCGGTGGCCAACTCCATCGCCGCGGTGCAAATGGGCGCGCGCCAGATTGAATGTACCGTCAACGGTATCGGTGAGCGCGCTGGTAACTGTTCATTGGAAGAAATCGCCATGATTTTGGCCACCCGCAAAGATTTGCTGGGGCTGTCGACCAACATCAACGCCCGCGAAATTCACCGCACCTCGTCGCTGGTCAGCCAGCTGTGCAACATGCCTATTCAGCCCAACAAGGCCATTGTGGGCTCCAACGCCTTTACCCACTCCTCCGGTATCCACCAGGACGGCATGTTAAAGGCGCAAAACACCTATGAAATCATGACCCCCGAGAGCATAGGCCTGAACCGTAACAACCTGAACATGACCTCGCGCTCCGGCCGCCATGTGATTAAGCACCGCATGGAAGAAATGGGTTATGGCCCGGATGATTACGATATGGATGTGTTGTACGCCGAGTTTTTGAAACTGGCCGACCGCAAGGGACAGGTGTTCGATTACGACCTGGAAGCGCTGGCTTTTATGGAAGCCCAGGCCGAAGACGATGACCATTATGTGATGGAGCAGCTCGTCGTGCAGTCTGACTCCACCGAAGGCCAGGCCACCGCCACAGTGCGGATCCGCATCGGGGAAGAAGTCGTCACCGAGGCCGCCACCGGCAATGGTCCTGTGGATGCTGCCTATAACGCCATCGCCCGCGCCAGCGGCTGCAACATCAATATCAGCAGCTACAAGCTTGGCGCCAAAGGCGAAGGTCAGAATGCATTGGGGCAGGTGGACATCACCGCCCGCTACGGCGAGCGCAACTTCCACGGTGTGGGGCTTGCCACCGACGTAGTCGAGGCTTCGGCCCGCGCGCTGGTGCATGTGATGAACCTGACCTGGCGCGCCGACAAGGTGGCCCATTGCAAGCAGCAAATTCAAAAGAGTCGTGAGCTGGGCGGCGTGTAAGTCGTCCGGTCAAAAATTTAAAACATAAAGAATAGAGTCGCAGGAGCAGAGCAAAGCATGAGTTACCAGATTGCGGTATTGGCGGGAGACGGCATTGGTCCCGAGGTGATGGCAGAGGCGCGTAAGGTGCTGAGTGCCATCGAGACACGCTTTAACCTCGATATCGAGTACAGCGAATACGATGTGGGCGGTATTGCCATCGACAACCACGGCTGCCCGCTGCCGGATGCGACCCTCAAGGGCTGTGAAGCAGCCGATGCCATCCTGTTTGGCTCGGTGGGTGGCCCCAAGTGGGAGCATCTGCCACCCAACGAGCAACCTGAGCGTGGCGCCTTGCTGCCACTGCGTGGTCACTTCGAGCTTTTCTGTAACCTGCGTCCGGCCAAGCTGCACACAGGTCTTGAGCACATGTCGCCGCTGCGCGCCGATATCTCCTCTCAGGGCTTCGATGTGCTGTGCGTGCGTGAGCTGACCGGCGGCATCTATTTTGGCAAGCCAAAAGGCCGTCAGGGCGAAGGTGAAGAAGAGGAGGCTTTCGACACCATGCGTTACAGCCGCCGCGAAATCCGCCGCATCGCCAAAATCGCCTTCGAGGCTGCCCGTGGTCGTCGCGGCAAGGTGACTTCTGTGGACAAGGCCAACGTGCTGGCGTGCTCTGTGCTGTGGCGTCAGGTGGTGGAGGAAGTTGCCAAAGACTTCCCCGATGTGACCCTTGAGCACATCTATATCGATAACGCCACCATGCAGCTGCTGCGTCGTCCGTTCGATTTCGACGTGATGCTCTGCTCAAACCTGTTTGGCGACATTCTGTCCGATGAAATCGCCATGCTCACCGGCTCCATGGGGCTGTTGTCTTCTGCGTCCATGAATGGCTCAGGCTTTGGTCTGTATGAACCCGCAGGTGGCAGCGCGCCGGATATCGCCGGTAAAGGCATTGCCAACCCGATTGCGCAAATTCTGTCTGCCGCGCTGATGCTGCGCCACAGCCTTAAGCAGGAAGAGGCCGCTGCCTGTATCGAGCGCGCTGTTAGTGCAGCATTGGAAGCCGGTTTCCTCACCGGAGAGCTTCTCAATGCCAACGAGCGTCATCTGGCCAAATCAACCAAAGAAATGGGCGACTTTATCGCCAACGCAATCCGGGAAGGTGTGTGATGGGAAAGACCCTGTATGAAAAAGTGTGGGACGCCCACCTGGTGGCCGAGCCTGCCGGTGAAGCGCCCATCATCTATGTAGACCGCCATCTGGTGCACGAGGTGACCTCGCCTCAGGCCTTCAGCGGTCTGAAGATGGCTGGCCGCAAGCTGCGGGCGGTGGAAAAGACCTTCGCCACCATGGATCACAACACCTCTACCAAGAGCGCGAGTCTGACGGCATTAAGCCCCATGGCCCGCACTCAGGTTGAAACCCTGGCTGACAACTGCCGCGACTTTAATGTGCGCCTGTACGATATTCACCATCCCAATCAGGGTATTGTGCATGTGATGGGCCCCGAGCTTGGCGTAACCCTGCCTGGCACTGTGATTGTGTGCGGCGACTCCCACACAGCCACCCACGGCGCCTTCGGTGCGCTCGCCTTCGGTATTGGTACCTCGGAAGTGGAGCATGTACTGGCTACCCAGACCCTGCGCCAGCTCAAGGCCAAGACCATGAAAATCGAGGTGCGCGGCAAGGTGGCCGACGGCATCACCGCCAAAGACATAGTGCTGGCCATTATTGGCAAAATCGGCATGGATGGCGGCACCGGCTATGTGGTGGAGTTCTGTGGTGAGGCCATTCGCGACCTCTCCATGGAAGGCCGCATGACTGTGTGCAACATGGCCATCGAAATGGGGGCCAAGGCCGGTATGGTCGCCCCCGATGAAACCACCTTTGCTTATCTTGAGGGCCGCGAGTTTGCCCCCAAGGGCGATGCCTGGCAGCAGGCTCTGGCCGACTGGCGTGAGCTGCACACAGATGCCGATGCCGTGTTTGATGCCGAAGTGGTTTTGGAAGCCGCCGCCATTGCGCCGCAGCTGACCTGGGGCACTAACCCAGGCCAGGTGGTGGCTATCGACGGCGTGGTACCAAACCCCGCCGATGAAACCAATCCCGTGGTGCGTACCAGCATGGAGAAGGCGCTCGCCTATGTGGATCTGACCCCGGGCACGCCCATGACCGACATCGCGATCAACAAGGTGTTTATCGGCTCCTGCACCAACTCCCGCATTGAAGATTTGCGCGCTGCTGCCGCTCAGGCCAAGGGCCGCAAGGTCGCCACTGGCGTGACCGCCATCGTGGTACCGGGTTCAGGACAGGTAAAACTGCAGGCCGAGGCTGAGGGCTTGGATAAAATCTTCCTTGAGGCGGGTTTTGAGTGGCGTTTGCCCGGCTGCTCCATGTGTCTTGCGATGAACGACGACAGGCTTGAAGCGGGCGATCGCTGTGCTTCAACCAGTAACCGCAACTTTGAAGGACGCCAGGGGCGCGGCAGCCGCACCCATCTGGTGAGCCCTGCCATGGCCGCAGCTGCTGCGGTTTCCGGTCACTTTGTCGATATTCGCGTTCACAGACCCCTGGAGGATTAATCAATGCAGGCTTTTACTACCCACAAGGGGCTGGCGGTGGCCATAGATTCGGCCAACATCGACACGGATCAGATAATCCCCAAGCAGTTCCTGTCCAAGGTGACCAAGGACGGCTTTGGTATTCACCTGTTCCACGACTGGCGCTATCTGGATGACGCTGGTGATGTGCCAAACCCCGAGTTCAACCTCAATAAACCAAGGTACAAGGGCGCCACTATTCTGCTGGCCCAGGAGAACTTTGGCTGCGGCTCCAGCCGTGAGCACGCCCCCTGGGCGTTGGCGGACTTTGGCCTGCGCGCCATCATTGCGCCCACCTTTGCCGACATCTTTTACGGTAACTCAATCAACAACGGCCTGCTGCCGGTGCGTTTGCCGGAAGCCGCTGTACGTCAGCTGATGGACGAAGTGGAAGCATGCGAAGGCGCCGAGGTGACTGTGGATCTGGAAAACCTCAAGGTGGTGTCGCCATCGGGTGCCGAGTTTAGCTTTACCCTGGCCGAGTCTGCCCGTCAGAACCTGCTCAAGGGGTTGGACGCCATCGGTCTGACCCTGGCACACGAAGCGGCCATCAGCGACTACGAGTCACGTATACCTGCCTGGCGTCGCTGAAAACCTGCGAGCCAATTTCGGCGTACACCTGTAGCAGCGCCGCGTAAAAACGGTCATTCGGCACCTTGATTGGGGGCGGGTGGCCGTTTTTCTTTGTTGTTTGATTTTATTAGCCTGCTGATTCTAAATGGTATTTTATATCTCGCTCTCTGTCAGGAAGTGGTTTTACCATGTGGAGTAGTGAATTATTCTGAATCAGATTGCTGATTTTGGTGAACAGTTGTTTTTCTGTTTTATATGAATATTAAGCAATAAAAACATTGAGTTGGTTGGTTTTGTTGTCTGTTTTGACAGTCAGCTGGCGAACCTTATGGCATCAATCTGTTTCTTCTTGGTGTTTAAAGCTGTGATCTTGGTCATTTGCTGACTGTGTGAATAGTAATGTGCCAGTGAAATCTGCTGTTTTTGTGGCTGTGGTTGCAAAGATCTTCTGCATGGATACACTGCCATGCATTTGTTTTGAGTGAATGCTCTAGGTTTGGCATTCCCTGAACAGCAAACCAGTACAGATAACAGAGACTCACAATGAAAAAGACAGCACTGACTTTTGCCGTATCTGCGGCGCTTCTGGGGATCACGACTCAGGTAAATGCCGCCGGCTTCCAGCTGGCCGAATATTCTGCCACCGGTCTTGGCCGTGCCTTTGCCGGTGAAGCGGCCATGGCTGACAACGCCTCCGCCCAAGCGCGTAACCCGGCGATGCTCTCCTACCTTGAAGGCCGCCAGGTTTCCGGCGGGGGGATCTACGTGGCCACCGAAGTGGACGTAACCGGCGATGTGCACATTGCTTCACCTGTGCTTGGTCCGCAGGGCGTGACGCTGAACGCCGACGCCTATGATGTTGCCGACAGTGCGCTTATCCCTAACTTCTATTACTCAAGCCAAATCAACGACAACTGGACTTGGGGTCTGGCGGTCAACTCCAACTATGGTCTGGCAACCGAATTGCCTGCAACCCACGCTGCCTCTTTGTTTGGCAGTGAAACCGCAGTGACCACCGTTGAGTTCAACCCCAATATCGCCTATCGCCTGAACGACGCCGTGACACTGGGCGCCGGTGCCCGCGTGGTGTACGGTGAAGGCAGCATCGGCGCGTCAACCCCAGCCTGGGTTGGTGCCATCAAGGCCAATCCAAATCTGCCTCCGCAGATTTCTGCCCGTCTGCCTGCTCCCGGCACTGTGCTCAAGACCATGGAAGGCGATGATGTTGGCTACGGCTGGCAAGTTGGCGGCAGCTGGCAGGCCACTGAAAACCATCGATTTGGTCTGGCCTATCACAGCGGCGTAGAGCTGGAGCTGTCTGGCAAGGCCTCTGGCCTGCTGTACAACGGTGGCCAGAACCTGGATATCGAAGGCTACATGCCGCTGGAGCTGCCAGCCTTTGCTGAGCTGTCGTCTTTCCATCAGCTGAGCAGCGATGTGGCGCTGCACGCCAGTATCAACTGGACCCAGTGGAGCGTGTTTGACCAGCTGGTGGCTTACTTCCCAGGCGACACAAAGCCTGTGGGCGGTATCGAGTCGGATCTGGTGAAAGAAGAGAACTTTAAAGACAACTGGCGCTTTGCCATTGGTTCAACCTGGAATGTGAATCAGGACTGGACTGTGCGCAGCGGCTTTGCTGTTGACCGCACTGCGGTGGAAGATGAGTTCCGCACCACCACCATTCCTGACTCAGATCGTTTGTGGTTCAGCGTTGGTGCCGGTTACCGCGCCAGTGAAAATCTGCTGGTGGACTTTGGCCTGACCTACATCCGCGCCCATGGTTACGCGCCGATTGATGAAGAGCAAAACCTTGCCGGTCTTGCCCATGTGAGCTTTAACGGTGAAGCCGGTGGCAGCGTGTGGCTGGCTGGTGTGCAGTTAAGCTACAAGATGTAAGCCGCACCCAAGCGTAAATTCGCCAAGCCCCGCAATTGCGGGGCTTTTGCTATCGCCAGTTTCTTGTATAGTGTTCAACCAATGTATGAACACAGGTTGCCTCGCCGCCTTTAATGGCGCCCGGCTGCCCGAACAATATAAGAGGTGCAAAATGAAACCCCTGTTGTTGCTTTCTGCCTTGTTGGCCGCATCGTCCTTTGCGCAGGTCTCGCCGGTTGAAATCTCTTCCTCCGCCCCCGTGGTCGCTCCCGAGGCCAGCGTTGCCAAAGCCAACGCCCCTGAGGCGGTTGTGCGGGAATTTCTGGCGGCATTCAATCAGAAAAACATTGCCCAGATGCTGTCTCAAACCAACCCGGACGTGTACTGGAACCATATCAAGGGCCAGAAAGTCGATACTAAGGCCGAAACCCAGGCCGAATTCGGCGCCGCGCTGCAGGATTACTTTGAATCCCTGCCCGGTGCGCAGGCCGATATCCTGTCACTGACCGTGTCGGGTAATTATGTCAGTATCCTTGAGCAAGTCAGCTGGCAGGTCGAGGGTGAAGTGAGCAGCCAATGCTCCATCGGCGTATATGAGCTGGTCGACAAAAAAATCTCTTCTATTTGGTATTACCCGGCCCATGGCTGTGAGCCCCGTGATAATCAATTGGAACAGCCCGGCGCGCCGCAGGCCCAATAGGGAAAGTTGCTCGGGCAATGCCTGAGCGCTGCATATCTGTTTTTAAAAGGATTTTGCCATGAGTCAGCCTGCTGCTGAGCCTAAAGCCTTTGTGGTGGCACTCGATCAGGGTACCACCAGTTCCCGTGCCATAGTGTTTGATCGCGACGCCAATCTGGTGGCTGTGTCGCAGCGCGAGTTCAGTCAGATTTATCCCCAGGGCGGTTGGGTCGAGCACGATCCGATGGAGATCTGGGCCTCACAAAGCTCGACCTTGATTGAGGTACTTGCCCGCGCCGGTATTCATGCCGAGCAGGTCGCCGCCATCGGTATCACCAATCAGCGCGAAACCACCATCATCTGGGATAAAGAAACCGGCAAGCCGGTTTATAACGCCATTGTGTGGCAATGTCGTCGCAGTGCGGCCATTTGTGAATCCCTTAAAGCGGCGGGACTAGAAGGGCTGTTTCGCGAAAAAACCGGCCTTCTGCTCGACCCTTATTTTTCCGGCACAAAAATCAAATGGATCCTCGATAATATTCCCGGCGTGCGTGAGCGGGCCGACGCAGGCGAGCTGCTGTTTGGCACAGTCGATACCTGGTTGGTGTGGAAGCTCACTGAAGGCAAGGTGCATGTGACCGACCCCACCAATGCCTCCCGTACCCTGATGTACAACATCCACAGCGGTGAATGGGATGATGAGCTGCTTGAGGCGCTTACCATCCCCCGCAGCCTGCTGCCCGGGGTTAAATCGTCCCAGGCTGTGTATGGCACCACCCGAATTGCCGGTGAAGGCACACAAATCCCGGTTGCCGGTATGGCGGGCGATCAGCAGGCGGCGCTGTTTGGTCAGCTGTGCGTCGAGCCCGGAATGGCCAAAAACACCTATGGCACCGGCTGCTTTTTGCTGATGAACACAGGCGAGCAGGCGGTTAAGTCAGAGCATGGTCTCTTAACCACCATCGCTGTTGGGGCCGATGGCGGGATAAGCTACGCGCTGGAAGGCGCGGTATTTATGGGCGGCGCCACTATTCAATGGCTTAGGGACGAGCTTGGTCTAATCCGCGATGCCAGCGACACCGAGTATTTTGCCTCCAAGGTGGACGACACCAACGGCGTGTATCTGGTGCCGGCCTTTGTGGGCCTGGGCGCGCCCTATTGGGATCCGGATGCCCGTGGCACTCTCGTTGGACTCACCCGCGGCGCTAACCGCAATCACATCATCCGCGCTGCGCTTGAGGCTATCGCTTACCAAAGCCGTGACCTGCTTGATGCCATGAGTAAAGACAGCGGCGTCGCCCTTAAGCAGTTGAAGGTGGATGGCGGTGCGGTAGCAAATGACTTTTTGATGCAGTTTCAGGCCGATATCTCAGGCGTTGAGGTGCTGCGCCCGGCACTGACTGAAACGACAGCGCTGGGAGCGGCCTTTCTTGCTGGCCTCGCCACCGGCTTTTGGAGCTGTGTCGATGAAATCCGCCACAAGAGTGTCATAGACAGGCGTTTTGTGCCGCTGATGGATGATAGCGAGCGCGCTGTGCTTTATGGCGGCTGGCAGCGGGCGGTGAGGCGTTGTCTGAGCGCAGACTGAGGCTTAGCCGGCCCTTTTCTGCTTTGCTTGTGCAGCCTTGCTTGCCGCGCCTTGCAGGCAAGCAAGGCTGGCAATGCAAAAGGCGGAAGATAAGGCCGCTTTGAAGCCTTTAGTGTGACACTTGTATATACAAGCTTGAGCCAACAAAACTTCGTATGGCAATAATCATCCTGCCATCAACCCTGTGGGCCGCCTTAAGGTCAGGCGGCCGCTTTACACTTCAATGTCGATGTTTCTGCCGGTGCGGCGGGAGCGGCGTTCAACTAAGGGTTTATTCACGCTTTCACGTGGGCGCTGGTTGTCATCCGCTGGTGCGGTATTGGCCTGGGCAGGGTTGGCATCGGGCGGAAGCTGCGACTGCGGCGGCTCGTGGCTGTCTTTGTCGATAGCCGTGTCATTGTCGAGCTGTTTTACCCGGCGGCGACGCTCCAGCGTTACCTTTACCGGTTGCGCCAACATGGCGTAGATGGCGTCGAGTCCACTCATTATTACCTGCCTCCTTTGCTTGCCGATTAACCCTTCTATCTCTTATATCGGCATAAGGTGTCTATTATTTAGACATTTTTATCAAAGGCGGGTTCGCTTGGTGCATGTTTTTGCCAAAAACGTTCTTGCCCCTTGCTGATCAGCCTGACCCTGCCGCCGCAGTGACCGTGCTGGCAGGCAAGACGCATTCCTGCCTCGACCCTTTGCCCCAATTTGTCGATATCGGCAGCCGTAGGCGTGGGGGGATTCTCGATAAACATCAGCGCACACATACCGCAGCTGCCACCGCCGCCGCAGTGGGTCGGCAGTTTGTCGCCATCGGCATTGATGGTGTCGAGTAATGAGGCCCTTGGCGCAAAGCGTCCAAGCTCGCGGCCCTGGCAATCTTCAACTATCAGGTCGGTGGTGGCTGATTTGCCGCTCGAAAGTCGAAAATAGCCCGCTTGCCATTTCTGGTAGAGGGAGACAAGGCCCGACAGCACCATCATCAAGGTCAGTAGTGCAAAGAGTCGGATTGGCCAGGCATTGAACCCGATACCGTTGCCGGGGGCGTAATCCATAAAGTGCAGCATCAGCAGCAGCTCTTTCAGATCTGAGCCTTGGTCTTTGTGGGCAAGCACTGCGCCACTGTCCGCATCGAGCAGCACCCGGGTGTCCCGCGCGGTTTGCGCCTTGAACAGGGCGACCCGCGCTATGTCAGGAAAGCCGATGCTGTCACCGGCAACATAGTCTATAGTGTCAGTAAGCGGCGCGCTGATGCTGGCGGCGGCAATTTGCTTAAGCGCATCGTCGCTTAGCACCAGTGGCGATAAGGTGTCGGCCCATAGGCTGCTGTTACCTGATGCCAGCTTAAGGCGATATACGGGGCGCTCGAGCAGGTAATCCATTTTGATTTCAAGCACATCACCCGGCAGCGCGCCGGGCGGAATTGGCTTTGCCGCATCAGAGTTCGGGGCTGTGCGCTCGGTTCGAAAAGCGCCAGAATCCAGATAATCTTCGCTGATAAGGCTTAATGCGAGCCCAGAGCCTAACCAGAGCAACATCTGCAGCGCACACACGGCGGCAACAATGCGGTGCAGTTTCAGCGCGCTCATTGCTCGGCTCCCTGTTGCCTGTCTCTCGGTTTCCTGTCTCTCGGTTTCCTGTCTCCCTGTTGCTCGGCTCTTTGTTGCTTGACTCCCTGCTGTTCGTCTTCCTCTCGCTCGTTTCCTGGCGGCTGCGGTGCCCTGATACTGCGCCAGGCAAGCACTGAGCCGCTGAGAGCGAGCAGTAAGGCCAGCGCTGAGGCTATGCGCAGCAGGTTGTTGTGAATGTTTTCCCGCGTATCGTAATCCATGATGTGCAACATCCACATGATGTCAAAGAGGCGCCAGCCATGATGGCGCTTACCGACAAGCTCTCCCGTGGTGGCTGAAAAATACAGGCTCGGCACGAGCGGCGCATCAAAATCGACCCGCCACAGCGGCAGCAGCCTTGGATTGATTTCAGCGGGGGCTGTGTCCTCGAACTTTGTCACCGAGATAATGGAATCGTCACTTGTATATACAAGTTTTGCGTAACTACGGATTTGAGCTTCGTCCGGTATGGGTAAGGGTTCACCTGTACGTGCCGATATGGCAAGGGGGCGACCCTGGCTTCGCAAAAGATACACGGGGCCGGATGATGTCTGTTTGAGGCGGATTTGCGTGGCGTCCGGAAATTGTGCGCCGACGGCGGCAAATGAGTAGCTTACCTTCTCTATCTCAATCGCAAGCTGTGGCTCGCTGATAAGAAAATCCCCATGAATATCGCTGATATTTGTCAGTACCATATAGGCGCCGCTCAGACTCCAGAGCAGGAGTTGCAACCCGATAATGGGGGCGAGTAGCCGGTGCAGGCGTCGTACTTGGGTGATCGAAGTCATATTTCTGCTTGGATCAGTCGAAGGTGTCACGCATCTTCACAGATTTGTAACGACCAATTCAAGGGTCAAAATCCACCTTTTGGCTGGAAATTGGGCCCAAGCCCCACCGGCGCAGCCGGATACTGGTTTTTTGACTGCTATTTAATGTGTGTTTTTTCCACCGTTTAGCAAAAAGCAGCCACTTTTTCCCACTTGAACAACATTCTTGGAACATGGCGCGAGGCCGCTTCCTGTCTGGATTTATCGCTGTTTTGCACCCTTGACAGAGGTTGCGCACTGTCCCTACACTTAGCAATCGTGGGAAATTGTGGATCTTTGTGGATCAAACAACTTCGATGGGGGCCATCAAACAGTGTTTCGAGGCGCGAGTGCAATCAATTTGGATACCAAAGGACGGATCGCTGTTCCGACGCGATACCGTGATGCTTTGTTGTCTGAGCACGCCGGTCGTCTTGTTATCACGGTCGATATTCAATCCTGCTGTTTGCTGATCTACCCGGCGGCCGAGTGGAGCCTGATTGAGGCTAAGCTGCTGAAACTGTCAGATACCCAACCCACTGAGCGCGCGCTTAAGCGGATGTTGCTCGGTTATGCCCATGAAGTGGATATGGATGCCAACGGCCGATTGCTGTTGCCGCCGCCACTGCGCCAGTACGCCCACTTGGATAAGAAGGCCATGCTGGTGGGACAACTTAATAAATTTGAACTGTGGGACGAAGAACGTTGGCAGGCTCAAATTCAGGATGCGCAGGACATTATCCGCGCAGAGGATTTGGCGGCAAACGAGCGTCTTGCAGATTTTTCACTCTGATGAGTGAACCCAGGGAAATAAGAAGAGAGCAATGAGCCAGGAATTCGCCCATTTGTCCGTGCTGCTGAAAGAGACTGTCGATGGTCTCAACATTCGTGCGGACGGCATTTATATCGACGGCACCTTCGGCCGTGGCGGCCACTCGCGCGAGGTCTTGTCCCGCCTTGGCCCCAATGGACGCCTTATTGCCATCGATCGCGATCCTCAGGCCATTAAGGCTGCCGAGCAGTTTGCGGCCGATAGCCGGTTTCAAATCGTCCACGGTGGTTTTGGTCAGCTGGCCGATTACGTCACCGAGCTGGGGTTGGTGGGTAAGATAGACGGCGTGCTGCTGGATCTTGGTGTGTCATCGCCACAGCTCGACGATGCCGACCGTGGCTTCAGCTTTTTGCGCGACGGTCCGCTCGATATGCGGATGGATAACTCCCAGGGCGAAACTGCTGCCCAGTGGCTGGCCCGCGCCGAAGTGGAAGACATGGCCTGGGTGTTCAAAACCTATGGTGAAGAGCGTAATGCCCGCCATATCGCCCGCTGTATTGCCGCCGACCGCGAGCAAACTCCGTTTACCCGCACCAAAGAACTGGCTGACCTCATCGCCCGCGTTGCCAAAAGCAAAGAGCGCAATAAGCATCCGGCCACCCGGGTGTTTCAGGCCATTCGCATTTATATCAACAGCGAACTTGAGCAAATCGATCAGGCTCTTGAGGGCGCGGTAAAGGTACTGGCTCCCGCCGGGCGCCTGTCGGTTATCAGCTTCCATTCACTGGAAGACAGGATTGTGAAGCGCTTTATCCGCCGTCACAGCCAGGGTGAGGAAGTGCCCCACGGTTTGCCTGTGACCGAGGCACAGCTGAACAAATCGCGCACGCTGATGCCCATCGGCAAGGCGATGATGCCGTCGGATGAAGAAATTGAACGTAATGCCAGAGCCCGCAGCTCGGTGCTCAGGGTAGCAGAACGTCTGAGCGACTGAGGTTAAAGGATGAGCAAGCCGCTGGATCTGCCGCGCATTGTCCTGATGGACCTTTGGCATCACAAATGGCTGTTTTCATTGGCTGTAGTGGTGATGTTCAACGGAATGGCAGTTGTATATACAAGTCATTCCTGTCGCCAGCTCACCTCTGAAGAGGCGCAGCTGCAGCAGGAGCGAGACAGACTGGACATCGAGTGGCGTAACTTGCTGCTCGAAGAGCAATCGTTAGCCGAGCACAGCCGGATAACAAGGATAGCGACAAAGGAACTGAATATGGTCAGACCCCTTCCCAATGAAGAAGTGGTTGTGAGAGTGCCATGAGTAAGCAGGCAAAACGCAACCTGAAGGCTCAGCCCATTCCATGGCGTTTGTACGTGGTGGTGGCGTTCGTCTGTCTGCTGTTTACCAGCCTTGTGGGGCGCGCAGCCTATATCCAGCTGATTGAGCCGGACAAGCTTAAGCGCGAGAGTGACATGCGCACCCTGCGTACCAGCAGCAATGCGGTGCAGCGCGGCCTGATTACCGACCGAAACGGCGAAATGCTGGCGGTGAGTGTGCCGGTTCAAGCCGTGTATGCCGACCCGAAAGAAGTGAGTGAAAAGGGCGGTTTCAACGACATGCGTCGCTGGGAAGCGCTGGCCGACGTGCTGCACGAAAAGCCGTCCGAGCTGATTTCCCGGGTGAAAGACAGCCCATCCAAACGCTTTACCTACCTTAAACGCCAGGTGACTCCGGCGGTTGCCGAATATATCCGCCAGCTCAAACTCCCCGGCGTGCATTTAAAGCCTGAGTCGCGCCGTTATTACCCTGCCGGTGAAATCACAGCGCAGCTCGTTGGCGTGACCAATATCGATGACTTCGGTATCGAAGGTATTGAAAGCACCTACAACAACTGGCTGACCGGTACTCCGTCCAAACAGAAAGTGCGTAAATCCCGTGACGGCCATGTAGTTGAAAAACTTGATATAGTTCAGGAGGGTGAAAGCCCCAACGACGTGGTGCTCAGTATCGATCACCGCATTCAGCAGCTTGCCTACCGCGAGCTTAAGCGCGCTACCGAGATGCATCAGGCCACCTCGGGCTCTGTGGTGGTAATAGACGTTACTTCCGGCGAAGTGCTGGCGATGGCCAACACCCCATCGTTTAACCCCAACAGCCGTGATGACTGGCAAAGCTTCAAGATGCGCAATCGCGCCGTGACCGACACCTTTGAGCCTGGCTCGACTGTGAAGCCCTTTGTGGTGGCGGCGGCGCTCGAAGCCGGTACCGTGAAGCCCGATGCCATTATCCCCACGTCTCCCGGCTGGATGCGGATTGGCGGCCGTCAAGTGCGTGACCACAGCAACTACGGCGATATGTCGCTTGCCAAAATTCTGGTGAAATCCAGCAACATGGGCGTGGCCAAGTTGTCGCTGGGTATGCCGGTTGAACAGCTGCTTGGCATGTATTACTCGGTGGGTTTGGGTAACTACTCAGGCATCGGCCTGCCGGGTGAAAGCGCGGGCGTTATCCAGGAAAAGCATCGCTGGTCTGACTTTGAGCGCTCGACCCTGGCCTTCGGCTACGGCCTGACCTCCACCACGCTGCAGCTGGCGCGCATGTACGCGACCCTCGGCAACGGCGGCATGCTCTATCCCTCATCAATCCTTAAGTTAAAGCAAAAGCCGGAAGGGCAGCGGGTGATTTCCGAGCGCGTTGCCAACGATGTGCTCAATATGCTGGCCGGTGTTACCGAAGTGGGCGGCACTGCCCGTAAAGCCCATATCGAGGGCTATCCGGTGGCCGGCAAAACCGGTACCAGCCGTAAAGCGGTTGCAGGTGGTTATGGCGACGACTACATGGCGAGCTTTGCCGGTGTTGCGCCCATCAATAACCCCAAGCTTGCGATTGCCGTGGTGATTAACGAGCCCAAGGGCGACAAATATTACGGCGGCGATGTGTCGGCGCCGGTATTCAGCAAAGTCATGGCCGGTGCCCTGCAGATGCTGAACGTTGAACCCATCAGCAAAGACGAGCAAACGCAAATGGCCGCAAATCGACTGGGAGCAGAATAACAATGTTACTCAAAGATTTACTCGCCCCCTGGTTTCATTACTCCGGCACAGAATCTGTGCTTGAGCCAACGCTGGACAGCCGTCAGGTCAAAGCCGGTGGTTTGTTTGTGGCCGTGCCCGGCCACAAGTCCGATGGCCGCGACTATCTCGCTGCAGCATTCGCCAAGGGCGCTGCGGCGGCGCTGGTGCACACGGACGATCCGAATGAGCACGGCAAGGTCAGCCGCGAGCAGGGGCTGGTCATCGCCTTTTTTCAGTTAAGCCGTCAGGTGTCGGCACTGGCGCGCCAGTATTATCCGCTCACCCCCGGCAAGCTGCACACTGTGGGCATTACCGGTACCAATGGCAAAACCTCGGTCAGCCAACTGATTGCTCAGTTGGTTGAAATCCTCGGTCAGCGCGCAGCCGTCATGGGCACCCTTGGCAACGGCCTGTGGGGCGAGCTTGAAGATGTGGGCAATACCACCGCCGATCCGGTGCGGATCATGGCCGATCTGCAGCACTTTGAGCGCGCCGGCGCCGGTGTTTGCGCCATGGAAGTATCGAGCCATGGCCTGGTGCAGGGCCGCGTTGAAGCCGTACCTTTTGAAGTGGCGGTGTTTACCAATTTAAGCCGCGATCATCTCGACTACCACGGCGACATGGACAACTATGCCGCCGCCAAGCGTCGACTGTTTTCCTTTGGCAGCCTCAAGGCGAAAGTGATTAATCTTGATGACGCCGTGGGCGAGCAGTGGTTTGCCGGTATGGGGCAGGCCATTGGTTTCAGCTGCCAGCAACATTCGAGCGCCATGTGGCGCTTTGACGATGCGCGTTTTCACCATGCCGGCTTTTCAGCGCGGCTGATTTGTCCTGCCGGTGAATTTGACCTTGAGTGCGGCCTGCTCGGCGCCTTTAACCTGTCAAACCTGCTGGCCGCCCTGTGCGCGCTGGCGCAGCTTGGTGTTGATGTGGCAGCGTTGGTTGCAGCAGCCGGCAAGCTTAAGCCTGTGCCCGGCCGAATGGAGTGTTTCCCCAGCGCCGATGGTTTGTCGCTGGTGGTGGACTATGCGCACACGCCGGATGCGATCGAAAAAGCATTGCAGGCAGCCCGCAACCACTGTCAGGGCGAGCTTTGGATAGTGTTTGGTTGCGGCGGCGATCGCGACAAGGGCAAGCGCCCGCTGATGGCGGCTGCGGCAGAAGCCTTTGCCGACCGCCTGGTGCTGACCTCAGATAATGCCCGCAGCGAAGACCCCCACGCCATTCTGGACGATATGAAAGCCGGCATTCGCGACCTTGATAAGGCGCTGGTGGAAGCCGACCGCATTGCGGCCATCAGGCTCGCGGTGGCCAGTGCCAAGCCTGGCGACCTAATCCTGCTTGCCGGTAAAGGCCATGAAACCTATCAGGAAGTGGCCGGAATTAAACATGATTACAATGAACGCGCGCTGGCAAAAGCGCTGAGTGAGGAACGCCTGTGATCCCTTTGAATCTGTCCGAATTGGCTGTTGCCACCGCAGGTCGTCTGTGCGGTGCCGATGTCACCGTGACCCGTCTGGACAGTGACAGCCGTAAAATGGCGCCCGGCAGTCTGTTTGTGGCACTGCGGGGTGAGCGTTTTGACGGCCATGATTTTGCTGAAAAAGCCATTGAAGGTGGTGCTTCTGCGCTGCTGGTTGAGCGTGAGCTGCCATTTGCCATTCCGCAGCTCGTAGTGGAAAACACCCAGAAAGCGATGGGGCGCATTGGTGCCCTGGTACGCGACCGGGTCAACCCCATCAGCGTTGCGCTGACCGGCTCCAATGGTAAAACCAGCGTGAAAGAAATGGTGGCGGCTGTGCTTACTCAGCGCCATCAGGTGCTCTATACCGCCGGTAACTTCAACAATGAAATCGGCGTGCCGCTGACGCTGCTGCGCCTCGAAGCACAGCACGAATACGGCGTGTTTGAGCTCGGCGCCAACCACAAGGGCGAGATTGATTACACCTCGTCGCTGGTGCGGCCGCTGGTGTCGCTGGTGAATAACGTCGGCAGCGCGCACCTCGAAGGCTTTGGCTCCGAGGCCGGTGTGGCCGAGGCCAAATCTGAAATTTACTTACACCTTGCCGCCGAAGGTACCGGCGTTGTTAACGCCGATGACAAGTACGTCGACGTGATGCTCGCCAAGCTCAAGGGCAAAAAAGTGCTCAAGTTCGGCCTTGGCAACAACGCCGATGTCACCGCCCGTGAAGTCAGCAGCGATGCCTTTGGTCGCCACCGCTTTTTGCTGTGTCACAACGGCAGCCATGTGCAGGTGGAATTGCCGCTCGCCGGTCGCCATCAGGTGCACAACGCCCTGGCTACCGCGTCTATCTGTATTGCGCTGGGAATAAGCCTTGATGAAGTGGCCTCAGGCCTTAAAACCCTGGTGCCGGTGAAAGGCAGAATGGTGCCGGTATCGCTTGGTCGCATCACTGTGGTGGACGACACCTACAACGCCAATCCCAACTCGGTTGGGGTGGCTATCGACTGGCTGAAAGAAATTAACGCAAATCGCATTTTGGTACTGGGCGATTTAGGCGAATTGGGCGACAATGCTGCCCTTTTGCACGCGGGCCTGGGTGAGCGGGCAAAACAGGCCGGTTTGGATGGTCTGTTCTGTCTTGGGCAATTGAGTCGCCACACCAGCCAGGCTTTCGGCAGCGAACACTTTGAGCAACTGGACGCTCTGGTTCAGACATTAATCAGTCATATCAACGGGATTAACGGGGATGTCGTCCTGTTGGTAAAAGGGTCACGCAGCGCCGCCATGGAGCGGGTTGTCGAGGCCCTAACAGCCGCCCATGGGCGCGGGGAGTTAAAGTAAATGCTGGTTTATCTGGCCGAATATCTGACCCAGTTTTATTCCGGGTTTAACGTGTTTTCTTATGTGACCTTCAGGGCGATTCTGGCGCTGCTCACGGCGCTCATGTTCAGCCTCTGGTGGGGCCCAAAACTGATTGAGCGTCTGCAGCTGCTGCAGATTGGTCAGGTGGTGCGTAACGACGGCCCCGAGTCGCATTTCAGCAAGCGTGGCACACCGACCATGGGTGGCCTGCTGATCCTGGCCGGCATCTTTATGGGCGTGCTGCTGTGGGGAGATCTCAGCAGTCGCTATGTGTGGGTGATGCTGTTTGTGCTGGCGTCTTTCGGTCTGATTGGTTTTATCGACGACTACCGCAAGGTGGTGCGTAAAGACCCTAAGGGATTGATTGCGCGCTGGAAATACATCTTCCAATCACTGGCGGCCATGATGGTTGCCGTGTTTTTGTTTTACTCTGCCAAACACCCGGGCGAAACCCAGCTGGTGGTACCTTTCTTTAAAGACATACTGCCGCAGCTTGGGCTGATGTTTATCGTGCTGTGCTACTTCACCATTGTGGGTTCAAGTAATGCGGTAAACCTCACCGACGGTCTGGATGGTCTGGCGATTATGCCCACTGTGATGGTGGCGGCCGCTTTTGCGATTATCGCTTACCTGTCTGGCCACGTGCAGTTTTCCAACTACCTGCATATCCCGTATCTGCCGGGTGCCGGGGAGCTGGTGATTGTCTGTACCGCCATTGTCGGTGCCGGTCTGGGCTTTTTGTGGTTCAACACCTATCCCGCTCAGGTATTTATGGGCGATGTGGGTTCACTGTCGCTGGGCGCAGCCCTTGGCACCATTGCGGTGCTGGTGCGTCAGGAAATCCTGCTGGTGATCATGGGCGGCGTGTTTGTGATGGAAACCCTGTCGGTGATCCTGCAGGTGGGCTCGTACAAGCTGCGCGGCCAGCGCATTTTCCGCATGGCGCCTATTCATCACCACTACGAATTGAAAGGCTGGCCTGAGCCACGGGTTATCGTGCGCTTTTGGATTATTTCACTGTTTCTGGTGCTGCTTGGCCTTGCCACGCTGAAGCTGAGGTAATTATGGGACTGGCGCTGAATAAGCCACATTCACACGTTGTATTGGGCCTGGGTGCAACCGGGCTCTCTGTGGTGCGCTTTTTAAGCCGCAAAGGCATAGTGCCGCTGGTGATGGACAGCCGTCGCCAGCCGCCCGGCATGGACGTGCTGGCCAAAGAGTTTCCCGATGTGCCGCTGGTGACCGGCGGCTTTGATTGCCGCTGTCTGGTGCAGGCGCAGCAAATTATCATCAGCCCCGGTATCGCCGTGGATACCCCGGAAGTGCGCGCCGCGCTCGACATGGGTATCGAAGTGATTGGCGATGTGGAGCTTTTTGCCCGCGAGATTGCCGACCGCCCGGCCTGCGTGCTTGCCATCACCGGCTCCAACGGTAAATCGACCGTGACCACCCTGGTGGGCGAAATGGCCAAGGCTGACGGCAAGGCCGTAGCCGTTGGCGGCAACATTGGGGTACCGGCGCTGGACTTGTTGCTGGAGCCGGCAGAGCTTTATGTGCTTGAGCTGTCATCCTTCCAGCTTGAGACCACCCACAGCCTGAATTGCATCGCCGCGACCTGTCTTAACATCAGCGAAGATCACATGGACAGATACGCCGACCTCGAGGCCTATCGTCAGGCCAAGATGCGCCTGTATCCCCAGAGCAAAATCAGCGTTTACAACCGCGACGATGACGCGACCAAGCCAAACGATCCGTGCCATTGCACCACCTTTGGCCTCGGCATTCCCGAGGGCGACGACTGGGGCTTGATGGATGGCAAGGTGTACCACGGCAGCAGCGAAATCATGACCTTGCTGGATGTGGCGCTGATTGGGGCCCATAACCACGCCAACCTGCTGGCGGCCATGGCGCTGTGCGAAGCGGCGGGTGTTTCCCGCGAGGCCATGGTCAGGGTTGCCCGTGAGTTTACCGGGCTTAGCCATCGCTGCGAGCTGGTTGCCAATCACGACAATATCGCCTGGGTCAACGACTCCAAGGCCACCAACGTTGGCGCGACCGTGGCTGCGCTCAATGGCCTGCGTGATCATCTCGGTGACATCATCCTTATCGCCGGTGGCGATGGCAAAGGCGCCGATTTTGAGCCGCTGCGCGAGGCGCTGAATGCCGTTACCCATTTGATTACCCTTGGCCGCGACGGTGACAAGATTGCCGCGCTCAAGGACGGTGCCATCAAAGTCTCAACCATGGCCGAGGCGGTGGACAAGGCCAAGGCGCTTGCCAATCCGGGGGACATAGTGCTCTTGTCTCCGGCCTGCGCAAGCCTTGATATGTACAGCAACTTTATGGCGCGCGGAGCGGATTTCCGCGCCAACGTGGAACGGGTCTATGGCATCTGACAGCTCACAGCTGAAGCTCTTTGAGCGCGGTAGTGGTCTCTGGTCAAAATGGCTGGGGGGCAGTCAGTCGTCTGCCAATCAGCTGTACGATCAGCCGCTGCTGGCGGCTGTGCTGTCATTGATTGCCTTTGGCTTTGTGATGGTGATGTCGGCCTCGATGCCGGAAGCCCAGAGCCTCAAGGACGACCCGTTCCATTTTGTTTACCGCCACACCTTTTATCTGGCGGGCTGCGTGGTGATTGCTGCCGTGGTGCTGCGCACCCCGATGGCCACCTGGCAGAAATACAGCCCCTTGTTGTTGCTTGGGGTGTTTGTGCTGCTGCTGGCGGTGCTGGTGGTCGGTACCACGGTAAACGGCGCCAAACGTTGGCTCAGTGTCGGCCCTATCCGTATTCAGGTGGCCGAGATGGCCAAGCTGGTGTTTGCCATTTACCTCTCGGGGTATCTGGTGCGCCGGCTGCAGGAAGTGCGCGAAAACGCCAAGGGCTTTTATAAACCGATTGCGGTGTTTGCGCTGTATGCGCTGCTTATCCTGGCCCAGCCTGACCTGGGTACCGTGGTGGTGCTGTTTGTGGGCACAGTGGGGCTGCTGTTTTTGGCCGGTGCCCGTCTGCTCGACTTCTTTATGCTGATTTTTGCCGGGGTGATGGCGTTTGTGGCGCTGGTAGTGCTCGAGCCTTACCGGATGCGACGGGTGACCTCCTTTATGGACCCTTGGGAAGATCCGTTCGGCACGGGTTATCAGCTTACCCAGTCGCTGATGGCGTATGGTGCCGGCGATTGGGTTGGACGAGGCCTCGGTAACAGCATTCAGAAGCTCGAATACCTGCCCGAAGCCCACACCGACTTTATTTTTGCGGTGATTGGTGAAGAGCTTGGCTTTATCGGCATCGTGGTGGTACTGACGGTGCTGTTGTTTGTGGCGCTGCGGGCCATTCGCCTCGGTAACGAGTGCCTCGGTCTTGACCGCGCCTTCGAAGGCTATCTTGCTTACGCCATCGGCATCTGGATCTGTTTCCAGACCGTGGTAAACGTGGGCGCCAGTATCGGTATGTTGCCCACCAAAGGTTTGACCTTGCCCTTTATCAGTTATGGCGGCTCGAGCCTGTGGGTTATGACCAATGCCGCGTGCTTACTGCTTCGAATCGATTATGAAAAACGCCTGAGCCAGGTTCAGGCAGTACAGGGGAGACTCTAAATGGGTCCACGGAACGGGAAAAAGTTGTTGGTGATGGCCGGTGGTACCGGCGGTCACGTCTTTCCTGCGCTGGCGGTGGCTCGCAAGCTCGCCGCCGAAGGCTGGCAAGTGCGCTGGCTCGGCACCGCCGACCGGATGGAAGCCCGTCTGGTTCCCCAGCATGGGTTTGATATCGACTTTATCGATATTCAGGGCGTGCGCGGTAATGGCTTGCTTAGAAAACTGGCCGCGCCGGTAAAAATTCTGCGCTCAGTGCTGCAGGCCCGTGGTGTTATTCAGAGCTTTAAACCGGATGTGGTGCTCGGCATGGGCGGTTTTGCCAGCGGTCCGGGCGGGGTTGCCGCCAGACTGTGCGGCATTCCACTGGTGCTGCACGAGCAAAACGCCATCGCCGGCATGACCAATAAAATCCTTTCGCGCATTGCCTCGCGGGTGCTGTGCGCCTTTGAAGGGGCGTTTGGCACGGCTGGCGAGACTGTGGGTAATCCCATTCGCGAAGAGCTGGTTGCCCTTGGCGGCGCCGAGCGCGAAACCCGCACCGAAGCATTAAAAGTATTGGTGGTTGGCGGCAGTCTGGGTGCCAAGGTGTTTAACGATTTGATGCCCAAAGTCACCAGCCAGCTTGCCAAAGAGCAGCCTGTGGTGGTGTGGCATCAGACCGGTCGCGGCAACCTTGACGCGGTGCAACAGGCCTATCAGGAACTTGGTCAGGACGGCGCCGTGCAGGTGGCTGAATTTATCGACGATATGGAAGCGGCCTATCGCTGGGCCGACGTGGTGCTGTGCCGCTCAGGTGCGCTGACTGTCTCTGAGCTGGCAGCGGTAGGGCTTCCCAGTATTCTGGTGCCGTATCCACTGGCGGTGGACGACCATCAGACCATGAATGCCAAAGTGCTGGTTGATGCAGGCGCCGCCTTTTTGGTGCCGCAACCCATAGCGACCGCCGAGCTTGTGGCCGATAAACTGCGCCTGCTTGGCAACGACAGAGAAGAATTGGCCCGGATGGGCAAGCGGGCACGGGCTGCGGCCGTGCTGGATGCTACCGAGCAAGTGGCCGGCGTGTGCCGCGAGCTTGCTGAATAAAGGTTGGTTATGACACAGACAGAGAAGTACAGACAGCTTCGTACCATGATCCCGGAAATGCGCCGGGTGCGCCGCATTCACTTTGTGGGGATTGGCGGCGCCGGCATGGGCGGCATCGCCGAAGTGCTGGTGAACGAAGGGTATCAGGTAAGCGGCTCGGATATTGCCGAGAATGCCGTTACTGAGCGTCTGGGTGGTCTGGGCGCGCGGATCTTTATTGGTCATGGCGCCGAAAACATTGAAAACGTGGATGTGGTAGTGGTCTCCACTGCCATCAAACAGGACAACCCAGAGCTGGTTGCCGCCAAAGAGCAGCGCATCCCTGTGGTGCGCCGCGCCGAGATGCTGGCGGAGCTGATGCGCTATCGCCATGGCGTAGCGGTTGCCGGTACCCACGGCAAAACCACCACCACCAGTCTGATTGCCAGCGTGTACGGCCAGGCCGACCGTGATCCGACCTTCGTGATTGGTGGTTTGCTTAACAGTGCCGGTACCAACGCGCGTTTGGGCTCCAGCCGTTATCTGATTGCCGAAGCCGATGAGAGTGATGCGAGCTTCCTGCACCTGCAGCCCATGGTGACTGTGGTGACCAATATCGAAGCCGATCATATGGATACCTATGGCGGTGACTTCGAAAAGCTCAAGTCCACCTTTGTGGATTTTATGCACAACCTGCCGTTCTATGGTGTGGCCGTGGTGTGCGTGGATGACCCAGTGGTGCGCGAGCTTATCCCACGTATCGGCCGCCATGTGGTGACCTATGGCTTCAGCGAAGATGCCGACGTGCGCGCACTGGACTTTGTTCAGCAGGGCCACAGCTGCAGCTTTACCGTGCGTCGCAAGGGCAAAGCCGATTTGGCGCTGACCGTGAATCTGCCCGGCCAGCACAACGTGCTTAACTCCCTTGCCGCCATTGCCGTGGCCACCGAGGATGACATTGAAGATGACGCCATCGTCAAGGCGCTGGCCGAGTTCCAGGGCATAGGCCGCCGCTTCCAGCATCTGGGTAAGTTTGCCACGCCAAAGGGCGAGGTGATGCTGGTTGACGATTACGGCCACCACCCAAGTGAGGTTCTGGCCACCATCAAGGCCGCCCGCGCCGGTTGGCCGGACAAGCGTTTGGTGATGGCGTATCAGCCCCACAGATATACCCGCACCCGCGATCTGTATGAAGATTTCGTGGATGTATTGTCGCAGGTCGACAAGCTGATTCTGCTCGAGGTGTATGCCGCCGGTGAAACGCCTATTCCGGGTGCCGATGGCCGGGCGCTGTGCCGCTCTATCCGTCAGCGCGGTCAGCTGGAGCCGATTTTTGTGGCAAGCCCTGAATTGCTTGCCGGGGTGTTGCCGGATGTACTGGGTGATGGTGATTTGCTGCTGTGTCAGGGCGCGGGCAATATCGGTGCGCTCTCCAAGCAGTTGGCCAAGACCCAGCTTGGATTTGACCAGGCGGACAACAATTGAATGCTGCTGAAATTTTCACCAGTTAACTTGTTGTTCCCCTTGGCCTTTGACCTGAGATCGCGGGTCTATATAATGGTCGGTTTCCCGTTGGCGGGCCTCTGAGGGATTTGGCCTTGGCAAGAGTGACAGACAGACAGGACACCAGACGCAGAGCCGGCCGGGCAGAGCCAAGCCGCGACATGCGCAGTCGGGATGTCCGCAGCCGTGACAGGCAGCGCCAGAAGAAACCGCCCCGTGAGCCGATTTGGCCCAAGGTAAAGGCGCTTAACTGGTATTTCATCACCGGCTTCAGTTTCTTTCTGTTGGTGGTGGGGATGTTTGCCTACAGCGGTGCGCGTTTGTACGAACTGCTCAATGATGCCGAGGCGGTGCCGATTGAGGCGGTGATGATCAACGGCGACCGGCACTACACCACGGATGATGATATCCGTAAGGCGATGGAAAGCCTGATGCTGCGCAGCTTTTTCAGTGCCGATGTGGGTGAGATCCAAAAGACCATCAAGGCTTTGCCCTGGGTGCATGAGGTCTCGGTGCGACGGGTGTGGCCGGCGCGGATTAAGGTGCATCTGCAGGAGCAGAAAGTCGCGGCCCGCTGGAACGGCATGGACTGGCTCAATGAGAGCGGTGAAGCCTTCAGCGCGCCATCAAGGCCGGAGCTTGAAGGGTTGCCCAAGCTGTCGGGGCCGGAAAATATGTCGGCCGAGGTGCTTAAGGCATACCGGCAGATAGAAGAGTTACTGAGAATTAACGGTTTCGGGCTTGAAAGCCTGAGCCTGAGCCCACGACACGCGTGGATTGCCGTGCTTGAAAATGGCATCACGCTCGAGCTGGGCCGAGAAGACAAAATGGCGCGTATACAGCGATTTATCAATGTATACCCGACCCTGACCCAACAGGCCAAGGCAGTGGCTCGGGTCGATTTGCGTTACGACACAGGATTGGCCGTAGGCTGGAATGAGACAACACAAGAGAGTCGTTAACTGATGACCAAGAACCAGGATAGAAATCTGATAGTCGGATTGGACATAGGAACCGCCAAGGTCGCTGCGATCATCGGTGAAGTCATGCCTGACGGAGAGATCAGCATTGTGGGTCTTGGTAATCACCCTTCCCGTGGCATGGACAAGGGCGGTGTGAACGACCTTGACTCTATCGTGCGCAGTGTGCAGCGCGCGCTGGATCAGGCCGAACTGATGGCCGACTGTCAGGTATCGTCTGTGTATCTGTCGATTTCGGGCAAGCACATCGCCTGCCAGAACGAGCGCGGCATGGTGTCTATCAACGATGAAGAAGTGACCCAGGAAGACGTGGACAACGTCATCCACACTGCCCGCTCGGTGAAGATCCCGACAGAGCGTCGCATTCTGCACGTGCTGCCACAGGAATACGCCATTGATGTGCAGGAAGGGATCAGAAGCCCAATCGGCATGTCGGGTATGCGCATGGAAGCCAAGGCGCACATAGTCACCTGCGCCAACGACATGGCGAAAAACATTACCAAGAGTGTGGAGCGCTGCGGCCTTAAGGTCGACGACCTGGTGTTTTCCGGCATTGCCTCCGCCGAAGCCGTGCTGACCAACGATGAAAAAGACCTGGGCGTGTGCCTGGTCGATGTGGGCGGCGGCACGACAGATATCGCTGTGTATTCCAACGGCGCCCTGCGTCACTGCGCCGTGGTGCCGGTGGCGGGCAATCAGGTGACCAGCGATATCGCCAAGATTTTCAGAACACCGCTGTCCCATGCCGAGCAAATCAAGGTGCAGTACGCCAGCGCCAGAAGTGCCATGGTCAGCCGTGAAGACAGTATTGAAGTGCCATCTGTGGGCGGTCGCCCATCGCGCACCATGTCGCGCCACACTCTGGCCGAAGTGGTGGAGCCAAGATATCAGGAGCTGTTTGAGCTGGTGCTTAAAGAGCTTCGTGCCAACCGCCTGGAAGATCAGGTGGCGGCAGGGATTGTACTGACCGGCGGCACCGCCTCGATTGAAGGCGCGGTCGATGTGGCCGAAGCCGTGTTTGGCATGCCGGTACGGGTGGCGTCGCCACTGCCGGTCAAAGGGTTATACGAATATGTGGATCAGCCCATCTACTCCACTGGGGTGGGGCTGCTTCATTATGGCGCGCGCCGGGTGATTGAACGTCAGTTCGAGCGTCCGCAGCGTCAGGGGGTTACCAGTGTCTGGAATCGGGTCCAGAGCTGGTTTAAAGGTGAATTTTAACTAACGCAGGCAAACGGAGATTTAGACCATGTTTGAGATCATGGATACTCATTCTGACGAGGCGGTGATCAAAGTCATCGGCGTCGGTGGCGGCGGTGGCAATGCCGTCGAACATATGGTTAAGCACAATATCGAAGGTGTTGAGTTTATCGCAACCAACACCGACGCACAGGCGCTGCGCAAGTCAGCCGCCGGCCAGACCATCCAGATTGGCCGCGACGTGACCAAGGGCCTGGGCGCTGGCGCCAACCCTGAGGTGGGCCGCGCTTCTGCTGAAGAAGACAAAGAAGCCATCCGCGCCGCTATCAAAGGCTCGGATATGATTTTCATCGCTGCCGGTATGGGCGGTGGTACGGGTACGGGTGCCGCACCGGTTGTGGCTCAGGTTGCCAAAGAAGAAGGCATTCTGACCGTAGCCGTGGTGACCAAACCATTCCCGTTCGAAGGCAAAAAGCGTATGGCTTATGCCGAGCAGGGTATTGCCGAGCTTGCCAAGAATGTGGACTCGCTCATCACCATCCCTAACGAAAAGCTGCTCAAGGTGCTGGGCCGTGGCACATCCTTGCTGGATGCCTTCGCTGCCGCCAACAACGTACTGCTTGGCGCAGTGCAGGGTATTGCCGAGCTGATTACCCGTCCCGGTCTGATTAACGTCGACTTCGCCGACGTGAAAACCGTTATGTCCGAAATGGGTAATGCCATGATGGGCACCGGTGTGGCCCGTGGTGAAGACCGTGCTGAAGAAGCTGCTGAAGCTGCTGTTGCCAGCCCGCTGCTTGAAGACATTGATCTTGCCGGCGCCCGCGGCGTACTGGTGAACATCACCGCCGGTATGGACATGACCATCGAAGAGTTCGAGACTGTAGGTAACCACGTTAAGGCCTATGCCTCTGACAACGCCACTGTGGTGGTAGGTGCCGTTATCGACCCTGAAATGAGCGATGAACTGCGCGTAACCGTGGTTGCTACCGGTATCGGCGCTGACAAGAAGCCAGATATCCAGCTGGTGCCAAAAGCGCAGCCGCGCCCAGAGCCTGTCGTGGTTGAGCCAAAGCATGATGTGTACGCCGAAGAAGTGGCCTACCATGCCCAGCCAGTGCACAAGGGTAACGCTGTTCCATCAGCGGTAGCCCCACAACCTGCGCCGGCGCCAAAGAACGAGCTTGATTACCTGGATATCCCAGCCTTCCTGCGTAAGCAGGCAGACTGAGTAAATTAAGCGGTACAGACAGAGCGCTGGCAAAGTAGCCGACTTTTGGTGAAATGCCAGAACTGTGGTAGCATGTCTGACCAGCCGGTGTTTAGGCTGTCGATTACGACTGCCTGAATAACAGTGAATTGTTGAATGTAAAACGGGTAACTGCATGATATTTCAAAGAACAGTTAAACAGATGGTAAAGACCACCGGTGTCGGACTTCACTCCGGTAACAAGGTGACTTTGACCATTAAACCCGCGCCCATCAATACAGGGATAGTACTGATGCGTACCGACCTGAACCCAGCCGTGGCCATTCCAGCCAAGGCCGATATGGTTCGGGAAACGACCATGTGTACTGCTCTGGTAAACGATGCGGCAGTTCGCATTTCAACTATCGAGCACTTGTTTGCTGCACTTGCAGGTCTTGGCATCGACAATGCCATTATCGAAGTGGACGCGCCTGAAATCCCGATTATGGACGGCAGCGCCAGCCCCTTCGTTTTCCTGTTGCAAAGTGCCGGTATTCAAGAGCAAGGCGCCGCGAAAAAATATCTGCGTATCAAGCGCACCGTACGTGTGGAAGACGGCGACAAGTGGGCGGAACTCCGTCCGTTCCAGGGATTCAGAGTCAACTTTGCCATTGACTTTAACCACCCTGAAATTGCCCGCAGCCAACAGCATATGGTGATGGACTTTTCCTCTTCTGCCTTTGTGAAAGATATCAGCCGTGCCCGTACCTTCGGGTTTATGCGCGATATCGAGTATCTGCGTGCCAACAACCTGGCACTGGGCGGTAGCATGGAAAATGCCGTTGTGCTTGATGAATACCGCGTCCTCAACCCCGATGGCCTGCGTTATGAGGACGAATTTGTTAAGCACAAGATCCTGGATGCGTTCGGCGACCTGTACGTTGCCGGTCACGCCATTATCGGTGAGTTCTGTGCCTACAAGACCGGCCATGCCCTGAACAATCAATTGGTCAGGGCTGTTCTGGCCGCCGAAGATGCCTGGGAATTGGTGAGCTTTGATAAAGAAGCCGATGCCCCGGTCAGCTTCGCCATGCCGGGCAACGTTGTATTTGCCTGATTGTTAACGTTCGGCAGTGTAAAGCCGGACGTTAAATTCAGTTTTAAGATTGCCTGTGACGGCTGGCCAATGCTGCCAGCCGTTTCAGTTTCTGGCCCAGGGAACCCGGGGTGTGCTCGGCCAGCGCCTCGATGTGCGCGGCGGCGGTTTCACTCAGTTGATTGGTGTTTACCTGGGTTTTTGGTCGATACTGTGCCAGCGCTGGGTTGACTTTAACCTCAATAGCGGTGAGCATTGGGAGCGTTTCGGCCTGAAGTTGCTTTAGAAGCATTGGCTTTTGAAAATTGATCCGCGCGGCCCACGAGGCCGTTGTCGTTTCTATAACGAGAGTACCGTGGCGGAGGTTGGCTACCTTGAGTTGCTCCGCGACTGGACCTGAAACCATCTGTTTCAACATCTGATCCAGATTGTTCAGCAGCTCTGCCTTTTCGGCGATGTCCGGCAGCGTTCCGGCATTGTGTACGAGGGCAGCAAGGTCCTGAGGTAACTTTTTCATTCAATAAGAAGATGGCTGACAGAAGCTATGAGTGTAACAGTTTTTATTCAAGGTCGCAGCGGTGTGACCCGCTGGCAACTCGGTAAACAATGGTTGCTGCTGCCGGTTTTGTTGCTCGTATCGGGCACCGGACTCTATCAATACAACAGTGCAAGGTTTGAAAACCAGCAGGCCAGCGTCGATAACGAACGCCAGGCGCGGGAAAACCAAAAACTTGAGGTCATGAAACTCAAGGAAACCACTGAAACCCAACTCGCAACCCTGACGACATACGTTGCCCGTATGCAGGCCAAAGTGACCCGCCTTGAGGCGCTCGGTCAGCAGGTTGCCCAGAATTATCAGCTCGAAGATCAGTTTGATTTCTCCGCCGAAGCCGGTGTGGGTGGTCCGAGCGATCTTGGTTCTGCCATCGAATTAAACCAGCTTATCGACGACATGAATAAGCTGGCTTCCAGAATTGATAACAACGACGTTCAGCTGGCGCTACTTGAAACTGTGGCAGCCAACCTCCATATGGATCAAGAACGTTTTGTATCAGGGCGCCCTGTCAGCAAAGGCTATCTCTCGTCGCCCTACGGTATACGCAATGACCCTTTCACCGGTAGAAGAACCATGCATAAAGGCATCGACTTCGCCGGCAAAGAGGGTACCGGTGTTGTCGCCACTGCCGCAGGGGTGGTGACATGGGCCGGAGACATGTTCGGTTATGGCCAGTTGGTGGAGATAGACCATGGAAATGGTTTGCGCACCCGCTATGGCCACAATAAAACGGTGTCAGTAGCTGTAGGTGATGTGGTTGCCAAGGGTGAAAAAATTGCCACCATGGGCAATTCCGGTCGCTCGACCGGTGTTCATGTTCACTATGAAGTGTTGCGGGCGGGTCAGCATGTTGACCCACAGAAATATGTCTACCGCAGGGCAGGTTAACAACTTTGGCTGTTGTACTCGACCAGGGACTTGGCCTTCATTGAGATAAGTATTCAGATGTTTGGTAAATTACTGACAAAAATTTTTGGTAGCCGTAACGACCGCACCTTAAAGCAACTGGGCAAGGTCGTTCAAAAAATCAATGCATTGGAAGCTGAATACGAAAAGCTGTCCGATGAAGAGCTCAAAGCGAAGACCGCCGAGTTCCAGCGTCGCCTCGAAGGCGGCGAATCACTCAATGACATCATGGCCGAAGCCTTTGCCACTGTGCGTGAAGCGTCCAAGCGCGTGTTCGAGATGCGTCACTTCGATGTGCAGCTGATGGGCGGTATGGTGCTCGACAGTAACCGCATCGCTGAAATGCGCACCGGTGAAGGTAAAACCCTGACGGCAACCTTGCCGGCATATCTCAATGCGCTGACAGGCAAAGGCGTACACGTGATCACCGTGAACGACTATCTGGCACGCCGCGACGCCGAAAACAACCGTCCACTGTTTGAGTTCCTCGGTCTGTCTGTGGGTGTTAACGTGGCGGGTTTAAGCCATGCCGTTAAAAAGGCGGCCTACAACGCCGACATCACCTACGGTACCAACAACGAATTCGGCTTTGACTACCTGCGCGACAACATGGCGTTTTCGCCAAATGATCGCGTGCAGCGTCCATTGCACTACGCGCTCATCGACGAAGTGGACTCCATCCTTATCGATGAAGCCCGTACCCCGCTGATTATTTCAGGCGCTGCTGAAGACAGCTCCGAGATGTATATACGAGTTAACAAGCTTATCCCGCATCTCATTCGTCAGGACAAAGAAGACAGTGAGGAATTCGTGGGTGAGGGTGACTACTCCATCGACGAGAAGTCACGTCAGGTACACATGACCGAACGCGGTCAGGAAAAAGTCGAGCAGTTGCTGGTTGAAGCCGGCCTGCTCGCCGAAGGCGACTCTCTCTATTCTGCGGCCAACATTTCCCGCCTGCATCACGTTAACGCCGCGCTGCGTGCCCACACCCTGTTCGAAAAGGATGTGGACTACGTAGTGCAAAATGGTGAAGTGGTGATTGTGGACGAGCACACCGGCCGTACCATGCCGGGTCGCCGCTGGTCTGAAGGCTTGCACCAGGCTGTTGAAGCCAAAGAAGGTGTGCGGATTCAGAACGAAAACCAGACGCTTGCTTCTATTACGTTCCAGAATTACTTCCGTCAGTATCAAAAGCTGGCCGGTATGACAGGTACTGCCGATACCGAAGCGTTCGAATTCCAGCACATTTATGGTCTGGATACTGTGGTTGTGCCAACCAACCGCCCCATGGTGCGTAAAGACATGGCGGATCTGGTGTATCTCACTGCCCGTGAGAAGTATCAGGCCATTATTGCCGACATCAAAGATTGCCGTGAGCGCGGTCAGCCAGTGCTCGTGGGTACCGTGTCCATCGAACAGTCTGAGCTGCTGTCACGCCTGCTGAATCAGGAAAAAATTCCTCACCAGGTACTGAACGCCAAGTTCCATGAAAAAGAAGCCGACATCGTGGCCCAGGCCGGTCGTCCGGGTGCTGTGACTGTTGCCACCAACATGGCCGGTCGTGGTACCGACATCGTGCTCGGTGGTAACTGGAAATCAGAAGTCGCTGCACTCGAGAATCCAACGCCAGAGCAAATCGCCGCCGTCCGCGCCGATTGGCAGCAGCGTCACGACACAGTGGTTGAAGCCGGTGGTTTGCATATCCTCGGCACCGAGCGTCACGAGTCACGCCGTATCGACAACCAGCTGCGTGGCCGCGCCGGTCGTCAGGGCGACCCGGGTTCATCACGCTTCTATCTGTCGATGGAAGACAACCTGATGCGTATCTTCGCTTCAGACCGTGTCACCAACATGATGAAAAAGCTTGGTATGGAAGAAGGCGAAGCGATTGAGCACCCATGGGTGACCCGCGCCATCGAAAATGCCCAGCGTAAGGTAGAAGCCCGCAACTTCGATATCCGTAAACAGCTGCTCGAGTTTGACGATGTCGCCAACGACCAGCGCCAGGTCGTTTACGCCCAGCGTAACGAGCTGATGGATGCCGAAAGCATTGCCGACACCATCCAGAACATTCAGGCCGACGTGATTGATGGCCTTATCAGCCAGTACATTCCGCCTCAGTCGGTGGAAGAGCTGTGGGACGTACCGGGTCTTGAGCAACGTCTTGCCAAAGAGTTTGGTCTGCAGCTGCCGCTGCAGCAGTGGCTCGATAAAGAAGATGACCTGCACGAAGAAACCCTGCGCGAGCGCGTAGTGGACGCCTGGCGTACCGCTTACACCGCCAAAGAGCAAATGGTGGGTGAGCCTGTGCTGCGTCAGTTCGAAAAAGCTGTGATGCTGCAAACCCTCGACGGTCTGTGGAAAGAGCACCTGGCGGCTATGGATCATCTGCGTCAGGGTATCCATCTGCGCGGTTACGCCCAGAAGAACCCCAAGCAGGAATACAAGCGCGAGTCGTTTGAGCTGTTCCAGCAGATGCTCGAAACCCTCAAGCATGACGTGATTGCAATTCTGTCCAAGGTTCAGGTGCAGGCACAGTCTGACGTTGAAGAGATGGAAGAGCGTCGCCGCGAAGAAGAAGCCCGCATCCAGCGAGAGTATCAACATGCTGAAGCTGAAAGCATGGCGACCGATAACAGCGAACTTGCCGAGATGGTGGCGCATACCCCAATCGTACGCGACGGCGAAAAGGTCGGTCGCAACGATCTGTGTCCATGCGGCTCAGGTAAAAAGTACAAACAGTGTCACGGCAAGTTGACCTGATATAGTCGATAAGCGTCACAAGCTTATTAGCTCAAAGAAAGGCAGCCATTGGCTGCCTTTTTGCTTTCTCAGTGGTTGTTCTCTTTTTCCTTACTATATAGATGTAATCTGTCAGCCAATCCAAATCGGGCTGAAACCGACATGAGCTTCCTGAGGCGTTCGGCAACAAGGCTAATCCATGCTCGAAAAAACAGCGATTATGGCGCGATTGTGGATAACTCTGGGGGTAATCTTTGGGTGACTTGTGGGCAGATAAATAAAGCCAAAAAAGATCGAAAAAAGATGAAAAAAGCCCTTGCGGGAAATTTCTGACTCCCTATAATGCGCCTCCACTGACAGGGTGAAACGGCAGCGAAAGCAGCCTGGCTGTAACAAGCACACCAGGTCAGGGCAAGAGCACCGAACATTAAAACGACAGTTGAAAATGTTCTTCAAAAAAGGGCTTGACGCCGAAAAGGGCTTCTGTAGAATACGCAGCCCTGACCAGATGAAAGTCGGTCACGCTCTTTAAAAATTTATCAAGCAATCTGTGTGGATACTCGCAGGTTGATGAAGTCGACAAAACGATTTTATCAATGAAAGAGTTTTCATGCAGAGCATGACAGCAGAAATTCATTGAGACCAAAACTTT
>NZ_JAHEPS010000013.1 GCF_018596335.1 Shewanella jiangmenensis | reverse complement strand
CTTGTGCTGCCGCTCGACTTGCATGTGTTAGGCCTGCCGCCAGCGTTCAATCTGAGCCATGATCAAACTCTTCAATTAAAGTTTTGGTCTCAATGAATTTCTGCTGTCATGCTCTGCATGAAAACTCCTTCATTGATAAAATCGTTTTGTCGACTTCATCAACCTGCGAGCATCCACACAGATTGCTTGATAAATTTTTAAAGAGCGGACCGTGTTTGGCGTTTGCCGTCGGTCGATGGAGGCGCATTATAGGGACTGGATCCGGAAGTGCAAGCACTTTTATTATCGCAACACGCCGAGTGGATAGATTTTAGCCATGACCGCGTTTTTTGCCAGTTTTATAGCCAAAGTTCATCAAAATACCGGCTCGTCGCTATAAAAAGAGCTAGTCAGCAGCTGACTTACCCCTTAAGAAAGCCGGGCACATCGGCGATGCTGTTCAGTACCACGGTCGCAAGCGCTTCGCCTTCACTGTCGACGACCTTACCGCTTCTGACCAGAATTTTTGTCGGAATGCCCGCAGCCTCGGCGGCGCGCATATCATCGGCCTTGTCACCCACCATCACGGATTTGGACAAATCGATTTTGAGGAACTTGGCGGCGGAGAGCATCATGCCCGGCTTGGGCTTACGGCATTCGCAGTCAGTTTTATATTCACCAATGCCTTTGTCCGGGTGGTGCGGGCAATAGTAGATGCCATCAAAATCCACGCCCTTGTCGGCGAAGTTCCAATCCATCCACTCGGTGAGTGTATGAAACTCATCCTCGGTGTACATGCCGCGGGCAATGCCGGATTGATTGGTGACCACCACCAGCTTGTAGCCCATGTTTTTCAGCGCAGCGCAGGCTTCAAACACACCTTCAATGTATTCAAAGTCGTCCACCTGATGTACGTATCCATGGTCTTTGTTGATCACGCCGTCTCTGTCGAGAAATACCGCTCGGTTCACTTAAATCACTCCGGAGTTGCAAGTGGCGCTATTATTCCACTCCTGCAACCGAAATGCACCGCCAACTTCCGCGCCTGAGATAAGTTTTCCGCTTGTTTTGGATATTGCATACAACTAACATGCAAGCCATCAATCTATATCGTATCTTGAAGCCGATACCACCCGAGGATGTTATGGTAAGCCCTGTTAATGATGTCGCTGCACTCTACTTCGCCCGCCGCAAAGCACTGCTCGACGCCCTGCCCGACGGCAGTTTGGTGGTCATGGCAGCCTACAGCCAAAAAGTGCGCAGTAAAAACATCAAATACCACTTCCGTCAGGACAACGACTTTTTGTACCTCACCGGCTTTGGCGAGCCAGATGCCTTTGCGCTGGTGTACCGAGAACACACTGATGACAGGCTCGTGCTGTTTTGCCGCCCTCGGGATAAAGATGCCGAAGTGAGCTTTGGCCGCCGCTCGGGCCCCGAAGGCGCTGTGGCTGACTATGGCGCAGATGCGGCCTTTACTATCGACGAGTTCGAACCAACGCTGCTTACGCTTTTAAAAGGCAAAACCCGGATTTATGTCAGTGACGAGCTAAATCGATTGCCCAACCTTTGGCAGCTCATTAACCGCGAACGCTTTCAAACGCCCTTTGATGTGCCCAAGGCCTATCGGCAACTTGCGACTCTGGCGTCCGTACTGCACCCGATGCGGGTGATAAAATCCGAAACTGAAATCAGCTTAATTCGCCATGCGGCGAATGCATCGGTCGCAGGCCACAAAGCGCTGATGCAGGCGGCCGCGCCCGGCATAAATGAAGCCGTGCTTGCCGCCACCTTTATGCTGGAGATTGCCAAGCACGGCTGCGTGGATGTGGGCTACCCCAATATAGTTGCTGCCGGCAACAATGCCTGCTGCCTGCATTACGAAGAAAACTGCTGTACGGTAAATGACGGCGAACTGGTACTCGTTGATGCGGGCGCCGAGTATTGTCATTACAGCGCCGACATTACCCGCACCTTTCCCGCTAATGGCAAATTCAGCCAGGCGCAGCGCCGCCTTCATGATCTGGTGCTGAGCGCGCTCGATGCCGCCATTGCCAAGGTAAAGCCCGGTACCCGCTGGAATGTGCTCTATGAAACCTGCATGGAAGTGATGGCCAAGGGGCTGATTGAACTAGGCCTGCTTCAAGGCTCGCTGGACGAGGTAATGAAGAGTGAAAGCTACAGACGCTTTACGGTGCACAAAACCGGCCATTGGCTTGGGATGGATGTGCACGATGTAGGGCCTTATCAGGATGACAGCGGCGATTGGCGCGCGCTTGAGCCCGGCATGGTGTTTACCATAGAGCCCGGCATTTATATTCCCGCCGATGCGATGGATGTAGCGGCGGAATATCGCGGCATCGGCATTCGAATTGAGGACGATATTCTGGTCACAACCAACGGCTGTGAAAACCTCTCAGCCGCCTGCCCCCGCAGCAGCGATGAAATTGAAGCCTTTATGACCCGAGGCACTAAGGCGGAATGAACTTCTGCCCGGAATTAAAAAGGCGACCTGTTGGTCGCCTTTAGCTGTTAGCTTTTAGCTTTTACCTGCCTCAATCAAAACGCTTCACACTGTAAGGGCGCATTTCAATAGCAGGGGTTTCTCCTGTCATCAGTTGCCCCATCAGCTCGGCAGTGGTTGCCGCCCAGGTAAGCCCGAGATGTTGATGCCCAAAACAGAGATACACTCCCTGGCTTTGGCTTTCACCCAGCACCGGCAGACTGTCGGGCATGGATGGCCTGAATCCCATCCAGCGCTCGCCATCGTCAACGGTTGCAGCGGCAAACACCTCAGGCAGCAACGCCTTGGCGTGGGGCAGCAAACAATCGGCGCGCGCCGGTGACATCGGCGCATCAAGGCCACCAAATTCCACTGTACCAGCCAAACGTGTGCCGCCGTCCATGGGAGTAATGATGAACTTGCGCTCGAACGATGCCACCGGCCGCTTAAGGCCACTTTGCTGCAGCATCATCAGATGATAACCGCGCTCGGTATCGAGCGGCACCTTGTGGCCCGCGCTTTGTGCCAAGGGCTTTGACCAGGCGCCGGCGCAAAGGAGAAGCTTATCAGCTTTAAGCTTTCTGCCATCGTCCAGCAACGCTGATGGCGCGCCGCCGCCCTGCAACTCTTTAACGCAGCCAAGCTCAATACTGCCACCCAGCCTGATGAGTGTGTCTGCCAGCGCATCACAAATGGCTTTGGGGCTCGGGGTATGGCCTACCTCGGTAAACCAGAGCGCAGCGGTAACCGCAGCCGTTAAGCTTGGCTCCAGCGCAAGGGCCTCATCGCCATTAAGCAGCTTTACCGCCACACCTGCATCGCGATAGGTGCGAAACTCAGCGTCAATCACCTGCTTGTCGCGGGTTTCAAATACCAGCAACGAGCCGTTTTCAACCAGCAGCTCCGGCCTGCCGCAAAAGGCAAGCAGCTCCCGTGTGGCAGCCATTGCGTTAAGATTCAGCGCCTTAATGGCAACGCCGTTACGCTCGCGGTTTTTACGACTCATATTGACCACAAAACGCAGAAACCAGGGCAGCGCCCTATGAAAATACGCCGGGCGAATACGAAATGGCCCCAAAGGGTCGAGCAGCATACCGGGCAGTTTTGGCAGTAAGGCAGGATCGGCAAGCGGAAACACCTGCTCGGTGGCAAAATGGCCCGCATTGCCAAAGGATGCACCTGCGGCCACGCCTTCCTTATCAATAACCGTGACCTTAATGCCGCGGCGGGCAAGCGCCACCGCACTGGCAAGCCCCACTACACCGGCGCCGACCACTATGACGCGCTGCCGAGCGGCTGCACCTGGCTGGAGTTGCAAAGCGTTATCTGTACTCATCCCACACCTCAGCGCAGCAAGAAGCCGGTTTGAAAAATATCGTCCGGATGGAGCAAAAATCGATGCTCACCGGTAATAAAGGCCCGGCCCGATACCCTTGGGATGACGGCGCTTTTACCGTAAAAATCGCTGCTGTCGATGGCTTCAACCATCATCTGTCCGCCCACGATGCTTTCAATCAACAAAGGCTGATTGAGTGATACGCCACCTTTTGCATAAAGCAGCGCAATCCTCCCCGCGACGCCGGTGCCGGTGGGCGAGCGGTCAACCTCGCCATCGGCAAAAATGCACACATGCCGTGAATGGGCGCCGGGCACCGACACCTTAGCGGACGTAAAAATGGTGCCATATAAAAAGCTTAAATCGGCTTCGAGCGGATGCCGGATAGCGAACTTAGCCATCACCGCCTGCTTTATCCACCTGCCCCAATCTATCAGCTGGCTGACATTTTCCGGCGAGCAGTCCAGCCCCAAAATATCCGCATCCACATAGGCGTAATAGGCGCCGCCAAAACCGATATCAAAGCTGACGGCACCTATGCCCGGCACCTCCACGGTTAAATCCAGCGCCTCAGCAAAGGACGGCACATTGATAAAACTGGCGCGGATTTTACCCTCGGCGTCACGCTCGGCGCGGGCGCGAATAAACCCCGCCGGCGCGTCTATACCAATTTCAGCCACACCTCCCGGCATGGGAATGGCACCGGTCTCACAGTACACGGTGGCAAGGGCCAGCACCGCATGGCCACACATGCTGGAATAGCCTTCGTTATGTAAAAACAGCACGCCAAAATCGGCGCCGGATGTCACAGGCTCGGTGATAAGCGCGCCATACATATCGGCATGGCCGCGGGGCTCAAACATCAAAAGCTTACGGTAATCATCCAGATGCGCCTGCAGATACTGGCGTTTTGCCAGCATGGAGTCACCGGGCACCGACGGATAACCCGAGGTGATAATCCGAAGTGGCTCCCCTTCGGTGTGAGCATCCAGGGTAGTGATTTGTCGGTAGGCCGCGCGCTGCTCATCGCCAAGCTTGGGCAGCGTTAAAGGGTGTCGCTGTTGTAGGGTTGCCATGGAGCGGTCATTCTCTTTTAATAATGTATGCAATATATAGTGACACTTATCTCTTATCCAAATAATCTGAGATCTGTGTTTTTTCGCCATTGCTTTATTGTATACAATATACTATAACTTATCTCAACCTTGACTGCAGGTTTTTGTGCACGGCGGCGCAGGTCCCGTGTCACAGCTCTGAGTCACAGCTGATCCAACATAAAGAAAACAAGACATATCTGAGGTTTGAACATGAAAGTTAACTGGCAAGGCGTGTATCCGGCAATTTCCACCCAATTCAACGACGATGGCTGCATCAATTTTGACTCCAACACCCGCATGCTGGAGCAGCTGATAGCAGACGGCATCGACGGCATCATTGCCCTTGGCACCATCGGCGAAAACGCTTCGTTGAGTGCCGATGAAAAGCGCGCCTTTCTCAAGCATACCGTCAGCGTGGTAAAAGGCCGGATCCCTGTGATTGCCGGCTGCACCGAAAACACCGCCCCGCTTGCGATGCAATATGTGAAAGACGTTGAAGCCATAGGCGTGGATGGCGTAATGCTGCTGCCAGCCGTGGTGTACCGTGGCACCAAACGTGAAGTGATCACCCATTACCAGATGGTGGCGCGCGCAACCCAGCTGCCAATCATGATTTACAACAACCCGGTCAGCTACGGCGTGGATATCGACCTTGAAATGACCGCCGTACTCGCGAAAGAGCCAAACATTGTCGCCATCAAAGAGTCCACCACCGACACCCGCCGCCTGACTGAGCTGCAAAGCCGCTTTGGCGACCGCTTTACCCTGTTCTGCGGTGTGGACGATATCGCCCTTGAATCCATTCTGCTTGGTGCCACCGGCTGGATCTCCGGCCTGACCAACGTGTTCCCCCGCGAGTCTGTGACCCTGTATAGGCTCGCACGCGCCGGTCGCATTGAAGAAGCCCGCGAAATCTACCGCTGGTTTATGCCGCTGCTGCGCCTCGATACTATTCCAACCCTGGTGCAGTGCATCAAGTTTGCCGAGCAGCTGGCTGGCCGTGGCAGCGAAAACGTGCGTATGCCGCGGATGACGCTTATCGATGACGAGCGCGCCTATGTTGAAAAAGTGGTCGGCGAAGCCATGGCGAAACGCCTGGATCTCAGCAAGTACAACTAACTCGCCCACACCTTAAGAACAAGAGCCAGAATAACAATATCAGTGGAGCTCAAAGGACATGATTAAAGGCACATTTTTCTGCGTTGATGCCCATACCTGCGGTAATCCTGTGCGGCTGGTCACCAGTGGCCACCCGCATCTTGCCGGCCGCACCATGAGTGAAAAACGCCAGGATTTTCTCGCCAACCACGACTGGATCCGCAAGGCATTGATGTTTGAGCCCCGCGGCCACGACATGATGTCGGGCTCTTTTCTCTACCCGCCCTGCTCTGACAATGCCGACGCCGCTATTTTGTTTATCGAGACCAGCGGCTGCCTGCCCATGTGCGGCCACGGCACCATAGGCACCATTACGGCAGCGATTGAAACCGGCCTTTTGAAGCCCAGAACCCCTGGCAAACTGGTGCTGGACGTACCGGCCGGTCAAATCGAGATTGATTATCAGCAAACCGGCGCCAAGGTCGATTGGGTACGCATTTATAACGTGCCTGCCTACCTTGCCCACAAAGACGCGATTCTTGATATCCCGGGCCTTGGCACCCTCAAGGTGGATGTGTCCTACGGCGGCAATTACTACGTGATTGTCGATCCGCAGGAAAACTTCCCCGGCCTTCGCCACTGGAGCGCCGCCGACATTCTGCGCTGGAGCCCGATTGTGCGTCAGGTCGCCCACGAAACCTTAAACTGCGTTCATCCCAACGATTCGACAGTGCGCGGCATAAGCCATGTGCTATGGACCGGCGATACCATCAGCGAAGGCTCCGATGGCGCCAATGCGGTGTTTTATGGTGATAAGGCAATCGATCGTTCACCCTGCGGCACCGGCACCAGTGCACGGCTTGCGCAGCTTTATGCCCGCGGCAAACTCAAGGTCGGCGACAGCTACACCCACGAAAGCATTATCGGCAGCCAGTTTATCGGCCGCATCGAGTCGGCCACCAAGGTCGGCGACTATGATGCTATCCGCCCGAGCATTCAGGGCTGGGCACGGGTGTTTGGCCAAAATGCCATTACAGTAGATGATGCCGACCCCTATGCGTATGGCTTTCAGGTGGTGTAAACGCCTTCAAAAACAAGGATAAACAATGACAACCAACCTTTGTGGCCTACACTTTTTCGGCCATCAATGGCAGGGTAAAGAAGCGGGCTTTGCCCGCGTTAACCCGCAAACCAACGAGCAGCTTCCCGAGCGCTTTGCCGAGGCAGACGCCGACGATGTCGATGCCGCCGCCCGTGCCGCGAGCGAGGCTTTCTGGGCCTATCAGCAAAAATCTGACGCCGAGCGCGCCGCGTTTCTTGATGCCATCGCATCCGAGCTTGAAAAGGATGCCGGGCAAATCGTGCCCATGGCCATGCTCGAATCCGGCTTGCCGGAAGCCCGCATTCGCGGCGAGCTTGGCCGAACCGCAGGCCAGTTAAGACTGTTTGCTACCGTCCTGAACGCGCCATACGATCCGCTTTTGATGGATGACGCCAATCCCGAGCGCACGCCACTGCCAAAGCCTGAGCTCAGGCTTGGCCAGTTGCCGCTCGGGGTTGTGGCGGTATTTGGCGCGTCCAACTTCCCGCTTGCCTTTTCAACCGGCGGCGGCGATACCGCCTCTGCCCTTGCCGCAGGCTGCACTGTTATCGTCAAAGGGCATCCTGCGCACCCGGGCACCAGCGAGCTGGTGAGCCGCGCGATTGCGCGCGCCATCGACCAGTGCGCTATGCCAAAGGGGCTGTTTTCGCTGTTGCAGGGCAAGGCGCCAGCCCTGTCTGTCGCACTGGTAGAGCATCCACTGGTTAAGGCGGTGGGCTTTACCGGCTCACTTAAAGTTGGCCGCATTCTGGCAGACCGCTGCGCCCTTCGCCCCGAGCCCATTCCATTTTATGGCGAGCTTGGCTCGGTGAATCCGCAGCTTATTTTGCCGGGCAAACTTGCACGGGACTTTGGCGAGCTTGCAAGTTTGCAGGTCAATTCGATGATGATGGGCCATGGCCAGTTTTGCACAAGTCCTGGGCTCATCATCACCCAAAAAGGCCCGGGGCTTGACGCCTACATTGCAGCCCTTGCCGAAAACGTAAGCGCCCAGCGCGCCGCGCCTATGCTGAGCGGCGGCATTTGCGCCGCCTTCAATCATGCAGTAGAAGCCATGCTGCCCGAGATGGAAATTATTGCCCAGGGTCAGGCCGCATCGGCCGCGCACCAAAGCAGGCCGCTCCTTGCCAAAATCAGCGCCGCCAACATCATGCAAAAGCCCGCGCTGCTTGAGGAAATCTTTGGCCCCTTCGCGCTGGTCGTGGTGTGCGACTCACAGGAGGAGCTTGTCGAGCTCATCAATGCCCTGCCGGGGCAACTCACGGCAAGTATTCATGGGCTGTTGGAGGAAGTAGAGGCCTATGCCGCGCTTATAAGCCGCCTCAGTTTTAAGGTGGGACGCATCATGTTTAATCAAATGCCCACCGGTGTTGAAGTGGCCCGCGCCATGAATCACGGCGGCCCCTATCCTGCCAGCACCGACAGCCGCTCGACCTCGGTTGGCACTGAAGCGATGAAACGCTTTGTGCGCCCCATCTGTTACCAAAATATGCCCGAGGTGCTGCTGCCTTCGGCACTCAGGTCTGACTCAAGCCGACTAAAGCGGTTTTAAACACCCGCGCTTTAGCAAGACTCTTGAGTAAAATGATAAAGGGAAACCCATGGTTTCCCTTTATTTATGCATTCTTTGGCGGTAATCTTAGCCGATAAAAATATATCGGTATCCAGTATAAAAATGAGTCGACACACGCCAATCGTTCATAAAACCCGTACTCAGGTTGTGGTAGAGGTTCTCAGGGAAAAGATCCTCTCCGGTGAAATTGCCGCCGGTGAGCCACTGCGCCAAAGCGCCCTGGCCGAGGAGCTGAACGTCAGCCGTATTCCGGTACGCGAAGCCCTGCTGCAACTCGAAGCCGAAGGTCTGGTGAAATTCGAGGCCCACAAGGGCGCCACTGCCACCGAGCTGTCGGCGGCGCAGGTGACCGAATTGTTCGAACTCAGAGCCCTGATTGAGACAGATCTGCTTGCAAAAGCCATCCCGAATCTGCAAGATGAGGACCTTATCCAGGCGGAAAAGGTACTGGAGCAACTGGAATCAGCCTTTAAACAGGAAGATGCCATTGGCAGCTGGGCCGAACTGAATACCAAGTTCCACACCACCTTGTACCAGGCCGCCAACCGTCCCCACACTCTGGAAGTGGTGCACGGCTTGAATACCAACTGTGACCGTTATATCCGCCTGCAGTTGCTGCTGACCGGAGGCATTCCCCGGGCTGAGCAGGATCACCGCGATTTGCTGAGTTACTGTAAGCAAAAGCAAACCGACAAGGCCGTAGCCCTGCTGCGCGAGCATATTCTGCACGCCGCCGGCGCCATTCGTGACCTGGTCGCCGAGCAGGTGAAATAATCAAGGACGACACGCTTTAGCCATAAGCTTTGTTGTCGAAATACAAGGCAGGCCTCGGGCTCTGCCTTTTTTGTTTGAGAGATTTATATGCAGTACGCCACCATTACCGGTTGGGGAAAATGCGTTCCTCCTGCCGTGCTGACCAACCACGATCTGGCCACCTTTATCGATACTTCCGATGAATGGATCAAACCCAGAACCGGCATCAGTCAGCGCCATGTCAGCCATGTTAATACCTCTGAGCTTGCCAGCGTCGCGGCCAAGCGTGCCCTCGCCGCTGCCGGGATCGACGGCAGTGAGCTGGACATGATCATTCTGGCCACCGCGAGCCCGGACACCCTGATCCCCAACATCGCCTCCACAGTGCAGGCCAATGTGGGTGCCCAGTGCGCCGCGTTTGATATCAACGCCGCCTGCTCAGGTTTCCTCTACGGTCTTGGCCTTGCCAGCTCGCAAATCAAAAGCGGTCAGTGCAAAAAAGTCCTGGTGGTGGGCGCCGAGCGCCTGACCTTCTATTTGGACTGGTCTCGCCGCGAAACTGCCGTCCTCTTTGGTGACGGCGCCGGCGCCGTAGTCGTAGAAGCAAGTGATATTCCAGGCGGCGTGCTCGGCTATGAGCTCAACAACGACCCGGACGGCCGGGATATCCTCAAAGCCGGTTTTGGTACCGCCATGGACAGATTCAGTGCCGAGTCTCTGGACTTTTACATCCAGTTTGATGGCCAGGAAATCTTCAAGCGCGCCATTAACGGCATGGGCAGACTGAGTGCCCAGGTGCTGGAAAAATGCGGTGTCGATAAAGACGATGTGGACTTGGTTATTCCCCATCAGGCCAACGAGCGCATTATTGATACCCTGGTGAGCAAAATGCGTATTCCAAAGGAAAAAGCCTTTGTGAACATTGCCAATTACGGCAACACCTCGGCGGCAACCATTCCTATCGCCATCTGCGATGCGCTGGAAAAAGGTCTGATTAAGCCTAACGATACCATTTTGTCCTGCGCCTTTGGTGCCGGCCTGACCTCGGCGGCGCTGCTGCTCAAATGGGGCGAGCGGGTAACGCCGGTAACAGTATCGGACGCTGAGCTGCCGCCATGCGACCAAACCGGTGTGGAGCTGGTGCGCCGCGCAGTCAATTACTTTTGCAAATAAACGGCCTTTGCAAATAAACGACTTCTGCAAATAAGCGATTGTAAAATTTAGCTTATTGAGAATTCTGCGAGGTTTAACCCGCTTCATGAAGCCACCTTAGGGTGGCTTTTTATTTAGCCAAAATTTGTTTAGCCGCGTTTTACCTTCCGTTTGGTTCAACGCGGCTTTCGGTTCAAATTAGCTTCCGATTCAAAGTGGCTTTCGGTTCAAATTAGCTTCCGATTCAAAGTGGCTTTTGGTTCAAAGCAGCTTGCGGTTTAAAGCGGCTTTCGGTGCAAAGTGCATCCGCTGCGAGCACTATGCATCCGGTGCAAAGCAGCGGCGCTCCCAGCGTGCTTCGTCCCAATAAAGGGCTTTGCCATAAAAGCGCGCCACCAGCTCGTTAAGCTCGCTGAAACCGCCCACTTCCCTGTCTTCGCCGGAAATACAGTACCAGACAAAGCGGTGACAATTGTTACCGAGCAAATCATAGTCCCGGTACTGAAACAGCGCATCTGCGCCGCGTTTTGCGGCATCCTCAACGGCAAGGCACTGGTGCCTTGCGTCAGCGGCCACAAAAATCTGGCTGCCGGTGCGGCCATGCAAAAAGCGGTTTGCCGACACGGCGCGAATAAGCCCTGAGCCATGCAGCTCGGCGATTTGGCCATCACCCAGATAAATGCCGGTGTGTTCAATCACCCCATACACATAGCAGCACATCAGCGCGCCGGGCTTGGGCACAGAGGTGCTGCCACCTGTCTGCCAGGTGCTTGGATGCAGCACGGCGGCGCGGCCTTTGTGCTCAAGCTCGGTGCGGCCAAGCAAACGCTCGCGCTGCAAATTACGCCGCGACTCCCGCGCATCGGCAAGGGCCAGAGCGCCCACGGCAACACCTCCAATCCACAACAAAGGTAACGGCATACAAAGCTCCCACACGATATGGCTTATTGGCAGATTAGACGCTGACTGTCTGAAAGCAGAATGAAAATCTGTAAAGGAGTGTGTGAAAGCGCCGCTTGTGGGCACTAAGCTGAGTTATCCTTCGGTAAATCGCGCTAAATCGCGCAAAATCGCGTTAAATCGCGGCTTTGATGCCCACATGGCGCAAAAACGTTAAGCAGCAATTCAAAAATCAGTCGCTCAGCATCGCCAGACTTGAAAGCGGCTGCTGCCAGGCGCCCATGGCAGCAAGCTGGGCCAGCAGCAGCTCAGCGCAGGCAAGCGCATCGGTGAGGGCATTGTGGGCGTGGTACACCGGCAGGCCATAACGCTCGCGGCAGGCGCCGAGGCGTAAACTGCCCTCTTTAATCACGTCCTGACAGCGAAGCAGCCGCGCCCGCTCAAGCTGCAGCGTATCGAGCGCCAGCAGCGGCGCGCTCTCCTTAAATACCTGCGCCATCCCTTGCCCGACAAACCGTAAATCCAGCGGCGCGTGGTGCGCCACCGCAATGTGGCCATGAAGCCGACTGATAAGCCAGCGCATCGCCTCATCAAGACTCATGGCATCCTTAAGCTCGCGGTCAGTAATGCCGTGAATGGCCGCGCTCTGGCCAACGCTGCCGGCAATCGCGACCCGCACCTCCTGCGCCTCAGAAAGCTTAATCATACCGCCCTGAAGCGGCGCAACGGCGATGGCAAGAATTTGATCTTCAAGCGGATTAAGGCCGGTCATTTCCATATCAATCGCGAGCAGCGGCACCTCAATCAAGGGCAGCGACAACAGCTTACGTTGGCTCACGAGCAGCTCGGCAAGGAGCGGCTCGTTAAGACGGCGGCTTTTCCACCAAAGCCGAGGACGGATAAGCGTTGAGGACACCATCAAAAGCTTCGCAAAAACTTAAGCCGCAAGCCGGACTGGGCGTCGTGCACCACTTTAAAGGCATCCCTCAGCTGATGGCGCACCAGGGACGATAACTGCTGTGGCTTTAAGTAATTGCTGACGCTTATTCCCTGCTCATGCTGCCGCCCCTGATTGGCCAAGCGCATATGGGCGATAAACTCCTGCGCATCAGCAAGATTAAGCGCATCTTTACGGCCAATGACCCCAAGCTCCATCAGCGCGCGAATGCGCTTGGCGGTATTGACCTCCTTGATCCCGGCGCTCAGCGCGTACACCCTGGCGATGTCATTAATCAGCGCATTGCCCTTGTGCTTAAGGTCGATACCCTTGACTTCGCTGCCATCGCGCTCCAATACAAACTTTCGGAAAAACCCGAGTGGCGGCGCTTCTTTGAGGCTGTTACCGGCCATACCGGCAAGGAAAATATCATTGTCTTTGGTGCCGGCGAGCACCTTATCCTGCAGCGCATCAAATAAGGTTTGCGGGCCGAACACCGGGCGCATATCAAAGAAGATGGACGCGTGCATCAAGGCTTTTGGCTCGGGGGATTTTACCCATTTATCAAACACCTGCTGCCACTTATCCAGACTCATGCGCCAGCTTGGGTTTTGCGCCATGATGTCGCCCGGGCAAAAGCGGTAGCCGCACTCATCAAGCCCACGGCACACGGCGTGACTGAGAGCATCAAAATAGCCGGCGGCGTGGTCATCGGGCTCATGGGCAAGCAGCAAGCCATTATCCTGATCTGAGCAGGCCGCCTGATCCTGCCGCCCCTGAGAGCCAAAGGCGAGCCAGCAAAAGGCCATCGGCGCTTCACCGAGGATTTGCTGATTGAGCACTATGAGCCTGCGGGTCAGTGCGTCTGTTACCGAAGTGAGCACCCGGCCGATTTCCTCGGCGCGGGCATCGGCGCTGATAAGGCTTTGCAAAAGCTCAGGAATTTTTTTGCTGACCCCAATCAAACTTGGGACATCGCGCTGGCGCTCAATTTCGCCAATCAGCATCAGAGGCTGCGAGCCCTGACTGCGCAAAATGTCTGTGCTGGAAATCACCCCCACAGGCTCATCGCCATCGAGCACCGGCAGGTGGTGAATATTGCGCTCGCTCATGGCGAGCATGGCTTCAAACACCAGCGCCGCGGCATGAATGGTCACCGGCTGACGGGTCATCGCCTGATGCACAGGCAAACGGCCATCAAGCCCCTCGGCAAGTACCCGATTGCGAAGATCTCTGTCGGTTAAAATGCCGCACAGCTTGCCGTTATCAGTCACCAGCAGCGACGATACCCGTGCGTCACGCATCATCCGTGCCGCCGTCTGAATACTGTCGTTACAGTCAATTTTTAGCGGCGAGCTTGCCATCACCGAGCTCACCCGACTGGTGGTGGTAAGCTCTTTGGCTTTGAAGCGCGCCTGATGCCGCAGCCGTTTGGCAAAAGCGCGGTTGAAAAAGCGGTCAAATTCGCGGCTCTGGCGACGAAGATAATTGAAGGTGTCGGGGTCCAGGTGATACACCAGGCCATCTTCAAGAATTGCGACCTTGTTGGTGGTGGCTTCGCCGCTTAAGAGCGATGGAAAACCAAAAAAGTCACCCTCGCCCAGACGGTCAAGCAGCTCGCCTTCGCCGTCCCGCACCTCAAAGGCGCCGCTGCGAACGATATAGAGCTGCGGATTGGCCGGGTCCAGCGGCACATGGCCCATGGCTTTGCTGTAGTAGCCAACGGATAATTTGCGGATACTCTCGCCAAGCTCGCTGCCGGACAGAGAATCAAAGGGCACCAGTTGGCTGAGAAACTGGTTTAGCGGCTCAATTTCACTGGCATCCATAAAAGCTCCATTTCCCCAAGGGGTTAACCATAAGCCCCCACTATAAAACGGTGGCGCTGAAAATCACTATACGACCATAGTAAAATCCAACAGCCGATGGCGTGGGCATAAAAACAAAAACGGCGCCGAAGCGCCGTTTTTACCTGATTGATGTTAGGTCAATCGTTCGAGCGATTATCAGTGATCCGAAGCTTCGCCGGCACCTTTAGGGAAGCGGATAGAGTCAACCATCGCTTCTACATGGGCAGGCACAGCGGCAGTCAGCTTGGCAACCAGCGCAGCAACTACGAAGTTCACAATCATACCAATCATACCGATACCTTCCGGAGAGATCCCGAACAGCCAGTTGGCTGGGATGTTGCCGGTTGGGTTAACAAACTTGAAGTACACGATGTAGCAAGTGGTGAAGGCAAGACCTGCCACCATACCGGCAATCGCGCCTTCTTTGTTCATCTTCTTGGAGAAGATCCCCATAACGATGGCAGGGAACAGTGACGATGCCGCCAGACCGAAGGCAAAGGCCACTACCGCCGCCACAAAGCCGGGTGGGTTAACGCCGAAGTAACCGGCAATTACGATACCCACGGCCGCCGCGATACGGGCATACAGCAGCTCCTGCTTGTCAGAAATGTTCGGCGCAAAGCCTTTCTTCATCAGGTCGTGAGAAACCGAGGTCGAGATAACCAGCAGCAGACCGGCAGAGGTTGACAGCGCGGCAGCCAGACCACCCGCAGCCACCAGCGCGATTACCCAGGCTGGCAGGTTGGCGATTTCAGGGGTAGCCAGTACGATGATGTCGTTGTCGATTTTCATCTCGTTAGGCGCAGCAGCGTCTTCAATCTTGCCTTTGCCGTAGTACATCAGGCCATCGGCGTTTTTGTCTTCCCACTTGATAAGACCGGTTTTTTCCCAGTTCTGAACCCAACCTGGTGCCTGCTCATGGGCAACACCCTTGCCGTCGGTGCCATTGATGGTTTCAATCATGTTTACGCGGGAGAAGGCTGCCAGTGCAGGTACAGTGGTGTACATGATGGCGATAAATACCAGCGCCCAGCCAGCGCTAGAGCGAGCATCTTTTACCCTTGGAACGGTAAAGAAGCGCACAATCACGTGTGGCAGACCGGCAGTACCGACCATCAGCGCAGCAGTAATGGCGAACACGTCAATCATGCTCTTGGAGCCGTCGGTGTAGGGCGCAAGACCAAGCTCAGTCGACAGACCATCGAGCTTATCCAGCAGATACACACCGGTACCGTTGCCAGCCGCATCAATCAGCTCAGCACCAAAACCAATCTGTGGTAGCACATGACCTGTCATCATCACCGACAGGAAAATCGCAGGCACCATGAAGGCGAAAATCAGCACGCAGTACTGGGCAACCTGAGTGTAGGTAATACCCTTCATACCGCCGAGTACGGCGTAGAAGAACACCACAGCCATACCTATGTATACGCCGGTGTCCACTTCCACTTCGAGGAAGCGGGAGAACACCACGCCCACGCCGCGCATCTGGCCGGCAATGTAGGTAAAGCAGATGAAGATGGCACAAACTACAGCCACAGTGCGGGCGGCCTGGGAGTAATAGCGCTCACCGATAAAGTCAGGCACGGTAAACTTGCCAAACTTACGCAGGTAGGGTGCCATACACAGCGCCAGCAGCACGTAGCCACCGGTCCAACCCATCAGGTACACAGAGCCGTCGTAACCGGCAAAGGAGATGATCCCCGCCAGTGAAATAAACGATGCAGCCGACATCCAGTCAGCGGCAGTCGCCATACCATTCATTACAGGGGGCACGCCGCCACCGGCGACGTAAAATTCTTTGGTTGAACCAGCTTTGGTCCAAATAGCGATACCGATATACAGGGCGAAAGAAAGCCCCACAATCAGGTATGTCAGAGTTTGAACATCCATCGCAGTGCTCCTCAGTCTTCGTGAACGTTATATTTTTTATCGAGTGCGTTCGCTTTCGCTGCGTAGATAAAAATCAGCGCCACGAATACGTACATGGAACCCTGCTGAGCAAACCAGAATCCCAGTTTGAAGCCCATAAAGGTGATTTGGTTAAGCACATCCACCAGCAGAATGCCAAAGCCGTAAGATACGACAAACCAGACTGCCAACAGGGTGATCACCAGGCGAAGATTTTCGCGCCAGTAACCCTGTGCCTTTTCGTTGCTTTCGAATGCCATTGTTGTGACTCCCCTGTGTTTTAATAATTAAGTTAAGTCAGGGTTAATCTAGCAAGGCGAAGTGTGACCTCAATCACGACCTTAGTCTAAGTTGCAATTGCGACCTACACCAATATAGCTTTAACTGTTTGTTTTTAATTCAATTAAGCCAAATACACAGCAAGTTGCTAAACCGTTTTTTTACCCGCTGTGCGACCTAGGTCTAACAAACAAAAACGCCCGGCAAGGCCGGGCGCGTTTAACTGCATAGATAATCAGAGCTTGGCGACAAACTTCACCAGCGCCGCCAGCTCCTCACTGCTGCGGCCCTGAATATTGAGCATGTATTTGCCGTTAACCAGAAGGCTTGGTACGCCGCTTATTCCTGATAACGCCGTTTGATTGTCATACCCCATCAGGGTAAAGCTGCGATCGGCGGAGGCCAGCGCCTTGTCAATGTCGGCTGCGGCTATGCCCTGCCCTTCAAAAAAGCGCTTTACGTCGGCTTCAGTTGCAAAGGGCGCAAGCTCCTGCACCTGTTTAAAAATCGCGCCATGGCTTTGCTCGGTCACTTTAAAGGTTTGCGCCAGATAATAAGCAAGCTGGCTTAATTGCCAGGCCGGACGCCCCGCGCCCACCGGCGTGCGCTCAAAACTGACGTCGCTGCCAAGCTGTTTAACCACGGGTGACAGCGTGTGCTCCATCCGGTAACAATGGGGACAGTTATAGGAGAAAAACTCCCGCACCACCGGTGTTTTGGCCTCAGGGAAACCCTCGACCTTGACGTAATCTTTCCCTTCGACAAAATCGGCCGCAAACAGGGCCGCAGACATCAGCAGCCCTGCGAGTAATGCTGAGCCCTTCAATATCAAGCGCATAGAAATGTCCTTCTCTCGGTTATTATTGTGTAAACCCACTGTCACTGTGGCCGCTGATGGCGATGATGCGGCCACTTTTTAGCTAAGCTAGTTATACCACCGGTTTGCCAGACCGGAGCCTCGCTTAAAAAAGCTTTCACGCCATGTACTATTCACTTAAAACGCCATTTACTTAAAAGCCATTCACTTAAAAGCATGCGCGTCCTGAAGCAGCGCCATCGGATCGCAATAGCGATACTCAAAACCATGAACACGGCAAATCAGGCTGCCATCGATGGTTTTGCCGCCTTTATTATCCTGAGCATCCGCTGCACTATCCGCTAAATCGTCCGCTACAAAATCGGGTAGCGGCAAACCGGCCAACCGTGCAGCCTCGGTATAAAATGTCTTTTTATCCGGATGGATGGGCGCGCAAAGGTTGTACACGGCTTCCACATCTGGGGCTGATATCAATAACTGCACCGCCGCTATGCAATCCGCCAGATGCACCAGGTTAACGGGCATATTTGCACCGCCAACGCAGGTTTTACCGGCAAAGAAGCGGCCGGGATGACGCCCGGGGCCAACAAGCCCGGCAAAACGCACCACTGTGGTATTGAGTCCGGCAAACAGCGTCTCGGCGCCAAGCAGCACAGCCGCCACAGGCGAGTGCACACAGGCGTCGCTTTCTGTCATGGTTTGCACCAGATCAGGATAAACGCCCGTGGTACTGATAAAGATAAGCCGCTTCGGGGCGGTTTTCATCGCAACAATCAAGCGTGACAGGCGCTCAAGGTAGCCGCTGTCACCGCGCCGAAGCCCCGGCGGCAGGTTTATCACCAGCACATCGGCATCAAGCAGCGCGGGCGACGCAGCGTCATCGGTGTCAAGGTCCAGCAAATAGGCCTCAATCCCGAGGGTGCTTAACATGGCCACCCCCTCAGGACTGCGCTTACAGCCCTTAACGGCATAACCCTGCCTTCGCAATTGCTGCGCCAGCGGCAAACCAAACCAACCACAACCAATTACACTGACCGACGGCAGCGTGTTAGTTAAAACAGCAGCACTGGATACTGAAGACATAAACCTTTGCAAAACCAGCCAATAGAAGTGGCATTCAGGATACGCAGGCTGGATGAAAACTCAAGTATCGCCTGAGCAAATCAGCGCGTAGGTACGAACAGACGGGAATGAAATAACGGGAGTGATGTGACGAGAGTGATATGACGAGAGTGATCTGACGGTGTCAAGTGCACTGCCGGCTTTCCCCTCGCCTTTCACCGGACGCTACACCGTCTAAGATGACAAACACGCTAAAAGGAGTGGCACATGCCAACTTCAGCAAACCAAAAGGAAGACACGCGCGACAAGGAGGCTGTGGTCGACAAAGAAGCCCCCGCACCAAGAAGAAACAGCAGAAGAAGCAGGGATCACCAGAACGAAGACACGCGGCAAACAGCCGTTATGCCTCAAGGGCAGCAAAGTAAAAATTGATTGGCGCCTCGGCCTGCAAGGTTCGCATCGCCGCCTCGGAAAGCTCTTCGACCTTAAGCACCCTGTCGATACTCACATCTTCATTGATAAGTAACCTAAGCCCGGCATCGCCGCCGGCACTGTTACAGGACCACACCTTGGGCTGCTTTACTTCACGGGTGGTCATCATCACCTTGCCCACAGAGCCATCGGACAATTGCACCAGGGTGCCTGGGGGATAAATGCCAAGCACCTTCACCAGGGTCGAAATCAGCATCTCGTCATGCTTACCGGCGCGATTTTTGAAGAGGTAACCCAGCGCCACCTGCGGTGAGGCGATGCTAAGGGCAGTCAGCTGAAACTCAAAGTCATTGGCAAGGGCAACAATTTGGGTGGTCAGCGGCATCTTTTTTGCGGTCAAACCATCAGGGAAACCCGTGCCATCAATAAACTCATGATGATGGCGCACTATGTGCAATACCGCCTCAGGAAAAAGCCCGCTGCGGGACAACATCTCATGGCCATAGTTGGGGTGCTGGTTGATAAAGTTCTGCTCCTGCGGTGTCAGCGCGCCGCGTTTACGGCGGATGTTATCAGGCACCTTGAGTTTGCCTATGTCGTGCAGCAGGGCGCCAAGGGCAATGTCGCGCATCTCTTTTTTCGGCAAATCCAGCACTTTGGCAATCATCAGCGACAGCACAGCAACGCTGATGCCATGTTGGGTAATGGATGGCCCCGCATCGCCACTGCTCACCAGCGCCAGATAGGCTTCTTCAAACTCAAACAGATGCTCCAGCATCTGCTCAACCAGGGTGGCTGACACGCGGTAGGCGCCCTCAGGATCGCTGCCAAGCTTGCTTACCAGAGTTCGTGCCTCATTGACACAGGTTAAAAAACGGCGCTGGCTGTTGCGGATAGCAACTCTTGCCTCAAAACGATGATCGCGCTCGTGCAGTTCTTCGCCGCCGTCGTCATCATCCTCGAGGGTAACTTCTTCTTTTGGTACATCGGCATCCAGCAGCTCAGCACCGGCCAGCACCAGCACGTGGCTCACCTTGAGGGCACGGATCATGTCGATTTGAGCCTGCTCTTTAAGCTCAATGCGATTGATGAGAAACGGGTGCTCAGTCCAGGACAGGGGTAACTTGACTGTCAGCCCCAACCTAAGCTCGGTCACCGGAATGGAGATGGGCTTATTCTTCGACAAACCGGGCCTCCGCGGCAGATATTGTTCTTTACATTGCTGACAACTGAAAATTACATACGCCAATGCCATGAAATAAAAGCGTAATTCTTCAATTGTCACAACGCAAATAATCTACTCAAACTTTTGTCTGGCCGATCGCAATTCCGCCAATTATTTTACAACACAGCCACAATGGATATTGCATACATTATTCAATGATGTGATAATGCCGCCGCTGTCACAGTTCTCTCACCCCGAGCTCTGTGGTGGTTTTTGTGTTGCTGTCAATTGTCCAAGGTTGCGGTAAGTTACTCAGCCAATGGAATATATTACGTTTGTTGGTCAGCAAAGCCTGGAAATTCCAACGCTTTGCCGATATTGGCGCTGCTTCGGCAGCGCTTTTTTTTGAGGATTTACTGCTGGATGATGGGTTTAGCCCAGTCTTTGAAATACAGCGAGAGGTGTTGTGACTTGGCAAGATAAAGGGCGAACCAGAATACCAGCACCGCATCCATGGCCGCAGTCCAGCTGAACAGATAATCGGTCGAGATAAGCCGGCTTATCAATAAGCCCGCCTCAACCAGAAGCAAAGGCCAAAGCAGCCACTTCATCCGGCTGAAACTGCCCCTTGCCCACTCGGGGCGCCTCTTACGCTCAAGCAGCACCAGAACGTAACACAGCACAGCTCCCACACCCGAAGCGAGCGCCAGCAAAAACGCTTCTTTTTGTGGATAAAACAGCCTCACCAGACCGGCTCGGTCGTTAAACTGGGTAAGTGATGCAATAAACACCAGCCAGCCCCGCCCCAAAAAGGCCAGCAGCAAGTATAAAAACAGCGGCGGACGGATATGGCCTTTATCATCGACCCAGCGAATATGTTCAAAGGTAAGCAATGTTTATCCCTGCGCGCAGCCCGATGCCGCGCCTGTGCATCCTGTTATCTTGTAAATGTGGGCGCAATGTCGCAGATTCAAGCGTGTGAGCAGAGATCCCCGCCTAAAGGCACAGTTTTAAGCATGAAGGCGCAGAGTGAAGCCGGAAGGCAAAGCGTGCAGCACAGGCGCAATCGCTGCGCAACATACTCAATCGGCGCGCAACATGCTCAAACGCTGGGCAAACAAAAGCCCGCTGGGGCGGGCTTTGCTGGTGCAGACTTTGTTGATGCAGGCTGTGCCGGGTTAAGGTGCTGATTAAAAAGCCTTAAAGACCTGTGAAAGTGCAGCATCAGCGCCAAACATCAGAGCCAAACATCAGAACCCAACATCTTCGCCAGGCATCAAGCCTACAGATTATGGCAAGGGCCGGTTTCTTTCCATCAGTCTGTCGACAATCGCAGCGACCGACATAGACGCGCCGTGGGCAAACTTATCGGCCAGCTTTTTCTTTTGCTGATAACGCACTTTTATGAGAGTACGCTCTGAGGCCGCCTTCAAAATCAAGTCGTCACTGGTGCTGATGTCATCAATCAGCCCAAGTGCCAGCGCCTGCTGCCCATACCAGTGCTCACCGGTGGCCACCTTGGATAAATCAAGCGCCGGGCGGTATTTGGCTACAAAAGCTTTAAACAGCTCATGGGTTTCCTCAAGCTCTTCACGAAACTTCTGCCGGCCTTCTTCGGTATTTTCACCAAAGAGTGTCAGGGTGCGTTTGAAATCACCGGCGGTGTGCTGCTCGTAATCGATATCATGTTTTTTAAGCAGGCGGTTGAAGTTTGGCAGCTGCGCCACTACCCCAATCGAGCCCACAATCGCGAACGGCGCGGCGTAGATGCGGTTGGCGACGCAGGCCATCATATAGCCGCCGCTGGCTGCGACTTTGTCGATACACACGGTCAGCGGAATATTGGCCTGACGCAGGCGGTCAAGCTGGCTTGATGCCAATCCGTAGCCGTGCACCATACCGCCGCCGCTTTCCACATTCACCAGCACATCATCACCGGGCTCGGCGACTGTCAGTACGGCGGTGATTTCTTCCCTGAGTGATGCCACTTCATGGGCATCGATGCTGCCTTTAAAATCAAGCACAAAGGTGCGCGGCTTGACACTGTCGTCATTCTCCTGCGCCTTTTCTTCGGCTTTTTTTGCCTTTTCGTAGGCTTTGAGCGCTTTTTTATCGAGCAGCTCATGCTTGAGGTGATCTTTAAGCTCGGCCAAATCGTCGGAGACATTGGTCAGCACCAGCTCGCCCTTCTCCCCTTTGGCCTTGGCCGCAAAGGTCACAATCAGCAGCAGCGCACCAACAGCCACCACCAGAGTCAGGGCCTTAGCCAGAAACAATCCGTACTCGTATAAAAATTCCAAAAGACGCTCCATCGGTAACACAGGCCCCATCGACAAGGCGAGGAGCAATCCAGACGCGAGGCACCGAGCTTCGCGTAAAATTGGCGCTATTCTAACAAGTTGTTCAATAAAACCAACAAAAAACCGGCCATAAAGGCCGGTTTCATCAGTCGTTTAGCGATTTATTCGCACGCTTTGAGCACGCTGGCATCGTTCACCAGAATGGTGGCTGAACCCGCGGCAGCCGACTTGGCAAATCCCGCTACCTGCCACTGCATTTCGGCGGTTGCTGCCGCCGCCATGCCGTCGGTGGCTTCGTTCTCGTCGGGGCTCACGATAGAGCTGTGATGGCCCTTGATAAAGCGAACCGCACCAGAGCCAGCCTGAGTCGCATCGCGGCACTCGAGGCCAAGGGTGGCAATCAAAGGCTCTGTACCCGACAGCGGGAAGCCATCGACACTGTTGGGCAGCACCTGATCCGGCAGGTTACCGTTACCATCACCAACCACTTCTATCAGATGCACCGGCAAACCGGTCGCCTTCAACATCGAAGCGTGGTTCACAGGGTCAATGGAATCAACACCGGTCTGAATGGCAAAGGCAAAGCTTGGAATAAAGGCGGCATAAACCTGCTGCACCAGCGCGGCATATTCAGGGCTGCCCGGGGCAAACCCGCCCACATTCGCCTTGTCGACCTGCGCCTTGAACTCAGGCGTGGCGGTAATGGTTTGGAACAGTACCGGGCCAAAGGTGGCTGAGCCTGCAAACGAACCGGCCAAACCGCCCGATGGCGCTACCAGCGAGGCTGCGGTAATGCCGTAGGCGTTAGGCAGACTTGCACCGCTCGCCGGATCGCGAAGACCGGTCGACGCGTAAGTAGCAAAGTTAGTGTTGACGATACCGCCAAGGCTCAGGCCCTGAGACGACACTTTACTGACATCAAACACCTGTGGCTGCTTGGCCGCCGCCATTGCCTCGTAAAAACCGGTCAGCGCGAGGCGCAGCGCCAGATGATCCACCACCGCCTGACGGAAGTTATCCCGCACCGACAGTGAGCTTGCGATATTCACAAACGCCAGTGGGTTGCCGTTTTTGAATGCATCCGGCTTGCCGATGGCATCGCCAAAGGATGGGTCGCTGGCGGACACTTCATAAATGCCGTCTTTGTTAGCGTCAAAACCGCGTGCGCCGTGCAGTGGCATATCGATGGCGATGGTGGCCACTCCGACACCGGCGTAGCTGCCAGCGTAGGCGAGCGCCATTTCTTTACCGCCGCCAAGGCCGTGCATGGCAATGTTCACCGGCCAGCCGTTGGTTGGGGGCACAAAGGTTTGGCCCTGAGCCTCGGTAAAGGCTTTGAGCTTTGCCACATCCGGAATGGTGATAAGCACAGGCACGGTTTCATAGGTCTTGGGTGCCGGAATAGGGTTGAACTTGGTGACGTGGCGGGTTTTGTCCGCGGCTGTGCCGTCATCGAGTTTAAACTGTTTACCCGCCAGCAGCGCCGGATTGGCAAGTGCCGCAGCCGGATCGGTAATGCCCTGGGCAACCGCCTGTGCGCCATAGTTTTGCTGGCTCAGGGTACCGGCCTGCAGCGCAAGCAGCACAGACACAGGGCTGTCGCCAAGGGCAGTCCAGCGGCCGTTAATCTTGGGCTTCATGTCGGCGGTCAAACAGCCATTGGAAGAGCAATCACCGTAAATGGGCAGTTTGAGGGTGGTGGTGTAGACATCAGCAAGATTACCGAGCACATAGGCAATACCCATGTCAGGGGTCAGTCCTGCCATCTGCGATACTGTCATGCCGGTTGGCGTTGGCGCTGCGAAACCTGGCTTGAAGGCAGGGTTACTGGCCATCAGCAGTTTTAAGGTTTCGTAGGCAGGATTTACCGACTGAGTGGTAAAAATGGCAGAGTAGCTGATGCTTGCTTTATCAACGCCCTTTGAATCGAGCGCATTTTCATAGCTGTTGACCAGCGCCTGCAAGCCGCGCTGGGCCTCGGTGCCAAGCGGATGAGTCGTGATATCCATCTTAACCGATGCATAGGTTGAAGAAGCTGCCACCGGGCGGCCTTCAGAGTCTTCAATCCGATTGGTGGTGGCATACAGGTAAGAAGTACCGGCTTTGAGCGGTTTCAGCGGCACTATGACTATCTTGTTGCCGACAGCCTTGCTGACAAAATCGACCCCAAACTGAAGTTCATCGCCAATCTTACAGGCCGAAACCGAGGGTTTGGCTTTACATTCCGCATCGGACGACAGCGCGCCGCCAACAGTGGCTTCAAACACGCGCACGGCACCAGGCTGCATCACAGAAGCTTCATTGAGGGTAAGCTTATTGCCACTGTGGTCGGACGACGGCGCAAAATCAATGGAGATAGGCTGGGTAGTTGACCAACCGTCGAGGGCGCCCAAGGCGTATTGCGGATTGGTGTAGTCGCCGCCCTGCTCGCCCGGAATGTTCAGGGTGCCATCGAGGGTGCCACTGAACAGCAGATCGTTTGGAAGCGGAACCAGGCCTTTAGCCGGGTCAAACACCAAATGAGATTCAGGGATCAACGGCTCAATATTTTCCTTGAGCTCATTAACACTGTCCTCACCGCCGCAGCCAGAGAGTCCCAAGGCAGACGCGATTGCCATACCCAGAATGAGTCTTTTCATCTTTTTTCCCCAAATCTTGTTGTAATAATTTTGTTTTCACCAAGAAATTGGTCACAATAGCCGATATTGCGAAGCCAACCGGACCTATGGTTGTCCGTAACTCGTTTCAACTTAACGCAAAAATATTGAGTTCGCTACATTTTTGTCACACATAATCATGGCGCGTAACCACAATATACAGTCAATTGTTTGAAACAGTTGTTTGACTCAAGAAATCCCCCAATATTGACGGGACGTTGCGCCAAGAGGAAGTTCAAATCCATGTTGGAATATCAAGTTGCACCCGATGCCCTGAAAGGCAAAACAATTCTGGTTACCGGTGCCGGTGACGGTATCGGCCGCGTTGCGGCGCTCGCTTACGCTGCCCATGGCGCCACTGTCATTTTGCTTGGCAGAACGGTTAAAAAGCTGGAAGCCGTTTATGATGAAATCGAAGCCGCCGGTTACCCAACTCCGGCCATAGTGCCACTCGATATGAAAGGTGCCAGCGAGCAAAACTACCGCGACATGGCCGAAACCATCGAAGAGCAATTTGGCCAGCTTGATGGCGTACTGCACAACGCCAGCGTGCTCGGGGTGCTTGGCCCGTTTGAACATATCGATTTGGCCTCACTCGAAGAAGTGATGAAGGTCAACGTGACCGCCCAGGCCATCATGACCAAGCATCTGCTCAAGGTGCTGCGTAAAGCGCCGCTGGCGTCAGTGGTGTTTACCTCTAGTGGCGTTGGCCGCACCGGCCGTGCCTACTGGGGCCCCTACTCCTTCTCCAAGTTTGCCACCGAAGGCATGATGCAGGTGCTCGCCCACGAGTGCGACGGTACCAATGTGCGCGCCAACAGTATCAACCCCGGTGCCACACGCACCAAGATGCGCGCCAATGCGTATCCGGGTGAAGATCCGCAAACCCTGAAAACCGCCGAAGAGCTGATGCCGCTCTATGTTTATCTGATGGCCGATGCCAGTAAAGATAGTAACGGCCAGGCGTTCAGCGCCCAATAAGCCGCTTTATCAAGGCCCGCCGATGCGGGCCTTGTTCTCACCACTTAACACCATAAAAAGACTCAAGACCATGACCACTCCCTACCCTATCGGCACGCCGGGTACGCCCTGGACTGACAGCGAAAAAACCGCCTGGTTCCAGGCCCAAACCGTGAAACGCAGCTACCGTGAAGAAGTGTTAAGCCGCATTCTGCCCCTTGGCGAGCGCTTTACTCTTGAGCGCTATGGCGCGCTGTCGATTGCTCCGGATGAGTTTCCGCTCTATGCGGTAAAAAACCAGTGGCAAGACGGGCTGCCACTCGCGCTGGTGACCGGCGGCGTGCACGGCTACGAAACCAGTGGCGTGCAGGGTGCGCTCGATTTTTTGCATCATCACGCCGATGACTACGCTGGCAAGGTCAATCTGCTGATAGCCCCCTGTATCAGCCCCTGGGCGTATGAAATCATTAACCGCTGGAACCCAAAAGCGGTAGACCCTAACCGCTCCTTCGTGCCTGACAGCCCATCGGAAGAATCGGCCGCGCTGCTTGCGCTGGTTGCACCTGTTAAAGACAAGGTGCTGATGCACATCGACCTGCACGAAACCACCGACAGCGACGAAAGTGAATTCCGCCCGGCGCTGGCTGCCCGCGACGGCAAAGCCTACGAGCCAGACATCATCCCCGATGGTTTTTATTTGGTAGGCGACAGCGAAAACCCGCAGGAAGGCTTTCAAAAAGCCATTATTGACGCGGTTGAAAAAGTGACCCATATAGCGCCGCCGGATGACAAGGGCAATATCATAGGCTCGCTTGTGGTGCAGCACGGGGTGATTAACTATCCGGTGAAGGCGCTGGGCCTGTGCGCAGGGATCACCAATGCCCGCTTTACCACCACCACCGAGGTGTATCCCGACAGCCCCAAGGCAACCGCCGAAGAATGTAATGCCGCGCAGGTGGCCGCCATTCGCGCTGCGCTGGACTATATGCTGGCGCATCAATAAGCAGCACATGGTTAACGGTAAAAAAGCAAAACGGCAGCCCAGGCTGCCGTTTTTGTTACTCAGTCATTTCACAGATAGCGACAGGCGCTCACTTATACTGACACCCTATTCAAGCTTTAGCCTTGCGAAATAAATTGCGGTTTTGCCCTCGTGGCTAGAGTAGTAACTTATCTTAAGCTCCTCTGAAGGACCATCCATCACCACTCCGGCGTAACTGGTATCACCGCCGGAAGGCAGCGCCAGATGCTCGGCCACATGGCCTGTGGTTTCACAAATTTCCACCAGCGAGGTACGCACCCGCTCGTTGTAGAGGCGCACAATGGCAAGCAGGCGCCCGCGCCAACGAAACGCCACCGGGCCGCCGATGCGGCAATCAAGCTCAAGCCAGGACCAGTCAGTATAAGGCGCAGAAGACTTGCCAAGGAGTGCGTTTTTACGCTCATCCCACACAGGATCGCGCCGAAGCAGGCAGGTAAATTCGCCGTTTTCAATGCACAGGCCTGACTCGTTAACGTAACCTTCACTGCTTAAGGGCGCCACCAGCGCCTTAAAATCCGTGCCGTACAGCATGTCGGAGGAAGGCGCGGCGTGATACAGACGCACATCGCCATCGGCGCCGGGGCGATAAGCCACGCCATAAACCCCGCCATCGATTTCAATCACCCGCCACAGCCAGTAGCCGATATCGGCGCACTCCTCTGCTTCCGACCATGCCATCGCATCAAGCGAGCGCCACATAAGTGAGCGAAGCGGCTTGCCTTTTACCGCAAGGGCGCCAAAGAGATAAAGCCTGCCCTTAAAGACCAGCAGCCGTGCATCCCTAAGGTCGCCATCCGGATGGGTGATAAGTGAAATCGATTGCCAGCTATCGCCGCTATCTACCGACCTCAGCACCCTGAGCGCGCCATCCGGCGACACATGCTCGCTCGCTTCCCGAAAGGCGCAGTAAAGAGCGCCATTAAACTCAATCAGATCGGTAAAGGCATTATGGTCGGCCCTATCCCAAATCTTAACCGCAGCAAGGAGTTCCATCGGTTACCCTTGTCTCTTGTCCATGATTGCCTTTGGTATAACACAGATAAACGGCAAACACAGGCGCATAAAACACAAAAGGCCGCAAATGCGGCCTTTTGACAAGGGTACGGCAGCTATCAGCTGCGGGTACGGGTCGGCTTTGGACGCTTGGACGCAGGCTTGGCGGTTGCAGAAGCTGACGCCACGGCGCCCTTGCTCTTACGCACGGCACGGCGGATTTTGGCGCTGCGCACCTGAGTAGCGCGGGCCAAGCTGTGCTTGTCGGCACCGATCATGGAGCGGGTTTCAGGATCGAGCCCGGCCAGATGACGCAGGTAGTTCACCTGTTCAATCGGCAGCTCCATCCAGCCACCACGGGGCAAGGTCTTGGGCAGTTCAATCATGCCGTAACGCACGCGGATAAGGCGGCTTACCTGCACTTCCTGGGATTCCCAAAGACGGCGCACCTCACGGTTACGACCTTCACGCAGGCCCACATGCCACCACTGGTTCTGGCCTTCGCCGCCGGCGGCCTTGATGTAATCGAACTGAGCCGGACCATCTTCGAGCATCACGCCGGTGCGCAGCTTCTGGATGGTGAACTCAGAAATTTCACCAAAGGTACGCACCGCGTACTCACGCTCCACTTCGTTTGAAGGGTGCATCAGGCGGTTGGCAAGCTCACCGTCTGAGGTAAACAGCAGCAAACCCGAGGTGTTGATGTCCAGACGGCCCACGGCAACCCAGCGCGCATCACGCAGCTTGGGCAGACGGTCGAACACGGTTGGGCGGCCTTCGGGATCTTTGCGCGAGCAAATTTCGCCCTCGGGCTTATGATAAGCCAGCACCCGACAGATAATGTCTTCGGCAGACTTGATGGACACCTGACGGCCATCGATACGCACTTTGGCATCGGCGTCGACCCGGTCTCCGAGGTTGGCGATTTCGCCGTTGATACTCACTCGTCCTGCAGCAATCCATGCCTCCATCTCACGACGGGAGCCATGGCCTGCACGGGCCAAGACTTTCTGCAATTTTTCACTCATGAGTTAATTCTTCCTGCGGCTGTGGCAATTCAGTTTGCTTGCCAAACAGCGCATCCAATGACTCAAGATCAGCCAGCTCCGGTAAAGATGACAGACTGTCCAAGCCAAAATAGGCCAAAAATTCTGTAGTAGTGGCGTAAAGCGCCGGTCGTCCCGGTACCTCTTTGTGCCCTACCACTCTGATCCAGCGACGATCAGATAACGTTTTGAGGATATGGCTGCCAAGCGCCACGCCCCGTACCTGCTCTATGTCCCCCCGGGTGACCGGTTGGCGGTAAGCTATCACCGCCAGGGTTTCCAGCGTTGCCCGTGAATACTTGGGCGCCTTTTCCTGCCACAGGGTTTGCAGGTAAGGGTTCAGGGATTCCTGGGTTTGAAAGCGGTAACCGCCCGCCACCTTAACCAGATTGACACCCCGTTCCTGATAATCGACTATCAGCTCGGCAACGGCGCTGCTTATCCGCTCCCGTGACACGGCAAAAGGAGCAAGCACTCCTTCCCGTAAGGCTTTAATCGTTAAAGGCTTTTGCTGAACAAACAGGCAAGCCTCTATCAATTGTTTGAGCTGTATATTATTAATCTGTGCCATCAGGCTGCCTTGACATAAATGCCGCTGAGAGGCTCGGCCTGGTACAGCTCCACCAGACTTTCTTTCACCAGTTCCATCAGCGCAAGAAAACTCACCACCACCCCGGCGCGGCCTTCATCGATGTGAAACAGCCTGCCAAAGGGCGTAAATTGTTCATGGTTCAGCAGAGCCAAAATCTGGCTCATCCGCTCCCGGGTCGAGAGCGCTTCTTTTTTCACCTGATGATGTTCAAAGGCAGACGCCCGCTTAAGCACCTCGGCAAAGGCCAGCGCGAGCTCTTTAAGCGACACATCCGGCGGAATAATTTCAGGCCTAAGCCCCGGCGATGGTGCTGCACGGGCCTGATGCACATCACGCTCAAGCCGCGGCAAATCATCGAGTTTAAAGGCCGCCTCGCGAATGGCCTCGTAGGCCTTAAGCTGGCGAATAAGCCGGACTCTGGGGTCTTCCTCTTCTTCATCTTCCACCGCCATTTTCGGCAGCAGCAAACGGGATTTGATTTCCGCCAACGTTGCCGCCATCACCAGATAGTCGGCGGCAAGCTCGATGCGCGCATCGGTCAAAAGCTTAATGTATTCAAGGTACTGCGCCGCGATTGTCGTCAGCGGCAGCTCCACCACATCCAATTTTTGCTTACGGATAAGGTACAATAGCAAATCGAGCGGGCCTTCAAAGGCCTCCAGAAACACCTCAAGCGCCTCGGGCGGAATAAAGAGATCTGCCGGCAGCTCACTGACCGGCTCACCGCGAACCACGGCAAGCGGCAAACTTTGCTGTATGCCCTGCATTTATCCCCCCAACGCCGCTGCGCTGCCGGTTTGCGGCCAGTCGAACACAACCCGTCACAAACTCGAAAGCGCGCGATTATACCCGAATTCGGTCGCCCTTGAAAGGCAAGCACTTAACCAATCGACAGCACAAAAAGCACTTATCAGACAAACGGACTGATATCGCCCGCGCCCTCACGCACCACTTCAATGCTGTCTTCCGACATATCCACCACAGTGGTCGGACTCTCGGCAAGGTAGCCGCCGTGCAAAATGGCGTCCACCTGATGCTCAAGCGCATCGCGGATGGCCTCAGGATCTGACTCGGCAAACTCGGCGCCCGGCATCACCAGACTGGTCGACATCAAAGGCTCACCGAGGGCTTCGAGCAGCGCGAGCGCTATCACGTTGTCCGGCACGCGTATGCCGATGGTTTTCTTTTTATCGTTCTGCAAGCGGCGCGGCACTTCCTTGGTGGCCTTGAAAATAAAGGTATAAGGCCCGGGCGTGCAGTGCTTAACCAGCCTGAACGCCTGATTCTCGACCCGCGCATAGGTGGCGATTTCCGACAGATCGCGGCACATCAGCGAGAAGTGATGGTCCTGCTCCATCTGGCGAATGCGCACGATACGCTCCATGGCATTTTTATCGCCAATCAGACAGCCAAGGGCATAGCCGGAATCGGTGGGATACACAATCACGCCACCGGATTTAAGGATATTGACCGCCTGATCTATCAGGCGTTTTTGAGGATTAACCTCATGCACATAAAAGAACTGACTCACACTCGTGTCCCCCACGACTCAGTTTGCCACACCCAGGTGATACCGGGCGGCCGATATAAATTTTTGCCAAGTTCAATAAAACTGCCGGGAAAATGAAAATCGCTGCCAAGGCAACCGGCAAGGCCATTCTGATGGGACAGCGCCACCAGATTGGCGCGGTCTTCCAGCGTTTGCTGGCCAAGCACCACTTCCATGGCATCGCCGCCCGCTTCTTTAAACTCCCGCACCAGTTTTTTAAGCCACTTGGCTGAGAGCTTATAGCCGCTTGGATGCGCAAGCACCGCCACGCCGCCGGCTGCATGAATAATCTCAATGGCACTGGCCATATCGCCCCAATTATTGGGCACATAGCCGGTTTTATTGCGTGCAAGATAACGCTTGAACACCGATGCCATGTCTTTGGCAACGCCGCGTTCCACCAAAACCCGCGCATAGTGGCCGCGACTCACCGCCGCCGTGCCGGCAAGCTCACGGGCCCGCTCGTAGGTGCCTTCAATACCGGCCTTGGCGAGGCGCTCGCCGATTTCACGGGCGCGGGTGTCGCGCAGCGCACGCTGATTGGCAAGAAACTCAAGCAGCGGCACATGCTTACGGTCAAGATTCAAGCCGACAATATGGATATCGAAGCTGTGCCAGCGGGTGGATATTTCCGCGCCATCGATAAGGCTCAGTGGCGATGCGGCCGCACTATTGGCAAGGTGCGCCTCATCGAGACCATCGACCGTGTCATGATCGGTAATGGCAAGCATATCGACGCCGCAATCTATGGCGCGCCGGACCAAATCAGCCGGGCTCAGATGCCCGTCAGAGGCGGTGGAGTGACAGTGCAAATCCACCAGAAAATTTTCATCGTTCATTAGGTTATTGTACTTGAAACTATTACCAAAAGCGCCGAAAACTTTTGCCGGAGTCCATCGCGCCGCATCGCCGTCCTGGATGCGGTAAAAGCTCATGCAGGATCACTTCAGACCAAAGCCGCATAAATTATGATAAATATTCAATTGACATTAGCTCGTCGCTGCGGTTTTCTATAGCCCATAAGTCAGCTCAACGATAAGAAATTCACATGCAAACACGCCATGCTTCAATCATCATCTGGTGGTGGCACTTCCCGACTTCGCGGGTGGTGTGAAGCTTCGTGCTCGTTTGACTGAGACAAGATTCAACAAAAAGGCCCGCACAATGCGGGCCTTTTTGCATCTGGCCCGGGGACTTAGCGGCAACGATTACACCAAAAGGACATTCGGATGACTCAACCAGCTCTTGATGCCATCGCCAGAGGAACGCTGATAAAGCAGCCTCTGCCCTATCACGATGACCCATTGGCGCTTTATCAGGGCGTATGCCAGGATGCGCCGCATACTTTGCTGCTCGAATCGGCAGAAATCGACAGTAAGGAAAACCTGAAAAGCATCATCATGACCCACGCAGCGCTGCGAATTGCAGCCAAGGGTTACACGCTTGAGTTTTCAGCGCTCGATGGCAACGGCCATGCGCTGCTACCCGCTATCGCTGCGTATTTTAAGGTGGATGTGCAAGAAGCGGATGAAGACGGTAATCCCCCAGACAGCAGCAAGCTTGAGGTGGTGCTTCCGCGCGAAACCGGCCTTCTGGATGAAGATGCGCGACTTAAGTCCACCTCTCCACTCGATGGCCTGCGGGCGCTTATCCGCCATATCGATGTGGGCAGCGCCCCGGGCTTTGATGACTTATTTTTGGGCGGCGTACTGGCGTACGATTTGATTGATACTGTCGAGCCGCTGCCAAAGGCCCGCGAAGGCGCCAACAGCTGCCCCGATTACCTCTTCTACCTTGCCGACACCCTGATTTTGGTTGACCACAAGGCTAAAACCGCCGAGCTGGTATTGAGTGAGTTCCATGCCCTGGCTGCTAACGGCACAGAGCAAAGCGCCAACGGCTCTGAGCAAAACGCAAGTGGATCAGCGAATAAAGCCAGTGGCGGTATGCAGGCAGAGCTTAAGCGCCGCGCTGCGGTAATCGAAGCCATCGCCAAACGCCCAAGTGCACCCAAGCCGCTTAAAGGCGTATCCCTTGATGCCAAAGCCAGCGTCAGTGATGAAGACTTCAAAGCATCGGTGGTGGCCCTTAAAGAGCACATCATCGCCGGTGATATCTTTCAGGTGGTGCCATCAAGAAGCTTCAGCCTGCCTTGCCCGAATTCGTTAGGTGCCTACCGCGCCCTTCGCAAAACCAACCCCAGCCCCTACATGTTCTATTTCAGGAGCGGCGATTTCACCCTGTTTGGCGCCTCGCCTGAAAGTGCACTTAAGTACGATGCCAGCAGCAATCAGGTCGAGATTTACCCCATCGCCGGTACCCGCAAGCGCGGTAAAGATGCAAATGGCAACATAGATCACGACCTCGATGGCCGTATTGAGCTGGAACTGAGGCTCGATAAGAAAGAGCTGTCTGAGCACCTGATGCTGGTCGACCTTGCCCGTAACGACATCGCCCGCATCAGCCAAAGCGGCACCCGTAAAGTGGCCGAGCTTTTGAAAGTCGACCGCTACAGCCATGTGATGCATCTGGTCAGCCGCGTCACCGGTCAGCTTCGCAGCGATCTCGATGCCCTGCACGCCTATCAGGCCTGCATGAACATGGGCACCTTAACTGGTGCGCCCAAGGTGCGCGCCTCACAGCTTATCCGTGAAACCGAGCACATTCGCCGCGGCAGCTACGGCGGCGCCGTGGGCTACCTGTCCGGCACCGGCGATATGGACACCTGTATCGTTATCCGCTCGGCCTTTGTGAAAGATGGCGTCGCCCACATTCAGGCAGGCGCCGGTGTGGTGTACGACTCAGATCCCCAGGCCGAAGCCGATGAAACCAGACAAAAAGCACAGGCAGTGATCTCTGCCATCAAAATGGGAGGTGGCCTGTGAAACTCTATCTTTTGGATAACTTCGACTCCTTCACCTACAACCTGGTGGATCAGTTCCGCTCCCAGGGCTTTGAAGTGCTTATCTACCGTAATGACGTGGATCCCAAGCTGCTGGCCGACAAGATGTTTGCTGAAGAGAAGTGCGCGCTGGTGCTCTCCCCGGGGCCGGGCGCGCCACACGAAGCAGGCTGCATGATGGCACTGATTAACCTCACCGCCGGTAAACTGCCCATCCTCGGCATTTGCCTAGGCCATCAGGCGCTGGTTGAACATTACGGCGGCAAAGTTGAGCGTGCCCCAAGCGTGGTACACGGCAAGGCAAGCCCCACCGAGCACGACGGCAGCGGCATTTTTGCAGGCCTGCCATCACCCTTGCCCGTTGCCCGCTACCACAGTCTGGTCGCAACGAAAGTACCCGACTGTTTGAAGGTCATCGCCACCACTGAATCCATGCCGATGGCGATTTTGCATGAAGAGCACAAGGCGCTCGGCTTCCAGTTTCACCCGGAGTCAATCCTGACCACCCTTGGCAGCACGCTTTTGGTGCAAAGCCTTGAGTACCTCACCGGCTGCACCCTCAAAACGGAGGCCGCTCGATGAATGAATCGATTAAAGCGCTGCTGGATAAGGCTTATTTGGGCGAAAAGCTTGGCCGCGATGAAGCCGCCAGCGTATTTTCGGCGCTGGTAAAAGGTGAGCTTGATGAAATCACCATCGCCGCGCTGCTGATTGCGCTCAAAGTACGGGGCGAAACCATAGACGAGATCTGCGGCGCCGCCGATGCGCTGCGTGATGCCGCAAATCACTTCCCGCGCCCAGCCCTTGAAGGCCCGGTGCTCGATATCGTCGGTACCGGCGGCGATGGCTTTAACACCATCAATATTTCCACTACCGCCACCTTTGTCGCCGCAGCGGCCGGCGCCAATGTGGCCAAACATGGTAACCGCAGCGTATCGAGTAAATCCGGTTCATCCGATTTGCTCGGTGAGCTTGGCATCAAGCTCACCATGGCACCGCAAACCGCCGCCAATTGCTTAAAAGAACTGGGAATTTGCTTCCTGTTCGCCCCCCATTACCACGGCGGCGTAAAATACGCCGTGCCTGTGCGTCAGGCACTCAAAACCCGTACCCTGTTCAATGTGCTGGGGCCGCTTATCAACCCAAGCCGCCCCGATGCCATGCTGCTTGGCGTTTACAGTGAATCGCTGGTGCGCCCCATTGCCGAGGCGCTCTCTGCCCTTGGGGTGAGACGCGCCATGGTGGTTCATGGCTCAGGGCTTGATGAAGTGGCGCTGCACGGCGACACCCTGGTGTGCGAACTTAATAACGGCACGCTTAACGACTACCGCTTAAGCCCCGAGGACTTTGGCCTTGCGCGCATCGAGGTTTCAGCGCTCGAGGGCGGCGACCCCAAAGAAAACGCCGCGATCACCAGCGCCATATTGAAAGGCGACGGCAAAAGCGCCCACCGTGACGCCGTGGCACTGAACGCAGGCTGCGCACTTTATGTGGCAGGTCTTGCCGATACGCCGCAGGCCGGATTCAAACTTGCCATTGACACACTCGCCTCCGGCAAGGCATATGAGAAGCTTGTTGGCCTTGCGGCCATGAGCCAGCAGGACAAGGCATAAGGATTTAAGATAGATGAGCAACGTGTTAACCCGGATTATCGACACCAAATATGCCCATATCGAAGCGCTCAAACTGCGCTTTCCCGAGGCAAGCCTTATGCCCAAAGTCTCAGACCGCAGCCTGTATCAGGCCCTCGCGGCGCCCGAGGCCGGTTTTATTCTGGAGTGTAAAAAGGCAAGCCCCTCCAAAGGGCTTATCCGCGCCGACTTCAACCCTGTGGCCATCGCGTCTGTGTACAGCCGCTACGCCGCCGCGGTATCTGTGCTGACCGACGAGCAATTCTTTCAGGGCGATATGGACTATATCCCCCAAGTGCGCGCAGCAATCAGCCAGCCGGTGCTGTGCAAAGACTTCTTTATCGCGCCCTATCAGGTGAAGCTTGCCGCCCATCAGGGCGCTGATGCGATTTTGCTGATGCTGAGTGTGCTTGACGATGACGATTACCGTGCCCTCGCCGCCGAGGCCGCCAAGTACCAGCTCGATACCCTCACCGAAGTGAGCAACGAAGAAGAGCTTAAGCGCGCCATCGCCCTTAAAGCGCCAATCATCGGCATCAATAACCGCAATCTGCGGGATTTGAGCACCGACCTTGCCACCACCGAAGAGCTGGCGCCGCACATTCCGGCCGATACCCTGGTGGTGAGCGAGTCCGGGATCTACACCCATGCGCAGGTTAAGCGCCTCGCGCCCATGGTGCAGGGCTTTTTGGTGGGCAGTTCACTGATGGCCGAAAAGGATTTGGATTTGGCCTGTCGCAGGCTTATTTTCGGTGAAAACAAGGTGTGTGGTCTTACCCGCATCGAAGACATTGAAGCCGCCGCCAAAGCCGGTGCTGTGTATGGCGGGCTCATTTTTGCGCCCAAGTCGCCGCGGTGTGTCAGCGACGATACCGCCCGCGCCTTAAGCCTTGCCAATCAAGTTGCCCCGCAGCCACTGGCGCTGGTTGGGGTGTTTGTGGATGAGCCTATCGAACGCATAGCCGCCCTCGCAAGCGACCTTAAGCTTGCTGCAGTGCAGCTGCACGGCAGCGAAGATGAAACCTTTATCGATGCGCTTAAAGCCAAACTTGCGGACGGCGTCGCGGTATGGAAAGCCATTGCGGTACAAAACGATGTGGCAGACGAAATTCCCGCCAATGCCGACCGTTTGGTGTACGACAGCAAAAATGCCGAGGGTTTTGGCGGAACCGGCAGCCGCTTTAACTGGCACCTTAAACTTGCCGGTAAAGAGCGCGCCATGCTCGCAGGCGGCCTGGACGCCGACAATGCAGAAGCCGCCGCCACACAGGGCTTTTTAGGGCTTGATTTTAACTCAGGGCTTGAAACCGCCCCGGGCGTTAAGTCCGCCGAGCTGATAGCCAGGGCCTTTGCCGCGCTCAGACGCTACTGACCGCCCAGTCAGCCCCATTGCCGCCCCGACACGTCGGGGCCAGAACAGAATTGTTAAGATTGACACTTTGGAGAACAAGATGAGCGAGCTTAAACTCGACCCCTACTTCGGCGAATACGGCGGCATGTATGTGCCACAAATCCTGATCCCGGCACTTAAACAGCTGGAAACCGCCTTTGTTGAGGCCCAGCAAGACCCTGAGTTTTTAAAAGAATACCATGACCTTTTGAAAAACTATGCGGGTCGCCCAACGGCATTGACCTTAACCCGTAACCTCTCGCCCAATCCTAAGGTAAAGATTTACTTAAAGCGTGAAGATTTGCTCCACGGCGGCGCCCACAAAACCAACCAGGTGCTGGGTCAGGCTCTGCTGGCCAAACGCATGGGCAAGAAAGAAATCATCGCCGAGACCGGCGCCGGTCAGCACGGCGTGGCCACCGCACTCGCCTGTGCCCTCCTCGGGCTTAAGTGCAAAGTCTACATGGGTGCCAAAGACGTAGCCCGCCAAAGCCCCAACGTATTCCGTATGCGTTTGATGGGCGCCGAAGTCATTCCGGTTACCTCAGGCTCTGCCACCCTCAAGGATGCCTGTAACGAAGCCATGCGAGACTGGTCCGGCAGCTACGAAAAAGCGCACTATCTGCTTGGTACAGCAGCAGGGCCGCACCCCTTCCCAACGATTGTGCGTGAGTTCCAGCGCATGATTGGCGCCGAGACCAAGGCGCAGATGCTCGAAAAAGAAGGCCGTCTGCCGGATGCGGTGATTGCCTGTGTCGGCGGCGGCTCCAATGCCATTGGCATGTTTGCCGACTTTATCGACGAGCCATCGGTGAAGCTGATTGGGGTAGAGCCTGCCGGTAAAGGCATTGATACCCATATGCACGGCGCGCCGCTCAAGCACGGCAAGACCGGTATCTTCTTCGGTATGAAGGCACCTTTAATGCAGGACAAACACGGCCAGATTGAAGAGTCTTACTCGATTTCTGCGGGTCTGGATTTCCCATCGGTTGGCCCGCAGCATGCGTACCTCAATGCGATTGGCCGCGCCACTTATGAGTCGGCCACCGACGATGAGGCGCTGGATGCCTTCCAGCTGCTTGCCCGCAGTGAAGGTATTATTCCGGCGCTGGAATCTGCCCATGCGCTGGCCTACGCCCTGCGGCTCGCCAAAGAGGCCACCGATGAGCAAATCATCGTGGTGAATCTTTCAGGCCGCGGCGATAAAGACATCTTCACCGTTTCCGACATTTTAAACGGCAAGGCCATCGCATAAGGAGTACTGCCATGAACCGATATTCAAACGCCTTTGCACGCCTCACTGCCGAAAAGCGCGGCGCCTTTGTGCCCTTCGTGACCCTGGGCGACCCCGGCATTGAAGCAAGCCTTGCCATTATCGATGCCCTGGTCGAGGGCGGCGCCGATTGTCTGGAGCTGGGTTTCCCCTTCTCAGATCCCCTCGCCGACGGTCCGGTGATTCAGGGTGCCAATATCCGCGCATTGGAAGCCGGCACCACCCCGGATGATTGCTTTCGGATGATTACCCATATCCGCGCCCGCTATCCGGAGCTGCCAATTGGCCTTTTGCTGTATGCCAATCTGGTGTATGCCAATGGTATCGAAGCCTTTTACCGGCGCGCCAAGTCGGCTGGTGTCGACTCAGTGTTGATTGCCGATGTACCTGTTGAAGAGTCAGCGCCCTTTGTGGCCGCTGCCAAGGCTGAGGAGATCGCGCCGATTTTTATCGCGCCGCCCAACGCAGACCGCGACAGCCTGAAGCAAGTGGCAAGCATGGGTGAAGGTTATACCTATCTTTTGTCCCGCGCTGGCGTGACCGGAGCCGATAACCGCGCGGGCCTGCCGCTGGACTCAATCCTGAGTGCGCTAAAGGAATTCAACGCGCCGCCGCCGCTGCTGGGTTTTGGTATTGCCGAGCCATCGCAGGTACGTGAAGCCATTGCCGCAGGCGCCGCAGGTGCCATCTCCGGCTCAGCCGTGGTTAAGCGCATCGAAGCCATGAAGGATGATATTCCCGCGCTTTGCGCCGAGCTTAAAGCCTTCGCCGCCGCGATGAAGGCCGCAACCTAAGCGTTCAGATTAAAAACCGAGTAATTCACATGCTGGCGCTGCGTTTATCCAACAGCGCCAATTACCGATAAAAGCGGGCTTGGCCCGCTTTTTTATTTGCCCTGTCGTTAGCTTCTTAGTTTCCTTTGCTTCAGCGGTTCTTTTGTTTCGGCGGTTCCTTTGCCTCTGCATTTCATTTGCTTCAGCATTTTGCGTTTCGCTTTGCCTGAGACTTCGCTTTGCCTTAGACAAAGGGCGGAAAACCACAGTGTATGATGCCAGCGGGTTGACTCGGAGCCAGTCCTTCAATAAAACTTAACCCTACCAGAGACATTCGGCGCGGCGACTCAAAAGGCAGTGCCGAAACAGCAGCTAAGGAGTGGCCTATGGCCAAGGCATTGCTGGTAATTGATGTACAAACCCTGCTTTTTGAAGGTGATAAGCCCCCCTTTGACGCCGATGGCATTATTCAGCGCATCAACGCACTGAGCCACAGCGCCCGCGAAAATGCCTGTCCGGTAATCTTTATTCAGCATGAACAGCCAGGTACGCCGATAGCGCGCGATACCAAAGGCTGGGAGCTGGTAAGCCGCCTGGTGCAGGATGAAAACGATTACGTGGTGGCCAAAACCACCCCTGACAGCTTTTTAGGGACTGGACTTAAGGCACTGTTGGATGAGCTCGATGTAGAGAGCCTGGCGATTTGCGGTTACGCCAGTGAGTTTTGTGTCGATACCACGGTGCGCCGCGCGCTTGCCCTTGGCTATCCTGTTGAGCTGATTGACGATGCTCACACCACTGCTGACAAAAGCCATCTTGCGGCAAAAGACATCATAGCCCACGAAAACGCCACCCTGTGCGCCATCAAAAGCTTCGGGGTTACCGCACAGCCGGTGAAGGCGCTGGAGTGGTTGCCGAAAAGCTAAGTCGTAAACGAAATGCCAAATAGAAAGCCAAGCTTTTAATAAGAGGCCAAACTTTTAATGAAGGCGTTTAGTGTGAGTTCGAGGGCGGCACAGGCTCAGCGGTTTGCGCTTTAGTCTGAGCGTCGGCTTCAGAATGCGCCTCAGACGATGCTGAGGCGTTGTTTTTTGCTGCGGGTGCTGCAGGCGCTGTGAGCGGCAACATGTCTGTACCCTTCAGCACAGCTTCCGGCTCCGGGACCTTTTCGGCTTCGGTTACTGCTGTTTCTGCTGTTGTCGCTTTTTCATCAGCTTGCTGCACGGCAGGAGCCACCATAATCGCAGGCTGGAGCTCAGCCAGCGTGTCGGTCTGAGCGTTTCCGCGCTGAGCGTCATTGGCTTGCTCTGCATCACTCTCGGTCTCAGTCTCAGCCCCCTCAGCTTCAGCGGCAGCAGCTTCAACACCGATTGGCTCAACAACATCAGACTCAGCACCGGCATAACTTCCTTCTGGCTGACTTGCTGAAGCAGGTTTTGCGTTCATCCAGGCGCTCAGCGCCAGCGCCTGATCGTCAGTCAGAATTCCGTTATGCCCTGCAATCACCCCATCTGCCACCGCCAAGACCCACACCGCCTGACGGTTGGCATCATCGCAGCTTTGTACCGTTTTACGGGCGTGCAGCCTTGCGCGAATTTTCCAGCCAGCCCCTTCGAGTACCCGCATACAGCCGGGTTTGGCGTCATGCTCCTGCAAAGACTGCGGGATCCGCACCGCTTTGCTGCAGTCGCGCCCCGGGCACGGGTCCACATCGTGGGTAATGGCCCAGGAGTTGCCAACCGCGCGCTCGCCATCCTTTATCCAATTGAACGCCTCGCGCACCGCAAAATCGGTTTTCGATTGAAGAACGAGAATTGATGGGCCAAAACCTTCAGGGCTCAACCACTTATCGAGAGGCTGGTACTCTTTGGCCGAGGCGGCGGGATTCAAAAGTACGGTGAGGTGGCTTTCGCCGCGACCGCTCGCCAGGTTATCCAGCACCGCCTGCTTTCGGCCGTGCAGTGCAATCATGCCGCCAAGGCTGTGGCCTACCAGGACGTAACGTCCGAGTATGCCCTGCTGATGCAGTCCATCCAATGCACCCAGCAGGTTTCTGACGCCATTTTCGCCCACCCGCCGCGCCACCAGCTTGCTGGTGAGAATAGTTGGAAAATCCAGTGCTTCGACCTGACTGTCCGGGTCGTCCGAGCCATCAAGCCAGAAAGGGTCATACTGATCGCCCCGCCAGCCGATATAGAGCCCGACCAGACCGGGTTTATCCTTGGCCATTTGCTGATGAAAGCGTTTGAAGGCAACGAAATTGTCATCGGTGGGGGCGGCATTGTGGTGCCAGCCATGGATAAAGATAAGCAGCTCAGCGCCCGGAGTGCGTGCAAGGCGCGCCTTGAGCGCGTCGTATTGCCCCGGCAGATGCATCTCGCCGTCATCATTGAATTCAATCACATGGAAGTCAGACTGGCTTAATTCAGCGCTGACCTGATGGTAAGGCATATCCGGAATGCGGGTAGACCAAATCGACAACGCCAGAATAAGCAGCAATGCGATCTTAAAGAGAGCTATACCTTTCAACCACTTAAGCAAAACAACCTTCCGAACAGCCTGTAACCCCTCGCGGGCGGGCGGCTATTATATGCCCAAGTTCGATGCATCACCAGCGGCCAATCGCCATACCCAGCGCCCGCCACCCGTGCTACACTCGCAAACCTACAAGGTTTACGCGAGCCTGCTCGCCGGTTTAATTCACCAACGATAATGACGCCATGAAACAACTGCTTGATTTTCTTCCCCTGCTGGTCTTCTTCGCCGTTTACAAATTTGTTGATATTTATGCCGCCACCGGCGCTTTGATTGTCGCGACCATGATCCAGCTCGCGCTGACCTATGCCCTTTACCGCAAGGTCGAAAAAATGCACCTGATCACCTTTGGTCTGGTGGCGGTGTTTGGCGGCGCAACCCTGTTTTTCCATGACGATGCCTTTATCAAATGGAAAGTCACCATAGTGTATGCCCTGTTTGCGGTAGCACTGATTGCCGGACAGCTGCTGAACAAACCCATCCTTAAGGCGATGCTTGGCAAAGAAATGCAGGTTGACGACCGGATTTGGGCACATCTGACCTGGTACTGGGTGGCCTTTTTTGTCGCCTGCGGCCTTATCAATATTTACATCGCCTTCAGCCTGTCCCAGGAAACCTGGGTGAATTTCAAGGTGTTTGGCCTCACCGCTGCCACCCTGATAAACACAGTGCTGACCGTGCTTTATCTTTATAAACATCTTCCCGAAGACCAAAAGAAGGACCTCTGACCATGTGGTATATGATTTCCGCCCAGGACGTACCGAACAGCCTGGAAAAACGCCTTGCCGCCCGTCCGGATCACCTGGCCCGTTTGCAGGCCCTGAGTGATGAAGGCCGTTTGATGCTCGCCGGACCACATCCAGCCATCGACAGCGACAATCCGGGCGAAGCAGGTTTTACAGGCTCACTGGTGGTCGCCGAGTTCGAATCGCTGGAACAGGCAAAAGCCTGGGCTGATGCAGACCCCTACATCAAGGCCGGCGTCTATGAAAAAGTCATCGTAAAACCCTTTAAGCGAGTGCTGCCTTAATGAAGGTCATATCGTTTAACATCAATGGCCTGCGCTCTCGCCTGCACCAACTGCAGGCGCTGATTGACACCCAGCAGCCGGATATCATCGGCCTGCAGGAAACCAAGGTGCATGACGAGGCATTTCCGCTCGCCGATGTTGAAGCCATGGGCTACAAGGTGTTTTACCACGGCGGCAAGGCGCACTACGGCGTGGCGCTGCTGTGTAAACAGGCACCGGAAGCGGTTGAAAAAGGCTACCCCTGGGATGATGAAGATGCCCAGCGGCGGATGATTATTGGTAAGTTCCGCCAGCCAAACGGCAGATTGCTGACCGTGATGAACGGCTACTTTCCCCAGGGCGAGAGCCGTGACCATGAAACCAAGTTTCCCGCCAAGCGTAAATTTTATGCCGATTTGCAGCGTCTGCTGACCGAGTCCTACAGCAAGGATGACGACATCATCGTCATGGGCGACATCAATATTTCGCCGCAGGATCTCGATATCGGCATCGGGCCGGATAACGCCAAACGCTGGCTTAAAACCGGTAAATGCAGTTTCCTGCCGGAAGAGCGCGAATGGCTTAAAACCCTGAAAGGCTGGGGCTTTGATGACAGTTTCCGGGTGCTGCACCCTGAAAAAGAAGGCACCTATTCCTGGTTTGATTACCGCAGCAAAGGCTTTGACGATAACCGCGGCCTGCGTATCGATGTGATCCTGACCACCAAATCCCTGACCGAGCGCCTCAAAGCTGCCGGGGTCGATTACGACATCCGCGCCATGGAAAAGCCATCAGATCACGCCCCGGTATGGAGCGAGTTTGCCTAAGCGGTCTGCCTGACAGGCTTTTGTTATCTGAAAGGCACTGTTATCTGACTGGCCTTCTGAACTGGCAGTCCATGTTAAAAGACAAGCCGGCACATTGAAAACCGCTTCGATTGCAGCAAAAAAGCGCCTTTAAGGCGCTTTTCTATTTGCATTCATCTGCTTATAAACCATGCATCAGTGATGCTGAAGCCACATGGGTTAGCAGTCAGGTACAGTAAAAGTCAGGTCAGGTGCGGTACTGGCCAAGGATATTGCCAAGTGCGTCCGATGCCCGAGCAAGCTCGCCGGACAACTCCAGCGCATTGTGGGCATTGTCGCTGATGGTGCCGGACTGATTGCGAATTTCACCGAGCTGCGCTGCAATTTCGCGACACGCAACGCTTTGCTCTTCGGCCGACGCCGCAATATGGCTTGCCATATCAAAAACTTCATTGATGGAATTGGCCATCTGCGCCACGTCCTGCCCAACCTGGGAGACGGCGCTCTGCCCTTGCTCGGCGCGGCTGACTATCTCACCTGTTATCCCGGAAAGTGCCCGGGTGCCGGTTTGCAGGCTTTCGATCATGGTCTGAATTTCCACTGTCGCCTGCTGGGTTCGTCCGGCAAGAGTGCGAACCTCATCGGCCACCACCGCAAACCCACGCCCCTGCTCACCGGCGCGGGCCGCTTCAATGGCGGCATTGAGCGCAAGCAGGTTAGTTTGCTCCGAAATGCTGTTAATCACAGTCACGACAGCGCTGATCTCCGTAGCCTCTCGGGACAGAGATTCCACCGAGCCGGAGGCATCACCAATTTTGGCGGACAGATCCGCGATGCCGGCAACGGTGGCGCTTATTCGTTTCTGACTGTCCTGCACTGCGCCGGCGTTTTGCCGGGTTTGACTGGACGTGGACGATGCGTTGGCCGACACCTCTTCGATAGCCGAGGTCATTTGCGACATGGCAACTGATACGGAATCCAGAAACTGGTGCTGCTTACGGGCCAAATCATCACTGCTTTGCGCCTGAGATGAAAACACGCCGGAGGCCTTTTTTAAGGTGTCGGCGTTGCTTCGAATAGCGCTGACCATGTCGCTCATATTATCGGCGCAGCGATCGATTTCGCGGGCAATCAGACTGAAATCATCGGTGCCGAAAAAATTAAGCCGCTGGGTAAGGTCGCCATCAGCCAGCCGCTTGATGGCCATATACATGTCCCACAGGCCGCCGCCAAGGGAGGTGGAAATCCAGTAACTTAGCTGAAAAAGCGGTAACAAGCCGATAGCAGCCCACCACAACATCATTCTTGCATCGGCGCGGGTACTGGCTTCATCTGCCGCCACATTGGCACTGAGATACCAGTTGGTGCCGCCGATATTGGCAGCGGCTGTGACTCTGTCGCCCTCTCGCCCCGCACTGCCAGTCGGCGACAGACCATGGCGCGCGGCAAACTCACCCAGTGAGTCGCTGCCAAAGGTGCCGTTATTCGCGACCTCAGCGAGGGCCTGCGCCCTTGCTTCCACCCGCGCGGCACTGGCCGCTTCAAGGGTTGCAAGCTGCAAACGGTAGTTACCAATAGCAACGGCGGACGTGATGGCGGCCACCATGGAGCACACCAGCCAGAACTTGCCATTGAGGCTGAACTTAATCAAAAAAGCATCTATTTTTCTGAACGTTATTTGCTTCATTACGCCTATCTCCATCACGGTCGTGCGCGTGTGTAACAAGCCGCCCGCGCCAGCGGTATTGAACGGTGTCCGACGTTGAAGTTACTTCGACTCTTCGGCCGAGGTGAACGGCAGCATCCGGGCGAACAGGTCGCCAAGCCGGCTCATGCCAAACCCCATCACAGCCCCCAGCATCAGTGGCAACCAGGCGGATGCGACATCGCCATTGAGGGCAAACACCACACAGCAGCCAATAAAGGCGGCCGGAATAAACGCCAGCAAACGCTGCGCGGCCTGCAGGCACATGGCGGCAGTGACAAGACCGGTCAGAACCGCGCTGCCAGCGCCGCCGAGCAAGTCTGTGCCAAAAAATACCACCCATGCCCAGAACACCCCGGACAGGGTCGCCGCCCAGGTTGCCAATACCCCCTTGATGGAATGCTCCCCAAGTGCGGAATACGCGCTGCAACCCAGAAACCCGGCCCAGGTACTAAGCGCAAAACTGTCTGAGCCCCACACCCAAACACCGGCCAATAACCCTGCCGACAACGCCACTGGCAGTCGTTCAACCATAATAAACCCCGTCTTTTAATGTAATTGGGTAACAATAATTGAAACGGGATTACAAAACACTGACAAAGGCCAAATAGTCAGGCGATTTTCACCGCCTGACACGGGGCATTAAAAGCGAAACTCGGCGGCCTGCTCACTCATCTTGCTTGCTTTGGAGTCGAGTTGGGTACAGGTTTGCTCCAGGCTGTCGATAATGCTTTTTACCATCATGGAGGAGTCGCGAATGACCATCAGGCTGTTGGCAATGTCACGGGACACCAGCGACTGCTCTTCGGTGGAGGTCGCAACCTGAGTGTTAACGCCGTGAATGGCCGCGGTACTTGAGCGAATATCCTCAAACACTTCAACAATATGCTTAAGTTCATCGCCGGCTTTTTGCATCATGCCGGCGGCCTGGGTCACCGAGTTATTGACCTGACTGGTGCGGCTTTGCAGGCTCGCAACTATATCGTCAATTTCCTTGGTGGACTCTTGGGTGCGCTGGGCAAGTGAGCGAACCTCATCGGCGACCACCGCAAATCCCCGTCCCTGCTCACCCGCGCGGGCAGCTTCGATGGCAGCGTTGAGCGCCAGCAGGTTAGTTTGCTCGGCAATGGCCTTGATAACACTGAGCACATTGCTGACCTGAGAGCTTTCATTAACCAGATGCTGCATGGCGCCCTGGGTGTTGCCAAACTCCTGCTCCAGCACGCCCATGGCGCGCATGGCGTTATGCACTGTATCCTGCCCCTGAGTGACGTGATTTTCGTTTTCGGCGGCGCGGCTCTCTGCATCCTGCGTATTTTCACTGACATGGCTTAAGGTGGCGGTCATCTCCTCCATAGCACTGGCGCTGGTATCGAGCTCTTTGGCCACCGAGTCGGAGTTTTCCCGTGAAGCATTCACCGCCTGACGGGTTTGGCGGGTCAGCTCAACAACCTCGCGGGCGATTTGATCGGTACTCTTGAGTGAATCGGCAAGCGCAGAAATAAAGCTATTGATTTGCCTTGCGATATCGCCGATTTCGCCTTCAGCCGCTACCGTGATCCGCTGGCTTAAATCCTTGGCCCGCTGAATGTCATTCAGCTCGCGGCTAGTTCGGCTCAGCGGGTTAACGATATTGCTTTTCACCGACCAGAAGCCGAGCGCTGCCACAGCCAGCACCAGCAGCAACGCCAGTTGCGACCACGTCAGCGCCGAGTGAAGCTCACTCAGCCGGGTATCAAATTCAACGCCGGTACGTTCATCAAGCTCGGTAAAAAATTTATCGATGGGGGCCATGATTTTGGCCTTTTCGGCGTGGTACTTATCGCTGTGCAGCAGCTCACGGGCAAGCTTAAGATCGGGGTCACCCTGCTTGGTGTATTTCTGGGTCGAAGGGTCAAGGAAAAGCCCCTTAACGGCATTCATCGCCTCCACTTCAAGGTCAACCAGCGCATCCGAGTTACGCTGTGCCTCATCCAGAAAGGCGAATTCATCTGCGGTAAACCCAAGCTCCTGCATCATGGCTTTAATTGCCTGCATTTTGCCGTCGGGCTTTGGCTTGTCGCCGTAATTAAGCACCAGATCCCAATAAATTTGATGGTATTTTTCAGGTCTTGGCTTTTCACCGTTACGGATAGCCAGAATGTCCAGATACATACGCTCGTACTTTTCATCGCCGGTGAGCGCATAGGTCCGGGCAAGGCGGGTCAAATCATCGGAGCTTTGCCGCAGTTCATCGGCAAGCTGGTAAGAAAGGTAACGTACTTTGGCGGCATTATTCAGGGTATCAATCCTGTCACCCACCATATAGGTCAGCACACCTGTGACCAAGGCGGTCACCCCAATTGCACCAAACACCAGGCTCATCATTTTTTTTGCGTTCATAACTTCCCCGGAAAGCAGACCAATTCACCTTCCTAAGTGTAGAAGCTATGACAAGAAATGAGCCGAATTTCTGACCGTTAGTGATAACAATTGCATGAAGGCGCCGACAACGGGCGATGCGGCGCCGTCAATTCATGCATTCAATCGAGCAGCTGATCGGCCACAAAGGGATTGTGGGCACGCTCTTCTGCAAAGGTCGACATAGTGCCGTGGCCGGGGATAAAGGCAACATCGTTACCAAGTGGCCAGAGCTTTTGGGTGATGGAATGGATAAGGGCGCTGTGGTTTGAGCCCGGAAAATCGGTGCGGCCGATGGAGCCGCGAAACAGCACGTCCCCGACCAGGGCAAGCTTGGCTTCGCGATTAAAAAGCACAATATGGCCGGGAGTGTGTCCGGGGCAGTGGATAACCTCAAGGCTGCAGTCACCCACACTGACGGTTTCGCCTTCTTCAAGGTAACGGGCCGGTTCAAAGGCATCGCAATGGGCAAAGCCGAAATTCTGGCTCTGACGCGGCAGGTTCTCCAGCCAGAAGCTGTCGTCCGAGTGTGGGCCTTCAATGGCAACCCCGGTTTCATCGGCGAGTTTAGCCGCGGCGCCGACGTGGTCAATATGGCCATGGGTCAGCAGAATCTTATCGAGGGTTACCCCGAGCTGTTCGATTGCAGCGTAAATCCGCTCAAGGTTTCCACCCGGGTCGACCACAGCCGCCTTGAGTGTGGTTTCGCACCAGAGCAAGGTGCAATTTTGCTGAAACGGCGTCACCGGAATGATCTGGTATTTCATCATCGCATTCTCTGTGTTGGCTTTGTCGCTAGATTAAGGGATAGCCCAATTGTGTGCCAGATTTATCCGGCGCAAATTGATCTTGATGATGCTTTTACGCACTCGGCCTCTTTTTGCACTCTTTTCTTTTGTATACAATCGGCAAAAATTCCACAGGTCTAACAGAGTATGACGACTCACTATTCATTGCCACATATGCAGGTTACCAAGCTCGAGTTTGATCTGCCGCTCGATTATCACCAAGCAGATGGGGAAAGGATCCGGGTGTTTGCCCGCGCCCTTGAGCGCAGCGACAAACAAGGCCGCGAACTGCCATGGCTGGTGTATTTTCAAGGGGGCCCCGGGTTTGCGGCCCAGCGCCCGGTAAGCCACTCAGGCTGGATTAAACGCGCGCTGGAAGAATACCGGGTGCTGCTGCTCGACCAGCGTGGCACAGGCCTGTCAAGCCCCATCAACTGGCAAAGCCTCGCGCACCTGTCACCTGTTGAGCAAGCTGCGTATCTGAGTCACTTTCGCGCCGATAACATAGTGCGCGACGCCGAAGCTATCCGCGCCGAGCTCTCAGCCGATAAACCCTGGACTATCCTTGGACAAAGCTTCGGCGGCTTTTGCGTGCTCCATTACCTGAGCGTTGCCGCCGCGGGCCTCAAAGAAGCCTATATCACCGGCGGGATCCCGCCGCTTGGCCGCAGCGCCGATGAGGTATATCAGGCAACCTTCAAGCGGGTTGTTCAAAAAAACCAGGAATTCTACCAGCGATTTACTGATGCCGAAGCCCTGGTTTCAAGGCTGCGCGACTATCTTAAAGACCACGAGGTGATGCTGCCGGGCAACATTCGCCTTAGCGTAGAAATGTTGCAGCTACTCGGTATTCATCTCGGGATGGAAGACGGACCGGAAGCCGTGTACTACCTTCTCGAGCAGGCGCTGCAAACCACACACTCCGGCTGCAAAATCAATCCGCTTTTTATCGAGCGCTTTACACAGATGCTTGATTACAATACCAATCCACTCTTTGCGGTGCTGCACGAGGCCATTTATTGCGAGCAGCAGGCATCACAATGGGCCGCGGAACGGGTAAGAAGCACCCTGCCTGAGTTTGCACCGGAAGCGGAAAAGCTTCTGTTTACCGGTGAGATGATTTTCCCGTGGATGTTTGATTGCTTTTCAAACCTTCAGCCACTTAAGGCCTGTGCAGAGCTGCTGGCGGCCAAGTCCGACTGGCCTAGGCTGTACGACGCTGCTGCTCTGTCACAAAATCAGGTGCCCGTGGCCGCCGCCGTTTATACCGGGGATATGTTTGTTGAAATGGCCTACAGCCTCGAAACCGCCGCCAAGATAAGAGGGATTAAGACCTGGGTTACCTCTGAGTACGAACACAACGGCATTCGCATGGATGGCGAGCGAATTTTCGATAAACTCATCGCCCTCAATCGCGGAGACTGCCTAAGGTAGCGCCAGACCGATAACGTTATGGCATGAACACCAAAGTTAGGGCGTGAACGTCAGGTGTCAGGCCAAACACCCAAGCGACAAGCCCAATTTCGCAGACAATTTCGACAACAACTGCGTAACACAAACAAAATCGGAGTGATTTCAGCCTTGGTTAAGTCAGGCTTGGCACACTGAGCTCAGTTCCTCCTCTATTGAGCGTTTGTGTTAACCAATTTGGTTATCGCTTTCCTGTAGAGTAAGCCAAATTTTGGCTTACTCTTTTTTTTGCCTGATACTCAAGCTGGCATCAGTAATCTGCTTTTTGTTAATTCCGGTGCCTGCGGCCTCGTTTATTTAGCTTAACAGTGATGTCTGCAGCCCGATGCGTGAATGACCAGTTCCCTGAATGCCAGTGCTCTGAATCCAAGTGCTCTGGTTTTGTGGGCTCTGCCCACCAAAGCTCGGAACTTCCGAATTTGCTGCAGAACTCTCTATACCGGAACTCTCTATACCAGAACTCTATATACCGGAACGTTGGATAGTACGGCTTTAAGATACAAGGCTTTGAGATACACTGATTTAGCTCCCCTGACTGTGAAGCACTGAGTTTGGCTTCTGACAATCATGACGCCAGATGTCAGATGTCAGATGTCAGATGTCAGATGTCAGATGTCAGATGTCAGATGTCAGATGTCAGCAGCCTGTAGGCCACAAACAATTGTTTCATCACGCCAATTCTCAATGAGGAACCCGCAGATGGAAATTCGTCACCCTGAATCACTGAGCGCCGAAGTTTTAGTTGGCATAGTTAACGAAAAACTGCGTCTGAACTGCAAAGACAAGGCCGCGCTGCTTTATGACCTCGGCATGGATGAACCGGCGCTGGATGCCAAACTGCACAGTTTCATCTACGATGCCAAATGCAATCAGTACCGAAGTAAGTAGCACCACCCGTAAGCACAGTAGTTAACGGCGTCACAGTTAAAGCAGTGAAGTCGATAACAGCACCGAAGCTAATATTAAGTGCTGCAGCTCAAACGGCAGCTATGGCGACACGGCAGGCCTTGCTTTAACGGCGATTCTTTTACGGCTTCGCGTCGATAGTTTTACGGCTTCACGTCGATAGTTTTACGGCGTCGCGTCGATAGTTTTGCGGCTTCGCGTCGATGTGGAGCCCGGCTTGCCGCCGCCATAGCCGTTCCTGCGGCTATTTCCCTGACTATTTCCTTCGCTGCTTGCCATGTTATTTGCGTCGCTACTTGCCCCACTATTTTTGTAGCCATTTCGCTTGGCGGCGCCGGTTTTACGGCCTTTGCGGTACGCTGTACTTTTCGCGCCGCGCCTGAATGTCTTGCCCGGCGCTTTTGCGCCTTTTACCACGGCGGCTATGCCACTTAGCGCCATTGGCAAGGTGGCGGCAGCCATTTGGATAAGGCCATGCAGCTCGGCGATAAGCGGCTGCATAAAGCCCTGGTAAGAGAGCTGCTTTTGGCAAATATCATTCAATTGCCGCTCCCAGAGCGCCGTCATATCGGCGGTGGTTGCAACCTCGGGCAAGCTTGCAATCAAGCCCCGCCCCGCAGGGGTTGAGACGATATTTTTGCCCTGGCGCGATAAAAAGCCCCGTTTGAACAGCAGTTCGATAATCCCGGCTCGGGTCGCTTCGGTGCCAAGGCCATCGGTATCTTTAAGAATTTTTTTAATGTCGGGCGAGCTTACATAACGGGCAATGCCTGTCATGGCAGCAAGCAAGGTCGCGTCATTGAAAGGTTTGGGCGGCTGGGTTTGCCTCGCAATGAGTTCACCATGGCTGCAATCGGCCTCATCACCTTTTTTAAGCGAAGGCAAAGGCGCTTTTTGTACCCCGTCAGTATCGTCACTGCCGTCGTCCCCTCTGCCTTGCTGGCCAGCGGCTTGTCTGTTGTTCTCGCCGCCATCTGCACTGGTCTTCTGATACAAAGCGCGCCAACCAGCACGCTTTTCGACTGACGATTTGGCAATAAATACCCCGCCTTCGATGCAGAGGTTTATCTCGCTGTCAGCAAGCAGCCGATGGGGATAAAACTGCGCCAGATATTGTCTGGCAATGTGCTGATAAAGCTGACGTTCCTTCACGCTTAAGGCACCAAGCGCGGCGCGTTTGGCGGTTGGCACTATGGCGTGATGAGCATCGACTTTGCTGTCATCCCAGGCCTTGGACACAAGCGCCAGATTGGGCGCATCACAGCCCTCTACCAACTCCGGGGCATTCGCCAACACGGCGCCCACCACGTCGCCTGCCAACGCCAGCTGCTCTTTGGGCAGGTGACGGCTGTCGGAGCGCGGATAAGTGATAAGCTTATGGCGCTCGTACAGGCTCTGTGCCGTATCCAGCACCTCCTTGGCACTCAAGCCAAAACGCCTGGCGCAATCGATTTGCAGCGCCGACAGACTATATGGCAGCGGCGGCGCCTGTTTTTTCTCTTTATGACTTACATCGGTGACGGTGGCGACCTTACCGGTAATACGGCTAACCACAGTCTCTGCAAGGCGGCGCGACAACACTCTGCCCTCTTCATCCATATAAGGCTGACAGGCTTGGCTTGGCTGCCACTTGGCACAAAAAGGCTCGCCTTTGGCGGTGATGATATGGGCCAGCACCTCAAAATGATCTTTTGGAACAAACGCCTCGATGTCGGCGTCGCGCCGCACCACCAGACCAAGCAGCGGCGTTTGCACCCGGCCGACCGACAGCACGCCCTGGTAGCCAACCTTACGCCCCTGCAGCGTGTAAGCCCGGGTCATGTTAAGGCCATAAAGCCAATCGGCGCGGCTTCGTGCCAGCGCCGAGGTGGCCAGCGGCACAAACTCTTTGTTGCTTCGAAGCAGCCCAAGCGCACGGCGCACGGCATCAGGGTTCAAATCGGAAATAAGCAGGCGCTGGGTAGTGGCAAGCTTTGCTGCACTGACCTTAGCGTGAGATAACACCTCATCGACCAGAAGCTGCCCTTCCCGATCAGGATCGCCAGCATGCACCAAAGCGCTTGCCTGCTTTATCAGGCGCTTTACCACCGCGAGCTGACTTTTGGCAGAGCTTCGCGGGCTAAGTTGCCACTCGGTCGGGATAATGGGCAGATGTTCCAGTTGCCACTGTTTGTATTCAGGTGAATAGGCATCCGGCTCGGCCTGCTCCAATAGGTGGCCTATGCACCAGGTCACGCAATCACCATTCCCAAGCTCAATAAACCCGTCCCCTTTTTTATGGGGTTTGGGCAACACATCGGCGATGGCGCGGCCAAGGCTGGGTTTTTCGGCAATGTAGAGGATCATGGCGAATCACTGTATGAATTTACAGTAAATGTAGCGAACTTTGCCGACGGGCGCAAATCGATTCGTCTGCTGTGGCTATCGCCGTTGCAGCGTTCCTATAAAAAAACCATCACACTTGCCACGACCGAACCCGCCCTCTGTGTAAATTTTGTTGAGAACAATTCTCAACAATATCAAAATATCAGCCTGTTTGTCCATCTCTGCGTAGCTTTACGAAATCGGCAGTCTGCCGTGACATAACTGCAGCGCCATGCCAGCGCAGCATGCCAGCGCGGCTGAAGTGGACACTGCCGCGTTTCGCGCAGAGTAGGGTTAATACCGAGGTACACCATGAAGTCACAACGAACCCTTATCTCCCATCAATGGCTGGTTTGCTCGGCCGTGTTAATGCTTGGCACCATGCTGGCATTGCCGGCGCGCTATTGGCCACTGGTATTGTTGCCGCTGGTTTGTATCGGCAAGCAGTGCTGGCATGCTCGCTCGCCCGGCAAACGCACCCTAAGCGCTATTTTTGTACTGTGGCTTGGCTGCTTCAGTGCTGCGATGTGGATGTAAAAGCAAGAGCGAAAAGCCGCTGAAGGGGCCCGCAGAGACAAAGCAAGAAGGCCTGAATAAGATGTAATAGCTCAGACCTGATCTGACAGTTACCCGATTTTGGGGTGCCGTTGTCAGATTAGATTTGGGCTAAATTCTTTTCAGCCCAAACCCGTTTTCCATCAATTAATGTAGCCATCGGTGTGCGAC
>NZ_JAHEPS010000012.1 GCF_018596335.1 Shewanella jiangmenensis | reverse complement strand
CAATTTTCAGGACCAAATGATAGTGATTCGACATCACCGCATAAGCGCAAACATCAATACAAAATATCGACGACAACTGCCTGATTTTATCTACTATCCAGCCACGGCGATGCTCATAACTGCGACCAGAAAGTGCGTCCTCACCACACAAAAACGCCCTTCTGACACAGCGATTAATCACGTGGTAGAAGGGCGTGCTCTCGGCATCAATCAACTGGCGACGAGCGGTAGTCATGGCAAACCTCGACAGGCAAGAACGGCTACTTCAAAGCCTAGTCGAGGGTATGCGAAACATCAAAAAGGTTTGGATGTCCGCTTTTTTTCTTGCCAAGCCGCTCCTGCCAGTCACTAATCAAGCCATCCACCAATACGCGCTCGCCCTCTGTAAGGCTCTCACCTTTCAGGAATTTTGCCGCGACGGGATTGCCGCAAAAAAGCTGTGTCCAGCGCTCTATCACTTCAAACGGTGACAGCGCCTTTTGAGCGACAAGGTCAATTTTCAGCACCAAATGATAGTGATTCGACATCACCGCATAGGCGCAGACGTCAATACAAAATATCGACGACAACTGCCTGATTTTATCTACTATCCAGCCACGGCGATGCTCATAACTACGGCCTGAAAGCGCATCCTCGCCACACAAAAACGCCCGTCTGACACAACGATTAATCACGTGGTAGAAGGGCGTACTCTCAGCATCAATCAACTGGCGACGAGCGGTAGTCATGGCGACCCTCAACAGGTTCAAAGGAGGTTCTTCAAAGCCTAGTCGAGGGACGTCGAAACCTCAAAAAGGTTTGGATGTCCTGTAAGTGTTTTTCAAAGTCGTAGAAATCACTTGGAAACTCATAAGGACCATTTTTTGTCATATATTATTTTCTCCTATGTTAATTAAATTTCGAGCAAACGAGTTAGGACCGGCATAACACTCTACTTAAGGATTTCGCCTGTACTTTCCCCGGGTGTGGGTCGGAGACCCACGACTTACCGTCGCTTGCAAAGCGACAAACCCGCAGGGTTCGCCAAGCGCAGCTTGGCATCGTCTAAAAGGCCGCACGCAGGTCGGCTTACCTGCCATAAGCGATGGCTAACGCAGGGAACCCTTGCTATTCCACAGCGCCAACCCAGCCAAATTCAATGACAAAACAACACAGAAACTGCGAACAACACAGGCGGAAACTCTGAGCCAACAGAGGCAGAAAGCAGGGGAAAGCAAGATGAGGAAGGAAAGGAGACTCGCGTAAGCACTCCCTGCTTCAGGCGCTTCCAATCAATCGAAAATGAAAGATAGGTGCGCGTCACATCATCCCTGCTATTGCGACCTGATTTAGCCGCAGCTTAAGTATTGTTTTTAAAGCAAACCTTATACGAAAGTGGGGCAAGCGTACGATAAAACCACTGAGGCAGCAATAGCCACAGCATTTAACGGGCTTGGGAAAGAGTGCTGGGGAAACAGGTCAGGGGAAAGGTGCAGGTGAACACCAAGGGGAAGCAGGACGGGCAAATAACTGGTAACGGCAGCCGCGCAAATGAAAAAGGGCCGGTACGAATACCAGGCCCTTTTCAAACAGTATGTTAATCCAGATGGATTAGTTCATGCCGTACTTTTTCAGCTTTTTACGCAGGGTGCCACGGTTGATACCCAGCATGTTAGCGGCGCGGGTTTGGTTACCGCGGGTGTGTTGCATGATGATATCAAGCAGAGGGGCTTCGACTTCGCAAAGCACCATTTCGTAGACTTCCTGGGCTTCCTGGCCGTCCAGCTGGGCGAAGAAGTTGCTCACGGCGCGCTTAACGGCATCGCGCAGCAGTTGCGGCTTGATGGTGCCGTTTGCAGTTTCGATTTTGCCTACGGTAAGCGGATGAGCTTCAGTGTGAGTTGTCTGATCAAACATTCGTATTCTGCTCTTTATTGATACTGTACTAATTCATCGAAATAACGTTCCACGGCGGAACGTTGCTCGGCAGCGGTTTCCAGTGCGTTAAACCGGGAACGGAAATCACGCTGCGCCTCTTGATCCAGGTACCAGCCTACATGCTTTCTGGCGAATCGAACTCCCGTGAATTCGCCATACAGATCATACAGTTTGGAGAGGTGTTCAAGCATCACCTGACGCTTTTCATCATCTCCCACAGGTGCCAGTAGTTCCCCCGTATCCAGAAAATGCTGGATCTCTCTGAAAATCCAAGGCCGTCCCTGGGCACCACGTCCTATCATCAGGGCATCGGCACCGGTGTAGTCGAGCACAAAACGTGCCTTCTCCGGACTGACGATGTCCCCGTTGGCGACAACAGGAATCGAGATACTCTGTTTAATAGCGCGGATGGTGTCGTATTCGGCGTTACCTTTGTACATGCACTGCCGCGTCCGGCCGTGTACGGCCAGTGAGGCTATGCCACAATCCTCGGCTATCCGGGCGATTTGAACACCATTCCTGTGTTCAGGCTCCCAGCCGGTGCGAATCTTCAGCGTGACGGGTACCTCGACTGCTGCTACCACGGCCTTGAGGATTTGCTCCACCAGTTCGGGGTATTGCATCAGCGCAGAACCTGCCTGCTTTTTATTCACTTTTTTTGCCGGACAACCCATGTTGATGTCGATGATCTGTGCGCCTTGCTCCACGTTGAAGCGGGCGGCCCAGGCCATCTGTTCGGGATCGGCGCCGGCAATCTGCACTGAGCGGATGCCTTCCTCTCCCGAATGCGCCATGCGCTGTCGGCTTTTGTCTGTGTCCCAAAGTTCGGGATTGGCAGACAACATCTCTGACACGGCCATGGCAGCGCCATAACGCAGACAGAGATTTCTGAACGCCTGATCGGTGACACCTGCCATTGGTGCCACGATCAGCTGATTGGTCAGTTGATAGGGTCCAATTTGCATTATTTGCGTTTCACCTTGTGCGTCAAAGGGGCGCTATAGTACGTCTTTTTTGGAGGGAAAAAAAGGTCAATAAATGACCTGGGAACAACTTTTTTGCTTGACATTTACGGGGCGGTATTTCCCGCCCCAATCAGGCCTGGCGCGCCTTTTACAGCGATTTGCGTACCCCTGTCAAGCGGCTCCAGTCGTCTTTGTAGGCGGGCTCATCCATGTCAAACCACTGGGCGTAACATTGACGAACTTCTTCGGCCTGTTCACGTAACAATCCGGACAAGGCGAGCTTACCACCGGGTTGTACCAGCACCTGAATAAGTGGTGCGAGCTCTTTAAGCGGGCCGGCGAGGATGTTGGCAACCAGCACTTCGGCCTTGAGACCTTCGGGCTGCGCTTCGGGCAAATACAGGGCGAGGCGCTCGGCGACGCCATTGCGCTCGGCGTTGGCTTTGGAGGCGTCGATGGCCTGATAGTCGATATCGATACCTGTGGCCTTGGCGGCGCCAAGCTTGAGGGCGGCCACGGCGAGGATGCCTGAGCCGCAGCCAAAGTCGATAACGTCTTTATTATCAAGCTCAAGGCTGTCGAGCCACTCGAGGCACAGGGCTGTGGTTGGGTGGGTGCCGGTACCAAAGGCAAGGCCCGGATCCAGAATCACGTTCACCGCGTCCGGGTCGGGTACTTCACGCCAGCTTGGACAGATCCACAGCCGTTTGCCGAACTGAATGGGGTGGAAGTTATCCATCCACTCGCGCACCCAGTCTTTATCTTCAACCTGCTCAATCTTGTATTTGAGGTTGTCGCCGACAAAGGGCAGGGTCTTGAGCATGGCTACCACAGGCTCGAGGTCGAACGGGGCGTCAAACAGGGCGACCACCACTGTGTCGTCCCACAGCGGGGTTTCACCCAGCTTGGGTTCGAAAATCGGCTGATCTTTGCCGTCTTCAAAGGTGATGGACACTGAACCTTCTTCCAGCAGCAGATCGCTGAGGGTATCGGCATGTTCGCTGCTGGTGTGCAGACGCAGTTGGATCCAGGGCATGGCTAATCCTGTGGCTTAATGGATAAAGGCCATATTCTACCCCAGCTGGGCTCTGCTGGCATCTGCAAGCTTGTTCCGCGCCAATAAAGGGGTGATAGGGTGCACGGGGCACCCTATCGGTGGCAGGCAAGCTTATTTGGCGCTGACAAAATCATCCATCAGCAGCAGGTTGGCAGGGATGGCGGCGGGGTTATCCACGGCCAGTGCCGAATACTTGCCAAGGGGTGCAAGGCTTAGGGTTGGGGTTTCGATGGCCACGGTTTTGCTGCCGGCGGCAGTTACGCTGACCACATAATCCCCCGGCGCCACACTCACCCAGCCGGTGCTGGCCTTGTAGGCCACATTGGTAAAGGCGGGCGTGGCGTTATCCAGCATGCCATCGGCGGTGACGTAAATGTCGACGTTACCTACGCTGGGGTGGGCGTGGGTGAGGCGCAGCTGCGCTTCGGTGGCGATACGGCGACGGCTGTCATCCAGCGGCAGGTATTCCAGCGGTACATCGGGCGACTCACTGGCGAGGGTGCCAACGGCGGCGACTGTGAGCATCTGATTGGCGCTCAAGCTTAAGCTACCGCTGATACCGACCACGCTGTTGTCGCTTGAGAGCACGGTATCGACCTGATAGTCACCGGCATCGACATTCAGATATCCGCTTGCCTGACCGAAGGCGGTGCCGCTGAGGGCATCGACCTTGCTGCCGTTGGCCAGAAAATCCACCTGCGGCACATCGGCGGCGCTGTGGGCTACCCTAAGGCTTGCCTGGGTGCGCTTATCGCGAAATACCAGGGTGTCGGTGCCATTGTTGGCCAGCAGCACCACAGGTGACGTGGTCACGCCTGTGTTAGGCAGGGCGGCAATAAACCAGTCCTGACCGGCGGCGAGCTGTGGCAGGTCAACATCATAAGCCACTGTGCCAGCACCTTCGCTGCCCTGCGGCAGTACCAGTCTCACCTGATAACTGCCGGCAGCCACTTCAATGGGCGGGGTGTATTGGCCATAGCTCAGGGTGGCGGCACTTGCACCGAGCTCTGCGCCCGGCGCGGTCAGGTGCACATCCACCATGGGGGCATCGGGGGCGGCGTGCAGCACCTGCAGCCGTATGTTGCCGCTGCCGATGGCCTTTTTGGGATTGGCAATCACCAGCAGCGCCAGGTCGTTGCTGCTGTTGTTGTCCTGCACCGCCGCGCCATGTGCCAGCACTGTGTACTGGGTGTCGCCGGCAAGGGCGGCATTATTCAGGGATAAGACTTCGGCGCTGCTGCCATTGGGCAATACCGCATCCACGGCCAGATTGTAGTTACCCTCGGCCACGGAGATAAAACCACTGCCTTGTAAATAATCCACTTTTTCAAGCCCGGCAAACAGCGCGCCGTTGGCTTTGATGTTAACCATGGGCGCATCGGCACTGCCATGGATAACCCGGATATCCGCCATGGCGGCGGGCATAGCTACGTCCTTGGTTTGGTTATCATCGTCATCCGAGCAGCCGATGATGAATGTGGCTGCCATTAGCGGTAAGATGATGCCAGTGATCCTTTTCATGTTAATTCCTCTTAGCTGGTGATTGGCGTTATTAGCTACGACGGTTGCCATGAAACAGGATCACTTTTTGCTCACTTGTTACTCACTTTTAGGTAGGTAAAATCACTTCTTTTCTATTGTCTTGTTTCAAAAGCCTTTTAACATGCTGATTTGTTTTGGTTAAGTGGTATTACCTCTGTTCGTTATTTCCCCTTTGTTTGTGACAGGCTTCCAATAAATACCACGGTGGCGGTGAGGTGCTTCACGCTTTGCTTTTGCGCGCCTCGCCACGGCTGCGGCAACTGCTATCGTGATGCCATCGGTAATGCCGCCGTGGGAAAGCCCATGGCCGGCAGGGGCGGCAAAGCAGGGGCAGGGCGATGACGGCAGGGGTTTCCAAGGCAAGGGTACTGACGGTACACACATTAAATCCGAGGCGGGCGGGGCATCCCTGGTCGGCACGGGCGGACAAATTACAAAGCATCACCGGCTTGATGCTGGGCGGCTTTTTGCTGCTGCATATGCATTTTGAGTCGAGCATTCTTTTGGGCAAAGAGGTGTTCTATCAGGTGGTGCAGCTCTTGGAAGGCGGCATGTTTTCAAGCACCGGCCATGGCTTTCCCTGGGTAACCAAGCTGTTTTCTGTGCTGATGCTGGCGGTGGTGTGCCTGCATGCGGCGCTGGCGCTGCGGCGCTTTCCGACTCAGCTTGGTCAGTGGCGCCAGCTGCGCGCCCATTTGGGCTCGATTGCCCACAAAGATACCCACGCCTGGTTCTGGCAGCTTATCACCGGCTTTGTGCTGTTCTTTCTGGTGCCTGTGCACCTCTTCACCATGATTTTAAACCCCGAGATTGGCCCGCATCTGTCGGCCGAGCGGGTGTATCACGACAACGCCTGGCTGCTCTATGGTCTGCTGCTGCCTGCTGTGGTGGTACACGCCATGATTGGCCTGTACCGGGTAGCGGTGAAATGGGGTTGGGTGCAGCAGCGTGCGCCGCTTCGAAAGCTGATTAAAGCCTTGATTATTTACCTGCTTCTTCTTGGCAGTGCCAGTTTGCTCGCCTATATGGTGATAGGTCAGGGATTGAGCCTGCCGGTAACGCCCTTTGTGCCGGGCGGTGGCTGAGGCGTGAATAGCACCGCCAAAAAGAGTCCCTGATTCAGCTTTTGATGAAATAACGCACGTTGTGTTGACGTGCATCAGGGTTTAGCTTGTTTTTGTGGGCGAAATTATCGTCAGAACAAAAACAAACGAGAGGGACTCAGGATGGCGGGCAAACTGGATATCCGGCGCTGGAGTGGCGTGCTGGATGTGGGACAAAGCCTCAGCGGCGTGGTGCTGGCGCTGTTTTTGTGGACGCACCTGTTGCTGGTGTCATCCATCCTGCTTGGCCCGGAGGCCATGAGCTGGGTGGCGCGCAATATGGAGCTGGCGTTTTTATCTGACGATGGCCACGGCTACCCCTGGGTGGTGAGCCTGATTGCCATTGGTGTGGGGCTGCTGGCGGCCTTTCATGTGCTGGTGGCGCTGCATAAGTTGCCGCTGAGTTTGCGTCAGCAAAAAGCGCTTAAAAGTCAGATGCAGGTCATTAACCACAGCGATACCCGGCTGTGGAGCTGGCAGGCGGGCACCGGGATTGTGATCCTGCTGCTGTTGCCTGTGCACCTGTGGCTGGTGGGCAGCGCGCCCGAAACCATAGGCCCGGTGGGCAGCGCCCAGCGGATTTGGGGCGAGTATGGGTACTTGATTTACCTGCCACTGCTGCTGACGGTGGAGCTGCATGCTGCCATCGGCCTTTATCGGGTGGCGCTTAAGTGGGGCGCGGCGCGGGATCTCAACACCCGGGCAAGATTACGCACCATCAAAACCGTGCTCAGTGTGCTGTTTGTGGGAATTGGACTTGCGGCGCTGCTGGCCTTTCTGCCCCACACTCCCGCCTGAGGGCGGCATAAATCATAAAAAGGCAGGACACTGCCACAAGCTGTACTTTGCAAAGTGTGCCAAGGAGCAAACGTGAAACTCATCTACACAGACTGTCTGGTGGTCGGCGCCGGGCTTGCGGGCTTAAGGGTCGCCATTGCCGCCAAAGAGCGCGGCCACGACACCCTGGTGCTGTCCCTCATTCCGGCCAAACGCAGCCACTCGGCAGCAGCTCAGGGCGGCATGCAGGCCAGCCTTGGCAACACGGTCAAGGGCCTTGGCGATAACGAAGATGTGCATTTTCAGGATACGGTAAAGGGTTCCGACTGGGGCTGCGATCAAACCGTGGCGCGGATGTTTGCCCACTGCGCTCCCAAAGCCGTGCGGGAGATGAGCCACTGGGGCGTGCCCTGGACCCGGGTCACCAAAGGCCCCCGCGAAGTGGTGGTGAATGCCGAGCGCATTACCATCAATGAAGCCGAAGCCGCCCATGGTCTTATCAACGCCCGCGATTTTGGCGGTACCAAAAAATGGCGCACCTGCTACACAGCCGACGGCACCGGCCACTCGCTGCTGTATGCGGTGGATAACAAGGCCATTTCCATGGGCATTCCGGTGCATGAGCGGGTAGAAGCGCTGCACATCATCCACGACGGCGAGCGCTGCCACGGCGTGGTGGCCCGCTGCCTTATTACAGGTGAGCTGCGCGCCTACATCGCCAAGGCGACGACTATCGCCACCGGCGGCTATGGCCGCATCTATGAGGTGTCCACCAACGCCATTATCTGTGAAGGCATTGGCCAGGCGCTGGCGCTCGACACCGGCGTTGCCACCCTTGGCAACATGGAAGCGGTGCAGTTTCACCCCACCGCCATCGTGCCTGTGGGCATTCTGACCACCGAAGGCTGCCGTGGTGATGGCGGGCTTTTACGCGACAAAGATGGCTACCGCTTTATGCCGGACTATGAGCCGGAGAAAAAAGAGCTCGCCTCCCGCGACGTGGTATCGCGGCGGATGACTGAGCACATGCGTAAGGGTAAGGGTGTCGACAGCCCCTATGGCCCGCACCTGTGGCTCGATATCACCCTGCTGGGGCGCAAGCATATCGAGACTAACCTGCGCGAAGTGAAAGAAATCTGCGAAAACTTCCTCGGTATCGACCCGGCCAAAGACTGGATCCCGGTGCGGCCGACCCAGCATTACTCCATGGGCGGCATCCGCACTACTCCAACCGGCGAAAGCCCGCAGCTCAAGGGCATGTTTGCCGTGGGCGAAGCGGCCTGCTGGGACATGCACGGCTTTAACCGCCTCGGCGGCAACTCGCTGGCAGAAACCGTGGTGGGCGGGATGATCATCGGTAAATACGTGGCCGATTTCTGTGATAACAACGACTTGGTGCTGGATACTGGCCTTGCCCAGGGTTTTGTCGACAAGGCCCGCGCCGAAATCGATGCCTTGATTGACGGCGAAGGGCGCGAAAATGCCTGGCAGCTTAAAGCGGCGATGCAAAAGGTGATGATGGATTATGTGGGCATTTTCCGAAATGGCCCTGAGCTTGATGAAGCGGTGCGGCAACTGAAGTCCCTGCTGGAGCGCGCTGCCAATCTGGGTGTTACCTGTAAAAAACGCCATGCCAACCCGGAGCTGGTGGAAGCGCTGCGGGTACGCAGAATGCTGAAAGTGGCACTGACAGTGGCCTGCGGCGCCGCTGCCCGCACCGAGAGCCGTGGTGCTCATGCGCGGGAAGACTTTCCCCAGCGCAATGACAAAGACTGGCTGTGCCGCACCCTGGCAAGTTGGCCCGACCCGAAGGCACTCGAGCCCCGTTTAAGCTATGAGCCTTTGGATGTGATGCAGATGGAGCTGCCGCCTGGCTATCGCGGCTACGGCGCCGATAACGCCATTGCCCACCCGGATACCGCCAGACGCGAGGCCGAAATTGCCGACATCCTTGCAAAGCTTGGTGACAATGCCAGCCGCGAGGCGCGCCAGCAGGCGCTGATGCCCTTTGAGCTGCCCGAAAGCCTGCGCCCTGCCAACGAGCGCCTGAGCGATCGTTTGCACGGTGGCGTAAGCGGCAAGACACAACTCACCAACGACAATGCCCCTGCGTCCAACACAGCCGGAGACGATAATTCATGAGCGGCCGCATTCTGACTTTCAATATTTTCCGCTACGACCCACAAGAGCCGGGCGATAAGCCAAAGATGGTTCAATATCAGCTCGCCGAAACCAGCGGCATGACGGTGTTTATTGCCTTAAACCGCCTGCGCCAGGAGCAGGACCCGTCGCTGCAGTTTGATTTTGTCTGCCGCGCCGGCATTTGCGGCAGCTGTGCCATGGTGATTAATGGCTTTCCGACGTTGGCGTGCCGCACCTTAACCGCCAAATATCCCAAGGGTGAAATCACCCTGATGCCACTGCCGGGCTTTGAGCTGATTGGCGATTTGTCGGTGAATACCGGCAAATTTATGCGCGAGCTCGCCGAGCGTTTGCAGCTGTGGCTGCATCCCAAGGGGGGCGACATGGACATTCATCGCCTCGAAGACCCGATGGCGCCGGAAGAGGCGGCCAAACTTTACGAGCTTGAGCGCTGTGTGGAGTGCGGCGTGTGTGTGTCGGCCTGCGCCACCAAGCAGATGCGCGACACCTTTGTCGGCGCCGTGGGCATGATGAAAATCGCCCGCTTTGAGCTCGACAGCCGCGATGGCCGCAGCGCCGATGATTTTTACCATGTGATTGGCAATCAGGACGGGGTGTTTGGCTGTATGACGCTGCTTGGCTGTCAGGACAACTGCCCCAAAGACTTACCGCACATGCAGCAGATTGCCTATTTGCGCCGCAAGATGGCCTCGACCCTGCTTTGAGGCTTGCCCAGCAGCGTAGCGCCCGCGCCGGGCAACCTGCGCGGGCTTTCTTTTGGCCAGCATTTGGGTTTAGTGTTAGCCGGTACTTAATCGTTGGGGAGAATAAGTGCTGACCTCTGATTTGGAACTCTTTGTGCACGTGGCCGAAGCGGGCAGCATCAGTGCTGCGGCGCTGGAGCTGGATGTCACGCCTGCTGCCGCCAGTGCTGCCATCAAACGGCTGGAAAAGCAGCTTGGCACGCCGCTCTTTATTCGTACCACCCGCAGTTTACGGCTCTCGGGCGCCGGTGAGCGTTATCTGCTTCATTGCCGCGAAGCGCTGGCGGCGCTGGAGCTTGGCAAACAGGCGCTGGCCTGCGCCAAAGGCTCGGTGGAAGGCTGCCTTCGCATTTCGGTGTCATCGGACTTTGGCCGCAACATCTTTTTGCCCTGGCTGGATGAACTGATGGAGCAGCATCCGGCCCTTGAGGTGCAGCTTGAGCTCGGTGACAGGGTCAGCAGTCTTTTTCGGGACAATATCGATGTGGCGCTGCGCTACGGTAAGCCAACAGATCCTGAGGCCGTGGCCTTTCTGATTGGCAGTATGACGCGCCAGCTGGCGGCGTCCGGCGAGTATCTGGCGCGCTTTGGTGCGCCAACGACCCCGGAGGAACTGACCCAGCACCAGTGTTTGCTGTTTAAACTTGCCCAGCGCACCAACGATCAGTGGCGTTTTTATCGTGATGGCAGCGAGCATAGGGTGCGGGTCAATGGCCGGCGCAGCAGTGACGATGCCGATGTCGCCCGCCGCTGGGCGCTCGCGGGTAAGGGGTTGGTGTATAAATCCAAGCTCGATTTGGCGGCGGATTTGCTGGAAGGGCGGCTGGTGCCTTTGTTGCCGGATTGGCAGGGCGAGCCATTGGAGCTGTATCTGCTTTGCCCCGGCCGCGCCGAGGTGACACCGGCGGTGCTGGCGCTGCGGGATATGCTTAAACAAAAGGTGGCAGAGCGGCTCATTGCGCTTGATGAGGCGCAGCAGGGATAAAATAAAAACGCCGCTCAGTGAGCGGCGTTTTTGTGCGTTAGCGGGATAAGCCGGATTATGACTTGGCGCGCTTCATCGCAGTAAAGAACTCGTCGTTGGTCTTGGTCATGGCCAGCTTGTCGATGAGGAACTCCATCGCGGCCACTTCGTCCATCGGGTTCAGAATTTTACGCAGGATCCACATCTTCTGCAGCTCTTCGCTGGTGGTCAGCTTCTCTTCGCGGCGGGTGCCGGAGCGGTTGAAGTCAATCGCAGGGAACACGCGCTTCTCGGCGGCCTTGCGTGACAGGTGCAGTTCCTGGTTACCTGTGCCTTTGAATTCTTCGTAAATCACTTCGTCCATCTTGGAGCCGGTGTCGATAAGGGCGGTGGCGATGATGGTCAGTGAGCCGCCGTTTTCGATGTTACGGGCAGCACCGAAGAAACGCTTTGGACGGTGCAGGGCGTTGGCATCCACACCACCGGTCAGCACCTTGCCTGAGGAAGGCACTACAGTGTTGTAGGCACGGGCCAGACGGGTAATGGAGTCGAGCAGGATGACCACGTCTTTCTTGTGCTCAACCAGACGCTTGGCTTTTTCGATAACCATTTCAGCAACCTGTACGTGGCGGCTGGCTGGCTCATCGAAGGTAGAGGCAATAACTTCACCTTTGACCAGACGCTGCATTTCGGTCACTTCTTCAGGACGTTCGTCAATCAGCAGCACCATCAGCACAACCTCTGGGTTGTTGTAAGTGATGGACTGAGCAATGTTTTGCAGCAACATGGTCTTACCGGCTTTGGGCGGGGCCACAATCAGGCCGCGCTGACCTTTACCGACAGGAGAGCAGAGATCCAGAATACGGGCAGTGATGTCCTCGGTGGAACCGTTGCCACGCTCCATGCGCAGACGCTCTTCGGCGTGCAGGGGCGTTAAGTTTTCAAACAGGATCTTGTTGCGGGAAATTTCAGGCTTATCGAAGTTAACTTCGTTGACTTTCAGCAGGGCAAAGTAACGCTCACCTTCTTTTGGCGGGCGGATTTTACCGGCAATGGTATCGCCCGTTCGCAGGTTGAAGCGACGCACCTGGCTTGGGGAGACATAGATGTCGTCCGGACCGGCGAGGTAAGAACCATCGGCACTGCGAAGGAAACCAAAACCGTCCTGCAGGATTTCAAGAACACCGCCACCGAAGATGTCTTCACCGCTTTTGGCGTGGGCTTTGAGGATGGAGAAAATGATGTCCTGCTTGCGGGCACGGGCCATATTTTCGAGATTCATGCTCTCCGCCAAGGCCACCAGGTCGGCGATGGACATGTTTTTCAGTTCATTCAGATTCATGTTGATGGGTCTTTTTTACGCGAGAAAAAGTATTTCGCATTCAATCTGCAATGCTAACGAAGGGTATTGAAAAGATTGAACAGCGAAGAAGTGAGTTAAACGATAAGGATCTGGCTATTAAAGTAGCACCGATGGAAGTGTGCGTCCAGATTTTTAGGGAAGCCCGACACAATTAAGCCGTAAAGCTGTGCCGGGCATCACGCCGGATGGCAAAGATTAGAGCTGAGCGTCGATAAACTCTTTCAGTTGAGTCTTGGACAGGGCGCCAACCTTGGTGGCTACCAGTTCGCCGCCTTTGAACATCAGCAGCGTTGGGATGCCACGCACGCCGTACTTGGCTGGTGAGGCGTTGTTGTGGTCAACGTTCAGCTTGGCAACTGTAACCTTACCTTCGTATTCGGCAGCTACGTCGTCCAGAATTGGGGCGATCATTTTGCAAGGGCCGCACCATTCTGCCCAGAAGTCTACCAGAACTGGCAGTTCAGACTTCAGTACGTCGTTTTCAAAGCTGTCGTCGCTCAGGGTTACAATTTTGTCGCTCATGATGTTCTCCAAATGATGCCATCGCTGGTCTGTGAATGGCTTAGCATGTATATTGGGGCGGATTTAAACGAATTCAAGCGCCCACCGATTTATTGCCGCTATTTCAGCCGATCGGATATCTTATTGCAACCCTAACTGGTATGCTGCCGCTATGAGCGAAACACATTTAACCCAACAGAGGTTTGCCGACCTGCCCTTGTGTGACGAGGTCAAACAGGCACTTAACGAAAACGGCTTTGAACATTGTACGCCAATTCAGGCGTTGTCCCTGCCGGTTCTGCTTGAGAAAAAAGACATTGCTGGCCAGGCCCAAACCGGTACCGGCAAGACTCTCGCCTTCTTGGTTGCCACCTTCAACCACCTGCTGACAGCCCCCATCCCTGAAAACCGCCAACTGAACCAGCCCCGTGCCATCGTGATGGCGCCGACCCGCGAACTGGCGATTCAGATTGCCAAAGACGCGACGCTGCTGTCCAAGCACAGCGGTCTTAAGGTGGGTATTGTTTACGGCGGTGAAGGTTACGAGACCCAGCGCAAGGTGCTCGATAAAGGCGTGGACGTGCTGATTGGCACCACAGGCCGGATTATCGACTACGTGCGTCAGGGCGTGATTAACCTCGGTGCCATTCAGGCCGTGGTACTCGATGAAGCCGACCGCATGTTTGACCTTGGCTTTATCAAGGACATCCGCTTTTTGTTCCGCCGCATGCCAGACGCCAAAGACCGTCTGAACATGCTGTTTTCTGCCACTTTGTCGATGAAAGTGCAGGAGCTGGCGTACGATCACATGAACGACCCTGTGAAGGTAGAGATTGCGCCGGAAGAAAAAACCTCCCGCAATATCAGAGAAGAAATCTTCTACCCTTCGATGGAAGACAAGCTCAAGCTGCTGCACTCGCTGATTGAAGAAGACTGGCCTGAAAAAGCCATCGTGTTCGCCAACACCAAGCATCAGTGTGAAAACCTGTGGGCGAGCCTGGAGGCCGATGGCCACCGCGTGGGCCTGCTGACCGGCGATGTGCCGCAAAAGAAACGCCTGAAAATCCTCGATCAGTTCACCAAGAGTGAGCTCGACATTCTGGTTGCCACCGACGTAGCCGCCCGTGGTCTGCACATTTCCGATGTGTCCCACGTGTACAACTACGATCTGCCCGATGACTGCGAAGACTATGTACACCGTATCGGTCGTACGGGCCGCGCCGGTCAGAAAGGCGTGTCGGTGAGCTTTGCTTGTGAGGAATATGCCCTCAACCTGCCGGCCATCGAAGACTATATCCAGCACAGTATCCCTGTGACGTCTTACGATCAGGATGCGCTGATTGATATTCCGCCGCCGGTGCGAATTCATCGCAAGCCCCATGCAGGTGGCCGTAACCTGCGCGATCGCTCGGGTTCACCACGTCCGTCCGGTGCCCATCGCAGCGGCGGTGGTCGTCCTCCACGTCACGACAGGACCCGCAGACACTCATAAGACAGCCGCATGCAAAAAACTGCTTATGCCGCAATCACCCTGGGTTCCAACAGCTTTAACATGCTGGTGGCGACCACCGAGGCCGGAAAGCCCAGGGTTGAGGCCAAATACAAACGCAAGGTGCGTCTTGCCGAAGGGATCGGCTGTGATGGCATGCTCAGTGAGAGCGTCATGCAGCGCGGGCTTGAATGCCTTGAGATGTTTGCCCAGATGCTGGTTCAGCATCAGATTTCCCACGCCCGGGTTGCTGTGGTGGCCACCGCCACCCTGCGCGCCATCGCCAATGCCGACGAGTTCAAGGCGCGGGCGTTGCCTATTCTTGGCGTGCCCATCGATGTGATTTGCGGTATGCGCGAGGCTGAGCTGATTTATCGAGGCATGGTCGCTACTACTGTGGGTGAGGGGCGGCGCCTTGTGATCGACATCGGCGGCGGCAGTACCGAATTCATCATAGGCGATGGCGATAAACTGCTGTTCAAAACCAGCCTGCCCATGGGCTGCGTGACCTTTAAAAAGCAGTTTTTCAGCGACCTGCCACTGCAGGAGCGTGACTTTGCCGACGCTGAGGCCGAAGTTCACCGTCTGCTCGGCCAGTCGGAAGCCGAGATTAAACAGCTTGGCTGGCACACTGTGGTCGGCGCGTCCGGCACTGTGCAGTCGGTGGTGGAGTTGCTTGGCCACCGCGGCGAGTCGCAGCTTATCACCGTGAAGGTGCTCGAAGGATTGAAGCAGGAAATTCTGCTCCATGAAGATGCGAGCCTCGATGGTATCCATGGCCTTTGCCCAGAGCGGGCGCCGACCTTTGCCGCCGGTATCGCCGTGCTGCTGGCGCTGTTTCGTTTGCTGGGGCTTGAAAACCTTGCTCTTTCAGGTGGTGCACTGCGCGAAGGGGTGCTGCTTGAGCTGTCTGAGCGGCTTCTTGAATAATGGCCCGACTCATAAATTGAGCTTGCAGCAACCGCATAACTGAAACGCCGCACTGAGGCGTTTTTTTATGCCTGAATCGGGTCGTCCTGAACTGCCCGGTATCCATGGCAAAGCCTCGCAAATGCAGCATTCCGTCTCCCATGCTGTCTCCAGCCTCAACTCTCAACTCTCAAACCTCTAATCTCAGCTCTCAACTCTCAACTCGCAGCTCCCGGCCATTAATCCATTTCTGTGATGGTCTGAACTTCGGCTTAAGCCTCGTTGGCCATCTTCATCGCTTCGAAGGCATGCCCCAGCTTATCCAACTTTAATGCGATGATTGGTGTAATTGAATGAAAATAAACACATTTAATCCGTGGCATTTCTTAATCTGCGGCAGCTGGTTTTGATTGGTAATATGCATTTAATAAAATAGATTGTATACAGTATGTAATCGATGTTAAGGTTTTACCGCGCTTTGGCCATAAATTGCCCACAAGAAGGACTGGGCCGGCGCAACACTCAGGCAAAGGGAAAAAGGAAATCTTAACCATGTACCACACAAGCAAACAGGCGCCCAAGAGCGCCTTTTCTGCCCGCAAAACACTGGCCGCGATGGCGGTGGGTTCCGTGCTGATGATAGCCACCCCCGCCATGGCGGTAGACGGCTCCAGTATCGTTAAAGGGCAAATCGTCAACGGTGAAGGCGCAGCCCTTGGCGGTGCCACCATCACCCTCAAGCACAAGGCCAAGGGGCTGGTGTACACAGTCACCACCAACGATAAGGGTGAATACCTGCTGCGTAACGTGCCTGTGGGTGAGTACGACATCGAAATCCACAAGCCCGGCTTTAACGACTCCCGCGAGGCGGGTGTGCGGGTGGAAGTGGGTCAGGCGCTTATTCTCGACGGTCAGTTGCTGGGTGCCGGCGATGCGTCCATGGAGCGTCTGGCGGTAACCGGCAGCATGATCCGCCGGGTGGATATGGCCTCTTCGACCTCGGGTGCGACCTTCACCCAGGACGATCTGGCGCTGATGCCGGTGAACTCGGGCTTTGAAAGTATCGCCATGCTGACTCCGGGCACAGCCGCGCCGGGTGGCTCGGCGTTCCGTGGTGCTTCCAGTTTCGGCGGCGCGTCATCTGCTGAAAACGGCTATTACTTCAACGGTATGAACGTGACCAGCATCCGCACAGGCTTAGGCTCCATCGGCCTGCCGTGGGAAGCCATCGCCCAGACGCAGGTGATGACAGGCGGCGTGAGCCCCGAATTTGGCGGTGCCATGGGCGGTATCATCAACGCCGTGTCCAAGTCCGGTGACAACGAGTTTAAATTTGGCACCCAGGTACGCTGGGATCCGGACAGCATGCGCGCAAACCACGACTCCATTTACGACCATGCCGGCAATATCAGCACCAACACCCGCCACGACAGCTATGACTTCCGTGAGGTGCAGCTGTGGGCCAGCGGCGCGATAGTCGAAGACAAGCTGTTTTATTACGGCCTGTTTAATCCCCGCCGCGACGACAGCGACTGGGCCGGTCAAAAGAATATGGGCAGCCGCGAGCGTAAAGAAGACCGCTGGTTTGCCAAGCTCGACTGGTTTATTTCAGATGCGCACTCGGTTGGCATCTCGGCCATGAACAACGAGCGTAACTGGGATACCACCAACTATTTATACGACTGGGAAACCGATGTTATCGGCGCGCAAAACGGTGCCACGGCTCCCGGCCGCGACGGTGGTCAGGTTTACAGCATTAACTACAACGGCTACCTCAGCGACAGCTTCTCGGTATCGGCCGTGGTCGGCCGCACAGTCGAAACCATCTACAACGTGGTTGCCTCGTCTAATCCGTCGGTCTATGACTACCGCAGCGCGACTACCCTGAGCAGCCATACCAACTCATCTGTGTCGGAAGAAGAATACACCCGCGATCAGGCCAGGGTGGATTTTCACTGGGATCTGGATGATCACTCGATTCAGTTCGGGGTGGATTACACTCAGGTGCTGGTGGACTTCACCTCTGGCCAGAACGGCATAGGCGATGCCCAGGGTTGGTGGAGCATCAAGACCGCCGGCGTAAACGATCGCTCCGGTGCTGCTGCCGGTGAAGATTATATCGAGCGTCGCATCCGTACCCGCTACACAGATTCAGACGTGACCTCGCTTGCCTTCTACGCCAACGATTCCTGGCAGGTAACCGACCAGCTGGTGCTGAACCTCGGCCTGCGTTACAGCGGCTTTGACAACACAGTGTCGGACGGTCGCTCCTATGTGTCGGTGGATAACCAGATTGCCCCGCGCCTGCAGGCGATTTACGACCTGCACGGCGATGGCAGTGCCAAGGTATATGCCACCTACGGCCGTTACTTCCAGCCTGTGTCGGCCAATATGAACATCACTCAGGGTTCTTCTTCCATCGAATGGTTTGAGTATTTTGAGTTGGATCAGGTAGATGGCAGTGGTGCACCAGTGCTGCTTGCCGATGGCTCTCCGAGCCGTGGCGACATGCTGCGCGACCGTTACTGGCGTCAGCGCGGGATCACTGAGCCTGGCCTGATTGCCTCAAGCAGCCTCAAGCCCATGTACAGCGATGAGTTCACTGTGGGTTATCAGCAGGAGCTGTTTGACACCATGAGTGGCGGCGTGCGCTTTATTTACCGCGACCTTGGCCGCAGCGTGGAAGATACCGACGTAGGCCCGGTGCTGGCCAAGAAGCTTGCCGAGCTCGGGATTGAAGATAACGTGGGCCAAAGCTCCTACTACGTACTCAATAACCCGGGTGAAGCCATTACCATGTCTTACGACTTCGACGGTGATGGTCAGGTCGATACTGTCACCCTGAGTGAAGATGAGCTGATGCTGCCCAAGGCCAAGCGTAAGTATCTGGCGATGGAGTTTACCCTCGATGGCCGCGTGAGCGACGATTTGACCGTCAACAGCTCCTACACCTGGTCCCACAGCTACGGTAACACCGAAGGTCTGGTGAAGACAGACAACAACCAGGCCGATCCGGGCTGGACCACTTCCTATGACTATGGCGATCTGATGGATCACAGTTATGGCGATCTGCCCAACGATCACCGCCATGCGTTCAAGGTGAGTGGCGCGTACAACCTGACCGACAGCCTGGTGCTGGGTCTGGTGGCCCGTACCACCTCGGGTCGTCCGCAAAGCTACTTCTCTCAGCATCCGGAAGGCGTTGACAGCTGCGCTGCCGGCAGCCCGTGGGATGATTGCATCAGCCGCTACTACGACCACGCGTCGCACTACGATGAGAATGGCAACCCAGCCCCCCGTGGCAGCGCCGGTAACCTGCCCTGGGTGACCAATCTGGATTTGTCGCTCACCTACAACACCGCGCTGTTTGGTGGCGACCTGATGCTCAAGGGCACAGTGTATAACCTGCTGAACGCCGACACCGCCACCTCGGTGTTTGAAGAACGCACCCGTTATGCCGATACCCCGAGCGGTCTTGAGCTGAACCCGGATTACGGCATGGTGACTGACCGTCAGGAAGCCCGCTACCTGTCGCTCATCGCCCGCTACGAGTTCTGATAGCCCTAAAGGCTTTGGAACCCTGGGCATGAAAAAGGCCGGCAAGTTGCCGGCCTTTTGTCTTTTAAGTGTTACTTCAATATGTTGGCCAAATCTTTTTCCAGCGACTCGGTCGGGCGCTCGACGATGCGGCCTATCTCTTCGCCCTTATTCAGCACGATAAAGGTCGGAATGCGCTTGAAATCGTATTTGGCGGCCAGAGCTTCGGGGTCTGACTTGGCGCGGTCTACGCCTATGTAAGTCACCTTGATATTGGGGTTGGCGACTTCTTCGATAATGCGGATAAAACGCGGGGTCTCGCGGTGGCAGTCCGGGCACCAGGTGCCGATAATCACCACAATTTCAATCGGTTCGGCGACTGCCTTGATGGGGCCAAGGGCTGAGGTATCGACCTGATAGGTCTTGTAGCCTTCGCTGAATTCAGGCAATTCGGTCACGAGGCGCTCGGCCTCCACGATTCCGGTCAGGATCACTTCCTGTTTCTCCTCGCTGCAGGTTGCAAACAGGCCATTGGCTTTGTTTTCGAAGCCGCAGCCGGAGTCTGCCAGCAGCGGGGCGGTGAAAAACAGTGCCGTAGTGGCCAATAAGGCTTTGATGTTACTGTGCATCCTCTTTCCTCACAAGCGATGGGGCTGGCTTTATCCAACCATGGTTGTGAGCTGAATGAAAGGATAGGGGGGCAAGGCTTTGGGCTGGATCACCCTTTGCCGGAAAATGTGGCCTCCGGCAAAGGATGTATAGCGGTGCTGTGGCTCAGCGTTTTACTTTGGGTGCCTTGTCGGAGCTGAAAATGTTCCAGTCCATCTCCACACCGGTTTCCTGCCAGCGCGCCACCGCAATCAGGCGGTGGTCACGGCCCGACAGCTCGTTGGGGATCTGGTTTTTTTCGAAATAGACCTCGGTCTTTATCTGGCTGTCAGTAAGCCCTGCTTCCTTCGCCATGGCGCGGATAAAGTCGCTGCGTCTCTGGGCCAGCGCCTGATTATAGGCCTCGCTGCCTTCGGGGCTGGTGTCGCCAATCAGCACCAGCTCGGCACCATCCTTGCCGGCAAGCTTTTGCATCAGCGCAATCCATTCGCTGCGCTCGGCGCTGCTCAGGGTGTCTTCATCGTAACCGAACATGATGACGCGGCTCGCTTTACGCTTTTCGGCGGTGGCATTTTCGCAGCCATTGTTGCTGATGCTGGCACCGCCCGGGGTGGCGGTGCAGCCATCGCGGGCATCAATAACGCCGTCGCGGTCAAGGTCGGTGAGGGCACGGGTTTGCTCTGCGACTTCAAAGCTGTCACCGGGTTCGATGGCGCAGCCGCCAAGGAATATAGCTGCAAGCAGCGCGGGCAGGGCGAGAGTGTGTTGTGACTTCATATTATTTCTCCTCGGTCCAGCTCTCGGGGGTATCGACCCGGAAGGATTCCATCAGGCTGCCGGTGACATTGATAAGCCGGTAGGCCGCGCCCTGATATTTGTAGTGGGCATCGAGGTAATTTTTGCGGGCGAGGAACACCTCGACCTTGGCATCCAGCACGTCCAGCAGCGAGCGGCGGCCGAGATCAAACTGGCGCTGATAACCCTGCTCGGCTTTCACCGCCTGATCCACGTTTTCGCGGTAAAAACTGCGCTGCTCGCCGACAAAGCTGTAGGCGTTCCAGGCGAGGCGGGTCGCTTCGACCACCTGCAGCTCTGTCTGGCGGCGGATAGAGCGGGCCTGCTGCACCCGCCAACTGGCGGCCTCGGCGCGATCGACATCGCTGCCGCCGTTGAACAGGTTATACGACAGCACCAGCATGGCGCGGGCATCTTCATCGGGGCCGGCGATGCCGCCCATATTGTCGTTGCGGTTGGCCTGCAGCTCCAGCGACAGTTTGGGCAGGAAGCTGCTCTTGTCGCGCTCATACTGGGAGTTGGCGGCGTCCAGATCCTTGCTGGCGGCATCGATTTCAGGGTGTTTTTCCACGGCCTTTTTCAGTGCATCGCCAAGATTCTGCGGCACATATTCAAAGTCGGGGCGGGGATCGATAAGCTCGCTCGGCATCTGGCCGACCAGATCGAAGTAGCGGGCTTCGAGGTCCATCTGCTCGTTGCGGGCGGCAAGATACGCCGATTGCGCCGTAGCGACCCGGGCACGCACCTGAGCCACATCGGAATCGCTCGACAGGCCACGGCCCTGGCGGGATTCAATATTTCGCTGAATTTCCTGATGTTCTTTAACGTTTTGCTCCGACAGTTTGACCACCTGATTGATGCGGGCAAGCTGCAGGTACACTTCGGCCACTTCGAGGCTGATATTTTCGGCAAGCGAAATCAGCCCGAACTGCTCGGCTTCCTGCTCAAACTGCAGCCGGTCAACCTCGTTGCCGGTGCGAAAGCCATCGAACAGCAACTGGGTCAGCTTAAGGCCGACTTCGGTGCGGTCAAGCTCTGAGTCGACCTGTTTGCCGTTGTTGTAGCGCACATACTCGTAACCTGCGGCGCCGTAAAGATTGAGCTGCGGCAGGTAGTTGCCTCGGGCGGCGCGCTTTTCACGCACGGCCGCTTCGAAACCCGCGTACTTTTCGAGTATGCGGGGATGGTTGTTGATGGCTTCTGCCACTGACTGCTCCAGCGTCAGTGCCTGACTCGCGGTCGAGAGTGCCAACAGGGGAAGAATCAGGAGTTTACGCATAGTGTCCTTACCTTATGGTTCACGCAGGGCATTGGCTTTGGCCCGCAGCAGCGGTTTAAGCCAATACTCCAAAACGGTTTTGCTGCCTGTTTGAATATCTGTGGTGGTTTGCATGCCGGGGATAATGGGACGGCCGCCCAGATCGCTGCTGTGGGTGCGGATGTGCACTTCAAAATAGGTGGTGCCATCTTCGAGGTGATGGGCGTCGGGGCTGACGTACACCACCTCGCCCTTGAGGCCACCGTAAATCACAAAGTCGTAGGCGCTGAACTTAACCGTGGCGCCAAGCCCTTGATGCACAAAAGCGATATCCTTGGGGTCGACCCGACTCTCGACAATCAGCGCCCCGTCGCTCGGCACCAGCTCCATGATGGTTTGCCCCGGTTCAATCACGCTGCCGGGGGTGCGGATGGCGATATTGTTGATGCTGCCGTCAATCGGCGCCTCAATGCGGGTGCGCTCCAGCCGGTCGGCCAGTGCCTTGATGTTTTCGTTAAGACCATCGAGTTTGTTCTGCGCCTCGTGGCGCTCGGCTTCGGCGCGGTTGATAAACTCAAGCGCCAGGGTGCGGCGCTGCGCTATGGCTTCATTCACGGCGGCATCGAGCTGCACCAGGCTTGCCTGGGTGGCCGACAGCTCACCGCGAAGGTTTATGGCGTCGCGCTCAAGCTTAATCAGCTCAAGCTCGGCGACAGCGCCCTCACGCACCGCATCGCGGGTCATTTCCAGCTCCTGCTCGGCAAGCTTAAGGCTGCGACGGGCGGCGCTTTCACGGATACCGGCTTCTTCGCGGGCCTGCCGTTTCTGGTGCACCGCTTCGGCGCCCTGTTCAAGCTGGTTTGCCAGCTGCGACAGCCTGGCATTGAAGATGGTCAGGCTACGCTCATCCAGCGCCGCACGGGCAGGCTCAAGGCTGATGCGATGTTGCCAGTCGAGGCTGTCGTTAAGCTTGACTGAGGCTATCTCGGCGTCGAGGCGGCGCACCAGCACATCGAGCGCCACGCTCGAGACCCGCGCCTCATCCACCGCCGAGGCAAACCGCAGGCTGTCGAGCTCCAGCAGCGGCTCACCGGCCTTTACCTTCTGGCCGTCGGTGACGTGCATGGTTTTGAGCAGGCCGCCATCAAGGCTTTGAATGCGGTGCACCTTGAGGGAGGGCACCACTTGCCCCTGACCCACGACCACTTCTTCGAGGGTGGCGAAATTGGCCCAGACAAGGGTGGCCGCTATCAGGCCGACCACCAGATAAATGATGTGATTGGCGCGCCGCGCCGCTTCGAGGTGGCGTACATGCAGGCTCATTCGCTCACCTCCCGGCGGCTGATGCTCACCGATTTGAGCCGCTTGCCGCTACCAAGCTCAGAGGGGCGCTGCTCGGCCACGATCCGGCCCTTATCGAGAATAAACACCCGGTCACACATGGCGAGCACCCTTGGCTGGTGAGAGGCAATCACCAGGGTTACGTCCCGCTCCAGCGCCTTGAGGCTGGCGATAATCTGGTTTTCGGCGCGCTCGTCCAGAGCGCTGGTGGGCTCATCGAGCAGCAGCAACTTGGGCTCACGCAGCAGCGCCCGCCCAAGCAAAATCGCCTGACGCTGGCCGCCCGAAAGCTGGCGGCCAAACTCGCCGACCTGAGTTGACAGTCCAGCGCCCATCCTGTCGAGCAGCTTGTCTATACCACTGCTGACCAGCACCCGGGCAAGCTTTTGCTCGTCCACTTCATCGAGCCCCAGCAGCAGGTTATCGAGCACGGTGCCGAAACTCAGCAGCGGCTGCTGCGACACCATGCCGATATGGCGGCGCAAGTAAGGCTGCGACCATTGGGATGCTTCAAGCCCGTGGTAAAACACCTGTCCGGAAGAGGGGCGATATTGGGCGGCAAGCACCGCCAGCAGGCTGGATTTACCGGCACCGGATGCGCCGAAAAGTCCAATCCGCTCACCGGGCTTGATGTCGATGTTGATATCGCTGAAGGCCGGCATGGGCTGCTCCGGATAACTAAAGCAGGCGTTTCGTAGCATAACCGAGCCGTCGAAGCCGAGCTTGGTGGCGTTGAGGCTTTGCACGTCGGTTTCCTGCGGCAGCGCCATAATCGAGTCGATGGCGGTCATGGCACTGCGGGTCTGGCGGTATTTGAGCAGCAAGATGGCGATTTGATTGATGGCCGAGGCGGCGCGGCCGCTCAGCATCACCAGCGCAATCAGGGCGCCCATGCTGAGGTTGCCTTCGTAAATCTGGTATACCCCGGCGACCACCAGGCCAACCGTGACCAGCTGCTGACTGGCGGCCACCAGATGGCTTAAGGTGTTGGAGGCGATACGGGATTCATTCTGCCAGTCGGCAAGCTCGCGGATGCTGTTGTCCCACAGCCGCTGCGCCTTGCCAAGGGCGCCTGCCTGCTTGAGTTCGGGCAACAGGTTCAGCGTCTCAATAAGGTGCGCCTGTTTTTGGGTTGAGAGCTGACCGGACTTTTCCACCGCCGCGGCGATGCGCCGCTCAAGGATAAGGCTCATGCCAATCAAAAACGCCATGGCAAACACAGGCACCATCACCATCCAGCCGCCAAGCCAGGCCATCAACGCCAAAAACAGCAGGGTAAAGGGCAGATCCACCAGGGCTACAAGTGTCGCACTGGTAATAAAATCCCGAATCGAATCAAATTCCTGCAGCTGTTTTGCAAAGGCGCCCGCCGAGGCTGGACGGTTTTCCAGCTTCATGCCCAGCAGCTTGCCAAAGAGCTTACCTGACACCTGCTGATCCACATGTTTGCCTGCCACATCGGCAAGCCGTGCGCGGGACTGACGCAGCAGGTAATCGAACAACATGGCCACGCACACGCCACTTGCCAGCACCCACAGGGTGTCTGTGGCCTGATTGGGTACCACCCGGTCGTACACATTCATGGTAAAGAGCGGCGTGACCAGCGCCAGCAGGTTGGCGGCAAAGGAGGCCAGTAAAAAGCTCTTCAGGAAGGGGCGCATCTCATCGAAGGCCTCAGCCAGATAGTGGCGCGGGCTACTCTTTTGATGCTCGGTGGCGCGAAGATCGGTAAGCTCCTTTGCTTGTATATACCAGCTGCGGCCAAGGCAAAGGGTCTGCCATTCGCCGTGACTTAAGCTGCGACTTTCGCCGTTTGCCGACTCCAGCGCCAGGCCGTCTTCGGCCCTGCGCCTAACAAGCCAGGGCTCGTCTTCAATAAACACCAGCGCGGGCACCGCCATGTCGGCAGGCGGCAACTTTTGCAGCGACGCCGCAAGCTGAAACCGGCTCATAACCTCGGCGAGGTTTTCCGGTGTTACCGCCAGTGCCAGCTGCGACAGCTCCGCCAGTGGCGGCGTGAGCCCGAGGGCTGCGCAGCACTGGCTGATAAGGGCGCGGCTTTGATGAAAGTCAGCACTCATGACTGTTGTCCTGCAAGTTGCTGCTGCTCCATCAGCCGGTTAAGTTGCTCGGTGCCATCGAAGCTCTCAATGATGACATCGTTGCCTGTGTCTATCCCGCTGAAAAAGCCGCTGTCGCTGGTTTGACTGCTCTCGATGCTCTGTCCGATAAGCTCCGACAGTGTGGCCAGATACTCGGGCTCAGGCATGGGCATTGGCTCCGGCAGTGGCTCTGTGTGTGGATCATCTGCGCCGGTTTTCAGCGGGCTGAATCCACTGAGCGACGTCCAAAGTTCGGCCATAGTGCCCGAGGAGAACTGCGGTGCGCCCTGTTCGGATGACGAGAGTGAGTCCGTCGCATTCGTGCTGCCAAAGCTGCCTAAATCCAGATCTATGCCGGTTTTGGCATCGCCCGGCTCGTCTATCTGTGGCATGCGATCCACATCGGCTGGGGACTGCGTATTCGGTGCATCGCCCTGTTGCACGTCCCCGGTCAACTGCGGTCCCTGATAGCGGTACAAGGTTGGCTGTGCCTCCTTGATGCTGCCATAGGAAGCGTCGTTCAACTGAGGCGTTGGGGCAGACGGCAGGATAGGCGCGTCCCATAGCCCGGGGACGAAACGGGGCAGCTCGGCATCGCCACCCCAGTAGAAGCCATCATCCATCTGCACAGAGATGCTATTGCTGCCGCTCCAGGGGGCGGCCAGCGCCGGTGCACTGACATCCACAGTCACGCTGATGCTCTCTGTGGTGCCGGCAACGGTTTCACCGCTCAGGGTGGCGCTTGGTTTTAAGGTCAGCACAAAGCTGTCGCCGTCGCTGGCACCCAGCACTTTAAGGTTGCCGACGTTGGCTATGTCGACAACCCACTTGCTGCCGGATTGGGTTGCGCCTTCCAGTGTCATGCCCGCAGGCAGGCCGGTGATTTCCAGTTTGCCGGTTTCGCCCGGCGCCGGGTTTTGCAGCGCAAGGCCAAGGCCGAGCAGCAGGTTGTTGGGATCGTTTGCCACCACATCATTCACAGCCGTCCACACCGGTGGGTCGACCTCGGGAGTGAGCACTATGTCGAAATTGAGTACTTCGGCGCTGCTGACGTCGGTCATGGGCGTGCCCAGTACCGTGTTGCTGTCGATGCTCTCCAGGCGGACTTCTGTTTTCAGGGTGCCAAAGGCCAGTGGTCCCGGGTGGATTTGCAGGCCATTAACCGAGGTGGCGGCCACTTCCACCGTGGCGGTGTAAACGCCGCCGGACTCAGTGAATGACACAAAGCTGCCGCCGATAGTGACCCCTTCAAGGCCTTCGAGTGAGTCGGCAGAGGTGATGATAACCGTGACCCGCACCTGCTCCTGCCCGGTCACATCCAGGGTTTCGGCCTTGAATTTCACGTCTATTACTTCGTCTTCTTCGGCCGCGTACTGTTTTTGCGGCGGCTGGATGAGCTGCAGCCCGTCGGCGATGGGGCGCACCCCGACGATAACCGTGGTGCCGTTGTTAACGTAATCGTTGGTGCCTTGCTCCCAGGTGACAGTGCCGACATTGAGCTTGATATCGCCGCTGAAGTTTTCCGGCGGCAACAGTACCAGGCCGCTGAGCTGCTCGGGCTCCACTGACCAGGCGAAGGTGGGTTTGCCGTTAAAGCTGCCGCCGTCCGGGCCTGTGTTGGGCAGCTGAATCAGGTTGCCGCCGGCGTCCTGATAGTAGAGCACTGAGCCTGCCGGTACGCCGCTGACGGTGAGGTAAATGACCTCGGAGCCGTCCTGGTCAATCAGGCCAACGCCGCTGCTATCCAGACCCGCAAGGCTAATCAGGCTGTCTTCATCGCCAAGGATTTCGACCGTGGTGCCCGGTAGCTCGGAGGCGTCGGTGACAGGGTTGACTATGATGTTGAACGTGCTTAACACCAGCCGGGTGTCGGTCATCAGGGCGCCGCCGACCATGGCGGTATCAATGGCGGTAGCACTGAAGGCGATGCCAAACTCACCGGCAAGGTGCAGTGGCGGCACAAAACGCAGATTATTCAAGGCGCTGCCAAGTTCAGTAAGACTTGTGCCGGTAAACACCCAGGTATCTGTGGTGCCAGCCTTAAGCTGGAACAGGCCGCTGTCGTCCTGCAGGCTGCCACCGTCGAGCAGCTTAAGCTCTATCGGTTTGGTGGCATCGCCAAACACAAAGCTCTCATTACCGCCGGTCGTTGGGCTACCATGGGGGTCGACAAAGCTGATTTTTATTCCAAGCGGCACAGGGGTGTCTTCGTCCATTGCGCCATTGCCGATATTCAGTATCGCGCCATCGGCCTTGGGGGCTATTTGCGCTTCCAGGGTTTGGGTTTCATCAAGCTTGGTATCACCGCTCAGTGAGTCGGTGGCTATGATGCGGATTGGAATAGATAAATCGCCGGCATAGTGCTCGCTGATACCGTGCAGCGCCAGATTGCCAAGGGATGCGGTGGTAAACACCCATTCAATCACGGCCTTGCCGCTGGCGTTGTATACGGCTTCCACATCGGCGCCGGTAAAATAGCCGCCCTGTGGCAAATCACTTGCCAGCACGCGGAAGCTCACCACGTCGTTGGTATCTGTGGTGATGAGGCTGTTGAGATGGCCGGCAAAGCTGATGCCTTCATCTTCAACGGCGTCCGCCACTGTGAGCTGCAGGTCATCCACTTCGGTCGCCAGGCTGTTGCCCGCGCCCTGCAGGAAGGTCACGGTAAAGTCGGTGGAGATGATTTCACCGTCGTCGCGGTCGAGCACCCGCGCGTTGATGGTCACTTTGGCATCGGTTACCGGCTCATCGCTGATGATTTTCACATCTTTGAGAATATCCAGCCCCCACTCGCGCACTGTGTCTGTGGTGACGCCCGGCACCTTGATAAGCCAGCGGCCATTGCCATCGTGAATGGCGCCAAGGGGATGCTCCACATACCAGCCAGTGCCGCTTGGCAGGACGATTTCGACGTAATCGAGCCGCTCAGAGCCATCGATATCGGCCTCGAAAAACTTCACCTGGCCTGTGATGTCGATGGGGCTGCCATCGCTGCTGACAAGGCTTGGCTCGGTGGCCTTGATTTCGGTGGTGATATTCACCTGGGCATCAACCAGCAGGTGAACGCGGCTGTCTATCCAGCTGCTGACGGTTTCACCGTTGTTTGAGGTGTCGGTTATCTGATAGCGCACGGCAAGATCAAACTCGCCATCGGCATCCTGGGGCGGCAACAATGCCAGACGGCCAGAATGGATCAGCGCATCCAGGGTAGGGCTGGAGGCATCGGTCAGGGTCGATAAATCGAGCCCGCCAGCGGGAATGCTGATGGGGCGGCCATCGATAAGCAGCGTCAGGCCATTGTCGGCGGGCAAGAGTATCAGGCCCGTGATGCTTTCGCTGGCATCGATGTCGGCGCCAAGAAACGGCGCGAGGTCAATCACTGCCGGCCGGTTTTCGAGCCCTTCGTTGGGGGTGATAAGGCTTTCGCCGGTTTCATCCACAACCGGCGACACTTTCAGTGCCACCGTCAGGCTGTATTTGGTGCTGTCGCCGTCTTTTTCAGTGCTTTGCACGTTGAGGGTAAGGTTTATGTCACCGCTGAAATCCCGTGGCGGCACCAGACTTAAGCTGGCAAGCTCGGCGGCCGACACGCTGTAAACAGGTGCCGAACCATTAAAGCCTACCACCGGCAGGTTGACCGGGTTGCCGGCGGCATCGATGAGCTTTGCGCCCTCAGGAATGCCGGTCAGAGTCAGGTCGAGGGTTTCGGAGCCATCGTCATCTGAGGTTTTGAGCAAGAAGTCGAGCTTAATCGGCGTGTCTTCTGCCAGAGTCGCCTGATTGCTGATGGTGGCGCTGGCATCATCCATTACCCAGCGCGCCGGGTCTGCGTCTATGGTGGGCGCATCGTTGGCTACGCCGCGAAGCTTGATGGTGATGCTTTGCGACTCGCTGTAATTGGGGTTGGGGTGAATAATGCCGTCGGCCGGTGGAATGCCGTCCTGGGTCTCTTCGCTGGAGAAACTGCGCACGCTGAGCTCAAAGTTGCCAAAGGTGGCTGAGCTGACGTCGGCTTTGGGGACCACAAAGGCATTACCACTGTTGACGTCATCGCCGCTGACGGTCCAAATGCCGGGGCTGACCTGTACCGCTGAGGGCGCATCGATAATCCAGCCATCGGGCAGGGTAAATTCAAACCCAAGGGTTTCGGAGCTGTCCGACAGGCTGCCACCCACTATATCCCGCGCATCGATTGGCTTGTCTTCGTCGCTGCTGATATCACGCGCTTCAATGCTCGGTTTATCTGCAACAGGTTTGATATCAATTTCAACGGTTTTGACCACACCTGTGGCCACATCGCCGTTGTCATCCTCGGTGCTGATGGGGGTCACATCAAAGGTCAGTACCCCTGCCATGTCCTTGCCAATAGTAGCTTTAAGGGCCGCAAGTTCGGCGGGCGTCAGCAGCATGCCTTCGGTAACGGTTTTGCTGCCTGTGGTGAGGGTCAGGCCGTCGCTGATGTTACTGATGCGGAAGGTTACCGTTTCCGAGCCCTGGGCGTCGGCGCCGTTTTCATCTTTGGAGCTGGCGCTCAAATTCAGGCTGATGGGCGCGGCATCTTCAAGCACCGAGTAGCTGAACTCGGCGCTGCTGTCCCACTCAGGCGCATCGGCAACCGATACCACGCTGATGGGCACTTCAGTGACAGTGTCCGACAAGGAGCCGTTGCGGTCGATGGTGACAGTAATCTTGATGTTGATGCTGTCGGTGGCATCAGATAAGTCGTCTGCGGGCAGATAGGTCAGGTTGCCGCGAATGTTGGCCGTGCCTGTGAGCGGGTCAACCAACAAAGCGCCGCCGGCAAACAAATAAGTGCCTCCAGTTGGGAAAATCTGAATGCCATCAATAAACAAACTGCCGCCGGCGAGTGATGCCGCATCAATCTTAATCGCTGAAATGGTCTCGTTTTCGTCCTTGTCGCCGGGGTAGGCGAAGATGTCGAGCCGGCCTTCAGTGTCTTCATGAAATACCGGGTCGAGTATCACCACCTTGCCATCTGAGTCCTTGGCATTGAGGGTCAGCACAGCGGTGTCGGTATCGCCGTCCTTATCTTCGATGGTGAACACCAGATCTTCGGTATACAGGACGCTGGCGTAGGTAAAGAGCTCTGGGACCAGGGTCGCCAGGCCAGTCTTGTTGACTGTAAGGGTGCCGTAGCGCTCGCCTGTGTCGGTAAAGAGTTCAATGGTGTCGCCGGCGTGGTATTCCACGCCCTTGTAGATGATTTTTTGCAGCGTGCCTGTGTCGCGGCCGGTCTGATTGATGTTGAAAAGCCTAAGCTGCGATGAATCATCGGTTTCAAAGAAGTTCCACACCTTGTCTTTGGGGAGTGGAATGGCATCGGTCAACGCGACGGTAATGGTCTGGGCGGCTGAGCGGTCGTTGTCGGCATCGACCGCTTGCACCTGGAAATTCAGGTTCATTACATCGGCGCTGCCGGCAATGGGGTGATCCATCGGCAGGGTTTGCTGGAAGGTCACTGCGCCGCTTGCATCGAGCTTAAGGCGGAACACCTCGTCACCATCGCTGCGGGTGGCAATGTACCAGCCATCGGCATCGGCACTGGTACTTAAGCTGATGGCAAGCCCGCCGCTGCTGTAGCCATCGAAACTGAATCCCTCAGCAAGCTGCAGCGCTGTGATGCTGTCACTGCCCTGGCTGATTTCAATGTTGCCCGTGATGGTGATTGGCGCGTCTTTGGGGATGTCCTGCTCGTTTAAGTCCATCACCATTGGTGTGTCTATGCTGGGCGCCAAGCCATCGTGAATGGCGAGGCTGATTTGGCTTAGGGCCTCGCTGCCGTCAGAGTCGACAAAGCGGATGGGCAGTTGCAGTTGGTTAGTGCTGCCATCGCCGCTGAGCTGATCGATTGGGCCAAGCAGTTTCACATCCACATTGACCCGGGCATTTTCGCCTGCGCTGATATTGATATCTTTGGGCAGGCTCACGGTTAATACCAGTGCGCCGCTGCTGGTGCGCCCTTCAAGCACGGCGCCGCCATCTTTGAGCACCCAGTTGATGGCCTGACCGTTTTGGGTCAAAGGATTGCCGTCTTTGTCGGTGGCAGCGCCTGCGCTGACGGCAAAGCTTACATCCACCACAGGGTCGCGGGTGGCGGTAATGTCGATGCTGCCGGAGTCGCGGTTAAAGCCTGAATCTGAGGGCAGCTCCGATACCTCAAGCGCAATATTGGCCGCGACGGCGGGGGCGCCGTCGGCAACCGAGAAGTTAATTTGCGCCTTGGTGGTGTCGCCGTCTTTATCGGTCAGATTGATGGGGATGGACAGCAGCCCGCCCGGCTGGTCAAAGGCGCGCAGCAGGGTAATTTGATATGGATGGCCCGTGGTGTCGGCCGCGGTGTTAAAGCTGCTGTTAAGTTGCACTACAAACACCGGATTGGCCGGGTCGCCTGTGTGTGCGGTCAGCACTGTGCCGTCGGCAGATAACTGGTAAACGATGGGCTCAAGCCCTGCTGTCAGCACCGGCATGGCGCGCAGGTCGCCAAAGGTAAGGCTTGAAAGTTCATCACTGCCGACCGTGATGTCCATGGTGCCTTGCTTGACAATCGGACTGCCGAGCAGGTTATTTTCATCAAAACTTAAGCGGCTGATATTGCTGATGGCCGGATTATTGCCATCCTGAATATCGATAATGATTTTGCCCTGGGTGGCGGCGGTGCCGTCGCTGTCGGTGGCGTTGACCTTAAGCTTGAGGCTTATCAGCTCACTTGTCAGATGATCCAGAGGTGAGCGCAGGTCGAGTGTGACCTTGGCGCTCAGATCCCGTCCTGCCGATGTGGCAGCAAGCGTGAGTACAAACACCACTTCACCACCGGCGCTGGCGGTGATCTGTTTGCCATCGGCCGACAGGCTGTAACTGAGGGCGTTACCGTTACTGGTAATGCCAAGGGCGTTGAGTTCAAACGGCGTTTGGGCATTGAACACCATAGAATCGGCGACCAATGCATCTGACCCCGCCACAATAATAAAGTCGCGACTTTCCAGCAGGTTGCTGTCGGCTTTGGGCTCGACTAAGGTGTCGCGATACTCACCTATCACGGCATTGTTGCCGTCGTTGATGCGGATATAGGCCGAGGAGCTCGATTTGGAGCCATCGGCATCGACGGCGTAATAGCGGAAATCGAGCAGTTGGTCGACTCGATTGTCCAAATCTCCGGCCGTTTTCAGGTGCCACACGCCTTTGCTGTCGATGGTCAGCTCGCCGTAACTGGTACTCACCACCAAAGGTGTGCCGGGCTGCACATTGTAGCGGGTGCCTTCGACCTCAATGGCTATCAGGGTCAGGCCTTCGAGACTGAAATCATTGGCAAATACCGAGCCGCTGACATCCACAAGTTCTTCGGTTTCGTAGACGTCAGGCAGAGTCAATTCGGGCGCGTCAACGACGTTGAGCATCGCATAGGTGAATACAGTTTCTGAGGTGCCGTCGGCATCGTTTTGCAGTGCCTCGAGCTGAATGAACAAGGTCGCAGCGCGGCTGATTTGATCGAGTGGCTGCAGCAGGGTGACTGTCAGGACATTACCGCTGAGGCTGGCTGTGAATACAGCTGCGCCATCGCCGCTTCGGCTCGCCGTGAGGCTCATGCCATCACTGGCGACACTGAGCACCAGAGTCTGCCCCATGGAGGTGATGCTACTTAGCAATGGCTGGGCGGCGCTGATGCTGAGCGTCGCGTCCGGAATCGAGAAAGTGACGTCGGAGCTGATGCTGTCATTCAGAATCAGGCCCGCTTCATACACTGTAATGTCAGCGGGCTGGTACAGGGTCGGCAGGGCGTCGCTGGCGCTGTTGCCGGATTTATCGGATACAGTGACATCCACCATCCAGGCAGCCCGTTTGTCCATACCGGCTACATCCAGTCCGTCAAACTGCCAGCTGCCATCGGCCTGAATCAGCGTGGTAAAGGTGCGGGTTTCCTTGCCATCGCTGATGCTGAGTGTAACGGTTTGTCCGGCTTCCACCCCAGTGGTGGTGCCCTTGAGCGAATCTTCCATACCGAAAATCAATTGCGAGCCGCCGTAGCCGTCACCGGTGTCGATATCGATACTGATTTGGGTGTCGAGCACGCTGGTGTCGCTGGCGCTGGCATTGTTGCCGGCAGCGTCGCTGACCGTCGCATCCACTTTCACCTGGCCATCAACAAAGCCGAGCGCCACTAAATCGATGCCGCTGACGCTGTAGCTGCCGTCGGCGCTCACTGTGGCTGTGGTGGTAAAGCTGTGACCGGCCGAATCGGTGAGCACCAGAGTCACTGTTCTACCTGGCTCGATATTGCTGGTGGTGCCGGAGAGGCTAATGCTGCCAGCTTCGCTGCTGCCAATCAGTTCATCGCCGCCATCGACAATCACCACTGTGATGGAGGCCAGCGAGTCCTTGAGATTGCTGGTGCTGGCGTTTGCGGTGTTGCCTGAGATATCTGTGACTGTGGCATCGAACTTAAGCTCGCCATCGGCGAGGGATGAGAGGTCGGCGTTATCGATAAACCAGGCGTTGCCTGTGGCTGTGGTGGTAAAGGTGAGCTGCTTGCCGTCTTTGTCGGTGACTGTGACTGTGACGGTTTGGCCGTCTTCCACTCCGGCGGTGGTACCGAAAATGTCGGTGACTTTGCTCTCTTCGGCGTTGATAACATCATCCGCGCCTGCAATGACGTCGATGGTAATGGCGGCGCCTGTATCTTTTTGGTTGCTGGTGGCGGCGCTGGCGCTGTTACCGGCGATATCGCTGGCGGTTGCATCGAACTTAAGCTCGCCATCCGCCAAAGAAGATAAGTCGGCGTTATCGACCAGATACTGGCCACCACTCACCACTGCGGTAAAGGAAAGCTGCTTACCGTCTTTGTCGGTCACGGTAACGGTAACTGTTTGACCATCTTCGATGTCGGTGACTGTGCCGAAAATATCAGTGATCTTACTCTCTTCGCCGTTGATAACATCGTCTTCGCCTGCGGCAACGTCTATGGTGATGGTGGCATAGAGGTCCACCGGAATGCTGTTTTCGGAGTGGGCGGGGTTACCCGCCACGTCACTGACATCGGCAGTAACGTAAAGCATGCCATCAGCAAAGCCGGTTAAATCCAGGTTGGGAATGGCCCACAGGTTGCCATTCACCACTGTGGTGAGGGTCAGGGTTTTACCCATGCCATCGCTTAAGGTCACCGTGATGGTTTGGCCGTTTTCGACGTTAAGCACCACGCCGCGCACTGTAACTGAGCTTTGCTCGGCGGCATTGATCACATGGTTATTGTCGGCGACCCAGACAAAAATCCGCGCGCTGGTGTCTTTTTCATGCACCGCGCTGGCATCGGCCGGGTTACCGGCAAGGTCTTCGGCGCTTGCATCAAAGCTGAGCTCGCCATTGGCAAGGGAAGACAAATCTACATCATCAAGCTGCCACTCTCCGCCCACCACTGTGGTGGTGAAAGTTAAGCTTTTGCCGAGCTTATCGGTAATGGTGACGGTAACCGTTTGACCATCTTCGATATTGCTCACTGTGCCTGTGATATCGACTGCCGTTTGCTCGGCCCGGTCTATGTATTCATCATCACCAGTGAGCACATCGATGCTGATACTGGCGAGGGTGTCTTTGAGGTTCTCCGTGCTGGCGCTCGCCGTGTTACCGGCCACATCGGTCACAGTGGCATCGAACTTAAGCTCGCCGTCGGCTAACGAGGAGAGATCGGCGTTATCAACCAGATACTCACCGCCGCTGACGATGGCGGTAAAGGTGAGCTGCTTGCCGTCTTTGTCGGTGACGGTGACGGTAACTGTCTGGCCATCTTCCACGCCGGCAACTGTGCCGAAAATGTCAGTGAGCTTGCTCTCTTCGGCGTTGATAACATCATCCGCGCCCGCGGCAACGTCTATGGTGATGGCGGCGCCTGTGTCTTTAAGGTTCTCTGTACTGGCGCTGGCCGTGTTGGCAGCGACGTCAGTGACGGCGGCGTCAAACTTAAGCTCGCCATCGGCCAGAGAGGAGAGGTCGGCGTTATCAACCAGATACTGGCCGCCGCTCACGATGGCGGTAAAGGTGAGCTGCTTACCGTCTTTATCGGTGACGGTAATGGTAACTGTCTGGCCATCTTCGATGTCGGTGACTGTGCCGAATATGTCGGTAACTTTACTCTCGTCGCCGTTGATAACATCGTCGCTGCCTGCGGCAACATCTATGGTGATGGTGGCATAGAGGTCCACCGGAATGCTGTTTTCGGCGTGGGCGGGGTTACCGGATACGTCACTGACATCGGCGGTGACATAGAGCATGCCATCGGCAAAGCCGGTTAAATCGAGGTTGGGAATACTCCACAGGTTTCCGCTCACCACTGTGGTCAGGGTCAGGGTTTTACCCATGCCATCGCTTAAGGTGACCGTGATGGTCTGGCCGTTTTCGACGTTGAGTACCACGCCGCGCACCGTGACATTCGTTTGCTCGGCGGCATTGATGACATGGTCATTGTCGGCGACCCAGACAAAAATCCGCGCGCTGGTGTCTTTTTCATGCACTGTGCTGGCGTCGGCCGGGTTGCCCGCGAGGTCCTGGGCGCTGGCATCAAAAGTGAGGTCACCGTTAGCAAGGGATGAGAGATCTACATCATCAAGCTGCCATTCACCGCCCACCACTGTGGTGGTGAAAGTTAAGCTTTTTCCGAGTTTATCGGTAATGGTAACGGTAACCGTTTGACCATCCTCGATATTGCTCACCGTGCCTGTGATATCGACTGCGGTTTGTTCGGCGCGGTCTATATACTCATCCTCGCCGGTGAGCACATCGATGGTGATGCTGGCGAGGGTGTCTTTAAGGTTCTCCGTGCTGGCGCTCGCCGTGTTACCGGCGACATCTGTGACGGCAGCATCGAACTTAAGCTCGCCATCTGCGAGAGATGAGAGGTCGGCGTTATCAACCAGATACTCACCGCCGCTGACGATGGCGGTAAAGGTGAGCTGCTTACCGTCTTTGTCGGTCACGGTAACGGTAACTGTTTGACCATCTTCGATGTCGGTAACAGTGCCAAAAATGTCGGTGACCTTACTCTCGTCGCCGTTGATAACATCGTCTTCGCCTGCGGCAACGTCTATGGTGATGGTGGCATAGAGGTCCACCGGAATGCTGTTTTCGGCGTGGGCTGGGTTACCGGAGACGTCACTCACATCGGCGGTGACATAGAGCATGCCATCGGCAAAGCCGGTTAAATCCAGGTTGGGAATGGCCCACAGGTTGCCATTCACCACGGTTGTCAGGGTGAGGGTTTTACCCATGCCATCGCTTAAGGTCACTGTGATGGTTTGGCCGTTTTCAACGTTGAGTACCACGCCGCGCACCGTGACATTCGTTTGCTCGGCGGCGTTGATCACATGATCATTGTCGGCGATCCAGACAAAAATCCGCGCGCTGGTGTCTTTTTCATGCACTGCGCTGGCGTCGGCCGGGTTACCGGCAAGGTCCTGGGCGCTGGCATCAAAAGTGAGTTCACCGTTGGCAAGGGATGAGAGATCCACATCATCAAGCTGCCATTCACCGCCCACCACAGTGGTGGTGAAAGTTAAGCTGTTGCCGAGTTTATCGGTAATGGTAACGGTAACCGTTTGACCATCTTCGATATTGCTCACTGTGCCTGTGATATCGACGGCGGTTTGTTCGGCGCGGTCTATGTATTCATCCTCGCCGGTGAGCACATCGATGCTGATGCTGGCTAGGGTGTCTTTAAGGTTCTCCGTGCTGGCGCTCGCCGTGTTACCGGCCACATCGGTCACAGTGGCATCGAACTTAAGCTCGCCATCTGCCAGAGATGAGAGGTCGGCGTTATCGACCAGATACTCACCGCCGCTGACGATGGCGGTAAAGGTGAGCTGCTTGCCGTCTTTGTCGGTCACTGTGACAGTGACTGTCTGGCCATCTTCCACACCGGTGACCTTGCCGAAAATATCGGTGAGCTTGCTTTCTTCACCATTAATCACCTCGTCGGCTCCGGCTGCGACATCTATTGCTAGCAGGGCTGTGGTGTCTTTCGGGCTGGTGGTAACAGCGATGGCCGAGTTACCGGCGACATCGCTGACGCCAGCGCTGAACACCAGCTCACCATCGGCGAGGGAGGAGAGGTCGGCATCATTAATCAGGTATTCGCCGCCGCTTACTACGGCGGTAAATGTCAGCTGATTGCCGTTTTTGTCGGTAACAGTGACTGTGACTGTCTGGCCGTCTTCGACGCCGCTCACTGTACCGGAAATATCTGTGCCGTGGCTTTCAGCGTCGTTAATTACGCCATCGTCACCGCCATCGACCACTACGGTAATCTGCGCCGTGCTGTCTTTCTGGTTGACTGTGTAACCAAGCGCCGGGTTACCGGCTTCATCCAGGGCGGTGGCGATAAAAAGCAGATGACCATCGTTGATGCTGGATAAGTCGGCGTTATCGATTGACCAGGCGCCATTGATGAGCACTGTGGTAAAGCTCAGTACTTCGCCTTTGGCATTGATAACGGTAACCCGGATGAGGCTGCCATCTTCAATGCCCTGCGCGCTGCCAAACAGGCGGGTGGCGGCACTTTCGGCGCCGCTCAATACGTCATCGGCGCCGGCGGCCACATCGATGCTGAGCTTGGCAAAGGTATCTTTTTGCACCACTGCTGCGCTGTTTGCCGGGTTGCCGGCCAGATCCACGCTGCTGGCGCTGAACTGCAGCGGCCCATCGGCGAGTCCGGTTAAATCGGCATTGTCGATGCGCCAGACGCCATCTGTCACCAGCGCCTCAAGTTCGATGACCTTGCCATTGATATCGGTGACTTGCACCTTGACGGTTTGACCGTCTTCGATACCAGTTACCGTGCCGAAGATGTCGGTGATGTGGCTTTCAAGCCAGTTAAGGGTGTCGTCTTTCCCTGTGCCCACCTCGATGGTGATGACGGCGCTGGTATCCTTGATGACGACTGTGTCTGTGATGGCGGGGTTACCGGCGATATCTGTGGTGCTGGCGCTGAAGGTCAGCTCGCCGTCGGCAAGGCTCGAGAGGTCGGCATCGTTTATTTGCCACTGGTTGCCATTGACGACAGTTTCAAACTGCAGGCTGTTGCCGGCGCTGTCGGTGACGGTGACCACCACCTTTTGCCCATTCTGCACATTACTGACTTTACCGCTGATGTCGGTCAGCGGGCTTTCGGCGCCACTCAGCACCCCATCGCCGTGGCTGTCGACGGCGATATCTATGCTGGCGAGGGTGTCTTTGATGGTGTCGTCGCTGGCATTTTCAACCTGGCCCGGGTAGTCGGGGGCCGAGATGGTGGCGGTCAGTGGGCCTTCGGCGAGGGAGGACAGATCCAGCCCCTCGATGGACCAGCGCTCGTTTAGGATGATGACAGTAAAGGTTAAGCGATTACCGGCGCTGTCGATGATTTCCAGCAGCAAGGTGTCGCCGTCGCGGCCATTGGTGGCATCGCCGCTGATTGAGACAGTGTCAATTTCAGCCTGATTCAGGTAGTTGTCGCCACCATCTTCAATCTGAATGCCAAGTACCAGCGGCAGCAGCGGATTGGCATCGGTTTGGCGCTCCTCCGTCGCAGTCGCAGCATTTGGTGCGTCGGCTTCGGTATCAAAGCCTGAGCGTGGCACGATTTTCTCGTGCTGCTGGCGATAAGGACTAAAGCCGAAATTGATCCCTTGCTGATCCGGGTCAGCACTCTGATCCTGAGCCGGTTGGCCTGGCACTGCGGCAAGTGAGTTGTCGCTGCCATCGGGGCTTGGCGCCATTGGGGGCAGGGCCTTGAGGGCGGCGACTGCATCGTCCGGCAGCGCCATGGCGGTATCGTTGAGGGTGACAAAGGGTCGACCGTTGATGCTGTATTCAAGGGCATCGGCATTCAGGTATACCAACCCCAGCTCATCGAGCGCTGCGGCCGGGATGGCCTCGGGGTTGTCGAGCTTCAGCCATTCACCCTGACGGGTTACCGCCCAGACTGAGGAACCTATCTGAACAAAGAAAATAATGTCCGCGTGGGGAAGCTTAGTCATGCCTGTATCCTTACTGCATAAACAATCGACGGCCCTGGTGACTCAAATAAAGAATATAACGCTGAAAAGCAATCACTTGGCCAAACAGCCCATATTCCTGTGTTTAGTGCTCAAAAACAATAAAGCCACCTGTGAGGTGGCTTTATTTATCGATGATTTAATACCTTGGTATTATATCGTCAATTGCTACTTGTGCTCGTCTTTCAGCCACTGGGCTGCACGCTTGGCAAAGTAGGTCAGGATGCCATCGGCACCAGCGCGCTTAAAGCACAGCAAGGATTCCATCACAATCGCTTTTTCTGCCAGCCAGCCGTTTTGAATAGCGGCCATGTGCATGGCGTATTCGCCGCTCACCTGATAGGCAAAAGTCGGAACAGCCAGCTCGGTTTTCACCCTGTGCACTATGTCAAGGTACGGCATGCCTGGCTTGACCATCACCATGTCGGCGCCTTCCTGGATGTCCAATGCCACTTCGTGCAGCGCTTCGTCGCTGTTGGCCGGATCCATCTGGTAGCTGTGCTTGTTGCCGCCCTTGAGGTTACCGGCAGAGCCGACTGCATCACGGAATGGACCATAGTAGTTGGACGAGTACTTGGCCGAATAGGCCATGATTTGGGTGTTAACGTGACCGGCGGCTTCGAGCGCCTGACGGATTGCGCCGATGCGGCCATCCATCATGTCCGATGGGGCAACAATGTCGGCACCGGCTTCGGCGTGGGACAGGGCCTGCTTCACCAGGATCTCGGTGGTGATGTCATTCACTATGTAGCCGCTATCGTCGATGATGCCGTCCTGACCGTGGGTGGTGAAGGGGTCGAGCGCCACGTCTGTCATTACGCCAAGCTGCGGGAATTCGCTCTTGAGCGCCCGTACGGCGCGCTGCGCCAGACCATCAGGATTGTAAGACTCTTCCGCCAGCAGGGATTTTTTCTCAAGCGGCGTGACCGGGAACAGGGCAATGAGCGGGATCCCGAGTTTCACCAGTTCTTCGGCTTCTTTAAGCAGTAAATCGATGCTGTAACGCTCGATGCCGGGCATGGAGGCAATCTGCTCGGTGCGATGGTTGCCTTCCAATACAAACATTGGGTAAATCAGGTCGTTAACCGTGAGGCTGTTTTCGGCCATCAGGCGGCGGCTGAACTCGTGTTTGCGCATGCGGCGCATTCTGCGTTGTGGGAAAGCACTGGTGATAATGTTCACTATCGTCTCCTCGGTCAGGAATGGGTGTCGGGGGTATCAGTATGAAGGCATACCCGATTGCGGCCCTGGTGTTTGGCCTGATACAGCGCCTTATCCGCCTGCTCGAGTAACAGCAGCGGATGATCGTCGCTCTCAATAATGCTGCAGCTAACGCCAATACTGACGGTCAGCGGAATATTCTGGCTCTCCCAATTGATGGCAAGAGCGGCCACGGCCTGGCGCACGTTTTCGGCCACGGCCACTGCGCCTTCGGCATCGGTGGACGGCAGTATGATAGCAAACTCCTCGCCGCCAAAACGTGATACGAGATCCGTTGGTCGCTTGAGCTGGGACATCATCAGCTCGGCAATCAGGCGCAGGGTTTGATCGCCCGCGAGGTGGCCATATTTGTCATTGATACGTTTGAAATGATCTATATCCAGCATCAGAAGCGCCATCGGGGTTTGCTGGCGACGGCTGATGCGGCCTTCGGCCTGCAGGCGCTTGTCGAAGGCGGCGCGGTTTTTCACGCCGGTGAGGCTGTCGATGGTGGTTTGCTCGGTGAGCTTTTGATTCACCTCGTTGAGTTCACGCAGGGCTATTTCCAGCTCCAGTGTGCGCTCCTGCACCATTTCTTCGAGCCGCTCATTGGCGTCGGCCTCCATTTTCAGCGCATCTTCCCGGGCTTCACGGATCCGCTGCGACTGCTCCAATGCTTCCTGCTGTATTCGCAGTTTGGCTTTACGCTCGTCGCTGAAGCGAATGGCAAGCACGGCGGCCATAAATACAATTTCAACGGTCACGCCCAGCATGGCCGGTGCGACCGGATCCAGTTGGGTGTTGATAATGCTTAAGTAAATCAAACTGCTGCTGGCGGCGCCGGCAAGCAGCATGCTCCAGCCAAACAAATACAGCTTGGCGAGCTTTTGCCCCTGAAACGCCTGTATGAGTGAAAACGCCAGCAGCACCAGCGACACGCCAAGCAGGGTCACCATGTTGCAATAGATGGCGAGGGTATAGCTGATAAAGGGCGACAGCAGCGCCAGAAACAGACAGAAGGCGGCGCTGAAACGGCAAATCCGCAGCATGCGGATATTGTGATGTTTAAGCTGCAGAATTTTTTCGGCAAACATCACCGCAAAGCAAATCACCAGCGGCAACAAAAACGGAATAACCCAGGCTTGCAGTGCAGGCCAGTTGGGCCAAAGATAGCGAAAGGCGATGCCCTGAATAGTCGCGACCAGCAAGGTCATGCTGAGCACGTAGGCTGCGTAGTAGCGGTAGCTGTAGGAGCGGGTGGTAAGCGCCACAAACAGGCTGAAGAGGCCAATGGCGCTCAAAATCCCAAGCTGCAGGCCATGGCCAAGGCTTCGGGTTTCAGACAGTTGGCTCAGGCGACCCGGTGTCAGCAATGTCATCGGTACATGGGCACTGCCTTCGGTGTCTATGTGCAGCAAAATGCTGTGATGTTGCCAGGGCTTAAGCTGCATCGGATACAAAAACTGCGTTGAGCGCAGCGGCCTTTGCTCGAACGGCTGGTGGTCGCCGAGGCTTAGCTCAGTCATCAGGTTGCCGTTGATAAAATGGTACAGTTTCACCTTATCCAGCAGCGGGTTATTGATGGCGAGGATCCGCTCCTGTGGGTTGCTGCGCACCTCAATATCCAGCCGAAGCCAGAGGTTTTTCACCCCGACGCCGGGGCGGTTGTCACGTCCTGCATCTTGCCAGAGCGGGTCATCGGCGCGTGGCAGCGCCTGCACTTCAAGATGGCTGGCAGCGATAAATTGCTTTACCCACGGATTGATATCCAGTTCATCGCTGCTGGTATTGGTCAGGATAAGCGGCGCTGCTGCACGGGCGGCCGAGATGCCGCTTAGCATCAGCACAGTCAGCAGGAGTGCGAGCAGGGCGGGCAGCGACTTAGGCATCCTGGCTCCTGGCTGCGGCATCCAGATTGAAAAAACGCAGGCTATTTTGGTAGGTGCGGCGGCTGAATTCCTCTGCATCCTCGCCCCTGAGCCTCGCGATTTCAGCGGCGATATAGGGCAGGTATTCGGGCAGATTTTTACCGGATTTTGGCTTGGGGCGCATCGAGCGTGGCAGCAGATACGGGCTGTCGGTCTCAATCAGCAGCCGGTCGGCGGGAATGTGTTTGACGAGCTCGGCAAGCTCCTGGCCGCGGCGCTCATCACAGACCCAGCCGGTAATGCCAAGGTGCAGCCCAAGTTCGATACAGGTTTCCATTTGGGCGCGGCTGCCGGTAAAGCAGTGCAGCAATGCGCCTTTGAGTTCAGCCCTGTGCTCGCGCACTATGGCGATAAAGTCATCGTGGGCGTCGCGCTCGTGCATCAGTACCGGTTTGCCGAGTTTGACGGCGAGACTGAGCTGGGCGGCAAAGGCTTCGCGCTGCTGCGGGCGCGGCGAAAAGTCGCGGTTGTAATCGAGGCCACATTCGCCCACGGCCACCACCAAGGGCGACTGACACAGCTCAGTTTGCAGCGTTTCGCTGCCCGTATGCCATCCGGACGCATGGTGTGGGTGCACGCCCGCAGTGGCGTAAAGCTTACCGGGGTAGCGCTGGCACAGCTCAATCACGGCGCGGCTTTCGTCCAAATCGCTGCCGATGAGGATAAGCGGCGAGACCCCTTTGGCCTCGGCGCCGCTTATCACGCTATCGAGCTCTGGTTCAAGCGCACTGCCAATCATGTTGACGGCAATGTCCAGATAGTGGCTCATGGTGTGTGGGCTTAGTTAAGACGTTTAACCCGGATGGTGGAGTTGCGGCTGGCGCTGCCAAGGTAAAACGCGCCGAGTGCGCCTTTTTCAATAAATACCTTGTCACCGGCCACGACCTTGTAGTTGCGGCTTTCGGTTTGTTTCCACACCTGGCCGTTGGTGAAGGTCAGTTTGAGGTTGCCGTGCTGATCTTTCTCGCTTTTGGCGACTTCCAGTTCGATACGGTCAGGCTCGTCTTCGGCCTTTTTCACCTTACCGAAGCTGTCATCCACGGCGACGGCAGCTGTTGGCGCTGCGGGTGCAGCCGGGGCTGCTGGCGCCGCTACGGCAGCGGGCGCTGCAGATGAAGACGCGGCGGCAACCGGCACAGCCACAGCGGCCGCAGGGGCAATACCGGCGGCGCTTTGCTCGGCCAGTTTGTCGTAACAAATCAGCCGGTCAAGTTTATCGGCGATGGTGGCACAGCGTGCCAATTCAGATTCAACAGATGCCATGGCGGGCAGGGAAAGGCCAAGGGCGAGAAGCCAGAAGCTGCGCATAGGGGGTTCCTTGTATTTCTACTTTGGCAATCAATATAAAATCGGCCCGACCCCGAGGGGCAGGCCGACAAGTGGCAAAGGCGTTACCGTCGCTTATTCGGCGTGGGTTTGCTCTTCTTGTTCGTCTTCGCTCTTTTTACTGTAAAAGCGCGCCGCAAGCAATCCACCTTCGAACAGCAGCAGCATTGGAACCGCCAGCATGGTCTGGGAAATCACATCGGGCGGAGTTAGCAGCATGCCAATGATAAAGGCGCCCACTATGATGTAGGGCCGTTTGGCCTTGAGGTCTTCAACCGTGGTGACACCGGCCCAGCACAGCAGCACGACGGCCACCGGAATTTCAAACGACAAGCCAAAGGCAAAGAACAGCTTGAGGATAAAATCAAGGTAACTGCTGATGTCGGTCGCGACTGTCACCCCTTCTGGCGCAACGCTGGTGAAAAAGCCAAACACCACCGGAAACACCACAAAGTACGCGAAGGCAATACCGAGATAAAACAGTAAGGTACTGCTGATAAGCAGCGGCACCACCAGACGTTTTTCATGCTTGTACAGCCCCGGCGCCACAAAGGACCAGATCTGGAACAGCACATAGGGCACGGCCACAAAAAACGACAGCACTAACGTCAGCTTAAAGGGTGCAAAGAAGGGCGCGGCCACGTCGGTGGCGATCATGCTGGCGCTTTCGGGCAGCACGCTCATCAAGGGGATGGCCATGAAGTGGTAAATGTCGTTGGCCCAGTACACCAGGCCAACAAACACCAGCAGCACACCGGCGATACATTTGAGCAGTATGGTGCGCAGCTCTAACAGATGGCTTATCAGGGGTTGTTGATGTGACGACATGAATTATCCGTTGGCTTTGGGCGTGTCGCCGCCGGCCTTGGTTGATTCTACAGCGGCTGCGACCGGCGCAGGAGCGGCGGTGTCAGGCTTGGCCTGCTCTGGCTCGCTGACCTGATAGGGACGGTTTACTTCCTGTGCGGCCTGTTTGAGCTGGTCGATGGACTCTTGCAGCTCGGGCGACAGGTTAGACAGCCCCTTGCTCTCGGCCTTTTTCAGATCGGCATGTAACTGCTCAATCTTAAGCTCCTGCTCCAGCTCGTCTTTGACCGAGTTGGCCATCCGCTTCATGGCACGGATCCAGCCGGACACAGTCCGCACTGCCACAGGTAAACGCTCCGGCCCAAGCACCACCAAACCTATAATGGCGATGAGGAGCAGCTCCATAAAGCCGATACCGTCAAACATAAGGAATTACGCCTGTTCTTTCTTTTCGGCTTCTGGTTTTTTGTCAGCAGCAGGCTGAGCGGTTTGCGCTGCAGTTTGCTGAGGTGCAGCCTGAGATTGTACAGCCGCTTGCTCGGTAGGTTGAGCCTGGGCTTGGGCATTGTTTTCCAGCGCCTTTTTGTCTTCATCTGACATGGCGTTTTTAAAGCCCTTGATGGCACCGCCAAGGTCGCCACCCAGTGAACGCAGTTTCTTGGTGCCAAACAGCAAAATCACGATAAGTGCGATGATGAGCAATTGCCAAATACTGATACCACCCATGAAGGATTCCTCTCAAAAATGAAGTCGTTCTATTATGAACCTGAGATTATTTAGTGCTAGCTAAAATTTGCGATTCTTTGGCCTGGATCTCCATCCGGCCAACCAAACAATGGCGCCCGCACCGAGACAGGCCGCGGCGAGCCACAGTGTATCCGTTTGAGCAAACAAAATAGTGCCACAGATCAACAAAACAGCAGAGCTGATGAGCAGGAAATTGCTCTTGTGTGCCTTTTGTTGATATTTGAGGTACCGGTCGAGCATCTGTTGCTGAGTGCCGAGTAGTTTGCGGCCCAGCTTGAGATTGTCGTAGATAAGCTCAGGAAACTCCGGCAGTTTATCAGACCAGAAGGGCAAGTTTGTTTGCACTTTTTTGAACATTGCTTTTGGACCGACCTGCTCGGCCATCCAACGCTCCAAAAATGGCTTGGCGGTTTGCCATAAATCCAGCTGAGGATAGAGCTGGCGGCCAAGGCCTTCGATATAAAGCAGCGTCTTTTCCAGCAGCACCAGCTGCGGCTGCACCACGATATCGAAGCGTCTGGCGGTCCGGAACAGCTCAAGCAGCACATGGCCAAAGGAGATTTCATTCAGCGGCTTATTGAACATCGGCTCGCACACCAGCTTCACCGCCTGCTCAAACGCCAGAATATCGGTGTTGGACGACACCCAGCCGGACTCCACGTACAGCTGAGCGATACGGTGGTAATCGCGATTGAAAAAGGCGAGGAAGTTCTCAGCCAGATAGCGCTTGTCCTCTTCATTGAGGCTGCCCATGATGCCGCAATCAAGGCCTATGTAGTAAGGGTTTTCCGGATGCTCGCGGCTGATAAAAATGTTGCCGGGATGCATGTCGGCATGGAAAAAGTTGTCGCGGAACACCTGAGTGAAAAACAGCTCTACCCCGCGCTCGGCCAAAAGCTTTAAGTTAGTGCCCTGGGCATTGAGCGCCTCGATATCCGACACCGGAATGCCTTCAATCCGCTCCATCACCATCAGGCGTGGATGGCAAAGGGATTCATACACATAGGGAATGTAGAGCGCATCCGAGCCTTCAAAATTGGCCTTAAGCTTGATGGCGTTCAGTGCTTCAAGCTTAAGGTTAAGCTCGCCAAGAATGGTGTTCTGGTAGTCTTCGACCACTTCCACCGGCCGCAGCCGGTTGCCGCTGCCAAGCAGGCGGTCGACCCAGGTTGCCACCTGCAGCATCAGCTCAAGGTCGGCATGGACTTTTTCTTCCACATTGGGGCGCAGCACCTTGAGCACCACGGCCTTACCGTTGGATTTGAGGGTGGCGGTATGCACCTGCGAAATCGAAGCCGACGCCAGCGGCGTGTCGTCAAAATCGTCAAACAGGCTGTCGATGGGGGCGCCAAGCTCGGCTTCGATGGCGCTGCGCGCCAGCGCGGCATCAAAGGGCGGTACCCGGTCCTGCAGCATAGCCAGCTCTTCGGCCCACTCGTCGCTTAACAGATCGCGGCGGGTCGACAGCATCTGGCCAAACTTAATGTACACAGGCCCCAGTTCCTGCATCGCCAGTTTAAGCCGTTCGCCGCCGCATTTATCTTTGTGCTTGTTGCGAACCCAGAACAGGCTCATGCGCGCAGCGCGAACATACCAGGGAGTCAGTGATGGGGGCAGTACGTCATCCAGGCCATAGTGAAGCAAGGTCCGGACGACCTGATATCCACGGCGGAGGCTGGCGAGGGTCATGGTGTAAGGCGATCCCTTAATTGGTTGATTTTGTTCTCAATGGCATCGGTGGCCTTGGCAAGGGCTTCGATGTTGTCCTTAAGATGAATAAATTCGATTTTGTGCGGGGTGAGGCGATATTCCTCGGTGCCAAGCTGGGCGAGGTGACTTAAGGTCTTGTCGCCAATGCGTTTAAGCTCAGAGCCTAACCTGCGACCACCGGCCTGCAGCTTATGCGCCGGACCATCGCCTATATAGCGTGCCAGCGGCTCGCCAAGGTCAAGCTGCTGCTCTTTGAGCAGACGGCTGAAACCCTGCAGCACATCAAGGTCGCCTTCAATATCGAGGCTGCCGGCCTTGACCAGGCTGCTTAAGCTTTCGCCTTCGCTGAGGGCGCGCAGGGCAAATACCGAGGCCTTGACGCGCACATCGGTCTTGCCGTCGTATTGGCCAAGCACGGTGACGCTGTCGTCAAAAAACAGATAAAGCGGGAAAGACAGCTCAGACAGCTGAATGGCAATGGATTTGCCATTCAGGCCGTACTGACGGGGGCTGGCGCCGGTGTGGGCCAGCAGTTTTTCAAAGCCCAGTTCCACGGCGCCACACAGGATGAGGGCCAGTTCCCGGGCCAGCATCAGAACTTGTAACCCCGATGCAGTGCCACTACACCGTCGGTCATGTTGATATAGTCCACCTGCTCAAGGCCGGCGTTCTGCATCATGCCCTTGAGGGTGTCCTGATCCGGGTGCATGCGGATGGATTCGGCCAGATACTCGTAGCTGTCGGCATCCTGGGCGATGACCTGGCCCATTTTTGGCAGGATCTTAAAGCTGTACAGGTCGTAAAGCTTACGCATCACTTCGTGCTGCGGCTTGGAAAACTCCAGCACCAGCAGCTTGCCGCCCGGCTTGAGTACCCGCTGCATGGAGCGCAGCGCCGCGTCTTTGTCGGTCACGTTACGCAGACCAAAGGCGATGGTGATGATATCGAAATGGTTATCGGGAAACGGCAGCGCCTCGGCGTTGGCCTGCACGTAACTGACATTGCCGACTATGCCCAGATCCCGCAGTTTGGCGCGGCCAACCTTGAGCATGGAGTCGTTGATGTCGGCCAGAACTACCTGTCCGCGCTCACCGACCAGACGGGAGAACTTGGCGGTCAAATCGCCGGTGCCACCAGCCAGATCCAGCACTTTCATGCCGGGACGGGCGCCCGCGGTTTCAATGGTGAAGCGTTTCCACAGGCGATGAATGCCGAAGGACATCACATCGTTCATAATGTCGTACTTGGCGGCTACCGAGTGAAATACGCCGGCAACCAGGTCAGCCTTTTTATCGGCATCGACTGTCTTGTAACCAAAGTGGGTGCTGTTGGATGCGCCGTCGGACATCTGTTCTTTCCTGTTGTTTCCCAAACTGTTAAACGCGAGTGTATGCCAAAGGGCAGGCCTTGCTGAATCCGTGAGCAATCAGCTTTGTGATCCAGTGCCTATCCTGCACCTGACGGGATCTCAGCCGTGTGAGCCCGGTAGGATTTTGGCAAAAGCGCAGTGACTGCGCATTAGAGCACAATATGCGAATTTAATGAATAGCCAGTGAATAGCGAGCGGGCAGCGCTCTTATCACGAGCGGCCGCCTGCTGCATCACACAGATTCAGCCGCCGCTGGCGAGCCTGCGGCCACGAATGTAGGCGTACACCAGCTCCGTCAGGCTCTGGCCGGTTTCGCGCATGCCGGCATCGATGCCTGCGTCGTGGCAAACCGGCGCGGCCTCGGCCAGATGCAGATAAGCGCAGTCGCAGTGTTTGGCCATGTGGCTGATGTAACGGGCGGCGTCCATCAGTGGCACGCCGGCGGCGGTCATGGCGCTCGATGGCATATTGGCAATGGCGTCAACATCCAGCTCCAGCGCCACCGGCAGATCGGTGGCTTTCAGCGCCTTGCTTATCTGCCTTAGCGCGTCATCGAGGCTTATTTCGCCGCGCACCCAGATTTGCTGCAAGGTGTGCCAGCTGCCACCGAAGGCCTCGAGCTGCTCGAGGTTGGCTTCGCTGTTTTTGAGTTCATGCAGGCCGAGCACATGGTAAAAGTCGAGCGCGCCGCTGGCGGCGGCGTAGCTGAAACCATTGCCGCTGTGGCGACCTTCGCGCAGGCGAAAATCTGAATGAGGGTCAAGGTTTACCGCTGCTGCAGGGCGATGGAACGCCTGTTTGACCGCCATCAGCAGGCCAAAGGCGTTGTTGTGGCCGCCGCCGATAACTATGGGCTCGAGGCCGGCATCCATGATGGCGCTGGCTACTGCTGTGACCCGCTCATCCATGCTGGCCACCGCCTGACGCAGTTCGTCGAGCGCCGCGCCGTCGCCCGGCAGTAAGTCGTGAAAATCGAGCTGCCCGAGCACCAGTAAATCGTCGCCACGGTAAAAGCGGTTGGACTGCAGATTCACCAGCCATTTCATGCAGGCTTCAAAGGCATTGGTAGCGCCGCCACGGCCAAGGTTTGCCCGAGGGCCGGCGTCTTCACCGGCGCCAAGCAGCACAAAGCGGGCGCCCTTGTCTTTGGCCAGTTGCAGGGTATCACTGAGGTTTTGGGCTTCGCTCAGCAGCAGGTGGTGGCCAAGGCGGGTTTCGCCGGGGCGCTGGCCAAGAATGGTGTTCAGCTGGTCGCGGGTATAGGGAATGAGATGTTGCATGGGAGTCACGCCGACTGGGAATAATTGCGCTTATTGTGGCAAAGGGCGGCGAAAAGGCAACGGCAAAATGGGGTTGTGTGTAGCCGAAACGGCATAAAAAAAGGCCGGCTGCGCCGACCTTGATTGGGTGCGCCCTAGCGCGCTTATTCTATGTCCAGCGGCTCAGGTGACAGGATAATTCCGGTGCTGTCGGCGTACACATGGTCACCGGGCAGGAAGGATACGCCGCCGAAGTTCACCGGCACGTCGACTTCGCCGATGCCGTGGTTGTCCGCGCCCACCGGGATAGAGGCCATGGCCTGAATGCCGATATCCAGCTCTTCAAGTGCGTCTACATCGCGCACGCTGCCGTACACGATAATGCCTTCCCAGCCGCTGTTAACGCCGATTTCGGCGATGGTGGCATCAATCAATGCCCGGCGCAGCGAGCCGCCGCCGTCGATAAGCAGCACCCGTCCTTCACCGTCTTCTGCCAGCACGTCTGCAATAATACCGTTGTCTTCGAAACACTTGATGGTGCTGATGGTTCCGCCAAAAGAGCTAACACCGCCGTAATTACTGAACATGGGTTCAACCACATCCACGACGTCCAGATACATGTCGCATAATTCTGAGGTGTTGTATTCCATAGTCATCTCCTGTTTCGCCTTACGTCAGGCAGGCTGTTCAACACTGAACTTAGGCCAGTATATAAGGGAATCTTGAAAAGAAAAGTGTTATCAATCACGGTATTGGTCCCCCTGCCACCGCCATCAGAACTGTAGTTTAATTTCATCATCACTAAACTTTATGGCGCAAAATTTTGACTTCTGTCATCATATGACGGTTTTTTATTACAAGACTGTGGGCGATTTTGTTAGCATTGTCCCCAGTCCCATTCCAGTTTCAATTAACAATCCGCTTTAGGGGCACGGACCCCCCATTAAGCTCATGGAAGGCAGAGGGCCTTTTTCGAGGTGCCTTTATGGAAGCTCTGAACATGACAGAAATCGTCGGCTACATGGCCTCGGTGATGGTCGCTATCTCTCTGATGATGAAAGATATTATCTGGCTGAGATGGTTGAACTTCATCGGCTGCAGCCTGTTTGTGGTCTACGGTGTTGCCATCACGGCCTGGCCGGTGGCAGGCATGAACGCTTTCGTTGCCTGTATCAACATTTACCATCTGTTCAAAATCTACCGTGCCAAGACTCAAAGCCCTGTAACTGCCTGAGTTTACTTGTCATAAAAGTGTCGGGCAGGTGTCACTTGCCCGTCATGCGTCTTAGCTAATCTGCCATTTATCCGGGTTGGAACTTGGGAGATGGCATGCTCAACCGCCTCACAGCACTCGATCAACGGGGTTTCCTCGTTATTGCCAGGCTTGCCCGCACGCGGCGCCTGCAACGACCCGCTCTGCTCATTTCCGCCTCCGGCGATGGTCCTCTCTATCTATACCTTTGCTGCACCCTGATGCTGGTTGACAGCGACGGTGAACGCTTGTTTCGCCTGTGCCTTTGCGCCTTTTTATTGGAATTGCCCCTGTATTTGCTGCTGAAAAACAGCATCCGCCGCATTCGCCCTTGCCACAGCGGCGTGCTTGTTCAGGCGCAGTTTGAGCCATCGGATCGTTTCAGCCTGCCATCGGGCCACACGGCGGCCGCGTTTGTGATGTGTTTTGCCATCGCTGAGTGTTATCCGCCGCTGTGGTGGCCTGCCTTGGCATGGGCAAGCCTGATTGGCCTGTCGCGGGTCGCACTGGGCGTGCATTACCCCGCCGACATAGTCGCAGGGGCGGCCCTTGGCGGCACTTGTGTTGCCCTGGTCAGCTAATTAGCTGATGGTTTGAAGTTGTTGAATCAAATAACGGTTTGAACAGGGCCTTTGGCCGCCGCGCTCGCTAACTTTCGCACTCGATATGGAGCTATATGAAAATTCTGTACGGGGTACAGGGCACAGGGAATGGCCACTTAAGCCGGGCGCGGGTGATGGCGCGAGCCTTTGAGCACAGCACCCATCAGGTTGATTTCTTTTTCAGTGGCAGACCGGCCGCAGGCTTTTTTGATATGCAGGCCTTTGGCGAATATCGTCTGGCGCGGGGGCTGACCTTTGCCAGCGCCGCCGGTCGCATTCGCCCATGGCGGACGCTCACGCAAAACCTTCCGCCGCACTGGTGGCAGGAAATCCGCGAGCTGGATTTGTCCGGTTATGACCTGGTACTGAACGACTTTGAACCCGTCAGTGCCTGGGCTGCGCGCAGGCAGGGGGTGCCATGCATTGGCATCAGTCATCAGGCGGCGCTGCGCTTTGATGTGCCCAAGGTCGGCAACACCTGGTTCAACGAGCGGCTGCTGGAATACTTCGCGCCGGTTGACCTCGCCCTTGGCTGCCATTGGCATCATTTCGGTTTCCCGCTGCTGCCACCCTTTGTGGATGTGGCGGAAGTGAGCGAAGAGCACGGTCACGATATTCTGGTGTATCTGCCGTTTGAGTCGGCAAGCGACATAGTATCGCTGCTATCACCCTTCGATAAGTTTCGGTTTTTGGTGTACCACGCCAGCGCCGCGCCTGCGGGTTTACCTTCGCATATTCTCTGGCATGGGTTTTGCCGCGAGGGGTTTCGCCGCCATCTTGCCGGTGCCGGTGGCGTGGTGGCCAACGCCGGTTTTGAACTTGCGAGCGAGGCCCTGTGCCTTGGAAAAAAATTGCTGGTAAAACCGCTGCTTGGCCAGTTTGAGCAGCTATCGAACGTGGCAGCACTGCAGCTTTTGGGGGCGGCCCACAGCATGATGCGCTTAAGCCCTGAGGTGCTGAAAGGCTGGCTTAAGAGTGCCAATCCGGCGCCGGTGCGCTACCCGAGCGTGGGGGATGCGCTGGTGCAGTGGCTTGGCGCAGGTGAGTGGCAGCGCAATAAAGAGGCGGCTGCCTTGGGGCTCAGTCGCGATTTGTGGCAGCAGGTTGCCCTGCCGGACACCTGGCGCTGAGCGTCTAAAAAGTGGCAAAGCGTTGGTCAGGGCTCGGCGGTTATAAAAGCTTTGAGGCTATAAAAGCTTGGCGGCGAAATGTATATCCCGCTGCCAGGGTGAAAACTGCTCGCATGCCAGCAGTTTAAGGTGCAGCGCCTGATTGGTGTGGATCCCTGTGATCTCAAGCTCACCGAGCGCCTGACGCAGGCGGGCGATGGCATCCTCCCGGTCGTGGCCGTGGCACACCAGTTTGCCGACCAGCGAATCGTAGCAGGGCGGTACCACAGCGCCGGCAAAGAGCGCGGTATCAAAGCGCACCCCTGCGCCGCCCGGCAGCTGCAGGCCGGTTACTAGTCCCGGGCTTGGCAGCGACGTCTGCGGATTTTCGGCGTTAATGCGGCACTCAATCGCATGGCCGCGCACCAAGGGCCTTGCCGGCAGCGGCTCGCCGAGGGCGACCTTAAGCTGCTCAAGCACCAAATCCAGTCCACACACCATCTCGGTGACCGTGTGCTCCACCTGAATGCGGGTGTTCATTTCAATAAAGTAGAACTCGCCGTCCTGATACAAAAACTCAAAGGTGCCCAGGCCCTGATAACCGAGGCCTTTGGCAGCAGCCTCGCAGCGCGCAGCCATGGCGGCAAGCAGGTTTTTGACTATGCCGGGTGCCGGCGCCTCTTCAATCAGTTTTTGATGGCGGCGTTGGGCTGAGCAGTCGCGCTCGCCCAGACAGATTGCCTCGGCGCCGCTGGCGATGATTTGAAACTCGATATGGCGGGGCTGGGTGAGGAATTTTTCAAGATACAGGCTGTCGTCGCCAAAGGCGGCCAGGGCTTCGGCGCGGGTCAGGGCGATGGCATCAGCAAGTGCATCAGCGCTGTCGACCCGGCGCATACCGCGGCCACCACCGCCGGCACTGGCTTTGATAATGACCGGAAAGCCGATGCGCGAGGCCAGCGCCCGATTTGCCTGCATGTCGTGACCCAGGGGACCATCTGAGCCCGGCAGGGTCGGAATCCCCGCCGCCTTCATCGCCTTGATGGCACTGATTTTATCGCCCATGGTGGCTATGGTGCCCGCATCCGGGCCTAAAAACACTATGCCCTGGGCTGTGACGGCGCGGGCAAAGTCGGCCCGCTCCGCCAAAAAACCGTATCCCGGATGTATGGCGTCGGCGCCGCTTAACTTGGCGGCTTCGAGGATGGCGTTGATATTGAGGTAACTGTCTTTGGCTGCTGCCGGACCGATGCAAATAGCGCGGGTGGCCAGACGGGTATGGAGCGCGCCCTTGTCGGCGCTGGAGTAGACCGCCACTGTCTCAAGACCGAGCAGGTGGCAGCTGCGGATAATCCGCACCGCGATTTCGCCGCGGTTGGCAATCAGTACCCGCTTGAATAGCGCCATAGTCACTCAGCGTCGTCGATAATAAAGAGCGGCTGGTCAAACTCAACCGCAGCGGCGTTTTCCACCAATATCGCCCGCACCACGCCGGCCTTGTCGGCGGCAATCTGGTTCATCATCTTCATGGCTTCGATGACCGCCAGGGTATCGCCGATGGCGACCTCTGTGCCCACTTCCACAAAGGGGCGGGCTTCGGGACTGGGGGCGCGGTAAAAAGTGCCTACCATGGGCGACAGGATACGGTGGCCACCGGATTGCTCCGGCGCTGCGCCCTCATAGTCGCCGGAGCCTGCAAGCGGCACCTGGGCTGTGATATTGCCGTGGCGTATGATGCGGATGCTCTCTTCGCCGTCTTTGATTTCAAGCTCATTGATGCCGGATTCCTGTACCAGCTCAATGAGTTTTTTGATTTTGCGCAGGTCGACCGCCATCAGTTGCTCCCCTTAAGCCGCTCGGCGGCCGCTTCCAGTGCCAATTGGTAGCCTTTGGGGCCAAGACCCAGGATCACCCCCACCGCTTTATCGGAAAAATACGAATGGTGGCGGAATGGCTCTCGGGCATGGATGTTGGACAGGTGCACTTCGATAAAGGGCAGGTTTACCCCCAAAAGCGCATCGCGCAGTGCCACGCTGGTGTGGGTAAAGGCGGCGGGGTTGATGATGACAAAATCGGCGTCGGTCTGATGAATGGCGTCAATCAGCACATGCTCGGCGTTGGATTGCAGATGCTCAAACCCCAGGCCAAGCTCGGCGGCACGGGCCGCGAGAGCTTCTACTATCTGTGCCAGTGTCTGGCTGCCGTAAAGTCCGGGCTCACGCCTGCCAAGCAGATTCAGGTTGGGGCCGTTAAGCAGCAGGATTTTGGGAGAAGAGTGACTGGCAGACATGAACAATCCTTTTCGAATAAGCACGATAACAACAGATTGGCTTCAATATCGCCAAAGTTGGCGGCAGTTTCAATGCAAATTATTTGAAGTTGGCTCAAGGATGGGCTGGGCTTGGGCACAAAAAAGCCCCCGACAGGCGGGGGCGTTGGTTATGCGGGGCAGCGGTGATTAACGTACCACTTCATCCCAGGCCATTTGCCAGTAAAGGCCGATGCCGGGCTCGTACTGGTTGGAGCCAGGGGACCACTGCACGCAGTAGCCGTTGTATGGCCAGGGTTTGCAGCGGTACAGCTTGTTGTTTTTAGGCTGGAATACCAGGGTGCCAGCCTTGTACTGACCCAGACCGCTCGGGAAGCTGAATTCGGCATCTGCGCTGCCGCCTTCGCCGGGCCCTGTGCCTGGCTCTGGGCCTTCACCTGGAGGGCTGACCAGATTCAGGTGGAACACTTTCTGGGTTTGTCCGCCATTTTTGGCAACAAAATCAAATACCAGCATATAGTGGCCAGCGCTGGCGTTGGTCACCGGCAGCTCCAGCAGGAAGCCGTAGTCATTCACCTCGTAGCTTTGCTTGGCAACCGTGTTGTAGCCCTTGTTGAGGCTGACGGTGGCTGTAACCGGGGTGTCTGTGTCTACTGTGGCTGAAAACAGCACGCCATCGTCACCAATCAGGTACTCGCCTGCAATGCCGCTGACATTCACTTCCGGCGCTGGTGGCGGCGCCTCGGTTACACGGATCTCAACCCGGTTGATACCAGAGCCGCTCTGGGCAAACACGTCATTTTTACCGGCAATTGGGATGATGCGGTTGTCTGGCCCCATCACACCGGCCTTAAGCCAGCTCTGGGTGCGGTTTACTTCTTCTGCCAGCAGCTGCGGCCAGCGGGCAGGGGCACCATCGGCCTCGGTTTGAATAAGGATTTCAGTGCGCAACGATGGCTGCTCACCACTGCCGGTAAATACGACAGTACTGACCTTGTCACCCACGTTGAGGGTGCGGCCCTCATAGATGTCGCCTACATCCTGCCAGCTGATGCTGCCGGCATTGCCGTTATCAATCATCAGATCCACCATGTTGTAGAAGCTCATGGGGGTATCGCCCACGTCCCACACGCCCATCACAACGTGGTAGCCGGCGCGATCGGACGGCACGTTACACAGGTGAGTCAGGGTACGGGGTGGCTGGCGGTTATTGCCGCTGTATTCACAAAATGGCGCCGGTTCAAACTGGGCGCGGGTCAGTGGCTGGTTTGGATCCCAGTCTTTCTTGGTAATGAAATAGCGCCAGTCGCGGGTCACGTGGTTGGCGGTAAAGGTCCAGGTGAATTCATTGGCGCCGGACTTGATATGACGCTTGGCCCAGCGGTTGATGCTCTGGGCGTTGAGGGCTGAGAACGCGCCGTGGCCTGCGCTGGCGAGCTGTCCGTCGGCAACGCCGGATTCCGGGTAGCGATCCGGGCCTTCAAGGCTTTGCGGCTCGTAGTTTACCGCGCCGCACTGGCTGTTTTCGCCCATGCGGCACAAAAGGCCACGGGATTCAGGTTTGCTGATATAGCCGTGGGCCATAACCTGCTGACTTGGCAGAGCCGCAGCGGCAGCGACAGTCACTGCCACCAGGCTCAGTATTTTTTTGGACATTTTATTATTCTCCGTTGCTGTCGGTATTGGTCGTCAATATTCCGTTGAATGACCTGTTTTTGACGCCTATTGTTCTCAGGAGGCGACAATAGCGACACTCTAGCAATGGCGAATAGGTTTGGCGAGTGGAACGTGACAACTCCGACTTCTCAGTGGTTAGTTATTGTTCTAATGCTATTTTTACCATTTGATGTGCGGTTATCTTGTTGAGTAACAACTCAGGTTTGATTGAGTTATTGTTCTCGTTTTAAGGTTAATTAAAGGGTTGGTGTACGGAATAATTGTGCCTAGCGAGTATGCGAGCGGGTGGGGAGGTGGCAGTCACTGAGTGTGGCTACAGGGGGGAGCGGCAGTGCGGAAGTGATAGCGCTAAAGTCGCAGTGCTTAGATACTGACTTTGCCGCGCATGGATTTAGTGGCACCGCGCTGCTTTTTGCCATCGACCCGGCGCTGCTGGCTGGCGCGGGTAGCCTTGGTGGCAATCCGCTTTTTCTGCACCACATTGACCGATTGCACCAGCGCGATAAACTGCGCCAGCGCCGTATCGCGGTTGGCTTCCTGGCTGCGGCTTTCCTGGCATTTGATGATGATTTTACCGCTCTGGGTGATGCGGTGATCGCGCTTTTGCAGCAGTTTTTCTTTGTAAAAATCCGGCAGTGACGACGCCTGAATATCGAAAATCAGCTGGGCACAGGTCGAGACCTTATTGACGTTCTGGCCGCCGGCGCCGCTTGAGCGGATAAACTGCCATTCGATTTCCTGGTCCGGAATATGGACTCGCTGTGAGATTGTGATCATGGCCAGATTTTTGGCTTATTGCCTGCAGAAAGAATTTGTTATCATCCACAGCCTCGGCAAATGGCCGAGCCTGTCCCAGGGAGAACCTCTATGTTATGCCAGATCCCCGAGATTGCTAAGGGTGTGATCAGTCTTTTTGCCAGCGGCCGCATTACCGCCCAGGATTATCGCGCCCATTTGCAGCCGGCTATCAAGCGTTACCGTGAGGATTGGGGCCAGGTTTGCCTTTACATCGAGGCCGACGTGTTGCTCGAGGGCTGGGAGCGTGCTTCCCTGTCCGGTGCCGGTGAGGTACAGTTACCTGCGTTTGATGCCCTGGTGTTTGTCGGTGGCCCGGATTGGGTGGGTAATGCCATCCGTTTGCTGGGCCCCTTTATCCGGGGCGAGGTGGCCTGGTTCCCCTTGCAGGACAAGGCAAAAGCCATCGAGTGGATCGTAAAGCGCTCGTCGGTAAAGGCGTAAATTAATCTGATACAAGGAAGCGCGAATATGACTAAATTGACTCTGGCCAAGCTGGCCGCCGCCGTGACTCTGGTTGCAGGTCTTGCCGCCTGTGCCCCTGAAGTGGGCAGCGAAGCCTGGTGCAAGAAGATGGAAGACAAGCCCAAGGGCGACTGGTCCGCTAACGAAGCGGCCGACTACGCCAAGCACTGCGTATTCAAATAATGTGTCTGACCGGGGAACTCAACCCGGGTTTTCCGGTCATACCTTTTACTAAGCCCAATCGTCGAGGATTGAATTGATTCGTTTTTCCCTACGCACACTGCACAGACTGAGCCTGATGCTGCTGACCGTGGTGGTACTGCAATTTGCAGGTGCCAACCTGGGCGCGCACCAGTTGCACAGCGGCAATGCCGGTGAGGAAGAGCGCAATCACAGTCATCTGACGTTTTTGGCTGAAGTGACCACCCTGGCCGAATGTATCGAATGCACCTGCCCGCCCGAATTGGTGGCGAGCGATGCGCATCAGCACGACAAGGTGGAAAAGACTGAGCTCAAACAGCTCGATTTGTGCCTCGATTGCCATTGTCATGGCGGCCACCCGAGCCTGATTGCGGCCATCATTCTCCCCGACTATTTACCCTTCAACAGCATCAATGGCGGCAAGTATGCCGACTATCTGTCTGTGGTGGGCAACCCTGCCTATCGCCCTCCCATCGCCTGAACTCTGCTTCAGGGCGTAATCCTGGATTGTGTTAACTAGTTTTGTGATGACTGGTCTTTTGATGAGTTGTATACACGCGCTTTGCGGCGTGATTGCTGCTGCGTAACGCGTAAGCCGCGCACTGTGCCTGTGCTGTTGGCTTCGGTGTGCCAGAGCTTAAGGCGCTGATGCAACACTCTTCTCATCCCAATCTTGGCTTCGCCCTGTAACAAGCCGTTAAGCGCCCTGCGTGCTTAACCGACTTTTGCTTTATTAGTTCAGGACTTTGCATGAAACAGACGTTACTCACGGCTGCTGTGCTGGCCACGCTTGGCTGCATGACCTTGATGCCGCCCGCGCAGGCAGCCGTTGCCAACAGCGCGACCAATAACCTCGCCGCCAGCACTAAAGCGGCCAACAGCTCAGCCGCCTATAAAACAGCGACCAACAATACAGCGGCCTTGTCGCAGCTTGCCCGCCAGATAGAAGCGCTGCCAGCCCTCAGCGCTGCCCGCGCCAATGTGCGGGCGGCAGAGCTTAATCTCAAGGCCGCCGGCAATGCGGTGTATAACCCCGAGCTTGGCCTTGGCTATCAAAATGCCGATACCGACAGCTACAACCTTTCTGTCAGTCAAACCTTTGATTGGGGTGATAAAAAACAGGCGGCGCAAAACGAGGCGCTGCTGATGTTACGCCGTGCTGAGGCCGAGCTTGAACTTAGCCAAAGCGCCCTATGGGCCGAGGCGTTAAGCGCCATGGTGGCGCAGCAGCAAACTGCGGCCGTGCTTGGGTTTCAAACCGAGCAGCGCGAGCTTGCCAGAGCCCAGCTTAGGCTCGCGACCGAGCGCAAGCGCGCTGGGCTTATCAGTGGTGGTGAGCTGTCGCTGATTGAGCTGGACTTGGCCGCGCTTGAGGCGGCTGTGTCCCTCGCGACCCAGGCCGCCATCGAGGCCGATACCCGGCTGCTTACTCTCTTTGGCACTCTGGAGCTGCCAAGGGTCGATATGGCCGAGCTCCTTGCCCAAAGCCCGGTCGACATCGACGAGGCGGCCATTTCCCGGTTGCCGGCACTTGAGCGCAACTATCAGGATGTGCAGCTGTCGCGCCTTGGCGCCGACAAGCTGCGCGCCAGCACCAGCGCCGATCCCACCCTGACGCTGGGGGCCGAGAAAGAAGGCTCAGACAACAAGCTTGGGCTCAATCTCAGCATTCCGCTTAAGGTGCGCAACAACTACAGCGATGCCATCGCGGCCGCCACGGAAGCCGGCATAGGCGCTGAGCAGCAGTATCTGGCGAGTGAGCGGGCACTGACTCAGGCCTGGCGCCAGTATCAGTATGCCCAGCCGAAATTGGCGCAAAGCTGGCAGTCGTGGCAGATGCGGGTAAAGGGCTCGGCTTCAACCCTGGGCTCGTCCCTTGCCAGTCAGTGGCAGGCGGGCGAAATCAGCACCTCGGATTTTTTGCAGGGCAAACGTCAGCTCGCGCAGAGCTTTATCGCCGGCACTGAGCTTGAAGCCCGGCTCTATCAAAACTGGCTCGATTGGGTGGGGCAGAGCGGTTTGCTCGCGAGCCTGATGCCGAGCGGAGCAAGTGTTGAGGTAACCACGCCATGACTCAGCCATTAAGAGCACTCGATAGCAAAGCTCTCAGCCAAGCCTTAAGCAAAAAAATCAGCCAAGCATTGAGCAAAAAACTCAGCCAAACCCTATTTGTCAGCGGAGCACGCGCTATGTCTGCAATCACCCCAAAATCCTCTTTGTCAGCGCTGGCGTTTGCGGCTGCGCTGGCCTTTGTGTTGCCCATCTCCCAAGCTGCCTGGGCGGGCGATGGCCATGACCATGAACAGGGGCCCAGCGAAACGGATGCCAGAAAAAAGGAGACCAGTGAAAACGCGGTCACTGAAACTGAGGCCGGCCACGACGATGACAAGGCGCTCAAGCTCAGTCAAACCCAGCGCGAGCTTGCCGGTATTCGGGTTGAGACCATACAGACCACAGGTTTTGACCTAAGCGCCGTGGCCACCGCCAGCCTGGTGGTGGACCGCGACCGCACTATTACCCTCGCGCCTCAGCTTGAAGTGCGGGTGCTTGAGCGCCATGTGGTGCCCGGCCAAGAGGTAAAGCAAGGTGAGCCCTTACTCACCTTGGGCGGCGCAGCCATAGCGCAGGCGCAGGCCGATTATATCAATGCCGCCAACGAGTGGAGCCGCATCAGCCGCATGAGCGATGGCGCGGTCAGTCAGTCGCAAAAGCAGCAAACCCGCGTCGATTTTGAGTTAAAACGCGCGATTCTCGAGTCCATCAAGATGACCGAAGCGCAGATTAAGGCGCTGGGCGCGGCACCTGAGAGCATCGGCAGTTTTAAGCTGCTCGCGCCGATAAGTGGCCGGGTGCAGCAGGATGTGGCCAGTCGTGGTCAGGTGCTGGCGGCGGGCTCGCCGCTGATGCAGTTAACCGACGAGTCTTTCCTGTGGGTCGAAGCCGAGCTTACGCCGCAGCAGTCACGCGGGCTTGCCATGGACGGTGAAGCGCGCCTCAGTGTGTCCGGTAAGTGGCTCAAGGCAAAGGTGATTGGCCGCTCCCATGAGCTTAACTCCATCACCCGCACCGAAAAGGTACTGCTGTCGATGGCAAATCCCGGCCATGAGGTGCATGCCGGTGAGTTTGCTGAGCTGTATTTACCGCAGCGGGGCGCCGCTGCAGGTTCAGGCAGCACTGACTCAACTGGAATAGTGCTGCCGGATTCGGCCCTGAGCCGCTCAGCTGATGGTGACTGGCAGGTGTTTGTGGAAGACGCCGATGGCTTCGAGGCGGTGGAAGTGGAAATCGAGGCCCGTGCCCGTGGGCTTAACCTCGTCAAAGGCATCAACCCCGGCCAGAACGTAGTGATGTCCGGCGCCTTCTTCCTCGCATCCGAACTGGCAAAGTCCGGATTCGACATCCACAACCACTGATGAGGACGCTGCCATGCTACAAAAATTGATTGAGCAGGCGGTGCGAAGCCGCCTGATAGTGCTGCTGTTTCTGATAGGCGCCATGGCGGCTGCGGCCGTGATGTTGCCCAAGCTGGATTTGGATGCTTTTCCCGATGTAACCAACGTGCAGGTGCAGGTGAATACCGCCGCTGAAGGGCTTGCCGCCGAAGAAGTGGAGAAGCTTATCAGCTATCCGGTGGAGTCGGCCATGTACGCGCTGCCTTCGGTAACCGAGGTGCGCTCTTTGTCGCGCACCGGGCTTTCTATCGTGACCGTGGTGTTTGAAGAAGGTACCGACATCTACTTCGCCCGCCAGCAGGTGTTTGAGCAGTTGCAGGCTGCGAAAGAGATGATCCCCGACGGCGTGGGCGTGCCGGAAATCGGCCCCAATACCTCTGGCCTTGGGCAGGTGTATCAGTACATTCTGCGCGCCGCACCCGACTCGGGCATAGCGCCGGACGAGCTTCGCAGCCTTAACGACTATCTGGTTAAGCTCATCATGATGCCGGTTGGCGGCGTAACCGATGTGCTCTCCTTTGGTGGCGAGGTGCGCCAGTATCAGGTGCAGGTCGACCCGGCCAAGCTGCTCTCCTACGGCCTCAAGCTGGATGATGTGACCACGGCGCTTGAAGGCAACAACCGCAACGCCGGCGGCTGGTTTATGGCCAAAGGGCAGGAGCAGCTGGTGGTGCGCGGTTATGGTTTGCTCCCCGCCGGTGAAGCGGGGCTCGATGCCATCGCGCAAATTCCCCTTGCCGAATGGCAGGGCACGCCGGTGCGTGTTATGGATGTGGCCCAGGTTGCCTTTGGCAGTGAAATCCGTGTCGGCGCCGTGACCATGACCCGTCGCGATGAAGCCGGTAGCCCTGCACCGCTGGGCGAAGTGGTGGCCGGGGTTATCCTCAAACGCATGGGCGCCAACACCAAGGCGACCATAGATGACATCAACAGCCGCACCGCGCTTATTCAGCAGGCGCTGCCGGATGGGGTGACCTTTGAGGTGTTCTACGATCAGTCGGATCTGGTGACCAAGGCGGTGACCACGGTGCGCGATGCGCTCCTGCTGGCCTTTGTGTTTATTGTGGCTGTGCTGGCGCTGTTTTTGGTGAATGTGCGCGCCACTGCGCTGGTGCTCTTGTCGATTCCGGTTTCGATAGCGCTGGCGCTGATGGTGATGTCTTATTTCAGCATGTCGGCCAACCTCATGTCCCTTGGTGGCCTTGCCGTTGCCATCGGCATGCTGGTGGATGGCTCTGTGGTAATGGTGGAAAACATTTTCCGCCACCTCACCCAGCCCGAAGGCCGGATTGATGATGGCCAGCCGACTGACCCGGGCCTTAGTGAAGAAGATGCCCACCGCGAAGGCGGCTATGGCGGCATTGCCATGCGGATTTTGCAGGCGGCGCGGGAGGTGTGCAGCCCGATTTTCTTCGCGACCCTCATCATTATCGTGGTGTTTGCGCCGCTGTTTGCCCTCGAAGGGGTCGAAGGCAAGCTGTTCCAGCCAATGGCTATCAGCATCATTCTGGCCATGCTGTCGGCGCTGCTGGTGGCGCTGGTGGTGGTGCCCGCGCTGGCGGTGTACCTGTTTCGCCGTGGCGTGCATCTGCGCCAAAGCCCGCTGCTTACGCCAATCGATAAGGGCTACCGCCGCGTGCTGGGCGCTGTGATGGCGCGGCCCAAGGCCGTGGGGGGCACAGCGCTGCTGCTGTTTGGTCTCAGCATGGCGCTGCTGCCCAGGCTTGGCACCGAGTTTGTGCCCGAGCTTGAAGAAGGCACCATCAACCTGCGGGTAACTCTGGCGCCCACCGCAAGCCTGGAAACCTCACTGATGGTGGCGCCCAAGCTTGAGGCCATGCTGCTGGAATTCCCCGAGGTGGAATATGCCCTGTCGCGCATCGGTGCCCCTGAGCTTGGCGGCGATCCTGAGCCAGTAAGCAACATCGAAATCTACATCGGCCTTAAGCCGATTGAAGAGTGGCAGTCGGCTGGAAGCCGCGCCGAGCTGCAGCGGCTGATGGAAGAAAAGCTGGCGGTATTCCCGGGCTTGCTGTTTACCTTCTCTCAGCCCATTGCCACCCGGGTGGATGAGCTGTTATCCGGCGTAAAAGCTCAGCTTGCCATTAAGCTGTTTGGCCCGGACTTGGATGTACTGGCCGAAAAAGGTCAGACGCTTTCGGATCTGGTGTCAAAAGTGCCCGGCGCCGTGGATGTGTCGCTTGAGCAGGTGAGCGGCGAGGCGCAGCTGGTGGTGCGCCCCGACCGTGCCCGTCTGGCGCGCTACGGCATCAGCGTGGATGAGGTGATGAACCTTGTCAGCACCGGCATTGGCGGCAGCGCCGCCGGGCAGGTGATTGACGGCAACGCCCGCTACGACATCAATGTGCGCCTCAAGGCCGATACCCGCGCCAGCGCCGATGCCATTGCCGACTTCCTCTTGGTTGGTGCCAACGGCGCGCGGGTACGCCTGGGTGAAGTTGCCGAGGTGGTGGTGGAATTGGCGCCGCCCAACATTCGCCGCGATGATGTGCAGCGCCGGGTGGTGGTGCAGGCCAACGTCTCTGGCCGCGATATGGGCTCGGTGGTGAAAGACATCTACGCTTTAGTGCCCGAGGCCCAGCTGCCGCCGGGTTATACCGTGAGTGTTGGCGGCCAGTACGAAAACCAGCAGCGGGCCCAGGCCAAGCTGATGCTGGTGGTGCCTGTGTCCATCGGTTTGATTGCGCTCTTGCTGTATTTCTCCTTCGGCGCGCTCAAGCAAGTGGGGCTCATCATGGCCAACGTGCCACTGGCGCTGATTGGCGGCGTGGTGGCGCTCTATGTCAGCGGCACTTATTTGTCGGTACCCAGCTCCATCGGCTTTATCACTCTGTTTGGCGTAGCCGTGCTCAATGGCGTGGTGCTGGTGGATTCTATCAATCAGCGCCGCGCTGGCGGCGAAGCCCTGTATCAGGCGGTGTATGAGGGTACGGCCGCGCGTCTGCGTCCGGTGCTGATGACGGCACTGACCTCGGCGCTGGGGCTTATTCCGATTTTGCTCTCAAGTGGTGTGGGCAGCGAAATTCAAAAGCCGCTGGCGGTGGTGATTATCGGCGGCCTGTTCAGCTCGACGGCCCTCACATTGCTGGTGCTGCCGACCCTGTACATGGCGCTGTATAAGCGGGACGAGCGCGAGCTGGAGGAGCCTAACTGATAGCAAGTTGCTGAAAACTCGCCATGGATGGCCCGGGGCTTGCGCTCGCCTAACCCGCAAGCCCCGGTTGGCACCGCTTGCTTTGTATGTTGCAGCAGGGGTTTTGCCCATTTTTCCCTTGCTGCGGCGTAGCAGAGTGCAAAGCTGAGTTTGGTGCATGGGAGCGGGATGCTCCTTCCTTTTTCACCCTGAGGTATCTTTATTAAACGAGTTTCAGGAGGTGGGTATGGGTCACACCCATGATCATACAGGCGGTAGCGACAGGAATCTGTATATCGCTATATTTATCAATGTGCTGCTGACAGTGGCACAGATCATCGGCGGCCTGCTGGCGGGCAGCTTATCGCTGGTGGCCGATGCGCTGCACAATTTAAGTGACGCGGGTGCCATTCTGGTGGCGCTGATAGCGAGAAAACTTGGCCGAAAACCGGCCAACGACAGCTATTCATTCGGCTATGGCCGGGCCGAAATCCTCGCCACTGCCTTTAACAGTTTGACGCTTATCCTTGTGGGTCTGTACCTGCTGTTTGAGGCCTGGCAGCGCTATCAAAATCCCACCCCGGTAGACGGCTTCATTATTTTTGTGGTCGCTGGCATAGCCCTTGTTATCGACATCGTCACCGCGCTTTTGACCCTCAAGGCCGGTGCCAAAGACAGCATGAACCTGCGCGCGGCCTTTATCCACAATGTGTCGGACGCCATGGCCTCGGTGGCGGTGATTATCGCCGGCGTCTTTATCATGCTGTTTGACTGGTATATTGCCGACCTTATCGTGACGGCAATTATCTCGGCCTATGTGATGTACCACGGGGTGCTTTTGCTGTGTCAGGCCTGCCGGGTATTAATGCAGGCGGCGCCAGCGGAGCTTGATTTAGCGCTGCTGCGGGCAGCACTGCAAAGCGATACCGCCGTGGCGCAGGTCAACAGTTTAACCGCCTGGCAGCTGACCGATAAGGATGTGCAGCTTGGGATAAGCTTAAGCGTGACCAAGGTAAGCGATGGCGAACAAGCGCGCCTGCGCCAGCTCATCCAAACCCTGGTGCCCCGCGCGCGACTGCTGCTCGAGCTTTCTCATGCCCCAAAAGGCGCAGCCGATGCGGCGGTACTCAGCGCAACCAGCGCCGGTTGTTTGCATTAAGGAGCGTTTGAACGGGTCTTGTCAGAGACTAAGCTTGGTGCCTGTTCGCACCTTACTTAGTCTCGCGCCAGATGATGTGGCGTCAGCGGCTTGCCGGCGATGTTACCGGTTACTCGTCAAATGTTAAGAGCAAAGATGGCATGGGCATCAAAGTCCTGAGAATACATTCTTGCCAAGATCTTATTTAACTCCTCGTCGGCGGCATCCTCAATCCGGGTGATCTGATGTAACCCAACATATTCGCTGAATGCGGTCGACACCTGTTCAAATAAGGCGCTGACATCGCCAAAACCGGGATGGCTGAATTGTGGATTGGCCAATCCCCGGAGCGCTCGCAGTTTCATCAGCAATAAGGCGGTTAAAGGTAAATAAGTGTATATGCCGCCGTTAAACTCGAAATAACACTTCTTACCTCCTAAGACGGCTTGCTCTACCTGATGGTCGCATAGGGTCTGCAGCATAGTGGCAACCAACTCCGTGTCCGGGCTATCCCAGTTATCCAAAATTGCCGTGTAAGGAAAGGGCGCGGTCTTACGCATGTTTATTTGGATTTCGGCCGCAAAAGGAGGCTCAATCACGCCTAAATAACGCCCGTACAGCAGTACCAAAAAATCGCCAATAAAACTATGGGAGCGATTAACCCAAGTAGTTCGCCATGCGGTGGCATTGGCATGATAGAGCTCATCAGCCTCGGATTTAAGCCCCGCCAACAGCATGGGTACCAACTTAAACGCCGTTATGGTGGACCACCACCAAGTATTGACTACCGAGCCCGTTTTCTGGACAGATGTACAAAATCGATGATATTCAACTGCGGTAAGATAGTAGCCATTAGCGGCGGAGCGCAGTAGCGGCTCAGGTGCCAACACACCTTTTTCAATATAGGTAAGCTGGGCGATATAACCCCAATGACCTTCTGGCACGCCAAGCTCTGACGTTAATAACTGCCATTGACGGAAATCCTCATCAAAGTCGCGGTATTTCTTTATACGTTCAAAAGCTTCAGCTATCCCGGTATCGATGTACTCGGTCCGCTCTAACTGGCAACGAGTGAATACGGAGTTGGCATAGCTGCGCATGTCTTTGCGGCTACGGCTACGTTTATTCTGAAATTTGCTTAACAGCGCATCCATTGATGCCTCCATGCTGCGGGTGATGAAATACGCAGGTGAAAGTGCGATGACGGGTTATCATTTATTGGCAAAGATGGCATGTGCATCAAAGTCCTGAGAATACATTCTTGCCAAGATCTTATTTAACTCCTCGTCAGCGGCATCCTCAATCCGGGTGATCTGATGTAACCCAACATATTCGCTGAATGCGCTCGACACCTGTTCAAATAAGGCGCTGACATCGCCAAAACCGGGATGGCTGAATTGTGGATTGGCCAATCCCCGGAGCGCTCGCAGTTTCATCAGCAATAAGGCGGTTAAAGGTAAATAAGTGTATATGCCGCCGTTAAACTCGAAATAACACTTCTTATCTCCTAAGACGGCTTGCTCTACCTGATGGTCGCATAGGGTCTGCAGCATAGTGGCAACCAACTCCGTGTCCGGGCTATGCCAGTTATCCAGAATTGCCGTGTAAGGAAAGGGGGCGGTTTTACGCATGTTTATTTGGATTTCGGCCGCAAAAGGGGGCTCAATCACGCCTAAATAACGCCCGTACAGCAGCACCAAAAAATCGCCAATAAAACTTTTGGAGCGAATAACCCAAGTAGTTCGCCATGCGGTGGCATTGGCATGATAGAGCTCATCAGCCTCGGATTTAAGCCCCGCCAACAGCATGGGTACCAACTTAAACGCTGCTTCGGTAGACCACCACCAAGTATTGACTACCGAGCCCGTTTTCTGGACAGATGTACAGAATCGATGATATTGAACTGCGGTAAGATAGTAGCCATTAGCGGCGGAGCGCAGTAGCGGCTCAGGTGCCAACGCACCATTTTCAATATAGGTTAGCTGGGCGATATAACCCCAATGAGCTTCTGGCACGCCAAGCTCTGGCGTTAATAACTGCCATTGACGGAAATCCTCATCAAAGTCACGGTATTCCTTTATACTTTCAAATATGTTGGCTATCCCGGTTTCGATGTACTCCGTCAGCCGGAACTGGTTATTAGGAACGACGGAGTTGGCATAGCTGCGCATGTCTTTGCGGCTACGGCTACGTTTATTGAGAAATTTGCTTAACAGCGCATCCATTGATGCCTCCATGCTGCGGGTGATGAAATACGCAGGTGAAAGTGCGATGACGGGTTATCATTTATTGGCAAAGATGGCATGGGCATCAAAGTCCTGAGAATACATTCTTGCCAAGATCTTATTTAACTCCTCGTCGGCGGCATCCTCAATCCGGGTGATCTGATGTAACCCAACATATTCGCTGAATGCGGTCGACACCTGTTCAAATAAGGCGCTGACATCGCCAAAACCGGGATGGCTGAATTGTGGATTGGCCAATCCCCGGAGCGCTCGCAGTTTCATCAGCAATAAGGCGGCCAAAGGCAAATAAGTGTATATGCCGCCGTTAAACTCGAAATAACACTTCTTATCTCCTAAGACGGCTTGCTCTACCTGATGGTCGCACAGGGTCTGCAGCATAGTGGCAACCAACTCCGTGTCCGGGCTATCCCAGTTATCCAAAATTGCCGTGTAAGGAAAGGGCGCGGTTTTACGCATGTTTATTTGGATTTCGGCCGCAAAAGGGGGCTCAATCACGCCTAAATAACGCCCGTACAGCAGCACCAAAAAATCGCCAATAAAACTATGGGAGCGAATAACCCAACCAGTTCGCCATGCGGTGGCATTGGCATGATAGAGCTCATCAGCCTCGGATTTAAGCCCCGCCAACAGCATGGGTACCAACTTAAAAGCCGTTATGGTGGACCACCACCAAGTATTGACTACCGAGCCCGTTTTCTGGACAGATGTACAGAATCGATGATATTTAACTGCGGTAAGATAGTAGCCATTAGCGGCGGAGCGCAGTAGCGGCTCAGGTGCCAACACACCTTTTTCAATAT
>NZ_JAHEPS010000011.1 GCF_018596335.1 Shewanella jiangmenensis | reverse complement strand
TTTGCCTGGTGACATTAGTGCTGTGGTCCCACCTGATCCCATTCCGAACTCAGAAGTGAAACGCAGTCACGCCGATGGTAGTGTGGGGTCTCCCCATGTGAGAGTAGGTCATCGCCAGGCGCCAAATAGAACAAAAAGGCCACCCAACAGGGTGGCCTTTTTGCTTTTAAAGCTTCGTATCTACTCTCTTTACACCGAACCAAGGTGGCATTTTTTGCCCGCCTCTTGCCTTGTGCACTCCGCTTCCCTACCTTATAGCCAATTTTCAGCGAACGCTTTTCAGTGAAGGAGCAGGCATGAAGCTTGAGATGATTTGTACCGGTGAAGAGGTGCTCGCAGGCCAGATAGTGGACACCAATGCCGCCTGGTTCGCTAATCTGATGATGGAAAACGGCATTGAAGTGCAGCGCAGAGTAACTGTTGGCGATCGTTTGGACGATTTGATCGCCGTATTTCAGGAGCGCAGCCTGCACGCCGATGTGATTTTGGTAAATGGTGGCCTTGGGCCGACGTCAGATGACATGTCCGCTGAGGCGATGGCCAAGGCGAAGGGTGAGCCACTGGTGCTTCAGGATGCCTGGGTTGAAAGGCTTCATGACTGGTTTACCCGTAACGGCCGTGAGATGCCCAAGAGTAACCTTAAGCAGGCGATGATCCCGGCCTCGGCCGTGATGGTCGATAATCCTGTCGGCACGGCCTGTGGTTTCAGGGTGAAGCTCAATCGCGCCTGGCTGTTCTTCACCCCGGGGGTACCGTTTGAATTCAAGCAGATGGTCGAAGAGCAATTTTTACCCTTTGTGCAGCAGAGTTTTGGCAAAACCGATAATACGGCGCTCAGTAAACTGCTGACCCTCGGCCGCGGTGAGTCATCCCTTGCTGATGAGCTTGAAGCCATGAGCCTGCCTGATGGCATTACTCTGGGTTACCGCTCTTTCATGCCCTATATCGAAATCAAGGTGTTTGCCCGTGGTGACAGTGCCATTTCAGCCCTCGGCAAGGTGACAGAGCAAATCCGCCGTCAGCTCGGTAATGTGGTAGTGGCGAGCGGTAAAACCTCCCTTGAAGAAGAAATCCATGCGAGGCTTTATAACTCTGGCATGAGCCTCAGCGTGGCTGAGTCCTGCACTGGCGGCCTTATCACCAGTCAGTTGGTGGCGTTTCCCGGCAGCTCTTCCTATTTGCATCAGGGCCTGGTGACCTACAGCAATGAATCCAAGGTCAGGGTGCTTGGGGTGTCGCCGCAAACGCTGGATGATTACGGCGCTGTGTCTATTCCTACGGTTGAAGAGATGGCTCGCGGCGCCCGTGCGCTGTTAGACAGCGACTATGCGCTCGCCACCAGTGGCATAGCTGGCCCCGATGGCGGCAGCGAAGAGAAACCTGTCGGTACAGTTGCCATCGCACTTGCGACCCGTGGTGGCGTGTACAGTCAGATGATCAAACTGCCGCGCCGCTCGCGGGATCTGGTGCGTAAAATTAGTGCGGCGGTGGCCTACGACATGCTGCGCCGTGAGCTTAATGGCGAAGCCGTGGTGGTTGATTACCACAGCATTGGTCGCTTTCCTAAATAGCCGAAGCCATAATTAAGTTACTGAGCTTAAATTAAAAAGCGCGGCATAGGCCGCGCTTTTTGCGTTTAAAGCAAAAGGTTTACTCAGTTAAATTCCAGCACCAACTTGCCAGGCTTAACCGTGATTTTTTCGGTCATTTCGGCAAGCTTGCCCTGAGCCTTATCCCGGGTGTCGAGCACATATACAGGCTGACTCTCAAGATATGTGCGTACCGCCCGCATCAGCTCCGGAGTCACGCCGGTCAGCAGCTGCTTAAGCTCTGGCGGGCTCGACTCCAGCGACACCAGCTCAAGGCCTCTGAGATACACGCCATGGGCGTTTTTATCGTACCAGGGCTTGGCCTCAAAGGTGGCGGTGACGGTTGCTCTCAGTGGCACCAGCGGGGTTTTAAGCTCTGCAAGACTCGTTGCCTTTACCGCCATCGTGTCTGGCTTGTGACCGAGGGTAACTTCGACCTGATTTACCGACAGCCTGGCGCCGAGCGGGCCGGATTTGTCTTTAATCTCCAAACCGATTTCCCGGTTCAGATAAGACTCCATTTCCCGCTCGCTGATGCTGTACTGGCTGATACAGCCAGACAGCAGCACACAAGCGCCAATCAACAGCAGGCGGATCATCCGGTGTTCCTCATGCCTGCAGCCACACCGGCGATGGTCAGCATCAGCGCCAGCTGCACATGCTCCGACGGGGTTTCTTCGCGGCGGGTACGGCCCAGCAATTCGGCCTGCAGGAAGTTCAGCGGGTCGATGTAGGGGTTACGCAGGCGTACCGATTCACGGTTCCACGGGGTGTGTGCCATCAGCGAATCTTCACCGGTCAGCTGCAGCACGGCATCTATGCCAAGGGCCAGACGCTGACGCAGGGTGGTTCCCAAATGACGCAGCGGCTCAGGAACCAGACACTCTTCATAGTAGCGGGCGAGGTTAGGCTCAGCCTTGCTATACACCATTTCCAGCATCGAGATGCGGGTGTTGAAGAAGGGCCAGTCGCGTTCCATTTCTTTGAGCAGCGGCAGTTCACCGCGATCGGCTGCGGCCTTGAGCGCTTCACCGGCACCAAGCCAGGCCGGCAGCATCAAGCGGTTTTGCGACCAGGCAAAAATCCACGGGATGGCACGCAGGCTCTCGATGCCACCATCCACCCGGCGCTTGGCAGGACGGCTGCCAAGCGGAAGTTTACCCAGCTCAACCTCGGGGGTTGCGGCGCGGAAGTAAGGCACGAAATCAGGCTCATGGCGCACTATGCCGCGATAGGCATCCACTGATTCTTCGGCAATACGCTGCATGGCGTTGCGCCACTCAACTTTCGGCTCGGGGGGCGGCAACAGAGTCGCTTCGAGCACCGCCGAGGTGTACAGCGCCAGTGACTGCACCGCAAGCTTGGGCAGACCAAACTTGAAGCGGATCATCTCGCCTTGCTCGGTCACGCGGATGCGGCCATCAACGCTGCCGGGTGGCTGAGACAAAATCGCCTTGTGAGCCGGACCGCCGCCACGGCCGATGGTACCACCACGGCCATGGAACAGGGTGAGCTTGACGCCAGCCTTGTTGCAAACCTTAACCAGCTGCTCCTGCGCACTGTACTGCGCCCAGGCTGCGGCCATTACCCCAGCGTCCTTGGCGGAGTCGGAGTAACCAATCATCACTTCCTGCATGCCCTTGGTGTAACCGCGGTACCAGTCGATATCCAAAAGATCCGTGATGCAGGCGGCGGCATTGTTAAGGTCATCAAGGGTTTCAAACAGCGGTACCACCCGGATAGGGTAGTTACACCCGGCTTCTTTTAAAAGCAGCAGTACCGCCAGTACATCGGACGGGCTGCTCGCCATGGAAATCACATAAGACCCGAGCGCCCGCTGTGGCTGACGCGCCACTAGGCGGCAGGTGGCAAGCACTTCGGCCACCTCATCGGAGGGTTTCCATTGGCTTGGAATAAGCGGGCGGCGGCCGCTGAGTTCTTTAAGCAGGAAGGCTTGCTTCTCGTGTTCGCTCCAGTGGGCGTAATCGCCAAGGCCGAGATAGCGGGTCAGTTCGGCGACGGCGGCCTCGTGGCGACCGGCGTCCTGACGTATATCGAGGCGCAGCATATGGATGCCGAAACAGGCGAGGCGGCGCAGCATGTCCAGCAGCTGACCGTTGGCAATCAGGCGCATACCGCAGTCGCACAGGCTCTGATAAAGGAGCTTGAGTGGTGCTTCGAGGTCGGCCTGTTCCCAGATGATGTCATCACGCTTCATCTCGGGCTGATGACCTTCGAGGCGGGCGTTGAGAAAATCAATGGTGTTTCTGAGTTTGCAGCGCAGGGTGCGCAGCACATCGCGGTATGGCTCGCAGGAGCCCTTGGTAAAGGCCTTAAGCTCGGCGTTGGCTTCTTCCATCGACAGCTCATGCACCAGCTCGACCACGTCTTTCAGATACAGACGGGCGGCGGTGTGGCGGTTGCGGTCAAGCACCTCGGCGGTCACCTTGGCGGTCACGAATGGGTTGCCGTCACGGTCGCCGCCCATCCAGCTTGAAAAGCGTACCGGCGCCATGTCGGTCGGAATTTGGGTGCCGGTGGCCTGCTCGACCTGATCGTTAAGCTGGCGCAGAAAATCCGGCACCGCATGCCAGAGGGACGATTCAATTGTCGACAAGCCCCAGCGGGCTTCATCCACCGGAGTCGGCCGCTCGCGGCGGATTTCATTGGTGTGCCAAATCTGGGCGATAAGCTGGCGCAGGCGCAGCATCTGATTTTTATGTTCGCGCTCGGTCAGCTGCGGGTTTTCCAGATCCTGCAGGCAATCCACAATGCCAGAATATTTTTGAATAAGGGTGCGGCGGGAAATTTCAGTTGGGTGCGCGGTCAACACCAGGTCGATATCCAGCGTCTTTAGGGTCGACAGCATTTCTTTTTTGTCGACGTTGCCGCCCAGCATACGACCAAGCAGCTGCTCTACCGGATCCGGCACACACACCAGCTCATCACAGTTGCGGCTGATGGTATGAAACTGTTCGGCTATGTTGGCCAGGTTCAGAAACTGGTTAAAGGCTTTTACGAATGGCACCAGTTCTTCGTCGGGCAAGTCGCTGAGCAGGCTCAGCATTTTTTCCCTGGCGGCGGCATCTCCGCTGCGACTGTCTTTGGCCAGCAGGCGGATTTGTTCCACCTTGTCCAGAAAGGCTTCACCGAGGTGCTCTTTCATGGTGTCACCCAGAATTTGCCCCATCATGCCCACGTTGGCCCGAAGCTGGGCGTACATATCAGTCACTTTTTCGCTACCTCTTACGTCTGTCATGGTATCTCCACTCAACGAGCTACAACGAATCTCAGGCAATGCCGTTCAAGCACAATAAACAGCGATGAGGCGCGGGTCAACTGACCAAGGTCAATTGGACTGACCAATTTAAGGATTTTTCATGTTCATTTGTGATTTGTTGAAAACTTGCCGTGTAAACGACCTGTTTCAATGGTTGTATGCGATTTAACGGCGTAATTTTTGAGAAATGTTCATCAGATGAGTCTGATTGATGAATATCCACCATCAAATCACAGTAGTGACATCTCGCGCAGCTATGCTGGCGCGGGCGAAAAATACGCCAATTTCTGCAGTCCACTGAATGCATGGTTACTCAAAAAGGGCCTCAGTGGCTATTGGCCTGCAAAGCGACATAAATACGCTAAGCACAAACGCTGTTGACCCCAAGATCCCGCGAATTTTTATTCACTCAATTAAAAATATATATTCATGCATGTTGCATAAATAATGGATTGTGATAGTCTGGCACTCAGCTGGGACGAGTACCATAGCGATGGCCTCGAGGTGAGAGAGAATATGGTTAAGTTTGAGATGATATCCACTGCCAAATCTGTACACCCGCATTGGCTGCGACGATAAACCGCAGCCGGGGCGCAAGCGCACGACTCCCCCGTTCAACGACCTCAAGTATCTGTTTAATCAGTAGTAAAGAATCAGGAATCCATGAAAAAGATCGCCATCATTGGTGCCAGTGGCTATACCGGAGCGCAGCTTTGCGCACTCATCACCGCAGAATCGGCCTATGAAGTTCAGGGGCTGTATGTGTCTGAAGGCAGTGCCGATAAGGGCAAGGCGCTCTCTGAGCTTTATCCGGTATACAGTCATATCGGCCTGCGTTTAGCACCACTGACCGATGCAGCGCTCGATGCCATTGTTGCCGAGGCCGATGCCGTGGCGCTGGCCACCGAGCATTCGGTATCGCTGGAGCTGGCGGCGTATTTTTACGACCGCGGTCTTGCAGTCTTTGACTTAAGCGGCGCCTACCGTTTTGCCGATAAGTCTCAGTATCCCAAGTGGTATGGCTTTGAGCACGATTATCCCGAGGTGCTTGCCAAGGCGGTATATGGCCTGGCCGAGTGGAACGCCGACGCCATCAAGGCAACCCGCATGATTGCGGTGCCCGGCTGTTACCCGACCGCGTCGCTGACTGCGCTCAAGCCGCTTAAGGCGCTGCTGACCGATAACCGTCCGGTGATCAATGCCGTGAGTGGCGTGACCGGTGCCGGCCGTAAGGCACAGCTGCACACCAGTTTTTGCGAAGTGAGTCTCACGCCCTACGGCGTGCTCGGTCACAGACATCAGCCTGAAATCGCCAGCCAGTTGGGTCAGGAAGTGATTTTCACCCCGCACCTTGGCAACTTCAAACGCGGCATTCTGGCCACCATCACGGTGCAGCTGAAACCCGGCACCACCACCGCCGATGTCGCCGCCGCGTATCAGGTGTATGACCACAGCCCAATCGTGACTGTAAAACAGGGGCAGTTCCCCAAGGTGGATGACGTGGTGCTTACCCCCAACTGCCACCTGGGTTGGAAGTTTGACGAAGAGAGCGGCTATCTGGTGGTGGCAAGCGCCATCGATAACCTGATGAAGGGTGCTGCCAGCCAGGCGCTGCAGTGCATAAAGATTCATTTTGGCGCGTGAGATGGAGAACATCGGCATGTCAGCGAAAAAAGTATTGGTATTAAAAGTGGGCGGCGCACTGCTGCAGTGCGACATGGGTATGGCGCGCTTGATGGACACCATTTCCCAGCTGTTTGAGCAGGGCCAGCCCGTGGTGCTGGTGCATGGCGGCGGCTGTCTGGTGGACGAGCAGCTCAAGGCCAACGGCATGGAAACCGTCAAGCTCGACGGCCTGCGGGTCACACCTGCCGAGCAGATGCCGGTTATTGCCGGTGCCCTCGCCGGTACCTCCAACAAGTTGCTGCAGGGCGCAGCCGCCAAGGCCGGTGTGGTCAGCATGGGCATGAGTCTGTGCGACGGCGGTATGGTCAGCGCCGTGATTAAAGACGAGCGTCTTGGCATGGTGGGCGAAGTCAGCCCCGGCAGCGCCAAGGCGCTGGAGTTCATCCTGTCGCAGGGCTGGCTGGCGATTATCAGTTCCATCGCCATGACGGCAGATGGCGAGCTTTTGAACGTCAACGCCGATCAGGCCGCTTCTGTACTCGCCAAGTTACTCGGCGGCAAGCTGGTGCTGCTGTCGGATGTCTCCGGCGTGCTGGATGGTAAAGGCACTCTCATTCCAAGCCTCAGCCGCGCCCAGAGCGAGGAGTTGGTGAAGCTCGGTGTGATTGAAAAGGGCATGAAAGTCAAAGTGGAGGCCGCACTCGAAGTGGCCGAATGGCTGGGAGAGCCGGTACAGGTAGCCTCCTGGCGTGACAGCGAACAACTGGCCGCACTGATTAAGGGTGAGGCCGTGGGCACGCAGATACAACCTTAGGATATGAACCATGAAGCATTTGATATCGATTAACCAACTGACGCAGACGCAATTGCTGGATCTGCTTAACCTCGCCAAAGCGATTAAAGCGGAGCCAGCCAAATACTCCCGTGCCCTTGCCGGCAAAAGTGTGGTCATGCTGTTTGAGAAGCCTTCGCTTCGCACCCGCGTCAGTTTCGATATCGGTATCAATAAGCTCGGTGGTCACTGCCTGTATCTGGATCAACAAAACGGTGCGCTGGGCAAGCGCGAGTCGGTGCAGGACTTTGCCTCTAATCTGTCCTGCTGGGCCGACGCCATTGTCGCGCGCACCTTTGCCCACGAAACCGTGGAAGGGCTGGCCGAGTATGGTTCAGTGCCAGTGATTAACGCCCTGTCTGATCGCTATCACCCCTGTCAGGCGCTGGCGGACTATTTGAGTCTGGCAGAAAAGTTTGATGACCTGTCGAAGGTAAAGCTCGCCTTTGTTGGCGATGGCAACAACGTGTGTCAGTCGCTGATGTATGGCGCGGCGCTGCTCGGGGCCACCATGACAGTGATCTGCCCGCCAGGTCACTTTCCTGATGGCTTTGAAGTGCAGGAGGCGCGACGTATTGCCAAGGCCCATGGCGGCGACATAGTGTTAACCTCGGACGTTAACGATATTGCCGGCCATGATGCCATCTATACCGACACCTGGATTTCCATGGGCGACAACACCTCGCTTGCCGACATCAAGGCCAAGTTTGCCCCTTATCAGGTGAACAAGGCACTGATGGAAAAGGCCGGAGCCAGCTACTTCATGCACTGCCTGCCGGCCCACCGCGGCGTGGAAGTGACCGATGAGGTGATGGATGGCGAAGGCTCGCTCATCCTCGACCAGGCGGAAAACCGCATGCATGTGCAAAACGCAGTGCTCGTGACACTGCTGGGTTAATTCATTGATTTTAGATTAATCGGCGCCGAGTGCGCCTTCTGGGAAACTGACATGGCAATCGAAAAAAGCAAAACCGGTATCAAGAAAGTGGTGCTCGCCTATTCCGGCGGCCTGGACACCTCGGCGATCATCCCCTGGCTTAAAGAAAACTACGACAACTGCGAAATCGTGGCCTTTTGTGCCGACGTGGGGCAGGGCGAAGAAGAGCTGGTGGGCCTGACCGAGAAGGCGCTTGCCTCCGGCGCCAGCGAGTGTCACATCGTTGACCTGAAAGAAGAATTTGTAAAAGACTACATTTACCCGACCATAGCCACTGGTGCCATCTACGAAGGTACTTATCTGCTGGGTACCTCCATGGCGCGTCCTATCATCGCCAAGGCCCAGGTGGAAGTGGCCCGCAAAGTGGGCGCCGATGCCCTGTGCCACGGCTGTACCGGCAAGGGTAACGATCAGGTGCGTTTCGAAGGTTGCTTCGCCGCACTGGCGCCTGAGCTTAAAGTCATCGCCCCATGGCGTGAGTGGGATATGTCCAGCCGTGAAGATCTGCTGGCCTACCTTGCCGAGCGCAATATCAAGACCTCGGCTTCTGCCACCAAAATCTACAGCCGCGACGCCAACGCCTGGCACATCTCCCACGAAGGTGGCGAGCTGGAAGATCCATGGAACGAGCCATCCAAGCAGGTATGGACCCTGACCGCCGATCCGGAAGATGCGCCAAACAAGCCTGAATACGTGACCCTGAAGGTGGAAAATGCCCGCATCACCGCCGTTAACGGTGAGGCCATGAGCCCATATCAGGTATTGATGACCCTCAATGCCATCGCCGCACCCCACGGTGTTGGCCGTATCGACATCACCGAAAACCGCCTGGTGGGCATGAAGTCCCGTGGCTGCTACGAAACCCCCGGCGGCACCGTGATGTTTGCCGCGCTGCGTGCCGTGGAAGAGCTGGTGCTGGATAAGAGCTGCCGCGAATGGCGCGAGCAAATCGCCGCCAAGATGGCGCATCTGGTGTACGACGGCCGCTGGTTCACGCCGCTGTGCGATTCGCTGCTGGCGGCCTCTGAGTCACTGGCGACCATGGTCAACGGCGAAGTGGTCGTTAAGCTTTACAAAGGTCAGGCCATGGCGGTGCAAAAGCGCTCGCCAAACAGCCTCTACTCCGAGGCCTTCGCCACCTTCGGTGAAGACAGCGTCTACGACCAGAAGCACGCCGAAGGCTTTATCCGTCTTTACTCGCTGGCAAGTCGCATCCGCGCCTACAACAGCAAGTAAACCGGCAATAATCCAGATGGGGGCCGATGGCCCCCATTGATTTTACAAAGTTTAAGTTAGCTTTGGGGCAAACCCGGGCATAAGGAGAATCGCGATGGCCTTGTGGGGCGGCAGATTTCAGGGGCAGGCCAGTGCCCTGTTCCAACTCTTCAACGACTCTTTGCCGGTGGATTACCGCCTGTTTGTGCAGGATGTAGAGGGTTCCATCGCCTGGGCCGATGCTATCGCCAGCGTGGGTGTGCTGAATGCCGATGAGTGCAGTCGCCTTAAGGCGGCGCTGAGTGAATTACTGCTTGAGGTCGGCGAAGACGAAGCGGCCATCATCGGCAGCGGCGCCGAGGACATTCACAGTTTTGTTGAAAGCAAACTGATTGAAAAAGTGGGCGATCTCGGCAAAAAGCTCCATACCGGCCGCTCCCGCAACGATCAGGTGGCGACCGATCTCAAGCTCTGGTGTAAGGCCAGCGCCAGCGTGATTGAGACCAAACTCAAGGCCGTGATTGGCGCGCTGCTGGCCCTTGCCGGGCGTGAGCTGGACGCGGTGATGCCGGGCTACACCCATCTGCAGCGGGCGCAGCCGGTAACCTTTGGACATTGGTGTCTTGCCTATGTGGAGATGCTTGAGCGTGACTTATCGCGCCTCACTGACGCCACCGCGCGCCTCAACACCTGTCCGCTGGGCTCGGGCGCCCTTGCCGGCACTGCCTATGCCATCGACCGTCATGCACTGGCTGCGGCGCTGGGCTTTGCCAGGCCAACCCTCAACAGCCTCGATGCGGTATCCGATCGCGACCATGTGGTGGAGCTGTGCGCCGCTGCGGCTGTGTCTATGATGCACCTGTCGCGGATGGCGGAAGACATGATTTTTTTCAATACCGGCGAAGCGGCCTTTATCGAGCTTGCCGATAATGTCACCTCTGGTTCATCGCTGATGCCGCAAAAGAAAAACCCCGATGCACTCGAGCTTATCCGTGGCAAGAGTGGCCGGGTGTACGGCAATCTGGTCGGCATTCTCACCACCATGAAGGCGCTGCCGCTGGCGTACAACAAGGACATGCAGGAAGACAAAGAAGGCCTGTTTGATACCGTCGACAGCTGGGGCATTTGTCTTGATATGGCGGCGCTGGTGCTGGAAGGCGTGAAGGTTAACCGCGCCAATACCCGTCAGGCGGCCGAGCAGGGTTATGCCAACGCCACCGAGCTTGCCGATTATCTGGTGGCCAAGGGCATTCCGTTTCGCGAGGCGCACCATATAGTGGGTGAAGTCGTACTGCACGCCATCGCCAAGGGCGTGGCGCTGGAGGCCTTGCCGATTGAGAGCCTGCAGGCCTTCTCGGCGGTGATTGGTGAAGATGTGTATCCGCACCTCAGTCTCGAGCAGTGTCTTGCCAAGCGCGACGTGCTCGGCGGCACCGCCATCAAGCAGGTGCAGTCGGCGCTGGCGGCTAAACAAGCCCAGTACTGATTGCCGATTTGCTAACGAAAAAGCTCGCCGATTGGCGAGCTTTTTGACTTTATGGGCGGGTGCTTTTATCTGGCGCGCGGGCTCAGATTTCGTCTTCCCACACTACTTTGGCGCCCCGCTGGCCATCGACCTTGGCACTGAAGCGGGCTTCCAGCACGTGACGTTTAATCTTCAGGGTCGGGGTCAACACATCGTTCTCGATGGTCCAGGGCTCAGTCACCACCACCACGGCATCCACGGTTTCGTGGGATTCGAGGTTGGGGTTGATGGCATCGAGGGTGGCCTTGATGGAGGCGCGCACTTCGGCGCGGGCCTGCAACGTGGCACCAGCCGACAGCTGCACCAGCGCGATCGGGTGCGGCAGGCCCGAGCCAATTACGCAAATCAGCTCAAGGTGTGGATCCTGGGCGAGCTTGCGCTCGATGGGCACAGGCGCCACATACTTGCCCTTGGAAGTCTTGAAGTTGTCTTTCACCCGGCCTGTGATGCTGATACAGCCATCGGCGTCGATGGAGCACAAATCACCGGTGTGGAAGAAGCCATCTTCATCGAAGGCGGCGGCGGTGGCTTCATCCTGCAGATAGTAACCACTCATCAGGCCGGGGCTCTTTACCAGCAGCTCGCCATCTTCACCGCGGCGCACCTGGCAGCCAACGATGGGCTTGCCTACAGTACCGATTTTGCTGGCATCAAACGGATGATTGATGATGGAGTAGGCGCAGTTTTCGGTCATGCCCCAGGCTTCGCAAATGTTAAGCCCAATGCTGTGGTACCAGCGCAGCAGCGCCGGCGGGATAGGTGCCGAACCTGAACCCAGCAGGCGGCACTTATCAAGGCCTAATCCCTTGTGGATCTTGCGCTTAACCAAATAGCTGATAAGCGGCAGCTTGAGCAGGAAGTTAAGCTTGTCGTAACCCACCTTGTCGATGATGTTTTTCTGGAACAGGGTCCAGAGTCTTGGCACCGAGAAGAATACCGTTGGGCGCATGCGCTGCACGTCGGCGACGAAGGTATCCAGGCTTTCGACAAAGGCAACCGTGCTGCCGGAATAGAAAGAGGAGCCTTCGATGGCGACCCGCTCGGTGATGTGGGCGAGCGGCAGGTAAGACAGCAGGCGGTCTTCACCATCGGTTTTCAAATCGCGCACCACGGCGCCGCAGGTCCAGCCGTAGCTGCCGAAGGTTTGGATTGCGCCCTTGGGATTGCCGGTGGAGCCTGAGGTGTAAATCAGGGTCATGATATCGTCGGCCTGGGGCGTGCGCGCCTCGGTGAGCGGCTGACCCATACTGAGCAGTTGCTCCCAGCCGTATTGGGTTGGCATGGTGTCGTAGGGGAAGGCCATGCGCAGTATGCTGCCGCCTACGCCCGCTTCCTGATCGGCCCAGTGATCCAGCTTACCGATAAAAATGGCTTTGGCGCCGCTGTGCTCAAGCACATAGCGGATAGTGTCGGCATTGGCCGTAGGATAAATCGGCACGCTGATATAGCCGCCATGCATCAGCGCCAGGTCGGTAATAAACCACTCGGCACAGTTCTTTGACAGGATCGCGACCTTGTCACCGGGGCTGAGACCAAGATGGCGCAGCGAGCCCGCCAGTTGCTCCATTTTGCGTTTTACGTCCCGCCAGCTGAAATCGCGGTATTGGCCATTCACCGGCTGGCGCAAATAGATTTTGTCACCCTGAGTGTCGACCCAGTGATTAAGCATCTCGACAGGCGTCTTGAATGTGGATTGCATGGCTACTTCCATCTTGTTTGTTCTGATTTTTTACGTCTGAGCGGGTTCAAACGCGTGTTTGATAGCCAGTATGTCGGCTTTTGCGACACCCGGCAAATGATTTAGCTGTGGTCAGATGTTGCTGGATTGTATTTGGCTTTTGGTCTTGGCTTTGCCGCCAGAGCTGCTGGTGGGCGAGGGCGCAAAAATGCAAAAAGGCGCCGCAGCGCCTTTAAGATGGGGTGATGGACTTACAGCTCCATCACGCCGTCCATTTCAACCTGCGAGCCACGTGGCAGCTCTTTTACGCCGATGGCGGCGCGTGCTGGGTATGGCTGGCTGAAGTAGCGACCCATGATCTCGTTGACCTTGGCAAAGTTCGACAGGTCGGTGAGGAAGATGTTCAGTTTGACTATGTCGGCAAAGCTGCCGCCGGCGGCTTCGCACACGGCCTTGAGGTTTTCAAATACCTGCACAGTCTGGGCTTCAAAGTCATCACCAACCAGGGTCATGCTGACCGGATCCAGCGGGATCTGGCCTGAAAGATACACGGTTGAGCCTACTTTCACTGCCTGTGAATAGGTGCCGATGGCGGCGGGGGCTTTGTCGGTGGCGATGATGATTTTTTCTGCCATGGTGGTGCTTCCTTTGAATTAGCGTTTGCCGGCCATCAACGGTTACGGGAGGTGCGCAGCACTTCGGGCAGTACCCTGATGCGGCGCATCACGTTGGCCAGGTGGATACGATCGCGTACCGAAATGCGCAGGTTGATCAGGTACACCCGACCGTCGCGCTCCTCGGTACTGAGGTTATGAATGTTGGAGCCTTCGCTGGCGATGATCGAGGTGATCTTGGCCAGTGCGCCCTGATGGTTAACAATTTCCACCCGCAGATTGGCCTGATACTCGACGCCGTCGACCTTGTCCCACTGCACCGGAATGTATTTGTCCGGCTCGCCCTGATACCCACGGATATTGGCGCAGTTTTCCATGTGCACCACCAGACCCTTGCCCGGACTCACGTGGGCAATCACCGCATCGCCGGGGATAGGGTGGCAGCACTTGGCAAATGATACCAGCATGCCTTCGGCGCCGCGGATTGGCATCAGATTTGACTCGCCACGGCTCTCGGGCACTGTGTCGCCAAGCAGACGCTGGGCTATGACTATGCTCATGGCATTGCCAAGGCCGATGTCGGTCAGCAGGTGGTTCAAATCCTTGTGCTTGGTTTCAACTATGACCTTGTCGAGCTGCTCTTTGCTGATGTCATCGAGGCGCACATCGCCAAGGGCGTGATTGAGCAGACGACGGCCCAGAGCAATGGCTTCATCCTGCTTGAGATTCTTCAGCACCTGACGGATTTTGGCGCGGGCTTTGCCGGTGACCACAAAGTTGAGCCAGGCGGCATTGGGCTTGGCGCCTTTAGCCGTAATAATTTCTACAGTCTGGCCGGAAATCAGCGGTTGGCTGAGCGGATAAGCCTGACGGTTTACCCGTGCGCCCACGCAGGTGTTGCCCACGTCGGTATGCACTTCGTAGGCGAAGTCCACCGCGGTGGCGCCCACCGGCAACTCGAGAATGCGCCCTTCGGGGGTAAACACGTAAATTTCGTCGGGGAAGAGCTCGGTCTTAACGTTTTCAACGAATTCGAACGAGGAGCTGGCGCTTTGCTGCAGCTCAAGCAGGCTTTGCATCCACTTGCGGGCGCGCACTTGGGTGGTGGTGCCCGGTGTTTCGCTGCCACCTTTGTATACCCAGTGGGCCGCAACCCCTTTGTCGGCCATCTGATCCATGTCTTCGGTACGGATCTGCACCTCGACCGGCACCCCGTGGGGGCCAAACAGCGAGGTGTGCAGCGACTGATAACCGTTGGCTTTGGGAATGGCGATGTAATCTTTAAAGCGGCCGGGGCGGGGCTTGTACAGGCCATGCATGGCGCCAAGCACCCGATAGCAGGTGTCTATGCAGTCGACGATAACGCGAAAGGCATAGATATCCATCACTTCCTGGAATTGCAGCTCTTTGCCGCGCATCTTGTTGTAGATGGAATAGAGGTTCTTTTCGCGGCCTTTGACCTTGCCGGGAATACCGGTTTCATCGAGTCTGGCCTCGATGGCGGATTCGATATTGGCGATAAGCTCTTTGCGATTGCCGCGCGCGGCCTTGACCACTTCTTTGAGCACCCGGTAGCGCATCGGGTAATAGGCCTGAAAACCCAAATCTTCCAGCTCAGTCTTGATATTGTGAATACCCAGACGGTTGGCGATGGGGGCGTAAATTTCCAGGGTTTCGCGGGCGATGCGGCGACGTTTGTCGGGGCGCAGGGCGCCGAGGGTGCGCATATTGTGGGTGCGGTCAGCCAGCTTGATGAGAATAACCCGGATATCCTGGGTCATGGCCATCATCATTTTGCGGAAGTTTTCCGCCTGGGCTTCTTTTTTGTCGCGGAATTTGAGCTTGTCGAGCTTGGAGACACCCTCAACCAAATCCGCCACCGAACTGCCAAACAGCTCGGTTAAATCGTCTTTGGTGACCTGGGTGTCTTCAATGGTGTCGTGCAGCAGGGCGGCCATCAGGGTCTCGTGATCGAGACGCATGTCGGCCAAAATCTTGGCTACCGCCACCGGATGGGTGATATAGGGTTCACCACTGGTGCGCATCTGCCCTTCATGGGCATCGCGGGCAACCTGATAAGCCTGTTTGAGTAATGCCACTTGGCCGCTGTCGAGGTAAGCGGAAGCTGATTCCTTAAGACCTTCAAACAGATACAAGTGGCATACCTCCGGATATTACAGTGAGCGACCTTCTGCGATAGCAGCAACGGCGGCGATTTCAGCGGCTTCGCGCTCACGCACGCTCTGACGCTCATCGGCATCCAGAGTGCTGGAATTCACCAGGCCTTTCTCGATTTCGCGCAGGGCGATAACGGTTGGCTTGTCATTTTGCTCTTCCACCATGGGGTCTTTGCCCTGAACGGCAATTTGACGGGCGCGGCGGGCCGCAACCAGGATCATGTCAAAACGGTTGCCGATCTGCTTAACGGCGTCTTCTACAGTTACGCGAGCCATGTAACGGAACTCCCAAATTAGCCGGCTTAACCACCGGTCCAGTGAAAAAATGACGCAAAAGTGTACACTAAGGCAGTTAGTCTGCCAACAGACCTTTAAGCATATCACTGTGGGTGCGGGCTTGACCAGCTAAGGTTAAGCGCCCGGCGCGGATGATAGCCCGAAGATCGGCGAGCGCTTCATCAAAATTATCGTTCACGATAACATATTCATATTCATTGAAGTGGGACATTTCCGACACCGCCTGTGCCATGCGTGAGGCGATGACTTCGGCGCTGTCCTGACCACGACCCACCAGACGGCGCTCCAGCTCCTCGCGACTTGGGGGCAGAATAAAAATGCCCTGAGCCTCTGGCATCAGTTTTTTCACCTGCTGCGCGCCCTGCCAGTCGATATCGAGAAACACGTCGATGCCGCGCTCCAGGGTGTCCTGCACGGTGAGCCGCGAGGTGCCGTAAAAGTTGCCAAATACCTCGGCCCATTCAAAAAAGGCGTTCTGGTCGATAAGCGCTTTAAACTGGTCGACGCTGACAAAGTGATAATGCACGCCGTTTTCTTCGCCCGGACGCGGGTTGCGGGTGGTGTGCGACACTGACACCTGCATGTCGGCGGGTTTATCTTTCAGCAGCGCTGAAATCAGAGAAGATTTACCGGCGCCGCTCGGTGCCGACACTATGTAGAGGTTTCCGCGCTTGCTCATCGATGGGCCTTTCGCTTGTGCTGAGCCCTTAAGTTTGGCCAGCTGAAATGGACATTTAGCCCACTATTATATTCTTGCTGCTGGCATCTGCGCCAGTTGCAGCGTGTTAACGCTGACAATCGGGCAAAATTTGGATAGGCTGCGAGCATTAACGACTGATTTCTTGAGGTTCACCTTGAAGCTTGGCAGCTTTTTCAGTTTGGATGGATTCGATAACGGTCGGCGTACCGGTGCCATAGGATTGGTGACTTACACGGCCCCCGGCTTGTTGGCCGTTCTTTTTGGTGCCGGTCATTGGCTGTGGCTTCCCGGTCTGGTGCTTGGCGCTGTGTTTGGGCTGTCGCTTAAACGTCGCTGCCGCGATGCGGTGCGTCCCCGCGGTTATCTGGTGGCGGCGCTTGCGCCCTTGCCGCTGTGGCTGCTGTGTCTTGCCTTTGGCTGGAACCTGGCCTTTGCGCTGGTGTGCTTTGCCATGGGGCTTGCCGTTACCCTGCTGATGGCCGTGCTGCCATCAAGGCCGGTGAAGGAGTATGACGAAGGCTTCTGGCATCCCAAAATGCCGGCAAAGGAGCCTGTGCTGCCACGGCGCGAGCCGGTGCTAAGTGAATCAGAAGATTCTGAGTATGCTTCAGAGGGCGACGAGGCTGAACGCGACGACGACTGGGATGAGCGCGATGACGACAGGGATGAAAGCGCAGACGATAGTCAGCATCAGCCCAGCCACCGCCGTGATGCGAATGCCGAAGATGGTTATCCTGACGGCCGTGACTTGGAACGTCGTGGTGCAAAAGCGCTTGATCAAATAAGGCATGATGCGGACGACGCCGCTGCCGATGCTGAAGCTTCTCAGTACAGCGACGACAGGCGCGGGTATGGCGCATCGGCTGCGCATGTTCACTCAGATGAGCGTGTTAAGCCGCAGGCATCTGCCTATCAGGCGGCTCGCGAACCCTGGCGCCCTGAAACAAGGGAGTCTGCTCGCCGCCAACATCGCGATGACTATGATGGGCTGGTTTATGGCCAGGGCTTAGATCAGAGCTTAGATCAGCGCTGGGATCAGGGCCCGGTTCAAAGCCAGAGTCAGGGCCTGGCCGCCGACGGTGGGCCCGGTGGCCGCTTCCTGTCTGCCAAAGACGACGATTTTGGGCTGGTGGCCGAGCCGCGCGTTCGGCGCACCGACGAGCCGCGTCCGTCACTGCGTGACTCAGCCGGCGGTATGGTCAGCAAGGTCAAGGGCTTGTGGCCCTTCGGCAAGAAGGCCGATGACGAAGTTTATTCGGGCGGTAACGCGTATTCGGGCGGTAAAGACGGGCAGCGGGATGAACCCACTTGGCAACCCTTTGCCGGCGATGAGACTGAGCCGCAGCCAGGAGCGGTAAAAGAGCGCACCTGGAGTGACGCCTTTAACGGTGAAGGTTCGCTCGAAGTGCTGATGGAAGCGATTTATTTCCATCTCAAGCGCTGGTGGCGCTTTTACCTCTCCGGCGCCGCTGCCGCGCTGGTGATTGCCGGTGGCAGCTGGCTGACACTGCGGATATCCCAGGCGCCGGATGAGGCGCCCAAGGTGGCAGAGACTGAAACACCCGATGTGCAGGTAAGCAGCGTAACGCTGGAGTCCGGGGTAACCCTGAAACTTGAAGGGGAAGCGCTGATCCTTGGCTGGTCAGGGCAAATCACCGATGCTGCGACCCTGTGGTCGCTGGCGAGCGGCGAGGGCGACCGTTACTGTGCTACCGCACTCTTTAACAACGGCAATCGCTATCGTCCGCTTACTGTTACCTCGGCAAACGGCATGCGCGAGGCGCGTTTCTCGCCGCTGGATACCCAGGCGATAGTGAAGGACCTGGCGCTGCGTGGAAACGTGCAGCTGTGCGGTCAGGCCTTTGGCCTCAAAGGCAGCCAGGCTGTGATTGAAAGCAACGCCCGATTTGCGGCGCTGCTCACACCCTGATATCGACACTGGCCGCAGGGGGCGAGGGTGGCGTACACTCTCGCCTCAGTTCTTTTGGCCCCTGATGTTGGTCTCCTGACATTGACACCTATGCATTGACTCCTATGACAGACCTTACTCTGGTAATACTCGCAGCCGGTTTTGGCAGTCGCTTCGGCGGCAATAAGCAGCTTGCAGCCCTCGGGCCCGATGGCGAAACCATGTTGGAGCTTTCAATTGAAAGCGCCATCAAGGCCGGATTTTCCCGCGCTGTGCTGGTCATCCGCCCCGAAATCGAGCAGGAGATGAAGGCGAGGCTCGCGCGGCTGCCTGCAAATTTTCAGGTCGATTACTGCTTTCAGTGCATGGATGATTTGCCGGTTGCGGCTGAGGCGATCCCTTCGCTGCTCGCAGGAAGGCAAAAGCCCTGGGGCACGGCCCATGCACTCTATTGTGCCCGGGATTTACTGGCTGGCCCCTTTGCAGTGATCACCGCCGATGACTATTACGGCGATGATGCGTTTGTCCAAATGGCCCGCGGCCTTGGTCGCGGCGGCTGGTTGATGGTGGCCTATCCGTTGGCGGCGACCCTGTCGGAGCATGGCGGCGTTAATCGTGGCATCTGCGCCGTTGAGGCAGGGCTTTTAAAGCAAGTTAAGGAATTCACAGAGATTTCACAAACAGAGCAGGGGCTTTGTGGCCTGTTCGAAGGGGAGCGTTTGCCGCTTGACGCCGCTGTGCCTGTGTCCATGACCCTGTGGGGATTTGATGACAGCGTTGTCAGCAAGGTGAAAGAAGCGTTAATATCCTTTCTTTTTGCATCGCCTTCTGCTCGGGAGGAATGTTATCTTCCCCACGTGGTGCAGTCCTGTATCGACCGGGGTCAAGAGGTTCGGGTAGAAACCGCCCAAGGGGAATGGCTGGGGGTAACCTATGCCGAGGACGCTCCACGGGTAAAATCAAGATTGATGGAGTTATTGCGTGATTGAAACTATCCGGCAGCAGGTTCTGCCCCACTATGGATTGGAAGGCAGTGCTGCCAAGATTGCCCCGCTGGGCAATGGCCATATCAACGACACATATCTGGTGTCGTGGGACGAAGGCAACATGGTGTTGCAAAAGCTCAACACTGACGTGTTCAAGACTCCCTGGACGCTGGTCGAAAACGCCGGTCTTATCAGCCAGCATCTGGGGGAAAAAGAAGGCGCCGAGTACGGCCTTAAGGTCGTCAGCCCCAAGGTAACTGCCGAGGGCGAGCTGGCGGTGGATCTGGGTGAAGCCGGTTTCTGGCGCGCGATTCGTTATCTTAAGCATTCAAGCAGCATCGAGGTGGTTGGCAATGAAGAGCAGGCCGAGCAGGCTGCCCGCGCCTTTGGCCACTTTGCCCGCGCCCTGTGCGATTTTGATGCCGCCCAGATTGGCGATGTGATCCCAAAATTCCACTTTCTGCCGGGCCGGATCGCCGCCCTCGAGCAGGCCGTGCGCGACAATAAGGCCGGTCGTCTCGATGGTTGCCGCGACTGGGTCGATTTTGCCCTGAGCCAGCAGGGGCTTTTGGATGAGCTTGCCGAGCTTGAGCCTAAGCTGCCGCTGCGTGTTTGCCATAACGACACCAAAATCAACAACATGCTTTTTGATAAGCGTGATGATTCTGCCATGGCCATCATCGATCTGGACACCTGCATGAAGGGCCATCTGATGTACGACTTTGGCGACATGGTGCGTACCTTTACCTCGCCCGAAGCCGAAGACAGCACCAATCTTGACCGCGTGCAGGTGCGTCCGGCGATTTTTGCCGCCATTTGCCGCGGCTATCTGGCTGAGCTGGGTGATGTGATGCAGGAGTCCGAGCGCAGCAGCCTCTGGCTTGGTGCCCGCATTATGTGCCTGATGATTGGCATTCGCTTCCTGACCGATCACCTCAATGGCGATGTGTATTTCCATGTGCACCGCGAAGGTCACAACCTCGACCGCGCCGCCAATCAGTTTACCCTGTATCGCAGCCTGCTGACCCAGGCCGATGAGCTGAAAGCCTGCGTCGGCTGCTAAGCGCTCCAAAGCTTAACAAACACCACCTGCGGGTGGTGTTTGCATTTTGTAGCTGAACAACTGCCTGAACGAAACAAAAGCCGAAAAGCTGGGCTGAGCAAAATCTTGCCTAGTCGCAACCAGTGCTGGTGAGGTCAGTTGGCTTTAGCCTTGCGTTTCAATGCAGACTCAGCCCCAGATCCACATCCGATTCAGACTCATGCTCATCCCCGAGGCAGACACAGACTCAGCTTGTTGATTACGCTGGTGCTGAATGCGCTGCGTTCTTTGATGTTGGCTGCTCGCTGCTGATTGCGATGCTCGCTGTGGCGCTGGCGGTTTGTTGTGAGAGCGTCGCTGGTTGCATGGCGCAACAGAACTGGCCATAATTTCCCCACCCCGAGATCGCCATCCACTGAATTATGTCAGGCTCTGCCACCACTACCGTGCCAGTTGAAACCCCGGGTCGCCGGACACAGCGCAGCCACTGGCTCAGATTGACCTTAAAGCGCAGCCAGCAGGAGGCGGTGGCCTCGTCGGCGATGACCGCCACCTCAGATAACTTCTTCAATGCCTTCGCGATTTTTATCGGTGCCACCCTGGGGCAAATGGCCTGGGTCAGCGGATTGCCGCAGCTTTTTGGTGCCATCAGTCAGTTAATGTCGGTGTGGCTTGCCAGCCACTTTGCCCGCAAATGGTTTATCAGTCTGTGCGCTGCGTTGCAGGCGCTGGTGGTGCTGGCCATGGGGGCGTTGGCGGCGCAGTTCACCCACGGCGATAAGGCATCTGGCCCTGAGCATGGGGTGTGGATTTTTATTGCACTTGCCGCGCTTTATCATGGCTTTACCAATCTGATCCAGCCCCACTGGCGGGCCTGGATGGGCGCTATCGTACCCGAGCGGCGCCGCGGCGCCTTTTTTGCGGCACGCACCCGGCTGACCATGGCCTCGTCGCTGACGGTGTTTTTCCTCGGTGGCGGCATTTTGAGTTTTACCGACAGTATTGGCATGGCCTGGCTCGGTTTCAGCTTGCTGTTTTCCATCGCCGCTATAGGGCGCTGGGTCTCTGCCTGGCTTTTTTGGAAAATGCACGACCCTGAGCCGCGCGAGGCGCGCACGCCCGGGGTATTTGTGCGAACTCTTGGCAGCTCTAAAGAGGCCTGGAAAGACAGCACCTTTCGCCATTACAGCCTGTTTGTGGCGGGAATGCAGGCCATGGTGGCCATCTCAGCACCGTTTTTTGCCGTGTATATGCTCGAAGAGCTGCACTTCAGTTATCTGGAGTTTGTCGGTGCCAGCGTGGCCTCGATTCTGACCCAGTTTGTTACCCTTAAAGCCTGGGGCCGTTTCAGCGACCTTTATGGCAACCGGCTGGTGATGATTATCACCTCAAGCCTTATTCCCAGCCTGCCGCTGTTGTGGCTGTTTTCGGATAACTATTTGTACATTCTGGCTATTCAGGCGTTTTCCGGCTTTGCCTGGAGCGGCTTTACTCTAAGTACCGCCAATTACCTGTACGACATTCGCCCCTATCGCTCCGACTTTGCCAGTTATGCGGCGGTGCAGTCGGCACTCAGCGCCGCACTGGTGTTTGTGGGCGCCATGGTGGGCGGCTATATCGCGACCCACGCCCAGGCGTTTATGGATGTCAGCGGCTGGCAGCTTGGCAGCCCTATCTTTGTGGTGTTTTTGGTCTCAACTGTGCTGCGCACTTTTGTGACCCTGTGGTTTATCCCGCGCTCGGTAGAGCCCAAACTGCGGCCAAGACCTAAGTTGCTGCAGCTGGTGTTTCGCATTCGCGGCTTTAACGCCATCAGTGGCGTCGCGCTGGACTTTCTGACCGTGGTGCGAAAGCGCCCGGGAGAAGGGGAGTAGAAGCTAGCGTCTAGAATCCAGAGTTTAGAACCTGGAACTTAGAGCCTAGAACCTGGAATCTGGAATCCAGAACCTCTATTTCCCATAGGCAAAAAACGCGCGCCGCTCGGGGCCGGAAAGCTCCGCCGGCACCTTGTTCGGGTGCTTGAATTCATCAAACCCTGCCACTCTGCCGGCCTGATTCAGGTGCGGGAAGGGGGTATCGTCATCAAGCTCTGCCAGATCCAAAAAGCGGTGCAGCGCCGCCAGCGCGCCGGGCGCGGCGGGGTTTAGTTTAAGTAAATCGTCACGTCCTGCAAAGTAGCTATCCACCTGCTGCTCATGCCTTATAAAGCACAGGCTCAGGTGCGCATCGGCGAGAATATTAAAGTGGCTATTTGGTGGCGGATTAAAGGTTGGCGGCGGATTAAAGGCCTTATGTAGCTCAAACACTTCATTAAAACTGCGCCGCAGCTGGGGGTGAAACGCGCCTTTGGCGGTTGGGTCAAGCTTTGGCAGCATGCGCTCCAGTAATCGTTGCATCGATGGCAGCCAACTATCGATTGTGCGCTCAAGGTAAACAAACTTACTGCCGGGGTAGAGTTTGTCGAGCTTTTGATAGTCACTGAACACGGGCGCATCGGCAATGGCATCGGCCGCCTCGAAGCTCGCCTTGGTAAAGGCCATGTGCGCCACCTTGAGCGGCGCACGTCCGGCTTTGGGCGTGGCCTCCAGCAGCGCCACACACACACTGGTGGTGCCACTGCGGGGCAGGCCGATAATAAAAATTTTGTTGAATGGCTGACTCATCGAATATCGCTCGGTTTGGGCGCGCTTTGGTGGCTTTTGCTTTCTGCTTCAGTCGCCTTGGCGAGTACCTGCTGCAAGCGCCGCCTGAATAAGTTCCGACTGAATAAGCGCCTTGATGGTATCAAATCGGGCGGGCAGTTGCCGCTGGCGCTTGTGAATAAGGTAAAGCGGCTCAAACACCCGCTCTTTGCCAACAAACAGGCTGAGCTTTGTCTGGTCGCTGAAAGCTGCGGCCACCGACAGCGGCAGCACGGTAAAGCCAAGCCCAAGGGACACAGGTAACAGGATTTGCCCTAACTGGTTGATATAACTGCTGACAGGGAAGTCTTCAGCAAAGGCATTTTGATAGCCTTCGTGCTTACTGTGGGCAAAAAACAGCGACAGATAATGGGCCGCATCCGGGTGGCTGATAAGCCCGAGCGCCTTGAGCTCGGCAATTGAGGGCAGGTCGGGGCTTTTCGCGTTGGCACTAGCGCTGTCATTGGCACTGGTACTGACGTTGGCACTTGTTCTGGTCTCGGCGCTGGCGCTGCTTTCTTCTTTCTCTTTGGTTTCTCTAACCTCTTTGGCGCTTGCCGGCAGCACCAGACACAGCGCCTGAGTGCCTATTTCAACTTCATTAAACAGTCCCCTCGGTGGCGGCGCCGTGATAATGCCAAGGTCTTTTTCGCCCTGCTGAACCTCATTGATGATGCGGGCATTGGGCGCCGCTTCAACATGCACCTTAAGTGCGGGATGCTCGGCCTGCAGCGCCAAAAGCCGGGGGTAGAGCAGCTGCGCCAGCGCGCCTGAACAGGCGAGGCGACATACGCCGCTGTAGGGGTTGTCTTCATCCAAACTGCCAAGCAGCGCCGCCTCGGCTTTGGCCTGCTCGAGTGCGTACTGATACAGCCGCGAACCCGCTTCGGTCAGCTCTATGCCACTGCGGCTGCGAATAAGCAGCTGGTGGCCACAGGCCTGCTCGAGCTTATTCAGGTGCTGGCTTACCCCGGGCTGGGTCATAAACAGCTTGCTCGCCGTTTGGGTGAAGTGTCCGGTGTCGACCAGGGTGACAAAGGTCTTAAGCCACAGTGGGTTAAGCATGATATCCGCTCTCAATGGGTCTGATTTCCAGCTTGGCGTTTTACGCCGAGTCGCCGCTGCTCTCTATGCTTTGCCGCTGCGCTTTATGCGTCACTGCGCTAAAGCTAACCATAAAGTCAGGCCGCTTTTATTGTCATAGGCCGCGTTTTGCAGGCTGGAAATTTGGATAACAAAAAATTATTAAAGTCAGAATATATGATAATTTTTCATTGGGCTATCTCAGGCGTACTCTTTGTGCATCGGGCAATGCCGCAGCCATTGCCCCTCCTGTTTAACTAGATGATTTCCACAACGAGGTTAGCCATGCACACATATCCACGCAGCTTTTCCCACATAGGTATTTCAGTGCCCGACCTTGAGGCCGCGGTAAAGTTTTACACCGAAGTGCTCGGCTGGTATCTCATCATGCCGCCTACCGACGTGGTGGAGGACGATTCGGCCATAGGTGAAATGTGTACCGATGTTTTTGGCCCCGGCTGGGAGCGTTTTCGCATCGCCCACCTGTCTACCGGCGATCGTATCGGCGTTGAACTGTTCGAGTTCAAAAATCAGGAGAACCCGGAAAACAACTTCGAATACTGGAAAACCGGTATCTTCCACTTCTGTGTACAAGACCCGGATGTCGAAGGCCTGGCCGAGAAAATCGTCGCCGCTGGCGGTAAAAAGCGCATGAAAGCCCCGCGCTACTATTACCCGGGTGAAAAGCCTTATCGCATGATTTATATGGAAGATCCTTTCGGGAATATCCTTGAGATCTACAGCCACAGTTATGAGTTGCACTATTCGAGTGGCGCCTATACAGGCTGAGAGTTTTCGTCCCTGCGGGACTGGCCGCTTGCAGCGGCCGGAAGGTCGCGGGTTTTCAACCCACACCCGAGGAAAGGGGGCAGTATCGACTTGCCCCCTTGTCCAATCCCCCTGCGACCCGCGACGAAACGGACAACTCCTTCGGGCTTATGCTGAAAATTGGCTAACGCGCCAGACGCTCTTCCCTGATTCGACTGGCGCTGCGTCGGCATCCATGCCTCGCTATGCCATTTTCAGCAACACCCTCAGCCGCTTCGAGCGGGATTAGAGTGCAGTGCAATCTGGGAGTGACGTGTTATTCCCACGAATCTTTATACAGGGAAGGGTAATTCTTAGGCGAAGGGTTGCAAACGTGAGATAGTATGCGGCTGAAAGGTGCTTGAGACTATAAAGGGAACGTATGCAACAAGTTGGGATCTATGAGCAGCTTATAACGCAGCTTATAGCTAGTCGAATTGACCGAGAGCAATTTTATGTGGGTGAGCGAGAGCTTAATAGTAGCGAAGCATCAACGTGGTTATCCCGCTTCTTAGCAAACATTCTTCAATACGCAATTGACTCTGTCCCTACGGGTGATGATCGGTTGCAACAGCAAATTGCCTTTTCCAATCAGTTGCTTTTATGGCTAAAAACACAAATTCAAGATGACGATTTTATCGAAGATAATTTGCTTGTTAGTCAAGGAAAAATTCTTACTGCATTATATGAACTTAAAAATCCTGTTTCAGCTGATTTTAAAAAGTACATAAACGACATATTCCCGCTGACAGGTTTAACTCAAAGTGAGCTCTTTTGTGGCAGCAATGCCGGATTGTCTCTTGAATCTGAATTAAAAAGAGAAATTCTATCTGCGGATAAAATTTACTGGCTAGTGTCATTCATTAAGTGGGCCGGAATCCGAATCTTTCGAAAAGAGTTGGAAGAGTTTACTGCAAGTGGTCGCGAGCTAAAAATAATTACTACCTCATATATGGGGGCTACGGACGCCAAAGCTGTTGAGTATTTGGCCAGTTTACCGAATACCGAAGTGAAGTTGAGTTACAACTCCGAGCGTGAGCGTCTACATGCAAAGAGCTACCTTTTCTTGCGAGACACTGGCTACCACACCGGCTATATCGGGTCTTCCAACCTTTCCCATTCAGCGTTAACAAATGGTCTGGAGTGGAATTTAAAAATTACGTCTCAAGAAATTCCACACATTATTAATAAGTCATTGAGTACCTTTGAAACCTATTGGGAATCCAATGATTTTGAACATTTTGATGGTGATACAACGAGTCGCGAAAAACTCAACAAAGCCTTGAGTCAGCAGTGTGGTGATTATGAGTGTAGCGCTACACACTTCTTTGATATATCCCCGTTCCCTCATCAAAGCGATATTTTGGAACAACTAGCGGTTGAGCGTAGTGTTCACCTGCGGTTTCGCAATTTGGTCGTCGCAGCAACAGGTACTGGAAAAACCCTGATTTCAGCTTTTGATTTTTCACGCTTTATTAAACAGAAGCCGCAAGCAAATTTCTTATTTGTCGCGCACCGAGAAGAAATCCTAAAACAAGCGAGAGAAGCTTATCGTGGTGTTTTACGCAATGGTCAATTTGGCGAGTTGTGGGTTGGTTTGCATAAGCCGAATCATTATCGGCAGTTGTTTGTCTCAATTCAGACACTGAACAATAATCTGAGTCAACTTAACCTGACTTCAAACTTTTATGACTACATAGTTATAGATGAAGTTCATCATATTGCTGCAAATATTTATCGCCCGGTATTGGAATATTTTTCACCCGCAATATTACTCGGCTTGACTGCAACACCGGAGAGACATGATGGTGGTGATATTTTAGTGGATTTCTGCGGTGTGGTTGCGGCTGAAATTCGTTTGCCTGAAGCGATTAATCGCCGCCATCTTTGTCCTTTTCAGTATTTTGGTATTGATGATGATACTGATCTTCGCGACATTGCGTGGAGTCGGGGGCGTTACGACATTGCTCAACTGACTAATCTTTACACCCACAATCAAGTCCGTTTTAACAAGATCTTGCTGAGTATGCAGGAGATAATTACCGATACAAGAAAAATGAAGGCCTTAGCTTTTTGCGTGAGTAAAGAGCATGCGCAATACATGGCAAAGCAATTTTTACTGAAAGGGGTCAATGCTGATGTGCTGACTAGTGATAACAGAAACGATCGGCAAAAAAAGCAGCAAGCTATTCGCTCTGGAAACATTAACGTGCTTTGTGTGGTTGATATCTTCAACGAAGGTGTCGATATTCCCGAAGTCGATACCTTACTGTTTTTGCGGCCAACAGAAAGTTTAACTATTTTCTTGCAACAGCTAGGGCGTGGATTGCGCTTAGCTGAGGGGAAAGAGTGCTGCACCGTACTGGACTTTGTTGGTAACTCACACCCAGAATATGATTTTTCAAATAAATTTAGAGCGTTAATTGGTAAAGGTCATCGCGCTATCAGTGATGAAATAAGGCAAGGCTTTCCTCATGCACCACTTGGCTGTCGAATTGAGTTGAGTAAGCTCACTCAAGAAATGGTGCTCAGCAATATTCGCAAAGCTTCGCTTACGCCAAATCGCCTAGTTGCGATGATACGACAGTATCCACAGCATTCTACACTGCCGTTAACACTCTCGAACTTCTTAACACTAAACCCGCATATTGATCTTAATGAACTCTATAAACGCGGTAGTTGGTCTGAGCTTGTTCAAAAAGCCAAAGATGAAGTTAATGAAAATACACTAGATGAAAAACTGCTGAATATATTTAGAAAGGCCATCCATAATCGAATTTTGACCTGCGATGATCACTCTTATCTGAGTTTCTTAAAGCAGCTCTGCTATACCAACTTTTCCATAGGGGAATTGAGTCATCGTTATGCTTTAATGTGTCATTACGACTTCTGGCAGCAAACTGGGTCAGAATGTGGGTTTGATTCTATTGAACAGAGCTTAGCCAATCTAAATTCTCGTGAGCTAAAAGTAGAGTTATTGGACGTTTTAAATTGGCAACTAGCACAGACTAAGCACGAGCAGCGGACAATGCATTCTCTGCCTGAGGTTTCATTAAAGTTGCATGCGCGCTATGCGCGTGAACAAATATTGGTTGCATTTGGGGCTACAACGTTTGAACGTCAACCTCCAGCGCGAGAAGGTGTATTTGTGCCTAAAGACCAGAACATTGAACTAATGTTCGTCACTTTAGACAAAAATGAAAAGCAGTTTTCGCCTACCACCATGTATCACGATTACGCGATTAACGAACACCTTTTTCATTGGCAATCACAAAACAGTGCGAGGCCGGACAAAGGGCGTGGTTTGGAATACATACAACATCAAACAATTGGTAAACGCCTGTTTTTGTTTGTTCGTGAGCAAACCAAAGATGAACACGGTCGTACTATGGGTTTTGTCAATTTCGGTGAAGTGGAATATGTATCACATACAGGTTCTCAGCCTATGAGTATCACTTGGAGATTAAAAGACCCTATGCCGAACTTTATGTGGCAACAGGCTGCGAAATTGGCTATGGGCTGAGGTGTTTCGGTAGACAAACGCTTACCGGGAAAACCTGATCTGGTTTTCCCCCTTTTCACCCATCAAAAGCCGTGCTGTTATCTTTGTAAACGGCTGCTTCTGGCATATGCATCAATGCCGTTTCTTTCAATTCCCTGTATCTTCCTCTACTAAAGGCCGTGGGCCGCAGTGGTGGCGGGAGAAGCTGATTGGCAATCGTCAGCGGGATCTTGAGAACATCGAAAAATGCCGGGAGCTTGGTTGGCGCGTGCTGCTGTTGTGGGAGTGTGCGCTCAAGGGGACAGAAAAGTTGCCCGAACTTCAGGTGCTGCAGGAAATCACCCAGTGGCTGGAATCCGGTAGCCATTATCTGGAAATACCTTTCCCTTCCCATGAGAACACCCAAAACTCATGAGCTGAGGAATACGCTATTCGCAATCAAAGCCACTGACGGTTTTCTTCAATGGCTATCTGTGTTGTGGGCGCACTCGGTTTTGACTTCAACATCCATGTTGTCGTTTGCTTCATTTGGGGTGAAGGTCATGGGGCCGCAAGAAACACGACGCCAGAATCTATCACCCATAACCTCGATTCCAGAACCCAGAACCTAGCCCCTCGAACCCCTACTCACTCATACCTCAAGATCTGCGCCGGTTGGCTGCTGGCGGCCTTGAAGGCGATGCTGGCAACCGTAATCCAGGTGATGGCGGCGACGGCGGTGGCGGCGAGCAGGTACACCCACAGGGATTGGTCGATGCGCTCGTTGAAGTTACCCAGCCAGTCTCCCACCAGATAGAAGGTGAGCGGAAAGGCGAGCGCTACGCTGATGGCGACCAGGGTTAAAAACTCCTTGGCGAGCAGGTTGACTATGCTGATGCGTGAGGCGCCGAGTACCTTGCGTACCGATACTTCCTTTTGGCGGCGCAGCGCCGAGAAGGAGGCGAGGCCAAAGGTGCCGAAGCAGGCAAGCACTATGGCAAGCACGCTGAAAACCCCCACCAATTGCACGATTTTGGCGTCGTTGCGGTAAATCGCGGCATAGTTTTGCGACAGCACTTCAACAGCCGGGGCATACATGTTGATGGCCTGACCGAGCACTGTGCCGAGTTCGTCGCGGATGGCGGGCAGCTTTTGCATGTCGATATCCATCACCAGGCGGCTGTACCAGTTGACAGTGTAACCGCAGATGATAATCGGCGCGGCTTGCTCGCCGCGGGCGGAGCCAACGCGGATGTCTTTTACCACGCCGACCACGGTCAGGGTGAAGGGGGTATCGCGGCCATCGCGGGTGGTGAGGGTGGCGCCTATCGCATCTTCGGGGCTTTGAAAACCGGCCTGACGGGCAAGGGATTCGGTGAGCAGCGCAGCCGCCGCCGCTTCGCCTTCCCGTGGCAGGTGGAACCAGTCGCTGGCGGTGGCGTTACTGAAATCGCGCCCGGCAATCAGCTCAAGCCCCATGAGTTTACTGGCATCCATGCCCATGCCGATGAAAGGCACGCTCTGGTTGGCGAGTACGCCATTGGCGGAGCTTAATTCCATGGAGGAGTTAAAGGAGTTAGTGATGTCGATATCCACCACGCCCACCTGTTTTACGCCATCAATGGCGCGCACCCGCTCCAGTAACTGGCTGTTTTGGGTATACATCAGCTTGGATGAGTCGATATCCACCACCTGAATTTTGCCCTCGTGGCGATAACCCACAGGCAGGGTTTGCAGGTGCTGCAGCTGCTGCTGCAACAGCACTGCGCCTATGATGAGTGCCACCGACAAACCGGACTGCAGGGTGAGCAGGGTTTTACGAACAGCGATGGCGGTTTTGCCGCGCTCAAGGTCGCCACTGAGCACCCGTTTGGCGCTGAAGGCCGCCATAAACAGCGCCGGATACGCACCGGCGGCAAGGCCGGTAATAAGCACCACCGCCAGCATGCCAAGGCCGAACACCGACAGATAGTTGAGGGTAAGTTCACGTTCTACCAACTGATTGAACCAGGGCAGGCTCAGTTCTACCAACACGCAGGCCAGCAACGCGGCAATGAGGGTTGTTAGCACAGATTCAGTCAAAAACTGGCTGACAATCTGGCCCTTACCGGCGCCCATGGCCTTGCGAACCCCAACCTCTTTGGCGCGGCGGGCCGACTGGGCAATGCTCATATTGACGAAGTTAAAGCCCGCCAGCAGTACCAAGAGCACACTCAACCCTATGCAGATATAAATGGCGCTGCGCGAACCTGTGGTTTTCATTTCAAAACGCTCGCCGCCGTTTAAATGAATGTCGGTCAGGCGCGCAAGGCTCAAGGCGACTATGTTGCTGTCGGCGCCGGGGTAGGCGAGTTCAAGGTAGCCTTGCTGCAGTGCTTTGGTCAGGGCGTCTATGTCTGTGCCCGGGGTTACGCGCAGGTAGGCATAGCCATCGTTATTGCGAAAGAAATCGGAAAACGGGCTCTTTTGCACCAGGCCGTTAAAGGCAAAGTGGGTGTTTTGCGGCAAATCGGCAAACACGGCGGCCACAGTCCAGCGCTTTTCGCCCTGCTGCAGGGTTTTGCCGCTGGCATGCACGCTGCCAAAGAGTTTAATCGCGTTGCTGCGGCTCAGGGCGATGGCATCCGGGGCGGTAAGCGCCTGCTCGAGGTTACCATCCAGCACCTCTATGTTCAGCAGCTCGCGGATGCTCGGCTCAGCGCCCATGATGGCATCAAGCTTAAAGCTGTTGCCATCGACGCGGTACTCATCGCCCACCGGGCGCGATTCGAGCACATACAGCGCCTCGATGCCGGGCAGGTTACTGAGGCGATTGAGCACGTTCTGGTTTGCCAGCGGCACCTTGGCACCAATCTGGGAGAAGTACTGCTCGACCCGCCATACATTGCCTGCATGGGGCTGCTGTTTGTCGTAGTTGCCTTCGAGGTTGGCGTACAGGGCAATCAGCATGGCGGCGGCAAGGCCAATGCCGAGGCCGCAAACATTGAGGATAAAGTGCAGTTTGTGGCGGCCAAAGCTTCTGAGCGCCGTAATAAGGTAGTTATGTAACATGTTAGGCCACCTCGCTGCTGACGCTGCTATTTACCGGCTGATGGGCGGCGGCCTGTTTGGCTCTGTCCAACAGCACCTTGCCATCGAGGATGCGCACCAGGCGGTCGGCGTAGCTGCCTTCTTTTTCTGAGTGGGTCACCATTACCACAGTGGTGCCTTCCTGATTCAGCTCCCGCAGCATCTGCATCACTTCTTCGCCGTTTTTGGAGTCGAGGTTACCAGTGGGTTCGTCGGCAAGGATGAGTTTGGGCTGAATAACCAGCGCCCGCGCTACCGCCACCCGTTGCTGCTGACCGCCGGAGAGCTGCTGCGGCAGATGGTCGGCGCGATGATCTATGCCCACCCGCTTGAGCATGGCCTCGACCCGCTGTTTGCGCTCCTCTTTGCCGATTTGCTGATATTGCAGCGGCAGCTCGACGTTCTCGAACACGGTTAAATCGTCAATCAGGTTAAAGCTTTGGAACACAAAGCCGATGCTGGACTTACGCAGGCTGGCGAGCTGCTTTTCGCCGAACCGGCTTATCTCCTTGCCATCGAACTGATAGCTGCCGTCTGAGGGCGAATCCAGCATGCCAAGGATGGAGAGCAGGGTGGATTTGCCGCAGCCCGATGGCCCCATGATGGCCACAAACTCGCCGCTGTTGATGGTCAGGTTAATCTGGTCCAGCGCGGTGGTTTCGACATCGCTGGTGCGAAACACGCGGGAAAGGTTGGTGAGCTTAATCATGATATGTCCCTAATATTCTGTGATATTCAATTATCTGAGATTGAGTGTATCTGCTTTATCGAAGTTGCCGTAGCCCGAGACTATGACCTGTTCGCCCTGCTCGAGTCCGTCGGTGACTTCGAAGAAATCCTGATTGCGTTTGCCAAGGCGGATGGCGCGCTTTTCGGCCTTGTCGCCGTTACCGCTGACCACATAGACCCAGTTGCCGCCTGTGCTTGAGAAGAAGGCGCCGCGCTTGAGCAGCAGCGCATTTTGCCGCTCCTGCCCCAGCACCAGCTCGGCATCGAGACTCTGGCCACGGCGGATGTCCTGCACGTCGGCGGGCAGGGCGATTTCAATCTGAAACTGAGACTGATTCACCCGGTTATCGACCCGGCTGATGCTGGCTTCCACCGCGCCTTTGGCGGTTTTTACCTTAACGGGCATGCCCTGAGTGACCTGATTGAGGTAAAACTCATCGAGCTGCACCACCAGTTTGAACTCGCCGGGCACGTCGATTTGGCCGAGGCGGGCGCCGCGCTCCTTGGACTCGCCCACTTCCACATTAAGCTCGCTCAAAAAGCCGGACACCGGGGCGCGCACCAGCAGGTTGTCGAGGTTGCTGCGGGCCAGCGTCAGGTTTTTTTGCAGCATGGCGGCGCTGTCTTCGAGCTGGGCGAGCTGCTGCTGGCGGATGCTGTTTTCCTGCAGTTGCTGCTCCAGGGTGAGTTTGCGGCGCTCTTCGTAATATTTAAGGTCTTCCTGCAGCTGCAAAAAATCGTCCTTGGCGATATGACCCTTGTCGACCAGTTGGCTGATTTGATTCAGCCGACGCTTGGCCTGACGGATCTGCAGCTCGGTCTCCAGCAGGTCGCGCTTGAGGTTCAGGCGGTTGGTTTCCATGGTCATTTGGGTGTTACGCAAAAAATTCAGCTGCTCGGTGACCTGGGCCTCGCGGCTCATCACTTCGAGCTGCAGCGCCGTGTTGCCAAGGCGCAGCAGTGGCTGACCCTTTTCAACATAATCGCCATGCTGCACCAGGCGCTCTTCCACCTGACCGCCGGCAACGCTGTCGAGGTACACGGTTGTTTTTGGCAGCACCCGGCCACGCACGGCGAGGGTGTCCTGAAACACGCCCTGTTTGACCACGGCCAGATCCAGCCCCTGCAGCGCCACATGCTGACTGCTGCCGCTGTTGCCACTGCTGAAGGCGTAGCCGATGGCGGCAACTGAAAAGAGGGCGGCTGCGATGGCGCTGGCCTTGAATGAGCGTTTCCAGCCGGGTTGGGTGATTTTCTTGTCCATGGTCTTGTCTCCTTGGGCACAGGCTAACTGTGGTGATGCCAGATATAGTCAAACCTTGTGCCAAGTTTTTAAGTTGTTTAATTTCAATGTGATAGGCTGATTTTGAGACGTGGCGATAGGGGCGGGTGTCCATTGGTGAACACTTTGGACGTGGCAAAACGTCCATTTATGGACACTTTGTTATCGCTGGGGTAGGCTGAAACCTTCGCTTAACATGCTTATATCAGATGTTCAAAACGACGCAAAAGGACAATGCGCCATGAAACAAGCCGCGACCCTGTTGGTGGTGGATGACAACCCGGATGTGCTGCTCGCCACCCGCCTGCTGTTGAAACAGCACTATGAAAGGGTGCTGACCCTGGATGACCCCCACGCCATCGAGGCAACGTTGGCCGAGCATGCGGTGGATGTGGTGCTGCTGGATATGAATTTCAGCCGCGATGCCATCAGCGGTCAGGAAGGCTTTTACTGGCTTAAGCAAATCCACGCCCTCGACCCCGCCATTGCGGTGATCCTGATGACCGCCTACAGCGACGTGCAGCGGGCAGTGGAGGCCATCAAGTGCGGCGCAACCGACTTTCTCTCCAAGCCGTGGCAGAACGAGCAGCTGCTGACCACGGTAGCCACCGCGCTCAATCATGGCCGCGACAAGCGGGCACTGGGCCAGGTGGCGCGCCGTGCCCAGGGGCTCAGTCAGGTGATGTCGGGCGCGGTGCCAAATCTGCTTGGCCACAGCAAGGCCATGCTGCAGGTGTTTGACATTATTGCCAAAGCGGCGCAAACCGATGCCAATATCCTTATCAGCGGCGAGAGCGGCACCGGCAAGGAGCTGACCGCCCATGCCATTCATCAGCAAAGCCTGCGCGCCAAAGGGCCTTTTATTGGCCTGGACATGGGAGCCTTATCGGGCTCGCTGATGGAAAGCGAACTCTTTGGTCATAAAAAGGGCGCCTTTACCGATGCCCGCGCCGACCGGGTTGGCCGCTTTGAGCTTGCCAGTGGTGGCACCCTGTTTTTGGATGAAATCGGCAACCTGCCGCTGGAGCAGCAGGTTAAGTTACTGGCTGCACTGCAAAACCGTCAGGTGACGCCGGTGGGCGGCAACAAGCCGATTCATACCGATATCCGCTTAATCTGTGCCACCAACGAGGCCTTGCCTCAGGCGGTGGCCGATGGCCGTTTCCGTCAGGATTTACTGTATCGCATCAATACCATCGAAATCCGTCTGCCGCCGCTGCGCGAGCGGCCGGAAGATATTGAACTGCTTGCCAATCACTATCTTGAGCACTTTGGCCGTAAGTACCGGCGTGAACTTCGTCTGCAGCCCTCGCAACTGAATGAACTCAGGGCCTACCCCTGGCCCGGCAACGTGCGCGAGCTGTCCCACGCCATAGAGCGGGCGGTGATCCTGGCCGATGGTGACCGGCTCGACACGGCGCTGCTGTTTGCCGCCCGCAGCGAGTTGCCGGTTGCAGCAGAAGTCGCAGCGTTTGCCAATGCATCTGCCCCGGTTGGCCCACTCTTGCAGGATGAAGGTGAGCCTGTGTTTGACCTTGAGCGGGTCGAGCACCACACCATAGCCTCGGCGCTGCGCCATTTTCAGGGCAATGTCAGTCACGCCGCCAAGGCGCTCGGGCTCACCCGCGGCGCGCTCTATCGGCGCATGGAAAAATACGGACTCTGAGCCATGAAAGACCTGATGCTCAAAATTATTCTGCCGGTGATGATGCTGCTGCTATTGAGTGTGACCGGCCACTGGCTGTGGCAGACGCAGGGCATGGGGGCATCCTTGCTGGCGGTGCTGCTGCTGATTTGTGGCTTTGTGGGGTTGCTGCTGGTGGCCTTTCGGCGCGAGCAGCGCTTGCCCGAGCAGCTGCTGAGGGCGCTTGCCAATGGCGACGGTACGCTTGGGCTTAACTCAGAACATCCGCTCAAGCGGCTGTTTGAAGAGGCGCGGCAACGAATATTGCAGGCCCGCGGCGAAGCAGGCGAGCAGGCGCAGTTTTTACGTCAGGTGCTGCTGCATACCGATCTGGCGCTGCTGATTTGCGATGGTGATGGACAGGTGCTGGAGCAAAGCCCCGCCGCGACAAGGCTGTTGGGGCTTAAGTGTCAGTCGCTTGCCGACCTTGGGGAGCTTGGTGCGCAGATGAGCCGGGTGGGTCGTGCCACCTTGCCCTGGCAGGGCGCAGGACGGCAGGACACACTTTCGCTGCAGGTAAGCGAGGCGCAGATCCTCGGCAGGCTTATCCGGCTGGTGACACTTCAATCCATTCACGACCCGCTCAATCAGCGTGAGCAGCAGGCCTACAGCCGCCTCACCCGGGTGCTGACACACGAGGTCGCCAACTCAATAACGCCGCTGGCATCCCTTGCCGACACCTGCCAGGGGCTTATGCCAATTGGGCTGTGTTTCGAGACTGACGATGACAAGGACGACCTTGCGCTGGCACTCAAGACACTGGCGAGCCGCACCCATCATCTGGGGCAATTTATTCAGGAATTTCGCAAGGTGGCGGCCATACCAAGGCCGGTGCTGCAGCCCATGACCTTGGCGCAGCTGCTTGATGGCGTGCGGCCCTTGCTGGAGACCCAGTGCCGCGAGGCGGGTGTGACGCTGGTGTGCGATGTCAGTGACGGCCGCATCCTGATGCTGGATGCAAGCCAGATAGAGCAGGTGCTGATCAATCTGGTGAAAAACGCCATCGAGGCGATTGCGCTGATGCCGGGCGCACGCGGCTGTATCGAGCTTGTCAGCCATCATCAGAACGATTCGATGCTGCTGCTGGATGTGATAGATAACGGCCCCGGCGTGACCCCCGAGGCGGCCGAGATGATGTTTGTGCCATTTTTTACCACCAAGCGCCAGGGCTCAGGCATTGGCCTTGCGCTCGCCAAGCAAATCATGGTCAACCACGGCGGCGACCTGCTGCTGGTGACAAGAACCAGCGGCGCCTGCCTGCGCCTCAGGTTTGGCTGAGACGCATGGCATTGTTTTTATCAGTTTTCAGCCCTGTGTAATGTGTCGTTGGTTTCTCGTTTGCTCATCATCATATTGGAGGCGATGGCGAACAGGCAGTAGCCGGTGAAGTACCAGAAGCCGGGCTCAAATTGGGCGTTCATGATGATGAGTTCGCCCATCTGCCCTTTGGCGTTACCGGCAAGGTAGCTGACGATAATCGCCACCACAAACACATCGGCCATGCTCCATTTACCGATGGCATCGATAAAACCCTTGAGCCCACGGGCGAGGGTGCCTGAGACAAACAGCAGCAGCGCCTGCGATAAGAGTTTGAGCGTAGGGATCACCACTGAAAAAGTGCCAATAAGGATGCCGACCAGCACGTTGCCGCTGTTGAAAAGGTCGCTGATGGTGCCAAGGATGCTGCGGCTTTTCTGGTAAATCTCGACCTGACCTTCGAACTGATTAAAGCCCAAAAACGCCGACATGGAGCCGAGAATGCCGCGCACGTCACCATCATCGGTCATGAGCTCGATTGTGGTTTGGGCGAATTTGGATTTGTCGGCCTGACCATCGAGGCTCAGCATCGGCAGGCTCAGGCCCGGGATCAGCAGGGCGAGGGCGATAAGGATTAGCAGCAGCTGCGGCCATTTGCTTTGGGGTGTCATAGAATCTCCGCAAACACGACCACCGGCAGGCCGCCGGGTCGTGGAGTTAAATAAAATGCAGGCAGGTTTTACCCCACAGGGGATGAAGGGAGGCTGAACGCCTGCTGCTTGCATAATCGAGCCGCTCAAAAGAAGCTGCTTTGCAGGCATCAGCCGAACCTCATCAGTTCTGCGATTAGCCAGCTTTGAGCTTTTATTAGCAGCTCTTTTATTTTCAGCTCTTTGCTAACCAGAAATACAGTGATACCACGGCTTGCGACGGTAACAAAGTCTGAGAGGGGCAGCGGGGATTAAGTCAGTCGCATCACTGATGCGGGCAGATGGCGACCGGGTTAAGTGCCTGGGTTAACTGCCCAGGTATTTACAGGTCATCTCGAACACAGTGCTGGGGGCTATGGGTTTGGTGAGGTAGTCGTCGGCACCAAGCTTCAGGGCGAATTCGCGGTCTGATGGCTCGGTCAGTGAGCTAATCACCAAAATTGGAATGCTCGCGGTGGCCGCATCGGATTTAAGAGCGCTTAGCACCTGATAGCCATTGACGTCGGGCATGGTGATGTCGAGCAGTATGAGGTGGGGGCGCAATACGCTGAGCAGTTCGAGCGCCACGCTGCCGGCATTGGCCGAAGTGACTTCGTATTGATCGCCAAGAATTGACAGCAGTACGCTGATGCTTACCGGGTCGTCATCAATGACCAGAATTTTTGCCTTTTCCATAGGTTCTCCCGCCTTGGCTTTACTGTCTGAACAGTGAAAATAATAGCAGCTTTGCGCCTGTGGCGATTTTTATGGTCAACTCATTCGTCAACTGTGCGTCTGGCAGAGGCAAAGTTTCAGGGCACAAGGTTTGGGGGCGCGGCCGCCTTGGCTTACAATGCCTGCTGTTTGAGTTTCCGGAGCCGAGTTTTATGTCCCAACGCCAGCCACGCAGTTTTGACTGGGTGTTATTCGATGCCGATGAAACCCTGTTTCATTTCGATGCCTTTGCCGGGCTTAAGCGCCTCTTCGCCCGTTTCGAGGTGGATTTCGATACGGCCCATTACGAAGAGTATCAACAGCTGAATAAGCCGCTGTGGCTTGCGTATCAGGATGGCCGCATCAGCGCCAAAACCCTGCAGGAGCAGCGATTTACCCTCTGGGGTGAACGGCTTGGGGTGGCACCGGGCGAGCTTAACTCAGGCTTTTTGCAGGCGATGGCCGACATTTGTGCGCCGCTGCCACAGGTGCCCGAGCTGCTTGAAAGCCTCAAAGGCCGCTACCGCCTTGGCATTATCACCAACGGTTTTACCGAGCTGCAGCGCATTCGGCTTGAGCGCACCGGCTTTGCCGAACACTTTGAACTCTTGGTCATTTCAGAAGAAGTCGGCCTTGCCAAGCCCGACAAGGCGATTTTTGACCATGCGCTGGATGCCATGGGCAACCCCGCCCGCGAGCGGGTGCTGATGGTGGGCGATACCCTGTCGAGCGACATTCAGGGCGGCCTCAATGCCGGGCTGCATACCTGCTGGTACAACCCCGGCGCCAAAACCAATGACAGCGGCATAGCGCCCCATTTCGAAGTGCGCTGTTACGCTGAGCTGCAGGCGTTTCTTGCATCCTGACATCTGCTACTCATGATAAACAAAGAGCGCCTTTTGGCGCTCTTTGTTTATCAGCATTAACGACGGGCAGCGTCAACAGCAGTCAGCATTAACGGCTGACTGCATTAACTGCTGACAGTTACCGTTACATGGCCGAGATGATCTTCACGCAGCTATCCACCCGCTCTTTTCTGAGTTTAATCACCCTTGCTCTGCCTCTGCTTCTGCCTTTGCGCTGGCGGGGCGGTGTGATGCTCATTTGTTGCTTAATTGTTGTGAATACGTATGCATTGGATTGAGCTTAGAAATTAACCGGAATTAGTATTGCTTAAGCATGACAAGGTGCTCCCTTGGGATTGGCGGTACAAGGAGCGTTGATAAGGCTGCAGCATTGCAGCCATAAGGCATTGGTGCTTCGGCACTCGCCAGTTCAGGGGGATTTTCTATGTTCAAATTCAAACCCAGCGTCCTGACGCTGGCGTTGGCGGCTGCCGGTTTGCCCGGCATGCTGTGGGCGCAGGCAGACGAAGCTGCCACGGCGGCTGCAGCCGATAAGTCAGCCGTGGAGCGACCCGCTGCCACAGCTCAGGGCGCCGCCGATGCATCAGCAGCTGAGAAGCCAGCAGCGGATAAACCCGCCGCCAAAGCCAATGACGCCGAGCCGATGGAAGTCATCGAGGTCACCGGCTATCGGCGCAGCCTGATTGATTCGCTCAATGCCAAACGCTTTGGCGATACCGTGTCTGAGCAGCTGTCGGCGGACGATTTGGGCTCGCTGCCCGATGTGTCCATGGCCGATGCGCTCACGCGCCTGCCCGGGATCTCGGCGGTGCGTACCGGCGGGCAGGCGGCCGAAATCAATATCCGCGGTATGGCCGGCGGTTTTGTGTTTTCCACCCTCAATGGCCGCGAGCAGGTGTCAACCAGCGGCTCGCGCAGCATCGAATTTGACCAGTATCCGTCAGAGCTGATTTCTTCGGCGGCGGTGTACAAGTCGCCCAAGGCCTCGCTGATTGAAGGCGGCCTCGCCGGCACTGTGGAGCTTGCCACCGCAAGCCCGCTGGCGGCGGCAAAAGATCAAAGTTTCACCGCCAACGTGCGCGGCATGTACAACGACCGCGCCGGTGAAGTGTATGGCGCCGAGGATTACGGCAGCCGGGTGAGTTTTTCGTATCAGGGCAAGTTTCTCGATGAAACCCTGGGGCTGGCGCTGGGCTATGCGCGGCTCGATCAGCCCAGCGTGGCGACCCAGTTTATTGGCCTTGCCTACGCCGACAACAAAGATGTGGACGGCAAGCTTGATGACATCGACGGCCCCGATGCCAATCCCGGCAACGAGTACATCAGCGAAGGGTTTGAGCTGCAGCACCTTGGCGGGGTAGAGATCCGCAATGGCTACATGGCGGCGCTGGAGTGGGCACCTGTGGATGCCTTTACCCTCAAGGCCGATGCCTTTTTGTCCCGTTTTGACAGCGAAGCCTTTGCCCGGGGATTCAGGGTGAAACTCGGCGGCCCCACCGCTGCGGTGGCCAATCCGGTGCTGGATGGCAACTCGGTGATTGGCGGCACCTTCAACCGCACCAGCCAAAGCTATACCCGGGTCGAGCTGGTAAACGACGACAACCAGGACTTCGATGCCGTCGACAGCTACGGCCTCAACGCCAACTGGCAGATAAGCGAAACCTTCCGCGCCGCCTTTGACGTGTCTTTATCCAAGGCGAGCAGCGATTTCCGTAACGGCCTTTTGTGGTCCAACGTGGCGGTGGATGCCAACGCCGACAAGCCGATGTTCGATGAAAACGTCTCCATCAGCTATTTACTGAACGGCCTTAACCTGCCGGACATGGGCTTCAGTCAGGCCGATGCCTTCTCCGATATCAACCGGGTGATGGTGAGTAAGTACGGCATTTATCCCTATGAAAACGAAGATGAACTGACCGCATATCGCCTCGACTTGGAATACGATTTCGACAGCAGCTGGGCCCAGTCGCTGCAGTTTGGCGTGCGTTGGTCGGACCGAACCTACAGTAACGATCGCTCGGTGTTCGAGTACGGTAACGATGGCGGCTTTTCCAGCACTGAGCCGCCGCTGCGCTTAACCCCTGAGATGGTCACCAAGGTCGATTGGCAGGGGGATTTCAGCTATTTCCCCTCTTATCTTGCGATTGACCTTAATCAGGCGCTGAACGCCTGGTTCCCGGCGGGTATTCCGCAGCCGGTGCAAACCTGGGGTAACGCCGATGGGGTGCTCGATCCCAAGGGTTACACGACCAACTACTCTTGGTCTGTGCTGCAAAGCGGCGAGGTGTATGAAGAGGTGCTCGCGGCCTACGTGATGCTGAACATAGACGCCGAACTTGGCTCGGTGCCCCTTACCGGTAACATCGGTGTGCGCCGGGTCGATACCAGTCAGTCGGCGAGCATGCTGCAGAATGTCGGCGGCGATCCGACCCTCGGCGCCCAGTACATTGTCGATGAGAACGGCATAGTCAACTCCCTGTATGCGCCGACCGTGGTGGGTATTGATTACACCGACTATCTGCCGTCGCTTAACCTCAATTTCAAAATCACCGACGACAGCCAAATCCGCTTTGCGGCCGCCAAGGTGATGTCGCGGCCGCCCATCAACCGTCTGGCGGGGGATATCAGCGCCTCGGTCAACGACGATGGCGAGATTAATGGCTCCAGTACCAATAACCCCTTCCTCAAGCCGTTTTATGCGACCCAGTATGACCTGTCGTACGAGCACTACATTGAAGAAGGCGCGCTGGTGGCGGCGCTGTTTTATAAGAACATTGACTCCTTTATCGACACTGTGGCGATTGAGGAATTTGATTTTCGCGGCAATGGCTTCAACGTGCCGGCGTTTATCATCGACCCGGTCAGCGGCGAGCAGATTGAAACCACCAACGGCACCTACACCACGGCGGTCAACAACACCGGCGGCGGTTATATCCGTGGCGTCGAGCTTGCTTACACCCAGGTGTTTGCCTCCCTGCCAGAGCCCTTCGATGGCCTTGGCGTTAATGCCAGTTACTCCTACACCGAGAGCGAAGTGCAAAAGCTCACCAGCCTCGGCGGTGATTCGGTGCCCCAGTCACTCGAAGGCCTATCCGAAAACGTGGCTAACCTGACGCTGTTTTACGGCTACGAAGGGTTTGATACCCGCATCAGCGCCCGTTACCGCTCTGACTTTGTGTCCGAGCAGGTGGCGATTAACAGCCAGGTAGTGAACTTCGACGCCGAAACCGTGGTGGATTATCAGGCCTCCTATCAGGTGAACGACGCCTTCGGGGTGCTGTTCCAGGTCAACAACCTCACCGACGAGCCCACCAAGAGCTACTTCGGCACCGAGGCCAAAACCGGCACCCTGCAGTATTTCGGACGCCAGTTTTTCCTGGGGTTCACCTATGCCATGTAATCGAGATTTGCTCCGCGGTCGCCATGCGGCCGCTCATGTACCTTTTTTGAGGGGAGACACAGCTTATGCTGAGTAAGACCAACCTTTTTCGTCTGTGTGCGGTGCTGCTGGGGGCGCTTGTCCTTGGTGGCTGCGGCAGCGATTCTTCTGAGCCGGGCAAGGTACTGTTGACCTGCGATGTGCCCATGGTGCCCGATGCCAGCGGTACCCAGTGCGTGGCGCCGCCACCGATTAAATGCACTCCGCCCACAGTGCCCGATGCCAAAAACGAGCAATGTGTGGTGGGCGCCGACCCCACGCTGCCGGACCCGGTGTATTTTCCGGCCGCCGATGAGGCCGTGCTGTATTACAACCGCCCGAAAGACGCCAGCAACACTCCCAATGATCCTGTGTACAACGGCTACCGCCTGCATACCTGGAACAGCGACAGCTGCGATGCCTATGCAGCGCCTTTTGACAGCAGCGACTGGGCCAACGGTCATGAGTTTGATGGCATAGATCCGAACTACGGCGCCTACTGGATTGTGAAACTCAAACCCGGCTATGGTGAATGCGGTAACTTTATCATCCACATAGGCACCGAAGGCTCGGGCAAGGCGCTGGGGGATGGCGACTTCAAGATGCCGCTCAAGCAGGACGATGCCAAGTTTGTGCGGATGAACTTTACCCTGCACGCCACTCCATCTGTGTTTGAGTATCCCATTCTGAACCTTGGCGCTCAGCCCGCCAGCATCAGCGGCATGAGCGCCCACTGGCTTGATCGCCACACCCTTGTGTGGGATCAGAGCGATGAAGGCGTCGCCAAAGTGAGCCTGCATGCCTCCAAGGCGGCTGATCTCAGTATCAGCGATGAGACCGGCGTCAGCGGCGAGCAATTTGAACTGAGCCAGACCAGCCTCGACGACGCCCAAAAGGCCCGCGCGCCCGCTATCGCGAGCTGGAATGCCTTTGCCCTCGATGTGAGTGACGACAAGGCCCGCGAGCTTGGTAAGAGCCAGCTGGTGATGGCCTCCTATGATGCTGATGGCAAGCCGCTTTATGCCACCTATGTGCAAACGGCCAAGGCGCTGGATGAGCTTTACACCAGCGGCGAGGCGGATGCCAACGAAGCCGCGCTCGGGGTGCAATACGATGGCAGCACAGTCACTGCCGCCCTGTGGGCGCCGACTGCGCAATCGGTGTCGCTCAAGCTGTACGATAGCGATAAAAAGCTCATTAAATCAGTGCCCATGACTGAGGATGTGCAAAGCGGCGTTTGGCGTGTGTCCGGCAGCGACTTTGACCGCAAGCTCTATCGCTACGAGCTTAAGCTGTACCATCCGGTCAGTAAAAAGCTCGAAACCCTCGAAACCACCGATCCTTACTCGGTCAACGTGTCTGCCAATGGCCGCTTCAGCCAGTTTGTGAACCTGGATGACGCCGACACCAAGCCGGAAGGTTGGGACAATCACGAGGTGCCGGCCATTGCCGATCCGGAAGATGCGGTGGTGTACGAAGGCCATATCCGCGATTTCAGCATCCGCGACGAGAGCACCTCGGCGCCAAACCGTGGCAAGTATCTGGCCTTTACCGAGCTTGACAGTGCGCCGATGCAGCACCTGAGCAAGCTTGCCGCCGAGGGCCTGACCCACTTCCATGTGCTGCCTGCCACCGACATGGCGACCGTGAATGAGCTTGAGTCAGAGCGGGTGGACATTACCGACACCCTCGGCACCCTCTGTGCCCGCATCAACGATGGCGCCGATGCCTGTAAAACCCAGAACAAGGCGGCCAGCATCCAGAGTTTGCTGGAGCAGGCGCTGCCGGGCTCAAGCGATGCCCAGGCGCTGATACAGGCCATGCGCGGGCTGGATGGCTTCAACTGGGGTTACGATCCACAGCACTTTATGGCGCCGGAGGGCAGTTATGCCTCCAGCCCCGATGGCATAGCGCGGGTAAAAGAGTTGCGCGCCATGAACCTGTCTTTGCACCAGATTGGTCTGCGCACCGTGCTGGATGTGGTCTACAACCACACCAGCTCATCGGGGCTGTACGACAACTCTGTGCTGGATAAAGTGGTGCCCGGCTACTACCACAGATACGACCCGGTCAGCGGCGACATGCAGCGCTCTACCTGCTGCGAAAACACCGCCACCGAGCATGTGATGATGTCCAAGCTGATGACCGATACTCTGGTCACGCTGGCGCGGGACTACGGCTACGACGGTTTCCGCTTTGACATCATGGGCCATATTCCCAAGTCAGAACTGCTCGCGGCCCGCGCGGCGGTGCAGGCGGTAGACCCAGACAACTACTTCTACGGCGAAGGCTGGAACTTTGGTGAGGTTGCCGATAACCGCCTGTTTGAGCAGGCAACCCAGGCGAATCTTGCCGGCAGTGAAGTGGGCAGCTACAACGATCGCATCCGCGAAGCCATTCGCGGCGGCAAGCTGTTTGCCAGCAGCGCCAGCGACGAAGCACTGCGGGATCAGGACACCCTCCGTCTGTCGATGGCCGGCAACCTGAAAAACTACGTGCTGAAAGACTTCAACGGCAACTCGGCCAAGGGCAGCAGCTTCAGCTGGAACTCACAGCCGACCGCCTATGCTGAGGATCCGGCCGATATCATCAACTATGTCTCCAAACACGACAACGAAACCCTGTGGGACAAGCTGCAATACAGCCATCCCATCGGCATGAGCGTGGAAGACAGGGTTCGCACCCAGAATATCGCCGCCACTCTGCCGCTGCTCAGTCAGGGTATTCCGTTCCTGCAGCTTGGCGGCGACATGCTGCGCTCCAAGTCGATGGACCGCAACAGCTACGATGCCGGTGACTGGTTCAACTTTGTCGATTTCAGCCAGAGCAGCAACAACTGGAACGTGGGTCTGCCGCTGGCACAGGATAACGGCAGCAACTGGGGCACTATCGCTGGCATTTCGGCCAACCCCAATGCGGCTGTGTCTGGCAGCGACATTCAGTTTGCTTCCAGCGTGTTTGGTGAGTTTTTGCAAATTCGTAAGCAAACCAAGCTGCTGCGCCTCACCACCGCCGATGACATCATAGCGCGGGTGGGTTTCCACAACGTGGGTAAGCGTCAGAAGCAGGGCGTGATTGTGATGAGCATCGATGATGGCGCGGGGCTTGCCGACCTCGACCCGAACATAGATGCGCTGCTGGTAATGGTTAACGCCACCGCCGATGAGCAGTCACATACTGTGCCCACTGCCGCCGGTTTCAGCCTGCATCCGCTGCAGCAAACCTCAATCGACAGCCGGGTGCGCGGCGCCTTCTTCAGCGCTGGTGATAACGAGGGCACCTTCACTGTGCCTGCGTACACCACGGCGGTGTTTGTCAAAACCCAGGGCGACAGCCAGGGCGATGGCCTGGCCGCCACAGCCACTGTGGGCGCGCCGGATGTGGTGCCTTTTGGCAGCACCACTGTGTATGTGCGCGGCGGCATGAACGGCTGGGGCACCGCCAACGCCATGAGTTATGTCGGCGGCGGAGAATATCGCGTTGCCATCAGCCTCGCTGCCGGTAACTACGAGTTCAAGCTTGCCAGCGAAGACTGGAACACGGTGGACTTTGGTGCCCTGTCGGCCGATGTGGCCGTGGTGGATGAAGGGGTGAGTGAAAGCCTTGCAGCCAAAGGTGCCAACCTGAAGTTCAGCGTAACCACGGCCGCGACCTATGTGTTTGCGCTGGATGCCAGCAACAAGGAGCTGCCACAGCTTAAGGTGTACAACGAAGAGCCGTTCCCCGGCGTGCAGGTGTACCTGCGCGGCGACATGAATGGCTGGGGCACAGGCAATCAGCTCACTTACCTTGGCGGCGGCATTTACCGCGCCGATGTACAGGTTACCGCCGGCAGCAAGGGCTTTAAGGTTGCCTCCAGCGACTGGAGCACGGTCGACTTCGGCAGCGCCGACGCCGATGGCTCCGTGACCCTGGGCACCGAAAAGGCGCTCGCAGCCAAGGGCGGCAACCTTAGCCTTAATTTCGATGAGGACACAGAGTACAGCTTTATCTTCGATATGTCTGACCGCAGCGCACCTGTGCTAAGCGTGTATAAAACCGACATTTTTGCCGGCAACAGCGTGTACCTGCGCGGCGGCATGAATGGCTGGGGCACAGGTAACGCACTGGTGTATCAGGGCGGCGGCCGCTACAGCGTCGATATCAGTCTGGACGCAGGCGCGGTGGAGTTTAAAGTGGCCAGCGCCGACTGGAGCACGGTGGACTTTGGTGCTGTATCCGGCGAGCTTGCCGATGTGACATTGGCCGAGGCCGAGCCGCTTGCCGCCAAGGGTGCCAACCTTAAGCTTAATGTGAGCGAAGCCGGCAGCTATCGTTTCAGTGTTGAAGGGCCGGATCCCCGCTCGCCAAAACTGACGGTGACCAAGCTCTGAGTTGTGATGTTCAAGCAAGTCAAAGAGCGCCAATCGGCGCTCTTTTTTATGGCGCAGGCGGCAAAGTTTGCCATCGCCGATTAAGCTTTTTGGTAAAGCGAATCGAGGGAGGCTGCCTTGTCCACAGCTCACTTCAACACCAAATCCAATATCAGCGCCAACAACACATATTCCAACCGTAGCGCCAACGCGGCTATCCGCAGGCAAAGGTTACTGATGTGTCTGGCGTTGGCGGTATTCAGCGCTGCGCTTAAGGCTGAGCCCGGCAGCGAAGCCGCGCCAAATACTGAGGTTGCGCCAAGCAATGAAGCTGTGCAAACCACACAGGCAGTGCAAACCATAGAGGCAGTGCAAACCACAGAAGCGGTAAAAACCAAAGAAGCTGTGCACGCTAAAACGGCTCACGGCATCGCTGCTGATAGAAGTGAAATTGCAGGCAATCAGGAGGCTTTGCAGCCACTTACGGTTATCGCGGTCGAATACCCGCCTTTTACCACCAAAACTCAGGCAAATAACGGCAGTAATTTTACCGTGCTGACTGACTATCTGCAGGATGCGGCCATCACCCTTGAGATCCGGCCGCGCTTTTTGCCCTCGGCCCGCGCCCAAACTGAAATAGCAGAAGGCAATTGGTGCGCCTCCTTCTACCCACCGCCGGACATAGTCAGCGGTCAGGCGCGATTTGTGCCCCTGTCGGATGAAAAGGTTGCACTGGGGTTGTTTCGCCGCAGTGCTCCAGAGCCCTTTGTCTGGGACAGCTTAGTCCAGCTTGCCCCCGCCAAAGTGGCGGTGCTGCGCTCTATTATTGATGGTCATTTTATCAAGCAATTTACCGATGCCGGTCTTGCGGTTGAGTACGTCAGCGATATCGACACGGGCCTTAAAATGCTCGAGCACGGCCGGGTCGATTATGCCTTTGGCGACAGCAACGCGCTGGCGCAGTCGTCCATCCCCAAAGCACGGCAAACGCAGCTGCAGTTTTCCGACACCCACCTGATGGAAGTACAGGTGGGGGTGTTTGTGAATCCGGATTGCAGCGCTGGGCAATTGATAATTAACGCGAGTCATCAGTAAAAATAAACCCCCGGATTGGGATATTCCGGGGGGTTTGGCATGGGTGAGAAAATCCTGATGACGCTTACTCCACGTTCTGGATCTGTTTGTGTATAGAAATTGAAATAATCTTTATATTCAATGCAATATGTCGGCTGTTGGTGGGCGGTTACAATGTTTACCCACCGATTAACCCACCACCCGGCAACACCAGTATTTCCGCATTCATTCAGTATTCAGAATGTTAAGGAATAAATCAGCACAAGCGTGAAACAGATTCCTTTGTTTCACCGGAAGCTTCCTCAACCATCGTTATGCTCCCTGCAGATTTGGAGAGATGTCTTCCAGCAGTCTCATGACTCGTTTTGATTGGTAAGCTGACGCTAGCTCAAAACAAGACAAATGCTGTTGTAGTCCGGAGCAATAGAATGTCTTTTTTGGGTCTCCGCCATGAATCAGCATTAGCTTAAACAATTCTACTTCATCAAGCTCGGCAGCGATCATTAGGGGGGTATAACCATTCACCGGACTTCGGAAAGTTGCATTGGTATCAGCGCCTGCTTTTAACAAGACAGAAGCTATTTCTCGCATTGTGTTAATGTTCAAGTATTTGGTGATCAACTCAAACCACTGTTCAAGGAATCTGTCTGTGAATCCTGCTCTTACCGGATCAGACAAAACATTCAACTGATCTTCTAGTGCTATACCAGCAAAACTTGGGTTGTACCGCCTCATTGAGTCCAATACTTCGTTGTTTATCTCCATGTTCAACTGATTGGACAATGCTCTTTTGGGATTTTTCAAAATCCCAATCATTTTTAAACACACATTCAATGGTGTTTGCTCGTCAGTGTCGCCTCTACCGTTAGGATCTGCACCCATTTCCAATATTTTTAAAACAATATCCAATCGTCCAGATTCTACAGCTGATATTATCGGTAAAATTCGCTTCTTTTGAGTACGAATATTAACAGTTTCTTTTTTATGTAAGTATTTGCATATTAACCAAAAAAATCGCTCATCATTACTTCTGGGTAAAGGGTCAATAATCCTCAACGGTTCCAATGCCATCATTAATGGCGATTCGTCAGATTCTGAGCATACGTCGACACTGGCTCCACATTCCAGCAGTTTTACACAAGTATCATACTGTTCTGTATATAAAAACCAAACGAGTTGAGGCATGCTTTTTTTCCACGTCTCCCCTACTTTGATTACCCGATTGGGATTTCTAAAGTCGGGCTGCACCGAATCAGGATCAGCCAGTAACAAACCATAATACAAGGACAACGGGTCATATGAAGTGCCAGCAAACCATCCTGCTTTGGGGAATGTTTTTGTAAAAGCCGACTGCCACATTTTGATCTCCCAGGGTTCAATTGAATCATCGAACTTCTTCGAGGGTTGGCTTGAGGTTACAGAGGGAATATCGTAGCCAAAGTTGATCTGCGCCCACTTTAGATGTTTCAGGAACACCTTGTCAGGAGTGCGTTGACATGCGGCTACAGTGAGCGCTTCTTCAATTATTTTTTTTTGGTTGATACCAGCACGGAATAAGCAGTCTTGAAAGGCAAGTTCGTAAAACTTATTCGCTGATATAAGATCCCCGCTGAACACGTGCCATCTTGCTTCATGCCAGTCTAACCAGTACTGATTTGGTTTATGGTGAGTTGTACCGGACAACAGTTTTCTGGCCTGTGAGAGAGCCTCCCAATAGAACTCAGGCGATTTTTCTTTGGTGCTTGTCCGTCTAAGTTCATGCTGCAGAAGACCGATGAGTTCGAGTGTACTACCCAGCTGAATTTGAGCGCTTTGCTGAATGTCTCTTATCGCTGTCGAAATAACCGATTTTTTGCGCGCCCCCCAGAGCAGTGCACGCACCTCATCGAAAATGGCGCGTGTTGATATGCTCTTGTGTATTGAGTCAATAGCCCGTGCCCAAACCAGTAATGCCTTGATTTGTGACCAGTTGATTTTGAGAGCATCTCGGCTTTCAGGAGGTGTTTTCTGGTCAAGCAGTGCTATTGATTGGGATGAAGGTAGTTCGTTCCCTTTTAGCCATGAGCCGATCCTATCACGGTCTGGTTTCTCCAGAGTTTTGACATAACCTGCCCACTCAGGAATGGCATTCTCGAACCAATTCAGCACAGTGGTAATCGCCGATGTGTCGAAACTGAAGAGAAACACGGGCTCTGGACCTTTGAAAGTGTCTTTAATTTTTAGAGCAAATTGGGCTAGGGCGCTGGTCAAGTGGTCTTGTGCTAAAAGCGGTAGCATTTGCTCTCTTCTTAGTCCGCAGGCCGATGTGCTGCCAATAAAATCAAGGTACTCAGAGAATTGCTCTCTTATAGATTCTGTCAAAAGTTGACTGAAATCGGTACCGATAGACTTGTCTACTGAATTGCCTATTTGTGTAATGACCTGTTCAAGCTCACGGCGATCAAAGTTTCGTTCAAATGCCCGCTCATCCAGCAATTTATTCGAGTGTTTGAAATCCATGGCATTCGCGATGGCTCGAAGGATCTCGTAAGGGGTGGGAAAAGGGAAATCTGCAGAGCTCTTAGGCATAACACGGTCCTTGTTGTAGATGTAGTTTCTTCAGATCGCTGCTGAAATTGTAGAAAGCACGATGATCGCTGGGCGTAGATGGAATTGATAACTGCCGTCCATTTGGTGCAATGAGGGAGGCGTGTTTCTTTCCGTAGCGGATGCGCCAACCAAACTTGAGGACCTGCCTTACAACTCTGTCTATATCTTTATTTTTCGTAAATTTTTTCATAAAAGCTCCAACCGGCCAAGCTATAGCTTGGCCGACGTCCTTAAACTATCGCGAACGTGATGGAGCGTTGCCGCGACCACCGCCAGATTTACCACCAGTAGTGCTGGGCCAGTTTCCGCCTGGCCCTGGATGACTGGATGGGCCGCGTGCGCCGCCTTTTGAAGAACCTTGAGATGGTGCTGATGATTGTGACTTTGCCATGATGCTTTCCTTGTTTTGAACGCTCGGGATTGAGCGCTGTCGATCAAAACAGAAATGGCTAAGATGCGCAGCAAGGCGAGTGGCGGGAAAATCCTGGATTTTACAAGGTGTTGTTTTTAAAGGCGTATTGTGGTGGTGAATGTTGGGGTGATGTGTTTAGAACAGTACGACAGGCGGCAAACGGTTACCTTGCCGCCTGATTGCACATTCACTTATTCAACTCATTGTAAGCAGTATTAATTAACTCTTCGACGATTTCATTTCGTGGTCTATTTTGACTATTTGAAAGAAAGTCCAATTTATCTTTTATTGATTTATCCATAACGATATTGAAAGGCTTTTTGCGATTATCAAGCCCTCTGAACTTTGCTTGACTCCATGCTTTTTTAATTTTTATTTTGAAAAGCTCTTTATCACTAGTGCTATCACCATAAAACAGAAAGAATATAAATGCTTTTATCCTATATATTTTTTGATTTAGGTTTAACCATTGCTCGATATTAAAACTATACTTCTGTTTTAGATATGATTCGGTCCAATATATTCTTTCGGCATCTCTATTATTCAGCCAATTTGACAGTAAGTCTTCAGATAGATAAGTGTGATAAATACTTCTAATGTTATTTAATAGTGACAACTTACTTTCTACTGGACAAATTGTAGAGTCTAAGAATGAAATTATTCTGTCAGCATAGTCGCGATCTTTTACTTGAAAATTATAATCCCCTGCTTGACTGAATAAATTAACGAAATCATAGTTTGATATGGGAGTAATTTTAGGTTTCAATATCGGAAAGTGAGTTTTTTCATAATCGAACAAAATAAAATAAAAGAAGAATAACTCTTCGCTTTTAATTTCTTTTATCCATGACACTCTTGATTCAGGAATGATATTTTTATTTAAAAAATCTTTAAGTTCTTGAATTTTATTTCCAATTAAAAGCTGACCCATATCCATCATGGTGTCAGTTAGTGCATTGTTAAAAAGTATCGAACATAGTTTTTCCTGTGACGCAACCACATCACTATAGTCAACAGAATTTCCAAGATATCTAATGCAAGCATTTGATTCTCTCAATGAGAGTTTCTTGCAAAATTCATCAATTGTCTTTCTTGTGTGATCTTTGTTTACAATCATTGCATGTCTACTTAGTGGTGATTGATGTAGAGATGTTAGTCTAATTATGTGGTGTATTACAAGCGGTATTGTATGTTGGATAAGGTTGTTTGTGAGCTCAGGTTTGGCGGGCTATGGCTATGGCTATGGCTATGGCTAAGGATGTGGCACTTTTGATGTGTTTTCTGTTATTGGTATTCTCAATGCGATCTTATATCTTGATCTTTCAGTTTTTAATTTATTTCAGCTGGATAATAAAGTGTGCTGCTGGTTAACTTCAAAATGATTTGTTTGTTTATTTTTAGTTTAATATCTGGCTTGACGCTGAGATTGATGCTGTTTCAATATTTTTTGTCTTCGGTATGGTAATATAATGCTCTTGTTTTGAGTTTGCTTTCCTGTTTATTTTTACTTGGATGAACTCTTGTATGTAACAATTTTAGGAGTTTGTCATGAGAGTTGCTAATAACAAGGTTTACAATGCAGTTTACCAGTCGCGGATTAATTGTGTAATTGAACGGGGTTTGATGTTGTCATCTAGATTGTCAGTATTTCGGTTTGACTTGAGATTTCCACAAATTTATACCGTGAATGATCATCCATACATGAGGCGCTTCTTCGATTCATTGAAATATCGACTTCAGCGATATATGGATTTAAAGAGGTTAGGTGGAGGCTATTATCATAAACTGACATTTGGGTACGTTTGGGTCAGAGAGAAAGATGAAGCATGGAATTATCATTATCATCTGGCATTAATTGTCAGTAAGGATGTTTTTTATGGATGGGGAGTATTCGATTTAAATATTTGTAATCTAAGTTCGATGGTAATAGAGTCTTGGGCTTCGGCTTTAGGTTTGAATGAGATAGAGGTTGATGGTTGCGCACACTTTGTTAGAAATGTGTTTTACCTAAATATAAACTCGCCTGAATACTTTCTTCAGCGACAGTCAGTCGACAGTGCGCTTAATTATCTTGCAAAAAATAAAACTAAGATCCTTGATGATGAATATCGGAATTTTGGTTGTAGCCAGAAGGTTCATGTGTTTTAAGTTAGAGGGGAGAGGTCTTCTCCCCTTGATTTAGCTCGTCAGTAGTGCAGCCACCACCAGATATCCCTGCCGATCTCAGCAACGGTTTTGATGGCATGTCCGGTGACTTTTGCTGGCGTCACGATAGCGGCGTTGACTACCGTTTTGGCACTGCCTGTAACCAATGCCCTTGTCGCTTCGCCAAGTTCACCTTGCTGCAGATGGTGGACGGTGTCATCGAGAGTATCTCGGCCACCGTTGATAAGGCTCTCAATCGGTTTGGCGACCATATCACCCGGATAGCCAATCAAGGTGCTGACCTTCTTCGGTGCGCCCAGATAGTCGGCTACCAGTTTGGCACTGGTGGATACCAGGGCTGTGGTGGCAAGTGGCCCTCCAGCTACCCGTTTGGCGACTTCACCGGCAAGGCCGCTGCGGGCAATGCCCTGGGCGGCAAGGTGGGTGAGGTTACTGACTTGATCGGACGAGTAGGGTTTATCCAGGCACCAGTTGACGAAGTGCTCGCAGTTGTTGTGAAACAGCTGATAGTTATGCTGCCCGAGCATGCTGCGGGCTCGGTTGACGGCAAGCTCGCTGTCATCGGCGGTATCGATGCAGCGTACCGTTTGCGCTTCGGCAAAACTCATCAACGAAACTTCGCTGACAAAGCCTTCTTTATTGAGGTGGATGACATTCCCATGGCCTACATACAGGCCGTGGTGTTCGGTTAAGCCTATAGCATCAATGTTGGTAACCAGATGATCACCGGGGTAAAACGCAGGCATAAAAGCTCCTTGGTCCGGCGACGAATGCCAGACGATGTTTGGGTTGCTCGGTGCGAGTTGAGTGAGTTAGTGGGGAAATGGGGAGATAACAGCGGTATTGCTGGTGATAGAACTCAGTTGCTGTGGTGGTAATAGGTCGGGCTGTGGAGATTTGGGTGGCAGCTATACGGGAAAGAGCGGGGAGTAACCGCTGAACTCAGATGTACTAGCTCAGATCTCCAGTTGCAGGAAATCCTGATCGATCTGCTGTTGGCTGATCCCTATGTACCTTAAGGTCACGGCTTCGGATTGATGGCGCAGCATGCGCATCACCCGGCCCAAGTCCTTGCACTGCTGATACAACCAATAGCCCCGGGTCTTGCGCATTGAGTGGGTACCGAGATCGAGTTTCAGCTCTTCACCCACCAGCATAAATGCCTTGGTCACTGCGCGGCGCGTCAGTGGCCTGGGTGGCCTATTGCAAGCTCCTGGGCTGCGGTGTGATTGAAACAGGTACACATGCAGCGGATGTGTTGCCCGAATGGCCGCTATCCGCTCGCGGGTTTTGGCGTTGAGCACAATCCGCGCCAGCTTGCCAGTTTTACGCTCCCGGATCCGCAGGGTATCGCCCTCAATGTCGCTGAAGCGGATAGCCAGCAGGTCGCTTATCCGCAGCGCCAGGTTAAGGCCTATGTCCCACACATCGCGCATCTGCTCGCCACACTGGCGCTCCAGCAGGTAGCTGATAAGCTTGATGGTGTCATGATCTTTAATGGCATCGACTTCCTTCATAAATGACTCCTTTGGCCCTATGGGCTCAGGTTCCTAAAAAATGCTATTTCATCATTGTGAGCACCTGCCTTTGTGAAACCCGCATGGGACGGGCCTTGGCAGGTACCCACAATACTTTTTTGAGCACCTGAGCCAAAGCCCGGTGCCCATTCATCAAACGGCCTTGATTTCATGCTGTGTGAACTGGTGCAGCCAAATCTCAGTACCGTCAGAGTTCATTGCCGCGAACGCTCAATGCAGCTTGAGCTCAACCTTGAACACTTCGTTCTGGACGTAGCTGATGAAGTTCTGCAGATAGGTTTGCAGCAGCTCATTGGCCTGGGTGAGATGACAGCTGCCGATAAAGCTGTGATAGAGCCGGTCATCGCTGAAGCAAAAATCGATGTCCTTCTCCAGCTCCGGAAACGGTCCGCCTGACCAGGCAAAGTCGGTGAGGTAACACAGCTGCCAGTCTTTGCCCTCTCGCTCAAGACCAATCTCGACCGGATGAAAGCCGCCATCCTCGGCACTGTAGTCCGGATCCCGAAAATGCAGGGTGATCATGTCTGTTTCACTGTCTTCGATATCTTCAACACGCTGATTCAGGTAACTACCAAGCAGCTGATAGAAGCAAGGTGGCAGAGTGAGATGCGGGTAAGGGATGATGGTCATAAAAACTCCTTGGCCCAATGGGCGGTGGTGTGTGGTTGGGAATGAAGTGAATGGTTGGGTGATGACGGATAAAAATCAGGTATGGCAGCGCCAGTCAGGTGATTCGTTACTGCCGTGGTTGTAGTAAACGCCGCTGATGATCCGCTGCCACTCGCCCTCAGGCTGGCCGTAGTCATTGCATGAGCAACTCTGGCGCACAAAAGTGATTTCTTTAGGTAGATGCCCCACCAGATCGCGCTCGGATACCCACAGCACGGTCTTACGCAGACTGCAGAGCGGCTTAATCTCGGGCGCGCCTGTTATATGCCCCTCGTCGTCAAACGGGCGGAAAAACACCGGTAGCGTGAGCTGGATGGCTAACAGGTTCAGCAGCTGCGGCGAGGCGCTGCAAGCCTCAGCTACCGCAGCCTGAGAAAAACTGTCGGTAAATTCAATCATGATGACTCCTTAAGGGAATTGGCTCTGACTGGGAGCTCATGTCCGTAGATGTGTGTCGATAACTTTTAGATGTGTGGTTGCCGCGCTCTGGTCCCGCTTGGGGTACCAGAGCGGGCAGGGGTTATGCTTTTGGCACTTGTCACTAGGAACATGGCTGTGAAGAAACCAGTAAGAGGTGATGAGCGAGAGCTTGCTGGTGGACGGCAACCGCAGCCGTTACAGCCAGCCGCGTTCTGCAAACGAGATACAGTCTTGGCCGATGACGATGTGGTCCAGTACTGGTACATCAATCGTCTGCAGCGCGGCGACCAGTCGCTCAGTGATCTTGCGGTCGGCCTGTGAGGGTTCGGGCGAGCCCGAAGGGTGGTTATGGGCAAAGATCACCGCTGCGGCATTAGTCTCCAGCACAGCCTTAACCACTTCGCGGGGGTAGACACTGGCGCAATCGATGGTGCCGAAAAACAGTTCCCGAAACGCTATCAGCTGGTGCTGGCTATCCAGCAGCATCACAGCGAACACTTCGCGCTCATGCTGGTTGAGCTTGAATGACAAAAACGCCTTGGTGCTTTGCGGATTGCTAAAGGTGCCTTCGCGAACAAAACGCTCGGCGACTATGTTGGCCGCCGTTTCGAGGATCTGCTTGGCGGTCAGTGACCAGCAGTCCTTGGGCGTTGATAAGGATTTGTGCATAGGGCCTCCATGGATTTGGCGAGATGCTGGGTATATGCACAGGGGTGATATATGTCTGAAAAATATTCGAAACCTCGGCAGGCTGTGAACGGCGGATATGGCAGAAGGAGTGGGCACGTGAAGGGGAAAGCGGGGAGGAAGGGGCACAGCGTCTGGTATCGGACAGTTAAAAATTACTGCCACCGCATATGTGATGACTCAATAACTCGGAGCTCATCATGAAGCTGATTCGACTAAAAAAAGTATCTGAACTGACCGGTCTTGGCCGTTCCTCTATCTATAACTACATGAATGAAGACCGTTTCCCAAAATCCGTGAAACTAGGTCCCCGTTTGGTGGCTTGGGTAGAAGAAGAAGTGCAGGCTTGGATTATGGAGCGTGTTGTAGAGCGGGAGTGAGACATTCCGGTTTGAGCAGCATGTGATTGATACGGTGTGGTTTGATAAAATTTTTTGTAGCAGATCTAAAGTGAGCAGCTTTTGTAAAATGACCTCACCGCCTCAGAAATTGTCCACGGTATAGCTATGTTTTCAGATCAGATCAGATTAGTGAATGATACTTAGGCAGCAAGGCTCCTGTTACAGTATTTCCATGCATGGTTGAGGTGAGGAAAGACATCAATGAACACCAGGTATACCCTTACAACCAGCATTACCCCCTTCAACACAATCGTGTTGTAAATCTAGCTCAAGCTCAGAATCGACCTTACGTACTGTCCTGAATTAATAGAACACGGTAACTATACATTGACTGCGTTCGGTTTAAGAATGTCTAACTGATTGATATTATTGATAGGTGCTGGGTATATTGTCTCCGTCACGTGTCTCGATTGAGATACTCTTCAGGACGCAGATTCCGAGGAATCTGCGTCCTGAAGCCTCAGAAATGTCTGAAACGGAGAAAGCCGATGAGTGAGATCTACGAGCACCACCTCGCGGATATTGAACAGATCCTAGCACTGTTTCCTGAAAATCGCTTTACCCATGTGCTTGCCAAGGTATTACCAAAAAATGCCAATGACCAGAACCAGATTCGCTGGTCATCAGATTTTAACATGCTGGGTTCGCTGTTTGACTTTGAGTATGCAGAACGCGGGCCGGTAATTAGCGCCAAGAAGGGCGGAAAAAGCAGGGGAAGGAGTATTCCTGAAGCAGTTTTCAAGAACTTTTCCTGGCTGACAAATAACGGGCGGGAAATTCGTGCGCCGAAAGTAAAAATGCTGATTTACGCCCAGTACCCGGAAATGCGCCTCAGTGGCTTCAAGACAGAAACAGCCGAAATCCCGGCTTCACTCTCCGTCGAATTCACTAAGGCCAATCCAGAACTTAAACGCATCATGATCCTAGGCCGAACGCAGTACGGTGGTGCAATTGCAATTATCGTGATGCCCCAGGGTAATCTGCTTAAGAAGGTACTCGCCTCCCCGGGATTTGAAGGCTCCGGTGTCATCAAGCTGCTGCGTGAATCCTACATTCACGAAAATGACCTGCAGCAGAAACTGACCGCTGTGGTTGAGCGCTGGATGCCGGGTGTCCGACGTACAATTGACAACACGACGATTCCGTTTAACGGTAACCAAGTCTGCGGTTACACACTGGAAGATGCGCTGGAAATCATCCCTAACGCCAACAAGGATGGAGACTACATGGGTGTTGAGCTGAAGGCGCACACGGCGAAAAAACTGACCCTGATGACCACCGAGCCGGATATGGGCCTCTACAAAGAGGATTTCACCAAATTCATGACCACCTATGGATATGAAAAGAATGGGGAATGGCGCTGGACCGGTGTCCACAAGGAAGGCAAGCGAAGCGCAAAGTCAGGTCTGACGCTGAGAATAATGGGATATAACAGGGAAGAAAGTATCTCAAAGCAGCTTAATCGCGAAGAGCTATATATTGGGATGTTCGATGCTGACGGGAACTTGGCCGCAGGGTGGAGTATGGAGCGGATTCTGGGAGGATGGGGCGCCAAACACAACGAGGCCGTTTACGTGCCAGCCACCCGCATTAATACCGAGAATAAAGAGCTGAAGGTTAGCGGTCACAAGTATGAGGTGTTCTTCGGAAAGGATGTGGTGTGGTGCCGTGGTACTAACCCGAAAAAGTTGCTGGATGCTATCCTAGACCATGCCATCTTTATTGACCCTGCGCCGAAGTGCGACCCGGCCAACCCGAAGAATAACAAACGCCGTACGCAGTGGCGGGTGAATCAAATTCACAAGGTGATTCCACACCTTTATGAGCAGAAACAGGAAATCAATCTGCTCAAATAATCCCAAGAGTGGCTTTGAAAAAGGCATAGAAGTGGAACAAAGACGCAGAAATATGCAGGCAATCAGAGGGCGTGATACCCGCCTCGAAATTGTTGTCCGAAAGGCGCTGTATCAGCGCGGCTTCCGCTACCGCATAGCTCCAGTCGGTATTCCTGGCAAACCCGATATATGGATGGGTAAACACCGGGCCGCCGTTTTTATCAACGGCTGTTTCTGGCATGCCCATGGCTGTCACCTTTTTACGCTTCCCCGCACACGCAGAGCCTTCTGGGCAGAAAAACTCAACGGCAACGTCATCCGAGACAGAAAAAACCTCGCCGCATTGCATCGTCTGGGTATCCGGGTTCTTGTTATCTGGGAGTGTGCTCTGAAAGGCCACGCAAGGTTGCCTGAAGGGACGACAGCCAGACTGGTTGAAACTTGGATAATAAGCGGCTCGAAGGCAGGCATTATCGACAGCGGCGGGATGATCTGTCTTAACGAAACAGAAAATGACAGAATGACAGGCATACTAACCACTGTATAAAAACACATAATAATTTAAAAAAGGGAATTTTGTGTGATAAGCTCTAACACAAACGGCCCTAGGAGGAATGTCTGTGCAGCACAGAGAATACATCATAGACGGCGACCGCGTCGATGAAGAACGCATCCTGAAGCAGAAAGAAAAAACCAATCAGCTACTTAAGCTACTGGTCGAAATCTACGATCAGAAAAACCTAGCCTTGAGACTGAGTCCGCTGGAAATCACCCCGGTTGTTACCAGAGAAAAACTTAACCACTGGAAAAAGAATCCAGAGCAGAGCGACCTGATATTCAGTGAGCGTACCATCGAGTGCATCCGTAGCAAATTGCTCCCAACAAAGCCCGTGCACTGGGACAATCCTGACTTTACCTTTATTGATCTCTTTGCCGGTATCGGCGGTATCCGCAAGGGCTTTGCTGAGATCGGCGGCAAGTGTGTCTTTACCAGCGAGTATGAGCGCCAGGCGCGCCGAACATATCTGGCCAACCACTATGTGGATGAAAATGAACTGCCGTACTTCCTAGACGAGGAAAACGACCCTTACCCCTATTTTGCGGAAAAGCAGGAGGGTGAGCCGGAGAAAAACACTTCACTGATGGACATCACCAAGATCACTCTTAGCGGAGTCCACACTCTTAGTGATGAAGAGAAAAAGGCTAATATCCTGCGACATATTCCGGAGCATGATGTGCTGCTGGCTGGGTTTCCGTGTCAGCCGTTCTCACTCGCCGGCGTTTCGAAGAAAAACTCACTTGGCCGGGCGCACGGTTTTGAGTGTGATACCCAGGGCACTCTGTTCTTTGATGTAGAGAAAATCATCGAAGCAAGAAAGCCTAAGTTCTTTGTGCTTGAGAACGTAAAAAACCTCAAAAGCCATGACAAGGGCAACACCTTCGCTACCATCATCCGCACCCTTAACCGACTCGGCTATCATGTGGCAGACATTACTGGCACAGCACAGAAAAGCACCCGGGAGACCGGCGGCATTGAAGAAGACATTCAGTGTGTGCGGGCAAGAAAAGCATCAGAGCCGACCATTATCGACGGCAAGCATTTCACACCGCAGCACCGTGAACGTATCGTCTTGGTTGGGATCCGCAACGACCTGCTGGAAACGATGCCGTCCCTGAGTGAGTTCTCCCTAAGAAACGTCAGCCAGCATTACCCGCCACAGCGTTACACCGTAGCGGATATCCTCTGCAAACTGAGCGAGCAGGATGAAGAGAAATATACCCTTACGCACAACCTGTGGAACTACCTCTACCACTATGCCCTGAAACACCAGACCAAGGGCAATGGGTTCGGATTCGGGCTGGTAAACCCAGACGATGAAAACGCGGTGACCCGTACCCTGTCAGCACGTTACTACAAGGACGGCTCGGAAATCCTAATCAACCAGCACAACTTGCCTATGGAGTACTTGGATAACAACCGCGAGCACGCTATTCGCAAGAACCTTGATCGTGAAGTGGCTTCCATTGCCTATGCTGAAAAAATGAAGGCGCAAAACCCGGGCTGTAGCGAGAAAGATTACAAGGAATTTATTAAGGACGGTGAAAGCCGTTACGACGATTTGCACGGCCGTTATGCCAAAGAGTTCGATCCTACCTACCTTACGCCAAGAAGGCTGACCCCGCAGGAATGTGCAAGGCTGATGGGTTTCGAGAAGCCAGAGTTTGATCGTACTGAAAACGACACGGATTTCAGAATCGTTTGCGCGGACAACAACGCTTACAAACAGTTTGGTAATTCAGTGGTGGTTTCTGTATTCAGAGCCGTGGCCCAGCTCATGGCACCACATATCAGGGATGTTGTTGTGGCAGAAAAAAATCGAAAAAAGAATGCTGCTTAAATGCAAAGAAGGGCGCAAATGCGCCCTTCTTTCATTACTTACTATCACAGTAGCTCTTTATCACATAACTACCAACCCTCTCTTTATTACAACCGCAGTACACGGCCGCTTATTTGCCTGATGGTTTTTTATTGTTTAACAATACAGTCACAGTTAGGATAACCGTCTTATAAATAGATGACCGCTGCCATTCACACAGCACTGCACTCGAACGGTGCATCAAAACAATTTGGGTCAGGGAAGAACCGCTTAGCTAACGCCGTCAAAGGCACGGCCAGCATCAAAATAAGGACAGCCATCCGCTCACCCCCTTCAGCTTCCCTCTTATATGCACATGAACAACAGATAAGCAGATACAAGGCTTTAGTTCTATTCAGGCTGTGAGAGCTACAACAGAAACTTGATCTACGCCTAGATTTGATTAAGCCCAAGGTGCTAACTTGCTGTTGTTTTGACGAGATTTATCAATACTGCTTTTAACGAAATTCAGTTGGTCTGGTTCGTTCTAAGGTTAGGCAGCAACCGTTGGCTCGGTAACATCGTTGGCATTCGGGGACCGCGCGATGTCAATAAGTGAATTGGAAGGTAAGCCGACCTGCAGGCTGTTAGTAGGAGTTGGGAGTGCGCCATAAGGGGGAAAAGAAGGCTCGCTTCTGGACTAATTAGCCCCTTATAAACACTCGGAATTAGGGAAAGTGAATGTACGAAAAGTTGACCGATGTATTCAAAGCTGTTGCCATCAAAAACTTAAAAGCGGTTGATGTTCCACGCTCCGGCAGTACGACCAAAGGGTCAAATCAACATGAAATAGGCGGATTAGTTAAAGCCGGATTTGCTGAGTTTCTGGGATTGCCTCTGGATGGCGAGAAGAGGTATTTCAAAGCTGTTCTTAGCTATATAACGGATGACTCTGACGAACCTGTTCTTATCGAAGATTCAGTGTCTTGGTATGACACCAGATACAACCAACCTGATCGCTCTTCTGAATACCGCTTGTACTACACAGATAACGATGTAACAGCTCAGTTACAGGAGGGTGACTTCTTTCTGATTGCATTGACCCGGGAAAACACTTTGCTAATGGTTTTCGCACCTCACGACAGCTCTGCAGAGAAGCAGCTTCGCGCACTCTTTGGTGCTTCCGGTGTCGCAACAAATTTCTCGCTAACAAAAGTGCCTTTTCGACAGAATGAAATCGTGCTTCCTGTCAGAGTAATGTTGGCTCAATTAGGTCTTGAGCTTGATACCGGGAGAAGTGACGACTCAGACAAGCTTGCAGCAATCCTTGAAAAATTTGGCGGTTCTTTTCCAAAAACTAGGGATTTCTCCTCCTTTGCAAGAGATTGCTACTCTGGGGCCATTGATATTATTGACTCTCCCGATGATGCACTCCTAGCTTGGATGGATGAGGAAGAAAATTTATTCAGGCTACTCGAGAGACACATTGTTGCTGAAAGGTTACGGCAAGGCTTTGGCAAGTACGGAGATGATGTCGACGAGTTTGTTAAGTTTTCGCTTAGCGTGCAAAACCGGCGGAAGTCAAGAGGTGGCCACGCTTTCGAAAATCACATTGAAGAAATACTCACTCTAAACGGGGTTAGTTTCGATAGAGGCGCAAAAACCGAAGGAAAGCGAACTCCTGACTTCCTTTTTCCTGGGCAAGTTGCTTACCATGACGAATCATTCGACGAATCAAAGCTCCGAATGCTGGGGGCAAAAACCACCTGTAAAGATCGCTGGCGTCAGGTATTGGCAGAGGCCAAAAGGATTGAAAGGAAGCACCTGATAACTCTTCAGCCAGCAATATCGGAAGACCAGACATCTGAAATGCAGAACGAATATCTCCAGCTAGTGGTTCCTGCACCAATTCAGCAAACATACACCGATAATCAAAGAGAGTACCTTTATACTTTCAAAGACTTCATTAGTGAAGTCAGGTAGTAGATGAAAGCAAATGAACGGTGATGGTGTATTTAATCAGAAAGCACGGAGAATCTATAAGTAGGTAATCAGTATGGATACGTTGCCACAAGTTGTTTTCAAGTTTCCCAGCAGTGCGGAAAGAAAAATATTTGATGCATTAAAAGAGGCTGAGCTGCCCAGTGCTACAGCCCTTCATTCGCTTAACTTGCCAGAGCACGATTATAAACAATGGGCGGAAGCAGACTTTGTAATTGTTTCTCCCAAAGGCGTTCTTGTTTTGGAAGTGAAAGGGGGACGCGTCCGTTGCGAACGGGGCCAGTGGGTGATGACTGACCGCGGGGGGGCAGATCACATCAAACGCGAGAGCCCGCTAGACCAAGCCAGAAGTGCTCGATTTGCACTGCAAAAAAGGTTGGAGGGGGTGATACCGACAGACCTCTTGAATCGGGTTAATTTTGGCTTCGGATTGATGTTTCCTGATGTGGTTTTTGAAGAAAGTTCGGTTGAGTGGGATGCCGCCCTGATTTTTGATGCGGTTACCTACGATCGTCGCCAATGTAAAGTTTGGATTGAGAAGCTGTATCGCTATTGGTCTGAAAAAACGGGCAGAAAGGAGCTGCTGTCCGATTCCGAGGTTGCTTCTCTGATAAAGGCTATGAGGCCTGATCTTGATCGCGTTCCTGCCTTGATAAGTCGTGTCGGTACCGCCGTCGAAGACCTTGTTCAGCTCACAGCAGATCAGTATCGCTATCTTGATGGTTTGTTGCTCCAACCAAGGGTTGTCGTCGAGGGAGGAGCCGGCACCGGGAAAACATTCTTGGCTGCAGAAGCCTCCCGCCGGCTGTCGCGCTCTGGGAAGGAAGTGCTGTACATCTGTCGAAGTCCGGTATTGGCTTGGAACATGCGTGAAAAGCTCAATACGAGCATGGTCGATGTGCTTGACTACTCAGCTTTGATTGAAAAGTCGCAAAAGGGAAGACTGCCTGACTTTGATGTACTGGTGGTTGATGAGGGCCAGGATTTTCTGGACATGGATTCCATACTTTTTCTTGATGGCCTATTCGACGGAGGGCTTGAAAAAGGACACTGGCTGTTTTTCATGGACAGCAATAACCAAGGCTCTATGTATGAAGATATAGAGCCGGATGCGAAAGCCTATTTGCAGTCGGCCGGAATACCTTGGCCGCTTTATGACAACTGTAGAAATACACGCCAGATAGCGACGGCGACCATGCTTTTGACAGGTGGAGATATCGGTCGTGCCAAGGTTAAGGGCGACGGGCTTAAAGTGGAGTACATCTACTGTCTAGATGAAGCAGATGCTGTACATGAGGTTGAAAAGAAACTGACTCGTTGGATCGATGACGAACACGTACTGCCAGGTGATATTACAGTACTGTCAATGACGGACTGGGAGCATTCGCTGATCGGCAATCTCAATAAGCGGTGGCGGAGACGTTTCCAGGTTGTGGATGCGACTGCCGGTTGTCAGTGGCATCAGAGCTCAGTGACGTTTAGTCGTGTGCTTGATTTCAAGGGGCTCGAGAATCGCTACATTATCTTGGTCGATCTTGAACTGTTCAAAGGCTTAAAGGCCGATATTTCAAAACTGTACGTTGGGATGACTAGAGCAAATGCTGTTGTGAGCCTGATAGTGCCCCAATTGCTCAAGCCGAAGTTCGACCAATATCAACTCGATAATTTGCCGGCTTTGCGAGCTCACCTAATGGATGAGGAAAACTGATGACAGTAACAGTTAATTTTTCGGAAGAGCGTGAGGCGCTATTGACCTATCTTGAGCGTCAGCTTATAGGTCCGGCAAATGGGGAGAGAGAAGAGCTGCCAATCTCCAGCCGTCCGGATGAGCGTTACTTAATGGGGGTGTTGTTTCCACCTGGTGCAGGGCAAGGTAATAATGAGTCGGCCTACGATCCTGATGAAAGTGCAGCGGACGACCCTGTTAGCATGGCCTATCAGCAGCTCCCTGCATCAATAGGCCTTTCCTTCTTTACTCGAGCCGATTCGGTCACTGTCTCTATCTGCGCAGCAGTATATGACAACCACAGGGACGAGAGCTCTTCCAGTTGGAAGAGGAGAGCGATTGCGACACGTGATAAACCCGAAGAGCACCAGCTCAGTTGTAAATCAACTTCGGTAGATCAGGTCTTGGAAGGCAACGGTCGGTTAAGTTCGATTTGGAGAAAAAAAGAGGAAGGCTGGCTGGTAACCGTCACGTTGATCAATGCCAATGCTGTCGACCAAAAGGGCCGTTTTGAACCTCAACAAGTGCTCTATCAAACGTGGATACGCTGCAAGCCCGAGGGAGAGGCTATTTTGGCATATCCTTCTCCCGATCGCTATTCCTGGGATACCGAAGAGGAAGAGCTGGCGCTGATCTATGACAGCAAGCGCACCTATGCTATCGGGCACGGAACATCTGCCCATTGGAATACAGAAGCTGAAGTGGTTAGCAGTACTGAAAGTGCGTTTCTTCCACGTTATGAGGTGCCACCAATCACTGCCGACTTTGCACAAGGATCTTCGATGGCGACATCGGAAGCATTTTCACTCCAGTATCTGGCTGATAGAGAGGTTACGTTCGAAGATAAATGCGAAAAATTACAGGCATTCATTGATCACTACGGAGAATGGATAGGTAATCAGGCTCACCAAGCAGCTAAAATTGGCAAATTCCCTAAAGCTGCTGAACGTATCCTAGCTCGCTTGGATCAAGCCAAGGAACGAATGCAAAAAGGCTTGGATTTTCTTACCTGCAATATTCGTGCTCGGCAGTGCTTTGAAATGGCCAATCTGGCCATGTTGATGCAGATGGTGCACTCGCATGATGGCTATGCCGGTACCACTAGGGAAAGGGGGCATGGAAATGGTAAGCCAGACTACGCTTCCAAAGACTGGCGTCGATCTCGGTGGCGTCCTTTCCAGTTAGCCTTCCAGTTACTGGTTATTGAATCCTTAGCTAATCGTAACTCGACGGACAGGGACACGGTTGACCTAATCTGGTTCCCAACCGGTGGCGGTAAGACTGAAGCCTATTTGGCAGTAGCTGCGTTCGAGCTTTTCTGGCGACGTATGTCGTTCGGTGACAAAGGTGGCGGTACAGCTATTATCAAGCGCTACACGCTTCGCCTGTTGACCTCTCAGCAGTTTCAACGTGTATCGACGCTTATTTGTGCTTGTGAAAAAATTCGCCGCTCTAATAGCGATGATTTGGGAGATGAACCTTTTACCTTAGGGTTATGGGTAGGAGGAGATACGTCCCCCAATGATTTTCAAGAAGCTTATCTTCAGTATCAGACGCTTCTCAATGATCTGAGCCCGGTAAATCCGTTCCAGCTTCTTCAATGTCCATGGTGCGGTTGTAGAATCGTTCCTGAAAAACAGGAGGAAGCAGCACACTATGGTGTCCGATGTGATGATAGTTTTTTTGAGTTTCACTGTCCGGATGAACAGTGTGATTTTCACGAATCTCTGCCCATAAACGTTGTCGATCAGCATCTTTATCATTATCCGCCATCGTTTTTAGTCGGAACAGTTGACAAGTTTGCCCGTCTGACTTGGCTGGACGAACCTCGAGCCTTTTTCTGTGGCGGTCAACAGGGAGAGAGACATCCTCCTTCGCTGATCATACAGGACGAACTGCATCTGATTTCAGGGCCTTTGGGAACGGTGGCTGGCCTTTATGAAGCTGCTATGGATGTGGTTATGGCCTCGGCTGGAGCTCGTCCAAAGTATATCGCCGCCACAGCAACGATTCGAAGAGCACCGGAGCAAGCCAGACGACTTTATGCTAGGGAGGTTGCTGTTTTCCCGCCTGCAGGCATCGATGTCAAAGACGCTTATTTCTCTCGCGAAGAAACGGGATCTCCTGGGCGAATGTATACGGGTCTACTGAGCCCTCATCAATCTCCGGTTTTCTCATTGGCGGGCACCGCTGCTGCACTGGCTCAGGCCCCCATGGATGTGGCGTTATCGGATGACGCAAAAGATGCGTATTGGACGCAGGTTATCTTTCATAACAGTCGGCGTGAACTGGGCAAAACAATGACACTCTCTCGCGACGACATTCCAAAGCGAGTCGCTGTACTGGCGAAGTCGGAGGAGCAGGCTCGCTCCTCCACTGATCCTGTTGAAATGTCGGCCAATATCCCATCTAAGGAAATACCCACGGTACTTAAGCAATTGGGACATCGTTGGGACAGCGGTGAGGCTGTTGATGTGTTGCCCTGTACTAATATGCTCTCGGTAGGCGTCGACGTGCCCCGTCTTGGATTGATCATGATGAACGGTCAGCCCAAGACTACAGCAGAGTACATCCAAGCGTCCTCACGTGTTGGGCGGGGTAAGGTTCCGGGGATAGTTTTAGCGTTCTATCCGAATAATAAAGCGCGCGACCGTTCTCACTATGAGGGATTTCTGCCCTACCACCAAGCGCTTTACCGAGCCGTAGAACCGACCAGTGTTACGCCTTTTGCACAGCCGGCGATGGAAAGGGCGTTGCATGCAGCACTTGTGATCGTCATGCGTTACTGCGGAGGCTGTTCCGGGAATAATGGAGCACAGCGCTTTAACAAGAATGATCCTCAGATCATAACGTTTTCGGAGATGCTGCTCAGGCGGATGCTGGCTGCTTCCGATGGCAGCGATCGTGAAAAAAAGCTGATCAATGATTATATGACCAGCTGCATTGATATGTGGCATGAACGAGCGTCAGCTGCCGGCGGCGCAATGAAGGCCTTGGTCTATGGAGGGGGGATGAAGGCCAAAAATTTTGACCCGCTATTGGCCAGCTATGCTGCCCATACCTGCGGCAAACCCACTATACCTTGGGCAACGTTGAACTCCATGAGGAGTATCGATGGTGAATGCAGCGTGCATGTGAGAGGTGAAAGTCAGAATGGGAAATGAACGAAAGGTTCGCAAAGGACAGGTAATCACACCGTTCGGCCCTGGTGGTATTTTCGATTTCGGTGATGAGTCTTTCATCGCTCTGGATATCTCAGAGTGGAAGCTCCGAGCTTCAGAAACTATTCGAGATATTCCAAGATTAAGGCAAGTGCTTTCGGTTGTAGAGCTGCGTGAGCCGGTCGTAGCCTCTGAAAACAAGTGGGAAGAGGCGAATCTCAACAAAAGCGTACCTTATATGCGTTTCCCTGCATGGCTGTTCTGTCCTAGGTGCCGGCGCATGCGTCAGTGGGGCTGGAAAGACGAGCGTCCCGGTAAACCTCCGCTCTGCACACATTGCGGGAGTAAAACACGATTGGCTCCGATGCGCTTTATTGCCGTTTGCGAAAACGGTCATATAGCTGATCTGGACTGGGTTCGCTGGGCTCATCTAGGCGCAAGAACTGAAGAGCAGGAAAAGTGTACACATCGTGAATTAGAGTTTCTGTCCGACCCTAGGAAGGGCGGGGGACTCGCGTCGTTGAGCATTCGATGTCGTAGTTGCCAAAGCAGCAATCCACTGACCCATATTGCTAAAAAAGATGCTCTCAAACATAACGGTTTGGGGCGTTGCTCGGGTCGCCACCCATGGCAACATCATGAAAATGCCTTCAACTGCGACCGAATACCGCAGGTTGTCCAACGAGGTGCCAGTAATGCTTATTTCCCTGTGACACTTACCGCATTGGACATTCAGTCAGATGCAGAGAAGTTCCGGGACATATGGACAGATTCACTTGAAAGGCACCCACAATATCAGTTCCTGATTAAACTTTGGGAGATGCTAGCTGATCCGAAAAACGCGGTTCTACAGCAGCTCGTGTCTGAAATCGCCTCGGATATAGGTGAATCGAACGACAAAATTTTCGGTCATCTTCAAGGAGAGAGTGAGGATGAGAATGAAGACGGAATAGAGGAAGATACTTCCATTTCGCCGGATCTTAGACTCAAGGCAGAGGAGTGGGATGTCTTCACCACTCGCGATCGCATACAGTCCGATGTGTTTTCGACAGAACGGGTTGATCTGAATGCTTTTGGCCTTACTTTGTCGGCTGAGGAACAGCTCTGCTGGGCCAAACTAAGAAAGCTTATTGACCGTATAGTGCTAGCCCGCAGAATTAGAATTGTACGCGCATTCAGAGGGTTCAGACGGCTTGATCCAGGGGGCAACATGATGGGGGCAAACCTGTTGACCCCTCGACCAGAATGGCTTCCAGCAGTTGAGACTTACGGTGAAGGCATTTTTCTGTCCCTGTCTAACGAGGAATTGCAGTCATGGGAGCGCAAAGTTGGGCGCTCTGCGACCGAATCAATTTGTAACCGGCAGATGCAATCAGGCCTTGGACAGTCACTACCCGATGCAAGCCCCCGATACGTTCTTCTTCACACGCTATCGCACCTATTGATTCGCCAGCTGTGTTTTGAATGTGGCTATTCATCTTCATCGCTGGCGGAGCGAATTTACTGCAGCGACGACATGGCAGGTATACTCATATATACCGCTTCCGGCGATTCCGAAGGCGCACTGGGCGGATTGGTCAGAGAAGGTGAGCCGGATCGTTTTTATGGAATTATGAAGACGGCGCTTTACCGTGGGCGCTGGTGTTCCAACGATCCTATTTGCAGTGAACTGCCCTTCCAAGGCTACGGCGGAATGAATCGCGCGGCCTGCCATGCCTGTACATTGCTGGGGGAAACTTCCTGTGAGACGGCGAACTCCTTGCTAGATCGAACACTGATATACGGCAAGGAAGGACTGACAGGTTATTTTGAAGCGTTTACCCATGCGATGGAGGTGGGAGCGTGAGACTACCAGGCAGGAGCGAACTCAGTGCTGAACAGGAACGCATATTTTTAGAAGCGCCGATGGATGGAGCTGTTTTGGTCTCAGGGCCTCCGGGTACTGGCAAGACCGTTTTGGCGATCATGCGGGCCTTAATGTTGAGAAAGATGAACAGGGACTTTGCTCTGGTCATGTTCAACAAGGTGCTGGTGTCTTATACCAAACTCGCTTTGCAAAATGCAGGTCTAGAGAGAAATATCAAGACATGGCATTCATGGGTATACAACTGGTGGTTTCGGGCTGCCGGGCGACCACTACCTTTGCTGAAGCCTTTTGAATACGACTTCGATGAAGCCTTGAAGGCCGTTATGCAGGGGGACTTGAAGTATCCTGAACGACTTAATTGGGGGCATTTAATCTTAGATGAGGGGCAAGATTTCCCTCCGGGATTTTATGACTTGGTCGGTTACCAGTTGCTTTTGCGCAAAGCCAAGGATGGGCAGGTACCTGCAATCACTGTGTTAGCGGATCATCATCAGCGGTTGGAAGAAGAGCGTCATTCCACCATTCAGGATATCAGCCGGAGGCTGGGTATTCCTCCGGAGAAGTTCTATCAGCTTACTGCAAATTTCCGGAATACTTATGAAATTGCAGCATTGGTTCGATGTTTTTTTACCGGAAGTCCTGAAAAACTGCCGGTTCTTCCTGAGTCTCGGCGCGGCAAGATACCGGAGCTGCGCCGTTTTGACTCTCTGGAAGAAGAAGCCCGATTTATTGCCAATTATGCGAAGAATAATGACGACCAAGATATAGGCGTATTTGTTTCCAGCGCGAATGATCAGATGGAACTGTTTCGAATGCTCGAGGGACCTTTGAGGGGAAGTCGGTTGTCGCTGCAGATGTATGCTTCTCGTCATCCGGATTGGAAAGACGCTTCACGCCTTGTGTTCGGATCACAAGGTTCAATCACTCTGTTGACGGATAAAAGTTGCAAAGGCCTTGAGTTTGATGCTGTTTTTGTGCCTCAGCTGAATAAGTACCGAATAACTGGAGTGGAAGAAGAGTTTATGAAAATGAAACTTTATGTAATGGCTTCAAGGGCTCGTTCGTACTTGGCTTTTTCTTATTCAAACTCAGTCAATGAACCTGGAGTTCTCAAACTGTTGCCGTCTGAAGATGAAGGATTGATGAAATGGAAGAACTAAATACTCAAAAGGAGCTGTTTGATATCCCCTCACAGCCGTCACTGGTGACCTTCCGGTTTATTACAAACCGAACCAATCTGCTAACTATCTTGGATGCAGGGTATGTTACTACTTCCAATCGTTCTTGGCGTTACACAGATGATTCAAGGGAGCTGTACAATGGTTCGATCCCTCTTGTGGCGGGCTCTATTCCAGATGAGCTTAAGCCTTTGTGGACGATGGATGGTCCTGATTTTCCGGTCATTTTAGAGTTTTCAGACAGTTTAATGGAGTGGATTCAAGGTGCCAGCGATACAGGCCAAGCGCTTAGTGAGTTGGTTGTTGTTAATGGTCTAATTCCTCTTAAATATTTGAAGCGAATCGTTTTCAGAAATGCTGCTGAAAGAGAAGATTTCATCGTTAGAAGCATTAGTGAGAAAACTTTCGGTGAAGAGTATTTTGCTACGGCAGAAGCTGGGTATCCGCAATGGTATCAAGGCGAGGCGGTCGTAAGAATAATCGATGCCGAGGAGCCGGTGCATAGCATAGAAAGACTGGGCTCCGTCATAGCCATGCTCAACTTCTATGAGTTTTCGAGTAGCAGTATAGAGATCCTAATACTCTTGGTCGAAGCGGTAGCCACTGGCAATGATGAACGATTAGATTCATTGTGTCGTGAAAATTTACTGATGATCAGTGCCGGTGATGCAGTCGGTGTTAAAGCTAAGGTAGATCGCTGGCTGTTAAGAACAGTATTTGATTACTGCATTAAGCTGGCAGGACCGGATGCGTTTACTCAAGATCAACTTATAGAAGTGATTCAGAAGAAGGCTGAAAAGCTAGACGATGAGGCACGCCACCATATTGCCAATTGGTTACGGCAGATTTCACATATATTTGATTCTGAGAATGGTGTTGACCAACTTAGAGACGAAAACAGCCTTATCAAGCGGGCAGTAGTATTGCTTGCTTTGAGAAGCAATCCTATACGGTTCGGGAAGCTTGCTACGTCCTCGCTGCGCCCCGGTCCACGGGTGAAATTGTTGGCAGCTTGTTTTTTAGGAGCGCTTTGCGGTCACCAGAATTTGCGCTCATTTCTGCAACAAGATGCAAAACTGTATTTCAGATTTATCGCATCGGTTCTTGAACGTTTGACGGGAAGGACTCAAGAGCAGCTTCTTTATACTCGGTGTCCTGAGCCAGAGGGGCTGGTTGCCAAGTATGAGCTCCTGTACCAAGGCAAGGTCATCAGGCAGTGGTCCAGTGAGCCTGACCCAGTCCTCGCGCAGGTATATTACCAAGCTCTAGGAGCTAATTATCAGCTTCATTATAATCATGAGCACCAATGCCTGTGGACACAGATAGACTTTCCTGGAGGGCGAAAACAGCGGGTATATGTTGCTAAAAGTCAATCTGCAACAGACAAAGATGTAGTGCTCCGCTTTTACTCGCCCTGCTTGGGGCTCAAGGATAAAGGAGCTAAATTGGTTAAAGAAAGGCTATATGACCTTTTGCTAAGAAACAGCAGCGCTGGTATGTGCTGTCGTTTTGCCATTGATGAGTCGATGCAGGCAGTTATTGTTGCCGTTGATCAGATCCAGAGCACTATGGATGAAAAGGAGCTGATTGCTCATTTGGAGCATGTTGCTAGTAGAGCGGATAGCTATGAGAGAGAGACTTCAGCGATAGATTTTTACTGACTCTATGCATGTGATGTTGTTGTATATACAAAGCCTAGATTGGTCCAAACTAATTCATAAACATGGCCTTGTGGCAATATTGCCACAAGGCCATGTTTATGGTGAGCAGCGGCTTCCTTAGGTCATCAATAATGCAGAGCTGACCAATTAACCCCAGCCGTTTATACAAAAAGCCCTGAAAGGAGGTGTCACTGCGGTAGGGAAGGTTTACACTTCGACCAGAAGGTTTAAAAAAGGGGGCGGCAGTGTCAAGAGAGATGGAGCTTGAGTTAAGGGTTAAGACTGCAGAGCTTTTGAAAGTAGTTAGATTGGAGAAAGGGCTTAGTCAGGAGAGATTGGCCCGAATGTCTGGTATTGATAGGACATTTATCTCCGGTGTCGAAAGATGTTGTCGAAACATCACCTTGGATACACTTGATAAGTTGCTACAGGCTCTTGAGACCGACAGGTCGGGCTTTCTAATAAGGTTAGCTGTATTAGTCGCGACTTGATCTGACACATCATCTTGAAAAGGTGAGAGTTACCCGTTTTGATAAAGGTGTCGAATCTTCAATCAAAACAAAAGAGGTAACTCTCATGTTGCATACTAACAACCCCA
>NZ_JAHEPS010000010.1 GCF_018596335.1 Shewanella jiangmenensis | reverse complement strand
ATGGGGTTGTTAGTATGCAACATGAGAGTTACCTCTTTTGTTTTGATTGAAGATTCGACACCTTTATCAAAACGGGTAACTCTCACCTTTTCAAGATGATGTGTCAGATCAAGTCGCGACTAATACAAATAAGACGACAAGAACAAAAAACCAGCGCAAACGCGCTGGTTTTTTATCTTAACCGGCAGAATTCTGCCGAATCAGCTGTTACACAAAGCGGCCATCAGGGATGGCAGACGTTGTGCAGCTCAAGGTTGGTGCCGATATCGCGGTTACGATTGGCCTTGGCATCGTCGTTGCGAAGCTGAGTCAGGTGGTCAAGGTAGCCCTGAGTCACATCGCCGGTGACATAGTTGCCGTCAAACACTGAGGTTTCGAACTGTTTGATATCCGGGTTTTCCATGCGCACGGCTTCCACCAAGTCGGTCAGATCCTGGAAGATAATACCGTCAGCACCAATCAGCTTGGCAATCTCATCGGCGTCACGGCCGTGGGCAATCAGCTCATTGGAGGTTGGCATGTCAATGCCGTACACGTTCGGGAAACGGATTTCAGGTGCCGCTGAGGCAAAATATACTTTCTTGGCGCCAGCTTCGCGGGCCATTTCGATGATTTGCTCAGAGGTGGTGCCGCGCACGATGGAGTCATCCACCAGCAGCACGTTTTTGCCTTTAAATTCAGCGTTGATGGCGTTCAGTTTACGGCGAACCGATTTCTTACGCTCCTGCTGACCGGGCATGATAAAGGTGCGGCCGATGTAACGGTTCTTCACGAAGCCCTGACGATACGGCAGATCCATCACCCGGGCGATTTCCAGCGCGATATCGCAGGAAGTTTCAGGGATTGGGATAACCACGTCGATGTCGTTGTCGTACCACTCTTTTTTGATTTTCTCGCCAAGTTTGGCGCCCATGTTCACCCGGCTGGCGTACACAGACACCTTGTCGATGGTGGAGTCTGGACGGGCAAAGTACACGAATTCGAAAATACAGGGAGAGTAAAGTGGGTTTTCGGCGCACTGACGGGTAAACAGCTGGCCATCAAGGGTGATGTACACAGCTTCACCCGGGGCCACGTCGCGAATAACCTCAAAACCGACGGCATCAAGCGCCACGCTTTCAGAGGCCACCATGTACTCGGTGCCTTTGGCGGTTTCGTTTTTACCGAGCACCAGCGGACGAATACCGTGCGGATCGCGAAACGCCACCAGGCCTTCGCCCACAATCATGGCCACCACGGCATAGGCACCACGGGTTTGTGCATGCACTTTACCCACGGCATCAAATACCTGATCGGCAGTCAGATGCGGCGTCTGTACCTGCTGCAGCTCGTCGGCGAGCAGGTTCAGCAGAATTTCAGAGTCTGAGGTGGTGTTAACATGACGGCGCTGCTGCTTGAGGCGGGCAGTCAGGGCCAGAGTGTTGGTCAGGTTGCCGTTGTGGGCAAGCGAAATACCAAAGGGCGAGTTAACGTAAAAAGGCTGCGCTTCAGAGGAGCTGGAGCTGCCTGCGGTGGGATAACGCACATGGCCAATGCCGGCGTTACCCTGCAGACGCTGCATGTGTTTGGGCTCAAACACATCCCGCACCAGACCGTTTGCCTTCCTGAGCCTGAACGCATCATTGTCTACGGTCACGATACCGGCTGCATCCTGACCACGATGTTGCAGCACTGTCAGCGCATCATAGATGGTTTGATTAACCGGGGAATGGCCAACGATTCCGACGATACCACACATTGGAGAGTGTCCTCTTTTAAGATGTTCTGTTGTTTAGCTAATTTTTATAATTTGGGTACAAAGCTTGAGGTGTTTTCCAGGTAGTGAAAAAACCACTGGATCACAACTCCGAATTCCGGCACCAGCCTCGACTCCTTCCACCATGCGGCATTGGGAGCGCCGGTAAAGGCATCCATGAAAAACAAAATCGCGCTGACAATCAGCGCGCCGCGCAGGGCACCGAAACACAGACCAAGCAGCCTGTCGGTACCCGACAATCCGGTTTTGGACACCAATTGTCCAAGAATATAGTTGACCAGGGCCCCAAGGATCAGGGTAGTGACAAACAAAATGGCGATGGCGACCCCGTTTCTCAGCATTTCATCCTGCAACTGCGTCAGGTGAATCGCGAGGTCCTGATAAAATTGACTGGCAACAAAGAAGGCAGCAAACCACACCAGCAGCGACATGGCTTCTTTGGCGAAGCCGCGGATCAGACTGATTAAGGTCGACAGTCCGATAATTATTATGATGGCGTAGTCTATCCAAACCATGAAAGGTTGTATTCCACTCGGGCCTTAGAATCGGCGGGATTATACCGGAGCGTGACGAGTTTCTCACCCCCGCAGCACAAATAATTGTACGCGGGGGCAAACAGAGTCATTACTCCAGCGGGTTGTAGGGCATCAATTTACCCTTAAGCTGGGTCAGTGACTCGACATCGGCGGCGACCTGGCGCAGTTTGGCTTCTGACACATCCGGCCCTACATACACCTTGGTCAGGCTGCCATCCACCGGCCGCGACGGCACTGTGTAAGCTTTAAAGCCAGACTTACGCAGCTTCTTCACCAGCGCATCAACGTTGGCGGCATTGCTGAAGGCACCAAGCTGCAAGGTCCAGCCACCTTTCGCGGCCGACGCTGTGGGTTTGCTCTCCACAGCCTTTACCGCTGGCTTTTGCGCAACCGGGCCATCGGGCTGATAGGGCTGAATTTGTGGCTGATATGGCTGCGGCTTACGCTCTGCGGCCTTGGCTTCTGCAGCTTTCAGCTCCGCGGCTTTAAGCTCGGCTGCTTTGAGCTCTGCTGCTTTGAGTTCTGCCGCCTTTTTCTCTGCCGCTTTCTTCTCGGCCGCTTTTAGCTCGGCGGCTTTTTTCTCAGCAGCTTTCGCGTCGGCAGCCTTTTTCTCTAACGCTTTCGCCTCGGCGGCCTTCTTGGCGTCGGCAGCGGCTTCGGCGGCGTCAGTGTCGCTTTTCACGTCCGGCTTGGCGTCGGAATTAGACTGAGTCTTAGTGTCGGCCTTTGACTCATTCAGAGACTCGGCGGCCTTTTGTGCAGTAACCGCAGCGGCGGCTGGCGCGGCATCGTTCAGTGCGGCGTCATCCTGCCCTTCATCCTGCTGCGGCTCGTCCAGCAGAAACGCCCCATCGTCACCGCTGGGTACCGGCTCGTCGATGGCAGCGCCACTGGTGCCAGCAGCGCCATTGCTGCTTGCCAGCTCAAGGCTTTCCAGCGACTCAACCTTCATCCGCTCTTCGGAAATGCTGTTAACCCGGGTGTCGGGCCTTAACGGAATTTCGGTAAACTCTTCCTTGACTATGTCTTTTTTGCCATCGAGCAAATCGGGCAAAAAAATCACCCCCAAGGCGACAAAAACGATGGTACCGACCAAGCGGTTCTGAAACTGACTGGACAAAATACAATCCCTTTAAATTAACGATTTAAATCCGGACACAGTGTAAAAAGAACCAAATACAATTACCACATCCGCCGCATCGGCCGCGTTAAGAATGGCCGCTTTGGCATCAGGCATGTGATCAAAACACTGGTATTGGGCGCCGGCAGGCATGGCGTTGGCAAGCAGCGCAGCACTCGCGCCCCGCTCTCCTTCAAGCGACACCAGATACCATTGCGCCACCGCCGGATGCATAATTCGCAGCACCTCGGCATAGTCCTTGTCTTTAAGCATGCCGCAAAGGGCCAGCACCCGTTTGCCCTGCCAGCGGCTTTGCAGCTCATCCCGAAGATAACGCGCCGCATGGGGGTTATGGGCCACATCGACTATTACCAGCGGCGATGAACTTACCTCTTCAAGACGTCCGCCAAGGCGCGCTGCACTAATGCCCTGCACTATCGCCTCATCACTGATAACAAGGCGCTCGCCTATTGCCTCAATCACGGCAATCACAGTGGCGGCATTGGGCAGCGGCAACTGCGGCAGCGGCATATTGGAAAACGCACGGCGCTTGCCCTGATAGTCCCAGGTCGTTCTCTGGCGACTGTAGCTGAAGTGCTCGCCAACCCGGTAAAGCCTTGCGCCCACCGACGCGGCAACCTCTGCCACGGTAAGCGGCATATCCGCATCGCCGACAATAGCGGGCCGGTCGTGACGGAAAATACCGGCCTTTTCACGGCCAACCGACTCGCGGGTGTTACCCAGAAACGCCTGATGATCAAGGTCAACCGCCGTGATGACACTGATATCCGCATCAATCAGATTGGTGGCATCGAGGCGCCCGCCAAGGCCAACTTCAAGGATAACCACATCAAGCTTCGCCGCCTTAAACAGCATGAGGCCCGCGAGCGTGGCGAACTCAAAAAACGTCAGCGACAACTCGCCCCGCGCGGTATCTATGGCCTCAAAGGCGGCGATGATGTCGGCATCGGGCGCATCTTCGCCTTCAATACGGATGCGCTCGTTGTATTTGAGCATGTGCGGTGAGGTATACACGCCAACACGATAACCGGCGCGGCGCAGCACGGATTCAAGCATGGTGCAGGTACTGCCCTTGCCGTTGGTGCCGCCCACAGTGATAACAAGGCTGTCGTCAAGCGCGCTTACGCCAAGGCGACGGGCCACTTCAGACACCCGCGCAAGCCCCATATCGATTTCAGTGGGATGGATAGCCAGCAGATAGTCAAGCCACTCGCCAAGGCTGCTGCCTGGCTGCGGGCGTGAAAGCAGTGTCGATGTCATCATCATCTCCCTTGATTGTCGGCGAATGATTATCAGTGAATGATTGTCCGTGAAAAACAGTTCTGGAAAAACTGTCCACAAAAGACTGTCTACCAATAGCTGTGCGCAAAAAAGCCGGCGACTCAGTCCGGCATAAACAGTGGCCCAAGCGCCAGTTTGGGTAAGGCAAATTGTTCAGGATACGTCACATCCACCAGATACAGGCCGTGGGGTTTGGCGGTGGCGGCCGCCTTTGAGCGGTCTTTGGCCTCAAGCAGAGTCGCCATCCAATCCAGCGGCTGATTGCCAAGGCCAATTTCCAGCAGCGAGCCGACGATATTGCGCACCATATGATGTAAAAACGCGTTGGCAGCGATGTCGACAACGATATACATGCCGTGGCGGCTGACACTGACCCGATGCACATTGCGAAATGGGGTGTTGGACTGACAGCCGATGGCGCGAAAACTGGTAAAGTCACGTTCGCCAAGGAGCGCCTGCGCCGCGTCGTGCATCCGCTCGACATTGATATCGCCATGATAGTGGCTCACGCCGTGGCGCAAGATGCCGGGACGGAAATTATGGTTAAAAATCACATATCGGTAGCGGCGGGCAGTAGCAGAAAAACGGGCATGAAAATCATCGCTCACCGGCATGGCCCAGCGCACCGCGACGGCGTCCGGCAAATGCACATTAACGCCGAGAGTCCAGGCGCCTTCTTTTCGCACCGCATTGGTGTCGAAATGCACCACCTGCCCGGTGGCGTGCACGCCTGCATCGGTACGGCCGGCGCACTGCACTTCAATGGGTTCATTGGCGACAATCGATAAGGCCCGCTCAAGCTCAGCCTGAACCGAGTTCACTTCCGCCTGGCGCTGCCAGCCATAAAACTTGCTGCCGTCGTATTCTATTCCGAGCGCAATCCGCATTTGTTGCTAATCCTGGGTCTGTAACGAGCCGAAACCGCGCCATACTACCATATTCAGGCCAATCTAAAGGCATAAAAAAGCAGCGCACGGGGCGCTGCTGTTTAGACAAACTTAAGGATTGGCGTTTACACGTCAGCCAATTTCACTGAGCAGCGCCGCCGCTTCGGTTTTTTGGCGCTCATTACCGTCCATTTCGACTTCTTTGAGCAGCGCCTTGGCACTGTCTTTATCGTCGATTTCGATATAGGCGCGGGCAAGATCCAGCTTGGCGTTCACCGAGTTCTCTTCATCGTCAACATCCACCATGGCGGTGTTACCCAAGAGACTTTCAACGGAGCCGATTTCCATCTCCAGCTCGCGGTATGGCTCAGGCTCGCCGTCGTCGGCGTCGTTCAGCAGTTTGTCGATGTCGATAAAGCCATTTTCCTTCTGGAAGCTGCTTAAATCGTTATCCATGGCAGAGCGCGACTGGCGCTTGTTCTTTTCACTCGCATCCAGCGCCGCAAGTGCCTCATCGACTGTCATGCTGTGGTCACGGCCGACATCGAGCATAAAGTCATCGTCATCGCTGCCAAAAGCGGCCAGTAAATCATCATCGCTGACCTGAGGTTTAGGCTCGCTGCCAGCGTGGGCAATTGGCGCTTTTTCGGCTACCGGGTCAACATCATCGGCTTTGGCTGTCTTGATGGATTCCCATTCAAGCACATTACCGCTGCTCTTGTTGCCTTTAAGGTCGTTAAAGAAACCGGAATCCTTGGGCGACAGCGCAACCGGATCCCGCGGTGCCGTCTTTTGCGGAGCGCTTTGTGCAGAGCTTTGCGCTGAGCCAGGCAAGTCGTCTGGGCTCAGTGCACTGCCCGCACCTGTTTCGGCGCTACGAGCAGTGCCGGCAACAGCAGCTCCGGCAGCAAGCGCAGCGCCTGCGGCCAGGGCAGACGTTGCCAGGGTATCCGCATCATCGGCCCCATTGTCGTCCTGCTCAAAGCCTGCCAGCAGCGCCTCGAGGGAGTCATCATCTTCGCTGTGGGGCAGTTCATCACCAAGGCCACGGGCGATATCAAGCGTTGTGTCGCCTGCCTCAGCATCGGCTTCATTCCCTAGCAGTGACTCGGCTTGCTGCGGTTCTTCTGACGGCGCATTGAAAGCCGCCAGCAGCGCATCCAGATCATCGCTTTCGTCAGTGGCATCACTGGCATCAGTCGCAAGCGCGCCTGCATTCAGGGAGTTGTCTGCGTCGAGGGAATCGTCAGCATCCAGCTCGGCGGCAAGCGCGGCGCTGAAGTCTTCTGCTTCGCTTACGGCTTTAAGCTCACTTTCAGCTTCGAGCTCACTTTCGATTTCAAACTCACTTGCGGCTTCTGCTTCAACATTAAACTCGGCAAGCAGCGCATCCAGATCATCGTCACCCACCTCTTCGGTCAGGCTGGCCTCTGAGAGTGAGTCTTCAAGCTCGGCGGCAATGGCGTCGGCAAGTCCGTTATCGCCTGCCATAGCCTCGGCGGCGCTGGCCATTTCAGGCGCAGCGCTGCTGAGTTCAGGCGCGGCCTCAGCTGGCGCATCAAAACTGGCAAGCAGTGAATCCAGATCGGCATCATCCACAGCGCCGTCAATTTCACCTTCAAGCTCAGCGGCGATGGCATCGGCAAGCTCATCGCTGCTCCCGGCCGGGCTTTCATCAGGGCTTGCGGCACCCGCCTCATCGGCACTATCAGTTCCGAACGAGGCAGTGCCAAACGAGGCCAGCAGCGCATCCAAATCTTCCTCTGATGCGCTGTCGGTATTGTCGATATTAAGAGCGTCTTCAAGCTCTTTGGTCAGCTCGGCTGATGCGGCGTCATCCTCGCTGGCAAATCCTGCCATCAGGGCATCAAGATCGTCATCTGCTGCGATAGCATCTGGGGCTACGGTAGAAGCTGGGGCTGCACTCATCTCTTCGCGTGAGTCTGAAGCGGCATCATCGCTATCAAGCCCTGCCATCAGCGCATCGAGGTCGTCATCCTTTGCAGAATCGTCATTGGCAAAAGTCTCGTCATCGGTCGCAGACATTGCTGGCAGCTCTGCTTCGTCAGCGTCTACCGACAATCCGGCCATCAGGGCATCAAGGTCGTCATCATTGGGCAATGCCTCGCCATCAGCCTGCTCGCCCATGGCCTCGGCCCATAGGTCGTCCAGAGACTGACCGTCATCGCTGACGGCATCATCGGTCGCGACAAACAAATCCTGCTCATCGTCAATCTGCTCAGGCTTAAGCTCAACACTGTCCATATCCAGCAGTGAATCAAGAGACGATGCCTCGTCCTCGGCATCAAGATGCACTGCCATTTCATCGATATCATCATCCATCGCCACCGCGGTTGCAGTGGCTGCTGCGCCCACGGCACCTGCGGCAACAGCAGTGCCCATCATAGATCCATTGGCCTGCTCGGCCATCTGCTTATTGCGGCGACGGCGCATCACGGTCCAAATCAGCAGCAGCACCAGCAAGGCCGGAATAATGGCGGCAACAGCCAGCAGCAGCGGATTGTCCATCAGGTTTCGCCAGGTGTCGCCGGGCTTACTGGCTTCGACTTCGGCAAGCGCCTGGGCCTGTTTCAGCTCTTTGTTTTCGGCCATCAGCTGCTCGTTTTGCAGCTTAAGCTCGGCCATGGATTCATTGCTGCTTTGCAGCTCGTCGGTGAGCTCTTTCACCTTGGTGGTCAGCGCGTCGACATCATTGGTCTTGACCCCGAGCGCTTCGGTCAGGCGGGTAATTTCCGCTGACAGCGCCTGGTTTTCATCAACGAGTTTGGGGTCAACCGTCGGCACAGTCACAGGTGCTGGCTTGTCCACCACTTTTGGCGGTTTGGGTGGTGTAGCGGCGGCTGTTTCAACTTTCGCTGCCGGACGCGCGGCAACCGGCTTGGCCGCTACTGTGCCACGGCGCCAGGCGCGGTCATGCTCTTCGGCCTGCTGCTGGGCAAGATTACGCGGAATTGAGGCCATCTGCGACTTTGACGGAATGGCCAGGATCATGCCCTTTTCGAGGGTGTTGTAATTGGGGCCGCTGAAGGCGTGAGGGTTGGCGTCGTAAATCGCCGCCATCACCTGATAAATGCTGACACTGCTGTCTGGCCTGACTTTCTGGGCAATACTCCAGAAGGTATCCTGCGGCGTAGTAGGGCCATATTGGCGCTGGGAAACAACACGTTCTTGGCCGTCCGGACCGGTGATTTTCAGCTGCTCGGCAGCGTGGACGTCGGACAGCAGGGGAAAGGCAGACAGGGCCAGCACAGAAGCCAACATGCCAGCGAGATAGGAGGTACGAAAGTTCATCAATTAGTCCCTTTCAAGCGCTCAAGGTACGCCCGATGACAACTTGCTTTAGGCAATTGTATTTATTGAGATTACTATAAACCAGAATTCCATGCCCTGCTACTGTTCACATTTGCAAAACAAAAAAAGCCCGCAGACTGCGGGCTTTTTCAGCATTCTCAACGACTTTGCGTAATTTTACAGGTAGTCGCGAATGAGGATTTCACCGATTTGAACGCTGTTCAGCGCAGCGCCTTTACGGATGTTGTCCGACACCACCCACAGGTTGATACCGTGGGAGTGAGAAATGTCGTTACGCACCCGGCCAACGAACACAGGATCCTGTCCGGCAGCTTCGGTCACGGCGGTTGGGTAATCGTCATCGTCTTCAAACAGCACAATACCCGGTGCATCACGCAGCAGCGCCTTGACTGACTCGGCATCGGTCTGGGTACGGGTTTCGATGTGCACAGCTTCGGAGTGACCGTAGAATACCGGCACACGTACCGCAGTCGGGTTCACCAGAATCGAGTCATCACCGAGGATTTTGCGGGTTTCCCACACCATCTTCATTTCTTCTTTGGTGTAGCCGTTATCCTGGAACTTATCGATATGCGGCAGCACGTTAAAGGCAATTTGCTTGGCATACACGCTTGGCTCTACCGGCAGGCCCTGCAGCAGCTTGGCGCACTGACCGGCCAGCTCTTCGATAGCCTTTTTACCGGTACCGGACACCGACTGATAGGTGCAGACGTTGATACGGTCGATACCAAAGGCATCGTGGATTGGCTTAAGCGCCACCAGCATCTGAATGGTCGAGCAGTTAGGGTTGGCGATGATGTTGCGGTTACGGAAATCCGCAATCGCTTCGGGGTTCACTTCCGGTACCACCAGCGGAATATCGATGTCGTAACGGAAGTGAGAGGTGTTGTCTATCACCACACAGCCATGCTCGGCGGCAATTGGCGCCCACTTGGCAGACACATCGCCACCGGCAGAGAAGAAACCAATCTGCGCCTGTGACCAGTCGAAGGTGTCAACGTCAATAATTTCCACCTGTTTACCATGAAAAGTCACGGTATCACCGGCGCTGCGCGCACTGGCGAGCGGAAACAGCTTGGCAACGGGGAAGTTACGCTCTTCGAGGATCTCGATCATGGTTTGACCCACAGCGCCCGATGCACCCAACACTACGACATTAAATTCCTGCGACATAATACTCAACCGACGTTAGAAAAACCCAAAAAGGACACCCAATTTACCTCAGTTCCCGTAGCATTTTCCAGCTTAAGGGCACTGAATTCTCGCCGATGTTTGTGATTTTTTCTCATATTATCAAACCCGCCGTTATGAAGGGCGTCACGGCGGAATTGCCAATCATCATCGCGGATATCGTATACGGTGCGGCACAGCGCCAACAGGTTTGGTTCAGACAAGGCTGCATTGACGCCAAGTTCAAGGCCAAGGGAGGAGAATCTGAAGGCCGGCAGCAGCGTATTCAGCGTTTTATCCTCTGATATCCCAAGGATTTTACAAAGCGACTGATACAGCATAAAGGTGCCGCGCGCCTTGCCTTCGAGGCTGTAGCCGGCAATGTGCGGCGTGGCGATATCCACCAAAGGCACCAGCTCAGGCATGGGATTGGGCTCACCTTCCCACACATCGAGCACCAACTTTACATCCGCACGCTGCCCTTTAATTTTGATAAGCGCGCGGTTATCTATCACTTCGCCGCGGCAGCAGTTAAGGAGCCAGGCATTGGGTTTGAGTGCGTTAAGGCGCGCTTCATCAAACAAATACCAGGTGGGATGCGGCCCGTCTTTGGTGATGGGCACATGCAGGCTGACTACATCGGCCCAGCCGATGAGTTCATCGAGCGGATAAAAGCGGCGTTTATCACCGGCGGATGCCAGCAGCGGATCGCACAGACGATAGTCAACGCCATAGGCATCAAGGCAGCGCGACAGCGCAGTGCCTGTGTTACCGGCACCAACGATGGCGACTTTTTTGCCTTTGAGGGTTTCACCGTAGCGTTTGCCAAGCTCGAGCATGGCAATAAAGGCAAACTCGCCCACGGCGGTGGCGTTACAGCCAGGGGCATTGGCAAAGGGAATGCCGCGCCGCTCAAGCAGCGCTTTATCCACATGATCTGTGCCTATCGTGGCACTGCCAACAAACTTAAGGCGTTGATTTTTTGAAAGCAGCGCCTCGTTTACCTTGGTTACCGAGCGCACCAGCAGCACATCGGCATCAGCAACCTCATCGGCGCTGAGACTGCGGCCATTAACATAGTGGATGTCGCCCAAATCACCGAACAGCGCATCCACGTAGGGCATATTTTCATCCGCAAGGATTTTCATCTGACAACAAGCTCCTTCGACAGCGTGGCCCAATTGTAACAGACAATAAAAAAGGGAAGCTGCTGCTTCCCTTTCAATTTTATGAACTCTGTTTTATGAACTCTGTTTTATGAACACTGTGCTCGCAAATGGCACTCAGTGCACAAATTACTTGTACTTGCGCATCACCAGCGTGGCGTTGGTGCCGCCGAAACCGAAGCTGTTGCTCATCACAGTGGTGAGCGGCGCTTCACGGTATTCACGCACAATCGGCATACCTTCGGCCTGAGGGTCGAGGTTGTCGATGTTGATAGAAGGCGCGATAAAACCGTTTTCCAGCATCAGCAGGCTGTAGATGGCTTCGTGCACACCGGCGGCGCCGAGGGCGTGACCGGTCAGCGACTTGGTAGATGCAAAAGGTGGCACCTTGGCGCCAAACACTTCGCGGATGGCTTCAAGTTCACGTACGTCACCTACCGGAGTAGAAGTGCCGTGGGTGTTGATGTAATCGATTGGGGTATCGACATCGGCCAGGGCCATCTGCATACAGCGCATGGCGCCTTCACCGCTTGGGGCAACCATGTCGTAACCGTCAGAAGAAGCACCGTAACCAATCACTTCGGCATAGATCTTGGCGCCGCGCGCCAGCGCATGCTCGAGTGATTCGAGGATAACGATACCGCCGCCACCGGAAATCACAAAACCATCACGGTCAGCATCATAGGTGCGAGAGGCTTTTTCAGGGGTTTCGTTGTACTTGGTTGACAGCGCGCCCATGGCGTCAAAGCCCATGGTCAGGGTCCAATCCAGCTCTTCGGCGCCGCCGGCAAACACCATATCCTGCTTACCCATCTGGATAAGCTCAGCCGCGTGGCCGATACAGTGGGCAGAGGTGGCACAGGCTGAACTGATAGAATAGTTAAAGCCTTTGATTTTGAACGGGGTAGCCAAACATGCTGAGGCGGTAGAGGCCATGATGCGCGGCACAATGTAAGGGCCAACGCGCTTCACGCCTTTTTCGCGCAGGGTGTCGGCAGACTGGACCTGGTTGGAGGATGAGGCACCGCCGGTACCCACCACCAGGCCCACGCGTGGGTTGGAGTATTGTTCTTCAGTCAGGTTGGCATCGCTGATGGCTTCCTGCATGGCAAGGTAAGCGTAAGCGGCGGCATCGCCCATGAAACGCAGTGCTTTGCGGTCGATAAGCTCGGACGGATCCAGCTTGATATTGCCCCATACGTGGCTGCGAAGCTGCATCTCTTCGAACTGGGCGGAATGGGTAATACCGCTGCGTCCGGCCTTGAGTGATTCGGTCACTTCTTGTTTGTTGTTACCGATACTGGAAACAATGCCAATGCCGGTGATAACGACTCTTTTCATGTTCTACTATCCATTCCGTACTATGAGTACCATTTTAGTGCGCCAATACTACCGCCTTTGGCGCTTTTAAGTGGTCAGCTTTCCATAAAGGGCGGTAAAATAATGCCAATTTCGCGACTATGAGTAAATTTTTTTAACCCCATGCCCGAGTTTTTTGCCATCGATATGGCCTTGCCATCATCACTGCCCCTGCCTGAAGGCCCCTGCGTTGTGCTGTTTGAGGCGCTGCCTGAGCCGCGCCTTTGGCAGCGGATGCTAGACGCGGTGCAAACAAGTGCGCCAACAGCTTGCGAACAGCATACGGCTAAAAAGCCATTACAGATCATCATGCTGCTAAAAGATGAAGCTGAGCTTAACGCCCTGGCTAACGACACCGGCCATCCGCTGTCGCGCTTTGCCGTGGCCGCAAGCCACATTAAAGGCGGACAAAGGTTTCATCTTGATGACAATGCCTGGCTTGACTTTTACCTTTGTGAGCAAGGCAAAGCTGCCACACTCGAAGCATTCGATAAAGCCAGCGTCGATGTGCTTATCAGCCCTTCTGGGCCATTTGAGCACGCGGCGCTAAAGCTTTTACATCAAGGCAGCCTCCTGATTGGCGATACCAAGCCAGACATGCAGGCAACCCTTGCCGTAAAGCTGGCTTTTTCCGCAAAGGATATCAGCATAGTCGGCGCCGGCGTTGCCGGAGCAAGCCTTGCGCTGTCACTGCTTCGCCGTGGCCATAAGGTGAGGCTTTACTGCGCCGACAGCGCTCCCGGTATGGGCGCGTCCGGTAATCGTCAGGGTGCGATTTACCCACTACTCACCCCCGAAGCCTGTCATCTGACGCGGCTGTTTGTACCGGCGTTTTTGTATGCCAAACGCTTTGTCGAGTCCCTTGCTCATCATCCCCTGCCCTTTGATTTTTGTGGCGTGCTGCAAACCGGTCATGATGAGCGCGCCGCCGAGCGTATCGAAAAGCTCTTGGGCAAAACCTGGCCCAAAGAAGTGGCTGTGAGAGTCGATGCCAATGAGGCAAATCATATCGCCGGTGTTGCCATCGACAGGGGCGGCATTTTTTACCCCCACGGCGGCTGGGTATCACCGGCGAAACTCTGTGAAGCCGCCATTGAAGAAGCCAAAACCCTTGGGCTTAAGTGCCATTTCAACGTCAACATCAGCGCGATTGAGCAAACCTTTGATGGCTGGCGCCTGTGCACTCCGGCAGGCAACATTGATACCAAGGAACTGGTGCTGGCAACCGGTCACAGGATCACAGACCTTACCCAAACCCGGGCGCTGCAACTAGCGCCGTTTCGTGGCCAGGTGAGCCATGTACCGACCCAGGGCAAACTTGGTGAGCTTAAAACCGTGCTCTGTGCCCACGGCTACTTTACGCCAACTGACGATGGCAGCCACTGCATGGGCGCAAGCTATGTGCGCGGCGATACTTCCGTTGAGTATCGCGAGCAGGAGCAGCAGGAAAACCTGCACAAAATGCAGGAGAGTTATCCCGGCAAAGACTGGGTGAAGGATTTGGATATCGGCGGCCAAAGCGCCCGCGCCGGTATTCGTATGGTGAGTCGCGATCACCTGCCGATGGCAGGCGCCGCGCCGGATGTAGCCGCCATTCTCACGCAATATCAAACCGTTGGCCACGGCCCCAAGGGCGCTGAGTATTGGCAAAACCAGGCTGCGCCTGTGCATCCGGGGCTTTATATTTTCTCGGGTCTTGGCTCGCGGGGCTTATCCAGCGGCCCGCTGATTGCCGAATGTCTGGCCGACAGCCTCTCAGGCACAATACCCGTGCTTGAGCGCGATGTGATGGATGCGCTTAACCCCAATCGCATGTGGCTTCGGAAACTCAAGAAAGGCAAGGCGCTGGACTAAGAAACTGGCAACAGAGTTTCTAAAAAAACAGTTGCTAAAAAACAGTTGCTATAAAAACAAAGGCAGGAAATTCCTGCCTTTATTATATCTGCGAGACGCTTAAAACGCGCTGCGAAGCTCAGCCCAGGCGGCGGTCACCAGCGCGAAATCGTCATCGGACAATTCGCCGCGGGCCGTTGCCAGACAGTTTTCCATCTTGGCATCCAGGCTGTCGTTATCGACCGCGCCTTCGGCCTCAAGTTCGGCCAGCGCCACGGCCAAATGGCCTTGCAGGTAGCCACTGGCAAACAGGGCGTCATCATCGCCCGAGGCCACTATGCCTTCAATCCACTGGTCGAGGGCTGCATCATATTTCTCAAACATCTGTTACTCCGTGGGATTTGCCACTTGATACATGACATAGTCGCGGTAGCCCGTGACTATCCGGTAATAACCACTCAGGGCCTTATCCAGCTCAGGGTCGCCACTATCCACGATAAGCGGTCTGCCTTCAAGGGCTTTAAGCTTGCTTTTGGTGGCAACAATCAAAATATTGTCGCGGCCGATACGGCGGATAAGCTCGGGGCTGAGCTGCTGATTGCCACGGCCAAGGATATGGCCCTGGCCACCAATCAGGGTGATGACGAGTTTAAGCGCTTTTCCCTGCGTTTCTTCAAGTAGCTGATTGGCGGTAAGATCGGACGCGATAAGCGCTCTGTCCTGCACTAAATCCACCCCAAGCAGGGTATTTTCAAGCCCAAGCTCGTCCATCACGGCGGCAACCGTGCTGCCAGAGCCCATGATATAGAGGCTGTCATCCATGGACGACACCACCTCGGCGGCGATATCGGCAAGCACCAGCTCATCCACTTCCTTGCCGCCCATCTTCACCGCCTGTACGTAGCGCGGCTCGGCCGGCACCAGCATTTCACCAAAGCGGCGGGCGCGCACTGTGCCCTCACGAAACGCCACTTCGTCGATATCCATTACATCGGCTTCCATAAGCGACACCAGCTCCCCTTCCATCAGGAGCTTAAGCACCAGCCCCGAGGCCTTGGGGGTAATGCCGTATACGCCGGAATGGATTTTCACCCCGGCCGGTACGCCAAGCACCACCTGCTGCTCATCGACAGCCGCGTAAACATCCCGCGCTGTGCCATCGCCGCCGGCAAAAAGCAGCAAGTCGAGAGTCTCAGCCGCCAGCGCCTTCACCGCCTCGCGGGTATCCTCTGCGGTTGTGTGAACATTTTTGGCGCGGTAATGCACCTTTACCTCAAAACCAAGCTCACGGCACAGGTCTTCGCCCATGCTGCCTGCGGCGGTGTGGACGATAAACCTGTCTTTAAAAGGCAGCACCTGCTCCAGAGCGGTTTGCATCCGCAGGTGCGCCTTGGGCACGGCGCCGCGTGACAGCGCTTCTTCGGCCACGCCATCACTGCCTTTCAGGGCAACACTGCCGCCAAGGCCCGCCAGCGGGTTGATGATCAGGCCGAGTCTGAACTTATTGGCCATGGGTTTCCTCACATTCGGGTACAGATTATTGATTTTATGTGTTTATAAAGCATCAGTTGCTATCAACTGAGGGCGGGCTTTGCCGCCTTGGCGGGCAAGGCCAGCACCATCAGCGCCGAGATAAAAGCAAACAGCGCCGCCAGCACCCAGCAAAGGCTTGGGTTATGGCTGTAAATCAGGCCACAGGCCCAAGTGCCGATGGCGCCGCCTACCCCAAAACTGAGGCTCGCGTACAGCGCCTGGCCGGTTGAGCGGCGACTCACGTCAAACTGCTGATGAATAAATTGGATAGATGCCGCGTGCACCAAACCAAAGGTAAAGGCGTGCAGCAACTGACTTATCGACAGCCACATCAGGCTCTCTACGCCCCAGGCCATCATCAGCCAGCGCGCCGCAGTTAGCAGGGTACTGATAAACAGCAGTGACTTGAGGCCATAGCGGCCAAGGAGCCGTGGCGCCAACATAAACATGATGATTTCGGCTATTACCCCGAGGGCAACAAAGAGCCCTGCGGTCGCTTCGCTGTAACCGGCATTTTTAAGGTAAAGCACGAAAAAGCCGTAAAAAGGGCCAGCGCTCATCTGCAGTAAGATTGCCGAGGCTAAAAACCAGCCGATGGGACCGGCAAACTTTATCGGCACCTTGGTCTTACCCGTGCCAAGCTGCTGGCGATTGGCGGGCAGCGGCAAACAGGCCGCCAACATTCCGGCAAAAAGCCCCATGCCAAGGTATGGCAGAACTTCAGGCCCCCACTGGCCGATGGCAAACCCGGTGGCGACCACCAACACTATGTAACCAAGGCTGCCGAAACTGCGGATAACACCATAACGCTGCGGCTTGTCACCGAGGGTTTCCAGCGTAATGACTTCAAGCTGGGCAAGGATTGCATTCCAGAAAAAGGTATAGACAGTGAGGCTCACCACCATGTACCAAAAGGCACCGGGGTAGAAAAAGCTTAAGTAGGTCAAGGCGCCCGCACCGGCACCGATTTTAATCAGCTCGCTGCGCATGCCGGTTTTGTCGGCCACCATGGCCCACAGATTCGGCGCAACGATACGGGTTGCCATCAGGATGGCGAGCAGGAAACCGATTTCGGCGGCGCTGAAGCCCCGGGACTCAAAAAACACCCCAAGATACGGCACCATCACGCCGAGAATGGCGAAGAAAAAGAAATAACAGGCGCCGAGCCAGCGTAGCTGCACCTCGGCGCTCATGGGTTTGGCAAACAAGACTCTCTATCCTTAAGGACGCATCCCCAGCACAGGCGTCTGGCTGTGTACGCCCTGATTTTGCGCACGGTGTCTGAGCAAATGATCCATCAGCACAATCGCCAGCATGGCTTCAGCAATCGGCACGGCGCGAATACCGACGCAAGGGTCGTGGCGGCCCTTGGTGACCACTTCGCCCATTTCGCCCTGCACTGTCATGCTTTCACCTGGCACGCTGATACTGGACGTAGGCTTAAGCGCCATGTGGGCCACAATTGGCTGACCGGATGAAATGCCGCCCAGTACGCCGCCGGCATGGTTGCTGGCAAAGCCTGCGGGCGACATCAAATCACGATGCTCCGAGCCCTTTTGAGTGACCACCGCAAAACCATCACCAATCTCAACCCCTTTAACGGCGTTGATGCCCATCAAAGCATGGGCGATGTCGGCATCGAGGCGGTCGAATACCGGCTCGCCAAGGCCCACCGGCACATTGGTGGCAACCACACTCACCTTGGCACCGATGGAATCACCGGATTTTTTCAGCTCGCGCATGTATTCATCGAGCGCCTCAAGCTTGCTCTCATCGGGGAAGAAAAAGGCGTTTTGCTCGATTTGTGAGCGGTCGATGTGCTCGGCCGCAATGGGGCCAAGTTGCGACAAAAAGCCATAGATCTCGATGCCGTGAACGGCCTTGAGGTACTTTTTGGCCACGGCACCGGCGGCAACCCGCATGGCGGTTTCCCGCGCCGATGAACGGCCGCCGCCGCGATAGTCGCGCAGGCCATACTTTTGCTGATAGGTGTAATCGGCGTGTCCCGGACGGAACAAGTCTTTGATATTGCTGTAATCCTGGCTGCGCTGATCGGTATTTTCAATCAAAAGGCCAATGGAGGTGCCGGTGGTTTTACCCTCAAACACGCCGGAGAGAATACGCACTTCGTCGGGCTCACGGCGGGCCGTGGTGTAACGGGAGGTGCCGGGACGGCGACGGTCAAGGTCGTGCTGCATGTCGGCTTCACTGAGCTCAAGCCCGGGTGGACAACCATCGATAATACATCCAAGTGCAACCCCGTGACTTTCGCCAAAGGTGGTGACCACGAAATTCTGACCTATGCTGTTCCCCGACATCCGCGCAACTATCCTCTTGTTTGCTGGCCCCCACCTTAGGTGGAGGCTGATTGGCTTAATACCCCTGTAGTGTCCTGCCTTAACAGGACAAACCAATTATTCCCTATCTTTATAGATGGCGAACAGTGATTCATTTTCAACTAGCTGATCGCGGGTGAGCACAAACACCCCATCACCGCCGCGCTCGAAGCTGACCCAGGTAAAGGGCACTTCGGGGAATTGCTCCATCAAATGCACCATGGAGTTACCTACTTCGACCACCAATAGGCCGTGTGGCGTCAGGTAATCGGCGGCATTGGCAAGAATGCGCTTGGTGATGTCCAATCCGTCACGCCCAGACGCAAGGCCAATGGCAGGCTCGTGGTGATACTCATCAGGCATATCGCCAATGTCTTCTTCATCCACATAGGGTGGGTTTGAGACAATCAGGTCGTACTGCGGGCCTTTGGGAATGGCCGAGAAGAGATCTGACTGCATCGGGAACACCCGCTCAATCAATCCGTGCTCTTCTATGTTGATTTGCGCCACATCGAGCGCGTCGGTGCTGATATCAAGCGCATCGACTTCAGCGTCGTCAAAGGTGTGGGCGCAGGCGATGGCGATACAGCCGCTGCCGGTACACAAGTCAAGTACTCGCTCAACTGGCTTATTGTAAAGCCATGGGCCAAAACGGTTTTCTATCATTTCGGCAATGGGAGAGCGTGGCACCAGTACCCGCTCATCCACGTAAAACTCAAGCCCGGCAAAATAAGCGCGGTTGGTGAGATAAGGCACCGGCAGGCGCTCCCGCACGCGGCGGATAATCAGCTCAACGATTTTGTGCTTTTCGCTGCTGGTGAGGTTTGAGTTAATCACCTCACGGCCAAGCTCATTTGGCAGATGCAGCGCATGGAACACCAGAGCAACGGCTTCGTCCCAGGCGTTGTCGGTGCCATGGCCGTAGTACACCTTGGCATCGTTGAAACGGCTTACCGCCCAGCGCAGCATATCTCCAATGGTGCGAAGCTCGGTCACGGCTTCGTCGACAAATATCTTATCCAAAACAGGCTCCAATCCAACGACAGGTTTTGCGGGCATTGTAACTGAAGTCTGTTCACTTGGCACAGGATTCAATAAAATAGCGCCATGACCAAGATTATCTCCCATGAAGGCCTGGAAGACTTTCAGGCGCTGGTCGATGGCATCCGCCCTCTGACCCAGGACAAACAGCATTTCGGTACGCCGGTGAAAAGCCGCAGCGAGCTGAATGAGCAGGCGCCCAAGCTTGCCGTGTCCCATTACTTTTCGGATACCTTTCAGCCGCTGCTGCCAAGTGACGGGCCGATGCGCTGGCGCGCTGACCATGCCGACAATCTGGTGCTAAAACGCCTGCGCCGGGGTGATTATGTACCCGATCTTATTCTCGACCTGCACGGCATGCGCCAGACCGAGGCCAAACTGGAGCTTGCGGCGCTGATTGAAGCGGCTATCCGTGAAAGCAGCCAGTGCGTTAGCGTAATGCACGGCTACGGCACCGGGGTGCTTAAGCAGCAACTGCCGCTATGGCTTGCCCAGCACCCCAAGGTGCTGGCCTTTCATCAGGCACCCAAAGAATGGGGCGGCGATGCGGCGCTGCTGATCTTGGTGGACTTGGGGGAAGCGCCGTTTCGCCGCTGAGGTGGGTTTATTGCGCTGATGTGGTTTTATCGGGCTGATATGGTTTTATCGCGCCGATATGCGTCTTGATGTGGGTCTTGATCTGGGTCTAAATAAGATTGGGCCAGCCCCCCGAACGTGAGCTGGACTCATTCAAAACGCAAAAAGCAGCCAGAGGCTGCTTTTATCTTCAATAAATTTCGTTCACTCAGTCCGCTGTCGAACCCACTGCGTGCTTTCAGCTGATGGTGTGGGGATTGTGCATCCACACCTGATGGCACTGCTCGCCATGGCGGTCAAGCAAACAGATACCGGATGTGGCAAACAGCGGCGGTTCGACCCCGCGCACTAACTCACTGACCAGATAGCCAAGCAGCGGCATGTGGGCAATCACCAACACCTTGTCGGCCTTATACTGATCGGCATAGGCCTCAATCAAACTGGCAGCAGTGGCTGGATCGGATGACGGCGTCAAGTCGTCAATCGTCAGCCACTTACGCGGCTCCGGAAAATGAGTGGCAAGCTCCTGCCAGGTTTGCTGGGCACGCAGATAGGGGCTTACCAGCACCAAATCAAACTCGGTGACCAGACGGCTTAAAAAGTTACTCATGAGCCTGGTGTGGTAACGCCCGGTATCGGTCAGGGTTCTGTCCCTGTCTGATTGAGCCTGATAACCCGCTTCACCGTGTCTCATCAAAAATAGCTGCATACTTCTTTTCGCCGCCCCGCAAGTGATTTCGCGCCAATTGTAGCTTGGATCTGCCGACTGACAAACTGAAAAAGCGTTAATCTTTAGTCGAGCGACCGATTGAAGGTTTGCCAAAAACCTGTTTGGCTATCAATATATAACGACTGTCCGTCGCCGGAGACTCGCCTTGCCTGTCAATCCTGTCCCTATTACCAGCCCCAATGATCATCGTCAGTACCGCTACCGGCTGCTCGGCAATGGCCTGCGGGTACTGCTGGTGTCCGACAGTCAGGCAACCCAGGCTGCCGCTTCCATGGCCGTGAATGTGGGCCACTTCGATGATCCGCAGCAACGGCCCGGCATGGCGCACTTTTTGGAACATATGCTGTTTCTCGGAACCGAAAAGTACCCGGATCCTGCCGAATATCATGCCTTTATCAATCAGCATGGCGGCAACAACAACGCCTGGACCGGCACCGAGCATACCAACTTCTTTTTCACCATCAATGCCGAGGTGTTTGAAGAATCGCTGGACAGATTCAGTCAGTTTTTTATTGCGCCTTTATTTAACCGCGAGCTGGTTGACCGTGAGCGCCAGGCGATTGAGTCTGAGTACAGCCTCAAGCTTAAAGACGATGTGCGCCGCATGTATCAGGTGCACAAAGAAACCGTGGATCAGGCGCACCCCTTCAGCAAGTTTTCGGTGGGTAATCTTGAAACCCTGGGCGGCAGCGAAGACATGCTCCGCGAAGAGCTGCTCACCTTTTACCAGCAGCATTACAGCGCCAACCTGATGACCCTGTGTCTGGTGGCGCCGCTTGAGCTTAACGCCCTCGATGCGCTGGCCGAGCGCTATTTCAGCGCCATCGTTAATCACGATATCGGCAAAACCTATCCAGACATACCACTGTACAGCGAGGCGCAGCTTGGCACCTGGGTGCAGGCCATACCGCTCAAGGAGCAAAAGCGCCTCACCCTCACCTTTGCCCTGCCCGGCATCGACAATCTGTACCGGCGAAAGCCGCTCACCTTTATCAGCCACCTGCTTGGTAACGAAAGTGAAGGCAGCCTGCAGGCGCTGCTGAAAGACAAGGGCTGGGTTAATCAAATCTCCGCCGGTGGCGGGGTAAATGGCTACAACTTCAAAGATTACAATATCAGTTTTCAGCTTACCGACCGCGGGCTTGGTAAGCTTGATGACATAATCCGCTTAACCTTTGAATACATAGCACTGATAAAACAGCAGGGGCTGGAAGATTGGCGTTATCGCGAGCGGGCGAATCTGCTCAAGTTAGCCTTTCGCTATCAGGAGCAAATCAAGGCGCTGGATTTGGCCAGTCACCTGTCCATCAACATGCATCATTATGGCGTTGAAGATTTGATTTTCGGCGACTATCGCATGGATGGGCTGGATATCAATGAGTGCGAGGCGCTGCTTGCACGCATGAGCCCGGAGAATTTGCGGGTGCAGCTGGTGTGTCAGGAGCTTGAAACAGACCGTCAGGCGGCATGGTATTACACGCCTTATGGGGTTAGAAAACTCTGTGCCGACCAATTGTCGCGCTGGGCCGCCACCGGCGACTACTCAGGCCTTGCCCTGCCAAAACCCAATCCCTTTATTGTGGAAGATGCCCAGGCACGCCCCGATGCAAGCGACTCTATGGTACCGACCGTGGTGGCCGAGGCCGCCGGTTACCGGCTTTGGCACAAGAAGGATGATGAATTCAAGGTGCCAAAGGGGCATCTGTTTTTATCGCTGGATTCCGATCAGGCAAGCGCCGATCCGCGCCGCGCGGCCCTCACCCGCCTTTACGTCGAAATGCTGCTCGATTACCTCACCGAGTACACCTATCCGGCCGAGGTGGCAGGGCTTAACTACAACATTTACCCACATCAGGGTGGGCTGACGCTGCACCTCAGTGGCTTTACCGGCAATCAGGAGACACTGCTGGCGCTGCTTATCAACAAGGCGCGGGAGCGTAACTTCACCGAAGAGCGTTTTAATGTCACCAAGCGTCAGTTACTGCGAAGCTGGTATAACGCGGCGCAGGCTAAGCCGATTTCACAGCTTTTTACCAGCCTGACAGTAACCCTGCAGCGCCGCTCCTACGAGCCACTGCGCATGGCCGAAATGTTGGAAGAATGCACGCTGGACGATCTGCACGACCACGTGCGGGCGTTTTATGAAAAGATTTATCTTGAGGGGCTGGTTTACGGCGACTGGCTGAGGCGTGAAGCAAAAGCACTTGCCGAGCGGCTTAGCCACATTTTGTCGCTGGTCTCCACACCGAGCGGCGAATCGGCGCGGGAGTTGGTGGACTTGTCCGGCAAAGGCACAGTACTTCGCGAGCTTGCCATCAACCATCAGGACAGCGCGATTATCGTTTACTACCAGTCAAACGAAGCCAGCGCCGAAATGATGGCACTGTTTGCCCTGCTTAATCACACCATGTCGTCGACCTTTTTCCATGAACTCAGAACCGAGCAGCAGCTCGGCTATATGGTCGGCACAGGCTATCTGCCGCTTAACCGCCATCCCGGGATGATTTTCTATATTCAATCTCCGTCGGCTGCGCCGCTTAAGTTACTGCAAGCCATTGATGAGTTTATTGCCGATTTTAGTTACGCAGTAATGCAAATCACCAAAGAGCAATGGGAAGCGACCAAAATCGGCCTCATCAATCAGGTGATGGAGCACGATGCCAACCTTAAAACCCGCAGCCAACGCTACTGGGCGAGCATCGGCAACAAAGACTACGACTTTAATCAGCGCGAGCTGGTAGTGGCTGAAATTGAAAAGCTGACCCGCGCCGATCTGATTAAATTCATGATGCAGAAAATGCGCACCAAGCACGGCGATCGCCTGGTCTTATTCAGCACCGGCGAGCAGCACAAACAATTGCCGGCACTAAACTCCGACAACATGATCACCGACCTGCGAGCATTCAAGCTCCAGTCAGGCAAGTTTTCACTCTAGGCAGGACAATCTCTCTGTGACTACCAGCCCACGGGGATAGACTTTGGTAACGGCAGTCAGTTTCAGCACAGCGTTAGACTCAGCAACTGCTGAAACGGCTGAAACGGCTGAAACGGCTGAAACGGCTGAAACGGCTGAAACGGCTGAAACGGCTGAAACGGCTTTAGCATCGAAAGTTATGAGTCCTAACCTCGCGTCAAACAATTTGCCATATGTCGTTTCCCATCTTCTCTCCGCAAAAAGCAACTATTGGCTCCAAGACTTATTGCAAGAGTGCCATCAACCGCGACACAAGCACACGTTCGCACGCAAACCGCATATCGTCGGCTTTTTGCTCATCTAACTGGCCTGTAAAGAAAAATTCGTCTCAATCCTTTTGACAAAGCTCTCACTTTCTGAAAGAGTGGGATAATACCCAAGTGCAACCATAACTGCATAAAAACCAACAAAAACATATGCAAAAAGCCACTTTTTTTAAAATCATTCTGTTTTTCTGTCTTTCTTGGTCAGTTTTCGCACATCAAGAACTATCAGACAGTAGTGTACTGTCCGATTCTGCATTAACTTTCAATACTGACATATTTACTACCTCACAGGGCCTATCGCAAAATACAGTCACCTCTGTTGTAGAAGATCCCGACGGCTTTATATGGATTGGTACTCTCAACGGATTGAACCGGTTTGATGGTTCTGAATTTAAAAAATACTATGCTGATGAATATAAAAGTCTAGATAGCTCTTTTATTCATAGCTTAGAAGTATTTAATAATAGTCTCCTCATCGGGACAGATAAAAATCTTCTAAAGATGGACCTAGAAAACGAAACTTTTTCAAAAGTATTAGATATCGGTGAACCGGTAACGTATCTCAGGATCTTTGACTCTAAAATATTTCTTGGATCCGCTAGTTCATTTAAGGTTCTTAACAAAGATTTATCAACTGAATTTGAAATAAAAGATTCTAAGTTAGACTTCATAAAACAAGTTGTTAGTTTCAAAAACCGATATTACGTTAGAAATCATGACGGTTCAGTATTCTCAACTTCATCGTCCACGAAGAATCTAGAATTTATTACGAATGGAGCACTGTCAATTAAGTCAGATGTTAGTAGCCTCACCATATATAAAAGAGACGGTCTTTACAGAGTAAACGAAAACGTCAATATTGAGAAAATTGAAAGTAATAAATATGACTACATTACTGAAGCTGGAACAGCAGAAATTTCCATCTTGGGAAAGGTATTAACTTTAAAGGAAGGCGACAGTTCAGAGAATGGCATACTAGACGACTCTCTTCCTGTATTATCGCCATTACTATTTAGAGTAAGCAATGGCGCTATTATTGCCAGCATGAATAACGGCTTCTATTATGTACAGCGAAATAGAAACATTGTCAGAGTTGCAGTTGAACAAAAAAATAATAATATCTGGAATATTGAGAATTATAAAAATTCAATACTAGTTTCAGATGAAAGTTCAAAAATTCGGTTGTATAACCAAGAAAACCTAACCATCTTTGATTCCATAGAAACGTCGACAAATGGATTCAAAGCCACTGCAGTTATAGATGATAACACGATTGCGTACTGCACTGAAAATGGTATTTTTTTATATAAAAAATTAGAAAATACACATGAAAAGATATCAGAAAGACATGCTTACTCATTAGCATTTAGCCAAAGCTCAAACTCCTTGATAATTGGAACCAAAGACCACAGCATTACATCTCTAAACATCGAGAATCTTAATGAGAAAATAGTTTGGGATAGTAACTCCCCTATTTTTCAGATCAAGATAGACCATAGCACAAATAAAATTTATATATCACATCAAAAAGGATTAACACTTATCCGCGAAAATGGAGAGATTGAAAATCTTGTAATTAATAAGATTATATATGGAATAGAGTTTTTTGAACATAATATATTACTCGCATCCGGCGATGGTGTTTTATCATATGACACATCTTTAAATAAAACAACAAATCTAATCTCATCAGATACACCAATATATAGCATAGGTATATTTGACGATTTCATTTTTGCATCGTCCATCAATAAAATATATGTAATATCTCCATCATCAACCTACATATTGCAGTCTGAAAACGGAGCGCAAGGCGAATATAACAACCAAGGGTTTGGGACTTATGAAAACGGTGTCATTTTAGGTGGAATACAAGGTATTTCTGTAATAAACAAAAATAACCTTGAGAGTATAATTGAAGCAACACAAGGCAAGCTTGAAACGTCTTTAACAGGACTTTTTCTATTTAATGAAGAAGTAACCGAAACACAAAACATATTCGAAAAATCGATTAACCACTCCAATCTAATAAAGTTAAAATATTCCGACTATCCTTTTGCAATAAAATTTTCCACTCCGAAACATAATAATTCTAGCGTAATCCATTATTATAGACTCGCTGGACTTTCCGATGAATGGGTTAGTACTAAATCTACCAGAATGGCCACATACACGAATTTGTCACCAGGTAGGTATACCTTTGAAGTGTATGCAAAAGATGTGCTCAGTCAAAAATCTGGTCCAGTTAAGTCCATTGCTATCGTAATTACTCCACCTTGGTGGATGTCTGCGGAAGCCAAAATCGCATATGCACTATTCACAATGTTGATCTTGGCATTGATTCTTAAGTCAGTCCTAAAGAAACGTGAAGTTCAACGCCAGATTGCCATCAGTGAAGAGCGCTTAAAACTGTCACTCTGGGGCAGCGGTGATGAAATGTGGGACTGGGACATAGAAACCGGCAAAATCTACCGCTCAAATATTTGGGGTTCGTTGGAGTTCCCGAAAGATGGCCACAGATCAGGCCGTACTGACGAAGAAAGCAATATACACCCACAGGATCAGGAGCGGGTCCGCGAAGCACTTAACCGTCATTTTTATGGCGAAACCGATCACTTTGAAGCGGCATACAGGGTGAAGGGCAAGGATGGGCAGTGGGTATGGATCCTTGACCGCGCGAAAATTGTAGAGCGGGATGACAGTGACCATGCCCTGCGTATGACCGGCACCATCAAAAATATTAATAACTTCAAACTGGCCGAGGAGCAGCTTAGGCTGTTTGAACGTGCAATTGAAAACATCTCTGAAGGGATGTTTATATTGGACAGCGATTTTCGCTTCGTCGAGGTTAACGAGGCTTGCTGTGACATTTGCCTTATCGACCGGCAGGGATTTCTCGGCACTACCCTCGCCTTTTCCTGCTACCCAGAAGCATATTCCGAGCAGGTGCGAATAATTTTACGCCAACAAGGAAGTTGGAGTGCCGAAATTGAATCCAGACGCGGTGATGGTTCCATATTTCTGATGGAGCTTACCGTCGACGCCATTTACGACGAGCAAGGCGCACTCAGTCATTTTGTTGGCGTATTTTCCGATATTTCACGCCGCAAGCAACAGGAAGAAGAGCTTAGAAAACTGACCAACAATGATTTGCTCACGGGATTACCCAACCGCTCCAACTTGCAGGTATCGCTGAGCAACCTGGTCAAAAAAGATACCCATCATACTCTGATGGTTTTGGACCTGGATAACTTCAAGAAAATTAACGACTCCCTCGGTCACCAGATTGGTGATGAATTACTGCTGATGGTCGCAAACCGTATGTCTTCGGCTTTGCCGCGCCACACCAGTTTGTACCGCCTCGGTGGGGATGAATTTGCGATTTTGGTGGATAAGCAGCCCGATATCGGCGCATCTGCCGCCATCGCCAAAGGCGTTATCGATGCCTTTGAAATGCCGTTTGAACTTGCCGGTGAAAAATTAGTTGTCGGCGTCAGTATAGGTATTGTGCTTTACCCGGAAGATGAACAGAACGAACAGGCCTTACTGCGAAAAGCCGACATCGCTATGTATCACGCCAAGTCGGCAGGTGGTAACCGCTATCAGTTTTATTCTGAGTCGTTAAACCGCAATGCCATGCGCCAACTGGAAATCGAGAATCTTATCCGTGAAGGACTCAGGGACGATTTGTTTGAAGTCTATTACCAGCCGAAAGTCGACCTCAGAAATTCTCGCCTTGCTGGTATGGAAGCCTTGGTTCGCCTGGTGCATCCGGTTCATGGCCTCATTCCGCCTTCTGAATTTATCCCTCTTGCTGAAGATACCGGATTAATAGTCGAAATCGGCGACTTGGTGCTTCGTAAGGCCTGTTTCGCCGCGCAGAAATGGCGTGAACAGGGATTATTTAACGGCAGAGTGGCAGTCAATTTATCGTCACGCCAATTTGCCTTACCCGATCTTCAGCAGCGTATTGAGTCAATTTTACGACTCACCCGTTTGCCTGCCGCCAATCTTGAGCTTGAAATCACCGAAGGGACGGTAATTAAGCAGCCGGAAAAAGCCATCAAGGTAATGCAGCAACTCGCCAAGATGGGCGTAAGCCTGGCACTGGATGATTTCGGCACCGGCTACTCGTCTTTGTCATACCTTAAGCGCTTCCCTATCCACTGCCTTAAAATTGACAAGGCCTTCGTGGATGACATCGATAAGTCCGACCGGGATTTAAAGATGGTCGATTCCATCATCACCATTGCCCACAACATGGGGCTGACGGTGGTGGGAGAAGGCGTGGAAGCGCCCGCGCAGCTCAACATACTGCGCGCACTAAACTGTGAAGAAATTCAGGGTTACATCTACAGTAAAGCACTGCCTGAGCATGAATTTGGCGCTCTGCTTGAGCGCGACTTCAGCGAGTTTATCAATCAAAAATTCCATCAAAGATAAAATGTCGTGCCAAGGTTAAAAACTTGGCACGACACATGCAGATACTCTCTCAGTGTCAACATTTTTACCCTAACTACTGAGAGAATATAAAAATGATCAAAGGAATTCTGACAACTGTTGCCCTGATAACTACTGCTCATCTTTACACTGAGTCCCAAGTTTTCGAATCCGTCGGCACACCAAATATTAAGTTCTCTGAAACTCAGACTGCTGGCACACCAAATATTAAGTTCTCTGAAACTCAGACTGCTGGCACACCAAACATTAAGTTCTCTGAAACCCAGACTGCTGGCACACCGAACATTAAGTTCTCTGAAACTCAGACTGCTGGCACACCAAACATTAAGTTCTCTGAAACTCAGACTGCTGGCACACCAAACATTAAGTTCTCTGAAACTCAGGCTGCTGGCACACCAAACATTAAGTTCTCTGAGACCCAGACCGCTTAATTCGTCATTTTTCCACGGGAGATTAGGTTATGTTTGATTCAATCATGAAAGTGCTCGGATTGGCCAAACCTGAACGGAAAAAGGTGAAGCTGCCACGGGGTATCAACGAGCTGCAGGTCGTTAACGCCAAAGGCTGGTGGAACTGATATCGCCGTAATAGACAAAGGGAGACGTTTGGCTCCCTTTGTCGTTATAGCAAGTTACACTCTTACTCAGTGCTCAGCTCTCAGTTTTCTATTCTCAGTGCGCGATGCTCAAACAATGCACTCAAACAATGACGCCAGCAGTTACAGCCCGATGCAGCGCTCGCCGTAAAGGCCAGCTTTACGCTCCATCAGCCGCTTGTGTGTGGTAAACAAGGGATAAGCCACCGGCCCCATGGCGGCGCCGATGCAGGCCCAGCGCTTGACGCCCATGCCCTTGGCAAAGGCCCGGGTGCCAAAATACCAAGCCGACAACAGACTTAAACTCAACATAGTCAACACCAGCATCACCCACCTCTCTGATTTACTTGGAAAGCCCTGCCAATGCCGCTTACCGGCGCTGCATTTCGGCACAGCGTTATGCCGAAACAAGCTAGCAGCTGAACACGTCATTAACCAAACGGTCATTAACCAAACGTATGCGGCGTGAAAAAGAGCGCCAAGTCTACCGGATACCATGGGCGAAATCGAACATTTTTCAGGCAATTATTTTCCCGCCGGCAACAAAAAAGCGGCATCGGAATGCCGCTTTTTTAATCTTATCAGTCACTTTTAATAAAAGGACTTGCCTTCAGCCGCCATGGATTTAAGCAGCGGCGCAGGCGTAAATCTGTCGCCGAATCGGCGCTGATAGCCTTCGAGCAGGCCAACCAGCTTGGCAGCGCCCATAGTATCCATATAACGGAACGGGCCACCAAGGAAAGGCGGGAAACCAATACCGAATATCGCGCCTATGTCGCCGTCACGGGGAGAAGCAATAATGCCCTCTTCGAGGCAGCGCACCGCTTCATTCAGCATCTGCACTATGCAGCGCTCAGCGATTTCACCGGCTTCTTTGGCAGTGCCAGGCACCAGGCCAAGCACGCCATACACGCTCTCATCCACCTTCTTGGTTTTGCCTGCGGCCTTGCCGTAAAGATAGAAGCCCTTGCCATTTTTACGGCCCTTACGCTCGTCGGCCATTAATTTGTCAAAGGCTGCCGGTGCTTTAAAGCGCTCACCCAGCTCTTTTTCCAAAATCGGCGAAATCTTGGCACCCACATCAATGCCTACTTCATCGAGCAGCGTCATAGGGCCCACCGGGAAGCCAAACTTCACCAACGACTTATCGAGATGCTCAACCGACTGACCTTCGAGCAGCAGCTGCGCCGCCTCGTTCATATAAAGCGCGAGGATGCGGTTTACATAAAAACCGGCGCAGTCTTTCACCACAATCGGGGTTTTACCCTGCTTGCGGGCAAAGGCCACGGTTGTGGCGATAGTTTCGGGCGAGGTCTTGTCGTGGGCAATCACTTCCACCAGCGGCATTTTTTCCACCGGCGAGAAATAATGCAGACCAATCACGTTTTCAGGCCGCGCGGCAGCCGCCGCAATCTGGGTGATAGGCAACGATGAAGTGTTGGAAGCAAAAATGGTGTGCTCGGCGCATTCACGCTCCACATCGCGCACCATCTGATGTTTGAGATTTAAATCTTCAAACACGGCTTCGACCACTATGTCGGCATCCTTTACACCGCGATAATCCGTCGTGGTGGTCATCAGAGCCATCAACTTGTCACGCTCGGCAGGTGTCATATGGCGGCGTTTCACGCCCTTGTCGAGCAGCTTGTAGGCGTAACCCAGCGCATTGGACAAGCCCTTTTCGCTGATGTCTTTCACCCGCACCGGCACCTTGGCCTTGGTGGTGGTAACAGAGGCAATACCGCCGCCCATCAGGCCGCCACCAAGCACCATGGCTTTTTTCACCGCGCGGGGTGCAACATCCCCGGCGCCGGTTTCTTTTTTCATCTCTGTGGTCGCAAAGAAGATAGAGCGCAGCGCCGCCGACTGCGGTGTAGCCACCAGCGCGCCAAAATGGGCCGCTTCCACTTCCAGCCCCTTCTCCATGCCCTTGGCCATGCCTTCACGCACGCAATCGATGATTTTTAAAGGCGCAGGATAGTTACCCTGAGTCTTCTTCATCACCTGCTTTTCGGCCTGATCAAACATGATGTTACGGCCAACGCCTGTGCCTTCAAGCAGCTTGGTCACCAAAGAGGTTTTCTTGGGCGCCCTGCTCTTTTTACCGGCCGCCGCCATCTTAATCGCGGTTTCCAGCAAAATCGACTGAGGCACCACATCGTCCACCAGCCCCATCTTGATGGCCTGCTTGGGGCGAACCTGCTTGCCGGTGAGCATCATATCCAGCGCAGTGGCTATGCCCACCAAGCGTGGCAGACGCTGGGTGCCACCACCGCCCGGCAGCAAACCAAGCTGCACTTCCGGTACGCCGAGCATGGTCTTGCTGCTGTCGCTGCATACCCGCTGATGGCAGGCAAGCGCAAGCTCAAGGCCACCGCCCAGACACACGCCATGAATGGCCGCAACTACCGGAATATTAAGCCCTTCAAGCTCGGCAAACACATGGTGGCCCTGACGGGACAGCAATCTTGCATCTTCTGCAGTTTTACAGGCATCAAGCATGGAAATGTCGGCGCCAGCCACAAAGGAGTCCGGCTTACCGGACACCAGCACCAAGCCTTTGATGCTGCTATCGGCTTTGATCTCCTGCAAAATGGCAGTGATCTCGGGCGCAAACTGCGCCTTCAAGGTATTCATGGTTTCGCCCGGCACATCCATGGTTAACAGGGCGATACCGTCATCGCGGCGAGTCAGACTGAAGGTTTTTTCCATGTTCTGTTACTCCACTTCCAAAATCATTGCCGCGCCAAGACCACCGGCCGCACAGGCCGTAGTCAGGCCCACACCGCCGCCGCGACGCTTGAGTTCATTACACATCTGGGTGATAAGGCGGGCGCCGGTGGCCGCAAAGGGGTGACCGTAGGCGAGCGAGCCGCCAAGCACGTTAAAGCGGCTCATGTCGATATCACCAATGGCACGGCTTTGGCCAAGCTTCTCTTCAGCAAACTTTTTCGAGGCAAACATCTTCATGTTGGCCAGCGCCTGGGCGGCAAAGGCCTCGTGCATTTCAATCAGGGTCAGATCTTCAAGCTGCATACCGGCGCGCTTGAGCGCCAGCGGCGTGGCGTACGATGGCCCCATCAGCATGTCTTCCCACACGTCGATGGCAGAAAAAGCGTAGCTCTTGATATAGCCAATCGGGGTGTAACCCAATGCCTTGGCTTTGCCTTCGCTCATCAGCAGGATGGCCGAGGCGCCATCGGTCAGCGGGGTGCTGTTAGCCGCGGTCACTGAGCCATGCTTTTTATCAAACACCGGACGCAGTTTGGCGTAAGAGCCAAGCTCGGAGTTTTCGCGGATATTGTTATCTTTTTCAATAAATTGATTGTATGGCGGCACATGGGCAACCATCACTTCGCTTTTAAGCACGCCGGAGGCCCAAGTCTCGGCCGCCAGGGTGTGTGAGCGGTGCGCCAGCGCATCCTGATCGGCGCGGCTGATCCCGTGGGTCTTGGCCATCTGCTCGGCGGTCTGCCCCATCGACAGGCCAGTTGAATATTCAGCTACCGCAGGCGGCACAGGCAACAGGTCTTTCAGACCCAGGCGGCGGAAAATCGCCAGCTTCTGGCCGAAGGTGCGGGCCTTGGTCAGGTCAACCAGGGCGTGAGCCAGCTTTTTCGAGACACCAATTGGCAATACGGAGGATGAATCGGCGCCGCCGGCAATACCCACCTCGATGTTGCCGGTCATAATGCTTTCGGCAATGTTCACCGTGGACTGGAAACTGGTGGCGCAGGCGCGGGTCACGCTGTAGGCATCGGTGCCGACATTCATGCCGGTGCCGAGCACGATTTCGCGGGCGATATTGGGCGCAGCAGGCATCAGCACTACCTGACCGTATACCAGCTGCTCAACCAGCTTGGGATCAAGCTCACTGCGACTGAGCAGCTCGTTGACCACCATTTTGCCCATGTCCAGTGCCGACACGCCGTGGAACGCGGTCGCCTGCTTGGCAAAGGGGGTACGCAGGCCGGCAACGATGGCGATACGCTCACCGCGGGCATTGGTTACCTGTTGTCTGTCACTCATTTGTCACCCTCTTTATTATGTGCAGCAGGCCTTTACCTGCAGCAGCTCATATCCTTGTTGACCTGAAAGCCTTATAACAGGTCTGACCATTAAAGTGTGACCCGATTCTAACTTCTTGTCACCGGGTTTTAAACAACTGTTTGCATTTTTACCGCTGGCAAGGGCTGAGGGAATTTTTTACCATAGAGACTGTCTCACGCTAATCAATAGAATAAATCGAGAAGCATCATGCCTTTGAGCCGCTTTCAAGCCTTAAGGAAATACCTCAATACCTTGATCATCGGTCAGCCAGTGCTCACCGAAAACCTGCTGATAGCCCTGGTTGCCAATGGCCACCTGCTGGTAGAGGGCCCGCCGGGGCTTGCCAAGACCCGCGCGGTCAAGGCCCTGTGCGATGGCGTGGAAGGCGATTTCCACCGTATTCAGTTTACGCCGGATCTGCTGCCGGCCGATTTGACCGGTACCGACATCTACCGCGCCCAAACCGGCACCTTCGAGTTTGAGTCGGGTCCCATCTTCCACAACCTGATTTTGGCCGATGAAATCAACCGCGCGCCGGCCAAGGTGCAATCGGCGCTGCTCGAAGCCATGGCCGAGGGTCAGGTCACTGTCGGTAAAAAAAGCTACAAACTGCCGAAATTCTTTTTGGTGATGGCAACCCAAAACCCACTCGAGAACGAAGGCACTTATCCGCTGCCGGAAGCCCAGCTCGACCGCTTTTTGATGCACCTGAACCTCGACTATCCGGATGCAGACACAGAGCGGCAGATTCTTAAACTGTCCCGCAGCGAAGCACTCAGCGGCGAGCTGCCACAAATTACCCCCATCGCCCAGGCCGATATTTTTGAAGCCCGCACCGAGGCGCTGGAGCTCTATCTCGCCGAGCCGCTTGAGCACTATATTGTCGATTTGGTGATGGCGACTCGCCAAGGCCATAAATACAGCGAAGAGCTGGGTAACTGGCTTGACTATGGCGTGAGCCCCCGCGCCAGTCAGGCGCTGGAGCGCTGTGCCCGCGCCCGTGCCTGGCTCGATGGCCGCGATTTTGTCTCGCCGGAAGACATTCAGGCGGTGGCTCCGAATGTGCTGCGCCACCGCTTGCTGCTGAGTTTCCATGCCCAGGCCGAAGGCGTCAGCGCCGACGATGTGATTAACCATATTCTGAGTCAGGTAGCAGTTCCTTAATGCGCCGCGCCTCAATAAAGCACACAGGCCGGGCAGCAGCCGAGGTATCGCCCTCTGCCAGCAGCGCCACGTTTAACCCCGCAAGAGCACCTGGCAGCGCTGACAGGGCGCCCGCTGCGCTGCCGCTCTTTGCCGACGGCGTGCATTTAAGCGTTGCTGAGCTGATGGCCTGTCAGGGCCTTGCCCGGGCGCTGCCGGATGTGCGCACCCAGGCGCGTGCAGGGCTCGCGGGCCTGCGTGCCAGTAAAATCAAGGGACGCGGCATGGAGTTTGCCGAGGTGCGCCAATATCAAAAAGGCGATGATGTGCGCACCATCGACTGGCGGGTGACCGCCCGCACCGGCAAAACCCACACCAAGCTGTTTGTCGAGGAGCGCGAGCGGCCGGTCATTCTGCTGCTGGACTTAAGCCACAGCCTCTATTTTGGCTCCAGCCTGATGCTGCAGGCCGTACAGTTAGCGCATCTGGCAGCCACCCTCGGCTGGCGCGCCGCCAACCATGGCGACCGGGTCGGCGCCTTTATTGCCTGCGAGCATGAGCACATTGAGCTTAAACCCAAAAGCCGCAAGGCCGGGATGCTTGCGCTTATCCGCGCCATAACAGACATCCACAGCCATCAGCTGCAGCGCTTTGCCACGGCATCCCCGGAGCCTGATCATCTGCTTCGCGCCTGCCAGCGGCTTGGGCGAATAGCCAAACCGGGCTCGCTTATCTTTATTCTGTCGGATGGCGCCGGTTTTACCGATGCCTGCCTTGGCCCGCTGCTGGAGCTTAAGCGTCACTGCGAGCTTGGCGCGTTTCTGATAACCGACCCGCTGCGTCAGGGCGAGCTTAACTTGCCAGCCAAGCTTGCGCTGCCCGTGTGGGAAGGCGGCCAGAAACGGCTGCTCGATAAAGCCGCATTTGAGCGCTGGCTTGCCGATGAAGCACGCCGGAGCATGCAGTTTTCAGCACTCATGTCCCGCCTTGATGTCAGGGCGCGCACTATCAGCGCCGCACTGCCGCTTGCAAACCAAATGGATATATTGCGCTAATTTATGGACCAAGTAACCGCCGCCAATCCCTTGCTTGAGCAGATGAAAGACATCAGTTTGCCGCCGGACATCGAGTTCTGGCCGCCCGCCCCCTGGGTGCTCCCCATGGCATTGCTGCTCTTTGTCTTGTTATCACTGCTTTTATGGTGGGCTTACCGGCGTTTTAAAGTGAATAGGGCCAAGCGTAAGGCCTTGCTTGCCCCCAAAGAGGCGGCGCTTGCGCTTTTGGATAACATCACACTCGATGACAGTGAGTCGGTACTTACCCTAAGCGGCGTGTTAAAGCGCGCGGCGCTGAGTTATTTCCCCCGGGATGAAGTTGCCTCGTTAAGCGGTAACGCCTGGAGCGAGTTTTTGGCGCGCACACTTCCTCCTGCCAAAACAGGCAGCCACAGCTTTACGCTGCTTCACAGCCACAGTTACCGTCAGCTTACACTTTCATCAGCCGAGGCCGATGGGCTTAAAGCCGCCGCCCGCGCCTGGCTGTCAGGACTGCCCGCATCGGCGCTCGAGTACAATCAAAAGGCCGAAGCCACACAGGCCCAATCGCCCGCAAGCGCTGCAAAAAGCTCGGCTAAAAGCTCTGCTAAAAACTCGGCCGAAAACCAGCGCAGGGAGGATGGCCAATGCTGACCCTCGCCCTGCCTTGGCTGTTACTGCTACTACCTCTGCCGCTGCTGATTAAAGCCAAACCCAGCACTGCAGACGGCGGTTATCTGCATTTACCCGGCGCCAGCGCCCTTGGCGGCGAGGTATTGGCAAAACAAGCGCCCCGAGGCCGCACGCTGTTATATCTTATCTGGGCCTTTTTGCTGCTCGCCCTTGCCCGCCCGCAGTGGCTTGGCGAGCCAATTGATATTCCCGCCAAGGGGCGGGATTTGATGGTGTCGGTGGATTTATCCGGCTCAATGCAGATTGAAGATATGGTGCTCAATAACCAGACGGTGGATAGATTTACCCTGGTACAAAAGGTGGTAAGCGACTTTATTGAGCGGCGTGCCGGCGACAGAATAGGATTGATTTTATTTGGCGACCACGCCTATTTGCAGGCGCCGCTTACCCAGGACAGGCGCTCTGTGGCCCGCTTTTTACGGGAAGCCCGCATCGGGCTTGTCGGCAAGCAAACCGCCATCGGCGAATCCATCGCCCTTGCGGTCAAACGCTTCGATGCGCTCGAGGAAAGTAACAGGGTATTGGTACTCCTGACCGATGGCACCAACAACGCTGGCAACATTGAGCCCGATAAGGCTGCCACCATCGCCGCCGAGCGCAAGGTAGTGATTTATACCATAGGGGTCGGCGCCGAAGTCATGGAGCGGCGCACCCTGTTTGGCCGCGACCGGGTCAATCCGTCGATGGATCTCGATGAAGCGCAGCTTAAACGCATTGCAGATACCACAGGCGGCAAGTATTTCCGCGCCCGCAGCAGCGACGAGCTTGAATCTATTTACAGCGAAATCGACAAGCTGCAGCCCGTCAGCCGCGATGCACAAACCTATCGCCCCAGCAGCGAACTCTTTTACTGGCCGCTTGGCATCGCCCTGCTGTTATGTGTATTTGCAGCCCTTGGCGGCGCCGAGCGCATTCGCCGCCCGGGTCTGAGGAGTCGTCCATGAACCTGCACTTTATCCGCCCCGAGTGGTTTTTGGCACTGGCGCCGCTTGCACTCTTGCTGTGGTTCCTTGCCCGTAAACATAGCACCAGCTCCGACTGGCAGTCGTATATAGCACCGCATCTCGCCGGCGCGCTGATAAGCGGCAAGGCCGAGCATAAAAGCCGCCGCGGCCTGTGGGTTCTTGGCGCCAGTTTGATGATTGCAATAACCGCCCTTGCTGGCCCTGCCATCAACAAGGTGCCGCTGCCGGTGTTTGCCAGCGGCGCAGCGCGGGTGCTGGTGATGGACATGTCGGTGTCGATGTACGCCACCGATCTGGTGCCAAACCGGGTGACTCAGGCCAAGTTTCGCGCCACCGATTTGATAAACCAAACCAGCGAAGGCGATACCGGACTTATCGCCTATGCCGGTGACGCCTTTGTCATCAGCCCGCTGACCCGCGATAAAAATACCCTGCTCAATCTGTTGCCCTCGTTAAGCCCCGACATCATGCCGGCGCTTGGCTCGGCGCCCGCCGAAGGCGTGAAAGAAGCGATTGAGCTTTTAACCCACGGCGGCCACTTAAGCGGCGACATAGTGCTGATGACAGATGGCCTCGATGAAGTGGACGAAGCGGATATCCGCCGTGCCATGAAAGACAGCCGTTTCCGGCTTGCGATTTACGGCTTTGGTACTGCGCAGGGCGCGCCGATGAAATTGCCCGACGGCAGTTTTGTGCGCGGCGCAGACAATGCGCTGGTGATGCCGACCCTGAACGCTCAACGGCTTAATGACTTTGCCGCAAGCCTCAATGGCATTTATATCGGCGCCAAGCTCGATGGCTCAGACTTACAACAGCTGAGCCAATGGCTTGCGACCGAGGGCGACGCCACCCGCACTGAGCTTTTGGGTGACAGCTGGCAGGATTTGGGCCCCTATCTTGCGCTGCTGCTTATTCTGCCGCTGCTGCTTGCCTTTCGCCACGGCCTGACGCTGGCGGCGCTGCTGTGCCTGCTGCCGCTGCTGCCACCGCCCGCCACGGCCGCCATCTGGCAAACCGCCGATCAGCAGGCAATGGAGAAGTTTCGCAGCGGCGATTACAAGTCCGCCGCTGAAGGCTTTGAGCGCAGTGACTGGAAAGCGGCAGCCGACTATCGTGCCGGTGATTTTGAGTCAGCCCTCAAGGGCTTTGAAGCCGACAGCAGCGCCGAAGGCTTTTACAATCAAGGTAATGCGCTGATGCAGCTTGGCCAGTTTGACGAAGCGGCCAAACGTTATCAGCAGGCGCTTGAGCAAAATCCTGACTTTGAAAACGCCAAAACCAATCAGGCTCTCGCCAAGGCCCTCGCCGAGCAATCCAAGCAGAACAAGAGTTCGCAACAAGGTGACTCGTCTCAGAATGAAGAGTCTCAGGGCGAACAGTCCCAGGACGAAAACTCCCAAAGCGAACAGTCTCAGGGAAAGCAGCAAAACTCAGGAGAAAGCCAAAGCTCAGGAGGCAACCAAAGCTCAGAAGGCAACCAGGGCTCAGGAGACCAACAAGGCTCAGGCGGTCAGGGTGAACAGCAGAGCCAGAGCGCAGACAGCCAGCAAAGCGCCAACAGTCAGCAAAGTGAAAACAGCGACCAAAACGGCAGCGGCGACAAGCAAGGTGGCAATGACGCGCCCATGAGCGCCGACACCAGTACAAATAATGACAGTGCCACCGGCGCAACCAAGTCTAATGGTGAAGAGGCAAAGCCACAGCAATCGGCCGCCAGCGCAAGTGCAGCCGCGGCTGACAAGCCGCAGGACGGCGACGCAGACAAGCAGCAAGGCGCCGCGCGCGGCAGTCCCGACGACAGTGCAGACAAAGAAACTGGGGCGAATGTGCCTGTACCCGAGCCTTCCACCAACGAAGGTAACGCGCTGCCACCCGAAATGGAACGGGCCTTAAAAAGCGTCGATGATGACCCATCGGTACTGCTTCGCAACAAGATGCAATTGGAATATCAGCTTCGCCGCGAGCGCGGTGAACACAGACAGGAAAAACAAAAGTGGTAAAACAACTCCTGCTCGCCTCGGCGCTGCTTGTGTTCAGCGCCCAGAGCTTTGCGCTGTCGCGCATCGAAGCCTCGGTGGATAAAAATCCGGTCGGGCGCGATGAAAGCCTCATTCTGACCGTTGTGGCCGACGATGAAGTGGAAGCCAGTCGACTTGATACCTCGCCGCTGCTGCGAAACTTTCTGGTTGGGCGCACCAGCATCAGCCGCTCAACCCGGATAGTGAATTTCTCAAGCGAAAAAGAAACCCGCTGGCAGGTGCTGCTCGCGCCCCGGGACAGCGGCAGCTTTACCATCCCGGCATTCAGCATCGATGGGGTGCGTTCCAACCCGATTGAGATAACTGTCTCGGCTGAAAGCGAAATTAACCGCGACACCCAGTACCTTTATGTCACCAGCGAGCTTCTGTCGCCGCTGGTTTATGTCGGCCAGATGGCGCTTTATAAAATCAAACTCTACCTCGGGCTTGATTTGCAGCGCGGTGAAATCAGCGCCCCCGAGCTTGCCGGCGCGCAAATCAAGCAGCTTGGTGATGACAAAGACGGCAGCGAAATTGTCGATGGCCGCCGCTTTCGCGTCATTGAGCGCACCTACGGCATTATCCCGGATACCGCCGGCGAGCTTGAGGTTAAGGCACCGGTATTTGAAGGCGACGTGCTGGTGCCCTCCCCCCGCAATGGCGGCATGTTCAACTTTAACGAAAGCCGGCCGATGCGGGTCTCAGGCGAGAGCCGCACCCTTAAGGTGCTGGACAAACCCGCCGACTGGCAAGGTCCCTGGCTGGTTGCCGATCTGGTGGCGCTCACCGAAGAGTTTCCTGATCACATTGAAGAATTTACCGTGGGCACCCCCATCACCCGCACGTTGTCACTGGTGGCAACCAATGTGGATGAAACCAGCCTGCCGGCGCTGGAGCCACAGCTGCCGCCTGAGCTTAAAAACTATCCCGAAAAGCCCGAGCGCAGCAGTTATCTTCGCGAGGGGCAGCTGGTTTCCCAGCTAAAATTAACCCAGGCCATAGTGCCGATGGAGCCCGGCACCTTTGAAATTCCCGCGCTGCAGGTCGCCTGGTTTAACCCCCAGCTCGGTAAACGCCAGCTTGCTGTGATTGCGCCGCGCACCATTCGGGTCACTGGGCCTGCCAAGGCCGAAGCGGCAGCGCTGCCACCGCAGGCCGCCGAGCCGCAGGGGTGGCAATGGTGGCCCTGGCTTGCCGCCATTCTTGGCCTTGGCTGGGCGCTGACGGCCATTGGCTGGGCAGTTACCGCCCGTAGATGGAAAGCGGATGCGCGGCTCTCTCCTGCTGGCAACTCCCGCGCAGGTGAAAACGAGCGCGGCTTTATGCAAACAGCATCAAAGTCAAACGCCGGCAATGTGCACCAGAAAGCGGCCCTTGCCGAGCTTAAACGTGCCTGCGATGGCAACGATGGCCGCGAGATGTTAAGTGCAGTGCTTGGTTATTTATCGCTGCGCCAGGGCGAGAGTGTAACGCTTGAAAGCGCAGGCCGTTTGTCGCTGCCACTGGCGGCGGCGCTCAGTCAAATTCAGCGTGCCCTGTATGGCAGTGATGCAGCGCAGCAGCCGGACGGCGCAGCACTTTATAAAGCAATACAAATGCTTGGCGCTGAAGCAAACGCATCTGCATCAAGAGAGCTTAAGCCGCTCAATCCGGGCTAACACACCCCCAGCTACGACACACAACGTCTGGCATAGGGGTTAACACTTCGAACGGGCAAAAAAATGTTTGCAAGGTTTCGAAATAAAATCGGCAGCGATCAGGTCAACTCTGACATGCTGAATAAACAACGACGTTACGACAGCCTTGTCAGGGCTCTTCACACCGACGTGTTTCGCTATGCCTACTGGCTTTGCGGCGACAGACACGTGGCGGAAGATATCACTCAGGAAGCCTTCCTGCGCGCATGGAAGTCTTTGGATTCCTTAAAGGATGACAAGGCTGCCAAGGCTTGGCTCATCACCATTTTACGCCGCGAAAATGCCCGCCGCTTTGAGCGCAAGCAGTTTGATTACAGCGATGTAGAGCAGGAGTCGCTGGAAGATGCGCAGCATCTCTCGAGCGAAGATGAAACCGAGCACTATTGGCTCAGGCGGCAAATCGCCAAGCTTGACGATGAATACCGCGAGCCGCTGGTATTGCAGGTGATTGGCGGTTTCAGCGGCGATGAAATTGCCGAGCTGCTGGGCCTTAACCGTAACACAGTGATGACACGACTTTTTCGCGCCCGCAATCAACTCAAAGAGGCGCTTGAGCACACAGATTTGCGAGGTCAATCCAATGGATGAACTTGAGTTTCGCCGCCGCGCTTACGGCGATCCCCACAGCCAAGAGCCGGAGTTTTTATCCGCCATGCAGGAAAGCCCGGCCAGGGAGCAGTTTGTCGCTGAGCTTAAAAGCCTTGACCGGCGCGTTGAAAAAGCACTTAAGGTCGACGTGCCGGAAGGGCTTGCCGATAAGCTTATTTTGCGACAGCAGCTCACGGCTCATCACAGCCAGCGCCGCCGCACCCGCTATTTGATTGCCATGGCCGCATCCGTCGCCTTTGTGGTGGGGGTCAGCTTTGGCGTGCTGCGCTTTGGTCCGGTTGACCTTGGCGAGCACGCACTTGCCCATGTGTACCACGAGCCCAAGGCGCTCCTTAGCGACTCGACGGTAGAGCTTGCCGATTTGAATGCGAGCCTTGCCAGCCTTCGCGGCCTTGAACATGCCCGCTTCGAGGGTGAGCCCGGGCAAGTGGTATTTAAGGCATACTGTGATTTTCGCGGTGTGCGCAGCCTGCATCTGGTACTTGAAAACGCCGGCGGCAAAGTCACCCTGTTTATCGTGCCGATTGAAGAGCGGATGCAGCTTGAAACACAGTTTGCCGATGCCAAGTATCAGGGGCTTGGGTTTAAGACCAAAGAAGCCTTTATGCTGCTGGTAGGCGAACAGGGCTCGGCGCTGAAAGAAGCCGCCAAAGAAGTACGCCAGCGCTTCATTTAATTCACGATCTTAATTCAACAACTTAATGCCGCCTCCAACATTGTTAAGCTCACCTGCGGCCAATGAGTTACCTTGACGCTAAAAAAAGATGCAGCGACTCTGTCGCTGCATCTTTTCTATGAATGACTGCGCCGCCACTATTAACCTCACCCACCCTCCCACTGGTCAGATTTGCATCACATCCGGACAGCAAGTTGGGATCGGCCGCAAACTTCTGTTAGCATCCCAAAGACCTGACCTCAGGGCCCGGAAATACCCAAGGCTTGCGTGCACGCAAACTGAGACCGGCCTTTCCGAGTGCAACCTTTTCTGCGGTAAAACAAGTACAAAAGCCGTCCAATAAAAACATGGTTAACATAGCATGAGCATAGATACTCCGATTTTGATTACCTTTGTGGGTTACCTCGCCCTGATGATGGGCATAGGTTTTTGGGCCTACAAGGCCACAGATTCTGTGGATGACTACATTCTGGGTGGCCGTAAAATGGGCCCGGGCGTGACAGCGCTGAGCGTGGGCGCCTCTGACATGTCGGGCTGGCTGCTGCTTGGCTTGCCGGGCGCGGTATACCTTGGCGGCCTGGGTGAAGCCTGGATTGGCATCGGTCTGGTGATTGGCGCCTGGCTTAACTGGCTTTTTGTCGCCAAACGGCTGCGAATTTACACTCAGCTTGCTGATAATGCGCTGACCTTGCCGGACTTTTTCGAAAAGCGTTTCCATGACAAGGGCGGCGTGCTGCGCTTTGTCTCGGCGCTGACTATCCTGGTGTTTTTCACCTTTTACGCCTCCTCCGGCATGGTCGGCGGCGCCATTTTGTTTGAAAAGGTGTTTGGTCTTGATTACAACGCCGCGCTGGTCATTGGCTCGGCCATTATCGTGGGTTACACCTTTATTGGCGGTTTTTTTGCGGTGAGCTGGACTGACTTTTTCCAGGGCAGCCTGATGCTGATTGCGCTGCTGATTGTGCCGATGGCAATTTTCTCTCACCCCGAGACCCATGGCACCCTCGAGACGCTGCAGCCGCAAATGCTGTCGCTGATTAACGACAACACCACCTGGCTTGGGGTGCTGTCGCTGATGGCCTGGGGCCTTGGCTACTTTGGTCAGCCCCATATCCTGTCGCGCTTTATGGCGATTGAAAAGCCGGATCATCTGCCGGTATCCCGCCGCATCGCCATGAGCTGGATGATAGTGTCGCTGCTTGGCGCCCTTGCCACAGGCTTGGTAGGCTCGGTGTATTTTGCCGCATCGCCGCTGACCAACCCCGAAACTGTGTTTATTCAGCTGGCGCAGGTCGCATTCAACCCCTGGATTGCAGGTTTGCTGGTAGCGGCAATTTTGTCGGCCATCATGAGCACCATCGACTCGCAGCTGCTGGTGTGTTCAAGCGTGGTGACCGAAGACTTTTACCGCAAGTTCCGTCCACAGGCGTCAGATAAAGAGCTGATGCGGGTTGGCCGCTTTGGCGTACTGGCCATTGCTATTCTGGCCGGTGTGATTGCCCTGAATCCCGAAAGCAGCGTGCTTGGGCTGGTAAGTTACGCCTGGGCTGGTTTTGGTGCCGCCTTTGGCCCAGTGGTGCTGTTGTCGCTGTTCTGGCAGCACTACAGTAAGGCAGGCGCTGTGGCAACCATCATCACCGGCGCGCTCACGGTAGTAGTTTGGAAGCAGCTTTCCGGCGGCATTTTTGATGTGTATGAAATTCTGCCCGGCTTTATTCTGGCAACCATCGCCGGTGTGGCAGTGAGCAAACTCATGAAGGTAGATGCTAAGGTCTGCGGCGAATTTGCCGAGTTTAAAAGCAAGCTTTAAGTTTAGAAGCCAGCTGTGATTTAAAAGCCGGTTGTGATTAAAGAGCAAACTGTAGTGTAAAAGCAGCGCGGGTTTAATACCTGACACTGACCAGATTGTTAACAATCCGCCACGGCCCTGATAAGCATTCAGGGCCCGCACCTTCCATAAAAGCGTACATCTGTACGCTTTTTTATTGGCAAAAACTGTATAGCTTTGTATCGCCAAACTGCTCCGACCAGAAAGCGCACTTTCAAACAGACCATCTCAATCAAGCGCCGTCAAGCCGATGATGCCAGCACGATTTCAAATGCAAAACCCTACCAACCCCATCAACCTCAACCATCAAAATTAACTGATTTTTAACACTTTTTAACTAAAGCAAAAGCTCTGGTCGGACTTGTTGTGATACAGCCATACTCCTAAGATGCCAAGTTAATTTGACCGGCGCCCCTTTAACGTGTCGGCAACCACAAGAAAGAGAAGAGACGATGAAGTACTTCAACAAGACACTGCTTGCCGCTGCTGTGGCCTTTGCCAGCACCCAGACTCTGGCTGCCGGTTTTCAGCTGAACAGCCAGTCAGCCACTGGCGTGGGTCGCGCCTTTGCCGGTGACGCCGTTATCGCCGATAACGCTTCTGTATTGTCCCGTAACCCAGCCGCTATGGCGCTGTTTGACAGCAAAGCCCTGTCAGTCGGCCTGACCTACGCCGACATCGACGTGACCGTAAAGGACGTCTGCAAGGCCGGCACTCCAGTTTGCTTTGGCAGCGAAGATGCCGCCGCTGATGCAAAAGTGATCCCGAACTTCTACTACATCAGCCCAATCAACGACAAATGGGCCTACGGCGTTGCCGTTTTCTCCAACTTCGGTACCGGCACTGATGTAGGCGCGCTGGCCAATAACGCTAAAACCATTCCGGGCCTTGGCACAGTGCCTGCGCCGGTTGATCTGCTGGGTAACACCGAAGTGGTTACCATGAACTTCAACGGCAGCCTGTCCTACCGTGTAAACGACCAGCTGAGCCTGGGCGCCGGTATCGACGTGATCTACGGTCAGGGCAAACTGACCCGTGAAGGTCAGCTGCCAGTACTGCCAAATGGCGGTCTTGCCAACGTTGAGCTGGTGAATGTGGATGCCGACGGCTGGGCGCTGGGCGGTATTGTAGGCGGCGTGTATGAGTTCAACGCCAATCACCGTCTGGGCGTGAGCTACCGTTTCAGCCCAGAATTCAAGGCCAGCGGCGACATCAATCAGTTCGTGCCTCAGGCCCGTGCTCAGGCAAGCTTCGATGAAATCGTGATCCCACTGCCGGATATCTTCCAGGTAGCCGGTTTCCATCAGCTGACTGAAAAATTTGCCCTGCACTACACAGCGCAGCACACCAGCTGGGGCGATTTCAAAGAAATCACCCTGGAAGATGGCACCCTGGGCAGCACCACCATTCCTGAGGCGCAGCTGAAGCACTACGCCTGGGACGACTCCTGGCTTTTCAGCGTTGGCGGCACCTATCAGCTGACTGACGCCTGGGCTGTGCGCGCCGGTTACATGCACGACAAGGGCGTGGTTGGCGAAATCAGCTCTATCTCTATCCCTGACTCAGACCGTAACTGGTACACAGTGGGTGCAAGCTACGCCCTGACGCCAAAATCCACCCTGGACTTTGGTGTGGCCTTTGTTCGCGGCGAAGATGTGGAAGTGGTTGAGCAGAGCGCACTGATTGGTGACGTGGTTGCCCACACCCGCTCCAACGCCACCTACTACTCAATGCAGTACTCTTACAAGTTCTGATATGTAGTTCAGGCCTGTTCAGTTAAAGCCGCGCACTGCGCGGCTTTTTTGTATCCGCGCCCGTCATCACCTACCCTTTATCTGGCAACATTTTTTTCAGGGAGAACAGGTAAATGGCAAAAATTCTCGGCCTTGGGGGCTTCTTTTTCAAAAGCGCCGATCCAGAGGCGTTGGCAAACTGGTACAAAACTCATCTTGGCATGCCGGTGGAGGCCTGGGGCGGCTGCGCGTTCAGAACCAGCGCGCTTCCCAAAGGCAGTTACAGTGTCTGGAGCCCGATGGCAGACAGCAGCGATTACTTCGCCCCTTCATCATCGGCCTTTATGTTGAATCTGGTGGTGGATGATTTGGATGAAATGCTCAGTACCCTCGCGGCGGCTGGCGCTGAGGTCATGCCCGAGCGGGAGGACACTGAGTTTGGCCGCTTTGGCTGGTTTGTCGACCCTGACGGCAATAAAGTCGAACTGTGGCAAATGGCGCAGGAAGACTGAGCATTGATGCTGCCCAGCGCATAAGGCAAATAAAGCAGGTGCTGGCATCAGCTGGCCTCTGAGAACAGGCGCCTTAAACCTGCACCAGATACCAGCAACTGATACAAGCTCATGATACAAGCTCATGATACACAGTGTATTAATCTGCATCAGGCGGTGCAAACAGCGCGATAATCCCTTATGCTGGCAGATGATTTTGCTAACCGCTTTGTGAACGCCATGTTCACCAGGAGACTTCATGGAAAGATCCCTCACCCTGCCCGCGCTTATTCTTGGCGCCGGCATCACCCTTGGGCTTGGCTTTATCGGCCACAGCATCAGTGACACTGTCACCAACTTAAAAGCGCTGGACAGAACCGTCAGCGTCAAAGGCCTTGCCGAAAAAGAAGTGATGGCCAATATCGCCATCTGGCCCATCCGCTTTAACGAAGTCAGCAACGACCTGCCGGCACTGTACGACACAGTGCAGCAAAAGTCCGATAAAGTGGTCGCCTTCTTAAAGCAGCAGGGCTTCAGCGATGAGGAGATAAGCCTGTCGCTGCCAGCCATTGAAGACAGAACCGCTCAGGGCTACAGCGATCCGAACCTTAAATATCGCTACCTTGCCAAGGTGACGGTATCGCTTTACACCCCCAAGGTGGACAAGTTGCTTGAAGCCCGCAAACAAATCGCGGCGCTGGCCCGAGAAGGCATCGCCATCGGCGGCAACGAGTACGAAAGCCGACCCGAGTTTATGTACACTGAACTCAATAACATAAAACCTGCCATGGTGCAGGAAGCGACCCAAAACGCCCGCGAAGTGGCCGAGAAATTTGCCAAAGACTCAAACTCGAGCCTGGGCAAAATCAAAAACGCCAGTCAGGGGCAGTTTATTATCACCGACAGAGACAGCAACTCGCCCCACATCAAGAATGTGCGGATTGTCAGTACTGTGACTTACTACTTAAGCGATTGATTAACAAAGGGGGCCTCGGGGCTCCCTTTTTTTAGCTGCCAAAGTTCACATTCCATGATTTTTTTCTAATGAAACGATTGCTGCGGTCAGGACTTTCCATTAGAATTTACTCATGAATTTAGCAGGAGCCATTTTATGACCCTCTTCAAACAGCTTTTCGGCGCGTCGCTGCTGGCACTGTCCCTCGGCGCACAGGCAACCGATATCATCAAGGTTCAGCACAGTGATGAGCCACAATACCTCACCCTCGATGCCCTGATTGAGCCGGTAAGAGCCGCCACCGTATCGGCGCAAACGTCCGGACGCATCATTAAAATCCATTACGATGTCAATGACATGGTGCCCGCAGGTGCCGCCTTGCTCGAAATCACCAGCAAGGAGCAAAGCGCATCGCTGACCGCCGCCGAAGCCGATTATGCCAAGGCGCTGGCGGTGAATGCCGAAGCGCAGGCCACCCTCAAGCGCTATCAGGAACTCTTCCCCAAGGGGGCGATTTCCCGCGGCGCCTTTGATGAAGCCGTCGCCCGCGCCAAAAGCAGCGAGCAGGCGGTAAGCGCCGCCAATGCCGCCATCGTGCGCGCCCGCGAATCCCTTGGCTACACCACGGTATTTGCGCCCTTTGCCGGTGTGCTGACCGAACGCCATGTTGAGCAGGGTGAAACCGTAAGCCCGGGCCAGCCGCTGCTGTCGGGGTTTGACACCGAAAAGATGCGCGCTGTGATGCAGGTGCCGGGCCGCTATCTGGATGCGCTCAAGGCGAGCGGTAAGGTGTCACTCGCCCTTGCCGGTGGCCGTGCCATTGAAAGCGATAAACTGACCATCTTCAGTTTTGCCTCGCCCCAGAGCCACAGCTTTCAGGTTCGTATTGACCTGCCGGACGGCATGGACGTACAGCCCGGCACCTGGGCCAAGGTAAGCTTTGTGCAGGGCACCCGCCCCATGTTGCTGCTGCCCCAAAGTGCGATTATCAAGCGCGGCGAGCTTACTGCCGTGTATCTGATGCACGGCGATAAGCCGGTGCTGACACAGGTGCGCCTTGGCAAACAGCAAGGTGAGCGGGTACAGGTGCTCTCAGGCCTGAATGACGGTGACATGGTTGCCGCCGATGGCTACAGCGTCAAACTGCAGTAACGAGCGGAGGCATCATGACGGACAACACTAACAAGTCGATGGGGCTGTCGGGCCGGATTGCACGCGCGTTTCAGTCGAGCGCCATTACGCCGCTGCTGGCGGTGCTGGCGCTGCTGCTTGGCATGTTTGCGGTGCTTATCACCCCCAAAGAAGAAGAGCCGCAAATCGATGTGACCTTTGCCGACGTGTTTATTCCCTTCCCCGGTGCCACACCGGCCGAAGTCGAGCATCTGGTCACCCTGCCCGCCGAGCAGGTGATTTCGGAAATCAAGGGCATTGATACCCTGTATTCGTTTTCCCAGCCCGATGGCGCCCTTATCATCGCCATCTTCGAGGTGGGGGTAAAACGTAACGACGCCATAGTCGCGCTTTATAACCAGTTGTATTCCAACATGGATAAGCTGCCGCGCGGCGCCGGTGTAGGCGAGCCACTGATTAAGCCCCGTGGCATTGACGATGTGCCCATCGTCAGCCTGACCCTCTGGTCAGAAGACCCAAACACCACCCCAGAACAACTGACCCATGTTGCCCGCGGACTTGAGACCGAGCTTAAGCGCATTCCCGGCACCCGCGAGATCTACACCCTCGGGCAACATGAGTTGGTTCTCAATGTGCGCATTGACCCAGCCGCCCTGTCGGCCCACAACCTCAGCTTTACCGACATCAATCAGGCGCTGATGGGCAACAACCAGATTTCTATGCCGCAGCCTCTGGTGCAGGACAATCAGGAAATCAAGGTACAGACCGGCCAGTTTTTAAAGAGCCTGGAAGATGTTGAAAACCTGGTGGTGGCGGTGCGTACCGGTGCCTCCGGCCACAGCGAGCCTGTGTACTTAAAGGATTTGGCCGACATCAGCCTTAAGGCCGACCTGCCCCGCGCCCAGGTGCAGCACGTGACCAAAGACGGCAATTTCCCGGCGGTCACAGTGGCGATTGGCAAGCAATCGGGCATGAACGCAGTGGACATTGCCGATGCGGTGGTCGAGCGCCTCGACGTGCTTAATAACACCCTGCTGCCGGAAAACGTGCATGCCACCGTGACCCGCAACTACGGTGAAACCGCGGCCGATAAATCCAACACCCTTATTTTTAAACTGATTTTTGCCACTGCTGCCGTGGTGGTACTGGTGCTCTTTACCATGGGCATGCGCGAAGCGCTGGTGGTAGGCATCGCCATTATCATCACGTTGGCGCTGACGCTGTTTGCCAGTTGGGCCTGGGGCTTTACCTTAAACCGGGTGTCGCTGTTTGCGCTGATTTTCTCCATCGGTATTCTGGTGGACGATGCGATTGTGGTGGTCGAAAACATCCATCGCCATATGGCCATGGGCAAAAAGTCCATGACCGAGCTTATTCCGGTGGCGGTGGACGAAGTGGGCGGACCGACCATTCTGGCCACCTTCACCGTGATTGCGGCGCTGTTGCCAATGGCCTTTGTGTCCGGGCTGATGGGCCCTTACATGAGCCCCATCCCCATCAACGCCAGCATGGGCATGTTGATCTCGCTGGCGGTGGCCTTTGTGCTCACCCCCTGGCTCAGCCGTAAACTGCTGAAATCCCATGACGGGCATACCCCAGCGGCGAGCGATGCCCATCCCCACGGCGGCGAAGATCCGCGCATGGTGCGCCTCTTTAACCGTCTGATTGGGCCGTTTCTGCGTGGCAATGATGGCCGCAAGGCGCGCCTTGGGCTCGGGCTCGGCATTGTCGGCCTTATCATGGTGGCGGTGGCGCTGCCGGTGATGCAGGCGGTGGTGCTCAAAATGCTGCCCTTTGACAATAAGTCTGAGTTTCAGGTGATGGTGGATATGCCGGAAGGCACCACCTTTGAGCAAACCCAGAAGGTGCTGCTGGCGCTTGCCGATGAGCTTAAGCAGGTCGAGGAAGTGGAGCATATGCAGCTCTACGCCGGCACCGCGGCGCCAATGAACTTCAACGGCCTGGTTCGCCACTACTTTTTGCGCGCAAGCCCCGAGCTTGGCGATATTCAGGTCAACCTTAAAGACAAGAAACACCGTGACCGTGACAGCCACAGCATCGCATTGGCGGTGCGCGGCCCACTGCAGGAAGTGGCCCGTCACTTCAACGCCAACGTCAAAGTGGTTGAAGTGCCGCCCGGCCCACCTGTGTGGTCTCCGATTGTGGCCGAAGTCTATGGTCCCAACGAAGCCATGCGCCAGGAAGCGGCTCGCCGCGTACTGGATGTGTTCCAGACCACAGAACATGTGGTCGACATGGACATCTTCCTGCCTGCCTCACAGCAAAAATGGCAGGTACTGATTGACCGCAGCAAGGCGGCGCTGCTCGGTGTACCTTACGCCTCTATCGTCGAGCTGGTGTCCACCTCGGTGGGCGGCAAAGATGTGAGCGTGCTGCATATCGACAACCAGTCGCGCCCCGTGCCTATCCGCCTGCAGCTTGAAGAAGGCAGTAAGCTGGATTTGGACGCCATCCTTGGCATGACGCTGCCCGGCAGCCGTGGTCAGGTGGCAGTGTCTGAGCTTGTGAGTATCCGTAAAGGGGTGATAGATGCGCCAATCATCCATAAAAACCTCATCCCCATGGTGATGGTGGTGGCGGATATGGCAGGCCCGCTGGACAGCCCGCTCTACGGCATGTTCGAGATGGCCGGCACCATCACAGACCGTGAGGATATGGGCTATAACCAGCACTATATCAACCAGCCTTCAGGGCTGACTGAGGTTGCCGTGCTGTGGGATGGCGAGTGGAAAATCACCTACGAGACCTTCCGCGACATGGGCATTGCCTACGCGGTGGGCATGATAGCGATTTACCTCTTAGTGGTGGCGCAATTCCGCTCTTATCTGGTGCCGCTCATCATCATGGCGCCCATTCCGCTCACCGTAATTGGGGTTATGCCCGGCCATGCCCTGCTTGGCGCGCAGTTCACCGCCACCTCGATGATTGGCATGATTGCGCTGGCAGGGATCATAGTTCGCAACTCGATACTGCTGGTGGATTTTATCAATCAGGAAGTGGCACGGGGCGAACCTTTTGCACAGGCGGTTATCCATTCGGGCGCCGTGCGGGCCAAACCCATCATGCTGACGGCGCTGGCGGCCATGATAGGAGCCCTCTTCATTCTGGACGATCCGATTTTCAACGGTCTGGCTATCAGTTTGATTTTTGGCATCTTTATATCAACCATTTTGACTCTGGTCGTCATTCCCGTGCTGTACTACGCCTTTATGCGTCACGGTTATGAGACCCATTAATCCACCACGGAGGAACATCCTATGTCACTCGAACGCTCTATCATGGCTTTTGCCGGTTTTATGGTGTTGTTATCGCTGGTACTGACTGCCTTTGTGCATCACAACTTTGTCTGGCTTACCGCCTTTGTCGGCGCTAATCTGTTCCAAAGCGCCTTTACCGGCTTTTGTCCGGCAGCGATGCTGATGAAAAAGCTCGGCGTAAAAACCGAAGCCGAGCTTTGCAAACTCAAACAATAGCCACACGGCACAATAAATACAGACAAGGAGAAACCGTGAAAACGTTGGCCAACTATCTGCACACTTGCCTGCACACTTGCCTGCTGACCCTCGCCCTGCTGCTGGGCACCTCGGCGGCGCACGCCGCCGATAAAGACCCCGCCACCGCGTGGGATAAGATTGGCAAGGGTGCCATGGTAGTCGATGTAAGAACGGCTGAGGAATTTGCCGCCGGACACCTCGAGGGTGCTATCAATATTCCCTACGAGAATGTCGCGGCGGAATTTGAAAAGCGTGCCATCGCCAAAGACACTCCGGTGGTGCTCTACTGTCGCAGCGGCCGTCGCAGCGGCGTGGCCAACGATGCCCTGATTGCCGCAGGTTTTGAGGCAACCTACAACGGTGGCGGCTACCAGAGCCTGCAGGAAAACCGTCCTGCGGCGCCATCACCTGCCCCGCAAAACTGAGGCGGATATCAAGCGCAAAGCCCGGAACTGAGCTTTTAACACAGTTCAGCTCGTAGCACAGTTCGAAGCAGCGCTCTCAGCACAGTTCGAAGCAGAGCTTGAAGCACAGTTCGAAGCAGCGCTCAGAGCAGCCATAAGAAAGGCACCCCTAGGTGCCTTTTTTATTCCATTTCGATAACATTTACGCCTCGGCGGCGCAGAACGCTGAGCGGTATCTGATTGACGCCCGCCATTTGAATGGCATTTTTACGCACTGTTAAAGCAGCATTTCAGGCCTACATTGTTCATTGTAAATTTACTGAATATGTTATTTCTAATTTGAATATGAAAATTCAATTCAATTAATTTCAATAAATTACGCAAAACCTAAACCTAATTAACGACAACATCCCAGTCAACAATTGCCATTCAAACTTTTGAATAATCACTCAGCGACAACCGCCCCGCTTGAATATTAGCCTGTATAACTGCATATCCATGCAACAAAGCTGCTCATACCAGTTCATCCGCGCAATACGCCATACCGATTACATCTTATTTACATATATGTCACTCGTAGATACATTCTCTGCGAAATAACGGATATTTCAGCAGTTATACCGAATGGATGCGCAATAAAAACAAAATGTTCTACCTCTTGAAACTGTTCTATCTCTTGAAACATGGAAGACGAGTATGACAAACAAAAACAGCAAAACCTTAGCCCTGGGTTTGTCCACCCTGGCACTGGCGATTTCTGCCGGTGTACACGCCGCGCCGGCCAATGGCCTCTTTGGCGCAAGTCAGGAATCGCCGCTGCCCAAGCGTTATGTGGTCAAGTTTAAAAACAACGCCGCAGCCGAAATGTACAGCGCAGAAGAAAGCGTGAGCAGCATGGAATATCAGCCACGCACCTTCGAAGTGTTTGACCAGCATCGCGCGCTCAATGCCGTAAATGCGAAAGAAATGAAGCGCATCGGTCGCAGCAACGCCTACTCGGTAAAACTGGATAATCAGGCCATCAAGGCGCTGCGCGCCCGCGCGGATGTGGAACTGGTTGAAGAAGACGTGCCACGTCGTCTGCTGGCTGAAACCACTCCCTGGGGCCAGACTTTTGTCGGCGCGACGCAGCTTGCCGACAACTTAAGCGGCAACCGCACCGTGTGTATCATTGACTCAGGTTACGATCGCGCCCATCCGGATTTGTCTGGCAACAATGTCACCGGCACCAACAACTCAGGCACCGGCAACTGGTTTGAGCCCGGCAACAACAACGCCCACGGTACCCACGTCGCCGGTACCATCGCCGCCATCGCCAACGGCGAAGGCGTGGTCGGCGTGCTGCCAAACCGAAACGCCAATATCCATGTTATCAAGGTATTCAACGAATCCGGCTGGGGCTACTCCTCAAGCCTGGTAAGCGCCATCGACACCTGCGTGGCCAACGGTGCCAACGTGGTGTCTATGTCACTTGGCGGCGCAAGCTCAAGCACCACTGAGCGCAATGCCATGGCGGCCCACTATAACAATGGCGTACTGCTTATTGCCGCCGCCGGTAACGACGGTGACAACACCCACAGCTACCCCGCCTCCTACGACAGCGTTGTGTCGGTTGCTGCGGTTGACAGCACCAAACAGCACGCCGCGTTTTCGCAGTTTACCAATCAGGTCGAAGTCTCTGGCCCGGGCGAAGCGATTCTGTCTACCGTGACCCGCGGCGAAGGACGCCTCGCGGATATCGTTATCGGCGGTCAGTCTTACTTCAACAACGGTGTTGTGCCACACAACCGTTTGGTGAAATCCGGCACCAGCTATGCGCCAGCGCCAATTAACGGTACTGTCACTGCCACACTGGCCGAATGCAGCGTGTCAGGCGGTGTGTTCAATTGCGGCAATATGACAGGTAAAGTGTGTCTGGTTGAGCGTATCGGCAACCAAGGCACCAGCTACCCTGAAATCAACGCCGCCAAGGCCTGTCAAACCGCAGGCGCCGCCGCGACCATTGTTTACTCGAACACTGCCCTGCCCGGCCTGCAAAACCCCTTCGTGGTCGATACCAACAGCGAGCTGACCAAGGTGTCAGTGTCAGTTGACCGCGCCACCGGCCTTGCGCTGCGTAGCCGCATCGGCTCCTCTGTCACTGTCTCCAACGAAGGCGGCAAGGACTACGAGTACTACAACGGCACCTCCATGGCGACCCCGCATGTGTCAGGCGTGGCCACACTGGTGTGGAGCCATCACCCAGAGTGTAGCGCCGCTCAGGTGCGCGCGGCCCTGCGTGCCACAGCCGAAGATCTGGATGTTGCCGGCCGTGACGACAAGACAGGTTATGGTCTGGTTAACGCCGTGGCTGCCAAAGAGTATCTGGACGCGTCCTGTGACGGCCCAGGCAACGGCGGTGGCGGCAATGGCGGCGCGGATGCCGTCATGACCAACGGCGTGGCCAAAACCAATCTGGCGGGCGCCAAAGGTGATGAGCTGCACTTCTACATCGACGTGCCAGCGGGTGCAACCAACCTTAACTTCGCCATGAGCGGCGGCACAGGTGATGCGGATCTGTACGTGCAGTACGGCGCAGCCCCCACCACCTCAAGCTATGACTGCCGTCCATGGAAAGGTGGCAACACTGAGTCCTGCCCAATCAGCAATGCCCAGGCCGGTACTTACTATGCCATGGTACAGGGTTACAACGCCTTCAGTGGCGTGAGCCTGGTGGCAAGCTACACCGCTGGCAGCACCGGTGGTGGCAGCACAGGTCCGGTTACCTACACCAACACAGGCAACTACAACATTCCTGACAACAGCACAGCCGGGATCACCAGCCCAATCCAGGTGAGCCGCAGCGGCGATTCAGGTACCGTGTCGGTGAAAGTGAACATAGTGCACACCTATATTGGCGATTTGGAAGTGCAGCTGATTGCCCCCAATGGCAAGGTGTTCGTGCTGCACGACAACACAGGTGCCGGTGCCGACAACATCAATCAGACCTACTCGGTAAATGCCGCCGGTGTGCCATCTCAAGGCACCTGGAAGCTTAAAGCGGTGGACAGCTCTCGCCGCGACACAGGCTATATCGATGCATGGGAACTGACGTTCCAGTAAGCCAGGCATAAACCGCAAAAAGGAGCCCTCGGGCTCCTTTTCTTTTTGGCTTGTAAATGCCGCTTCAACCGAGCGGCTCAGTCATCCTCGGCCAGCGCAGGCGCTGCGCGCCTTGGCTGTAAGAAGTCGGGGCTGATGCTTACCTCGTGCTGCCCATCCGACAGCTCAAGGCCGCCGTCTTCATCGATATTGACCGCAAGATCCATGGTTCGCGCGGCAAAAGGCAGCAGCGAAGTCAGGGCAGCATTATCAAAGGCTATCACGCTAAGGTTTTGATACTGCGCGCACTTACCTTGAAGCTGCTGCCACCACTGCGCCAAATCCCGGCCGCCGTAGGCATAAACCCGCGCCAAGCTGGCACGCTGACAGGCGCGCTTTATCCGCCGCTCATCGGCAAGACCAAACTCCACCCACAGCCGATAGCGGCCATCAAGCTCAAGCTCACACAGCTCCGGCTCATCCTGATTGCAAAGCTCGCCGTGAAAATGCAGCCCTTCAGAGGCGTTCATCGCAAACGCAATTAGCCGCAGCATCAGCCGCTCTTCGGTTTCGGAAGGATGGCGCGCCACGGTCAGCTTGTGGCGGGCAAAATAGCCGCGCTGCAGATCGGCAATATCCAGGGTGACTTTATGGATGTCTGACTTAAGCGTCATTACCCGCTCCCGGCTCGCACAGCGCTAAAGCGCGCCGCCGCGAAGATGCCGCGCCGACGGGAAATGTGCTTTAAGCGCCGAAATCAGGGCGCTATTGCCATACACCAGAATGCGCCTGCCGCGGCCAAGCTCGGCCTCAAGGGCCGCAATACCGGAAACAGGGCGGCGGCTCGCGTCACGGCGGCAAAGCTCAGCAAGCTCGCCTTCAATTTGCTGATCAGTTTCAATCACATCGAGGCGCTGCAGCAGCGACATGGCGGCAATGGGCAAAAGCCCGGGCGCAGTCTCATCATCCACCAGCAGCAGCTGCCCCTCGGCGTGAAGCATACCAAAGGCATCCTCAAAGTGGCCGTCCGTGGCGGCATCAAACCTGTCGCCATTGAGGGCAAAAAAGCGCTCCCAGAAGCGGCGCCGCTCTGGGACACTGCCAAGACGCTCCTGCACCAGCGTGCGCTTATCGGCTATGTAATCAAAGAGTGGCGCAAGCGATGGCGGCAACCAGGACTCGAGCCTTGCGCGAATGTCCCGGGCAAACACAGGCGCCGCGCCGGCGGTGCTTATCGCCACCACCAAACGGCCACGGTCAACAATCGATGGGGTAATAAAATCGCAGTTGGGCGGGTTATCGACCACATTGGCGAGAATGCCGCGGCTGCGGGCAAGCGCGGCAAGACGCACGTTGAGCGGCTCATCGTTGGTGGCAAGGTACACCAGGCGGCAGTGCTGAATATCATCCTCAGCCACCGGCCTTTGGTGTAAAACAATCCGGCCCGTTTGGGCAAGCAGCGCCACCTCGGCACAGGCACTGGCGGCAATCACTTCCACCGTGGCCTGGGTACGGCAAAGCAGCTCAAGTTTGCGGGCGGCCACATCACCGCCGCCCACCACCAACACCTTGAGCCCTTGGGTATCAATAAAAAGCGGAAAATACTGCATCGATGGGATTACTCGTTAACCAGCGGCAAATTGCGTGCAACCCAGGCTTTATAACCGCCAATGAGTGACGCAACCCGGGTGTAGCCCATCAATTGCAGGTTATAGCAGGCGAGCGCAGAGCGGTAACCACCGCCGCAGTACAAAAGCAGCGGCGCAGCCTTATCGGGAAAACGGGTTTCGACGTCGCGCTCAAGAATGCCACGGCCAAGGTGTTTGGCACCGGGCAGGTGGTCAACCAGCCACTCATGATCTTCACGCACATCCAGAAGCTGCCAGCTGTCGTCGGCCTGATAGTCTTCGATGGAGAGCTCAGTGACCTTGGGCAAAATGGATTCGACCAGGGCGAGAAATCCGGGATTATGCTGCATTTTGAAATCCTTATGATGCCTGTGTGCGACCAGTTTAGTGTGGCGCCGCAGGCTTCACAAGGCCAATTGCGACTCAGTTGTGGGCTTCACTGCGCTCGGCGCTGCAATTCCAGCACAGCTCAAAACTGGCTTCATTGAGTTCGTGACAATTGAGGCAATGCCACTGTGGCCGCTCGCAGGCAATACTCTCAAGCTGTGCCAGCGCCTGTGGTAACGCAGACTCGTTTACCCACAGCTCGACATTTTGCAGATCCACCGGCAATTCGCCCACACCGCCAAGGAGCGCTTCCCCCCTCAGTTCAACCTGAATACCCGCTGTTTGCAGCAAGCCTTTCCAGGTGTGGGCCTGCAGCAAGTTGCCGCCGGCAAGCAAACATTTTCTTTGTTCCATCGGACTTTCCTGTAACTACGGCTGTCTCTTTTATTATCCTCGCGATCCCGTTTCCCTTGTTTTGCTTTGGTGGGAGCCCTTGTGAAGGAGCGTGGGAACTTGCCCATGCTAACGACAAACTGCTGCAAAATCGAGCAAATAAACGCGCCTCTTTTCTGCATTTTTAAAACAGACTGTTCAGGATCCTGAAAATTTTCGATAAAAAAAGCCACCCCGCAGGATGGCTTTTTGGCTAACCGGCCGGTTAAGGCACGATTGGCGGCTGATCGGCACCTTCTTTTTCCACTTCGACCGGCATCATGTGCTCGCGGCTCACGCCCAGACGAATGGCAAGGTAACTGGCCACATAAATTGACGAGTAAGTACCCACCACAATACCCAGCAGCAGCGCCGTGGCGAAGCCGTGAATAAGGGTACCACCCTTGAGGAACAGCGCCACCACAGTGATAAGCGTGGTACCCGTGGTAATAATGGTACGGCTCATGGTCTGGGTGATAGAGGTGTTAACCACTTCTTCCGGGCTGCCCTTACGCATCTTGAGGAAGTTCTCACGGATACGGTCGAACACCACTATGGTGTCGTTGAGGGAGTAACCCACTACGGTCAGGAGTCCCGCCAGCGTGGTAAGGTCAAACTCCAGCTGCAGCACAGAGAATACACCGAGCGTCACGATAACGTCGTGGGCCAGTGCAGCTACCGAGCCTGCGGCAAGACGCCACTCAAAGCGGAACGACACGTAAATCAGGATACAGATAAGCGCCACCAGCACCGCAAGACCACCCTGCTCTGCCAGCTCCTTACCTACCTGCGGCCCCACAAACTCGACCCGTTTTTGGGTCACCTGTGGGTCGATTGCGCTGGCATCGGCCATCACAATACGTACCTGATCGTCACTCTTAACGCCTTCACGCACCTGCAGACGTACCAGTACATCGCGGCTGGAGCCGAAGTTTTGCACCACGGCACCGGCAACTTCCGGCTCAACCAGCGCTTGTCTTAAGGTTTCCAGATCCACCGCTTTGGAGAATTCCATCTCCACCACGGTACCACCGGTAAAGTCCAGACCCCAGTTGATGCCTCGGGTCGCCAGCGACACCAGTGAGCCCACCACCAGAATGGCAGACAGAATACTGATGGGCAGCGCGTGCTTGAGGAAGTTAACCGAGCCTTTGAAATCCAATAATTGAAACATGACCAGGGCCCCCTCAGATAGACAGTTTCTTCACGCGCTTGCCACCCCAGAGGGCGTTAACAATCGCGCGGGTGCCCACGATGGCCGTGAACATGGACGTAGCAATACCAATCATCAGAGTCACTGCAAAGCCTTTGACCGCACCGGTACCCACAGCAAACAGAATAAGCGCTGTGATAAAGGTGGTGATGTTGGCGTCGGCAATGGTCGACAGGGCGTTACCGTAACCTTCGTGGATGGCCTGCTGTACGCTGCGACCGGCACGAAGTTCTTCACGGATACGCTCATAAATCAGTACGTTACCGTCTACCGCCATACCCACTGTCAGCACCATACCGGCAATACCCGGCAGGGTCAGTACCGCACCCGGGATCATCGACATCACGCCCACCACCATGATGAGGTTGGCGCACAGTGCCAGGTTGGCGATAAAGCCAAAGGCGCGGTAGTAGATGAGCATGAACACCAGCACCACGGCCATACCCCAGATCATCGCCTGCAAGCCGTTTTCGATGTTTTCGGCACCAAGGCTTGGACCAATGGTGCGCTCTTCCACGATAGACACGGGCGCAATCAGCGCACCGGCACGCAGCAAAAGCGCCAGGTTCTGGGATTCACTGTGGCTAAGGCCTGTGATCACAAAGTTACGGCCAAGGCGTGCCTGAATGGTGGCAACCGAGATAACTTCCTCGATTTTGCGCATTTTCACGCTGCCATCGGGGTTACGCTCACCGCTGTCCTTGTATTCAATGAACAGGGTCGCCATCGGCTTGCCGATGTTGTCCTTGGTGACGTTGGAGAAGATTTCCCCGCCCTTGGCATCCAGCTGAATAGCAACCTGTGGACGGCTGTACTCATCGAAAGAAGGCTGGGCGCCGGTGATATGGTCACCGGTGAGCATCACTTCTTTCTTCAGTACCACAGAGCCGCCTTCGCGGCGCTGATACAGCTCGCTGCCCGCTGGCACTCGGCCATTGGCTGCTGCGGCTACGTCAGCTTTTTCGTCCACCATGTGGAATTCAATCGAGGCAGTCGCACCGAGGATTTCCTTGGCGCGGGCAGTGTCCTGCACGCCGGGCAGCTCAACGATGATGCGCTCGGCACCCTGACGCTGAACCACAGGCTCGGCCACACCCAATTCGTTCACCCGGTTGCGGATGGTGGTGATGTTTTGCTGCAGCGCTTCCTCTTTGATTTGCTTGAGGTACGCTTCGCTCATCACCGCCAGCAGCACGTAGTTTTCGCCGCTGGAGATATCCGAAAACACCATGTCATTGCCACGGGTCTTGAGGAAACGCTCTGCTTTGCCGACAGTCTCGGCGTCGCGGAACTTGATCTCAATACCGCGCACTGTGCGGTGCACGCCAGAGTAACGCAGCTTTTCTTCACGCAGCTGACCACGGAAATCGGCAATCTTGGCTTCTTCCATCTTGCGGATGGCTTCGCTCATGTCCACTTCCATCAGGAAGTGCACACCGCCGCGAAGGTCAAGACCGAGTTTCATTGGGCTGCCGCCGACCGATTCGAGCCACTCAGGCGTCGCCGGTGCCAGGTTCAGTGCCACTGTGTACTTATCGCCAAGCAATTCGGCGATGGTTTCCTTGGCTTTGAGCTGGTCTTCAGCATTGGCAACACGCACCAGCAGCTGGCCGTTTTCCAGCTCAGAACGCTTCTGCTCAATGCCTTGCTTACCGAGCGCTTCCGTCACGGCAGTTTGGGTGGTAGCCGTTACTTCGGCACCTCGGGTGGCCACCACCTGCACGGCATGATCCTCGCCGAACAGGTTGGGCAACGCATAGAAGCCACCAATGGCGATGACCAGCACCACCATGATGTTCTTCCACATTGGGTATTTATTTAGCACGCCTTTAGCCCTCTTGGCTTACAGGGACTGGATAGAGCCTTTTGGCAATACCGCCGCGATATAGTCCTTTTTGATGGTGATGTTGGTGCTGTCGTTCAGCGCCAGCAGCACGTAATCGCTGTCATCGGCGATTTTGGCGATTTTGCCGAGGATGCCACCGCTGGTCAGCACTTCATCGCCCTTGGACAGAGACGACATCAGGTTCTTGTGCTCTTTGACGCGCTTGGACTGAGGACGGAAGATCATGAAATAGAAAATCAGGCCGAACAGACCCAGCATGATCACAAGTTCCATGGTACCGCCACCCTGTGGAGCGCCGGCTGCTGCATTGGCATACGCGTTTGAAATGAACATAGCTTTCTCTTCTTATTGCTTGATTGTTAGTCTTTAAGCTCGGGAACTTCGCGACCTTGACTGGTATAGAAGTCCTTAACAAAGGCGTCTAATGTACCCGTCTCGATGGCGCCGCGCAAACCCTCCATCAACCTTTGGTAATAACGCAGGTTGTGGATGGTATTGAGCCTGGCTCCCAAGATTTCGTTGCAGCGATCCAAATGATGCAAATACGCACGGGAATAGTTGGTGCAGGTATAGCAATCACACTTAGGATCGAGCGGTGAAGTGTCATCGCGATGCCGCGCGTTGCGGATTTTGATAACGCCTTCGCTGGTAAACAGATGACCGTTTCGGGCATTGCGGGTGGGCATTACACAGTCAAACATGTCAACGCCACGGCGCACGCCTTCCACCAAATCCTCAGGTTTACCTACCCCCATCAGATAGCGTGGTTTGTCAGCAGGAATTTGCGGACACACATGCTCAAGCACTCGATGCATGTCTTCCTTGGGCTCACCCACCGCCAGACCACCGACGGCATAGCCGTCAAAACCAATTTCCAAAAGCCCTTTGAGGCTTTCATCACGTAAGTCTTCATACACGCTGCCCTGAATAATCCCAAACAGCGAGTTGGGGTTTTCCAGGCGGTCAAACTCATCACGAGAGCGCTGTGCCCAACGCAGCGACATCTGCATCGACTTGCGCGCTTCATCGTGGGTCGCCGGATACGGCGTGCACTCATCAAAAATCATCACCACATCGGAGCCGAGTGAATGCTGGATTTGCATCGACTTTTCGGCATCCATAAAAATCTTTTCGCCGTTGATGGGCGAGCGGAAATGTACCCCTTCTTCGGTGATCTTACGGATATCGCCGAGGCTGAATACCTGGAAGCCACCCGAGTCGGTAAGAATGGGACGCTGCCAGTTCATAAAATCGTGCAGATCGCCGTGCTTACGCATGATTTCTTCACCGGGGCGCAGCCACAGGTGGAAAGTGTTGCCAAGCAGAATGTCCGCGCCGGTGGCACGCACTTCTTCCGGGGTCATGCCCTTCACTGTGCCGTAGGTGCCCACTGGCATAAAGGCCGGGGTTTCCACCGTGCCACGTTCAAACACCAGACGGCCGCGACGGGCACGCCCTTGGGTAGTAATCAGTTCAAATTTCATAATGACCTCGTCAGAGAAACAGTCTGACCGAATTCAAAGGCCGCAGTGGCCGGTTTCGAAGACATGGGGACGCAAGGTGTCACCTTCAAGGTGTCTCGCGTCCAACCGGGTGTAAACACGCCAAACAGGGTTGTATGTACACCAAAAAAAAGCCCAACCAGAGGGTTGGGCCGTCATTTTAAAACAAAAAATGCCTTTAGGGGGCTTTTTTAGTCACAAACATCGCATCGCCGTAGCTGAAAAAGCGGTATTTTTGCGCAACCGCGTGACGATAGGCATTGAGCACTTCATCAAAGCCAGCAAAGGCACTGACCAACATGATGAGAGTCGACTCCGGCAGGTGGAAGTTGGTGACCATGGCATCGACCACTTTGAACTCAAACCCCGGGTAAATAAAGATGTCGGTATCGCCGCAGAAAGGTTGCAACTCGCCTGCACTGGCTTTGGCGGCGCTCTCGAGTGAACGCACCGAGGTGGTGCCGACCGCAATCACCCGCTTACCGGCGGCCTTGGTGGCGCGAATTTTTTCAACCACATCGGCAGGCACATCGGCCCACTCGGAGTGCATCTTGTGCTCAAGGATATTATCCACCCGTACCGGCTGGAAGGTGCCTGCACCCACGTGCAGGGTCACAAAGGCGGTATCGACGCCTTTTTCCTTGAGCGCGGCGAGGATTTTTTCATCAAAATGCAAACCGGCGGTGGGCGCTGCCACGGCACCCGGGCGCTCGTTGTAAACTGTCTGGTAGCGCTCTTTGTCGGCATCGTCATCGGGACGGTCGATATAAGGCGGCAGCGGCATGTGGCCAACGGCTTCGAGCACTTCGAGGATGGTTTTATCATCCTTAAGCGACAGCTCAAACAAGGCATCGTGACGGGCATCCATCACCATGGTGAAGCCGCCGTCGAGTTGGATTTCGGTGCCGGGCTTGGGAGACTTGGATGAGCGCACATGGGCCAGGATGCGTTTATCATCGAGCATGCGCTCCACCAGGATCTCCAGCTTGCCGCCGCTGGCCTTCTGGCCAAACAGACGCGCCGGAATAACCCGGGTGTTATTGAAAATCATCAGATCGCCCGGCTCAATCAGGCTCAGAATATCGGTGAACTGGCGGTCGGATAACGCGCCGCTGCTGCCGTCGAGCTGCAGCAATCGGGACGCGGTACGCTCTGCCATGGGGTAGCGGGCAATCAATTCATTGGGAAGGTCAAAGGTAAAGTCAGCTACTCGCATCTACAACTCTCAAGCCGTGGCCAAAAAAGACGCGCGTAGTCTAGGGGCAGCGCCCGCTAAGATCAAGGATCCTTGGGTGCTTGCTTATTACTCTCTGACGGGGTTTGGGGGCTCTGGCTGCGGGGTTCGTTCTGCAGGTGTTCAAAGGGAATATCCACCTGCACTTTTTTACGCTGACTTTTTTTGGTGATTCCAAGGGCGTTGGTAAACCAATTCAACATCGTCCGTGACTCCTTTGGGGGCCGTGTACTCAGGGTGCTCGATGTCACATCCTTAAGGGTTCCCCTTGGCTCTTTGGCCTTGTTTAATTGGTAAAGGGTTCCCTAGACATCGGCGCGCATGATACCTTGATCCCTTGCGCCATTCAAAGCACAAATTATGAACTTTCTTGCACATTTGCATCTGGCCGATATCAGCGGCACCAGTCTTGCGGCCAATCTGGCCGGTGATTTTGCCAAAGGCCCGATCGCGCGTTTCCCCAAATCGCTGCAACAGGGACTGTGGCTGCACCGACAAATCGATAAAATCACCGACGAACACGAAATTTTTAAAGAAACCCTCGCCCTGTTTCCCGCGCAGCTTCGCCGCGTGGCACCTGTGCTGATTGATTTGGGTTTTGACCATCGCCTCGCCCGCGACTGGGAAGAATATCATCATGAGCCACTTAAGGATTTTGCATCCCGCGCCTACGCCTCACTACAGGCGGCAACCGACCTGCCTGACAACCTCTCTGCTGCCATCGTGCTGATGTGCCGTGAAGATTGGCTTGGCGGTTATGCGTCTCGCAGCGGCCTGAATGCCGCCGTCAACGGCATGCGCCGCCGGGTGTCAAAACCCGCGCTGTTTGACGGCGCAGAAGAAGTGCTCAAACGCCTCGACACCGAGCTTGAGATAGCATTTCGTACCCTGTATCCGCAGCTGATGGCCTATTCCCGCCGTTTTGCCCGCACCACCCCTGCTGAGTATTTGTAAAGGATTGAACTTGGATCCCAAACCGAAAAAGAGCCGCCGCAAACAGCTGTTGCTGGAAGCGGCCATCGCCATGGCACTGTTTTACGGCATTGCCGCCTTTCAGCAAAAAGACATGCTCAAAGACACCGCGCCGGCCATCAGCGCCAGCGGCGTCGAGCACAGTCTGCTTACCCTGCCCCACAGCGGCGGCAAACCCACGCTGGTGTACTTTTTTGCCGATTGGTGCAGTGTCTGCAAACTCACCTCCCCTGCAATAAGCCGCATCGAGAGCGATTATCCCGTGGTCGCCATAGCGGTGGATTCCGGAAACGATGAAAGAGTGCGGGCCTTTTTACAGCAGCAAGGCTATGAGTTTGATGCTATCAACGACAATGGCGCGCTTGCCAAACAATTTGGCGTGAGCGGCTTTCCGTCGATTTTTGTGGTCGATGGCGACGGCAACATCCACTTTGTCACCAGAGGCATTACCAGTGAGCCCGGCCTACGGCTTCGGCTTTTTATTACGTCGCTGATGAATTGACAGTAAAAAATCCGCTAAAATAGTGGCCCTTAACAGGAGCCGACATGCAGATTTTTGAATACCGCCCCCCGAAACTTCCCTGGCTGGATATCCGCTACGTGGACAGGGACATTATTATCATCAACAAGCCGTCGGGCCTCCTGTCAAACCCCGGCATGGCGGCGCACACCCATGACTGCGCCCTCACCCGGCTTGAAATGATCTACCCGGGGGCGCTGCTCGTGCACCGGCTCGACTGCGCCACCTCGGGCATCATGGTATTTGCCCGCAGCAAGCAGGCCGAATCCTCGCTGAAAACCCAATTTCAGAACCGCGAAACAGAAAAGCGCTATATCGCCCTGGTGGCGGGCACACCGGCGAATGGCAAAGGCACCATCGACCTGCCACTTGGCAAAGACAGGGACAATCCGCCCTGGCAGAAGGTGGATAAAAAGGAAGGCCGCGCCGCCATCACCCATTATCGGGTGCTTGAAACGCGCGGTAACTCAGCGCTGATGGAACTGATTCCAGAAACCGGCCGCACCCACCAGCTTAGGGTGCATATGCTGGCCATTGGCCATCCCATTCTGGGGGATGACTTTTACGGGTGTGATTCTGCGTTTCAAACCGCGGCCGCTGAAACAGGCACGGTGCAAAGCGCTATGCCAAGGCTGTGCCTGCATGCCGAGCGGCTTTGTTTTCGCCACCCCTACAGCGGCAAATCGATGGAATTTATCAGTAAAGCGCCGTTTTAGCGGCGCTTACGCTTCGGCCTGCTCGCGATAAAAGGGCGCCGTGTAAAAGCAGCCAGCGTCGTTATGAAACTCAAGCCCGGCAGCTGTCATTACAAAAAACTCGCCGAAAAAGTTGCCACCTTTGTCGTCAAGGCGCATGCCATGTTCGGTTTGAGTCACCGCCATTTCATCGCGGCTGTGGCAGCCATCACTGAACCAGGTTTGCAAATACACCCGCCCATTTTCCCGATACAGGGTCAGGCTGTCGCCCTGCTCCGGCCGCTCATCGACAAAACTGCCGATAGTCTCTCTCAAATCCATATGCTCCTCCCATCCTCCCAAACGCCGGCGCATTAAGGCACTTAACGGCGCCACCCGGCTTTGCCAGCTTTCCGTTGCAGCAAAGCTGCCAAAAACCGCTGCAGCACTCAGCATAGTCGCCATCGACCGATTTCTCCTGATGTCGCCGCCAACGCGGCCACATCATTGAATGCGATAAAATAATTAACAAGCCATTAGCTGAAGCTAACAATAATTCAATAAATTAGCAGGGGATAAAATTCACTTATCTGCTGGCGCCAGTGTAACGCCGCCGAAAATTAAAAACGCGAGCAAGCTCACTTTATCGATCGTTCGATATCACTGCCGTGATTTGGGTCAGCTGCATAGCACTGTGTAAATGAGGAGCTGTCAAAGCTAAGTGCCGGAACGAGAAAGCCATTGGCTAACGTCATGGATGCATCTCATCAGAGCGATGGGCAAAGTAAACTGAGCTTCAGTCGCGGTATAAGCCGATGCTGCGAAGTCGCAAACTGAAGTCGCCCTCAGGCGCCCCGGCCGCGACCAGGGCAAGCTCGGTAAGGGCTGTCAAATCAAGGGCTCGCGCCTGAACCGGCATGCCGCGGCGCATTGCTTTGAAATGAGCAAAAGGCAGGCGGCAGCGCAGCCACCTGCCGCCCTCTGCTGCACCCTTTTCTCTAAATGCTGCAGCATTGATGTCTTCATTGGCGTCATCATTCGCTTGGCCACTCCCGCCCCTGATGAGGGGGGCAGGCATTGTCAGTGCAGCCTGATAGAGATAGTCGCGGCAGTTTCTGTCTTTAAGGTTCAGTTTAAAAGACCGCTGCGGCATGCTTAATTCAATTTCAATGCCGGTAAATGCACTGACGTCAGTCGGCGGAAATTCAAGATAAACAGAGGCAAAGCCGCCACCGTTCTCGCGGGACAGATGACCGCAAAACACGCCAAAACCTTCCGGGGATAGCCGCAGACTCGATGCTGACAAACCGCCCATCACCCCATCGTTGATGCTATACCAGCGTACGGGAGTGTCGGCCCTCGAAAAATCCACCAGCAGCATGGCAAATCTCCCTAAGTAATATAAAAACCAGGCAAAGAACACCATTGAAAATGGCATAAAAAAAGCGGCAGTGTCATTATGCTGCCGCTTTTTTATGATGTTCAAATTCCTTCAGGCTCTTGCGTCTGGGGCTCTTGCGTCTGGGGCTTTCGCTACTGGAACTTTTGCTACTGGAGCTCAGGCTGCTGTAGAAGCGAAAGCAGGCAGTAAAGACTCAGGCAGCCTTGCGCTCGGCCGCCTCGCACACAGCAGCAGTAAAGAGTACGTCGGTTGAGCTGTTAAGCGCCGTCTCGGCACTGTCCTGAATGACCCCAATGGTAAAGCCCACCGCCACTACCTGCATGGCCACATCGTTGGAAATACCAAACAGTGAGCAGGCAAGTGGAATAAGCAGCAGGGAGCCACCCGCAACACCGGAAGCGCCGCAGGCCGATACAGAGGCAATCACAGACAAAAGCAGTGCCGTGGCCAAATCCACCTCAATACCGAGCGTGTGCACTGCCGCGAGGGTCAGTACAGTAATGGTAATGGCCGCGCCGGCCATATTGATGGTCGCGCCAAGGGGGATAGACACCGAATAGGTATCTTCGTGGAGCTTCAAACGCTCACACAGCGCCATGTTCACCGGAATATTGGCCGCGCTTGAGCGGGTGAAAAACGCAGTTACGCCACTTTCACGTAAACACTTGAATACCAGCGGATAGGGGTTGCGGCGTATCTTCCAAAACACAATCAGCGGATTCACCACAAAGGCGATAATCGCCATCGCGCCAAGCAGCACCGCCAGCAGCTGCAGATAGCCGCCGATAGCCTCAAAACCGGTTTGGGCAAAGGTTGCGGCCACCAGACCAAAAATACCAATGGGGGCGAGGCGAATAACAAAACGCACCAGCTGCGATACGCCGTGGCTCACATCAGACAGCACAGTTTTAGTACTGCTGCTGGCGTGGCGCAGCACTATCCCAAGCCCCAAACCCCAGGCAAGAATGCCGATATAGTTGGCGGTAATGAGGGCATTGACCGGGTTGTCTACCAGTTTAAACAGCAGGGTATTGAGCACCTCGCCTATGCCCTGGGGCGGATTGGCCGACGCCGCGGCATCCACCAGCACCAGATTGGCCGGAAACACAAAACTTAACACCACGGCGGTGAGCGCGGCGGCGAAAGTACCGAGCAAATAGAGCACGATAATCGGCCGCATATTGGATTGGGTGCCGGTTTGCTGATTGGCAATGGATGCAGCCACCAGCACAAACACCAGCACAGGGGCAATGGCCTTCAAAGCGCCAACAAACAGATCGCCCAAAAAGGCCACCTGATTGGCAAGCTCAGGGCTGAATGCAGCAAGCAGCCCACCCAGAATAATCCCCACAAGGATTTGCAGCACCAGGCTGCCACCGGCGAGACGCGCCAGTAAAGACGTGTTGGAACTCATGACTTGACCTTCTCTTATTATCGAGCTTGTTATCGTTATCGTGGGCCTGGCAAACGCCCCAGGCTGAATACTGTTATTGCTGCCAACAGCGCTGCTGCGCTTAAACGAATGCGCAACGCGCCGAGGCACCCCGGCAATGGGTTTTATCGAAACTGACAGGGTTTGTCCAGCAAAGTGGCGGCTTTTGTGGCGGCTGTTACCTTGATGGCGCAATTTGGCTGCAAACAGGCAAAGTTCACCGCCACGTTAATCGCACCGTAAGGCTGAATGCTCAGGCGCGCTGAGCACAGGCATCTTGACACAGGCAATGCAAAACCACTCACACTGCATCAGGCATCAGCCCCGGAGCTGGTGCTGATGGTCCACCCCGCGCAGCATAGCGGCTATCAGCTCCTGGGCATCAAACTTGGTCAGCGCTTCATCGGCGCCGACCTGCTTGGCTTGACTGACACTGATTTCGCTCGACAGCGAGGTGTGCAAAATGATGTAGGCGCCTGCGAGCGGTGCATCATTTTTCACTTCAAAGGCCAGCTCATAACCATCGAGGCCCGGCATTTCGATATCGCTCACCAGAATGTTTACCGGCCGCCCCTCGGCGGCATTGCTGCGCATCAGTTCGAGCGCATCACGTCCGTTGGCGGACACCTGATAGGGGATATTAATCGCATCGAGCGCATCCCCAAGCTGCTTGCGCGCGACCTTGGAGTCATCCACCAGCAGCACATTCATCGGCTTAAGCTGCTCACGCTGAATATCGGTGAGTATGGCGATACGCTTGTCATCCTTGATGGGGAAGATTTTTGACAGCAGCAGCTCCACATCCAGCAATTGAACCAGCTTGTCCTGATAGCGGGTTACGCCGGTAAGGTAAGCGTTGCGACCAAGGTTTTCCGGCGGCGACTGAATATCGCGCCAGTTACACTCGATTATCTTATCGATGGCACGCACCAAAAACCCAATCAGCATCCGCTGACAATCGGTGATGATGATAAAGCACTTTTTGCGTTCTTCTTCGGCGATTGGCGGATACCCCACCGCCGCCGACATATCGATAACCGAAATGGTCTGGCCGCGCACAGTGGCCGTGCCAAGCACAGATGGGTGTTGCTGCGGCAGCGCATTCAAATGGGTATAGGGCACCAGCTCACGGATTTTCAACGTGCCCATGGCAAACAGCTGTTGCCGGCTCAAATGGAACAGCAGCAGCCCCTGAGACTGATTGGCCTTACTTTTCATACATCCCCTTCACGAGTTACAGCTGGGATTCCAAGGGAAACAGCGCCAAAAAATCGGCCATCAGGCGGCGCCAGAAACCGGCCTGTGGCTCGGCATAAATATCGGTACCTGTCTTCAAATCGTGCCAATAAAGGCCGTCCGGCGACAAGTTAAGCTCATAGGTATTTTTTTGCAAAAAGGTCGGTAACCAGTCCCGCAGCGCTTTGTTCATCTCGGCCTGCTCAACCAGCACCCCCATTTCAGTATTAAGCCAGGCAGAGCGCGGATCAAAATTAAATGAGCCGACAAACAGCCGGGTGTCGTCAAACACGAAACTTTTTGCATGCAGGCTTGAGCGGGAGCTGCCTTTCCAGGAGTAACCGGGTTTACGGCCGGTGGATTTGACTTCATAAAGCTTTACGCCGCCGCGAAGCAGCCGCTCGCGATAACCCGAATAACCCGAATGCACCGCAAGCACGTCGGTGGCGGCAAGGCTGTTGGTGATAACCGTGACCGCAACGCCCCGTTTTACAAGATTATTCAGCAGCGTCACCCCTTCATCTGTGGGCACAAAATACGGCGAAATCACCACCACGCTTTTTTGTGCCCCGGCAAACTCTTTAAGTAGGGGCGTGATCATCCAGCTTTGGGTATCGCCCTCGCGTTTTTCAGGCGGGTCAACCAACACCCTTGCATCGCCAAAGTACCAATTGAGGCGATTGTCCGCCATGTGCCGCAGCAGCGGCGATTTGGCAAGCCGGGTGAGATAAGGATGACCATCAAGCTCAAGCTTTTGCGAGGCGACAATTTGATAGAAATCGTCAAGGGCGGCAGGCTCATCCACCTCAGTAAGCTGCTCCACGCCATAGGTAGAAGGCGCATTCCAGTAGGCATCAAACTGATCCGATACTTCATCCACCACAGGGCCAGCGAGCAGCAAATCCAAATCGCCAAACTCCACGGATTCATCGTTGGAGAAGTACTCGTTGCCGATATTGCGCCCGCCCACCACACTCAGGCGGTTATCCACCGTGAGTGACTTGTTGTGCATCCGATGGTTCATGCGGGCAAAATCGCCAAGAAACGACAACGTACGCAGCGTCCGGTGCGCCGAGGGATTGTAAAGCCTGACCGAAATATTCGGGTGTTTGGCAATGATGGCAAGCTGGCGGTCGATGGTGGCGCTCGCGGTATCGTCAAGCAGCAGCCGCACCCGCACGCCGCGATCGGCGGCCTCGAGCAATTGCCAGGCAATCAAACGGCCGGTGTCATCGTTTCGAAAGATATAGTACTGCAGGTCAATGCTGGTCTCGGCCGCCTGAATAAGCGCAAGGCGCGCCACCATGGCATCGAGCCCTTCAAACAGCGCAAGCACCGCGCTTTTACCCGGGTGCGCCGCGAGCGGCTCAGCCAGATAACCGGCAATCCGGCTATCCGGCGCTGAGGTGAGCTTAAGGGTTTGCGGCCGCGCTTCCTGCGGCGGCAAGCTCGCGCAGCCACCGAGGGTGACACAGCCAAGCAACATTACCCAAAACGAATGCCAGGATACCGGTCGCGCCATTGAATTGAATTCCGTTTAATTTCAAATGGATTAACTTTGAATTGAATATAACACATCGTATACGAATTGATCCCAGCCTTCGGCAGTAAATGCCGCGTCCCGGTAGCTTCGCACCTGACTGACCGCATGCACGGGCGCTGCGCCCTGCATCATCAGGTAAGATGCGAGCAAAAGGCCGGTGCGATCGTTACCCAGGCTGCAATGCACCAGCACAGGCACGCCGCGAAGCTCCCGCTCGGCAATCCAGCCAAGCGAGCGCTGCATAATATCGGCAGCTATCTGCAAATCTGCGTCGGTGGGCGGTACGTTGCGCGCCATCGGCAGATACAGATGCTCAAGCCCGGCGTCGGCAAATACCGATAAATCCCCCGCCACCTCACACAAAGACACCACGGCGCCAATCCCTGACTGTTTAAGCTGCGCCAGATCCCACGGCTCACTGCAAGGGCCGCAGCGTCCGGCCAGCACCCCGTCAACCATCCAGTACAGATGTTTCATTTCAGTCCCCAACCACCAATCTGACACCATTATGCCAGAAGGCGGCCAAAGTCTGACTTGATAAAACGCAGTTTTTTTACCTGTTGTCTGCGGCTAAAAGCACTGCCTGCTCAGCGGGCCGATTCCAGCGCCAGCAGCGCCGACTTCATCTCAAGGCCCCAGGCATAGCCGGTGAGAGTACCATTTTTCCCTATCACCCTGTGGCAGGGCACTATGATGGCGATGGGATTGGCGCCGTTTGCCGCGCCGACCGCCCGTACGGCCTTGGGGCGACCAATGGCGGTGGCGATTTGCGAGTAGCTTTGCGTGTCGCCAAACGGGATAGCAACCAGTTGCTGCCAGACCGCGCGCTGAAACTCAGTGCCTTTGGGCGCAAGGGCGAGGCTGAACGTCTGCCGTCTGCCAGCGAGATAGGCCTCAAGCTGGCCACAGGCATCATCAAGGTGAGCGTTCGCGGCCTGGATGTCCTGCTCGCTGGCAGTAAGGGTTAATTCCTTCAGCGTCGAGGGCGCAAGCTCACAGGCAAGCTGCATCAGGCCATTGGCGCTCGCTGCAAGCCAGAAGCGGCCAATCGGCGTAATGACTTCACGCGCCGCCGCGCACAGTGCAGGGGAAAACAGTGCCGGCGAAGACAGTGCCGGGGAAGAAAAGTGGCATCCACCCGCTTGAGTTTGCATAGTCTTTTATCCTTATTATCTGATTTTTATTTGATTAGCGTTGATTTCAGCGTCTTCAGCACGTCTGCATCCATATGCCACAGCATTAACGTGAGGTAACTGCCCCAGGGTGATACCCGCGACTTAAGCACTGGCAACATCTCGGCAAGACCGCACAATTCAAGGCGCTGACGTACAATCAAATCGCCATCAAGCAACACATCCGGCGACGATAAACCGCGCATGCTGGCGTAGTTTACCGTCCAGGGGCCTATGCCCTTAAGCGCAAGGAGAGAGGCTTCGGTTGGCTCCAGCAGCTCGGTGCCCTTGTCAGCGCTATTGCCAAGCCCGTCAGCGCGAATGCCGTTATGCTTTTCTGCGCTATCGCTACTGGCCTTGTCTGCGATAATGCCTTCGGCTTTTTCTGCAAGCTCGCATAACGCGGTACCGGCAAACAGTGCACCGAGCCGGTTCAGGGCAAGTTTACGAGCACCGGGCATTTTAAGGGTGGCGAGCTCGGCGCCCGCAACCGCCGCCGGTGTCGGAAACAGCCGGCACTCGCGGGAGCCAAGCGTTACCGTCTCCCCCACTTCGTCCACCAGCGCATTCAGTAACGATGTGGCCTGAGTCAAACTCACCTGCTGACCGAGCACTGCGCGGCAACAGGCTTCAAAATAGCTGCCGGCCCCCGGCAGTGAATTCACCTGCATGCCTAACGCACGTAAATCAAAGGCGCGCGTTTCATCGCCGCCATCTTCAGACTGCTGAAGCCGTGCCTTTGGGATCAGAGACTTAATCGCATCGCTGATATGCGCCTCAATTACGCCAAGGTTTGCATCCAAATCCAGCACCCGGCGGATTTGCGAAAGAAACGCACTCAGGTTGCCAAGCTCAGGCCCGGGATAGATGCTGACCATCAGCGCATGCTTACCCTTGATGGGCGATGCTTCGAAGTAGCCGTTAAGCGGCCCGATGCTCAGAGCTTTGCCGATGCAGGGCTCGCCTGCCGCATCAACAAACCATTCATTGCCATTTATCGCGCGCGCCATAAAAAACTGCCGCAGCGCCATAAAATCGTAAGGCGGCCGGAAACTTAAGGTTAAGCGAATGTCGGCCGTGAGCACCCTGCACGCCTCCTGTGTACCTATGTTTATGCTTGTATTGCTGCTTACCTCTTTAGTCGTTCGTACATGGCTGCTGTCGGTCGCACAGCCAGGTTCTTGAGATTGTGGCAAAGCCGTGCTTCGGCGCAGCGATGCCGGCGTAAGCGCCAGTTTATCGCGAAACACTTCATTAAAGCGGCGCAGCGACCCGAAGCCTGCGGCAAATGCGACCTCGGACATCGGCAATTGGGTTTGATGCAAAAGCGCCTTGGCGAGCAAGAGGCGCCGATAATCGCCGTAGGCCTTGGGCGACATACCCAGCTGCTCCTGAAACAGCTTACGAAGGTAGCGACTGCCAACGCCAAGCCGCGCCGCCAGCGCTTCTATGGCGCTGCCATCTGGCTCACTGTCTATTGCCGCATTAAGTGCACCGGCATCAATCAGCGCCATCGCCCGGCCAAGGGTCGTTGCCGTGCCGCGCCAGGGTGCCGAGCCCGGCGCCGATTCAGGGCGGCAGCGAAGACAGGGCCGAAGCCCTGCGGCCGCGGCCTCCTGGGCGCTGGCAAAGTAGCGCACGTTGTCTTCTTTTGGCAGCGGCGCCGGACACACGGGGCGACAATAAATGCCGGTGGAAAACACACCGACAAAAAACACCCCGTCAAACCGCGCATCGCGGCTCAGGCGCGCCCGCTGGCACACGTCATTATCAGGGCAACGCGCGCCGCTTTGGCCATTGTGTGGCACTTTAGCTTGCACGAGTTGGCTTTTGGGTTCTGGTTGGCCTTTGCATTCTGGTTTGCGCTGGTCTTTTCGCTCGGGCTTGGATTGGCCTTTGCGAAGACTCTTGGTCAGCTCCTGCTTAGGCAAAGTTATAGCGTCATTCTTGGCTGGCATCTGTGGGCGGACCCGGTTTCATCATTCGTTGTGTCACTTTAGCGCGCCCGCGATCCCTCAACCAGCGGAAAACGGCCCTCAATTGAATTTAGGGTTAATGGACCTGAGGGCTTTGCGACTTACAAATAACCAATCAAGTAGCCAATCAAATAAGCAATCAAATAATCAATGACGGAGACGGACGCAAAAATCGGCATTTTTATCGAAGACAGAACCTTAATTTACGATATGCTGCATTGCTGTGTGCCAAGGAAGCCCAAGATGAAAACCCTGTATCAATTATTTGAACGCTGGACGACGCCGCTGCCGGACACCGAGCCGAGCCAGCCCCCAGCAACCCTGTTTGCCTTCTGCCGCCATTACACCAAAGGCTTTGAAGTGCCGCTCATCACCATGTCGGTGCTTACGGCGCTGCTCGCGATGCTTGAAGTGTCGCTGTTTGGCTTTATGGGCCAATTGGTGGACTGGCTTGCCACCAAAGATCCCGCCACCCTGCTGCAGGAAGAAGGCCGTACCCTGCTTGGCATGACGCTTTTGGTATTGGTCGCGATCCCTTTGCTGGTGTTGCTGCATGCACTGATTGCCTATCAGAGTCTGCTTGGCAATTATCCGATGTCAATTCGCTGGCTCGCACACCGCTATTTGCTGCGCCAAAGTATTGGTTTTTACCAAAATGAGTTTGCCGGCCGCATTGCGACCAAGGTGATGCAAACCGCGCTTGCGGTGCGGGAAAGCGTGATGAAGCTGTTGGATGTCGCCGTGTACATTCTGGTGTATTTCACGTCGATGCTGGTGATTATCGCCAAAAGTGACTGGCGTTTGATGCTGCCGATGCTGGCCTGGCTCGTATTCTATATCGGCCTGCAGTGGTACTTCATCCCGCGGCTTAAAACCGTATCGACCGAGCAGGCCGATGCGCGCTCCACCATGACCGGCCGGATTGTCGACAGTTACACCAATATCTCAACCGTGAAGCTCTTTTCCCACAATCAGCGTGAAGCGGCCTACGCCCGCGATGCGATGAGCGGATTTCTGGACACAGTTTATCGCCAGATGCGACTGGTTACCGGGCTTAACGTCAGTGTGCAGGTCATCAACTATGTGCTGGTATTTGCGGTGGCCGCCATCGCCATTGCGCTGTGGACCGAGCAGGCCATCACCATAGGCGCAATTGCGATTGCCGTCAGTCTGGCGCTGCGCCTTAATGGCATGAGCCAATGGATAATGTGGGAAGTCAGCTCGCTGTTTGAAAACGTCGGCACAGTGATAGACGGCATGAATACCCTCTCCAAACCCACGCAGATTGTCGATGCGCCGGCGGCGCAGCCGCTTCGGGTGACTGAAGGCAAAATCAGCTTTGATGACGTGAGCTTTCATTATGGCGAAGTGAGCGGCGTGATTGAGGGGCTCAAACTCGACATTCGTGCAGGCGAAAAAGTCGGGCTGGTCGGCCGCTCAGGTGCCGGTAAATCGACGCTGGTAAACCTCTTGATGCGCTTTTACGATGTCGAGCGCGGCGAAATCCGCATTGACGATCAGGCAATCAACAGTGTCAGCCAGGATTCGCTGCGCGCAAACATCGGCATGGTGACCCAGGACACTTCGCTTTTACACCGCACTATTCGGGAAAACATTCTCTATGGCCGCCCGGATGCGACTGAAGCCGAGCTGTTAAGCGCCATTTCGCGCTCGCAGGCAAAAGAGTTTATCGACAATCTGTCGGATCCTGCGGGTAACCATGGGCTCGATGCCATGGTCGGCGAGCGCGGCGTAAAACTCTCGGGAGGTCAGCGCCAGCGCATTGCCATTGCCCGGGTGCTGCTTAAGGATGCGCCCATTCTTATTCTTGATGAGGCCACCTCTGCGCTCGACTCCGAAGTCGAAGCGGCCATTCAGGAGAGCCTGTATCAGCTGATGGAAGGCAAAACCGTGATTGCCATCGCCCACCGATTATCAACGATTGCCGCAATGGACCGCCTTATCGTGCTCGATGAGGGTAAAATTGTTGAGCAAGGCAGCCACAGAGAGCTGATTGAGCAAGGCGGCATTTATGCTCAGCTGTGGGCGCACCAGACCGGAGGCTTCCTCGGCACTGAGTAACGTGCCCAGACACAGCTAAGCTTTACTGACTGGCTTTTGGAACATACGCCGCTCGTACGCAACACATACAAATGAGAAAAAGGCCCCGAACAATCAGGGTCTTTTTGTTTTGGGCCGGTAAACCTCTGCATCCTTTTAGCGTCCTTCCCATTTCCACCACGCCCTGTCCCGAGGCTCTGGCGCTACAGAGGTCAAGTGGCAGTTGAAACAATGCAGGGAATTGGATAACCGACAGCCGCTTCAGCAAACACGCTGCTAAGGGAATGAAATTGATAAGGCAGGACAGCACCAAACAAGACAGGGCGTCTGGATCAGCAACAGTGTGCTGAACGCCAAAAACAAAAAACCACCCGTGAAGGTGGTTTAAAATTTGGTGGAGCTACGCGGGATCGAACCGCGGACCTCTTGCATGCCATGCAAGCGCTCTCCCAGCTGAGCTATAACCCCAAAATTTTTGGCATCCCCTAGGGGATTCGAACCCCTGTTACCGCCGTGAAAGGGCGGTGTCCTAGGCCTCTAGACGAAGGGGACCCCGGACTCACGATTAACGCCGTGAACGCGTATTTGGTGGAGCTACGCGGGATCGAACCGCGGACCTCTTGCATGCCATGCAAGCGCTCTCCCAGCTGAGCTATAACCCCAAAATTATGGTATTTGCCAGAGGATTCAAACCCCTGTTACCGCCGACTCTCTACCCAAAGAAGGTGGGCGGTGTCCTAGGCCTCTAGACGAAGGGGACCCGGACCACTGTTATCCTCGGTGACGAGCACTGGTTTTACGAAACTCAGCAAAAATTGGCATCCCCTAGGGGATTCGAACCCCTGTTACCGCCGTGAAAGGGCGGTGTCCTAGGCCTCTAGACGAAGGGGACCCCGGACTCACGATTAACGCCGTGAACGCGTATTTGGTGGAGCTACGCGG